>CAVPDN010000008.1:0-953730 GCA_963702675.1 uncultured Gemmatimonadaceae bacterium
TTTCGGCGTGCGCATTGCCAGCCACGTCGTGCATCTCGGCGGCGTCGATGCCGCGCGTCCTGATCCGCTTCCCGAAGACATCAACGCCATCGCCGATCAGTCGCCGCTGCGCACCCTCGACGCGTCCGCCGCCGATCGTATGATCGAACGCATCGATGCCGCGAAGCGCGAGGGCAACACGTTAGGCGGGATCTGCGAAGTGGTCTGCGACGGGCTGCCGGTCGGACTCGGGTCGCAATTTCGTGGGACCGCAAGCTCGATGGGCGCCTCGCGGGCGCGATGATGTCCATCCCGGCCGTCAAGGCCGTGGAGATCGGCCTGGGCTTCGAGACGTCGCGCCGAATGGGCGCGGAGGCGCACGATGAGATCGAGATGGCCCCTCCGCCCGGCGTCGCCCGTACCGGCCACGTTCGCCGCCTAACGAACCGCGGCGGGCGGATTGGAGGGCGGCATCACCACAGGGGAGCCCTTGGTAATGCGTCTCGGCATGAAACCGATCAGCACGCTCATGCGCCCGCTCCAGACCGTCGACGTGGCTAACGGAGAGCGCGCCCAGGCCGTCGCCGAACGTTCCGACGTGACGGCGGTGCCGGCGATGGGCGTGATCGCGGAAGGGATGGCGGCTTTCGTCCTCGCCCAGGCATGGCTCGAGAAGTTCGGTGGCGATTCGATGGATGAAATCCATCGGAACTTCGACGGATACATTGCCGCGACAGGCTCGACCATCCCCTCGGTCGTCCACCGCGTGACCGTCGCACAAACCATGGCCCCATCGTCAGACCCAGTCGCGGCGCAGGCTGCCCACATCGTCCTGGTGGGTCTTCCAGGCGCTGGCAAAACCACCGTTGGTCGGAGCCTTTCCCGCCTGCTCGGCCGTCCGTTTCTCGATTTCAATGACGAGCTCGAGCGACGAGCGGGAATGGCGGTAAGTGAAATATTCACGCGCCACGGCGAGCATCACTTTCGCCGTCTGGAGCTCAATCTGACACAGGAGCTCGCTAAGTCAGAAGGTGCCATTCTGGCACCTGGAGGCGGCTGGATCACCGTTCCAGGAGCAATGGCACTATTGCGTCCCCCAGGGCGTATCATTTACCTGCGGGTCGCGCCCGAAGTCGCAATACTAAGGATGGGAGAAGGACGCATTAGACGACCTCTCCTGCAGGCGCCTGAGCCAGTTGCCGTACTTAGGGTACTCAGCGCCGAAAGGGAACCGGCTTACCTTCAGGCGGACTATGTGATCGACACCGATCACATTGGTATTGAACTAGTTGCAGTACAGATCGCTCGGCTTGTTGCCCCAATTGGAGAGTCATACGTTTAGCGCCCGGTCGCGTTTGGCGTGCGCGTTGGTGCCTCGCGATGAAAGTATTCAGCTCAGCGGAATTCGATTCCGCATTTCCAGATGGATACACGGATTTTCGACGTACCATCTGGCGACCACTGCCGAGGTCCGGTAATCGAAACATGACCTTTCGAGTGCTCGGACCACATGAACGGGGCCGCTTTACTCCCGATGCATGGGGACACCTCATCTCGATGAGCGGCGCCGGAATGCTGAACGCGGTCGAGCTCGAGCACGTAATCGAGCGCGCTCTAGTCAGATCGATGGTCGAATCGCCCTGGACGACTTGCGCGTCCTGATGGAGGGCGCGGGCTACATGGACGACGGGCTGGGCGGCGACAACGTGACTATACACTGATTCCATGGCTGCCAAGAAGACTTCGAAGAAGGCGCGCCAAGGCGCGAAGAAACCCCCCAAGAAGGGGAAGGCTGACACGAAAGCAGTCGTTGGTCGCCGTTCGAATGGCGCCGTCGTTGCTCTCGCGTCCGACGAACGCCCCGCGCGCGGCCAGCGTGCAGGCCGGCGAACGTCTCGGCGCGCTCACGTCGAAGAGCCGCTCGACCTGGCTACGATTGCCGGGAAGTCGCTGGTCATCGTAGAGTCGCCGGCGAAGGCCCGGACCATCGGCAAGTACCTCGGCCCGGCTTACCGGGTCCGCGCGACGGTCGGTCACGTGCGCGACCTGCCCGAGAAAGGGTTAGGCATCGACGTCGAGGATGGATTCAAGCCCACGTACGTCACCGTGCCCGGCAAAGAGAAAACGCTCGCTGATCTGAAGAGCGCAGCGAAAGTTGCGGATCAGGTGTACCTCGCGACTGACCCCGATCGCGAGGGCGAAGCCATCGCATGGCATGTCGCGGAAACCATTAAGCACAAAGGCGCTGCTCCGGTCCGCCGCGTCATGTTTCACGAGATTACGCGCGACGCGGTGCAGAACGCCATCCGCAACGCGACGTCCATCGACGAGCGCAAAGTCGAAGCCCAACAAGCGCGCCGCGTGCTCGACCGACTGGTTGGATACAAGGCCAGTCCGCTGCTGTGGAAGACCGTCAAGAAAGGATTGTCTGCCGGACGCGTGCAGACCGTGGCTCTGCGACTCATCGTCGAGCGTGAGCGCGAGATTCGCGCGTTCAAGCCGGTTGAATACTGGTCTATCGAAGCGCTGCTCGAAGAAAGATGGTCAACGCTTCACCGCCAAGCTGCACCAGCTCGATGGCAAGAAGCCGGAAATCGGCAGCGAGAAGGCCGCACGCGCGATTCTCACTGATCTCGAGAACCGTAAGACCTTTACCGTCACCGACGTCCGCCGCCGTGAGCGCCGGAAGAACTCGTCTGCTCCGTTCACGACCAGCACGATACAGCAGGAAGCCGCAAAGAAGCTCGGCTTCGGTTCCAAGCGTACGATGCGCGTCGCGCAGGACCTGTACGAGGGTATCGAGCTCGGGCCCGAAGGTGCGGTTGGTCTCATTACGTACATGCGTACTGACTCGACGCGCGTGGCGGAGAGCGCTGCGCTCCAGGCCCGCGAGGTCCTAACGGGACTGTTCGGCCAGGATCATCTCGCTGCCGGACCGCAGCTCTACGGCAAGGCGCAGCAGGCGAATGCGCAGGATGCGCACGAAGCGGTCCGTCCCACTGATCCGTCGCGTCGCCCCGATCAGGTGCGCAAGTTCCTGAGCAGCGATCAATTCAAACTCTACGAGCTGGTCTGGAAGCGTTTCATGGCGTCGCAAATGGCGCCTGCCGTCTTCGACACCACCACGGTGGATTTCGACCTCGGCCGCTGTCTGTTCCGGTCGACCGGTAGCGTGATCAAGTTCGACGGGTTCCTCGCCTTGTATCGTGAGGCGCACGAGGAGGGTGACGGCCGCGCGCTCGAAGATGAGCAAGCGCTGCCCATTCTCGAGTTGCACGAGAACGTGCCCGTCGGTGAAATCACGCCGCATCAGCACTTCACCGAACCGCCGCCCCGGTTCAGCGAGGCGAGCCTCGTGAAAGAACTGGAGCGACTCGGCATCGGCCGCCCGTCCACGTACGCGTCCATCATCTCCGTGCTGGCCGATCGTCACTATGTGACGCTGGAACAGCGGCGGTTCACGCCTACTCCGTTAGGCGAAACCGTGGCCAAGATCATGGTGCACCAGTTCCCCGATATCTTCAACGTCGCATTCACGTCCAACATGGAAGGGGAGCTGGACAAGATCGAAGAAGGCGAATTGGGCTGGCGGCGTGTGCTCGAGGACTTCTACGGTCCGTTCGCCCAGTCGCTGGATAAGGCCAACATCGAAGACCTGATCGCGCGCGCACACGATCTTTCCGCGATCGAGAAAGAACGTTGCCCGAAGGACGGCGGCCGCTTGGTTCCGAAGGGCGGCATCTTCGGCCCCTATCTCGCCTGTGAGAATCGGCCTGACTGCGACTACACAAGGCCGCTCGGTCGCGATCGTAAACCAGCTGTACTCACCGATCAGATTTGCCATGAGTGCGGTGCACCCATGGTCATCCGCCACGGTCGGTCGGGAGAGTTCTTAGGTTGCAGCAAGTTCCCGAAATGCCGCGGCACACGCGCGCTACCAACTGGTGTGAAGTGTCCGAAAGACGGTGGCGACATTATCCAGCTGCGCTCGAAGCGCGGCGGCCGCGCGTTCTACGGATGCGTCAACCATCCGAATTGTGACTTCGTTGCGTGGAACAAGCCCACGCTCGAGCAGTGTCCGGACTGTGGTTTCGTGGGTGCCGAAATGAAGTCGACCAAGGCGCGTGGCGACTATCGCAAATGCCTCAAGTGTGGCAACGAATGGGACGTGGCGCCGGTGCCAGAACCGGCGGCAGTGGCAGGTTAGTCGCGCCGCACCTCGCCGCACCTCGCCGCACCTCGCCGCCCTCGACGGCCAGCGTTAGTTTCTGGCCATGGTGACAGTCGTGGGCGGCGGCCTCGCAGGCTCCGAAGCAGCATGGCAACTCGCCGAGCGAGGACACGACGTGACGCTGGTCGAGATGCGGCCGCTCGTAACCACGCCTGCCCACAAAACCGACCGCTTCGCCGAGCTCGTGTGCTCCAACACGTTCAAGAGCACTGAGGAGACCAACGCACACGGTCTCCTCAAGAGCGAGATGCGCAGCCTCGGCTCGCTCATCCTCTGGGCGGCTGATCAGGCGCGCGTACCGGGAGGCTCCGCACTCGCGGTCGATCGAGATGTCTTCTCGTCGATAGTGACCGACCGCATCAAATCGCATCCGCATATTTCCGTCGAGCGTCGCGAAGTCACCGACATTACCGCGCCCTGCATCGTTGCGACCGGTCCGCTCACGTCGGACGCGCTCGCACGAGAGCATTCGCACCCGCCTGGGAGTCGACGCGCTCGCCTTCTTCGACGCGATCGCTCCCGTGATCGATCGCGAGTCGATCGATCACGACGTCGTCTTTCGCGCGTCGCGATACGGCAAAGAGACGATGCACGACGCCGACCCCGATGGCGCGTACCTCAATTGCCCGCTCGATCGCCAGCGATACAGCGACTTCATAGACGCACTCGTCGCCGCCGATCCGTACGCCGGTCACGAGTTCGATGAAGTGCCCTACTTCGAGGGCTGCATGCCAATCGAAGAAATGGCTCGCCGCGGACGCGACACGCTGCGGTTCGGTCCACTCAAGCCAGTGGGACTCCACGATCCGCGCAGCTGCTCGAGAGTCCTTTGCGGTCGTGCAATTGCGTCAAGAAGACCGCGGCGCGCGCATGTGGAACATGGTCGGCTTCCAGACACGACTCCGCATTCCGGACCAGCAGCGGGTGTTCCGCATGATCCCCGGTCTCGAGAATGCCGAGTTCGTGCGGTTCGGATCGATACATCGGAACTCGTACCTGAACACGCCGGCGGCACTCTCGGCTCACCTGGCCCTCCGCGACGAACCACGAGTGCTCTTTGCCGGGCAGCTCACGGGTGTCGAGGGCTACACCGAGAGCACGGCGACCGGCCTCATCGCGGGACTCAACTTGTCGCGCCTAACGGACGGATTCGACCCGGTCATACCACCTCCCACGACCATGATTGGCGCCCTGTATCGGTACCTTCGCGAAGCGAGGCCGGAGCACTTCCAGCCCATGAACGCAAACTTCGCGTTGCTGGATGAGCTCTCGAATCCGGTGCGCGACAAACGCCGCAAGCGCGAGCTATTTGCCGAGCGCGCCCTCTCCGCCATCGACGCGTGGCGCACCGAGATCAATCCCAGCGCTGTCGTGCCGTGACCGACCAGCCGGCGGAACACGCGGTTCCGAACGAGGTGGCGGAGTTTCTCGAGCACCTGGAGAAAGAGCGCAACGACTCGCCTAACACAGTGACCGCGTACGGTCGGGACCTGCACGGTTTCGTCGCGTTCTTGTCGACGTACTACGGCACGGACGCGTGGACGTGGGAAGGCGTAGACCGCCTTGCCATCCGCGGCTTCATGGGCCACCTCGCGCGACGGGGACTCTCGAAGCGCTCCGTGGCCCGCGCGCTGTCGGCGGTGCGAAGTCTCTATCGCTTCATGCACCGCAACGAGACTGGTGACAGCGAATCCGGCACGCGGAGTGAGCACGCCCAAGCTGGACAAGCGCCTCCCGGGCTATCTCGATCGCGCGCCAGATCGACCTGCTCTTTCAACAAGCCGAAACACGCGCGTGGAGCGGGCGATTCGCCGACGTCCGAAACCTTGCCATTCTCGAGTTGTTCTACTCGACAGGCATGCGCCTCTCCGAGCTCGCCGGAATCGACCTGCGTGATCTCGATCTCGTCTCGCAGCAGGTGAAGGTGCGAGGCAAAGGAAAAAAGGAGCGTATCGTTCCGTTGGGCGATCACGCGGTGCTCGCCTTACGCAACTACGAGCTCAAGCGTGACGCGCTGCGGCGAGACTTCGGAGTCACGATCGATCGGTCCGCGCTGTTCCTGTCCAAGACCGGCGGGCGCATCGGTGTGCGCATGGTGCAAAGAATCGTTGGCGACTTGCTGCGGCAGATCGATGAAGAGGCTGGACTCTCGGTCCATTCGCTTCGCCATACGTTCGCCACGCACCTGCTGGATGCCGGGGCCGACCTCCGCGCCGTGCAGGAGCTTCTCGGTCATGCGTCAATTTCCACGACGCAGATCTACACGCATACCAGCGTCGAGCGCCTCAAAGCTGTATATACGAAAGCGCACCCGCGCGCCTAGGCACTGCGCTTTGGTAGACCGGCGGCGGCGTCTTTCTTGCACCTGGACAGCATCATGAGTTGGATGGAAGTACTTCCATTTCTCGGCGGTCTGATTGCCGCTGTCGTTGGCGGCGCGCTGATCGCCGACGCGGCCCTTCATGACGAACCGTTCGGCAGCGAACGCCGTCGCGTCGCACGACCGGCGCGAAACAAAGTTGGGCAGGGATGTCTCGGCGGAAGCCTCGTGTGCACCGCTCTCGTGTTATTGAGCGGCGGCGGGTCGCCGTTCTCGGTCGCGGCCACGTTTGTTGGTATCGCTTTGGTCATCGCGGGCGTCGTGCTCAACTGGCGCTACCTGATGGATCTCACCAATGGTCCGTCGAGCCGGCTGCAACCCGCATCGCTTGGCGACAATTCTCATCGCGGCAATGACTTGGACGGAGCGTCCGGTCCAGCTTACGGCTGGCACGTGACCGGCGACGAGTAGTGGCTCCGATCACTCTCGCTTCGGACGCTCGGTCAACTTCGGTCAACTAAGAACGCCCTTCGGCGAGCACCCGCCATGGCTTCGGACTATCTTTCCGACCATGACGGGTATGCCACGTATTCACGCCACGACGATCCTCGGACTGCGACGCGACGGGAAAGTCGCGCTCGGCGGCGACGGTCAGGTCACGATCGGCGAAACCGTCATGAAAGCGAACGCGCAGAAGGTTCGCACGCTCAAAGGTGGCAAGGTGCTCGCCGGATTCGCGGGCGCTGCAGCAGACGCGTTCACGCTCTTCGAGAAGTTCGAGGAGAAGTTGGAGCGCTATCCCGGAAAACCTTCCGCGTGCGGCTGTCGAGCTGGCCAAAGACTGGCGGAGCGATCGCGTGCTGCGGCGACTCGAGGCGCTGCTCGCCGTCGCCGATCGGCAGCACGGCTTCGTCGTCTCCGGTACCGGTGAGATCATCGAGCCGGACGACGGCATGCTCGCGATCGGCTCGGGTGGTTCGTACGCGCTGGCGTCGGCGCGCGCGCTGATCGCGCAGTCCGCGCTCGCGCCCGCGGCGATCGTTCGCCAAGCGCTCGAGATCGCGGCCGAGATCTGCATCTACACCAACACGAACATCACCGTTCTCGGAGCTGTGATCCGGCGGAAGCCCACCGGAATCCACACGATACATGCCTTCCAAGCACACGCAGCAAGCCATAGCGCAAGCTCGCGGACCTGACGCCGCGCCAGATCGTGGCGGAGCTGGATCGCTACATCGTCGGCCAGGACGAGGCGAAAAAGGCGGTCGCCATCGCGCTCCGCAATCGCTGGCGCCGCCAGCGCGCGCCGGAGGCATCCGCGACGAGATCTCGCCGAACAACATCATCCTGATCGGCCCCACCGGCGTCGGGAAGACCGAGATCGCCCGCCGGCTCGCCAGCTCGCCGGCGCGCCGTTCGTCAAGGTCGAAGCGTCGAAGTTCACCGAGGTCGGCTACGTCGGCCGCGACGTCGAGTCGATGGTGCGCGATCTCGTCGAGAGCGCGATCGACATGGTGCGCACCGAGCGCGAGAACGAAGTCGAAGACCTCGCGAACGAGCGCGTCGACGAGCGACTGCTCGATCTGCTGCTGCCGCCGCCCAACGCGAAGCCAGCGCCGACAGCGGAGCACGGCGCCGCGCCGGCGGCCGCGAGGCGACCGCGTAGTGCGACCGTCGCTGTTCGTGGTGCTCGTCCGGCGGCGAGCGTCGCTCGCGAGGATGCGATCCCGATCGCGGCGAGGAGCGCTACAAGCGCACGCGCGAGAAGCTCGGCAGCTGCTGCTCGACGGGCAGCTCGAGGAGCGCGAGGTCGAAGTCGAGGTCACGCACGCAGGGCGCGCCCATGTTCGACATGCTCGTGCCGCAGGGCGCACCGGAAGGCATGGACAACTTCACCGAGATGCTCAGGAGATGATGCCCAAGCGAAGAAGAAGCGCACGGTGAAGGTCTCCGAGGCGCGGCGCATCCTGCTCGACGAGGAGCTCGAGAAGCTGGTCGACATGGACGATGTCACGTCGATGCGCTGGAGCGCGTCGAGAAGCTGGGCATCATCTTCCTCGACGAGATCGACAAGATCGCGGGCGAGCGGGCGCAGATGGGCGGCCCCGACGTCTCGCGCGAAGGCGTGCAGCGCGACCTGCTGCCCGATCGTCGAAGGCTCGAACGTGCAGACCAAGTACGGGATGGTGAAGACCGACCACGTGCTGTTCATCGCGGCCGGCGCGTTCCACGTCTCCAAGCCGAGCGACCTGATTCCCGAGCTGCAGGGGCGCTTTCCGATCCGCGTCGAGCTGAAGCCGCTCACGGAGGAGGACTTCGTCCGGATCATGACCGAGCCGGAGAACGCGCTCACCAAGCAGTACGCGGCGCTGGTCGCCGCCGAGGGCGCGCCGCTCACGTTCACCGACGACGGCGATCGCCGAGATCGCGCGCATCGCGGCGCAGCGTGAACGAGCGCATGGAGAACATCGGCGCCCGCCGGCTGCACACCGTGATGACCACGCTGCTCGAGGACGTCCTGTACGAGCTGCCGGACCGCGGCACGAAGGCCATCGTAATCGATGGACGCGACTGGTGCGCGATCGGCTCAAGGCGATCGTCGAGGACGAGGACCTGCGGCGGTACATACTGTAGATGTCGGCCTAACGAATGACTCCAGCTCCGATCTGCATGCACCGCGACTTTCTCGCCATCCCGGACTTCTCTGCGCCGGAGCTCGGCGGCCTGTTCGAGCTGGCGGAGCGCATGCGCGCGCGGCCAGTACACCGAGCAGCCGCTCGCCGGCAAGTCGCTGGCGATGATCTTCATGAAGTCGTCGCACGCGCACCCGCGTGTCGTTCGAGGTCGGGACGTGGCAGCTCGGCGGCCACGCGCTGTTTCTCTCGCCGCGCGACGTCCAGCTCGGCCGCGGCGAGCCGATCGCCGACACCGCGCGCGTGCTGTCGCGCTACGTGGACGGCATCATGATCCGCACGTTCGCGCACGCGGAGGTCGAGGAGCTGGCCAGTACGCCGACGTGCCGGTGATCAACGGACTCACCGATCTGCTGCACCCCTGCCAGGTGCTGGCCGACCTGCTCACCGTGCGGCAGCACCTGGGCGGCATCGACGGGCAAGCGCGTGCGCGTGGATCGGCGACGGCAACAACATGGCCAACTCGTGGATCGACGCCGCGTAGCGGCTCGGCTTCGAGCTCAGGCTCGCCTGTCCCGAGGGCTACGATCCCGACGCCGGCGATCTCTCGCGCGCGCCCAGACAAGCGGCCAACGTCACGATCGTTCGCGATCCGCGCGAAGCCGTCGACGGGCGCGGACGTGGTGAACACCGACGTGTGGGCGTCGATGGGCCAGGAGGAGGAGCAGGAGCGCGCGCGCGCGCGCGTTCGCGGGCTTCACGGTCGACGCCGCACTCATGGCCAAGGCGAGCCGCGACGCGATCTTCCTGCACTGCCTGCCGGCGCATCGCGGCGAAGAAGTCGCCGCGGACGTGATCGACGGGCCGCAGAGCCGGGTGTGGGACGAGGCCGAGAACCGGCTGCACGTCCAGAAGGCCGATCATGGCGATCCTGATGGGCGGCAATAAGCGCGGCTGACCCGTCGCCCGCGTCGCCGGCCGGGCTGAGCGGCTTCCCATAAGTCGCACAAACACCTGCAAGTTTTTAGCAGGGCCGCGAGTCTTTGCGTACCGCGGCGCCATCCCTTTCGTTGTAAATCCCTACATAGCAAGAACTTGAAGGTGGGCACGGGTCGCGCACTGGACCCGCCTGCGCTTGGTGCGCCCACACGGGCTGCCTGCGCCGCCGAATTGAATGGCCGGTCGCACCGGCTCGGCGATAACAGGCCAACAGCCAGTGTGAGACGCCATGCGCACCACCAGACGCCGAGGCTCGCCAACGCGAGCGACACCATCGAGGCACCGGCCTAACGCGGCATTCACCGTCATCGAGCTCATGATCGTGATTGCGATCATCGGCATCGTCGCGGCCTTTGCCTACCCGAAGGTGAACTTCACGCAGTTTCGGGTCGATGCCGCCGCGCGGACGGTACGAGTGGCTCTGCAGAACGCGGAGCGACTGGCGGTGACGCGTCAGTACGACGTCGTCGTGAGTTTCGACACGGCGAATAGCCGCATCCGCATCCTCGAAGACAACAACAACAACGCCGCAGTCGATGCGGGCGAGCACGTGATCTACGCATCACTCGAGGACTCGGTGCACTTCGCCGTGCCGCCCACCGGCATTTCTGGTTCCGTGGGCAGTCCGATCAATGGCGGCAGCATCAAAACTGTGGACGGCATGCCGACGCTGATCTTCCATCGCGACGGCGCCGCCAGCAGCGACGCGGACATCTACATCACGTCGAAGCGCGCCAACAACAATGACTTCCGGTGCGTTCGCGTGATTCAATCCACCGGGCGGACGCTCTGGTGGCGCTATCTCACCGGCGCTTGGGAGCAGGCGAGTCTATGACCAAATCAATGCGTGCCCGCAAAGGCCTAACTCTGATCGAGACAATGATTGCGCTCGTGATCCTCACCGGCGCGATGCTCGGCATGGGGATGTTCGTCTCGCGCTTGTCGCACACGTCGGGAACCGGCTACGAGATGTCCATGGCCGGCGACCTCGCCGTCGCGCGAATCGAGCAGATCAAAGCCTACCCGGTCTACTCCACGCTGGAAACGAAGTTCGTGGCGACAGAGACGGGGATAACAGGTTATCCGGGTTTCAAACGCCAGACGTTCATCACGCACACGTCCAACTCGACCAAGGACTACAAGGTCGTGACCGTGGTCGTGACGGCCACCGCGTTGTCGACCCCGATGAAGAAGACTTCCATCATCGCCGCCTTCTGAGGACGCCCGAGCCATGACGACATCAATGCAGCCTCGCGCGCGTCGCGGTGTCACGCTCATCGAGATGATGATCGCGTTGACCCTCTTCGTCGCCGTGTTTGGTCTTGCCGTTCCGTTCTTCAAGATGCAGGCGCGGTCACTGAGCGCGAGCGCCGGACGCCTCGATGCCCAACAGAACGCGCGCTTCTCCCAGAACACGGTCGACCGCGATCTTCGGTTAGCCGGCACCGGCGTGTTGTCCAACCAGCCGATGATCGTGCAGGCCGATCAGTTCGCGTTGACATTCAACGCGGATATTGTGACGCGCGACCCGAACGACCTCAACGCCGCATACTACGATCCGGACGTCGACTCCATGTCGACGGCCAGCATGATCACGACGCAGCAGATCACGCTGCCGAGCAGTGTCGTAGTGTATCCGCAGATGAACTACTTGCAGAGCGGTCTGCCTGGATCCGCCGAGACGATCTCGTATTGGACGTCGCAGGACAGCACAGTGGCGGCGGGCAACGAGTACGTGCTGTTCCGCCGCGTAAACGACGGCACACCGAAGGTCGTCGCCAGCGGCATCATATGGAACACAGGTGATCCGCCGATCTTCACCTACTACAAGCCGGATTCCATCGGCAATCTCGTCGCCATTCCGACGTCGAAGCTCCCGCTCTATCACAACGCGGCAGCGCACGGCTCGGTGGCGGATACGGGCAAGTTCGCGTGGGTGGACAGCATTCGCATGGTGACCATTCGCGTCGCCGGCACCTACGCCGATCCGCAAAAGGGTGTCGTAACGCGCGTGGTGCAAACGTCGACGCAGCTGCTGAACGCGGGCATGCTGCATAGCACCGTGTGCGGCACCACGCCAATCGCACCGACGTCCTTCACCGCCGTGTACGACACGACGACGCCGGCGAAGGTGATCCTCAGTTGGCCCGAATCGCTGGACCAGGATGCCGGTGAGAAGGACATCGAGACGTACTTGATCTATCGCCGCGCCGTCGGCGATCCGACTTGGACAGACGTGGTGACGAGCGTCGCTGCGTCATCGCCGACGTACACCTACGACGATATCGATCCGCCGTCGGGAAATTGGGAGTACGGAGTCGTGGCGCAGGATTGCTCGCCATCGAACTCGACTATCGTGACGGCCGGCGCCGTCAACGTTCCGTGAGCACCATGAGGAGACAACCCATGCCGCGCGCACCAATGATGTGGAGCCGGCGGACGACTCGGCGCGGTTCCGCGCTGATCCTCGTCCTCCTACTGACAGTCACTCTGGCGGCGATCGCGCTATCCGCGATTCTGCTCACCGGAAGCTCGACGATTCTGAGCCATTCGTTCGACCGCGAGCGCGATTACCGCTATGCGGCCGAAGCCGGGTTGGCGATGGGTAAGTCGAGTCTGAGCAAGGACACGACCATCCATTTGCCCGACAGCGGGTACGTGACGCTGATTTCTAACGGAACGATCACCGGCGCCGATGGACAGTTGATTCCGAACCTGCACGTCAACGTGTACGCCGGCGTGTCCGGTAACGTGACGGGCGAGTTCGGCCAGTATGCCAGCATCGTGTCGGAGGCGTTCGACTCGAGCGGGACGCGATACGTGCGTCGTCTCGAGCTGGCCGCGGAGAATTTCGCGCGTTACGCGATGTTCACCAACACGTTCCCGGTCGGCTTGTGCGTATTCGACCGGTGAGTTCATTCGCGGCCGCGCGCACAGCAACCAGGGATGGTACTCGTGTGGGTCGCCCGGCCCGACCTACTACGACACAGTGTCGGCGGTGGGAAGCATCTCGGGTGGTTCACCCACGTTCGAGAAGGGAAAGATCAGCGGCGCGTCAGTGATTCCGATTCCGCCGGTCTCGAAGCTCGCCATTCTGCAGACTAACGCAGCGGCCGCGAACCTCGACATCATCTCCCAGGGAACGAATCTCAACAACGTCCGGACACGAATCGAATTCGTCGCGGTCGACCTGGACGGTGACGGCACGGTGAACGGCAGTAACGAGGGCTTCTTCCGCGTGTATCAAGCAAATGCCGCGTATGCGGGTCGCGTGCGCGTGAACGATTCGACAATCAACTCGATGGGCGCGCCGCCGGATTCAATGTGTGGTGACTGGCACCTCGAGAACGGCGTGTCCAAGTTCTTCCCGGACTTCGTGCACGGGGAGACGTGGTTCAAGAACGAGATCACTGCTGGAACGCTGATCGCGAGCTCGCCATCGGATGTTGTTGCCAGTGCCGGTGCCGTCTCGACGAGCGAGCGCGACAAGATCATGTCGCATACAGGATTCCGGTGCTATCCCCTTGGTGACCCGCATCTCGTGTCGACGGAGCGGCGGCACGCGCTTCCGGCACAGGGTGCGGCCACGTATCAAAAGGGCGGAGAGGACACGACCTTCACTGACAGTACTGTCTACGGGTACTGGCAGAAGTGGGGTGGAAACAACGCAGCAGTGGTTACTGCCTTCAACGGGATTACGAATCCCGCTTACGTTGGCTACCAGCATCAGGCGAACAACGCTCGATTGTGGCCGCTCGACCGCACGCTCAATCCGAGCTCGAAGGGTGTGATCCACACTCACGGTCCGGTGGCGATCAATGGTGTGTTGAGAGGTTGGGTGACCCTGTACGCGCAGACGTATGGATCGGCGCAGGGCACCGTCCTCTTGATCGATGACCTGGTGTACGCACAGGATCCCGCGTCTGTGTTGTGCGCGAACCTGTTCGGCCTCATTGCCGATACGAGCATCATGATCGCCGACAATGCGATCAACTCACCGCAGCGCTCCGGAAAGAACGGGGCGGTCTACCGTTGGACCGACGGCAACGACAACGGCATGCTGACGGCAAACAACTTCGTGTTTCATGGGGTGACGATGAGTCGCACTGGTACGGTTGGCGTTGAGAACTTTGACCAGCACCCCGAAGGGTCCGCGACATTCGGTAATTGCAATACGGCACATACCGGCCGTGGATGCATTCAGCAAGCTGGCGGTGTGATTGAGAACTTCATCAGCGCTACTTACAGCGGCAATTACAATGGCTTTGGTGAAAACAGAAGCGTCGATCAGTGCCTGAGCGTGCAATCACCACCGTACTTCCCGCAGACGGGCAGGTACGTGAACAACCGCTTCTCGGAGATTGACCCGGCCCGTTTTGACGTGGCCACGTTGTTCAGCAAACTGCAATCAGGCGAATAGCTCCGAATCCCTGAGCACAAACCAGACGAGCCCGCGGCCAGCTGGACGCGGGCTCGTTTGGCATCTTGGAGTTCGTGCGCCGCACTGGCAGATGCACGTCCGTGCAGCCATTTTTGCAGGAGATTACTTCTTGGGAGCTCTTCGATGGCGCAGGCCGCGGTCCCGCAAACGCTCAGGCGGACGCCGTTTTACGACATCCATGTGTCCCTCGGCGCCAAGATGGTGCCGTTCGCTGGGTACGAGATGCCCGTGCAATATCCAACGGGCATCACGGCGGAGCACCGGGCCGTACGGGAGCATTGCGGTCTATTCGACGTGAGTCACATGGGCGAGTTCGAGATCTCGGGTCCAGATGCGGTAGCGTTCGCCACGAGCATCACCTCGAACGACGTCGCGGGGCTCGCCGTTGGGCAGGTGCAGTACTCGACCATCCTGAACGACCGCGGAACGATCGAGGATGACTGCCTGGTCTACCGCTTTGCGGACCGGTTGATGATGGTCGTGAACGCCTCGAACAAAGACAAGGATTTCGACCACATTCGTCGATACGTTGGGCGGTTGGACGTCGCGCTCAAGGACGTGAGCGACGACACCGCGCTCCTGGCGCTCCAGGGGCCTAACGCGTCGGCCATCCTGCAGCCGCACGTTTCGGTCGATCTCGCCGGCATTGCGTACTACCACTTCGTGGCTGGCGACGTCGCGGGCGCGCCGGCGGTGATCTCGCGCACCGGGTACACGGGCGAGGATGGTTTCGAGCTCTACTTTTCTCCGCGGCACGCGAAGAACGTGTGGACAGCCCTCGCTGCAGACGGCGTCACGCCGGCCGGGCTCGGGTGTCGCGATACGCTCCGCCTCGAGATGGGAATGGCGCTCTACGGGAACGACATTGACGATACGACGACGCCGCTCGAGGCGGGACTGGGCTGGGTGGTGAAGTTAGGCAAGGGTGACTTCGTTGGGCGGCAGGCACTGGTGGCGCTGAAGGAGCGCGGCCTTCCGCGTCGGCTGGTGGGATTCACGACCGGCGAGCGCAGTTTCCCGAGACACGGGTATCCGGTGTTCGTCGGTGGCGAGCCGTCGGGTACCGTGTGCAGCGGCACAATGAGTCCATCGCTCGGCATTCCGATCGGCACGTGTTATGTGCCGACCGCATCGGCGAAGCCGGGGACGGCTCTCGAGATCGAGATTCGCGGGCAGCGTGTGACGGCGGAGGTGGTGCGGACGCCGTTCTATGCGCGCGGAACGCATCACTAGCGCCCGGTGGCGCGGCGTGGGGCGGCGCACCGTCAGCGCGCCGCTCCTCGCGGCGCCGCCTGCCTAACGACTGGAGCCCGCGCCCATGCGAATCGCCATTCTAACGGTGTCGGATGCCGGGTCGAAGGGCGAGCGTGCCGACCTATCCGGCGACATGATCGCCGCGTGGGCCGCCGAGCGCGGAGCCATTGTTGCACGGCGCGAGATCGTCCCCGATGACACCTCCACGATCGTTGCCACGCTCGCGCACTGGTGCGATGCAGACGGGGCCGACCTCGTGTTGACCACTGGCGGGACCGGGCTGGCGATTCGCGACGTGACGCCTGAAGCAACGTTGGCGGTGATCGAGCGACACGCCCCCGGGATTTCAGAACGCATCCGCGCGTTGTCGTTCGAGCGGTTTCCTCGCGCGGCGTTGTCGCGCGGAGTGGCCGGCACGCGCGCCCGCACGCTCATCGTCAATCTGCCCGGGTCGCCGGGCGGCGTGCGCGATGGACTGGGGGCGCTCGAGGCGATCATCGATCACGCTGTCGACATCATCCGGGGTACGGTCACCGACCACGGTGCGGGCGGCGCATCATGAAAGTGCTGCTCACGCTGGCCGACGTGGAGCCCGCGGTCCGGCTCAACGCCCTGTTGGAAGGCGCGGGCTACCAGACCGCCCTCGTCTCTCCCATGGATGATGTGCCGAGTGCGATACGCCGGGAGAAGCCGGACGTGATTGTGCTCACCGGGGCGCTGACCGACGTCGCCAACGTTCAATTAGTCAAGCGGCAGCAGTGGGACGGAGCGGCGGTGGTGGGTTTGGCGGACGTGGACGAGCCGACGCTTCATGATCGACTGCGCGCCATTGGATACGTCGAGATTTACGCGAAGCCGGTGGACCTCGACGAGGTATTCGCCGGAATCCGGCGGATCCTCGACCGCCGGCGTCTCTCGCTCGATACGGGGCTCATTGGCGAGAGCGAAGGGATTCGCGAAGTGATGGTGAAGATCGAGCAGATGGCACCAGTGTCGAGCACCGTCCTCATCGAGGGCGAGAGCGGCACGGGCAAGGAGCTGGTGGCGCGGGCGGTGCATCGGTTGAGCCCCCGTCGCAACAAGCCGTTCATTGCGGTGAACATTGGCGCCTTGCCCGAGACGCTGCTCGACAGTGAATTGTTCGGCCATGAGAAGGGTTCGTTCACCGGGGCGGCGGAGCGTCGGTTAGGCCGGTTCGAGCTGGCGAACAGCGGGACGCTGTTTCTCGATGAGGTGGGCGAGGCGCCGCTCCCGACGCAGGTGAAGCTGCTGCGCGTTCTCGAGCAGCGGGAAGTGACGAGGGTCGGCGGCACGCAGCCGTTTCGCGTCGACGTTCGTGTGCTGGCCGCGACTAACCGGCCGCTCCGTGCGCACGTCGAGGCGGGTGAGTTTCGCGCCGATCTCTATTACCGGCTCAATGTGTTGAACATTTACCTCCCGCCGCTCAGGGAGCGGCGGGAGGACATCCCGCTCCTGGTGCGTCAGTTCGTCCAGGAGTTTGCCGCCCAACACGATCGCCCGTTCCACGGCATCTCGGCCGAAGCAATGCAGCGAATGGTCGAGTATTCGTGGCCGGGGAACATCCGCGAGCTACGGAATCTGGTCGAGAGCATGGTGGTGTTGGCGCCCGGGCACGAGATCACCGCGGACGACATCCCCCGCGACATCCGAGACGGCGCCGCGCGATTTCTCCCGGTCCCCGTTGGGCGGTTGGGCACAGGGCGTCCGGACGAGACACCGGTCGGCGGCCGGGAGCTCGAGTTCATCGTCCGGAGTCTGGTCGAGCTCAAGCTGCAGATGGAGGAGTTGAAGCGCCGGGTGGACGACGATCGGGTGGGGGCGGCTGCGTTGGGAACGGGGGTGGGACGCGACGTGCTGGTTGGCGAGGTCGTGCCGAGCAAGCCGCCGGTGGCGGCGATCGAGCCGAAGGATCAGCAGGCGGCGCCTAACGTAATCAGCATCCGGCCCGGGATGAGTATGGCGGAGATCGAGCGGACCGCCATCGAGGCCGCACTTCGGGAGACGCAGGGCAACCGAAGAAAAGCCGCAGACATGTTGGGCATTGGCGAGCGTACGCTGTATCGAAAGTTAAAGGAGTATAACCTGCCGGAGTACCCGTAACGTAACTGTCGCTTGCATTTAGGCACCGTTGTTGGAATATTGTCTGACCACGATTTGCAAGTGAAACGCGCCGTATCCTCCCCGTTCGGTCGGAGTGACGGCGATTTGCTGGTCTTCGTTCGCACCCGCCGCACCTATCTCCCGCGCTCGCCGAGTCAGGTTCCTAAGTGTCTGTGCCGCTCAACGCGCCGACGCCGTCGTCGCAGCCCGTGTCACCGATCGCCGGCAGCGTGCTGCCGCTGCGTCGTGCGGAAGAGCTGTTAGTCACGCTACCGGGCGTGCTCGCAGCGCGCATCGTCGCGAGTGAGAGCGGTGCGGTGAGCGAAGTGCATTTGCTCACCAGCGCTGAAGTGAATCCGAAGCAGACGGTTCGTAACGTCGAGAGTGCCTTGCTGGCGCATCTCGGGATGCGCGTCGATCACCGCAAGATTTCGGTGGCGACGACGGTGGATCCACAGAAGACGATGGAAGGGAAGGCGCTTTCCGAGAGCGCTGCCGCGGAGGCGGCGGCGTTGGCGGTGCGGCGGCGGTTCTATTTCGAGGACGTGGAAGTGCGGCGGTCGCGCAGCCGCGGTGTGACCTGCCGAGTGACGCTGCGCAAGGAAGAGCAGTCCTACATTGGAGAGTCAGAGGGATCAGAATCCGAACGCTCGCGCGCCGAGTTGGCCGCGCGAGCTGCTGTCGTCGCGATCAGCCAGGCGGAAGCCGACGCGCATGCGTTGTCGCTGGATGGATGCCGGCTGATCGATGCCTTCGAGCGCGAATTCGTTTTTGTTGGCATCACAGTGCGCGTTGGGCGCGAGAGCATGTTGCTGACCGGGAGCTGTGAGATCAAAGAGAGTCCCGAGACGGCAAGCGTGCTCGCGGTGCTCGACGCGACGAATCGGTGGATCGGGCGGGAGCGGTGAGGCGTGGGATCGCAGGACCTGGCCGATCCAGGGTGCCTGCGATGTAGCATCGTCGGTAGTGGGACGGCTGTCGGTGGTGCTTCATTCCTGCGGTACGACTCTCACACGTTCTAACGACACGATCAACCAGCACAGATTACAACCCCCGATCCTCGGCTGAGCGAAGCTGAGCGGGCAGGGCCATGTAGTTGAGCGGAGCCGACCTTTAGCACAACTGGCAAGTGCCAGGTGTGACTTCACGAAAGGGAGGTGACGCAAAATGTCGTTCTTGACCCAGCTCGTGACGTCAATGTACGCGGTCGTTGCAACTGACACCGCACACTGGTGGTAAATCCGGGGACGGGGGTTCCTCCTTTTCGCAGCGGTGTGAATGAACCGGGTCCGACTGTATGTGTCGGGGGTTGCGTTGGGCGCAGTGGCGGCCGCCATCTGTGTCTATTGGACCGCGCCGATAGTGGATGCGGGGTCCATGCGCGCGGCGCTGTGGATGTCCGGGTTATCGGTATTCGCGCTGTTGTTGGTGTACCAGCTGCCGGCCGGCGCCGGAGGGTCGATCGGGTTCATCCCGTTCACGGCCACGGCGCTCCTCTCGCCTAACTGGATCGCGGTGCTCGCCGTTTCGGTGACGAACATCATCACCGAGATCATCAGCACGCGGGACGGCGTCAAGAAGGTCTTCAATGTGGTGCAGATGTCGCTGGCGACGTCGCTGGCGGTGTTGTCGTACGTGTTGTTGGGCGGGAAACCGCTGCTTCAGTACAGCGGGTTGAGCGCGCCGCAGGCGTTGGCCACAGTCGGCGTGCCGTTCTCGGTGATGGTGATCGTGTTCGTGGCGGTGAACACAATGGCGGTGAGCGGCGCCATCGCGACCAACGACAGCAAGAACCTGTTGAAGGTCTGGCGGCAGAACCATTCCTCGGCAGTTTGGCGTACGATGTGCTCGCGAGCCCCGTGGCGTTCTTGCTCGCGTGGTGCTACGCGCGCTTCGGGGCCTTCGGGGCACTGGTGCTCGCGCTTCCGCTGCTGGGTGTGCGCCAGCTGTACAAGACGAATCGCCAACTGGAGCGCGTGAACCAGGAGCTGCTCGAGCTCATGGTCAAAGCCATCGAGGCGCGCGATCCGTATACATCCGGCCACTCGCGGCGGGTGTCGCACTACGCGAAGCTCATCGCCCGCGCGTTAGGCTTATCCTCGCGCGAGATCGAGCGGATCGCGACGGCGGCGCTGTTGCACGACGTGGGCAAGATCCACGAGATCTACGCGCCGATTCTGCGGAAACCGGACAAACTCACCGCGGACGAGTGGGCGGTGATGCAGACGCACCCCATCAAGAGCGCGGAGCTGGTGTCGACCGTGTCGCAGCTACGCGATCTGGTGTCCCCGGTGCGGCACCACCACGAGAACTGGGATGGCACCGGCTATCCCGACGGTCTGGCCGGCGAGCAGATTCCGTTAGGCTCGCGCGTGGTGCTGATTGCCGACACGATCGACGCAATGACCACCGATCGGCCCTATCGCAAGGCGTTGGGCGAGATGCAAGTCCGGTCGGAGCTGACCAAGCATCGCGGACGCCAATTCGATCCCAAGATTTGCGACGAGCTGCTCGCCAGTCCAATGTTCGGGCTGCTGTTCGCGTCGCCTGCCTTACGCGATGCCGCAACCTCGCGAACCAAGGACATCACGGTCGCGCAGCTCGCGTAAGCCGCCCGTCGGGCGGCGTCAGTCCACTCCCAATTCGGAACGCAGGCGCTCGAGATCTGGCTCGAGCGACGCCATCGGGCGCCTGAATCGCCGCAGATAATCCGCGAGCAGGCGTGCCGCCTCGCGCCGTTGGCCGCGCAACAGCAGCAGTTCCACGAGAACAGCCGTCGAAAAATCCTGGCCGTTCGCCTTGCGCGTTCGCCGATGGAGGTGCGCGTAGACCCTGACGTCGTGCTCGGTGGGATCGGCGTCGCCGCGCAGCAGGTGCAGCCGCCAGCGGAAAGACACCAAGCGGATGTCCGACCTGGGCGAGCGTGCGTTGCCAACGGCGGCTTCGCTTTCCGTGATCAGCCGCTCCGCATCGCCTAACCGGCGTTCGCGCAGGGCGATCTCGGCGCCGTTGCTGAGGATCGTGGATCTGCCCACGGCGTCGGCACTGTGCTCCATGAGCCAGAGCGCTTTCTCGAACCAGGCGCCGGCGGTGGCGGTGTCGCCGGCGGCGAGGTAGGCGAGGGTGATCTGGTTGGCAGCGGGCGCGGCGTACGCGGCGAGTCCCAGGCGTTGGGCGACTTCGAGCGCGGTCGCGGCGGCTTGCCGTGCTTCGGCGATCGGAGCGCCGCAGAGGCGCAGGGCCGCCAATGCGTGGGACAGGTATCTCGCCTTGTCGCCGCCATCGGGCGCAGCGAGTTGCGAGTCGACGAGGCGATACGCGGCCTCGAGGCCGGATGGCGGGCTGCCGAAGGCCGTGTGATACACCATGTGCAGGCACGCTGACGCCGCTTCATCGGCGTCCGGCGCGGCGAGCGCCAATGTGGATGCGCGCATCACGGCGGCGGCTGCGCGATCATCGCACAGGTTGTCGGCGATCATGAGCGCCCATGCGCCGGCGGCGAGTCGATGCGTCGTCGATGCGCTCGCGGCGGCTGCGCAGCGCGTGGCGTCGGCGAGCAACTCCCGCCGATCGGCGCCGAGCCGCCATTTGGCCAGCGAGAGCTCGAGCTCGCTGTCATTGTGATGGTCGACCGGTGCGTACGTGTGGCGCTGCAGCGACTCGAGCTCGATCGCGACGTGGACGAACGGTTCCCAGTCGGCGCCGAGGAACAGGGCGTGGGCCCGGGCCGTGAGGTGGTGCAGCTTGTCGGGCGGCGACGTAGCGATTTGCGCGGCGCGCTCGTACAGCCGTGCCGCCTCGATGGGCATGCCGCGTCCTGTTAGGCTTGCGGCGGTGCCGGTGAGGAGCTCGATGGCGCGACTGTGCTCGCCGGCGTATTGCCAGTGGCCGGCGCATTCGCCGGCCAGCGCACCGGAGTCGTCGGTGGCTTGGTCGCGCTCGAGCAACTCCGCTGCGCGGCGGTGGAGGACCTGTCGCGCCGGCCGAGACAGGCGCTCGAGCGCCGCTTCGGCGGTGAGACGGTGGCGGAGTACGATGTGGTCGCGCTCGACGGCGATCATGCCGGCGGCTCCGAGCGCGTCGAGGCCATCGAGCAAGCCTAACCGATTGATGCCTAACAACTCCTCGACGCGCGGCGTGGATGAGCTGCGCTCCAGCACGGCGACCGCCTGGAGGATGCGCAGCGGGACAACGCCGAGTGTGCCGAGTCGCTCGGAGGCGATGCGCTCGAGGGCGGCGGGTGCGCGATACGGTTCGGCGTCGCCCTCGGCTCGGAGCGCGAGCTCGGTGAGGACGTATGGATTGCCGCCGCCGCGCGCGACACACCACTCGGTGAACGGCTCGTTCCCGGCGCGGACCGATCCGGCGATCGCGCGCTGGACGAGGGTGCGGCTGGCCGGGTCGTCGAGCGGTTGGAGGCGCATGACGCGCGGGCGCACGTCGTCGGTGCAGTCGAACTGGCTGCCGAGGTCTGTGTGCTTGGACGTCAGGATCGTGAGGGCGCGGTGCTTGAGCGCCCACCGCGAGAGGGCTCGGACACACGTCCACGACGCGCGGTCGAGCCACTGCGCATCTTCGATGATGAGGACGACGGGCTGCTCGTGTGAGACCGCGTCGACGAGATCAATGAGCGCCGCGCGCACGCGGGTGTGGAGCCGTTCGGTATCGCCGACGGCGTCGGCCGCGGCGAGCAGGATGGCGTCGAGCGTGCGCTTGGATGATTCGGCGACCGCGATCGCGCCGCGCATCGTGCGGACGCGTCGCACGACCTCGATGATGCCGCCTAACGGACGTTCGACGTCATGCGGCTGGCTTTCGATGCGCGCGACCTTGATGCCGTCGAGCTGCGCGACGCGCGCGATTTCCGCGGCGAACCGCGACTTGCCGATGCCTTCCTCGCCGCACACGAGACACGTTTCGCCGCGCGCGGCGAACAGTCCCTGGAGCACGCGTTTCATGTCGTGCATTTCGTGCTCGCGTCCGATCTGTGACACATCGTGTCCGTCGTCGGGATCGGCGCGGTGCGCTTCAGCGATGCGGCGGCGGAGCAGCGTGGCCGGCAGCCGAATGTTGCCGGCGCCTGGTCCGAGCTCGCGCAGATATGCGTCGACGATGGCGAGTGCGCGGACCTTGCTGCCGTGTGAGTAGGCGGCTTCGGCGAGGGCGAGCGTCGCCGCTTCGTTGAGCGGGTCGAGGAGCAGACATGGTGTCGCGAGCCGTTCGACCGCCTCCCAATTGCCGCGGTCGCGCTCGGCGGCGATCGCAGCAACGAGCATGCGGCGCAAGCCGGACGTGACGACATCGCGTTCGCGTTCGAGCCACTCGCTGAAGGTCGCCGAGAAGCGCGGTGCGTATCCAGGCAGAAACGGGCCCCGCACCAATTCGGCGACGCGTTGGGGATCGGCGCTGCGTCCGGCGGCGAGGAGCTCACCGAAATCGGATTGCGCCGACCGCGCGGGCAAGATGATCTGGCCGCGATCGGAGCGGAGCGCGGCGCCGAGTCCGTTGAGGCGATAGAGCGTTTGTCGAAGGCAGTGATTCGCGCGTTGGGCGGACGTGCGCGGCCATAGCAGCTCAATGAGGCGATGGCGTTCGATCGGCCGGCCGGCTTCGCGCACGAACAACAACGCCAATGCGAACAACGTCTCGCTGGCTTGCGTTAGGCGAGTGACGCCGACGGTGATGACGGCGTGTCCGAGTCCCACCAAGTGGATCATGTGAGGCGCCCCGTACGTGATTCGCGGCTCGACCAAAGTACTAACGCCGAGCTCGTCACGCGAGCGTCATTTCGTACTACAGTGTCGTACGATTTTGTTAGGCAGGAGGCCCGGCCGGTCAGCCCGTGCTGCCAATGCCTCCGCGGCGATCGGTGGATCGCGTCACGACACCCGTGGACCACTCGAGGGTCGCGTAGCGGTGCAGGATGATCTGCGCAATGCGCTCGCCGTGCTCGATGGTCACGCGCGTCGCGGACACATTGCGCATCATGACGAGCCATTCATCGGGGTAGTCGGCATCGATGGTGCCTGGCGCGTTGGGCAACATGAGCCCGCGCCGAAAGGCGATCGAGCTGCGGAGTCGCACCTGGGCTTCGTAGCCCTCGGGCAATCGCGCGCGAAATCCGAGCGGGACGAGGGCGACGTCGTTCGGCTCGAGGGCGATGGTGCCGTTCGCTTTCGCGGGCTCGGAGAGCTCGGCGCCGTCGCGCCACATTCGCACAGAGCGGCCAAGCAGATAAGCACGGACGTCGTAGCCGGCGGCGCCGGCCGTCGCGCGGTGAGGGGCAGTGACGCCGTCGTGGAGCGGCTCGAACAGGATGGTTGGCGGGGGATTGATGTCCATGTGTATCCATTGATTGCGTGCTTGGCCGTGGCCGGCACCGACAGTAGGTTTGGCTCGTGACCGTCACGCCGCCCAACGGTGCCGGCTCGCGTCCGCGAGGGGCGCCGGCGCCACCGGACGCAGCGCCTGACACGGGCATTTCGCCTTTGGCCCCTGGCGCCTCTTCGCCGCACAGCGTGACGGCGAAACTTCCGTCGCATATCGAAGGCTGGCAACTACCGGCTGGTTGGTCGTGGGGCGCCGAGGGTGTGCTGGCGGAATACCGCCACTATCAAGAAGTCGTCAATGCACTGGGCCGGTCGCTTTCCCTGGTGACCGTGCCGGATCCGACGCAGGGGGCATGGCTGGGTGCCGAGGCGCGAGCGTTGGCGCATCGGGCCCACTCCTCGATTCCGACGACGTACGATTGGTGGCCTGGTGGGCCTCAGAGCCGACGGGGGCCGGCGTACGTGCGCCGGTGGATCTCGGGGGAAAGTGTGGCCGGACGAATTCGGCGGGTGGGGCCCGACGATTTGGGGACGTCGCTCCAACTGTTGCGGTCTACTGGATTGGCGCTCGCGTATTTGCACACCACTGGTACGGCGCACGGGGCGGTCTGCGGCGAGTCGATCTGGTTGACGCCGACCGGGCAACTGTGGTTGCTCGCGTGGGAGTGGACATTGCCGCGCAACGTGATTCCGGCCGGGTTGACGCCATTTCCCGGGCGTCTGCCACGTGCACCGGAATGGCCGGACGACGAGTGGCTGCCGACGCCGGAGAGCGATCAGTGGCAATTGGCGGCGACGGCGTTCGCGTCGCTCACGGGCGAGTATCCGCCGGCGGACGTGCCGCCGCTGCCGTTGGTGCGGCCCGACTGTCCGCAGGCCGTGGCGCGCGTGCTCAACCGCGCATTGGAGCGCGATCCGGAGAAGCGCTATCACTCGGTGGCCGCGATGCTGCGCGAGCTGGAGCGTGCGGTGGGTGGTGGGGGCCGGACGTCGATCTACATCAGCGGCTCGATGCCGGCGATCCGTCCGTTAGGCGACGCCGAAGAGGACCGGCTCCGGTGGGCGACGGGCGAGGACTACGAGGTGATGTCGCGTCTGGGCTCGGGAACGTTCGGCTCGGTGTGGCGGGTACGCGATCTGACGCTCGAGCGCGAGGTGGCGCTCAAGATGTTGCACCCGCAAGTGGCGAACGACGAGATCGCGGTGCGGCGGTTCCGCCGTGAAGCGCAGCTCGCCGCGCAGCTCGCGCATCCGGCGATCGTCCCGATCTACGACTGGGACAGCAACGGCGGCGTGTCGTGGTACACGATGGAGCTGGCGGAGAACGGATCGCTGACCGACTTGGTAAAGCGCTCGGGACCGCGATCGGTCGAGCAAATCGCGACGCACGTGGATCAAGTGTTGGACGGACTGGCGGCGGCGCATTCGATCGGGATCGTGCACCGCGATCTCAAGCCGGAGAACATTCTGATCGACCGCCATCGGCGGTGGCGGATCGCCGACTTCGGCGTGGCGAAGATCACCGGGGAGGAGCTGCTGAGCAGCACCACCGGGACACCGGAGTTCGCGGCGCCCGAGCAATTGTTAGGCGAAAGCCAGGGGCCACCGGTGGACTGCTTCGGCCTGGCGGCGATCGTGACGTATCTGCTGTCGGGCGAACCGCCGTTCGGCACGGGGGACGGGCGGGCGATTCTGGGGCGCGAGTTGTCGGGTGACGTGGATTTGACCGGCTATCCCGAGGCGATCGCCGAGTGGTTGGAGCGCGGTCTGGCGGCGGTGGCCGAGCAGCGATTCGTCGATGCGGCCGAGATGCGCGATGCGTGGCGGAGGGCCGTGGACCGGACGTTGGCGCCGGAGTCGCGGCCGCCGTGGTGGCGGCGGTGGTGGAGTGGGGAGGAAGGCACGGCGGAGGACGACGACGACTGACCCCATGTGTCCAACGATCGGCACATGCGCGTAGGCCTAACGGACTAACGGGACCGGCCTACCGTTCCTCGAGGCGGATGAGCCGCTCGGGCGTCATCCCCTCGGCTTCGGCCTGGAAGTTGAGCACGATGCGGTGCCGGAGCACGACATGGGCGACGGACCGGACGTCGTCGAGATCGGGCACGGCGCGGCCGTCCATCGCCGCGCGCGCCTTGGCGCCTAACACGAGGTACTGCGAGGCGCGCGGACCGGCGCCCCAACTCACGTACTTGCGGACGTCCGGCGACGCTTCCTTCGCGTCCGGGCGCGTCGACGCGCGCGAGCGCCACGGCGTACTGGACGACGCGTGGGCGGGGCCGGAAGCCGGCGCACGAGCTGCTGCAGCGCGATGCAGTCGCGCGGCGTCGAGCACGGGCGTGATCGTCGCTTCGGCGTCGCCGGTCGTCGTGGCGACGATCTCGCTCCTCTTCGTCCGCGGTCGGATAGCCGACGCGCAGCTCGAACATGAAACGGTCGAGCTGCGCTTCCGGCAGCGGGTACGTGCCTTCCTGCTCGATCGGATTCTGCGTGGCGAGCACGAAGAACGGCTCCGGGCAGCTGGTACGTGCGTCCCGCCGCCGTCACGCGCGTGTTCCTGCATCGCCTGCGAGCAGCGCGGCCTGCGTTTTCGGCGGCGCGCGGTTGATCTCGTCGGCGAGCACCGACGTTGGCGAAGATCGGGCCCGTGCACGAACTTGAAGACGCGCCGGCCGGTGGCGTGGTCTTCCTCGAGCAACTCGGTGCCGGTGATGTCGCTCGGCATCAGGTCCGGCGTGAACTGGACGCGGGAGAACGTGAGGTCGAGCGCCTCGGCGAGCGTGCTGGACGAGCAGCGTCTTCGCGAGACCCGGGCACGCCGACGAGGAGGGCGTGGCCGCCGGCGAGGAGCGCAGCGACGAGGTTCTCGACGACATCGTGTTGGCCGACGATGCGCCGACCGATCTGATCGATGAGCGAACGCTTCGCGTCGGCCAACTCGGTGAGGAGTTGGACATCGCGCGTGTCATCGTGTGCAGAAGATCGAGCCGGTGTCGCCACGCGCCCTCCGATTCAGCCGCGGGTTTGCGAAAGGTAGCGGCGGGGGAGCGGAGCGTTAAGGGTGCGCGGCCGTGTGCTCAGGTCGCGCGAACGCGTCGGCTAGGGCAGCTTGAAGTCGGCGCGCTGCTGGAGGGGATGATTGTTGCTCTCCAAGCGCGCGACGGCGGTGAAGTCGCCGGTGAGTCCGCGCGGATTCCACGTTTCCTCGTACGTCACAGTTTCGTTGGCGCCGAGTAGCGTATTGCGAACCGCTTGGGTGAACATGCGGCCTTCACTCCAGCGCCAGACTTCGTGACCTGTGGAATCGAGGATCACGACGTCGTGGGTCTTCCCGCTGGGGAAATCGATTTCGACGGCGTGATCGGCGACGTTCGTGACGCGCAAGCTGACGTGCACGGCGGAGCCGACGGAGATCTGTGTGGCGGCAGTGAGCGCAGCGGACGGCGGCACTTCTTTTTTGGTGGCGGTGTCCGAGCGGTGGTCGTTCGTCGTGCTGGCGGCGGACTCGTTGTGTCGGGCGTGGGGGCTCCACGCTACGAACACGGCGCCGGCGCAGAGTAACCGGATGACGAAACGGGAGCTCATGGATCGGGCTCGACCGTCGATTGGGGCGGTCGGGACAGGCTAGAGAGGATACGGAATCTGAGGCGAAGTTATCAACACCGGGACGAACAGTCAAGGGTGGGGTAACTCGTAAGTTGTGAGGCTACTGAAACTTGGCGATTAGACGGTTATTATGTCCGGTGGGTCGGAGCGGGATCTTCCTTAGCTTGCGAAAAATTTCACAAACTCCTACATTACCGCGCGCATGAGAGATCCAGAGCGGCGACCGGACGCGCGCGCTACTGGGCGCGGTGAGCGAGGGATGCCGCCGCGTGGTCCGTCACCCGCGGCATTTGCCGGGTCTGGCATCCAGTTCGTGGTGACGATTCTGCTGTTCGTGTATGTGGGGCGGTGGTTGGATGGGAAGTTCGGTACGTCGCCGTGGCTGTTGGTGTTAGGGGCCTTCGTGGGTGCGGCAGCCGGATTCTATTCCATGTATCGCGCGCTCATGGCGCACACGAAGCGACGCGAGTCTGGAGACGACTCTGCGCGCGGCGGAGGAGTGCAGTGAAGCGGGTAATGCGTTTTGTCGCCGCGGCGGCTGTGTTGATTGTCTTTGCTGCATTCTTGCTCGGTCTCTTGTTCCGATTGCCGGGTGATGAGCGCGCGATTCGAATCAGCGCAGTAATTGCGTTTGCTGTGCAGGTGTTTGCGTTTGCGATCGTGTTGATGGTGGCGAGGACCGGGACGAACGTGTTTCCGGCGTGGGGGCTGGGGATGTTGCTGCGGCTCGCGGCGCTGGCGGTGATGGCCTTGTGGCTCGTGCAGGCGCTGGGTTTGCGCGCCGAACCGGCCCTGATCGGTATGGCGACGTTCTTTTTCGTGACGACGCTGGTCGAACCACTGCTTTTGAGACGATGACATTTCGCGCGCTCGTTCTCGCACTGTTGTGTTTTGCGGCGCCGGCCGTCGCCGCGGCGCAGGAGGCGCCGGCGGCCTCGCCGGCGGGGCAGATCCGCGTGGGCCCGAGGGGCGATCGCCTAACTGGCGCCCAGGCGGGGCCGGTGGACATCATCATGCCGCACATCAGCGACTCGCATTCCGCGGTCGAGCTGCCGTTCGTCGGCGAGGTCGAGCTTCCGCGGTGGCAGCCGGCGCGGATCGGGTCGCTGGCGATCGACTTCTCGCCGACCAAGCATGTCGTGATGCTGCTCGTGGCGGCGCTCCTGTGTATCGCGGTGCTCGTTCCCGCAGCGATCGCGCACGACCGGCATACCACGGAAAAAGGATCCCCCAAGGGATTTGCCACAGGCATCGAGGCGGTGGTGCTCTACGTCCGCAACGAAGTCATCCTGCCTAACGTTGGCCCGCACGGGAACGCCTTCGTCCCATTCGGGTTGACGCTGTTCTTTTTCATTCTCTTCGCGAACCTGTTGGGCCTGGTGCCGTACGGCTCGACGGCGACCGGCAACATCTCGGTGACCGGGATGCTGGCGATCGTCACGTTCGTGGTGGTGGAAGTGACGGGCATCAAGACGCAAGGCTGGCGTTATCTGCGCACCGTTTTCTACGTGCCGCCCAAGGAAATTCCGCTCCTGGTCAAGATCTTCATGGTGCCGATCATGACCGTCGTGGAGATCATCGGGAAGTTCACGAAGCCGTTCGCACTGGCGATCCGGTTGTTCGCGAACATGACGGCGGGTCACGTGGTGTTGCTGGCGTTGATCAGTCTGGCGTTCACGTTCCAGAGTTACTTCGTGGGTTTGGCCGCGGCGACAATGGGCGTGGGGAGCAGTCTCCTCGAGATCTTCGTGGCGTTCCTCCAGGCGTACATCTTCACGATTCTTTCGTGCGTGTTCATCGGACTGATCAGATCAGAGGCACACTAACGGCGGGGAACAGGGACGTAGGGAAGCGGGAACGGTGCGGGGCGGGAGTGGGAGCGTACACTACGAAGTTAGGCATCCGCGGGTGTGCTCCAACCGCGGGTGTGGTACCCGGTCGAACGACCGGGGACGCTCGTTGGGGCCCGGGCCTCGGGGACGAGCGGCGACGGCGGCAGGCGGGCCGACGCGGAGCTGACGCAGGACCAACAGCACGGAGAGCATCGCAATGCACATGTTCGCATTTTTGCAGGCGGCCGGCTCGTTCACCCGCGAGTACGCGGGCGCGTGGGCCATGTTAGGCGCCGGCGTCGGCGCGGGTTTGGCGACGATCGGTGCCGGTATCGGCATCGGCCGGATCGGCGGTCAGGTGGCCGACGGTATCGCGCGGCAGCCCGAGGCATCGGGCTCGATTCAGACGGCGGGGTTGATTCTCGCCGCGCTCATCGAGGGCGTGGCCCTGTTCGCAGTGGTCGTCGCGTTCGTCATTCAGAACAAGTTTGCGTTCTAAGGTTTCGACGGCATCGGGGCCCGGGTCCCCGGTGCGGTCTCACACTTCGGGGATCGTTCTTATGCGCACGTCGCTGCTGGCCACGGTGCTCACGTTAGGCAACGCGCTGCCGCTGTTTGCTCAGGAAGGACATGCGGAGCCGCCGAAGCTGCTCACGGCGAACGGCGGCCTCATGTTCTGGACGCTCCTCATTTTCCTCGGCGTGATGTTCGTGCTGACGAAGTGGGCGTTCAAGCCGATCACCAAGGCGGTCGAGGCGCGCGAAAAAGCTCTCGAGGATGCGATCGAGGGGGCGAAAAAGGATCGCGAGGACGCGGCGAAGCTCCTCGAGGAGCACAAGAAGCTGGTGGCGCAGGGGCGCGCGGATGCCCAACGGTTCGTGGTCGAAGGTCGCGCGGCCGGCGAGAAAGTTCGGACCGAGGTCATCGAGCAGGCGCATCGCGAGCAGCAGCAGATGCTCGAGCGCGCGCGGCAAGAGCTCGAGTCCGAGCGGCAAATGGCGATGGTCGAGCTCAGGCGCGACACGGTGATGCTCGCGGTGCGCGGCGCGAGCAAAGTGATCGAGAGGAATCTCGACGACGAGACGAACCGGAAGGTGGTCGAGTCGTTCTTGGCGTCGCTCGAACCGACGGTCAGCCGCTAATGCAAGAAACGACGATCGCGCGCAATTACGCGGAGACGCTCGTCGAGCTGGCTCGCCGCGCGTCGGATCTCGACGGATGGGGCGGTCTGATCGACGAAGTCGCTGGCGCCATTCACGCGGACGTCCGGCTGGCGCGATTCCTCGAGTCGCCACGCGTGAGCGCGGAGCGTAAGAACGAAATCGTCGCAACGGCCTTTGCGGACCGGCTGCCACGGCCGTTCGTCCGATTTCTGGAAGCGGTGATCACGCACCGGCGCCAGCATCTGATTCCCGACATCGCCATCGAGTACCACGCGATCGTGGACGAGATTCAGAATCGCGTGCATGCCTCCGTGACGGTGGCACGCGAACCGGATGAGGCGCTCGGGCGCAATGTCACAACGCGGCTGTCGCGCGTGTTGGGCAAGACCGTCGTGCCGCACTTCGTGGTGCGTCCTGAGATCTTAGGCGGCACGATCGTGCGCGTGGGCGACACGATCATGGATGGCTCGGTGCGTCGCCGTCTGAGCACGCTGCGGTCGCGGATGCTCGGCACCATTCGATAGGTCCGAGCCGGCGCACCGAGGTTCCTCGCGCCATTCGATTGACCGCCCGCGCTTGCGCGGCACATGCAGTGCTCTAGAATCCTGAAACCACACGAGCAGGCGAGCGAGCATGTCCGGACCGGCAGCGGTGACGATCGTCCCCAAACCGTGGGGACACGAGATCATCTGGGCGCGAACCGATCAATACGTCGGGAAGATTCTCCACATCACGGCCGGCCACGCGCTGTCCGTCCAGTATCACAACGTGAAGGACGAGACGGTGTACCTGTTGTCGGGCAAGCTCATCTACTGGGTGAAGGTTGGCGACGGTGAGCTCGAGGACATGCGGCTCGAGCCGGGGCAGGCGTTCCGCATCACGCCGGGCACGATCCACTACATGGAGGCGGTGACCGATTGCGATGTGTTGGAAGCATCGACGCCGCATCTCGATGACGTCGTGCGACTCAAGGACCGCTACGGACGGGAGGGGACGAGCGCGCCATGAAAGTCATCATTCCGCTCGCGGGGAAGGGGACGCGGCTCCGGCCGCACACGCACGTCACGCCGAAGCCGATGCTGCGCGTGGCCGGCAAACCGGTGATGGCGTACATCCTCGACGATCTCGAACGGTTAGGCGGCGTCGAGCAGATCGTGTACATCACCGGCCATCTGAAGGAGAAGGTCGAGGCGTTCGCGAAGACGGAGTACACGTTTCCGTCGGTGTTCATCGAGCAGGAAGTGCAGAACGGAACGGCGAGCGCGATCGAGCTGGCGAAGCCGTACGTGGACCAGCCGATTCTGATCATCTTCGTCGATACGATCTTCGACGCGGATCTCTCGGTGATCAACACGACGGACGCGGACGGAATCATCTGGGTAAAGGAAGTCGAGGACTATCAGCGGTTCGGCGTGGTCGTGACCAACGACCAGGGCCACATGACGCGCATCGTGGAAAAGCCGCGCGAGCCGATTTCCAAGCGCGCGAACATCGGGCTTTACTACATGCGCGACTGGAAGCTGCTCTACGAAGGGATCGAGCACGTGATGCGGCAGCCGACCGTGGGCGGCGAGTACTATCTCACGGACGCGTTCCAGTACATGATCGACCATGGTGCGCGGATCAAGGTGATCGACGTCGAGGGCTGGTACGACGCCGGGAAACTGGACACGCTGCTGGAGACGAATCGGGCGATGCTCGAACGCGGGCGCGCGCGGCGGCCGGCGCCGGCGCCTGGGGTGCGCATCTTCGACCCGGTGTACGTGGAAGACGGAGTGGTCCTGGAGCACTCGACGATCGGGCCTAACGTGTCGATCGGGGCGGGGACGCACATCATCAATTCGACGCTCCGGGACTCGGTGGTGGGCGCGAAGAGCCGCGTGGAGCATTCGCTGCTCCACGATTCGAATGTTAGGCGACGAGGTCGTGGTGCAGGGCGCGCGCGGCGTGGTCACGATCGGCAGCCACAGCGAAGTGCGGGTCGACCGCGACTGACGGCGCGGCGCGCTTCCGTTAGGCGAGGGGCGGCGCGGCGGTCGCGCCGCACAAGCCCGCAGCGCCAATGATGATCGCGAGGGCGCGCGCCAATCCCGTATGCCCGTCGGTGTTGTCGAACCACTCGGCCGGCGTGTGGGCGTCGCCGCCGCGGCCGCCGGCGCCGATGGCGATCGCAGGAATGCCACGATTGATCGGGACGTTGGCGTCGGTCGATGCCGTCGCCAACTCGGCCTCGCGGCCGATGAAGCGCGTCGTCTCGACGGCGAACGCGACGAGCGGATGCGCGATGTCGGTTTCGCCGCCGGGACGGTTTCCGATGCGGGCGATGGATTCGACGAGCGGTGCGGTGCCGCGCGCGCGGCGTCCATTCTCTTCGTCGGCGGCGGCGCGAGCGGCGGCGTGGATCTCGCGCTCGTAGCGGTCGAGCACGGGCACCGAGGTGGAGCGAAGGTCGACCTCGAGCCAGCCCTCCTCCGGGATTGCGTTGACCGCGATGCCGCCGCCAATGCGGCCGACGGACAGCGTGGTGCGCGGATTCGGCGGGCGGGGCAGGCGCGCGAGCTTGCTCGCCGCGAGCGCGGCGGCGTGCACTGCGTTAGGCACGCCGAACGCCGTCCAACTGTGGCCGCCCGGACCGCGGAACGCAATGCGGAAGCGTCGCGAGCCGAGTGCACGGTGCACGATGCGTTCGTCGCCGGCGCCGTCCAAGGCAATCGCGGCGCGTGCGTCGCGGGCGTCGTGGTCGAAGAGATGTTTGGCGCCGCACAGGTCACCGGTGCCTTCTTCGCCCACGGTGGCGACGAAATCCACCGGTGCCTGCGTGCGAAGGTGGACGCCATCGATCACGCCGGCCAAGGCGAGCATGGCGGCGAGTCCGCGGCCGTTGTCGCCGATGCCGGGACCAACGAGGCGGGAGCCGGAGCGACGGACGCGAACCGGCGTGCCGGTTGGAAAGACAGTGTCGAGATGGGCGCAGATCACGACCGGTGCGACGTCGGCATCGCCCGCGCGCCGGCCGATGACATTGTTCGCGGCGTCGACACGAACATCGCGGAGTCCGATCGAGCGGTATCGATCGGCGACCCATGCGCCGCGGCGAATCTCGTCGCCGGTGGGCGCCTCGATTTCCGATACGGCAATCTGAGATTCGACGATTGCGGTATCGCGCTCGCGCAGCGTGTCGCGTGCGCGTGCAACGGATGCGGAGGTCCAGAGATCTTGGACGAGCGCCTGGCGCGGCATGCCTTCAATTGATCTCGGGATCGGAGATGCGCAAGGGTATATTGCGAGCAGCCGGCGGCGATTTTGTTGGACGACGTCCTTACCCAGGGAGCCATGGACGAACGCGAGCTGATCCACGATTGGAACACGGTCGACACCGCATTCGATTGGCGCGCGTGTCGCGTCGAGCTGGATGACGAGACGCTGCGCGACGGACTGCAGTGTCCATCGGTGACCGATCCGTCGATCGAGGACAAGCGGGCGCTCTTGCATTTGATGGTGGAGCTCGGCATTCAGGCGGTCGACATGGGGCTGCCCGGCGCGGGTCCACGCGCGCGCGCCGATACGCTCGCCTTGGCGCGCGAGGTGGTGGGCGCGCGGCTTCCGCTCTCGGCGAATTGCGCGGCGCGCACGGTGCTGAGCGACGTCGAGCCCGTCGCGGACATTTCGCACGCGACGGGACTAACGATCGAGGCGGCGACGTTCATCGGGTCGTCGCCGATTCGGCAGTACGCCGAGGATTGGACGTTGGATCGGATGCTGCGCGCGAGCGAGGAAGCGGTGACGTTCGCGGTGCGCGAGGGGCTGCCGGTGATGTTCGTGACGGAAGACACGACGCGCGCGGCGCCGGACACGCTCAAGGCGCTCTACGGCAACGCGATCCGGTGGGGCGCGCGGCGTTTGTGTCTGGCGGACACCGTTGGGCACGCGACGCCGGACGGCGTGCGGGCCCTGGTGCGCTTCGTTCGCGACGAGATCATCGCGCCGAGCGGTGAGGCGGTGAAGCTGGACTGGCACGGGCATCGGGACCGCGGGCTGGGCCTGGCGAACTGTCTGGCGGCGATCGAGTCCGGCGTGGACCGCGTCCACGGCACGGCGTTAGGCATCGGCGAGCGGGTGGGCAACGCGGAGATGGACCTGCTGCTGATCAATCTCCGGTTGTTGGGCGCGCACCGGCACGATGTGAGCCGGCTGCCGGAGTACTCGCGGCTGGCCTCGAGGGCGTGCGGCGTGCCGATCCCGCCGAGCTATCCCGTGTTAGGCGAAGACGCGTTCCGGACCGGCACGGGTGTCCACGCGGCGGCGATCATCAAGGCGCGGCGCAAAGGGCACGCGTGGCTGGCGGACCGGATTTATTCGGGCGTGCCGGCGGGCGATTTCGGTCTTGCCCAACGCATCGAGATTTCGCACGTGTCCGGCCTATCGAACGTGAAGTACTGGCTCGAGGAGCACGGCCACGACGCGGCCGACCAAGGGTTGTGCCAACACGTGTTCGATGCCGCGAAGCAGGTGAGCCGCGTGCTGAGCGACGACGAGATCGAGACGCTGGTGGCCGCGTATCGGAGCCAGCCGGCGCGGGCGTGAACGCACCGCTCGCGAAGGTCTTCGAGGGATATCTCGACCTTCGATACCGAATCGATCCAGTCGAGGGGACGCGCGCGGGACGGCGCGAGCTCGACGGGCTGTACGGCGCGTTCGACGCGGCATCGATCCAGGCGCACGCGGCCGCCTTACGGAGCTACACGGGCGCGCTCGAGGAGGCGTCGGCCGAGTCGTTGGACGACGAGATCGATCAGACCGCGGTGCTGCACAATGCGCGGCAGCTCCAGTCGACGCTCGAGCGCGAGCGTCCGTTCGCACACGATCCGACGTTCCATCTGCGGCACGCGCTCGACGGGCTGCATCGGCTCGCGACAGGCGGCGATGCGCGCGAGGGCGCGGCAGGTCTCGTGGCGCGGCTGCGTGCGCTGCCGGCTTTTTTGCGCACGGCGGACGCGGCGTTGGTGCAGCCGTCGCGGCCTCTGTTAGGCACGGCGGCGACGATGATCCCCGGCGGCCTCGCGCTGCTGCGCGACGAGGTACGCGAAGCGTTGGGTCCGCTGCTCGACGATCCGCAGGTGGCGGCGCTGCACGAGGCGGCGGCCGAGTCCCTCGAGCGGTTCGCCAATGCGCTGGTGCTGATGGATGACCGCGCGCGCGACAGCGTAGCAATCGGGCGAGAGGCGTTCGAGCGGCGCATGCGCACGGCGCACATGATCCAGGACGGCGCGGACTCATTACTGCGTTGGGCAGAGGGCGCCTATGCGGAAGCGAGCGCCGCGGTCGAAGCGGCCGCGGCGGCGATTGCGCCCGGCGTGCCGTGGCGGGAGGTGGTCGAGCGCGTGAGCGGCGACAGTGTCCCGTCGGCATCGCTGGCCGGTGCGTACGCGGATACAATGGATGCGGCGCGGCGGTTTGCCGCCGAACGCGGACTGGTGCACGTGGTGTCGGCGCCAGTGCGCGTGATGGCGACGCCGGCTTACCTGGAGCCGTTGGTGCCGTTCGCCACATATGAAGGTCCGGGACCGTTCGCCGCGACGCAGGCCGGGACGCTGTACGTCACCATCTCGCACCCGACGGGCGCGGCGGCACATCGACAATCGGACATCGCGAGCGCGGCGGTCCACGAGGTGATCCCCGGGCATCATCAGCAGGTGGTGACGGCGAACGCGTCGGACCGGGTAATGCGTCGCGTGGTGTCGAGCGACGCGGCGCGCGAGGGATGGGCGTACTACTGCGAGGCCATGATGGCTGACGCAGGCTTCTTCGCGACGCCCGGTGCGCGACTGCTGCATGCGCGAGACGTCCTATGGCGGGTGCTTCGCGCGATCATCAATGTGGCGATTCACACCAAGACGCTCACACCGGCCGGCGCCGAGCGACGCTTGCGCGACGAGCTCGGCTTGGACGAAGGGGCGGCGCGCGCCGAGGTGATGCGGGTGGCGAGTCGACCGACTTTCATGTCGTGTTTTGTCGTTGGGCGGCGGGAAATCGAGCGGTTGCGGGATGATGCCCGCGGTGCACGCAGCGATGCGGGGGGATTCTCGTTGGCACGGTTTCACGCCGAGTTGTTGCGGTACGGCGGGTATCCGACGGCGCTGGCCCGGTGGGGAATGGGGCTCGCATAGGCGGTCGGATGGTCGGGCGCGGCGGAGCGTCCGAGACTTCAGCACGAGGAGACTGGACATGCGCGGAACGTGGCACGGCCTTTCGTTAGGCAGCAGCGTGGTAGCGGGCGCGATGATCGCGGCGGCGTGTTCGGGCGGCGAGAAGCAGCCGGCCGCGGGGGCGGAGTCGACGGCTGCGGCGCCGCCTGCGGCGCAGCCGGCGAGTCCGCCCTCGGGACTGGTGTACGTGTCCGACGAGCGCGGCAACACGATCACGGTGATCGACCTGGCGCGCGACAGCGTCGTCAAGACGATCGACGCGGGGCAGCGGCCCCGCGGCGTTCGCCTAACGCCGGACGGCAAGACGCTGGTCGCCGCGGTGAGCGGGTCGCCGATCGGCGGGCCGGGCGTGGACGAATCGACGTTGCCGCCGCCGGACCGGTCGAAGGACGGCATCGCGCTGGTGGACCTGGCGACCGACAGCGTTAGGCGCCTCCAGGGCGGCCACGATCCCGAGAATTTCGACATCACGCCCGACGGGAAATACCTCTACGTGTCCAACGAGGATGCGGGCACGGCGACGGCGCTCGATCTGGCGACGGGGAAGTCGGTGGCGGTCGTCAAGGTGGGCAGTGAGCCGGAGGGTGTGAAGGTCACGCCGGACGGGAAAGAAGTGTGGGTCACGAGCGAGGGGCGGGGCACCGTGACGGTGATCGACGTGGCGAGCAACAAGGCGATCGCGACGATCACGGTGGGGAAGCGTCCTCGCTCGGTGATTTTCGCGCCCGATGGATCGAAGGCGTACGTCCCGGCTGAAGTGGGCGGCGACCTGACGTTCGTGGATGCGAAGACCCACAAGGTGCTCAAGACGCTCGATCTCACGAAGACGACGCCTGGTGCCAAGCCGATGGGCTCGGCGATCTCGCCCAATGGGAAGTTCGTGTACATCACGACGGGGCGTGGAGCCACGGTGGCGGTGATCGCGACGGCGAACGACTCGGTGGTGGCGACGATTCCGGACCCCAAGCGTCCGTGGGGCATCGCGGTGACGCCCGATGGCAAGCGGATCTATACGGCGAATGGTCCATCGAACGACATCGCGATCATCGATGCGGCGACGAACAAGGTGATCAAGACGGTGCCGGCCGGCGATTCGCCGTGGGGCGTGGCGATCTCGCAATAAGCGTTTCGGTTAGGCGTCAGCAGCAGCGCGCGCCGGGGCGGTCGTATCGATCGTCCATGCGGGCGCGCGCGTAATTCGTCGCGCGTGAGCGGGCCGTCGGGCGGGTGTCGCCGGCGCATGTGGGCGAGATACCGCTCGTAGTCGGGCGCGCCGGCGACGTGCGCGCGACGCGGGCGAGCGCGGCAAGGCGGTCGCGGATCGTCAGGCGCGTCATCGGCCGCCCCCGTGGTGACGGCGGGCGCGGGGTGGCCGATGGTCCGTTCGAACAGCGCGAACACGCGCGAGTACTCGTCGGTCCACGAGGAGGGCCGCACGAAGCCGTGATTCTCCACGGGATACGGCGCCAGCTGCCAGTTGGTCTTGCCGAGCTCGATGAGGCGCTCCGTTAGGCGGACGATGTCCTCGAACTCGACGTTGGTGTCGACCATGCCGTGGCACATGAGCAGCGGGCCCTGGAGTCCCTGCGCGAAGTAGATGGGCGACGACTGGTGGTAGGCGACGGTGTCCTGGTCGGGCAAGTTGAGGATGCGCATCGTGTACCAGTGATTGTAGTGCGACCAGTCGGTGACGGCGCGGAGGGCGGCGCCGGCGCCGAAGTGCTTCGGCTCGGTGAACATGGCCATGAGGGTCATGAAGCCGCCGTAGCTGCCGCCGTAGATGCCGACGCGTTCGGGCGGGATGCCGAACTTGGCGCCGAGGTAGCGCGAGGCATCTACCTCGTCCTGGAGGTCGCGGCCGCCCATGTGGCGGTAGACGGCGACGCGCCAGTCGCGTCCGTAGCCGGCCGAGCCACGGTAGTCCTCGTCGAGGACGACGTAGCCCTTGGTCGCGAGCATCTGGTTGAACATGTACTCGCGGAAGTACGTCGACCAATAGTCGACCACGTTGTGCAGGTAGCCCGCGCCGTGGACGAAGATGACGGCCGCTCCGTTAGGCTGGGCGCCGACGTCCTGCGGGCGGTAGATGCGCGCGGGCACCATCACGCCGTCGGACGCCGGGATCCGGATGATCGCCGGGGCGATCCAGTGGTAGGCGAGCCATGCCGTGGTGGGCGACACGGTGAGCTGCGCCATCGATGCGCCGGCGCGGAACGGCTCGACGAACAGCTCGGGCGGCCGGTTGGACGTAGAGTAAACGTCGGCCAGGAGCTGGCCGTTAGGCGAGACGGCGACGTCGTGTCCGCCCTTGGCCATGGTGATGCGCTCGCGCGCTCCGCCGGTGACGGCCATGCGGTAGAACTGGCGCTCGTACGGCGACGGCTCGCTGGTGTGCATCCAGAACCACTTCTTGTCGGGCGAGAGCGACGCGTCGAGCACTTCCCACGTGCCGCTCGTGAGCTGGGTGCGATTGGTGCCGTCGGCGTTGACGGTGTAGATGTGCGCCCAGCCATCGGCTTCGGAGACGAACCACGCGCGCTTGCCGCCGTCGGTCCAGCCGCCGCACCCGAAGCATGGGCCCTCGATCCACGCCGTATCGCGGAGGACGTCGATGGTGTCGATGCTCCCGGCGCCGGCGGTGACCGTCTCGAGGTAGCGTGCCTTGTAGTTGGAGCTGACGGTGAAGAGGAGCGCGTGCGAACCATCGTCGCTCCATCCGAGCATGCGGACGAGGCCCGGGTTGGCGACCGAGTCGCCGGGAATGGGGTGCAACCAGCGGGCCGTGCCGGACGGCAGACTCACGAGCGCGACGCGTCCGCTGTCCTGCGTATCGCCCACTTTGTCGCGGCCCTTGAGGTCTTCGACGTAGCCGCTCTTGGTGACCCACTTGGGGACTTCGGTGGAGCGCGAGCGGTCGGAGCCGATGCGCGTGATGAGCAACACGTCCTTGCCGTTAGGCGAAACGGCGAGGTCGGCGACGCGCTCGTTGCGGAGCAGGTAGAGCGGTTTGCCGCGGATCCCCTCGGCGCGCGCCTGGCGTGCCTTGGCCATGCTGTCGGCGCGATACTCGTCGCGGATCACCGCGAACAGGCGCTTCTGGTCGGCCTCGAGCGTCTGGCGTTGGCCGCTGTTCGCGGAGTCTTCTTTGGGCGCCGGTCCCGGGCGCACATCGGTGAGCTGCTGCTCGAGTCCATCCTGGAGCGAGACGGCAAAGACGTTGTCGTCGCGGGTGAAGAAGACGCGTGTGTCACCGGCATCGAATTGCGGGTCCGCTTCGCGCGCTTCGGTGTTGGTGAGTCGGCGGGCGGTCTGGGTGCGGAGGTCGACGACGTAGATGTCGCCATCGTACTCCACGGCGCGGCGGCGGCCGTCGTGCGAGAGCGCGCCCGTCGCGGCGAGCGGGCCCAGGCTGTCCATCTGCGCGTCCGTTAGGCGTTCGGGCGTGGCGCCGGCCGCGGCGCGGACGCGGTACGGGGCGAGCGGGTCGCGCCAATCGCTGCCTGGCGGCAGCCACTCGAAGTAGATCCAGCGGCTGTCGGGCGACCACTGCACGTGTTCGGGCATGCGCCCAACGACTTCCGGCCCGCGCATGATGTTCGGAATGGTGAGCGCGAACGCGGTGGCATCCTGCGCGGCGAGCGGGGCGGCGGCGACGACGGCGGCGACGACGGCGAGAACGGTGTACGGGCGCATGGTCACGGGGTACGGTGGGATCACGACGCGAGCGCGGTCGGCTCGAACGGGACTTCGGTGGACGTGGCGGGCCGGTCGCCGCGCAGGACCAGAATCCACTGGCGCGCGGACTCGACCAGGATCACAATGACGGCAATCATGAAGAACGCCGCGACGGCGGCGTCCAGCCGATCGTTGAAGATGAGACGGCCGGTGTCGGCCACGGGCGCGAGCGAGGCGAGCGATCGTGCGTGCGCGAGGAATCCGAGCCGCGGGCTGGGCGAGAAGATCTTCTGCCAGCCCGCGGTGAGCGTGACCACGGCGAGCCATGCCAGCGGCGCCAGCGTGACCCAGGCGTAGCGGGCCCTGCCGCTCTTGATGATGATGGTGGTGCCGACGCAGAGCGCGACCGCGGCGAGCAGTTGATTGGAGATGCCGAACAGCGGCCACAGCGAGTTGATGCCGCCTAACGGATCGATGACGCCCTGCCACAGGAAGTGTCCCCACATCGCGACGAAGATCGCGCTCGACAGCAGGACGGCGGGGTACCACGAGACGCGTCCGAACGGCTCCCACACGTGGCGTCCCAGGTCCTGGAGCATGAAGCGGCCGACGCGGGTCCCGGCATCGAGGGTGGTGAGGATGAAGAGCGCCTCGAACATGATGGCGAAGTGGTACCAGAGCGCCATCGCTTCCGGGCCGCCTAACAAACCGGTGAAGAGCTGCGCCATGCCGACGGCCAGACTGGGCGCGCCGCCGGTGCGGGAGAGGAGCGACCGTTCGCCCACCTGCGCGGCGAGGTGGTGCATCGCGGCCGGGTCGAGCGTGAACCCCCAGGCGGCGATGGCGTGCGCCGCCGTCTCGGCCGTCGGGCCTAACAGGCCGGCCGGCGCGTTGATCGCGAAGTAGACGCCGGGGGTGAGCACGCAGGCGGCGATGAGCGCCATGACGCCGACCAACGCTTCCATGAGCATCCCGCCGTAGCCGATCGCGCGCGCATCGGTCTCGCGTTCCAGCATTTTGGGCGTGGTGCCGGACGCGATGAGCGCATGGAACCCGGAGATCGCGCCGCACGCAATCGTGATGAACGCGAACGGGAACACCTTGCCGGCGAAGATGGGACCCGTGCCATCGACGAATCGCGTGAGCGACGGCATCCGGAGCGGCGGCAGCACGATGACTATGCCTAACGCCAGGGCGATGACGACGCCGATCTTGACGAAGGCCGACAAATAGTCGCGCGGCGCCAGCAGGAGCCAGACCGGTATGACCGACGCCGCGAAGCTGTACACCATGACGAGGATCGCGAGCGTCTTGGCGTCGAGCGTGAACACGGGCGCGAGCGCCGGGCTGGCGGCCACCCATTGTCCGGCGTACAAGGCGGCGGCGAGCAGCACGAGACCCACCAGGCTGGCCTCGAGCACGCGTCCGGGACGGATCCAGCGCAGGTAGATGCCTAACAGAAGCGCGATCGGAATGGTGAGGCCGATCGTGACCGTGCCCCACGGACTGGCGCGGAGCGCGTTGACGACCACCAGCCCCAACACCGAGATGAGGATGATCATGATGCCCAACACGGCGACGAGCGCCGTGAAACCGGCGGTCGGACCGATCTCATCCTTGGCCATCTGGCCCAACGTTCGCCCGTCGCGGCGCACCGACGCCGCGAGGATCACGAAATCCTGCACCGCGCCGCCGAACACGACGCCGATGATGATCCAGAGCGCACCGGGCAGAAACCCGAATTGGGCGGCGAGCGTCGGCCCAACGAGCGGGCCCGGACCCGCGATCGCGGCGAAGTGATGGCCGAAGAGAATCCAGCGGTTGGTGGGTACGAAGTCCCGTCCGTCCTCCAACCGGACGGCGGGCGTCGCGCGGCGGGCATCGAGCGCGAACACACGCGCCGCGATGAATTTGGAGTAGAACCGGTAGCCGACGGCGAACGTGCACACCGCCGCCGTGATGAGCCACGCCGCGTTCACTGTTTCGCCGTGCGACAGCGCGAGCCACGCGAGCGCGCCGGCTCCAAGACAGGCGATCGCGATCCATGCCACTGCGCTCAAGACCTTGGTCATGCCGGAGAGTTTGCGCGCCGCACCGGCCGGCGACAAGAGTTGGAGACGCTCCGGAACGCGGTGCTGCACGGATCGTCTCCCTCTAGGTAAGTTTCTCCCATCTCAGCCCAGGACTGTCGTGAAATCCCTTTTGCTAGTCGTTGGCGCAATCGCATGGGTCGCGAGCGCCGCGCAGGTGTCGGCGCAAAAGCTCGCGCCGACCGCCGGACGTCCCCTGTCGCCATACGCGACGCGGCACGTGCTGGTCATCCCGACACACTATCTGCGTACCGACGACTCGTTAGGGTGGGCTGGACAGATCTCCGACCGGCGCGCATTCCTGGACGACGTGGACGGGGAGATCGCGTTCGCGCTCAAGGATCGCGACCGGATTGGCCGGATGTGGGTGTTCCCGCACCAACTGGCGGAGATGGCTCGGCGCAACGCACCCTACGCGCCGGATGTGTACGATCTGGCAGCCGAATGGCTGCGCCCACCCATGAAGGCCGTTCCGGACATGGTGCCGGAGCCGTTAGCATCCCAACTCCGCACGCTGGTGGCGCTCGAGGATGAGTGTCGGTACGTGCTGTTCCCGATCGAGGTGCGATTCGCGGGTGCCGGTCCGGGCGAGGAGCGGGCCCTCGTGCGCGTCGTGGTGTTCGACGCGCGCATGTCGCGCATCGCGTGGATCGGTGACGTCGCGAGCGAACCGGCCAAGAAGTTCTCGCGCGGCCTCGCTGCGAGCGTGGCGGAGCACCTGGCGGATCTGGTGTCGGCGCCGTGAACGAGAGCGCATGGCCATTCCGATAGCGTGCACCACGACGCCGAACCCGGCCGCGGCCGGCGTGAGGGCGTCGTGACGACGGTTCTCCACGTTTCCGATGTGCACTTCGGAACTCCGGCTGTCCCCGAACAGATCGATGGCATTGAACAACTGATGGAGACGCGTCGCTTCGACGTGATTGCCGTGTCGGGCGACCTGTCGCAGCGTGCGCGCGCCGGCGAGTTTCTCCGCGCGCGTGCGTTCTTGCGTGACGCCGCCCGGGTGAGCGCCACGATCGTGGTGCCGGGCAATCACGATGTGAAGTGGTGGCGGGCGCCGTTGGGCGCGGGCATGCGGAAGGCGGTGTTCGCGAATTACCGCCGGTACGTGTCGGACGATCTGGAGCCGGTCCTGCACGTGCCGGGCGTCACGTTCGTGGGGCTCAACACGGCGCACGGCGTGCGATACAACACGCTGACGTGGAATCCGCGCGACATCGGCGTGATGGGCGACCTCGCGCCCTGGCAAATCGAGCACGCGCGATGCGTGTTCGAGGCGTCGCTACCGGGCGATCGGCGCGCGATCGTCATGCACCACAATCCGCTCAAGGGGCAATTGTCCCGGCGCTATGGTTTGGCGCACCATCGGCGTGCGTTAGGCGCGTTCGAGAGGCTGGGCGTGGACCTGGTCATGTGCGGGCACGACCACCAGGAGGCCATTCACTACGTGGCGCACACGCGCGGCGGGACCGTGGTGTCGACCGCCGGCACGTTGTCGAGTCGATCGCGCGGGAAGCGCCCCTCGTCATTCAACGTGATCGCGCTCGATCCGGGTCGGATCGCAGTGCAGACGCACATCTGGGACGCGGGGGCGAAGGGGTATGTCGACGGACCGACGCGGACATTCGATCGGTGATCGGACGCATCCTGCGCGCGTTGTCGGCCGCACAACTGGAGCTGACGTTCGACGAGCTTCCGCGCAATGGTGCGTCGTTGCTCGCGCGACTCCGCGCACTCGGCCTCGACGGGCGGATCGAGCGATGCGAGCTCACGAACAACCGTACGGTGATGGTGAGCTATCGCGCCGGAGTGCTGCGGGTGCACGAGGCGTATCTCGCAGCGCCCGCGCACGTGTGGCGAGCGATCGTCACGTTCCTGGGCGGAAGGACGCGCCGAAGCCGGCGTGAGGCGGAGCGTGTGATCGTCGAGCACGCACCACGCGAGGCCGGCGCCCGGCGTTCGCGACGCGCGACACGACCGCGTCGCGAGGACGCGCCGCTGCTCGCTGAGTTGTCGAGGGCGCACGACGAGTACAACCGGCGGTACTTTGGCGGGCTGCTGCACCCCATTGCGATCTCGGTGTCGCGGCGGATGCGGAGCCGATTGGGTCAATACACGGTGGCCACTCGCGACGTGGAGCCAGAGATCGCCATTAGCCGGTCGCACATTCGGCGCGATCCGTGGGGCGAAGTGCTGCACACGCTGTTGCACGAGATGGTGCATCAGTGGCAGGCCGAGCGCGGGCTGCCGCTGGATCATGGCCGGGCATTTCGGGACAAAGCGCGCGAGCTGGGTATCGAGCCGCGCGCCAGGCGATCCATGGCACAATCGGCAGCCAGCGAACCGCGCGTCGCGCGCGCGATCTGATACCGAAGTCCCCGGGTATCGAGTAGTTTTCGCGCCATGACCGACTTCTATGCCATCGACAGCGCGCTGTCCGAAGAGGAGCGTGCCGTGCGAGACAGCGTCCACCGGTTCGTGGACGAGAAGGTGTTGCCGATCATTGGCGACTGCTACGTGGAGGGACGTTTTCCGCGCGACCTCGTTCCGGAGTTGGCGTCGCTCGGCGTGTTCGGCGCGAACCTGCCGGAGGAGTACGGCTGCGCCGGACTGAACAACGTGTCGTACGGCCTCATCATGCAGGAGTTGGAGCGCGGCGATTCGGGCGTGCGGTCGTTCGCGTCGGTGCAGGGCGCGCTCGTGATGTATCCGATCTTTGCGTTCGGCAGCGACGAGCAGAAGCGGCACTATCTGCCGAAGATGGCGAGCGGCGAGATCATCGGGTGCTTCGGCCTAACGGAGCCGGACTACGGCTCGAACCCGTCCGGCATGATCACCATGGCGCGGCAGCAGTCGGACGGCACGTGGATCCTCAACGGCGCCAAGATGTGGATCACCAACGGGTCGACGGCGCAGGTCGCGGTGGTGTGGGCGAAGACGAACGGCGACAAGAACGACACGTCGATTCGCGGATTCGTCGTGCCGACCAACAGCCGCGGATTCACGGCGCGCGACCAGAAGGGGAAGTTGTCGTTGCGCGCGTCGGACACGAGCGAGCTGGTGTTTCAGGATGTGCAGCTGCCGGCGGATGCGATTTTGCCCAAGAGCGGTGGGCTCAAGAGTCCGCTCATGTGTCTCACGCAGGCGCGGTACGGCATCGCGTGGGGCGCCATCGGCGCCGCCATCGCGTGCTACGAGGAAGCGGCGTCGTACGCCGGCAACCGGGTGATGTTCGGAAGGCCGATCGGCGGATTCCAACTGCAGCAGGCGCGGTTGGCGGACATGCTCACGGAAATCGTGAAGGGTCAGCTGCTGACGCTGCACCTGGGGCGGCTCAAGGACGCGGGGACGATGACGCCGCAGCAGGTGTCGTTGGCGAAGCGGAACAACGTGAGCGTCGCGACGGACATCGCGCGCGAGGCGCGGCGGTTGCTGGGCGCGAACGGGATTCTGGCCGAATACGCGTCGATGCGGCACATGGCGAATCTGGAGAGCGTGTACACGTACGAGGGCACGCACGACGTGCACACGCTGGTGTTAGGCCAAGCGATCACGGGCCTGAACGCGTTCCAGTGATACGCCGGGCGGCGCGGCTTGAAGGGGTCGTGCGCGCCGCTATCTTTTTGTCGGACTCAAACTCACGGGAGCACGCGCGGTGAAGATTGCCGTGTGCATCAAGCGCGCCGCCGACATGGAGACGCGCTTCAAGATTGCGGCGAACGGGACGTCCATCGATGAGACCGGCGTGAAGTTCGACATCGCGGATTTCGATGGCTTCGCGGTCGAGGCGGCGCTGCAGCTCAAGGAAAAGGACGGCGCGGGCGAGGTGACGGTGATCTCGCTCGGCCCCGACACGGTGCAGGAGACGCTGCGCAAAGCGCTCAGCATGGGCGCCGACAAGGCGGTGCACCTGAAAACAAATGCGGTGCCGGCGGATGCACTGGCGATCGCGCGGGTGCTGGCCGCGGAGCTCAAGGACGGCGGGTACGATCTGATGCTGTTCGGCCGCATGGCGATCGACGCGGCGAACCAGAGCGTCGGGCCGATGACCGCGGAATTGTTGGGAGTCCCATGCGTTTCGGCGGCGTCGCAATTGACGATCGCGAGCGGGACGGGCACGGCGCGGCGCGAGCTCGAGGGGGCGTCGGAGGTGCTCGAGTTCCCGCTGCCGGCGGTGGTGACGATCGATGAAGGGATCGCGCGTCCGCGGCTGCCGTCGCTCAAGGGGATCATGGCGGCCAAGAAGAAACCGCTCGAGGTGAAACCGGTGCAGCTGGGTGAATCGCGCGTCACCGTGATCAAGATGGAATTGCCGCCGGAGCGCACGGGTGGACGGATCATTGGCGAAGGGCCGGGCGCGGTGCCGGAGCTGGTGCGACTGCTGCAGACCGAAGCGAAGGTGCTCTGATGGCGAACACGTTTGCGTTCGTGGAATCGCGCGGCGGCGAGTTGCGGCGCGTCGGGTTGGAGGCGGTGACGGCGGCGCGCCAGTTGGCGGATGCGACGGGCGGCGGCGAGGTCCACGCCTTGGTGATGGGTGCGCCGGGGATCGCGTCCAAAGCAGACGCGATCGGTGCGCACGGCGCGGACGTCGTCGAAGTCGTGGAGCACGAGGGGCTCGCGCTCTATTCGCCGGAAGTGGTCGCGGCGACGGCGGCGGCGCGGATCGGCGCGGGCTCGTATCGCGCGGCGTTCTTCAGCGCATCGGCGCAGGGACGCGACCTCGCGCCGCGCGTGGCAGCGAAAGTCGGCGCGAGCTTGGGCGCCGACGTGACGGCATTCGAGGCCACGGGTGATGCGATCGTCGTTAGGCATCCGGTGAACACGGGCAAGGTGATCGCGACGCTGTCCATTTCCGGGTCGCCGGTGCTCGTGTCGTTGCGCCCGGGCGCCGTGACGGCGACGAAAGCGCCGCGGACGGCGCGCGTGGAGTCGATGGCGCCGGCCATGGACCCGTCGGCGGCTCGCGTGGTGCCGAAGGAGTTGGTCGCCGGCAACACGGCGAAGCTCGATTTAGGCGAAGCGCCGGTGATCGTGAGCGGCGGACGCGGACTGCGCGCGCCGGAGAATTTCAAGCTGGTGGAGGATCTGGCGGCGGCGTTCGGCAACGCGGCGGTGGGTGCGACGCGCGCGGTGACCGATGATGGCTGGCGCCCGCACACCGATCAGATCGGACAGACGGGCCGCCTGGTGAGTCCCGACCTGTACGTGGCGTGCGGGATTTCGGGCGCGATTCAGCATCTCGCCGGAATGCGGACGTCCAAGACCATCGTGGCGATCAACAAGGATCGCGAGGCCCCGATCTTCAAAGTCGCCGACTACGGCGTGGTGGGCGACGTGTTGGAAGTATTGCCCGTGCTCACCGACGCGGTGCGCAAGGCCAAGCTATCGCATTGATCGCGCGCCGGTCCGCGACGGCGGACCGGCGCTTTCCTTCACTCCGCCCATGACGTCATCCGGTCGCCCGCTGCCCATCCTGCCCGGCCAGTACCAACCGCCGCTGCCGCTCGACCGATTCATCCTGGCCGAGCCGCCGGACGCGGAGCACGTGCCAATGGACGTGGTGTTCGTGGGCGCGGGCCGGCCGGGCTCGCCGGCGCGATCGAGCTGGCGCGCCTGGCCGAAGCGGACGCGGAGGCCGGCGGATCGTTAGGCGACATGCAGATCGCGCGTGCTCGAGAAGGCCGGAGCGCTGGGCGAGCACAGTCTGTCCGGCGCGGTGGTCAATCCGCGGGCGTTTCGCGAGCTCTTTCCCGAGCATGCCCGGACGCGGAGTTCCCGTTCCGCGCGCCCGGTGACGGCGGAGCGCGTCTACTTCCTGAGCGGCAGTCGCGCGTATCGCCTGCCCACGCCGCCCACGATGCGGAACCACGGCTACTACATGGCGCTCGATCTGCGAGATCGTGCGCTGGCTGGGCGAAAAGGCCGAGGCGCTGGGCGTCAACCTCTTCACCGGGTTCCCGGCGGCGCGCTGCTGGTGGAGGGCGAACGCGGTCGTCGGCGTGCGCACCGACGCCATCGGGCCTCGAGCGCGACGGGACGCCAGGGCCAGTCGGTACGCGCCGCCCACCGACCTCACGGCGCGGGTCACGGTGCTCTCCGAGGGCACGCGGGGCACGCTCGCCCAGGCGTACTGCGAGTGGCAGCGGCATCGGGTCGCCGCAATCCGCAGATCTTCGCGCTCGGCGTGAAGGAGATCTGGGAGACGAAGCGGCCGCTCGACGCGGTGATCCACACCCTGGGCTGGCCGCTGCCCGCCGATGCGTTCGGCGGCAGCTTCATGTATCCGCTGGCGCCGAACCTCGATCGCGCTCGGGCATCGTGGTCGGGCTCGACTACCGCGCAGCCGCGCTCGACGTGCACGTGCTGCTGCAGCGGCTCAAGCTGCATCCGCTGTTCCGCCCGTATCTCGAGGGCGGCGAGATGGTCGAGTGGGGCGCGAAGACGATTCCCGAGGGCGGCTACTACGCGCTGCCGGAGCGCCGCTACGGCGACGGGCGTGCTGATCGTCGGCGACGCGGCCGGGCTTCGTGGACGTCCCGTCGCTCAAGGGGATTCACTACGCCATGCAGTCGGGGATCTTCGCCGCGCGCGCGATCTTCGACGCGCTCAAGGCGGGCGACACGTCGGCGGCGTCGCTCGCGCCGTACGACCGGATGGTGGACGGACAGCTACATCGCGCGCGACCTGTACAGCACGCGCAACATGCGGCTGGCGTTCAAGAGGCGGGTTCTACGCCGGCGGCATCAAGGCGGGACTGATGACGCTCACCGGAGGGCGCTTCCCCGGCGGCCGGATCGCCATGCGGAAGCGGACGCCGACGTGGCGCACGCACGGCGGAGCCGGCGTCGCCGTTCACGCCCGACGGGAAGCTCACCTTCAGCAAGGTGGACGCGGTGTTCAAGTCGGGGAACGCGACGCGCGACACGATCCCCATCGCACCTCGTGGTCGGCGCGGACATCCCGCCCGAGGTGGCGCGACTTCTACACGCACCTCTGTCCCGCCGGCGTCTACGAGCGCGACGGCGACCGCTGCTGGTGAACCCGCCGAACTGCGTCGACTGCAAGGCGACCGACGTGCGTGGGGCCGCGCTGGACGCCGCGCGAAGGCGGCAGCGGGCCCAAGTACCGCAGCATGTAGAGGAGGCTGGCGGTGCCGTGCGCCTAACGAGACGCCCGGCGCAGCTCGAACAACCGCACGCGGTGGGTGACGGTTCCGTCGCGGATCTCGTGGACGGGAGCTTTCACCAGGTCGATGCCGAGCGCGTCGCACGCACGCACGAACACTTCGGCAGCAATCCGGCCGGGGTCGGCGACGGTGGCCACGCCGTTCGGAGCCAGGACGCGGTCCAGCACGTTGGCGACTAACGGACCGTAATCGCGTTCGTAGAGCACGTCGGCCGCCACCACGCGCTGGAAGGTGCCGAGGTCGTCGGGGAGGTCGCGCCAGTCCACGAGACGGGTCGCCGGCACGCGCCCAACGGAGCGACGGGCATTCGTCCGCGTGAACGCGAGCGCGTCGGCGTAGTAGTCGGTCGCGGTCACGTGGTAGCCGGCGGTGAGGGCGGCAATGGTGGCGAGGCCCAGCCCGCATCCCAGCTCGAGGAACGAGCGGCCGGCGCCGGACTCGGCGGCGATCACGTCGGCCAGGACGCGCGACGCGGGCCAGAGGTCGGCCCAGTACGGCAGGCGCTCGTCGCGCGTGAAATCTTCTTCGTCGATGAGCGCGTCGACGGAGAGGGGTTTGAGCAGCGACACGTGCCGGCCGGCAACGTCCACCTCCTGCGTGGTGCACACGTGGCGCCGCTCGACGTCGTCGACCGACCCGGGCGTCACAGGGCGAACGTCGTGGTCATTGGGCGTCTTCGCCGATCAGCAGCGCATTGAGCGATTCGCCGGCCTCGACGTGCCGGCGGTCCTCCGGCACGATGAGGAGCGCGTTGGCGCGCGCCATCGATGTGAGCACGCCGGAGCCCTGCGGTCCCGTTAGGCGTGCGGTCATTGCCCCACCGGCGCCGACGGTGACGATGCCGCGCATGAAGTGCGTGAGCGTGGCGGCGATCGTGATCGGCTCCTCGAGCGTCACCTGGACGGGCCGCCGGTAGATCCGGGTGTGGCCGAGCATCCGGCGGAGCATCGGGCGCACGAACAGCTCGAAGGTCACCATGGTGGAAACCGGATTGCCGGGCAATCCGATCCACGGTCGCTGGCCGAGCCAGCCGAAGCCCACGGGCGCGCCGGGGCGCATCGCGCACCCTCCACACCGTCATCTCCACGCCTAACTCGGTGAGTACGTCGCGCACGTAATCGAACTCGCCGGCCGAGATGCCGGCCGACGTGATGAGGAGGTCGCTGCCGGTGCTGCCTGCGATGCGGTCGCGCAGCTCCGCCGGGTCGTCGCGCGCCAGACCGAGATTCAAGGGCTCGCCGCCGGCTTCGCGGATCATCGCGTGGAGCGTGTAACTGTTCGACGTGAGGATCTTGCGGCCGGCCACCGCTTCAGGCAGTCCGTCGAGATCGACGATCTCGTCGCCGGATCCGAAGAACGCGACGCGCGGCCGGCGATAGACGTCCACCGTTGCCGCGCCCACCGACGCGAGGACGCCAAGCTGCGCTGCGCCTAACGGCTGTCCGGGCTCGAACACGGTGGCGCCGTGGGCGATGTCCTCGCCGCGGCGGCGCACGTTGCGGCCCGCATCCCGCGCATCGTGGATGGCGACCTGCGCCGTCCCGCGGTCGGTATCCTCGAGGCGCACGACGCCGTCGGCGCCGTCGGGGATGGGTGCGCCGGTCATGATGCGCGTGGCGGTCCCCGGCTCGACGCGCCGCGACGGGAACGCGCCGGCGGCGACGGTCTCGAGCACGCGCAGCGTGACCGGATGGTCGGGACGCACGTCGCGCACGTCCTCGGCGCGCAGGGCGTAGCCGTCCATGGCCGAGTTGTCCCACGCCGGCAGGGTGAGCGGCGAGCGCACCGGCGCCGCGAGCACTCTGCCTAACGAGTCGAGCAGCGCGACCCGCTCGACGCCGAGCGGTTCGATGCCGGCGATGATGCGCGCGGCGGCCTCGGCGACGGAAAGCATTGTCAGGGCGTGCCGCCGCCCACGTGGAGCGACGCGAGATCGACGGCGATTGCGTCCTGCACGCGCTCGACCTCGCGCACCGACGTCGTCCAGTTGTTGCAGAGCGCGCTGAAGATCAGCATGTGTCCGTCGGCGGTGGTCACGTAGCCGCTCAAGGACCGCGCATTGGCGACGAAGCCGGTTTTCGCGTGCACGTTGCCTTGTGCCGGCGTGTCGCGCATGCGATTGGCGATCGTCCCGTCGACGCCGGCGATCGGCAAGGCATCGTAGAACGCGCTGAACGCGGTGTCCGTGCGGATCGTGGCCAGCACGCGTACGAGCGTCTCGGGCGTGAGATAGTCGTACCGCGAGAGGCCGCTGCCGTCGCGCTGCACGAACCCATCGGGCTGCACGTTCCACGACAGCAGCTGCCGGCGCACCACGGCGATGCCGCTGTCGGGGGTGCCGGATCCGGCGCGCTCCAGGCCTAACGTGCGCAGCAGAATCTCGGCGATCTGGTTCTGCGACGGCTTGGCCATCGCGCGCAGCACGTCGCGCAGGGGCGGCGATCGATACGTGAACACCGTGTCGGTTTCCGGCGCGGCCCCGCGCGCCGGGCGTGCGCCACACGTGCCTAACGTGCGGCGCTCTTTCCCGTCGCGGAGCGCGACGCCGCGCTCGACGAGCGCGCCCTCGAGCGCCTGCAGGTACGCCGTGTTCTCGTTGGGGTAGACGACGTCCATCGAATCGACGGCGTCGGGCGCGATCCATCCCGTGAGCGCGACCGTGCCGCTGAGCGTGTCGAGCGACGCGCGCAGCTCGCCGTCCGTGTGCGAGACGCGGTGGCGGCCGCCGCTCCCGGCGGCGAGCGACTCGGGTGGATACGCGGTGATCGCGTGCACGCGGACGGTGGGATAGCGCGACGTGGGCAGCACGCTCACCGACACCGGCGCACCGGGGTGCCGGCCGCCGTGGATCACGACGCGCGCCGCGCCCTCGTTGAAATAGAGCGCATTGACCCCGGCGCTGTACGACGCGTCGAGATCGTCCCACGACCAGCCGTAGCCTAACGTCGGCCCGGGGAACGCGTCGTCGCCCGCGAGCACCTGGCCCATGACCCGGTTGATGCCGTGCGCGCGCAGCGAGTCCGCGATGTCGCGCATGGGTGCGAGCGCATTGCCGCGCATCGCGTCGCTCTCGCTCGGGTCGCCGCGGCCATCCACGAGCAGGTCGCCGTGCACGGTGCCGTTGCACACGGGGCCGGTCGCGACGAACGTGGTGCGGAAACGGAAGTCCGGGCCTAACTGAGCCAGCGCCACGGATCCGGTGATGACCTTCATGTTCGACGCGGGCATGAACAGCTTGCCCGCATTGCGCGAGTAGAGCGTGTCGCCGTGATCCGGGTCGACGATGAGGATACCCCAGTTCGCATTGCGAAACACGGTGTCGGCGACCAACGAATCGAGGGTCGTTCGCAACACCGCGACCGGTGACGGCGCGGCCGCGCTCGTGGCCATCTGCGAGGCGGGCAACGAGGCCGGCTGCGGCGCCGGATTCGGATGGGCGCCGTGCGAGGCGCAGCCCAGAGCGACGAGACCCGCGAGCAGCGCGGGCGTGCGAGACACCTTCATCGAGACGCACTCCCGCGCCGCATCACGCGGCGCTCGACGAGATCGGCCACCGTGTCCAACCACTCCGGTGTGGCGAGAGAGATGACAGCGATGCCCGGCGGGATGCCGGGACTGTCGGTGACGATGGCGAGGTAGGTGGATGCCTGCGGCGACGCAGGGTCGTAGAGCGGCGTGGGCTCGTGCTCGGCCGCGGCGAGGCGGAACACCTCGATTTTAGGCAGAGCGGACTGCTTGAAGCCCTCGCACAATACGATGTCGGCGTCGGCCATGTACCGGCGCGCGATTTCCTCCGGTTCCAATTCAACGCGCCATCGCTCGATGAGCGCGAACTTGTCGGGGGCGGACATCGCGACTTTCTCCGCGTGTCCCTCGTGATAGTGGCGATAGGTGTCGGTCGTTTCGGGATCGATGTCGAACGTGTGCGAACCGTGCTTGATGGTCATCACACGATACGCGCGACGATGGAACTCCGCGGCAAGGCGGACCGTGAGGGTCGTCTTACCGTGGTGCTTCCGTCCGATGATCGCCACCATTGGCGGCGTCGTCGAGGCCTGAGGCATGTCGCTCCGCGAGCGCGAGCTCGTCCGGGGAATTCACGTTCATGAACAGCACGGCAGGGTCGCCGAAGCGGCGAACGTCGGCGATCGACAACCTCGCCACGCGCACGTCGTCGTAGAACCCGACGACGCGGCGGTCGCCTGCATCGAGGCGCCGTTCGATCGGGCCGATGCATGCCGGATCATAATATGCGCAGAGCGGCTCGACACCGCGCGCGGAATCACTTTCGGGCACCGCGACGTCCGCGGTTTGCCCGAGCGTGCGCAGCGCCGCGAGGAGGGACGCCGAGATGAACGGCATGTCCCAGGCCACGACCAGCACCGGGTTCGCTGCGCGCGTGAGCGCGGCGTGGATGCCACCGACTCCACCGTTGCCGGGACGCAGGTCGGCGGCGACGCGAACACCGGGCAGCCACGATGCGGCGTTGGGATCGTTGGCGATGAGCAGCACGTCGTCGGCGCTGGCCGCGAGCGCGGCGGCGACTCGATCGATCACGCGGCGTCCGCCGACACGCTCGAGGCCTTTGGGCAAGCCGCCGAAGCGGACGGCGCGTCCGCCGGCGAGGATCGCACCGGTGCAGGGCGCCGGCATCGCCGGCCTAACGGACCTCGAACGTCGCCGAGAGCGAGTCGTCCTCGGCCAGGTGGACCCGGACGAGCTCGACGCCGGCGGGCAGCCGCGGCGCCACGCGCTCGAAGATGAATCGCGCGATGTTCTCGCCGGTCGGCACGAGCGTCCCGTCGGCGAATTCGGCGACGTCGAGGTTGATGTTGCGGTGATCGAAGCGGGTGGTGATCTCGTCGTCGAGAATACGATCCAAGAGACCGAGATCCACGATCATCCCCGTCGTGTCATCAATGGCGCCGCGCACGGTGACCGTGCACGCGTACTCGTGGCCGTGGTAATTCAAATTGGCGCAGGCGCCGAACACCGCGCGGTTGCGTTCCTCCGACCAATCCGGACGCCGGTAGCGATGCGCCGCGGCGAAGTCGACGCGGCGGCTGAGCTGGGCGATCCGGTCGGACATCGGGGTGCGCGTCGCGTCAGCGGCCGACGAGGTACGACACGCCTAACGTGAACACGCCGTTGTGCAACCACTGGTTCTGCGCCGACGACGCTGCCAGCACCGACTTCTCGCCGGGCGGCGCGACGAAGAACGAGTTCGGGTACTGCGTCTGGAACATCCAGTCGCCGATCTCGGCGCGCAGCGACCAATGTCCGCCCGGCACGTAGCGCAGCCCGGCGCCGAATGTGATGGCGAACTGGGTGCCCACGTGGTAGCCGGAGAGATCCTTGGTCGCTCCCGCATCCGACACGACGCCGCCGCCGAACCCGAAGGTCGGAATGAGATGGTGCCAGCTCTTGGCGCCGGTCATGTTGAACGTGAGTCCCGCGTCGGCCAGGTAGAGCGGCAGCGAGATGTTTCCGCGGTCGCGTTGGGACGGAATGTCGTCGGGCGACACGACCTCGCGCTGCGTGAAGGCCCGCGCGATGTGCACGTCGGCTTCGACCGGCCCGCCTAACTTGATCCCGTAGCGGACGCCGAGGATGGGGCTGCCCTGCGGACCGACGTCGGCGCGTCCGGTGGCGCCGGTGAACCAGCCCGTGTAGAGCGTGAACTCCTGCTTGTTGGAAAAGTCCTGATACGGGCTGGCAGCCGGCGGGTAGCCGACTTGCTGCGCCGGCACCGCCGCGGCGAGCGCGGCCACTGCGACGAACGAGAACAACGCGCAGGCACGCGTCACGGATGAACTCCTGCCCGAGGGGAATGCGAGTGAACCTGCCTCAAGTCCCGCCCGGTCATCTCGGCGGGCTGTTCGATACCCATCATGGTGAGCAACGTCGGTCCGACGTCGCCTAACGCACCGCCGCTGCGGAGCGGCCGGTCGCCGTCGGGGTCGATGACGATGAACGGCACCGGGTTCGTCGTGTGCGCGGTGTGCGGGCCGCCGGTCTCGGGGTCGATCATCAATTCGCAATTGCCGTGGTCGGCTGTGACGACGACGCGCGCGCCGGCCTCGCCAGCCACCGCGAGCACGCGGCCCAGGCACTCGTCCACCGTTTCGACCGCCTTGATCACGGCGGGGATCACGCCCGTGTGTCCCACCATGTCGCCGTTTGCATAGTTACACAAAATGAAATCGTGCTCGCACGAATGAATGGCGCGGCACAACACTTCGGTGAGCGGCTTCGCGCTCATCTCCGGCGCCAGATCATAGGTGGCCACTCTTTGACTCGGCACGAGCTCGCGGATCTCGCCGCGATACGGCGACTCGAAGCCACCATTGAAGAAGTACGTCACGTGGGCGTACTTCTCGGTTTCCGCCGTGCGGAACTGCGTACGACCGTGGTCGGCGAGCACCTCGGCCACGATCTGCGACATGACGAGCGGAGGGAAGGCGACGGGAATGGTAAAGGTCTCGTCGTACTGCGTCATCGACACCGCGTTGACCGTGGGCCGATCATCGATCTCGAATGCGTCGAAGTCGGGATTGGTCACGGCCCGCACGAGCTGGCGCATCCGGTCCGCGCGATAGTTGAAGAAGATGACGCCGTCGCCGTCGCGCATTGGCGCAACCGCCTTGCCGTTTTTGGCGATCACAATCGGTTTGACAAATTCATCGCTTTCCCCGCGATCGTATGCGGCGCGAATGGCAGCAGTCGGATCGTCCGCCTGGGGTCCGGCGCCTAGTGCCATGGCGTCGTACCAGAGTTTGGTGCGGTCCCACCGCTTGTCGCGGTCCATGCCGTAGTAGCGTCCGCCCAACGAAGCGACGACCGCTTTACGCGACGCGTGCGTGAGCGTCTCCTGCATGTAGCGAAGGGCGGAGCGGGGCATCGTGTCGCGCCCGTCGAGGAGCGCGTGAATGGCGACGTGCGGTACTTCGAGGCGCGAGGCAAGATCGATGAGCGCGAACAGGTGCCGGTCGACGGCGTGCACGCCGCCCGATCCGATCAAGCCGACCAGGTGCAGCGTCGCGGCGCGCTTCTTGGTTTCGCGGCACAGCTCCACAAATACGTCGTTGCGAAAAAAGGCGCCGCTTTGGATGGCGGCGTCGATGCGGACAATATCTTGCGGGACAACACGTCCCGCACCCAAGTTGAGATGCCCAACTTCGCTGTTGCCCATCTGACCGCGCGGCAGTCCCACGGCCAAACCGGAAGCCTCGAGGAGCGTTCGCGGATGCCCGTTCCACAGGGCGTCCCAGGTGGGAGTACAGGACATCGCGATGGCGTTTCCTTCGCGCTCGGCGCGATAGCCCCAACCGTCGAGCACTATCAGCACCACCGGCCGCTTCTTCGCCCCCTGTGTCGCCATCTTTGCCCGTGTTGAAACCTAAGAGTATACTGCGGCGCGTCGTACGCCGACCAAAATGTATGCGTCCTCACACGCCCCTTCCAGCGATTTGGTGGAGTTGTATCGCCGGGTTGCTGCTCACACCGGTGTGTCTCGCTGCACAATCCACCGTGACCACGCAAACCGCGCTTCGCACCGCTCCAGGCGCAGGATCCGTGGCTCAAGTGCGTGCGGGGACTGCGGTCGGGACCAACGCGTCGGGGTCGCAACATGGATGGTCCAAGGTGACGCTCGAAGGTTTTCTACACCGAAGCGTCGTTGGCGGACATCGCGGCGACTACCCGATCTCGGTAAAGGCAGACGGAGGCGCGCTGTTGCGCGGGTCGGCATCGAGAGCGGGTCGCGTCCTGGCACTCGTGTCTGATGGTACCGGCCTCACGAAAGTGAGCGTGCATGGTGACTGGATCCGGGTGCGGCGAACGGGATGGGTGAGCACGGGCACGCTAGCCAAGAGCGCTCCCACGGTGGCGGAACGGAAGCGACCCGCGAGCGTTGCAAAGGGTGCGAAGCCATCTGTGACCACGGTGGCGCGCCGCGCACCAGCCAAGGCCAACGCCGCCGCGAAGCCGACGGACACGACCGCCGTCGCCGAGGGCGACGTCACGCCCGACAGCATGCCGGAGGCGGCGACCGCCTTTGCACTCGCGCGGCGCGCGACGCTCTACACGGCGCCCAATGCTGCGACGCTGGGGTCGATCGATTCGAGCGCGCGCGTCACGGCAATTGCGCGGGATCGCGGCTGGGTCCGCGTGCAAGTGGAGGGATGGGTGCGCGCGCAGGACTTAGGACCCTCCGACAGCACCGTGTTGACCACGATCAGCGCGGCGGACCTCAAGGCGCAACCAGATCGCTATCGGGGACAGGTCGTGCGCTGGATGGTGCAGAAGATCGCGGTCCAAATGGCGGATCCGCTTCGGAAGGGCATGGCTCCCGACGAGCCATACATTCTGGCGCGCGGCCCCGGACAGGAGAATTCGCTGCTGTATCTCGCACTCCCGCCCTCGTTGGTCGATCAGGCGAAGCGCATCGATCCGCTTGCCGCGATCACCGTCACGGCGCGCGTGCGCGCCGGACGCAGTGAACCGTCAGGCGTGCCGCTGCTCGACGTGCTCAGCATCGCAACGCGGTGACGTCGCCCCGCCTCCCCGACGATCCTTCCGTTAGGCGGCTGGCGCCGCGCGACGCCCCCGTCGCGACCGCGCCGACGTTCGTCGAGTTTCGTCGCCGCCATCCACACATTATCTGGACGATCGTCGCGCTGATCGTCGCGTGTGGCGCGCTCGATGGCTTTCTCGTGTCCGCGCGGACGCGCTATCAAGATGAAACGCGCCGTTTGCGCGCCGGGATGGACGCATCCGAGCGCGAGCGCACCGACGCCATCCTCAGCTCGCGCGAGAAGCGTCAGCAAATGGTGATGGATCTGGTAAAGCGACAAGCCCGCTGGAGCAACGCCATCCATTTGGCGATCTCGGTGGACAGCGGGCGCATGTACCTCGAGCGCCAGGGCGCGCTGCTGCGTACGATCCCGATTCGCCTGGGACCGGACCGACGCATCGGGACAGCGCCCGACACGGTGCACCTCAAGGTTCCGCGCGGAACGCACTTGGTGCAAGCCGTGTTGAGCGACAGCGATGCCTGGCAGGTGCCCGGGTGGGTGTACCGCGATCGCGGGTTCGCGCCGCCGCCGACCGCCCAACGGATGCTCATCAAGGCATTGGGGCCGGTGGCGATCGTGCTGGACGGCGGCACGGTGATCTACTCGCTGCCGGCCAACGGACCGCTCGGCGATACGTCGTATACGATGCCTGGCAGCGTGCGCGCCAGGGCGGACGATCTGGACGCGATCGCGCCTAACGTAACCAAGGGGATGGTGGTCTATTTCTACTGACGCGCGGGGATCCGCCGGGCGGCGCGGGCAATGAATCCCTTTCGCTCGGTTCCGCGCGGCGTCTACGCGTTGGGCGCCATCGCGATCGCCGCGGCGGCGGCCACGGGTGCGTTGTTGCATGTCACCCTGCAGGTGCGCTACACGCGCGACGTCAGCCGCAACGTGCTCAATCACACGCGCGACCTGCTGGAGGAGGTGCGGCACGGCGCGGGCGTGACGGCCGATTCGTTGCGCAAGGCGATGGCCGAAGCCACGCCGGGGCCCGACGCCGACAAGCCGTACATCGTGGTGAGCATCGCCGATCGCCGCATGTGGTACAAGTCGGGCGACACCGTGTTCTACACCACGCGGGTGGCCGTGGGCAGCGGCAAGACGCTGGTCAAGCAGGCAGGCAAGTCGGACGAGTACAAGTTCGACACCCCGCGCGGCCGCCTAACGGTGCTGAGCAAGGACGTGGGGCCAATGTGGGTGCCGCCCGACTGGCACTTCGTCGAGATCGCCGACAAGAAGAAGCTCACCGTGGTGATGCTCAAGCGCGGCCAGACGGTGAAAACCGCGGACGGCGGCGCGATCCTGGTGGACGGCAACGACGTCGTGAAGAAATTCGCCGACGGACACGAGGTGCCGTACGAGTCGGGCGAGGGCCGCGAGATCATCGACGGCACGCATCTCATCGTGCCGCCTTACGGAACGAATCAGCGCAAATATCGCGGCACGTTAGGCGGCCATCGCCTCAACCTGGGCGAGGGCTACGCGCTGCACGGCACCGATGAGCCGCGCTCCGTCGGCGCGGCCACGAGCCACGGCTGCGTGCGTCTTCGCAATGAAGACATTCGACTACCTGTACGGCATCGTTCCGGTCGGAACGCCCGTGTACATTTATTGACCGTTTGGTCAGTCAAGTTGGCCTGTAGCCACGGGTTGCGGCTTCCTACCAAGTGCGTCCCCCCTAAGGTTAGTGGAGTTCCTTCCCCGTCGTGGCGGGGGCTCCTTGCCAAGGGCAAGTCGGCTAGGGACACGCCGACGCGCAAAGCCAAGAGACGGCGTTGCTGCCGTCAGTCTGGTTGCCAGGGAGGCGCCGATGAGCCGTGTACAAGCAGGCGCGTTTCGTTGTAAGCGCGCCATTCAAGTTGTCGGCGCCGTGGTCGTGCTGGTCGCGGCTGCAGGCGCCGCCCCGCGAGCCGATGCGGCGCGTGTTCCCGTCGCATCCAACGACTCGATCGCGAGCGCCACGCTGATTCCTGCGCGCGCTGCGCTGCCGCCCAAGGCCGGCCTCTGGTTCATCGACTCACTCGTCGGACGCAGCGGCAAGCTGCGCGCGTTCTTCGTGAGTCCGTCCCATCCGTCCATCGGCGTCGACGCGCTGCAAGAGTTATTCGGCGACAGCGCACTCGACCGGCCCGGCGTCTATACCGTCCACGACAGCGCTGTGTCGCAGCCGCTCTCGTTCATCTCGCTGGTTCCATTCGCTACCAAGCAGAAGGGTCGAATTGGAACCTATTGGCTTGGCACCTGGCCGCACGAGCGGCACGCGTCTCGCGACTCGATGTACGCGGACCCCGATGGCTTCATTGAAGTCACGGCCGAGAACGAGGACACGTGGGTCTCGGAGCATTTCAGACTCCGCGATTTCTTGACACACGATCAGGAAGACGTGTGGCCCAAGTACATCGCGCTGGATGCAAAGCTGGTCGACAAGCTCGAGCTCGTGATCGCCGATCTGAACGAGCACGGCGTCCGCGTGGATCACCTCACGATCATGTCGGGGTTCCGCACGCCGGAATACAACAAACGCGGTGTCGGTGCACGCGGTGGACGCGCGCGCGACAGCCGGCACCAGTATGGGGATGCAGCCGATGTGTTCGTCGACAACAACGAGTCAGGCCGGATGGACGATCTGAATCACGACGGACGCGTCAACATGCGCGACGCGCGCATCATCCGCGAGGCAGTCGATCGCGTCGAAGCGGCGCATCCCGACCTCATTGGCGGCGTGGGACTCTATCACGCAACCCGTCAACACGGACCCTTCGTGCACATCGACACGCGCGGCGAGCGCGTGCGCTGGGGCGCACGGTGAGTACGAGCCGGCCGCCACGCGACGGTCGGCACCCCATCCTCATAGCGGCCTCTACCGCGGGCCGCCCGTTGGTCAAGATGCTCAGAATGTCGGCGTGGTTTGGCGCCGCCTGGGCCTTGATTGGTTGGTATCACCCGCCGCACGCGATGGCCAAGACGCCCGCGATGGTCGTGGACAGCGCGTTCGGCACGCTGGCCATGGACGCCACCCCGGCTCCGGAAGCGCTGGGCAAGAGCGGCGAGCTGAGGCTCGCGACGGCCATGCCCGGCGAACCCGTCGACTATCCGATCACGCTGCCTAACGACACACTGTCGCTCCGTTACGGTTGGGAACGGGTGGGCGAATCGCGGTTGGAGGGCAGTGTGCGCCAATATGCCGGCGACACGCTCGTCGCGCCCGAGCAGCCCGGCTTCTATCGGCTGGCCCTGCTCCACGGCGCCGAAGCGCACGTGGTGGACGGACTAACGCTCGCGGTGATGGTGCCCTTCAATGAAAAGCACGGTCCGGCGATAGACGGCTACAAGATCGGACTTTATCGCGCCGAGCGTCATCGCGCTGATTCGACGGATCGACCGGAAGGCTTTGTGAAGGTGACGTCGGACGAAGTCGATCTGCCGGTTTCCGCGCACCTGACGTTGGGCGATTTCTTGTCGCGCGATGGACAGGACACGTGGCCACGCTACGCCGCGATCGATCCTCGCGTCTTCGACAAACTCGAGCTCGTGCTCGAGCGAATCTCCCACTCACTCGGCCGCGTGACCGGCGACGTGCCCGTCGAGCTCGACCTGCACTCGGGATTCCGCACGCCCGCCTACAACCGTCACGTGCCGCGCGCGGCGCGCGACAGCCGTCACCAGTTCGGCGACGCGTTGGACGTGGCCATCGATGCGGACGGGAATGGACGGATCGACCGGCACGACGCGAAGCTCGTTGCCGCCGCCGTCGACTCGGTCGAAGCAGAGTACCCCGATTTGGTGGGTGGGATGGGAGTGTACACCAGCCGCCGATATCGTCATCCTTACGTGCATATCGACGTCCGAGGCCGCCGCGTTCGCTGGCACGGCTGACGCCGTCATTGCCGTAGATGACATGAACGAGACATTGCGGGATCGTCTCCTGCGCAAGCTCGACACGCTGCCTGACGAGCGCGGCTATCAATTGCTCGACTACGTCGAGTTCCTCGAATCGCGCTACGCCCAGAAGACCGCCCAAACGCCCAACGTCTTTCAGCGGTTCGCTGAAGGCGTGGAGGACAGCCTGCGCGCCGGCCGCGTGTCGGCGACCGGGATCTCCGAGACGATGGGGCTCTTGAGCAAGGCAATGGGCGTCCTGCAAGGTGTGGCGGCGGCGGGGAAGTCCGTGGCGTCCGACGTGATCGAGGTGGCGGCGCGAACGGCGAGCCGCGCCGCAACCGTTGACCGTCCGGAGGACGGCGCGGCGCCGATCGAGTCACCGGCTGCGCCGGATCCGGCGCCGCCTAACGGAACGCAGTCGCCCGAGGCGAGGGGGAATCAGCCATGACCGTGCACACACGGCGCGTTCGCGAGGGCGAGCCCCAGGAGCGGAGAAGCCGCGGTTTCGGCTGGCTCCACGGTCGCGATGAGCCCGAAGATCGTGCGGGGCGACGCCGTCCGCGTCGCGGCGCCAAGCGAACGCTGTTGGGCGCGGTCCGACAGATCCCGGCCTATCTGCGTCTCCTCTGGGGCTTGCTCACGGACGAGCGCGTTTCGGCCGTCGACAAGGTGCTGGTGGCTGCGGCGATTGGGTACGTGATCATGCCGTTCGACCTGATTCCGGATTTCATTCCGGTGATCGGCGAGATCGACGATATTTACGTGATCATGCTCGCGCTGAACCGGCTGATCTCGCACGCCGGACCAGATGTGATTGCCGATCACTGGGACGGATACCCCGATGAGCTCACGCCAAAGAGTCTCGAGGCTGTGATGCTCGCGGCGGCGTTTTTCCTGCCGTTCAGCACGCGCATGCGCGTTCGTCGCCGTCTCAAAAAACGCCTGCTCTAACGAGCGACTGGACGCGCGTCCGCTTGCAGCGTCCTGTTGCACTCCTTAGGTTTGGCTATGGCTACCTCAACTCGCGCGTCAGCCCTCCGGCCCGCCCGTTCCACCTCAGTGGAAGGCGGGCCGTCGCGCATTGAAGAAGGGTCATCCCGCATCCGCGTGGAGAGCGCGTTGACCTTCGATGACGTGCTCCTCGTGCCGCGTCACTCGTACCCGCATCCCAAGGACGTGAGCACGACATCGCGATTGAGCACGGGCATCCCGCTCAATCTGCCGCTCGTGTCGGCGGCCATGGACACGGTAACCGAGTCCGAGATGGCAATCGCGATGGCCCGCGCCGGCGGAATCGGCGTGATCCACAAGAACATGTCCATCGACCGGCAAGCCGCCGAAGTGGATCGGGTGAAGCGATCGGAAAGCGGAATGATCCTCAACCCGATCACGCTGGCGCCCGACGCGACGCTCCGCGAAGCCAATGCGCTCATGATGCGCTTCAAGATTTCCGGCGTGCCGATCGTTGACCGCGAAGGACACTTGGTCGGGATCATCACCAATCGCGATCTGCAATTCGAGCGCAACCTCGATCGGCCGCTGAACGATGCGATGACCAGAGACCGTCTGGTGACCGCGCCCGTCGGCACGACGCTCGACGAAGCAGAGCGCATTTTGGGCCGGCATCGCATCGAGAAACTTCCGGTGGTCGATGAAACGGGAAAGCTGCGCGGTCTCATTACCGTGAAGGACATTCACAAGCGCCGCCAATTCCCGGTTGCCAACAAAGACCAACACGGACGTCTGCGCGTGGCCGCGGCCATTGGCGCGGCGGGCGACATGAGCGATCGCGCGTCGGCGTTGATCGCCGCCGGTGTGGACGCGCTGGTAGTCGACACGGCGCACGGGCATTCGGAATCGGTACTGCGCGCCACGGCAACGGTTCGCGAGATGTTCCCCGACGTGCAGCTCATCGCGGGCAACATCGCGACGCGCGAAGGAGCGGCGGCGTTAGTCGAGCGCGGGGTGAACGCGGTCAAGGTGGGGGTTGGACCGGGATCGATCTGTACGACGCGTGTGGTGACGGGCGTCGGCGTGCCGCAGCTCACCGCGGTGATGGACGCGGTCGAAGGTGCGGGCGATGTGCCGGTGATCGCCGACGGCGGCATCAAGTACTCGGGCGACATTGTAAAGGCGCTCGCAGCCGGTGCATTGTCGGTGATGATGGGCTCGATGCTGGCGGGCACCGAGGAGAGTCCGGGCGAGTCGTTCCTGCTCGAGGGCCGCCGCTTCAAGATGATCCGCGGCATGGGGAGTCTCTCGGCGATGCAAGATGGGAGCGCCGATCGGTACTTCCAGGAAGGCGAGATGTCGCCCAAGAAACTGGTTCCCGAGGGGATCGAGGGGCGGGTCCCGTACAAGGGTCCGGTGGGGGACGTCATTTTCCAGATGGTGGGCGGACTGCGAAGCGGGATGGGCTACGTGGGCTGCGAGAACATTGAGGAACTGCGAACGCAGACCGAGTTCGTGCGCATCACGACGGCGGGTCTGCGCGAGTCGCATCCGCACGACGTCGCCATCACGCGCGAGGCGCCCAACTACTCTGTCTGATCTATGTCAGAATGAGAGTGCACCGGGGCGCGCGTCCCTTGACAAAGGGGTGCGCGCCCCGTGAACGTAGCACCGGCGCCGCCCTCATCGAACCATCCTGTCCCGTGGCGCGCGCATCCAGCGACACCATAGTCTCCGACGGAGATCCCGAATGAGCTTGTTTTCAACAAAGAGCATGGCCGTGCTCATGGACGAGGCCGGCGCCGAGGGGGAGGGCTCGCTCAAGCGGGCGCTCGGGGCGACGAACCTCACCCTGTTGGGCATCGGCGCCATCATCGGTGCGGGCATCTTCGTGCTGACGGGAACAGCGGCGGCGCAGTACGCCGGGCCGGCCGTGGTGTTCTCGTTCATCCTGTCGGGTATCGCGTGCTTGTTCGCGGGACTCTGCTACGCGGAGTTCGCGTCGATGATTCCGATCGCGGGCAGCGCGTACACGTACGCGTACTCCACGCTGGGCGAGCTCGTCGCGTGGATCATCGGGTGGGACCTGATCCTGGAATATCTGTTCGGGGCGTCGACTGTCGCGGTCGGGTGGTCAGGATATTTCACCGCACTACTGAACGACCTGCACATCCATCTCGCCCCGGCCCTGGCCAACGCACCGCTCAGCGTCACCGGCGGCTGGCACCTCCACACCACCGGAGCGCTGATCAACCTGCCGGCCCTCGTCCTCGCCGCCCTCATGACCGCGCTGCTGGTGGTCGGCATCAAAGAGTCGGCGAACTTCAACAACGTCATCGTGTTCGTGAAGGTCGCGATCGTTCTGCTCGTGATCGCCTTCGGGTTCGCGTTCGTGAATCCGTCCAACTGGCACCCCTTCGTTCCGCCTAACACGGGCCAGTGGGGCGTGTTCGGATGGAGCGGCGTGATCCGCGGTGCCGGCGTGATCTTCTTCGCCTACATCGGCTTCGATGCCGTATCCACAACGGCGCAAGAAGCCCGAAATCCGCAGCACGACATGCCGATCGGCATCCTCGGCTCGTTAGGCATTTGTACGTTGCTGTACATTCTGATGGCGCTGGTCATGACCGGCCTCGCGCACTACACGGATCTCAACGTCGCGTTCCCGGTGTACGCGGCGATCGAGAAGGCCGGTCCCGGTCTCGCGTGGCTCAAGGAGATCGTGAACGTCGGCGCGATTCTCGGGCTGGCGTCGGTGGTGCTCGTAATGCTGATGGGACAGCCGCGCATCTTCTTCTCGATGGCACGCGACGGCCTGCTGCCGCCGGTGTTCGGCAAGGTGCACCCGCGGTTCAAGACGCCGTACGTCACCACGATACTCACGGGCTCGGTGGCCGCGATCGTCGCCGGCCTGTTCCCGATTCAACTGCTCGGCGAATTGGTCAACATCGGGACGCTGCTTGCGTTCGCGATCGTGTGCGCCGGCGTGATCGTGCTGCGTCGCACGCGACCGGATCTCCATCGGCCGTTCCGCACGCCGTTCGTGCCATTGGTGCCCGCACTCGGAATATTGTGCTGCGTCGGCCTCATGGCCGGTTTGCCGATCGACACATGGATCCGGCTCGGTGTGTGGCTCGTGATCGGCCTCGTGATTTACTTCACGTATGGACGGTACCACTCGCGGCTCCGACGGTCGGTAGACACACGGTCCGCGGCCGCCGCGGACTAACCGCCTGATTCTTGCACGTCGAGCGGCGCCTCTGATTCGGGGGCGCCGCTTGCTATTCATACGCCAATGACACTTGCACTTCCTGATCTTCTGGCTGTCCCCGCGGGACGCCGTGCGGCCGCCGAACGCATTGGCGCGGAGCTGCGCGCGGGGCGCACGGTCGCCCTCTCGACGCACATCAACTCGGATGGCGATGGATGCGGGTCCGAGGTGGCCATGGCCCACCTGCTCGCCCAGCGCGGCCTCGACGTCCGGATCGTGAACCCGACGCCGTGGCCGGCGATGTTCGCCTTTCTGTTGGAGGGCGTGGACGACCGGACCGCCGCCGGCGCGCGCGCGATCGAAGATGTCGACCTGCTCATGGTGCTCGACATCAACGATGTCCGCCGGTTAGGCACGTTGGCCGATACGGTTCGCGCGCTCCACGTGCCGCGCATCGTGGTCGATCACCACGTGCCGAGCGACGCGCCCGCGGGCGACATTGTGATGGCGGACATTGCCGCCTGCGCGACCGGCGAGCTGGTGTTCGACCTGGCGTGCGTTCTCGACCTCACGCTCACGCCGGCAATTGCCCGAGCGCTCTACACGGCGATTCTGACCGATACGGGGGGATTCCGCTTCAGCAACACGTCGCCGCGCTGTCACGCCGTGGCGGGACAGCTGCTCGCGGCGGGCGTCGACCCGGAGGAGATGTACCGGCGCATCTACGCGTCGGTTTCCGTTGGGCGGCTGCGCGTGGTGCGCGAGGCGCTCGAATCGCTGTCGGTGGATCCGGCATACGGCCTGTCGTGGGTGTCGCTGCCGGCGGGAGCGCTCGAGCGCCACAACGTGCATCCGGAAGAGCTCGACGGCATCGCCGAGTATCCGAGGAGCGTGTCGGGCACGCGCATGGCGATTTTTTTCCGGGAGTTGGCGCACGGGCAGGTGAAGGCGTCGTTCCGCAGCACCGGGACGGTGGATGTGAACCGTTTCGCACGCCAATTCGGCGGCGGCGGACACGCGCGGGCGGCGGGCGCCCTGATTCAGCGGGTCGTTGGACACGGTGCGCGAGCGGGTGTTGCACGCGGCGCGCGAGTTCGTGGGCCAAACGTCCGAATCCTCAGACTTGGCAGGCAAGCCGGCCGCCCCCTAACTTTCGGCATCATGAGAGTGTGGAAGCAGGCTCCGCGCGATGCCGAGTCCGTCGAGCGGCGCATTCGTCAGGCGCTGGCAGAAATGCGACCCTTGTTGCGCCTCGATGCGGCGGTGATCGAGTTGGTGGAGTTCGACGGCACCACGGGCGTGGCGGTGCTCCGCATTGGCGGCGACTGTCCGGATTGCGACATGGACGCCGCGATGTTGCGGCAGGGGATCGAAGCGCATTTGCGCATGCAGGTTCCGGAGATCAGCGCGGTGCGCGCGGTCTGAACGTTCCAGGAGACTCACGACATGTCTGAATCCATGCAGGCGCGCATCGCGGCGGCGTTGCGTGCGGTGACGAATCCGCGCACCGGGCTCGACGTCGTGTCGTCGGAGATGATCCGCGACATTGGGCTCGACGGTGGACGGGCGCGTCCGCCTGACCATCCTGCTGGCGGCGGAAGACCCGGCCTCGCTGGTGCGTTCCGTTAGGCAAGCGCTGGAAGCGGTGGACGGCGTGACGGACGTGCGCGTGGACGTCAAAGACCCATTGCAGGCCAAGCACCCGGCGGCGGCCGCACCGGCGCCGCCGGGCGGGCGCGCGCTGCCGGTGATGGGCCAGGAGCCGCAGTCGCGGCGCGCCGCCGTGCCGGCGCCCACGCCTGTGGAGTATCCGAATCTGGGTCGCGTGCTCGCGATCTCGAGCGGCAAGGGCGGCGTGGGGAAGAGCACCGTGACGACCAACCTCGCCGTCGCCCTGGCGCGCAGCGGGGCCCGCGTGGGCATCATGGATGCGGACATCTACGGGCCGAACATTCCGCGCATGATGGGCGTCGACGAAGCGCCGCCGGTGGTGAACAACCGCATCAAGCCGCTCGAGGCGCACGGCGTGAAGCTCATGAGCCTCGGCTTTCTGGTGGAGCGCGACCAGCCGGCCATCTGGCGCGGTCCCATCGTCATGAAGATCGTGACGCAGTTCCTGCGCGACGTCGAGTGGGGCGAGCTCGACTACTTTCTGGTGGACATGCCGCCCGGCACCGGCGATGCCCAACTGTCGCTGGTGCAGGCGACGCACGTGCACGGCGCGGTGATCGTGACCACGCCGCAGCCCGTGGCGACGGGCGACGCGCTGCGCGGCGCGCGGATGTTCCAGCGGGTGAGCGTGCCTGTGTTAGGCGTGGTCGAGAACATGAGCTGGCTCGAGTGCGCGGGATGCGGCACGCGGACGCCGCTCTTCGGGTCGGGCGGCGGGCGGGCACTGGCCGATGAGCTGGGCGTGCCATTGTTAGGCGAGATCCCGCTCTACCAGCCGGTCCGCGCCGGCGGCGACGAGGGCGTGCCGATCGTCTTGTCGGAGCCCGAGTCGGGAGCGGCGCGGGCGCTCGAAGAGGCGGCGCGCCGCGTGGTGGACGCGGTGGACCGGGCCCGAGCGGCATGAGCGAGACGAGCGCACCACTGTCCGGCCCAACGCGGCCGCCGGAGCTCGGACCGGCGGCCGCGTTGCCGATGGATCCCCGCGACGGGCTGTTGCCCGTCGCGGTGACAGGCGAGTACGCGGCGAACCTGGCGATCACGCGCGGCGCGTTGCCGCGCGCGATCGCCGTGTTCGCGTTGCCGGCGGTCGCGTCGATGCTGCTCATGACGCTGTTCTACTCGGCCGACGCGTTCTGGGTGGGGCAGAAGATCGGCGCGGCCGGGCTGGCGGCCGTGTCGACGTCGGTGTTCTGGATCTGGATGATCATCTCCGGCGCCGACATGGTGAGCGTCGGGCTCACGGCGGTCGCGTCGCGGCGCCACGGGGAAGGGCGTCCGGGCGATGCCGCTCGGGCGGTCGGCGATGCGGTGGTGTACGCGCTGGTGATCGGCGTGAGCATCGCGGTGGCTGGGCGCATTATCTGCGCGGCATGTTCACGGTGATGAACACGCCGGCCGACGTCACTGCGTTAGGCACATCTACCTGGGCACGTACCTGGTGGGCGCGCCGCTGATCTTCGGATTCTTCGCCGTCGACGCGGCGTTCCGCGCATTGGGCGACACGCGGACGCCGTTTCTGCTGCTCGTGACCACGGTGATCGCGGCGCTGGTGCTCGATCCGGTGCTGATCATGGGCATCGGGCCGGCTCCACGGTTAGGCATTGCCGGCGCGGCGGTCGCCACCATCGCCACGCGCGCGGTGGCGTTCGTGTTCGGGGTCGCCTTGCTGGCGCGCCGGCGGATGATCCGCGTGGGTCGCGTGTCGTTCCGCACGCTCGCCAACATCTCGCGTGTCGGGTTGCCCACGGCCGTGACCGGCATCGTGTTCGCGGTGGTGTACGTGCTGCTCACGCGCACGACGACGCGATTCGGGACGCCGGCCCTCGCGGCGTTAGGCGTGGGCCAGCGCGTGGAGAGCTGGACGTTCATGATCGGGGTCGGCTTCGGCGCGGCGGCGGCGGCGATCGTCGGACAGAACATGGGCGCGCGGCAGCCGGAGCGCGCGGCCCTGGCCGGCTGGATCGCGACCGGCTTCGCGTCGATCGTCTGCGCGGTCGGCGCGGTGCTCGAGTTCACTGTGGCGCCGCAGTTCACCGGACTCTTTTCGTCCGACCCGGCGGTGGTGGCGGAGGGTGCACACTATCTGCGCATTGTGGCGGTGTCGACGCTGTTCAGCGGCAGCGAGCTGGTGTTGGAAGGTGCGTTGGGCGGCGCCGGCGAGACGCTGCCGCCCATGCTCACGTCGAGCACGCTCACCGTGCTCCGCCTTCCGATCGCCGCGTGGGCGGCGACGCGGTGGGGGACGGCTGGCATTCGGTGGACCATCTCGATCACCGCGCTCGGCCGCGGCGTGGCCATGATGACACTCTGGCGCTGGGGACGGTGGAAGCGTAAGTCACTCTGACCATGCCCCTGATCACGCTGCTCACCGACTTCGGCACCGCCGACGGATACGTCGGCGAGATGAAGGGCGTGATCTACGCGATGCTGCCGCAGGCGCAGGTGGTGGACATCGCGCACGACGTGGCGCCGCAGGACGTGGATGGCGCGCGGCTCGCGATCGCGCGCTACTGGCGGCGCTTTCCGTTAGGCACGATCCACGTCGTGGTGGTGGATCCGGGCGTCGGGACGCCGCGCGCTGCCCTGGCCGTGGAGAGCGACGGCCAGTTTCTCGTCGGGCCCGACAACGGCGTGTTGTCGCCGGCGCTCCTGCGATCGGAGGTGCGCCTGGTGGAGCTGACCATCCCGGCGCAGGCGTCGGCGACGTTCCACGGCCGCGACGTGTTCGCGCCGGCGGCGGCGCGGCTGGCCAGCGGCACGCCGCTCGAAGCGTTAGGCATGACGTTCGACGCCCCGGTGCTGCGCCGCACCCCGGAGGCCCGGCGCCTCGCCGACGGCTCGGTGTCGGGCGAGGTGATCACGGTCGACCGGTTCGGGAATCTCATCACCAATCTCGTGGCGCCCCGCGGCGGGTCGGTGGTGCTCGCGGACCGCGTGGTGCCGATCGTCCGGTCCTACGGCGACGTGGCCCAAGGCGACGTGGTGGCGGTGGTGGGGTCGTCGGGCCTGCTCGAGATCGCGGTGCGCGATGGCAGCGCCGGGGAGTCGCTGTGTGTGGGGCGCGGCGCGGTGGTAGTGCTCAGACCGGCGCCGGCCGGGGCGTGACCGGCTTCGGTTAGTCGCGGGTGATCTCGATCCCGGCGAGCGTGGCCGTGGCGTCGATCACCACCTTCCGCGTCGCGGTAGCCCAGTTGGACGAGTAGTACGCGCCGCCGCGCGACGTGAGATCCGGCGCGTCGAGGCCGCCGAGCGTCTTGGCGACGCGGGCTTCGATGCCGACGTCGCCGGGCACGTGCAGCGTGATCCCGCCTAACGCTGCGCGCACGACGAGGTTCATGGTCCCCGACCACGTGCCGCCCAGGTCCAGCTCCGCGCCGCCGACGCCGGTGGACACGGTCACGTGCGACGCGTTCGCGTTGCCCAACGAGTTGACGGTAAGGCCGGCGGCGCCGATGTCGAGCTCGAGCGATGACATCTCGACCGGATTCGGCGTGCCGAACGTGATCGTGGTCTGGCTGGCGCCGCTCTCGAGCTGGAGGCGCCGCACGGCCAGGTTCGACAAGTCGAGCGTCGCATCGCACGCGCCTAACGAGAGCGACAGGTCGAGCGGCACGCCGCGCGCCAGGCCGACCGTGAGATCGGTGCCGTTGCGGTCGTCACCGGGCGCGTTCAGGTGCAGGCCGCCCCGCTTCATGTCCAACGTGAACGGATGCCCGATCGCGCTGTCCGAGCGGATCGTCAACAGACCAGCGGACGCATCGTACTTGTGCATGGGGCGCACACGTCCGGCGTCGTAGCGCAGATCCAGATCGTACAGCAGCGGCTCGGATGCGGCGGCCAGATTGAACGTGCCGGCGCCAAAGTACACGCGTACGTGCAGCGAGTCGGCCGATCCACGCTCGCGCGATGCGCTCATGGTGCGCCAGATCTGCGCGTGCGCAGTTGCGGCATGGGTGGCGGCGAGCGCCGTCGCGATCACCAGCGCCTGCACCAGTCTGCGGTGACTCGCCACTAGTGTTGCACCGAGCGAGGCGGCGGTGTGGGGCGTCGCGCAGCGGCGACACCCGACACAGGAGTCGGCGTTTGCCAGCTGGCATCGGGAATGGCCGGCGGCGGGACTCGCGGCGCCGGCGTGCGACCCGGCGCGCGCGTTCCACCGCGCGACGCGAGTGTGGCACCGAAGCCGACCGTCACCGCCACCCACGTGACCATGGCGGCCACGAGCCTGAGCAGCGCGCCGAGCCACCCCGCCCACGAGAGGAGGCCGCCCACCATCCACAGCACGAAATAGAGCGAGAGCCCGATCAACAGGAACTGCACCACCGGCGGCGGCGTGTAGGGCGATACCGCTCCGCGCCACCGCATCGCAGCTTCGCCGGTCACGTACGACATGGCGATGAAGCCGAGCGCCAGCGCGCCGGCGCCGCCAAGCACGAAGCCGACGATCGCGAACGGAATGAGCAGGATCCCGATGATCGTGATGCACAGCGCGACGATACACACGACGAGCGCCGGCAACAGCGCGATCTGCCCAACGACACCGTAGAGGAACGAGCGCGAAAAGTCATCGCGGATGCGCTCGGCGATGGTCTCGAGGTTGCCGCGCGCGAACAGCGCCGCGAACAATCCGATCACCGCGATCACGAGATACCAGCCCACCGCGAGCGACACCGACCGCTTGGTCACCTGCGCCGGGGTCCGCGGCGCGTTCCCGACTAACGGACCAACGGTGAGCGCGGAGAGCGACCGCATTTCACCCTGGACGGTCCCGCCGTCGAGCTGCACGTGTCCGCCGAGCGATACCGCGTCGCCGCGCACCGTCGCGCCCGAGTGTACAACGACATCGCCATTGATCGCGACCGCGTTTCCCGTGACGGTGCCGCGCACGTCGAGCGGACCGTGCCACGATGCGATGGATCCGTTGACCGTGTTCCCCGCGGCGACTGTTTGCGGGCCCTGCAGGACCGCGGACCGTTCGATGACGACGCCGTTGGCATCGCGGCCGAGCGAATCGAGCACGGCCGCGATCGAGTCGCCCACGGAGAGCGGAGCGGTTTGACTATGCTTGGCTTGGGCCGCCGCGCCGGCGGCGAATACGCCAACGCCGAGCGCGAGAGCCAGGAGCGCGGCGCGCGTAGGGAGCGGACGAGATGACATGGTCGTCCTAACGGCGGCGCGGGCCCGCGACCACCGCGCGCATGGCGCGGGCGGTGATGGCGGCAAACAGCAACAAGACCGTGAGCGCGACCCAGAGACCGACGGCGCCGCTCGTCCGGAACGCGTGGACCGCCGTGGAGCCGAATAGCGTCGCGACCACGTCGCCGATTCCCCTGCCGACTGCGGCGCGCACGCGGCCGATGGCCATGTCGATCGCGAAAATCACCGCGTCGATGCGGGTGAGCAGCCACAGCGACACCACGCTGAGCACGACGGCCGCGCTACCCAAGCCCGTCCACGCGAACGCGCGAGCCGTGCGCGTGCGCGGCATCCATCCGCGCAGCGTGTCGAGCGCCGTGACGTGCCAGGGGATGAACACCTGCACCTGCTCCAACACGCGGTCCGCGAACACCGCTGATGGCGTGTAATGCGGAAGGTGTTCGAGTTGGCGGACCAGCGTGCGCGCCTGGTCGAGCTCGGCGCGGCACTCTGCGCACGCTCGAACGTGCAGCTTGAGCGGCGCCGTCCCAAAGCCGACGTCGCCGTCCAACAGCTGGTCGATTTCTTCTGGTAGCAGGTGTCTATCCACGGGACCTCCACCATGTCGTACGTCGCAGTGTGCCAGAGGGTTTCATGTCAGGACCGCAGGTGTGCCAGGGCGTCCCGGAGCTCGTGCCGGGCGCGGTGGATGTACGTTTTGACCGTCCCAAGGGGCAGGTCGAGGGTGGCAGCTATTTCCTCGTAGCGACCGGCCCTCGACGTGGCGTAACAGAATGCACGAGCGATACTCGGGCCTGAGGTGCGCGATGGCACGCTCGATGGCGCTTCCGAGCTCGCGGGATTCGATTTCTTCGAGGGGCGATTCGTCGTGCGACCGCACGTCGACCGAGGTGGCTTCCGCCTCGGCCGTGGTGGCCGCGTGGGGAGAGCCCTCGATGCTGATGGTGTCGAGCTGGCGCTTGCGGAGATGATCGATCGTGAGGTTGTTCGCGATCTTGAACAGCCAGCTCGAGAACTTGAACTCGGGGCGATAGCGATCGATGTGATTCAGGACGCGGACGAACGTGTCCTGCGCGAGGTCTTCCGCCGTTTCACGGTCGCGGACCATGCGGAAGATGAGCGAGAAGACAGGTCGTTCGTAGCGGTGGACGAGCTCCCGAAACGCCGCCTCGCGTCCTTCATTGGCGAGGGTTGCGACATCGGCATCTGGGAGCGTCGAGAGATCGTAGGAAGACGGCAACTCGATCGGGAGCGAGACGGTCAATCGGCCGATGCTCGCGCAAGTTAGCGTGCCGGGCGCCGGGCAACCAGCATCGCGCTTGCGCGAGCATCCGCGACGGCCCAAGTTTTCCTGAATGTCTGCTGTCGACACGGAACGGCGCGAAGCGCTCGAAGCTGCGGGCGCGGGACGCGGAGCGGCGGGTAAGGCGGAGGATGGAGCGGGCGCGGAATCGAACGCCGTCGTGAAGCGACGGTACGTGCGGCGGATGTTCTCGGAGATCGCTCCCACCTATGATCTCCTGAACCGCCTGCTCTCGCTTCAACATCGATGGTCGTTGGCGGCGGCGCGCGATCGACGTGCTCGGTTGGGAGCGTCGTCCGCGCGGCGTGTATCTGGATGCGTGCGCGGGGACGCTCGACATGAGCGTCGAGTTGTCGCGCCGTCCCGGGTTCGCGGGCACCGTGGTCGCGGCCGACTTCGCCGAGGCAATGTTGCGGGCCGGGCGAACCAAGGTGGACGGCGCGGCCGTGCGCCCGGTGGTGGCCGACGCGCTCCAGCTTCCGTTAGGCGACGGCTCGGTGCGACGGCGCGATGGTCGCGTTCGGCGTGCGGAATTTCGCCGACATCGACGTGGGGCTCGCGGAGCTCGCGCGCGTGCTCGCGCCCGGCGCGCGGCTCGTCGTGCTCGATTGCTCGACGCCGCCGTCGCGGGTGGTGCGCGCGGTCTATCGGGTGTACTTCCGGCAACTGCTTCCACTGGTGGGGCGCATGGTGAGCGGACATCGCACCGCGTATCGGTATCTGCCCGAGTCGGTGGCGCATTTCCCGCCGGCGCCGGAGCTGGCGGCGCGTCTCGAGCGCGCGGGATTGTCGCGCGTGACCTACGAGACGCTCACATTCGGCGTCACGGCCGTGCACTGCGGCGAGCGTCCGGCGGCGGAAGGCGCGGCCTAAGTGAGCCTCGATTCGTTAGGCGCGTTCATCGCGGCGCTGGAGCAGGCGGGCGAGCTCGTGCGCGTGTCGCGCGCCGGTGCGCGTCGGACCTCGAGGTGTGCGAGATCGCCGACCGGGTGATGAAGAGCCGGGCGGCGGCAAGGCGCTGCTGTTCGAGCACGTGCTGCTCGCGCGACGGCTCGCGCTCGCCGTATCCCGTGGCGATCAACCTGTTCGGGTCGATGCGGCGGATGGCGATGTCGCTAGGCGTGGAGGACCTGGACGAGATCGGCGCGCGCATCACCGAGCTGCTCGAGCTCAAGGTGCCCGAGGGGCTGCTCGGCAAGTTGGCGCTGCTGCCGCGCCTGCTCGAGGTGGCGAAGTTTCCGCCGCGCGTGCGGGCGGCGCGCCGGCCTGCCAGGAAATCGTCTGGCGCGGCGACGAGATCGATCTGCAATGCCTGCCGATCATCACGTGCTGGCCGGAGGACGGCGGTCCGTACATCACGCTGCCGATGGTGATCTCAGCGCGATCCCGGTCCGCGGCATCCGCAACGTGGGGATGTACCGCGTGCAGCAGCTCGGCCCGCGCACGCTCGCGATGCACTGGCAGCGGCACAAGGTCGGCGCCGCGCACTGGCGCGAGATGGCGGAGCGCGGCGAGACGATGCCGGTGTGCATCGCGATCGGCGCCGATCCGGCGTCGGTGTACTCGGCGACCGCGCCGCTGCCGCCGACGGTGGACGAGTTCTCTTCGCCGGATTCCTGCGCCGCGCGCCGGTGTCATCTCGCGAAGGCGGTGACGTGCGATCTCGAGGTGCCGGCCGAAGCGGAGTTCGTGATCGAGGGATACATCGATCCGCGCGAGCCGCTCGTGACCGAGGGGCCGTTCGGCGACCACACGGGATTTTACTCCGAGGCCGATCTGTACCCGGCGTGCACGTCACCGCGGTGACGATGCGCGAGAATCCGGTGTATGCGACGACGATCGTCGGCCGGCCGCCGATGGAGGATTACTACCTCGGCCACGCGACCGAGCGGATTTTCCTGCCGCTGCTCAAGCTCACGATCCCGGAGATCGTCGACTACCACATGCCGGCGGAGGGGATCTTCCACAACCTCGTGTTCGTGTCGATCGACAAGCAGTATCCCGGCCAGGCGTACAAGGTGATGAACGCGATGTGGGGGCAGGGGCTCATGTCGCTCGCCAAGGTGCTCGTCATCGTGGACAAGGACGTGAACGTGCGCGATCCGCAGGAGGCGTGGTGGGTGGCGCTCAACAACATCGATCCCGAGCGCGACGCGCGGTTCACGATGGGGCCGATCGACGTGCTGGATCATTCGAGCCGCGCGTTCACGTACGGGTCGAAGATGGGCCTCGACGCGACGCGGAAATGGCCCGAGGAAGGATTCGCGCGGCACGTGGCCCGGCGCGTCGTGATGGACGCCGCGACCGACGCCCGCGTCGACGCGCGTGTGGGCGGAGCTCGGCATCCCGCTCGGTGCGATGAGCGGCCCGTTAGGCATCCGCCGCAGCGCGCGGAGGGCCGCGTGAGCGAAACCGCGCCCGTGCGCGAGGGGCAGACGTTCGCCGGGCGGGTCGCGCTTCACGCGGTACGTCAATTTCGTGAAGCTGCCGCACACGGTGTTCGCGCTGCCGTTCGCGCTCGTGGGCGTGACGCTGGCGAGCTACACGCAGCCGGTCACGTGGCGGGTCGTGGGCTGGGTCGTCGTCGCGTTCACGGCGGCGCGATTCGCGGCGATGGGGTTCAACCGCATCGTCGATCGCCGGCTCGACGCGAAGAATCCGCGCACGGCCGATGCGCGAGATCCCGCGCGGCGCGATGGGCGTGGGCGAAGCCGCTCGCGGTGACCGTGGCGGCGGCCGTGTTCGTGGTCGCCGCGTGGCGGCTCAATCCGTTGTGCTACGTGCTGTCGCCGTTCGCGCTCGGCTGGGTGCTCTGCTACAGCTACACCAAGCGCTTCACGCACTGGTCGCACCTCGTGCTCGGACTCGGCATCGGCATCGCGCCGGTGGGCGGGTATCTCGCGGTGACCGGCGCGTGGAGCGACCCGTGGTGGGTGCTGGTCGCGCTCGCCGCCGCGGTGATGGGCTGGACGGGCGGGTTCGACATCCTCTACGCGCTGCAGGACGTCGAGTTCGATCGCGCGAACGGGCTGCACTCGCTGCCCGTCACGGTCGGGCGAGCGCGGGCGCTGTGCGCATCGCGCGCGTGCTGCACGTGATGACGGTGGCGTGCTCGCGCTGCGTGGCGGCTTGCGTTGGCGGCGGGGCGCTCTACGACGCCGGCGTCGCCGTCGCGGCGGTGCTGCTGGTGTACGAGCACTCGCTCGTGCGGCCGGACGACCTGTCGCGGCTGGACGCGGCCTTCTTCACGATGAACTGGCACTCATCAGCGTCACGTTCTTCGCGTTCGTGCTCGCGGAGCGGGTGATCCGGCGATGACGCGCCGCGCGGGCGCCGCCGATCGTGATGGCGATCACCGGGGCGTCGGGCGCGCCGTACGGCGTCCGCCTCTCGAACAGCTCGCGGCGCCGAGCGCGACGTGTCGCTCATCGTCTCGTCGCACGGCTGGCGGCTGCTAGGCACGGAGACCGACGTCGCCGACGTCGCCGGGCTGCGGCGCCGCGTGGGCGCCGCGCGCTGGGATGCGCACGTGACGGTGTTCGACGACGCCGACCGCGGCGCCGCGCCGGCGTCCGGCTCCGCGCGCACGCGCGGCATGGTGATCTGTCCGTGCTCGATGGGCACGCTCGCGTCGATCGCGGCGGGCACGTCGCGCTCGCTCGTCGAGCGCGCGGCCGACGTGACGCTCAAGGAGCGGCGGCCGCTCGTGCTGGTGCCGCGCGAGACGCCGCTCAGCGCGATCCACCTCGAGAACATGCTGCGCCTGACGCGCGCCGGCGCCGTCGTGCTGCCGGCGTCGCCGGGATTCTACCACCGCCCGGCGGCATCGCCGATCTGGTGGACTTCGTGGTCGCGCGCATGCTCGATCACCTCGGCGTCGGAGCATCGGCTGAGCGGACGGTGGGGCGGCGCGGCGCCGCCCGCGGCGCGGATGCTAACGAAGCGCCGGTCGTCATCGGGCTCATCTGCCGACACGCACGGCCTCGTGCGTCCGGGCGTGCACGCGGCATTGGCCGGTGTCGAGCTGATCCTGCACGCCGGCGACGTGGGCGGCGACGACATGTCTGGACGAGCTCGCGCTGATCGCGCCGGTGGCGCGCCGTGTTCGGCAACACCGATCCCGCCGAGCGATCCTCGCCTCGCGCGCGGAGATGGTGCACCACGTGGACGGCGTTCGCATCCACGTGAGCCACGGTCACGAGGTCGGACAGCCGCAACCCGATGCGCTCGCCGCGCGCTACGCCGCCGACGTGCTCGTGTACGGCCACACGCACCGCGCGCTGATCACGCGGATCGGCGCTCGCCTGATGGTGAATCCCGGCGCCGCCGGTCCCCGCCGATTCAACTTGCTGCCCAGCGTGGCGCGGCTCACCATTGCGCGCGGCATGGCGGATGTCGTCATTGTGCCGCTCGGCGCGTAGTCCGTTAGGCATAAGCGAAAGCCGGCGACGCGGCGTGAAGGCGGCGGCTGGTTGACGGCGCCTGTGCGTCGGGGCGAGTATGTGGCCGTCGGCCCTGAGCGGCGCGTGTCGCTTCGGCCGGACTCTCACACCGAGGATGCCATGCGTCAGTGTCGCTTTCGCCGCCCGCGCTGGTCGACCGGGGCTGCTTTCATCGTACTCGGGCTTGCCGCGATCGGCGGATCGCTGGCCGCGCAACGCGGCGGCGCGTCGTTCACCCTGAGGCAAGTCACGGGATACCCGTTCCCGTCTGCACTCGTCGCAGCGCCCACCGGCGCGCGTGTGGCGTGGGTGTTCGATGAGCGCGGTGTGCGCAACATTCTACGAGGCCGCGGGCCCGGACTGGCAGGCGCACCGCGTGACCGACTACACCGCCGACGACGGGCAAGAGCTCACCAATCTCTCCTTCACGCCCGACGGCCAGACCATCGTATACGTGCGCGGCGGCGACCACGACGCGAATTGGCCGGCGCAGGGTGGTCTCGCGCCCGATCCAGGCGTCGAGCCGAATCCAGCCGAAGGTAGAGATCTGGGCGTGCCGGCATTGCCGGCGGCCGACCGAAGCTCCTCGCGGACGGCGATTTGCCCGCCATATCGCCCCGCGGCGATCGCGGTCGCGTACATTCGAGATCACAAGATCTGGTCGGTTCCGCTTGACGGGGCACAGCCCGCAACGGCGCTCGTGTTCGACGGGCGAAGCGAGTGCGCCGAATGGTCGCCCGACGGAGCGGAGCTCGCGTTCGTGTCGAGCAGGGGCGACCACAGCTTCATCGCTCTCTTCACGCAACGACTCGACTGCCGGTCCGCTATCTGGCGCCATCGACCTCGTGCGACGACGGCCCGGTCTGGTCGCCGGACGGGCGGCAGATCGCGTTCGTGCGCCGGCCAGGTGCCGGCGGCGCGCCCCGAGACGCTGCTCGAGCGGCACCCCGCCCTTGGGCGATCTCGGGTCGCCGAGTGTGGCGACAGGCTGCCGGGCGCGTCGTGTGGACGAGCCCCGAGACTCTGCGCGGCTCCGCGAGCGGCGTCGGCGATGGTCCAACCTGCGTTGGCTGACGGGCGACCGCATACTGTTCCTCGGCCGATCTCGATGGCTGGCCGCATTTGTACACGGTTCGGCTCGCCGGGGGCGAGCCGACGCTGCTCACGCCGGATCGTTCATGGTGGAAGTACATCGCCAGGCCGCCGCCGGCAAGACGATGGTGTACAATGCGAACACGGGGCGCGATTCCAGTGACGACGACCGCCGGCACATGTATCGGGTAGGTGCGAGTCAGGCGTCGCCGGTCGGCGCTCACGCATGGGCATGGCATCGAGTGGGCGCCCGTCGTCACCGGTGAGGCGGACGGTCGCTTTCATGGCGACAGGTCCGCGGACGCCAGCCGCTCGTGTCCGCGTAGTGCCGGCTGGCGGCGGCATCGTCGCGGCTCGCTCAGCGCCCAACGAAATTCCCGCCGATTTTCCGACGGCACAGCTGGTCGTGCCGCGCAGAGTACGTATTCCGTGCGGACGACGGCATTTGGTGCACGGCCAATCTGTTCGAGCGGCCCGGCGGCAGGCAAGGCCCGCGCTGATTTTCGTCCACGGCGGCCCGCCGCGTCAGATGCTCCTGGGCTGGCACTACATGGACTACTACACCGGCTCGTATGCGATGAACCAGTACTACGCGAACCATGGCTACGTCGTGCTGAGCGTCAACTATCGGCTCGGCATAGGGTATGGCCACGAGTTCCACCACCCGGAGAACGCAGGGCCGTTCGGGCGCGTCCGAATACCGGGACGTGCTTGCGGGACGCGGCGTTCCTGCGCAACGCTGCCGGAGGTGGACGACGCGCACGTCGGCATCTGGGGCGGCTCGTACGGCGGGTTTCTCACGGCCCTGGCGCTGGCCCGGAACTCGAACCTCTTTGCCGCGGGCGTGGACATGCACGGCGTGCACAACTGGATCTCGGACGTGCGGACTCGTTCGAGCGCCGCGCACAGCAATACTTCGAGCAGGCCGACATGGACTCGGCGAAGAAGGTCGCGTGGCAGTCATCGCCTGTTGCGTCATGTCGACATGGAACTCGCCGGTACTGCTCATACAGGGGGACGACGACCGCAACGTCCACTTTCATCAAACGGTGGACCTGGCGCGACGGTTCGATGCGCAGGGCGTGAAGTACGAGGAGCTCGTGCTGCCCGACGAAATCCATGGCTTCTTGCGCTACGCTTCCTGGCTCGTGGCCGACAGCGCGACCGTTGCGTACCTCGACAAAACGCTCAAGTGAGGCACCTGGCGCACCCGTTCCATTTCTTCGGGGAACCGACCGAACCACGAGGTGAGCAGTAGCATCTCGTCGATCTCGTGCGTCGGCACGCGTGTGGTGGGGCGCTCGACCGGGCCATAGACGTCGGCAATGGCCCGCTCGAGCGCCCGCTTGTCGTTAGGCGTGCGCGGCGCCGGCCGCTCGTCGCGTACGCGGCCGCGACGAATGAGATAAACGCGGTCGTCGCCCTCGTGACCGGGCACGGTGTACACGAACGTGAGGGACTCGACGCCGAAGCGAAGCCGGAGAAACTGCACGCGCAGCGCTTCCAGCCGCTGGACCTTGTCGCGGAGCGCCGCGGCGCGCTCGAACTCGAGGCGCTCGCTGCTGGCTTCCATCTCGTGACGCAGTGTGTCGAGCGGTGTGTCGTCGGTGCAATCGAGGAATGCGCGGGCCAGGGCCAGCCGCTGGTCGTATTGCGACTCCGAGCATCCGCCCACGCATGGACCGAGACACTTGCTGGATCTCGAAGCGAATGCAGCCGGGCGTGCGCGCGATCTGGAAGCAGCTCGCTCTGATCGGAAAAATGCATCCGCCGCTCGACGGTGCAGTCGCGCAGGCCTAACGCATCGTTGAGCTCGCGCAGCGACTCGGCCACGCGTTGCGGCGCCCTGGAACGGACCGTAGATACGCGCGCGCTGTCTTCCGTCGGGCCGCGGACCACGGTCAGCTTGGCCGCCGGTCCGCGCGAGATCTTGATGAACGCGAAGTGCCGGTCGTCGCGCTTCATCGCCACGTTGAGCCGCGGACGCAGCCGCTTGATGAGCCGCATCTCGAGCAGCAGCGCCGCGAACTCGCTCGGCGTGTAGTCCCAATCGATGCGCACGGCTTCGCGGATGATCCGCGCGCCCTTGTCCTCCGGGTAGCTCGCCGCGAAAATAGCTCAAGAGCCGCGTGCGTAGCCGCTTCGACTTTCCGACGTAGACCACCTCGCCGCTCCGCGCGTGCATCCGGTACACGCCGGGCCGGTCTTCGGCATCGGTTTTCACCGCGGCGCGCATGCGCGCGAGCTCGTCGTCGTCAGTGCAGGGCGGAAGGAGCGCGCGCCGTTTCATCGCTGACAACGGGGACACAACACGGTCGCGCGGCCATCGATCGCAGCGGTGGCCACCAACCGTCCCCCGCAGCGATGACACGGCTTGCCGCCGCGTCCGTACGCGTCGAGGCGCTCGGCGAAACTGCCGCGTTCGCCTGACGCGTCGCGATAGTCGCGGAAGCTCGTCCCGCGCGCGTCGATCGATTCGCGAAGCACATCCACGATGCTCGCGTGCAGCTGTTCGATTTCGTCGGCGCGGACGGATCGCGCCGGCGCGCGACGGGTCGATCCCGGCGCGCCACAGCGCTTCGTTTGCGTAAATGTTGCCGAGGCCGGCAATCCGGCGCTGGTCCATCAACAACTTCTTCACCGCCTGTGCGGAGCCCGAAGAGCGCCCGATAAATGTCGTGACGGTGAATCCTGGGTCAAGCGGTTCGACGCCCAACGTTGCTTCGTGCCGTGCCCAACGCGCGGGCGACATGAGCGTGACCGTGCCCAGGCGTCTGATGTCGCGGTAGTGCAGGTCGCGCCCGTCGGCGAGACGGAAGGTGATGGTGGCGTACGCGCGCTCGCGATCGGGCAGCGAGCCCGTATCGATCAGGAGCGCGCCGGTGAACCGCGGCTGGACGACGAGCCGCTCGTCGGTCGACAAATCCAATAACACGAGCTTTGCTCGGCGCCAGCATCGCGCGATCGTGGCGCCGGTAACCGAACGGCGCAGCCTGGCCGGAGTGGTTTCGCGGAGCACGTCGGCGTGCGCAATGGTAACGCCGATGATCGTGGCACCCGTGAGCTCGCGCTGCAGGTCGCGCGCGATGGTTTCGGTTTCAGGCAGCTCCGGCATGCGCGCTCGAGCTCCCGCCACCCGATGTCGCGCGCGGTACTGGCTGCCCGCGAACTCGATTTCGCCGGCCGCGCGCACGCTCGTGCGTTGGGCGGACGCGAGCGTATCGGCCACCGCTGTGACCGCGAACACGCGTCCGCCGGCCGTAACGAGCCGGCCATCGCTCGCGCGGGTCGTCCCGGCGTGGAAGATGTGCACGTCGGCGCCGGTCGACGGCGGCATCGCGATCGGGTCGCCGAGCCGCGGCGTGTCCGGGTAGCCTTGGGCGGCGACCACCGTGGTCACGGCGTGGCGTCCGGTCCACCGCAGCGGCGTTTCGTCCATCGCCACTGCCTAACGCTACGCCTAACAGGCGGGGCAGCAGCGGCTCGGCGAGCAGCGGGAGGACCGCCTGTGTTTCCGGATCGCCGAACCGGCAGTTGAACTCGACGACGCGCGGCGACGTGCCGTCGGGCGCGACCATGAGGCCCGCGTAGAGCACGCCGCTGAACGGCGCGCCCGCGTCGCGCAGCGCGCGCAAGCGTGGGGCGGATGATGCGATCGCATCGACCTCGTCGACGAGGGCGGTCGTGGCCAGCGACAGCGGCGCGTACGCGCCCATGCCGCCTGTGTTGGGCCCGGCATCGCCGGCGAGCAGCCGCTTGTGATCCTGCGCCGGCAGCATCGGCACGGCGCGCGTGCCGTCGGTGAGGGCGAACAGCGAGACCTCCTCGCCCTCCATGAACTCTTCCACCAGGATCTCGTTGCCCGCGTCGCCGAACGCGTGTCCGACGAGCATCTGGTCGATCGCCCGATCGGCTTCGCCTAACGTGCGGTGCGATCACGACGCCCTTTCCGGCTGCGAGCCCGGAGGCCTTGATCACGACGGGCGCGCCCATTGCCCGCGCCGCGCGCTTGGCCTCCTCGGGCCGCACGTGACGCTCGGCGCGGGCGGTGGGCACGCGCGCGTCCACCATGAGCGCTTTGGCGAACGCCTTGGATGATTCGATGCGCGCGGCGGCAGCCGTGGGTCCGAACACCGGGAGACGGTGCTCGCGGAACGCGTCGCCCAGCCCCGCCGCGAGCGGCGCTTCCGGGCCGACCACGGTGAGGTCCGGCTGCTCATCCCGTGCTAACGCAACCAACCCGGCCACATCGGTGGTCTTGATCGCGACGCAGCGGCCGTGCGGCGCGATTCCCGGATTTCCCGGTGCGACGAGCAACTCCAGTGACGGATCGTCGTGCGTCAGCTTCCAGGCGAGGGCGTGCTCGCGAGCGCCGCCGCCGACGAGCAACACCTTCACTTTCGATGTCGCGTTCCGGTAGGCGTTGTTGAACGCGTCGCGCGCGCCGCGCAGCGCATCCTTCACCTGATCGACCGCCGACTGCGCTTCGTTCCGGTAGTAGCCCGCCGCTTCGGCGTAGTCGTCGCTCAGCGGCCGGTCGTTCTCGCCGCGGCGCGGATAGTCGCCGTTTACGATGCGCTCGTAGGCGCCGGTCTCGATCCACCGCTGGAGCTCGGCTGCGCGCACGGTGTTGAACGGATGCGTCCGGCCCGCGACGTTGAGCACGCGAAAGATGGTATCGAGGGCACCGCCGCTTTGCTCGTATTCCTGCGCCTGCGTTAGGAACTCATCCAGGTTCGATTCGTCGTCGGCGGTAATGCCGCCGGCGAACTTGAGGAAGAGACGCATCGACGCCTGCGGATCCTGCGTGGCCAGAAGCCCGGCCCGATCGGACGACAACTCCGCCTTCCGCGACCATTCCATGAGCGCGAGCCGGATGGGAGAGCGCGATGCAGGCCGAGTCCTGGCAGGCTGCTGAAGCCAATGCTGAGAATGATCAGCGCCAGCGTGGTGTAGGTCGCGTGCCCACTCATCACGTGGCCGAGCTCGTGTCCGAGGAGGACGCGGCGCTCGTCCCGTCGAGCAAGTCGAGCGCGGCGGAGTTGACCACGATGAACGGCTTGTCGAAGCCCACCGCCATCGCATTGGCGATCGGCGACTGGGATACGAACAGGTCCGGCCGGTCGGGCCAGTCCATGGTGTGCTGCACCTCATCGAGCAGCACGTTCAAGCGCGGCCGTTGGCGCGGTCCAACGCGAACCGCGTTGGCGGTGAAGAGGCTGCGTACGCCGCGTTCGCCCAGGAGGCTCATCACCTTGCGCAGCACGTCGTCGAACCCGGGGAGTGCACGCAACGTGTTCAGCGCCGCGCGGTCCGCGGGGTGTTCCCACGACACGGGCGCGATCTGGGTCAGTTGGTTAGGCATGGGCGGTCGCTCGTCGGATGGGTCCAGCTACGTGGCGAAGGCGTGATCGAGATCCGCGATCAGGTCGCCCACGTCTTCGACGCCGCACGACAACCGGACCAACCCTTCAGTGATACCGAGCGCGGCACGCTGCTCAGGGGGTACGGACGCGTGCGTCATCGATGCGGGGTGACTGATCAGGCTCTCTACTCCACCCAACGATTCCGCGAGCGAAAAGATTCTCGTGCGCTCCAAGACGTGGGCGGCGCGATCGCGCGACCCGACGTCCACGGAAATCATGCCGCCGAACCCGCGCATCTGCCGGCAGGCCAGCTCGTGCTGCGGATGCGACGCGAGACCCGGGTAGATGACGTGCTCTTCGCCCACCCGATCCGCCAACCACGCTGCGATACGGCGACCATTCTCGTCGTGACGCGGCATGCGCAGGTGCAGGGTCTTGGTGCCGCGCAGCGCGAGCCAGCAATCGAACGGCCCCGGCACCGCGCCCGACGCGTTCTGGATGAACGCCAAGCCGCTCGGCGAGAGCGTCGTCGCGGACCACCGCCATCCCGCCCACCATGTCGCTGTGTCCGTTCAGATACTTGGTGGTGGAGTGAAACACGATGTCCGCGCCGTGGTCGAACGGGCGCTGGAACACCGGCGTCGCGAACGTGTTGTCGACGATGAGCAGCGCGCCCGCCTGGTGCGCCGCTTCCGCCGCCGCAGTGAGATCGGTGATCCACATGAGCGGATTCGTCGGCGTCTCGACCAGCACCGCGACCGTGCGCGGCGTGCACGCATCGGCGATCCGTTGGGCATCACGCGTGTCGACGTAACTGAAACAGAGACCCATTTTCTGAAGCAGCTTGTCGAACAGCCGGAACGTGCCGCCGTAGACGTTCTGCCCACAAATGATGTGGTCGCCGGATTGGAATAATTTCATGATCGAGTCGACGCACGCGGTACCGCTAGCGAAGGCGAAGCCATGTCGCCCATCTTCTAACGCAGCCACGTTTCGCTCGAGCGCGTCCCGCGTCGGATTTCTGGTGCGTGCGTACTCGAACCCCTTGTTCTTTCCGAGCCCCTCCTGCACGTATGTCGACGTGAGATAGACCGGCGTCATGATTGCGCCGGCCAGCGGTTCCGGTCGCTGTCCGGCGTGAATCGCTCGCGTGCCCAACCCGGACTGTAGATCGTCGTCGAATATGCGCGTCATGCCAAGGCCCGTTGATCAGTTCGCGCAAGATAACTCCCCGAAACTCGTGACGCACGCCAACGGCGTCGAAGCGAGTCGCTGCTTGGTGGTGGACGATGAGCCGCGACTCCGACAGGCGCTCGTGCGCCTCATGCAGGGCGCAGGTTTTCGCTGCTTCGAGGCAAGCTCGGCGCAGGATGCCCTCGCCGTCCTCGCCCGCGAGCCGCTCGAGCTCGTGCTCTCGGACATGCGGATGCCGGGGATGGACGGCGCGACGCTCTTGCGACGCATCCGCGGAGGGACACCCCGACGTCGCGGTCGTGATGATCACCGCGGTGGCCGAAGTAGAAGTCGCGGTGTCGTGCCTCTCGGCCGGCGCGATGGACTACATCACCAAGCCCTTCATCTTCGAAGAAGTCCGGGCGCGCGTCACGCAGGCATTGGAGAAGCGCCGACTACTCCTCGAGAACCGCGGCTATCAAGAGCGGCTCGAGGAGCGCGTCAAGGCGCAGGCGCAGCGCCTCGAGGATCTCTTCCTCGCGAGCGTGCAATCGCTGGCCGAGGCGTTGGAGCTCAAGGATCCGTACACGCGCGGTCACTCCATTCGTGTGAGCCGATACGGTGTGGCGATCAGCCGAATGCTCGGGCATCGACGCGGCGACGATCCGGCACATCGAGTTGGGCGGCCAACTGCACGACATCGGAAAGATCGGCGTGCGCGAGGACGTGCTCAACAAGCCCGGCCCGCTCACCAAAGAAGAGTACCAGCACATCATGACCCACCCCGTCCTCGGCTGGCGGATTCTGCGTCCGCTGCTGGGCGACAATTCGGTGGTGCTCAACATCGTGCGGTCGCACCACGAGCGGATCGACGGGAAGGGCGTGCCCGATGGGTTAGGCGGCAGCGACATCGCGCGCGAGGCGCGGATCATTGCGGTAGCCGACGCATTCGACGCGATGATGAGCCGCCGTCCGTACCGGAAGGGACTGTCCGTACATCGACACGCTCGACGAGCTCAAGCGGATGTCGGGCACCCAGTTCGATGCCGACGTCGTCGAAGCCTTCCTCGAGGCGGCGTCGACGGGCGTCATTGTGATCGATCCGCGCGAGCCGATCACGGATCCGAACCGCTCGCTGCGCCTGACCCAACCCGCCAGCTGACATCCGGGCTCCGGTGGCCCACGGCGCGCCGCACCAGCGCCTAACGCAGTTCGCCGGACGGTTCCACGACACCAGAGATTCGGCGAATGCGCCACGGGACGTCGCTCCCATGGCGCGGCGCGTCACACACCGCTGCGATTTCCGATACACGGAAGCCGCTTCGCATCGTCCGAGTCGTTATCATTTGGGCGACGCGTTCGCATAAGTTTCCCGGACCGTGACGGAGGTTACAGCGTGTACGAAGGCCTGATGGTTAGCGTGTCCGGAGTGCGCGGACGCGTTGGCGAAGCGCTCACGCCGGAAGTGGTCACGCGCTTCGCCGCCGGCTTCGGCGCGTGGGCACATTGCCGTTGGTCGGATGGGCCGCGCACCGGGGAGCGATGTCGCGTGGTGGTGGGACGTGACTCGCGTGTGTCAGGACCGATGTTTCATCGCGCGACGCTGGCCGCGCTGCAGTCGGTTGGTTGCGATGTGATCGACGTCGGACTCGCGCCGACGCCATCGATTCAACTCGCGGTGGAGCATCATCACGCCGCGGGTGGATTGGCGATCACGGCGAGTCACAATCCGATCGAGTGGAACGCGCTCAAGTTCATTGGGCCGAGCGGACTGTTCCTGGATGGCGCCGAAGCCACCGCGATGCGCGGCGTGGTCGAGAGCGCGATTCCGCGCGCCACGTGGGATGCGCTGGGACAGGTTGAGACTGACGAGCAGGCGATCGAGCGGCATCTCTCCGCGGTGCTCGCGCTGCCGTTCATGAAAGTGGATGCGATTCGTCGTCGGAAATTCCGCGTGGCGCTCGACTGCGCGCACGGTGCAGGCGGCGTGATCATACCCGAGCTGTTGAAGCGGTTGGGATGCGAGGTGCACGCGATCAATCTCGAGACGGACGGGCGATTCACGAGACCGCCTGAGCCTGTTGCTGCAAACCTGGGAGATTTGGAACGTCTCGTGCTGGAGTCCAAGGCCGAAGTCGGTTTGGCGACCGATCCTGACGTCGATCGGCTGGCGTTGGTGTCCGATCAGGGCACTGCGATCGGAGAAGATTGGACGTTAGCGCTGGCGGCCCGTCTTGTGCTCAGGTACCGCAGCGGCCCCGTCGTCGCGAATCTATCGACCAGTCGAATCGTCAATGACGTGGCTAAGGAAGCCGGTACGCACGTCGTACGAGCGCCGGTTGGCGAAGTCAACGTAGCAGTGCGAATGCGGACGGAAGGCGCGTCGATTGGAGGCGAGGGCAATGGCGGCGTCATTCTTTCGGAAATGCACTTGGGCCGGGACGCTCCGGTGGGTGTGGGACTGCTGCTGCAGATGTTGCTAGAGGACAACGTGCCGCTCTCAGCAGTAGTGGCCCGCTACCCTCGATACGTGATTGTGAAGGACAAGCTGGATCGGCCGAACGCGCCCTTGGATGCGGTGTATGATGCGTTGCGACAGGGGTTTAGGGACGCCGAAGCGGATACGCAGGACGGGCTCCGGCTGTCGTGGCTGGACCGGTGGGTGCATGTCCGGCCATCGGGTACGGAGCCGATTGTACGGGTGATTGCTGAAGCGCCGGACGCGGCGGCAGCGCGCGAACTCGTGACCCGGTCGCGCATCCCGCTCGACGCGTTGGGACGATGACTAACCGAGGTTCAACCACATGTGCGGAATTGTTGGATATGTAGGACCGCGACTCGCGTCGCCGTTGCTGCTCGAGGGACTGAAGCGGCTCGAGTATCGGGGCTACGATTCGGCCGGTGTGGCCATCATGAACGGGAAGGGCGTCGAGACACGCAAGGCGCCGGGAAAGATTTCGGAGCTCGAGGCGCTGGTGGCGGCCGCGCCGGTGAATGGCACACTCGGCATCGCCCACACGCGGTGGGCCACGCACGGAGCGCCGAATTTCTGCAATGCGCACCCGCACGTTTCCTGTAACAACGAAATCGCGGTCGTCCACAACGGCATCATCGAGAACGGGTCTGCGCTCAGACAGGCGTTGGAAGACGTCGGGCACACGTTCCGCTCCGAGACCGACACCGAGGTGCTGGCGCACCTGATCGAAGAGTTCTTCGACGGCAATCTCGAAGAGGCGGTGCTCGAAGCGCTGCGCAAGGTGGAAGGCACGTACGGGATCGCCGTCGTGTCGAGCCGCGATCCGAACAAGATCGTCGCCGCGCGCAAAGGCAGCCCGCTGCTCGTGGGGTTAGGCGAGGGCGAATATTTCGTCGCCAGCGACGTGTCGGCGATTCTGGCGCACACGCGCCAGGTGATTTACCTGGACGACGGCGACCTCGCCGTGTTGGAGCGCGACGGCTACCGCATCATCGACATGCAGGCGCTGCCGATGACGCGCCCCGTGAACAGCATCGACTGGGACCTCGACATGATCGAGCGGGGCGGCTTCCCGCATTTCATGCTCAAGGAGATCTTCGAGCAGCCGACGACGGTCGAGAACACGATGCGCGGGCGTCTGCTGGTCGAGGATGGCACGGCCAAGTTAGGCGGCCTCAACCTGACCAACGAAGAACTGCTCGAGTTCGACAACATCGTCATCACCGCGTGCGGCACGAGCTGGCACTCGGCGCTGATCGGCGAGTTCATGATCGAGGAATTGGCGCGCATCCCGGTCGAGGTCGAGTACGCGTCGGAGTTCCGGTATCGCAACCCGGTGATCGGGCCCCGGACGCTGTGCATCGTGATCTCGCAGTCCGGCGAGACGGCCGACACCCTGGCCGCGATGCGCGAGGCCCAGAGGCTGGGCGCCCGTGCGTTAGGCATTGTGAACGTGGTCGGGTCGACCATCGCCCGCGAGTCGGACGGCGGCATCTACATTCACGCCGGGCCGGAGATCGGCGTCGCGTCCACCAAGGCGTTCACGAGCCAGGTGATGGCGCTGGCGCTGTTCACGCTGCGCTTGGCGCGCCTGCGCGGGCTGCCCGCGGCCGACGGGCGTCGCGTCGTCGAAGCGCTCCAGGCCTTGCCGGCGCAGATCAAGGATGTGCTCGACCGCGCCGACGAGATCGAGAGCATCGCCGAGGAGTTCAAGGATGCCGCCAACTTCTTGTACCTGGGCCGCGGTTACAATTTCCCGGCGGCGCTCGAAGGCGCGCTCAAGCTCAAGGAGATCAGCTACATTCACGCCGAAGGTTATCCGGCCGCGGAAATGAAGCACGGACCCATCGCGCTCATCGACGAGAACATGCCGGTGGTGTTCATTGCGCCGCACGACTCGGTATTCGAGAAGATCGTGTCGAACATCCAGGAAGTGAAAGCGCGCGGCGGACGGGTGATCGCATTGACGAGCCGCACGGAACCGTCGTTGGCCGGCAAGATCGATTACGAGATCCGCGTGCCTGAGACGATCGACATGTTCACGCCGATCCTGGCGGCGGTACCGCTCCAACTGCTGGCGTACTACATCGCCGTGAAGCGCGGTTCGGACGTGGATCAGCCGCGGAACCTCGCCAAGTCGGTGACCGTCGAGTAAGGGAAACGTGCTTGGGCGCCGGATCCCGGCCGCCCAGGCACCCATCGAGGACTCGCCCCACATGCACTATGTCGTCACCGGAGGCGCGGGCTTCATCGGCTCGCACCTCGTCGAACATCTCATGACCGCGCCCGGCGGCCACAAGATCACGGTGCTCGACAATTTCTCCACCGGCAAGCGAGAGAATCTCGCGCCGTGGCTCGATCGGATTCGTGTGGTCGAGGGATCGGTGGCCGATCCGGATGCGTGCCGCGAAGCGATCACAGGCGCCGATTTCGTGCTCCATCAGGCGGCCCTGCCGTCGGTGCCGCGGTCGTTGCGCGACCCCGCGGCGTCGCACGAGGCGAACACGACTGGCACGCTCAACGTGTTGATCGCGGCGCGGGACGCCGGCGTGAAGCGCGTCGTCTATGCGGCCTCATCGTCGGCCTACGGGAATACGGCCGAACTCCCCAAGCGCGAGGACATGCTCCCGCGTCCGTTGTCGCCGTACGCGGCGGCCAAGTACGCGGGCGAACAGTACTGCCGCGCCTTCAACGCGTCGTTCGGTTTGGGCACGATCGCGCTGCGGTATTTCAACGTGTTCGGCCCGCGCCAGGACCCGACATCGCAGTATGCGGCGGTGATCCCCAAGTTCATCGTCTGCGCGCAGAACGGTGAAGCGCCCACGATTTTCGGCGACGGCGAGCAGACGCGCGACTTCACGTACGTGGCGAACGTGGTGCGCGCCAACCTGCTGGCGTGCCAGGCGCCGGCCGCAGCGTTAGGCGAGCCCTACAATGTGGGCTGCGGCGAGCGCGTGAGTGTGAACATGCTCTGGCGCCGCATTCGCGACATGTTGGGCGCGACGGTCGAGGCGCACTATGAGCCGGCGCGGACCGGCGACGTGCGCGACTCCCTCGCGTCGCTCGACCGCATCCACACCATGCTCGGCTATACGCCGACGGTCGCGCTCGATGACGGATTGCGCGATACGGTCCATGCCCTGACGGGTCGGTCGCCGGTCGCGTCGGCATCCGGCGCCGCCGCTCGGCGCTAGGCCCTCTCAGCAAGGGCGCGCAATCGTGCGCGTGCTGCTCCAGCGCGTTTCCCGCGCTCAAGTCCGCATCGACGGCCGCGTCGCCGGCAGCATTGGCGCCGGCTTCTGCCTCTTGGTAGGCTTCACGCACGGCGACACCGAGGTGCACGTCACGTGGATGGCCGACAAGGTGATCGGGTTGCGCCTGTTCGCGGATCAAGACGGCAAAATGAATCGTGCGTTGGCGGAAGTGGAGGGAGGCGCGATCCTGGTGGTGTCGCAGTTCACGCTCTATGGCGACGCCCGCAAGGGGCGGCGGCCGAGCTTCGTGGAGGCTGCGCGACCCGAGATGGCGGTGCCACTGTACGAGCGATTCGTGGCCCAACTTCGTGCGTCCGGTGTGCGGGTGGAGACGGGAGAGTTCGGGGCAATGATGGAGGTCGATCTCGTGAATGACGGTCCGGTCACGCTGTGGCTGGAGCGATGACGCTCCCGGTCGTGCTGGCGTCGGCATCGCCGCGGCGCCACGAGTTGTTAGGCATGATCGGCATCGCGCACGAGGTGGACCCGGCGGACGTCGACGAGTCGGTGCGCGCCGGCGAGTCGCCCACCGCGTACGCGCTGCGGCTGGCGCGGGAGAAAGCCCTCGCGGTGGCCGCGCGCCGGCCCACTGCGTTAGTCATCGCGGCGGACACGACCGTGGTCGTGGACGACCGCATCTTCGGCAAGCCGGCGGACCGTGACGACGCCTGCCGCATGCTGCGCGCGTTGAGCGGGCGGTCGCACGTGGTGCACACGGCCATGGCCGTGGCGCGTGATGGCGGCCGGCGGCTGGAGTCGGGCGTCGAGTCGACGCGGGTGACCTTCCGCGCGTTGGGCGGGGACGAGATCGCGGCGTACGTCGCGACGGGCGAGCCCATGGACAAGGCGGGCGCCTACGGCATCCAGGGATACGGGGCGACGATCGTGGAACGGGTGGATGGCGACTACTTCGCCGTGATGGGGCTCGCGTTGCGGCGGCTGGTGGGGCTCCTCGGCGCCGTGGGCGTGCGCTACGAGTTTCGCGCGCTCGAGACGCCCCCGGCGTGACCGCGCCCATCGAGGCGACGTTCGATGCTCCGTTAGGCGTGTGCCCGTTGTGTGCGTCGCCCGATGTGCGGGGCTTCGACCGCGACTATCGCGGCACGCACATCTCGCGGTGCCACGCGTGTCGCGTGCGGTTCATGAATCCGCAGTACACCGATGTCTACCTGGCGGCGTACTACGCGACCTATATCCCGGAAGGGCCGCGCACGCCGGAAGCGCGGGCATTCCGGTTGGCGCAGAAGACGGCGAACATCGAGCTGCTCGAGCGCTACATGGCGCCGGGCAGGTTGTTTTCGGTCGGGTCCGGCGACGGCGTCGAGCTCACCGTGGCCAAGTCGCGCGGGTGGACGGTCGAAGGATACGATGTGGACGAGGCGACGACGCGTCGTGTGTCACAACAGGTTGGTGCGCGCATCCACACCGGCGATCTATTCACGTTGCCACTCGAGACGGCGTCGTTCGACTGCGTGTATCTCGATCAGGTGCTGGAGCATCCCAAAGAGCCGGCGCGCTACCTGGAATTGGCGCGGCGACTGATCACGCCCGGTGGCATGCTTTATCTCGGCGTGCCGAACATCGAGTCGCTCGCATTGAGCGGGAAGTCCATGCTCGGGCGCCTCGGACTGAGCCGGCGGCGCGGGCGGTTTTACGACACGTTCCACCACTTGTTCTATTATGCGCCGTCGACGCTGCCCCGGTTGTTGGAGCAGCGATTTGGATTCCGGGTGGTGACGGTGTTAGGCGACCCCAAGCCGCGGTCGCAGCCGACGGTGGCGACCCGGCTCTGGGATCGGGCCATCCGACACGCGCCGTGGCTGGATTCGACGTTCGTGGTGCTCGCGCGTCCCGTGTGACCGTGTCCGGCTGCAGGGTCAGCGGGTGGCTCGGTAGGCGGCGCGCCAGCGATCCACGGCGGCGAGGACGTCGCCCACGGCGATACGAGCCATGCGGCCGGGGCGCCGGTCGGTGCAGAGCAGGCCGTTCCGCGTGGTTTCGCCGTACGCGCTCACGATGAGGTCGTGGAACCGCCGGTAGGGGCCGTAGCGCAACGGGTTGGTATAGCCCAACAGGCTCACCACCGGCGTGCCTAACGCAACCGCCATGTGGAGGGGGCCGGTGTCCAACGAGATCACGAGCGCCGAGGCGTCGAGGATCGCCGTTAGGCGGGGGAGGCCGCTGTCGAGCGCGGACACGGCGCCCGGAGCGCCGGCGAGGATTGCCCGTTCGGTGGCCGCTTCGCGCTCGGTGCGCGCACCGACGATCACCGGCGCCATGCCATACTGGTCGACGAGCGCGCGGGCGAGCGCCGCCCAACGATCCGGGAGCCAATCCTTGTCGGCACGGCTCGATCCGACCACGAGCGATACGATCGGCCGGTCGAAGCGCGAGGCGAAGTCGCGCTGCCACGCGCGCTCGGCGTCGCGCGGCCCCAGGTGCCACTCGATGGGCGCGGCCGGAATGTCCAGCGCTGCCAGGAACTCCAGGTACTCGTCCTGCACGTGCTGGCGCGCGTGCGGCGGAAGGTGCACGTTCGTGAACAGCCAATTGAGATCGCGCGCGCGTCCGCGATTCAAGCCCAAGCGAACCGGGGCGCGGGTGAACGTGGTGAGGACCCCCGCCTTGATGTAATCCTGCAGCGCCAACGTGATGTCGAATCGCCGCGCGCGCAGCGCCCGGCGCGCATCGAGGAAGCCGCGCCAGCCGCGCGACCGCTCGACCACGATGATCTCGTCGACAGACGGGTGGCCGCGCACCAGCGTTGCCGGACCCGGCTGCAACAGCCACGTGATGTGGCGCGTTGGGTCGTCACGCTTGAGCGCATTGACGACCGGCAGCGTGTGGACCACATCGCCGACGGCGCTCAAGAGGACAATGCAGACGCGCCGCCGGTCGTGCGGCGCGATGTCGCGCGGGTCAGTCACCGCGTGAGAGATGCCAGAGCGAGCACGCGTGTCATTGGCACGGAGAGAAATGTTATATTGGCCAGCCTCCCGGGCAACGTGAATGGGACGACGACCACCACAACGCCTCCTGCTCATCCAGCTTCGCCGATTGGGCGATGTCGTGCTCTCGACTGCCGTACTCGAGGACGTGCGGCGCGCGTTTCCCGATGCGCAGTTGGACTACCTCGTGGGGCAAGAGGCCGCGCCGCTCGTGGCGGGGCATCCGTTAATCCATGAGCGCATCGTCTTGGACCCGGCGCGAACGTTGGCGATGTGGCGGGAAATTCGCGCGCGGCGGTACGATTGGGTGGTGGACCTGCAGGGCAGCCTCAGAACGGCGCTGCTCACCCGCGCATCCGGCGCGCGCGTGCGGCTCGGATGGCGGATCGGTGCATGGCGTGCATTCTATACGCACGCGCGGTCGCGCGTTGGGCGCAAGGAGTACGTGCCACGGCAGCGCGCGCGTCTGCTGGAGGAGGCGGGTGTGCGTCTGGACGAGACGACGCACCCCAACCCGCGCATCTATTTGTCCGAGGACGAACTGCTGCGCGGCGAGCGCGATGCGCGGAGCGTCGGAGCGATGCCCGACGGACGCCGCGTGGGCATGCTCCTCTCGACGCGCGAGCCGGCGAAAGACTGGAGCGCCGAGAACTTCGGCGCGACGGCGAGCGCCCTCCTGCGAGACGGCGCGTCGGTGCTCATCTTTCAGTCGCCGGACGACGGGGCGTTGGTCGCGCGCGTTCGTGCGCAGGTGCCGGACGTGGTGGTGCTCCCGGTGATGGATGTGCGGCGCGTGGCGGCAGTGCTCGCGCGGTGCTGCGTGTTCGTGTCGGGCGACACGGGACCGGCGCACATGGCCGATGCGTTGGGCGTGCCGCGAGTGACGATGTTCGGACCGACGTCGCCGGCGTACTGGACTTCGGGCGCGGCAACGACGATCGCGCTCTCCGGGCCTAACGCGCGGGTCGTGCCGCTGGGCGATCGGGCGAAGCGGCATGCGGCCGGCGAAGATTTCATGGCGGGCATCGCGCCGGAGCAGGTGGTGGCCGCCGCGCAGCGATTGCTCCACGAATCACCGTGTCCCAGGATCTGATGAGCGACACCATTGGCGAGTTGATTGCGCGCTTGGCGCGGACGAACGTCGAGTTGTGGCACGAGGAGGACAAGGCGCGCGCGAGCGACGATCATGCGGTAGCGTCGGCCAAGCGCGCGATCGACGCGCTCAATCAGCGGCGCAACGATCTCATCGAGCGCATCGACGCCGAGGTGTTGCGCGTCGTGACCGAGGCGCGGTCGACGCGTGGCTGAGACGGTCGGGTCGCTGGCCGACAAGCTCAGCATCATGGAGCTCAAGATCTACCACATGCGGGAGCAGGCCGAGCGCGTGGATGCGACGGCCGAGTTCCGGGCGCAGTGTGCGGATCGGGTACTGGTGCTCGAGCAGCAGCGGGACGATCTCGCGGCCGAGCTCTCGGCGCTGCTGCATGGCCTGGCCAGCGGCACCATGGTGCCCACGGTGTATCGCCAGTTCAAGATGTACAACGATCCGGCATACCGAGCCTCCCGGCCCAGCGGCTCGGGTGGTCAGGCGTAGACATTCCGCCTCCCGCCTAACGGTGGGAGGCGGCACTCGCACCGCGGTAGACGGCTGCCCAATGCTCGATCTTGTCGAGGACGTCGCGCACCTGGATGCGCGCCGTGCGTCCGTAGCGATGGGCCATGGAAATGGGGTAGTCCTCGCCGGGATCGCCGTATGCGTCGACGATGAGGTCGTGGAACCGGCGATAGGGACCGACGCGCTTGGGGTTGTTGTAGCCCATGAGGCTCACCACGGGCCGGCCGAGCGCGACGGCCATGTGGAGGGGACCGGTGTCGAGCGAGAGCACGAGGTCCGAGGCGTCGAGCTGCAGCACGAGGTCGCGCAGCGGCACGCCTAACGTGGACCGCGGGCGGTGGCGGGCGCGCGCCATGATCTCGCGCTCGGCGGCGCGCTCGCGGTCGCTCGCGCCGCCGGCGAGCACCGGCACGAGCCCCCAGCGGTCGGCGAGCGCGTCGCACACGGCGGCCCAGCGGTCGGCGGGCCACTCCTTCTCGGGGTGGCTGGCGCCGATGACCAGCGTGGCGAGCGGACCGCCTAACGGAGCGACGAGGGCGCGCTGCCGCTCGCGCTCGCCCGGCCACGGACCCAGGTCCCACGACGCCGGCTCGGCCGGCACGCCTAACGCAGTGAGAAACTCGAGGTATTGATCCTGGACGTGTTGCGGCGCGTGCGGCGGAATGCGGCGCGTCGTCGCCAGCCAGTTGAGATCCCGCGCGCGCGCACGGTCGAAGCCGAGTTTGACGGGCGCGCGCGCGAGCGCCGTGACGAGGCTGGCCTTGGCGTAGACCTGGAGGTCGATCACGAGATCCAGCGCCTGCGCGGCGAGCGCGCGCCGCACCTCGAGAAATGCGCGGAGCCCGCGGCGCTTGTCGAAGACAATGATCTCGTCCACTGCCGGATGCCCGCGCACGAGCGATGCCGGCCCGGGTTGCAGCACCCACACGATGTGGCACGACGGCTCGTGTCGTTTGAGCGCCGTGGCGACCGGCAGGACGTGTACCGCATCGCCGATCGCACTCATCATCACAATGCCGATGCGGCGGCCGCTCACCGTTGCGACTCCCGGACGAAGACCACTTCGCGCATCGCCTTGGGCGCGGCGCACGTGTCGAATAACGAGTCGACCGCCGACACGGGTTGTTTGCCGATCGCATCGCCGGAGAGCACGTAGACGTGCGTGAACAGGCGCGTGACGGTGTTCATGTACGATTGGCGCGTCGTACCGGAGCGCAGAATGCCGTATGGCCAGAACTCGGATACGACCGGGATGCCGCGCACCAGCGTGTTTTCGGCGCCCTCGAAGAACCGCCCTTCGTGGCCCTGGATGTCGAGCCAGATGAGCCGCACGTCCCGGTGATCGGGCTGCTCGGCGAGCGCGTCGTCCAATCGGCGCACCGGCACGTGGACCGTGGCGCGGCGGTCTTCGTGCCAGGCGCCTTTGGCGGCGTGCACGCGGAGGCGGTTGTCGCCGGAGTTGTAGTCGGACAGCTCGAGCTCCATCTCGCCCTCGCTCGACGAGAGGGCAACGGGACAGCGCACGACGCGATCCGTTAGGCCGTTCTGCGCGATGTTGTGCTCGAGCAGCCGGAGGTTGTTGGGCGCGGGTTCGAACGCGATGGCGCGATCGAACCAGCGGTGGCGGAGGAGCGCGATGCAGATCATCCCAATGTTGGCGCCCACGTCGAGCAGCGTCCCGCCGCGCGCGAGCCACCCGTCGCGCTCGAGCACGGCGAGCGCGCGCTCGATGTACCGGCGCTCGTAGGCGCGGTGCACCAACAAGTACTTGCCGATGAGCTTGTCGCGGCTGTCGAACGTCAGCCGTCCGTTCCACGTGTCCACGGTGACGTCGCGCCTCGGCCCGGCGTAGAGCATCTGCCATCGCAGCTTGCCGAGGAGGAGGCCGGGGTGCGCGACGTATTGCGTTAGGCGCATGCCGCGTTAGACAGGCGCCGCCGGCGGCGGCTGGGGCGCGCCCGTCGGGGCGCCGCGCTGCGCGGCCAGGTGGTGCGCGGTGGCGGCGAGCCAGCCCATGTCGGTGTCGGCGAGATCCAGCGTCCCGGCGCGCCGCCATTTGCGCGCCGAGCGCGAGAGGCGGGCAACGTTGCGCTCGGTCACGCGAACGGCGCGCGGTTGGTCGAACCAGAATGCGGTCGACATCGATCACGTAGGCGAGGACCTCTCCGGTGGCGCTCCGCTGGATGAGGATGTTCTTGACGTTGAGATCGGGATGCCGCGCGCCGGCTACGGTGAGCGCGGCCAGGAGACGCGCGACCGCGCCCAACACCGCGCGACGCTGGTCATCGGACAGCGGCTCGGCGAGGACGTCCGGCAGGTCCGCCGCGCCGGCAATCTCGCGCGTCACCACATCGGCGCGGCGGAAGGGGCCGGCCGGATACGTGGCGAACGCCACCACCTCGGGCGTCGGCACGCCGGCCGCAGTTAGGCGAACGGCGGTCGCCAGCTCGCGCGGGGCGCGCGTGGGCGGCGCGAAGCGGTCGCTGGTGATCGCGGCCAGGAGCCCGCCGTGGCGCGAGCGGCGCACCACGACGCGCGCCGCCGCGCCCGGCAGCGAGACGGCATACGCGATGCCGCGACCGACGAGCGTGCGTGCCCGCGGGTCGCGCGACGCATACGCGTAGAACGACCCCGTGTCTAACGCAACTTCGAGGGGCGCCCGGAGCACGGCCAGCCCCACGGCCTGCGCCTCCTGCGCCGAGAGCGCAACGTATCCGTCGGGGAGCGCCGTCACGGCACCACGCTGTAGACGGGGATGGGCTGGCTCTTGCCGCGCAGCTCCATCGTGCCGCGCTCGGCCATCGGCGGCGGCGTCGTGAGCGCGGCGCGCATCTCGCCCGTGAGCAGGATCTCGCCGCCCTCCGCCGCGGCGCACAACCGGCTCGCCGTATTCACCGCGTCGCCGATGACCGTGTACTCGAGGCGGCGCTCGGAGCCGATGTAGCCGGCGAAGCTCTCGCCGTAGTTGAGCCCGATCCCGATCTGCAGTGCCGGCCGCTCCTGCGTGCGCCACTTGCCGTTGAGCGCGTCGAGCTCCTTCAACATCTCGAGCGCCGCCGCCATGGCGCTCCCGGCGTCATCCGCGCTGCCGATCGGCGCGCCCCACTGCGCCATGATCGCGTCGCCGATGAACTTGTCGAGCGTGCCGCCGCGGCGGAACACGACCTCCACCATCACCGTGAAATACTCGCTCAGGAGACGCGCCACATCGTCCGGGCGCATGTCCTCGGAGAGCGCGGTGAAGCCGCGGATGTCGCTGAACAGCACCGCCACCGTACGCTTCTCGCCGCCTAACCGAACGGCATCGGGCGAGCCGGCGATGCGCGCCGCCAGGTTGGGCGCGAAGAATCGCTCGAAATTGCTGCGCACGAGCGTCTCGCGCCGGATGCGCTCGGCGAACGCGCTGTTCTCGAGCGCGACGGCGGCAATGTTCGAGAACGCGACGAGAAAGTCGAGGTCGTCCTCGTCGAACCGCTGCGTCGTGGTGAGGTTGTCCACGTAGAGGACGCCGTGCACCCGATCCTCGCTGCCGATGAGCGGCGCGCACATCGCCGAGCGCACGCTCTGCATGAGAATCGATTGCCCGCCGAAGCGCTCGTCCTGTGGCGCATTGTCGGATAACACTGCGACCTTTTCGTCGACGACCTTGCGGGCGATCGACTGCGGGATGGCGCGGCCCGCCGCGTCGCCGCGACGGTCGCGCGAGATGCGCGGCGTGCGCGCGCCGTCGCCGTCGAGCAGCTCGATGGCCACGCGGTCCACATCGAGAATCTGGAACACGACGCCGGCGATCGTGTCGAGCAGCGCATCGACATCGGTGGCGCGCGACAACTGCTTGGAGACCTCGAGCAGCAGCGCCAGCTTCTTGGCGGTGACCGCGTGCTCGTCGGTCATCGCCGTTTGCGCTTTCACCTCGGACAGATTGGCAACCTGCAGCACGCGCGACAGGCCGCCGGCCTGGCTGAACGGACGCTCGCGCAGAATCGTCGAGCTGCGCATGGTGGCCGGCGTCGAGTCGTCGGTCACGAGCTCGGAGCCCAAGGTGGCGAGCGGACGGGTCACCGACGCCACGCGGAACGGCACCTTGCCGAACGCGATCGTGTCCCCCGGACTAACGCTGGCTTCGCTCACGCGCGCGCCGTTCACGAACGTCCCATTGCTCGAGCCCAGGTCGCGCACGCGAATCACGATGCCATCGCACGTCAGCTCGGCGTGGCGGCGCGAGATGGTCGGATCGAAAACGGGGAGGTCGCTGGCCGAGGCGCGTCCGACGACGAGCGTCGCACCGTCCTGCAGCTCGAAGGTCTGGTCGCCGGCGGTGCTCGTCAGGCGGAAAGGCATGAGACGGAATATGACACCAGCCCAGGGCGGCGGCGACTGTCCTGGCTACTTGGCGCCCTCCGGACTTTGCGGGAATGGCGTGAACGTCGTAGTATCTGCACGCCCGCCGTTCCGCGACTCCACCCGCGCGATTCACCCGAGCGCCGGCCAGCCCGGCCACGGTTTCCACCAAAGGACGAGAGTACCGATGCCGACGACCCTCGTGTCGTATGACGATTGGATCAAACACACCGAGTCACTCGGCGCCCGCCGAAGCGACGAGCTCCGAGCGCTGGATGGCGCGATTCGCACCTATCAGACCGACGCGAGCGCGGCGGCACTCGCGCGCGTGAAGAACGCGCTCGCGGCGTGGAAGAAGACGCAGGGGGCGGGCGATGCGTGGAAGAAGTCGCGCCGCAACAAGGACGGTTACGTCGAGCTCCTGACGACGCAGGTGGAGAAGGGAGGCGACACCGACGGCGCGTGGGGCACTTCGCCTAACTTCATGCACGAAAACCTGATCAACGCGCGCCTGGGCGTGATCTACCTGTTCTCGCATCTCACGGTGTCGCCGCGGATCTTCAACGTGTTGCTCGAGGGTGGGTTGTCGATCGCCGGGGGTGCGCTGTCGTACGCGGGTGCGGCGGGCGGACTCAACAATGCAACGGCGAACGCGGTGTCGAACTATCAGGGCCTCGTGATGGTGCCGGGCAACGAAATCCTCGATGCCGGGTGGGGTGCGACCAAGCCGCTCGTTCTCAAGCCGGACGCGAAGACCAAGCTCATGACGTTCATGGAAAAGGTGAAGCGCTGGTTCGAGGATGTGGCGAAGGGACTCCTCGAATCGCTCAAAGAAAAGTGGAAGTGCGAGCTGCCGGCGGCGTTGGTCAAGGCGGCAATCGGCGCGGCCGTGAGCGCGACGCAAACGGCCTTGGCGTCGGGCTTGTTGTCGGGCGGACTGGATCTTGGCAAGGGCACGTTAGTCACGGTGGACGCGGCGATCACGAAGTTCAAGGCGTGGAAGTCGTCGCGCGACGTGGAGTTTGCGTCCGGCCATCCGACGCAGGTGGTGGACACGATTCATCGCGCGATGACGGTCAGCATCGGCGAAGGATTGTGGACGATGATGAAGGGCGCGGCGAACATGGGGCTCGCTGCCGCGAGCGCCGGGGCAGGGTTGATCGCGGGCGTGATCATCGCCGGCGCCGAGATGCTGGCGAAGTTGTTTTGGCGTCTCTACGAGACGTCGCAGATGCGGACCTTCTTCACCGAGGCCGCGGAGCACTGGCGCAACAAGGATGGCGGCAGCGCGCTGCACAAGCAGCCGTTTGCGTTCGCTCGGTGGTATCGCAAGCATACGCTGTTGGCGCCGGCGCTCGCCATCATTACGCTCAACAGCGGCATCTGCGGCGACAAGATGGTGTACCTGTCGATGTTCAAGGATGACCAGAGCCAGGTGTCGAGCGCCGAGTTCCAGGCCGGGGTGCAGCACCTGGACGGGCTCAAGGTGTGGGGCGTGAAGTATCTCGCGGAGACCGGGTTTTCGTTCGGCGCGAACGACGCGATGGCGGGCAAGTTCCTGCAGTTCGCGAAGGGCGGCGGGAACGGCGTGATCGACGCGCACCAGGCGAATCTGACCGGCGGGGCGTGGGTGTGGGACAAGGTGCTGTCGGCGGCGAAGGCCTAACGCAACACCGGGGAGGCCGCATGCGTTATTCGTTAGGCATATGGCGGGCGGCGGCGGCGGTCGCGTGTGCCGCGGCAACGGCGGCGATCGCGCCGTGTATCGTCGTCGCCCAGTCGGCGCCGGCCGCGGCTCGAGCGGCCGTGGACACGCTCAATGCGAAAGAAGTGAAGGCTTGCCGGGAGATGGACAACGCCGCGTCGGCAGCGCTCTGGGCCGACGACGGCGTGGACCTGATCGAAGGGCTCCAGCCGATGGTCGGGAAGGCCGTCATCGCGGCGTGGCTCAACGGCCTAACGCCAGGGCTCAAGGGCGCGAAGATGGTCTACTGCACCATCGAGTGGAAGCAGATCACTGTGGCGGGCGACTGGGCGTACGAGTGGGGCGTGAACCGGCAGCGGATCGAGTTCCCGTCGCCGCAGCAACCATTCGAGACCGAGGGGAAGATCACCCTGGTGCTCAAGCGGCAGGCTGACGGGGCATGGAAGATCGCGCTCGAGTCGTGGAACAGCAGTCCCGCGGAGCGTCGCGCGCCAGGCTGACGCGTCCGGTCCGCTCAGACCCGGAGCGCCGTCACGATATCCGTGCGCGCCGCCTGAACGCCCGGTACCGCGCACGCCACGAGTGCGGTCGCGATCATGACCAGCAGCGCCGCTGCGAACGTCGCCGGATCGTACGGGCGAACCCCGAAGAGCAGGTCGCCCATCAAGCGCGTCGTGCCTAACGCAATCGCGGCGCCAGCGGCGACGCCGGCCGCCGTCACGCGCATGCCTCGCGTCATCACGAGTGTCAGCACGCCGAGGGGTCCTGCGCCGAGTGCCATGCGCAGCCCCAGCTCGCGCGTGCTCTGCGACACGACGTACGCCATGACGCCGTACAGCCCGATCGACGCCAGCAGCAGGGCCAACGTGCCGCAGAATGCCCAGCAGCGTCACGGCGATGCGTTGCGACGACGTGGATCGGTCAATGACGTCGCGGAGTGGTAAGACATCGTACGCCGCAACGCCGGGGTCGAGCGCGTGGACTGTGCTCCGCACACCGGGTCCGATCGCCGGCAACGGTTGCGACGACCGGACGAACACGTTGAACGCGCCGCGAGGAGCCTGTCGCAGCGGAACGTAGAACACCGGCTGCGGGGCGTTGCGCAGAGACTCGAATCGCACGTCGCGCGCGACGCCGATGACTTGCATCCATCGCCCGCGGGACTCGAGGCGGCGGCCGACGGGATCGGCGCCCGGCCAATAGGTCGCGGCCATCGTCTCGCTCACAATGGCTACCGGCAGAGTCGTATCGTCGTCGGTGAGGCGGAAGTCGCGTCCCCGCAGGATCGGGATGCCTAACGTGGCGAAGTAGCCCGGCGTGACGGCGGCGGATCGGGCGGTGGGGGCTTCGTCCGCCGCGGTCTGGTATCCATCGACGGCGATCGGGCCGCCGTCGTACGGACTCCCGACATCCAGCGGCCTGCTCGTCGCGAGAGCGGCCGACTGGACGCCCCGTACGTCCCGTAGCCGCACGAGCAACGCGTCGGCGTAGGTCTGTGCCCGCGCGCTATCATAGCGCGCTGCGAGCAAATCGACCCACGTCGTATAGACGCGGTGTGTCTCGAAACCCGGATTCACACCCCGCATGTGACGCAAGCTCGAGAAGAGCAGGCCGGCACCAACGAGCAGCACGAAGCTCATCGCGACCTGAACCACCACGAGCCCGGAGCGCAGCCGCGACGCCCGTCGCCCACCCAAGACGCCGCGGGCATCGGCTTTGAGTGCGCTCGTCAAATCAATGTCGCTCGCGCGCATCGCCGGTGCCAACGCGAACAGCAGCGTGGACACGAGGCCGGCGCTCGCGCTCAGCGTGAGCACGCGCCAATCGAAGTTGGTGTTAAAGGTGATAGCCATGCCGCTGCGCGGTGCGAAGAACAGCGTGAGCGCGTGACGACACGCGAGGGCTATGGCGAGGCCGACCGTGGTCGCGATCGCGCCTAAGATTAGCGCCTCCGTGACCAACTGCCTGAGCAGTCGTGCGCGGCCGGCGCCGACCGCCAGGCGCACCGTCATCTCGTGCCGCCGCGCAAAGGACCTCACGAGGAGCAGGTTAGCAACGTTTGCGCACGCGATGAGCAGCACGAACACCACCACGACGACTGAAACGCGCAGCATGGGCGCCAAGTCCCGCTGCGCGTTGAATGGCGATTCCCAGAGCGCCAGTGCGCGGAATGTCGTGGCCGCGCTCGACGTCGGGATAGCTCTGTTGCAGCCGCTTGGTTGCAACCGACAACGCTGCCTGCGCCTCGCGGCGCGACACACCGGGCGCCAGCACGGCGAATCCTTCGATCCACGCCGCGCTGCGGTCTTCCAACTCGTAGCGTCCGGTGAACGCGGCCTGCATCGACGCCGGAATCCAGATCTGCGAGCCGTATCCAACGAAAGTCCCGGTGAATCGCCGTTCGGCCACGCCGACGATCACGTGCGGGACGCCGTTCAATTCGACGGTCTGGCCAACAATGTGCTGGTCGAGACCGAATCGGTCCCGCCACATCTCGTCGCTGATCACCGCTACCGGATGCGCCCCGTTCCCGGTCTGCTCATCTGGCAGAAACCCGCGGCCGCGCGCAAGCCGAATGCCTAACGCGTCGAAGTAGTTGGCGGACACGAGCTCGCCGATCACGCGATCGGCCCGGTCGCCTCCGGTGATCGTGACGCGGATGATCTTGTCGGCGACGAACGCCGAAAACCCCGTCGTCAGGCCGAGGTCCTGAAAATCGGGCCACGAGACCGGCGTGTATCCTGGCGTTCCTCTCGCCGTGCCGGCGATCACCACGAGGCGGTCTTGCACCGCCACGCCCGGATACGGCCGCAACAGAATGCCTTCGATCCAACTGAACACCGCGGCGTTGGCGCCAATGCCGACGGCAAGGCAAAGAACCGCGATGCACGTGAACGCTGGCGCGTGCCGGAGGGCGCGGATCGCGATGCGCGCGTCCTGATGGAGGGAGTCGAGCCACGCGAGCCCCCACATGTCGCGCGTGAGATCGTGTACGAGGCCGACGTTGCCGAAATCGCGGCGCGCGTTCGCGGCCGCGTCGCGCGGCGCTTCGCCGCGCGCAATGCGATCGGCCTCATCCATCGCCAGGTGCGCGCGCAGCTCCTCGGCGAGCTCGGCGTCGCGATTGCGCCGTTGGTATGGACTGCGCATGGTCATGCGTCACCTTCGGCAGGTCGTGCGAGAATGCCGGCGATCGCGTCGGTGAGTCGATGCCAGCGGGACCGCTCGGCTACGAGCAGACGCCTCCCCTTGGCCGTGAGGCGGTAGACGCGCACGCGCTGATTGCGATCCGACAGCTGCCACTGTGCGGCGATGGCGCGCTGGCGTTCGAGACGGTGAAGGGCGGGGTAGAGCGAGCCCGCATCGACGCGTAGCGCATGGCGCGATGCGGCGCGGATCATCTGCGCGATGCCGTAGCCGTGCAGCGGGCCCCAACGCAGCGTCTGCAAGATGATGAGGTCGAGCGTGCCTTGCAGCAGCTCGAGGCGGGACGTCGGAGGCGACTTGGGCATGCTGCGCTCCCCGGTCGGACTATATAGACAGTCGATACCCTGTATATAGGATGCCTATACAGTGGCGATGCGTCAAGCCCGTGCGGCGCGTACGCGCCCGATCGCCGTGAGCAACGCACGCGCCTTGTTTTCCGTCTCCTCCCATTCGCGCGCCGGCACCGAATCGGCCACGATGCCCGCGCCCGCCTGCACGCTCGCCTGGCCGTCGGCGATGACGCACGTGCGGATGGTGATCGCCAGGTCCATGCGGCGGTCGCCGGCGGCGATGTAGCCCACCGCGCCCGCGTACGGGCCGCGGCGCTCGGGCTCGAGCTCATCGATGATCTGCATCGCGCGCACTTTCGGCGCGCCGGTCATCGTGCCGGCCGGGAAGGTCGCGCGAAATACATCGATCGCCGATGCATCGCCGGGCGAGCGTGCCTTCCACCTGGCTCACGATGTGGAGCACGTGGCTGTACTTCTCGACCACCATGAGATCCGTGACGCGCACGGAGCCGTACGCGGCGATGCGCCCCACGTCGTTGCGGCCCAGGTCGACGAGCATCACGTGCTCGGCGCGCTCCTTCTCGTCGGCGAGGAGCTCGGCGCTCAGGCGTGCGTCGTCCTCGGGTGTGGCGCCGCGGGGGCGCGTGCCGGCGATCGGCCTAACGGTAACCGCGCCGTCGGCCACGCGCACGAGGAGCTCGGGCGAGCTGCCCACCAGCTCCATGCCGTCGAGCACCAGATGGTACATGTAGGGCGATGGGTTGAGCGCCCGGAGCGCGCGATAGAGCGAAAGCGGCTCGAAGTCCAACGGCACCGTGATGCGGCGGGCGAGCAGCGCCTGGAAGCAGTCGCCGGCAAAGATGTACTCGCGAATGCGCTCGACGTCCCGCTCGAAGCGCTCGCGCGAATACGACGACGTGCCCTGCGCCGGCGGCGCGCACGCGTCGAGGGCCAAGGGCGGCAGATGGCCGGGCCCCTGGAGACGCGCGATCATCGCATCGATCTCGCCCTCGGCTTCGGCATGGAGGCGGCCTAACGCGTCGGCATCCAGACCTGGGGCCGCCGGGACGGCGACCACCACCCGCGCCTGCGCGCGCAGGTTGTCGATGATGACCAACGCCCGGGTGAAGACGAACAACGCGTCGGGGACGTCGAGCGCGCGCGGCGGTGCGTTAGGCAAACGCTCGATGAGCCGGACGACATCGTAGCTGAAAAAGCCCACGGCGCCGCTCCAGAACGCGCCCAGCTCGGGCACGTGCGCCGGCTCGAACTCGGTGAGGCGCGCGCGGAGATCGCCCAACGGATCGTCGGGCCGTCGCCCGCCGTGCCATCCTTCACCCGGTGTCCAGTCATCCACCACGCCATCGCGCAGACGCCACGCCGCGCGCGGCTCGGTGCCCAGGAACGTGTAGCGCGCCCACGTCTCGCTGCCCGCGGGCGCCGATTCCAACAAGAACGCGAAGGGCCCGCGCTTGAGCTTCGCGAACGCCGAGACCGGCGTGTCCGCATCGAGCAGACAGTCGCGCCACACCGGAATGAGGCCGCCCTGCGCCGCGAGCGCGACGAAACGGTCGACACTCATCATCGCGTCGCTTGCCGCCCGCTATAGAGCCCGCGACATTTCTCGATCATGCTTCGGTTCTCCGCGGCGCATGCCGCCGCGCTGTGTGTTCTGGTGGGTCTCGCGACCGCCGCACCATCCGCCGGCGCGCAGGCATGGGATGACCCGCGCACGATGGCGCTCGTGGAGCGCGCCACCCAGGGCCGCGCCGAGCAGCTCGCGGACAGTACACTGGTGGACTACCGCGCCACCGCCCACGGCTATCTCACGTTTCTCGTCCAATTCGGTCAGGGCTTTCCCGATCCGCCGTCGGTCGTGAAGTCGGACGAGTTAGCGCTCCAAGTCTACTGGCGCGCGCCCAATCTGAGCAAGCAGATCATCGAAGGCCGTCGCGACACGCTCCTCTTGCCAACGGACATTCGATACCATCAGGACCACCTGGGCATCGTCCAGAACAACTTCCCGAACTTCATTCGACTGGGCGACGGCGATGAAGTGCGGGATGTGCCGCACCCGCTGTCTGCCGACGGCCTGCACGAGTATGACTTCGCGATTCGCGACTCGCTGGCGATCCGCCTTGCCGGGCAGAACCGTTTCGTGTACGAAGTGGCCGTGCGTCCGCGCGACGAGCATGCGGCGCGCATCGTGGGCGCAATCTACATCGACACGGCGAGCGCGCAGGTGGTGCGCATGGCCTTCGCGTTCACGCGGCCGGCATATCTCGACAAGGAGCTCGAGGACATCTCGATCGTCCTCGAGAATGCGTTAGTCGAGGACCGCTTCTGGCTGCCCTATCGGCAGGAGATCGAGATCCGGCGCACGGGCACGTGGATGCAGTTTCCGGCCCGCGGCATCATTCGGGGCCGTTGGGACATCTGCTGCTATCGGCTCAACACCCATCTGTCGCCGTCGCTCTTTCTCGGGCCGGAGATCGTGCAGGCGCCGGCGACGATGACCGGCTCGTACGCGTGGACTGGTCGCATTCTCGATTCGCTGCCGGCGGACGTGCGCGCGGCGACGGACGCGGATGTGCGTCGCGTGCAGGACGAGGCGCGCGACCTGGTGCGGACGGAGGCGTTGTCGCGCGCGGCGGGCGTGGAGCCGGCGGCGCGGCGGGTGTCGGATTTCGCGCGCGTGAACCGCGTCGAGGGTCTTGCGTTAGGCGCGGGCGCCGCGGCGCGCCTGGGCGGCGGCGTGGGCGTGTCGGCGGCGGGTCGCTGGGGGTTCGACGATCACCAGGCGAAGGGGCGCGCCGCGGTCGCGCTGGAGGGGGCGGACGGGCGGTCGATCCAGGTGTTCGCGATGCGCGACTACCGCGACGCCGGGGACATCGCCGAAGCGTCGTCGGTGGTGAACAGCATCGCGGCGCAGGAGTTCGGCTCCGATCGCACCGATCCGTACGACGTGCGCGCCGTGGGCCTCGGCGCCGCGTTAGGCAGATGGGCGGGCGCCGACTGGTCGCTCACGGCGGCGCACGAGGAGCAGGGGCGGCTGGCCGTGCACGCGGCGCCGTGGCACGGCGCCTACGGGGCGACACTGCCGGCCTGGTCGCTCACCGAAGAGCGGGTGGGGTTGGACGTGTCGCGCGCGCTCCCGACCACTGCGTTAGGCAATGTGCGGCTGCACGCGCAGCTGCGGGGCGGTTGGTACGCCGGCCGCGACACGACGCTCGCCGAGCGCCATCCGGATTTCGAGCGCGCGTTCGTCGAGATGCAGGCCCAACGGAAGATCGGCGGCGATGCGCTGGTGCTGGCCGCGACCGCGGCCGGCGTGCACGCGTCGTCGGGCATCCCGGCGCAGGAGTACGTGCTGCTGGGCGGCCCGGTGAGCGGGCCCGGGTACGACTATCATCAATTCGCCGCGCAGTTCGGCGCGACCGGCCACGTGGAATGGCGACTTCCCGTGCCCTTCTTCGGGATGTCGCTCGGCGCGTTCGGACACTCGCCGGCGTCGGCGACGCTGGCTCCGTATCTGCACAGCGTGTACGTGGCGCGCAGCGCGCCGTTCGCCGCGCCGGCCAGCGGGTGGTACCCATCGGCCGGCGTCGGCCTGTTGGTGTTGTTCGACCTCGCGCGCTTCGACGTCGCACGCGGCTTGCGCCGCGGCGCCGGTCGCTGGACCTTCTCGTTCGACGTGGCGCCGGCGCTCTGGCGCGTGCTCTGACCGAGGTCTAACGGATGCTCCACGAGAGTTTCCTGCAGCTCCTGCGGACCTACGGATACGGTCTTCTGTTCATGGTGGTGGCGCTCGAGAGCCTCGGTGTGCCCGTGCCGGGGGAGACGGCGCTCGTTGCCGCCGCCGCGCTCGCTGCGCGCGGCCACATGAAGATTGCGCTGGTCGTCGCCGTGGCCGCCGCCGCGGCCATCATGGGCGATGCCGCCGGCTACTGGATCGGCCGGCGCGGCGGCATCGCGTTCGTGCGCCGCTTCGGCACGTTCTTTCGCCTGGACGACGCGAAGCTCGCGAACGTCAAGCGATTTTTCGAGCGCCACGGCGCCAAGACCGTGTTCTTCGGCCGGTTCATTGCGTTGCTGCGGACGTGGGCGGCGCTCTTCGCCGGAGTCGGCGAGATGCCCTACGGACAGTTCACGCTCTACAATGCGAGCGGCGGCATCGTGTGGGCGGTGGTCTTCGGGACCGTCGGCTATCTCTTCGGTCGCAATCTCGAGCGGCTGCAGAACATCGTTGGCGATGCGAGCTGGGCGCTGGCCGCGGTCATCGTGGTGGCGCTCGTTGGGCTGTGGATCTGGCGCCGGCGTCGCGAGTCCAAGATGCCCAAAGAGCCGGACATCAAGACCCAGGGGTAAGATTCTGCTGTGCTTCTCTGCCAATCACCGTCGGGTCATCGCGCCGTTCCGCTCGCGGACAAGGCCGGACACCGAACGGACACAGCAACAGGTTTTTGAATACAAGAAAATGACAACAGGACGCGGGGCGACCTGGCTCGGCGTTCCCGTTAGGTGCGCCTCGTCTAACTCGCAACCACAGTCCGCCGCGACCGGACGGCCATGACCAGCGATGGCACCACGAACAGGGTAATGGGCGTCGACAACGCCAACCCGCCGATGACCGCCAGCGCGAGCGGCCGTTGCAGCTCGCTGCCGGCGACCGAGGCCTAACGCAAGCGGCAGCAGGCCGAACAGCGTGCAGAGCGTGGTCATGAGGATCGGTCGGAGCCGTACCCGCGCGGCGTCGCGCAGCGCCAGGCTCCAGCGGCATGCCCTCCTGCGTCATGCGGAAGCCGCGTGAAGTCGAGCAGGATGATCCCGTTCTTCACGATGAGGCCGACGAGCAGAATCAGGCCCATGAACGACGACACGTTGAGCGGCGTGCCGGTGATCAGCAGCAGCAGGACGGCGCCGACGAACGACACCGGCGCCGCCAAGGCAATGATGAGCGGCTCGACGAAGGACTCGAACTGGATCACCATCACCGCGACCACGCTCACCGCGGCCAGGCCTAACACGAGCAGCAGGGCGCGGAACGCCTCCTGCTGGCTGGCGTACTGCCCGGCGATTTCCACGCGGACGCCCGCGGGCGCCGGATGCGCGGCGAGCACGGCCTTGACATCCTTCATCACGTCGCCCAGGGACCGCGTGCTCACGTCGGCGGTCAGGTCGAGCATCTGTTGCTGATTCTCGCGATCGAGCTCGGCGCGCGAGTCGACGGCGCGCACCGACGCGAGGCTGGACAGCGGAACGATCGCGTGGGCGCTGGTGCCGGTCATGATCGGCAGCGAGCCTAACCGGAGTGGATCGTAGCGCACCGAATCCGGCGCGCGCACGCGCACGGCGATCGGCCGGTCGCCCGCGTGCACCGCGCCCGACTCCACGCCTAACAGCGACGCGCTCACGGCGCTGCCGACCTGCGCCGGCGTCAATCCGACGCGCGCGGCCTCGCTGCCGTCGACGCGCAGCAGCATCTCCGCTGCCGGCTCGCTGACCCCGTCGTACAGGTCCTCGACGCCGTCCACTTTCGACAGCGGGCCGGCCAGCGATTTCGCGTAGGTCTCGAGCTGGTCCAACTGCGCGCCGAAGAGCTTGATCTCCACCGGCCGCGCGGCGCCCGCGAGATCGTTGATGACGTCGGACAGGATCTGCACGAACTCGATGTGCAGGCGGGGCGCCGCCGCCTGGATCTTGGGCCGCACGTCGTCGATCACCTCATCCACACTGCGGTCGCGGTCCGACCGCGGCACCAGCCGCGCCACGATGTCGCCGCTGTTCTGCTGGGTGGCGAACAGGCCTAACTCCGCGCCTAACCGGCGCGACGTGCCCGAGACCTCGGGCGTCCGGGCCAGGATGGTCTCGGCGATGCGCACCTGCCGGTCGCTCTCGGCCAGCGCGGTGCCGCCGGGCGTGAAGTAGTCGAGCACGAACGCGCCCTCGTCCATCTCGGGCAGGAACCCCGTGCCCGTGAACTGGTACGCCACCACACCGCCCACGGCCAGCAGCGCCGCGATCACGACCGTCCGGCGCGGGTGCCGGAGCGCCGAGTCGAGTGAGCGCGAGTAGGCGTCGGTGAGCGCGCCCAACGCGCGCCCGATCCGCGCGCGTCACCCCGGCGCCGGCCGGGTCGGGGCGCTCGGTGTCCACGTCGTGCGCCGTCATGAACTGTTCGCTCAGGAGCGGAATGATCGTCAGCGCCAGCAGCAGCGACACGAGCACCGCGATCGAGAGCGTGATCGACAACGCGTGGAAGAACTGCCCCACCACGCCCTGCAACAGGCCCAACGGCAGGAACACGACCACGGTCGTGATCGTCGACGACGTCACCGGCCAGACCAGCTCGCGCACCGCCTCGCGAATCGCGGCGTGCCGATCGGCGTTGAGCAGCACGTGCCGCGCGATGTTCTCGGTGATCACCACCGCGTCGTCGATCACCAGGCCGATGGCGATGGCCATTGCGCCTAACGTCATGAGGTTGAACGTCTGGCCCACCAGACGCATCACGAACACCGTGATCATGAGCGTGAGGGGAATCGACGTGGCGCTGATCGCCGTGATGCGCGCGTGCCGCAGGAACACGAGCAGGATCAACACGGCGAGCACCGCCCCGACGAGCATCGCGTCGCGCACCGAACGGACGGCGTCGCGCACCAACGAGGCCTGGTCGTACACCGCCTTGAGCCGCACGCCCGGGGGCAGCGTCGCTTGCACCTGCGCCGCGATCGCCGCGACGCTGTCGGCGATCAGCAGCGTGTTGCCGCCGATTTGCCGAGTGATGTTGAGCAACGCCGCGGGCCGCCCATCGCCGGCGATCACGCTCACGTGATCCTCGGTGCCCAACATGACGGTTGCCAGGTCGCGCACGCGAAGTCCGTTGGACACGACCACGTTCGCGATGTCGTCCACGTTGTGGGCTTCGACATCGGTGACGATGAGATACTGGCGGTAGTCGCGCGCCACGCGTCCCACGGCTTGCGGCGTGATCGCCGAGTCGATGGATGTCGCCAGGTCGTCGTACGACAGTCCGGCCGACGCGAGCCGCTCGGGATCGGCGACGACTTCGATCTCGCGGACGTCGCTGCCCTGCACGTCCACGCGCCCAACGCCCGGAATGCGCGACAACTGCGGCTTGATCTGATAGCGCGCGATGTCGTACAGCGTCGCCGGGTCGCCGCCCTCGAGATTGTACGACAGAATCGGGAACAGCGACGGCGTGAGGCGGGCGACTTCCACCTGAACGCCGGGCGGCAACTCCTGGTGGACCTCGTTCACCCGCGCCTGCACCAGCTGCAGCGCGTAGATCATGTCGGTGTTGGGCGCGAACGTGACGTCGATCTCGCTGGATCCGCGAATGCTCTTCGAGTCGACGCGGCTCACGCCCGGCACCACGCTCACCGCCTCTTCCAGCGGCCTGGTGATGCCGAACACGATTTGCTGCGCGCCTAACGCAGAGCCCTCGGCCACGATCGTGATGCGCGGAAACGTCAGCTCCGGGTAGATGGCCGATGGGAGCTCGAGCGCCGCGCCGATGCCGGCCGCGCTGAGCAGCGCCACGATCAGATAGATGAAGCGGCGCTGCCGGACGAGCGTGTCGAAGAAGCTCACGGTTTGACCGGGACGATCTTCGCGCTGTCGGCGACGCCATACGCGCCGTACGTGACCACGCGCTCGCCGGCCGACACGCCCTTGAGAATCTCGGCGTCGCTCTCCGTGCGCGCGCCCACATCCACGTCGCGCGCGTGTGCGACGCCCGACGAATCGACGACGTACACGCGATACCCCTCGCCCTCCGGCACCAGCGCCTGCACGGGCACCGACACCGCGTCGGCGTGCACGGCGACGCTGATGCGGCCGAACACCGTCTCGCCAATGCGCAGCGCGCGCGCCGGATGGTCGAGCCGCGCGCGCACGCTGACGCTGCGTGTGGCCGAGTCGAGCGTCACGGCCACCGATTGCACGAGCCCCAAGCCGAGCGCCTCGCCGCCGGCGTTCGCGCCGGCGACCAGCGACACGCTGTCACCGGCATGGATGCGCCCGGCGAGGGCAGGGGAGAGGGCGAGCACAATGTCCAACGCGGCCGGGTCCGCCACCTCGACGATCGCCTGGCCCGGATCCACCGACTGGCCTAACGCAGCACCGAGGCGCGTCACCACGCCGCCGATGGGCGAGCGCAGCGACGCCAGGGCCTGGTTGCGTTGGGCGGTTGCCAGCGCGGTCTGCGCCTGCGCGAGATCGGAGGACGCGGTCTCGGCATCCTTGCGCGGCGAGATGCCTTGATCGGCCAGGCGCGTGGCGCGATCGAACGCCGCCTGCGCCAATGCCACCGCCGCCTGCGCGCTCGTGGCGGCGGCGTCGAACGGCGCGTGGTCCAACTCGACTAACGTTTGACCCGCGCGCACGCGCTCGCCGACCGAGACATCAATGCGCTCCACCCGCGCCGGCGCGGGCGCCGAGAGCGACGCGAGCGCCCACGGGCGCGCCGCCACGGTGCCGATCGCATCGACGGTCTCGATGAACGGATGCCTCGTCGCTTGCGCGGTGCGCGCGCCGACCACCGGCGGCGGTCCACCGCCCGCATCGTCGCTGGCGTCGCCGCCGCGGCGGCAGGAGACCGCGACACCCACGAGCGCACACAGGATCAACAATCGTCGCATTACGGAACCTTGCTGGAAGCGGTCGCCAGGCGGAGCGCCGCGTCGGCGATCTCCGCGGCGGCGACGTCGTCGACGAACTGGAGGAGCGCACCGCGCGCGTTGCGCTGCGCCTCCAGTACGTTAGGCAGCGCCGAGGCGCCCTCGGCGTACGCGGCGAGCGACATCCGGGCGACGGTGTCGGCGGATGCGAGCAACCGGTGGTCGCGTTGGGCGCGGGCCACGGCGAGCGCCCGCTGGCGCGCCGTCCGGAGTCGCTCGCCATCGCTCTCGCGCGTGGCCACCGCCAGTTGGGCGCGGGCCCGCTCGCGCGCCGCTGCGGCGCCGGCGATCGCGCCGCCGTGACGGTCGAAGAGCGGCAGCGGCAGCGAAATCCCGAAGAGCGGGAGCGCGCCGGGCTCCTGCCCGGTCGGGTCGCCGCCTTCGATGCCCGCTTGGAGCGACGGCGTGGCGAACAGGTTGCGCCGCTCGAGCGAGTACGATCGGTTCGCCGCCTCGAGATCGGCGCGCGCGGCGGCGACCGCGAATGGCGCGGTCGTGGAGGCGCTGTCGGGCGGCGGCGGATCGGCTTCCGGAATCTCGAGGCTGTCGGTGAGCATGATCGCGGCGGTGTCGGCCGTGACGCCCATCAGCCGTTGCAAATCGAGCAGGGCCAACACGGAGGTCAGTGAATCATCCTGCGCCGCGTTCTCGAGCTGTCCGGCGTTGATCTCGGCCAGGTGCACGTCGAGCTCGCTCGCGTCGCCGGCGTCGAGGCGCCGCTGCGCCATGTGCAGCAGGCTGTCGGCATCGAGCGCATCGCGCCTGCCTAACCGGGCATGTTCCGCGAGCGCCAATGCCCGCGCGTAACTGGTCTCGGCGACGAAGGCCACCAATGCGCGCACGAAGCCCAACCGGAGCGATGCGGCCGCCTGGCCGGCCGTCGCCGCGCCAATGCGCGGATTGCGCACCCACGGGAAGTCGAGCGGGATGTCGAGAATCGAGTGATGCCGCGGGATGTCCTTCGTGTACTGAAAGGAAAACGTCGGATTGGGATACGCGCGTGCGGTCGACACATTGGCAGCGGCGCTCGCGCTGTCGGCGCCGGCCAGTGCAATGAGCGGCTGCGATGCCAATGCCGCGGCCACGACCTGCGCGCGCGTGTATCGCTGTTGGGCACCGGCGCACGGTGCGGTCAACACGACGGCTGCGAGCGCGGCGCTGGCCAGGAGCGCATAGGTGGACGGCGCATGCGGCGGAGCGGTCGGCGGTGCCATTCGATGTGAAGTTAGGTGCGGTAGCTGTCAGCGCGATTACAGTCAGGGCGCGTGTGGAAAGCGAAGCGTTACAATCGTTCCAGTTCCGGGGTTCGACTCGAGCGAGACTGTTGCACCGTGTGCCGTCGCGATCCAGCGGGCGATCGACAATCCCAGTCCCGCGCCGGGCGCGCGTTCGCGCGCGTTCTCGGCGCGGTAGAATCGATCGAAGACGTGCGGAATCTGCGCCGCCGGAATGCCGATGCCCGTGTCCGCCACCACGACCGTCGACAATCCGTCGGCGGCGGAGACATCCACGCGGACGTGTCCGCCTTCCGGGGTGAACTTGACCGCGTTGTCGAGGATCTGCATCAGCAGTTGGCGGACGAGCGCGCGGTCGCCCACGATCGGGCTTTCCTCGAAGGCGCCGACGTCCACCGTCACGCCGCGCTGTCGCGCGAGCACGTGCGCCGCCTCGGCGGCGTCGAGCGCGATGTCGTCCAGGAAGAAGCGCTCGTGCGCCACCGGCCACTCGCCCGCGTCGGCGTGCGCCAGCGTGAGCAGATCATTCACGATCGCGCCTAACCGTTGGGCTTCCTCTTCGACGCGGCTGAGCGTCTGGATGTACGCCGCCGGGTCGCGTTCGCGTTGCAGGGCGACCTCGGCGCGCGTGCGCAGCACCGCGATCGGCGTCCGCAGCTCGTGCGCCGCGTCGGCCATGAAGCGGCGCATCTGCGCCATCGTCGCTTCGACGGGCGCGGTGGACTTGCGCATCAGCACCCAGCCGCCTAACGCAACCAGCAGCAACGCCGCGAGCGCCGCGCCGCCGAAGGCGCCGATGAGCGAGGCATAGCGGTCCTCGAGCTCCACGCGGTCGGCGGCGGCGAGCGCGATGTATCGCGTGCCGCTGGAGGTGGTGAAGCTCGTGAGGTGGATCCGCAGCGTGTGTCCGTGTCCGATGTGCGCGTTGAGGGTCACGTCGCCGCCGCCCACCGCGCGCCGCGCCGCGCGCGTCACCCATGCCGGCGCAGCGGGCGGCTTGAACGGCGTGCCATCGGCCGCGAGCAGGAACAGTTGCCGATCCGGAATGTGCAGCTCGTCCACGGCGTCCACGACCTGCCCGCGCGCCTCGGCGGCTTCCATCTCGCGGATGTTCGCCGCGCGGATGAGCTGCTCCGTGGCGGCCTCGAGCGAGGCATCCAACTGCGACGTGATCTGCGACCGGATGACGGTGAACAGACCGCCGCCTAACAGCACCAGAATGAGGCCGAACGTCGCCGCGTACCAGGCCGTGAGTCCGAGTCGGATGCGTGTCAGGCGTTGCATTGATCGCGCCTCACTGTCCGAACCGGTACCCGGCGCCGCGCACGGTGTGGATCAGCCGCGGCGCAAACCCTTCATTGATCTTGCGCCGCAGCCGTCGGACCAATACTTCGAGGACGTTGGTGAACGGATCGTGATTGTCGTCCCACACGTACGCCGTGATCGCGGCGCGATCCACCACTTCGCCCTCGTGCTGCAAGAAGAACTCGAGCAGCGTGAACTCCTTTCCGGTGAGCACGATGTCGATGCCGGAGCGCCACACGCGATGCGCGCGAAGATCCACCTCGAGATTCTCGACGCGCCGGAGCGACGGCTCGAGGCGCGGCTGGCGGCGCGCCAGCGCGTGAATCCGCGCGAGCAGCTCGCGAAACGCGAACGGCTTCACCAGGTAGTCGTCGGCGCCGGCCTCGAGACCGCGCACGCGATCGTCCACCGCGCTCCGCGCCGTGAGCATGAGAATCGGCGTCGCGATGTCGCCGGCGCGCAGTTGGGCACACAGGTCGAGCCCGCTGCCGCCCGGCAGCATGATGTCCAACACGATCACATCGTACGCGTGCGAGAACGCGGCGTGACTCCCCTCCGCGAACGTGTGGACGATGACAGCGTCGATGCGCTGCTCGCCCAACCCGTCGCGCAGAATGCGCGACAGCTCGGGATCATCTTCGACGATCAGAATTCGCATGGCGACTTTTGCACGCCTCAAGGTGTGGGCGGCACGCAAGACTTGGCAATCGACGTCCCGTTCCCCATTCGCCGTTTCCCATTCCCCAAGGCTGTGCCAGGCGCCGCTTCCCGGTCACGCATATCTTTCGCGCCATGATCGAAGCGCGGGTCGCCACCATCGACGTCTATCCATTGCGTCGCCGGGCCGACGCCTGGCAGACTCTCGTGCTCCAACGCGCCGCCAACACCCGCTGCACGGGCGCGTGGGAAGCGGTCCACGGACACATTGAAAGCGGCGAACGGCCGGAGGAGGCGGCGATCCGCGAAGTCGCCGAAGAAACGGGACTCACGATTGCGCGACTTTACAACGTGACGGTGCAGCCGTTCTACCTGCACTCGATGCATCTCGTCACGCTCGCGGTGGCGTTCGCGGGCGTGGTGCACGATGGTCCGGTGCGCCTCTCCGAAGAGCATGCGCGCGCCGAGTGGGTCTCGATCGATGATGCCGTGGCTCGGTACGCGTGGCCACGGTCCGCGGTGGCGTTGCGCGAGGCCGCATATCTCCTCCGCTCGGGTGACGGCGGCTGCGTGGACGACGTGCTCCGCGTTCGGTGAGCGTGTCCGATCCCTCGGGCTCCATGCCCAACGCTGGATTGCCCCGAGCCGAACGACGCGCGCTGATCGCGCTCGTGCTCATTTTCGTCGCGCTGTTGTTCGCCGAATTGCCGGGTTCGTGGCTCATCGAGCCCGACGAGGCGCGGTACGCGGAAGTGCCGCGCGAGATGCTCGCCTCGCACGACTATATCACGCCCACGTTGAACGGCGCGCACTATTTCGAGAAGCCGCCGCTCCTGTACTGGGTGAATGCGGCGTCGATGCGCGTGTTCGGTCTCACCGCCTACGCCGCGCGCCTGCCGACGCGACTGGCCGCGGTAGGCACGGCGGTCATGCTCGCGCTCGAGCTCGAGACGCCGGCGCTCCCGGGTTGGGGATTGTGGGCCGCGCTGATGCTGCTGTCGGCGCCACTCAGTTTCGTGTTGGGCCGATACAACGTCACCGATGGCGTGCTCACGTGCGCCATGACCGGCGCGTTCCTGGCGTTGCGCCGGTTCCTCTTGGCGCGCGAGCGGAGCGCACACGCGCCCGGCGCGCTGGCTGCGTTAGGCGCGTGCGTCGCCCTCGCGCTGCTGGCCAAGGGGCTCATCGGCATCGTCTTCCCGGGGCTGGTGCTGATCATCTGGGCCGGCGTCACCGGCCGCTGGCGGCGGATCGGTGAGGCGCTGTGGTCGCCGGCGCCCCTCGCCTTTCTGCTGCTCGCCGTGCCGTGGTTCGCGCTCGTCGAGCGGGCGAACCCGGGGTTCGCGTCCATTTTCTTCATCCGCGAGCACATCGCGCGCTTCGCGACGGGCGAGGCGAAGCGCGCCGGCCCCGTGTACTACTTCGTGGCCGCGTTCCTGGCCGGATTCGTCCCCTGGATCTTCATCGCGCCGCGTAGCGTTAGGCAGGTGATGGATGCCTGGCGCGCCCGCGCCGCGGCGTCCGCCGACGAACTCTTTTTTGCGATCTGGTTCGTCGTGATCCTCGTGTTCTTCTCGGTGTCGCGCTCCAAGCTGCTGCCCTACATTCTGCCCGCCTTTCCCGCTGCGGCGGCGCTCGCGGCGCGTGCAGTGCTCGTGCGGACCGACAGCGTCAAACGCGCGCTCGTCGCGCATGCGAGCGTCGTCACGCTCGTCGCGATGGCCGGTGTGGCGTTCGGTGTGGCGAGCGGCGAGCTCCAGCGCTATCGCGCCGTGCCCTATGCTGCGTTGGGCGCGGCGCTGCTCGTGGCCGGTGCATGGACAGGCGCATGGCGCGCGCGCACGCACGGGCGCCAGGCGATGTTCCCCGCCGCGCTCGGATGGGCGGGGCTGTATCTGGCGATCATTCTCGCCATGCCGCACATGGCGAACGATCTCTCGGCCCATGATCTCGCGACTGCCGCCGCCCACGCCGACGGCGCACTCGTGGTGTCGTATCGCTGCTATCCGCAAGAATTCCCGTGGTCGCTTCGACATCCCATTGCCGTCGCCGATTACATAGACGAGCTCGGCTCTGACGGCATTCGACCGGCGTCGCTCTATTGGCCGCGAAACGAGTTCTGGAAGCGGTGGAATTCCGGCGAGCACCTGGTGGTGGTGATCAAGCGCCGCGCCCGCGCCGAGTTCGACGCGTCGCCCATTCACGGCACGCCCCTCGGCGCAAATCGGAAGTATGTTGTATTCGGCGAATTTCGAGCGCGCCGCCGCGAACCCGACCTTTACGAGATGACCGAACCCTCGCGTCCACCGTCCCCGCGCTCCGCCGAGCGCACGTCGTTCCTTCCGTTCTCGCGCCCAACGATCGGCGACGCCGAAATCGCGGAAGTGGTCGACTGCATGCGCTCCGGTTGGATCACGACCGGTCCGCGCGTGGAGCGGTTCACGAGCGACTTCGCCGCGTACGTCGGCGCACGACACGCATCCGCGGTATCGTCGGCCACGGCGGGCTTGCACCTTGCCCTCCTCGCGCATGGCATTGGGGTCGGGGACGAGGTCATCACGTCGCCGATGACGTTCGTCGCGACGCTCAACGTGATCGAATTGGTGGGCGCCGTGCCGGTGTTGGCCGACATCGACCGGCGCACGCTCCAGATTCGCGTCGACGAGGTGGCACGGCGCATCACGCCGCGCACGCGCGCCATCATGCCGGTGCACTTCGTTGGGCAGCCGGTCGATCTCGATCCGCTCCTCGATCTCGCGCGCACGCACCATCTCGTGCTCATCGAGGACGCCGCGCACGCGGTCGGCACCGAGTACAAGGGCCGCCGCATCGGATCGTTCCCCACGACGAGCGTGTTCTCGTTCCATCCCAACAAGAACATCACCACCGGCGAAGGCGGCATGGTGGCGACGCACGACGAAGACGTGCTGGCGCGCGTGGCGCTGCTCAAGTTTCACGGCATGAGCCGCGATGCCTGGAAACGGTTCGACAAGGCGGGATCGCCGCGTTACGACGTGGACGTGCCGGGCTACAAGTACAACATGCTGGACATGCAGGCTGCGTTAGGCATCCACCAGTTGCCCAAGCTCGACGCCTTCATCGCCGCGCGCCGACGGTTGGCCGAGCGCTATCAGTCGGCGTTCCGCGATCTGGATGCGCTGATTCTGCCCGAGCCGGTCCCGTATCCGGCGCGACACGCCTGGCACTTGTACACGCCCCTCATCAGGCTCGAGGCGCTCACCATCGATCGCGACGCGTTCATGACCCAGCTCAAGACGCGCAACATCGGTGTCGGCCTCCACTATACGGCGGCCCACGAATTCTCGTACTACCGCGAGCGCTATCGGTGGTGCCCCGACGATTTCCCCGACGCGCATTTCGTGTCCGAGCGCATCGTGTCGCTTCCGCTCTATCCCTCGTTGAGCGACGCCGATCAGGACGATGTCATCGCGGCCGTGCGCGACATCGCCCGAGGGAACGCGCGATGAGCCCGCCGCGCGGAAAGATCTCGGTCGTCGTTCCCGTGTACAACGAGGAAGCGAACGTTCCGGAGCTCGTGACGCGGCTCTTCGCCGTGCTCGATACGCTCGACCGCCCGTCGGAAGTGATCTGCATCGACGACGGCAGCCGCGACCGCTCGCTCGACCTCCTGCGCGGGCTCGTCGACCGCTATCCGGAACGCCTGCGCGTCGTGGAGCTGAGCCGCAACTTCGGCCAACACCCGGCGATCCTCGCGGGCTTCGCGATCGCGACCGGCGACGTGATCGTCACCATCGATGCCGATCTGCAGAATCCGCCGGAGGAAATTCCGAAGCTGCTCGCGCTCTCGGATCAGGGATTCGACGTCGTGGGCGGCGTGCGCCACGTGAGGCGCGACAGCCTGTTCCGGCGCGTCGCATCGCGCCTGGTTAATCGCGTGACCACGGCGATCACCGGCATCCGCATGACGGATTACGGCTGCATGCTGCGCGCGTATTCGCGCGAGGTGATCGATCTCATCAACCGCTGCGAGGAGTCATCGACGTTCATCCCGGCGCTCGCGCAGACGTTTTCGCGACGGCCGGCGGAGGTGGCGGTGCGCCACGCCGAGCGACGTGCCGGCGAATCCAAGTATTCGCTGTACCGGCTCTTCCGCCTCAACTTCGACCTGATGACCGGCTTCTCCGTCGTGCCGCTCCAGGTCTTCACGTTGTTCGGCTTCCTCACCGCGAGCGGTGGACTGGTGCTCGGCATCTACCTGCTCATCCGGCGATTCGTGCTGCTGCGCGCATCGGAGGCCGACGGGGTGTTCACGTTGTTCGCGCTCGCGTTCGTGGTGATGGGCGTGCTCATGGCCGGGTTAGGCATCGTGGGCGAGTACGTGGGCCGGATCTATCAGGAAGTGCGCGGCCGTCCGCGCTACCTGGTGCGCCGCGTGTATGGCGGGGCGGGGGCGCTGATCCGCCTGGAGGACGGCGGCATCGAGGGGTCGGTGCCGCGTCCATGAGCGGGCCGCGCATCGCGCTCTTCGGATACGCCGACGTCGGACACGCCTGTCTGTCGATGCTCCTCGAGCGCGGCGCCACCGTCGTGGCGGTCTATACCCACGCCGACACGCCGGGCGAGCCTCCATGGTTTCCGTCGGTGGCCGAGCTTGCCGTCCGCAACGGGATCCCCGTACGCCTCGACGCCCGCCTAACGGAGCCGGCCCAGGTCGCCGCGCTCCGCGCCGCCGCGCCCGCGCTCGTGCTCTCGTGCTACTACCGGGCGCTGCTGCCGCTGGCGGCCCTGGCGGTCGCTCCGTTAGGCAGCTTCAACGTGCACGGCTCGCTCCTGCCGCGGTATCGCGGCCGCGCGCCGGTCAATTGGGCGGTCCTTCACGGCGAGACCGAAACCGGCGCCACGCTCCACGTGATGACGGCTCGCGCCGACGCCGGCGACATCGTCGACCAGCAGGCGGTCGCCATCGGACCCGACGACACCGCGGGCGACGTCCAGGCGCGCGTGCGCGATGCCGCCGTGTGCATCCTCGAGCGACAGCTCGATGCGCTCGCCGCCGGCCGCGCGCCGCGCCGCGCGCAAGAATGCATCGCGCGCCACCAAATTCGGCCGACGCCGCGCCGAAGACGGCGCCTTCCAGTGGACGCACCCGGCCGGCGAGATCCACAACCTCGTCCGCGCCGTGTCGCATCCGTATCCGGGCGCGTTCACGGCGCACGGCGGCCGCACCCTGCACATCTGGCGTACGCACAACGGCGGGTGGAGCGCCAATGGCGCCCACCCCGGCGAGATGCGCCTGATCGACGACCGCCTCTACGTCGCCTGCGGCGCCAGCGACACGCAGTGGCTCGAGATCATCCGCGCCCAGATCGAAGGCGACGTCGAACGCCACGGCGCCGACCTCGCCCGCCACCTCGCGCCTAACGCGCCACCCACTCCACCGGCCCCATGAAAGTTCTCATCCTCGGCGTGAACGGCTTCATCGGCAACGCGCTCACCGAACGCATCCTCACCACCACCGATTGGGAGGTGTTCGGACTCGACATGTCCGCCGAGAAAATCGAGCCGTTCCTCGACAACGCCCGCTTCCGGTTTCTCGAGGGCGACATCGCGATCAACAAGGAGTGGATCGAGTACCACATCAAGAAGTGCGACGTGGTGCTGCCGTTAGTCGCAATCGCGACGCCCGCCACCTACGTGCGCGATCCGCTCTCGGTGTTCCAGCTCGACTTCGAGGAGAATCTCCGCATCGTCAAGCAGTGCGTGCGCTACAAGAAGCGCGTGGTGTTTCCGTCGACGTCGGAAGTGTACGGCATGTGCCCCGACCCCGAGTTCGACGAGTATCGCTCGACGCTCGTGTATGGACCCATCCACAAACAACGCTGGATCTACTCCACCAGCAAGCAACTGCTCGACCGCGTGATCTTCGCGTACGGCCAGCAGGAGCAGCTCAAGTTCACGCTGTTCCGGCCGTTCAATTGGATCGGCCCGCACCTGGACAACGTCGACTCGCCGAAAGAAGGCTCGTCGCGCGTCCTCACGCAGTTTCTGCACAACATTCTGTACGCGGAACCGATCAAGCTCGTCGACGGCGGACGCCAGCGCCGCTCGTTCACGCACATCACGGACGGCATCGACTGCCTGATGCGCATCCTCGTCAACGAGAACGGCGTGGCCGATAGCGAGATCTTCAACATCGGGAACCCGGCGAACGACATCTCCATTCGCGAGCTCGCCGAACGCCTGCTCGCTGCGGTCTCGCGCTATCCAGGCTACGAGAACGTCGCCGAGCGGACGCCGATCGTCGAGGTGCGGTCGGAAGCGTACTACGGTGACGGATACCAGGACATCCCGACGCGCGTGCCCTCTATTCGGCGCGCGGCCGAGCGGCTCGGCTGGGCGCCGCGCATCGGGTTCGACGACGCCATCCGCCTAACGCTCGAGTTCTACCTCGCGGGTCGCAAGCGTCCCCTGGCGCCGTGACGGATCCCGAAGCCGTCGCGGCCGCCGGCCGCCGGCGCGTCGCGCTCAAGGTGGATTGCGATACGTTCCTCGGCACCCGCGCCGGCCTGCCGAACTTGCTGCGGGCCCTCGCCAAGCGCCGCATACGGGCCACGTTCTTCTTTACGTTAGGCCCGGACCGGTCGGGGCGGGCGATCGTCCGTGTCTTCACGCGGCGCGGATTCCTCCGCAAGATGATCCGCTCGCGCGCGCTGTCGCTCTACGGCCCGCGAACCGCGCTCTACGGAACGCTCCTGCCCGCGCCGATGATCGGCCGACGCCTCGAGTCCCTCATCCGATCGGTGGGCGACGCCGGCCACGAAGTGGGCGTGCACGGCTGGGATCACGTGCGATGGCACGACCGTCTCGCTCGCATGTCGGACGCGCAGATCCGCGCCGACTACGGCCGCGCGCACGACGTCTTCGCGCGCATCTTCGGCCGCCGCGCGCGCGCTTCCGCGGCGCCGGGTTGGCACGCCACCGCGGGCTCGCTCGCCGTGCAGGAGAGTTTCGGGCTGCGCTACGCCTCCGACACGCGCGGCGGCACGCCCTTTTTCCCCGAAGCGGGCGGACGGCGCTTCCGCACCATCCAGGTGCCGACCACCCTCCCGACCTGGGATGAGATGTACAACTCGCCCCACGTGCCTAACGACGACGCCCTGATCGCCCGCTACCGGGCCGCGATCGCCGGCACCGAAGTCCACTCGATGCACACGGAAGGAGAGGGCACCGTCCTGTTCCCCCTGTTCGAGCGCCAGCTCAATGCATGGCTCGCCGACGGCGTGACGTTCGTAACGCTGGACGACATCGCCGCCGAGTGCCTGGCCGCGCCCGAGGGTGTGCCGGTGCGACGGATCGTGCGCGGGGTGCTGGCCGGCCGCGCCGGCGACATTACCGCCAGCGTCCCCGCCTAACCGGGTTCAGCCCGGCGCGGCGCCCGAACACCGATCGAGCAGCGCCTTCCCCGATTGCTGCACCGCGGGCGAGGCTGGCTGCGCGTCTTCCACCCATCCGGAGCGCGTGTAGTGGCGTAACACCGTTTCGGTGCGCACCTCGAGCGTCGATCCGGTCTCGCCGTTGCCCTTCGTCTTCACGGCCAGCTTGTCGATTTCCTGCTGCTCCTCGGGCAGTTGTCCCAATGCGTCGCGATTGATCCGTTGGGCATCGACCGATCCTTCGCGCTCGTTCCACGTGCGCGGCGTGTAGCCGAGCTCCTTGAGCTGATCCATCGAGCATTGGAACGCGTCGCCGCGCGTGTGCGTGCTGTGGCCGCTCAGCGTCGGCCAATACGTGGCACAGGCCGCGGTCGCCGCGGCCAGCGTGAGACCGCCAACCACGCGGCAAACGACACTCCCGAATCGATGGGTCACGCGCGTCCGCCTCCTCCCGTGGACCGTTGCCGCGCCGTCGGCAGACACTCGTTGTGGTCCGTCGGCGCGTTCGGCTTGACGCGCACGCTCTTGGCCGGAATCCCCACGTTCACATGATGCGGACGAACGTCCTTCGTCGCCACCGCCATCGCGCCCACCATCGCGTCGCACCCCACGTGCACACCGGCCAGCACCGTCGCATGGTACGTGATCCGGACGCCCTCGTCGATCCGCGTCACCGCGTTCGTCACGTCCCGCTGGTCGACGATGCTGTGCGTGTGGCTGTAGATGTTCGCGTAGTCGGAGATCGACACCTTGTTGCCTAACACAATCCCGCCGCGGTCGTCCAGCAGCACGTGGCGGTGGATCACCACGTCATCGCCCACGTCCAAGTTGTAGCCGAACGAGAATTCGACGTCCTGGAACGCTTTGAAGTTCTCGCCGCAGCGCTTGAAGATGTACGGCGCGAGCATCCGCCTGAGGCGCACGCCCACGTCGACGTTCTGACCGCCCAGCGGCGTGCGATCGAAGCTGTACCAGAGCCACAGCAGCGGCTTGACGCGCTCGAAGCGCGGATGGTCGCAATCGGCGTAGTACTCGGGTTCGAGCGTCACGTTGCGCGGATCGAGCGCCATCAACGCCGCGCGCGTTCCAGCCGGCACCGCATCATCGGACACGGCGGTGTCCCAGTTGGCGGCGTATCCCGGATACACGATCTCGCACAGCGCTTTCCGGCAGATCACGTTGCGGTCGGCGTCCTCGCGTCCGAGCTCGTGCGCCAACTGCTCGAGCCATGCGTCGATGACCTGCGCGCCGGGAGTCGGAGACAGTTTCTGGAGAGGGAGGAGAGCCATGTTCGTACCGTAATACAAAAACGTTTCAGGGGGAACGGACTCCGGTTCGTCGCAAACGTGGCTTCGATCAGCTTTGGCGCCAGGGTTCCGCGGCGAGCGCGCTTTCGATGGCCGATGCCAGCTCGTCGCGACCATGTCCCGTCACACTGCTGAACGGGATCACTTGCTCCGACTCCAGTCCCAGCGCGCTCGTGATGTTCGTGACGTGCTGACGGGCCTCGGTGGCCGATATTTTATCGACCTTGGTCAGCGCGATGATCGTCGGCACGCCGAGCTCGGCGAGGAAGTCCAGCACTCTACGGTCGTCGTCCGATGGGTCGCGCCGCACGTCGAGCAGTTGGACGATGCCGCGCAGTTGGGCGCTGCTCCGGAGATACGATTCGATGAGCGGCCGCCACCGCGCGCGCGCCTCGCGTGAGGCCTTCGCGTAGCCGTAGCCCGGCAGATCGACGAGCATGAACGCGTCGTTCACCAAAAAGAAGTTGATCTCGCGCGTCTTGCCCGGCTGCTGGCTCACGCGGGCTAACGACTTGTGCCGGACCAACGCGTTGAGCAGCGATGACTTGCCCACGTTGGACCGGCCGCTGAACGCGATTTCCGGTAGCTCGGACGGCGGCCGCCATCCGTCCGGAGCCGCCTGGCCGCCCAGAAACTCGAGGCGACGGATGACGAGCGGCTCGGCCGGGCGCGGGACGTCCGCGTTGTCGGCGGACGCGTCAGTGTGCGACATTTGACACCGCGATCGCCGCGCGCGGGTCGACGTGCCGCTCGGCGCGCAGCGCGAGCGAGAGCACCTCGTCCATGGTCGACACCGGATGGAACACGAGTCCCTCGCGGATGTCGGGGCCGATCTCGTCCAACTCGCGCGCGTTGGCCGTCGGCAGAATGATGTGCGTGATGCCCGCCCGTCGCGCGGCGACCAGTTTTTCCTTGAGCCCGCCGATCGCCAGGACGCGTCCGCGCAGCGTCACTTCGCCCGTCATTGCGGTGTCACCGCGCACGGCCGCCGCCGTGAGCGCGCTCACGAGCGCCGTGGCAATGGCGATGCCGGCCGACGGGCCGTCCTTGGGCGTGGCGCCCGCCGGAATGTGCACGTGGATGTCGCGCGAGCGCGTGAAGTCGGGGTCGATGCCTAACAGATTGGCGCGCGACCGCGCGTAGCTCAGCGCGGCGCCGGCGGACTCTTTGAGCACGTCGCCTAACGTACCGGTGAGCTGCAGCCGTCCGCGGCCGCGCACCACCGCGACTTCGATCTCGAGCAGGTCGCCGCCGACCGACGTGAACGCGAGTCCCGTGGCCACGCCGACGCGGTCCTCGAGCTGCGCCGCGTCGTCGTCGTACTGGCGCACGCCGAGGAGCGCGGCGAGGTCGGCCGGTGCGATGCTGATCGGCGCCGCCGCCGTACCCAGCGCGGGATCGGCCGCCACCCGGCGCGCGAGCTTGCGGGCGATGCGGGCGATGCGGCGCTCGAGCTCGCGCACGCCGGCCTCGCGCGTATAGCCGCGCGCGATCTCGGTGATCGCCTCCGGCTGGATCGTCACCGTGGCCGGATCGAGCCCGTGCGTGCGCAGTTGGCGCGGCACGAGATACTGCCGCGCGATCGCGTGCTTCTCGTGGTCCACGTAGCCGGGCAGGCGGATGATCTCCATGCGATCGCGCAACGGTTCCGGCACCTGGCCTAACGAATTGGCCGTCGTGATGAACAGCACCTGCGATAGATCGTACTCGACCTCGAGGTAGTGGTCGCTGAAGGCCCGGTTCTGCTCCGGGTCGAGCACCTCGAGCAGCGCCGCCGCCGGATCGCCGCGCCAGTCCTGCCCCATCTTGTCGACTTCGTCCAGCAAGACCACCGGATTGACCACGCCCGCGCGCCGCATGGCCTGGATGACGCGGCCGGGCAGGGCGCCGATGTAGGTCCGCCGGTGTCCGCGGATCTCCGCCTCGTCGCGCACGCCGCCTAACGACATGCGGGCGAAGCGCCGGCCCAACGCCCGGGCGATCGACTTGCCTAACAATGTCTTGCCCACGCCGGGCGGCCCGACCAGGCACAGAATCGGCCCCTCGAGCTTGCCCACCAACGCCAGCACCGCGATGTAGTCGAGGATCCGCTCCTTCACGTCCTGCAACCCGAAGTGGTCCTCGTCCAGCACCGTCTGCGCGCGCGTCACGTCGAGCAAGTCGTCGGTCCGTTCCGTCCACGGGAGGCCGACCAGCCAGTCGAGATAGTTGCGCCCAACCGTGGACTCGGGCGAGAGCGGCGGCGTGCGGCGCAATTTGCGCAGCTCGCGGTCGGCGCGTTCGCGCGCCTGCTCGGGGAGTCCCTTGGCCGCGATCGCCGCCTGCAGATCGTCGAAGTCGTCGCTGTCTTCCTGACCCAGCTCCCGGTGGATGGCCTTGAGCTGCTCCTGCAGGTAGAACTCGCGTTGATTCTGGAACAGCGAGCCGCGCACGTCGTTCTCGATCTTGCGCTCGAGCCGCAGGATCTCGATCTCCGACGTCAGCACCGCCACCAGCCGCTCGGTGAGGGACGTGAAGGACGGCGACTCCAGCAGGTTCTGCCTAACGAGGTGCCGCACCTGCAGGTGCGCGGCCACGGCGTACGCGAGTCGTTCCTTCGACTCGCTGCCCTGGACGAGCGACAACACCTCGGGCGGCAGCCGCCGGTGCAGCCCCACGTACTCCTCGAACAGCGTCGCGACCCGGCGCGTCATTGCGTCGTCCGCCGCCCCGCTCACCTCGACGGCTAGGGGCTCGGCCGCGATGGTCGCACGCAGGAGCGCCCCGGCGGCCGAATATCTCGTCGCCCGCCCGAGCGCCACGCCCTCGAGCAACACTTTGGTGGTCCCGTTCGCCAACCGGCTCACCTGCAGCACCCGCCCGATCACCCCCACGCGATAGACGTTGGAAGCGTGCGGCTCCTGCACTTCGCCGTCCCGTTGGGCAACGAGGAAGATCCACCGGTCCGCCGCTATCGCGGCATCGACGGCCGCGAGCGATCCATGCCGCCCCACGAGCAGCGGAATGACCATGTAGGGGAAGACGACGACGTCGCGCAACGGCAGGACCGGCAGGCGGTCGGGTACGTCGTGGGATTCGTCGCCGCGGACGATGGAGAGCATGCTGGAATATAGGGAAGCGCGCGCCGCCTGCGGCGCGCGCTTCCCGGTTTTCAGGCTTCCTTCTTCTGGCGCTTCGCCGAGATCTCCAGCAACGGCGGCGTGCCGTTCAGCACGCACGACTCCGTGATCTTCACCTCCGTGATGTCGTCGCGACTGGGCAGGTCGAACATCACGTCGGTCATGATCTCTTCGAGAATCGCGCGGAGGCCGCGCGCGCCCGTGCCGCGCTTCAGGGCCTTGCCGGCGACCGCGCGCAGGGCGCTCTCGTCGAAGGTGATCTTCACTTCCTCGAGCTCGAACAGCTTGGTGTACTGCTTGGTGAGCGCGTTCTTCGGTTCCTTGAGGATGCGCACCAGCGACTCTTCGTCGAGCGCTTCGAGCGCGACGCACACCGGCAGACGCCCAACGAGCTCCGGAATCAGACCGTAGCGGAGCAGGTCGTCGGGCTCGACTTCGGCGAACGGATTTTTCGCCAGGTCCTGCACCTTGCCGTTCTGCACCTCTTCCTTCGTGAAGCCGATCTGCCGCCGTCCGATGCGCGACTCGATGATTTTCTCGAGACCGTCGAACGCCCCGCCGCAAATGAAGAGGATGTCCTTCGTGTTGATCTGGATGTATTCCTGCTGCGGGTGCTTGCGGCCGCCCTGCGGCGGCACCGAGGCCACCGTGCCTTCCAGGATCTTGAGCAGTGCCTGCTGCACGCCTTCGCCGGACACGTCGCGCGTGATGCTCGGGTTCTCGCTCTTGCGCGCGATCTTGTCGATCTCGTCAATGTACACGATGCCGCGCTCGCACTCGGCCACATTGAACTCGCCCGCCTGCAACAGCCTAACGAGAATGTTCTCGACGTCTTCGCCCACGTAGCCCGCTTCGGTGAGCGTCGTCGCATCGGCGATGGTGAAGGGCACGTCGAGAATGCGCGCGAGCGTCTGGGCCAACAGCGTCTTCCCGACGCCCGTTGGGCCGATGAGCAGAATGTTGGACTTGTCGAGCTCGACGTCGTCCTCTCTGCCGCTCACCGCATTGATGCGCTTGTAGTGATTGTAGACGGCGACGGCGAGCGCTTTCTTGGCGCGCTCCTGGCCGATCACGTACTGATCGAGGACTTCCTTGATTTCCAGCGGAGTTGGAACCTGCGTGATCGCTTCGGCGACCTCGCGCTCTTCATCCTCGGCGAGAATTTCGTTGCAGAGCGCGATGCACTCGTTGCAAATGTAGACGGACGGGCCGGAGATGAACTTCCGAACTGAGTCCTTCGACTTGCCGCAGAACGAGCAACGCAGGTGTTTGTCGTGCGACATATGGGTCCGCGGGAACAGGTGGAGCGGGCATCAGCTTGCTCCCCCATTGAAGGGGGGATGCGGTGGGGTGGCGATACTTAACACCCCCAAAAATGACGGTCAAGCGTCGTCCTCGGCACTCCTTTGTGAACTAATTCACAAGGTCGCCTTTCTCTCAGTTGTTGCTAACGCACGGGCCTGCACGATCACGTTGTCGATAAGTCCGTATTGCTTCGCCTCATCCGACGACATGAACCGGTCACGGTCCACATCGCGCTCGATCTGTTCCACCGTCCGGCCCGTGTGCTTCGCCATGAGCTCATTCATCTTGGACCGCAGGTACAGAATCTCCCTCGCCTGAATCTCGATGTCGGACGCCGTACCCTGCACGCCGCCCGAAGGCTGGTGAATCATGATCCGCGCGTGCGGCAGCGCCGACCGCTTTCCTGCCGATCCGGCCGCGAGTAAGAAGGCTCCCATGCTCGCCGCCATACCCATGCAGATCGTCCGGATGGGCGAATTCATGAACTGCATCGTGTCGTAGATCGCCATGCCCGCCGACACGCTGCCACCCGGCGAATTGATGTAGAGATTCACGTCCCTCTCCGGATTATCGGCGTCGAGGAACAGAAGCTGAGCGATCACGATATTGGCCACGTCATCGTTGATCGGCGTGCCGAGGAACACGATCCGATCCATGAGCAAACGCGAGAAAATGTCGTACGTGCGCTCGCCGCGGCTCGACCGCTCAATGACATAGGGGGGATAAATGGTCGACATTGTCACGCCTGCTCCTTGATCGTGTGTCCAACGAATACTAATCCACGCTTTACGCGACAACCGCTATTCGACGGTGTTCTTTTCGGTGAGCCACGAGAACACGTTGTCCTCGGTGATCGTCCGCTCCAGCTCCTTGATTCTACCGGCCTTCTGTAACGACGCGTAGACCTGCCCCGGGTCGACGCCCCGCTTGGACGCCATCTCGGCGACGCGGTTGTCGATGTCCGCTTCCGTGGCCTCGAGCTTCTCGCGCTTGGCGATCGTCTCCACCACGAGATCGCGCCGCACCTGTCGCTCGGCCATCGGACGAAATTCGTGCTCGAACCGCTCCTTCTCCCCTTCCGGAATCTGGTACGCTTCCTGGTAGGCGTGCATCAACTGATGGACCCAGCTCGGCGGCACTTCGAACGGGTTGGCGCCGATGACCTCGTCCACCAGCTTCTGCCGGACCTGCGCGTCCGCTTCGCGCTCGGCGTCCTTCTGCAAGTCTTCGCGAACGGTTTTCTCGAGGGCGGCCAGCGAGTCGAAATCTCCTACTTCGCGGGCGAACGCATCATCCAGCGCCGGCAGCGATTTGCGTTTGACGTCTTTGACGGTGACGCGCACTTGCTTGGTGCTGCCGCGCTGCGCTTCGTCGGGGAAGTCGTCGGGCCATTTGACGGTGCGTTCGTTGGCGGAACCGGTGGGCGTTTCCATGATCAGCTCTTCGATGCCCGGGATGGCTTGGCCACCGCCTAACACGATCCGGTATTCGCCGCCGTCACCCATAGCGCCCGACTCATCGGCCGTCGCGAGTTGCACGGTGACCATGTCGCCCGGCTGCGCGCGCTCATCCATCGGCGCCCACGTCGCTTTCTGTTCGCGCATCGAATCGATCTGCTCGCGCACGTTGTCGTCCGTCACGACGCGCGGCGTGCGTATCACGCGGAACCCCACGGTGCGCGGCAATTCGATGGATGGACGAATCTCGAGGTGCAGCTCGAACGTGAGCGGCTCGCCGTCGCTGAACTTGAGCTCGTGGACGTGCGGTTGTGTCGCGAGCTCCACTTTCTCGCGCTCGAGGACTTCTTTGAACGCGTCCTGAACCGCCGACTCGATGGCTTCCTGACGGATTGCGTCCGCGAATTTTTTGCGCACCATCGCCGTGGGTGCCTTACCGGGGCGAAAGCCGGGAAGGCGGACTTGCGATGCGTACCGCTTCGCCGCGCGATCTTCGCGCTCGCGAACCTCTTCGACCGGCACCGACACCTCGAGCAGGCGCTCGAGTCCCTCGGTCTTTTTCGGCGTGATGGCGATGTTCATGCGAGAATATTACGCCAGGGAAGCGGCGCTTGGCAGCGCCTGGGGGAAGGGGGAAGCGGCGCTTCCCTCAGTGCAGCGCTTCCCTAGTGGTTCCACATGTTATCCGCCGGCTTCATGTCCTGAAACCGATTCTCCGGATCGAGCCGCACGCTGCGCGCGGTCTTCCCCTGCGTGGGCACCGCGATCGTGAGCGTCGTATCGCCGGCGAACCAAACGCTCGCGGGGCGGACCACCGTTTGCGTCGAGCCGTCGGACCAGGTGATCTTGGCGATCACCGGCATCGGCATCGTGCCGTGGTCGGCGACGTGGATCTCGAGCTGGCCGTTCTGTGTGTGCACCGCCGTGATCGCCTGGTCGAACGTGTCGCGGGTGAACCACCACGCGTTCCAGAACCAGCCCAGGTCCTGGCCGAGTTGGTGGTCCATGAACATGAAGAAATCCCAGGGAGACGGGTGCTTGTACGCCCAGGCGCGCGCGTAGGCGGCGAACGCATTCTTGACGGCCGAGTCGCCTACCACGCCGCCTAACGCACGGAGCGCGACGGGCGCTTTGGCGTAGGCCTGCTCCTCGTAGCCTGGGCCGGCGAAGTCGGACGGCCACATGAGCGTCGGTTCCAGATCTTTGCCCGCCAACGAGCGATACGCTTCGATCCATTCGTCGAAGCTCACGGGGCGTTTGGCGTACGCGGCATCGGAGAACAGGTCGATGTAGTCGTTGAAGCCTTCGTCCTGCCAGCCGTATCGGGTTTCGTCGGAGCTCACGGTCATCGGGAACCACTCGTGGCCGAGCTCGTGGGTGATGGTGCTCAGATCGGGGCTGCAGAACACGATCATGGGATACTCCATGCCTTGCTCGGGTCCATCGGCGACCGAGCCTTGAGGGAAGGAGTAGGGCATGATCATTTTCGAGTGGTGCTCGAGGGCGAATCGCGCGAACTGGGCCGATTGGTGATAGTCGGTGTGCTCGGGGAGATAGAACACCTGCACGAGCGTCGGCGAGGGTGTGTCGGCGTGGGTCGCATCCCACACGTAGTTCTTGGATGTGGCGAACGCGAAGTCGTTGACGCGCGGGGCGGTGAAGTGCCAGGTGAGCGCGCTGCCGGCTGCGGTGGCTTGTCCGGCGCCGCGGCCTTGGGAGTCGACGACGTGCACGGTCGTGTCGGCGTGCATGGCGAGCGTTAGGCGGTCGCGGGTCGTGGCCGACAGCACGTCCGATGGATTGGCGAGCGTGCCGGTGGCGCCCACGAGCCAGCCCGCCGGCACGGTGATCTTGACGTCGAAGCTGCCGAACTGGTTGTAGAACTCGCCCAACCCGAGGTATTCGTCGGTATCCCAGCCGCGCATGTCATCGTACATGGCGACCTGCGGATACCACTGGGCCACCTGATAGAGCGACGTGCCCCAACGGCCCATCCGCTCGGCGCGTTGGTCCAACGGAACGTTAGGCACGGCGAAGTGCCATGCCGCGTCGATCGTCGCCGTGGCGCCCGGCGCGATGGGCGATGGCAATTGGACCGCGGCCACGGTGCCGTGCACCTCGAACGCGCGCGGATCGCCGAGCGCGACGGCGTCGCCGTTCACCGCGAGACGTTCCATCACATCGCCGTCGGTGATGCCGGTGACGTAGTCGTCGCGCGATTCCCCGGGCGTGTAGTAGTTCTGGAGCAGCCGCAGCACAATGGTGTGGAGCGTGTCGGGCGACGTGTTGTGCAGGGTGACGTGCTCGGTCCCGTGCAGCACCGCGCTGTCCACGTCCAGGCGCGCGTCGATCGCGTAGTCGACGCTCTGCTGCCAGTAGTGCGGTCCCGGCGCGCCGGTGGAGTCGCGGGTGCCGGCGCCGTAGGCGCGTTCGATATTGGGTCCCAGCGGGATCGTCCGTTGGACCGGGCGTGCCGGCCAGTGCGCCGCCGCCGACTGCGCACCGGCGGGGGACACACACAGAGTTAGGCAGGTGGCCGCGGCGGCCAGGCATCGGACCTGGTACGAAATGCATCGAGGCGTCATTCGAGGCGTCCAAGCGAGGGTCGTCCGGCTTGACTAACGACGAACCGGCCACATATTCGAGCGGGCAGAACCCTTTTCCGCATCGCGTCCCGCCGTTCCAGTCGGCCGTCTTCGTTCCGCTGAATCATAGCATCCGTCCCGCCGGGACGGCTGCGAGTCCAGGAGCGCCATGGTTCCCTGTGTATCCGTACGCAGTCGCCGTGTTCTCCCAGCCGTGCGCCGGTGTGCCGTTGCGGCCGCGGCGATTGTGCTCGCCGCGGCGCGGCCGGCGGCGTCGCAAACCCCGGTGTCGACGGATGTCATGCGGGGCGACCGAGCCGCCCAGGCCTGTCTCGACACGATGTCCGATGGGAGCCTGGGCCGCGTGACGGTGTCGCAGCACGCGGTGGTGCTGGACACCAACTCGGCGCTCGTCGCGCAGGCCGCGCTGGTCTCGCAGCACATCGCCCAGGCGGCGCGCGCTACGTTAGGCGGCGGCGACTCGCTGCCCGCCGGCGATGCCCTCGGCGTCTGGCGCGAGTCGAATGTTCCACATGCCGCTCGTCATTGTCATCCATCGCGACGGCCCGTTCACATGGCGGCCCGATCGCGGCGGCGATGCGTCGTTTCCCAAGGTGACGGCGTTCTACACGCGCGTCCTGCGATCCATACCGGCCGACTCGCTCTGGATGATCTGGCCCGACGGGTATGCCGTCGACTCGGTTGCGCTCCACCTCGACGTCATGAGCGACAACCCGTATGAGCACGCGCCGGAGTTGCGCGCCACGCTCTTCCCGGTGTTCACGGCGAAGGGCATGAGCCGGACGCCGGCCGTGGAGGTGGAACTGGCGAGCGCGAGCTATCCGGCCGACGCGATCGCGGACTCGATCACCGGGAGGGTGACGTTAGACGTGGTGGTCGGCACGAACGGCCTGCCGGACTCGGCGACGCTTCGGGTACGCGAGCCGTCGGCCGCCGTGCTCGACACGGCGCGCCTGGCGCACTACTACCGCGAGTTCATCGACGCCTCGCGCGACCGAGTGTTGCGCACGCGGTTTCGTCCCGCGCGCATCGGCGGGTGCACGATCCGGCAGCTCGTGCACTTGAGCTTCAATTATATCGGGCGCAACCCGACGTCATCACCGTGACACATGCCTAACGCACTGCTTTCCTTCGCCCAGCCGGCGCCGCGAGGTCAATGAGACTCTTCATAACCCGCTACGCGGGCATCGCGCTCGTGCTGTCGCTCTTTGCGGTGAGCGCGGCATGGTCGCAGGCGGACACCAGCGCGAACGCCAGGACCTACTTCGGCGTCGACACCAGCCGGTTGGCGCCCTGCCGGGATACACTCCGTGCATCAAACGTGACGCGCTTGACCGTCGCCCAGCAGGTCGAGCTCAAGGACACGACGTCGGCGGTTCTGGCGCAGCTCGACCTGGTTGCGGCGCGGATCGCCGACGCGGCGCGGACCTCCCTGGGCGCAACCGGCCAGGCCATCCCGGCCGCCGACTCGTTAGGCATGCTGGCGGGCGCGTACAACACCATTCCGATCGATATCGTGCTTCGCCGCGATGGTCCGTTCACGTGGCGTCCGGGCACTCCCGACAGGTTCGTGGCGCCTCCCAAGCTCGCGGCATTCTACACGCGAGTGCTTCGCTCCATTCCCGCCGAATCCTTGTGGATAGTCTGGCCCGATGGGTACAAGCCCGATTCCGTGGCCTTCCGAGTCGCGCTGTTCGGCTATGCGAAATACCCGCCCACGGGGCATCGCGGCATGTCCCTGTTCAGCGTCTTCATGACCAACGGCATTGCCGAAATCCCGGCGATCGCCACGCATCCAGCGTGGATCGACTATCCGCGCGATGCGAATTTCCACCGCATTGTCGGCGAGGTCCTGTTGCAGTTCGCGATCGACACGACAGGCCGGGCGGACCCGACGACCATCAAAGTGCTCAGGCCGACCGCCGAGCGTATGGATTCGTCGGACTTCGCGAGCTTCTACCGCGAGTTCATACAAGCGTCGCGCAACGCCGTCGAGCACAGCCGGTATTCCCCGGCTCGGATCGGCGCCTGCGTGGTGAGGGAACTGGTACAGCAGCCGTTTGCATACACGATCGCCCGGCCGTCGAGTCAGTGAGGCGATCGATGAGCCGCACATTCGGTATCGCGCTGGCACTCACCATCGCCGGTTCGACGGCTGCTGCATCGCAAGCGGCGGACACCGACACCTTTGTCGCGCCTCACACAGCGGAGTGGGCGCAGTGCCGCGACACGCTCGACGTCGACACCCTCTCACGCTTCATCGTCGCGCGGGAAGTGCTGATGCAGGACACAAAGCCGCCTAACCGGAGTCGGGGCGGTCGCGTGCGTCGGGCGCGGACAGGTGCGCTCACGGGGTGAACGACGCCAGGACCGGTGTGGCAGTGCCGTCCATCGTCCCGTTGCCTAACTGGCCGTGGGTGTTGTCGCCCCAGCAATAGACGTGGCCGTCGGCGATCATGCCGCATGTGTGGAGATGCCCCACTGCGAGCGTGGTGAACGGGAGTCCGCCTTGAACCGCGATGGGGGTGAGCGAGCACGATGTCGGGAAGTCAGGGAGGCCGCAGGCGATCGGCGCGTTCGCACCGAGTTGCCCGGCCTGGTTGGCGCCCCAGCAAAACGCGGCGCCGTCCGCATCCAATGCGCACGTATGGGCGCCGGACATGTCCTTCGATCCGCCGAAAATCGCGCGGAACGCGGGGCTTCCCGCCACCGGGGTCGGAACCGATCGCGCCTGGGTCGTCCCATCGCCCAGCGCGCCAGTGGTATTGTCGCCCCAACAGGCGGCGCTGCCGGTCGTCGTGACGCCGCAGGCGTAAAAGACGCCCGCGGTGATCGAGTTGAAGCTGAGGTCGCCGACCACCCGGGTAGGCTGTGTGACTTCTGCGCCAAGGGTCGAATCGGCGCCCAGGTCCCCGTTGATGTTGAGCCCCCAGCACCAGGCCGTCTTGTTGCTCCTCGTGCCGCATCCGAAATCGAAGCCCGGCGCTGTGTGCGTGAAGTCCAGGCCGCTGCCGAGAATCGGCGTGGGCGACAAGATCGACGTATTGCCGTCGACGCCGTTGCCTAACGCGCCATACGCTTGGAATCCCCAGCAGTAGCCGCCGCCGCTCTCGGCGATGCCGCACACCGCGAACGCGCCGACGGAAATCTCTGTCAGTCGAACCGATGTCTGCACGCTGGCCGGCAGGAGCACCGTGTCGACTGTGAACCCGCAGCACGAGCGCGGGATCTCGCCCCAGCAGTCCACGGTGCCGCCGAATCGCAACCCGCACGCCATCTTGGCGCCGGCCGAAATCGCGCGATACGGGCCACCGCCGACCAGAACCGGTGTCGTGGTCATGGTCTGTTGGCCGTTGCCAAGCTCTCCGCTCGTGCCGAGACCCCAGCAAAACGCCGCGCCGGCGTGATTCAAGGCGCACGTGAAGTCGTCGCCCGCTGCGAGGCTCGCGGCTTGACGCGGCTGCGGCGCGGTCGACCCATCGCTACAGGCCGAGCCGCCTGCGACCAGGGCCGCCACGCAGGCACGCGATATCCATGTCGTTAGACGCACGACGGCAATCTCCTTTGGCTGCTCCGAGGGTCACACCGATGGCCCACCAAACATCAGGGCGTGCATTGGCATCCGCGCATTGATTCCGTCAGGGTCGCCGGGACGGTCCTAACGCGCGGCCAACGACGCGGTAGGACCTTGTTGGGCGTACCGCGACGTGGCGGCGCGCGGCTACGGCGTGAACGCCGCCCGCACCGGCGCCATGCTGGTGGTGGTCGTCCCGTCGCCTAACTGGCCGCTGCTGTTGAGGCCCCAGCAGTACACGTGGCCGTCGGCCACCATGCCGCACGTGTGGGTGTCGCCCAGGGCCAGCGTGGTGAACGCCAGGCCGCCGTCCACGGCGACGGGCGCCATCGCGCACGGCACCGGCTGCAGGCTGGCGCACGTGGCGTTGCCGGCCGTGCCTAACTGACCCTGGTCGTCGGCGCCCCAGCAGCTCGCGGCGCCCGACGCATTGAGCGCGCACGTGTGATCGAGCACGTTGTTCTTGCCGCCGGCAAACACGGCGACGAACCCGGAGCCGGCCACCGGCGCCGGCGCGCGTTGGTCGTCGCCGTTCCCCGTGCCCAACTGACCGGCGTCGTTGACGCCCCAGCACGTCGTTGCGCCCGAGGTCGTGATACCGCACGCGTACGCGGCGCCCACTGCGATCTGTGTGAAACGGAAACCGCCAGTCACGGCGACCGGTTCGGTCGCCACGGCATTGTCATTGGCGCTTCCTGTGCCCAACTCGCCGAACAAGTTGGCGCCCCAGCACCACGCCGCGCCGGCCGCGTCGAGTCCGCAGCCGCCAAAGACGCCCGCGCTCACGCTCAGGAAGCGGTGATGGCCGGCGACAGGCACCGGCGGGACGGCGGTGTCCGATTGTTCGCCGTTGCCTAACGCTCCGAGGAGCTCTGAACCCCAGCAATAGGTGTCGCCCGACCGGCCGATGCCGCAGCCGGTGCCGGCGCCGAGCGACACGTGCGAGAATCCGACCGGCGCGCCGACTGGCGTCGGAGCGGTGAAGGGTCCGGTCGCCGGACCGCAGCAGCTGGCCGGCACCGCACCCCAGCAGTCTACAGTGAAATCGAAATGGAGCCCGCACGCGGCGTCGCCGCCGGCCGTAAGCGAGAGGTACGGTCCGCCCGCGACGCGGACCGGCATCGGCGACTCGAATGCCGCGCCGTTTCCGAGCTGCCCGGATGCGCCCTCGCCCCAACAGAATGCCGCGCCGGCGTGGTCGAGCGCACAGGTGAAGTTCACACCGGCGGCGAGGCGCCCTGTTAGGCGGGTGGCCGTCGACGACGGACCCGTATCGGTGGAACAGGCCGCCAGGCCGGCGGCCACGACGAGCGCACAACAGCCCGACACGAACGAAGGACGGCGCATGGGCATCTCCTGGTGGTGGGAACAGAATCATCCGGCAGGCGCGCGGCCGGACGGCGCGCATCATGGATCCTGCGACCATTCGTACCGCGGCTTGACAGGGCTGGCAAGTGTAGACATCCTACCTACAGTATGTAGAGCGCCTACTCAATCGGGCCGGCCATGACACCCAAGAACCCGCCGACGTCGCGCCTCGAGCTGCTCCAAGGCACCCTCGACCTCATCGTGCTCCAGGCCCTCCGCTGGGGACCCTGCCATGGCTACGGCATCGTGCAGCTCATTCGCACCCAGTCGCACAACGTCCTCCAGGTCGAAACCGGATCGCTCTATCCCGCACTGCAGCGCCTCCTCCGCCAGCGCGTGATCGCCACCGAGTGGGGCCTCTCGGACAACAACCGGCGCGTGCGCTTGTACCATCTCACGTCCAAAGGCCGCGCGCGCCTGATGGCCGAACGCTCGCGATGGCAGCAGCTCACCGAGGCAATCGCCGCACTCATGGTCGCGCCCCAGCCGGAGGAATCATGAGCATGCTCGGATGGTTCACGCGCCTGCGCGAACGCCGCACCGCGGACCTGGCGGCTGAGCTCCAGGCACACCTCGAGATGGCGGAGGCCGACCGCATCGCGCGCGGCGAGTCGCCGCGCGACGCGGCCGCCAATGCACGCCGTGAATTCGGGAACGTCGGCCTCGTGCAGGAGATCGCGCGCGACGAGTGGAACGGCGCCGGCTTGGCGGCCGAGCGACTCGGCCAGGATCTCAAATTCGCGGTGCGGATGCTGCGCCGGGCGCCCGGATTCGCCGCGTTAGGCATCGTCACCATCGCGCTCGGCATTGGCGCGAGCACCGCGATGTTCAGTGTCGTGCAAGCCACGCTGATTCACCCGCTCCCATACACGCATCCCGAGCACCTGGTGCGCATCGAGGACGACCTGGGCGGGATCGGCGCGCGCGACGTGGGCATGTCGACGCCCGAATGGCACGATCTCCAGCGTTCCGGCATTTTCACGTACGTCGCGCCGGCGTGGTTCGACAACAACAACCTCACCGGCCTCAGTCATCCGCAGCGCGTCGCGCTCGAGATCGTCGCACCCAACTACTTCGCGCTGCTCGGCGTGACGCCACAGTTAGGCGCGGGGTTCGACCCGTCGGATCCGACGCCGGGGTTCAATACCCAGGCCATCATCAGCGACGCGCTCTGGAAGGGCTCCTTCGGCGCCGACCCGCACATTCTCGGCCGCGTCGTGCAGCTCGACTCCGATTCGTATCGCATCGTCGGTGTGATGCCGCCACACTTTCAGTCGCCGGCGCGCGTCGCCGAGGAACGGCGCACGCAAGTGTGGGTGGCATTCGGGTTCGCCGGTGCGCCCCTGCTCCAATCGACGGTCATGTCCCGAAGCAGTCTGTTTCCGGGGGCGATTGCGCGAATCGCGCCGGGCCTGACCCTCGCCCAAGCCCAACGACGCGTCGACGCGTTCGCCCACGCGCTCCGACGCGAATACCCGGCTGCCTATCCGCCGCGCAGCGATTGGCGCGTACGCCTCGTGCCGCTCAAGGACGCCGTCGTGGGCGACGTTCGACAACCGCTGGTGTTCTTGCTTGGCGCCGTCGGACTGGTGCTCCTCGTCGGCTGCGCCAATGTGGCGAATCTACTGCTCGCCCGCGCCACGACACGGGGGCGCGAGATGGCGGTGCGTCAAGCGCTCGGCGGCGCGCCGTCGCGTCTCATGCGGCAGTTGCTCACGGAGAGTGTGGTGCTGTCGGTGCTCGGCGGCCTCGTCGGCCTCGCGCTCGTCCTTGTCGCGAAGGACACGCTCGTTAGGCTCATCCCCGACACGGTGCCGCGCCTCAACGACATCACGATCGACTGGGGCGTGCTCGCGTTCGCGTTCCTGGCGTCGCTCGCCGCCGGCGCCCTGTTCGGTCTCGCGCCCGTGCTGCACGTGCGCGGTCTCGACGTCACGCGCGTGTTGAAGCTCGAGGGCCGCGGCTCGACGAGCTCGCGCGATCACCAGCGCACGAGACACGTGCTCGTGATCGGCGAGGTCGCGCTTTCGCTAGTGCTGCTGAGCACCGCCGGCCTTCTCGTACGCAGCTTCTGGGGCCTGCTCAACGTTCCACTCGGCTTCGATCCGCACAACGTGACGGTGGTGCGCACGCGGTTGCCGTATCCTAACGAGGTGAAGGAAGACCTGTATCCGACGGCTGCGGACGCGGCGACGTTCGTGCGCGACGTGGTGCGCCGCGCCCGCGCCCTGCCTGGCGTCGACGAGGTCGCACTCGGCAGCGGCGCGGCCGTTCCGCTCGATCACCCGTATCAGGACCAGACGGTGACGCGCGTTCGGATCGAGGGCGATGTGTCGCACGGGGACCAGCCGCTGTTGCTCACCGGGTCGGAGGTCACGCCCGACTACTTTCACGCCCTCGGCATGTCGCTCGTGCGCGGCCGGTCGTTCGAGGAGTTCGATACCGGAGACAAACCGTCCGTGGCCGTGATCAACGAGAGCATGGCCCGACGCTATTGGCCGCACGACGATGCGTTAGGCAAGCGCGTCGAGTTGGGCCGGTTGCCGCGCGACTGGACGACGATCGTCGGCATCGTGGCCGATGCGCGGACTGATTCGCTGGCGGGCGCGAGCGAGCCGCACATCTACACGAGCCTGTTTCAGGTCGAGGGCAAGCATCTCGCGATTTTCCTCAAGGGCCGGTTCGAGGTCGGCGGCATCGAACGCGCCGTTCGCGCGGAGGTGCAAGCGGTGAATTCGGCGCTGCCGGTATTCGGCGGCGAGCGGTTGAGCGATGTGGTTTCGGAGTCGCTTGCGATGCGCCGATTCTCCATGATGCTGATCGCTGTGTTTGCGCTCACGGCACTGTTCCTCGCGGCGCTCGGAGTGTACGGCGTGATCTCATGTCTTGTGAGCGAGCGCACGCACGAGATCGGCCTTCGCTTGGCGCTGGGTGCCGACCGTGCAGACGTGATGAGGATGATCATGCGCCAGGGAGCGCGACTCGCGGTCGCCGGGGCACTCGTGGGTTTGATCGGCGCCGCGATCGTGTCGCACTCGCTGGCGAGCGTGCTCATCGGCGTGAGTCCGAACGACCCGGTGACGTTCGCGTTCGCCACCGCGCTGCTCACGTTAGTCGCGCTCGCAGGCAGCTACCTGCCTGCGCGACGCGCGATTCGCGTCGATCCGATGGTGGCACTGTCCAGCTGATGCGAAGGGGCGGATTCAACCCCCACGGATTGCTTCACTGTATCCTTCACGCGCGACTCGCGCGGTCGCGATGTCACTCCGACCGGAGCGCGACCCCGGACGGAATTCGCGTCACGCGCCGCGCCGACAACCAAGTCGCCGTCGTCGCGACGATCGCGAGGCATCCACCCGCCACGACATATCCGACCGGGTCGAGGGGCGTGACGCCGAAGAGCGACGCGCTCAGCGCTCGCGACGCGACCAGCGCGCCCCCGACACCGCACGCGACGCCGACCGCCGTGATCGTCAGTCCACGGCGCATCACCATGCCGACCGCCTGCTCCACCGTCGCACCGAGCGCCATGCGGATGCCGAGCTCTCGCGTACGAAACGCAACGGTATAGGCCATGAGGCCATACGTGCCGACCGCGGCCAGCATGAGACCCAGGCCGGCGAACAGGGACAGCAGTCGCTCGAGCAGGTGGGCGGTCGCGAGATTCTGGTTCACGACGTGGTCCATCGTCTGCACGTAATACACGGCGGTGCCGGCGTCGATGCCGGTGATCACTCGGCGGATCGGAGCCAAGGCCGCCAGCGACGCCTCACGATTGTCGCGCGTGTCGGCGCGACCTTCCGGCAGCGCATTCGCATCGTAACTCCCGCTGAACAACGGGACGGCATTCAGCAGGCCCGTCGCCTCGACGCCGGGCAGCGCGCGTGTACGGGCGAGAATGTCCCGATACAACGCGATCCAGCGCGCAGGGTCGGCGTACGCCTCGTCGTCGGGCGCGATCCGCATCGTCACGACGCCGCGCGCGTCGAAGCCCGGATCGACCGCTCGCATCGCGGCGACGCTGCGCAGTGCCAGAACGGCACCGACGAGCAACACCACCGACAAGGCAATTTCTGTCGTCACCAGCACGGTGCGAAGCCGCACGCGGTGCGCACCGTCGCCGGCACGCGCGCTGCCGGCGCTCAGCGCATTGCCGGCCTCCTGCGCGCGTACGACGGGCAGGGCAGGGATCAGGCCGACGACGAGCGCCGTTGCGACCGTGACCAGGCCGGTGAACGCGAGCACCGGTGTGCTCAACCGCGAGGGAGGAACGACCGGCAGCGTTGCCGGGAGCGCATGGCCGAACGCCTTGATGCCTAACCATGCCACGATGAGGCCCGCGGCACCGCCGGCCCCGGCGAGTACCAGCGTCTCGGTGCAGAGTTGGCGCATCAGGCGCATGGCACCGGCGCCGAGCGCAGATCGGACGGCCATCTCGCGCTGGCGAGATTCGCCGCGCGCGATGAGCAGCGCCGCGATGTTGGCGCACGCGAGGAGCAGCACGAGCGCGACCGCGCCGCTGAGGGCGAGCAGCGCCGATTCGACGCTGCCGATGACCGTATCCCGCAGCGCCTGCACACGAACCGTGGTCGCATCACCCGTTCGATCGCGAATTTCCCGGGTCACGCGGTCCATGTCCTGTTGCGCCATGCCTAACGTGACGCCGGACTGCACGCGCGCGATCGCCCGCAGGCCGAAGGTGGCGGCGCGCTGATCCCACGGCAGGTTAGGCGAGGCGCCGGCCGGCACGTAGAGGTCGGATTGCGGGTACGGATAGTCCATGCTCGGCGGCGCGACACCGATGATCGTGTAGGGCCGGTCATCGAGCGTGATCGCCCGGCCGATCACCGATCGGGCGCCGCCGTACTCGCGCTGCCAGAACGCATACGACAATACGGCCGTCGGGGCCGCGCCACGCTCGGTTTCGCTCGCGGTCTGAGCGCGACCGAGTTGGGGACGCACCCCGAGCGTCCCGAACAGATCGCCGATCATCAGCGTCGCCTGAACGTGCTCGGCACCCCCGGATCCGACGATCGTGAAGCCGTCAGCGGAAGCGGCCGCGATCGACGAAAACACGCGCGCCGATCGCTGCCAGTCATGATAGTTAGGCAGTGAAACGGCCCCTCGATATCCCTTTTCGGAGCGCACCTGCAACGACACGAGCCGGTCTGGGTGGTCGAAGGGCGTGCCGTCGAGCAGCACGGCGTTCACGATCGAGAAGATCGCGCTGTTCGCACCGATGCCGAGCGCGAGCGTGAGGATCACGACGGCGGTAAAGAGCGGCGCGCGCGCGAGCATGCGGCACGCATAGCGAAGATCAAGCCACAGGTCGCGCATCAGTCCTCACGGAGGGGTAGCCTCGATGGGACACGGCAATGTCGCCGATGGTTTCGCGCCCGGGAGAGACTCGATGCGAAGGGGGGGACTCGAACCCCCACGGATTGCTCCACTGGATCCTAAGTCCAGCGCGTCTACCAGTTCCGCCACCCTCGCGTGCCTCGGAAAGTAGCGGCGAATCGGCCGAAGGTCCACCGCCGGTGTTGGCCCTCGGCACACATCATCAGGGAACGAACATCGACAGCACGGGACTGCTGGCGGACACCGTCGTGCCGTTGCCTAACTGGCCCTGATCGTTGCCGCCCCAGCAGTACACGTGCCCATCGGCGACCATGCCGCATGTGTGGTCGTCACCGACGGCCAGCGTGACGAACTTCAAGCCGCCGGCAACCGCGATCGGCGACACGGAGCATGGCTGGCCGGCGCCGAAGTGACACTGATTCGAGCTCGCGGCGCCTAACTCACCAACGTCGTTGACGCCCCAGCAGCTGGCGGCGCCGGATGCATCGAGCGCGCACGTATGGCCGAGGATGTCGTTCTTGGCGCCCGCGAATACGCTCACGAACGCACCGCTCGCAACGGGGGTCGGCGCGACGCGGTTCTCCTCCTCCGGCGCGCCATCGCCCAGTTGGCCCGCCACGTTGATCCCCCAGCATTCGGTGAGGCCGGTGGTCGTGATGCCGCACGTGTACACACCGCCGACCGCGATCTGAGTGAAGTGGAGGCCGCCGGCCACCGCCATCGGCGCACTGGCATCGATCGCCCCGGTCGAGTCGTTCACGCCGAGCTCACCGACGACGTCGCTGCCCCAGCACCACGCCACACCGCCGGTGTCGATGCCGCATCCGCCGAAGATGCCTTGCTCGAGGGCCGTGAATGCGTGTCCGCCGGGCAGTGTAACGGCCGGCGGGAGGGCAGTGTCCGATGCGTCTCCGTTGCCTAACGCACCATCGAGGGCCTCGCCCCAGCACAGGCCGTGCTGCGCCTCATCGATCGCGCATGCGCTGAATCCCGCGACCGACACGCTGGTGAATCGGGTGCTCGGCCCGCCGAGTGGTGTCGGAACGAGGACGCTCGCCTGCATTTGGTTGCAGCATTTCGCCGGTGCGTCGCCCCAGCAGTCGATGTGGTGATCGAAGCGTATTGCGCACACCGCGGTGTCGCCCGCTGCGATGGCCGTGTAGGGCCCACCCTGCACGTGGACGGGGACCGCCGACTGGGACCCAGTGCCATCGCCGAGTTGTCCGGACGCGCCGCCGCCCCAGCAGAAGGCCGCGCCGGCGTGATCGAGCGCGCAGGTGAAGTTGACGCCCGCCGCCAGGCGGGCCGTTAGGCGGGTGCCGCCGCCCGGGCCGGTGTCGTTGGAGCAGGCGGCGAGGCTCGCGGCCGCGGCGAGGAGCGCGATGACCGGGGCGAACGGAATACGGCGCATGTGATGGAGGGGTGTGGGGAGTCCAGGCTAACGCGAACGGGTCGGGCCCTGCCGCCGCAACGTCCTAACGAACCTGACGAACCTAACGGGCCGGTGGCGAAATAGCCACGGTGGCATTTCCGGATGCACGAGCGGCCCGGCGGGAAATCCCGCCGGGCCGCTCGACTAACCGTGACGATCGGCGCTACTGCCCGATCTGCAGATTCACCACGTGCGTGCCCTTGAGCTGCGTGTTGAACACCAGCAAGCTGACCACGTCGCCGTCCTTGAGCTTCGACAGCGTCTCGTTGAGATCGGCGACCGTGCGCACCTCGTGCGCCGGGCTCGGATCGAGCACCCGCACGATGACGTCGCTGCCCGGGAAGAGCTGCCGATAGGCCACACTGCCGGCCTTCACATCCGTGACGGCCAATCCGCGCTGCGACGACGGCATGCCGGCGCGCGTCGCATCATCCGAGCTCAACGGCTGCACCATGAGGCCCAACTTGTCGTAGCTCGACGCGTTGTTGTCGGTGCGGGCGCTGCTGTCGGCGCTGGCCACTTGTTCGTCGTTAGGCGCCTGCGCCAGCTTGACCTTGAAGTCCATCTGCTTGCCGTAGCGCATTGCCTCGACATCCACCGTTTCGCCGGGCTTGTGCGTCCGGATGATCCGCTGCAACTCGGCCACGTGGTCGATCTGCTGCCCGTCGATCGCGATGATCACGTCGCCCGGCTCCATGCCGGCGTCGGTGGCCGGGCTCGGCCCGTCGGGGCTCTTGCCTTGTATCTGCGCACCGCGAATCTCCTTGAGGCCCGCGGCCTGCGCCGCCGCCGGATCGACATCCTGAATCGACACGCCGAGGATCGCGCGGCGCACCTTGCCGTACTTGATGATGTCATCCATCACGCTCTTGGCGAGCGTGATCGGAATCGCGAATCCGTAACCCGAGTAGTAGCCCGTCTGGCTCGCGATCGCGCTGTTGATGCCGATCACGTTGCCGCCGATGTCGACGAGCGGACCGCCCGAGTTGCCGGGATTGATCGCGGCATCCGTCTGGATGTAGTCGACGATTGCCCACTGCGAGTTGTAGAGGCTCTTGAGGTTGCCGCTCCGACCCTTGGCGCTAATGATGCCCGCCGTCACCGTGAAGTCGAGCTGCAATGGATTGCCGATCGCCAGCACCCACTGCCCAACCTGCGCCTTGCTGTCGTCGCCTAACGAGGCGGTGGGCAACCCGCTCGCGTCGATCTTGATCACCGCGACGTCGGTCGTCGGATCGCGGCCGATCACCTTCGCCTTGTACACGTGACCGTCGAACAGCTTGACGCTCAACTTGTCGGCGTCGGCCACGACGTGGTTGTTCGTGAGGATGTATCCGTCGGGCGAGACGATGAACCCGGAGCCGAGTCCTTCCTGCGGCTGCGACTGCTGCGGGCCGAATTGCCGGAAGAAATCCTCCATGCCCGGCGGCATCTGACCCTGCGGCATCCGCTGCACGCGGGCCTCGCGCTCCGTGGTGATCGATACCACCGCCGGCCGCACGTGGTCGACAATCGACACGAATCCGTTGCTCAAGTCGGCAACGGGCGCCATGCCCCCAACGGTTGTCGATGCGAGACGCGCCGGCGTCTGTGTTTGCTGTGCGAAGCCGAAGGGCGTCAGGTTCATCCCACCGGCGAGAATGAGTCCGCCCGCGAACGCTATGATGGCGACGATGGCAACGATGCCAAACGCGCCCAGCCGCGGACGGCGAGTATCATGTGGCGACATACGTTGAAATCCGCTGTTAGAGCTATGAGGAACGATACACCAATGCACGGTTGCAAGTTTCACGCGACCACCGCACGGCCTCGCGTGATGCTATGGCAGAGCAAACGCCGCACACCTGCCGCTTACTTCTTGTCGTCCTCGACAATTTCGTAGTCGGCCTCGACCACGTCTTCCTTGCGGTCCGTCCCCTTCGGATTGTCGGCGGCACTCTCTTGCGCCGCGTGACTGGTGGCAGTCTCACCCTGCGCTTGCTGCCCCTGTGCATACAACGATTGACCAGCCTCGCTGTAAGCACGCGTCAGCTCCTCGTGCGCCGACTTGATCTCGTTCATGTCCTCGCCGCGTAGCGCCTTGCGTGCGCGCTCCACCGCGCTCTCGAGCTTGGTCTTGAGCTCCGCCGCGAGACGGTCGGACCATTCCTTGGAGTTCTTCTCCACCTCGTACGCCAGGCTGTCGAGACGATTCCGCGTGTCGATCTCGTCGCGGCGCTGCTTGTCCTCGTCAGCGTGCGATTCGGCGTCCTTCACCATCCGCTCGAATCTCGCCCTCCGACAAACCGCTCGACGCTTCGATGCGGATCTTCTGCTCCTTGCCCGTCGCCTTGTCCTTCGCGGTCACGTGCAGGATGCCGTTGGCATCGATGTCGAACGTCACCTCGACCTGCGGCATCCCGCGCGGTGCCGGCGGAATCCCCGTGAGCTGGAACTTGCCGATGGTCTTGTTGTACACGGCCAGGTCGCGCTCGCCCTGCAGCACGTGGATCTCCACCTGCGTCTGGTTGTCCTCCGCCGTCGAGAACGTCTCCGACTTCTTGGTCGGGATCGTCGTATTCCGCGGAATGAGCACGGTGGTCACGCCGCCTAACGTCTCGATGCCTAACGACAGCGGCGTCACGTCGAGCAGCAGCACGTCTTTCTGCTCGCCCGTGAGCACAGCGCCCTGGATGGCCGCGCCGATTGCCACGACCTCGTCCGGGTTCACGCCCTTGTGCGGATCCTTCTTGAAGAAGTCCTTGACGATCTGCTGCACCTTGGGCATGCGCGTCGAGCCGCCCACGAGGATCACTTCGTCGATCTCCTCGGGCTTGAGGCCGGCGTCCTTGAGCGCCTGCTGCATGGGCGGAATCGTGCGCTGCACGAGATCGTCGCACAGCTGCTCGAGCTTGGCCCGCGTGAGCGAATAGTTGAGATGCTTGGGGCCCGACTGATCCGCCGTGATGAACGGCAGATTGATGTCCGTCTGCTGCGTGGACGACAGCTCCATCTTCGCCTTCTCGCCGGCTTCCTTGAGCCGCTGGAGCGCCATCGGGTCCTTCGACAGATCGATGCCCTGATCGCGCTTGAACTCAGTCACGAGCCAGTCGATCACGCGCTGATCGAAGTCGTCGCCGCCCAGGTGCGTGTCACCGTTGGTCGACTTCACCTCGAATTGCCGCGAGCCTTCGACGTCGTACAGCTCGAGTACGGAGATGTCGTACGTGCCGCCGCCCAAGTCGAACACGGCGACCTTCTCATCCTTCTTCTTGTCGAGGCCGTATGCGAGCGCGGCCGCCGTCGGCTCGTTGATGATGCGGAGTACGTCGAGACCCGCGATGCGGCCGGCGTCCTTCGTGGCCTGGCGCTGCGAGTCGTTGAAGTACGCGGGCACTGTGACGACGGCCTTCTCGACCTTGTGTCCGAGATAGTCCTCGGCGGTCTGCTTCATCTTCTGGAGGATCATCGCCGAGATCTCGGGCGGCGTATATCGCTTTCCCTGGATCTCGACCACCGTCAGATCGTTCGGTCCGGCGACAACCTTGTACGGAACGCGCTTGATCTCCTCGGTGACCTCGGACATCTTGCGTCCCATGAACCGCTTGATCGAGAAGACGGTGTTCTGCGGGTTGGTCACCGCCTGACGCTTGGCGACCTGGCCGACCAGACGCTCACCGTCCTTCGTGAACCCGACCACAGACGGAGTGACGCGCCCCCCCTCGGCGTTCGGGATGACGACGGGATCGCCGCCTTCCATCACCGGCTACTACCGAGTTCGTTGTCCCCAGGTCGATACCGATTACTTTTTCGGCCATAGTTTCCTCGATGTACGTTGATGCGAGTGTCGCCACGACAGAGTGGCGCTCGATTCCTTATGCTATTTCTCCGGCCCAACGTTCTCGCAAACTTGAGGCCCGATAAACGCGCCACATTGACAGGCTTGCTGGGGCGCGGTGCGCGAGACTGGCAGCTTCGAAAGCGCAGATTCGGAAGGCGTTGTCTCGAACGACAGAGCGGACTGAATGATCCCACTCGGTGACGACCTTCCACGGCTCAGTCGGCCGCGCATGACGTACCTGATCCTCGCGGTCACCTGGGCGGTCTGGCTACTCGTCGAGAAGGCCGGCTTCGATCCTTACGCGTTGGCCAAGAGCGTCTGCGACCTGGGTCTCGTGCCCGGTGAGCTCACGCATCGCGTGGCGCTTGGGACAGCCGTTCCGATTGGTCCCGGAATGGTCTGCGCCGTCGACAACTCGCCGATCAATATCCTCACCCCGCTGACTTCGATTTTCGTTCATGCGAGTTGGGGACACATCCTCGGCAACTCGCTCTTCTTCTGGGTGTTCGGGCGGAGCGTGGAAGACAGCATGGGATCGGGGCGCTTTCTCGCGTTCTATCTCATTTGCGGGTTGGCAGGCGCAGCACTTCACATCGCGGTGAATTCCGGATCGCCGGTGCCGACGGTCGGCGCATCGGGCGCGATCTCAGGGATAATGGGCGCGTATCTCCTGCTCTATCCGCGCGCGCACGTGAACATGTTCTTCATCATCTTCGTGCTGCCGATCCAGGCGTGGTTGGTTCTGCTGTACTGGTTCGGCCTGCAAGTTCTCGAGGGGTTGCCGCAGCTCGGTCAGATGAATCCCGCGGTGTCGGGAGGTGTCGCGGTGTGGGCGCACGTCGGCGGTTTTCTCACTGGCCTTCTCCTCGTGTCACTCTTTGCCAACCCGCAGCTGGTGCGGCGACATTGATCGGTGTTCGGCGCGTACTATGGCTGACGCGCGCGCGGTGGTTCCGGCGGCGGAGCGGGCCGTGTAACTTCTGCGTTGCCGTGCCGCCCTCCGTGCATTCAAGGCCCGGGTCATCCGCTTTCATCGAACACCGGCTGTGCCAGTTCCACCCGTCGCACGTATCGCGGCACTCATCGACCACACGATCCTCAAGGCCGAGGCGACGCGCAGCGACATTGAGACGTTGTGCGCCGAGGCGCGAGAGCTCGAGTTCGCGGCAGTGTGCGTGAATCCGGTCTGGGTGCCGTTCTGTCGCGATGCGCTGGCGGGCGCGCCCAGTTTGGTGGCTACCGTGGTCGCGTTTCCGTTGGGCGCGACGGAGCCGGAAACGAAAGCGAATGAGACGGCCCTGGCAGTGAGCGAGGGCGCCGATGAGCTCGATATGGTCGCGGCGATCGGCCACATCCAGTCGGGCGATTGGACGCACGTGTCGAGCGACATTGCGGCAGTGATTCAGGCCGCGGCTGGCAGAACGGTGAAGGTGATCATTGAAAGCGCGGTGCTCACCGACGATGAAATCACGCGCGTCAGTGTCATCGCGCGCGATGCGGGGGCAAACTTCGTGAAAACCAGCACGGGATTCCATGCCGCGGGCGGCGCAACATTGCACGCGGTGTCGCTCATCCGGCGCGCGGTGGGCGAGGCAACTGGTGTGAAAGCGTCGGGCGGCGTCCGCGACTGCGATGCCGCGCTCCGCATGCTCGCCGCCGGCGCGACGCGCATTGGGACGTCGAGCGGCGTGCGCATCGCGCGCTGTCTCGACGCCGATCCAACGCCCTTGGCCGAGCTCGTGCGGCATCCGGAGCGACACACCGGCTGCGCCACGTCACGCGCGCGCAGCGCATCCGCCTAACAGGAGCGAATCGATATCGTGCGTCTCATTCCGAGAGACACCGCCTTCTTCGCGATGTTCGAGCAGTTGTCCAAGCGGCTCACCGCTGCGGCGCGCCTCTTGGCCGGCCTGTTCGCCGACCCCTCGCGACTGGATCACTTCACGTCGGCGATCAAGCTGGTGGAGCACGAGGCGGACACGATCACCCACGACATCATCGCGCGCATCGACAAGACGTTCGTGACGCCGTTCGATCGTGAAGACATTCACCTGCTCGCATCGCGACTCGACAACGTGGTCGACCTGGTGGACGGCACCGCACGCCGCGCCGCGATGTTTCACATCACCGACGTCCACGAAGCGGCAAAAAAGATCTGCCAGGTGCTGATCCAGGCGACCGATGCCATTCGAGGGCGCCGTGGCGCACATGCGCGACGTGCGCTTCATCGTCGACAAGGGCCGGGAGATCAAGATGCGCGAGGAAGAAGGCGACGCGCTCTACCACGAGGCCGTTGGCGAGCTGTTTCGCGGCACTCCGGATCCGCTCGAAGTGATCAAGTGGAAGGAGCTGTACGATACGCTCGAGCGCGCGCTGGATCAGTGCGAGGACGTGTCGAACGTTCTCGAGAGCATCGCTCTCAAGCACGCCTGATCGGTGGTCACGTACGTCATCGCGATCATTGCGGTCGCGTTCCTGTTCGACTTCAGCAACGGCTTCCACGACTCCGCCAACTCCATCGCGACTGTCGTGGGTACGCGTGTGCTCAAGCCGTTGCCCGCGGTGCTGTGGGCGGCGTGCTTCAACTTCGCGGCGGCGTTCACGGTTGGGACGGCGGTGGCGCGGACGATGGGGCAGGGCATGATCCACGTTGCCATTGTCGATCCGAACGTGATTTTGGGCGCGCTGTTGGGCGCCATCGCGTGGAACGTCATCACGCTGGTCCTTCGGCCTTCCCTCCAGCTCATCACACGCACTCATCGGGGGCTACGGCGGCGCCGCCGTCGCGAAGGCAGGATTCTCGGCGATCATTCCGGCCGGCTGGACGAAGACACTGATCTTCATCGTTCTCTCGCCGGTCATCGGAATGATCCTCGGCTTCGTGCTGATGGTTGCCGTGTACTGGCTCTTCAGCCGCACGCCACCGGGACGGGTCGACCGCATTTTCCGCGTGGCGCAGCTGGCCAGCTCGGCGTTCTTCTCGCTGTCGCACGGCGCAAATGACGCGCAGAAGACGATGGGGATTATCGTCGGACTGTTGGTATCGACGCAGGGGTACTTCGCGCACGAGCCGGGTATGCTGAGCCACCTGTACATCACCCACGGCGACATCATCCCGCACTGGGTCGAGATCGCCGCGTACACCGCCATCGCGCTGGGCACTGCGTTAGGCGGATGGCGGATCGTGCACACCATGGGGTCCAGGATCACGCGGCTCCGCCCAGTGGGCGGCTTTTGCGCCGAAACCGGCGGGGCCTTGAGCATCCTGTTGGCCACGCAGTTCGGAATTCCAGTGAGCACCACGCACACGATCACCGGATCGATCGTCGGCGTCGGCGCCACGCAGCGGTTGTCGGCCGTCCGGTGGGGCGTTGCCGGCCGCATCGTGTGGGGCTGGATTCTCACGATTCCGGCCGCTGCGGCCATGTCGGCGGTATGCTGGCTGCTACTGAGCCGACTTACAACTGGCGTCGGAGGCTGACGCCCAATCGTTAGTCCGCCCGACTAGAGCCACCGATCGTCACTCGCGCGCCCGCGAGCAACGACTTGATGAGCGCCGACCGGACGGCCTCGTCTTAGGGACTGAAGAGCTTCCAATGACCCTCGGACACAACTTCGGCGGTGCCGTCGACAACTGTGATGGCGGTCTGGTCGTCGATCGCGTACGCCGGATTTGGGATCCGGGACGCCCATCGTTCTGCGTTGGCCATGGAATTCTCTGGCATTTCTCGTGATCGACGTGCGGAAAGATTGAGAAGTCGACCACTCCCAGCGTGCTATCGCCACCGTTAGGCGGCTTCCAGCTGACGAAGTCCTCCCCGATATGGGGGGTCAGCACCATGCTCCCGGCGCTTAGTCCAACCCAGACCGCTTCGCGCAGCGATGGCAAGAGGTCCGCGAGTCCGGACTGCCGCATCCAGTGGCACAGATAGAGGGCATCGCCGCCAGTGACTAGTAGAACGTCGGTCTTCCGGACCAAGGGGACCCAGAGCTCTTCGGCGATGCTTGGGAGCGCAGTGAGCTCCAGGACTCCCAAAGTTTTCCAACCCAATTCGCACATGGGGGTCGTGGCCCGTCCGGTGATGAACCGCCATGCCGCGGCAGGCCCGGCCATGGGGTGCGCGTAGCCCGCGGTGGGAATGCAGAGGGCGCTGCACTCGGCGATCGGCTTGCCCAGCAGGTCTACCAGCGCATTGTGGATGCTCTGGTTCTTGATGCCGGCAGAGGTGAGAAGAAGCTTCACGATTGCCCTTCCTTGTGCGAAAGCAGAACTATCCAACGAGGCGTTACTCTCCCGCCCCTTCTTCGGACAAATCGCGCAACCGCTCCAGCGCGCGTTCCCAGTAGCGGTCGTATTTCCGGAGCCAAGGCGCCAGCGCGTCCTTTATTGCCGCGGCTTCCAACGAGTACTTATGCTGGCGGCCTTCACGACTGGCCTGGACCAGCCCGGCGGAGCGGAGTCCCATCAGGTGCTTGGAAATGCCCGACGCGACCAGATTGGGGAACTCCCCCGCCAGCTCTGTGACGTTCAATGGACCCCGCTCGGCCAGCAGATCAAGGATGCGCCGGCGCGTCGGGTCGGCCAGCATCCGAAACAGCGTATCAGTCGCTCCGCCTCTCTTTCGGTCAGCTCTCGCTTGCATTCACCAGGGCCGCCAGGCCGTCCAGAATTCTGTGCACATCAGAGCCACGCTCATAATCCGCCACCAATGCGGGCCAATCGGCGCGGCCGGTGCCTGCGAAGCCGTCATGGATGATGGTGACTTTCGTCCCCGCAGCGCACGCCTCGAGTGCCACTACAAAGCGGGCAGGATGCGTCCAGCCCGGGTCCTCTTCGAGCCCACGAGAGGATCAGCAACCCCTCGGGAAACAATTCCCATTACCCGGCCCGAGACACAAGTCTTCAGGACCAAGGAAGCGGCAATAGCTTACTAGTTGGTAATATATCAAGGGCCGGCTGTTCGGCCTCAGGCGCCGGTTAGGGGCCGTAGGCTTGATTGAACAGACGCATGGTCTCGAGCGCCACTTTGTTGTCATCCCGTGACCAAAACGTGATCTTTCACAGTGGTGGCGGCCATAATAGTGCGACTTCCCCGCCTCGCCTGTCGCTATCTCGTGGACCATGTCTGATCTCGTTTTATCGCCATTGCTGTTCATCAATCGCGAGCTCAGCTGGCTCGAGTTCGACCCGCGCGTGCTGCACGAGGCGTTCGACGAGCGCAATCCGCTGCTCGAGCGGCTCAAGTTTCTGGCGATCTTCAGCACGAACCTCGACGAGTTCTACATGGTGCGCGTGGCCGGGCTGCGCCGGCAGGTGGCGGCGCGATGTGACCGCGACCGGCGCCGGACGGCACTGACGCCGCGAGAGCAGCTCGACGCGATTCGCGCACGAGTGGAGCGAACTGCTCGAGCAGGCGCAGCGCTGCCTGCACGAGGAGCTGCTGCCCGCGCTGGCGCAGCACGGCGTCGGTCTTCTCAGCATGGCGGACTCTGGCCGCGACGAGCGCGCCGCGACTCGACGCGTTCTTCGAGGCGCACGTCTTCCCGGTGCTGACGCCGCTCGCCGTCGATCCGGGGCATCCGTTCCCGTACATCTCGAACCTGTCGCTGTCGCTCGCGGTGCAGCTCCGCGATCCGGAGCACGGGCGTCGAGCACTTCGCGCGCGTGAAGGTGCCGCAGAGCCTCCCGCGCTGGGTGCCCGTGCGGCGGCCGAACCAGTTCGTGCCGCTCGAGCAGGTGATCGGCGCGCACCTCGGCACGCTCTTCCCGGGAATGAAGATCCTGGACTGGCACGTGTTCCGGATCACGCGCAACTCCGACCTCGAGATCGCGCCGTACGAGGAAGCCGAAGACCTGCTGGCGATGATCGAGGAGCAGGTATTCCAGCGCCGCTTCGGCGAAGTGGTGCGCCTCGAGGTGGAAGACGGGACATGCCGGAGGCAGCTGCGCGCGCTGCTGCTCGAGGAGCTGCGCGACGATCGGATGCCGCCCGAGATGCGCCGCTCACCGAGCGCGACGTGCACGACGCCGGCCCGCTGCTCGACCTCGGCGACCTCATGGCGCTCGCCGACGCTCGACATTCCCGAGCTGCGGGACCCGCCGCTGGTGCCGGTCGGTGCCGCGACCGTTGCGCGAATCGAACGGTGCGATCTTCGACGTGATCCGCGAGCGCGACGTGCTGGTGCACCACCCGTTCGACATCGTTCGCAGCGCACGGTCGAGCAGTTCATCGAGCGGCGCGCCGAAGATCCCGAGGTGCTGGCGATCAAGATGACGCTCTACCGCACGTCGGGCGACACGCCGATCGTGCGCGCGCTGATCGATGCCGCCGCAGCGGGGCAAGCAGGTCGCGGTGCTGGTCGAGCTCCAGGCGCGGTTCGACGAGGCGAACAACATCAACTGGGCGCGCACGCTGGAGAGCGCGGGCGTGCACGTGGCGTACGGCGTCGTCGGGCTCAAGACCCACGCCAAGATCGCGCTGGTCGTGCGGCGCGAGGCGGACGGCATCCGCCGCTACGTGCACATCGGGCACGGGCAACTACAACCGCAAGACGGCGCGGCTCTACACCGACTTCGGGCTCTTCACGTGCAGACCCGCGCATCGGCGCCGACGTGAGCGACCTGTTCAACGTGCTGACCGGGTTCTCGCGCCAGCGACGTGTACCGCAAGCTGCTCGTCGCGCCGCACGGCATGCGCGAGCGCTTCCTGGAGCTGATCGAGCGCGAGGCCGAGCACGCGCGCGCGGGGCGGCCGGCGCGGATCATGGCCGAAGATGAACGCGCTCGACGACGCGGAGATGATCGAGGCGCTCTACGCGCGTCGCGCGCCGGCGTGGAGATCGACCTGATCGTGCGCGGGATCTGCTGCCTGCGTCCCGGCGTCCCCGGCGTCAGCGAGCGCATCCGCGTGATCAGCATCGTCGGGCCGGTTCCTCGAGCACTCGCGCGTCTGGTAGTTCGCGAACGGCGGGGCGCCAGAGTTCTACATCGGCTCCGCCGACTGGATGCCGCGCAATTTCGACCGGCGCGTCGAGGCGGTGGTGCCGGTCGAGGATCCGTCGCTGCACACGTCGCTGCGTGCGCTGCTGGCGACGCTGTCTGGCCGACAACCGCCAGGCGTGGGAGCTAGGCGCCGACGGGAGCTATCGGCAGCGGCAGCCGGCGCCGGGCGAGCCGGAGCGCGGATCGCATCGGCTTGTTCTTGCGCGACCCGTGGGGCGCGGCGCCGCCCACGCAGGCGGCGCCCGCGCCGGCGCCGGCGGACGCCCGAGTCGCCTGAACGAATCGTTAGGCGCCGACGATGTGGACGGGCACGCCCGCCACCCGTTCAAGAAGCGCGCGCTTGCGGGTCGCACCCCACAGTTCGAGTCGTAGCGCCTGGCCCGCCGTGCGCGGCACGGCGGTGATGCGCATCCCGGGCGCGAGCCATCGGACGCGCATGCGCGCCACGGCGCCGGCGTGTCCGCGGTCGAATCCGTCCGCGACGCGCAAGATCGCCGCCAGCCGCCTGACCTGACGGCGCAGTGCGCGGTCGAGCGTCGACGAACGTCTCGTGCGATTTCGCGGCGCGGCCCCGCGGTGATAGCGCGCGACGTTGGCGACCACGAGCTGCTCCTCCGGCGTCAGCCCGAGCAGCTCGGCGTGCGGGATGAGATGGAACGAGTGCTTGTGGTGCTTGTCGTAGTTGATGTGGTAGCCGATGTCGTGCAGCAGCGCGGCATCCGCGAGCACGTCGCGATCGGCCGGCGTAGCAGCCGAGGCGGTCGCCGAAGGCGTCGAACAACTGCAGGGCCAGACGCTGCACGTGAATCGGCGTGCGGTGCTTCGTAGTGCGCACGCCTCGGCGAGCGCTCGACCGATCGCGCGCGCGCTTCGCCAGGGTCGGCGACGTGCGGCGTCGACGCGCGCCGTCTCGAGCAACAGGCCCTCGCGAATGCCGTACGCGGAGACGACGATGCTCGCGCGCATCGAGGCGCGCGAGCACCTCGGCGATGACCGCGAGTCCCGCGACGATGATGTCGGCGCGGCCCGCGTTGAGTCCGGGCACCGGCGGGCGCTCGGCGAGCGACATGTCCTGCAGCGCATCGAGCATGTGCTCGAGCTCGACGCGTGTGACGCGCGTGCCGTGCACCGTCCGCGCGGCGCGCAGCCCTGCCGGGCGAGGGCCATGCCGGCGAGGTTGGTGAACGTGCCGCCCGACCCGATGAGCTGCGCGCCGCGCCAGTCGCGCGCCGGCAGAGTGCTGCGAAGCTCGTCGCGCACGTGGCGGCGCAGCGCGCTCCGACGGCGCGGCGGCTGCGTGCGCCTGCTTCGAGAAACTGCTCGGTCAGGCGGATCGCGCCGAACGGCAGCGAGATGAGCGCGGTCGAGCAGTCCGGCGGCGCTCAAGCGCGAGCTCGAGCGAGCCGCCGCCAATGTCCATGACGACCGTGCGGCCGACGCCCAGATCGAAGTGCGCGAGCGCGCTGCGGAAGCAGCAGCGCCTCGTCGTCGTCCATCGAGGATGCGGACGCGCAGGCCCGCGCCTCGGCGCGCACGCATGTCCAGGAACTCGCGCGCCGTTGGACGGCTTCGCGCACGGCGCTCGTGGCGACGGCCTCGATGCGCGTGGCGCCGCGTTGCGCGCCAGCGTCGCCATGCGGGTCAGCGCTTCGAGGGCCCGTTCGCATGGCGTGCGGCGCTGAGGCGGCGCGGTCTGGACGACGCCGGTGCCGAGCCGAGGCTGGGCCTTCATCTCGTCGACGACGCGAATGTGGCCGTTGGCGGAGACGTCGGCGACGATCTGGCGGATCGAGTTCGACCCGATGTCGATGGCGGCGACCCGAACTCGCTTCGCCGCGTTGCGGCGAGCGCGGCGCAGCGCGGCGCATCGCGGTTCCGGACGAAGAGCCGACGCCGGTGCCGTCGGCGTCCTCCGTTAGCCTCGACCGACGGGACGGCTCTGCGTCCCGGCGCCCGGCGTGTCGCGGGATCCTCGAGGTGGTGCTTGATCTGCTTCCCCTCGGCGAGGAACACGGCGTCCTCGCCGATGTTCGTCGCGAGATCGGCGACCCGCTCGAGGTTGCGGCTCACCAGGATGAGCTCGAGCGACGGCCGATGATCGTGCGTCGGCGTCCTCATCATGTGCGTGAGCAGGATCCGGAACAGCGAGTCGTGCAGCGCATCCACTGCGTCGTCCCGCTTGCAGACTTCGCGCCCCAGCGCGCCGTCGGCGCGAATGAACGCGTCCAGCGCATCGCCCAGCATGCCGCGCGCGCGGCGCGCCATGTCCTCGATTTCGGGCTCCGGCGTGATCGATCGAACGCAGGTCGCGATCAGACGCTGGGCCGACTGCGCGATGTTGACCGCGTGGTCGCCCACGCGCTCGAGGTCGCTCGAGATCTTGATCGCGCTGACGATGAAGCGAAGATCGCGCGCCATCGGCTGTTGCAGCGCGAGCAGCGAATCGCCGAGCTCCTCGATCTCGACCTCCAGCGCGTCGAGCTCGCGATCGCCGGCTGATGACGGCTTCGGCTTTGTCCGGTGTCCGGCTGCAGGAGCGCGTCGACCGCGAGGTCGACCAGCGCCTCGGCGCGCTCCGACATGTCGAGCAGCCGCTGCTTGAGCAGTTCGCCAGCTGCTCGTGAAAATGGCGGAAGCCCGTCGGTGTTCGTACGACTCGGATGCGGAGCTCATCCGAACCTCCCTGTGATGTACGCGTTGGTGCGCTGCTTCGCGAGGGGCGGTGAACAGCTGATCGGTCGGTCCCACTTCCACGAGCCGCCCAGGTAGAAGAACGCGGTGTAGTCGGAGACGCGGGCCGCCTGCTGCATATTGTGCGTGACGATGACGATCGTGAGCTCGCGTTTGAGCTCGTACAGCAGCTCCTCGATCTTCTGCGTCGCGATCGGGTCGAGCGCCGAGCGGGCTCGTCGAGCAGCAGCACCTCGGGGTCGTTGGCGAGCGTCGCGGGCGATGCAGAGGCGTTGCTGCTGGCCGCCCGAGAGGCCGAGCGCGCGTCGCGCGCAGCCGGTCTTTGACTTCGTCCCACAGCGCGGCGCGGCGAAGCGAGACTCTCCACGAGGTCGTCGAGCTCGTCCGTGCGCGCGAGGCCGTTGATGCGCGGACCGTACGCGACGTTGTCGTAGATCGACTTGGGAAACGGATTCCACCGCTGGAACACCATCCCGACGCGTCGGCGCAACGTGACGATGTCGGTCGTCGGATCCGTAAATGTCCGTGCCGTCGAGCAGGATCTCGCCTTCGTGCCGCGTCGCCGGGCATGAGATCGTTGCATGCGGTTGATCGAGCGGAGAAAGCGTCGACTTCCCGCATCCCGACGGGCCGATGAGCGCGGTGATCGAGCGCGGCGCGATGCTCAGCGATGATACTGGTGAGCGCCTGCTTCGCGCCGTACCAGAATGAAAAGTCGCGAATCTCGATGAGCCCGGTGAATTCGAGCGCCGCCTCGAGAGGCGGCGGTGCCGGACGAGCACCGTCGGAGTCTGACATGCCGGCGTGCGGGCGAGGCGTTTCGACGGTCGTGGCTCATCCGAACCGCCCGGTGATGTAGGCCTCGGTGCGCGGGTCCGTCGGCGATCGTGAACAGCGCGTTCGTCGGCGCCATCTCGACCAGGTCGCCGGCGAGCAAGAACGCCGTGCGGTCGGAGACGCGCGCCGCTTGCTGCATGTTGTGCGTCACGATCACGACGGTCATGTCGCGGCGCAGCTCGTAGACCAACTCTTCGACCTTCTGTGTGCTGAGCGGGTCCAGGGAGGCCGTGGGCTCGTCGAGGAGCAGCACCTCGGGCTCGATCGCGAGCGCGCGCGCGATGCAGAGCCGCTGCTGCTGGCCGCCGGAAAGCGCGACGCGCGCTGTCATGCAGGCGATCCTTGACCTCATCCCACAACGCGGCGCGTTGCAGCGCGCGCTCGACGATCTCGTCGGTCTGCGCGTCGCGACATGCGGCCGTCGAGCAGTCGAAGCCCGGCGGCGACGTTGTCGCGGATCGACATGGTGGGGAAGGGCGTCGGCCGCTGAAACACCATGCCGATGTGCTGGCGCACGGCGATGGCGTTGACGTCGCGGGCGTAGATGTCGCGGCCATCGAGCAGCACGTGGCCCGACACGCGCGCGGTGGGCACAGTCTCGTGCATGCGGTTGAGGCAGCGAAGATCGTCGACTTGCCGCAGCCCGAGGGCCCGATGATCGCGGTGACGATGCCGTCCGGAACGGGCAGCGTGATGCCGTGCACGGCGTGGATCGACCCGAACCACGCATCGAGCGTCTCGGAAACCAAGCGTATGCGCTCCGGTCTCACAGAGCGCGTCTCGTTCTCGGGCCGCACGTCGGCCAAACCGGCGACCTGGCTTTTCACCTCAATCGCCGATTCCGTGTCGAAGCGGGCCCGGGTGGCGAAGCGGGCGACGAGGCTGATGACGAGGATGAGCGCGATGAGGACGAGGGCGCCGGCCCATGCGAGGCGGTGCCAGTCGTCGTAGGGACTCATGGCGTAGGTGAAGATCTGGAGCGGCAGCGCGGCGATCGGCTGCTTGAGCGACGTGGACCAGAACTGGTTGCCGAAGGCCGTGAAGAGGAGCGGCGCGGTTTCGCCGGCGATGCGCGCGAGCGACACGAGCACGCCGGTCACGATGCCGGCGCTGGCGGTGCGCAGCACGATGGTGAGCGACGTGCGCCACCGCGCGTAGCCTAGCGCAAGCGCGGCCTCGCGCAGCGACGTCGGCACGGTGCGGACCATCTCCTCGGTGGTGCGCGCGACATGCGGAATCATCATCGCGCCGAGCGCGACGCCGCCGGCCAGCGCCGAGAAGTGGCCCACCGGCCGCACGAGGAACTGCCACGCGAAGATGCCCATCACGATCGACGGCAGGCCATTGAGCACGTCGGCCAGGAACCGCACGCTGTTCGCCAGCCAGCGTGCCGCGGTGCTCGGCCAGATAGAGGCCCGCGCCGATGCCGACGGGCAAGCCGAACGCGCATCGCCATCCCGATCAACGATCAGCGTCCCGACGATCGCGTTGGCCATGCCGCCGCCCGCTTCTCCGACCGGCTTGGGCATGTTCGTGAAGAAATGCCAGTCGAGCGACGTGGCGCCCTTGCGCGAGCAGATGGAACAGGATGAACACGAGCGGCAGCACGGCGATCACCGCCGCGAGCGCGAGCACGCCGAGCATGATGCCGTTCACGACGTGGCGCCGGCCGAGGCTGCGCCGGGTGCGTTCGGTCACGGCGCGCTGGCGCGCGCTGGGGCGCTGGTCGGGGTGGGGATGACGCCCGCGGTCATAGCGGCCTCGAGGCGGCGCCGCCGCCGACGCGCCAGACGAGCCAGCGCGCGATCGCGTTCACGATGATCGTGATGACGAGCAGCGTGAACCCCACCGCCATGAGCGCCGACAAGTGCGGGTCGCTCGTGGCCTCGCTGAATTCGTTCGCGATGAGCGACGCCATGGTGTAGCCGGGCGCGAACAGCGACGCCGAGATCTCGTGGCGGTTGCCGATGAGCATCGTGACCGCCATGGTTTCGCCTAGCGCCCGGCCCAAGCCCAGGATGACCCCGCCGATGATGCCGGACTTGGCGTAGGGCAGCACCGCGCGCCAGATCGGCTTCCCACCGCGTCGCGCCTAACGCCAGCGCCGCTTCGCGCTGGGCCCGCGGCACGGCCAGCAACACTTCGCGCGACACCGAGGCGATGTACGGGAGCACCATGATCGCGAGGATCAGGCCGGCCGCCAGCATGCTCGGTCCGTACGCCGGACCGGTGAAGAAGGGCGTGTTGCCCAGCTGGAGCGTGTCGCGGAGGAACGGCATCACCGGGTCGCGCAGCAGCGGCAGCAGCACGAAGATGCCCCACAAGCCGTAGACGACGCTCGGGATCGCGGCCAGCAGGTCGACCAGGAAAGCAACCGGCTGCCGCATCCACCGCGGCGCGAACTCGGAGAGAAAGACCGCCACGCCGACGGCGAGCGGCGTCGCAATGACGAGCGCAATGGCCGATGACACGAGCGTGCCGTAAATCGCGGGCGCGGCGCCGAACTGTTCCTTGACCGGGTCCCAATCGCTCGACGTCAGGAACGACAGCCCGAAGTGGCGGAACGTCGGCCAGCCCGCCACGGCGATCTCCCACGCGATGAGCGCCACGAGCATCGGCACGCACAGCGCGAAGAACGTGATCGCTCCGCGATAGATCCGGTCGCCAATGTGGCGGCCGTGGATGCGGACGACGGTCCCCGGCCCGTTGTCCGAGACCAGAACGGTGGGCGTGAGCGAGGTCCCGCTCATGCCGTGCCTCCGGTGATCAGCGAGTCGACACGCGCGTCCAACCGCGTCTTCATGCTTTCGGGAAGCGGCGCGTACTCGAGCGATGCGGCGGTGCTTTCCCCGGAGCGCAGGTACCAATGCAGGAAGTCCTTCAGTTTTTTCGCCTTGGCCGGATCGGTCTGGTTGCGATACACGAGCAGCCAGGTGAACGACGCGATCGGATACGCGTCCGCGCCGGGGGCGTTCACGATCGAGATGCGGTAATCGGTATTGTTAGGCAGGTGGTCCGCGATGCCCGCCGCCGCGGCCGTGGCCGATTGGATGGACGGCGCCACGAACGCGCCCGACGCGTTCTTGAGCTCGGCCGTGGGGAGGTTGTTCTGCTTGGCGTACGCGAGTTCCACGTACCCGATCGCGCCCGGTGTCTGCTTCACCTGGCCGGCCACGCCTTCGTTGCCCTTGGCGCCGATGCCGACGGGCCACGCCAACTCTTTCCCTTTGCCCGGCGCCTTGGACCAGTCGGGGCTCACCGCCGAGAGGTAGTCGGAGAAGATGTACGTCGTACCGCTGGCGTCGGCGCGGTGCACGATCAACACATCGGTCGACGGAAGCGCGACGCCCGGATTCGTGGCGCGGATGCGGCTGTCGTTCCACTTCGTGATGTGGCCGAGGAAAATGTCGGCCACCACGTCACTCGTTAGGCGAATGGGCGCCGAGAGCGCGGGCAGATTGTAGGTCACGGCCACGGCGCCGATCACCGTCGGGAAATGGAGCACCGCGCCTTTCGCCTTGGCGAGCTCGTCGTCCGACATCGGCGCGTCCGACGCACCGAAATCCACCGTGCCTTCGCTCAGTTGCCGGATCCCGCCCCCGATCCGATCGACTGATAGTTGATGCGAACGCTCGTCTCCTGCGCGTAGTCCGCGAACCACTTGCTGTAGATCGGATACGGGAAGGTGGCCCCCGCGCCCGTCAAGTCCACGCCGCTCCCCGCGGCGGCCGCGTTGGGCGTGTCGCCCGAAACCGTGTGAGTGGACGACCCGCCGCCGCACGCGACGGCAGCCGCGGCAGCGAGCAGGACGCTTGGCATGGTGCGACGCAGGGTCACGATGCGAAGACTCCGTGCAGTCGTTTCGAGGGGAAGGCCCACACGAGAAAACTGCACGGCGCGAACGAGCGGTTCAGCGGCGAGGGTGTAACGAGAGCGTCACGGAAGCAGGGAAGCGCGCGCCGGAGGCGCGCTGGGGGAATGGGGAAAAGGGAAAAGGAAAGCGGATTGTCATGCCGCCTCTCTTTTCCCTTTTCCCTTGTCCCTCGGCGCGCCCGTTGGCGCGCGGTTCCCCGATTCTAGAACAGGACCTGCCAGTGCAAGTACCACAACTCCGTCGGGTTCCCCGTTAGGCCGCCCTTGGGCGTCGTCTTCTGGTAGTCGAGCGAGAACGACGTCTTGGGCGAGGTGTCCCAGAAAATGCCGCCCACCAGGAATTCCTGGTATCCGTTCGACGTGTTGCTCGGCGTGAAGTGGTCGTAGCGCGCGAGAATACCGATCGACGGCACCTTGCCGTGGTCCTTGCCCCACTCCAACGGGCGCAACACCGCGAAGCCGTCGTACAGCTTGCCCGTCGTGGTGGTCACGACCTGATCGAGTGCATCGTCGCTGCCGGCATCGGAGTCATCCTTCTTCTCCGCCCACTCCGCGCCTAACTGAGCGCGCCGATCCTTGATGCCCACGAACAGGCCGTAGCGGTTCTTCGCCAGGCCGCTCGAAATGGGATTGGTCGGGTCGTTCACGAACGTGCTGGCGTTGTTCCCGAAGTAGCCCCAGGGCGAGATCGTCAGCGTCTTGAAGTAGCTGTTCGTCGAGCCGAAGGGTGTGAGGGACAGGCGCAGCGCGAAGTCCTTGAAGCTGTTCGCCTCGGGCGCCTGGTAGCCCGCGCCGTTGGTGATGGTGCCGTAGATCTCGCCTAACTTGTGCGGCAGCGTGAGCTGCGTTGCCGCGCCCAGGTCCGCCGACGAGAAGAAGCTCAGCCGGTCCAACGACGTCTTCGACACCCAACGCGGCCAGAAGCCTTCCTCGTGGTCGATCACCACCGTATGCAGCATCCCGAACCGCGCCAGCGCCGAGAATCCGTTCGAGTCGGGCAGCGCGTAGTCCCACTGCAGGTAGGCGTACTTGAGTCGGACGAACCAGCCCTGATACGCGGTCGGGTCCGTCTGGCCTTGCTGGATGTCCGTCGTGATGCGAACGCTCATCCGCTTGCCGGCCGGCATCTTGAACGTGAGGTACGCACGCTCAATGTCGAACTTGTTCGCGTGGCTGCCGCCGTTCGCCTTCTCGGACGCGGCGTCGGTTTCATATTGATAGTTGCCGAACAACCAGCCGGAGAAATCGAGCGCCGGTGTTTTGGGCTTGGTCGCCGTGGTGTCGGTCTTCGTACTGTCCTTCTGGTATTGCTGGGCGCGTGCCGTAGGCACGGCCAGCAGCGTCGCCGCGGCTACGGCGAGCATCGAGCGAAACGTGGGCATGGAGTTGAGTGAGTGGTGAGTGCGAGATCGAGTGAGGACTACCGGGCCGCGACGTTGACCTCGTTGAGCCGCTTGTCGAGCATCGCCACCATGGACGGCGGCAGCGGCGCGTAGTCGAGCGACGGCGCTTCCTTCTCCCCGTCGTGAATTGCCCAACGGAGGAAGTCGACGAGCTGCTTGCCTTTCTTCACATCGGTCGGGTTCTTGTACAACAGCACCCAGGTGAACGACGAGATCGGATACGCGGCGCGTCCCGGGGCGTTCACGATCGAGATGCGGAAGTCCGAATTTTCCGGCAGCTTCGCCGAGGCGCCGGCCGCCGCTTCCGTCACGCCGTCAATGGTCGGGGCGATCCACTGGCCGGCGGCGTTCTTGATCAGCGCCGTGGGCAGTTTGTTCTCCTTGGCATACGACAGCTCGACGTAGCCGATCGCGCCCGGCGTCTGCTTCACTTGCCCCGTGACGCCTTCGCTGCCCTTGCCGCCTAACCCAACCGGCCAGTTGATCGACTGCGCCTTGCCCGGTCCGCTCGCCCACGCCGGGCTCACCGTGGCCAGGTAATCGGTGAAGATGTACGACGTCCCGCTTCCATCAGACCGATGCACGACCACGATGTCCGAGCCCGGCAGCGTGACGCCGGGATTCAAGGCGGTGATCGACGCGTCGTTCCACTTCGTGACCTTGCCCAAGTAGATGTTCGCGAGCACGTCGCCCGTGAGTCGAAGCGGCTGCGTCACATCGGGCAGGTTGTACGTGATGGCGACCGCGCCTAACACAGTAGGAATGTGCAGGATCGGACCGCCCTTGGCCTTGGACATCTGGTCGTCGGTCATCGGGCCGTCCGAGGCCCCGAAGTCGACCGTTTGGTCGGAGAGCTGGCGAATGCCGCCGCTCGAACCGATGGACTGATAGTTGATTTTGACGCCGGTCTTCTCGGCGTAGATCGACGCCCACTTCGAGTAGATCGGGTAGGCGAAGCTGGAACCGGCTCCGGTGAGGTCGGCGCCCTGCGCGACTGCGGCCGAAGTGCTGACCGCCACGGCCGCGAGGCCCAAGGCGACGGCACGCGTGAACCTGTAATTCACGAGTAGCTCCTCTCAAGTTGGTGTGTGGAACGGTGCATCGACGGCGTAACGCAACGACCGTGGACGTGTCACGGATGGGTCACGCCGTGCTCGGTCGCGGGCGTCGCGCCTGCGGCAGAGGGCGTCGGTGGGGCCCGGCTGCGTCGCCCCGCCGCGGGTCACGCGCCAGCGGCGCAGGCCATGCATCAACACCGCGTGCGCGGCGCTATCCAGCGGTTCGGCCGCCGACGCGTCGACGCGCAGCAGCCACACTCCGTTAGGCAGGGATTCGCACCGGTGCAGCGCGTCGATGAGCGCGGCAATGGAGACGCGGCCGGCGAGATAGACCGTCGCGCTCTGCGGGTGCGCTTCGACGGCGACGTGCGTGGCATTCGGCATACATTCACTCCGCTACGGACGGATGAATGCATGCCTCCCGCGGATCACACTCCCGAAGTCGCTCCGGTCACGGGCCCGTAACAGCGTACGGCCGCGGGTCGTGCGTCTCGCCGGCGTCAGCCGGCGCCGCCGGGCCGGCGGGGAAAAACGCGCGCACCGTGGTGCCGCGCCCGGGCGCGCTGTCCGCTTCCACGCGTCCCGCGTGCGCGTCCACGAGGTGGCGGACGATGGCCAGCCCCAGGCCCGTGCCGCCCGCGTCGCGCGAGCGCCCCGGGTCCACGCGATAGAAGCGCTCGAAGATGCGCGGCAGGTGCTCGGGCGCGATGCCGATGCCCGAATCCCGCACGCCCACCCACGCGCCCGCGCCGCCGTCGCCTAACGCAGTGAACACGGTGACCGTGCCGCCGGCCGGCGTGTAGCGCACCGCGTTGTCGATCAGGTTGCCGAGCACCTGGCGCAGGGCCGTCGGATCGGCGTACACCGTGGGCGCGCGTGGATCGATGGCCGTGTCGAGCGACACGGCGTGGTCGGTGCGCGCCCGGCGCGCGGCCGACAGATGTCGTCGGCCACCGCGGCCACATCCACGGCGCTCGGGTTCGGCCGCCAGCCGCCCGACTCGATGCGCGACAGATCCAGCAGATCGTCCACGATCCGCCGCATGCGCTCGGCGTTGGTGCGAATCGCTTCGACGAATTGCGTCCGTTGGGCGGCCGGCAGATCGTCGGTCACCAGCGTTTCGGCGAAGCCGCCGATCACCGTCAGCGGCGTCTTGAGCTCGTGCGACACGTTGGCCACGAAATCGCGCCGCACCGCCTCGAGGCGCCGGGTGGCCGTCAGGTCGAGGAGCGCCAGCACCGCGCCGCCGTCGCCTAACGGACGGGCGGTGAGCGACAGCGTGCGGTCCTGGATCACCGTCTCGCTGGGGCCGCTCGGCTGGCCGGCCAGCGCCGCCGCCAACGCCTCCCGGAGCAGCGCGTCGCGCGGCAGCAGGTCGGCCGAGAAGGGAACCGGACGGTCGGCGCGCAGCAGGCGGCGCGCGCTGTCGTTGAGCCGGACCACAGTGCGGTGCGCATCCACGGCCAACAACCCTTCGTGCAGAGACTCGATCGCCGCGGCCAGCAGATCCTGCTCGGCCTGCAGCTCGCGGAGGCGCGCCGCCAATTGCTCGGCCATCCGGTGCATCGCCGTGCCCAGCTCGCCCACTTCACCAGGCGCCGACAGCGACGGCCGCCGCGCCAGATCGCCCGCCGCCAACGACCGCGCCACGTCGCGCAGCTCGACGATGGGCTGGGTGACCGCGCGCGAGAACGCGAACGTGAGCGCCAACGCCGCCGCCAGCGCGATCAGCGCCGAGAGCAGCACGTCGTTGCGGGCGCTCGACACGATCTCGCCTAACTGTGCCGTGCTCACCGACACGCGCGCCACGCCGAGCGCCGATCGCACGGCCACGTAGAGCTCGGTGTCGCCGCGCGACGGACTGGCGCGCGTCGCCACGCCGGTGCCGGCCGCGCGCGCGGCCGCGACTTCGGGGCGCGACGCATGGTTCTCCAGGTGCGGCAGCGCGTCGTCGGCGAACTCCGAGTCGCCGATCACACGGCCGTCGGCCGCGATCAGCGTCACGCGGTGGCCGAGCGCCGCGCCGGCGGTGTGGGCCAGGGCTTCGGCGTCTGCGTTAGGCAGTTGCGCCCACTCGGTCGCCACGAGCTGCGCCTCGCGCGTCAACTGGTCCGTCTCGCGCGCCGTGAGCTCGCGCGCCAACCGCTGGCCGCTGATCGCGACCACGAGAATGGCCAGAACCGTGATGACGAGCGCGAAGCCCGCGAACAGGCGGCGCGCGAGTCTCACGTCAGCGCACGCGGCGTCCGCAACCGGTACCCGAACCCCCGCACCGTTTCGATGAGATCCGATGCCGCGCCGAGCTTGGCGCGCAGCCGCTGAATGTGCATGTCCACGGTGCGCGTCTGGATGTCGGGTGCCGCGTCCCACACCGTCTCGAGCAAGTGCGACCGACCCTGCACGCGCCCCCGGCGCTCGGCCAGCGTGAGCAGCAGCCGGTATTCGGTGGGCGTGAGCTCGACATCCAGTGCATCCACGCTCACCCGATGGGCGGCGCGGTCGATGGCGATCGGCCCGATGACTAACCGGTCGGCGGCCGCGTTCCCGCCGGCCGACACGCGCCGCAAAATCGCGCCGACCCGCAGCACCAGCTCTTGCGGGCTGAACGGCTTGGTGAGATAGTCGTCCGCGCCTAACAGAAGGCCGCGGATGCGGTCCGCTTCTTCCCGGCGCGCGGTGAGCAGCAGCACCGCCACGTGCCGCGTCGAGTCCGACCCGCGGAGCTGCTCGAGCACATCGAAGCCCGACATGCCGGGCAGCATGAGGTCGAGCACGATGAGCGCCGGATGCTCGTCGCGCGCCATGGTCAGCGCATCGGCGCCGGTCGACGCCGTGGACACGCGATATCCGGTTTTCGCGAGATGATAAGCGACGAGTCCGACGATATCCGGCTCGTCGTCGACGACGAGGACGCGCTCGCCCGAGGCGGGCGTCACGGCGGCGGTCATTGCGACATGCCCTCCGTGCGCAGACAGTCACGAGTTGTGGCCACGATCATCCCCACCGCGAGAACGTTGTCGGTTGCGTGCGTCGTCGCGCGTCCCCTGAGAGATTTGTGAAGTGCCGACCCAACGACCAACGACCTCTTCGTTCGCTTCGCCTTGAATGCTGATCGCCTCGCGGCGCCGCGCAAAGTGGAGGCTCTGTCGCGGAGATGTACCGAAGAATCGTTGGCGCGGCGGAGGAGCGCCAGATCGAAGCCGGTCCCTTCGTCTACCGGCCGCGGCCGGTGGTTAAGTTCAGCACCATGCGCGCTTTGGTAAAGATCGGCCTGACGCTGGGTGCGGCGTCGTTGCTGGTGTCGCCCGCCTCCGCGCAGGCCGCCGACTCCACCGACATCGTCGTCGCCGCCACCACCGACGTCCACGGCCGGATACTCGGCTGGGACTACTATGCGAACCGGCCGGATTCGTTGCGCGGTTTGTCGCGCGCCGCCACGATCATTGACTCCGTGCGCGCGGCTAACCCAAGCCGCGTGGTGCTCGTGGATGCGGGCGACCTCTTGGAGGGCAATCCGTTCGCGTATGTAGCGGCGCGCGTGCACCAGCAGCCGGTGCATCCGGTGATCGCCGCGATGAACGCGCTGCACTACGACGCCGCGGTCGTCGGCAATCACGAATTCAACTACGGACTGCCGCTGCTCGAGCGGGCGATCGCCAAGGCGCATTTTCCATTTCTGGCCGCGAACGCCGTGCTGGCGTCGGGCAAGGCCGCGTTCTCGTCGTGGCATATCGTTAGGCGGGGACCGGTGCGGGTGGGCATCGTGGGCGCCACCACGCCCGGGTCGAATCTCTGGGACCACGACAACCTGCACGGCCGCCTGGTCATTCGGGACATCGTGCCCGCGGTACGCACCGCGGTGCGTGCGGCGCGACAGGCGGGCGCCGATATCGTAGTGGTCGCGCTTCACTCTGGTCTCGACGAGCCATCGAGCTACGACACGGTGGCCACGCACCTGCCGAGCGAAAATGTCGCGGCGCGCGTTGCACGCGAAGTGCCCGGCATCGATCTCATCGTGTACGGGCATTCGCACCGCGAGATGGCCGACACGGTGGTGCACGACGTGCTGATGATGCAGCCCAAGAACTGGGCGACGAGCGTCGGCATCGCGCACCTGATGCTTCGCCGCGCCGGCACGGGCACGTGGTCCGTGTCGCGGAAGTGGTCATCGCTGGTGCGTTCCGTTGGGCACGTGGAGTCGCCGGCCATCGTCGCCGCCGTCTCGGCTGCTCACACCGCGACGATCCGCTATGTGGAGACGCCGGTTGGGCACACGGCCGTCGCGTGGCGCTCTGATTCCGCGCGCGTGCGCGGCACGCCGCTCACCGACTTCGTGCTCGACGTGGAACGGCAGGCCGCGCACGCGGATCTCGCGTCCGCGTCTGCGTTCTCGCTCGACGCGTCGCTCGACTCCGGCGCCATCACAATCGCCGAAGTCGCCCGGCTGTATCCCTATGACAACACACTCAAAGCGGTGCGGATCACCGGCAAGCAGCTGCGCGACTACCTCGAGTACAGCGCGCGATACTTCGGACGCTTCGGATCGGACGAGCCCGCGGTGAATCCGCGCATTCCCGGATACAACTTCGACATCGTGTCCGGCGCGTCGTATACCATGGATGTGTCGCGTCCGATCGGATCGCGCATCACCGCGCTCACCGTTCGCGGCAAGCCGGTGGCCGACGGCGACACGTTCACGATGGCAGTGAACAACTACCGCCAATCGGGCGGCGGCGGATACACAATGTTGCGCGGCGCGCCCGTGGTGTACGACGGCCATACGGAAATCCGTCAACTGCTGATCGACGCCGTCACACGACGCGGCCGGCTCGATCCCGCGTCATACGCCACGCCTAACTGGTCGCTCGTGCCCGCCGCCGCTCGTGATTCGGCCTACGCGGCCATGCATCGCCAGCCGCGTGGCGACGTCGCGTCCCGCGACAGCGGCACGTCGCGCGTCATGCGCGTGCGGAAGGAGCCGCCGCAATTGCCGGTGCACGTCACCATGCCGGCGGATTCGACGGTGCACTATGTTCGCCTGCGCATCATTTCGACCAACGACTTTCACGGTGCGCTCGATCCGGTGTCCGAAGCCGGCGGCCCGCGCGGCGGTGCAGACGCCATGGCGGCGACGATCGATCGCGCGGAGCGCGACTGCACGCCGCCTTCCTGTGCCACGCTGCTCGTGGATGCGGGCGACCTGTTCCAGGGATCGGCCGCCTCGAACCTCGCGTACGGCGCGCCGGTCGTCGCGCTCTACAACCGGTTAGGCTATGCCGCCACGGCCGTCGGCAATCACGAATTCGATTGGGGCATCGACACCCTGCGGGCGCGCATGCGCGACGCGCGCTTTGCGATCCTCGCCGCCAACGTCCGCGATCGCGACGGCCGCATGCCCGCGTGGGCGCGCGACGACACGATCATCGACCGCGGCGCGCTCCGCATCGGCGTGATCGGCGTGATCGGCCCCGAGACCTATCACAGCATCATGCCGGCGCGCGTCGCCGGCCTGCGCTTCGATGACCCGGCGCCGATCATCGACTCGCTCGCCCGATCGCTTCGCGCGCGCGGCGCGGACGCGGTGGTCGTGCTTGCCCATAGCGGCGCGTTCTGCGACGACGGCGGCCACACCGCGTGCCACGGCGCCATCATCGATCTCGCCACGCGCCTAACGGAACCGGTCGACGCCATCATTTCCGGGCACACGCATTCGCTCGTCGATGCGCGCGTTGACCGCGTGCCGGTGGTGCAGGCGCGGTCGTCGGGACGCGCGGTGGCGGTGCTCGACCTGGCCATCGCGCCGACGGCGGCGCGCGACTCGGTGCTCTCGCAGGTGGTGCTCGACGCTGCCGCGGCCGATGATCCGCCGCCGGCCGCCGATTCGATCGTCCGCGCGGCCGACGCACGCGTCGCCACGCTCGAGGAGCGCCCGGTGGCCGCGCTCGCCTCGGCAATGCGGCGCAGGGGTCCGCAGCACGCGTTAGGCAATCTGATCGCCGATGCCCAACGGTGGGCGGGGAAGGCCGACGTCGCGGCCGTCAACAATGGCGGTATCCGCCAGGACCTGCCCGCCGGCACGGTCACCTGGGGCGCGCTGTTTGCCGTCCAACCCTTCGCCAACACGCTGCGCCGCATCACCGTGCCCGGTCGCGCGCTCCGCGCCTACCTGGGAACCGTGGTCAGCGCCGCGGGCGAGCCGCGCTCCCACGTCAGCGGCGTCACGCTGGCGTTCGACCTCTCGCGGCCGGCGGGATCACGCCTCGTGTCGGCACACCTCGCCGGCGGCGGCGAGTTGCGCGACGACGCTCGATACACGATCGTCCTCAACGACTTCATGGCGACGGGCGTCAATGGAAGCATCTTGACCCAGGCGGCCATCGCCGACGAGCCCATCGCGCCCGACGATCTCGACGCGCTCGTGTCGTACTTGTCGTCGCGGCCGCAACCGGTGGTCGCGCCGCAAGAGTCCCGCATCACGATGGCCCATCAATGACCGATCGACTCATCGTATTCGTCAATGCCGCGCGCGTCGATGTTCCGGCGCCCGCCACCGCGCTCGATGCCGTGCGCGCGTGGAACGCGGACGCCGCGTCCGGGGTGGAGCAGGGCACGCGCTCGCTCACCGACAGCCGTGGACTCGCGCTCGCCTCGGACGCCCCGGTCTACTCGGGCGCGATCATGCGCGTCGTGGCCGTCCGCGACCACGCATCCGACGACGCGGACCTGCTGCACTGACGTGCCGACCCTCACCCGCGATCTGCTGCGCGCGCTGCCCAAGGCGGAGCTGCACTGTCATCTCGACGGCAGCATCCGCCCGTCGACGCTCATTGAACTGGGGCGCGAGTACAAGCAGCCCATGCCGGCGCCCGATGCCGACGCGCTCGCCGAGCACATGGTGGTGCGGGATGCGCACAACCTCGAGGATTACCTCGCGCGGTTCGGCACCACGCTCTCGGTGCTGCAGCACGCCGACGCGCTCGAACGCGTGGCCTACGAGCTCGTCGAAGACGCGGCGCACGATGGCGTCCGCTACATCGAGATGCGCTACGCGCCGGTGCTCAACACCCGCGCCGGCCTATCGTTAGGCGAGACGGTGGATGCCACGCTCCGCGGCATCGCCCGCGGCGAGCGCGACCACGGCACGCGCGGCCGCGTCATTCTCTGCGGGCTCAGGCAGCTCTCGCCCGAGGTGTCGATGGAGCTGGCGCGCCTGGCCGTGTCCTACCGCGACCGCGGCGTGGTCGGCTTCGACCTGGCCGGCGCCGAGCGCGACCATCCGGCCCGCGATCACGCCGAGGCGTTCGCGCTCGCCCATCGCCACGACCTGGCGCTCACCGTCCACGCCGGCGAAGGCGACGGCCCGGGCTCCGTTAGGCAGGCGGTGCACGACTGCGGCGCCGACCGCCTGGGTCACGCCACCCGGTTGATCGAGGACGACCGCCTCACCCGCTTCGTGAACGACCGCCGCATCGCGCTCGAGGTGTGCATCACCAGCAACGTGCAGACGCGCGCCGTGGCCAGCTACAATGCGCATCCGGTGCGCCAGTACTTCGATCGCGGACTCAACGTGGTGCTCAACACCGACAATCGCTTGATGAGCGGCACCACCCTCACCGACGAATACTGGCACGCGGCCCAGCGACTCGGCTTCACGTTCGCCGAGCTCGCGACCATCGCGCGCAACGGCTTCGCGAGCGCGTTCGCGCCGTGGTCCGACCGCGTGGCCATGCTCGCCGACGCCGACCGCGAGATCGCGCGTCTCGCCGCCTGTCCGTGACCGCGAGCGCCGCCCAGCAGGCCGCCGACCGCGCCGCCGTTGCGTTAGGCGAACGCCTCGGCGGCTGGACGCCCCGCGTGGCGCTCATCCTCGGCTCCGGACTCGGCGGCGTCGCCGCGCGCATCCAGGCCTCGCTCGACCTGGCGTTCGCCGACGTCCCCGGCTTGCCGGGCGCCGGCGTCCACGGCCACGCGGGCCGCGTCATCGCCGGCGTCCTGGAGGATGTCCCGGTGCTCGCCTTCGCCGGGCGGTGGCATCTTTACGAGGGATACGACCCCGCCGTGGCCGCGTTGCCCGTGCGCGTCGCCCACGCGTTGGGCGCGCGATCGCTGGTCGTGAGCAACGCCGCCGGCGGCATTCGCCGCTCGCTCCGCGCCGGCGACCTGATGATCATCCGCGATCACATCAATCTCATGTGGCGCAATCCGCTCGCCGGTCCGGTCGCCCCGCACGAGACGCGATTCCCCGACATGTCGGCGCCGTACGACCCGGACTTCATCGTCGCGCTCCGTGCCGCCGCCGCGTCGTTAGGCATGGCGGTCGGCGAAGGCGTCTACGCCGCCGTGCTCGGCCCGTCGTACGAGACGCCGGCCGAGATCCGCATGGTGGAACGGTTGGGCGCCGACGCCGTCGGCATGTCGACCGTCCCCGACGTGATCGCCGCGCGGGCGTTGGGACTCCGCGTGGCCGGCGTGTCGCTGATCACCAACCCCGCCTCCGGACTGGGCGGTGCGCCGCTCGACCACGCCGACGTCCTCGCCGCGGGCGAGCGCGCCGCCGGCGACTTCGAACGGCTCGTCCGCGCCTTCTTCCGCCGCGCGTTCGCGGCGCCGGCCGTCCGTTAGGCGAAGTGGTTGAGCGGTCCGCGCCCCGCGCCCAGGCCGGGCGCGCCCGCGATCGCCCGGTGCACGAAGTCGAGCGACGTCTCCACCGCCCGCTCGAGCGGCACGCCTAACGCAAGGTGCGCGGCGATGGCCGCCGACAGCGTGCACCCCGTGCCGTGCGTGTGGCGCGTGTCGATCCGCCGATGCCGGAACACGCGCACCGCGTTCCGGTCGCCGTCGAACAACACGTCCACCACCTCGTCGCCCTCCACGTGCCCGCCCTTCACCAACGCCGCCCGCGCGCCCTCGGCCACCAGCCGCCGCGCCGCGCGCTCCTGGTCCGCGGGCAATGCCACGTCCTCGCCGGTCAGCACCATCGCCTCGCCAGCGTTAGGCGTGAGGAGGTCGCACAGCGGCACCAGCGCCGCCCGCAACGCCCCCACCGCCTCGCGCTCGAGCAGCGCGTCCCCCGACGACGCCACCATCACCGGATCGAGCACGTACGGATGGAGCCCGTGCGCCTCCACGGCCGCCGCCACGGCGGCGATCACGTCCGACGTGCCTAACATTCCGGACTTGATCGCGTCGGGCCGGAGATCGCCCGCCACGGCCTCGATCTGCGCCGCCACCAGCGCCGCCGGCATCGCCGTCCACTGGCGCACGCCGTTCGTGTTCTGCGCCGTGACCGCCGTGATGGCCGACGTCCCGAACACCCCGAACCAATGAAAGGTCTTGAGGTCCGCCTGAATCCCGGCGCCGCCGCCCGAATCGGACCCTGCAATCGTGAGCACAACGCGCATCGGCGTATGATGCCCTTCGCTCAGGCGGCCAACAACCGGCCCCGAGTGACGCGCACGACACTCGGCCGTCAGGCTACTCAGGCAGCCTTGAGCCCAACTAACATCGCACCAGGTCCGCCTCCGCCACCGGGTTCGTCATGAATACGCCGCGCACCAACGTCCTGATCATCGCCGACCGGCTCGAAGGCGCCCAAGCCCTGAGCCAGCGTCTGGAGCCCGGCGACGCGCTCACACCAGGCTTCGAAGTCCTCCAGCCGCCGCTCGCGCCGGCCGAGGGGATTTCGCGCCTCGCACGCGGTGGAGTCGATGTGCTCGTGCTCGATATGACCGGATCTGCCGACTTGGGGCTGGACACCGTGCGCCGCGCGCGCGTCGAGGCCCCGGACATTCCGGTCGTGCTGCTTGCTCCGCCCGGCGTGTCCAACGAATCGATCGGCATCCGCGCCGCCGAAGCGGGCGCGCAGGACGTCGTCACCCGGGATCAACTGGATGCCGGCGATCTTCGCCGCGTGCTGCGGTACGCGATCGAGCGGCATCGCCTGCAGGCCACGCTGCGTCAGCTTGCCCTGAGCGACGAGCTCACCGGACTCTACAATCGGCGCGGCTTCCTGGCCCTCTGCGAGCACCACCTCAAGCTCGCCCACCGCATGCGCGGCCTCATGCTCGCCGTCGTCGACATCGATCGCTTGCGCGACATCAACGACCGCTTCGGCCGCGACGAAGGCGACCGCGCGATCGTCGCCGCCGCCGGCGCCCTCCGCAGCACCTTCCGCGCATCCGATGTCGTGTGCCGCCTCGCGGGCGACGACTTCGCGACGCTCGTGCTCGACGCCACCGACGACGCGCTGCACGCGGTCACGCCCCGTCTCCGCGCGTGCGTCGAACGACAGAACGCCGCCCAACGCGACCGCGCCTACACGCTGTCGCTCACCATGGGCGTGGTCCGCTTCGAGCCGCACGCCGTGCCGCCTATCGAGGAGCTCCTGGTCCGCGCCGGCGAAGAGCTCGCCGGCCGCAAGGCCGCGCGCGTCGCCTAACTGCGCGGCAGGCCCCTCACCCGGTGCTGAAAGTCGTGGAACCCCGGCGCGTCTTGCGTTAGGCCTCGCAGAATGGCGGGGTCGATCTTGTCGATCAGCTTCTGCGTGTCGGCGATGCGGCTCGCTTCCGTGGGGTGCGTCGCGAACCACGTTTCGACCGTCGACGGATTGGACTGCTGCTCCGCCAACAGCTTCTGAAACATCGACGGCAAACCGCGCGGATCGATCCCCGCGCGCGTCACGTACGTCACCGCGCTCTCGTCGGCCTGCTGCTCGTCCTGTCGGCTGAATTTCGAGAACACCGCGTTGCCCGCCACGTTGATCGCGGCGCCCGTCGTCGGATCGCTGCACACGTTGGTCAGGATGCAGCCCACGGCCAATCCCAAGCTGGCGCCTTGCTGCTTCTCAATTAGCTTCACCGAGTGGCGGTGGATCACGTGTCCGATCTCGTGGCCGAGCACACCCGCCAACTCATCCATCTTGTCCGCCTGCTCGATCAGTCCTCTGTTCACGTAGATGTAGCCGCCGGGGAGCGCGAACGCGTTCACGTCCTGGCTGTTCACCACGAAGAAGTGCCACTCCAGATCCCGATTGTCCGATAGCTTCGCGATCGAATCGCCAAGCGCGTTCACATACCGATTCACTTCGGCGTCTTGAATGATCGGTAGCTGGTTGTTGACCTCCGCCGACTGCTGCTCCCCGAGCTGGACCTCCTGCTGCGTCGACATTGTTGCGCAACCGCAGAGCAAGAGAATCAGTCCGCCCCATCCGAGTCGCCGCATGGCCTGCCCCCGGTTTGGAATTGACAGAGCGTCTGGGCAAGAGCTGTTCCGCTCGCTTCGCAACTCACGAACGTGACCCTGCTTAGCGTGGCGCGCGACCTCAAGCGACGCAAAGGGCGCGAGCGCCAAACGCGCTTCGTCGCCGAAGGCGTGCGCACGGTGGAGGAACTGCTTCGCTCGCCCATCCATCTCGTGGGTGCGCTCGTCTCGCCGGCGCTGGCCGACACGCCGCGCGGGACCGCGCTTCGCGACACGATGCATGCATCGGGCGTCGCCGTTCTCGAGGTGAGCGAGCACGACTTCGCGAGCGCGTCGAGCACCGATTCACCACAGGGCGTTCTCGCCGTCGCCGACATTCCGCACCGGGATGTCACGCAGCTTTCGTTCGGCGCTCGACCGCGCGCGTTGGTCCTGGATGCGGTGCAGGATCCCGGCAATGTCGGCACCTTGGTGCGAACGGCCGCTGCGTTGGGCGCCGACGTCACCCTGGCCATGCCGGAGACCGTTGACCTCTGGAACGCCAAAGTCGTCCGTAGCGCAATGGGTGCGCTGTTCCGGCATTCGGTGCTTGCCTGCACGTGGCAGGAGTTCGACGCCCTGTGCGCTACCCATCACTTGTCGTGTTGGGCCGCCGACGCTTCCGGCGAACCGGTCCAGCGTATCGAGGATTCACAGGCGATTGCGCTCGTCGTTGGGAACGAGGGTGCAGGCATCTCGACCGAAGCGCAGCGCCGCGCCCATCGACGCATCGCCATCCCGATTGCAGCGGACGTCGAGTCGCTCAACGTCGCCGTGGCAGCCGGGATTCTCCTCTACCAACTCCGTCCGTGATGCAAGCGTCCGACGCCACCAGTTCGATCATGCCGAACGTGTTCGCCTTCGTGCTCGGCGCCGTCGTCGGGTCGTTCCTGAACGTCTGCGTCGCCCGGTGGCCCAAAGAGTTATCGGTCGTGAGTCCGCGCTCGCGCTGCCCGCGCTGCGGACATCAGATCACGTGGTGGGAGAACGTGCCGCTCGTGAGCTGGGTCCTGCTGCGTGCCAAATGCCACGGGTGCAAGCAACCGATCTCCGCTGTCGTATCCGTTGGTCGAGCTGGTCGTGGCGCTCGGTTGGCTCGCCGCCGTGATGCAATTCGGCCCCACGCTCACCGCGCTGCGCGTGGCCGTTTTCGGCACAATTCTGCTCGGCATCATGCTCACTGACGCCGTCGCATATGTGATTCCGGACGGATTCACGGCGTTCGGGCTGGTGTGGGCTCTCGTGATGGCGATCGCGGCGGCGGTGATGCGCGAAACTTCGGTGTTCGCGAACCTGTATGATTCAGCGATAGGGGCGTGTGTCGGAGCCGGCTTGATCGCCATCGTCGGGTGGCTCGGCGAAATGGCGTTCAAGAAGGAAGCGATGGGCTTCGGCGACGTGACGCTCATGGCAATGGTCGGCGCGCATTTGGGCGTCGGCCGGACGTTTCTGACAATATTTTTCGGTGCTGCGTTGGGCGCCGTGATTTTTCTGGTGGTGGTGTTCCCGATCGCGTATGTGCGCAGCCGGCGCGCCGGCGTCGAGTTCGACGCGCCGCTCGTTCCATTCGGCGTATTCCTGGCGCCCGCCGCCATGATCGCGCTGTTGTGGGGCGGTCCACTCATCGATTGGTATCGAGGACTCACGGGACTCTGATGTTGGACGACGTATTAGGCTCGGATGGCCAGGCGCTCTCGCGCACCACGCGCGATCTGACCGCCGCAGCGCGCGCGGGCCGTCTCGAGACGGTGCGCTGCCGCGACGACGAGATCGCGCGCGTCGTCGACATCCTGCTGCGCCAGAGCAAGAACAATCCGGCGTTGGTCGGCCCCGCGGGCGTCGGCAAGACCGCCATCGCGGAAGGCCTCGCCCAACGGATCGCGTCGGGCGACGTCCCCCTGGCGCTGCGCGCCGTGAAGCTGCTCGCGCTCGACCATGTAGCGCTCCTCGCCGGCACCATGTATCGCGGCCAGTACGAGGAGCGGCTCCGTGAAATCGTGAGCGCGGCGTCCTCGGACCCCAACATCGTCTTGTTCATCGACGAGCTGCACAATCTGATCGGCCAAGGCACGGCCATGGGCGCCGCCATGGATGCGGCCAACATGCTCAAGCCCGCGCTCGTGCGCGGGGAATTCCGCGTCATCGGCGCGACCACGCAAGACGAATACGATCATTGGGTGCGTGGCGACCCGGCGCTCGAGCGTCGCTTCCAGAGGATCACGGTGCGCGAGCTGTCGGTGGAGCAGACGCTCGAGGTGCTGCACGCCCGCAAGGAGCGGCTCGAGCGCCATCACAACGTGGCCATCGCGGAAGAGGCATTATTGGCGAGCGTCGCGCTCACCGACCGATACGTCACCGATCGCGCGCGTCCCGACCGCGCGATCGATGCGTTGGACGAGGCGTGCGCCCACACCCAGGCCGTCGCGCGCTATCCCAGCGATCTCGAGGCGCTCATCGTCGAACGGCGCCATCTCGTTAGGCTCGCGGAGCGGGACGTCGCGGCGGCGCCGCGCCAGACGGCGCGCGCCGCCTCGGAAGAGAGCGATGGGGTCGATGACCCGATCGAGCGCATGGCGCGCGGTGGTATGGCGGCGCTCGAGCGCTTCGGCGCCGAGCTCGAGGCGGCGTTCACGGGACAGCGGAACCCAACGCCCGCGCCCGCGCCGGCTGCCGCCGGACCGGCCGGCGAGCCTTCGCCTAACGGACAGACGGAGGCCGCGCCGGCGCGCGCGCCGCGCGTCGTACCCGAGGCCCGCTCCCGTCTGGCGGCGTTGGAGAGCGAGCTCCAACGCCGCTTCATCGATGCGGGACTCGTCGTGCGCGGCCACGATGTCGCGCGTGTCGTCGCCGTGGCCACGGGACAGGACGTGCAATGGACCAATTGATCGGTGCGCGGCGCGTTCTCGCTGCCGCGTTGTGCATCGCCGCCCTTGGCGCGTGCGCGCGCAACAACGAGGCCGCGACCAACGGACCGTACGCGCGCCAAGTCGCCGAAGACATTCCGATCATCGAGCGCGGCACCGGCCTCAAGTTCAAGCGCCCGCCGGTCCTGGAGACGCGCACCAAGGCGCAGGTGCGACAGTACCTCGAGGCACGGTTCACGGACCAGCTCACCGATCAGGAGATCGACGGCCAGTCGATCTTCTACAAGCGGTTAGGCCTGATCCCGGACACGCTCAATCTCAAGTCGTTCATGCTCGACCTGCTCACCGAGCAGGTCGCCGGATTCTACGATCCGCACAGCAAGGTGCTGTACGTCGTCGACAGCGCGGAGCCCGACATGGTGGGCTTCGTCATCCAGCACGAGCTCGTGCACGCGTTGCAGGATCAGTACGTCAATCTCGATTCGCTCGAGAACGTGCATGCCCGGAACGATCGCGCGCTCGCGGCGCAGGCGGTGATCGAAGGACAGGCCACGCTCGTTCCGATTCAGGCGACGCTCGGTCCCGGCGCGGGACTGCCCGGCGGGTGGGATCGCGTGCGCGACATGATCCGCGACAGCCGCGCGAACGGCATGGCTGAATTCCGCGCGGCGCCGGAGCTGCTGCAGGAAACGCTCATCTTCCCGTATCTGAGCGGCGCGGAATTCGTGCGCGACATGGAGCTGCGCATGCCGGGCAAACAGCCGTACGGGCCGAACATGCCGACGTCCACGGCGCAGGTGCTCCACCCGGAGTCGTTCTTCACCAACCGTCAGGAGCCGCTCGAGGTCACGCTTCCCAAGCCGTCGGCCGGCACGGTCACGTATGCCAATGACGTCGGGGAATTCGAGACGCGGATTTTCTTGTTCCAGTTTTTGCAGGAGCAGAACGCATCAATGCGCGGCGCCGCCGGTTGGGCAGGGGACCACTACGAGGTGATCAAGTTCGCCGCGGGCGACGGCATTGCCTGGCTCACGCTCTGGAACACGTCCGTGCAGTCGGCGGAGTTCGGCAACGACCTCGAGACGATCATCGGGCGCCGCTTCAAGAACCCGGCCGAGCAAGACACGCCGGCCGGGAAGGTGTACTCGCTGCCTAACGACCGAACCGTGACGTTGTGGGGCGGGACGGTGGCGGGCCACCCCGCGGTGCTCTACACCGATTTCCCCGCGGGCGCATCGGCGTCGGTCGTCCGCCTCGACAAGGTCGCGGTCGCCGCCGCGCCCCGTTAGGCGCGGCCGGCGGCCACCGCGGGACGCTCCACCGCCACCGTCCGCGCCGCCGCTTCGCGCTCGTCCGGGCCGCCGCCGGCTGATCCGCCGGCTGATCCGCCGGCACCGCCGCTGCCGGCTGCAACAACGCCAACCGGAACACCTCGTCCATCGTCGACGCGAACGTGAACGCCATGTTCGTGCGCATCTCGTCCGGCACGTCGCGCAGGTCCTTCTCGTTCATCTTGGGCAGGATCACCTCGCGCAGCCCGGCGCGGTAGGCGGCCATCATCTTCTCCTTCACGCCGCCGATCTCCAGCACCTTGCCGCGCAGCGTCACCTCGCCGGTCATCGCCAGGTCGCGCCGAACGGGCCGCTCCGAGAGCGCGCTCGCGATCGCCAGCGTCACCGTGATGCCGGCGCTCGGCCCATCTTTCGGCACCGCGCCCGCCGGCAAGTGAATGTGGAGGTCGAACTCACGGAACATCTTCTCGTCGATGTCCAACTGCTTGGCCCGCGACCGCACGTACGAGTACGCGGCATCCACCGACTCGCGCATCACGTCGCCTAACTGGCCGGTCACGATCAACCGGCCCGTGCCCGGCATCTTGAGCGCTTCGATGATCATGAGGTCGCCGCCCGTCGCCGTCCACGCGAGGCCCGTCACCGCGCCCACCTCGGGCTCCTTCTCCGCTTCCTCGCGCGCGTACCGTGGTATGCCTAACAACTCTTCCGCCTTGGCCATGTCCACCACCCAGGCGCCTTCCTCACCCTCGGCCTTCCGGAGCGCGCGCTTGCGCATGATCGCCGAGATGTTGCGGGAGAATCCGCGCAACCCGGCCTCGCGCGAGTAGCCGCTCGAGATGAAGCCCAATACCTCGTCGGTGAACTGCAGGTCCTTGTCGCCGATGCCGTGCTCCTCGAACAGCTTGGGCAACAGATAGCGCCACGCGATCTCGACTTTTTCTTCGATCGTGTAGCCGGCGATCCGAATCACTTCCATGCGATCGCGCAGCGGCGCCGGGATGTCGAACAGGTTGTTCGCCGTGCAGATGAACAACACTTGCGACAAGTCGAACGGCAGATTCACGTAGTGATCCACGAAGCCGTGGTTCTGCGACGGGTCCAGCACTTCGAGCATCGCCGCCGTGGGATCGCCGGCCATCCCGCCCGACGTCATCTTGTCGATCTCGTCGATCATCAGCACCGGATCTTTCACCGCCACGCGGCGCAGCGCCTGCAGCAACAGACCCGGCATGGCGCCCACGTACGTCCGCCGGTGTCCGCGGACCTCGGCTTCGTCGCGCACGCCGCCCACCGAAATCCGGTAGAACGCGCGGCCGATGGATGACGCGATCGCTTCGCCTAACGACGTCTTGCCCGTGCCCGGCGGCCCGACGAAGCAGAGGATCGGCCCGTGTGGATCGCCGCCGCGCAGTTGCCGCACCGCCAGGTACTCGCGAATGCGCTCCTTGGCCTCGCTCAAGCCGTAGTGCTTGGCGTCCAGCGCTTCTTGCACTTTGGGCAGCGTGATCGTGTCCGCGCCCGACGTGGTCGTCCACGGCAGCGACAAGAGCCAGTCGAGATACGTGCGGATCACCTGATACTCGCTCGACGCCGGCGACAGCATGCGCAGCCGCTCCGTCTCCCGCCGCGCCTCGTGCGCCGCTTTCTCGGGCAGCTGCGCTTCCTCGATCTTCTTCAGGATGTCGATCGCGTCCTTCTCGCCCGGATCGGCTTCGCCTAACTCTGCCTGGATGGCGCGCAGTTGCTGGCGCAGGTAGAACTCGCGCTGGTGCTGCTCGATCTTCACTTCGGTCTGGCGCTTGATGTCTTCCATCACCCGCGCCCGCGCCACCTCGCGCTCGAGGCGGCCTAACACGAACCGGATGCGGTCGCCAATGTCCAACCGCTGCAATACCTCGTCCTTTTCGGAGATGCGCAGGTTCATGTTCGTCGCCGCCAGGTCCGCGAACCGCCCCGGGTCCGACATGTTCATCTTGAGGATCGCCGGCACTTCGTCCGGAATGCGATCCACCAACTCGGCCAGCGTCTCGGCCGCCGAAACCAGCCGGGCCATCAGCTCCTCGCCCTCGATCGGATCGAGCGGCGTTTCCTTGGCAGGCTTGATCACCGCCACCGGATACGGCTCGCGCTGCACCACGGACTCGACCACGATCCGACGCAATCCTTGCAGCGTGATCTGGATCGTGTCGCCGGGCAGGTTGATGCGCTCGTGCACGCGCGCCGCCACGCCCACGCGCCCCACGAACGCGTCGGCGTTGATCGGCTCGTCGTGGTCGCCCGTGGCCACCAGCAGCCCCACGATGAGCCCGGCTTCGTCGTTCCCGCGAATGATCGACAGATTCTCGGGCGCGCCCATCTGCACCGCGATCGTGCCCAACGGGTAGACAATGGTCGACCGCAACGCCATGAGCGGCAGGGTCGGCGGCAGCTCCGAGCGAAGAATCTCTTCCTTACGCTGTGTGCGAGCCATTTCGATTGGGTGGAGGGGACCGCGAAAGAACGACGAGCCCAAGTACCCCGGCGGTACGCGCTTGGGCGCGACCGGCGCCGGAAGCCCGTCGTTGAACTCAATGATACGTCGATCTATCTTTCACGGCTATGTTTGACGAGCTGAGTGAAAAGCTGGATTCCGTGTTCGCGCGTTTGCGCGGCCGCGGCGTTCTGTCGGAAGCCGACATCAAGGAAGGACTGCGCGAAGTCCGCCGCGTCCTCCTCGAAGCCGACGTCAACTTCCAGCTCACCCGCGAATTCCTCGAGCGCGTCGAGCAGAAAGCGGTCGGCGTCTCCGCACTCCGCACTGTCTCCCCGGGACAGCAACTCGTCAAGATCGTCCACGACGAATTGGCGGCAATGTTGGGCGAACGGCGCGAAGGCCTGCGCATGAGCACCGTCCCGCCCACCGTCGTGCTCATGGTCGGGCTGCAAGGCTCGGGGAAAACCACGACCGCGGCGAAGCTCGCCCGCCGCCTCGCCGGGGAAGGCCGCCCAACCCGGTTGGTCGCGGCCGACGTCTATCGCCCCGCCGCCATCGACCAACTCGAGACGTTGGGCGCACAAATCGGCGCGCCCGTTACCGTCGATCGCAGCACCACCGACGTCGTCAAGATCGCCAAGAAGGGCCTGGATGATGCGCGCCGGGCCCGCGAGCGCGTCCTCATTGTCGACACCGCCGGCCGCTTGCAGATCGACGATGAGATGATGCACGAGCTCGCGCGCCTCAAGGAAGCCATCCACCCCGACGAGATCCTCCTCGTCGCCGACGGCATGACCGGCCAGGACGCGGTTCGCATTGCCAAAGGCTTCGACGACGCCCTGGGCATCACCGGGGTGGTGCTCACCAAAATGGATGGCGATGCGCGCGGCGGCGCGGCGCTCTCGATCTACGGCGTCACCAAGAAGCCGATCAAGTACATTGGGTTAGGCGAGAAGACGGACGCGCTCGAAGAGTTCCACCCCGACCGCATGGCGGGGCGCATCCTCCAGATGGGCGACATCGTCTCGTTCGTCGAAAAAGCCCAGGAATCGTTCGACGCCGACGAGGCCAAGCGCCTCGAGAAAAAAGTCCGCAAGGAAGGCTTCGATCTCGAGGACTTTCTCTCGAGCATGAAACAGATTCAACGCCTCGGCCCCCTCGAGGGGCTGCTCAAGTTGTTGCCGGGCGTCAACGCCAAGATGCTCAAGCAGGCGAAGCTCGACCCCAAGCGCCTCAAGCACGCCGAAGCGATCGTGCTGTCCATGACGCGCGTCGAGCGGAAGACGCCGGGCATCATCAATGGGTCGCGTCGCGCGCGCATCGCCAAAGGCGCGGGCCGCCCGATCAGCGAAGTGAACCGATTGCTCGATCAGTTCCGCGACATGCAGAAAGCGATGAAGCGGATGCAGAAGGACGGACGGCCGCCGGGAATGGCGTTCGGCCGGTAGCGTTCGTCCCGGGTGCGGTCCGGATCTGCCGGATGCGCGATGAGCCCGGTGCAGGGGATCACCATCGTCTCGAAGGAGTACGCACCATGGCCGTGAGAATTCGTCTCCGCCGCGTTGGGCGGAAAAAGCAGCCCGTGTATCGCATCGTCGTCACCGATTCGCGCAGCCCGCGCGACGGCCGCTTCATCGAGACGATCGGCAGCTACAACCCGCGCCAGAGCGAATCGGCCCTCCAGCTCGAGGTCGAGCGCGCCGACTACTGGTTAGGCGTGGGCGCCCTGCCCAGCGACACCGTCCGCTCGCTGCTCCGGAAGTCGGGCCTCCTCAAGGCGCGCCACGAGAAGCGCCTCGCGGCCCGTCGCCAGGGCAGCGCCGTGCCGGTGCGCGACGCGGAGTAGCGTGGACGCGCCGGCTCCCGAGCTCCTGATCGTCGGGCGGCTGCGCAAGGCACACGGGATTCGCGGGACCATCGTGGTCCAGCCCCTCACCGACGCGCCGGCCGCGGTCTTCGCGGCCGGCCGTCGTCTTGTGGTGGGTACGCCTAACGGAGAGCCGGATCCCGCCGGCCGCTCGCTGGTCGTCGAATCCGCGCGCGCCCAACCGGACGGCTCGGTCCTCGTGCAGTTCGCCGGCATCGCCGACCGCTCCGAGGCCGAGCGCTGGCGCGACCGCTACCTGCTCGCCGCCGCCGCCGACCTCGAGCCCCCGGCCGACGGCGAAGTCTACGTCCACGAGCTCCCCGGCATGACGGTCGAGCTCCCGTCGGGCGAATCGTTAGGCACGGTGGCCGGCGTCCTCGAGCTCCCGCAAGGCCTGGCGCTCGAGGTCACCCAGGGCGCGCGCACCGCCATCCTCCCGTTCCACGCCGACTTCGTGCGCCACGTCGACCGCGCCGGGCGCCGCATCGTCGCCGTCCCGCCTAACGGACTGTTCGAATGACCCTCCGGATCGACATCGTCACCATCTTCCCGGAGTTCTTCGCCGCGCCGCTGGGCCTCAGCATCCCCGCGCGCGCAGCCGCGGCGGGCGGCGTGTCCTACAACGTCGTCGACCTGCGCGCCTTCACCCACGACAAACACCGCACGGTCGATGACTACGCGTTCGGCGGCGGACCCGGCATGGTCATGAAGCCGGAACCGTTCTTCGAGGCGGTCGAGTCGCTCGCACCCACCGGTCCCGTCGTGCTGGTCTCGGCGCGCGGGCGACGCTTCACCCACGCCGACGCCGTACGCTACGCAGCCGGCACCGGGATCACGATCCTCTGCGGCCACTACAAAGACGTCGACCAACGCGTCGCCGACCATCTCGCCACCGAAGAAATCTCCATCGGTGACTACGTCCTGAGCGGCGGCGAGCCCGCGGCCCTCGTCATCGTCGACGCCACAGTCCGACTCCTCGAGGGCGCCATGTCCGACCTCGATAGCGCGCGCACCGACTCGCACTGGACCGACGGACTCTCCGCGCCCAGCTACACACGACCCGCCGTGTATCGCGGCCTCGCGGTACCGGACGTCCTCATGTCCGGCGACCATAAACGCATCGACGCGTGGCGCGTCGCCGAAGGCGAGCGCCTCACGCGCCAACGCCGCGCACAAGACGAAACCGCCGGAACGCGACATGCGGATGAGCGCCGGCACCCATAGCGCGTACCGCCGCACATTCATCACGTCGTGAGCACTCTGCCATGCTGAAATCCGTGAATCCCGCGACCAACGCGGAGCTCGCCCGCTTCGACGAGCTCACCGACGCCGAGCTCGACGCATGCCTCGAACGCGCGGCCCTCGCCTTCGAGCGCCACCGCCACACCACGTTCGCCGAACGCGCGCGGCGCATGCACCGCGCATCCGAGATTCTCGACGCCGAGCAGAACGAGCTCGGCAAAATCATGACGCTCGAAATGGGCAAGCCGCTCAAAAGCGCGGCCGACGAGGCCGCCAAGTGCGCGTGGGTGTGCCGCCATTACGCGGAACACGCCCACGCCTTACTCGCCGATGAGACCATCACGACCGACGCCGCGCACAGCTACGTCGCGTACCAACCGTTAGGCGTCGTGCTGGCGGTAATGCCGTGGAATTTTCCGTTCTGGCAGGTGTTCCGGTTCGCCGCGCCCGCACTCATGGCCGGCAACGTCGCCGTCCTCAAGCACGCGTCCAACGTGCCGCAGTGCGCGCTCGCCATCGCGCAGGTCCTCGCGCGCGCCGGCTTCGACCACGATGAGTTTCAAACGCTGCTCGTCGGCTCATCGCGCGTCGCAGCGGTGATCCGGGATCCGCGCATCGCCGCCGTCACCCTCACCGGCAGCGAGCAGGCGGGCAGCGAGGTCGCGAGCATCGCCGGCAAGGCCATCAAGAAAACGGTGCTCGAGTTAGGCGGCAGCGATCCGTTCATCGTCATGCCGTCCGCCGACCTCGACACCGCGGTCAAGACCGCCGTCCAGCGCGCGCATGGTGAACAACGGCGAGTCGTGCATCGCGGCCAAACGCTTCATCGTGCACGAGCGCATCGCCCAGGAATTCGAGCGGCGCTTCGTGGCCGGCATGGAAGCGCTCACGGTGGGCGATCCGCTCGACCCGAAAACCGACGTTGGTCCGCTCGCGACACCCAAGATTCGCGACGACGTCGCGGGCCAGGTCGAGCGCAGCGTTGCGGCCGGTGCGAAGCTCGTCACCGGCGGCCGCTGCATGGATGGCCCCGGCAACTTTTACGCGCCCACCGTGCTCACCGACATTCCGCGCAACGCGCCCGCCTACCACGAAGAAGTCTTCGGCCCCGTCGCGTCGGTCTTTCGCGTCGCCAGCGCGCGCGATGCGATCACCCTCGCCAACGACACCACCTTCGGACTCGGCGCCAGCGTGTGGACACGCGATGCCGCGGAGCGCGATGCATTCATCCGCGACATCCAGAGCGGCGCGGTGTTCGTGAATGCTCAGGTCGTTTCCGATCCGCGCTTGCCATTCGGTGGTGTAAAACGTTCCGGGTACGGACGCGAGTTGTCGCGCGAGGGCATTCGCGAATTCGTGAATGTGAAGACGATTCTAATCGCCGAGTGATGAAGTTCCGCTCATGATGCGCGCTGCTTGACTGACCACACAGTCAAGCAGCGTTTGTTTGTGAGCCTCCTCTACTGCACTTTCAAACTCACTCGTACTTTCTACGCCGACGTCGCTGCTTCGGACGTTGCCGCTGGATGACCTCGAACGTCTTCGGTTCACATCGCACGCTCGCTCGATCATTCATCACAACTCGCACGGTTGCTAACGCCGCACGAAGGGCTTAGTGACGAGGGCAAAGCCGCTGAAAGGCGGTGACGCAAAGCTACGAGGCTAAAGCGGGCTAACGCTGCGCCATGCCAGTCGAGCCGTCGCGCGGACCAGCCTACACGGGAGTCCCACGATGAAACGTCTCCTCGCCGGCGCCTTGGCCGCGTTGTCGCTTGCCGCGTGCAGCGACGCAACGGGCCCTGACGCGTCCGCCACGTCAGTCGCGCACCAGCCAGCGGTGCAGCCCGACGTCCGCGCCGATCATTACATCGTGGTGTATCGCGACAACGTCGCCGATGCGGCGTCCACCACCAACCGCTTGATCTCCGCGCGCGGCATCACGGTCGAGCACACGTACCAATCCGCCATCCGCGGATTCGCCGCACATCTCGATGCCAATCAGCTCGCCGCGCTCCGCGCCGATCCGAACGTCGAGATGATCGAGCCCGACATCATCGTCCACGCGCAAGGCAGTGAAGCCAATCCCGATTGGGGCCTCGACCGCGTCGACCAGCGCTCGTTGCCGCTCAACAAGACCTACACGTATTCCGGCACCGGCGCCGGCGTCAACGCCTACATTCTCGACACCGGCATCCGGTACACGCACGAAGAATTCGGCGGACGCGCCAAGTTCGCCTATGATGCGTTCGGCGGAAACGGCGCCGATTGCATGGGGCACGGCTCGCACGTGTCGGGCACCATCGGTGGCGCATCGTACGGCATCGCCAAGGATGTCACGCTCTGGTCCGTCCGCGTGCTCCAGTGCGATGGCAGCGCGCCGCTCTCCAACATCATTGCCGGGATCGACTGGGTTACCACGAACCACCGGAGCCCCGCCGTCGCCAACATGAGCCTGGGCGCGACGAACGCACCGGTGCTCGACTCCGCCGTCGCCAAGTCGATTCGCTCCGGCGTCACGTACGTCGTCGCCGCCGGCAACTACACGGAGAACGCCTGCGAGATCGCTCCGGCGAATCTCCCGCAGGTGATCGACGTCGGCGCGTCCGACAATACGGACCACCGCTGGTCGGCATCCGACTACGGCACCTGCATCACGCTGTTCGCGCCGGGCGTCAACATCACGTCGGCCGACTATCTGAGCGATATCGCGCACGTGACGTGGTCCGGCACGTCGATGGCCTCGCCGCACGTGGCGGGCATCGCGGCGCTCTACCTGCAGGCGCATCCCACGGCCACGCCGGCGCAGGTCAAGGCGGCGATCGTCGGCAACGCGACGTCGGGCAAGATCATCGGCGTGAACGGCTCGCCTAACTTGCTGGCCTACAGCGGCTTCATTGGCGGCTCCGCGCCCGTCGCCGCGCCGGCCGCGCCGGCGAGCTCGTTCTCCGCCGCGTTCTCGACGACGTGCGCCGCCAAGAACGTGTGCACGTTCGACGCCGCCGCCTCGACCGTGCCTAACGGAGTGTCGTCGTACAACTGGTTCTTCGGCGACGGCCACGACGCCGGCACGACGGCGGCCAAGATGGCGCACACGTACGCGTCCGCCGGCTCGTATTCGGTGAAGCTCCTCATCGATGATCGCGACGGCAACAGGAGCACGATCACCAAGACCGTCACTGTGGGCGCCAGCGCGGCGTCCGCTCCGGCGGCGCCGGCCGCGTTCAAGGCCGTCATCGCCGCCAGTTGCAGCGGCGTCGACTGCGCGTTCAACGCCGCGGGGTCGACCGTGCCTAACGGAGCGTCGTCGTACAACTGGTATTTCGGCGACGGCAAAGACGCGGGCGCCCTCTCGCTCCAGCACCACTACCTCAAGGCGGGCACGTACGCGGTCGAGCTCCAGGTCGTGGACAAGCAGGGCCACAAGACCACCGCCACGAAGTCGATCACGGTCAAGGCGTAACGTCTGGCAGTGGCTGGCCAGCTCGGGACGCTGGCGCGGCTGGCGCGGCTGGCGCGTCGTGCGCGCCTCTGGAGTTGTTCTCCGAGATATCGCCAAGGACACAGGGAAGGGGATGATCGTCCCCATTCTCTGTGTCCTTGTAGTTGAATGATCCACCTGGCGCGTGGTCACCACGTATTTCGTGTCGGGACCGCCTGGCCGGCTACGACGTTCATGTTGAAAGGATCAAAGCGGAAACCGGGGGATCACCGCGGATCGTTCCGTTAGGCGAGAAGGCGCGCCTCGCGCCGGATGGAGCCTTTTTTGTTGTTTGAACAAAGACTTTTTTTGTTGTTGCCCTATCCGCAGTCATCCCTGGTTTCCGCTTTGATCCTTTCAACATGAGCAGAGTAGCCAGCCCCCTGCTCGCCTACCCGAATGCTTGGACGACGGGGTTCACCCTCGCTAAAGACTCGCGTTGGCATCGGCGGGGTCCACGTGTGCCGCTGCATTCGAATTGACCCGCAACAGACAGAGCCCGCCGCTGGCGTCGAGCTCTGGTATCGGTTAATTTCACCAGTCTGTAGAAAAATCACCGGTCACCCGGGCCCGACCTCAGCCCCGAGCCATATATGCACGCCTTCATCGAGACCCAAAAAGAGTACATGCGCACCGACATCCCTCCGTTCCGCCCCGGGGATACGCTGCGCGTTGCCGTACGCGTCAAGGAAGGCGACAAGGAACGGCTCCAGGCGTTCGAAGGTATCTGCATTGCGCGGCGCGGTAGCGGCGTCAGCGAAACCTTCGCCATGCGAAAAATCTCCAACGGCGTCGGCGTCGAGCGCATTTTCCCGGTGCATAGCCCCATGATCGGCACCATCACCGTGGTCCGCCGTGGCCGCGTCCGCCGCGCCAAGCTGTACTACCTGCGCAACGCCACCGGGAAGCAGGGACGCATCCGCGAGCGCAAGACGCACGTCGGACAGGCCGCCGAGGAGTAGGTCAGGTGGGCGGACGGCGCGGCGCGGACTCTGGCCGGCGCGCCGGCGTGCACCGCCAACGCTGGACCACCATCGAACGCGACCTGCGCCGTCAAGGCGCAACGCTCTTGGCCGGCGTCGACGAAGTCGGTCGCGGCTGCCTCGCCGGACCCGTCGTCGCGTGCGCCGTCATCATGCCGCCCGACGCACGTGCACTCCCCGGCGTCGATGACTCCAAAATGCTGCCCGCCGCCAAGCGCCGGCACCTCGCGGCGCTCATCGCCGCCCGCGCCATCTCCTTCGCGTTAGGCGCCGCCTCGGTCCTCGAGATCGAGCGGCTCAACATCTACCACGCGTCCACCCTGGCGATGCGCCGCGCCTTGCGGCGGCTCCAGACGGCGCCGGACCGCGTCCTCATCGACGGCCGCCCCATCCGCTCGTTAGGCATCGACCACACGGCGGTCGTCGACGGCGACGACAAGTGCTACACCATCGCCTGTGCGTCGATCGTCGCCAAAGTCACGCGCGACCGGCTCATGGAGTACCTCGCCCGCCGCCACCCGGCCTACGCGTGGGAGCGAAATTGCGGCTACGCCACGCCGGTCCACATCCAGGCTATTCGCGACGCCGGCACGAGCCGCCACCATCGCAAGGCGTTCGTCGATACGGCGCTCTATGGTCCGCCGCAGCTGGAGCTCACGCTCGAGGGTCCCGGCGTCGCCGACGCCGTCTCGGCCCTCATCGCCGACGCGTTTCCCGCTGCAACCGACGAGGCTACGATATGAGCGCCCAACCGGATTCCACTTCGGTCTTTCGGCCCGGATTGTTCGAGGGGCAGGTCGCACTCATCACCGGCGGCGGCACGGGCATCGGCTTCGGCATCGCCCAACTGTTCGCCGAGCTCGGCGCTACGGTCGTGCTCGCGAGCCGCAACCAGGCGCACTTGGACCACGCGGTTGGTCAGCTAACGGAGGCCGGCCGCACCGCGCACGCGGTGGTCCTCGATGTGCGCGACGCCGATGGCGTCAAAGCCGGCATTCGCTCGGTCGCCGACCGTTTGGGCCACATCGACGTGCTGGTCAACAACGCCGCCGGAAATTTCTATGTCCCGTCGGAAGCGATGAGCGCGAACGCCTGGCGGTCCGTGATCGACATCGATCTCTCGGGCACGTTCTTCTGCTCGCAGGCCGTCATGCCCGTGATGCGCGAACACGGCGGCGGCCGGATCGTGAACGTGTCCATGACCCTGCACTACCGGGGCTGGCCCCTCATGGCGCACGCGACCGCCGCCAAGGCGGGCATCGACGCCTTGACGCGAACGCTCGCCCTCGAATGGGCAAAGCACCACATTCGCGTCAACGCGGTCGCTCCGGGCCCCATCCCGACTGAAGGTGTGAAGAAAGCGTTCTCCGCACCGGCCGGTGCCGCCCAGGATGTTTTCTCCGCCGAACGCGCGATGGAGGACTATGCGCGCCGCGCCATCCCGCTCGCTCGCATGGGATCGCCCCGCGATATCGCGAACATGGTCGCCTTCCTCGCGTCGCCCGCCGGCGATTGGATTACCGGCGCCATCATGGTCGTCGATGGCGGCGAATGGTTGCAGAAGAGCCCGAATTGAAGAATTCTCATTCGCGGCGCGTCACCAACGACCCCGCACGCGACTTTTTTTCTCCGGAGTGACTCAAGTCACACGCGAATGGCAGGGCACATTTTTAGCATGAGCCCTACGTGTCCCAGTGCACCTCACTCGAGTGGAAATAAACCGGAGCAAACCATGAAAGCACAGCTCAAGACCATCGCGGTAGTCGCGCTTGTCGCACCAGTGATGGCCGCCTGCGCCACAAAGGGATTCGTCAGGGAGAACCTGGCGTCCGGCCTGGCGACGCAGAAGGCCTACACCGACTCGTCGGTCTCGACCGAGCGGACGGCGCGCATGGCGGGCGATAGCTCGCTCTCCACGGACGTGGCCTCGCTCCGCAAGGATCTCGACAGCCTTCGCACCGAGTTCGGCGCGAAAATCACGGCGCTCGAGACCGGGCTGCAGTTCGCGATGCCGGTTCACTTCGCGTTCAATGACGCCACGGTGCGTGACGAAGATCACGACGCACTGGATCGCTTCGCCAAGATCGCCCAGAAGTACTATCCCGGCTCGAACATCACGGTCGAAGGCTTCGCCGATCCCGCTGGCTCCCAGCGCTACAACGTGAAGCTCTCCGAGCGTCGCGCCGAATCGGTCAAGGCGTACTTGCAGTCGCAGGGTCTGACCGATCAGGTCGCCACTATCGGCTACGGCAAGACCCGCCTCGTCGTTCCGGGCGCCGAGAAGGACGCGCCGGGCGCGGACAAGAACCGTCGCGTGGTGTTCGTCATCGAGAGCAAGGGTGACTCGACCGCCACGACTGCTTCGACGATGCAGTAAGCTGGTCTCGTCCGCTGGTGATGTAAGAACGGCGCGCCCGAGTGGACGCGCCGTTTTTACATCGCGGGCATAGCGTTAGTCACCGGGCTGCTGGGCGTCCGCGGGCGCCGCCTTCTTTCGCCGCGCCGCGAGCATCAGGTCCGGTGCTAACACTGCGCCCAACACCGTCACCGGCCCGTTCTGTACCACCTGCAGCAGCAGCGCGACGCCGACCGCCGCGTCCGACGACAGCCCGAACGCCTGCGCCGTCACCGCGTACACGAGCTGGAACACGCCCATGTTGCCGGGCGTCGCGCGCACGAGAAACCCGACATTCACCAACAGCATCGCGGTGATGCTGCCGGCGAGCGAGATCGGAAAGTGTGCCGCGATCGCCGTCAGATGATACGAGACGATCTGCGTGCCCCAGTTCACCACCGTCAGCGCCAGCGCTGCTCCCATGCGCTTGATGGTGACGATGTGCGCCAGCCGCTCGATAAATCGCTCGAAGGCCGCCACCGTGCGCTTGAATACGCCCGTGATCGCGTGATCGGTCGGCGGGGGATGCGGCGCGTGCGCCAGCAGCGCAATCAACACGACCACGATCGCGCCGAGCATCGCGATCGCTTCGGGACGCCACCGCGCGACGTTCTCCGGCAATGGAAATAGGAACGCCGCGCCGATCAACACCAGCACGTAGCCGATGAAATCGAACAGCCGCTCCAGCGCCAGCGCTGCGACGACGCCCGTCCCCGACGCTTCGGAGCTCCGCGTGACCAGTACTGCGCGCGCCGCCTCGCCGCTATTCGCGATGAGCAGATTGTTGATGCCCGCACCCGCGAACGTCGCCCGCATCGCCAGGCCCAACGACGGCGCTCCCACCGGCCGCAAGAAGATCCACCACACCAGCGCTTTTGACACCACGGTCGCAACGTTGGCGAGCGCGGCCAGGAACAAGAGCCACGGCGACGCCGAACGAATCGCGTGCCATGCGGCATCCCAATGGACGGTCCGCGCGTAATACACCAACAGCGCGACCATGCCCAGCGTCAGCGCCCCATGCAAGAATCGCTTGTTGGTCAATCGAGAAGTCATGGCGCTGCCGGCCACATGAAGAAAACGAAGCGTTGAACGCTAGCAGAACATTGTTCTATTGTCATTCCGTCGGACGCATTTCTGACCGACGCCCGAACGAGCGTGGCCGAACCCAACGTGCCTCGGGCAACCGGGGTAGTACGTTACGCCCACGGGGCTGCCGCATGCCGCCCCTTGCGACCTGACTTTCAGCCCATCGTGATGATCCGCCACCCGGGGTGCACCGACCGTCGTTCCTGGCGCCGTGTTGCGTGTGCCGCGACCCTCCTCGCGCTGTCGCTCGTGGCGGCGCCCAGGTTCGCCGCCGCGCAGGTGGGGACGTCGACCGACATCCTGAACGGGAACCATCACCGACCCCACGGGCCATCCGATCGACGGCGCCGACGTCGAGGCGATGTCGATGGAAACCGAGATCACACGGCACACGCACACCAACGACAAGGGACGATACACCATTGTCTTCCCCGATGGCGGCGGACAGTACCGTGTCACCGTCCGATTCATCGGAATGTCGCCCTCGGTCGTCGCCGTCGCTCGCCAAGCCGACGAGGATCGACTCGTGGGTGATGTGCAGATGTCGCCGACCGCCCAGCGTCTGGCCACCGTCACCGTTCAAGGGCGGCGCAACAACGGCCGCGGGAACCAGCGCACGCCGGGGTCGACCGAGCGCGACATTTCGTCGGAGATGGCCGCCCGCCTGCCCATCGACGCCAGCGACCTGAACGCGCTCGCCACGTTGGCTCCCGGTGTCGTGGGCATCGACGGAACGGATTCGACCGACACCCAGTTCTCGGTGGCAGGTCTTCGCCCAACGGCCAACTCGGTCACGCTCGACGGGCTCAGCTTTGGGTCCGGCTCGGTGCCGCAGGACGCCGTGCGTTCCACGCAGGTCGTGACGAGCACGTACGACGTGGCACGCGGCGAGTTCTCGGGCGGGCTCGTGGCCTCGACGACGCGCGGCGGGACGAACGTTCCCGAGGGGTCGTTCACGTACACGCTGCGCGACCAGGGGCTGGCGTGGGGCGCCGGCGATTCGTCGCTCTCGGCGGCCTATACGCAGAATCAGTTAGGCGGCGGGTTTGGCGGACCCATCGTCAAGGACAAGCTGTTCATCTTCGGGGCGGTGCAGGGCCGGTGGCGCGACAACGAGCTGCCGTCCCTGCTCAACGTGAACCCCGCCGTGCTGCAACGGTTAGGCGTCAGCGCCGACTCGCTCACCCGGTTTCTGAGCCTGGTGGGCGGCACCGGCGTCCACCCGGACCTCCCCGACATTCCGCCCGTCCGCAGCGCCGACAATACGTTAGGCTTGATCCGCGCCGACTGGCTCATCTCGGACAACCAGACGCTCATGGTACGCGGCGACTGGCGCGATGTGACGCAGAATCCGACGCGCGTCAGCCAGTTCGCCCTGCCGCAGACGGGCGGCACGTCCGACGAAACCGGCGGCGGCCTCATGGCCGTGCTCACGTCGTACTTCGGCGGCAGCTTCATCAACGAGCTGCGCACGTACTGGTCCCGCGACCACCGCTCCGCCGATCCGTTCATGGATCTGCCCGATGGGCGCGTGCAAGTCGTATCGCAGCTCGCCGACAGCTTGAACGGCATCTCCGCGCTCGCCTTCGGCGGCAGCAACGGACTCCCGCAACGCACCAACAACACGAGCTTCGAGTCCACCGAAGAGCTGTCGTGGCTGCCCGGCAGCGGCACCCACCGCATCAAGGCGGGACTCTACTACGACAACACCCGCTACGACCAGGATGTCACGACCAACGAGCTCGGTACGTACTTCTACTCGTCCCTCCAAGGCTTGGCCGACAACCAACCGGCGGAATTCACCCGCACGCTGGCGCCCGCAGTTCGCGCCGGCACCAGCGAGAACGCTGCTTTTTACCTGGGCGACATTTGGCGCATCGGTCGCGTGCTGCAGTTGACGTACGGCGCGCGCGTCGAAGGCGCCACCGAATCCGGCGCCCCGGCGTTCAATCCGCTCGTCGACTCGTTGTTCGATCGCCGCACCGATCATTTCCCGTCCGAGCTGAGCGTGAGCCCCCGCATGGGCTTCACCGCTCTGTTAGGCGGGGGCGGCGGCTTCGCGTCGACCATCGTGCGCGGGGGCGTCGGCGAGTTCCGGAGCCCGACGCCCAGCGGCCTCTTCGCCGCCGCCCAGGGCGCGACGGGTTTGCCGGGGACGGAGTCGCAACTCGTCTGCATTGGCGACCAGGTGCCGATTCCCGACTGGACGTCGTTCGCGCTCGACCCGTCCACGATTCCGACGCAATGCGTGGGCGGCGCGGGCACCACGTTCAATTCGTCGCAGCCGAACGTCGTCGTCTTCGACCCCGGGTTCACGTCCCCGCGCGCCTGGCGCGCGTCGTTAGGCGTCCAGCGGCGCGTCTTCGACCGCATCGGCCTCAACCTCGACGCGAACTGGACCCGCGGCGTCAGCCAGTACGGGTTCTCGGACTTGAACCTGGACACGATCCCGAAGTTCCGGCTCGCCGACGAAAACAACCGCCCCGTGTACGTCACGCCTGGCGACATCGATCCGGCCAGCGGCGTCGTGAACAGCGCCGCCTCGCGCCTGCATCCGGAGTTAGGCGACGTGATCCAGGTGCAATCCAATTTGCGCTCCGAGTCGGGCCAGGTGACGCTCGGCGTCAACGGCTTCACCGACGCCGGCGCCGTGTACTCCGTGTCGTACACGTTCACCAAGGCGCGCGACCAGTCGTCCTTCTCGTGCTGTTCCGCCACCGCCGGCTTCGGGTCGCCCACCACCGGCGGCAATCCGAACCAGCCCGAGTGGTCCAACAGCAATTTCCAGCGCGAGCACGCGTTCATCGGCACGTTCACCGTGCCGCTCAACGCGGCCATCGAAGTCACGAGCATCGCGCGCATGTCGTCGGGCGCGCCGTTCACGCCGCTCGTCGCGTCGGATATCAACGGCGACGGCGCGCGCAACGACCGCGCGTTCATTTTCGATCCCGCGCAGACGGCCGACACCGCCGTGGCGAACGCGATGCGCCGCGTCCTCGCCAACACGTCCTCGTCCGTGCGCGACTGCCTGCTCAGCCAATTCGGCAACGTGGCCGCGCGCAACAGTTGCACCGGCCCCTGGCAGCCGGCGTTCGACATCCAGCTCAACATTCGGCCTAACGTGTGGGGCCTGGATCGCCGCCTCACGCTGTCGATCGTCACCACCAATTTGATTTCGGGCATCGACGAGCTGCTCCACGGCGAAAACGGCGCGGACGGATGGGGCGCCGTCCGCCTCCCGGATCCGACGCTGCTCTTCGTGCGCGGCTTCGACCAGGCCACCAACAGCTACATCTATTCGGTCAACGAGCGCTTCGGTTCGACCGCCGCGTCGGCGGCCGCGTTCCGCGTGCCGTTCCAGATCGGCTTCCAGGGCCACTTTGCGTTAGGCCCGGACCGCACGCGCGACCGCCTGCGCGCCGCGTTCGGCGGCGGCGGCCGCGGTGGGCGCGCCGGCGGCGACCAGCAGAACACCGGACCGGGTAGCGCGTCGGACTTCGCGTCTCGATTGGGCCGCGGGTTCACCAACCCGGTCACCGGCATCATCACGCTCACGGACTCGCTGCATTTGACGCCCGAACAGGTCGCGCAGTTGCAGCCCATCGCCGCGCAGCTGGACGCGAAGAACGACAGCATCCAGACCCAGATCCGCAAGAAGATCGACGACGCCGGCAGCAACGCCGATCCGCGCGCCCTCCTGTTGTCGATCCGCCCACGCCTAACGGACGCGCGCCAGGCGCGCGAGCGCGCGCTCGACGCCGTCAAGAAAATCCTGACGCCGGCGCAGTGGAACAGCCTGCCCGATCAGCTCAAGTCCACCGGTCGGGGCGGACCGCCGCGCCAACAGCCATAGCGCGCGGCGCTGGCACACGACGTTACGCCGCGCGCGCGCGCCGCGCGGCCCTCCACCCTTCGTGCGGCGTCGTTGGCGTGATGCGAGTAATCCTTGGCCGCGAAGCCCTCGGCGTTTCGCGCCAGTCCCGTCTAGGTTGCGCAAGCAACGCGAGCCCCGGCGCGTGCACCACAACGCGCCGGCACACACACGTCGCCTCGCACGGGAGACCCTATGCGAATACTCAAAGGTCTGATGCTCGTCGCGCCCGTCCTAACGATCGCTGCCTGCAGCGATGCGTCGGGGCCCGCGGGCGGATCGCCCCTCACACTGTCGTTCGCTACCGTGCAGGGAACGGGATCCGCTGCCGGCGATCGCGGGCCATCCGACACGCCGCCCGCCGCGCATACGCTCGCCATCGCGAGCGCCGAGGTCGTGTTGGATCGCATCGAGCTCGCACCGACGAGCACCGCGTGTCCCGATACCGGCGACAACGATGCCACCGATGATCACGGCAACGATGGCGATCGGTTAGGCGCCGCGGATCACGGCGGCGATCACGACGACGAATGCGAGGAGGTCGCCGCCGGTCCGCAGCTCGTCGAGCTCCCCGTTGGGCAGGCAGTCGTGACGATGTTCAACGTGACCGTGCCCGCCGGCACGTACACCGGGCTCGAAGCCCGCCTCGCCGCCGCGCCAGCGAATACCGCAACCGGCAGCGCGTTCCTCACGGCACACCCGGACCTGGCCGGCTCGAGCGTGCGCGTCACCGGGACGTTCGACGGCACGCCGTTCACGTACACCGGGCGCCCCCACTCGCATCTCGAGTTCGCGTTCGAGCCGCCGGTCGTCGTCGGGTCAACGGGCGTCAACGTGACCGTGCACGTGAGCCTCGATCGCTGGTTCCAGGATCAGAACGGCGGCCTCGTGAATCCCGCCACCGCCAACGCCGGCGGGCCTAACGCAGATCTCGTCGCGCAGAACATTCGGCACTCGTTCCGCGCCTTCCGCGACGACCACCATCGCGGTGACGATGGCAATGGGGACGGCGACGGCACGAACAGCGACCACGACGGCGGCGACAACTGACCGCCGCCGCGGCCACACACTGCACACGTCCTTGCGCCGTGCGTCGACGGCGCTAGAGCGTGTCAGCGTGCCGCCCCGCGCTCCACGCCGAATCTGGCCTGTCGATCCGGCCGGTAGTACTCGTCGATGAACCAGCGAACGGCCATCGCCCTCCAGTCATCCGGAGCAACCGAACGTCCCGGGTCCTGAGGTCCAAGCACGTGCTTGATCGAGGCGAGTACGCGTTCGGGCGGTACGCTGGCCTCTCGCAGCGCCCGGACGTATCGCGTCACTGCGGAGCGCACCATGTCCGGCGTCGCATCCGCACGATGCATCGCGACGATGAGCGCCTCCAACGAGAATTCATGGGACCCGCCGGCCGGCTCGCCGGCCATGACGCTGGCAACTGACGCCGCCATTCCGTTCCTCCGAACGCAACCTTCGTCGCCAAAGACGAAACCTTCGCTCCCCGCGCGGAACGAGCAAAAAGAGTTCCAATGCATCGCCGCGTCGACGACCGACCAACGATCCAGCAGCTGACCGCGCTGGCCGAGCAGGGCATCGACGGCGATGCCGCACAGATACCATCCTGGCGCGGCTTCATGGCGGCCTCATCTGTAACCGTGTCGCGCGCTCCGGCCTAACGGTTCCCGGCGCGCGCAACGCGATGCGTGTCAGGCGACGCGCCGATCGATGCATGGTATGGCGAATGCTCAAGGGATCGTCTTGCGCGAGCGTCGGTGGTTTCTGATCCGCACGTCGAAACACTCCCGCCGGCGTTCGCGCGCCACCGCCTTGCCACCGCACGCCAACCGATCCCCATTACTTGTCGGAGGGCACCATGGCTCTAAAAAACCTGGGCGACCTGTACCTGGACCAGATCCGGGACTTGTACAGCGCCGAAACGCAGATCGTCGAAGCCCTGCCCAAGATGATCGAAGCCACAACCCATGATCAGCTCCGCTCCGGCTTCGAGCACCATCTCGATCAGACGCGCGAGCATGTGCGCCGCCTCGAACAGATCGCGCAGGGACTCGATGAGGACCCCGACGGCGAGACCTGCGACGGGATGAAGGGATTGCTGAAGGAGGGCCACAAGACGATCAAGAAGCGCGAGGACTCAGACGTGCTCGACGCAGCGCTCATCGCCGACGCGCAGCGCGTGGAGCACTACGAGATCGCCGCGTACGGTTGTGCGCGCACCTACGCCGAAGCGTTGAACCGGCCCGAGGACGCGCGCCTGCTCCAGCAAACGCTCGACGAGGAAGCCGAGACCGACCGCAAGCTGACGGAAATCGCCCTGAGCGTCGTGAACCCGGACGCCGGCGCCATGCGATCGTCTTCGGCGCGATTGGCCGACGTCGAGACGACGCCCGCCGCCGCCCGCGACGCCGTGGCGCCGGCCGCTGATCGCGGTACTCGCCGGGACATCAACGAGGGCGGAGACTCGCCCTACGCGAGTGGCTCGAGCGCGTCCTAGATACGATCGGGGACGGCGCGTGCCGCAATGGGGAAGGGCGTACATGAAATGATGTACGCCCTTCGTCGTGCTGAGCCCGCCCAACGGGATGCGTGCATGCGCCGTAGGTTGTGGACGCACACATCTCCCGGAGGCCCGATGATCGTTGCGCGCTCGCATCTCGTAGTGAGTCTGGCCCTGTGCACTGCGGGGCTCGTCACCGTGCCGGCGCGCGCGCGTGCGCAGACCGACGAGATCCAGGTGTATACCGCCGAGATCGCCGCGCCCGGCGTATTCAATCTCACCTGGCACAACAACTTCACGCCCGACGGCCTGCGCACCCCGGCGTTCCCCGGCGGGTTCGCGCCTAACCGTACGTTCAACGGCGTCACCGAATGGGCGTACGGCGTCGCGCCGTGGTTCGAGGCGGGGCTGTATCTGCCGCTGTACAGCATCACCGGCGATGGCGGCTTCCTGTTCAACGGCTTCAAGCTGCGCACGCTCTTCGTCGTGCCTAACGCAGCCGAACGGTCGTTTTTCTATGGAATCAACTTCGAGTTCAGTTGGAACGCCGGCCACTGGGATCCGCATCGGTACAGCTCGGAGATCCGTCCGATCATCGGGTGGCGTTCCGGCCCGGTCGACCTGATCGTGAATCCGATCCTCGACAATTCGTGGACCAGCTTCTCGCGTTTGGACTTTGCTCCTGCGTCGCGGCTCGCGTACAATTTCTCGAAGACGTGGGCGCTCGCCGCCGAGGAGTACGACGACTTCGGCGAGCTGCGCGGTTTTCTCGCGCCGCGCCAGCAAGCGCACCAGCTCTACGGTGTGGTGGACCGCAACGGGGCGCCAATGGACATCGAGGTGGGCGCCGGCTTCGGGCTCACGTCCGCCACCGATCACCTGGTGCTCAAGCTGATCCTGTCGCGCGATTTGAAATGACTGCGAATGACTGCAGCGGACTGGAGTTTCGGCCCGGTCACTGGATACATTGACTGAGCTTGCTGGCGGCCACGTAGTCCGGCCGCCCGGACCCGGTAGCTCAGCTGGTAGAGCAACGGACTTTTAATTCGTAGGTCGCGGGTTCGAGCCCCGCCCGGGTCACTTTATTCTACAATCACTTATGTCACCGCGGCCGGCGCGACCTGTTCTAATCTGTACAACTCGGCGGTCGGCGTCCCGTCGAGCCCGCGCGCCGGCTCGTGGTCACGTGGATCAACGAGGCGTACGCGAAAGCGTATCACCAGACGCCGGGCGGGAAGCAGCAGATCCAGGCGGCGCTCACAGGGCTGGTCAACCGGCGGCGGCGGCGGTGGCCGCAAAGCGGCTCGTCGCGGCGCCCGAGCCGGGGAACCAGATCATCACGGGCGGTGTGCGTTAGGCGCGGCCAAGATACTTAAAGAGCGGTCCCGGGGTCGTCGAGCCATGGGTGGGTGAGAGGAATCGGCATCCAGTGGGTAAGAGCTAACCAGGCGTCACGCAGGTACATCCGCATCTGTCGCGCGAAGCCACTCATCTCCTCGGGTCGCGCGTTACGCATGTAGCCGCCGACGAGAGAGTTTGGGTGGCTCACCTGCGACAGGCGTGAGTAGAACAGCACGTACTCGTCCGTCGAGCCCGTGACGTCTACGATGATCTGTTTTCTGTCCTTCCCGGTCCAGTCGGGGTGCATTCGCCGCGTTTCAGCCAAGCGCCTCGCCTCGCCCTCGGAGATGGAGAGCGGCTCTCATGCCCTTCAGGTCGTCGACGTTCTTCCGAAAGGCGGCAATGGTCGGATCAGACATCCGGGTGCTTCCAGTGGGCTCGAGTTGTTCCCAAGCCCAGCACGCACGCGCGTACTCATGAGCCACGGCGACCTGCGCGGCGAACTTGGGGTCCGGCTGCTTTGAGAGATATGCCAAATTGATGAAGGACTCATACACCTGGCGTAGCAGAGGAAACACGGGCACGATGGCGCCACGGGCCAGGAGGATGCTCACGCCAGCGGCGCACTCCTTGGTGCGGCCGAACAGGTCAAGAGTTACGGACCAGAGACACAGCTCTCCCACGGACGCCGCACTTCCGCGCAGACGATACGCTGGGTCCTCGCGCGTGAGCGTCTCGTCCATCGCGACAATGTCTCGACCAAGCATCTTGACGTCGTGCAATTCCTTGAACGGTGGATCTGATCTGTCGTCAGCCATCCCGGGCATCCTTCTCCAAAGTTTCCTGAGGAACGTCACCATGGCCGGTGAAACCGGCTCGTGTCGCCCCTGCCCAACGTACTCGGCGCCTGCAAGCTGCGCCGCGAGTCTGTCGGCGGTGAGGTCACGTGGCTCGCCACGCGCGAAGCGGTAGACGCGCTGCGACCCGTCCGGCGCGATGAACCGGCGTTCGGTCGCTCGCGCCGAGCCCAGCGCATAGACGCGCGGCTTCGCGTGGGGGACACCGACCACCCGTACGCTGCCTTAGGCAGCGCGATGCGCCAGGCGCTCCCGCGTCATTGTACGATCCAGACTCACCGCCTGCTACCCAACGCAATCGCCGGCGCCAGCCTGGATGCCCGGAGCGCCGGCACCAGCGCCGCCACCGTCGCGCACACCACCAACACGCCTAACGCAATCGTCAACGACACCGGATCGCCGGCGGCCGCGACGTTCAACTGCGACCGCAGCGCGCGCGCCGCCACCCACGCCACCGGCAGGCCGCCGATTATGCCTAACGCGACCAACCCCAGCCCGTCGCGCAAGATCAGCCGCAGTACCTCGCCGCGGCTCGCGCCCAACGCGCTGCGCAAACCGATCTCCCCGGTGCGACGCGTCACCGCGTACGACATCACACCGTAAAGGCCCACCGCCGCCAACACCAGCGCCGCCAGCCCAACCCGAACGCCAACCACACCAGCACCCGCTGCTGCCGGATCGACTCCCGCACCAACACCGACAAAGGGCTCACGTTCACGATCGGCACCTCGGCGTTCACGGCCGTGATAGCCCGGCGCACCGACGCAATGATCACCGCCGGATCCCCGCGCGCCCTGATCTCGAGCACCAGCGACGGCGCGTCGACGTCGGCAATCTCCTGCGCGTAGGGCACATACGCGCGCCGCTGGTCGGGCCCGCCTAACGAGTGGTCGCGCACGTCGCCTACCACGCCGACGACCGTCGTCGGCACCCCCGTGTCGAAGTAGATCGCCCGCCCGATCGCATTCCCACCGCCAAAATAGAACCGTTCGGCGGCCTCGTTGATCACCGCCGCGCTCGGCTGCCCGCGCCCATCGCGGGCGTCGAGCTCGCGCCCGCGCAACAGCGTCGCGCCGATCGCGTGTGCATACCCGGGTCCCACCAGATCGTAGGGCAGGAGGCTGTCGTCGCTCGTGCGCCCCGCGAAACCGGGGATTGCGACCAGCGCCGTCGACTCGTACCCGTCGAAGAGTCCATTCTGCGAATAGGCGACCGCCTCCACGCCCGGCAGCGCGCGCATGCGGGCCGTGAGCTGCTCGACGAGCGCCAGGAACGCCGGCCGGCTAATGCCTAACCGTGCCGGATCCAACACCGCGACCACCAGGTGGTCGCGATCCAGGCCCATGCTCGCCGTCTCCGTCCGCTCGAGGCCGCGTGCCAGAAGAGCCGCGCCCGTGAGCAGCACCAACGACAGCCCCACCTGCAGCGGCACGAGCAGCCGGCCCACCGGAATTCGGCCGCGGCTGCGCACGCTCCCCACCGTCCTGCCTAACGAACGGATCGGCGACGCGACGTCCGAGCGCAATGCCTGGAAGGCGGGCACGAGGCCGAAACAGATCGTCGCCCCGACGCTGATCGCAAGCGTGAACACCAACACCGCCCAACTGACGCTGGGCGCCACGGCTGCGCCACCCGCGGTCGCCGCCGACACCAGCGCCCGGCTCCCCCACCACGCTGCCGCGAACCCGGCCGCCGCGCCTAACGCACCGACCACCGCGCTCTCCGTCATCATCTGCCGCACCAATCGGCGCCGCCCGGCGCCCAACGCCATGCGCAAGCTCATCTCCGGGCCGCGCGCGGCCGCCCGCGCCAGCACCAGATTCGCCAGGTTCGTGCACACGATGAACAGCAGCACCGCGACCCCGGCCTGCAACGTGACTAACGCGCCGCGAAACGATCGCCGCACCGCGGAGAACCCCTGCGCACCGGAGACCACGGTCACCGGCGCCTGCTGGTATCGTGCCGCCTGTGCCGGCGACGCCTCGGCCGCCACCAGCGTCGCCCGAACGAGCGACGTGAACTCGCCCCGCGCGCCCGCGAGCGTCATGCCCGGCGCCAGGCGACCGAGCAACAACAGCCAGCTGGTCCCGCGGCTCTCTATCGACGGACTGTGCGGTTGCAACACCGGCTGCATGTCGAGGGGAATCCGAATGTCCGTCGGCCGCTCCACGATCTCGCCGCCGAACCCACGTGCGGCCACACCCGCAACCGTCAGCGCGACACCATCCACGCTGATCGTGCGCCCCACGACATCGCTCGCGCCGCCTAACCGGCCGCGCCAGTACGCGTCGCTCACGATCGCCACCGGCGACGCTCCCGGCGCGCCGTCATCGGCGGCGCCGAGTATTCGCCCGCGCTCCGCACCCACGCCCAGCACCGCGAAGTAGTTGGCGGAGACGAGGCGCCCGTTGGGGTGCTCGAATTCGCCTCCCTCGCTCACCCGCACGTCCAGTCGCCCCGCCGTGCCTGTGGCCGCCAGGCCCGACACCGTGCGGGCGCGCGCCCGGATGTCGCGATACAGGGGAAGGGAGAACAGGTCCGGCCGCGCGCCGCCGGTCGTGTGCCCATCGATCGCCGTCACCTTGCCGACTGCGACCAGCTCGTTAGGCGCGCGAACGGGCAGCGGGCGCAGCAGCACGTCGTCGACCACGGTGAAGATCGCCGTGTTGGTGCCGACGCCGAGCGCCAGCGTGAGCACGGCCACGGCCGCCACCACCGGCTCCCGCGCCAACCGCCGCAGGCCCAGCCGGGCGTCCTGGCCTAACGAAGCGACGTGCTCGCGCCACCCGAGCCGCCGCTCGCGCCGGCGCGCCGAGCGGCGCAGGCGGTCGCGCACGTCATCGCCCGGCGCGCTGCCTAACCGTCGGAGCGCCTCGGCGCGCGCCGCGTCGCGCCCCATGCCGCGCGCCACGAGATCGTCCGTCCGCGCCTCGAGAAAACTCGCCAGCTCATCGTCCGCGTCGGCGCGTGCCGCGTCATCGCTGCGCGACGCGAGACGAAAGAGTCGGCGCACGCGCGCCGGCAAGCGGGAATCGGTCATCGCGGCGCCTCAGCTGTGAGCGGTGCGGGTGTTCAATACCGACGTCAGGACGTCCACGTATTCGCTGAGCCGCTTGGTCTCGGCCCGCAAATGCGCGCGCCCCGCGGCCGTGAGCCGGTAGTACCGTGCACGCCGCCCGTTCTCCGTTAGACCCCAGTCCGCCTCGAGGAGTTGGCGTTCTTCCATACGGTGCAGCGCCTGCATGAGCGCCGCATCCTCCACGCTCAGGCGCCCTGCCGATCGCTCCTCCAGCCACTTCGCGATCTCGAACGCGTGCATCGGACTCCACGACAGCGTCTTGAGGACCAACACATCGAGCGTGCCTTTGACGAGCGGCATGGCGCGGGCTCTCTGGATAGTGTCTACCCCAACACTCTATCCCTGACTGGTCCGGCGTGCAAGAGCGGTCGCACGCCGGCCGCGGCGCCTGCGTCGAGCGGTGTTTGTGACCGACCTCACAGGAGGCGGACATTAAATTGTTGAGCACAGAAAGGCTTCGAGACTCGCTGCTCGGTCTCCGCTGCCGCTGCGGCCCAACGACGGGCCGCAGCTTCACCACTATCGGGAGTGCTAAATGCGACGCGTCTTCATCGTGATGGCTGTCCTCTGCATCGCCGCATGCGACAAGTCCGGCTTCGGAACGGCCGGGCACGCCACCGCCGTCGATTCGGTTCACTCGCTCAACACCCAGCTCGCGCAAGCGCACACCGTCTCCGCGCAGCAGGACTCGCTCATGCAGGGCTTCACCGAGACCACCAAGCTCGTCGATTCCATCGACAGCGAGATCTCGCACGTCAAAGGCCTCAAGTCGCACGTGCCGCTCAATGTGAAGGGCGACTCGGCGCAGGACCCCAAGGCCGCCTACCGCGCGAACCTCCTCGGCAAAGTGAAGGAAGTGACCGCACTCTTGAATGCGAGCCGCGCGCGCGTGCGCCGCATCGCATCCAACAACACCGCGCTCCAGGGACAGATCGATCAGTACCAGCAGACCATCACGTCGCTCCAGGCAATGGTCGATCGCCAGAAGCAGGACATCCTGGTCCTAACGGGACGCGTCGACAGCCTCACCACCGCCAATACGCAGCTCGCCGCCGGCGAAGCCGCGGTGACCGACACCATGCACACGCTGCGTCACGAGAACAACACCGTGTACTACGTCGTGGGCACCAAGGCCGATCTCGAGAAGCGCGGCATCGTCGTGGAGGAAGGCTCGAAGTTCCTGTTCTTCGGACACAAGGCGCTCGTGCCGGCGCGCAAGCTCGATCCGTCCGTGTTCACCGCCATCGACAAGTTCGCGAACACCACCATCAGCATTCCGAATCCCGACAAGGGCTACAAGATCGTGTCGCGCCAGGATCCGTCGTTCGTCGACCAGCCGGTGACGTCGGCCGGGAAGCCGAGTGGCGAGCTGCACATTGCCGATCCGACGCAGTTCTGGTCCGCCTCCAAGTATCTGATCATCATCGCGGGCTAGCCCCCGCCGCCCAACGCAAACGGGGCGCGGTGCATTCGCACCGCGCCCCGTTTGCGTTGGGCGGCTCGCCCGGTTAGTCCGCCCGCGGCGCGACGCCGCGCGATGCCGCCGCGCTGTAGCGCGTCGGCATCGCCGGCGTCCCCCCGGGCGACGACGGACGCTTCGTCCGCTTCTGTTCGTACATCAACGCGTCCGCGCGATCGAGCAGATCGTCCAACGGACACGGAAAATCCGGATCGTAATACGCGATCCCCATGCTCAGCGACAACCGATACCGACGGTCGGGCCGCTCGTTGCGCCGGGTGAGGTTCTCCTGCAGACGCGTCACCCAGTGCTCCTGCGCCAGCCCCACCGTCTCGAGCGCCAGCACCACGAACTCGTCGCCGCCGATCCGCGCGATGATGTCGGACTCGCGGAACGTCTCCCGGAGCAGATCGGCCGTTTCGATGAGCGCCAGATCGCCCTCGCGATGGCCCAGACTGTCGTTGATCTCTTTGAGCCCGTCCAGGTCGACGAAAATGTGCGACACGCGCTTCCGCATCCGGTCCGCCATCTTCATGTGCTGGCGCGCCAGCGTCTGAAACCCGCGGCGATTGTAGAGACTCGTCAGGTCGTCCACCAGGGCCATGGCGCGGAGCGCCATCTGCAGCTGATGCCGCTCAATGGCGTAGCGAATCGCGCGCACCAGCATCGGGCCGTTAGGCCGGGCGCCGGCAATGCATTCTTCGGCGCCTGCCTTGATCGCTCGCACCGCGAGCGCGTCGTCCTCCGCGTCCGTGAGCGCCACGATCGGGACGTCGGGCGCATGATCGCGGAGGCGCGTGATGGCGTCGAACGCCGCCGTATCGCTCGAGGAGAGCGACACCAGCATCGCGTCGAACCGATCATCAGAAAGGAGGCGAAGGGCGTCGGATGCTTCGATCGCGCGCGCGACGTCGACCGTGGGCAACCCACCTTCGGTCAACGCACGGATGAGATCCGGTGCCCCCGGCTCGCGTTCCGCAACGAGCAGGATCTTCGTTCCGCTGGCGCTCATCGGTACCGCTCCTCTCCACCACACCACCAGCACACCGGCATCACTCGCCGGCTGCTCCGGGCGGATGATGGATTCCGTACTCGCGCATTTTCCTCGCGAGCGTTGGACGCGAGATGCCTAAGATTCGCGATGCGGCACTGCGGTTTCCGCGTGTGATCTGCAGCGTCATCTGCACCGCTTCCTTCTCAATGGCATCGAGCGCCTTTCCTTCCGGCGGGATGCGAATCTCGCGAACCGGACCCAATGCTCTCGTCGCCGGCAGCATCGTACGCTGCTGGATCATCAGGTGCTCCGCGTGAATCGCGCTGCCGTCGCTCAATATGGCCGCATGCTCAATTACATTCTTGAGCTCACGAATGTTCCCGGGCCAGGTGTGCGCGCGCAGCGCCGCGATCGCATCAGCCTCGAGCGTTTTCGGCTCGAGCTGCTGTTGTCTCGCGAGATCGATCAGGAAGTGACGCGCCAGCGTTTCGACGTCTCCTTCGCGGTCACGGAGCGGCGGTAATGCGATCCGGAAGACGTTGAGCCGGTAGTAGAGGTCCTCGCGGAACTCCAAGCGCGTGACGGCATCGTGCAGTGCCATGTTCGCGGCTGCGATGATGCGGCAGCTGATCTCGATTTCCTGCAGGCCGCCCAAGCGGCGCACGCGTCGCTCTTCGAGAGCACGGAGCAGCTTCGGCTGCAGGCGCGGCGGCATCTCGCCGATCTCATCGAGGAACAACGTGCCCGTCGACGCCAGCTCCATGAGCCCGCGCTTCTGCGCACGTGCGTCGGTGAACGCACCGCGCTCGTGTCCAAACAATTCCGATTCGAGCAACGTTTCTGGAATCGCGGCACAGTTCACTGCCACGAAGGGCTCACCGCGTGACGGGCCCGCGTAGTGGATTCCGCGCGCGAACAATTCCTTACCTGTGCCCGTCTCGCCGACAATGAGCACCGTAGTGAGCCTGCTGCCGGCAACCTTGCGTGCCCGGTCGAGTGCGTCTCCGAGCGCGGCGCTCGCGCCGACAATGCTCTCGAGGCCCAGCGGCGTGGACTGGCGGGAGGCGCCGTCGGTGGAGCTCGCAGATGGAAAGCTCGCGCCTAACGCCGGCACGATTCGCGGCGGCGTCGAGTTCGGCGCTTTCGCGGCCGCATCGCGACCGTTTGCGGACGCGAGCGGGCCGTTGGATCTCGAGGAATCGTCGGACGGAAAATCCGGCATGGGAATCGGGTCGGGGTCAGTGCGCTACGCAGCCCTGGCGCACGCTGGGTTCACGATGAATCGACGATTGAGGCTAGTTGGCGGTCTCGCTCAACTGCCCGGTGAAAGTCGCCTAGCGACCGCCATTGATTCCGGCGGCATGCCGAGTCGCGCGTACGCTGCGCGGGCTTGCTCCCACGCAGTGCGACCGCGCTCCAACTCTCCTCTGGCGGCCAGCGCATCGCCGAACTCGGCGAGCACGCGGGCGCCTAGCAATAGGTCTTCGCTTTGCGCGGCAAGGGCGCGGGCGCCGTCGAGCGATTTCACCGCTTGATCGGTTTCGCCACGGCGCGCTTCAACGCGCGCTCTGAGACGCAGTGCCTGCGCGCGTCCCAATCGATCGCCGCGACTCAATGCGATGCTCAGCGCGCGACTGCTCGCCGCGTCGCTCTCATCCATGTCGCCGGCCGCGCATGCAATTTCTGCCGCCGTCGTCGACAATCGTTGTTTGAGGAACGCGTCGATCAATCGGTCGGCAATGGCGAGGGCTTCGGCGACGGCGCCGCGCGCTTCGTCGAGGCGCCCGCGTTGGGCGCGCAGTTGGGCGATGTTGTCGAGCGCCCAAGCGACGCCGACATCATCCCCGGCCTCGCTCAGCGCGCGCATGCTGAGCCGGAATCGCTGAGTGGCATCCTCGACGTCGCCCATCACCGTCGACAGCGTACCAATGTCCTGTTCGACGCGCGCAAAGAGCGCGTGGTCGCCGGATGCGACGGCGTTGAGTGAGGCGTCGTCGTATTGGCGTCGCGCCATGGCAAAGTCGCCGCGACGGTGCGCCACGCGTGCGAGCGCCGCCTGTGCCCGGGCGATGCCAATCGAATAGCGAATGAACTGCGCGGTCTCGAGGCTGCGCCGGAAAAACGCTTCCGCTTCGCTGGTCGATCCGATGTCGAAGAGCAGCCCGCCGTGCCACCAATGGAGGTCTGCATGCAGAGGAGAAGTCGGAGCGCCGTCGATGAGCGCCAGGGCCATGTCGAACGCAACTGCAGCTTCGGCGACGCCACCGCGGCGCTGGTGATCGCGGGCACGCGTCACGAGCTCACGCGCTTCCTGCGCGTGCGTGCCGGGACGGCTCGCCGGATATCCGTGCGGGGCCTGGGCCTCACGACGCAAATGCGTTTCGCGTGAGGTCACGAATGAAGCCCGAGCGCGGAGATGGAGAATGGTTGCAACTGGAAACCGCATGCGGTCCGCCTTTGAATCGCGGATAGGAAGGAGCCCCCGGTGGCGCACGGTTTTGCAACCGGCATGCCCCAGTTAAGTCCTTATGGCGGTGCGGTTTGTGTTTTGCCTGCCCGGGCCTCTCAAAACTCTGTTGCGAGAGATCGTTGCGGGCTGTAACGAATCGTGCTAAGGCCGGTTGAGAAAAGAGCTAGTGCGAGTCCGGTCGCGCGGCGGCCAATGATGCGGACACGTGTTGGTAAACGTCGCGTGAGATGTCGACGATCAGCGCTCGTGCGACGTTCTCGTCGGGAATGCCGCGCGTCAGCACCACGAGGATGTACGCGGGGGCGTTCCGCGGGTAGACAATGGCGGCATCGTGGAGGTGACCGGTGATCCAGCCGGTCTTGTGGGCCACCGGCGTTCCGGGTGGCAATCCCGCCGGGATCTCCGCGCTGAATTCCTGATGAAGCAGGATGTCACGCATCATGGCGCAGCTCGCGGGGGAGGCAGCTCGATTCGTCTCGATCGCATCGAGAATCGTCGCGAGATCGCGGGCCGAGAGCATGTTGTTCATGCCCCGTTGGAACGCTTTGTCGTCTTCGACTCCGCGCAGCACGTGCGTGTGTGTGGCGCCGAGCGTCCGCATGGTGGCGGTCGTGCGATCGGCCCCCGCGAGAGCGATCAACGTATTGGTCGCGAGATTGCTCGACCGGTCGATCATGTGGTCCATCAGGTCGCGCACGGACACGCGGCTGCCGACAAGCTTGTACATCGCGCTATCGGAATCGTCGCCGGGATCCAGCGCGTACGCGGAACTGTCGACGATCGACGTGAAGTGATTATCGACTGGAATCTGCTGGTCGAGCGACAACGTGTGATCGTCGATCTGTCGGAACAGCTCGATCATCACAGGGACCTTCATCGTGCTCGCGGCGTGGAACTCGGTGTCGGCTTCAATGTAGAGCGAATCGGTGCCGTCGAGGCGTCTGAAGGCGAGGCCCACGTCGGCGCCAGGCACCTGGGCAATGCGCGCCCGTATGACCTGGCTGAGAGAGTCGGAGGGCGAGTGCACCAACGCCAGCGCTAACGCGAACACGAGTGACTGCATGGGGCGAATATACGATCGCGTACGTCGCTGGGAAGCCGTGGGTTGCGTTCGCTCAGTTGACTCGTATTGCGTATTGCCAGCACGCCGGTCACCTTGGGGCAACCCCTTGCCATCCGCCACATGACGCACAGCCAAAGCGAGAGCGGCGCGGACGCTCCACCAATCCACGGCAAGCGGGAGCGGCTGCGGTTTACCGACTTCCGCTTCCGGCGCGCAAGCGACGGTCGCTGCTCGGCTGAAGTCGAGCTCGAATGGATCGAAGGACATAAGGTTCGCGGTACTGCCTCCGGACAATCGAGTCCAACGGTCGACCTCCGGGTGGCCGCCGAAGCGGGTCTCCGCGCGATCGAGAGTTTTTCCGACGGCGGCCTCGCGTTCGAATTGATCGGTGTGAAATCCGTGCGCGTATTCGACGCGAACGTCGTGATCGTTTCCATCGTGAATCGGCACGAAGGCCCGCAGAAGCTGCTTGGCTCCTGCTTGGTCGAGGATGACCCGGTGCGAGGTGCCGTGCTCGCAGTACTGAACGCCACGAACCGCGTACTCGGCAACTTCATCGCCACGCGTTAGGAGTCCAACAGTCTTGCCGATCGTCGAGTGTCCATCGAATCCATGATCAGAACGAGCGCGCGCGGAGCAATGGTCGTGCTCGCCGCACTCGCGTTGGCCGCCTGTCACGCTTCACGTCCCGTCATCGCGCCCACCGCCGCCACGGTGAGTGCTTCGGATAGCGCGGCGCGAGCGGCTGCAACCGACGGCTCGGGTGATACGAGCAAGGTTGCGGCACCCGCGGTGGCCGGCGAGGTGCTCCAGCTTTTCGGCGATACGTCCGCCCAGCAAGTGCCGGCAATGACACCCGATTCCGCGGTCGCAGCGGCGGATTCGGCGCCCGAGTGGGATATCAATGTTCACTCGTTCGAGACACGCACGCGCGTGGCGTATTTCGTGGATCGCTTTCAGAACGGCGCGCACCAGCGATTTGGTGAGATGCTTGCGCGCGGCGGTCGGTACGAGAAAATGATTCGCGCGAAGCTCAAGGCGGCTGGTCTTCCACAGGACATGACGTACCTGGCGCTCATCGAGAGCGGCTATGATCCGCACGCGTACTCGAGCGCCGCGGCAGTCGGTCTGTGGCAGCTGATGTCGAGCACCGCGCGCGGCACCGGATTGCGCGTGGATTGGTGGGTGGACGAGAGGCGTGATCCCGTTCGCTCGACCAATGCAGCAATCAAGTTTCTGGGTTGGCTGAACGAGCAATTCGGCTCGTTGTATCTGGCTGCGGCCGCGTACGACGGTGGGCCGGGTCGCGTGGCGCGTGGCTTGTCCCGCTATGCCGACGAGCTCGAAGGTCAGAGCGGCGACGAGGCCTTCTTCGCGCTGGCGGAGAAAGACTATTTGCGCGCTGAGACTCGCGACTACGTGCCCAAGTTGATCGCTGCGGCGCTCATCGCGAAAGATCCGAAGCGTTACGGCTTCGACATCACGTACGACTCCGAGTACGCATACGATTCGGTGCGCGTGGGTCCGGCTACGCCGCTGGCCGCGGTCGCCAAAGCGGTGCACACGGCGACGGCGTCGATCCTCGATCTCAATCCCGGCATTCTGCGCGGAATGACCCCGCCGCGCGATTCGTTCACGGTCCGCATTCCGTTAGGCACTGGTGGCGGCTTCGATTCGTCGTTCGCGGCACTGCCAGCGAGCGAGCGCACGGCCTACAAGCGTGCGGAGTCGCGGCATGGCGATACGATGATGCGATTGGCGCAACGCGCCGGCATCTCGGTGAAGCAGCTCGAGTGGTACAACCCCAAGCTCAAGTCGAACCACCATGGGCGCGTCGCCACGGGAGAGACGGTACTGTTCCCGGCAGCAACCGTCGTGGCGGCTGCGCGCGATGTACCGGATCCGTCGATCGAGCGCTATGGATCGTCGGGTCGCTCAATGACCCACGTGGTGCACAAGGGCGAGTCACTCGGCTTGATCGCCAAGCACTATCACACCACAGTGAAGTCGCTCATGCGGCTCAACGGCCTTCGCAAGAGCATCATTTTCCCGGGCGAGGTGCTCTTGGTGAAGGGGTCGACGCGCCGTCCGGCACACAAGTCGGCCGTGCGCGCGGCGCGCAGCACTGCCTCCCGCGAAAAGGTCGCGCAGTCGGGGAGTCGCTCGCAGTAGTGGCGACTGGTGGTGCGCAGAAAACGAAAAACGGGGAAGCGCGATTGCGCTTCCCCGTTCGTTCGTATGGCACGCGTGGTTCAGTTCACGAGCCCGTTGCCAGCGTATCCCTTCATGACCAACTGATCGTAGCCGTTGTGCGGATCGACGCCTAACGACCGGAGCGTCTCGACCGCTTCTGGGCCGCGGTTGTATACCAACAGCGCGAGCCGCAGGTCACCATGGTATTGGTTGATGAGCGACCGCAGATACCGGAAGCCCAACCGAAGATTGGTGCGCGGGTCGAACAGCTTGTCTTTGGTGATCGAGTGATCGAACCATCGCGCGGTGGACGGCATGAGCTGCGTGAGGCCGATGGCGCCGACGCTGCTCACCGCATGCGGGTTGAACTCGCTCTCGACGTGCACGACGCGGAAGCCAAGGTCGGCATCGATACCCTCGGCCTGGGCGATATCGTAGACGTCGCCCGCCAGACTGGCGTCCACTTTGTACTTGGCTGAATACCCGAGAATTGTGTTGGCGCGCTCGAGGCGAGCCTGGGTCAGCTCGAGTTCGCCCTGCGTCGCGTCTAACTGCGACCGCAGCGCCTTAGTGTCGCGGCTACCAAACGAAAAGCCCGAAAATGCGGACGCCTCGGCGGGGCGGGGCCGTTCATGAGGAATCAAGGCAACCGATACCGCCAGACCGACACCGAGCAGGAGCTTCTTGATCCGCTCGTTGCGGCGAACTCGGTCACCACAATGGACGTAACTCTGCTGTCTGCCGTGCACTAGAGTCTCTCCTGTTGGAGATGTGCGTACGGGTACAAGCCAACCATGCCTGCTCAGTCGCCGAGGTAGGGCAACGGACGTGCCGTCAGGGGTTCACCCAATGCCCGGAGCGCCCGCCGTCCTTCTCTAATAAACGGATGTTGGTCAGGGTCATGCTCCTATCTATCGACTTAGCCATGTCATAGACGGTGGTCAGACTCACGACGACAGCCGTTATGGCCTCCATTTCGACACCTGTTTGAGCCGTGGTTCGCGTTGTCGCCTCACACGTGACACCAGGCAAGGACTCGTCCAGCACGAGCGTCACCTGCACGTCGGACAGGGAAATCGGGTGGCAGAGCGGAATTAAGTCCGCGGTTCGCTTGGCCGCCAGGATACCGGCAATCTTTGCAACGCCGAGCACATCGCCCTTGACCAGGGCGTTTTGCTGAATGGCGGCGAGCGTATCGGGCTTCATTCGGATGGAACCCGTGGCGCGGGCGAAACGCTCGGTGGCTGGCTTGCCACTCACGTCTACCATACTCGCTTCACCCGCGCTGGTTACGTGAGACAGGTTTTTCATGAGAGGCGGCCTCTAAGCGCACGCACCAAGTGCGAGGCGAGGAGCTGCGGACTGACGTTTCCGTTTGCGCGCAAGCGGGCTTCTTGGACGACATCGATCGCACGGGCCGCGGCGAGGGCCGCCTTGGCATCGCCGCGTCCCAATGCGCCACGCGCGCGTTCGCGCAGCATGGTCGTAAGCGCGTCGAGCGCATCCGTGAAAAGGCCGCGTGACTTCGAGTTGCCGACGCTCATAACTGCCTTCACTCGGTCGGGCGGCGCAAGCGAGCCATCGGCGGCCTGCAGGAGCGAGGCGGCAGTCGACACCGCCTCACGCTGTGATTGGGCGCCGAGGAGCGTGCCGGGCGCACCCGCAGCGAGTCGCACACGCTCGTTGACCGAACGTGGGAGATCGGTGTCATTGAGAGCCGCGGCGAATTTCGGCATCTCGATCAGTTCGCGCACATCTCGCTCAGGCAGCAGCGGGACGCGGACCGAAACGACGCGGGAGCGAATCGTGGGCAGCAACGCTCCTGGCTCGCTCGTGGTCAGGATGATCGCTGTGTCGGCAGGAGGCTCCTCGAGAAGTTTGAGGAACGCGTTGGCGGCGAACTCCGCGCCTTCTTGCGGCACCATGCGCTCCGCGTCGCCGACGACGAAGACTTTTCGCTTGCCCAACGCAGGCGTCCGCGACGCGAGTTGAACGAGGGTGCGTACGCTCGCCACGTAGATGCCCTCGGTCCCCGACGGCGGCGCGTACAATCCTTCGGCCTTGGCGCGCGCCGCGAGCTCCTCGGCGAGGTCATCGAGCACGTCTGACGCGCGGGCATCCGATTCCAAGCGCGGCCGCGGAAAAAACCACCGCAGATCCGGATGGGCCAACAGACTGACGAAGCGACAGTTCTCGCACACGCCGCACGGGCGCGCATTTTTGTCCGGGCCTGTGCAGAGTAGGAACTGGCCTAACCAAAGCGCGAGTCGCTGCTTCCCAACGCCGCGCGGGCCGTGCAGAAGCAGACTGGCCGGCAGGGTGTCGCGCGCGATCGCGTCGGTGAGCTGCCGACGCAGCGCGTGATGGCCGACGAGGGGAATCAGTGGCACGCCGCAATATACAGAATGGCGACCCGGCCGCTCACGAGGCAGTGCGTCCGCGGAGCAGGGTGGCGGCACGCTCGAGTTGATCGGTGCGACCCATTACGAGCACGGTGTCGCCAGCGTGGAGAATTTCGTCGCCGCTCGGGCTTGCCACGAGGCCACCGCCGTCCCGTTGAATGGCGACCACGGTGGCTCCGCTCCGTTCGCGGAAACGCACGTCGGACAACGGCTCACCCGAGGCGGCGGCGCCGCGTTCGACGCGCATGACCACCAGAGTGACGTCGGTGAGGAATCGACTCAGATCTTCCACGCGTGAGCCGACATCGGGCAGCGGTCGGAACATGTCGTCGAATTCGCCGCGAACGTTACGCACTTCACGCTCAATGACATCGCGAGGAACCAGGTAACGACGAAGGACGCGGGTGAAGACTTCGATCGCGGTTTCGAATTCCTCCGGGATCACCTCGCCGCTGCCCAACTGGGTCAACGATTCCATCTCGCGCATGTAGCGGGTGCGGACAATGACGTGGATCGTGGGATTGAGGCGTCTTGCCGCGGCGACTGAGGCGCGCGTGGCCGCAACGTCGGAAATGGCGACTACCAGCACCCGCGCGCGCTCGATGCCGGCGTGGTGCAGGATTTCGGCGCTCAATGCGTCGCCGTACAGCACGGGCTCGCCCCGGCGACGTTCCTGGCGCGCGATGCTGGCGTTGGAGTCGATCACGCGATATGCAATGCCGACGTCGCGCAGGACGCGCGCGAGGTTGCGACCGTTGAAGCCGAATCCGACGATGATCACATGATCGGCGATCGGCGATTCGCCAGAGGCACCGGGACCGGCCTGCGGATTTCCGCGTCTCCATCGAGCCGGGACGAAACGTTCGAACAGCGCACCGGCACCGGGCGCAATGGCGATGAGTGACGGTGTGATGGCCATCGTTCCCACTGCGACGGCGAGGAAGAGTTGATCCAGCCGTTCGTCGAGGAGACCGGCGGACATCCCCGCGGCGGAGAGGACGAACGAGAACTCGCCGATCTGCGCGAGTCCGAGTCCGGTGGCGACGGAGGGGCGCACAGATTGTCCGAGTGCCAGCGACGTGCCGGACGTCACCAGAAACTTCAGGGCAATCACGGCAAGAATCGCGCAGAGAACGAGCACCGGCGAACGTCCCACGGTGCGAATGTCGAACAGCATGCCGATCGAAATGAAGAACAGGCTGTTGAACACTTCGCGGAGCGGAATCATGTCGCTCAGCGCCTGGTGGCTGTACTCCGAGTCTGCGATCACAATGCCGGCGATGAAGGCGCCTAACGCAAGCGACAGTCCGACGCGCGCCGAGGCCCAGGCGGTTCCCAGGCAGAAGAGGACAATGGTGAGCAGGAAGACTTCGCGGCGCCGCGTAGCGGCGACGAGATGCAGGATGCGCGGCACGACGAGCCGAGCGGCGATGACGGTGGCAGCAATGAACAGCACGGCCTCGAGGAGGGTTTCTGCGAGGGCCGCTGCGTTGCGGCCGCCGCCGGCAAGCGCCGGCGTGAGCAGCATCATGGGAACGACGCAAAGGTCCTGAAAAATCAGGATGGCGAGTGCGGCGTTGCCGAACGGCGTGTCGAGCTCAGCGCGTTCCGCGTAGAGGCGCAGCGTGATCGCCGTGCTGCTCAGCGCGACGAGCATGCCGAGGAATACCGCGACCGGCCATGCGACGTGGAGGAGGCGCGCGAGGCACGCCGTGACAGCGATCGTGAGTCCGACTTGGGCCGCGCCGCCGATGATCAAGAATCGCCGGATCCGTGCGAGATGCTGCAGCGAGAACTCGAGTCCGACCGTGAACAGCAGCAGGATGACGCCGATCTCGGCGAGGGACTCGACGTCGGTCACATTGCGAATGAGACCGAAGCCGTAGGGGCCCGAGATGACGCCGGTGATGAGGAATCCGACGATTGGCGGGAGTCTGAGTCGAATGGAACGCGAGGGCCGCAATGACACTCAGCGCGAACAAGACCAGCAGGTCGGCGAGGAGGCCGGGCTCGGACATGGCCAAATATGGCCCGATCGGCGGGCGTCGGCGAGCGTCGCGGGCTCTCGAGCTCTGAACGTGTCTCGGAGCACGCAGCGGCTTTCATGTCGTGCGCTGTTGGCGTACGTTGGCATACGTTGGCGGCGGCCGGACCGTACGTTGGGCGAGGAGGACTTGCGCGATGCACGACAAGCACGTGAAGCGACATCACTGGATCGTGCGCGTCACCCATTGGGTGAACGTGGTCGCCCTGACGATCATGGTGGCCAGCGGCCTGCGCATCTTCAATGGATATCCGGCGTTTGCGCGGCGCGGCAGCACGTTTTGCTGTTATCCGTTCGAGCACAAGATGATTCCGGGGTGGCTCACGTTTGGCGGCTGGTTAGCCGGCGCGCGCAACTGGCATTTTGCAGCAATGTGGGTGCTGGTGCTGAACGGAATCGTGTACCTGGGGTTCATCTATCTGCACGGCGAGTGGCGCGATCTGGTGCCGCGCCGGGGCGACATTCGCGACGCGTGGGAGATGATGAAGTTTTACGCGTTTGCGCGGCCCGATCATCCCAGACAGGGGAAGCACAATGCGCTGCAGCGGGGGACGTACTTTGCGCTGCCGGTGGTGGGGATGGTGTCGGTGATCACGGGTCTGGCGATCTGGAAACCGGTTCAGTTAGGCTTGATCACCGACCTGTTAGGCGGATACGTGTGGGCGCGCTATTGGCACTTTCTGGCGATGGTGCTGCTCGTGGTGTTGGCGGTGATGCACGTGTTCATGGTCTTCAGCGTCGACCCGTACTCGCTGCCGTCGATGATCACCGGGAACTACAACGATCGGCTGTCGCCAGAGGAGCGGAACGCGCGACCGTTCTGGCATCTCCTGCCGCCGCGGCGGCCGGCCAATCCGGTGGCACCCGGAGAGCCGCGACCGTGAGGCGGCGCCACTTCATCGAGGTGACGGCGCTGTCGCTGACATCGGTGCTGATGCTGGCGTGCGATTCGGACGGGCCGCGGTCGGCGCGTCCGGTGCTGCGCGCGGTCGAGCGGTGGAACGAGAAAGTGGAGCGCGCGCTGTTCCGGCATCGGTCCATGGATTACGGCACTGCTGTGCTCGCGGGCGCGGCATATCCCAAGTACTTCGTCTCCGACCGCGTGCCGATTTGGAACGAGGCGGATCATGGACCGTGGTCAATGGAGATTACCGGTTTGGTCGACCACCCGTTTCGCCTTACGTTAGCCGAATTGCAGGCGCTTCCGTCGTTGACGCAGCGCGTGAACCACTACTGTGTCGAAGGGTGGACGGCGGTGGTGGAGTATACGGGCGTCCGGGTGAGCGAGCTGGCGCGTCGCGCGGGGGTGAAAGCCGAGGCGCAGTACGTTGATTTTGCGTCGTTTGACTCCGACTATCACGAAAGTTGGGATTTGGCCAGTGCTTTGCATCCACAGACGTTGGTGGCGTACGGACTGGACGGGCATTTTTTGAGTCCGGGCCATGGGGCGCCGGCGCGGCTGCACTCGCCGATCAAGCTCGGGTACAAGTGTACCAAGTATCTGACGCGCGTCGAGTTTTTGGCTGAGCGCAATGGCGGCTATTGGAGTGATCGGGGATACGAGTGGTACGCTGGTACGTGACAGGGCCCAACGGTTGGGTGCCTGCGCGCGGCGCAATGCAGCAGGCCTCACGGGCAAGGAGGGTACGGTGCGAGTCGCATGGCAGCTGGTGATGGGTGTCGGGCTGGCAATGTCGTTGGCGGCGTGCGCGCATCATGTGCCGGCGGCGTCGGACGGCCCGCAGGCCGACGCGTACGTGACCGTGGACAACCAGTCGTTCTCGGACATGGACATCTACGTTCTGTCCGGGGGGCAGCGGGTGCGGTTAGGCACGGCCACGGGCGAGCGGAAGACGCGGATGAAGATCCCCGCCTTCGCGATCGGCGGGACGCAGCAGGTGCGGTTCCTGGCGAGGCCGCTCGCCGGCAACCGCCTGCCGGTCACGGAGGAGATCGCGGTTGAGCCCGGCAATGACGTGACGCTGACGATTCCGCCGAACGCGTCGCCGTGACCGCTCAATGGCCGGCGATCTAACGCAGTGACCGCCGGCGCGGTGCGTCGCACGCGGCCGGCCGGCAACGCGTCGGTGTGGTGTTCGCTGCGTTAGTCGCGGCGCTCATCGGCACGGCGCCCGTGGGTGGTGCGCGTCCGGCGCCGGCGGTTGCGGGTGCAGAGTGCGATACGTTGCATCTGTCCCTGCACGAAGTGGCGGCACGAGGCACGCCATCGCGCACGGCGGCGGCAATGCCGGGCGGCCACCATTTCGACAACGCATACGGCGAGATTGAATCGCGTCTCCTGGACGCGGCGCGCTAACGGAGCCTGCATGTCACGTTCGCCGGGCGTACGCCTGCGTACGCTGTGGGAGCAACTGAGTGGAAAGCCCGGCGGGAAGTGGATGTTCGCCACGATGCTGGGCGGCATGGTGCCGTACACGGGGACCATCCATCCGCGGGTGGAGGAGCTTCGGCCCGGCTATGCGCGGGTGGTGATGCGCGATCGTCGCGCGGTGCGGAATCATCTGCGATCGGTGCACGCGGTGGCGCTGATGAATCTGGCGGAAGTGACGTCGGGTCTGGCGATGATCGTCGGGCTGCCGGACGGTGCCCGTGGCATCGTGACGAATCTGTCGATCGAGTATCTCAAGAAGGCGCGCGGGACGCTGACGGCGGAGTGTGAGGCTCCGGCGGTCGATGCGACGGAAGAGCGCCACCACGACTTCACGGCGGTGATTCGCGACGCCGAGGGCAGCATCGTGGCGCGCGCGACCGCGCGGTGGCTGATCGGTCCGGCGGGTCGCCGTGGTAGTTAGGCGGCGACCGTTAGGCAATTGCCTGGTGCGTCAGGAGGCCCGCACGGGGGCGGTGCGTGCGGCCTCGCGGACGCGGCGGCGTGCCTCGACCACCAGGGCGACGGCGGCGTCGGGCGTGTCGGCGACGGCGCCGAGGTGGCCCATCTTGCGGCCGGGGCGGGGCGACTTGCCGTAGAGGTGAAGGCGCACGTTAGGCAGGGCGAGGGCGACGTCCCAGCGGGGCTCGGTGCCGTTGACCCAGAGATCGCCGAACACATTCGCGATCGCAGCGGGTTTCACGACATCGGGCGAGCCGAGCGGCAGGTCGCACACCGCGCGCACGGCCTGCTCGAACTGGCTGGTGACCACCGTGAGCTCGGTGTGGTGGAAGCTGTTGTGCGGTCGGGGGGCAAGCTCGTTGACGGCGATGGTCCCGTCGCCTAACACAAACATCTCGGTGGCGAGCAGGCCGACCACGTCCAACGTTTCGGCAATGCCGACGCCAATGGCGGTGGCACGGGCCGCGATGGCGGCGCCCACCGGTGCGGGGATCACCGACCAGTCGAGCACGCCGTCACGGTGGTGGTTCCAGGCTGGTGGATAGACGACCGTCTCGCCGCCCGGGCGCCGGGCGACGAGCACGGAGATCTCGCGCTCGAGGGGCAGCGCGCGTTCGACGACGCACGGGCGGCCGCCTAACTCACGCCACGCGTCGGGGGCCTGCGCGGCGCCGGCGAGGCGCACTTGGCCGCGGCCGTCATAGCCGCCGGTGCACGATTTGACAAATGCGTCGGGCCCGGCGTGTGCGGCGGCGGCGGCGAGCTCGGCGGCGGAGCGCACCGTCCAATACGGACCAACGGGGAATCCGTGGTCGCGCAGCCAGTCTTTCTGGCGCGCGCGATCCTGCACGGCGTGCAACACGTGCGCGCCGGGACGCACGGGCACGACGCGCGCCGCCGCCTCGAGCGACTCGATCCCGATTTTCTCGATCTCGACGGTCACGACATCGCAGGCGCGCGCGAGCTCGGCGGCGGCGTCGGCATCATCGAAGCGGGCGGCGATCACGCGGTCGGCGACGGCGCCGGCGGCGCAATGCGGATCCGGGTCCAACACGATCACGTGGTAGCCGAGCGTGCGCGCGGCGAGGGCCACCATTCGGCCTAACTGGCCGCCGCCCAGGATGCCCAACGTGGAGCCCGGCAGCACGACCGTCACGAGCCGGCGTCCTGTTCGCGCACTTCGCGCGTGCGCGCGGCGCGCCAGGCGCGGAGGCGCTCGCGCACATCGGGGTGCGCGACCGACACGATGGCGGCCGCCAGCAACGCGGCATTGGCGGCGCCCGGCTTGCCAATGGCGAGCGTCCCCACCGGCACCCCTTTGGGCATCTGCACGATGGACAGCAGGGCGTCGAGGCCGTTGAGCATCGTGGCCGGAACGGGGACGCCTAACACAGGGAGGAGCGTGTGCGCCGACACCATCCCGGGCAAATGGGCGGCGCCGCCGGCGCCGGCGATGATCGCCATCAATCCGCGCGTCTCGGCGGTACGGGCGTACTCGGCCATCCAATCGGGCGTGCGATGCGCCGACACGATGCGCACTTCATGGGGAATCTCGAGCTCCGTTAGGACTTCGACCGCGGGTTGCAGCGTGTCGAGGTCGCTCTTGCTGCCCATGATCACGCCGATCCATGGCGCGGTGGAGGCGCCGACGGCGCCACGTTTTGCTGGCATGTCGAGTGTATCCCCGCGCTCGCGCGCGCAGTGTCGGAAGCCGTCGTTCGAGGGGCGAACGCTGCTCCGGTAAAAAGGACCGTAAACATATTTTCGGCGACGAGTGACGTCGAGACATCGCGCGCATCGAAACCGAAACGCGAGGTCGCGCCCACTCGTCACCCGAATGCAGCACCCAGGTGTGGTGCCCCACGGCATGATCGCGCGGCTTGGACGGCCGTCGCGACAACGGCAAACCCGGCGAAAGCCGGCGACGCAAAGCTACGAGGCTACGGCGCGGATTGCGCCATGCCAGTCGGGCCGCCGACCAACTCCCGTTCCAGGAGCGTCGACATGCGCGTCCCTCGCACCATCCGCACGGCGATGTGCGTCGTGCTTCCCATGCTCGCAGCTGCGTGCATGGGCGCCTTCCCCACCGAGATTCCTCCCACTCCGGGAGCGACGCACGCCGACCAAGTGATGTCGGGCGGCGCGCCGTCGAAGGGTTGGACAGTAACGACTCCGGCTCGGCGCGACGACGCGTCAGGGCGTGGAATCGTGCACTGATTCTCGCGTCCGCCTCCCCATGCGCCTCGGCGCACTGGACGCGATGACAAAGGCCGCCTTGAAGGGCGGCCTTTGTCGCGTTCCGGTAAGGCGCAACGTGAGGCGCGCCAACGTATGGTCGAGCTCCCGAGGAGGGATTTGAACCCCCGACCCGCCGGTTAACAGCCGGCTGCTCTACCCCTGAGCTACTCGGGATCATGGAATCGCACACGTTTGTGCGAGACAAAAAATCTCGCGTTTGCCGAGGGCGAAGTCAACTGGAGCAGGGTGCCGATGGTGGTTCAGTGTGAAGGATCCGAGGCCAGCGCGCCGACAATGGTGACTTGCGGGTGATTGATCGCCCGTGGCCCCTCCGATGCCGACGCGAGTCTTGGCGAGGGTGACGCCCGTCGTTCAAGCATTCGGATGGCCGACCAGGGGGGCTGGCTACGACGCTCATGTTGAAAGGATCACAGCGGAAATCAGGGATAAGCGCGGATAGGGCAACAACAGAAAGCCTTTGTTCAACAAAAAACTCTATCACGCGCCAGTCGCGCGTTCTTGCCTAACGGCGCGATCCGCTGTGATCCCGTGTTTCCGCTGTGATCCTTTCAACATGAACGTAGTAGCCAGCTGATCCGCGTCGCATTGGCTCGCATCGGTGTCAACAGAGCGGAGAAGCTCACCAGGCGGAATGCTGCCTCCCGATTCATGCAAGCCGTATCACTCCTAGGGTGCGCTCACGTCGCGGCGTGGTGTGCGAGCGACGCGTCTTCACGCGGCAGCGCTTGAACGTGCACGCGACCGGGGAGGACGGTGCGGAGCCAGCGGCCGGTGTGCGATTCTCGACGGCGGCGACCTCTTCGGGGCGGCCCATGGCGACGACGCGGCCACCGCGTCGCCGGCTTCCGGGCCCAGGTCGATGATCCAGTCGGCGAGCTTGATCACGTCGAGGTTGTGCTCGATCACGAGCAGCGTGTGCCCGTCATCGAGCAGCCGGTCGAGACGCGGTGCGAGCTTGCGGATGTCGTCGAGGTGCAGGCCGGTGGTCGGCTCGTCCATGATGTAGAGCTTGCCGGCCCCTGCGTGCGGCCAGCGTGAGTCAACTCGCGCGCGATCTTGATGCGCTGGGCTTCGCCGCCCGAGAGCGTCGTCGCGGGCTGGCCCAAGCCGCAGATAGCCGAGTCCGACCTGCTGCAGCTGCCAGAGCGCCTGGCCGAGTTTCTCTTCGCGCGGGAAGAACCGGATGGCCTCGTCGACCGTGAGCTGCGAGCACGTCGTGCGATGTTCTTGCCGTTGACGCGTCACCTCGAGCACCTCGGGCTTGAAGCGCGTGCCGCCGCAGATCTCGCACGGCACGAACACGTCGGCCATGAAGACCATCTCGATCTGCAGGTAGCCGGCGCCTTCGCACGTTTCGCACCGCCCGCCGGCGACGTTGAAGCTGAACGTGCCGGGCGTGTAGCGGCGCTCGCGCGCGAGCGGCTGTGGCGGCGAAGATGCGGCGGATCTCGTCGAACGCCTTGACGTACGTCACGGGATTCGAGCGCGGCGAGCGCCGATCGGGCTCCTGGTCGATCGAGCACGACGTCGTCGAGCGCCTCGCCGCCCGGTGAGCGCGTCGAAGTCGCCGACCCGCTCGCCCAGGTGGCGCTTGGCGCTGTGCTTCGCCCGTGGAGCCGTGCTTCGAGCGCGCGGTAGAGCACGTCGTGGACGAGCGTGCTCTTGCCGCTGCCCGACACGCCGGTGACCACGGTGAGCGCGCCGAACGGGATAGCGAGCGGACACGCCGCGCAGGTTGTGCTCGCGCGCGCCGGTGAGTCCGATCCACTTCGGGCCTAGCGGACGCCGCTCGCGCGGGCACCGGGATGCTGCGCGTCCCGGTGAGATACTGCCCGGTGAGCGGGCTCGCGCCGGCGCGCGACACGGGTCCGGCGAAGACGACCTGTCCGCCGTGCTCGCCGCTCGCCGGGCCCGAGCTCGACCATGTAGTCGGCGGCGCGAATGGCCTCGAGGTCGTGCTCGACGACGATGACGGTGTTGCCGGCGTCGCGCAGTCGCGCCAGGAGCACGAGCAGACGGTCCGACGTCGCGCGGGTGCAGGCCGATGGACGGCTCGTCGAGCACGTACAGCGTATCGACGAGGCGCGAGCCGAGCGAGTTCGCGAGCGCGATGCGCTGGGCTTCGCCGCCGGAGAGCGTGCGCGCGGGCCGGTCGAGCGAGAGGTAGCCGAGTCCGACGTCGCACGAGAAAGTGGCGCGCGTGCGGTCGCTTCGCGCGAGCACGTGGTCGGCGACCTGTCGCTCGAAGTCGGCGAGAGCGAGAGTCGGTCGAGCCAGGTGCGGAGCTCGTCCACCGGCAGCGCGGCTCACCCGCGCGATGTCGTGTCCGGCGATGCGGACGTGCAGCGCCTCGGGCTGGAGGCGCGTGCCGTGACACGCGGGACACGTCGTGCGCCGTTTGGTACTGGCGCAGGAAGACGCGGATGTACTGCTTGTAGCGCTTGGTCCTCGAGGTCGCGCGAGGAACGGGAAGATGCCCTTGTAGCCCCGCTCGCGCGCGTCGAGCAGCAGTTGATGCTGATCGGGCGTCGAGGCTCGCCCACGGGGCGTCGGTGTCGATGCGATCGCGTTCGGCGAACTCGCGCGAGCGCGCGCCGCCGGCCGTCGTAGCGCGGTTTGGTCCACGGATCGATCGCGCCCTCGCGCAGCGAGCGCTCGGGATGGGGGACGATCAGCGCGATGTCGTACTCGAGCGTCGCGCCAAAGCCGTTGCACGTCGGGCAGGCGCCGCGCGGGTTGTTGAACGAGAACAGCTGCGGGGTCGGCGCCGGTGCGCGGGTGCCATCGTATGGGCACTCGAAGCGCGTCGTGAACTTGAGCGCCGGACGTGCCGACGTCGCCGTTGCCGGTCGCAGACGGCAGCACGTCACGCAATCGCCGTCACCCTCGCTGAACGCGGTCCCGACCGCATCGGCGATGCGTTGCGCCGCGCCGGGGTCGACGACGAGGCGATCGACGACGACGAGCAGCTCGCGCGCGGCGGCGAGATCGATCGTCGCGGACGGCGGCGAGCCAATCGTCGAGGTGCCACGCGACGCCATCGGCGACGACGCGCACGAATCCCTGCGCGCGAAGGTTCTCGGCGACGATCATGTCGTGCGTCGACGTGCTCGCTGACGACGCAGCGGGAACGCGACGACGAAGCGCGTGCCTCCGGGCAGCGCGAGCAGCCGCGTCGGTGGCGGACTGGACGCGTAGTCGGGCCGCATCTCGCGGCCGCAGACGGGGCAGAACGTGCGGCCGATGCGCGCCCACAGGAGGCGCAGGTAGTCGTAGATCTCGGTCGCGGTGCCGACGGTGGAGCGCGACGTCTTGGTCGGGTTCTTCTGCTCGATGGCGACCGCGGGCGAGAGCCCGTCGATGCGGTCGACGTCGGGCTTCTCCATCCGCTCGAGGAACTGCCGCGCGTAGGCCGACAGCGACTCGACGTAGCGGCGCTGCCCCTCGGCGTAGATCGTGTCGAACGCGAGCGACGATTTCCCGGAGCCGGACGGCCCGGTGATGACCGTGATCGCGCGGCGCGGGATCTCGAGGTCGAATGCCCTTGAGGTTGTGCTGGCGCGCGCCGCGAACGGTGATCTGCGATTTCATGTTCGCGGATACCGAAACGAGACGGTCATCGTGCGTGTCGAGCCAGCGAGCGGTAGGCGCTGACGGCCGTGACCGCGCCGGCAATGGCGAGGATGAGGCTCCAAAGCGAGAGACCGGCATCGGTGCGTCCCGCGAGCAGATTGCCGATCCATCCGCCAGCGATCGCGCCGGCTGCGCCGGCCGCCATGGTGAGGAGCGTACCGCCGCGGTCGTCTCCGGGAACCAGAGAGATGGCAACGGCTCCCGAAACGATTCCGACGAGGAGCCAAATCAGAATGCCCACGTCGACACCAACAGGTGTGTGTATGGCGAACCGTTCGACCGGTTCTGTGCAATCATCAGCGCGCGCATGTCCTGTGGATAATCTATCAGTCGCGGCGGCTTGCCTGCTTGGTTGGCCCGAAATAGTTTCGATCAGCCGAGTTGGGCCCGGGGTAGGCGACGGTCGACAGGAGCCGCTCGGTGATCGATGTTCCCTCCGTGATACTCTCCAGCTATTGAATGGCTTACGTCCAGGTTGGTGATCGCCAGCACCCGCTCGTGCCGGGGGAAAATGGGATCGGGAGCGTCGCGGACGCGAGGGTGACGGTACCGGTCGGTCCGAACGGCGTACAGCAAATGTCGGCGGTGATCGTAGTAGAGGCGGACGGTGGCGTCGTGATCCGTCGCGTCGGTGAGGCGAACGTCGAAGTGAACGGCGTGCACCTAGGCGCCGAGCCAACTCCGCTTATACACGGAGACAAGATCGAAATCGGGTCGACCGAACTCTTTTTCGGAGACGACCGTAAAGGTGGAAACACGAGATTTGTTGCAGCCGTAAAGAGGCCTGAACCGGCATCGCAGCCTGGCAGCGCGAACAAGGCGGGCGTGGCTGTGGTCGGCGGTGTGGGAAGTAGAGCGGCGACGGGGGGACGGCTGGTGTCGCTGGTCGACGGGCGCGAGTATGTGGTGCCGGACTCCGGCTGGTGCTCGGCCGGATCCAACGTGCGACGTGGTGGTTCCGACGGGCGAGGTGTCGCGCAAGCATGCGGTGATCACGGTTGGCGCCGCCGGCTACATGATCGCGGACATGAGCGCGAATGGCCTGTCGGTGAACGGTGAACGTGTGGCATCATCATGCCGGCTCGGGCGCGGCAATGTCATCAGAGGTGGGAGCGGAAGAGTTTCGCTTTCATTCCAATGCCGCCCCGGCACGGCCGGTGCTTGCGACGCTAGAAGTGAAGAGCACAGGCGTGTTGCAGGGCCAGTCGCTCGAGATTCGATCGCCGCTGACGCACATTGGACGCGGCGCGCACAACGATGTGGTGTTGGCCGATGAGAGCGTTTCCGATTCGCACGCCACACTGCAGAGTCGGGACGATGGTTGGTATGTGGTCGACGTGGGGTCGACAAACGGGACATACGTGGGCGGTCGCCGGATACTTGGTGAGGCGTTGCTGCAGGGCGCGCCGGACCTGCGCGTTGGCGGGATCAAGTTCATCTTTCGGCCGACGGGTGTCGACGCGGCCACGGGTGGCGCGTCGGACGTATCATCGGTGGAGAGTTTGGGTGAGGCCGGGGCAGGTGCTGGTCAGACGCGCGCGATCGCGGCGCTGACGCCGGAGCAGCGGGCGCGATTGCTGGCGTCGGCCGGTGTGGCTCGGGTCGGCCGCGAGGAGGGGATGGGTGCGGGCGAAGGCGAATCAGCGAAGGTGCACGAGAGGGAGGTCGGTGTCGCCGGTGGGCGCGAGGAGCCTGTCCGGCGTCGGCGGCTGTCGCTGCTGTTCTGGCTCGTGGTGATCGCAGCGGCGGCGATTGCCGTAGTTCTCCTCTTTTTCTGATGGGGCACGCGTGCAGCTCGAGGTAGGCCAGGGCACTCATACCGGAATGATTCGCACGGGGAACGAGGACAGTTTTTTCTCGGATCTCCCGCACGGACTCTTCGTGGTGGCTGACGGGATGGGTGGACACGCCGCGGGCGAGGTGGCCAGTGACATGGCTGTACGCATTTTGTCGGACGAGTTGCGCGATGCCGGTGAGCTCGCGGACGCCGTGGCGCGCGAGCGGGTGCAACAATCGCTGCAGCGCGCGAACCTCGCGATCTATCAGCGCACGCTCACCGAGGTGGACAAGCAGGGGATGGGCACGACGGTTTGCGTGTTGTTGTTGCACGATTCGCAATACTTGATTGGCCACATGGGCGATTCGCGGGTGTACATGCTCCGCGACGGGGCGCTGAGGCAGGTGACGAAGGATCACTCGTACGTGCAGGAGCAGGTCGACGCCGGTGTGCTGACGCCGGAGCAGGCACGATACCATCCGTACAGCAACGTGATCACGCGATGCGTCGGCGCCAACACCGAGGTCCAGCCCGATCTGTACGCGGGCGAGGTGCGGCGCGGCGACGCGTTCCTGGTTGCGAGCGACGGCCTAACGGGAATGGTGGACGACCGGCGGCTGCAGCAACTGCTGCAATCGCGCGCGACGGCACAGCGGGTCGTGGACGCACTGATCGCCGAGGCGAACGGGCGGGGCGGGCTGGACAACATCACGGCGATCGTCGTGCGCGTCGTCGCGTTAGACGAAGCGGCCGGCGCGTCGGGCGCGCCGGCGACGGACGGCCGCAGCGGCGCCTGACATGCCGGACGCCACGGTCGGCGCACTCGCGGAACTCTACCTGGGCAACATCCTCTACGCATTGGAACTGGCGGCGCTGTCGCTGGACGAGCAGCGGCGGAGCGAGGATGCGGCGTTCTACCGCGGGATCGCGCGGAAGCTGGCGGAGGCGCGCGGCACGGAACGCCCGCGCGACGCCTGACTCAGGCGAGCTCGGCGCGCAGGCGGTCGTTGCCTAACTGTACGGGCCGCGCTACGAACACCCGCAGGACGCGCGCCGAGCGGTAGAGCTGCTCGGACAAGACCGGCAGGTTGATGGATCCCGGCAGCCCCTCGCGCGTGAGCCGATGGACGTGTCCGCCGCGCAGCCGCACGGGCAGGTCGAGTCCCAACATTTGCGGTTTCTCCGGGAAATCCAGCAGCAGCTCGCCGGCCGCGAGATCGAGATCGCGGGCCAGCTTGTCTTCGGTTGCACGGACGCGCTCGAGATCGGCGGCGATCCAGTCGCCTGTGCCCTCGGGGAGATCACCGGCCGCACATTCGAAGGCGCGTTTGTACAGGCGGCGATTGCGCAGCGCGTCGAGGAGCGGCGGCCTTCCTGTCGCTTCCAACGCGTGCAAGAGACCTTCGTCGGTGAGCGACGACAACTCGCGCTCATCGAGCGCGCGATCGCGGAGCGCGTCGTCGACCAGGCGCTTGTACATCGCGGTGGCGCTGCGCACGGCGTGGTGCCAGTAGACGTTCCGGTACATCTGATACTTGGCGAAGAGCAGCGACTCGAGCGCGGAGAGTCCTTTCTCGAGCACGCCGATCGTCGTGCGTGCCGATGGCGTATCCGGCGCGGCGTGGATGACGGTGAGCGCGTTGATCAGGCGGTCGACGTCGATCTCGCCGTAGGGCACGCCGCACATGAAGGCGTCGCGCTTCAGGTAGTCGATCTTGTCGAGGTCGAGCGAGCCGGAGATGAGGCCCTGGAGCGGACTCGCGCTCTGACCGCGGATGAGCGCGTAGACGCGTTCGGGCGCATCGGGCGCGATGGATGCGCGGAGCTCGTCGGCGATCTCGCCCGTGGTGATGAGCGGGCGTGCGGCTTCTTCGTGGTGTTGGGCACCGATCTCCTCGAGCGCGTGGGAGAACGGGTAGTGCCCGACGTCGTGGAGCAGGGCGGCGGCGATGACGACGGCGCGTTCGGTGTCGTCGACGACGCCGTCGAGCTCGCGGCGGTCGCCCAAGACGGCGAGGGTGCGGCGGGCGAGGTGATACGCGCCGAGCGCATGCTCGAACCGGGTGTGGGTGGCGCCGGGGTAGACGAGGTGGGCGAGGCCCAGCTGCCTGACGTAGCGGAGCCGCTGGAACACCGCCGTGTCGAGAGTCGGCGGGCGACGTCATCGAGGACGATGTTGTTCCAGAGCGGATCGCGAATCGAACGTCACACGTCGATCAGGTGCCCTTGGGACCTGCGCTGCGCACGCCGCCTTCGACCGAGCTCGCGAACTGCTCGAAGTTCTTGGCGGAACATCGCCGCCAACTTCCTGGCCTGTGCGTCGTACGCCGCCGGGTCGGCCCAGGTACGGCGCGGGCTCAGGACCTCGGACGGTACGCCTCGCACCGCTTGGGGCACCGCGAGACCGAACAGCGGGTCGGTGACCGTCGGCACGGCGTCGAGCTCGCCGGAGAGCGCCGCGCGCACCATGGCGCGCGTGTAGCCCAACTTCATGCGCGAGCCGACGCCGTACGGGCCGCCGGTCCAGCCGGTGTTGACGAGCCACACGCGCGATTTGTGTTGGTCGAGTCGTTCGCCGAGCATCTCGGCGTATTTCGTGGGCGGCCAGACGAGGAAGACGGCGCCGAAGCAGGCGCTGAACGTGGCCTGCGGCTCGGTGACGCCGCGCTCGGTCCCGGCGACCTTGGCGGTGTAGCCGGAGAGGAAATAGTACATCGCCTGATCGCGCGTGAGGCGGGCGATGGGCGGGAGCACGCCGAACGCATCCGCGGTGAGGAGGACGACGTTCTTGCGGGTGTCCGCCGCGGCCGCCGGGCACGTGGTTGCGGATGTAGGGCAGCGGATACGACGCGCGCGTGTTCTCGGTGAGCGACGCGTCGGTGAAATCGCGGTTTCCGCGAATTGGGATCGAGCACGACGTTCTCGAGCACCGTGCCGAACATCTGCGTGGTGCGATAGATGTCGGGCTCGCTGTCTTCGGCGAGGTTGATCACTTTGGCGTAGCAGCCGCCCTCGAAGTTGAACACGCCCTCGTCGCTCCAGCCGTGCTCGTCGTCGCCGATGAGTTGGCGCTCGGGGTCGGCCGAGAGCGTGGTCTTGCCCGTGCCGGAGAGTCCGAAGAACAGCGCGCTGTCGCCCTGCTCGCCGATGTTGGCCGAGCAGTGCATGGACAGCACACTGGACTTGGGCATGAGGTAGTTCATCACGGTGAACATCGACTTCTTGAGTTCGCCGGCGTAGCGCGTGCCGCCAATGAGGATCATGGCGCGAGGCGAAGTCGAGCACGATGAAGGTGCCGGAGCGCGTGCCGTGCTTGGCCGGGTCGGCCTGCATCTCCGGCGCGTGCAGCACGGTGAAGTTGGGCACGAACGTGGGCAGGTCGCTGAGCTCGGGTCGGATGAACATGTTCCGCACGAAGAGCGTGTGCCATGCGTTAGGCGAGACGTAGCGCACGGAGAGGCGGTGGCGCGGATCGGCGCCGGTCCAGAGGTCCTGCACGAACAGCTCTGGTTGGGCGGCGAGGTAGGCGCGCACGTCGGCGAGCAGCTTCTGGTAGTTCTCGGACGAGAAGGGGCGATTCACATCGCCCCACCACACGTCGTGCTCGGTTCCCGCTTCTTTGACGAGGAACTTGTCCTTGGGGGAGCGGCCGGTGTGGGGCGTGGTGATGCCGACGAACGGTCCGCGGTCGGCGAGCGTGCCTTCATCGCGGCGGACGGCCGCTTGGACGAGCTCGGGTGCGACGAGATTCCAATGAATGGTCCCCTTGGGCGCGAGTCCGAGTGCTTCGAGGCCGGTCTTGCCCTTGCGCTCGCGCGTCTCGGCGCGGGGGGTGGTTTGCGTTGCCATGTCGTGTCGTCTCTGGTGCAAAAGGAAAGTCTGGCGCCGCTCCATGCTCTGCACGGAGCGGGCCGGAGCGCCGCCTGGATGCACATGCAAGTTGCACCGGATGAAACCGGCGCTCAAGCAGCATATGCAGGGGTGCGCGGGGCGTCAATTGCACGCCGTTACACCTGCAGGCGGTCGCCGTCGGACGTGACACGATGCGCATACAGCGCGGGCATCAGGAAGACGCTGATGAGCAGGCGCGCGAGAAGAGCCGCCGACGATGACCAACGCAAACGGCCGTTGCGAATCCGAGCCGACGCCGTGCGAGAGCGCGGCCGGGAGAAGGCCCAACGCGGCGACGAGCGCCGTCATCATGATCGGCCGGAGCCGGAGCACGCGCCGCTTCCGCGTGGCCTGCAGAATGTCCACGCCGCCATTGCGGAGCTCGTTGGCGTACGAGATGTAGACGACGGCCGTCTGCACCGAGACGCCGAACAGCGCGAGGAAGCCGATGCCGGATGACACCGAGAATGGCGTGCCCGACGATCAGCAGCGCGACGAAGCCGCCGATCGGCGCCGACAGGATCACGCCCAACCACGCGTGATGAACGGGAACTTGAAGTTGCCGTAGAGGACGAACAGCAGCAGGAATATCACGAACAGCGTGAGCGGCAGGATGACGCGCAGTTGGCCGCGCGACGCCGTGTATTCCTGGTACTCGCCGCCCCAGACGACGCGATATCCGGGCGGCAGACCTACGGACGCCGCGACCTGTCGCTGCGCTTCCTGCACGGCGCTCGCGAGGTCGCGGCCGTCGACCGAGTACTGAATGCCGATGAACCGGCTGTTGTCCTGCCGATAGATGAACGATGCACCGTTAGAGACCTGCGATCGTCGGCCAGATCCTTGAGCGGGATCTGCTCGCCATCGGGTGCGGCTACGAGGATGCTGCCGATCTGCTGCGGGTTCTCGCGGTACTGCGGCTCGCAGGCGGACGACGAGGTCGTAGAGGCGCTCGCCCTGCTCGACCTGCGTCGCGACGCCGCCGCCCACCGCGGCTTCAATGAGGGCGTTGACGTCGCCGGCGTTGATCCCGTAGCGCGCGATCTTGGCGCGATCGACCGTGACGGTGAGCGCCGGTTGGCCAACTCCTGGACGAGGGTGAGATCGCCGATGCCGCGCACGTGCTCGAGCACCTGCTTGATCTCTTTGCCCTTGCTGCTCGAGGACGGCGAGATCGGTGCCGAACACCTTGACGTCGAGCGCGCTCTTGAGACCCGTCTCGGCTTCATCGACGGCGTCTTCGGCCGGCTGCGTGTAATTGAACGTGATCCCCGGGAAGGTCCAGAGTTTCTTGTCGATCGCGTCGATCAGCGTCCTGTTTGCGGTGATACGGGCCCGTCCACTCGCCGTACGGTTTGAGCCCAACGTAGAACTCGGCGTTGAAGAAGCCCGTGGGGTCGGTGCCGTCGTCGGGCCGACCGTGTTCCGAGCCGACGACGGTGACTTCGGGGAACGACCGCAGGATCGCGCGAATCTTGGGCACGATGGCGGACGGATTCGTCGAAGGAGATCGTGTAGGGCATCGTGGCGCGGACCCAGAGCGCGCCTTCATCGAGATGCGGCATGAATTCGGCGCCGATCACGGGAATCAAGAGGAGCGACAGGCCGAAGACGACGGCCGACACGCCGGTCGTCAGCCACGGACGCGCGAGGCAGACATCGAGCGCACCTCTCGTACGGCCGCTTCACCAGTTCGAACGCCGCATTCCGCCGCTCCCGAACCCCGCTTCGCAGCAGCCACGAGCAGAGACACCGGGATGAGCGTCAGCGTGACGAGCAGTGAGCCGATGAGCGCGAAGATCGTCGTGTCGGCCATCGGCCGGAACAGCTGTCCCGACGGGCCGGAGAGCACGTAGATCGGCAGGAAGCCGGCAATGATCACGGCCACCGCGTAGAAGATCGGGCGGTCGACCTCGGCGGCCGCCGCTGATGACGAGCCTGATCGAGGTTGTACGTGGTGCCGTGCCGCAGCGCGAGCTGCCGATGGATGTTCTCCACCATGAACGACGGCGCCGTCGACCAGGATGCCGAAGTCGATGGCGCCGATGGACAACAGGTTCGCCGGGATGTTCTTGAGGTCGAGACAGATGAAGGCGAACAGCAGCGACATCGGGATGGCCACGGCGACGATGAGACCCGATCGCACGTCGTACAGAAAGAAGATGAGCACGACGATCACGAGCACGGATGCCGCGAAGGAGATTGTCCTCGACGGTGCGTGTGGTCAGGTTCACCAGGTCGCTCCGGTCGTAGAACGGATCGATATGCGACGTCGCGCGGGCAGGATCGGAGTCGTTGAGCTGCTCGGTTTTGGCTTCGACGCGCCTTGAGCACGGTCTGCGTCTGCTCGCCGCGGCGCATGAGGATCACGCCTTCCACGGCATCGTTCGTCTCGTTGAAGCCGAACTGGCCTAGCCGCGGCGCGTTGCCGATGACGACGTCGCCCAGATCCTTGATGAGGATGGGCGTGCCGTCGTGCACGGCGACGACGATGTTGCCGATGTCATCGAGCGTCGCGACGCGCGCGAGGCCGCGGACGTAGTAGAACTGGCCGCCTTCGGAGTAGAACCCGCCGCCCGGCGTTGCCGTTGTTGTTGGCGAGCGCCTGCTGGACCTCGGGCACGGTGAGGCCGGCGCCGGCGAGGCGCGTCGGATCGAGCAGGACCTGGTACTGCATGGTTTCGCCGCCGAGCGGCGAGTCGTCGGCCACGCCGGTCACGGACTTGTACGCCTTGGTGATGACCCAGTCATTGATGTTCTTGAGCTCCATCGCCGACGCGGTCGTTGCTCTCGAGCACGTACCGGTAGACGAGCCCGGACGGCGAGGAGAGCGGCGCGAGAGCGCGGCGTCACGCCGTCGGGCAGGCTCAGGTCGCCGAAGCGCTCGAACGCCTGCTGCCGCGCGAAGTAGTCGTCGGTGTTGTCCTCGAACGTGAGGTGCACGTCGGACAAGCCGTACAGCGAAATCGACCGGACGACCTGGAGATTCGGGAGGCCGTTCATCTCGACTTCGATCGGCACGGTGATCAGCCGCTCGACCTCTTCCGAGGCGTGGCCGGGCCACTGCGTGATGATCTCGACCATGGTGGGCGAGAGGTCGGGATAGGCGTCCACCGGCAGCCGCTTAAAGGACCAGAATGCCGGCGCCGATCAAGGAGCGCGGTAAGCAGGGCGACGAGGAATCGCTGCGACGAGGGAGCGCTGCAACGAGGCGAGTTGATCATCGAGCGCGGCGCGCCATCCGGCTCGAGGCGACGCTGGCCCGGCGTTGATCTGGATGATCGGTCATTGGCTCTGCGCGAACTGGAGGAAGAGCCCGCCTTCCGACACGACCTTGTCGCCCGGGCTTGAGGCCCGATGCGATCTGATATTGTTCGGCGAGGCGTTCGCCGAGTGTGACCGTCCGGCGCTCGAAGGCGGCGTTCGCGTCTTGCACGTACACGAACGGGTTGTTGTCCTCGTCGCGCAGGACGGCGGCGATGGGCACGAGCAGTCCGGTGTGGTCGTGGTGCGAGTGGACGGTGACGCGCACGTACATGTCCTTCTTGAGCAACCGCGCCGGATTGGCCACGACGACGCGGGCGGCGGTGGCTTTGGTGCTGGAGTCGACTTCGGCGGCGATGTTGTCGACGGCGCCGTGGAAGACCGTGGGCGATGCGTTGGACAGGATGTCGGCCTGGTCGCCTAACCGAACGTCGGAGAGGTCGGACTCGAACACGTTGGTCATGATCCACATGCGCGACAGGTCGGCCACGGTGAAGCACGGCGTGGTGCCGGCCTGGAGCAATTGGCCCGGTGTGACGAGGCGTTCGACCACCGTGCCGGCGAGCGGCGCACGGATCGCGCCCTGGACGTTCGCGACGGGCCGGTTGTTTTCCAGCGCGTCGATGGTGGTGTCCTCGACACCGATCGCGCGCAATTGCTCGAGCGCGGCGTCGCGATCGGCGGCGGCGGACACGGCGTCGGTTTGCGCCTGCTCCATGTCGCGGCGCGCGATCGCGTCGTTCTTGAACAACTGGACGTCGAGATCGGCGATGTGCTGCAGATTGCGCGCGTTGGCGGCCGACTTCCGGTAGTTCGACACGGCGGCGGCGTAGTCGGGCGACGAGACGTAGGCCAGCGCCTGGCCGCGTTGGACCACGTCGCCGGGCTGCACCAGGATGCGCGTGACCGGTCCCGAGATCGGCGCGAGCACCTGCGTCGACTGGTCGCCGTCGAACGCCACCGTGCCGGTGGCGTAGACGAGCGGCTGGTAGTGCGTCGGCTGAACGGTGGTGATCGAGATGCGCTCGCGTTGGGCGGGCGGCAGCACGAGCTCGCCGGGTTTGGCCGCCGGCGCGTTGCCATAGCCGGGCGCCTGCGCGGCGGATGACGGCGGCGCGTCCTTGCCACATGCGGCGAGGGCAACGGCGACGAGCACGGCGCCGGCCGTTAGGCAAGCGCGGGGACGGGTGAGCGATCGCAGGTCAGTCATGCGGGACTCCGGATGGAACGCTCGCGAGTGGCGCGCCAACGGCGAGCTCGAGCTGCGCGATGGCATCGTTCACGGCGCCGAGGGCGTCGGTGAATTGGGTTTGGGCATCGAGAAAGTCGCGTTTGGCATCGAGCACTTCGAGCGCCGACGAGCCGCCAAGGTTGTAGCTGCTCGATGCGATGGTGTAGGCCTGTTGGGCTTCCGGCACGAGCTCGTCGTGCAGATACTGCGCTTGCTGGAGCGCGGTGGCCGCACCGGCATACGCGACCCGCACCTCCTGATTCACCTGCGCGACCAGGTCGCGGTTGGTGGCCGCGAGCTCGCGCTCGTGATGTTCCGATTCCGAGACTTCACCGCCGGTGTGCTGCCAAAAGAAGAGCGGGAAGCCGATGCCGATGCCGGTGTCGTACGTGGCCGGCGTGCCAATGACGCTGAGCCGCGTTAGGCCAACGCTGATGTCGGGGAGCCAGAATTCCTTGGCGAGCGTGGTGGCCGCGCTCGCACCGGCGCGTTGGGCGGTGAGGCTGCGTAGTTCCGGGCGGAGCTCGGCGGCGCGCTGCTCGAGCGACGCGAGCTCCGGGAGCGGCGGTGGAATCTCGAGCGAATCCGCCGGCGCGATGTTCGCGCCTAACAGGCGGCCCATGAGCCGGTTGAGCGACGCCCGCGCGTTGGCGACATCGCGCTGTCCCGAGGAATGAGATCGTTCTGGGCCTGGGCGACGTCGACCTTGGCCTTGATGACGTCGAGCTTGGGGCTCGTGCCGCCCTCGAAGCGGGCTTCGGTGCGCTTCAGAAAATCCTGCGACAACTGCTTGGCTTGCTCAAAATCATCGAGGTGGCGCAGCGCGACGAGCAACGAGTCGTAGGTTTGCGACGTTTGCGACGCGAGCTGCTGGCGCAATTGCATGTACGACAGCCGGGCGGTTTGCACGTCGGCGCCGGCCACCTTGCCACGCAATCGAATCCGGTCGGGAAAGGGGACGGTCACGTTGAGCGCGTAGTCGTGCTCGTTGGCCGTGTTCGGATTCACGGCGCCCGATTGTCCGACAATGGTGGCGGACAGGGACGGATCCGGAATGGCGACGGCCTCGGTGACGCGCGCGCGTGCCTGTTCGGTTTGCTCGCGTGCGGCGACCAGTGTCGGATTGTGCGCCAGCGCCGAGTCGACGGCTTGTTGGCGCGTGAGCACCAGTGTTGGACCGGTGTCGGTCAGGATCGCGGGCAGCGGCTGTCGGGGCTCGCCGCGAATGCGATCCATCTCGTGTGTGATGCGCGCCGAATCGGCGCCGGAGGTGTCGGTGCGCGCCGTGGAATCGGCGTGGCTGCGTGGCACGGGCTGCTGCGCACGCAACGCGACGGCCGACACCAAGGTCAGCGCTCCAACGATCTTCCCCACGTGCATGTGCCTACCTCGTCCCGGTGTGGCCGGATGGCGGCGGGCGCCGACGGAATCCGGATGAGTCGCGAACAGGGCGTGCCGGCCGGTGCGACCAACGCGCCGGCGACTCGAGTACCCGTTAGGCGAACGCGGCGTCGGCGCTGGGCGGCCCGAGGCCGCGGCGCGCCGGCGTCCCGACTAACGGGACGCGACGAGGAGGGCCGGGGGAGCCCGGGGCGCGTGCGGCTCAATGCGCCGCGCGCCCGGAACAATGGTGCGCAGCGCGACGCGCAGCGCCGCACCACGATGCACGACGGGCGCCGGTGGCTCGACGTGCGAGGGCAGACTGCTGGCGCCGATCTGCAGCGCCACGCAGGCCGGACAATCGTTCGGATTGTGGCTGTGGTGCAGATGGATGCCGGCGTCTTCCACGTGCGCCGCGGCGCTCACCGAGGCGTGCGCCTCGGCGGTGGGCGCGATGGCGACCGCGACGATCTGCGCGACCAGCGCGAGCAGACCGGCGAGGCGCGTCACACGCGAGCGGCGTGAACGGAACGTGGCAAACACACCCGTCATACGCACAAAGTAGCGCGGCCGCTGGTGCGTGTCACGCACAGCCCGCTTCCGGAGGCGTGGATGTCCGAGAATGGGTCACGGCTGCGGCTTGAGGATGTCGAGCGGGTCCACGGGACGTCCCTCGGGACGCATCTCGAAGTGCAAATGCGGTCCGAGGTCGGGATCGGTAGAGCCCACGTAGCCGATGACGTCGCCTTTGCCGACGACGTCGCCCTTTTTCACGGTGACCCTCTCGAGCGACCCGTACACCGAGTAGTCGCCGCCGGGGTGCTCGATGATCACGGTCAGGCCGTAGGTGCCGAAGGGTTCGGCGACGCGCACCTTGCCGGCGGCGACGGCGTGGACGTCGGTGCCTTCGGCCGCCTTGATGCCGATGCCGTTCCAGCGCACCGTGGTGTTGTTCGGGTTGACGACGCGTCCGAAGTTGTAGAGCAGCGGGCCATCTACGGGCCAGTCGAGGCGATTGGCGCTGCTGCGGAACGCGCTGGCCGCGCGCGAGTGCGTTCGGCGAAGCCCGCTCGGCGCGCACGCGGGCTTCTTCGAGGGACGCGATGACGTTGGTGAGGCGTCCTTCGTCGCTCGCCAGTTGCTCGGATGCGCCGATCGGTGAGACGCGCGCTGCGTTGGGCGTCGTGCAGGCTCGCGGCCTGCTGCGCCTGCAGATCGCGCAGGCGCTGTTCTTCGTCCGCCTTTTCCTGACGGTTCTCCTCCATGTCGCTCTGCGAAGCGCACCAGGTCTGCCGCGTTGGCGGTCGATCTGGTTGCGCAGGTCTTCGACGCGGTGCACGAGCGCCCGGTCGCGCAGCGCGATGAGGTGCAGATACTTGTAGCGCGCGATGAGATCGCCGAAGCTGTTCGCCGAGAGCATCGCCTCGAGTGAGAAGAGCGGCCCGCGCTTGTAGATGTCGACCAAGCGGCGCTGCAGAATCACGCGCTTGATCGCGAGCTCGTCCTGCGCGTCGACGAGATTCGCCGGCGTAGTGCTCGTCGACTCGGCATGATCGCATCGAGCTGGCGCGTCGAGCGAGCGGACGACGCTGGCCGTCGCGTCCGCTTCGCGGTTCATGTTGTGCGACTTCCTCGGAGAGGTCGTGGACGGTGTACTGCAACGTTTGGCGGCGCTGCTCGAGCTGCTCGCGCTCGGCGCGCAGCGCCTGGAGCTTGGCGCGCTCGGCTTTGAGGCGGGCTTCGCGGGCTGTCGGATTGTTTGGCGGGCGCGGCTTGTGCGCGGGCGACGCGCGGCGACGGCGCCGGCGGCCGCGACAGCGAGCGCGGCGCACGCGACGCGCCGGACGAGCGCCAGCAGGCGCGTTAGACATCCCGCGAAGTGGCGGCCCACCGAGAGCGCGCTGCCGAGGAGCCCGATCAGCGCGCCCGGCCAGCACGCCGACGACGCCGAGCCGGATTGGAAGAACGTCGCTCTCGAATGCCGAACGTCTGGTCGATGAGCGCGTTGGCGACCCAGGCCATCACCAGCGCGAGCAGGCCGCCGAGCGATGCCTTTGAGCGAACCCCTCGATCAGGAACGGCAGGCGGACGAACCCGTCGGTCGCGCCGACGAGGCGCATGATCGAGATCTCGCGCGCCCGCGCCAGCACCGCCATGCGGATCGTCGAGCCGATGATGATCACCGCGACGCCGGCGAAGGTGAGGCCGAGCGCGAGGCCGGCGGCGCCGGCGATGTTGCGGATGCGATAGAGCTTCTGCACCCACTCCTCGCCGAACCGGACGTCGTCGACGAACGAGTACGTCTTGATGCGCTCGGCCACGCCGCCACGGTCGCGCGGGTCGCGGTAGCCCGGCTTGAGGCGGACGTCGATCGACGCGGGGAGGATGCCGGCGTCGAACACGTCGCTGAACTCGCCGAGTTCCTGGCGCGCGCGCGCGAGCGCCTGCTCGGGCGAGACGAGTGTCGACGCGCGCCACTTCGGGGAACGATGCGATGTCGCCGACGGCGGCGCGCACGGCTTCGCATCGGCGCGCCGTCGGCCACGAAGGCGCGGATCTCGACGCGCTCTTCGACGCTGCTTGAGCGGGTCGCTGGATGTTGAGCGCGACCAGCCCGAACAGCCCGAACGCGAAGAGCGAGAACGCGATCGTCGTGACGCTGAGCACGCTCAGCACCGGCGCGCGCCGGAAGCCTGACGAAAGCCTCGCGCCAGGCGAGTCGCATCAGACGGCCGCCGGTGGCGGCGGGTCGGCAGGCTGCGGCTCCGGCGGAATCGAACACGATGCTGTCCGCGGTTCATTTCGATCGTCGCGGCATTCCGCCCGCCTAATGAGCTCGAGATCGTGCGTCGCCATGATCACCGCCGTGCCCGTGGCGTTGATGTCGCGCAGCAGCTGGAAGATGCCGCGCGTCGCGCGGTCATCGAGGTTGCCGGTGGGCTCGTCGGCGATGAGCACGACCGGATCGTTCACGAGCGCGCGCGCGATCGCGACGCGCTGCTGCTCGCCGCCGGAGAGCTCGCGCGGCAGGCGCGTGGCCTTCGACGCGAGACCGACCTGCCTGAGCAGCCGGCTCACCTTGGGCCGATCGGACGTCGCGCGGCGCCCGGTGACCTCGAGCGCGAACGCGATGTTCTGCCTCGACGCGTGCGGTCCTCGAGCAGGCGGAAATCCTGGAACACCACGCCCAGCCGCCGGCGCAGCCTCGGGACGTCGCGGCCGCTGGATGGTCGCCGAGCTGCATGCCGCTCACCTTGACCTCGCCCGCGGTCGGCCGTTCCTCGAGGAAGATCAGCTTGAGGATCGTGCTCTTGCCGGCGCCGCTCGGGCCGGTGAGAAAGAGCGAACTCGCCCTTGCCACGTGGAACGACACGTCGTTGCAGCGCGAGCCCGGTGCGGGGATATTCCTTGCGTACGTGCGTGAAACGGATCATCCCCGTACTTTAACGCCTGTTCGATGTCGGCGATGAGGTCGTCGGCGTCCTCGATGCCGATGCTGAGCCGGAGGAAGCCGTCGGGAATGCCGATCGCGCGCCGCTCCTCGCTCGACATGCCGCGTGCGACGTGTAGCGCGGCTCGCTGACGAGCGAGTCCACGCCGCCCAGGCTCGCCGCGTGCGTGATGAGCTTGAGCGGCGCAGGAACCGTTCCGCCGACTTCGCCGCCGCCGGTCGAGCTCGATCGCCATCATGCCGCCGAAGCCGTCGAGCGTCGCGCGCGCGACCTCGTGGTCGGGGTGGATCGGCAGAGCCCGGGGTAGTGCACGCGCCTGATCTCCTTGCGGTCCGAGCACCAGTGCGCGATCCGCATGGCGTTGTCGTTCTGGCGGCGCACGCGGACGTCGAGCGTCTTGAGGCCGCGCTCGAGCAGCCAGAGCGCGAACGGATCCGGCGTCTGGCCCCAGACCATCATCCTTCTGCAGCACTTCCTGGATGTAGGCGCTCGGTGCCCAGCGACGACGCCCGCGAGCACGTCGTGGTGGCCGTTCAGGTACTTGGTGGCCGAGTGGATCACGACGTCGGCGCCGTGCTCGATCGGGCGGAAGTTGACCGGGCTCGCGAACGTCGAGTCCACGACGAGCGCGAGCCCGACCTCCTTGCGTGAGGTAGCGAGATCGGCCGCAGGTCGAGCACGCGGCAGGTCGGGTTGACCGGCGACTCGACGAAAATCGCGCGCGTTTCCTTGCGCAGCGCGCTTGCGCCACGCGCGCGGTTCCAGCGGGTCGACGAGCGTGACGTCGATGCCGTGCCGGCTGAACTCCTCGGTGAGGAGCCGGTGCGTGCCGCCGTAGATGCATGCGCTCGCGAGCAGGTGGTCGCCGGGGCGGAGCAGGGCGAGCATCGCGCACGCCGTGGCGCCCATGCCGCTGCTCAGCACGAGCGACGCCTCGGCGCCCTCGAGCATCGCGATGCGCTTCTGCACGCGCTCGGCGTTCGGCGTGTTGCCGTAGCGCGTGTAGCGGAGGCCCGCGCCGGTGCCGACTTCCTGCACGTAGTTCACCGACTGCACGAGCGGCGCGACGACCGGGTCGCCGGCTCGTGCGGCTTCGCGCCCCCGTGGATGGCGAGCGTCGAGCGATCGCCTGCCGGCTTCTTCTTGCTCATGGAAATGGTCTCCTCACCGTCGCGCCAGCAGTGTCGGCGCGCCGGACGATCGGTGTCCACCTTGATCAGCCGGACGATCTCCGAGGGCGAGGCCCGCGATGTCGCGCACGACGACGCCGCCCCGCGGAATGTTCGTCGTCGATAGTGCAGCGCGGCGAGGTCGTGACGGCGCGGCCCGTACACCCACACCAGCTCGCCGTCGTTGATCAGCCGCTGGCGCGCTTCGTCGGCGTTGCATCCAGCAGGGCCGACCCGCGTCCGCGTCGCCACGCGCGTCGCGATGAACCCGACGACCTGCAGCGGCGGCGTTAGTCCGCTCCGTCACGCGGCCGCCCGAGCGGAGCGTAGCCGTGCCGTCGATGCATGAGCAGGCGGCGGCGGCAGCAGCGAATCGAGGATTCGCGCATCTCGATCGGCTCGACGCCCGTTGCGCGCCGCGAGATCGGCCGCGGACGGCGCCGTCCGCAGACGACACATCCTCCCATGCGCGACGCTCGTCGTCGGTCACGGCGCCGACGAGCAGCGTGCGACCGCCGTCGCGCGAACTGCACGACGAGCGCGAGTCCGTGATGGTCGAGCACGATCTCGATCGCCTCGAGATGCGCGTCGGTGATGCCGTGGAAGAGGAAATACGCTTCGCGCGCCGGCAGGTCGTCGGGTAGCGACGACGCATAGCGCATGAGGAGCTTGGCGACGACTTCGTCGGCGCACGAATAGTCCATCATGCCGACGTGCGAAAAATCGAGCATGGTGACGTCGCCGTCGCTGAGCGCGGCGAGTTGCTTTCGATCGCATCGCGCACCGCGGCGCCGGTTGGGCGCGTGACGAGGTCGGTGAACGGAGGTTCGCCGAGTGCGCGCAAGAACCGAGCCGACGTCGATGTGGTTGTCACGCTGTCGGCGATCACTTCTCCGGGATGGTGATCTGCATTTGCGCTCCCGGAAAGTACGCGAGATTCTCGCGTCCAAGGGAACATCGTCGTCCCAAGCTGGGGATGATCGCGATGCGCGCGGTGCCGCTGCGGACGGAGAGCTTGCCGTCCCAGCGATGCACGTAGCCACGAACGCCTGCGAGACCCTGGCCGCGGCCGGGATCGCCGTAGCGGCTGACGCCGTTCACGACGCGGCCTCGAGCGCCATCGCGTCGTCCCAGCGGTCCCGCGCGGTCGGCGCTGTGCCGCTCTCGAGCGAGTGCCGGAAGCCGACGCCGGCGTCGCACACGGCGATCACTACCACGACCGGCCGCCGAGCCGTTTTTGCCAGCGGTAGGCCTGCACCATCACCCAGCCGCCGCGTCCGGCGTGCTCGACGATGTTCTGGCACGCCTCGCGACAGCGTCATCGCGAAGCCCATCGTCGCCTGGCGTCGAGGTGCAGCTTCTTCAGCAGAATGCTGCTGCGCTTTTCCTGGATGCGCTCCACGACGCCGTGCACGTCGTCGCTCTTCGCGACCGGCGTGACCTCGAGCAGCACGTCGCTCTCGCCGGCGGCGCGCGGCCGCGGCACGGTGCCGCGCACGTCGAACAGCTCCTCGGCGTACCGGAAGAATCCGGCGCGCGCCCAGTACGAGACGTGTCGCGGATTCTCGGGACGGTAGGAGCTCGGGCGCTCGGCGCGCGTCTGCGCGAGCGTCAGCAGCGCCGTGAGGCCGAACGGCGTCGCCGAACGCGTGTGCCGCGCGTCGACGATGACTTTCGCGTCGGCGGGGTGCCGCGGCCAGCTGCTCGAGCACGGTCTCGAACGTCGTGATCGTCCAGCGATGGGGGGACGGCGATGACGGCGGTCACGTGAGTGCTGAGTTCTCCGCGCAGATAGTGGGCGAGCCCGGTGGCGCCGCGATGTTCGACGTTGCGTGCTGCGGCGTCGAGTGCCGCGCGCATCGCGTCCGGAAAAATATCACCGGCCGACAAGACGGGAGAAATATGTTGCGCCCCACACGTCGCCGCATCCAGTGGGATCGCCGCCGTCCGCCACTTGCGCGAGGCGCGAAGGCACCGACTGTGCCGTGATCGCACGGATTCCGGATGCGCGGCGCCCGATCGACGCGTCGCCGCGCGACGATCGGCGAGCGCAGTCGAACGCCGGGCGCGGCGAAGTACACCACGCCGCGCGCTGCCGAGCGTGACGACCAGCGAGCGCACGCCCGGCGCGAGCGCGGTCGCGGCGAGCGCCATGCGGATCGGCGCGAGCATCGCGAGCTTCGTCCTCGTTCACCTGCAGCAGGTCGAAGCAGCGGCACCAATCGGCGATGTCCGGCAGCGGCGCAGCGTGCGCAGCCCGTCGGGCTGCACCGCGAGCACGAGCGAGTGCAGGTCGCAATAGATGGGGCCGCGAAATGCTGGCGGAGCAGCTGCGCGTTGGCGAGGTCGAGCTCCAATCCGCTGATGAGGTTCACGTAGAGCGCGTCGAGGTCGCGCAGCAGCGGCGCGAGGCCGAGCCAGCTCCAGCCCGGGCATGCCGCCGGAGAGGACTTCGCTGCGCCGTTCTGCGTCGTCGTAGAAGAGCTCGACGCGATTGTTGCGGATACGGCACCTCGATGACGTGCGCGTCGGCGCGACGCGCCGGAGCGACCGCGCAGGAACTCGCGCGCGCGCGGTCGCCAGGTCCTCGCCCGACTTTCACGAGCGGCACGAGCTCCCAGTCGTCGCGCAGCGCGGCGTCGAAGCGCGCTGAGCGCGTACGTGATGCCGCCCCACTCCTCCACGGGCGCGTGCCGCGGATCGCGCCCGTGGATCACGTCCCACACGAACGTGCCGATGACGCCGAGGGAAGCGGCGGCTGGCGCCGCCTGGGGGAAGCCGGCCGCACCGTGGGGGAAGCCGCGGCTCGCGCCGCGCGGGGGAGAGGGGACCCATCTTTACTCATAGCGATTTCACGCGCCCCCTTCCCTCAGCCGGCGCCGGCCGGCGGTTCCCCCAGGGCATAGCCCGCTTCCCGCGGCGGCGACAGTCGCCGCTTCCCTCGCCGGCTCATACCCCGCCTGACTTTTGCTGCTGAACGTCGCCACCGCGCCGACCACGCCGGCCGCGCCATCGAGCGCGCCCGGCACGATGCGGCACGCGTCCACGGCGGGCTTGAACGCGCGGCGTCGGACCTCGGCGCGCAGCGGCTCGAACAGGCCCTCGCCGGCGCGCGTCACGCCGCCGGCGAGCACCACGACGTCCGGATTGAAGATGTTGAGCAGGTTCGCGATGCCGGTGCCGAGAAAGCGCGCCGTCTCGCGCACCACTTCGCGGGCGAGCGCGTCGCCGCGCTTGCGCGGCGTCGTACACGTGCTGCGGTCAGTGAGCGCTCGAGATCGCCCTTCGACCATCTTACGGCAGTGCGGACGCCTCGTCGCGCGCGAGCGCCTCGCGGGCGCGATCGGCGATCGCCGGCCCGGACGCGTAGGCCTCGAGACAGCCATAGTTGCCGCATTGCAGCGCCGGCCGGTGGAGTCGATGGTCGTGTGGCCGATTTCGCCCGCGACGTCGCTCGACGCCGTGATACAACTCTGCCGTCGAGGATCAGCCCGCCGCCGATGCCGGTGCCGATCGTGATGCCGACCACGTTGCGCCCGCCGCTCGCCGCGCCGCTCCACCATTCGCCGAGCGTCGCGCAGTTGGCGTCGTTGTCGAGCGTCGCGGGCAGGCCGAATGCGCTTCGCGACGCGATCGCGCAGCGGAAAATCGCGCCAGCCCGAGGTTCGGCGTGGTGATCACGAGCCCGCGCTCGCGGTCGAGCGGGCCGGGCGCGCCGATGCCGACGCCGAGGAAATCCTGCAACTTCGCGTCGTGCGCGGCAGTCGACGTCGGCAATCACCTGCGTGAGCATCGACACAATGCGGTCGACCACGGCTTCCGATCCGCGTTCGGGATGCGTCGGCTCCGAACGCATCGCGAGCTCTCGGCTTCCGTCTTCTGGCATCGCGCCGGCAACGATGTTCGTACCGCCCAGATCAACGCCGAGGATGTACCGCGTTCGGGCTTTGGTCATGGAGTCGCGCGTAAAAATGTTTGCCGGCGGTCCCGCGAAAGGTAAGCGGAATCAGCGCGCCGAACAGGACGGTACTAGTGGACCGCGTCTGAATTGCTGAGAGCATTCTTCGAGGGGAAGAGGGAAGCGCTCGCTACGCACGCTGAGGGAAGCGCGCCGCTGGGGGAAGCGGGGCGATGCCGCCGGAGGGATCGGAACACATCACTCGGCCTGCGCGACGGAGGACCCATGCGCAAGCTCGTGCGACGCGGCACTCTCCCCCACGGACACCTGATGTCCTTCCCGATCCCGCAGGCGGCATCGCCGCCGCTTCCCCCAGCGCAGCGCTTCCCTCAGCGCGCGTGCAGCGAGCGCTTCCCTCTTCCCCTCGAGAGATGCTACCAGCAATTCAGACGCGCTCCACTAGCGCGCTGTCGCGGCCGTGATCAACTCGACGGCCGACTCGACGCGAGCGACGTCCAGGTCTTTCATGCATCGCCAATGCCCGAGCGGGCAGACACGCGGGCCGTGGTGATGACACGGACGACACGCGAGGGTTTCAATGCCGAGCGTCATCGAGAGTGGCGCCAGCGGTCCGAATCCGAATTCGGGCACGGTCGGTCCGAACATCGTAACGGTCGGCGTCCCCACGGCCGACGCGAGGTGCTGGGGCAGCGAGTCATTCGTGACGAGAACGTGGGCGCGCTGGATGAGCTCCGCCGAGGCGAGGATGGTCAGGCGTCCAGTTGCATCGACGGCGTCCGTGCCGGCGGCGTCAACGATCGCGCGCGCCAAGTCTGCGTCGTCGGCGCCGCCTACGACCGCGATACGGTATCGCGTGGCGAGACGTTCAGCGAGCTCACGATAATACGGCCATCGCTTGGTGCCCCAGATGCTACCGGGCGCCATCGCGAGCAGCGGGCGGTCGGATGCGTGAGCAGCGAGCAACTCCGTTACGGCGCGGCGGTCGTCATCGCCGGGATAGAGCCGGGGCGTGATGCCTGCCGCACGGTCCGACGAGGGGAGGCCGTCAGCGAGCAGAGAGCAGGCGTGCGGCGTGATGCTCGCCGGCGCGCCTCGGCACGCGCGCTGTGTAGAGGAGTCGGCCGGCGGCGTCCTCGAATCCGGTGCGCACCGCGGCACGGGCGAACAGCGCGAGCGCGGCGCTCCGGACCGACCCTTGTGCGAGGTACGCGTGCGTGCGGCGGGGGTCGTCGCCGTGCTCGCGCCACGTGTCGCGGATGCGGCCCGCGACGCTCGTTAGGCCAAAAACGCCGCGGTCGGCCGCGGTCTTGTCGAACACGATCACGTGCCTAACGTTCGGATCGTGCGTCAGGAGCGGCGCCGAGGCGCGCGCGACCACCACATCCACCGGGCCCCGCCGCGCCAGCTCGGCCAGGAGCGGCGTGGTGAGCACGATGTCGCCAAGAAACGACGTCTGGATGACGAGGGAGGTGGCACCGGGCAGCGTCACTCCACCTGCAGCACCGCGAGAAACGCTTCCTGCGGGATCTCGACGGTCCCGACCTGCTTCATGCGCTTCTTGCCTTCCTTCTGCTTCTCGAGCAGCTTGCGCTTGCGCGTGACGTCGCCGCCGTAGCACTTGGCGGGCACGTTCTTGCGCAGCGGCCTGACCGTGGTCCCGCGCGATGACCTTGCTGCCGATGGCCGCCTGGATGACGACCTCGAACAGCTGGCGCGGGATCAGCTCCTTGAGCTTGTCGGCGATCTTGCGGCCCCACTCGTAGGCCTTGTCGCGGTGGATGATCACGCAGAAGGCGTCCACGGCATCGCCGTTGATGCAGCATGTCGAGCTTCACCAGCTCGCTCGCGCGGTAGTCGAGGAACTCGTAGTCGAGCGAGGCGTAGCCGCGGCTGCACCGTCTTCAGCTTGTCGTAGAAGTCGAGGATGATCTCGCGCCAGCGGAAACTCGAAGTCGAATTCGACGCGGCTCGGCGTCGAGGTAGCTGCATGTCCGGTACACGCCGCGCCGCTCCGTGCCCAAGCGTCATGATCGCGCCGATGTAGTCCGCCGGCGCCAGGATGCGCGCCTTGACGAACGGCTCCTCGATCCGGTCGACGCCCGCGCCGTGCGGCATCGTGCGCGGGATTCTCGATCGAGCTCCATGGCGCCGTCGGTCTTGTAGACGTGGTACTCCACGTTCGGCACGGTGGTGATGAGGTCGAGGTCGAACTCGCGCTCCAGCCGCTCCTGCACGATCTCCATGTGCAGGAGGCCCAGGAACCCGCAGCGGAACCCGAAGCCCAGCGCCGTCGACGACTCCGGCTCGTAGTGCAGCGAGGCGTCGTTGAGCTGCAGCTTCTCGAGCGCGTCGCGCAGCTCGTCGTACTGCTTCGCGTCGGTCGGGATAGATCCCGGCGAATACCATCGACTGGATGTCCCGGTATCCCGGCAGCGCGCTCGCGGCGCGGTGGTCGGCGTCGAAAATGGTGTCGCCGGCTCGCGTCTCCTGCACGCCGCGCACATTGGCGACGACGTATCCCACTTCGCCCGGCCGACAGCGATCGTGCTCTGTCACCTGGCGCAACTGGTTGTATCCGACTTCGTCCACCTGGTACGTCGTCGTCGCTGCGCGCCGAACGCGATGCTCATCCCGGGGCGCAGCACGCCGTCCACGACGCGGATGCTGGGGATGGCGCCGCGGTACCGGTCGTAGTACGAGTCGAAGATCAGCGCGCGCAGCGGCGCGTCGACGCATCGCCTTCGGGCGGCGGAATCTTGCGGACGAGCTGCTTCGAGCAAGCTCGGATGCCGATGCCCTCCTTGGCGCTCACGAGGAGAATGTCGTCCGGGTCGGCGCCAATGAGATCGTGCACCTCTTGCTCGCGGCGATCCGGCTCCGCGCCGGCAGATCGATCTTGTTGAGCACCGGCACGATCTCGAGTCCCGCGTCCAGCGCGAGAAAGAGATTGGACAGCGTCTGCGCCTGGATGCCCTGCGATGCGTCGACGACGAGGATCGCCCCCTCGCACGCCGCGAGGGAGCGGGAGACTTCGTAGGTGAAGTCGACGTGTCCCGGCGTGTCGATCAGGTTGAGCTCGTACGCGCGACCGTCGTGCGCGTGATACGTCATGCGCACGGCGTTGAGCTTGATCGTGATGCCGCGCTCGCGCTCCAGGTCGAGCGTGTCGAGCACCTGTTCCTTCATCTCGCGCTTGCCGCAGCGTGCCCGTGGCTTCGATCAACCGATCGGCGAGCGTCGACTTGCCGTGATCGATGTGCGCGACGATGCAGAAATTGCGGATGTGGTCTTGTTTCACGGGCCAAGCCAGAGGATGAGCGAGAAATATAGTAGGCCGAGGGGTCGCGACTGGTTTTGGGCCCTTCTTCGCAATCGCCCGTGTCTCCCTCCTGTGCCGAGGCGAGTCTGAGCGAGGGTGAACCCCGTCGTCCAAGCATGCAGGTGGCCGACCAGGGGGGCTGGCTACGACGCTCATGTTGAAAGGATCAAAGCGGGAACAAGGGATAACTGCGGATAGGGCAACAAAAAAGCCTTTGTTCAAACAACAGAAAACGGCTTCCGCCTGCGCGCGTCGCGCCTTGTCGCCTAACGGAACGATCGGCGCCGATCCCTCGCTTCCGCTTTGATCCGCTCAACATGAACGTCGTAGCCAGCCAGTCCGGCCCGACACACACCAAACACGTCCCGCCGCGTCCGTCAGCGTCCGGATTCGCCTCGTCCACACTCGTGGAGCTGCCAGCAGCGTCGGAGCCACCACGTAGCCGAGCGAACATCCGGCTACCAGCGACCGCCGACCCGCCGCTAACTTGCACGTCCATGTCGACAACACGTCCAGATCTGCTCGACCCGTCCACGATCGCGGCACTCGGCCGCATCGAGATTGTGGCGCGCTGGATCGTGGACGGGTTTCTCACCGGCTTGCACCGGTCGCCGCGAAAGGGATTCTCGGTGGAGTTCGCCGAGCATCGACCGTACCTGCCGGGCGACGAGCTGCGCTACGTGGACTGGAAGATCGCCGCGCGCGCCGACAAGTGGGTGGTGAAGCAGTACGAGGAAGAGACCAATCTCCGCGCGACGATCGTGCTCGACGTGAGTCGATCGATGGCGTGGCGCGGCGATGAGTCGCGCCTGACCAAGCTTGCCTACGCCGAGCGGTTGGCCGCCGCCATTGCGTTGCTGTTCTTGCGCCAGCGCGACGCGGTCGGTCTGGTCCGATTTGACGACATGGTGCGCACGTCGGTGCCGCCGCGAGTGCGCACGGCGCAGTGGCAGCGCATCGTGGCGGCGCTCGACGATCCGGGAGCGGGGCGCGCATCGTTCGCGCCAGCGGCGTTGGAGCAGGCAGGCCGGCTGATCCTGCGCCGCGGCATGATCGTGCTGATCTCGGATCTCCTCATGGATCCGCCCGATGTGATCTCGCGCGTGCGGGCACTGCGCCACGCCGGTCATCATGTGGCCGTGCTGCACGTGTTGGATCCGGCGGAGCGCGATCTCCCGGGGCGCGGCGACGCGTTGTTCTTCGATCCGGAGAGCGAGATCGAAGTGCCGGCGGCGTCCACCGAGGTGCGCGCGGCGTATCGCGAAACGGTCGACCGTGCGTTAGGCGAATGGCGCGACGCGTTCGCCGCGGTCGGCGCGGCGTACGAGGTGATCTCCACCGACGCGCCCTTCGGCGTGCCGTTGCGGCGCGCGTTCGCGGTGCGGCAGCGCCTGCCGTGATCGATTTCCTCTCTCCGCTCTGGCTCGCGGCGGCCGGCGCCGCGGCGGTGCCGTTGCTGCTGCACCTGTTGCGACGGCGGATCGGCGCGCGCGTCGAGTTCCCCGCGGTGCGGTATCTCGCGCGGGCGGAGCGCGAGCACAGTCGGAAACTCCGGCTGCGCAACCTGCTGTTGATGCTGCTGCGGATGGCGATCGTGGTGTGCATCGCGGGTGCGGCGGCGCGGCCCGTGTTGCGCGTCTCGGGCGCCGGCCACGCACCCACCGCGTTGGCGCTGGTGTTGGACAACTCGCTCAGTACATCGGTGATCGTGTCGGGGCATCCGGTGTTGGACGACCTGCGCGCGCGGGCCACCCAGGTGGTGCGCGGTGTGTCGACCGATGATCGCGTGTGGTTGATCACGGCCGATGGCGTGGTGCGGGGCGGGTCGCGGGCGGCGATCCTCGACGACATCGCGCACACCGAGCCGCTGGCCGGCGCGGGCGACCTGGAGGACGCGGCTACGCGCGCGAGCACGCTGGCGGCGAGCGCGGCGATGGCCGAGCGCGAGGTGGTGGTGGTGACCGACGGCCAGGCGACGGCGTGGCCGGAGCCGGTATCGTTAGGAGCGGTGACGGTATTCGCCTACCGGCCGCCCGGCACCGCTCCGCCTAACCGGGCGGTGGTCGACGCGCGCGCCGAGCCGGTGCGGTGGACGCCGGGCGGCGCCATCCAGGCCCGGGTCCAGACCCCCGACTCGGCCACCTACCGGATCACGCTCGAGGGGCGCACGCTGGCGCGCGGCACGGTCACCCGCGACGAGCCGGTGCTCGTGCGCGCCGCGCCGCCCGAGCGCGGATGGACCGCCGGCTCGGTGGAGCTCGAGCCCGACGAGCTGCGCGGCGACGACACCCGGTGGTTCGCCACGTGGATCGGACCGGCGCCGGCGGTGCGTGTGGCGCCGTCCGCGGGTCCGTTCGCGTCGAGCGCGCTCGATGCGCTGGTGCAGGCCGAGCGCGCGCGCGCGGGCGGCGAGATCGCCATGGCGCCGGTCGACGAGGTGACGGCGCTGCCGGCGCTCCTCATCGCGCCGGCCGACCCGGTCAAGTTAGGCGCGGCCAATCGCGCGCTCCAGCGGTTAGGCATCCCGTGGCGGTTGGGCGCGGCGCGGCACGGCGAGACGGCGGTGCGCGGCGCCGCCGGCGCGCCGGTCGCGCTCTCCGACGTGACGACCACGGTGCGCTATCCGCTCGCGCCGCAGCCGGGCGCGCGCTCCGACACGCTCGCCTCGGCGGCCGGCGAGCCGTGGATCGTGAGCGGGCCGGGCTACGTGCTCATCGCGTCGCCGCTCGCGCCCGATGCCACGACGTTCCCGGTGCGCGCGGCATTCGTGCCCTGGTTAGGCGACGTGCTCTCCCAGCGGCTGAGCGCCGACGCCGGCACGGTGACCGCCGCCACGCCCGGCGCGCTCGTCGCCCGGCCCGCCGGCGCCGACGCCCTGGAGCTGCCCGATGGCGATCGCACGCCGCTGCCGGATGATTCGCTCGCCGCGCCGGCGCGCCCCGGCGCGTACTTCTTCGTCCACGGCACGACGCGGATCGGCGCGTTAGTCGTGAACCCGGAGCCCGTCGAGTCCGATCTGCGCCGCCTGGATGACGCCGCGCTCGCGGCGCGGCTGCGCGGACGCCGCGTGACGACGGCCGAAAACGGCGCGCGCTTCGCCGCGGCGGTGTTCGCCACCGCGCCGCGCCGCCCGCTCGCCGCGTCCCTGCTCGCGGTGGCGCTCGTGGCGTTGGTCGCGGAATCGGCCGTGGCGCGCGGCAGCCGGACGAACGCCTGATGCCGCTGCCGCGCCTGCTCGACGCCATCGACGCGCTGCCGGCCTTCACGCGGCTTGCGTCCACGGTGCCGGCGCCCGGCCAGCGCCTCACCGTGGGCGGCCTCCCGGGATCCAGCGATGCCGCGCTCGTCGCTGCGTTAGGCAGGCGGTTGGGCCAGCGCCGGTTCCTGGTCGTGGTCGCCGAATCGCTGCCCGAAGCCGAGCGGTGGCTCGCCGACCTCACGGTGCTGCAGGACGACGACGCGACGGCGCTCTACCCGCCCCGCGAAGGATTCGGCGAGGTCGAGCCCCACCTGGAGGTGGCCGGCGAGCGCGTCGAAACGCTGGAGCGCGTGGCGCGCGGCGCGGTGCGCACGCTCATCACCACGGCGCGCGCGGTGCTCGAGCGCACGCGATTGCCGGACGTCGTGCGCACGGCGCGCCTCGAGCTCCGGTTAGGCGACGTCCGCCGCCTCGACGACCTGGTCGAGCACCTCGACCAGGTGGGGTTCGAGCGCGTCGACCTGGTCGACGACGTGGCGCAATTCAGCGTGCGCGGCGGGATCGTCGATATCTACAGCTTCGGCATGGCGAACCCGGTCCGCCTCGAGTTCTGGGGCGACGAGATCACGTCGCTCCGCCATTTCGACATCCTCACGCAGCGCTCGACACGCGATGCGGATGTTGCGTTGGTCCTCCCGGTCGACGCGCGCCCGAGCGAGAGCGCCGAGTCGGCGGAGCGGGGCTCGCTGCTCGACCTCGTGCCGCCCGACACGGTGCTCGTCGTCCCGGCGCACGCACACGTGGAGGCCGAGATGCGCCGCACGTGGGAGGAAGCGCGCCACCACATCGAGCTCGCGCGCCGCCGCGGCGAGGACGCGCCGGCGCGCGACGCGCTCTTCCAGTCGCCCGATGATGCCGCCGCCTCGATGGCCCGACTGGGCGTGCTGGCGCTCGCGCCCCCCACGCCGGCCGGCGACGACACGCCTAACGAACCGGATGTCGTGTTCCCGCTCCGCCCGCCCGAGGCGATCGACCGCGACATCAAGCGCCTGCGCCGGATCGTCGACGACGGCACGCCCACGGTGATCCTGTGCGACAACATTGGGCAGGCGGAGCGGCTCGAGGAGCTGCTCGACGAAGCCGGCTGGTCGGCGAGCGCCGCCGCACTCGCCGTGGGCGTCGTCCACGGCGGATTCGTCATCCCGCCGTCGGGTCACACCGAGGGACTTCGCGTCCTAACGGACCACGAGATTTTCCGCCGCGAACGGCGGATCCGCCGCCAGCGCCGCTACGCCACCGGCGCGCCGCTCGAGAGTCTCAATGGACTCAAGCCCGGCGACTACGTGGTGCACCTCGAGCACGGCATCGGGATCTACCGCGGCATCGAACAAGTGTTCGTCAAGGAGAGCACGATCGAGGCGGCGGTCATCGAGTACGAGGGGGGCGATCGCCTCAACGTCCCGCTCTATCGCATCGATCAGATCGAGCGCTATCGCTCCGGCGGCGAGGCGGGCGAGGATGTCGGGCTGCCCAAGCTGCACAAGTTAGGCGGGAAGCGGTGGGCCCATCAACGCGACAAGACGCGCGCCGCGCTGCAAGAGATGGCGATGGAGCTGCTCGACCTCTATGCGCGCCGCCGCACGGCCACCAAGCAGAACGCGCTCCCCGACAACACGTGGCAGCGCCAGCTCGAGTCGTCGTTCCTGTTCGAGGACACGCCCGACCAACGCACGGCCACCGAGCACGTCAAGCGCGACATGGAAAGCCCGCGCCCCATGGACCGTCTGCTCGTCGGCGACGTCGGCTATGGGAAGACGGAAGTCGCGGTCCGCGCCGCCTTCAAGGCGGTGCAATCGGCCCGACAGGCGGCGGTCCTCGTGCCCACCACCATTCTCGCCGAGCAGCACGGCCGCACGTTCAGCGAGCGCCTCGCCGACTTTCCGGTGCGCGTCGAAACCCTGAGCCGGTTTCAAACGGCGAAGGAGCAAGCCACAGTCCTAACTGCGTTAGCCGAGGGCAAGGTCGACATCATCATCGGCACGCACCGCCTCCTCAGCCCCGACGTCCTGTTCAAGGACCTGGGCCTGCTCGTGATCGACGAAGAACATCGGTTCGGCGTGAAGCACAAGGAACGCCTCAAGCAGCTCAAGCTCGAGACCGACGTGCTCACGCTGACGGCGACGCCCATTCCGCGCACGCTTGCACCAATCGTTGGCCGGGCTGCGCGACGTCACGCTGATTCAGACGGCGCCGCGCGACCGATCGCCGGTCCTCACGTTCGTCGAGCCGTGGGATGATGGACTGATCGAGGAAGGCATCGCGCGCGAGATCGACCGCGGGGGCCAGGTGTTCTTCGTCCACAATCGCATCGAGACCATTCAGGGCGTCGCCGATCACATCCAGCGACTGCTGCCGCGCGCGCGCGTCGCCGTGGCGCACGGACAGATGCGCGAGCGCGATCTCGAAGAGGTGATGCGCCGCTTCGTCGCGGGCGAAGTGGACGTGCTCGTGTCCACGATGATCGTCGAGTCGGGGCTCGATGTATCGAATGCCAATACAATGTTCGTGAGTCGCGCCGACCACTTCGGGCTCGCCCAACTGTATCAGTTGCGCGGCCGCGTTGGGCGCTCGCACCGGCGCGCGTACTGCTATCTGCTGGTGCCCGACAACGTCGACCCCGAAGCTGAGCGCCGGCTGCAAGTGCTCGAGCATCACACCGAGTTGGGCGCCGGCTATCAGATCGCCCTCAAGGACCTCGAGATGCGCGGCGCGGGCAACTTGCTCGGCCCCGAGCAGTCGGGGTTCGCGCAAGCGGTCGGGTTCGAGATGTATCTCCGCATGTTGGACGAAACCGTGAAGCGCCTCGTGCGGGGCGACGGCGGGCCCAAGCTCCTGCCCGCCGAGGTGTCGATGGACCTGGGGAGCTACGTGCCGGACGAATACGTCCCCATGCCCGAGGCCAAACTCGACATTTATCGCCGCCTGGCGCAAATGACCGACGCCGCCGAGGTCGATGCCCTGCGCGCCGAGCTGCGCGATCGCTTCGGCCCGCTGCCCACCCCCGCGACGGCCTTCCTCTCCAGCGCGCTCCTCCGGATTTTGGGGGGCAGGCTCGGCATTGAAGGCATACTGGTGCGCGGCGACGAAGCGCGTGTTACCTTTCGGGCTGACGCGATGCCGCGCCTCAAGGGACTCACCGCGGCGTTTCGCGACGTGCAATTCCAAGCCGAAGTGCGGCGTACGCAACCGCTGTCCCTCAAGATTTCGCGACTGGGCGGCGGTGATTTGTTATCCGGACTCGTCGCGGCACTGAAGAGCCTGACTGCCGTGTAGTGCGCCCAACCACTCATTCTCTTTCCCGATGAAACTGAAATTCTTGCCGCTTGCGTCCGCGGCCCTGGTACTGATTGCGTGCGAGGGTTTCAAGGATGCCATGACCGCCCATGTCGACGTCGCCGCCAAGGCGGGGTCGCAAGAGTTGTCGGTCCAACGGTTGGGCTCGCTGCTCGCGCAGGCCAAGGTTCCACCCAACCATGAGATTGCCAACGCGATCACGAACCTCTGGGTCGACTACCAGTTGTTGGGCGACGCCGCCGCACACCAGGACTCGCTCACCGATCCCAAGCTCGTCGACCAGGCGTTGTGGTCGGTCATCGCCCAGGAGCGGATGAGCAAGTGGCACGAGCAGCACGCCAAGACCTACGCCGGCATGGACACGACGAACCTCGCCCAACGCTACGCGCAGGGCGAGATGCTCGCGGCGAGCCACATCCTGCTCACCGTGCCGCCGGGTGCGAGTCAGGCGGTCAAAGATTCGGTTCACAAGAAGGCCGAGGCGCTGCGCCATCAGGTCACCGATCAGAATTTCGCCGACCTCGCGCGCAAGAATAGCCAGGATCCGAGCTCGGCGGCGCGCGGCGGCAGTCTGGGTCTCTTCCCCAAGGGCATGATGGTCAAGTCCTTCGAGGAGGCGTTGCTCGCGCTCAAGCCCGGTGAGATCTCGCCGGTCGTCGAGACGCAATTCGGCTACCACATCATCCGCCGCTCCACGTATCCGGAAGTCAAGGATGATTTCGGACGCCAGGTGAACACCGACGCGATGCGCCACGCCGACAGCGTCTGGATCCTGAGCCTCGAGACCAACGGCAACGTCAAGCTGCGCGACAACGCGCTCAGCGCGTTGCGCGATGCGTCCAAGGACCTCGATGCGCACAGCAACGACGACGTGGTGATCGCGACGTCCACCGCCGGTCCGCTCACGTTAGGCCGGTTGGTGAAATGGGTCGACGCCTATCCGCAGAAGCAACAGATCGAGATGGGTCTCAAGCAGGCGCCGGACAGCCAGGTGACCGAGTTCATCAAGAACGTCGAGCGCAACGAGCTCGTGCTCCACGAGGCCGACAGCGCCAACGTGCAGCTCGACTCGGCCGAGCTCGCGGACATGCACTCGCGATTTTCGCAGGCCGTGAGCGCCCTCTGGGATCGGTTAGGCGTGACGCCCAAGTCGCTCGCCGATAGCGGCAAGACGCCGGCCGAGCGCGAACGCATCGCCGCCACGCGCGCCGACCAGTATCTGGACAAGCTGATGACGCAGCAGGCGTCGTACGTGGCGGTGCCGCCGCCGATCGAAGAGCTGCTCCGCGCCAAGTATGCGTGGAAGGTGAATGACGCGGCGCTCGCGGCCGCCGCGGATCAGGCCGCTAAGGAAAAGGCCAAGAGCGACTCGGTCGCTGCCAAGAACCGCCCGCCCTCCGAGGTCCCGTTGGGCGCACCACCGGCGCCGGCCAAGTCCGACACGGGCACGAAGAAGCCGTGAGCGGACCCTGTATCCCGCAACGCGGGTAGCACGAGCAATGAGGATATTGCATCTCTCGGCCGCTCTGTTGGGGGCGGCCTTGCTGGCCTCGGCGCCGCTCGCGGCGCAAGACTCGACCACGAAGCGCGACACGGTCACCGCGCACGATACGGGTACTGCGCGCGACACGGTCACGGCGCGCGATACCACCGCGGCGCGCGACACAGTCAGCAAGCACGACTCTGCCTCGGCGCACGATTCCACCGCCGCGCCCGACACGACCGCGCAATTTCCCGCCGTGGCATCGGCCGGACAGATGCCGCCACCGGGCACCGTATTGCCGATCGATGGCGTCGTGGCCATCGTCGGCGATCAGCCGATTTTGCGCAGCGATATCGAAGACGCCATCAACGCTGCGCGCGCGCAAGGCGCAACGCTGCCGACGGACTCGATCGGCATGGAGCACATGATCCACGACATCCTGTCGCAGATCATCGATGAAGAGTTGTTGGTCCAACAGGCGCACGTCGAGAAAATCGATGTGAGCGACAACGATCTCGCCACCGAAGTCGACCAGCGATTCCAGCAGATCCGCGGACGCTTCTCGAGCGAGGATGAGTTTCGCCAGCAACTCAAGCTGTCGGGCTTCGCGACGCCCGACGAATTCCGCCGCTTCCTGCTCGACAAGGCGCGGCGCGAGTCCCTGCAGCAGAAGCTGTTCGAGAAATTGCGCGGCGATGGAAAGCTCGCCAGCGTGCCCGTTGCCGAAGTCGAAGTGGATTCGTTCTTCCAGGCCACCAAGGGCCAGATCCCGAAGCTGCCGGCGACGGTCACGTATCGTCAGATCGTCATCTCGCCCCAGCCCAGTCCCCAGGAAGATTCGGCGGCGTTGCACAAGATCCAGGCGCTGCTCGAGGAGATCCACAAAGGCGGCGACTTCGCGCAGATCGCGAAGCGAGAGTCGATGGATCTCACCACCAAGGACCAGGGGGGCGATCTCGGCTGGCACCGGCGCGGCGAGTTCGTGCCTAACTTCGATCAGATGTACTTCGCGCTGCCGCCGGGCCAGGTGAGTCCGATCATCAAGACGGTGTTCGGCTACCACATCATCAAGGTCAACCGCGTCCAGCCCGCTGAAGTCAAAGGCAGCCAGATTCTCATCAGGCCGCAGATCGACTCGGCCGATGTCGCGCGGGCACGCGTGCGCGCGGACAGTGTGACCAAGTTGTGGCGTCACGGGGCGTCGTTCGACAGCCTCGCCGCGAAGTACCACGATCCGTCGGAAGAGAAGTTGATGCCCGATCCGTTCCCCCAGGCATCGCTGCCCAAGGAATATCAGAGCGCGATTGCAGGTCACAAATCGGGCGAGATTATGGATCCGTTCACGATCATGGACAAAACGCGCGGCGTGCCCAAGTACTTCATCCTCGAGCTGACGTCGATCAGCGGCGAGCGCGAGCCGACGCTGGCCGACTATCGCGAACGCATTCGCGATCAGTTGGCCCAGCAGAAAGCCGTGCGCCACTATCTCGACACGCTGCGCAAGGACACGTACGTCGCCGTGCTCAACGTCCCCTGAGCCGTGCGCGTGGACCTCGCGCTGAAACGGCTGCTGCTCGTGCGCAGCAGAAGCGAGGGCAAGGAAGCGTGTGACGTCGGGGCCGTGACCGTGAATGGCCTTCGCGCCAAAGCGTCCACCGAAGTGCACCCCGGCGACCGCATCGTCATCGAATACGCCAACCGATCGCTCGGCATCGAGATCACGGGCGACATCGGCTCCAACGTCAGCCGCGCGCTGGCGAAGACGCTGTATCGCGTGTTGCACGACGAACAGTCGCCCGGAGCGGACGCGTGACGCGCACCCGTCTCGCCGTCACGATCGGCGATCCGCGCGGCATTGGCCCCGAAATCGTGGAGCGCGCATCGCGCGACAATGCCGTGCGCGCCGTAGCCGATCTCGTGCTCGTCGGCCCGCGCGGTACCGGCCTAACGGTGGACGAATCCGTCGGCGACTGGACGCCGGGCGGCGCGGCCGCCGCCGCCGGCGCGCTCGCCGGGCGCGCCATCGTGCGCGCCGCGGCGATGGCCGCGGACGGAGCGGTGCAGGGCATCGTCACCGCGCCGATCGACAAGCAGGCGCTCCTCGCCGGGGGCTACGATTTTCCCGGACACACCGAGATGCTCGCGCATCTCACGCACTCGCGCGTCGCGATGATGCTCGCCTCCGACCGGCTCCGCGTCGTGCTCGCGACCACGCACATCCCGTTGCGCGGCGTGGTGGATGCGCTCACGCCCGACGTCATCGCGAACGTCGCGCGCGTGACGCGATGCGGACTCGAGGAGTGGTACGGCCTCGCCCAACCGCGCATCGCGCTCTGCGCGCTCAACCCGCACGCCGGCGACGGCGGCCGGTTCGGCACCGAAGATGATGATCTGCTCGCGCCCGCGGCGCGCGCCGCGTCGCTCGCTGGTCCGTTTCCCGCCGACACCGTGTTCGTGCGCGCGATGCGCGGTGAATTCGATGCCGTGATTGCGCCCTATCACGACGTCGGCATGACCGCGATCAAGGTTGCATCCTTCGGCAGCGCGGTGAACGTGACGCTCGGGCTTCCGTTTCCGCGCACGTCGCCGGATCACGGCACGGCGTTGGACATCGCCGGCCGCGGGCTGGCGGACCCATCGAGCTTCATCCGCGCGGTGTTCGAGTGCGCGCGCATCGCGCGGGTGCTCGCGGCACGCTGACCTTTCCGCCGCCGGCCGCACCCGGTATTCTAGTGAACCGCGTCTGAAGTTCTGATTGCAAAGGGTGGGAAGAGGGAAGCGCTCGCTCACGCGCGCTGGGGGAAGCGCTTTGCTGGGGGAAGCGGCGGCGACGCCGCCTGAGGCAGTGGAACAACATCAATGGTCCGCGCGACGGGAGCGACCCGCGCGAGCACGCGCGAGCACGCGCGATCCGGCACGCACCACCCAGAGAACAGTGATGTCCTTCCGTTGCCGCAGGCGGCATCGCCGCCACTTCCCGCAGCAAAGCGCTTCCCGCAGCGCGCGTGAGCGAGCGCTTCCGTCTTCCCCCTTCTCGGCGATCACAAATTCAGACGCGGCCTAATAGAGCGCCATCATGCACTCCCACGAGCACGGCCACTCTCACGACCACGGGCATTCGCACGGCCCATCGGACGCGGCGAGCCAAGCCGGACGGCTCCGCATTGCGCTCGCCATCACGCTGCTCGTGCTCGTCGCCGAGCTCGTGGGTGGATTCGCGGCCAATTCGCTGACGCTGCTCGCCGACGCCGGGCACATGCTCACCGACGTCGCGGCGCTTGGCCTAACGCTGTTCGTGACGTGGTTCAGCCGCCGCCCCGAGACGCCGAAACGCACGTACGGTTACTTGCGTCTCGAGATCCTCGCGGCGTTCCTGAACGGCGGCGCGCTGCTGGCGATCTCGGCACTCATCATATGGCAGGCGGTGGTGCGCATCCGCGAACCGGAGCCCGTGGCCGGTGGACTCATGCTCGTGATCGCGCTCATCGGTCTCGTGTCGAACATCGTGTCGGCGCGCACGCTGCATCCGGCGAGCGAGTCGAGCCTCAACGTGCGCGGCGCGTACCTCCACATCCTCGGTGACCTGCTCGGTTCGGTTGGCACGGTGCTCGCCGCCATCATCATCCGAACGACGGGCTGGCACATGGCCGACCCGATCGCATCGATCATCGTGTCGGTGCTGATCCTGCGCAGCGCGTGGAGCTTGGTGCGAGAGTCGGTGGACGTGATGCTCGAGTCGACGCCATCGCACATCTCACTCGGCGCCGTGCGCGCGCAGCTCGAGGCGATTCCGGGAATCGAGGCCGTGCACGATCTGCACGTGTGGACGGTGACGTCGGGTGTGATCGCGATGAGCACGCACGCCATCGTGCGCGAGCCGGAGCGGCACCAGCACGTGCTCGAGCACATCCTCAATGCGATGCGGCTGTTCGGCATCCAGCACGTGACGGTCCAGATCGAGCAACAAGAGATGTACGAGCGGGAGCTGCATCTGCACGCGTAGTCACGCGGAGCATCCCGTTGCCATCGTGACGCTTAGTCGCGGTGGCGCGTCTCTCATTGACCTCACATATGCTCTCTGGAGCGCCAGAACCGTCGTGATTGCCGCCGTGGACACGTATCGCATCGAGAAAGAGCGTCTGGCCGTCACCCTGACGCTGATCGGGGGCGAGGTGGTGGAGGGGCGGATCTTCGTCCCGGCTCCGCTGTTAGGCCACGCCGGCGAGCTCGACCCTGCGTCGGTGTTCAACGACCGGGACCTGTTCTTCCCGCTCGAGCTCGCGAATGGTGAGGTTCTTCTCATGTGCAAGGCGCGCATCATCGAGGTGGCCGGGCTGCCCCTTGGCGACGACCCCGACGACGTGCGCGGATCCGCCCCGATGTCGCTGCTCGAGATCACGCTCGCCGGCGGGATCACCCACTTCGGGTCGATGCGGCTCGAGGTGCGCGCGGATCGTCCGCGCCTGCTCGACTATCTGAACGACTGCAACCAAAGCTTCCTAACGCTGTACACCGATCAAGGCGTGCGTCTCGTCAATCGCGCGATGATCGAAAGTGTACGCCCGCTGGATTGACATGGCCTACCTCGATCGGTTTCTCGCCGCGATGGTCACGAGTCGCGCTGATGCTTTGACCCTCGCCGCGGACGATCTGGCGCGGATGTCGATCGCGAACGTCGCGCGGCCCGTCACCAAGCAGCCGTTGCGCGCCGCCCAACTGCGCACGGTGCTGCTGGAAGTCGCGCCGCCCGAGTCGCGCGACGCGTTGGGCGCCGGCGGCGACGCGACGTTCACGTACACGTTCGAGGCCGTCACGTACGATGTGCGCGTCATTGCCGGCCCGGCGGGGCACACGGCAGATATCCGCCCGCACGTGGACGAGCCGGCCGCCGCCGCCCCGGCTCCCGCCCAGCCGGCCGCCGCGCACCCCGCGCCGGCCGCGCCCCGGGCGCCTCGCCTAACGGAAGCCGAAGGGCCCCAGGCCCAACGCACGCCGTTGCCCGAGCCGCGCACGAGCGGCTTCACCGCCGTCGTCGACGAACCCGATCCCACGCCGGTGGTGTCGGAGGAGATCCGCCGCGATATTCATTACCTGCTCGAGCAACTGGTCTCGCGCGGCGCGTCCGACCTGCACCTTCGCGTGAGCGAGCCGCCGATCCTGCGCTTGCACGGCGAGATGGTGCGCATCGAGGGACGCGCGCCGCTCGACAACCAGACGCTGGAGAGCATGATGCTCGCGCTCATGCCCAACCGGAACCGGCGCGAATTCGAAAACATCAGCGACACCGACTTTGCGTACGAGATCGAGAACCTCGCGCGCTTCCGGTGCAACGCGTTCCGCGATCGCCGCGGCGCGGCGGCCGTCTTCCGCGTCATTCCCGCCCGCGTGGTGACCGCCGACGAGCTCGGCCTAACGGAAGAAGTGCAGCGGTTGTGCCACCTGCCGCGCGGCCTGGTGCTCGTGACCGGACCCACGGGATCCGGCAAATCGACCACGCTGTGCGCGCTCATCGACCTCGTCAACCGCACGCGCAGCGACCACGTGGTCACGATCGAAGATCCGATCGAGTTCGTGCATCAGAACAAGCAGTGCATCATCACGCAGCGCCAGGTGGGCCTCCACACGCAGTCGTTCAAGCACGCACTGCGCGCCGCGCTGCGCGAAGACCCGGACATCATCCTGGTGGGTGAGCTGCGCGACCTCGAGACCGTGTCGATCGCCATCGAGACCGCCGAGACCGGTCACTTGGTGTTCGGTACGCTCCACACGACGAGCGCCGTGAGCACGGTGGATCGCTTGATCGATCAGTTCCCGCCCGACCGTCAGGCGCAGATCCGCGTGATGCTCTCCGAGTCGCTGCGCGGCGTGATCTCGCAGGTGTTGTGCAAGAAAGTGGGCGGCGGCCGCGTCGCCGCGCGCGAAGTCCTGCTCACCATTCCCGCCGTCTCGAACCTGATCCGCGAAGGCAAAACCTTCCAGATCCCGTCGATCCTCCAGACGTCCAAGCGGTTAGGCATGGTGACGCTCAACGACGCGCTGATCGATCTCGTCGACGCCAATCTCGTCGAGCCGCGCGACGCCTACATCAAAGCGAGCGACAAACACGGCTTCGCCGGCATGCTCAAGTCGCGCAAGCACGACACGACATTCCTCGAAGGCGACCTCGCCGCCGCCGGCGCGGGCGGCGGAACGGGAAGCACGACCGCCGTGAAGGCCGAAGGGGGACTGAAACAACCGGGAAGCCGACCGGCTGGCGCCGGTCGTTAGGGAAGCGCTCACGCTGCAGGACGAGCGCCAGCGCTTCCCGCAGCGGAGCGCTCTGCGCTCCGCGCTTCCCTATTCTTTCAATACTCGCTGCTGCAGCTGCGCCTGCGTCACGTAGTAACTGCGCGAGTGCATGCGCGTGCCGCCCGTGTCGCCGAACGTGTGCTCGATCTGCGGCACCGGTGCCTGACCGTCGGCAGCGGGTGTGGCGCCGTCTGGATTGAGAGTGGCCGCAATTTCCTGCGGCACGTCCCATCCGCCGGCGCGCTCGTCCTGTGGAAATGCGTCAGCGCCGTCGCCGCTCTCCGGGGCGGTCGCATCGATCGGCCATTCACCGTCGCCCTGTGCTTGCGATCCCCGCGGGCGGACATAGTCGTCGCGCTCCTGATATCCGTAGCCGCCGAACACCTCGCCGCCACGCATATAGTCGTTGCCGTAGCCGCGCCCGCGGGGATACTCGCTTTCTTCTTTGGCGTCGTTGTGCTCCATGTGTCCTCCGGAAGAAGAGGTCAGCCGATCGCCGCGCGGCCAAGGCCCAGCCGCGCCTTTCGTGCGCGTCTCGTCAGCCGCGCGCGACTAAACGGCGCCTCGCGGCTTTTTGTCGCCGAGTGGGCCGGATATAGTTAATGGCTATGCTAATTCGGAACATTGCCATCATTGCTCATGTCGACCACGGCAAAACGACACTGGTCGACAAAATGCTGCGCCAGGCGGGTGCGTTCCGCGAGAACCAGGTGGTCCAGGAACGCGTGCTGGATTCGAACCCACTGGAAAGAGAACGTGGCATCACCATCCTTGCCAAGAATACTTCAGTCCAATGGCGCGGCGTCAAGATCAATATCGTCGATACGCCGGGTCACGCGGACTTCGGCGGTGAAGTCGAGAGAATTCTAAGAATGGTGGACGGCGTCCTCCTCGTGGTCGATGCCTTCGACGGCCCCATGCCGCAAACCCGCTTCGTCCTGCGCAAAGCGCTCGCACTCGGCCGAACGCCGATTGTGGTGATCAACAAGATCGATCGCCAGGGCGCCGATCCCCTTCGCGTCCACGACGAAGTGCTGGATCTCTTCATCGAGCTCGAGGCCGACAACGAACAACTCGAGGCGCCGGTGGTGTACGCGTCCGCTCGATTGGGTATCGCGACGCTCGACATCGACGTGCCCGGCACCGACCTCACGCCGCTTTTCGAATCGATTGTCGCGCACGTGCCGCCCCCGCCGGGTGATGCGCAGGGGCCGTTCCAAATGTTGATCTCGACCATCGACCATTCGCCCTACCTGGGCCGGCTTGGGATTGGTCGTATCGAACGGGGTTCGGTACGCGTAGGCGACGAAGTGGCGTTGCTGCCGCTCGAGCCATCGCGTCCGCATGAGCGCGCACGAGTCACCAAGCTCTTCGGATTCGAGGGACTCGAACGCGTGGAGCTGCCGTCGGCCCCGACTGGTGAGATCGTCGCGTTGGCGGGACTCAATGGTGTAGAGATCGGTCTCTCGGTTACCGACGTGGAGCATCCGGACCGCCTTGCGGGTATCGCGGTAGAAGAGCCGACGATTTCCGTCGACTTCATCGTGAACAATTCACCGTTCGCCGGCAAGGAGGGACGCTTCGTCACGTCGCGTCAGGTGCGCGAACGGTTGTACAAGGAGTTGGAGCGGAACGTCGCGCTGCGTGTCGAAGATACGGATAACACCGACACGTGGACGGTGAGCGGGCGGGGCGAGCTGCATCTCTCGATTCTCATGGAGACAATGCGGCGCGAAGGATACGAGTTTCAGGTGTCGCGTCCGCGCGTGATCACGCGACAGGGACCCAACGGGGAGCGGTTGGAGCCGTATGAAGAATTGAGCATCGACGTGCCCGAGGAATTCCTGGGCGCGGTGATCGAGAAGCTGGGTCCGCGTCGTGCGGAAATGTTGGAGATGAAGAATCCGGGACAGGGACTGGTTCGGTTGGTCTACCGAATTCCAGCCCGCGGATTATTTGGGTACCGCTCGGAATTTCTTACTGATACACGAGGAACAGGAATCCTGCATCATCGGTTTCTCGAATACGGTAAGTGGGCGGGTCCGTTGTCGGGGCGCAATCGCGGCGTGTTGGTGTCCATGGAGGGCGGCGTCGCCGTCGCGTTCGGGTTGTACAATTTGCAGGAGCGGTCCACGCTGTTCATTGGTCCGGGCACGGCGGTGTATGAAGGAATGATTGTTGGAGAGAGCTCACGTCCCGGCGACATGGACGTGAATCCGACAAAGGAAAAGAAGTTGACGAACATGCGCACCACGGCCAGCGACGAGAACATTCAACTCGAGGCGCCGCGGGAGTTGACTTTGGAAGGCGGGTTGGAGTACATCGAGGAAGACGAGCTGATCGAAGTGACGCCCGCGTCGATCCGCTTGCGCAAACGATATCTGAGCGCGAACGATAGAAAGAAGTTGTCGCGGCAAGGGAAACGCGAACGCGCTTCTCTGTAGTTCACTTCTCACGGAGATCCGGGTCATGTTGGACGAGTTCGAGTCGTTGGACGCGGCACAATTCCGCGGGCGCAACAACGACGACCTCGACGAGGACGCGCTGGACGATGAGCTGGATGATGATGAGGTCGATGCGGACGATGACGATCTCGAATTCGACGATGACGACGACTTCGAGGACGAACTCGACGACGACGACGACAATGACGACAATGATGATGACGATGACGACCTCGACGAATTCGAGGACGACCTCGTCGACCTGGACGACGAGTACGACGACGCCGACGAGCAGCGGCCCAAGCCGAACAGCGGCGGCCACCATCGCTACGAGGAGTGAGCGCCGTTAGGCGCACGCGAGCGCCGCGGCGCCGCGGCGTCCGCCTCCCACACACGAACGGTTCACAATGTCGCCATCGTGAACCGTTCGTGTTGTTAGGCCGGCGTCCGGGCGCCGGCGTCCTTACGGGGCGACGGCGGTCGCCGGTCCCATCTTCACCACCTCGAAGCTGGACGACGTGAGCTTGGTGAGCTGGTGCAGGTCGCCATCGCTCCACCGCGGGTCGGGCACGCCGGCCAGCATGAAGCCGACGCCGTCGTCCGCGACGAACGCGCCGTACTGCTGGAGCGCGCGCAAAATCACCTGGTTGGTGGCCGAGAAGCCCGAGATGTTGATGCCCTTCTTGAGGCGGACGCGCATGCCCATGGGCGGCAGCGAGGTCGCCGTGCCGTCGCCCGCGGCATGGCGCGCCGGCGCGACGTACGCCCAACGCGTCTTGTTGCAGCTGATGTGCAGCGCGTGCGCGATCACCTTGCGGAGCACGGCCTCGTCGTAGCGAACCATCTCGGGGACCATCGGCGTGCCCGCGGCATCGGCGGAGGTCCATCCGGCAGGGCGCGTAGTGCCCGTGGTCAGATTGAAGATGGCGCCCGAGCCGGCCTTCCAGCTCGTGCCGCCGCTCTGCGGGAACGCCGAGAAGACCTCGTACGACTTCCAGTCTTCCCAGTCGACGACTAGCGCGTGGCGGTCGCCCGTGGCCGTTGGGCCGCCCTGAATCGGTGCGTTAGGCGGAAGCGGATACGGGCCGGGGTCGCTCCCGGCGGCGTAGCGGAAGGTGATGGGGACTTTGCTCTGCGTGCTGTGCACCACGATGAGCGGGATTCCGTTAGGCGCGCCGTGGTACACGGTGCCGAAGTCCGGATGGAGCTGGTTGCCGGCGCCGCAACTGGCGATCAGGGCGGCCGGAGTTGGGATCGATGGCCGCGGTGGAGATGTCGGTGTTCCACGGGCTTGACGCCGGAAAGATCTTGCGGCTTTGCAGGTCGGGCGTGCCGTTGCCGGTCGCCGTGAACGTGACGGACTGATCCGCCGACGGTGCCGGTGGCTTTCGAGATGAAGAACGTGGGGCTCGTCTTGAACGTGACCTGTGCGAGGCCGGCGGCGTTGGTTACAGCCGACGCGGCGGACACGGTGCCATCAGTTGCTTTCCACGTCACGGTGACGCCGGGCGCGAGCGCGCCGGCGGCCTTGTGCACGATGACGACGAGCGGTTTGGCGACGGCCGCTCCGTAGGTCGCGACTTGGTTGTTGCCGCTCGACACGGCGATGGAGAGGGGTCGACGTGGTGTCTGTGAGGTGCCGTTGGCGGTCCATGCCTGGCTCGGGCCGTTGGCGCACGGATAGAGGATGAGGCCGAGCCGCTGGTAGTGGCCGCGTGGAGTACGCTCAAGCACTTGCCGTTTATGCCGACAATTGCGCCGGCGCTGTTGCGGGTCCAGTGTTGCGCCGTCGAGTTGCTGACACGGGTAGATGATGATCGGGTCGTAGGTGAGTCCTTTGGCGCCTTTGTCGGTGAGGCACATTGCGCCGCCGAAGGTGGAAACGCTGCCGTTGGACTGCCAGGTGAATTGTTGGCCGGCCGCGGTGCCGCAGGGCTCGAGCAGTGTGGGCGCCGAGAGGGTGGCGCTGCCGTGCGACGCGTCGATGCACTTGCCGGTTGCATGGCGCGATGCGATGGTGCCCGTGCCTAACGTAGCGGCAGCGGTGACGACGACGGGATCGAGCGCGGGCGTTTGGGACGTGGGTTCGGTGGGCGAGTCGTTGCAGGCCGCAAGGGTGAGACCCATGGCGGCAGCGGCGGCGAGCGCCGCATACGAGCGACGGATGCGCACGGTGCTTCTCCGGATGCGATCGGCGGCTCGACCGGCATGGCGCGGCGCGACTGGAGGGGTCAACGAGCGCGGTAGCCTCGGGGCTTTGCGGACCCGCCTTTCAGCGGGGGTGCCTTTGTCGCACGCTTGGAGAGCGAGCGATCCTGCCGAACGTAAGGCATAGGTGGGACGCGCCGGCGAGGGGCGCGACCATCGACGCGACGATTGTAGGGACTGCGGCTGCAATGCGATAGACCAGGAACCCTGGTGACGAACGCAGGTGGCTAACCGTTCAGTCAGGTTGACGACGCGCGCCGTGATCAATGCCGCGGCCTGGGATCCTCCCGTCGAGGGACGTTCGCTCCTTGGGCCAATACGCGCCCGCGTTTACGAACGCGTCTCAATGACAAGCAAGGGATACGGGTCGAGAAGTCCGCTCGGCAGCCCTATGGCGTGGAGAATCCTCTGCCGCACGTTCGCGAGCTCGGGGGACCACCAAGCGCTTCGCCGTCGGGATCGGTCCGAGCAGTTCGTGGAATCCGGCTCCCCTCCAGCCGGAGAGGTCCCAATCCCCGCGACTCTCGGCGAAGCGGCCGGGCAACACGAAAATCTCTGCGCCTGGACGGTGGTGGATCCACCTGCGTCGTGCCCGCGCGGTGTGCGCAGTCTTGACGCGCACTGGGCGTGCCAGGTCCAAATGCTGACCACCGACGCCTCGTGCTTCTGCCTCATGCGCGGCGCAATCACGGAAGTCTGATATCGGCCAGCTCGATAGGCGCTACGTGGCTTTGGCATGGCGCGGCATGGTGTTAGGTTTGCTGACGTAGCAGGCAGGGCCTGTAGCTCAGGTGGTTAGAGCGCACGCCTGATAAGCGTGAGGTCGGACGTTCAACTCGTCCCAGGCCCATTATACTGAACGCGTTGCCCCGTCTAGCGATCGATCGTTAGGCGGGGCGCTTTGCATCGGTGCGGGCACCTCATGTGTGTCGGTTCGTGTGTCGGTTCGTGTGTCGGTTCGTGTGTCGGTTCGTGTGTCGGTTCGTGTGTCGGTTGGTCAGCCGCCGGCAGCGATGATGTCCCCCAGGACCCCGCGCTGCGGCCAAGCATGCGGGTCTGGTATTCCCAAAATTGATAATATTATTATACTTGGGAATGATTGATAAGATCACAGCCGAGCAACAGGAGGTGATTCTGCACCCGGATCGGATCCGCATCATAGGCGAATTCGTGTTCGGCGATGCCCTCACCGCCTCGGACCTTCGTGAGCGATTGCCAGACCTGGCCGTCGCGACGCTATACCGCCAGTTGACCCTGCTCACCAAGAGCGGCGTGCTGACGGTGAAAGCAACGCACGCGAAGCGCGGCACACAGGAAAGGACGTACGTGATTGCCGTCAACGTCATGTTCTCCATCGACCAAGTCGTGAAGAAGCGCGGTCGATTGATGCAAATCACGGCCATCGCCGCCACCACGTTGATCCAATGTTTCGCTCGTTATCTCGAGCGCGTAAACCTCTCGAAGCGGACAGTCGATCCGCGGATGAGGTTCTATCCCGTCTACGCCACCGACGACGAATACCGCGTGCTCGTCGAGAAGCTCGAAAAGACTCTCGGAGAAGCGCTCAAGTCCCGTCCATCAGTGCCGACGTCTCGACGCCGCATGCTCTTCCTCGCCGCCGTTCCGGAGTTTGAATGAACGCCAAACATGCTGCCCGTATCCCACGCGAGGTGCTTTTCGGAAACGCTGTGAAGACTCGAGCGAAGATCTCGCCGGACGGGAGACGGCTCGCGTATCTCGCTCCTTTTGGTGACAAAATGAGCGTCTGGGTGTGTACGTTAGGCAAAGACAATGGGCGGATGATCGCTCATGACCCAGCGAGGCCGATCTCGTGGCTCGCGTGGAGAGGCGATAGCCGCCACGTGCTATTCTTGCAGGACGTCGGCGGGAACGAGAACTATCATTTGTTCCAGTGGCGCTCGATGGGGCAATGACGCTGGAGCTGACGCCCGGGGAGCATGTGCGATGCGTCCCGCTCGTCATCGATCACCGGTATCCTGACGAAGCCCTCGTGATGCTCAACGCTCGCGATCCCGCTCTCGTCGACGTAGCGCGCATTGATTTGGCTAACGGAACCGTCGTCACCGATACGGAGAATCCCGGTGATGTCCTGGCTTGGCTTGCTGATAGCACGCACGTCGTTCGGGCGGCCCTTGCACAGAATGAGGATGGCGCAATGGTTATCCGCGTCCGACAGGCCATGTCCTCACCGTGGCGAGACCTGGATCGCATTCCGGCCAATGACGACCTTCCATCCCTTGTCGCCTTCTCCCCGGACAATGGTGCGCTCTACGCAATCACGGCGAAGGACGCCAATGCCAAGCGACTGGTCCGATACGACCTCGAGTCGGGGTGCTACAGCGTCGTGCTCGAAGATGAGAGCTATGACGTAAGCGGTGTGTACATCGACCCTGCCCGAAACGATATCGCGGCCGCCGCTATACTGCGTGACCGCGTCGAGTGGCATCCCTTGGACAAGGAGTTCTCGAGCACGTTCGCTCGACTTGGCGCGGCGGTGCACGGTGATCTGACGATCACGAGCGCATCAGCCGACGGCAATATGCTTGTCGCGCAGAGTACGAACGACACCACTCCGATCCGCTACTACGTGTACGATCGGAAGGCTGCGGAAGCGACGCTGCTCTTTGCCGAGCGGCCGGCGTTGCTCGAGTATACGCTCGCTTCTATGTCTCCCATTCGATTTCGAGCGCGCGACGGCCTAACGATTCACGGATATCTCACACTGCCGGTGGGAGCTGAGCCACGGCTCCTGCCGACCGTCCTCCTCGTACACGGTGGTCCGTGGCACCGGGACCGGTGGGGATTCGACGACACAGTGCAGTGGCTCGCGAACCGCGGCTATGCCGTGCTTCAGGTGAACTTCCGCGGCTCAACAGGCTACGGCAAGGCATTTGTGAGCGCCGGCAATCGCCAGTGGGCGGGCGCGATGCGCACCGATCTCTTGGACGCACGCGATTGGGCCATCGAGCAAGGCATCGCTGATCCGTCGCGGTTCGCGATCATGGGAGGAAGCTACGGCGGATACGCCGTGCTAACGGCTCTGACGTTCACACCAGATGCGTTCACGTGCGGCGTGGACATCGTCGGTCCATTGAATCTCAATACGTTGCTGTCGTCGATTGCGCCGTACCGGAGTTCGATCCTGACGCTGGTCCATGAGCGCGTGGGCCACGATCCCGAGTTCCTCGCCGCGCACTCGCCGCTGTTCAAAGCCGCGAGGATCCGCGTTCCACTTCTCGTCGCACAGGGCACAAACGATCCGCGCTGCAAGCAGCAAGAGAGCGATCAAATCGTCGCCGCCTTACGTGCAAACGAAATTCCGGTGAGCTATATCGTCTTTCCTGACGAGGGCCACGGCTTCACCAATCCGCAAAACGCCAAACGCTTCACGGCACTAGCCGAGGCGTTTCTTGCGCGCCACCTTGGCGGTTACGCCGAGCCGCAGCATCCAGACGAAGACTATGAGCCCTTCCTCCAGTCAGCGCAGACCGGTTGACCAGTTCCCGCGGCGGCGGGACTGGTCTTCGACGCGTTCACCCGATGATCGCCCTGGGGGACGAATCGTCAAGGAGGACTGCCATGTTCAAGCGCGCTTCTGAATTGCTGTTGTGCACGTTCCTGATGGCTAGCACATCATGGACAGCAAACGATCCCTTCGTCGGCCAATGGAAGCTCATCAAGGTCAGCGACGAGATGAAGGTGACGAGCGTCGGCGCAAACAAGTATGCCTTTGACTTTGATGGTGCCGGTCAGTCGGTCGAGACGATTGTGGTCGATGGAACCGACCAGCCCGGCTTGGGAGGCACCACCCTGTCCGTCACCGCCGACGGGCCTAACTGGACGGTCGTCCGCAAGAAGGGCGGTCAAACGCTCCTCACGGCGAATTGGACACTTTCGAAGGACGGCAGCACGCTTCGTGACAACTTTACGATGGTTGGCGCGAATGCTTCGCCGTCCACCGTTGACTATCTGTACACGCGACGGGCAGCGGGGGGAGGATCAGGCTTTGCCGGTACCTGGGTGAGCACGATCACAACAGTCAATGGCGACATCAGACTTCAAGTCCGTCCGTACGCGAGCGACGGCCTTTCCTTAGTCGTAAGCGGACCCTCTCAACACGACACGACCTACGTGCGCTTCGACGGCAAGGATCATCCCGGCGCGAGCGCCGGTTCTGCATTGTCGGCGCGGCGGCTAAACGCGCGCGCCGTCGAAATAATGCGCAAGTCGAATGGCAACATCACACAGACCCGGCAGATGAAAGTGTCTTCCGATCTCAAGACGCTAACGCTGACCGTGCATATCGTCGGGGACGACGACCCGAAGATCTACATCTTTCAGCGGCAATAACCACTCGTGTCAACGCCACGGTCGCGCTTCGATCGCGTGGCTCCTTGCGCTGGGCGAAGCGCAATCGCGCGCGCTGGTGCTGTGACTTGTCGTTAGGCAACGAGAGGCCTTCGGCGGTTGACACCTTGCGCGATTACTCGGCGGACCCGTCGTCGTCGCGCCACTCCCAATGTCCTTTCGGCCCCTCATCATGTTTCCCGGCATTCCTCCGTCTGCCGCGCCCGAAATACGTCTGGGGGGAGGTTCCGAACGCAGCACGAAACACTTCGTTGAACGCGCTCACGCTGCTGTATCCAACCGCGATCGCCGCACGGGTGATCGGCATCCCTTGAGCGAGCATCTCGAGAGCGGCAAACAGTCGTGCGTGCTGCCGCCAACGTCCAAACGGCATTCCCATTTCGCCTGAAAAGGCGCGCATAAACGTGCGCCGGGCCATCCCGGCACTCTTGGCCCATTCGTCTAACGTACGATCGTCCGCAACATTTTCCAAAACAGCTCGGGCAACATTGGCCAGCTGTGGCTGCCTCGGAAGCGGCAGACGCAACACCTGTTCTTCCGGACGCCGAATCTCATCCTGAAGCACCGCCAACAGACGACGCTCCGCATGTCCAACGGACTGCTCGCGTCCCCAATCGACAAGCCGATTGACAATCGCGAGCAGGATATCTGAAGCGCCGAGGACACGCGGCTCTGACGGTAAACCGTGGCTGAGTTCCGGGGAGAAGTAGAGCATCGAGCCGGCCGCCTTTCCCACCGAACGTGCCCGATGGACACATCCCGCCGGGATCCACGCGCAGCGCCGCGACGGAAACATCCACCGTCCGCCCGCCGCCTCCACGACGAGCAATCCCTGCGTTAGCGCAAAGAGCTGCCCGCGATCGTGGCTGTGCTCCGGAGCCCAGTCTTTCCCTTCCAACCTGGAGAACTCGAAAGCCAGGACTAACGCATCGCTCTCGGCGAGGCGCCGCAGGTCTTCGGTCTTCATTCCAGCCAATTTCATGTGCGCGTTGACCCTTTTGCGATAGAAACGGGCACTTCTCCGTTAGCACGGATGCCACGGCGCGGCTACCGTAGCAACCGGAGAGAGTCATACACCCGGTCACCGCGGAGAAAAACAATGAATGCCGCCGTTCTGCACACCATCGGGAAGCCACCGCGTTCGAACCGTTCCTCGACCCCGATCCGGGCGAGGGTGAGGTGATCGTACATGTCTCTGCTGCGGCGCTCAAGCCCGTGGACAAGCAGTTGGCCAGCGGCGCGCACTATGCGAGCCCGCGCGAGCTGCCGGTCGTGTGCGGCGTAGACGGCGTCGGACACTTGGACGATGGCACGCGTGTGTTCTTCGGCGGCCCGCGGCGGCCGTACGGCGCCATGGCCGAGCAGACCGTCGTGCAGCGCGCGCAATGCTTTCCGCTCCCCGACGACCTTGATGATGAGATCGCCGCGGCGATTCCTAACCCCGCGTGTCTGCATGGCTTTCGCTCACGCACCGCGCTCGACTTGCCGCGGGCGAAACCGTTCTGATACTTGGCGCGACCGGCGTCACCGGCAAGTTGGCCGTGCAGATAGCCAAAATTCTTGGCGCCGGACGCGTCGTGGCCACTGGACGAAGCGAAGACACATTGAATACGATGCACGAGCTCGGCGCGGACGAAACGATACGGCTCAACCAGCCACACCAAGAGTTGATCGAAGCCTTCCGCCGCGCTGCGGGCGAAAAGGGTTTCGATGTGATTGTCGACTACTTGTGGGGCGCGCCGACGGAGGCCCTGCTCGCGGCCGTGGCGCACGCGGAATTTGCGGTCGCCGGATCGGAGACGCGTCTCGTTGAAGCGGGCGAGAGTGCAGGACCAACCATCACGCTTCCCGCAGCAGTGCTGCGGAGCGCTGCGCTTACCATCATGGGGACGGCTGGCGTTCCCCCTCGCGAGGTGCTGACCGATGCATTTCAACAGGTGATGACCCATGCAGCGCGGGGCCTGCTGCGGATTGACCGCGAGCGGGTCGCGCTCCGGGACATCGAGCGCGCGTGGCAACGCGACGTGCACGGTCGCCGGTTGGTCGTGATCCCGTAGCCGCATTCTGTGGGACGTGGCGTCGCCAGCCGTTGAAGCGGCAGAGATCCTGCAAGCTGGGTCGCCATGCGCAACGCCGAGTACTGGGCGCCGACGAAATTCGTTCGCCACGGCTCGCAGTGGCGTGCCAGTCGCGACACCGCGAAGCTGGCGCGCGGCTCGCGACTCGTCGGCGACATCGTAGCCGACGTGTATGCACAGGCCCTTGGCACCTATGCGCGCGGCCACCTGCTCGACCTCGGCTGTGGCGAGGCGCCGCTGTACGGCATCTATCGCGCGCTCGTCACGAACATCACGTGCGTCGATTGGGCCGGCAGCCTGCACGCGATCGGCCATGCGGACGTGCTCGCTGACCTGAACGAGACGTGTCCTCTTCCCGATGAGACGTTCGACACGATTCTCTGCACCGACGTGATCGAACATTCTGAAGCATCCCGAGCGGTTGTTCATGGATGCGGCGCGCATGCTCAAGTCCGGCGGTCACCTGATTCTCGGGACGCCCTACCTCTACCCGTTGCACGAGCTGCCGCACGATTACTTCCGCTGCAGCGCCTCGGCGCTCGAGATGATGGCGCGCGATGCGCGACTGAACGTGGTCGAGCTACGGCCGTACGGGGGGTATAGACACGTGATGGTCGTCATGCTGGCGAAGAAACTGCAGCACGTTCCGCTGGTGCGATCGCTCGTGCCGGGCCTCGGACTCATGCGCTCGCACGCGCGCGCGACCACGGCCTTTCCGCTCGGCTATCTGCTCGTGGTGAGCAAGTAGCCGCCGGGGGCGGCGCAGTTAGGCAGGAGCCTAACGGAGGCCACCCACCACGTGACGGGCGGGGAGGCGCCCTGTCATTCGGCGCGCAGCGCGTCCATCGGGTCGGCACGGCTCGCGCGTCTCGCCGGCCCGTAGCTCGCCGCGAGCGACGCCGCACCAAGGATCAACGCGGCCACCACATACACCGATGGCTCGCGCGACGTGACGCCGTACAGCGTCGCGGCGAGCCATTTCGCGGCCAGCATCGCACCGCCGATGCCGACGACGGCGCCGCCGGCCGCGAGGACCATCGCCTGCCTAACCACCATCGCCGCCACGCGCGATGGCTCGGCGCCGAGCGCGACGCGAAGACCGAGCTCGCGCGTGCGACGCTCGACGAGGAAGGAGATGAGCCCGTAGAGCCCGGTCGCGGCGAGCAGCAGCGCGATACCAGCGAACGCCACGAGAAGCCGGCTCAGTGAACGCGTGGTGAGCGTCGATTCGTCGAACACGGCCTCCAGCGTTTGCACGTTGAAGATCGGCAGCATCGGGTCGACCGTGTGAACCACGTGCCGCACCGCCGTCGAGACCTGCGCGAGATCACCGTGCGAGCGAACGGCGAAGGCAACGTTCGTCCACGGATCCTCGGCGTACGGCCGGAAGAATTGCGGATCGGGCGCGCCGAAGATCGTCGCCTGCTTCACGTCCTGCACGATGCCGATCACCGTCGCATCGCCCACGCCGGTGTTGACGTGATGGCCGATCGCGTCGCCGTTAGGCCAGTATTTCTTGGCGAACGTCTGATTGATCACCGTCACTCTGGGTGCGTTCACGTTGTCGTCGGCGGTAAAGTGGCGGCCCGCGACGAGGTGCACGCGGAGCGTCGAGAAGTAGCCGGGCGTCGCGATGGTGCCGGTGATGAGCGGCGCGTGTCCTTCGTCGAATGTCTGACCTTCGATCCTGGCCGTGAACTGCGAGCAGCAGCCATTGATCGGCATCCGATCCGCGGCGCCGGCATCGATCACGCCGGGCAAGGCGTGCAGCCGCTGCTCGACCTCGGCGACGAGCTGCGCGCGCGCTTGCGGCTGATCGTACCGCGTGCCCTGCATGGTGATTTGAAAGGAGACGACGCCGGTCGGGTCGATCCCGATCGGAATGCGTTGAATGCGCCATACGCTCTCGAGCGCGAGCGACGCACTCACGACGAGCATGATCGAAATCGCCACCTCGGCGGCCACGAACGCGCGCTGCAGCCGCGAGCGTGTCGTACCAACTGTGGCGTTCCGAAGCGCCGCACCCGCGCGGATGTCGGCCAGGCGTAGTGCCGGCGCGATACCGAAGGCAATGCCGGCCACGGCGGACACGACGAGCGCGAACAGCAGCGCGCGGCCGTCGATGTCGAAGGTCATCCATGCCGGCGTGTTCGGCGCGACGGCGCGCTGGATGAGGGCGCGCGCCCATACCGCGAGCAGCGCGCCGAGTGCGCCGCCGGCGAGCGAGAGGACCACGCTCTCGGTGAGCAACTGCCTAACGATGCGGCTTCGGCTCGCGCCGATCGCGGCGCGTACGGCGATCTCCCGCGTTCTGGCCGTGGCGCGCGCGAGCTGCAGCGCGGCGACGTTCGCGCAGGCGATGAGCAGCACGAGCATCGTGGCGCCGATCACCGCGTACAGGCTGCCGCGCACGTCGCCGACGTAGCGCTCGCGCAGCGGCATCATGGCGGTGGTCTCCTGGGCGTTCGACCGGGGCCAGTCGTGCTGGAGTCGCGCGGCGATGGCGGCGAGGTCGCGTCGCGCGTCGTCGAGCGACACGCCGCGGCGCAGCGCGCCGAACACCTCGAGATTCCGATTGCCGCGCGACGACGGATCGAGCACACCGTTGCTGAACCCGCTGTAGCCGCCGGTGGAAATGGGCAGCCACGCCTCCGTACGCGACGGATAGCGCCACTGATCGGGGATCACGCCGACGATGACGCGCGCGGCGCCGTTCAGCATCACGCTCTGGCCTAACGCATGCGCGGCCTCGCCGAACTGCTGCCGCGCGAACGCGTCGGACACGACCATCGCCGGCGTGGCACCCGCCTGGTCGTCGGCACTCGTAAAGAGGCGACCGAGCTCGGGGGTGACCCCGAAGACGCGGAAGAAGCTCGCGCTCACCAGCGCCGAGCTCACGCTGGTCGGGTCGCCGCGCAGCATGACGAAATTCGTCTGACCGAGGGCGCCGATCTCGTCGAACGAGTGCTGCGATTCGCGCCAATCGCGGTAATCGAGGTACGAGCTGACGTTGCCCGACAGCGCGCCGTCGCGCGCCGTGCTGATCGCCACCAGCCGGTCGCCGTTCGGATACGGCAGTGGGCGGAGCAACAGCGTGTCGACGACGCTGAACATCGCCGTCGTGGCACTGACGCCGACGGCCATGCACAGAATGGCGGCGAGCGCCGGCACCCACTGGCGGCGAAGCACGCGCAACGCGTAGGCGGCGTCCTGACCGAGAGCAATGAGCATTTGCATGTGATTCTCCGTGCGCACCTGCTGGCGATCGATCTCGACGCACGCGTTGCGCGCGCGCGCGACGTTGCCGAATCGTTGTTCGGCGCGGCGGCGGGCAGTGTCTAACGGGACGCCGTGCGCGGCGTAGTCGGCGGCGCGCATCTCGATGTGGAAGCGGAGCTCGTCGTCGACGTCGGCGACGGTGTCGGCGCCCCAGAAGCTGAGGTAGCGCCGCCACGCCGGTGTCTTCCGGGGCGAAGAGTGAGAGCTCATGAAGCAGCGGTCACTGTGAAACTCCGATCACGCCGGGTGCGGTGGCGCCTCGAGGGCGGCGAACACCGCGTAGGCGAAACGCGTCCAGGTCGCCGCCTCCACGCGGAACTGCGCTCGGCCCTTCGCGGTAAGTGTGTAGAAGCGCGCGCGGCGATTGTTCTCGGAGATACCCCATTCGGCGTCGATCCAGTGACGCGATTGCAGGCGATGGAGGGCGGGGTAGAGCGAGCCTTCCTCGATCTGGAGGACGTCGCCGGTGGCTTGCTCGATCCAGCGGGCGACGCCGTAGCCGTGGGTGGGACCCCAGCTCACAGCTTTGAGAATGAGGAGGTCGAGGGTGCCGCGGAGGACTTCGACATTCGCGTCTGGCATGTTGAGTGTTCCATAGGAACTCTATGTGGCTACTATGCTACAACCTCCATAGGAAGTCAATGTGAGTGCGCGCAGAGGTCCTCGCCAAGCCGGAAACCGCACAGAATCTCGCAACGTTCGTCCGCAATCTCTACGACGCGCTCATCTCCAAGGGCTTCAGCAAGGACGAGGCGCTCCGCATCGTGTCGAGCTTCGCCGCGAGCGCGACGACCTCGAACGGGTCGTATTGAGGAGCCACATGCCTAACCGAATCGTCGGACTCGTGCTGTGCCTGTTCGCCGCGGCAGCCGGCGCCGCAGGCGCGCAAGCCGTGCACACGATCGAGGTGAGCGTTCCCGGACACGTCGACTCGGCGCGCACTCGCGTCGTGAACGCCCTCGTCGGACAGGGATTGGTGGTGGCCGAGGCGCAAGGACAGATCGTGCGGACCGCGCCGTATCGGTATGATCCCGCCACGTTCATCGTCGTCACCGTCAACCTCGTTGAACAGGATTCGGTGACGCGCGTCGTCGTCTCCGCGGTCGCCGCTGTGTCGTGAGCCGCAGGGCTCTCTTGCGAAACCGCGGGTTTTTCCCGACCGTATATTTGTCCGGACATATCTGCGGTTGCCGGCCCCATCCTTATTACCTGCTCACGACATGCCCCGCCGCCGCGGACACCGCACCGCGAACGGCACCGGCCTCGACGGAGACACACCCATGGACGAGAAGCTCCGCAAGGAAGTGCGCATGCTCAAGGCGTACGCGATCGCCTCGTCGATGCTGTTCGCGATCCTCATCTTCGCCGCGTTCCGGTCGCCCAAGGTCGCGACGTTCGACCAGATCGACGCGCACCGGATCAATATCCGCGAGACCAACGGAACGATCCGCCTCGCCATCTCCAACACCGACGAGTTTCCCGGCGGGTCCATGGACGGCGTGGAGCTCAAGTATCGAAACGGCCACCGCGGGGCAGGTCTGCTTTTCTTCAATGATCGCGGCGACGAGAACGGCGGGCTCGTCTATGAAGGGCGGCTCGTGAACGGCGTGCCCGAGGCGAACAGCACGATCCGCTTCGATCACTTCCGCCAGCAGGAAGCGGTGGGTCTCAACTACGAGCAGCAGGGCAACAAGAAGCAGTCGGGCCTCCTCGTCTGGGATCAGCCGGACACGCCGCTCACCGGCGACATGTTCCGCGCGCTCAACGACATCCAGGCAATGAAGGACACGGCGGCCAAGTCGGCCGCGTTCAAGGAGTTTCAGCAGAAGTACAACGCGGCGTTCGGGCACTTCACGCAGCGCGTCGTTCGTTGGGCGAACGATGGACGACGATGCGGCGGTGCTGCTGATGGACAAGCACGGGAAGGCGCGCGCGCGGTTGGCGGTAGACAGCACGGGCGCTCCGTCGCTGCAATTCCTGGACGACAGCGGGAAGGTGGTGTACAGCCTGCCCAAGTAACCCACGATGGCGCGCGGAGGTGCCTTGTTAGGCATGCCTTACGGGACGTGTTCGCTGGCTTGACACGGCGATCGGGTCGGACGCATGGTAGGACACCTGACTCCGGCGAGGCCTACCATGCGACTCTTCCGTTCGACCGTTCCGCTGCTCGTGTGCGCTGTCGCTGCGTGCTCGTCGCCCGTCGCCCCGCGCCAAGGCGTCACGTTGCTGGTCATCAACGAGCGCTGTGCCACGGGGCGGTGCGACTCCTTGGAAGTGCTGGCGTTCCCCACGGTGCAGCCCCATACGCCGGGAGGGTTGTGGCACATCGACCTCGGGTTGATGACGTCGGCGCAGCAATGCTTCATTCTGCCGGCCGCGGACAGTTTCGTCGTGAGTGGGCCGGACGGGGCGACGGTCTTCTCCTGGAGTGACGCGAAGGGTACGCGTATCGCGGCCCTGCCGCCTAACGAAGCGGGGCTGCAGGCACAGCCCACGAGCCAGGTGTTCGTTCCCGCCGCCGCCGCCGGGTGGAAGATCAGCGTGCCGACGGGCACGACGCTCGAGGCGGCGGCGTCCTGTAGCTCCGGGCGCGGGTCAGTGAACTGATCGCCCGCACGTGCGCCGGCAGCTTCGCGCGACGCGTCTCTCAGCGAACAAGGTTGATCGCGACGACCGGCGTGATCGACCGTGCCGCGTTGTGTCCTGGCGGAATCACGCGCAGTGCCAGCAACACGCCGATGTTCGGCGTCCAACTGTACTCGGCGGCCGGCGCGATCGCGAACGCGTCGACCGTCGGCGCATCGAGGCGCGCCGGGCCGGCCGCGCCGACCGAGTCGTGCCGACCTCGGCTCCGCGGACGCGCGTGCGTGACTGATAGCGGTTGTTGAGCTCGAGGGCCAGCACCCAGCTGCGCGTGAGACTGTATTCCCACGACACGTCGGCCACAGACGCCGCGCCCGGCGTCGCGGTACCGCGAAACGCCGCGTCGGTGCCGTAGACGCTCACGCCCTGCACGGCCGCGGTGCTCGAGAACGCGTGCGACACGTTCACGCGCATGCGCAAAATGCGTCCGTTAGGCAGCCAGAAGTAGCTCTGCGTATAGAGCGACAGGGTGGTGGTGTAGGCGCCGCTGCCGAACCCGTCGCTCGTCCGGGCGCCGAGGCGGTCGTAGCGGCCGGTGGGGAAGGTCTCGCTGACGTTGAACGCCGTCGCCGGGAACCAGGATCCGGGATGGAACGTCGTGAGCCGCTTCTGAACGATGCCGCTCACGTCGCCTAACCCAATGCCCGAGCTGCTCGGCGCGCCGCCCAGCGTATTGAACCCGGCGGTCGGCGAGGCGCCTACCGTGAGGCCGTCGACGACACCATACAAGAGATAGGTGAGCGTGCCGTAGCTGTTCGTGCGGCCCGCGCGCACGTCGTAGACATACGGCTCAATGAGGAAGTGGCCACGCGACAGCGCTCCGGGAGAGGGCGCGATCATCGGACCCGTCCACCATGCGTCGTCGAGCGATTGGCGTTGGGCAGGGCACGGGTGCGTGCACGGCGGCGCGGTGTCCGCCGGCGCCTGCGCTTCGACACGGGACGCGCCGGCCACGAGCGCGCATCCCACGAGAACCGTCGCGATCCTCACGATCTTGGGCATCACTCGTCCCTCGCCATGCGTGTCCGGCGGACTCGGCCAATGCGTGCCGGAGCGCCGATCCGTGCGCTGGACGTTAGGAGGGCGAGTGGGTTGTCTCAATAGCCGCTTGCGTGCAAACTGATATGACCACTTCCTCGGCGCCCTCCATGCCGCGTTTGACACCGGGTTTCGTTCCGCCGGTCGCGATCGATGCGCGGCGGCGCACACCGATTTATCGGCAGCTGTACGACTGGTTTCGCACCGCGATCCTGGCCGGCCAACTGCGGCCGGGCCAGCGCGTGCCGTCCACCCGGCAACTGGCCGCCGAGCTCGGCGTGTCACGCATTCCCGTGCTCGGCGCGTACGAGCAATTGCACGCCGAGGGATATCTCGAGACGTTCATCGGCGCCGGGACGTGTGTGGCGCGATCGATTCCCGAGCGTGCGCGCCTCGTCGGACGGCCGGCCACGCGCCATACGGACGTGCGCCCGCCGCGCGTCACGGGCCCGCGCCGGCTCTCGCGCCTCGCCGGGACGATCTTCCAGACCGACCAATCCTGGTTAGGCAATCCGGGCGCGTTCCGCATCAGCCTTCCGGCGCTCGACAAGTTTCCCGTCGCGGTGTGGGCGCGCCTCGTGAACCGGTACGCGCACCGCGTGACGCGCGCGATGATGGCGTACGGCGATCCAATGGGCGACCGCGCCCTGCGCGAGGCCATCGCCGAGTACGTGGGCGCGGCGCGCGCGGTGCGGTGCGACGCATCGCAGGTGATGGTGACCACGGGATCGCAGCAGGGACTGCTGATCGCGGCGCGTGTGCTGCTCGATCCGCGCGACGCGGTATGGATGGAGGATCCCGCGTATCCGGGAGCGCGGCAGGCGTTGCTGGCCGCGGCGGCGCGTATGGTCCCGGTGCCGGTGGACGAGGAGGGTCTCGACGTGGCGCGCGGCGCTCGCGCGGCGCCGTCGGCGCGGGCGGTGTACATCACGCCCTCGCACCAGCATCCGTTAGGCGTGACGATGAGCGCGACGCGGCGCATGACGCTCCTCGGTTGGGCGTCGAAGACCGGCGCGTGGATCATCGAGGACGACTACGACAGCGAGTATCGCTACGACAGCCGGCCGATCGCGTCGCTCCACAGCATGGACACGGACGGGCGCGTGATCTACGTCGGCACCTTCAGCAAGGTGTTGTTCCCGGCGCTCCGGTTAGGCTACGTGATCGTGCCCAAGGACCTCGTCGCGGCGTTTTCGGCGATGCGCGACGCCTCGGACGTGTTCTCGTCGACGCTCTATCAGGCCGTCGTCACGGATTTCATTCGTGAAGGACACTTTGCGCGGCACATCCGGCGCATGCGCATGGTGTACATGGAGCGTCGCCAGGTGCTCGTCGACGCGCTCGAGGCGGAGGCCGGCGATCGGCTCGAGGTGGTCGGCGCGGCGGCGGGGTTGCACCTGGCGGCGCTGCTTCCACCCGGCGTGAGCGATGTCGCGGTGGCGGAACGCGCAGCCAGGAAGGGCATACTCGTCACGCCGCTCTCGAGCTGTCACTTTCGGGCGCCGGTGCGCGGCGGGCTCATCCTTGGATACGGCGGCACGACGCCGCACGAGATCAAGGAGGGCGTCAAGAAGCTGGCGGCCTGCCTGGACCATCCCTAGACGCCGGTGGACAGCCTCGCGGTTTGGCGTGGCGCTGCCCGCTGAGCGGACCGCAGTGTTAGGCGTCTCGGCGAGCGGCGAGCTGGCCCTCGCTCTTGGGCTCCGGCATCCGCGTGTCTACGGTGTGGTCTTGTGCGCCTCGCCCGGCGGCGGTTACCGGCCGCCAGCCATCATGCCGAGTCCGCTTCCGCGCACGTATCTCGTCGCCGGCACAGAGGAGCCGTTCTTCCTCGAGAACGCACGGCGGTGGGCGGACGCGCTGCGCGAGGCGGAGGCGGACGTCGTGATGCATGAGCGACCCGGGTCGCACGGTGGCGCATTCTGGCGCGCAGAGTTCCCGCTGATGGTAGCGTGGGCATTCGACCGGTGACGCGTCGTGCGGCTCTTCCTAACGCGCGGGCGACGCTGCATATTGGCTTCGCCCAACCTTGGGCGCTACCTCACGCCACACCTCCTCATCCCCCGGCCAGTGAACGGCTTCGCTATCGGCGGCGACGGTTTCGGCGTGCCACTCTGGATACGCCTCATCGGCGCGATGCCGTTTTCCATCCTCGCGGCTGCCTGGTTGTTCATGGCCGCCATGCTCGTGTTTCGCGGAGACAACGTGGACAAGGCTAACCGAATGGGCCAATTCTACGGCTACAGCGTGTGCTTGATCGCCGTCATCGTCGGCCTGTTCTCGATCTCGTCGCTGCTGGGGACGACGTTCGATCGGGCACACCCGCTCGAATCCGGCAACGCTTTCGGCGAGTCGCTGTCGTCGTTCAATGCGTACAAGGCGGCGCGCACGCAGCGCAACGAAATGGAGATGCAGGCGGGCTTCGTCCATCGCGACACAGTGCCGGATGCCGCCTTGCGCACGGAGTACGATGGCCTGGTGAAGCAGCGTCTGGCCAGCGTGCAGTACGAGAGCGAGAAGAGCCTCGTCACGAGCGGGATCATGCTGCTCGTGGCGATCGCACTCTTCGCGGTGCACTGGCGGTGGCTGCGCCGCATGAACGGCGCAGCTGCTGCCTAACTGACCGCCTACCTGGCGTCCAGCTTGCGCCCCGTGTTCAACGCATCCCAGTTCATGATCGCGTTGAACACCAGCGTGTAGCTGCCGATCGTCTCGCCGCGGTACACGGGATTGTTGGCGAACAGCACCACGTGTCCCTTGCCCAACGGTGCGTCGATCACCACCGGGCGGTCGGCGATGTCGCTGCCGCCATCGAGCAGTCCCGACACGAGCAGGTTGTGCTGGTCGGCATACCGCAGGATCACGCGCGGACGCTGATCGGGCGGAATCACGTCGATCGCGTTCCGCATCTGGTCGTCGGTGATGGGCTGGGCCTGCCACGGCTCCTCGTGCACCTCGGCCGGCGCTTGCTCATCGGCCGTGAGCGGCGGACGGCCCTGCACGGTTTCCTGATCGTCGGCGGTGCCGCGCCCGGTCTCGCGCTCCGTGCTCTCGCCGCCTAACCGGCGCCGCCGGCCGCGGCCGCCGTAGAAATTGCTCACGCCGAACGTCTCGCCCTCGTCGCTGTACACGGCCAGGCTGTCCTTGATGCCGTACGCGATGGGGCTCGCGGCATCGACAAGCCGCGTGCGCAAGAGCGTGCCCACGACTTCCTGCGACCGCGGATGGTCGTTGCTCACGCCGTTCGTCAGGCCCGACGTCCATCGCGAGGTCGGCAATGTTGCCGGCGGCGATCAACAGGCCGCCCTTGCTCACGAACGCCTGCAGATGCTCGATGCCCGCATAGCCGAGTCCGGGGCGGATGTCATTGGTCGAGTCGAGGCGGCCCAAGTTAGGCGTCTCGGGCGTCGTCTTCCATGGCATCGGGTTGCGCCACATCGGCATCCCGGCGATGACCGACGTCGTGCTGTAGCCGCCCGGCGGGAACACGATCACATCGTACTTGGCATTGAGGTCGGCCGTGGCCGCCACGTCTTGCGTGCTGATGTAGTCGTACGGCACGTGCTGCGCATCGAAGCCGAGGCGCCACCAGCCTTCGGTCTGCGTGCCTTCCCACGGATGCACAATGGCGAGCCGCGGCGCGCGCGCCGGGTGCATCGCGACGCTCGGCGCCGCCGGGATCGCGTACGCCTGAATGCCTAACGACGCGCCGGCCTGGTCGAGGTCGTCGCGCGACGAGGCCGGTGACGATCATCGAGCCGCGCGCGAAATGCCGGCCCGCGGCGTCGAACGGCTCCTCGGCCACGCGGAAGTCGCCGCTCTTGAGCTGATACCGGAGGGTGATCAGCGCGTTGTCGCCGGTGTTGTCGATGGCGAACGTCGCGCCGGTACCATGCACGCCGCCGGGCGCGGCAATGTCGGCGGTGACGGGAGACATCGGCGCGCGAAGGACGGTCGTGTCCACCACGCGCACGCACTCCACGGCGAAGCCTTCGGGGAACGTCCAGCCGGTGTCGTCGTACGGGTGCTTCTGCGGATCGTCCGGCGACCAGTATTGATAGTCGAGAATCGCGTCGGCGATGCGCGAGTACGGCTGGTCCATGCGGATGATGTAGCTGCCGGCGGGGAACGTGCGCGATTCGGTGGCGCCCGGCTTCGGCGCCGGCTTGGCGCTCGTATCGGCGCTCGGGCGCGCGCGAGCGCCGCGTTGGGCGCGGCCCGCCGGCGCCGCGGTATGCCCAACGGGAACCTGCACGGTGAACGCCGCCGTGGCGCGCGACACCTCGACGTGCTGCCGCTGCATCACGCGCAACAACTGCGGCCTGTGCGCCTAACCGGGAGTCATCGGCGGGGAGGACGTAGGCCGCCGGCCCTTCGGTGGTGCTTTGCGGATGGAGCGCTTGGCCTTGGTGTAGAAGTTCTCGAGAAAGAGCTGGCGATTCTGCGCGAAGTATTCGAGCGAGACGAGCAGCCCGGTCTGCTCGTAGTTGTTGTTGTCGCGGAGCGACCACTTGACCCGCGGCAGCGGTGGATCCTGGCGGTACCAGGTCTTCGCCGTCTCGTCGGCCGACAGCGTCCGTTCGAGCGTCTCGGCGGTGCCGCCATTGCCGAACGTTTCGTACAGGCGGCTGATCCCGTTGTGCAGCGCGGCGATGAACATCAAGTAGCCGGGCGACCACGTGTCGAAATCGCCGTGCGCGAATACGCCGGGCATGCCGAACCGCGTCATCTCCTGCACGTTGTTCCAACCGATCATCTGCCATTCGTTCGCCAGCAGCGGATCGATCCAGGCGTTGTACGGACCGTCGCCGACGGTGTTGTCGTACATGTACGGCACCGACTCGTGCAGATCGTGCAGCACCTGCGCGTTCCACGCGACGTACGTGTTCATCACGTTCTGCGTGAGCTTGAGCGTGACACCCATCGCGTCGCGATTGTTGTCGTGCGCCACATAGTGGCCCCAATAAATGAGCGGCAGCGGCGTGTCGTTCGGATGCGCCATGTGCCAGCGCACGATGTCGACTAACCGGTCGCGTCCATCGACTTCGACGATCGGCGTGATCAGCGTGATGAGATGATCGCGGATGTTGGCGACGTACGGGCTCTCATCCACGGCGAGACGGTACGCGAGCTCCATGAGCGCCGTCGGCGCGCCGGATTCCGTGGAGTGAATGGTGCCGGTGATGTAGTAGACCGGCACCGTTTCCGGGATGAGCTTCGACGCCACCGAATCGTTCATGCCGATGGTGCGTGGATCGGCGAGCTTGGCGAGGTTGGCTTTATTGCGATCGAGATTCTTCCAGAATGTCCTCGGATGCAATACCCACCGCGATCATCTCGCGGCCTTCCTCGGTGGTGCCGATCGACCACACGCGCACGCGCGGGCTCGCTTTGGCGAGCAGCCGCATGTACTCGTAGACTTCCTTCGAGTACGGCAGGTTGTCGCGCGCGCCGGCAATGTCGCCGAGCACTGCTTTGGGCGTGGGGACCGTCTTCGACGCCGGCAGGTAGTCCACCAGCGGCGACGTGAAGAACGGCTCGGTAGTGTACTCCCTGATCTTCGCCGTGTAGGCGGAGTCGATCGGCTGACCTGGGTCCCGTCCCGGCGTTAGGCCGTGCAACTCGCCCTGGGCGCGCGCGGGCGGACTTCCGGCGATCGCGGCGATCGTGAACGCGACAATGCAGGCGCAGGTTGAACGGCGCTTCATGACGGGCCTCTGCGAAGGAACGAAAGAGAAAGACCAATGTGTATGACTCGGCGCAGGAAACTGCACGCCGGAGCGGCCGGCCGCTAGCGTTGCGTGTGCGTCAGAACGCCGTGCCGAGGGCGAGGTGGATCTGGAAGCGGCGGATCCACTGCGTGGGAATGTTTGAGATCGGCGTGCCGGCGAGAATGGCGTCGAGCACTTTCTGTGGATCGCGCACGTCGTCGAGCGATGGATTGAGCTTGTACCCGACCGACACGCGCACGGCACCGATCACGGTGCGATAGTCGACGCCCGCGCCGACCGACGTGAAGAATCTGTCATCGCCAGGCAGCGTGAAGCTGGTCTTGAAGCGTTGGTCGGGCGTCCACACGCGGCCGCCGTCCATGAAGACGTGCGTGCCCCAGGCGTCGCCTAACCCAGGGAACGGCAGGCGCAGCTCGAACGTGCCCGCGACGCGCGCCAGTCCGCCGATCGGCACGTAGCCGGTGGCGACGGCGGTGGTGTCGGTGCCGTGCACATTGAAACGCAGATCGGGAAACTTGGGACCCAGCAGTTGGGTGCTCCATCCGCGTACGTCGCTTGCGCCGCCGGCGGTGAACGCGACGTCGCGCAGCTCGAGAAACTTGAGCGTGGAGTCGCTGCCCTCGAGCGTGAGGCTCTTGCCGCGCGGGAAGAGACGGCCGGCGCTGAAGCGGACGGCGATGCCGACACGGCTGTTGATCGGATGGTACGCGGCACCGGTGAGATCGAGCCGGGTGTACTCCACCGTGTTGAGCGCGCTGCCGGCGGTGACTTCGACGCTCGGCCGCAGCACGAAACCCTGGCGGGGCGAGTTCACGTTGTCGAGCGAGCCTAACGTGGCGTCGAACGTGAGCGTGCTGCGCCGGATGGTGGTGCGCAGCGAGTCGAGGAGGGCGTTCTGCGCCAGCAGCGTGAGGAAGTCGATGCGCCCGGACGAGAAGTCGCCGTTCCGATACTGCAGCACGTGGCGCGACGAGAAGCTGTACTTGAGCGACAGCAGAAAGAGCGGGCCTAACCGATAGAGCAGCGTGGCATCGGAGCCCACGGCCCACGAGCGGTCGCGGAAGTCGTCGCGATATTCGGCGAACGGGCTCAAGAGCGCCGAGAGCTCCGGCATCACGACGTACGGCTGCTTGAGCGTCGCCACGGCGCGCACGAAGCGCTCCGGATTCTGGTCGACCGCCAGCCACGCCGTCGACGTGCCTAACGACGTGGTGAGCGTGCGCGCATCGTTGGTGAAGTTGCGGTGCGTCCACACGACCTGCGCCGTGGCGCCGTCCTGCGAGGAGTAGCCGGCCTCGCCGGTGATCACGTGCACCGGTTGCTCGGTGACGCCGACCGTAATGGCGACCGCGCTGTCCGGTTTCTGTCCGCGCGCGAGCTCGACGCGCGCCTGGCGAATGATGTCGAGGCCCTGGATGGCACGACGCCCCTTGGACATCTCGGAGGCCGTGTAGTAGTTGCCGACGTGGAACGGCAGCTCGCGCTCGATCACGTGGTCGCTCAAGAGGTCGTTCCCCGTGACGTCAATGCGGACGACGCGCGCAACCGGGCCGGGTCTCACGCGGAGCTCGAGCATGGCCGTGTCGGCGGCGGTGTCGACGAGCGTGCGCGACCACACGCTTGCGAAGGCGTAGCCCAGGTTGCGCATCGCAGCGCGCGTGCGGCGCTCGGCGGTGGATGCGTCGACGGCGCCGAAGCGGTGGTTCAGTGCCGGCGCCAGCGCCGAGCGCGCCGCGCGGACAACGTTAGGCGGTACCGCAATGGCGGTGTCCACGCCCGCGCTGTCGCCGGTGGCGATGCGCACGCCGCGCAGGAGCGTCGGTTTGCCTTCATTGACGACGAACACCACATCGACGGCGCGGTCGCTCGTGTCCGCTTTCACCTCGAACCCGACGTCGGTGTGCAAAATGCCGCTCTTCTCGTAGAAGTCGCGAATGCGGACGGCGTCGCGCTCGAGCTCGAGCGGATCGAAGGCCGGCTCGGGCGGCTGCTCGCGGCGAAACAGCAAGTCGAGCGTCTTGCCGAACAATCCTTCGGGTGCGGGCGCCGAGGTCGCAATGTGTTGGCGGAGATCGTCGCCGTTCAGGGTGTGGTCGTGGACCCAGCGAAAGTCGATCGACCGGACGCGCGTGCCTGGGGGCAGGATCATCGGCCCTTGTTGGGCGGCGGCGCCGGCGACCAGTAGCGGCACCGCGGCGAGCGCGAGAACGGCGGTCCGCACGTGCACCGTTAGTACGAGTAGCGGGAGCGGAGCAGGAACCGCATGTCGGACACGCCGCCCTCGAGCCGCATGAGGAGCCATTTGAACATGTTGTACTCCACCTGCGCCTCGGGATAGGAATTCTGATTCAATTGGTCGGTGGCGGTCTGGCCGAAGCCTAACGGTTGGGAAAAGCCGACGTAGACGCGCGAGGACACGTACCGCCCCGCGACCAGCGTCGCGCCGCGCACGGCGTCCTGCCGGATCTCGATCACGTCGAGCTGTAGCTTATCCTGTCCAATGCCTTGCACCACGCTCTGCAACTGGCTCACGGCGACCGACGTGCCGGCCTGCATGGCGAGGCTCGACGACCCCGTTGCGCCCGATCCAATGCCGAGTCCCGCGCCCTCAGGGTGGCCGGTCGCGATGTACGAGATGATGTCCGAGTTGCTCATCTGCGGATCGGAGCCGAGCACGAGGCGAATGCGCTCGGGCGTCCCGCTCACATCGAGGTTGATCGTGACTTCGGCTGCGTTAGGATCGCCGGTCGATGGCACGACGTACTGCGTCTTGATGTCCATGCGCATGCGCTGGGGCGGGCCGTTGAACGTGAGCGTGCCCTCGTTCACCGTGAACCGGCGTCCGAACTGGGCCACGAAGCTGCGTCCCTCGACGGGCTCGAGCGTGCCGTACAAGCGGAGTGGGCCGCGTGGATCTTTGCGCGCCTCGACCATCCCGCTCAGCTCCACCTGCAATTGCGGATTGGCGCGACGGCGCACCCAGGCGTTGCGGTCCGTGGTCACCTTGACGTCGAGCGCGAGCTTGTCGAAGAACGACGTCGCTTGCGTGCCGCCGGGTTCCACCGCCTCTTCCCCGAACCGCGCGGCGATCGACCGCAACTCGGCTTCCGTTAGCGTGACCGGCTGCGTGCTGCCGCCTGAGCCGGTCGCCGAGAGATCGAGCGTTCCGTTGTCGATCGCGAGGGCGCCGGAGAGTGCGGGCGCCTTCGTCGTGCCCTTGAATGCGACGTCGCCCGAAGCAGCCACCTGGTACGCGGTGGACCACACGGCGCGGAACTTGTGCATCGAGGCATGAAGGTCGAACTCGCCTAACGTGAGCTGTCGCAAGATGACGCCGCCCGTGAGGCGCACCGTGCCGTCGCCGGAGCGCATCACAGCGGTGTCGATGGCGAGGCGGTTGTCGGCGAGGTGCGCGTTCACGGTGCCGCGGTCATACGTCACGCCCATCGCCGGCAGACGGAGCAGCAGGCCATGCAGGGACATGCGCCCGCTCAGCTGCGGTGCATCGGCGGTGCCGCCCACCCGTGCGTCCATGGCGAGCGCGCCGCGCGCTTGATCGACGGATTGATGGTTGAGGAATGGCTCGATTGTCTGCAACTGGAAGTTGGTTGCCGCGAGGCGGAGATCGACGGCGCCGTCCTGGATCACGGAGATGGGCGCGCCGCCGGTGGCGAACGCCAACTGGATCGGCAGATATCCCTTGAGCGTAAGCGGATGGCCATCGAGCGGAGTGACGGCGGCGTCGAGATCGAGCCGCGTCGAAGTCCAATCGACCACGGCGTGCACGGTGCCCGAGTCGGCGTGCGCTTTGGGCAGCACGACGACGGCTTCGGCGTGCAGCGTCGGCGCCGCGGCGCTGCCGCCGAGCGTGGCCTGGCCCACCAGCTTGGATCCGGTGAGCGCGTGGTAGCCTAACGCACGAGCGAGCGGCGCCAGGGACACCGAATCCACCTGGACAGTGAGGCGCTCGGCGCCTGTGCGCCCAACGGAGCCATCAATGGCGATGCGCCGGCCGGTGTTCGACGCGAGCACGAAATCCTTGATCGCGTAGCGGCTGCCGTACGAGATCGGCACCGCGTGCGCCAGCCGCCAGTGATATTTCTCGTGGTTGATCTCGAGCGAGTCGAGGCGCAGCGCGCTCCGCATCGAGTCGGGCGTCGCGTCGGCCACGAGTCCGGCGGTGGTGCCGTCGTCGAGCGTCATCGCAATGGACACGCGGGCGAGACTGTCCGCGTATCCGAGGGACACGTTGAGCGTGCGGGCGGCCAGGCCGGCGAGCTCGGCATCGGTGGCGTGCACGGTGCCTTGCGTACCAGCGAGCCGGCGCAATCCCGGTAGGGTGGTGGTGAGATCGGCGTCGAGCGCGTCCACGCGATTGCTGTTGTACACCATGCCGCGCGCCCGCGCGACGGCGTGCACCTGCGGCGCGTCGGCGGCGCCGGTGAGCGAGAGCGCCACGCGCGCGCTGTCGGCGCCGAGGACGTTGATGCCTAACACCTGGGCGACGGGCGTCAGGTCGCGGGTGGCGAGAACCAGCTGCACGTTGTCCGGCGCGGCGCCGCGCGCCCGCGCGGGTGACACGACGGCGGAGCCGGCGCCGGCCAGCGTGCCCAACACACTGTGCACCTCGAGCGTGTCGATCGCCAGCCGCCCTTGCGTGAGGCGGAGCGCGGCGACGAGGGAGTCGGGCGGCAGCGTGACGGTGTCGGCGGTGGCGAGCATGATGGCCGTGTCGGGCGCCGCTTCGGCCAGCGTCCAGTGCGCGCGCGCGCTCACGCGAAGGTCGGACTCGGCGAGGATGCGGTCGAGCGACATCGGCCGCCTGGCGCCCGGGGCGACGAGCCGTCCGACGATGGTGCCGCTGCCGCGTCCGTCCGGCGCCGCGACGCCGGCCGTGACGTGGAGCGCGCCGCTGTCGAGCACCATGCCTAACTTGACGCTGTCGATGGCGATGCCGCGGATGGTGGATGGCGCGAGCGCGAGCGTCGCCGTCCAGTGGGCCGAGTCAGGATCGAGGCCCGACACGCGCGCGGTGATCGTGGCGTCGAGGTTCGTGCGGAGGTCGGCGCGTCCGGTGACCGCGGCCAGGTCGAGACCGCGCACGAACCCGCTGTCGATGGTGAAGGACGGCCGCGCATCGAAGGGGCGTGCGGTGCCGCCTAACGACAGCGACCCGTGCGGCGCGCCGGCGGTCGCGTGCCAGGCCACATCGCCATGGCCAAGGGCGACGGTCGCCCGCGCCGAATCAATGTGCTGCGTGCCGGCACGCGACGCGGCGAGCGAGAGGTGCGCACCGCCGCGGAGCGTCGTGCGCGCGGCACCGGACTGCCATGCGGCGCGGCCGGCGATCGCACCAGTGAGATCGGTCGAGAGCGCGCTGTCGCCGACCAAGCGGCCGGCGTCGAGATGCGCGAACGACGCGCGCCGCAGAACCACCTGCGGCTGCGCGCCGGCCGGCGTGATCGACGCGTCGATGCTCACGGTGCCGGTGTCGAGCGCCGCGGTGGCGCCGACGGTCGCGACGCCCCCGCGCATCGCGAGCGACACGTCGGCCCGGCGAACGCGGATCGCGTGATACGTGGACGGCGCGAGCTGGATGCGCGCTTGGGCGACGGCCGTCGCGAGCGACGTACCGCGGCCGGCGCCGCTGAACCGGCCGGTGATGGCGGCCGCCCCGGTGTCGCCCATCACGCGCGACAGATCGACGCGCGCGAGCGTTCCGTTAGTCACGCGCCACGCCAGGGGCGCGCCGAGCGCGGCGTCGCCGGCGGCGGTGGCCGTGCCGCCGGCGACCCACGCCCGCGTCGCGAACGTGATCCGTTGGGCATGGAGCGTGGCGTGGACGTCGCCCGAATCGAGCGCGGCCGGGTGCGAACCCACCGTCGTCACGTGCGCGATGAGCTCGTTTGCGCGCGTCGTGTCGAACGGCGCGAGTGTCGCGGTCGCCGCAATGCTCCACGGGCGGAGCGTGCCTGTCACGGTGGCGCGCACCACACCGCGCGTCATCACCGCGCGCGCCGTCACGTTGCGCGCGGTGTACGTGCCGTAGCGCACCGTTGGCGCGAGGTCGAGCGCGGCGGTACCGTCGGCCGTGCGCAGCAATGAGCCGTGCACGCGCACGGCGAGCGTGCCGCTCACGCTGCCGGTATCGGCGGCGGCGGCGAGAATCGATTTCGGCTCGACGTTCTCGAGCCTCACGTCGAGCGAATCGAGGACGTTGGTCGCGCCCGTAGTCACGACGCCGCCGATGGTCGCACGTCCACCGCGGCTGAATCCGCCGGTGGCCACGATGCGCACCGTGTCGGAGGTGCCCCGCGCCTCGACGTGCACCGTGGCGGAGTCGTGCGGGGCGAGGCCGGCGACGAGGAGCGACAGGTCGGCGAAGCGCACCGGTTGGGCATCGAGGACGACGTCGACGTCGTGAATGTGCGGGTGCACGCTGTCGCCGAGTGCAAGCGATCCGTGCGACGTGACGACCGTGCCGCCCCCGCGCGCCGCGAACCGGTCGAGTCGAACGCGGCCATCGGCGAGCGCGCCGGCGGCGTCGAGGGCGAGTGCCGGGAGGCCGGCGTGCGCCGGCTCGAGGCGCGCATGCAACGAGTCGAGATGCAACGCCGATGTCGTGCCTAACTGAACGCCGCGCGCCGCGAGGGCGAGCTGGTCGAGGACGACCGGCCCGTGGCGATGGCCGGCCGCCGTGTCCGGCTGCAACATGGCGGTGACCGACGCACGGCGGAGCACGAGGCGCCCGACGGCGAACGACGACGCCGGTGCTGCGTTAGGCGCGGGCGCGGGCGTCTTCGGCGTGGTGAATGGCGCGAGCAGATCCCAGGTCCCGTCGCGCGCCTGCGTGGCGGTCACCGACACGCCTGATACCTCCAGCGACTCGAGCTCGTGCGCCCGTACGAGATGGATGAGCGATGCGTACCGCGCACGGACCGTGTCGATCGCGATCGCCGGCGACCGCCCGGCCGGTGCGAGCCGCACCCCCGTGAGCGTGAGCCCGCTCCACCAATCGCCGCTCACCGAGCCCACCGTGATCATGCGCCCCGCGAACGGATTGGCGAGGCCGAGCAATCGCGTCGCCGTCCAGTGCGCGACTGCGCCATTTTGCAGCGCGATCAACGCCGCGGCGGGCACGACGGCCACGACGATCACGACCGTGGCCAAGAGAGCCACGGCGATACGGCGTAGCAAGTGGCCCGAGCGCATGGGGCGGTCCGGTTGTGCGGATGGATCGGATGGGCGTGGCACTTCGATGCCAATTAAAGCACGGCCCGTGCCAGCACCAGACCTGCACTACCTGGCGTCGCAGCTTCGCAGTCTCTTCTCGAAAAACCGACGCTCGGCCGCGTTGCGCGCCAGGTCCAAGGCCGCCGCGAAGTGCGCGCGCGCTTGGTCGCGATGCCCGAGACGCAGCTCGAGCTCGGCGAACGCGGCGCGATAGAATGGGTAGTCGGCCAGCCGGTCGCTGCCATCGATGGCGCGCAGCGCATCGAGTCCCCGCTCCTCGCCGTCACGTTGGGCGATGGCGATGGCGCGATTGAGGGCGACGACCGGCGACGGTGCGAGCACGGTGAGACGGTCGTACAGCTCGATGATGGTGGTCCAATCGGTGTCGTCGATGCTCGGCGCCTGGACATGCGCGGCGGCGATCGCGGCTTCGAGGTGATAGGTGCTCACCTCATCGCCGCGCGCCGAGCGTTCGAGGAGGGACAGGCCGTGCGCGATGAGGCGGGCGTCCCAGGTGGAGCGATTTTGGTCGACGAGGGCGCTCAGGTGGCCGGCGTCGTCGACCCGTCCCGGCAGCCTGGCCGCGTGGAGGCACATGAGCGCGGCGAGCCCGCCCGTCGCCGGCGTGGCGGTGCGCGCGTCGCCCAGCAGGAGTTCCGTTAGGCGGATGGCTTCGCGGCACAGGTCGGCGCGCACGATGGCGTTGGTCGCCACGCTGTGGTAGCCTTCGTTGAACAGGAGATACAGCGCGCGCTGGACCACGGGGAGTCGCGCCGCCACGTCGCCGTCCGTCAGGTCGAACAGCCGCCGCGATGTCGCCAGCGACGCCTTGCCCCGCGCGATGCGCTTTTCGACCGCCGCGCGCCCGGTGAGGAAAGCGCCCGCGATTTCCTGCGCGCCGAACCCGCACAGGATATTGAGGACGAGCGCGATCTGCACTTCTTCTTTCAGGCGTGGATCGCAGCACGAGAACATCATGCGCAACTGTTCGTCGCGAATGATTTCGGTGGCGAATGCTTCGGCGACCACGGGCGCGAGCGTCCACTCGCTGTCGAACAGGCGCGAGACCTCGGGCGCGAACGTGCTCGCCGTGCGCTCGCGGCGAATCACGTCGAGCGCGCGATTCTTGGCCGTGGCCATGAGCCAGGCCGATGGATTCTGCGGCACGCCGCGCACTTTCCACACCTCGAGCGCGCGGCAGAACGCGTCCTGCACCACATCTTCGGCGAGCGCGAGATTGTGCACGCCGAAGATGCGCGTGAGCGCGGCGATCATGCGCGCCGATTCGCGCCGGAAGAGATGCTCGTCGAGTTCCACGGCTCGTCCTGCGCGGCGCGCGCCGGCGCTGCGTTAGCCCCGGCGTGCGCCGTCGCCGTTAGACATCCATCGCCATCACGGGCCGCACTTCGACTGCCCCGTCGCCCTCGAGGATCGGACACCCCTTGGCGAGCTCGGCAGCCTGCGCGAGGTCGGCCGCCTGCACGACCATGAAGCCCGCCACGAGGTCCTTCACCTCGGCGAACGGACCGTCGGTGATCACCTTCTTCTTGCCGCGCACCGTCTTGCCGCCGTTCTCGAGCGGCTGGCCACGGCTCTTGGGATGGCCTTGCGCGTCCAGCTCGCGAACCCAGCCCAGCCAGCGTTGCATGCTCTGCTGCGCGAGCTCCGGTGTGCCCATCGCGGCGCGCCGTGATTCCTCCGACGAGCGGAAAAGGTAGATGAAGTCGCTCATGGTGCTGTCCCCCAAGGCTGTGGTGAGGCCGTCGGCAGCCGGCATGGCGCCGCGGCGTCGTGCACTTGATCGACGTTCGGGTGCGACGCCGCCGGACATCTTGTCGTTCGTCGCATGCCTGCAATATCGCCGCACCGGGTCCCGGAGCGAAAAAACTGGACGCGTTCCGTGTGCGCGGTCAGCGCTGGCGCGCGCATCATCGTAATCTTGGTGTTGTCGTTTCCGGGATGCCGACCCTCGGCGCTCATTCCTCGATCCGAATCCCCGTGTCTATGCGCATCGTGTTTCACCGACTGGCCGCCGGCGCGGCCCTCGTGTCGTTGGGCGCCGCGTCCGCGGCCGCGCAGCGCGGTCCGGCACGCGACACCGCGAACCCGCAAATCACCCAGATGGTCTCGCGCCTAACGCTGGACAAGTACAAGGCGACGGTGCAGGGGCTGACGCAGTTCGGCGACCGCCGCCAGGGGACCGACCGCAATCGCCAGGCGGTGGACTGGATCGAAGCGCAGCTCAAGAGCTACGGTTGCACGCCGACGCAGCGGATCACGTACGACTACCAGCCGCCGGCGCCGCGCGAGCGTCCGACGCCGGAGCAGATCGCGGCGTTTCAGCGCGCGCGGGAGCGCGGCGAGGGGCAGGGCGGCTCGCGCATCCGCGGGAACAAAGGCCCAACGGGCGTGAACACCGATTCGCTCAAGCAGCCCGATTCCAAGATTCGCGCGTTGGACTCGCAGGCCAGCACGCCCGGCCAGCGCCAGGAAGTGTACTGCACGAAGGTCGGCACGGTGCATCCCGACGAGATGTACATCGTGGGCGGCCACATGGACGGCATCGGCTGGGGCCAGGCCGCCAACGACGACGGCTCGGGCACTGCGTTAGTCATGGAGCTGGCGCGCGTGTTCAGCATGCCCGACGTGCACACCGACGTCTCGATCCGGTTCATTCTGTGGAACAACGAGGAGACGGGTCTCGACGGCTCGCGCGCGTACGTCGCCCAACGGGCCGCCCTGCAGGGCAAGGAGGACCCGGCGGGCTCGGGCGCGTACCCGGAGCCCACGTGGCTGGGGATGATCCAGCACGACATGGAGATGTTCGACCACGGTATGCCTAACGCGGCCGGAAAGGTGAGTCCCACGCAGCGGCCCGAGGCGGACGTGAACATCGAGTTCCAGTCGGCATCGAAATTCGCGGAGGGCTCGGAAAAGCTGGCGTGGGCGTTCCGCGATGCGAACGAGCAGTACGCGACCGACTATCCCGCCGCCGTTGGGCCACACATGACGAACACGGATTCGGCGCCGTTCCAGGATCTGGTGCCCGCCATCAGTGTCAGGGAGAACGAGCGCGGCATGCAGATCGGCGCGGGCTGGGATCCGCAGTGGCACCAGCCGACCGATGTCTTCTCGACGTACACCGATGACGATTTCCGCCTGGGGTTGAATGCCGCGCAGACGACGTTAGGCGCGGTGGCGACCCTGGCGGGGGCGCGCGTCGCGCCCTGACCGCGGGTGGCCGCTCCGCGCGCTCGACGCTCAGGCTTTCGCCGCTGTCACCACCGCTCTATCATTGCGATGCCGCCGGCGGTGCCGTCTCGAAGCGGCACCGCGCGTCCGGCCGACGTGGCCGATCCTCCCGCCTGACCTTGCATGCGCAGCCTGAATCATCTGTTCGAGAACAACCGAGCCTGGGCCGCCGAGATGACCCGGCAGGACCCGCAGTTCTTCACGCGCCTCTCGGCGCAGCAGGCGCCCGAATACCTGTGGATCGGATGCTCCGACAGCCGCGTCCCGGCGAATCAGATCGTCGGCCTGCTGCCGGGCGAGATGTTCGTGCACCGCAACATCGCCAATGTGGTCGTGCACTCCGATCTCAATTGTCTGTCGGTGATGCAGTTCGCGGTGGAGCACCTGCAGGTGCGGCACATCATCATTTGCGGGCACTATGGATGCGGCGGCGTCAAGGCCGCCCTGCGCGACGACAAGTTAGGCGTAGTGGACAACTGGCTGCGCCACGTGCAGGACGTGCGATGGAAGCACCATCGGGAGCTGGACGCGCTCGCCGGCGATGACGCGCGGCACGGCCGCCTGGCCGAGCTCAACGTGCTCGAGCAGGTCGTGAACGCGGCGCAGACCACGGTGGTGCGCGATGCGTGGGCGCGCGGACAGCCGCTCACGGTGCACGGGTGGATCTACGGCCTCACAGACGGGTTGCTGCGCGACTTGGGCTTGCACATCGCCGCCGAAGCCGACGTGCCGGGCCGGGCGTGAGGCAACCGGCCTAACGGGCCGCCTTACGGCTCGGTCGGCCGCGGGCCGCCGCCCGGCGCCAACGACGCCGGCCCCGTGCCCAACATCGCGATCGTCAGCGCGCCGGCCAGGAGCGTCAGCTCGAGCTCGATCCCGCGCGGCGAGAAAAATCCGCTGTGCAGCTTCACGAACAAAATCACGATCAGCATTTCGATCGCCAGCAGCCACGCCGGCCAACGCGCCCACACGCCGAAGAAAATCGCGAGGCCACCCAAGAACTCCACGATGATGGCGACCCACGCCGCGACCACCGGAAGCGGGATGCCCATGTGCTGCATCGCCATCGCGGTGCCGCTCGCGCCGTAGACGAACAGTTTCTGTCCGCCGTGCATCGCGAATACGAGCCCGATCACCAGACGGATCGGAAGAATTCCCCAGCCGGCGGCAGCGCGGTCCAGTGAGCCAGTCATCGGGCACCTCGGAGTGTCGGAACGGTCGAACGGTTCCAGCTGTGCTCGCGATGATACGGCCCGGAACGACGCTCGGCCAGACTTATGGGACGACGGTCAGCGCCAACTTTGCGTTGAGTCCGCCGTGCGTGGCGGTCACGTCCGCGCTCCCTGCGGCGACGGCGTGCGCCGTCCCGTCGGGCCCAACGGTGAGCACGGTCGAGTCGCTGGTGGTCCAGGCGACGCTGCTCGATGGGATGTTCTGGATCATGCATCCCGAACCGCCGATGCCGGGGCCAAGCACGCCCTGTTGCGCCACCAGCGTCACCGAGTCGCCGACCGCCAGGGTGGCAGGCTTGCCGTTGGCCACGACGAGGAAGATCGAGCCGCCGCACACGCTGTTAAGCGACGAGTTGCACGCGGCGACGACGATGGCAATGCACGCGACAGCCACCGCGCACACACTCCGGATTCGCATGCCGTCCCCTCTCTCGTGCGTGAATGGCGCGTCGCTACCCACCACCCTGTCCGGCGAATGGATTCACGCCGCGCATGCACCGCGCAAGGGCCTTGTGGCCGGCGCTATTCGCTCCGCATCGCGACGAGCGGATCGGCGCGCGACGCGCGACGCGCCGGGATGACGCACGCGAGGACCGCGACGCCGAGCAACACAGCCGACACGCCGGCGAACGTGAGCGGATCGGCCGGCGTCACGCCGAAGAGCAGACTGGCAATGAGCCGCGTGACCGCGAGCGATGCGACGATGCCGATGGCCACGCCTCCCGCCGCGAGCGCGATGCCGGGGCGCAACACGTGCGCCATCACGTTGGCTCCCGACGCGCCGAGCGCGATGCGGATGCCCAACTCGCGGGAGCGCTGGCTCACGGTGTACGAGATCACGCCGTAGATGCCGACGGCGGCGAGCACCAACGCGATGATCGCGAACGACGCGATGAGCGCCATGTAGAATCGCGGCCGCGAAACGGACAGGCTCACCAGCTCGCGCAGCTGCCGCAGGTGGTCGATGGGCAGATCGGGATCGACGGCGCGCATCGCGCCCCGGATCTGGGTTTCCACTGCGTTAGGCGGGCCGCTCGTCCGGACGACGACCGAAAACGTGTTCAGCGTCGGTTGATCGATCGCGATGTAGGTCTCGGCGTCGGCGGCGGTGGCGAGGTTGAAACGCCGCACGTCGCCGACGACGCCGATGACCTCACCGCCCATCGTGACCGTCGTCGTATCGCCGCCGGCCGCGGAGGCGGTGTCCTGCGACCAACCCACCTCAATGCGTTGACCGACGGCGCTGCGTCCGGGGAAGTATCGCTTGGCGAGCGTCTCGTCGATGAGCGACACGATCGGCGCGCCGCTTCCATCGTGGGCCGAGAAATCGCGTCCGGCGATGAGCGGGATGCCCATCGTCCGGAAGTAGTCGGGGCTGACGATGGTCACGTACGTGCGTTTGCGCTCGGCGGGCCGCTCCTTGGGCGTGCCGGTGATGTGCACGCTCGTGCGCATGGTGAATCCGCCTAACGGTAAGCCGGCCACGATCGCCGCCGAGCTCACGCCGGGGATGCCGCGCATGTGCGCGAGAATGTCCGACGTCAGCGTCCGCAGGGAATGGCGGTCCGCGTATTTCGAGGGCGGCGCCGAGATCCCGAACGTCAGGACGCGCTCGGGATGAAACCCGGGATTCACCGAGACGAGCCGCGAGAAGCTGCGCACGAGGAGTCCGGCGCCGACCAGCAGCATCATGGCCAACGCCAGCTCGCCCACCACCAACCCGCTGCGGACGCGCCGGCTGGCGCGCGAGCCGCTCGATCCGCGCGCGCTGTCCTTGAGCATGGCCGTGAGACTGGCGCGCGCGGCGCCGATCGCGGGCGCGATGCCGAACAGGACCCCGGCGCCTAACGCTACCAGCGTGGTAAAGCCCAGCACGACGCCGTCCACCCGGACCTCGTTCAACCGCGGCAAGTCGTGGGGGCCAAGGCGCACGAGGAGCGCGACGCCCCACAGCGCGAGCAGCACCCCGAGCACGCCGCCCAGGAGCGACACGAGCACGCTTTCCACGAGCACCTGCCGGACGATCTGCCATCGCCCGGCACCGAGCGCGGTGCGGACCGCGATCTCGGTCTCGCGTGTGGATGCGCGCACCAACTGCAGATTCGCGACGTTGGCGCACGCAATGAGGAGCACGAAGCCCACCGCCGCCAGCAGTGTCAGTAAGGCGGACCGGACATTGCCGATCATTGCATCCTGGAGCGGGACCACCGCGGCGCTCATGCCGGTGTTCGATTCCGGATACTGCATCTCGAGGCGGCGCGTGACCGCCACGACGTCGCGGTTGGCGGCGTCGATGGTCGTGCCGGGCGCGAGGCGGCCGACCATCTCGAGCCAGTGCGCGCCGCGCGCGTCGGGATTCAGGTCGTCGGAGCCGAACACGAGCGGCGCCCAGACGTCCGGTTGGTCGGGGAACGTGAGCGACGCCGGCGCCACGCCGATGATGGTCCGCGGCGTGCCATCGAGGACCAGCGTGCGGCCGACGATCCGCGGATCGGCGCCAAAGCGCGTGCGCCAGAGGTGGTCGCTCAGGATCGCCACGCGCGCCGCCTTGGCCTGGTCTTCGTTAGGCGAAAACCCGCGGCCGATCTGCGGCGCGACGCCGATGGCGCGCCAGAAGTCGGCGCCGACGCTGGCCAGCGTGATCTGCACCGGGTCGCCATCGCCGGTGAGATTGGCGGCGGCGTCCGAATACGCGGACAGCGATGTGATGGTCGTGACCTGATGGCGCAGGTCGAGGTAGTCGAGGGCCGACGTCGCGCCCATTTTCTTGTCCCGGCCCGCATTGGCCACCTTCACGATGCGGTCCGGTGTGCCTAACGGAAGCGGCTCGAGCAGCACGCCGTTGACCACCGAGAACACGGCGGTGATGGCGCCGATCGCCAACGCGAGCGTGACCGTCGCCACGATCGTGAATCCCGGCGCGCGCGCCAACCGGCGCGCCGCGTACCGAACGTCCTTCGAGATGGCAGACATTGGACAGAAGCTGAAGGGATTCCCGATGCGGGCGGCCAACCGCCCGAACGCCTACGGAAAACACATGCCACGCACCGCCATGCGCAACCCGTTGGCGCCGCTCGGCTTATCCGGCATCGGGGAGATCGATTTGCGAGGCAGGTGTCCGGTTTCGGCATCCCGTGTGCGAAAACGAACAGCACGTTGACCCGACCGCCGCGATGCTGCATCGTCCGCGCTCGGGCTTGGCGGTGCGGCGTTCGGAGGAGCACTCACGCGTTCGACAGGGAGGGGCGTCATGGCGGCGAAGAAGCGCGGAAGCACCCGGAAGCGGAAGCCGGCCGCGAAACGAGCGACCACCAAGGCGAAGTCGACGCGCGCGTCGTCGGCGAAGACCGCGGCGAAGAAGAAACGGGGGCCGGCCAAGAAATCGGCGCGTCGCGCGCCCGCCCAACGCAAGCCGGCCGTGCGTCGCGCGCCGGCGCGCATCATCGCCGTCGTCGGCGCCACGGGCTCGCAAGGCGGCGGACTCGTGCGCGCCATCCTCGGCGATCCGAAAGGCGGCTTCGCGGTCCGGGCGATCACGCGCACTCCGGATTCGCCCGCCGCGCGCGAGCTGGCGCGGTTGGGCGCGGAGGTCGTAGCCGCCGACGTATCCGATCGGGCCAGCCTCGAGCGCGCGTTTGCCGGCGCGCACGGCGCCTACTGCGTGTCGTTCTTCTGGGCGCACATGTCGCCCGAGCGCGAGAAGGCGGAGGCGAGCGCCATGGCGCAGGCCGCCAAGCGGGCCGGGGTCGCGCACGTGATCTGGTCGACGCTCGAGGACACGCGGCAGTTCGTTCCGTTAGGCGACAACCGCATCCCGACGCTGCTCGGCCACTACAAGGTGCCGCATTTCGACGCCAAGGCCGAGGCCGACGCGTATTTCGCGACGCTCGGCGTGCCGACCACGTATCTCATCACGTCGTTCTACTGGGACAATTTCATCCACTTCGGGATGGGTCTCAAGCCCGGTTCCGACGGCGTGCTGGATCTGGCGCTGCCCATGGGCACGGCCAAGCTGTCGGGGATCGCGGCCGAAGACATCGGCAAATGCGCCTACGGCATCTTCACGCGCGGGACGCCGTACATCGGCCGGCGGGTCGGGATCGCCGGCGGCCACCTCACGGGCGCCCAGATGGCGGCATTGCTCGGCAAAGCGTTAGGCAAGGCCATCCGCTACGTGGCGGTGCCGCCCGATGTCTACCGGCAGTTGGGCTTCCCGGGCGCGGACGAGCTGGGCAACATGTTCCAGATCGACGCCGAGTTCCAGGACCGCTTCATGGCGGTGCGCGACCTGCGGGAAACGCGCGCGCTCGACCCGGCGCTGCTCACGTTCGACGCGTGGGCCCGCAAGCACAAGGCCGAGATCCCGACCGCCTAACGCACCGGCGCCGGCGGCGTCCCGGCGGCGGGCGCCGCGTCGGCGCGGCGGCGCCGGGCGCGGAACCACGCGTACACGGGCACGCCTAACGCGAGGAAGGCGAGCGCCGCCAGCGCCTGCGCCGGCTCCGTCGCCACCGTGTTGCCGATCATCCAGGTGGTGCCGAGCACGTAAATCAACGGCACCAGCGGATACCCGGTCACGCGGTATGGCCGCGGCCGGTCGGGCTGCGTCGCGCGCAGCCGGAACACGCTCGCGGTGGTGAGCGCGAAAAAGATCATGAAGCCGAACACGGCGAGATCGCTCAACTCGTCGTACGTGCCCGACGTCGCGAGCACGGCCCCCCACGCGGCGAAGGCAATGATGGCCCACCCGGGCGCGTGCGATCGGCGCGTCACGCGCCCGAAGATCGGGAAGAACTGGCGCGTCCGCGCCATCGCGAACAGGACGCGCGAGTTCGACAACAGACCGCCGTTGAGCGTGCCTAACGTGGCGATGACGAACACCAGCGCCGCGAGCTTGGTGGCGTCGGAGGTGAGAAAGCTCCCCACCGCCAGCGCCGCGACGGCCGGCGCGCCGCGGTGCGCGGTGGAATTGGCCGCGGCCACGACGCCGGCGGGGAGCGCGTAGAAGTACGCCGCGTTGATGGCGAGATAGAGCACGATCACGATCGCCGTGCCGCCGATGAGTCCCCGCGGCACGTTGCGTCCCGGATTCCGGATTTCGCCCGCCGCCATCGGCAGGTACGACCATCCGCTGTACGCCCACACCGCGCCCACCAGCGCCGCGCCGAAGGCCGACGCGGTGATCGCGCCGCCGGGCGCGTGTTGGGCAAAGTGCGTCCACGACCCGCCGCGCGCCGCGGCGAACGCGCCCGCCACGATGCCCAGCACCGCCAGCACCTTGATCGTCGCCAGCGCCACCTGCACCTTGCCGCCGGCGCGCACGCCGGCGCAGTTGATCGCGGCCAGCGCCGCGATCGGCACGATCGCCACCAGCTGCGGCGCCCCGAACGTCCAGTGCACCGGGATCCCGAAAATGGCCCCGCCGGCGTGCGTCCAGGCGCCGCCTAACGGAACGAGCGGCGTGACGAACGTCGCGAACGAGACGCCGAGCGCGGCCATCGAGGCGCTGCCGGCGGTGAAACGCACCCAGCCGTACAGGAACGCCACCGCGTCGCCGAACGCCGCGCGCAGGAACACGTATTCGCCGCCCGGCTCCGGCAGCATCGCGCCTAACTCCGCGTACGACAGCGCGCCGAACAGCGTCAGCACCCCCGCGGCCGCCCACGCCGCGAGCACCGCCCACGGGCTGCCCAACACCTGCGTCATCACCGCGGCCTTGAGCAGCACGCCGGTGCCGACGATCGTCCCCACGACTAACGCAATCGAATCGAGCAGCGACAGCCGCCGCACCAGCCGGCCCCCGCCCGGCCCCTCGCCGCTCTCCCCGCGCGCGGCGTCCGGAGCCGCGACCGCCGTCATGGCGCGCGCACGATCGCCGCGCCACGGAGATGGTCCAATCGTGGATAGTGTGCATCCAGGTACGCGTTGCCGCCGTCGAACACCGGATCTTGCTTTCCGTTTCGCATGCCGCCGCCCGACGCCTCGCCGTACTCCGCGTTCAGCGCGTCGACGACGTCCATCCCGCGCACCACAACGCCGATCGGCGAGAACCCCTGCGCATCAAGCGGCGTGTTGTCGCGCAGGTTGATGTAGAGCTGCGTGGTACGCGTATCGGGGCCGGTCATGGCGTACGCCACCACGCCGCGCGCGTTCGTGTGCCGGACGCTGTCATCCTGGATGCGTGCATCGCGCCACCGTTGGGCGGTGGCCGGATCGCCGGCAATGCCGAACTGCACGATGTATCCAGTCCGCACGCGGTAGAACCGCGAGTCGTCGAAGAATCCGGACCGCACGAGCTGGTAGAATCGATCCGCGCCGCGCGGCGCCCAGTCACGGTGCACGTCGATCACGAACGCGCCCTTTGTCGTCTCGATGCGCACGAAGAACTGTCGCGGCCCGCGCGTGGACCAGAACGCGTTGGACGGATCGCGCAGCGCGTCGTGTGCGGCGCCGGGTTGCGGCGCGTTGGACTTGGCACCGGATGACCCGTGGCAGGCCGCCGCGCTGGCAACGCACGCCGCGACGAGCGCGCACGCGCGGCCGTGTCCTCCGAAAGTCGGCACGACACATGATGCAGCACGATCGTACGCAGTGTCCAGTCGCGCCCAACGCGGATCGCGCTTGGCGCTGGTGCTTGCGGCAGTGCGATACTGGTCCGCGCCACGCCGATCGGACACGGAGGCGCGGCGTGCTTGCCTAACGGAACCGCCGCCTACAGTCCTGGCGTCGGCGCGTGCGCGGCGAGGGTCCAGAGCTGCGACTGCGTGGACGCGCGTCCGAGCATCGTGAGCGCGCGCTGGAGCGGTGCGTCGTTCGGCGCCGCGCGGCGGAACGCGCTCGAGTCGCCGAACGCCATGGTCGCGACCTGCTGCTCGAGCAGCCGGTCCACCCACGGCTCGGCCGCCTCGAACGTGGCGCGATCGACATCGACGCCGGCCGTGCGCAACTGGTCGTAGAACGCCTCGCGCCACTGCGGCAGTACGACGAAATTGCCGCGCACCGTCGCCCGAAGTCCGCGCGCGACGTCGAACAACGCCGTCCGCGTTTGCGCGGCCTTGGGTGCGAACTCACGCGCCAGATGTTGCTCGGCGCTCGAGAGCGTGTCCGAGGCCACCTTCACGTCCGGCGTGATACCACCGCCACCGTACACCGTGCGCCCGCCATCACTCTTGTACGCCGGGCGACGCGTGCGGGTCGTGGTGTCGGCGAGCAAATTGATCAATGTGTCGGGGGCGCCGTCGAACGTGTGCGCGCGCTGAATGCTGCGCCCGCTCGGCGTGTACCAGCGTCCGGTGGTGAGCTTGAGCGCGTAGCCGTCCTGGAGATTGAACAGCGACTGCACGACGCCCTTGCCATACGACGTCTCGCCCACGATCACCGCGCGATCGTGGTCTTGCAACGCGCCCGCCACGATCTCGGACGCGGACGCCGTGTAGTGGTCCACCAGCAGCACCACCGGCTCCGAGTGCACGAGGGGAAGCGTGCGCGCCCGATAACTCTGCGCCGGCTCGCCGCGCTGGCGGAGCTCGGCGATTTCCTGGCCCGGCCTGAGGAAGAGATTGCTCACCGCCAGCGCCTGCGAGACATCGCCGCCCGGATTGCCGCGCAGGTCGATCACGAACGAGCGCACCCCGCGCTGCTTGAGGCCCGCCACCGCGCTTGCCATCTCGCTGTCCGCGGTTTCGTTGAATCGTTGGAGCGGGATGTAGCCCGTGTGATCGCCGATGACCATGGAGAAGGGCACCGCGGTGGGGCGCACCACCGCGCGCACGAAATGCGAGTGGATGGGCGTGGTCACGCCGGCGCGGAGGAAGGTGATGTCGACCCCCGATCCGGGTTCGCCTAACAAGAGCTGGGACACGCGGTCGCCGCTCAACCCGGACACCGCCGTGCCGTTCACGGCGACGATCTCGTCGCCCGCCATCACGCCGCCTAACGCAGCGGGCGAATTGTGGAACACGCCGGCCACGGCAATGCCGCCGGGCTGCCGCTCGAGCGACATGCCCAACCCGCCGTACGCGTTGCCGATGTCGTTGCGCAGGAACCCGGCCATCGCCTTCTGCGAGAACAGGCTCGCGTAGGGATCGCCGATCGCGTTGACCAGTCCGCCGGCCGCCTTGACGAACAGGGAGTCGTCGGGCATCGAGTCCACGGCCCGGGTCGCCACGAGGTGGCGCACTTCGTCGAACAGCCGCGATGCACGCTCGTCGCGCTTGTCTTGCCGGCTCGCCGCGAGTCCGACGACGACAGCCAACCCTGCGGTGGCCGCAACGATCCCGGCCAACTGCACAGTTCGCATGGGTCGAATTCCGGACATGGCTTCCCTATCCTCGGCTGAGGCTCGGTCCACGGAACCCTGCGTCCATGCCGCAATGACGCGTTCCCGTACCCCAACGGTGTGCAAGCCAGGGTGTAGCGTCAATGGCGCCGAGACTGGCTGCAATGTCAGAGATTCGACATCGCCCCTGGGATTGGTCTCACACACACCGTTGGAACTCCGTTTTTCGTTTGGTATGTTGCGAGCATGAGTGCCCCCCTGCGCGCGCTCGCGACATTCCGGCCGTGAGCAGACGACGAGCAGCATCGAGCTGCTCGACCGAACGTTCCTCGCGGCGAACTACCTGTCCGCCGCCCAACTCTATCTCAAAGACAACGTGCTGCTGCGCGAGCCGCTCGCGCCGCGACACATCAAGGCGCGGTTGCTCGGCCACTGGGGAACGGTGCCCGGCATCAACCTGCTGTACGCGCACCTGGGGCGATTGGCGCGCGACCGCGGGCAGCGCGTGCTGCTGGTCGTGGGAACGGGGCACGGCGCGCCGGGCGTGCTCGCGAATACGTTCCTCGACGGTACGTTAGGCGAGCGGTATCCGGAGTATTCGCGCGATGCGGCCGGCGTGTCGGCCATGGTGCACGCGTTTTCGTGGCCGGGCGGATTCCCGAGCCACCTCACCGCGCTCACGCCGGGGACATTGCACGAGGGCGGCGAGCTCGGCTACTCGCTCGTTCACGCCACGGGCGCGGCGATGGATGATCCGGACCTCATGGTGGCGTGCCTGGTCGGCGATGGCGAAGCGGAAACGGGACCGCTCGCCGGATCGTGGCACTGGCACCGGTTTCTCAATCCGGCGCGCGACGGCGTGGTGCTGCCGATCCTGCACTTGAACGGCTACAAGCTTTCCGGCCCGTCGTTGTTCGCTCGCATTGGCAGCGAGGAGTTGGCCGAGTATTTCGCCGGACTCGGCTACGAGGCGCGCGAGGTGGCGGGCGACGAGCGCGCGCTGGTGCACCGCACGATGTGGGATGCGCTCGACTGGGCGCACGATCGGTTAGGCGAGATTACGCACGCCGCGCGCGAGGGCGGCGTGCGCCCGCAGCGCTGGCCGTTGATCGTGCTCCGCACACCCAAGGGCTGGACCGGTCCCAAGAGCGTGGATGGCCAGGCGGTCGAGAACACGTTCCACGCGCACCAGATTCCGATCGAAGACCCGCGCACCAACCCCGACCACCTGCGCGCCCTCGAGCGGTGGCTGCGCAGCTACCATCCCGAGGAGTTGTTCGACGCCGCCGGCCGGCCGATCTCCGACGTGACGGCAATGTATCCGGTGGGCGATCTACGGTTAGGCGCGTGTCCGGTCGCCAACGGCGGCTTGCTGCTCGTCCCGCTCGACTGTCCCGATCCGACACCGCTCGCCATCGACACCGCCGAACCCGGCGAGACGATCATCGAGAACACCCGCGTGTTAGGCGGCTACCTGCGCGAGGTATTCAACGCCAACGAGCGCGCGCGCAACTTCCGCGTGTTCTGTCCGGACGAAACGTCGTCCAACCGCCTCGAGAACGTGTTCGAATCGACGCTGCGCGCGTGGATGCTGCCGCTCGTCCCGACCGACGAATACCTCTCGATGACGGGCCGGGTGATGGAGATCCTGAGCGAGCATTGCTGCGAGGGCTGGCTCGAAGGCTATGTCCTTTCCGGGCGCCACGGGATCTTCGCGTGCTACGAGGCGTTCCTGACGATCGTCGATTCGATGGTGCAGCAGTTCGCCAAGTGGCAGAAGATGGCGCGCGAGGTGCCGTGGCGCGTGCCGACCGCGTCGCTCAACCTGCTCGTCACCAGCCATGTCTGGGAGCAGGATCACAACGGGTACAGCCACCAGGGCCCGTCGTTCATCAACCTGCTGCTCACCAAGAAGGCGGACACGACGCGCGTGTACCTGCCGCCCGATGCCAACACGCTGCTGGCCACGGCCCGCCACTGCCTAACGACGACCGGCGACATCAATCTCATCGTCGCGTCGAAGAAGCCAATGCCGCAGTGGCTCGACATGGCCGAGGCGGAGGCGCAATGCGCGGCCGGTGCGTCGCACTGGGAGTGGGCCGGCCGCGATCCCGGCCACGCCGACATCGTGCTCGCCGCGGCGGGCAATGTGCCGGCGCGCGAGACGGTGGCCGCGGCGTGGTGGCTCAGGCGCATCGCTCCCGATCTGCGCGTGCGCGTGGTAAACGTGATCGATCTCTTCGCGCTCCAATCGCCCGCCGATCAGCCGCACTGCATGGATGAGGACCGCTTCGCGGCGCTGTTCGGGACGGACACGCACGTGGTGATGGCGTTTCACGGCTATCCCAGCGTGATCCACGAGCTGATCCACCATCGGCCGCATCCGCAGCGGTTCCACGTGCGCGGCTACGTGGAGGAAGGTACGACCACCACGCCGTTCGACATGCTGGTGCGCAACCGGATGAGCCGCTACGATTTGGGCGTCGAGGCGTTGCGGCGCGCCGGGCGCACCGACGGCATCGCCCAACTGGAGCACAAGCTGGACGCGCACCGCGCCTACATCGTGGCCAACGGCGAAGACATGCCCGAGGTCCAGCAGTGGCGGTGGTCCGCCTAACGGAAGCGCCGGCCGGACTCAGGTGAGGTGCGGCACCACCACCGCCGTCGTGCAGCCGGCGCGCTCGACGATCGACGCCGTGCCCTGGCCGAAGAACAGCGGTTGCGCCAGGAGTTTGTTCTCCGCGCCTAACACGAGCAAGTCGTAGTGGCCGGCGTGGGACTGCTCGATGATCGTCGCCGCCGGGTCGCCGCTGGCCAGTATGCGCACGCGCGGATCGACGCCCGCCGACGCGGCGAGCGTGTCCATGTCCGACCGGATCCGGTTCTCGAGCGTCTCGGCCTCGAACTCGGCCACCGCGTGCGATGCCCGGAGCTCGGGCACGGCGAGCGCGCCCGTCGTCACGCGTGCCTCGTTCACCACGTGCAGCAGCGTCACCTGCGCGTGCGCCGACGCCGCGTAGAGAAACGCAAACTCGGCGGCGGCCCGCGAGAACACGCTTCCGTCTAACGGAACCACCACCCGCTGGTACGCGTCGGGCACGGTGTCGTCGCCGCCGCGTACGATCACGACGGGGATGCGGAGCTTGCTCACCACGTCGCCCACGAACGACCGGCTCACGAGGTGCCGCGGCGCGGCGCCGATGAACACGAGGTCGTAGTCGCGCGCCGCTTCGTCGAGAATGGCCGTCGTGGGCGACGTCGACCGCACCCGTCGGACCACGAGTCGCTTCTGTTGGTCCTTCAGCAATTCGGCGGCGCTGGCGAGGTGGGCGTCGAGTCCGTGGCCCGCCATCGACGACGGCCGGCTGCCGCGCAACTTTGTCCACAGCTGGTGCGCGCGCTCCGAGTCGACGTACATCGCCGTCAGCGTGCCGTCGTGCGCGCGCACGATCGGCGCGGCGAGCGCGAACGCCGCGGTCGCATTGCGCCCGCCGGCGGTCGGCACGAGCACTCGCACGGCTCCCGTGGGCAGCATCAGCGTGCGATCGCCGGGCTCGAGACGGCGGCGTTCCTCGTCAGTCACCGGTACCCGCTTCATCACGGCGCGCAGGAACAAGGGCGCCATGAACGACGTGATGACCGCGATCATCACGATGATCGAGTACATCTCCTGCGTGAGCAGTCCCAGCGAGAGCCCGATCAGCGCGACGATCAGCTCCATCGCGCCGCGCGCGTTCATGCCGATGCCTAACGCAAACGCCTCCCAGCGGCCGAGCGCGCCTAACCGACCGCCCACGTAGCAGCCCACGAGCTTGCCCGTCACGGCGATGCCCAACACGAGAGCGGGCAGCTGCCAGCCCGACAGCGACCACAGGTCGACCTTGAGTCCGACGAACGCGAAGAACACCGGCGACAACGACGCGAGCACGAACGTCTCGATCGTCTGCAGCGTCGCCGCGCGCACGCGCGGAATCTGCCGCACGAGCAGTCCGAACACGAAGGCGCCGAATACCGCGTGCACGCCGATCGCCTCGGTGGTCGCGGCGCACAACAGTGTGAAGACGAGGATGAGCGTCAGGTCCGCGCCCACCAGCGGCACGTTGCGGTTCACCCATCCGATGGTTCGCGTGAAACCCGGATACACGACCCATCGCATCACCGCCATGAACACCAGCAGCGCGATGGCCGTGAACGCGAGCGATCCGGCGGAGAACGAGCCGGCCTTGGCGATGCCCGCGATCACGGACAACACGAGCCAGCCCACGGTGTCGTCCACCACCCCGGCGGAGAGGATTACGACGCCGAGGTTGCGCTTCATGAGATTGAGATCGATCAGAATCTTCGCGATCACCGGCATCGCCGAGATGGCCATGGCGGTGGCGATGAACGCGGCAAAGATCGGACGCTGTCCCGGATTGGCCAGATACCGCGCGGGGAGCAAGAGGCCTAACACGAGTCCCATGCCGAATGGAATCGTGATCCCGAACACGGACGCCATGAGCGCCGGCCGGCCCAGCCGCCGCATCACGCGGACGTCGGTCTCAATGCCGGTGAGCAGCAGCAAGAAGATCATCCCGAGGGTGGAAATCACCTCGAGCAGATGGAACTGCGATGTTTGCTGCGGGAAAATCGACGTGAAGAGTCCGGGCGCGTAGTGCCCGAGAATCGTCGGACCCAAGACGATGCCGGCTAACAACTCGCCGATCACCGCCGGTTGTCCGAGGCGCCGCATGACTTCCGCCAGCAGCCGGCACAGGAACATGAGGCCGGCGATCTGCAGCAGCAGGATCTGTAGGTCGTGCCCCGAAATGGGCGGCACCGTCGCAGAACCCATGGCGTCCCTCGTGACCAGCGGTGCGGGGGGCGATTGAACGCAAACCCGCCGCGGGGTCGCGGCGGGTCCGATGATGCTACCAACCTAATGCCGGGCTAGCGGGCCGCCTATGAAGCGAAACCATCGTTGCAGGGCCGGCCTGGCAAAACGACTGACCGGCCGGTAAGCCGCAATGCGATCACTGTGCCGGCAGCTCGATTCGCGTGATGCGTCCGTGCGGTCCAACGGCCCAGCCCACGCGCGCCGATCCGAATCCGACGCTCCAGTACGCGGCGGAATCGATGAGCGTCCACGTTCGGCCGTCGTCCCGGGACGCGGCGGCGCCGCCCGGCCCCACGGCCACGAGCCACGGATCCGTCGAGCGGGAGTACGCGGCGCCGAACACCGGTCCGGGGAAGGGCAGGCGTCCGCCGGGCGTCCACGACCGGCCGCCGTCGTCGGTGATCGCGACCTCGTCCTGGAACGCCGCGAGCCGCGCAATGTGTCCGCCTAACGCAACGAGAATGGCGCGCGTCGCGCACGGCGAGGCTCGTGATCCCCTCCGACGTGTCGGCGGCGAGCGGCGTCGCGACCACGTCCCAGGTGGCGCCCCGGTCGCCGGTGCGCAGGAGGCGCGCCACGGACGCGTTGCCGGTGCCGATCCACGCATCGGAGGGCGGCAACGCCATCGCGCACGTGCCGCTGGCCGCGAACGCGCCCTCGTTCGCCAATGCGTTAGGCAAACGGTTGGGCGGCACCCGCGTCCAGCGGGCGCCGTCGCGCGTCGTGATCACGAGAAAGTGTCCGTCCACCGCGTCGCTCACCGCCACGCCGTGCGTGTCGTCCCAGAACGCGAAACAGTCGTAGAACGCCTTCGGGTCGCGCGCCGTGAACTCCAGCGTCCACGACCCGCCGCCGTCCGTGGTCTTGTAGATGCGCGAGCGTTCGCCTAACCCGCTGGACAGGAGATACGCGGTGCGGGCGTCCACCGCGTGCACGTCGCGAAACTCCAGCGAGTCCGCGCGCGGCATCACCGCGCTCCGCCAATGCGCGCCGCCGTCGGTGGTCACCGCCCACGTGGCCGCGTGGCCGCCCACCCACACAGTCGATGAGTCGACGGCGCTCACGTCCTGGAGCAGCGCCGTCGTTCCACTCTGTTGGGCGGCGAGCCGGATGTCCGGTGTCTGCGGGCGGCGCGGTGAAGCGCTCGCGCGCACGGCCGTCACGGCGCAGACGAAAGTCAGACCAAGGCCGAACTTGTGCACAGACGTCAGAGCAATCACCAATCGGAATGAGAGACCGGAAATGCTTTCGCGGACGGAGCGGATCAGTTTGCGTCGGTGCCGCCCATGTGTGCAAGGTCGCGGCCGCCGGCGGTGGTGGTTCAGTTTGAATGATCCGAGGCGAGCGCAGCGACAATGGTACCGGTTGGGTGATTGATCGTCCCTGGTCCCGTCCGATGCCGACGTTCGTCTCAGCGAGGGTGACCCCGTCGTCCAGGCATTCGGATGGCCGACCAGGGGGGCTGGCTACGACGCTCATGTTGAAAGGATCACAGCGGAAACCAGGGATAACGGCCGACAGAGCAACAACAGAAATGCCTGTGTTTAGAACGACAAAAACAGCTCTCTCCCCCGCGAAGTCGCGCCTTCTCGCCTAACGGAACGATCCGCGCTGATCCCTGGTTTCCGCTGTGATCCTTTCGACATGAACGTCGTAGCCAGCTCGAGCGGAACGGCGCAATGACCCGTGGGTGATTGATCGCCCCTGTGCCCCGCCGAGGCAACGGAGCAATCCGCGGCTGATCCGCGTCGCATCCGCTCGCATGGGTGTCGACAAAGCGGAGACGCTCACCGGGCGGAACGCTGCCTCCAGATTCAAACCGACCCACCGCTGCCGCCGGCGGTTTCCAACAGCAGTCGTGGCGATGACCGATTCGTGACCGCATATTGCTCGTTTCCTTACCCCATTCGAGTCACGCAATGCGACGAATCGGTTTGCTTGCCGCCTCCTCCGTTGCCGCGATCGCATTCCATCCGATCGCGACGCGACCGTCAACCGACAACCTCCCTGGATTCTCCGCCCAATCGGCGCGCCTCGAGCTCGATTGGGAGTCGAAGTTCGACGCGATTCCATCGCCGGACACGATCCGACAGAACATGCGCCGCCTCTCGGCGCGCCCGCATCACGTGGGCTCGCCTTACGATCACGACAACGCCGAGTGGTTGCTGGCGCGATTCAAGTCGTTCGGCTGGGACGCGCACATCGAACAGTTTAATGTGCTGTTCCCCACGCCGCGCCGACGGCTGGTCGAGCTTGTCTCGCCCACGCATTTCACGGCAAAGCTGCAAGAGCCGACGGTGGCCGGCGATCCCACATCGTCGCAGCACGACGAGCAATTGCCCAGCTACAACGCCTACTCCGCTGACGGCGACGTGACGGGTCCGCTGGTGTACGTGAACTACGGCGTGCCCGCGGACTACGAGGAGCTCGACCGACACGGCATCTCCGTGAAGGGCGCGATCGTCATCGCGCGCTACGGCGGCTCATGGCGCGGCATCAAGCCGAAGGTCGCCGCCGAGCACGGCGCGGTGGGGTGTCTCATCTATTCCGATCCGCGCGACGACGGCTACGCGCAGGGCGACGTGTTCCCGCGTGGCCCGTTCCGTCCGCGCGACGGCGTGCAGCGGGGCAGCGTGGCCGACATGCCGCTCTACTCGGGCGACCCGCTCACGCCCGGCGTGGGCGCGGTGCCGGGCGCCAAGCGCCTAACGTTAGCCGAAGCCAGGACCATCACCAAGATCCCGGTGCTGCCGATCTCGTACGGCGACGCCGAGCCGCTCCTCGCCGCGATGACCGGCCCGGTGGCGCCGCCCGAGTGGCGCGGTGCGTTGGCGTGACGTACCACCTGGGACCCGGCGCCGCGCGCGTCCACCTCGTGGTGAAGTCGGACTGGTCCACCAAGCCGATCTACGACGTGATCGCGATGCTCCGGGATCGACCAGCCCCGACCAGTGGGTGATCCGCGGCAATCACCACGACGGCTGGGTGAACGGCGCGGGCGATCCGTTGTCCGGCCAATCGGCGCTGCTCGAGGAAGCCCGCGGGTTGGGCGAGCTGGTGAAGCAGGGCTGGCACCCGCGCCGCACCATCGTCTACGCCGCCTGGGACGGCGAGGAGCCCGGTCTGCTAGGCTGTACCGAGTGGGTCGAAACGCACGCCGACGAGCTGCGCGCCAAGGCCGTCGCGTACATCAACAGCGATGGCAACGACCGCGGCTTCCTGAACGTCGGCGGCTCGCACACGCTGGAACGGTTCGTCAACGACGTCGAGCGCGACATCCAGGACCCCGAAACGCACCTCTCCGTTTGGAAGCGCTCCCAGCTCCAGCGCATCGCGCGCGCCCGCACGCCTAACGAACGGCAGGACCTGCGGCGCGACAACGGCGAGCTGCCCATCGGCGCGCTCGGCTCCGGCTCCGATTATACGCCGTTCCTCCAACACCTGGGCATCGCGTCGCTCAACATCGGCTACGGCGGCGAGGTGAGCAGCGCCGGCGTGTATCACTCGATCTACGATGACTTCTACTGGTACACGCACTTCGGCGACACGTCGTTCGTGTACGGCCGCGCGCTGGCCCAGACCGGCGGCACGATGGTGATGCGCCTGGCCGACGCCGACCTGCTCCCGTACGACTTCACCGACCTTGCCCACGCGGTGCACGGCTACGTGGGCGAACTGGAGACGCTGCTCGACCTGGAGCGCGACAGCACGGTGGAGCGCAACCGCGAGATCGCCGAGGGGGTCTTCACGGCGACGTCCGACCCGTGGGCGCCCACGAGCGCGCCGCCGGTGGAACCCCTGCCACCGCACATCGACTTCTCGCCGCTCGACAACGCGGTCGACTCGCTCACGCGGAGCGCGGATCGCTACGCGAAGGCGGCCGCCGCGGCCCACACCTCGCCTAACGGCGCCGAGCTCGCGCGAGCGAACGCGCTGTTGGTCGAGAGCGAACGCCGGTTCATCGGCGCCGAGGGCTTGCCGCGCCGTCCGTGGTACGCGCACGAGTTGTACGCGCCGGGCTTCTACACCGGCTACGGCGTGAAGACGATCCCGGCGGTGCGCGAAGCCATCGAGCAGCGCGACTTCGGCGAAGCGACGCGGCAGATCAGCATCGTGGCCAATGTCTTGAACCGCGAAGCGGCGTTGGTCGACTCGGCCGCCGTTGCGTTAGGCGGGCGGTGACCGGACCGGCCGTTCTCATCGAGCGGGTCTCCAAGTCGTACGGGGACGTACGCGCCCTCATCGACGTCTCGGTCGAGGTGCCGCAGGGTGCGTGCGTCGCGCTGGTCGGCGAGAGCGGCTCGGGAAAAACGACGCTCCTCCGGTGCATCAATCGCTTGGTGTCGTTCGACGCGGGCCGCATCGCGGTGTTCGGGACGGATGTCATGCGGAGCGAGCCGGTGGCGCTCCGGCGCGCCATCGGCTACGTGCCGCAAGACGGTGGCCTGCTGCCGCACTGGCGCGTGCGGCGGAATGTCGCGTTGGTGCCGTGGTTGGAAGGCGCCGCCGACGCGTCCGTGCGCGCCGAGCGCGCCATGGCCGCCGTCGGGCTCGAGCCGGCAATGGCGGAACGGTGGCCGCACGAGCTGTCGGGGGGCCAGCAGCAGCGCGCGGCGGTCGCGCGCGCCGTGGCGGGCGGCCAATCGTTAGTCCTGCTCGACGAGCCGTTCGGCGCGCTCGACGCCATCGCGCGCTCCGATCTCCAGGGCATGTTGATCGAGTTGCGCCAGAGCACGACGCTCACTTTGGTCTTGGTGACGCACGATCTCCATGAGGCGTTCCGATTGGCCACGAGCGTGGTGGTGATGCGCGCCGGGCGCGTGGAACAGCACGCGCCGCCGGCGGACATCCGCGGCGCACCGGCCACGCCGTACGTGTACGCGTTGTTGGCGCGCGCCGGCGTCGAGGCCGCGTGATGCGGCCGCTCGCCGCGGCGTGCGCCGCCCTGCTGGCCCTCGCGCCTAACGGAACAGCGCGGCCGGGCGGCCGGCAGGCAATGGCGCAAGCGCGTCGCGCCGCCGGCCCGGACCGCGGCGCGGCCGGTGGTGGTGGCGTCGAAACCGTTCGGTGAGTCGTACCTCCTCGCGGAGATGTTCGCCCAACTGCTGGAGTCGCGCGGGATCCCCGTCGACCGGCGCCCGGGGCTCGGCGCCACCGAGGTCGCGTTGGCGGCGCTCCAGTCCGGTGCCATCAATGTCTATCCGGAATACACCGGAACGGGGTTGCTCGCCGTGCTCCATGCGCCGCGGGTGCACGACGCAGCCGCGGCGTTCGACACCGTGCAGCGCGCGTTCGAGCAGCGGTGGGGTATCCGCTGGCTGCCCCCGTTAGGCTTCGAGAACACCTACGCCATCGCCGTGCGCGCCGGCACCGCCGGCCAGTACGGACTGCGTACGCTCAGCGATCTCGCGCGCGTCGCGCCCAAGTTGCGCGCGGGCCTCACCCCCGATTTCATCGGCCGCGCCGATGGGCTGCCCGGCCTCGCGCGCGCCTACGGACTCCACTTCGCGTCGGTGCGGCCGCTCAACCAGGCGCTCAAGTATCGCGCGCTCGCCTCGAGCAAGGTGGATGTCGTGGACGGCTATTCCACCGACGGCTCCATCGCGCGCTACGGTCTCGTGGTATTGGACGACGACCGCCACTTCTTCCCGCCGTATCAGGCCGCTGCGCTCGTCGGCGCGCGGCTGCAGGGCGACGACCCGGCCGCCGTCGCCGCACTCACGGAATTGAGCGGACGGTTGAGCGCACCGGTGATGCGGGCGCTCAACCAACGCGTGGAAGTCGGCGGCGAGCCGGTGGCCGCCGTGGCCGCGTCGGCGCTCGCATCCCTCGGCCTAACGCAAGCAACCGGGGCGCCCGCGGCGCCGGCGCGAGCGGCACACGAGTCGTTCGCCGCATATCTCTGGCAGCGGCGGGCGGTGCTCTGGAAGGACACGCTGCGCCACGTGCTGCTGGTCGCGGTGCCGCTCGTGGCCGGGATTCTCTTCGGCGTCCCGCTCGCATTGTGGATGGAGCGCCGGCGCCGCGCCGCCGAGCCGGTGATTCGCGCCGTGGGCGTGCTGCAAACGATCCCGAGCATCGCGCTGCTCGCGATCATGATCCCGTTGTTGGGCGTCGGCGTGTGGCCGGCGCTGGTGGCGCTGTGGCTCTACTCGTTGTATCCCATCGTCCGCAGCAGCTACACCGCCGTCCGCGACGCCGACCCGTCGGCCGTGGCCGCCGGTCGTGCGTTAGGCATGACGCCCGCGCAGGTGTTGCGCTGGGTGCGCACGCCGCTGGCCGCGCCGGGCATCATGGCCGGCATCCGGACCGCGGCCGTGATCGACGTGGGGACCGCGACGCTGGCCGCGTTCATCGGCGCCGGCGGGTTAGGCGACCCGATCGCCACCGGACTGGCGCTCGATGACACGCGCCTCATTCTCTCGGGCGCCATCCCCGCGGCCGTGCTCGCGCTGCTCGTCGACGCGCTGCTCGCCGCCGTGGAATGGTGGACCACCCCCGAACCGCTCCGCGCCGCGGCGCGCGAACGCTCCGGCGACCGCTGATCGCGTTAGGCTTTGTCGGTCTTCTCCACCACCAACGTGTAGTGGGACGCGAGCGCCGCCACCGCGCCGATCGCCACCCAGATCGGAAGCAACACCGCGCCCACCACGCCGACGGTGAGCGGCACCTCCATCAGCGTGTGCCCCTGATCGTTCTTGATGGTGATGCGCCGGATGTTGCCCTCGTGCACGAGCTCCTTCACGCGCGACAACAGTCGCTCGCCGCTCACCTTGTGCTCCTCGGTGTGAACCTTCCCCTCCGACGAGGGGGGCGGAGTGGTGGGTGTCATCGCGTACTCCTGTGCAGGGTTCTTGTCCGTCATTTCTCGGTGTCCATCGCGAGTACCTTGGATACCTCGGCGTGTGCGAGCACCACGTCCGGGTCGCGCTGCAACGCCTCATAGTAGTGCGTCCCGAATCCCACGCCCTCTTCGACGGGAGTGAGCAACGCACGCACCGTTCCCACGAGCCCGTGTACCTCCGCCATTGTCGGCGGCTCCTCCGCGTCGAGGCGCTCGTCGATTTCCACCACCAACGCCGAGATCGGTCGGAGCCACACGAACCACGGGTCGTGAATCACCAGCTGCAACAACTCGCCGCTCGTCGACACCCGCCCCACGACTCGCTCGAATGTCCGCCGCTCCGAATACACGAGCGTTTTGTGCAAGCCGAGCAACGCACGCCGCAACGCGCGCAGCCGTTCTTTGGAAAGATCGTCGTCGGACACGGCGTATCGTGAGGAAGTAGAGCGAGAAAGATAGCCGAGAAATTGGGAAGCGGCCGCTGGCCTGAGGGAAGCGCTGACGCTGGGGGAAGCGGCGGCTACGCCGCCTCAGGGAAGGGGGCCACTGGGGAGTCTCTCTCTCCCACCCCGTTCCCCAAGGCGACGCCAGTCGCCGCTTCCCCCAGCGTCAGCGCTTCCCCCAGGCCGCGCCAGCGGCCGCTTCCCTATCCGGCTACGGCATCAGGTTCCCGCACCGACCGTCAAACCATTCCAATGGATGCGTCGTCACGTCAGCCAGGTCATGCATGACCTCGTGGCGAACCACGATCGTGTCGCTCGCGTAGAAATCGGCGATGACTATAGTGTGGAGACTCGGGTAGGTGACCGCGGCGGCATACCCGCCGGAGTCGGGAGCGCGGACGCGGGATCCGGACACGTGGTACCAGTGAACGCGCGAGAAATCGCCTTGGAGTCCCGAGCAGCGTTCCATGCCCGCATACGCACTGGCGTACCATGCGGGCGGCGCCATTGGCGTCGCGTCGGTGAGCGCCGCGGGCGTGAGCGGCGCGGCGGGGGAGTCGCAAGCCAATGCGGCGATTGTCAGCGCGACGGCGGCAGCGAAGCGTTTCATTGGTGTCCGGGTGGTACGTGCCAATCGTGTGCGATGCCGGCTTACCGTGCAAGGCGGATTCCACACGCGACACGGACTCGGACGCGGATCCAGTCTCCAAAGGCAATGCGCCGCATCACCAATTTCAATGCGCGCTCGACAATGGAACGATCCGTTGCTAGCCGCCCAACTTTCATGGCGGCCCCTGCCATTCGGAACCGGCTGGCATCTCCCTTGCCCCGAGTAGCCGCGTCGCTCGACCAAGCGGGCGCTGCCGGACTGACGTCGCGTCCAGCACTCAGCCATTCGTTCGGAGGAAGGCTCAATGCACGATTCCACATCGCGTCCCGTCTCCCGTCTGGTGTCTGCCATTGTCGCGCTCGCCGCGGTGGGATCGCTCGCCGCATGCGGCAGCGGCAGCGGGGGCACCGGCGTCAACACAGGGTCGATCACGGTGTCGGCAGCGACGACCGGCTCGGATGTGGACTCGAGTGGCTATAGCGTCGTGGTCGACGGCGGCTCGGGACACGCCGTCGGCATCGCCGATTCGGTGACGCTGTCCGCGGTTCAGGCCGGCAGTCATCAAGTCGTGCTGACGGCTGTCGGGACGAACTGCACCGTCTCGCCGAGCGATACGCAGACCGTCACCGTGACGACGGGCGCCGCGACGGCGGTGTCGTTCCAGGTGTCGTGCGTGCTCCGGCAAATCGTGTTCGCCTCGTTCCCGACCGACAGCGGCGACGTACTCACGATCAAGGATGACGGCACCGGCTCGCGCGTGCTGGCCTCCTCGCCGAGCTTCGAATGGGCTGCCATCGTGGTCGCCTAACGGGGCGCTGATTGCGTTCGCCTCCAGCCGGCAGCACACGGGACACGGCTTCGACATCTGGGTCGTGAAGCCCGACAACACCGGCCTCCAGCGGATCACGACCGACCCGGGTGAGAACGGTCTTCCCGCCTGGTCACCCGACGGCAGCAAGATCGCCTTCGCGTCGACGCGCACCGACACCGCGACCGGTCACGCCGAGATCTGGGTCATGAACGCCGACGGCGGCAGCGAGACGCAGCTCACGCACAATGACGCGCTCGCCAATGCGCCGGCGTGGTCGCCCGACGGCACGCAGATCGCCTTTCAATCGAACGCGAGCGGCACGACGCAGATCTGGGTCATGAACGCCGACGGAAGCAATGCGCACCAATTGACTAACGACCAGTCGAACGACGCGTCGCCGTCGTGGTCGACCACGGGCAAGATCGTGTTCCAGTCCGACCGCGATCGCTCGGTGGCCGACTCGGCGCAGGTCGAGGTCTACGTGATGAACGCCGACGGCAGCAACCAGACGCGTCTCACCACCAGCCCCGGCTTCGACGGGACGCCCGCCTGGTCGTCCGACGGCAAGAAGATCGTGTTCGAGAGCGCGCGGAGCGGTCGCTCGGACGTCTGGGTCATGAACGCCGACGGCAGCGCACCGGCCCGGGTGACGAACAACAACGCGGACAACGGGACGCCGAAGTTCGCACCCTAAGGGCAGGGAAGCGGGCGACGCCAGTCGCCGCTTCCCTGTTACCAGCCTGGCGTGAGTTGGAAACCCCACTGATTCTTCGCGTTCGGCCGCTGGAACGGGTGCGCGTACCAGACCTCCGCCACCAGATAGCCGAGCACGTTCATCCGCATGCTCACGCCGGTGCTGAAGATCGGCACGCGGCCCTGCGACGTCGTCGAGAACTCGATGTTGGGCTGGTCGGCCGACGTCCACGCCACACCGGCGTCGACGAACGGCGAGATCTCCGTCGCCAGATACGGGAAATTGATCAGGCCTAACTGATCGGTTCCCGTGAACGGAATGCGGAGCTCGACGTTGCCCACCGCCATCTTGCTGCCGATCAGGCGGTCGAACACCGGGCAGCTGCTCTTCGTCGATGCGACGCACTCGTTGGAATTGATCGAGTTGACGTCGTAGCCGCGCACCAGCTGCGGATCGCCCACGTAGAGCGGGAACAACTCCGGATTGTCCGCGTCGGCGCCGTACCGGCCGATGTGGACCGCGCGGAACGCCAGCGTCACCGGGCGCATGAAGAAGTAGCGCCGGTAGTCGATGAGCACGTTTTCCATCGAGAGCGATCCGAACGACGGATCGACTTCGAACCGATAGCGGCCGCCCGCGATCGGCGACGTAAAGCCGTAGTACGAGTAGTCGCCCACGAACGCCGCCGTCAACGACACGTAGTTCCACGTCGGGAGACCCGACGACACGTTCCGCTGCGTTTCGCCGATCGGGATGCCCGTGGTCGGATCGATGAACACCTGGAAGAGCTGCGTGCCGTAGCTCAGGTGCGTCGCCGACACGCCTAACTCGAGGCGCTTCGTCAGGTCGAACGGGTATTGGGTGCCGGCATTGATCTGGTCGTAGAACTGGCGGATGAGCCGCTGCTCGAACACCGTCGTCTGAACCGGATTGCCGTTTTGGTCGGTGAGGGTGGAGTCGAACGCGTCGGCGCCGACCAGCGGATACACCGTGTGCGACACGCCGACCTGCCAGTTCCAGCGGTGGGCCAGGTTCGCGTAGAACACCTGCCCGCCGAAATCCTGAATGTCGCCGGCGCCGCCTAACTCAACGCCGATGATATTGTTGCTCAGCTGGTCCGAGAAGTACGCCGTCACGCCGCCGCCGGCGATCGTCCCGTAGGGGCCGACGCCCACGCCCACGCTCGGCGAGCCAAGGTACTCGAGCGACATCTTCGGATTGTACGGCAGCGTCGCATACTGCTCGGCCGGCGGCAACCCGGTGACCGGATCGTGCACGCGCTCCGTGATCTCGCCCACTTCGACCGGACGCAACGGCGGCATCGCGCCGGCGATCGACGTGGTATCCACGTTCGGACCGAGCAGCGTGCCCATGGTCTGGTCGGCGTTGAGGCGGTGCAGGGAATATCCGCCGCGCTCGAACAACGAGAACACAATGCGGCCTTCGTTCTTGGCCACGGACATCGTCGGCGAGAGCGCCTCGATGCCGCTCACGCCGGTCGCCGACCGCGTCACCTCGTAGATCTCATTCGACTCGAGGTTGACGCGATAGATGTCGTCGAATCCGCCGCGGTCGGACACGAAGTAGATGCTCTTGCCGTCCGGCGAGTACTGCGGATTGATCGATTTCGCGTCCGGGAACACCGGCACGAGCGAGATTTTGCGCGTGTCCATGTCCATGAGCGCGACGTGCATCGGGCCGTACTTGAGCGTGTCGAGATTCGTGAGCGGACCCGAGTCCGTCACGAACGCAATGGTCTTTCCATCGGGCGACCACGTCGGCTGGATCTGTGCGTACCGGTCGTGCGTCAGCTGCTCCTGATTGCCCGACTTGAGATCGTAAAGGTAGAGATCGCTGATGCCGCCCGACATGCCGGCGAACACCATCTTGTCGTTAGGCCCCCACGACACGTCCGTGATCGCGCTCACGTTTTCCTTCGGCTTGATGCGGCGGACGATCTCCTTGCGGTCGACGTTGAACACGTCGATCTCGTTCTTGCCGCCGGCGAACACGACGAACGCGAACTCCTTGCCGTCGGGCGACCACGAGCCCGCCGAGTTGATGAAGCTGATGGCGTCGAAGTGCTGATCGCTGTTCGGGCCGGTGAGCTGCTTCACGATGCGGCCGGTCTCGGCGTCGGCCACGTAGAGATCGATGTTGAGCAGGCCGCGCGACGTGAGGAACGCGACGTACTTGCCGTCGGGACTCACCGCCGGCGAGACGTCCATGTCGCCGTACTTGCTGCCCGGACGCAGGAGGCGCACGCCTAACGAATCGGGGACCTGGCGCCCTGCCATGAGCGGCTTGTACGCCTCGCGGATCGACGCCAACCACTGCGCCGACAGCGTATCGGTGCTCAAGCCCAACGTACGGCGGATGCCGAGCTCGAAGCCGCTCTGGAGCGAGGCGCGGTAGACCTGCTGGACGACGTCGTCGCCCCACCGTCCGCCAATGTACGCCCACAGCGCTTCGCCGTAGCGGTACGGGAAGTAGCGCGGGTCGGTGCTCAGCTTCTTGATCGTCGGGATGTCGTTGCGCAACGCCGCGTCGCGGAGCCACATGGCGGTGTTCGGATCGTATCTGCCTAACGAGAGATACTCGGCCATGCCTTCGATGAGCCACAGCGGCAGCCGGTCCAGTGCGATCATGCCGCCGCCTTTCATCTTGCTCGCGATGTCGTACTGGAACACGTGCGTCAGCTCGTGGCCGATGACGTGATCATCGTCGGCGTAGACGCCGGTGAAGGGCAGCACGACCCGACTCCGCAGTCCCTCGGTGACACCGCCCGTGCTCTGGTCGATGAAACCGCCGATGACGTTGGTCTGCTCGAAGTCCGCGTGGTCGGCGTACAGAATGATCGACCGGCGCTCGAACGTGTCCGTGAGCGTCTTGCTGTGCCGGTCGTACCAGCGCTCGGCCATGCGCGCCGCGTCGACCGCGGCCAGCGACTCGGCCGGATAGTAGTAAATGTCGAAGTGCGGAGTCTTGAGGCGCCGGAAATGGAACGTCTCGTACTGAACCTTGTTGCGACCGAAGTACTGGGCCGCTGCTGTCGAAGGCATGCTGGCGGCGAAACCGATCGCGATCATCGTGGCGATCGCGAGGGCCTTTCCAGCTGCTATGCGTACGCTCGGCACGTTAGCCGACCTCACGTAGAGGGTGAGCGCGACCCGACTCGTCGACCAACGTGCGTCGCGCAATCGTCATACCAATACCCGCAAGGCCATCGTGGTTCGTTCGACGCGGCTCCGGATGACTGCACATACGATACTACAGGTCAGCCTCATCGGAAGATGGGAGACGGCCGGCGAAGCGCTTCCCGACTGTACTGACCGGATTCCGATACAGTTCCCGTCCCCGACCGAGGACGCCTTAACCGCTCGTGCCCTGGCCGCCGCCGTCGTGCGCCTCTATCGTTCGGCGTGCAACGTTCCGCTCATCCCACCGCGCGCCCGGTCGCGGTCGATCGTCTGCTGTTCCTTGTGTGCTACCTGCTCTATTGGACCGCGACGTTCATTGTCGCGCGGGGCATTTTCCTCGCCTACGAGCATCACGCCACCGCACAGTTGGGCATCGGCACCACGTTTTCCGTGTTCGCCCATGGCGTGCGCATGGACCTCTCCGCCGCTGCGTATGCGACGATAGTGCCAGCGTTATTGGTGGTGATCGGCCGGGTGGTGCCGCCGCGCTTGGTACGAGGCGCAGTCACCACGTACACGTATGCGCTGATCATCGCCGTCGCACTGTTCACCGCTGGAGATCTCGGTATCTACAATGCGTGGGGCGTGCGGTTGGACGCAACGCCTCTCATCTACTTGCGGACGCCGGTGGAGGCGTTTGCTTCGGCCGAGTCGGGCCCCGTGCTGCTCTGCGCCATGGTCGCGCTCGTCTTGGGCGTGGCCTGCGTGCTCGCCTACCGACAGTACGTCGCGCCGCGACTCGACAGCGAGCGGCGCGAGACCAACGCGGGCGCGGGCCTGGCGCTCGCGGCCGGTCTGCTGCTCCTCATCCCGATTCGCGGCGGCTTGCAGTGGACGCCGCTCAATCAGAGCAGCGTGTATTTCTCGAGTAACGAATTCGCGAACCAGGCCGCGCTCAACGTGCCGTGGAACGTGGCGCACGCGTTCGCCACCGAGAACGCGCTGGGCCGCACCAATCCGTACACGCAGGTCAATGCGGCGGACGCGGAGCGTATCGTGGACAGCCTGCTCGCCGACTCGAGCGCCACGCCGAGCGGGCTGCTCACGGTCAAGCGCCCGAACGTGATTCTCATCATCTGGGAGAGCCTCACGGCGAAAGTCGTCGCTCCGTTAGGCGGTGTGGCGGGCGTCACGCCGCATCTCGACTCGCTGGTGCACGACGGGATCTTCTTCGATCACTTCTACGCGTCGGGCGACCGGAGCGCCAAAGGTCTGGTGGCGATCCTGAGCGGGTTTCCGCCGCTCCCGCACGTGCAGGTGATGAACACGCCCGCGCGCGCCGAGCGTCTGCCGATGCTCAGCCGCGATCTGGGCGCCGCCGGCTACGCGACATCGTTCTACTATGGCGGCGAGTTGGCGTTCGCGAACATCAAGTCGTACTTGCTCGACGGCCGGTTCGACCATCTCGTGGGCGAGAGCGAGTTCCCGCGCGACGAGCGCAACTCGAAATGGGGCGCGCACGACCAGTACGTGCTCGGCCGATTGCTGCACGACGTGCCCGGCATGCGGCGACCGTTCTTCTCCGCGCTTTTCACGTTGAGCAGTCACGAGCCGTTCGAGGTGCCAATGGCGCCCGTCTTTCCGGGGCGCGATGCGAGCAGCCGATTCCTCAACTCGCACGTGTACGCGGACCGCAGCGTGGGGGCGTTCATTCGGGCGGCGCAGGCCCAACCGTGGTGGGACAGCACGCTGGTCGTGATCGTGGCCGATCACGGCCATCCGCTGCCCACAATGCTGCTGCCCAACGGAACCGAGGCCGACGCTCGGCAGCGGATCCCGATGCTCTGGTTAGGCGGGGCGCTGGCGCGTCGCGACACGGTGATCTCGCGGTTCGGCGCGCAGACGGATCTCGCGCCCACGCTGCTCGCCCAACTGGGGCTCCCGCACGCGCAATACCGGTGGGGACACGATCTGCTCTCGCCCAACGGTGCGTCGTTCGCCTACTATTCCTTCCTCGAGGGGTTCGGGTACGTCAATGCGCGGGGCAGCCTGGTCTACGACGCCCTCGCGCGGCGCGTCACGCAGCACGAGGGCGATGCAGGAGAGCCGGAACGACGCGCTGGACTCGCGTTGCTCCGGCTCTCCTTTCAGGACTACCTGGACAAGCGCTGAGCGCCCCGCCCAACGCGGCGCGCGCGCAACAGTCTACTGCACGATCACGACGCCCGTGTCCGCGCGCACCGAATCGTCGAGATACGTGTACGTCCCGCCCTTGAGAAAGATCGTGAACTTCGATTGCCCAACGCCGATCGGGCCGCTGCCGGCCAGCGAATCGGGCGACAGCGAGGCGATGAAGCTGATGGCGTGTACCGCGTCGCTCGACGTCCACGTCACCGTGTCGCCCACGGCGCTCATGACCGTGTCGGGCGCGAATCCGCTATTGCTGATGGTCACTGTATGATTGACGGGGTGCGGATTGGGATTCACCCCGGTGCTCGAACTGCTCCCGCACGCTGCCAGCCCGATCAGGGCTCCCGCACTCACGACAACGGCGATCACACTGCTGCGCATGGCGTTCCTCCAAGGCGTGATCCAATGTGCATCACTCTCCGGCATTCGTTGCCCCACGCTGCGGTACCGGACCGAGCGCCCACCTGTGGAAGCAATTCTCTTGCCGCCGTCCCGCTCGCCGGCGTCGGCAGCGTCGCGACGGTTATCTGACCGACCATTCGACGGACACGCCGGCCTTCCCGGCCCGACCGGTTTCGTTGTCCGGCACGATCGCCGAGGGCACGAGCCAGCGCTCGAGCGCGTTGTGCGGATGACTCCGGTTGTAGCGTTCGACCATGAGACCGCTGTACTCGCCCACCAGCGCGCCGACGGCAACGTCGCTCACCCAGTGCCGGTCCTTGTAGATACGCGACAGTCCGACTAACGACGCGAGCCCGTACGTGACCGGCGTGACAATGCGAGCGGCGTGCGGCCAGTGTATCGCGCCTTCGTCATCGACGACGGCGGCGAGCGAGAAGGCGGCGCTCGTGTGTCCCGATGGAAACGACGTACGTCCCGCGGATGAGAATCCGCGCATCGCCGCGAACGCGTCGGCATCCGGCGGCAGCACGTAGGGTCGCGCGCGTCCGGCGACGCCCTTCACCAGCTCGGTGGCCGCGGCGCTCAGGAGCAACGCTTCGGTGGCGTGCAGTCCGACGTCGCTCACCGTGTGGCTGCCGGCAATGCGCCCAACGGCGTACGTGCCAAGACTCAGGATCACCGTCCCTGGATCGCCGAGCAGCGAGAAGTCGTTGGCGACGCCGTGCGCGGTGGCGCTGGACTGCAGCGAGCGCGCTTCGACGTGGTCGCGGAACCACTCGTCGGCGGGCATGAGCGCCAACGCGCCGGCCAGGAGGCCGGTGGCGACGAATGCGTCGTGCCGCGTGAACATGGCGCGCGGCGCCGCGCGCGCGGTGTCGCGGGCCTGCGCGGCCGCCGGCGCCGCCGTGCAAGCAACGCCTAACGCAACGCCTACCGGCATGCCTAACGCAACGCAGGCGGCCGCCGCCGGCGCCGCGATCGCCGCCAACACCGCGCAGCACCGCCGGCGCGCCCACCGGCGCGCCCACGGCGCGCCACGCGCCTAACGCTACCGCTTGCGGCCCTCGCTGCCCTCATTGACGACACCTCGCTCGGCCGGCACGCCGTACCGTGAGAAGAATTCGAGCATCGTCGATGATGCGTACAGCTCGCGCGTGGGAAGGTGCCCGAACAGCCAACTGCGCCGGCCGCCCGGCCATTCGTGCTCCCCCCCGACCACGGTGTAGAACACCACAACGGTGCCGTTGGTGCAATCGGCGTACACGTCGCGAATCACGTGGCCGCTCTTCGACTCTTTGACCGGCGTCGAACAGCCGTTGTGATGCGCCCAGAAGGCGACGGCCTCAGGCGCCGACAGGTATGACACCGGAGCGCCGGGTATGCGCTCGCCATGATTGTCGTACGGAATCACGTCGTCGGCCGTGCCGTGCACCACCATCACCGGCAGCGGCCGCGTCGTCGAACACGCCGAGTCCGGCATCTCTCCGGCGATCACGGCGAAGCCTGACAACTTGTCGGCCATGTCGCACGCCAGCGTGTACGTCATGATGCCGCCGCTGGACACGCCGGCCAAGAAGACGTGCGTCGCGTCGAGCGCGGGCACGCGCGCGAGTGACTTGATCAGCGCGGAGATGAAATGAACATTGGCCAAAACCGTGGCGCGACCGTCGAACGTCGTGTCGCCCGTCGGCCAGTCGAGAAACTCCACGCCGAGCGTGCCACTGCCGTCTGGATACGCCACGGCGAAGTGACGGTCGTCCGCGGCCTCGTTGAGCTCGGACTGCTGAGCCAGCCAGCTTCCGTTGGTCCCGCTGCCGTGCAGCACGATCACGATCGGTAGCGGACGATCTCCCTTTCGTCCGTAGTCGGGAGGAAGGTGAAGCAGGTACGTCCGCGCGGCGACGCCGACGGTGATCGTGTGGTACGAATCACCGGGTTTGAGCGCGCCCGGGACGAGCGGTCGCGCGCCAATGAGCGGTAGACACCCGGCCAAGGCCGCGATCGCGGCGGCTGCGGACCAACGCGCGGCCACCATCAGGCTGCGCCGCGCGAGCGCCAGGCTCTGCGGCTTCGCGAACCCAGGGCGGGACGCGATCACGATCGTCGCACGTATCGGGTCAATCCCTCGAGCCTCGGCTGGGAGAGATGAACACTGCTGCAAGTTATCGCCGAATGGCCGGGCGCGCCCGGCTGTCCAATTCGTGGGTTCCCGGCGCCACAACAATGGCGCACGCGCGGTCAGTGCTCAAGCTCGGCCGCCCCTGTCCCTGCCCGCCGGCCACGGGCCGGCAGCGTGCCGGCCCCGGCCCGTAGTTCGGGTGCCGTATCGTCAACCGCCTAACAAGCCGTACGCCAGCAGGATCAGCACAACCGCGCTGATCACCGCATAGAGCCGGTCCTTGCGCATGGCGAACGCGATCAGCGTGAGCGCGACGCGCGCGATCGGTGTCGCGATGAGCAATACGACGCCTGCCTGCACAATGGCTTCCGCGTTCCCCGCCGCCACGCCGCGTGCGACTTGGGCGAGCGATCGCAACGGCGACGCTTGACCATGGAAGACGTGATAGTCCGGTCGCGTCGCGCCCGCTTGCATCAAGTACAGCACGCCCCCGACCAACGTGACCGCGGCGGCGATCAGCACGCCCAACCGGAGGACGTTGCCCACGACTTGCTCGGTGCGGTCGTCGGCGCTCGAGTGTCCGGTGACGAGCGTATGCGGTAGTCCCATCTCAGATCTTCCCCGTGAACGCGTTGAGCAGGAGCTCGACCGCCAGAGCGGCGACGAGCACGCTGAATACCACGCGCAGCTTCTCTGTGTGCAGGTGTGGCAACATGCGTGCGCCAGCCAACGCTCCGCCGAGCACGCCGAGCATCACCGGAAACGCGAGACCGGGAACAATGTATCCGCGATGCAGGTAGATGCCGGCGCTCGCGGCAGCAGTGACGCCGATCATGAAGTTGCTCGTCGTCGTCGACACTTTGAACGGCAGGTGCATCGCGCGATCCATGGCCAGCACTTTGACGACGCCCGAGCCGATGCCCAACAATCCCGACAAGATGCCGGCAATGTACATGAGCCCGAATCCGAGCGGCACGCGCTGCACCTGATAGTGCTGCGGACCCGTCGCCGTCGGGTATGTCGAGTCGAGTCGGAACCGGAGAGCGATCGGGTCCGATGGGCCGTCGGCGACGTGATCGACGCGCGGGCGTGTCGACGTCCACGCGGTGTGCAACAGCACGACGCCGAATATCACGGCGACGGCGGTGGGCGAGACGCGGCCGGCTATGAACGCGCCGGTGATGGCCCCGATCGTCGTCGCAATTTCGAGCAGCATCCCCACGCGAATGTTGCTGTATCCTTCTTTCACATAGGCGGCGGCGGCGCCCGAGGATGTGGCGATCACGGACACGAGCGATGTGCCCACGGCGTAGCGGATGTCGACGTGAAAAAGAATCGTGAGCAGCGGGACAATGATCGCTCCGCCACCGAGTCCGGTGAGTGCGCCCAACAACCCGGCGGCAAGTGCCCCCAGGAAGAGGAGTATCGTAATGTCGTGGACTGGCATGGTGGTGAGACGCGAGGAACAAGGGCAGGGCAGGCCCGCCATAGTCTAGCGGGTGCGACGTGCGCGCACTACCTGTTGCCGCCGGCGCCGGCGGCGCGCCACATTGGAGCGTGGCCGGCCGGTGACGAAGGAGGATGCGAGTGAGCACGTTTTTGCGAGCGACCGAGATTCCGACGCATGGTGCGATGACGGCGCCGGCGTCGTGGTTCACATCTCCGGTGAGGTATGCGCGCGAGCTCGACCGCATCTTTCACCGGCGCTGGTTGTGCGCGTGCCGATCGTCGGACGTGAAGCATGCCGGCGACTATGCCGTACGCACGGTGGGCACCGAGAGCGTGATCATCACGCGCGACGAGCAGGGCGCGCCGCGCGCGTTCCACAACGTCTGCCGCCATCGCGGCACGCGATTGTGCGAGGACGCACACGGACACTTCGACGCCGGCATCCAGTGTCCGTATCACGCGTGGACCTACGCGCTCGACGGGCAACTGGTGGGCGCGCCGCACATGAGCGGCACCGATGGGTTCGATCGGAGCGACTGGCCGCTGCACGCGGTGGCGATCGCCGAGTGGGAGGGCTGGCTGTTCATCAACCTCGATCGCGAGCCCGAGCCGTTCGTGCGCGCGTTCGCGACGCTCATGTCGCGCTTCGAGCGGTTCCGCCTTCGCACGCTGGTTCCAGCGCGCCGCATCGAGTACGACGTGCGCGCGAACTGGAAGCTCATCCATCAGAACTACTCGGAGTGCTATCACTGCTCGCCGGTGCATCCGGCGCTGGTGCGCCTAACGCCGGCCAACAGCGGCGAGAACGACCTCTTCGAGGGACCGTTCCTCGGCGGCTTCATGCTGATCACCCAGCCGGGCGGCAGCATGAGTCTGAGCGGCCGCGCCTGCGGCATGCCGGTTGGCGCGCTGCCGCGCGAGGACCTGCAGCGCGTGTACTACTACTCGATCTTCCCCAACATGCTGCTCAGCCTGCACCCGGACTACGTGATGGTGCACACGCTGTGGCCCGAGGCGCCCGATCGGACGCGGGTCACGTGCGAGTGGCTGTTCAATCCGTCCACGTTCGCCGATGCCTCGTTCGACACCGACGATGCCATCGCCTTCTGGGACATGACCAACGCGCAGGACTGGCACGTGTGCGAGCTCAGCCAGTTAGGCGTGTCGTCGGCCGCCTACACGCCCGGGCCGTACTCGTCGCGCGAGAGTCTGTCGGTGGCCTTCGACGCCGAGGTGCGGCGCAGCGTCGGCGAGTGACGGTCCGTTAGGCGTGGCGCAGCATCTCGCGCGCCGCGTTGTAGCCGCACGCGCCCATCACGCCGCCGCCCGGATGCGTGGCCGCGCCGCACAGGTACAGGCCGCGGATCGGCGTCCGATAGTCGGCGTAGCCCGCGCAGCGGCCGCAGGAAGAACAGCTGGTGCAGCGTCATCGCGCCCTGGAAGATGTTGCCGCCGGTGAGGGCGAAGCGCCGCTCGAGATCGAGCGGCGACAGCACCTGCCGGGCGATCACGGCGCGCTTGAAGTTGGGCGCGTACTCGGTGAGCGATGTCGAAGCAGCGGTCGGCGAATCGCTCCTTCTGGTCGTCCCAGCTGCCGTCGCGCAGCGCGTACGGCGCGTACTGGATGAACATCGACATCAGGTGCTTGCCCGGCGGCGCGACGGTCGGATCGACCACCGACGGAATCGTGCATTCGAGAATCGGCGATGCCGATGGCGCGCCGTACTTGGCGTCGTCGTACGCGCGTTCCATGTAGTCGAGCGTCGGCGCGATGTGGATCGTGCCGCGATGCTGCGGCCCGGCCGCGCGCGCCCGGGAGCAGGGCGGTGAAGTCGGGCAGCTCGGACAGCGCCACGTTGATCTTGAGCGACGCGCTCCGGTAGTCGATGCTGCCGCACCGCCGCGCACGAAGTCCGTCGGCAGGTCGTCGGGCATCCATGAGCTGTGAGAAACGTGACGTGCGAGATCGGCGTTGGACGCGACCTGCATGTCGCGTGAAACTCGGTGCCGTCGGCGAGCACCACGCCTGTGCGCGCCGCCCGTCGCGGATCAGTGATGCGCGACACCGGCGCGTCCAGAGCGGATCTCCGCGCCCGATGCGCGCGCGGCGCCGGCGAGGGCACTGCGTGATGCCGCCCATGCCGCCGCGCACGTAGCCCCACACGCCGCGCACGCCGTTGCACTCGCCCATCACGTGATGGAACAGCACGTACGCGGTGCCCGGCATCGACGGCGAGGCCATCGCGCCGATGATCGCGTCGGTGGCCAGCGTCACTTTGAGCTGCTCGGACTCGAACCAGCGGTCGAGGATCGGGCGCGCAGCCGCCGGTGAGGATCTCGATAGCGGCGTGGCGCGTCGGCGCCGAGCCGCGCGAAAATTCCATGCCAGCTTGGCGAGGCGCGAGCAGGTCGCGCGGCCGGTACGGACCACGGGGTCGGGCGGCGTTTGCATGCAGCGTGGGCTCGATGAGATCGCGCCACGCGCTCGAGCATCGCCTCGTACGCGGGGCAGGGCGTCGGCATCGCGCTCGCGAGAACTTGGCGATCTCGCGCTGCGTCATCGCGCGATCGGGACCCAGCAGGAGCGAGCGTCCATCGGGGAACGGCGTGAACGACGACGGATCGCGCGGCAGCATCTCGAAGCCGTAGTCGGCGAGACGTCAGATCGCGGATGATCTCCGGCCGGAGCAGGCTGTTGACATACGCGGCGGTCGACACCTTGAATCCGGGCCACACTTCTTCGGTGACGCACGCGCCGCCGACGATGTCGCGCCGCTCGAGCACCAGCACGCGCCGTCCGGCGCGCGCCAGATAGGCGGCCGTGCACGAGCCCGTTGTGTCCCGCGCCGATGATGATCACGTCGTACATCGCAGCCACTGCACATCTCCACGATCGGGAAGGACGCAAAGGTCGACCGGGCGAGCCTCGCGCGTCAAGGTCGGCCCGTGTACCTTTGCCGCGGCGCGCACCAAGTCGCTGCACGCCCGCTTTCACGCTCTCCATCCCGCGCATCGACCGTGACACACGCCGGCGAGTCCGCGAATTCGACGTCCGTCGCGCGCGGCGCGGCGTGGTTCGGGCTCGTGGTGCTCACGCTCATCAACCTGCTCAACTACCTCGACCGGAACGTGGTGCCGCCGCTCGGGGAGAGTCTGCGCACGTCGTCGCTGCACGTGACCGACATCGAGTTCGGGGCGTTGGCGAGCGCGTTCATCCTGGTGTACATGATCGCGGCGCCGGCGTTCGGCGTGTTAGGCGACGCGCGATCGCGGCCCCGGCTCATTGCGTTAGGCGTGGGGCTGTGGAGCGTCGCGACGGTGCTCGCCGGCCTGGCCTCGCACTACGCCTGGCTGCTCGCCGCGCGCGCGGCCGTCGGCATCGGCGAAGCGGCGTACGGGAGCATCGCGCCGGCGCTGCTCGCCGACTATTTCCCCGATCGCCAACGGTCGCGCGTGTTCGCGGTGATGTACATGGCGATTCCGGTCGGCTCGGCGCTGGGATACGTGGTGGGCGGCGCGATGGACGCGCACCATGGATGGCGCTCGGCATTCTTCGTGGCGGGCGCGCCGGGACTGCTGTTGGCGCTGCTCGCGCTGCGCCTCCTCGACCCGCCGCGCGGCGCGCTGGACGACGTGCCCGCGCCGCCCGCCGCGCGCGCGCCCCGCGGGTTCGCCGCGTACCGCAATGTGGCGCGCATTCGCGAATACCGCAACACGGTGTTCGGCTATGCCGCGTACACGTTCGCCACCGGCGGGATCGCCGCGTGGATGCCGACGTTCCTGATCCGCGTGCGCCATCTGGACAGCCAGAGCGCCTCGGTGTCGTTGGGCGGCGTGCTCGTGGTGACGGGATTCGCCGGCACGTTCGCGGGGGGATGGCTCGCCGACGCGCTGCACCGCCGCATGCCTAACGCAAATCTGCTGGTGTCGGGCGTCACGACGCTGCTCGCCGCGCCGCTGGCGTACGTGGCGCTCACGTCGCCGAACCACGCGGTGTATTGGCCGGCCCTCGCCGCGGCCGAGGTCCTCATCTTCATGTCCACGGGGCCGATCAACTCGGCGATCGTCGACGCGGTGCCGGCGGTGATGCGCGCGTCGGCCATGGCGGCGTCGATCTTCTTGATCCACATCCTGGGCGACGTGCCGTCGCCCTACCTCATCGGCGCGCTGGCCGAGCGCGCCGGGCTGGATCGTGCGGTGCTGCTGGTGCCGGCCGCCGTGCTGGTGGCCGGCGTATGGTGGTGCTACGCGGCTATTCGGCCGCGGTTGCGGGCGACACAGGTCGGATGAAGCGGAGCGTCTTGCCGCGGGTCACCACCGCCCGCAGCGCCTCGTAGACGAACGGATCCAATAGTGAATTCACGTGCTGCCGAAGGTACGTGAGCGCCTTGTCCGGGGGCAGCGCACGCTGGTGCGCGCGACCGCCCGTCACCGCGTCGAACGCGTCCGCCGCGCACAGCACGCGCCCGCCTAACGAGATCGCCTCGCCGGCCAGTCCGCGCGGGTAGCCGCTCCCATCGTAGTGCTCGTGGTGATCGTGGATGTAGTCGAGCACCACGCCCAAATGCTTGAGCGGCGCCAGGATCTCCATGCTCACGCGGACGTGCTCCCGGACGTGCGCATACTCGTCGGCCGTGAGCTTGTCCGGCTTGTTCAGGACCTCCTCCCGAATGCCGATGCGGCCGATGTCCATCAACCGCCCGGCCAGGCGTACCGCCTCGATGGTGTCCTCCGAGAGACCCATCTCGTGGGCGATCGACGCCGCCAGCTCACCCACGCGGTGCGAGCGGCCGCGCAGATACCGGTCCTTCGCTTCCATGGCGTTGATCAACGTTTCCGTCACCGTCACCGTGAGCGAGCGCAACGCGTGCTGCTCTCGCTCGAGCTCGGCCGTCCGGCTGGCCACTTCGTCGCGCACCAACCGATCGACCTGCCGCTGGTGCAGCATGAGCTCGCGCTTGCGCCGCACCTTCTCGATCGCATGCTCCAGCTCCGGCAGGTCGATCGGCTTGGTGAGGTAGTCCATCGCGCCGTGCGACAAGGCGTCGGTGGCCGTGGCCGCGTCGGCCACCGCGGTCAACATCATGATCGCCAGGTCCGGATTGGCCTGCAGCGCGTGCGGGACCAGCTCCAACCCCGACATGCCCGGCATGCGAATGTCGCACACCATGATCGTGAACGGGTTCCTGCCTAACTGGTCGAGCGCGGCGGCTGCCGAATTCGCCGTCTCGACCTGAAATCCGCGGAGCGTGAGGAACCGGCCCAGGGCATGGCAGATCGCGTCTTCATCGTCCACGATCAGCACGCGGGTGGCGCGACGCTCCTCCTCCCGGAGGTGCACGCCGGTGTCCAGACGCTGGAGCGGTCCGGAAACGCGGCGTGCCGGTGCCAGGGCGGTAGCCATCGTTACGGCTGGACGAAGGCCGGACTGGCTTCGCTACCCGACAATGCGGACACGTGATTGATCGAGCCGCCGGCGGTGCTCACCGAGACGATGTTGCCTGTGCCGCCGTACGCGCCGCTCACCGCGAGACACAGCTGCGCGTTGCACGCGGGCTGTCCGAGCGCGGCCGTGTCCTGGGCGAAGTCGACCGTCTCACCCGAGGCCACGGTCACTTGGCGAAGGTACGGCGTACCGGTCGCGGAGACGAACACGATCTGCGAGCCATCGGCCGACCACGCGGGGTCGAACGCACCGCCTGCCTCATGCGTGAGCTGCACCGCCTGGCCGCCGGCGGCAGGCACCAGGTACACCTGCGAGATACCGGAGCGTGTCGAGGTGAACGCGATCTGCGAGCCGGAGGGGCTCCAGGTCGGTGCACGCTCGGGAACCCACGTTTCAGAGCCGGTCGTGAGTGCTGTCTGTTTGGCGCCCGTCGCATCCATGGTAAAGAGGCGGAGGGTGCCGCTGCGCTCGCTCACGAACACGATATGGTTGCCCGTCGGATCGATCGCGGCTTCGTCATCGAGGCCCGCGCTCTGCGTCAAGCGAGTCTGCGAGGAACCGTCGACGCCCGAGATATAGATTTCGGGATCCTGGTCGCGATACGACGTGAAGACCAAGCGTCCCGCTGCCGTCTTCGGGTTGTTATCCGTCGAGTTGTCGAACGTCAACCGGGTGCTCGTGCCCTTGTGGCTCCAGTAGATCTGCGGCGTGCCCGACGCATCGGACGCATAGACGAAGTCGGCAATCGGCGCGGCCGTTTGGGTGCGCTGCTGCTGCGGGGCCAAGGGGCTCGAGGAACTCGAGCACGCGCTGGCCAGGAGGGCCGCGCAACCCACCGCGAACGCGCGCGGCGCGGGACCAACGAGTGGAGAGTTCGTGCGAGACATTGGACGTGCTCCTCGGAAGATCAATGGGACTGCGTATGTATTTCGACGTGTCGTACGCTGACATCGAGGAGTATCGTGACCCCGGGTGGTGCCTTGAGATCGCGAGCAATTAAAGACGGCTCATGTCGCGGCCGGTTGGGGGCTGCCCGCGCGAGGGGCGTGTGGCGTAACTCGCGCCTGCAGCAGGCAGTGGCGGTGCGGGGTATATTCTTGCCGGCATGACATCGCCGGCCGGCAATAGGCGCCGCGTGCCCACCTCCCGCGACAAACCCGTCTTCCTCGATGAGAGCGGACGGCGGTGGCGCTATCTGCGTCTGTTGGCCCTGGCCGCCGGTGTCGTCAGCTCGTTAGTCGCGGCCGTCGTGGTCGTGAGCCTGCTGATTCCGCCGCTGCCACCGTCGCTCCAGATGTCGGCGACCCCGCCAACGCAGTCGCACCTGGTCACGAGCAAGGCGCAACGCCGTCGTCTCGACAAGCGACTGCAGTTGTGGTTCGAGCTGCGCCGCAATCACGCGCTGCCCGCCATGCACGCGGATCGTCTGCCCCTCCACGCGCGCACGGTGGTCGGCAAGGCGCCGCAACCGGGCCAGCCGATCGTCGCCGGATTCTACGTCAACTGGGACGACAACTCGCTGGCGTCGCTCGGCGCACACGCCGATGATCTGGATTGGGTGATCTGCGAGTGGGGCTTCCTCATGCCGGGCGGCGACTCCCTGCGCATGAGCATCGATCGGCGCGTTCCGATCGCCATCGCCCACAAGGTTCCGGATGAGCGCGAGCGCCCGTGGGTGTTCGCCATGGTCACGAACTTCGACTCGGCGGCCAAGAAGTGGGACACCCGATCGCTGCGCCACATGCTCACCGATCCGGCGTCGCGCGAACGCGCGCTGACGCAGCTCACCGACAGCGTGATGCGATATGGGTTAGGCGGCGTGACGTTGGATTTCGAGGAGGTGCCCGCGAGCCTCACCGACCCGATCGTGACGTTCGAGAAAATGCTCAAGGCGCGCCTGGCGCCCAAAGGCCGGTTGGTCACGCAGGCGGTGTCGTTCAACGACAACGACGTCCAACTGGCGAAGTACGCATCGGTGGCCGACAAGTTGTTCTTGATGCTGTACGACGAGCATTACGGCGGCGGCGACCCCGGGCCGGTGGCGAGCCAAGCATGGTTCGTCAGCACCGCGCGCCACATGATGCGCTTCATTCCGCCCAACAAGGCGATCCTCACGTTGGGCGCCTATGGCTACGACTGGAACGACGCCGAAGACTCGGCGTCGGCCATGACGTTCCAGGATGTAATGAGTGCGGTGCGCGACGCGGCGGTGGACGGGCAGCCGGCGGCCATCCGGTTCGACTCGACCGCGCTCAATCCGTACGCGACGTGGCGCGACCCCGACTCGACCGACCACGTGGACTGGTACCTCGACGGCGTCACGGCGTACAACGAGATCATCGCCGGCGATGCGTTAGGCGCGGGCGGCATGGCCGTGTGGCGTCTTGGCTCCGAGGATCCGGCCATCTGGGCGGTGATCGGCAAGCGCGGCATCGATGCCCCAGTGCAGAACCTGAGCGTCATTCCGTCGGGCTACGACCCCGAATTCCAGCCCAAGGTGGCGACGGGCGAGCTGCTCGAGCTGCGCGCCCGCCCAACGGACGGCAGCCGTGAGATCAGGGTCGATCCCATCACCAGGCTGGTGGTGGATGAGCGGGTCACGCGGTACGCGACGCCATGGATCATCCGCCGGTTCGGCGGCGGGTCGCCGCACAAGATCGCGCTGACGTTCGATGACGGCCCCGACGGACGGTACACGAGCTCCATTCTCGACACGCTCAAGTCGCGCCACGCGCCGGCGACGTTCTTCGTGATCGGCCAGAACGCCGAGGCGCACATCCCGCTGCTCCGGCGCGAGTACAACGAAGGGCACGAGATCGGCAACCACACCTTCACGCACCCGAACCTGCGGTACGCCAGCACGCGGGTGGTCCAGTTGCAGCTGGACGCCACCGAGCGGCTGCTCGAGGCTGCGTTAGGCAGACGCACCGCGTTCTTCCGCGCGCCCTACTTCGGGGATGCCGAGCCGACGACGTCGGACGAGCTCGAGCCGATCGCGGTGGCGACGGACCGCGGGTACATCAGCGTCGGCTTGCGGATCGATGCCGAAGACTGGCAGTCACCGGGGGTCACGACGATCATTGACACGGTGCTGCACCAGCTGCAGTCGGGCAAGGGCGGCAACGTGGTGCTGTTGCACGACGGCGGCGGCGACCGCGAGCAGACGGTCGCGGCGTTAGGCACGCTCATCGACTCGCTGCGCGCGCGCGGCGACACGCTGGTCCCGTTGTCGGAGCTGGTCGGCATCTCGCGCGACGTCGCCATGCCGCCGCTCCCGCCGCAAGGACGCCTGAGCCGGTTCGGCGAGCTGCTCGCGTTCGGCAGCGTGGGCATCGCCGAATGGGTGCTGTATTGGCTCTTCACCATCGCCGTGGGACTCGGCTTCGCCCGGCTGTTGTTCATCACGACGCTGGCCATCATCCAGCGCGTCAAGCGACACCAGAATCCGAATGCGCCGGTCACGTACGCGCCGACGGTGAGTGTCATCGTGCCGGCGTACAACGAGGAGAAGGTCATCGTCAATACCATTCGGAGCCTCGTGACCCAGGAGTATCCGGGGACGCTCGAGGTGGTGATGGTGGACGACGGATCGCCGGACCGGACGATGGAGGTGGCGCAGGCGCGCCTTCGGGACACACCCGCAGGTGACGCTGCTGCACAAGCCTAACGGAGGAAAGGCGAGCGCGCTCAACTACGGATTGACGCACACACACGGCGAGATCGTGATCTGTCTGGACGCCGACACGATCTTCGCGTCGAACACGGTGGCCGAGCTCGTCGAGCCGTTGCACGATCCGGCGGTCGGCGCGGTGGCCGGCAACGCCAAGGTGGGCAACCGCGTGAACCTGGTGACGCGGTGGCAGGCGGTGGAGTACGTGACGAGCCAGAACCTCGACCGCCGCGCCTTCTCGCTGCTCAATTGCATCACCGTCGTGCCGGGCGCCGTCGGCGCATGGCGCGAATCGCTCGTCGATGAGGTGGGCGGCTTCAGCGAGGACACGCTCGCCGAGGATCAGGATCTCACGCTGTCCATCCGCCGCCGCGGCCATTCGATCGCCTACGCCGACGAGGCGATCGGCTACACCGAGGCGCCCGACTCGCTGCGCGCGCTCGCCAAGCAGCGTTTCCGCTGGTCGTTCGGCACGCTGCAGTGCGTGTGGAAGCACAAGCGCGTGTTCCTCGATCCGCGCTACGGCTCGTTCGGCCTGGTGGCGATGCCGAACGTGCTGGATCTTCCAGTTGTTCTTCCCGTTCGTGTCGCCGATCGCCGATTTGATGTTCGTGTGGAGTCTCATCTCGGTGTGGCTGGTGCGCGCGCAGCACGGCGCGACCTATGCGCTGACGAGCCTCGAGCAGGTGCTCACGTATTACGCGGTATTCCTGCTCGTCGACTGGATCGCGACGATCGTCGGATTTTTCCTGGAGCCGGGCGAAGACCGCTCGCTTACGTGGCTCGTGTTCCTCCAACGCTTCGCCTATCGCCAGGTGATGTACTGGGTGGTGGTGCGATCGGTCGTCGCGGCGCTCAGAGGACAGGTGGTGGGTTGGGGCAAGCTGGAGCGGAAAGCGACGGTGGCGCGAGAGGAAGAAGCGCGATTGCGGGAAGCGCTCACGTAAGGGGAAGCGCGCGCGTGCGCGCTGTGGGAAGCGCTGCGCTGGGGGAAGCGGCGGCTGGCGCCGCCTGAGGGAAGGGGGCGCCCTGGGAATCTCTGCCCAACGCTGGATGACCCCTCGTCCCCCAGGCGGCGCCAGCCGCCGCGTCCCTCACCGAAGGGCTTCCCTCAGCGCGTGCATGCGCGCGCTTCCCTCAATCCAGCATTCTGCCTAACCTCGGATCATCGATTTCCTCCGGCACATGGCTCTCGTTTCGCCGCGTCACGATCCACACGACGATCGCCACGATGATCACCAGCGCCACCGCGAACCGGTCTTCGTGACGGCGGACGTGGCCGATCATCACCACGGCGGTCTGGCCGAAGATCCATCCGACGGCGGTGAACAATCCGCTCCAGGCCCACGCGCTGACGCCGCTCCCGATCACGAAGCCGGTGAAGGACGTGCGCGCGGCGCCGCACGTGATGGGGAGCAGCAGGCGCGCGCCATAGGCGAAGCGGACCACGAGCGATGCGCGCCACGGGTGTCGCTGCACGGCACCCGACAAGCGTGACATCGGCTTCTGGAAGCGCGGCCACCGCGCGGCCACTTGCAGCGCGCGCCAGCGGCCGAGCATGTAGAGCACGACGTCGGCTGCCCAACTGCCCACCGCGCACGCCATCGCGGCGCGTACCACGTGCAGGTGTCCTTGATGCGCCGCGAACCCGGCGACGACCGGCGCCGCTTCCTCGGTGAAGATGCTCGTCGCCCCCAACGTCACATACGCCCACAGCTGCGACAGCTTGCTGAGGATGGAATGCGGGGCGGCGAGCGCGAGAACCATCTGACCTCGTTGGGGTGCGTGGACGTGGTCCGCGGAACTTCCACCCTGCGGCCGCGTTTGGCAACCGCCTATTGCTCGCGCAGCGCCGCCATCGGTGTTTCGGCGAAGACATCCCTGCTGCTCGACAGTCCGACGGCCGCGGTCAGCGCCACGATAATGAGTGCGAGCACGCCCAAGGGAGCGGCCGCGGGCGAGAACGGCGAGTCGAACAGATAGTGCATCAGCGCCCAGGCGCCGCCTAACGAAAGCACCAGCCCCGTGGCCGCCGACAAGAGGCCGAGCACAGTGTACTCGCTCAGCATGATGCGGCCGATCTGCGCGCGCGTCGCGCCGAGCGTCTTGAGCAGCACGCCTTCGCGCAAACGCTGCCGGCGCGCCGCCGCGACGGCGCTCAGGAGCACGAGCACGCCGGTGGCGAGACTGAAGAGCGCCATGAACCGAATGGCGATCGACACCTTGTCGAGAATCCCGTCGAGCGCCTGCTGGATGAGCCCCAGATCGATGGTCGACACGTTCGGGTCGTGCTCGACCACCGCGCGCTGCAGCGCCGCGCGCGCCGCCGGGTCGGCGACGCGCGTCAGGAACACCACCGTCTGCGGCGCCTGGTCGAGCGCGCCGGGCGCGAAAATCACGAAGAAGTTAGGCTCGAAGCGCGCCCACGTCACGTCGCGCAGGCTCGTCACGATCGAGGGGATGGTGACGCCCTGGACATCCCACGTGATGGTGTCGCCTAACACTACGCCTAACTCAGTGGCGACGCTGGCCTCGATCGAGATCGGCCAGGGAGCGCCGCGGCGTGCGCCGTCGCGGGCGAACCACGTGCCGGATACCAGTTTTTCCGATGCGATCAGCGTATCGCGATAGCTCGACCGATACTCCCGGCGCAGCGCCCACGAGGCGCGGCGCGCATCCTGTGGCGCGTCGGACGTGCCGTGCCCGTTGATGGCGGCGATGCGCATCGGGACGATGGGCACGCTTGCAGCACCGGCGCGTGCGCCGCGCGGATCAGCGAGTCGACGCTCTTCGCCTGATCGGCTTGCACATCGAAGAACGCGAGATTGGCGCGCGTCTCGACCGTGCTCGCCGTGAGCCGATGCCAGCAGATTCCGTCTGGACGAGGTACAACGTGCTCATGAGAAATGCGCCGAATCCCAGCGCCAACATCACGGCGCGCGTCTGGTTCGCCGGGCGATAGAGGTTGGCCAATCCTTGGCGCACGACAAACGGCCAAGTGGTCGTTGACGACGCGACGGGTGACGCGCGACACGACCGCGGCGGCGATGGCGAGGAGCACGAGCGCCGCGCCGATCCCGCGCGCTCATCGAGACGCCGCGCCGCACCGTTCCCGCTCGACCGATGGCGATGAGCACGACGCTCGCGGCGAGCGCCAGGCCGGCAATGACGCGCGGCCAATCGGACAGGATGCGGCGCACGGGCGTCGGAGCGGTGTCGCGGCGGATGGCCTCCAAAGGCGAAATCCGCCTGAACGCCCAGAATCGGGACGCAACGCGAAGATCACGGCGACCCAGACGCCGATGGCGACGCCGACGAGGATGGCGCGCGGCTCGATGCGCGGGGTCACCGTCACCGGCACGATCCCGCCCACCACTTTGGGCAGCGCCATCTGCGCGGTGACGCCGAGCGCCGCACCGACGAGCGCGCCGGCGAGCCCCAGGGCGCCGGTCTCGAAGAGATACACGGTCAGCACCTGGCGCGACGTCGGCGCCCAACACGCGCAGCACGGCGATCGGGTCGCGCTTCTCCTCGACGTAGGCGCGGATGGCGCTCGCCACGCCCACGCCGCCTAACAAGAGCGCCACCAGCGCCACCACGCCCAGAAACCGGTCCAGTTGCTGGATGTCGAACGTGAGGGACCGCTCGGTATCCTGCACCGTGCGCGCCCGCACGTGCGCCGCATCGAGCGTGGCCCGGTGCTGCTCGACCACCGCCGCCGGGTCGGTTCCCGATGGCAGCGCGAGCAGCGCCGTGTATTCGGCGCGGCTGCCGAAGACGAGCAGCTTGGTCTCGGGCACCCACCGGTCGGCAATGTACACGCGCGGGCCCAGCGAACTGGCGATGCTCAGGTCGCCCGGCACGTTCTTGAGCGTGCCGATCACCGCGAAGCGCGCTGAGCCTAACGAGAGGCTGTCGCCTAACTTTGCGTTGAGCTCGACGAGCAGCGCGTCGTCCACCAACACCGTGCGACCCTGCTGCAGCGCACCATAGCGCCCGGCCGGGTCGCTCTCGATGGCCCCGTAGAACGGGACGCCCGGGCCGACGGCGTTCACCTGCACCAGCCGCGGCGCCGGCGCCCGCGGCACGAGCGCCATCGACGTGAACGTGGTCGTGCGTCCCACCGCGATGCCGCCGCGCGCCAGCGTGTCGAGCAGCGAATCGACCGCGGGCGCGAAGACCGTGCGCGACGAGAGCGAGAGGTCCCCGCCTAACAAGTCGCGCGACTGGCTGCGGATCGAGCGGACGACGTTGGACGAATACGAGTCGATGGCCACCAGCGCGGCGACGCCGAGCGAGATCGCCGACATGTAGAGCAGCAGGCGGCTCCGCGCCGAGCGGCTGTCGCGCCAGGCAAGGCGGGCGAGATCGCGCCAGCGCGCGCTCACGCGGCGATCTCCCGGTCCTCGACCACCGCGCCGTCGTTCAGCCGGATGACGCGTCGGCGCGCGGGCCGCGAGCGCCGAGGTCGTGCGTGACCAGCACGACCGTCGTGCCCGATTCGCGGTTGAGCTCCTCGAGCAGCTCGATGATCGCGGTCGCCGGTCGCGGCGTCGAGGTTGCCGGTCGGCTCGTCGGCGAACAGCACGCGCGGCGGTTCGCGAACGCGCGCGCGATGCGCGACGCGCTGCTGTTCGCCGCCCGAGAGTTGCGCGGGGAAGTGGTCGCGCGCGATCGGCGAGCCCGACGCGGTCGAGCAGCGTCGCGTGCGCGCACGCCGGCGTCGCGCGTCGCCGCGGAGCTCGAGCGGGACCGCGACGTTCTCGAGCGCGGTGAGCGTCGGGATCAGTTGAAAGCTCTGGAACACGAACCCAACTTTCTCGCCGCGGAGCGCGCGCGCGCGTCTTCGGTCGAGGCGCCGAGGTCGGTCGCCGTCGAGGAGCACGGATCCCGCGCGTGGGCGTGTCGAGTCCGGCGAGCAGGCCGAGCAGCGTGGTCTTGCCGCTGCCGGACGGTCCGACGATCGCGACGAAGGCGCCTCGGGGATCGTGAACGAGACATCGCGGAGCACGGTGAGCGTGCGTCCACCACTGGGGTACGATTTGGTGAGCTGCCGAGCGACGAGCATGCGAGGACGGGATGGAAGTGGAGTCTGGTCGCGCTCGCGGCCGGTGTCGGCGCGCCGCATCGCTGGCGGCGGGCCGACACCGGCCGCGAGCGCGACGCGATCAGCGCGGCGCGGCGCGCGGATACCGCGGCCCGTGACCGGGCCGCGCGCGATCCGCGCCCCGCGCCGACGAACGCACCATCGTGTTCGTGGGAACCAGCCTCACCGCCGGATTCGGGCTCGACCCCGACTCGAGCTTCCGTCGCTCATCCAGCGGAAGCTCGACTCCGCTCGGTCTAAGCTATGACGTGGTCAACGCAGGCGTCAGCGGCGAGACGTCGGCCGGTGCACTGCGCCGCATCGGATGGCTGCTGCGCCAACCGGCGTCCGATGGTCGTGCTCGAGACCGGCGCGAACGACGGACTGCGCGGGCTCGATGTCGATTCGACTGCGCTCGAACCTGCAGCACATCATCGACACGGTGCGTGCCAGCGCATCCCCGAGCCCGCATCGTGGTCGTGCGGATGGAGGCCCCGCCCAACTTGGGCGCGCGCTACACGTCCGCCTTCCGCGCGATTTATCCCGAGATAGCCAAGACGAACGACGCGGTGCTGCTGCCGTTCCTGTTGACCGGCGTGGCGGCGTCGACGCGCTCAACCAGGCCGACGGGATCCATCCCAACCTCGCGGCGAGCGCATCGTCGCCGAGACGGTGTGGCGAGCGCTGGCGCCACTGATGGGCGTGAACGGGGAAGCAACGATGTAGTGGCGTCATTCGAATTGACCCAACGAGCAAAGAGCGTGGCTTGACCCGACTTTTTCTGGCGGCTAAACTTAAAGGCTAGCTACTTTTACGCGATTCCGCCCGCGGAATCCCGTTCAGGGGCGCACGTCGGACGCGCATCCTCGTCCGACCTGTGCAGGCCACCACGATCCTCAGGTCACGTCTATGGCAATGCCGGCGACGCAGATCCGCCGCGGGATGGTGCTCGTCTTCGAGGGCGATCCGTGTCGCGTGATCGAGTTCCGGCATCACACGCCCGGCAATCTCCGCGCGATGGTGCAGGCGAAGCTGAAGAACCTGCGCACGGGCTCGAACTTCGAGCACCGGTTCCGCGCCGCCGATGCGGTCGAGAAGGCGTCGCATGGAGACGCACGATCTGGAGTTCCTGTACCAGGGTGGCGACACGTACCACTTCATGAACACCGAGAACTACGACCAGCTCGAAATGGACGACGAGATGCTGGGCGACAGCGCGCAGTGGATGCAGCCGGGCATGAAGATCGAGGCCGAGTACTACAACGGGCGCCCGATCGGCATCCAGCTGCCCAACTCGATCGAGCTCGAGATCGTCGACACGGCGCCGGTGATGCGGACGGCGACGAAGACGGCGTCGACCAAGCCGGCCAAGCTCGAGAACGGCGTGACGGTGAACGTGCCGGAGTTCATCGCATCGGGGGTGCGCATTCGCGTGAATCCGAAGACGGGCGAGTACATCGATCGCGCGAAGTGATCGTCGCGGCCGTTGATTCACCCTTGATGCGCCGTTAACATTTGCATCGCGCCGGCGTCGCCCCGTTGGGGCGCCGTTTGGCGTCATGGTGACTGTAGCTCAATTGGTTAGAGCACCGGACTGTGGCTCCGGGGGTTGTGGGTTCAATTCCCATCGGTCACCCTGCCTGCGGGGGGAAGGGGGAAGTGGGAAGGGGCCGTGGAGAGAATAGCCGACGATCACAATCCTGGGGTTGGTGTCGCAACAGGATGCGTGTAGGTCCGTAGCTCAATTGGTAGAGCACCGGTCTCCAAAACCGGCGGTTGGGGGTTCAAGTCCCTCCGGGCCTGTCGGTGGGATTGGCGCGAAGAGGAGCAGTCGTGGAGACGCGGCGGTATCGTCTAGGGGACCAGGACGGAGCCCTCTCAAGGCTCAAACACGGGTTCGAATCCCGTTACCGCTATGTGGTGACGAGCGCTGCCGGCCCCATCGTCTATCGGTTAGGACGGCACTCTTTCAAGGTGCAGAGAGGGGTTCGATTCCCCTTGGGGCTATGGGGGGAGGTGTCGGTCGTCGTGCGTAGTCAGTGCGGTCGTCGATGCGTCGTCGTGCGGTGCGTGGTCGTGATTGGGGACTGTAGCTCAGCTGGTTAGAGTGCCGGTCTGTCACACCGGAGGTCGCGGGTTCGAGCCCCGTCAGCCCCGTTAGGCGGTTAGTCGTAGCAGGCCCTGGTGGTGAAATTGGTAGACACGCCATCTTGAGGGGGTGGTGCCGCAAGGCGTCGCGGTTCGAGTCCGCGCCAGGGCACGTCATGCCAGCGTAGCTCAGTGGTAGAGCACTCGATTCGTAATCGAGCGGTCCTCGGTTCAATCCCGAGCGCTGGCTCTCCGTTAGGCAGTTGCGGTGCGGGCCGCCTCGGCCCTCCTCTCGTCGGAGACGCCATCCCTGATGTTGCGCGACGAGTCCGGGCATCCCACACCGTTAGGCACGCGGCGCGCCGCCGTGGCCATCGCCGCGTGCGCGGCGCTCGGCGCCGCCCCCCGTCCCGCCGATCGGCCCGCCGGCACCATCGTCACCAGCAACATGAATGACAACACGGCCAGCGTCATCGACGCCGCCTCGGGCCGCGTGCTGGCGACGCTCCCCACCGGCACCGGCCCGCACGAAGTCGCCATCTCCCACGACGGCCGTTGGGCGGCCGTGTCCAACTACGGCTCGCGCGAGACGCCCGGCAACAGCATCACCATCATCAATGTGGTGCACCACACGGTGGCACGCACGCTCGACCTGGGTGAGCACCGCCGACCCGCACGGCATGGCCTTTCTCCCCGGCGACAGCCTGCTCGCCGTCACCTCCGAAGTCAGTCAGGCCATCCTCATCGTGAACGCTGCGAGCGGCGCCGTCACGCGCGTGCGCCCCACCGGCGGCCGCCTAACGCACATGCTCGCCGTGTCGGCCGACGGCCAGCGCATGGCCACCGCGAACATCGGGAGCAACACCATTCTCCGTGCTCCGCCCGCTCGGCGCCGACAGCGCGACCACCATCGGCGTGGCCGCGGCGCCGGAAGGCATCGCCATCGCGCCCGACGGCCGCACGGCGTGGGCAGGCAGCGACCGCGACAGCGTCGTCGTGGTCGTGGACCTCGAACGGGCGCAGCCGATCGACACTCTGCGTGGATTCGGATTGCCCTACCGCCTCGCCATCACGCCCGACGGTCGCAAGGCCGTGATCACCGATCCGGTGCGCGCCGAAGTGCGCATCGTCGACGCCGCCACACGACGCGCGCTCGCGACGCTGCACATCGCCGGCGACAGCATCGTGAGCACGGCCGAAATCCCGGGGTCGCCGTCGCCGGAAGGCGTGACGATCTCGCGCGACAGCCGGTGGGCGTTCGTCACGCTGCAGGGCGAGAACCGCGTCATCACGATCGACCTCGATGCGGATCGCATTGTGAGCTCGGCGCCTACCGGAACGTGGTCCGACGGCGTCGGATTCTCGCCTCTCACCAGCGCCGCCGGCGGATAACAACGGCGTAACGGGCCGATAACGTGCCCCTCCGACTATGCGCACGTGCACGACACGCAATGACGCTGGTGTCGTATCCGATTCGTATTTTCACGGGAGGGCCGCATGACCCGTTCACTAGTGTATCTCGCCATCGCCGCGACGCTTGCCAACGCACCGGGCAGTTGCGCGAACGCCGGCTCCAATCAATCGGCTGCCGCAACTGGTGGCGGCTCGGGCGCATCGAGCGGCGACTGGACGAGCCTCGGCGCCACGGCCTGCGCGAAGTACCTGACACCCGATGTTGTCGGCGCCATACTCAGCCAACCGGCAGGGCCGGCAAAAACGCTCAGCCAGCAAGCGTGCAGCGTCACGTCCAACGACCAAGGCGGATCGATAACGATCACATTGACCAGCGCCGGCGCGGCTGCATTCGACGCCTACCTCAAGTACCTGTCCGATCCACAGCCGCTCGCCGGCGTCGGGGACAAAGCCGTGCAGTCGCTCATCGGCATCGCGTCGTTCAAGAGTCCCAACAAGAGCTGCGACATCGATGCGGGCGGCGCGCCCGGATCGCTCAAGCTCACCGGCCCTGCGTTAGGCAAGTCGCTCGGCGCCATCTGCAACGAACTGTTCGCCGCGCACCCGTGACGCGTGCGAGGGGAGCCGTCCGTTAGGACGTCGTGCCCGACACCTGCACGGTCACGACGGTGGGGACGATGACCGTGCTGTCGCCGTTGGTCCACGAGCAGGGGAGCGTGAGGCCGCCGGTGAGCGCCAGGTTGCCGTTTTGTACTGCGCCCGACATCGCGCCGGACACCGCCTGCGTGAAGTCGCACGACGGCATTAGCGTTTCCAGGAACGCCACCGATGCCAGCGGTGAGAGAGCCGGGTCGCCGAAGTGCGAGATCGTCACCGCGCCGCCGGTCGACATGGTGCCGGCGACCGTGCCCGAACCGCCGTTGCTGTTGATGGTGAACGAGCCGCTGAACGTGCCGTCGCTGGCCGGCGTGCCTAACGATACCGTGCCTAACGTTTGCGGCAGGGTGGCCGAGCCGTTGATGGTCGGCGCCGACATCGTCGTCGAGAAGAACGTGTCGTAGGATCCCGCCGCCGCGGACACGCCGCTCGAGTCGGTGAGGTTGCTGCAGGCGGCGGCAGCGAGCGCCGCGACCACCACGCCGACATACCGATAGTGCATCGTGCTCCTCCGGGAGTGTGGAACCGTGACCTTCGCTCCCTTTGACGGATCGCGACACGCGGACGTCACCGGCCTCAACCGGCGCCAGTCTAACGGTACGACTCGGCTTGAATGCCGTACAGCTCGGCGTAAGCGCCGCCGCGCGCCATGAGCTCCTCGTGCGTGCCGACCTCGACCACGCGCGCGCCGTCGAGCACGACGATGAGGTCGGCCATGCGCACGGTGGAGAAGCGGTGCGAGACGAGGATCGTGATGCGGCCGCCGTTCGGCCCGGTCGGCCGCGCGCGCGCCGCGGCGTAGCGCTCGAAGAGCGCGTGCTCGGTCTCGGCGTCGAGCGCCGCGGTCGGCTCGTCGAGCACCAGCAGCAGCGGCTCGTCGCGCATGAAGCCGCGCGCGAGCGCGAGCTTCTGCCACTGGCCGAACGACACCTCGACGCCGCCGGGCCAGGTCGGCCCGAGCTGCGTCTCGAGGCCCGACGCGCAGGCGCGTCGACGACATCGTCGGCGCCGGCGCGCTCGACCGCCGCCGCACCGGCGGGCTCGTCGTCGAGGCGCGGCACGTCGCCGACGCCGACGGTGTGGCGCGCGCGGAACTCGAAGCGGAAGAAGTCCTGGAACGCGCCGGCGAGCCGCGCGCGCCACTCGTCGGCGCGGCATGCGCGCGAGCGGCGCGTCGTCGACGAGGATCGCGCCCGACGGTCGGCTCGTACATCTTGGCCAGCAGCTTCACGAGCGTCGTCTTGCCGGCGCCGTTCTCGCCGACGATCGCGACGACCGCGCCGGCGGGCAGGATCAGCGACACGTCGTCGAGCACGAGGCGCGACGGTGCCCGGGATAGGCGAACGACACGTGCTCGAAGCGGATGCCCGTCGCGCAGCGCGTCGGGCGCGGGCAGGTCGGCCGCCGCGGCGAGCGACGCGGCGTAGTCCTCGAGCCAGGCGAGGCGCCGCGAGCCGTCCATCCAGAAGCCGCGCAGGAAGCCGATCTCGCCGACCGTCGCGCCGATGTAGGCCGACAGCCGCGCGCCGGCGGCGAGCACGAGCAGCACGTCGCCCGGCGTCGCGCGCAGCACCGACGACGACGAACACGATCGCGCCGACGTACGCCGCGCCGAAGACCGCCCACGCGAGCGTGTGCCACGCGCGCCGACCCCAGCGCGCCGCGGCCACCGGCGCGTACCAGCGCTCCCACGCCGCGCGCCGCTCGGTCGACCAGGCGCGCGCCGATGCCGGTGACGCGCACTTCCTTGCCGGGCGGCGCGGTCGTCGCGATCGTGAACAGGTGCCGCGCCAGCCGGTTCGCCTGCGCGCCGCGCTCCTGCGCCGCGCGCTCGACCGCCGGCCGCCAGGTCGAGGTGAGCACCGTCGGCAGCGCGAAGACCGCGAGCAGCGCGAGCGCCGGATGGATCGACATCGAGCAGCGCGAGCGTGACGCCGAGGCGCAGGATCCAGCCGCAGGTCGAGAACAGCGACATGTACATGTGGTCGAGCACGAACACCTGGTTGCGCAGCACCGCGAGCCGGTCGAGGTAGTCGGGCCGCTCCTGGTGCGCGATCGTCGCGATCGAGGCCTGCAGCCGCGCGACGTGCGACTCGAGCGCGATCGTGACCTTGTCGCGGAAGCGCCGCTGCACGCGCGTGCTGACCGTGCGCAGGAACCAGGTCGCCGTCGCCGACACGCCGAGGCCGAGCGCAGCGACGCAGCACGCAGGCGCGGGTCGTGCCCGAGCACGCCGTCGCCGAGCAGCTTGAGCCACAGCGCGAGCAGCGCGTCGGGCAGCGCCGCGAGCAGCGACAGCACGAACGACGCCAGCATCAGCCGCGGCTCGTGGCGGTAGCCGAGCTTGCACAGCCGCCACATCGACGGGCAGCGCGGGCGGCAGCGTCGTCGCGCATGCGCTCAGGCGAGGACGTCATACGTCATCCCTTCCTCGTCCTCGACCGCGGCGAAGCGCTGCGCCTGCAGGTCGAACATCGTGCGGTAGCGGCCGCCCAGCGCCATCAGCTCGTCGTGCGTGCCCGAGCTCGACCACGCGGCCGTGCTCGAGCACGCAGATGCGGTCGGCGTGGCGCACGGTCGAGAAGCGGTGCGAGATCAGGATCGTCGTGCAGTGGCGCGTGGCGGCGCAGGATGCGGTCGAAGATCTCCGCCTCGCCGCGCACGTCGAGCTGCGCGGTCGGCTCGTCGAGCAGCACGACGCCCGGCGCCGAGCTGCACCGCGCACAGCGCGCGCGCCAGCGCGACGCGCTGCCACTGGCCGCCCGAGAGATCGGTGCCGCCGTCGTAGCCGCGCGCGAGCACGCGTGTCGAGGCCGGCGAGGCGCCGACGCGCCGGCCGCCTCGAGCGCCGCGCGATCGACGTCGTCGGGCGCGCCGTCGGGCGCGACGTTGTCGCGCAGCGGCAGCTCGAAGCGGATGAAGTCCTGGAACACGGCGGTGACGCGCGCGCGCCACGCGTCGAGCGTCGAGCTCGCGCAGGTCGACGCCGTCGACCTCGATCGCGCCCGCCTGCGGGTCGTAGAGCCGGCAGAGCAGCTTGGCGAGCGTCGTCTTGCCGGCGCCGTTCTGCCCGACGATCGCGAGCGACGATCCGGCGGGAATCGTCGAGGTCGAAGTGCTCGAGCACCGGCGCGCCGCCCGGGATAGGCGAAGGTGACGTCGCGGAAGCGGATCTCGCGCGCCGGGCATGCCGTCGCGCGGCGCGGTCGCCGCGGCGCGAGCGCGCCCGCCGGCCGCCATCGCGGCCTCGAGGCGCAGCACCGCGGCCGACCGGCGCCGCCGCGCCGTCGAGCGCCCAGTTGAGCCCGCCGAACGCGATCATCGACACGCCGACGGCCGCCTGCGCGAAGACGACCAGCGCGCCGAGCGTCGAGGCGCCCGCTCGACGCGCCGCGCGCCAGCGACCAGAACACGAGCACGTTGGCCGCCGACGACGAGCAGCAGGCTCCAGCGCCAGCGGCTGCTCGCGCAGCCGCGTCGCCTCGTACTGCAGCTCGTGCAGCAGCGTGCGGCGCGCGACGAAGCGCTCGATCGTCCAGTCGGCGAGGCCGAACAGCCGCAGCTCCTTCGCCGGCCGGCGGATCGACCGCGAGGCGGTAGGCGTAGTCGGCGTCGCGCTGCGCGGCGCGCACTTCGTCGGTGTTGCGGTCGCGCCAGACGGCGCTCTCGCGCAGCAGCCAGTGCGTCGCGAGCCACGCGCCGGCGAGCAGCGAGCGGCGCCCACCACGCGTAGCCGAACGAGCACCAGCGCACGAGGCGAGGCCGCCGATCATCTCGACCAGGCCGCCGGCGATGAAGTCCATCGAGATGGACAGCGGCGGCCCGGTCATGCCGAGGTCGAAGTCGCGCGCGACCGTCGAGGTCGCTCGTGAGCTCCGGATCCTCGAGGTGGCCCATGCCCGGCGGCGCACGCACGCCTCGGTCAGCCGGTCGTAGAGCCACGCCGCGGTGCGGTCGCCGAGGTTCGCGCTGATCGCCTGGTGGATCGGCGCGAGCACCTGCAGCAGCGACGAACACCACGCCGGCGAAGACGAGCGGAACGATGAGGGGCCGCCCGCTTGGACGGCGCCGACCAGGACGCCCATCGCGATGGCGAAGACCGCCGGCAGCACGCCGCGCAGCACCAGCACCGCCCACCACGCGGCGGCGAGCGGGCTATCCGCCTTCGGAAGGGCGCCGAAGAACTTCCACTCGTCGCGCGCGCGGAGCCGGTCGATCAGAACACGTATCAGAACACGTATCGGAGGCTGATGTTGCTGTACAACTGCGCCTTGTACGGCGCGGGAATGATGTACCCGTCTCCGCGACCGCCGTCCGGACCCTGTGCCAGCGCGGCGTAGTTGGCGCCCACGAAGAGGAAGCTATAGTACGTGCTTCCCGTCAGGTTGTCACCACCGACGGCCAGGTCGAGCAGCCAGTGCTTGTTCACGTCCTTCTTGTAGCCGAGCTTGAGGCCGAGCAGGTCGTACGAGCGGACAAACGTCGAGTTGTCGAACGTCACCGGCACTTTGGACACGTACTGGTACGAGCCGTTGAGATACAGCCCGACGTTGCTCGCCAGATCGAGACCGGCGTTGAACATGTTGCGCGGGACGCGCGGCACATCGTTGCCGGAGAAGTCGACCGTCTGCGCGTTGTTGTTGTTGTCGCTCTTGAAGTCGGTGAACGTGGCGTCGGTGAACGCATACGACGCCCACGGACGCACCGTGGAAATCGGACGCGCGGTGTCGCTCACCGCGAGGTAGCTGAGCGAGACTTCGACGCCGCGATTGCGCTGCTTGCCGGCGTTGGTCGTGAACGTGACGGCGTCGGCGGTTTCCGTGACCAGCTTGTTGGTGTTCTCGATGTCGAACAGCGAGAGCTGTCCCGTTAGGCGCTGGTCGAGGAAGGTGCCCTGCGTGCCCACCTCGTACTGCACGGCGCGCTCGGGCTTGAGATCCAGGTCCACCGTGCCGTCGCTCGCCACCACGTTGCTCAGGAGGGGCGGGGCATAGCCGGCGCTGACGCTCGCGTACACGAGTGCGTTGCCGTGGATCTCCTTGCTCACCGCAATGCGCGGGTCGAACTCCCAGCCGAACGTCTCCGACGACACCTGCGTGGTGTCGAACAGCGTGCCCGCGTTCAGCACGTTGCGGATGTTGAACTGATTCTTGTTGAGGCTCGCCCCGGCGGTGATCGTGAACGCCTGCGGCAGCGCGAAACTCCATTCCGTGAACAGCGACGATGCGGTGGCGCCGTTCTCCTGGTCGGTGGGCCGCTCCGGGAAGGGCGGGGCCGGCACGATGAACACGCCGTTCGACGTCAGATTCGACTGCTGGACCGACGCGCCGAATGTGCCGCCGACGCCGGTGCCCGCGCCTAACTGGCCGGAGAAGCCGAACTGCGTGCGCGCGCCGAAGTTGTACTGGTTGACGTCGGTGAACCCGTGCGCGAACGGCTGGCCCGATTGGCGGCCGACGCCGAACACCGTCGTCTGGTTGGTGAAGTGATCGCCCAACCGGATCTGGTCCGTTAGGCCGGAGATGAAGCTGTTGACGCGGATGTGCGAGTTGTTGGCCAGGTACGCCGGGTTGCTCTGCGCCAGGCGCGCATAGAACGGCGTGCTGTCGATCTCGCCGGCCAGGTTCTCGAACGACTTGTTGTACGAGAAATACGCCGACAGCGTCTGGTTGGTGTTCGCCACCATGTCGCCTGTGGCGCGGAAGTAATCCTTGGTGGACCCGCTGTGCGGACGGAACGAGTCGTAGTCCTGATGACCGTAGTTCAGCGAGAAGTCGCCGCTCTCGCCGGCCGTCTCGAACGACGTGTTGGTCCGCACGAGCCCGTCCGTGCCGCTCACCACCTGCTGGCCGACGCTCGTCTCGTTAGGCGCGGGCCGCGCGGTGTTGAGCAGCACGGTGCCGCCGATGTAACTATTGTAGAGACTGGACGCCGGTCCCTTGATCACCTCGACGCTGCCTAAGCGTCGAGTAGTCGATGTCGTCGAGCACGGTCGAGCCCGTGGCGTCGGTGATCGGAATGTTGTTGTAGAACACCTGGTAGCCGAGCCCGTTGGAGTTGGGGCTGTTGCCGCTGGTGCTCGGGTAATAGCCGCGGATCGTGATGCGCGCGCCGCCCCACGGGGTACGCGTCTGCATGAACAGCCCCGGCACGGTATTCAGCGAGCTCTGGAGACTGAGTCCGCTCGATCGATCGAGGTCGTGCGATGTGAGCACGGCCGTCGACGGATTCGGACTGCTCGCCACCACCTGTACGCCGACGAGCTGCACGGGCGCGATCGTCAATCGAATGTGGAGCGCGGTGCCCGGGTTGGACACCGGCACATCCTTGGTGACGTAGCCGGCGGCCGACACGGTGACGTGATCGATGGCGCCGCTCGCGTTGAGCGTGAACGCACCCGCGGCGTCGGTCATCGTGCGCACGGTGGTGTCGGGCGCGGTGATGGTGGCGCCGGCGATCGGTGAGCCGGACTGTTGGTCGACCACGGTTCCGTGGACGGAGCTTTGGGCGTGCAAGACGACTGGCGTCGCGAGCACGAGCAGGGCGGCGACGAGCTTATGCATGCAGCGAGATCCTCTTGAGAGAGGTAAATCGAGTGCCGTCCGGCCTCGACAGGATCGGCGCAAAGTCAGGATGTACGACGCACCTACGCACGGCGAACGCGCGGCGTTGTAATCTTCCTGTAAGGTTCACGAGACTGGTACGCGAGATTTGTACTGGGTCGCGCAATAAAACTGATGACGCGCGGGGACGGCGGAATCGGACTTGAGGGGGGATCAGGCGGGAGCTACGTTGCTTCCCAGATGTGACAGCACGCGGGCGTAATTCAGTTGGTAGAATGCCAGCTTCCCAAGCTGGACGTCGCCGGTTCGAGTCCGGTCGCCCGCTCTTAGTGCCGCTGGTTGATCTGCAATGCCGAGGGCGGGAAGCCGAACATGCGGTTCGATGTTCGCGACAGATGGGCGGCGTCGGCGAAGCCCGCCGCATGGGCTGCGGCCGACAGTGACCCGCCGCGCATCACGATCTCCCACGCGAGCAGAAAGCGTCGCCACAGCACGTAAGGCCGGAACGCTGTCCCCGTCTCGTCGACGAACAGGTGTCGAAAGCGACTCGGAGAGAGGCACGCGTCGCCGGCCACCTCCTCGAGTGTCAACGGCCCGTCGAGGTGTCGGTTGACGTACGCGACCGCTCTCAGGATGCGCTCGTCCGAGACCACCGACGGCCGCGCCCCGTGCGCGAGCGCCTTGATTGCCTCGCGCGCCGCCGATGCCGTCGCTTCGCTATTGCCGACGCGCTGCCACGTGGCGAACAACGCCGAGCCCGCGCGAAGAAACGGCTCCTCCGTCAATGCCGCGATCCCGGCGTGCGGATACAGCTCGCTCACCACGCGACCCTCCGGTGTCTCCGGCTCGACGAAGATGACGGCGTCGAACTCGACACCTGTCGCGTCCATCATGTGCGGCTGGCGGGACGGAATTATCGCTGCGTCGTACTCGGTCCATTCCGAACGTGCGTCGGTGCGGAAGCGAACGCCAGGTTCCGAGCCAAGCGTGATCTGAATCGCGTAGTGCGCGTGCACCGGCATCACGGAAATCGCGCGACCGATGAGGAGGCACCCGCCTGCCCAGGGGATGAAATCACCCGCACCGGCGACGCTGCTCATCACTGCTCCCGAGAAACGGGGAGTAGCAATCGTGCGCGCGCCGGCCCATCGCGTCAAGGCACGCTAGCGAATCGCGCCGATCACCTCGCGCACGGCCGCGATCACGGCCGCTGGTTTGTCGAACTGGATGTAGTGCGACGCGTTAGGCACGAGCTCGTGGCGGCCTCGCCGCGACCACGTCGCCTGGTCCTCGTGCAGCGCGCGCGACGCAGCTCGGAGACGGGCGCCTTGCGCCCAGGTGAGGCCCATCGCACGAAGTGCTTCGGCGCTCGGTTCGCTGGCGGCCGTGAGCACCACCAGCGGACGATCGCCGAGCTGTTGCATCGTGCCTGCCTGCGCGAGCGTGGCGGGAATCGCGTCAATCTCCCGCCTCAGCTCGTCGAAGCGACGACGGCAGAAATGCCTGTGAGATGCGCTCGACCTGGGCGGGCCATGACGACGGCGCCCGCGCGCTCGGCATCAGACGGACCAACCCGCTCCAGGCGAGCGCTGCACCGATGCGCACCACGCCCGGCGTCGGCGTGAGCGATTTTCCTGTGGCCGCGCGAAATCGCGTGAACTGATCGGGGTGCGTGGCGTCGACGAAGACGAGCCCGGCAACCTCGGCCCCATACCGTTTCGTGAACAACATGATGTAGGGACCGCCTAACGAATGCCCGACCATGATCCAGGGCGGAGACTCCGCACCCGCGACGAGTGCGGCGTGGAGGTCCCGCGCCACCGATTCGCCGTCGAACGGCGCCGTGCTCGCGTCGCTCCACATGATGCCCGCGCGACTGTAGAGCACAGGCGCGCGTGGTCTTGGCGATCGAATCGTGAACGCTTGCCCATGCCAACGATCCGAATGTATCGAGACCCGACTCCAGCACGACCGTCGGGGATCCGCTCCCTCGGCAGTCGAGCTGAATCCGACGACCACCGCCGACATCGACCATCCGTCCCGGCGCGGGAAACTCGCGCATGGCGCGCCCTCGCATCGCATGTTCGTAGGTGGCGCCGGAGATGGCGCCGACTGCCATCAGCGCGACTAACGCAGCGAGCGTGCGCTGCAACCATCGTCGAGCGTGTCATAGTCCGATCCTCACGCCTGCGCGCACGACCATCAGGTGCGTGGCGCTCACCGAGGGTGAGATGCTCGTGTGTCCGTTCGGAAGGTCGACGATACTGCCCCGGTGGAGATAGCGCGCGTTTCCGCCGTTGATGTATTGCACGCCTACGTCGATGAGCACGTTCATTCGCTTCCCGGCATACACCGGCGCATAGATGCCGCCGCCCACGGACCACGCGGGCGCGAAGTCGGATTGGTTCGTGGTGCTCCCGAACGGAGTTCCGCCGTCGAGGCTTTCAACGTGACTCTCGGTCACGAATCCTTGTCCCCCGACGCCGACGTTCACGTAGGGACGCAGACGGCCGGTGGGCCACATCACCTGTGGCCCGACGGTGACGGGAAAGATGTAGTTCGTCGTCCGCACGTTGACTTGCACCCGGCCGCCCACGGTGCTGCTCAGCGCCGTTTGCTTGGATTGGTTTCCGTATTCCACCACGCCGACGTCGGCACGAATGCTCACGATGCCGGCGCGATCGAGCCGGAACAGGTATGCGCCGCTCACACCGTATCCGAGTCCGATGTTCGCACCGAGCTCGCCCTGGGGACGCGCCTGCATCAGCGAGATGCTGAATGAACTCCGCGGCACGAGGGGCGCCGCGCTTTGTGCGACGACCGGTGGTGCCAGCGCGGCGGCGAGGAGGGCCGCGCGCACGTTAGGCATTAGTCGGACATGGACCCGCGGCTTGGCCTTGCTGCACGTCGCGCAGCGGCATGCATTGCCGCACTGGCAGGGGCGCGACGAATCGCACGAACACTGTTCTCCGCAGCGGCAGACGCTGGCGTTCGTGGCGGGGGCGGGGGACGCGGCGTTGTTGGCGTGCATTGAAGCACCTCGTGTTAGGGTTGCCTCGATTCTACGCGTGCTATCGTTCCTGGTCTTGAACGTAGCGGCTCTTCTTGACCTACTCAGCCGAACGTGAACGAGCAGGCCTGACGGCCGGATCGAGAGACCGTTGGTCCGCGTGCCATGCCCACTGCGGGTGTACATTACAAATGCTGGTGCGTGCCCGTCGTGGCACCTCCCCCCGGTCATGCGGCCTGAATGGCCAGGCGACCCGAGAGCCTCTCGGTCCAGCTTTCTTCCGATCGTGAGCGCTATGCATTGATCCGGTGACCGAACCGTCGTCATTGACACCCCCACAGCGTGACGACCGATTCGCGTACGGTGACTCCGGCAGCGCCCGACTCGCACGAGCGGCGTCCGATCAAGGGCGAAATATTCGGTGCGGGCCGCCTCGGCTCGCATGCGCGAAAGTTGGCGCGGCGCCACGTCCTCGCCCCAGCCGCACCGACGCGATGGTTCCATCGCCGGGATCGCGGCCCGCTGATCGCCCAACTCGACGCGACCGAGCGCGCGCTGAACGCGGCCCGCGAGACGCTCGCCGCGGCGTCCGTCGCCGGCGCGGACGTCGGACCCGCGGGCGCATGGCTGCTCGACAACTTCTTCATTGTTGTCGAGCAGCTGCCGGAGATTCGTGCGATGCTTCCGGCCGGCTACTATCGCGAGCTGCCCAAGCTGGTCCGGTGACGGACTGCGCGCCGGATATCCCCGGATTTACGACATCATCGTCGAGTTGATCACCCACACGGATGGGCGCCTCGACGAAGCGAGCGTGGCGCTCTGTCCTGACCGAGTACCAACGGGTGAGCGCGCTCACGCTGGGAGAGCTATGGGCGATTCCGGCGATGTTGCGGATCGGGTATCTCGAGAACGTGAGGCGAATGGCGCGCCGCGCGTCGCGCGACGTCGCCGATCGCGCGTCGGCCGATGCGTGGGTGTCGCGCCTCATCGACGCCGGTCCGTTAGGCGACGAGGACCTCGCGGCGTTCGTGCATCGCGGCCCCACCCTCACGCCCGCATTTCTCACCAGATTCCTGCAGCAGATTCGCAGCCGGCGATCCGACTTCACGCCGCTGCTCTGGCTCGAGCAGTGGCTGGCCGAAGACGTCATGACGGTGGAAGACGCGGCGCAGCGCTCGGCGCAAGAGCTCGCGCTGACGCAGCTCGTGATGGCGAACTCCATCGCCAGCTTGCGCCACGTCGCCAACATTGATTGGACGACGGTCGTCGAATCGGCGAGCATTGCCGAGGCGACGCTGCGTGAGGATCCCGCGAACGCGTATCCGCAAATGACCCGCGCGACGCGCGATCAATATCGCCATGCTGTCGAGGAAATCGCCAAAGGAGCGAAGCTCGACGAAGGCGCCGTCGCGGCGGAAGCCGTTCGTGCGGCGCGCACCGCGGTGGCGGAGGGTGAATCCGATGCCCGCTCGGGACATGTCGGTCACTATCTGATCGGGGAAGGGCGCCGCGCGTTCGAGCACGCCCGTGCGTTCCGGGGCGATCGCGCCACGCGAATCCGTCAGGCGATCCTCGCGCATCCATCGGCGTCGTACTTTGGCGCCCTGTTCGTCGTGTTCGCGGCGACGCTTGCCGTGCTGCTCGTGCCGCTCGTTTTCGCCGCGCCGTTCGATCGTTCGATATGGATTGTCGTCGCGGCCGCTGTTCGCGTGTCTCCCCGCCGCCGACGCCGCGGTCGCGATCGTTCATCAGATCGTCAACGTGGTCATTCCCGCATTGCGTCTCCCGCGGCTGGATTATGCGGACGCCGTTCCCGAGCAGAATCGCACGATCGTCGTCGTGCCGATGTTGTTGGGAAGTCCCGAGGCGGTGACGCAGGCGCTCGATCACCTCGAAGTCCAATTCCTCGCCAATCGCGATCGGGAAATTCGCTTCGCCTTGCTCGGCGATTTTCTCGATGCCGAAACCGAGCACGCCGCCGAGGATGTCGCGATCATCGATGCAGCCGTCGCCGGCATTCGCGTGTTGAACGAAGCGTATCGTGGAGAGTTGGACGCGCCGTTCTACTTGCTGCATCGCCCGCGGCGATGGAACGCCGCGGACGCGATCTGGATGGGCTGGGAGCGTAAGCGCGGAAAGCTCGTCGAATTCAACGCGTTCATTCGCGGTGCTGCCGATGGAGCATTTGCCGTCACCGAGGGCGATCTCCCGTGGCTCGCGCACGTCCGCTATGTGATCACGCTCGACGCCGACACCTTGCTCCCGCGTTCCGCGGCGGCGGAGTTGATCGGAACCATCGCCCATCCGCTGAACCGCGCTGTGTACGATCCGGCGCGGGGCCGCGTCGTGCGGGGCTACGGCATTCTCCAACCGCGCGTCAGCGTCTCGCTGCCGAGCGCGAGCGAGTCGCGATTCGCAGCGATCTACGCTGGACATCCCGGTGTCGATCCGTACACCACCGCCGTGTCCGACGTGTACCAGGATCTGTTCGGCGAGGGCACCTTCACCGGCAAAGGCATCTACGACGTCGACATCTGTTAGGCAGGCGACCGACGGACGATTTCCCGACAACAGCCTGCTCAGCCACGACCTCCTCGAAGGGACGTTCGCGCGCGCGGGACTCGTCACCGATGTCGAGGTGTTCGATGACTACCCGACGCGATATCTCACGTCGACCCGTCGTGCACACCGCTGGATACGTGGCGATTGGCAACTGCTACGCTGGCTGACGCGGCGCGTACCCGGTCGCACCGGTGCGAATCGCGCCCCGCTCTCCGCGCTCTCCCGGTGGAAGATCGCCGACAATCTGCGGCGCAGCACGACACCCATCGCGGTGCTCCTCTGGCTCGCCGCCGGTTGGACGCTCCTGCCCGGATCGTGGGTGACGTGGACGATAGCCGCGCTCGCGGCATTCGGCACGCCGTGGATCGTCCCGCTGATCTTCGCGGCGGCGCGGCCGCCGCAGGACCAGGCATGGCGCCCGTACTACGCGGCGGTCGCGCACGACGCGCTGCATGCGCTGCAGCAATTCGCGCTTGCCGTCGTGCTGCTGCCGGACCAGGCGCTGTTGGCCATCGACGCGATTGCGCGGACCGTCATCCGAGTGCGCTGGACGCGCCGCCGCATGCTCGAGTGGCAAACCGCATCGTACGTCGAAGAATCGACGGGACACGGTCGGCGCTCGATCTGGCGGCGCATGTGGCCGTCGGTTCTGTTAGGCGCGGCCGTCATGGCGGCCGCGGCGCGGCACGCCGGCATCCATGCGCTCGAGGGCGGATTCGCGTGGTGGTCGGTCGCCGGCGCATGGACGGCGCTGACCCTAGTGTGGATGTCCGCGCCGGAAACGGCGCTCGCGTTGAGCGCGCCGGTGCGCCGCCGGTCGCTCATGCTCGACGCCGGCGAGCGCGCGGCAGCGCTGCGGTACGCGTTGCATCACTGGCGATACTTCGATCGGTTCGTCACCGCGGACACGCACTGGCTCGCGCCGGACAATTTTCAGGAGACGCCCGAGCCGCTGATCGCCACGCGCACGTCGCCGACCAACATCGGGTTGCAACTGCTCGCGACGGCGTCGGCCGGCGATCTCGGATTCCTAACGCGCGGCGAAATGATCGACCGCCTCGAGCACGCCTTCCAGTCGCTCGACCGGATGCCGCGGGTACAAGGCCATTTCTTCAATTGGTACAACATCGCCGATCTCACCGTCCTCGATCCGCCCTATGTCTCGACGGTCGACTCGGGCAACCTCGCCGGACATCTCGTTGCGCTGGCGCAGGGATGCGCGGAGCTGGCGCTGGCGCCGGTGGATGACGGACGCGTGTGGGCCGCGATTGCCGCCGAGGCTCGGACCGTACGAGGATACCGGCGGCGCTTGGGTCGGCGAGCGTCTCCTCGCCTATCAGTCGGCCATCCTCGAGCTGCGCCGACACGCGACGCCCGCCGACGCCGAGATCACCGCGGCGGCGCTCTGGGTTAGGCAGCGTCTGCAAGCGGCCGCGGACGAGTTGTCGAGCTTCGATCTCGATCCCGAGTGGGAGGCGTCGATTGCGCTTCGTGAGACGGCGGCGTCGTCGCCCGCGGCGGCAGCGTTAGTCGCGCGACTCGACTCACTCGCCGGACGTGCGCGCGAGATGGCGGCGGCCATGGATTTCCGGCTCGTCTATGACGCGAAGCGCCGGTTGTTCGCGATCGGCTACGACGCGCGATCCGGCACCCGCGACGAATCGCTGTACGACTTGCTCGCCTCCGAGTCGCGACTCGCCAGCTTCATGGCGATTGCGAAGGACGACGTGCCGGTCGAGCATTGGTTCCACCTCGGGCGGTCGCTGACTGTCTCGGGCGGCGCGACCGCGCTCGCATCGTGGAGCGGTAGGATGTTCGAGTATCTCATGCCGCTGCTCGTCATGCCGGCGCGGCCCTTCTCGCTACTCGATCAGACCTGCCACTCGGCGGTCGAGCGGCAGGTCGCGTATGCGGACGGGCGAGGCGTGCCGTGGGGCATCTCCGAGTCCGCGTACAACCTCCGCGACCGGCACGACACGTATCAGTACCGCGCGTTCGGGGTGCCCGACCTCGCGCTCAAGCGCGGACTCGCATCCGATCTCGTCGTCGCGCCGTACGCGTCGGCGCTGGCGCTGGCCGTCGATGCGCACGAAGCGCTGAAGAATCTCGCCGCGCTCGAAGCGCGAGGCGCGCTCGGCTCGTACGGATTCTACGATGCGCTCGACTACACGCGGCCCGATGAGGATCAGGGCGTGGCCGTAGTGCGCACGCACATGGCGCATCACATCGGGATGAGCGTCGTCGCGTTCGACAATGCGTTGAGCATTGGCGAGTCGCGGCACGAAGGAATCTGGCAGCGCCGGTTCATGGCCGATCCCGGTGTCCGTGCGACCGCGCTGCTGCTCGACGAACGCATTCCTCGGCGCTATGTCCCGCGCCCGAGCAGTCGGACACGGGGGTCATGACGTCCGCCGCGTCGTCGACGACGCGCACGCCGTGCACGAAGTGAGCACGCCGCATACACCCGAGCCGCACGTCGCGCTCCTCGGCGGAAACGGCTACAACGTGCTCCTAACGAACGCCGGCAGCGGGTACAGCCGAGCGAACGAGATCGACGTGTTGCGCTGGCGCGCCGACGGGACGCGCGACGACACCGGCCACTGGATCTACATCAAGGATCTCACCGCGGCGACCGTCTGGTCGGCGGCGTATCAGCCGGTGTGCGTGATGCCGTCGATCGTATCGCGCAGCTTCGCCACCGATCGCGTCGTCTTCGTGCGGCGCGATGGCGCCGTGGAAACGCGACACCGAAATCGTGGTCGTCGCCAGCGAGCAGGCCGAGGTGCGTCGCGTGACGCTCGTCAACCGTTCTCGCACTAACGCGCGAGCTCGAGCTGACCAGCTACGGTGAGGTGGTGCTCTGTCCGGCGGACGCGGACAAGGCCCATCCGGCGTTTCAGAAGCTGTTCGTGGAGACGGAGTGGGTGCAGGCGGCGCGCTTGCTCGCGAGTCGTCGCCCGCGCTCGGCGGACGAGGCGTGGCCGTGGTGCGTGCACGTGGTGGCCGCGGGCCCGGATCGCGTCGGTGAGGTGAGCTGCGAAACCGATCGCGCGCGCTTCATCGGACGCGGCCGACGGCTCACGCGCCGCTCGCGCTCGATCGCCGACGTGCGCTGTCGGGCAGCGTCGGCGCGGTGCTCGATCCGATCGTCGCGCTGCGCGTCCGCGTGCGAATCGAGCCGGGCCGGTCGGCGGCGGTCGCGTTCACCACCGCGGTGGCGGCCACGCGTGAAGCGGCGCTTCAACTCGCCGACCGCTATCGCGACAAGCGCCGCGGCAGATCGCGCGTTGAGCTTGGCGCGGACCGAAGCGGAAGTCGAGTTGCGCGATCTCGACATCGCGCCCGCCGACGTCGCGCTCTATCAGGAGCTCGCCGGCGCGCTCGTCTATCCGCACGAAGCCTTGCGCGCGTCGGCCGACCGAGCGCGCGAGCGTGACGCGCGGGCAATCGGCGCTCTGGGCGCAGGGCATCTCCGGCGACTGGCCGATCGTCCTGGCGACGATCCGCGCGCCGGCCGGTCTGCCGAGCGTGCGGCAATTGCTCGTGGCGCACCGGTACTGGCGCACGAAGGGCATCCGCTCCGATCTCGTGATTCTGAACGCGAAGGCGCATTCGTACGCGCAGGAGCTCCACGATCAACTCACGACCATCGCGATGGCGTCCGGCGAAGGCGGCGTGCTCGAGCGCCCCGGCGGCGTGTTCATTCGGCGCGCCGACCACCTGTCGCCGGAGGATGTGGCGCTGCTCCGCACCGACCGCGCGCATTCAGGTGATGTGCGACGGCGTCGGGCTCGGCGAGATCGTCGCGGCGAACATCCTCAGCCATGCGAATCGCGCGCCCAATCGGAGCCGGCCAGCGCCGGCGGGAGCGATCGACGGCGTCGCGGTCGGTGCCACGCCACCGACGCCGTCGCTGGCCGTCGCCGCATGCGAACGGATATGGCGGGCTGACGCGCTAGGCGACTACGCGATCGACGTCGCCGGCGAACGCGTTCCGCCGGCGCCATGGGCGAACATCATCGCGAATCCCGCCATCGGGTTCTGCGTCACCGAGCGCGGCGGCGGATTCGCGTGGGCGGAGAACAGCTACTTCTTCCGGCTGACGCCGTGGTACAACGATCCGGTCTCCGATCCGTGCGGCGAGGTGCTGTATCTCCGGGACGTCGACAGCGGCGCGTGTGGACGCCGACGCCCGGGCCGGCCTCCGCCGTCGGGACCGCGTCGCAGTCGCCGCGATACACGGTGACGCACGCGCCGGGCGTGACGCGCTTCTCGCACACGGCGCGACGACATCGTCACCGAGCTGACGCTCGGCGTTCCGCGCGCCGACGCGGTCAAGATCGCGCACCTGCGCGTCACCAATCGCGGCGCCGCGCCCCGGCGCCTCTCGCTCACCAGCTACGTCGAATGGGTGCTCGGCGCGGAGCACGAGCACACGCGGCATCAACTGCACACGCGGCGCGACGCGAGCTCCGGCGCCCTGTTCGCGCAGAACTTCTTCGCGCCCGACTTCGCGACTCGGGTGGCGTTCTCGTGGATCAGCGAGACGCGTCACGAGCTACACGGCGCGCCGCGATCACTTCATCGGCCGAAACGGCGATCTCGTCGCGCCGGCCGGCGCTGACAGCGTCGCACGCTCTCCGGCGCAACCGGCGCGGGCTACGATCCGTGCGCGGCGCTGCAGTGCGCGATCGCGCTGCGATCCGGGCGAGACGCGCGACGATCGTCATGCTGCTCGGCGCCGCCGACGAGCGATGCGGACGGCGCGCGCGCTGATCGAGCGGTACCGTCGCCGTGCCGCCGCGTGCGAGCGGCGATCGACGATGCCGTCGGCGCGTGGGACGAGCGGCTGTCGGTGATCACCGTCGCGGACGCCGGAGCCGGACTTCGACGCCATGCTCAATCGGTGGTCGCTGTACCAGGCGCTGGCCTGCCGCATGTGGGCGCGGTCGGCGCTCTACCAATCGAGCGGCGCCTACGGCTTTCGCGATCAGCTGCAGGATTGCATGGCGTTCGTGTACGCCGAGCCGGCGCTCGCGCGCGCGCATCTGTTCGCGCGCGCCGGGCGGCAGTTCGTCGAGGGCGACGTGCAGCACTGGTGGCACGAGCCGTCGGGACGCGGCGTGCGCACGCGCTTCTCCGACGATCTCGCGTGGCTGCCCGTTCGTCGCCGATCACTACGTGCGCGTCACCGGCGACGCCGCCGTCTGGACGAGCGCGCGCCGTTCCTCGACATGCGCACGCTTGGGCGCCGACGAGCAGGAGGCGTACGATCTGCCGGTCGTGAGCGACGAGCGGGCACGCTCTACGAGCATTGCGTCCGCGCGCTCGATCGCGCGTGCACCACCGGCGAGCACGGACTGCCGCTCATCGGCGGCGGCGATTGGAACGACGGCATGAATCGCGTCGGCGCGAGGGCAAGGGCGAGAGCGTGTGGCTGGCCTGGTTCCTGACGGCGACGCTGCGCGCGTTCGCCGTGCATGCCGAGCGCGCGCGGCGACGCGAAGCCGCCGCGACGTGCTGGCGCGCGCGAGCCGATGCGTACGCCGCGGCGGCGGAGCGCAGCGCGTGGGACGGCGCCTGGTACCGCCGCGCGTTCTTCGACGACGGCACGCCGCTCGGCACCGCGGCCGACGACGAGTGCCGCATCGACGCGATCGCGCAGAGCTGGGCCGTGCTCTCCGGCGCCGGCGACCCGGAGCGCGCGCGCGCGGCGATGCAGTCGGTCAACGAGCAGCTGGTGCGCGAGGACGCGCGCTTGCTGCTGCTCCTCACGCCGCCGTTCGATCGATCGGCGCACGATCCCGGCTACATCAAGGGCTACCTGCCCGGCGTTCGCGAGAACGGCGCGCAGTACACGCACGCGGCGCTGTGGGCCGTGCTGGCGATGGCGAGGCTGGGCGACGGCGACCGCGCCGGCGAGCTTATGAGAATGCTCAATCCGCTGACGCGAGCGCGGACGCCGGCCGACGCGCGACGTACAAGGTCGAGCCGTACGTCGTCGCCGCCGACGTGTACGCCGCGCCGGGCCATGACGGCCGCGGCGGATGGACCTGGTACACCGGCTCGGCGAGCTGGAGCTACCGCGTGGCGCTGGAAGGGATGCTTCGGGTTCGAGAAGCGGGCGATCGCCTTCGCCTCGACCCGTGCATTCCGGCGGCGTGGCCGGGATTCGCGCTCGAGTATCGACACGGCGCGAGCTCGTACTCGATCGACGTTCAGAATCCGGAGGGCGTTTCGCGAGGCGTTATTATCGGTTATCCGTTGACGGCGGGGACGCGACCTCGTTAATCGAGTGGTCAATACCGGTAGACAATGGTTCCGCGACACTTCGGTGACGATCGTACTTGGCGTCTAACCCGATCGACTCACCTGCCTCGCACACTGGCCGAATTCCCCACCGTCGACACGCTGCGCTTCGCGAATCGCCGCGCGCTTTCGACCTCTTGCTCCATCATTTCATGATGGCCCAGGGCGAACCGCCGATCGTCGATGTCAATGTTCTCGGCATGGTGGCAGTTCCCGTATTTCAATTCGCCGCTGCCACGCTCTTCAAAGAGCGGCTGTTCGTCTACGTCTCGCGTTTCTGTTCGGTGCCGTACTGCATGGCCCGCCACTGCGCATTTCTTATCGGCTCTGGCAACGTCGCGGGCAGATCCCGGGCGTCGAGGGCATTTCGGTCGCAGGAGGCGATCGCGTTGCTCCAGACGCCGTTTCCGGACGCGGCAGAACGCGAGATCAGTCTGTTCAGCATCTCCGCATCGGTCCGGCACGCTCGATCAATGGCCGGATCCCCAGGGGTCTGAGCGCTAGCGGAAACGCATCTTTTCTGCCGCTGCCGGTCGTTTTTGTCATGCCGCAGGAGCACCAGCCGCTGCTCGCGGAGCTCGCGCGAGTACTCGGCGATCGCCGTTACTACAATACCTCATGCTGTTTCTCGGGTTCGTCCGGTTCGCGCACTTCTGGACCGAATCGCATCCCGAACTCCGCCTCGAAAACGATGTCGAGAATTTGCTGGGCGAGCCAACGCGCCTTCGCCGAATGGGTGACGAGTTATCCATCGCAGGTTGAAAAGGAAATCGCCGATGCGAAGGCCGAGCTGCGAGAACTCAAGGCCTTACGGGCGCGAATCGGAAGAGACCGAGCGTGACATCGTCACACTGCGCCAGGAAGTGGCCGTTCGCACCCAAGCCGCTCTGAGGGCCGAGGAGGAGAGCCGCGCAAAGGCGACCTTCGTCGACGACGCTCGAGCCACGAACTGCGGACACCGTTGAACGCCGTGATTGGATATACGGAGCTCCTCGAAACCGGTCTCGGTGGACGCTTCGAAGACCAAGCGGCTGAGCTACGTGTCGCGGATCAAGGCAACCGCGCGGCACCAACAGCAAATCATCGAGGAGATCCTGTCGTTCGCGCGGCTCGACGCTGGGCGCGAGACACGGTGCGTTCCGAGTCCGTGTCACTTGTCGAGATTGCGAACGAGATTCGCGCGGTGATCACGCCGCTTGCCGAGGCGCGCGGGCTCGCCTTCACGGCGAACTTCGACGACGCGCCCGCGACGTTCACGCCGACCCCGGCAAGCTGCGCCAGGTGCCTCCTCAACTTGCTTGGCAACGCGGTGAAGTTCACGCAGGTGGGTGGCGTCACGCTAACGGTCGAGCGGTCACCCGACACGCTGACGTTTGTCGTGGCGGACACGGGCCCAGGCATTCCTTCCGGCGATCGTGAACGCATCTTCGAGCCGTTTACGCAGCTCGAGATGGAGGGCGGCAATCACGAAGGCACAGGCCTCGGGCTCGCGATCACCAAGCGAATGGTTGCCCTGCTCGACGGGGCGATTCGAGTCGACGCGATCGATGGCGCCGGTTCCGTCTTCGTCGTCAGCTTCCCATATCGGAGCGACGCGACCCCGAGTGCCTAACGGCTCGGGATCTGGTCGAACGCCCGTGCAATGCTCGGTATTTGTCGGCGTCAGCGTCGACGGATTCATGGCTCGACGCGACGGCCGCTTCGACTTCCTGCCGGCCGACGGTGGCGAAGAGCACGGTTACACCGCGTTCATTGCCTCGGTCGACGCGGTGGTGATGGGTCGAGGGACATTCGACGTGGTGCTGGGGTTGGGTCCGTGGCCGTTTCGTCAACCGGTGATCGTCCTGACCACGCGGTCGTGCGACGCCGAGCTGCCGCCTAACGCGGTCATCGAATTCATGGATGATGAGCCCGCCGCGGTCGTGGCGCGACTCGCTGCGCGCGGCATGCAGCATCTGTATGTCGATGGCGGGATCACCATTCAGCGTTTTCTGGACGCCGGTCTCATCGACCACGCGACGATCACGCGGGTGCCGGTGCTCATCGGCGACGGGATTCCGCTCTTCGGACCCACGCGGCGCGACATCCAGCTGCGGCACATCGAGACGCGGACGTACAATAGCGGACTGGTCACCACCAGGTACGATATCGTGCGTGAGTAGCCGGCGTGCCGGCGATGAAGCGACGGTCGACCGCGACGCTGAGAAAGCGTTCATCGACGTAGTCGAATTCGCAGTTGACTAGGGTCGGCGGAGTCGCGAACGTGCGGGTGATGCGACTTCGTGCAGACCCTGCCTCCCAAACCGACCGCGTCGCGAGTACCGCCGCCGCGTTCGGCGTGACCATCGCCACCGCACTCCTGATCCTCACGAGTGCGCCGTCGCGTTTCACTCCGCTGCCCACTCCCGTTGCCACGCACGAGGCGGAACGCGCGGCCGACCGCATCACATACGTGAGTCCGGTCGCCGTGCCGACCCTCACGCACGTCAGATCGGCGGTCCGGACGAATACGCGCCCGCAGCCACGGTCACACCTCGCCTCCCCGACGCGCGAGCAGGTGACGCCCCCTCCGAGACAAGCCGTGGTCCCCGACTCGAGCGCCGGCACGCCGGCTGCGCCTGGCCAGCGCCGGCCGGCCGAGTCGGATTTCGAACGTCGCTGGACCGCGCACGGCGTGTCTCCACTTCTCTTGCCTGGCGGCTCGCGTGAGCCGGCGTACGCGGGCGCCGCCACTGCACCGGGCGCGATCATCCATTTGCCGGACTCACAAGTCGATCGCGATGCGCAACTGCGTGCCCAAGCGCAAGAGGACATCGCGGCGCGCGCGGCCGGATCGCCAATGCCGACCACGCCTCGCGGCGGAATCAGCATTGACGCACCGCTCCCATTCGGCGGCCCGTCACGCGCGCAGCGCCAGCGCGACAGCACCATCAACGCGCAGACGAAAGCGATCTTGGTGCGCGTGCGGCACAGGCTGGACTCGATCGCGGCCGCCCGCAAGCAGCAGCACGCCGACTCACTCGGTCGCGACGACAAGCAGCGTTAGGCACGTGCTCGGCGCCGGTTGGGAACCTGAGCGCGGACGACCAACGGGGGCTGGTTGGATCGCCGGCGACGATTTCCGCGACGCGACAACCGGACCGTTCAATGCGCTCCTCGAACGCATCGGCGCACGGTCCCAAACGGAAGACCGACGCACGATCGCGGGATCGTTCGCGCTGCACTTCGGCTGGACGTCGGCGATGGCGATCGCGCCGTATCTGCGATTCCGCTGCGTGCCTGACGTCTCCCTCGACAACATCGCCATTCGGTTCAACGCCTCGGCGTTCGTCGAAGGCACGGCGGTGTACGAGGCGCGCGGTACCGTGGCCGCCGGCGATCCGCGTGCGCAGCAGACGTCGATGTCGACCGTCCCGGACGATCACGCGTTGCTGCGCGCACTTCGCGTTGCGCTCGTTGCCCAATCCGCTCCGGTCGTCGCGACGCTGTATCGCTGGTCGGCGTTCGCCGAACGCGCAATGTGGGGAGTGCTAACGTCGTTGTGGGCTTCGCATTTCGTCGCGCTGTGGCCAAGCGGAGATGATCAACGGCCGCTCGTGCAAATGCTCGACGCATTCTTCGCGGGCGACGACATCGTAAGGGCGATGCGACCCGACGTGACGGCAAGCGAATCCGGCGGGGCGCTGCATCTGCAGTTGCGACGCGCGAGTTGCTGTCGGTTCTACCTCGTTCGCGGCGGCAGCCTCTGCGCGAGCTGTCCGCTTGTCGCCGAGAATGACGGGCGCGTTCGCGCGGCTGACCGGCGATGACCACTCCGCGGGCGTCCTCTTGCGGTAATAGGTAGGCGCCTACATATTCTGTGCGTCTACCTGTAGAGCACAGCCTATGCTCCCGCACGACACCACCGCCGCCCGTGGACCGCTCGGCGCCGGCACCCTGGAAATGCTCATCCTCAAGTCGCTGCACGCGGCGTCAATGCACGGCTACGCGATCGCCCAGCACATCGAGCGGCTCTCCCGCGATGTGCTGTCGGTGGAGCAGGGCTCGCTCTATCCCGCGCTCGAGCGCCTGCAGGTGAAGGGGTGGGTGACGTCCAAATGGGGCCCGACGCCCACCGGCCGCCAGGCGCGCTACTACACCATCACTGCCTCCGGACGGAAACAGCTCGGCGAACGGAAGGCCGAATACCAGCGCATCGCGCTCGCCGTCGCGCGCGTCATGCGCAGCGCCTAACGAGACGGGAGCGCGCCGCCATGTCGGTCGTCGACGGCCTGCGCTACCGCGTCGCCGCGCTGCTCCACCGGGCCCGGCACGCGCGCGACCTCGAGCGCGAAATGCAGCTGCATCTCGAGCTCGACGCCGCGCAGCGACAGTCGGCGGCGCGCGGGTCGCTCTCGCGACGCAATGCCTGGCTCGCCGCCCGGCGCCGATTCGGCAACGTCACCTACCTCAACGAAGAGGCGCGGCGGATGAGCGCTCTCGAGTGGCTCGACACCCTGGAGCGGGACGTCCGCCTCACGCTGCGCAGCATGCGGCGCACGCCCGGCGTCACCCTGGTCATCGTCCTCACGCTGGCGTTAGGGATCGGCGCCAACGCGTCCATCTACTCGCTCATCGACGCCGTCCTCGCGCGCAAGCTTGCCGTGCGCAACCCCGATGGCCTCGTCATCGTCGGCGATCCGGGCGCGGTCGATTCGCGCGACCACGGCACGCCTAACGGAGAGCTGTTCTCGTTTCCCCTGTACGCCGAGGTGCGCGACAACGCGCGTGCGTTCGACGGCCTCGCCGCGGTCGGCGACCCCGGCCGCGTCGACGCCCGGATCGCCGAAACGTCCGCCGAGCCCGAGCACCCGCAGGGGCGCCTCGTCTCGGGCAACTACTTCGCGGTGCTCGGCGTCGGCGCCGCGGTGGGCCGCACGTTCGACGCATCGGCCGACGCCCCCGATGCGCCGGCGCAAGCCACCATCAGCTACGACTACTGGACCCGCCGCTTCAACAAAGATCCCGCGATCATTGGACGCGGCGTGCTCGTCGACGGCATTCGCGTGGCGATCACCGGCGTCACCGCTCCCGGGTTCACCGGCGAGATCGTTGGGCAGCCCACCGATCTCTGGCTGCCGATCGTGCTCAACGATCGCCTGCATCCGAACGTCCCAATGCTTCGGGACCGGCGCATGATGTGGCTGCTGCTCATCGGCCGTCCCAAGCGCGGACTGACCATCGCCCAGGTGCGCGCGCAGACGACACCGCTCGTCAGGTCCGCGATCCTCGCGGCGGCGACTCCGGACGAGCTCGCGGACATCAAAGATCGCGGCGGCGTGACGGTCCCGGTCGCTCCGGGTGCGCGCGGGCTCTCGTCGGTGCGCGAGACGTTTCGCGCGCCGCTCGTGACACTCATGCTCGGCGTCGCCGTGCTGCTGTGCATCGTGTGCGTGAACGTCGCCAACGTCCTGCTCGCACGCGGCCTCGCGCGCCGGCGTGAAATCTCGCTGCGCCTGGCGTTAGGCGCCAACCACGGGCGGGTGGTGCGCCAACTCCTCACCGAGAGCATGGTGCTCGCGCTCTCGAGCGGCGCCGTTGCGCTCGTCGTCGCCTGGTGGGGAAGCCGGATGCTCGTGCGCATGGCATCGGACGGCGATTCCATCTCGCTCACCGTTGGCCCGAACGCCCACGTGATCGCGTTCACGGTTGCCCTCGCGGTCGCCACGGCCATGTTGTTTGGGTTGGTGCCCGCGCTCCGCACCTCGCGCATCGATCTCGCGTCGGCGCTCCGCTCGGCTGGTCGCTCGGTGACGCACGACACGCGACTCGCGCACCCGCTCATCGTTGGGCAGGTCGCGCTGTCGCTGCTGCTCCTGGTCGGAGCGTCGATCCTCACGCGTAGTTTGCTCAAAACCGAATCGCTGCGGCTCGGATTCGATCGCGATCATCTGATCGTGGCCGACCTCGACGTCGCGACTCCGGGGTATCAGGCCGAGCGTCTGGCGAGCGTCGTGCACGCCATGCGCGATCGGGTGGCGTCGCTGCCCGGCGTAGCCGCCGCCTCGTACTCGCAGAACGGCATCTTCCTCGGTACCGAGTGGCACACCGACGTCAGCGTCGCCGGCCAGGTGGTGCGGTCGCCGCGCGATACGGTGAGCGCCGCCGACAAAGTCGGCGCCGGGTACGCGCGCACCATCGGCGCACGTCTCATCTCGGGGCGCGATCTCGACGCCCAGGATGAGGGCGTCGCGCCCCGGACGGCACTCGTCAACCAGTCGTTCGCGCAATTCTACTTTCACGGCGCGGATCCTGTCGGGCAGCTCGCGCGGTTCGACGACTCGAGCGTGGTTAGAATCGTCGGCGAGATCGCCGACGTGCGCGGCCAGTCGCTCGACACGGCCAACGCCCCGGTTGCCGCGCCCCGCATCTACATTCCGTATCTGTACACGAGCGGCACGACGAAATTTCCGCAGCCTAACGAGCTGCGGCTGCTCGTCCGCGCCGGCGGCGACCCCGGCGCGATCGTGCCATCGGTCCGGCGCGCGATTCGCGAAACCGACCGCGCCGTCGCGATCGACGATCTGGAGCCGGTGTCGCAGCTCATTCGCTTTTCGATTCGCGATGAACGCCTCGTGGCGCGCCTGGCAACGGGGCTCGGCGCGCTGGCGCTGCTGCTCGCGGCGATCGGTTTGTTCGGCGTGATGAGCTATAACGTTGGGCGGCGCACCAGCGAGATCGGCATCCGCGCCGCGCTCGGCGCGCGTCGCGCGGATGTCGTACGACTCGTGTTGCGCGACGGCCTGCGGCCCGTCGTCGCCGGCCTAACGCTCGGCTTGCCCCTGTCGGTGTTGGCGGTCAGGATGTTGGCGCATCATCTCAACGACATCTCCAGCGACCCGGTGTCGATTGCGATTGCGGTGGCGGTGCTGCTGGCGACCGCCGTGGCCGCCGTATTGATTCCTGCACGGCGCGCCGCGGCGATCGATCCGATCAGGGCATTGCGCGAAGAGTGACGGGTGCCGGTTCAGGGCTGCCTGGCATCCCTGTCTGCAGCGCCCCTTTCGAGTACCACGTCACCAGTTATCCCCGCGTTGCACAATGTTAGCATAGCAGCCGATTGAACTACTTGCTTGTTACTTCCCACGCCTCGCGAGCTGCGGGAACTCGTCGGGCCAGTAACCTCGTAAGCGCCTCGCAAGAATCGCATAAATGCCTGTGTCTGCGAACAGCGCATCTCCCGCATGCGCCGGAGCGTCGACTAGCGCGTGGTGAATGAACGCCTTGGCGGTCGCGCCTATCACCGTGTCGATCATGACAGGGTTAGGCGTTGTACTCGCTGAAGCGTCAATGTCGAACACGAAAACCCAGGCTGGTATCCGCTCGTGGTTTGACTCACTCGCCAACCGCAGTCTGTAGGTGCCATCTTCCTGCTTCACTGGCGCAGGTGATCCGAGAAACGGCTGCCAGCTGTCCCAGACCGCTCTTGGAATAGCTAACGCTGTACCGGCGCACCGTGGGTCTGCACCGAAGCTGAACTTAAAGAACATCTGCCAGAAAGTTCGCTTGACGACGTTCGCGATATTCGGTCCCTCGACGCCTTTCGCAGCCCACTCAGGATGCGCCTTAATCTGCTCTGGGAAATCGTCAGGGAAGAGATCTACCGACTTCCGTAGCTGTGACACCGCCTCTCGGTAGCTGCCGTGGAAATCCATCGTTTGCAACTCGAGAATGCCGAATCGGCCCAGCTTAATTCCGGTGCCTTCAATGAGGAGTTCGACGAAGGTGACATCGAAAGCCATTTCGGGGGAATTTGAAGTTCGTGCTAGCGACACCTCGCCGCCAATGCCAGCCCTGAAGTAGACGAGTGCTATGCCGTCGCTGCGCAAATGGGTCAGGATTGACGCCTGTACTTCAGCCTCGGCCAGTGTTGGCGCGGCGAAGGTGCGTAGCCGATTCTTATCCGTCACATCGAACAGTCGCGCCGCCACTGCATCAATCAAGGCCGGATCAAACACTCGGAACGGGCACACAACCCAATCTTGGCGTGCGCCGTTGCTCTTTGCGCTCACCGTACACACGCCCCGCGATTGTTAATTCTTTACGCAAGGCTCGTGGCGGCCCTTGACTTCAGACAGAAATGGGCACCGTTGCGTTCGCTGATCCGCGATACTGCCACTTGTTGCAAGAACTGTCGGATGAATGCGGTGGCCAAACCACTCTGCGATAGAGTTGTTGCTCTCTCGTGGCATTTTGGTCCTTAAAGACGCTCTAGCGCCGGCAATGTTCCGTGCTCTTTGCCAGTCATCGCACGACGCCGAATGTCACGATAGGTACGACACGAAGCTGAGTTGAATGAATCAATGGTCGGCGTCGGAATGCGTTCGATAGAACGTGTGTGGCTTCACCTGTCAGGCATGCTGCGATCTCGCGTCCAATTGCCTCAGCTAACTTCGGAGGAACGGCGTTCCCGACTTGATCGTATTGGTCAGAGTGGGTGCCTTCAAACACGAACCTGTCAGGGAACGACTGAATGCGAGCAGCCTCACGGATCGAAATTGTTCTGTCCTGCTGCGGGTGCGTGTACTCTCCGCTTTTAGGGTCACGAAAGCGCGTAATGATCGAGCGCGGTATGCCGTCCCACGTCATTCGGCTGTACCTGCGTGTGTGATCCTTTTTCTTCGCGCGCTTCATCCCTTCGGGGAGCAGTGCTCGCGGGAGATCACGCCAGTCTTGGCCTGGGAGGAGCGCAGCGATTCGTGTCAAATTCGCAGCGGAGAGCTTTGGGGCGTAGTGATTCGCGAGGTGCCTTGCAGCTCCCTGACGCATCCCGCGCTGATAGGCACACGCGGGCCTTCCATGATATACCGCCACTTCCCCGCCTACGTCCACGGGCGGCAGATCTCCGATCGCCTCTCGCGTCGTCACGAATCCCTTCAGATCGTCTGGCGCAATGGTGCAGTTAGGAATGAGCTCTCCAATGGCATTGCGCCCGCGAGTCGGCAGGGGAAACCCCATGCCTGCTGGAATACCGAGGTCGCGTCTAAAGCCGAATGAAGATCATTCGCCACCGCATATGCGGTACACCGTATTGTGCGGCGAGGAGTTCGGCAAAGCCCACGTCGTAACCAAGATCATCGTAGTGATCGAGAATTGAACTAAGAATCATGCCTCTAGCGAAGGTAGCGAGCCCCGGAACATTCTCGATCACGATTACCTTCGGCCGCAGCTCACGGCCGATCCGCATGAACTCTCGAAAGAGGTCATTCCGCGGGTCGTGCGCTACACGACTTCCAATGATAGAGAATCCCTGGCACGGGGGGCCGCCGAACAGAAGATCGAGTTCGCCCCGACGAATTCCGCCCTCCGACAGGATTTCAGCACCAGTAACTGCATGCACGTCGCCTAGGCGGAGCGGCGAATCGGGAAAATTGCGACGGTAGGTAGCAGCGGATGGTGCGTTACTATCATTCGCGTACACGACCGAGAAACCAGCGTCCTCCAACCCAAGCGAGGCCCCGCCTGCTCCGGCGAATAAATCGACTGCGGTGAGTCCAATGGGCACGGTTGCTGATCTCCTATGTGCTGCGTGGGATTCTCAGGCAAAATACATGTTAACGGCGTGATCTGCGAGCACATTGCTAGTTGGTTGTTTGATGACATAGCACACTATGCGAACGTACCGGCCTAGATCACTTGAGACAGTCTCCCGCTACATGGCGATCATCCGCGAGAGTGGCGGAAAGGCTAAAGTTGCATTGAAGAGCAAGCTTCACCGCCGCGGCATGCGTTTTCGGAAGAATGTTACGTCACTGCCTGGTAGACCCGACATCGTTTTTGCGTCGGTCAGAGTCATTGTCTTCATCAATGGGAATTACTGGCACGGGCGCATATTACGCGAGGGCGGAGTCGTCGCGTACGGAGAGCGCTTGCAGACTCCCAATAAGGAATATTGGACTCGGAAGTTTGAGTGCCGGGTAATGCGAGACGATGAGGTGACGGCTCGCCTGGCGGCGCTCGGTTGGCGCGTTCTTCGATATTGGGAGAGTGAGGTCCGAGATCGGCTCGACCTTATTGCCAATGTAGTAACGAGGTGCGTTAGGATGACCGGGCATCATTCCGCAGCGCGTCGTAAATCCGCCTGAGCGGAATAGGTTGCCCATGCTGCGGGGAATATCCGCGCCAGGAAGCGAGACAATCCGGTGAGGTCGTATCCGGCTGCGCGGTAGGCAATGTATCCGTCGGGCCGCACCAGGTACTGCGCCCCGTGCTTGGCGCCGAGTAGCGCCAGCGTCGTTCCGTCGTCGCAGAGGACGTCGGCCTCTGGACGCGGCGAGAGGAATCGCACGCGCACCAATCCGTCCAGGTTTGCGCGGATCGTGCCGACGTGCGTCTCATCCCACGCGCCGATATCGCCGCACAGGATGAGGCTCATGTACGCTCCGGCCGCCGCCCGCTGCAGGTACACCGGCTCTCCATTCATCGTTAGGCGCCGGTCCGGGAGTCGGGCGCCGGCGCGCGGCCCGTGGCGCAGATGCGGCGCGCCGTCCTCGACGATCGCGCTCGGCCCGTACCTGATCGCCAGCTCGGACACGAACCGGAATGCCGCCGACCTCGGCCATCTCCCTCTCAGGAGTAGCGGGAGGAGGTGCGGCATGACGAATTTGCCGACCCATGACCCCACGTGCCCCGGCGCCATCGCTCGCGTGACCGTGCCGAACAGGCGATCAGTGTACCGCAGAAGGAAGTGCCCAACGGGCCAGCGCTCCGACTCGTAGGTATCGAGCAAACTGTCGCCCGCGACGCCGCGCAAGACGAGGGCGAGCTTCCACCCCAGGTTCCACGCGTCTTGAATCCCCGTGTTCATGCCCTGCGCGCCCACGGGACTGTGAATGTGGGCGGCGTCGCCGGCGAGAAAGACACGTCCCACGCGATAGTGCGCCGTCTGCCGGTGGTGCAAATGAAACCGGGTCAACCAGGCCGGATCACGCAAGCGCACCGATCCCTGCGCCGGAACATCGACGAGCGCCTGGAGGTCGGCGAGCGGCAGCTCGCTCTCGATCGCGCCGGTGTCGCCGCGTCCGTTAGGCGCGGGACTGGTGGACACGGCAATGACGCGCCACGTGGTCGGGCGGCCTAACGGAAAGAAAATCGCGAGGCCGCCCGTTCCGGGGAAGGCATTGATCGCGCCCGACTCGAGCGGCCCGTCGGCCTCCACATCGCCGAGTGCGAACGTTTGCGGATAGCTCCGCCCTCGAACGAGACGCCGGTGCCGCGGCGGACGGCGCTATGCGCGCCGTCGCAACCAACCAGGTAGCGGGCGCGCACGCGCTCCTCACGGCCGCCGGCGCCGCGGAGGACGCACTCGATGTCCGCATCGCCGGCCGTGAACGCGCTGAGCTCGGTGCCCCGTTCAATGGTCACGCCGGCCGATTGCAGGTGGTCGATCAGCACCTGCTCCGTCACCGCTTGCGAGAGCAAGAGAATGAACGGGTAGCGCGTATCGAGACCTTCGACATCGCCCACTCGAGCGCTGGCAATCGAACGGGCGCCCGCGTGTACATTCACTCGCGTGCTCGTGCGGCCTTGGTGCACGAGGCCATCGGCGAGTCCGACGGCATCGAGACACTCGAGGGTTCGTGCCTGAACGCCGAGCGCGCGTGATTCCTGCGCGCGATCGGGCGAGCGATCGAGTATTCTGTATCGCGTCCCGAACCGCTGCAGTTGGGCGGCGAGGGCGAGGCCGGTTGGTCCAGCTCCGACGATCAGGACGTCGACAGAAGGCTGCGGCATTCTACGGAAGGGAAGCGTCTTCCAGCCAAGGCTCATGACCCGATACCATGGAACATAGCGTAGAATGTGCCATGAGAGATGAAGCGCCTCCAATGTCGAACATCGGCGAGGTCGGCCGTAGTATCGAACCGCGACGCCGAGCCGAGCGCAACGACCGCGCGCTCGCGCTGTTGCGCATCGCCGTCGGCGTGCTGTTCGTGATCTTCGGCGAATACAAGGTGTTCGGCACGCAGTTTACGTTAGGCGGCGGCTTCGAGGGTTGGATCCAGCGCTTTCTCTCGGACGGCGCCGCCTACCCGTTCATGATCCCGGTGCTCAGAGGCTTCGTGCTGCCGCACCAGATCGCCATCGCGTTTGTTGTCGCCTATGGGGAGCTCGCGATCGGTCTTGGCCTCGTGACCGGACTGCTCGTGCGCGCGGCGAGCGTCGCCGGCCTCATCTACATGCTGGCGCTCCTGTTCTCGTCCAACTATCCCGGTCCGCACGTGGCGCCGTGGCAGTACTTCGGCGCTTCATTGGACCATCTCGTCCTGGCGATGTGTTTTGCGGCGTTCGCGGTGGGAGAGCCGCTCGCGTATTCGCTGCGCGGCGTGTTGCCCAGCGTACGCTCGGCCCGGTTGCGCCGTCAAGGGACAGGTTGGGAGCGTCAATGACTAACGATCTATTCGGCGATGCGGAGCGGGGCGAGTTACGCGCGGTCAGGTAGGGCACTTGTTCGATCAACAAAGCTTGATATATTGCGCTCGTGACCACGACTGCATCGAACGTTCGTCGAGCCGCCGAGCTCTTTCACGCGCTGTCCGATGAGACGCGTGTCTCCATCGTCGGGATGCTGCAGGATGGCGAGCAATGCGTGTGTGAGCTGCAGGACGCGCTGGACGCGGCGCAGTCGCGGTTATCGTTTCACCTGAAGGTGCTCAAGGATGCCGGGTTGGTGATCGATCGGAAGGAAGGGCGCTGGGTTTACTACTCCTTGAGTTCCAATGTCTTCGCCGAAATTCATGAGGCGGTCGCTGAACTCAAGCCGTCACGGCGCGCACTATCCGTGCGTCGGGGAGTCGCCTGCTGTGATTGACCGCCGTTCTCGTGTTCAATACATCAACGTTTTTTGATTGCATTGAGGCACTGCTACCCGAGAAGACGGCGGAGCTGTACCTGAAACATCACTCGAATGAGGTTGGACAACAATGGCGCGGCGAGATTCTCGAACGACAGCGCTGATACGACCCGCGACGACGACCGATCTTCCAGAAGTCGAGCGACTGCTGGTCGATGCAGGACTCCCGACCGGCGGCGTTGCGCAGATTCTACGCACGACTCCGTCGCACTTCTTTGTTGCGGAGCCCAGTGACCGCCCCGGCACGCTCGTGGCCGTAGCCGGCCTGGAGGTGTGTTGCGACAACGCGCTCTTGCGCTCGGTCGCGGTGCATCCGAATTGGCGGCGTGACGGATTGGGCCGCGATCTGGTGCAACGGATCGTGTGTCACGCCGAAGAGCGCGGTGTCCGCGCGATCTATCTCCTAACAATGACGGCCGAACACTACTTCCCACGTTTCGGCTTCGAGCCCCTTGATCGCGCTGCCGTGCCGGCCGACATCGCCGAGACACTCGAGTTCAGGTCTGCTTGTCCCGCCACAGCCGTCGCCATGCAGCGCACGTTGCGTGTGCATGCGGGGGAGGGGCAGGACCACGAGGCCAGGAATCTGCGCTGACTTGCCATGCGATATGCCCTCATCTCGGACATCCACGCGAACCTGCCGGCCCTGGACGCCGTGCTTGCCGATCTGGACCATCGCCGCGACGTCGACGCCGTGTTCCACCTCGGCGACCTCGTCGGCTATGGGCCGTGGCCTAACGATGTCGTGCAGCGCCTTCGCGACGCCGGAATTCCGGGAGTCGCCGGCAATTACGACTCGACCGTCGCCACGGACTACAAGCATTGCGGGTGCCGGTACGAAGACCCGCGCCAGGAGGAGCTGGCGCACCTGAGCTACGCATGGACGCGGGCGCACGTGTCGGCCGAAACGACGACCTGCCTTGCTCGCCTGCCGTTTCGGATCGACGTGCGTGCGTTAGGCGGTCACGTTGCCGGACCGGCGCTCACGCTCGTGCACGGCACGCCACTCAACAACGTGACGTATTGGACCGAAGACCGGCCTGACTCGTTCTGTAAGAAGATGGCCGATGCCGCGGGCGCTCGCGCCGGCGACATCATCGCGTTCGGTCACACGCACAAGCCGTGGCATCGTACCGTCGAAGGCGTGCATTTGGTGAATGCGGGCAGCGTCGGCCGTCCGAAGGATGGCGATTGGCGCGCGGGATTCGTGCTTGTAGATGTGGCCGCGTCCAGTGAAACGTCCGTGGAGTTCGTCCGGGTCGGGTACGACATCGAGCGGACCATGCAGGCGATTCGGAACAGCGATCTCCCTGATGCGTTCGCGGACTACCTTCGCGACGGGGGACAGGTCCCCACGAGCGTATGAGCGACGCCGTGAAGCGGTACGCCGCCGAGTGCATCGGCACGTTCATTCTCGTCGCCATCGGTCCGGGTGCGGCAATGGTCGCGGCCTCGACGCACGCGTTTGGTGATGCGGGCGTCGCGCTCGCGTTTGGTCTTGCCGTGACGCTAGTCGTCGCGGCTACCGGTCATCTCGGCGGAGCGCACATCAATCCCGCGGTCACGGTCGGTTTGTGGTCCGTCAACCGCTTCGATTCGCGCGACGTATTGCCCTACATCGCGGCGCAGTGCATCGGCGCAACCGGCGCGTCGGCCGCGCTCGGATGGATTCTCGGTGCCGTTGGGAATTTCGGCGCAACGGTCCCTTCGATTTCGATTGGCCGAGCGTTTGCGGTCGAGGCAGGATTCACCGCGATTCTCGGACTCGTCATCATGGGTGTGGCGACTGACGCGCGAGCCCCCGCGGCCGTCGCGCCATTCGCCATTGGCGCGACGGTCGGCGCAGGCGCCCTGGTGGCCGGGCCGCTAACCGGCGGCAGCTTCAACCCGGCGCGATCACTCGGCCCAGCGTTAGTCGGCGGGATCTGGACGGCGCACTGGTTGTACTGGGTTGCACCGATCGTCGGCATGGTTGCCGCGATGCACACTTACGAGCTGCTTCGCGGGAAGGCCGCACCATCCACGGAGCAAAGTGAGCGCACGGGCACGGAAGGGGCCGTCTGATCCTGGAGTGTCGAGAAGCAGGGATCGGTGGTCCGTCACGAGAGGAGGGGGACTGGCTACGACGTTCATGTTGAAAGGATCAAAGCGGAAACCAGGGATAACGGCGGATAAGGCAACACGAAAAGTCTTTGTTAAGACAACAAAAAAGCGGCTCCATTCGGCGCCAGTCGCGCCTTCTCGCCTAACGGAACGATCCGCTCCGATCCCGTGTTTCCGCTTTGATCCTTTCAACATGAACGTCGTAGCCAGCCAGGCGGTCCCGGGCGCGGGGGTTGACGCGGCCGGCCCGACGGCCCAACTATTATGGTGTGCGCCTGGAGGCGCCCGCGGGTCCGCGCGAAGGACTGAGTCCACTCCTCCTAACACGGTGACTGCACGTCGACTCCGTGCTGGCCAGCTTGCGGACCGCCGGCTATCGGCATGGAGGACGTATGACCCCGCAGTTACCCGAGCGCCCGAATCTCGAGCAGCTCAAGCGGCAGGCCAAAGATCTGCTGCGCGCCGCCAAAGCCCGTGACGCCGCCGCGCTCGCGCGCCTCCGCGCGCTCCCCGCATTCACGCACGAGGCGACCGACGGCGCGCTCGCCGCGGTGGTCGCGCTGCACGACGCGCAATCGGTGATCGCGCGCGAGCACGGCATCCCATCGTGGACGGCGCTCGTCGCGCGCGTCGAGGAGCTGACGCTGGAGTCAGGCGCGGCCGTGACGCAGTTCATCGAGGCGGCCACGGAGGTGCGGGCCGACCGCGCCGCGCGGCTGCTCGCGCTCCACCCCGGCATCGCCGACGCCTCGTTCCACACCGCCCTTGTGTTAGGCGACGCGGCGCGCGTCGATGCGCAGCTGGCGGAGCGGCCGGCGTTGGCCACGGAGTCCGGCGGCCCGCGCGACTGGCCGCCGCTCCTCTACGTCTGCCATACGGCGTTAGGCTTTGGCCCGGCGTCGCGCGCCGATGGCCTCGTGGCCATCGCGCGGCGCTTGCTGGCGTTAGGCGCTGACCCGAACACGCGGTTCCCATGGCTGCACCACGGCGTGCGGCGGCCGGTGCTGTGGAGCGCGGTGTGCGTCGCGCATCTGCTCCCCCTGGCCCAGATTCTCCTCGAAGCGGGCGCGGACTCGAATGACGGCGTCACGCTGACCATCGCGGCCAGCGGCGGCGACGTCGCGGCGCTCGATCTCCTCTACGCCCATGGCGCCGATCCGAATCACCCGTGGGCGACCGACGGCGCATCGCCGCTCTACGCGGTGCTCACCTGGTCGGAGCCGCGCGAGGGCGTCCGGTGGCTGCTCGACCACGGCGCCGCCCCGGATACCGCCTTTGCGCCTAACGGAGAAACGCCGCTGCACGTCGTCGCGCGCCGCGGCAGCGTGGAGACCGCGGCCGACCTCGTGCGGCGCGGCGCGAACCCGACGCTCGCGCGGCGCGATGGGCGCACGCCCTACGCCGTGGCCGCGACGGCCGGCAACGATGCCGTCGCCGCGTGGCTCGCCGCCAACGGCGGAACCACCGAGCTCTCGGAGGTGGACCGCTTCGTGGCCGCGTGCAGCCGCGGCGATCGCGCGTCGGCCCAGGCGATGCTCGCCGCGAACCCGTCGCTGCGCGGCGCGATCGAGACCGACCACTACGCCGCGTTCTATCGCGCGGCCGAGCGCGGCGACGCACGCGTGCTCGATACCATGCTCGCGTGCGGGTTCGATCCCAATCATGCGGATGACGCAATGGGCAGGACGGGGTTGCACGCCGCGGCGATGGGCGGCCGGCCGGACGCCATTCGCGTGCTGCTCGCCCACGGCGCGTCGGTCTCGGTGCGGGATGCCGAGTTCCACGGAACGCCGCTGGTGTGGGCCGCGGACGGGCAGCGCACACACGGCGACCACGGCGACGACTACTCGGCCGTCGGACGGCTGCTGCTCGACGCCGGATCGCCGAGCGACTGGGAACCCGGTGCGGAGCCGGCGGAACGCATCATCGAGATCATCCGGGAGTGGCGGCGAGCGGCGGGCCGGCCGCTCATAGCGGGTCGGGCTTACGTTAGGCGTCGGCAGCGCGGCGGTGGCCGCGCTCCCGGCGTCGACGCGGTGCGGCGTGGGTCAGCCGCCGCGTAGTGCGGTGGTCGGATCGACGCGCGCGGCGCGCCGCGCCGGAACCCAGCTCGCGGCAATGGCGGCAGCGATCAATACCAGCGCGGCGATGCCGAACACGGCGGGATCGTGCGGCGACTCGTGGAACAAGAGGGGTGCGACCCAGTGCGACGCGGCCATGCTCACGCCCGCCCCAATGGCGAGCCCGGCGACGGCGAAGCGCACGCTCTCGCCGACGACGAGCCGCGCGATGTCGGCCGACCGCGCGCCGAGCGCCACGCGCACGCCCAACTCGTGCCGGCGCTGCGCCACGCCGAACGCGATCACGCTGTACAAGCCCAACGCCGCCATGCCTAACGCCAGCGCGCCTAACGCGGTGAACGCGGCGGCGCCGACGGTCCATGCACGCGCCTGGTCGCCGACCACGTCGGACAGCGGCCGCACGGTGACGTAGGATGCGCCCGGCATTCTCGGCCTGCAGCCGACGGCCGATCGGGCCGGCGAGCCGCCTCGCGTCGCGGGCACGCACGAAGAGACCGATGTAGTCGGGCGGCGTCTGCGCCGCCGGCAAATAGTAGTAATAATACCCCGTCTCGTCGCCCAGGTCGTGCGTGTGCACATCTTCCGCTTCGCCGACGACGGTCGTGCAGGGGGCGTTCACCGTACCGATGCGAACGCACCGGCCGATGGGGTTTGCGTTAGGCCAGAGCGCGCGTGCCATCGAAGCGCCGACCACCATGACCGGCGCCGATCGCGGCCCGTCGGATCCCTCGATGCCGCGGCCGCGCAGAATGCGCGTCCCCATCGTCGCGAAATAGTCGGGGGATGCGGCGTTGAGGTCGAACTCACCAAGGCGATCGACCGAGTCGATGCCGGAGACGTACAGCGGCTGGGACCAGATGCCTTCGAACGGCACCGTCTTCATGAGCGTGGCGTGCTCGACGCCGCGCACGCCGATCGCCGCCGAAAGCAAGCGTTGGTCGAGGGCCACCAGATGCGCGCTGTCGAGCGCCACGCCGCGCATGTCGAGGTCCACGACCAGCACCGGCTTCGCGTCGAAACCCAACGGCACGTGCTGCACGTTGCGCAGGCTGCGGACGAAGAGGCCGGCGCCGACCACGAGGGCGACGGACAGCGCGCCCTGCGCGACCAGTAGCGTGCCGCGCAGCCGCGAGTGTTGATACGTGCCGTCGCGCGCGCCGGCTTTGAGGTCGGCGACAAGACTGTGCCGACCGACCTGGAACGCGGGCACGATGCCGGTGGCGATGCCCACCGCGAGGGCGACGCCGAGCACGAACAGCGCCGTGCGCGGATCGGTGAGGACGCGCGGCGCCGCGTCCCCAGGCAAGAACACTCGCTGCATGGCCGAGCTCGTCCAGGTCGCGCTCAGCACGCCGGCCACTCCGCCGAGGAGCGCGAGCACGACGCCTTCGAGGACGAGCTGCGACGTCAGGCGCGCGCGGCTAACGCCTAACGCAATGCGCACGGCGATCTCGCGCCGCCGCTGCAGGGTCCGCGCGAGCAGCAGGTTGGCGACGTTGGCGCACGCAATGACCAGCACGATGAGCGCGACCCCGGACAGCCACAGCGCGATGCGCGCGAAGCTCGATGCTTCGGGTCCGCGCTCGCTGAGCATCGAAGCGACCACGGCGCGCGGACGCAACGATACCAGGCTCAGGCCGGCGTTAGGCATTTCGCCATCGATCTGGTTCTGGTAGCTGCGGCGGAGGGCGGTCGTGAGGTCCGCGGTCGCTGCGGCGACCGTCGCGCCCGGCTTGACCCGCACGATCATCGAGAGCCCGAATGGCGTGGCCGTACGACGACCACCAGGCGTTCGTGCCGCTCGTTGGGCCGTACGCGCTCACCGGGATGAACGCAGCGGGCGGCCGCTCGGGCCAGAGACCCACGAAGCCGGCGGGCGCGACCCCGATGATGGTGTAGCGGGAGGATCCGATGACGATGCGCGATCCGATCGCGTCGCGCCGGCCGCCGTACTGCGTTTTCCACGCCGCGTCGCTCAGTACCGCGACCGGAGCGCCGATGGGCGGCGTGTCTTCGGCGACCGTGAAATAGCGTCCTAACGCAGCCGGCGCGTCGAAGAAGGCGAAGAAGCTCGCGGTGACGATGCCGATGGGCAGCTGGCGCGTGGCGTCGCCCGTCCCGACGGGCAGCGGTCGCTCGTTGACCGCGGCGACCTGCGAGAACGAGGACGTCCACCGCGCGAGGTCGGCGTAGCGTGCGTACTGTCCGCTGCGCTCCGCCTCAATGCCTTCGGAATGTCCGATAGAGGTACACGCGGTGCGTCGCGCCGGGGTCGATGAGCGTGGGCGGCGCGCGGAACAGAATCCGGTCGACCACGGCGAACATCGCCGCGTTGGCGCCGAGTCCTAACGCAAGGGTGAGCACCACGGCGAGGGTGAAGCCGGGATTCGCGCGCAGGCTGCGCACGGTATAGACGGCGTCCTGCCGCAGCGCGTCGAGCCACCACCACACCCATACCGACCGCGCGTCCTCGCGGCTGAGCGTTTCGTTGCCCATCGCACGCCGGGCCGCGAGGCGCGCGGCCTCCGGCATCCATCCGCGCCCGATGAGATCGCGCTCCACCATCTCGCGGTGAAAGGCGAGCTCGTCTTCGAGCTCGGCGCGGTGCGTGCGCGTCCGGGTCCAATGCACGAGTCGACGAAGGAAGCGCATGCTGATCTCAGGCGAACCGGAGCACTGCGTGAATCGCGCCGACAACGCGCTCGAAGTCCTCGCGCTCGCTGGCGAGCTGCCGCCGCCCCGCCGCCGTGAGCGTGTAGAATCGCGCTCGGCGGTTGTTCTCCGAGGTGCCCCACTCCGCCTTCACGTACCCGTCCAGCAACAGGCGCTGCAGAGCAGGGTAGAGCGAGCTCTCTCCCACGTGCAACACGTCCTTCGAGATGTCCTTGACGCGTTGCGCGATCCCATAGCCGTGCATGGGCCCGCGCACGAGCGTGCGCAGCACGATGAGGTCCAATGTACCCGGCAGCAACTCGGCGGCCGTTTTCATGGCGGGGTCGTTCCTATCGATAGACGATGGGAATAGTCGGGAGGCGAGGCGTGCGTGTCAAGACCAATCGATAGACGAGGGAAGCGCGCGCTGGCGCGCGCTGAGGGAAGCGCTGCGCTGGGGGAAGGGGGAAGCGGCGGCGACGCCGCCTGGGGGGTGGAAGGACATCAGTTGTCTGTGGGCGGGGAGCGCCGAGTGTCGTGGCCGGCTCGCGATTCTCATTCCGCAGTGGCCATTGATGTTGTTCCGCCCCTCAGGCGGCGTCGCCGCCGCTTTCCCCTTCCCCCAGCGCAGGGCTTCCCCCAGCGCGCGCCAGCGCGCGCTTCCCTCGCTCCTCCATTTCTGCCGGCCCCAAGTCCTCGACCCACGCCAACACCACCCATACATGACCGAACGGGTCGCGCACGCTCGCCGAGCGCGCGCCGTAGAACATGGCGGTCGGCGGTTGAATCAGCTCGCATCCGGCGTCCACCGCGCGCGTGACCAGCGCTGCGTCGTCATCGGTGAAAATGTGCAGGCCGGCGGTGCACGCACCGAGCGCCTTGGGCTCGGCGTACAACTGGTGGTCCGGGTCGCCGAGCATGACCACGGAGCCCGCGATCGCCAACTCGGCGTGGATGATCTTCCCGTTAGGCGACGCAATGCGCAACAGTTCTTCGGCGCCGAAGGCGCGAGCGTAGAACGCGATCGCGGCCGCCGCGCCATCAATGTAGATGTGCGGGACGATCGCGTTGCGATACCGTTCGGGTCGTCGAGTCATGTCGGCCTGATTGGTGCACAGGGAATGCCCGTGCGGACGACGGGCCACGACGGGCACCGTTCCAGTCACACGAAACCCGAATGGGATTGGATCCGGTCACCGCCAACGACTGCAATGACGCACGTTCCGCACCCACGATGAGGCGATTCGCATGCGCATCGGCATTCTCGGTTCGGGTCTGATGGGCGCGAAGCTCGGCACGAGCTTCGCCCGCGCCGGGCACGAGGTGGTGTTCAGCTACGCGCGCAGCGAGCAGAAGCTGAAGCGGCTCGCGCGCGCAACGGGCGGCACGGCGCGGGCCGGCACGCCGCGCGAGGCGGCGCAGGACGCAGACGCGGTTCTGCTCGCCGTGCACTGGCTGCGCTTCGACGACGTGCTCGAGCAGGCGGGCGACCTGTCCGGCAAGACCGTGATCACCTGCTCGATGCCGATGAACGAGGACAACACCGAGCTCGTCGTGGCCCACACCTCGTCGGGCGCGGAGGAGCTCGCGAAAAGGATTCCCGGGGCTCGCGTCGTGGCGGCGTTCGGCACGGTTCCGAGCGAAGTGTTTTTCGCCGTCTACGAAGCGAGGCGCAAGGCGAAGCGGCCGAGCCTCGTCTACTGCGGCGACGACCGCAAGAGCAAGAAGGTGGCCGCCGAGCTGATCCGCAACGTGGGCTTCGATCCCGTGGATGTGGGGCCGCTGCGCATGGCGCGGCACAGCGAGCCGTTCACGATGCTCATCGCCCAGCTCGCGTACGAGTGAAAGGGGGCCCTGAGCTGGCGTACCGGTTGGAATGGAGGAAAGGACAGAGAGGATGAGGGAAGCGCTCGCTGGCGCTCGCTGGGGGAAGCGCTGTCGCTGGGGGAAGGGGGAAGCGGCGGCGACGCCGCTTCGGGGGGAGGAACAACATCAAATGGTCGGCGCGGAATGAGAATCGCGACCTGTGCATGTGTACACGCCACTCGGCGCTCCCACCTACGGAAAACTGATGTCCTTCCTCCCCTCAGGCGGCGTCGCCGCCGCTTCCCCCTTCCCCCAGTGCAGCGCTTCCCTCAGCGCGCGCCAGCGCGCGCTTCCCCTGTTGGCAACGTCAGCGTGAACCTCGACCCGACCTCCAGCTCGCTCTCGGCCCGGATGTCGCCGTTCATCGCCCGCGCCAGATCGCGGCTGATCGCCAGGCCTAACCCGGCGCCCTCGGGTGCGCTGATGAGCGTGCGGCCCACCTGCACGAATGGCTCGAACACCGCATCGAGCTGGTCGGCCGGAATACCGCAGCCCGTGTCCACCACGTGCAGCGCCACGCGCTCGGCGTCCAGCGCCTCGCACGACACGCCCACCGACCCGCCGCGTTCCGTGAACTTGATGGCGTTGGACACCAGGTTGAGCACGATCTGCTCCGTCTTGATGCGGTCCGCCCACGCCACCAGGTCCGGCGCACAGCCGACCGCGTCCAGCCGCACGCCCTTCGCCGCCGCCTGCGGCGTCAGCATGCGGACCACCGCGTCGATCACGTCGTGGACGGCGACGGACGCGAAATCGTACGTGAGCTGTCCCGCCTCGGCGCGGCTGAAGTTGAGGATGTCGTTGATGATGCCTAACAAATGCTCCTGGCTGCGCTTGATGCGGCCTAACTGCTCGGTCTGTTGCGCGGTCACCGGGCCCGACAGCCCCATGAGCAACAAGTCGGCGTAGCCGCCGATCGCGTTGAGCGGCGTGCGCAGCTCGTGCGACATCGCCGCCAGGAATTCGCTCTTCGCGCGGTTCGCGTCGTCGGCGCGCCGCTGCGCGTCGCTCGCATCGCGGGTGCGGGCCTCGAGCTGCCTCGTCTGCCGCCGCAGCTTCGCCGCGAGCTGGCGCAGCTCCTGCTCGCGCATCGTCGCCTCGGCGAGCTTCGCTTCCTCCGCGGCCACGCGACGCGTATCGGCCAACGCGCGCTCCTCGGACGCGCGGCGCTCGGTGAGATCACGCGTCACTTTCGCGAACCCCACCAGCTGTCCGGCGCTGTCACGCAACGCCGAAATCACGACGCTCGCCCAGAATCGCGTGCCATCGCGCCGCACGCGCCATCCCTCTTCCTCGTAGCGGCCAGTCGCTGCAGCGATCTCAAGGTGCCGTTCCGGCTGCCGCAATGCGACCTCCTCCGGCGGATAGAACTTGGCGAGCGACTGCCCCACAATTTCCGACGCGACGTATCCCTTGATGCGCTCGGCGCCGGCGTTCCAGGTCGCCACACGTCCCGCTGGATCGAGCATGTAGATCGCGTACTCGCGCACGCCCTCGATGAGCAGACGAAAGTTCTGCTCGCTGATGCGTAGGGCCTCTTCGGCCTGGCGGCGTTCGGTCAGGTCGCGCGTGATCTTGGCGAAGCCGACCAGCTCGCCGGCCGGGTCGCGGAGTGCAGTGATCACGACGTTGGCCCAGAAGCGCGATCCGTCCTTCCGGAGACGCCAACCCTCGTCCTCGAAGCGACCCGTGTTCGCGGCGGTGCGGAGCTCGAATTCGGGGAAGCCCTCAGCGACCAGCTCGCGCGGATAGAAAATCGAGAAATGTTTGCCGATCGCTTCTTCGGCCGTATAACCCTTGAACCGCTGCGCACCGGCGTTCCAACTCCGGATGTAGCCTCCCGTGTCGAGCGCGAAGATCGCATAGTCCCGCACGCTCTCGACAAGTTGCTGGTAGACCGCCCTATCGGGGAGCGAACGCGCCGGAGACGCGTCCGCGACATTGTCTCCGGGCGCGTCACGAGAGGATTCCTCCGACGCCGCACCGGGCGCCGCGTCGCGCTTAGGCTTCCTGGAGCCCATGCTGTCCTTCATCGACTGCCGCTACCCGCAGCGAACACGGTCATTGCTACCGAGAGTTGGGGACGGATGCCGCTCCTAACGCGCATTGCCGGAAAGACCGCGCGCAAGAACGCGGCCACATGCCGAGGCTGCCTATGCCGCCGGTTCCGCGTTTTGGGCTCCACGCCGCGTCGTCACGCTGGCGGCCACGACCCATGCGCCCGCAGTGATCATGCTCGACATCGTCAGAGCCGTCCATTGCAAGCGGCCGGCGTGCGCGCCGAACACACCAGGCCCCCATACAAGAACAGTAAAGATGCTGAGAGCGGTTGCCTCGAGCGTCGCCGCCAACGCCGGCCAGACGGAGAACAGCACACCGAGCCCTGCTGCCACCTGCGCCGCGCCGGTGAAATACGCCCATCCGCGATGAAATGGAAGCCACGCCGGAACCAGCAATGCGGTCTCGGTCGGATAGAAGATGTGGGAGAGCCCGATGGGAACGAGCGCCAGACCGAACAGGATCGCCGCGTGGCGCAGCCTCTTTGGATCGACCTCGGCGCGCCCATAAGACAGGAAGAGCGTCCATGCGCCGGCGAGGATCACCGCAATCTCGCCTAACGAGAGCCAACTGGCTTCGATTCGCGGGGCGCGCACGACGCCGGGGATTTTGAGCAGCACCCACCACAGCGCCACGTACATCACGAGCACGCGCAATGCGATGCCCGTGACGCGCGGCACGAGGAGCGCGACGCCAAGGACGAGCTCGAGCACGGCGCAGAGGTAGGCGAGGCCGGTGTGCCATGGGACGCCCGCCGGCACCGGCTGCCATTGCATCGCGAAGTCGCCGTATGCGAGTCCGAGAATGCCCATCGCAATGAGGCCGATCGCGAAAATCGCCCGCGCCGCGCGTTGGTAGCGATCCATGGATTGGTTCCGGAAAAGGGCTGGGGCTGGGTGCTGCCGGTTGGCGCGAAAAATGAGCATCAGCTCGCGCGTTGGCTACTCGTCCGGGGCGAGCGGTTCGTCACGCCGCTCTCTTGCATCGGCGGAACCGCGCCGTAATTTTTTCGGGTGTCGACGGCGACTCCCGTCGCTTCACCACCGGCAAGTGCGTACCGAGTGTTCGTTCGTGTGAAGGCGCACGAAAGCGTACCTGTTCGCATTCACCCGCCGCGAGGGCGAGTTGTCGGATCGAGGCATGACAAGCGACAAGCAAGCGCCACGACGTCACGTGCGAATTGCCGTACGTTTAGCGGTATGGTCTCGCGCGCAGCACCTGACGGCGGTGTTGGTGCCGAGCATCGTGGTGCTCGTCTTCGCCGGGCTCGTCTACGTCGGGCTCGAGGCGCAGGTGGAAGGACGCGCGCAAGTCGCGCAGCACCCACCTCGTGATCGAGCACGTCGAGCGCGTGCTCGCCCGCCTAACGGACGCCGAGACCGGCCAGCGCGGCTATCTGCTCACGGGTCGCGGCGATTATCTGCAGCCCTACCTCGCAGCCGAGCGCGACGCGACGACGGCGTTGGACTCGCTGCGCCCGTTGTTCGCGGGCCGCACGAACCAGCTCGCGCGCCTCGACACACTCACGGCGTTGAGCACCAAGAAATTCGCCGAGCTCGACAGCACGATTGCCATGGCGCGTGTCGGCCATCTCAATGCTGCGCTCGCGCTGGTGAAAACTGATCGAGGCAAACGGTACATGGATGCCGCGCGCCGGACTGCGTCGGACATGGAACAGTCCGAGACCACGTTGCTCGCGCAGCGAACGGCGCAGCAGATGCGGCTCTCGGCGATCATCACGTTCGTGCTCGTCATCGGAACGATCGTGGCGGTTTTGGTCGCGCTGTTGGTGAACACGCTCTTGTCGCGCCATGCCGCGGCGCAGGAGCGGCTGACGCACGACCTGGATCTCTCGAACGCGCGACTCGAGGAGCAGGCGCTGGAGCTCGAGATCCAGAATCAGCAATTGCAGGAGCAGGCGGTGGAGATGGAGCAGCAGCAGCAGCATCTCCAGGAGCAGGCGACCGAGCTCGAGATGCAGTCGGAGGAGCTCACGAACGCCAACGACGACTTGGTGGCCGTGAACGTGGAGCTCGAGCGGGCGGTGCTCGACGTCGGGCAGCAGTGGGAGGTGGCGCGGGAGGCGCGGCATGCGGCCGAGACTGCGAGCGCCGCCAAGTCCGAGTTCCTGGCGACGATGAGCCACGAGCTGCGCACGCCGCTCAACGCCATCAGCGGCTACGTGGACCTCCTGACCATGGAGCTGCGTGGCCCGGTGACCGATGCCCAACGCGAAGATCTCGCGCGCATCAAGAAGAGCGGACAGCATCTCCTGTCGCTCATCAACGACATCCTGAATCTGTCGCGGATCGAGTCGGGGCGGTTGGACCTGCAGTTAGGCGAAGTCCGGATCGCCGACGTGTTGGCGAACGTCGAAACGCTCATGGCGCCGCAGATGCGGGCCAAGGGCCTGGCCTACAGCGAGTCGCGCGGCCGCGAGTCGCTCACCGTGCACGCCGACGCGGAGAAGCTGCAGCAGATCCTGCTCAACCTGTTGACCAACGCGTGCAAGTTCACGGCGAGCGGCGGGAGCGTGGAGGTGGTGTGCGAGGACGTCCCGTACGTGCACGAGTACGGAGGCACCAACGGCCAGCGCGTCGTCGCCGTGCGCGTCGCGGACACGGGGCGGGGCATTCCGCAGGAAAAGTTGGCGAGCGTGTTCGAGCCCTTCGTCCAGATCGACCGCCAATCGACGCACGGCAGCCAGCAGGGCGTTGGGTTAGGCCTGGCCATCAGCCGGCATTTGGCGCGCGCGATGGGCGGCGATTTGACGGTGGTGAGCGTGGTCGGCGTGGGGTCGACGTTCACGCTGACAATGCCGGTGAGCGAAGGGAAGCGCGTGCTGGCGCACGCTGAGGGAAGCGCTGCGCTGAGGGAAGGGGGAAGCGGCGGCGACGCCGCCTGAGGGGTGGAAGAACATCAATTGCCTGCGGATTGAGAGAGCCGTCGCGGCACGCGTCGCGGCCCTCATCGTGCGTGTGCCATCGATGTTGTTCCACCCCTCAGGCGGCGTCGCCGCCGCTTCCCGTTCCCCCAGCGCGCGCCAGCGCGCGCTTCCCTTGCCCTTCTACAGGTTCGCGAGTATTGTGTCCTGTAGAAGCGATAGGGAACCCATGCCCAACGCCATGCCCGACCGTCTCGATCTCCCCCAAGGCACCCTCGATCTTCTGATCCTCAAGGCGCTCTCGCTCCAACCGCAACACGGGTGGGCGATCTCGGAGCGGCTGCGCCAAGTGTCGCGCGCCATGCTCGACGTGCCGCAAGGGTCGCTCTATCCGGCGCTCCATCGGCTCGAGCGCCGCGGATGGATCAAAGCCGACTGGGGGCCGTCCGACAACAACCGGCACGCCAAGTACTACGAGCTCACGCGCGCCGGCCGCAAGCAACTCGGCGCCGAAGTGGATGCGTGGCAGAAGTTGACCACGGCGGTGTCCCTCGTGCTCGAGATGCAGTGACATGCGTGGCCGACTCTGGAGCGAGATCACGTATCGGCTGCGCGCGCTCGTGCGCCGCGGCGCGGTCGAACGCGAAATGGATGACGAGCTGCGGTTTCACCTGCAGCGCGAGGCGGACAAGTACGTGCGCGCGGGCCTGACGCCTAACGAAGCAGCGCGGCGGGCGCGCATTGCGTTGGGCGGCCTGGAGCGGATCAAGGACGACGACCGCGACGCGCGCGGGGTCCGGCTGCTCGATATCGTGACGCAGGATCTGCGCTATGCCCTGCGCACGCTGCGCCTCACGCCGGGCTTCACGCTCGCCGTCATCATTACCCTCGGACTCGGCATCGGGGCCACCGCGGGGATCTTCAGCGTCATCGACCGCATCATGTTCCAGCCGCCGGCGCTCCTGCACGATCCCGGCAGCGTGAGTCGCGCGTACCTGTCGTATGACTACCGTGGCTCGCCGGTCATTGACGGGTCCCTCGAGTACCGTCGCTACCTCGACCTCACGCAGTGGACATCCTCGTTTTCGCAAGCGGCGGCGTACCAGGATGCGACGGTCGCGGTTGGCGTTGGGCAAGATGCGAACGAACGCCTCGTGGGACGCGCCAGCGCGAGCATGTTCTCGTTCTTCGACGTGCGCCCCGTGCTCGGCCGATTCTATTCTGTGGACGAGGACACCCCGCCGGCCGGTGCGTTAGTCGCGGTGCTGAGCTACCCCTACTGGCAGTCCAACTACGGCGGCCGTCGCGACGTCCTCGGCTCGGCAATGCAAATCGGATCGGGCACGTACACGATCATCGGGGTCGCGCCGGAAGGATTCTCCGGGATGGAGGTCAGCGAGACGCCCGTGGCGTGGATTCCAGTGACCGCGTACGGCGGACTGCGCAAGCGGACGTTCGCCGACGACTACAGCTGGGGGTGGCTGAACACGATCGTGCGACGCAGGCCCGGCGTGCCGGCGGCGGCAGCGATGGCGGATGCGACGACGGCCTACCGGCGCAGTTGGCTCGCCGAGCGCGCCATGGACCCGTCCCTGGCGCCGGTCGATGTCGGCCGCCCGCGCATCCTGCTCGCGCCCACTCCGTTAGGCAGGGCGCCGGATGCCGGCGCGACGGGGCGCATTCCGTTCTGGGTGGGCGCGGTCGCGCTGCTCACGCTCATCGTGGCCGGCGCCAACGTGGCTGGATTGATGCTGGCGCGGGCGTTCCGCCGCCGGCGGGAAATCGCCCTGCGCCTGGCGCTGGGTGTGGGCCGCGGACGGCTCATGGGTCAGCTGCTCACCGAAGGGCTGCTCCTCGCCGCCGCCAGCGGCCTCACCGGGTTGGGCATCGGCTGGCTCGTCGCCGCCGGGTTCGCGCGGATGTACGGCGACACCGTTCCGTTGGGCGGCGGGCTGGTCGGCACGCGGACGGTCGTCTTTTGCGTCGCCGTCACGCTGATCGTGGGCATCCTGACGGCGCTCGCGCCGGCCATCGTCGGCGCCCGCGGCGATCTCGCCGCCGCCCTCAAGGCGGGAGCGCGCGAAGGCACCTATCAACGGTCGCGCGCGCGCACGACGCTCGTGATCGTCCAGGGCGCGCTGTCGACCGCGCTGCTCATCGCCGCCGGCCTCTTCCTGCGCAGCTTCGCCAACGTGCGCGCCTTGCCGTTAGGCTACGACGTCGGCCACACGCTGCTGGTCGAAGTGAATCTGCGCGGCATGAAGCTGTCCACCGACGCGCAAAAAGCCCTGATGCGCCGCCTCACCGACGAGGCCGCGACGCTGACGGGCGTGCAAGGCGCGACCCAGATGGTGAGCACGCCGTTCTACAGCTTCGAATCGGCGGGCTTCACCGTGCCCGGCATCGACTCGGTCCAACGCCTCGGACCTTTCGGGATGCAAATCGTGTCGCCCGGATACTTCCGCACCGTCGGCACGCGCATCCTCGACGGCCGGCCCATCGATTCGACCGATCGGCAGGGCACGCCGCTCGCGATCGTGGTCAGCGCCGAGATGGCGCATCGCCTGTGGCCGGGCCAGAAGGCGTTAGGCAAGTGCCTCAAGATGGGCGCCGATTCAATGCCGTGCTCGACGGTCGTCGGCGTGGCCGAAAACACGATCACGCGCGGCATCGGGCATGACGCCGAGGCCGGTTACTATCTCGCCGCCGACCAGTTGGATCGCGCGACGTACGGCCTCTACGTCCGCGTGCGCCGGCCGCGACGTCGACTTCGCGGAACCGGTGCGCCGCCGCCTGCAACCCATCATGCCGGGCGTCTCGTACCTGACCGTCGTCCCCTTCAGCACCATCGTCGGCAGCGTCGAGCGGTCGTGGCAGATCGGCGCCACGATGTTCACTGCGTTAGGCGCGCTGGCGCTGGCCCTCGCCGCGATCGGGATCTACAGCGTGATCGCCTACAACGTCACCCAGCGCACGCACGAGATCGGCGTCCGCATCGCCCTCGGCGCCCGCGTGGTGAACCTCACCGGCCTGGTGCTGCGCGACGGGTTGCGGTTGGGAGCCATCGGCATGGGGATCGGCATCGTGCTGGCGCTCATCGCCGGCCGATGGTTGACGCCGCTGCTGTTCGATGAATCGGCGCGCGACCCGGTCGTGGTGCTGGTGGTGGCCGGCGTCCTCGTTGGCGTCACGTGCCTCGCCAGCGCCATGCCTGCCGCGCGCGCGGCGCGCGTGGACCCCAACGTCGCGTTGCGCGCGGACTGACCCGGCGCGGCGCGGTCGCAGCCAGCCCCCCGGCTCGGCCATCCGATTGCGTGGACGACAGGGTCCACCACCGGACCCCGCCTTGAATTGCACGCGCGGTCGGGTTACGGTGAGCAGGGGAGGGTACCACTATGGCCAATAGCGCCAATACCGAACGCGCAGTCCTCGCCGGGGGCTGCTTCTGGGGTGTGCAGCAGCTCGTGCGGCAATTGCCTGGAGTCATCTCGACGCGCGTCGGATACTCCGGCGGCGACGTGCCTAACGCGACGTACCGCAATCACGGCACGCACGCCGAGGCGCTCGAGATCATCTTCGATCCCGCCCAGACCAGCTTCCGCGCGCTGCTCGAGTTTTTCTTCCAGATCCACGACCCCACCACGCGCAATCGCCAAGGCAATGACATCGGCCCGAGCTATCGCTCGGCGATTTTCTACACCAGCCGCGAGCAGGAGCGCGTTGCGCGCGACACGATCGCCGACGTCGAAGCGTCAGGGCTGTGGCCGGGCAAGGTGGTGACGGAGGTCGCGCCGGCCGGCCCCTTCTGGGAAGCCGAGCCCGAGCATCAAGACTATCTGGAGCGCATCCCCAACGGGTACACGTGCCACTTCGTGCGGCCCGGATGGGTGCTGCCCAAGCGCAGCGAGACCGTGGCCTCGCCTGCCTAACGGTTGGGAGCGGCTGGCCGCTACGCCGGCTCCTCGGGCGCATCCTGCCCCTGGGCCAGCACCGCCGACAGACGCTGCAGCACGCCCGCGAGGTCGGGCTTCTCCTCGAGCACGGACGCGCACGGGTCGCTGCCCAACCGCTCGAGCCGCGCCATCGCATTGCGGATGGTGAACGTTTTCGGATCGAGGGTGTCGTTCACCTCGTCCCACTGCGAGCGGCATCGACACCGTGGCGCCCGGCAGGGGGCGCACGCTGAACGGCGCCACGATCGTCTGCCCGTGCCGGTTCTGCAGGTAGTCGAGATATACCTTGTCGCCGCGCTTCGTCACGTGCCGGATGATGGTCGCGTAGTCGCGGCGTCTCGCGCAGCACCGACGCGCGCAGCAGCTCGCCTAACGTGCGCGACTGCGCATACGTGATCTGTCGGCCCAGCGGCAGCAGGATGTGCAGCCCCGTCTTGCCGGTGGTCTTCACGTAGTTCGGCAGCTCGATCGATTCGCAGAGACGCCGCAGCACGATCGCCGTGCGCACGACGTCGGAGAACGGCGCTTCCTTCGGATCGAGATCGATCACGCACCAGTCCGGCTGCTCGAGCGACCCCACGCGGCTCGCCCAGATGTGCAGCGGGATCGAGCCCATGTTCGCGATGTAGAGCAGCGTCTCTTCGTCGTCGCAGACGAAGTAGCGGATCTCGCGCTGCGTGTCCTCGCTCCAGATGGGAATGGTTCGATCCACTCGCGGCGCGAATTCGGGCGCGTCCTTCTGGTAGAACGATCTTGCCGTCGATGCCGTCCGGGTACCGTGTGAGCACCACCGGCCGGTTGCGCAGGTACGGTAGCAGCCAGCGGACACCGCGCGATAGTACTCGATGAGGTCGCCCTTGGTGTATCGCTCGGCGGGCCAGTAGACCTTCTTGAGATTCGAGAACGCAACCGTTTTTTCTTCGGGCTGCGGCGCGACTGGCGGCGGGTCGGCCGCGCCGGCAGCCTTGGCCGCGGACGCATCGCTGAGCGCGCCGGCGTTAGGCACAGCGCTCCAGCCTTGGCGGTCGCAGTCGCGCGGATCTTTGTCCGGTCGCAGTCTGCAGGAAGGCCGGGTGCCGGATCACGCCGTCGGGCGTCCACTCGCGGAACCGCACCTCGCACACGTACCTGGGCTCGACCCACGTCGTCGTCCTGGTGTCGGGAATGTCGCTAGCTCGGCCTGTGGCTCGGCGCCCGGTTCGACCGCCGGCCCCGCGCACGGCGGATCGCGCCGCACGATGGCCGACAGCATCGCGCCGATTTCGCCTAACAGAGCGTCGTCGAACCCCGTGCCCGCGCGGCCGGCGTAGGTGAGCGTGCCGTTAACCATGTCCGCCAATTGCAGCGCGCCGAAATGACCGCGGCCGCCCTTGGGCGCGGTGTACCCGACGATCACGAAGTCGCCGGTTTTCTCGGCTTTGATCTTGAGCCACGAGTCCGATCGGCCGCCGCGATAGCGCGCGTCGGCGCGCTTGGCGATCATGCCCTCCAAGCCGAGCGCCGCAACCTGTTCGAGGAACCGCTCGCCTTCCCGCTCGATGTGATCGAGCACGCGCACCGCGCCTAGCTTTGGCATCGTCTCGGCCAGCAGCGCCTTGCGCTTCACGAGCGGCAGCGGCCGCAGGTCGAAGTCGCTCGAACGCCAGGAGAGTCGAACACGAAGAAGGTGGCCGGCAGCTCCACCGCCGCCCGCCTGATGTCGAGCGTCGACGTCAACCGCCCGCGCTGCTGCAGCCGGGCGAAACTCGGCTTCCCCTCCGGGTCGAGCACCACCACTTCGCCGTCGAGGATGCAACTGTCGAACGGAAGCGCCGCCACCGCGCGCGCGATCTCGGGAAACACCGCCGTGTAATCGTTGCCGTTCCGCGTCAGCAGCAGTGCCTCGCCGTGCTGCTTGCTGGCGATCAGCCGGTAGCCATCCAGCTTGAGCTCGAACAGCCACCCGTCGCGCGTGAAAATCTTGTCCGAGGGCTCGGCGAGCATCACCTCGAGCTTGTGCGGGTCGACGCGCCCGCGCTTGGCGTCCGTGTCGTCGAGCTCGACGCGCACCGACTCGGTTTTCGTCTTGAGGCCGCCGGCCTTCACTTCTTCCACCGTTAGGCCCGACAGCACCGACTCCTCCGGGAACTGGTCGCCCGGCTGCTTCACCCACGCGTCGCGCTCTTTGATCAGCAGCCAATCGCGCTCGCTCTTCTTGATTTTCACGAGCGTCCATTTGCCGTGCAGCTTGTAGCCCTTGCAGCTCGAACAGCAGCTTCCCCTTCTCCAGCCCCTCGCGCCAATCTTCGAGCGGCACCCATTCGCCGCGGTCCCACACGATCACCCCGCCCGCGCCATAGTTGCCCGCCGGGATGATCCCCTCGAAGTCGCCATACTCGAGCGGATGGTCCTCGACTTTCACGGCCAGCCGCTTGTCGTTGGTGTCGTACGACGGCCCCTTGGGCACCGCCCACGAGCGCAGCACGCCGTCCATCTCGAGGCGCAGGTCGAAGTGCAGCCGCGTTGCCGCGTGCTTGTGCACCACGAACAGATGCCCCGGCACCGGCGACACGGTCCCGCCCAAACGGTTCCGGCGTCCTGTCCGTGGACCGCTTGGCTCGGTAGGTGCTGAGGCTGTCGGCTTGCGGCGCCTCGTCGTCCCCACTTTGCCATTGGCACCCCAGTCATCGGAAACTTTCCCGTCAGCGGACTGCCTATTCCCTTCTTCCCTCATTCCCGTTGTCCCCGTCTTTCTATGCCTGCACGCTCAATAGCCACCGCCACGATCTCGTTCGGCCTCGTCTCGGTTCCGGTGAATCTGTATTCGTCGTCCGAGTCCAAGGCCAGCGTCTCGTTCAACATGCTGCACAAGAAGTGCGGGTCGCGCCTCAAGCAGCAGTACATCTGCCCCAAGGACGGCGACATCGTCGCCGCGCGATGAAACGGTGAAGGGCTACGAGTTCGCGAAGGATCAGTACGTGGTCCTCACGCCCGAAGAGCTCAAGGCCCTCGAGGAAAAGGCGACCGCGCACCATCGACGTCGTCGAGTTCGTCCCGCTGGCCAAGGTCGACCGCGAGTATCTCGAGAAGGTGTACTACCTGGGACCCGACAAGGGCGGCGACCGTGCGTATCGCCTGCTCGTGGAGGCGCTCAAGGAGACGGGTCGCGCGGCGCTCGGCCAGTACGCGGCGCGCGGGCAGCAGTATCTGGTGCTCCTGCGTCCGCTCAACGGCGTGCTGGTGATGGAGCAGCTGCACTACGCCGACGAAGTTCGGCCGACCACCGAAGTGACGGTTCCCGACGGCGAGTGAAGCCGGCCGAGCTGGCGTTGGCCAAGCAGCTCATCGAGCAGACGGCGAACGACGAGTTCGAGCCCGACAAGTACAAGGACACGGTGCGCGAGCGCGTGCTCGAGACGATCGAGCGAAGGTCGACGGGTCAGGAGATCACGGCCGACGCGGCGCCGGAGGCGGGCGGCAAGATCATCGACCTCATGGAAGCGCTCAAGGCGAGTCTCTCCTCGTCGCAAGCTGCCGCCGACGAGAAGCCGGCGAAGAAGGGGAGAAAGGCGTCGTGAAGTTGATCGCGGGGACGAGCGGGTACGCGTTCAAGGAGTGGAAGGGCTCGTTCTATCCCGAGGAGCTGAAGGACGACGGGATGCTCGCGTACTACGCGGGCAAGTTTCCGACGGTCGAGATCAACAACACGTTCTACCGGCTGCCCAAGGAGCACGTGCTGCGGGACTGGGCGGCGCAGGTGCCGGAGACGTTCACGTTCGCGATCAAGGCGAGCCAGCGGATCACGCATCATGCGCGGCTCAAGCCGGAGTGTGCGAGCGCGGTGGAGTTCCTGCTCACGAACACGTCGGTGCTGGGCAGCCGGCTCGGCCCGATTCTGTTCCAGCTGCCGCCTAACCTGAAGAAGGATCTGCCTCGGCTCCAGGCGTTCCTGGACACGTTGCCACACGAACGGAAGTTCACGATCGAGTTCCGGAACGCGACGCTGGTTCGAGGACGACGTGTTCGACGTGCTGCGCGGGCGCGACATCGCGATGTGCATTATCGGAGCAGCCGGAGTTCGCGTCGCCGGTGGTGGCGACGGCGTCGTGGGGATATGCGCGGCTGCACCGGCTGGACTACGACGACGCCGCGCTCGCGGCGTGGGCGGAGAAGCTCGCGGCGCTGCCGTGGAGCGAGGCCTACGTGTATCTTCAAGCACGACGAGGGCGCGGGGTCGGGGCCGCCGGCGGTGGGCGCGTTCCAGCGGGCGTTCCCCACATAGCGACGCGACATAAGCGCCGGTCAGTCGTTAGGCGGCGACGTGTCGTCGGACTGCTCGGCGAAGAAGGCGTTCAGGTCGAGGCGAAATGCCTCTGCGACCCCGGCCGGCTGCCACGTCAGCGCGTCGTCAACCAGCATCGCACGCTCATCGCCAGGGCGCCAGACTTCGATTGCTTCGGCGTTCCCGTCCACCACCCAATACTCCGGGACGCCGCGACGTTGGAACGCGCGACGCTTGGTGATGCGATCGTGGCGCGCAGACCCTGGCGAGAGCACTTCGCAGATGAGGATTGGATGCGTCACCGGCAGGTTTGACGGTGAGCGTCGACCGTCTAGCGCCGGGGCGACGAAAATATCGGGCTCGAAGCGGTTTTCACTCTCGAGTGCGATCTCACCCGGACCCAGCCGCACTTCACCCAGGTTCCCTCGTCGCACATAGTCGCGGAGCAACACGGCGAGCTCGAACGCAATGCGCTGATGGTGTCCGCCCGGCGCCGGCGTCACGATCAGCTCGCCGTCGACCAGCTCGTACCGCGGCGAATAGCCCTCCCGCTGATCCACCAGCAGCGCGACGTCCCCTGTCGTCCAATGGTGCTTGCGAACGGCTGACATGAACACAATCTGCTCGGCGACGGGGTTCTGGCGCAACTCGGCATTCCGCGACTGTACAGCGCTCGTCAGTCGATTCTATCGTCGAAACGATGCGACAATGTTTTAGCTGTAGCATACGCCGCCAGCACAGGGACTAAGCTGTGAGCGGGATGTTCGTGCCGACCTGGTCTCATCGGCGACCCTGAAGTCGATCGGCAACCCAACGCCAAAATCTGGGTACCATCGCGACCCGATCACGCCGGCGACGGGAACGATCAGCGACCCAACGAGGACGCGCGGGTGCGCCCGAATCCAGGTGGCGAACGAGAGTCTGTAGATCAGCAGCACGACGCCGTACAGCGCAGCGCATACCCCCGCTCCAACCCAACGGACCCGGTTCTCGAAGGCCGTGGGCAAGGCCTCGTCGCTTCGAACACGCAGGTGTAGACGCCACACGGACCACATCCATTGGCCTAACACTCCGAGTGTGGCGAGCGCAGTCAGAACGCCGAGGTGGCTCATGCTCGCGGCCTGCTAGCGCACCGGTGGGCGAGCTCGGTACGAGGGTGGTATCCCTCGCGCTTCTCGACGAGGGCTTCGACGTCCTCGGTGGTCCGGTGGTGCGTGCGGGCCGCTGACATCTACAGAATCTGACCGACGACGGGATTGGAGCGCGACTAGTGAACCGCGTCTAAAGTTCTGCGATCGCAAATTCAGACGCGCTCTACCAGGCGTTCGCGATGGTACAGGTCTCGCCTGCTTCTAGTGTCATTGAATCGACGCGACCATACTTCATTTGTTGCGAACCCTGCCACCACGGGCGACTCCACCATGTCCTCACTCGACCGCACGCTCGAAGGCGACGTCCTGGTTCACCATTTGCCGCGCGATGAACAGACGATCGACACCGCGCTCCTTGCGAAGCACGGGCGCACCGCGCGCACCTTGGTCAAGGAAGGGGCGATGCGCCTAACGCTGCTGGCGATGGCCCCGGGCGGCGACATGCCGGCGCACGACACCGACGGGCCGGTGAACGTGCACGTCATTGAAGGCAGTGCGGTATTCACCGCCGGCGGCCGCGACTACGCGCTAGGCGTCGGCGACATCATCGTGTTCGGCGCCGGCGTCGAGCACGCGGCGCGCTCCGCCCACGGATGCCGGATGCTCCTGACGGTCGTGCACATCACCCGCCCCTGAGGGTACGCGGCAATGAGCCAGTACATTGATTCTTGAACTTCGAAGACAAGATCACCGACACCCAGAAGGGCTCGGCGGACAGCACCATTCTCGGACTCAAGGCGCGTTACGAGGTGAAGAAGCAGCCCAAGGGCGTCAGCAAGATCCTGCTGAGCAAGAACACGGTGACCGAGCAACGCTGCGTCGACGCCGGACCGCCGATCAAGTTCACGGACAATACCTCGCACCTGTCCGCCATACGGTCGGCGTGCAGCAGCGCGGAGAAGATCTATCTCGTGATGCACGGCGATCCGCGGACCACCGACGTCTGCTATACGAACGCCGTGCCGAGCACTGCTGGTGTGATTCAGCTCGCCACCGCGGCGCAATTGGCGGCGTTTCTCGCCAAAGTGCTCATCGGCAAGAAGGAGCTGCGCCTGGCGTTGGTGATGTGCTACGGCGCACGCTGCAAGACCTACCATAGCGCCGAGCTCAATCACCAGGGGATGATCCCGCAAGCGGACCTGGTGACGAGCTTCGCCTACCGCCTCTACTACGCACTCGTGCACGATCACGCGATCAAGGCGCGATTGAGCGCCGTGACCGGCAAGATCTCACACGACTCGAACACCGGCGGCGCGCTGGTCGAGGTCGAAGAAATGATCGACCTGAACATGGAGTTCAGCGAGGCGAACAGCGCGAAGCTGGCGTCGATGCGGGCCGTCGTGGGTGCGCCGAAAGCACTGAACGATCAGGACGCCACGTACAAGGCGAAGTACGCTGGGTGGAGCGCGAGTGACGAGGGCAAGGCGACGAGCAACCGCGTCAAGGACGCGCAGGCGGCGAAGAAAACGATGCTCGACTCGCTCCCGGTGGAGAAGCGCAGCGGCGCGATGCACAAGTACGGCAAGATCGAGTACCGCCTGGCCAACGGGGTTCTCAAGATCGTGTCCAAGCACGGCGACTCGGCGAGCACGCTGGCGGCGGGTACGGTGCTGTATGCGGGACCGCTGTTGACGCCGGCCTAACGAAGCCGATCGACCCACGCGCGGCTCGTCGCCGCGATCTCTTCCAGGACGGCGGCATCCGTGCGCCCCGACGACTTGAGCACGTGGAAGCTGTGGTCCGCGGACTCCGACCCAGTGCATCTCCCACGGCGCCGTGACGCGCTCGAGCACGCGCTCCATGATGCCGCGCGTCACGAACGGGTCGCGCGTGCCGCAGAAGCACAGCACCGGCATCGTGATGTTAGGCAAGTGCGCGTCGCGCAACTGGTCGGGTTTCCCGGGCGGATGCAACGGATACGCGAGCAGCAGCAACCCGTTGGCGGCGAAGCCGGACGCGGCGAGCATCGACGCCGCGCGGCCGCCCATCGACCGGCCGCCGATCACCAGGCGAGTGGGATGCAGCTCGGCGCGCGTCCGCTCGACGACGGCGGCCATCGTCTCTTGCAACACGGGCATCTGATCGGGGCGGCCGCGGTTCTTTTCCTTGTAGAGAAAGTTGAAGCGCACGACGCCGATGCCCCGTGCGCGCATCGCGTTGGCGGTCGACACGACGCTGCGGTCGGCCATGCTGCCGCCGGCGCCGTGCGCGCACACGAACACCGCCGCGTCGGCGCCGCCTAACGACGGCTCGTACACGGCCGACGTCGTGTCGTCGCCCACGATCACACTCCACACGGGATTCATACCGGCGCCTCCGGCGTTAGGCCCATCTCATCGAGGAACCGATGGCCGCCGGTCGGCTTCTCGCCGCGCGTCTCGACGCGCGTGAGCACCAGCCGGTCTTTGGTCCGTGTCATCCCCACGTAGAGCACGCGGCGCGCCTCCTGGATTTCCTCGTCGGTTGCCTGCTTGGCGGACGTGCCGCCGGGCATCTGCGCGTCCTCCGCGCCCACGATGTACACGCGCGAAAACTCCAGTCCCTTGGTGGAGTGCAGCGTGAGCAGGTTCACGCGCCCGCGCTCCGGCTCGTGCCCATCCCAACGCGACAGCACGATGCGCTCGAGCAACTCGGTGAGCTGGGCGTCGAGCGGGCCTTCCGGAATCTCGGCGATGAGCCGCCGGAGCCGGGCCATCACGGCCGGATACCGTTCGTCCGCGGTCTTCTCGGCCCGGATGCGGAGCATGAGCGCCACGCCGCCCAACCGCTCGATGACGTCGGCCAGCGACGGCAGGGAAGCCGTATCGCCGCGCTGACGCTCGTACCAGTCCAGGCACGTGGTGTACTTGCCCAACGCAAACGGCCGCGCGATGCGGGCGAACAATGCCGCCTCGGCGCACGCGGGCCCGCTGTCGTCGAGCGCCAGCGCCACGCCCAGGTGGCCCAGCATGTGGACCAGGGCAGTCTTGCGGGCCCGGGACAATTTCAGGTCCTCGAGCGCCGGCAACAGGCTGGCGAGCGCGACGGTGTCGTCGAGCGCGCGGTGCGACTGCCCGGTGGGGATGCCGAGCTGGCGCGCCAAATCGCCTAACCGACGGCTGGTCGGGAACAGGTCGCGGGCCAGGGGCAGCGTGTCGAACAAGCACACATCGAACACACCGTTCAGCTCCTTCGCCGTCCGCTTGAGAATGGGGAAGTCGAAGTGGTGGCCGTTGTGCGCCACGATCACGTCGTCGCCGCAAAACGATCGGAAAGCGGGCCATACCTGAGCGATGGCCGGCGCTCCTGCGACATCGGCGTCGTAAATGCCGTGTGTCGCACTCGCATCGGGCGGAATCGGGCCTTTCGGCTTGACGAGCTCCGAAAACTTTTCGACCACCACGCCGTCGCGCACGCGCACGGCCGCGATCTCGACGATCTCGGTCGTCGCCGGCACCGCGCTCGTGGTCTCGAGGTCGATGGCGGTGTAACTGGTGAACGCGGACTGCGTTTCGCTCATCTCGATGAGCTGCGCCGCCTTGAACACGGCCAGCGGCAGGCCAAGCGATGGCGCGTCCGCCGTGGTGAGGTGGAGCGCAGGGTCCGGCGGCGGCTCGCCGCGTATGGTCCCCACGTTGAGGTCGACCAGCATGCCGGCGATGGCGATCTCGGCGCCGCCTAACGGAGCGATCCAGAGGCGCACACGGCGCGCGCGTGCGTCGCGGAGCCGGTCGGCCAGACGCACGACCTCCGGCACCGCCGCCGGGTCGCTGATTTCGTCCAGGTGATCGCGCAACACGGACTGCAACATGCCGACCCGCCGCGACAGTAGCTCCTGCACCAACGACGCAACCGACGGATGCTGCTTGCCCACGGCCTCGAGGTTCCGCAGGTCGGCGGTTGCGCGGCGAATCTGCTTGCCGCGCTCGTCGTGGCGCGGCAGCCGCGCCTGCATGCGGCCCAACTGGACGCGCAAATCGTGCGAGCTTGCGTTAGGCATCGCCTCGGCTTCCAGCAGAATCGATTGCGGCAGCACGGTGCGCAGGAAGTCATCGCGACACTGCGCGTCGTCGGGCCGCGCGATCATGCGCAGCGCCGCAATGAGGTACGACACCACGGGATCCTCGGCCAGCGCACGACCAGCCGCCAAGCGGCACGGGATGCCCGCATTCACCAGCTCCGACTCGACCCGCTCGCCGATCTCGTGCCGACGATACAACACCGCGACGTCGCCCAAATCGAGCGCGGGGTGTTCCCGCCGGTCGCGCGCGATGTCGGCGACGAGCCACGCGGCCTCGGCGTCGTCGGTCTCGAAATCCATGGCCTGGACGTCGAACGTGTCGCTGCGATCGGCGCGCGGCACGATCTTGTCGGTGAAGATCGGCGGATTGTGCTCGATGAGCGTGCGCGCGAGCGCGAACACCGTGCGCGGACACCGCCGGTTCTCCTCGAGATGGATCCGCCGCTCGCCTAACTGAAACTCCTGGTCGAAGGTCGTGAAGACGGCGCGGTCGGCGCCGGCCCACGAGTAGATCGACTGCTCGTCGTCGCCCACCGCGAATACGTGGCGATGGTCGTGCGCGAGCGCACGGATCACCCGGTACTGCACGCGGTTCAGATCCTGGAACTCATCCACCAGCACGACGTCCCACTGCTTTCGAATCTCCGCGGCCCGCGGCGAGCGGTCCAGGAGCTCGGCGGCCTTGATCACGAGATGATCGAAGTCGAGCACGTTGCGACGCTCGAGATGGCGTTCATACTTGTCGAACAGCACCCGCGTGTCCGGGTGCGGTTCGATATTCCGGAAGCGGAGCGCCGAGAATTGGGTGAGGGTGCGGCAATGCCAGCGGCGCGGACCTTCGATGCGGCGCAACACGCCTAACTGATAGTCTTCGTCGGCGATGCCGAAGCCCGGATCCAGTCCGATCTCGTCGCCGTATTCGCGCAGGAGATCGACGCAGAAGGCGTGGATGGTGCCGCGCGTGATGCGCCGAGCGTCGCCCGTGGGCCCGAGCCGTGTCTCGAGCCGGTGCGCGATCTCGCCCGCGGCTTTGTTGGTGAACGTGAAGGCGCAGATCCGCGCCGGATCGAAACCGTGGTGCTCGATCAGAAATCGGATACGCTCGATGAGACAAAACGTCTTGCCGGCGCCCGGCCCGGCGAGCACGAGCAGCGAACGCGGCTCGGCTTCGATCGCGCGGCGTTGCGATGGAGTTGGTTGAATGGTGCTGGGAGCGAAAGCCGTCTGCGTCATGGATGGACGCGGACTGGCCGCGCCCGGAAGGAATCTACGACGTTGTGCCTCAGCGCAGCGGCGCGCCGTCGGCGATGCTCGCAAAGAACGCTTTCACATCCAGCTCGAAGGGTGCGGTGCAGCCGGCGGGGAGCCACGTTAGGCGATCGTCGATCAGCTCGGCCACTTCGTCGTGCGGGTGCCACACCTCGAACGTCTCAGCCGCGCTGTCCACGACCCAATAGTCGGGCACGCCATCACGCTGGAACGCTTGGCGCTTGGTGAAACGATCGTGTCGCACCGAGCTGGGCGACAGTGCCTCGCAAATGAGCAACGGATGTAGAAGCGGATCGCTGGCCTTGCCCAGCCGCCCGTTAGGCGCGGGCACCACACAGAGATCGGGCTCGAAGCGCGTGCCTCGGCGCAGCCTGAGGTCTACCGGCCCCATCAGTACCTCACCCACCGGCTGCTGCCGCAGATAGTCACGCAAGCAAAAGGTGAGCTGCGTGAGCACGCGCTGATGCCGATTGCTTGGCGCGGACGTAACTAGCAGCTCCCCGTCGACGAGCTCGTACCGCGGCGTATAGCCAGGGCGCTCGTCGACGAGTCGCGCGACCTCGTGGACCGTCCAGCGATGCGGCTGAGTGGATGGCATAGACATAAGTTGCTCGGCCTTAGTGTGATAAGGCAACTCGGCATGCGCGACAATGCGCGGTGGTCCGAAGCAGAGAGTCATCGGATCGACGCAGGCGGTCGCAATTCCTTTCGTCGGTGCGCGCCGATGTTGATTCGACCTTGTGGGCTCGGGGCTCCTCAGCTAAGTTGGAAACCCGAAGACAGACCGAACTACTATTGTAAGGGCTGCCGCGCGGACGGGCCAGACCCCAGGCCCGATGCGACCCGCGAGGCGGAGGTGATGGGCGATGACCGAAGTGATGAGCAGGGACGAGCTCGAGATGTGGCTCTGCGGTCCGGGCGTGCGGACCCCGACGCACGCCGAGCTCGCTTCGCAAGTCGGTTTGCCGCTGAGCAGTGTTGCGGACACCACGCTTTTGCGTACTGCGCGCCGATTGCAATGTCTGCGATTCGCTCTGGCGGTGCTGCGCGATGTGTACGCGGACGACGACGTCGTGCGGCACTGGCTTCGGCAGCCACGCGCTGAGATTCACGGGTCGAGCGCGCTCGCGTCGATGCTGGCGGGGAACGTGGCGGCCGTCGACGAGCTGGTCGTCGGCGAGTGGCACCGTCCGGGGCGCGCGTGGCAAAATGCGCCGCTTGACCATGGTGTACGCGCCTGCCTATGATCCTTCCGTAGGCCTCACGCAAATGTGAAATTGCGTTCGAGTCCGGCCCGGCTCTCTCAGGTCAAAGAGTCGGGCTGTTTCACGTCGCATCCGGGAACGGTTGCTCGGCCCTCGAGTGTTGGTCTGGACATGGATTCTTTGAGCTCGAATCGTTGGACCATCGTCGGGGTGTCGGGGAGTCCGTCCACGGCCTCCAAGTCGCGGCGGCTGCTCGAGGAAGTCTTGACCGCGTTAGGCGAGTCGGGCTCGGGCGTGTCGCGCATCGACTTGGCCGAGCTGCCGGCCGATGGCCTGCTCGGTCGCCGCGCGTCGCCGGAGGTCCAGCAGGCGCTGGCGATGGTGGCGTCGGCGGACATCGTCGCGGTGAGCACGCCTGTGTACCGGGCGACGTACAGCGGGCTGCTCAAAGTGTTCTGTGACCTGTTCGCGCCCGGTGCGTTAGTCGGGAAGGTTGCGATTCCGATCGCGACCGGGGGAAGTTCGGCGCATGCGTTGTGCATCGATCATGGGTTGCGGCCGCTGCTCGCGAGTGTGGGCGCGGTGGTGGTCGCCGCCGGGATCTACGGCACCGACGCCGAGTTTGCGGACCGCGTGCCTAACGCATCGCTCATGGGGCGGGTACGGCTGGCGGCCGACGAGGCGTTGGCGCTGGCCGAGGGTGTGCGCGCCGCGCGCGGTACGTTGACTTCGTCTACCAGGGAGAACTGACGCTCATGTCCGTCGTTGCCGGCAAGCCGATCGCCATCTTCCACGAGCATCCCGACTGGTTCCGGCCGTTGTTCGCCGAGCTCGATCGTCGCGAGACGCCGTACGTGAGGCTCGACGCCGCGTCGCACCAGTTCGATCCGTCGGAGCGCGAGTCGCCGTACTCGCTGGTGTTCAACCGGGCCAGTCCGTCGGCGTATCTGCGCGGGCATGCGCAGTCGCTCTACTACACGCTGCACTGGCTCAAGCATCTGGAGCGGATCGGCGTGCCGACTGTGAATGGATCGGCGGTATACGGATTCGAACTGTCGAAGGCGACGCAGCTCGATCTGCTGGATGGGTTGGGCTTGCCGTATCCGCGGGCGGTCGTGATCAACGACGCGGCGCAGGCGTCGAGCGCGGCGGCGGGGCTCCGGTTCCCGGTGTTGGTCAAGGCCAACGTCGGCGGCAGCGGGGCAGGGATCGTGCGCTACGACACGCCCCAGGTGCTGGCCGACGAGGTCGCGCGCGGCACCGTTGCGTTAGGCATCGACGACACGGCGCTGGTGCAGGAGTCGTGCCCGATGCGCGACGGGCACATCACGCGCGTCGAGACGTTGGGCGGCAAGTACCTGTACGCGATCAACGTGTATCCGGCCGCCGGCTCGTTCGATCTCTGTCCGGCCGATGCGTGCCAGCGCACCGACGGCGTGGAGCTGGTGCGCGGGGCGTGCGCGCTCGACGCGCCGAAAACCGGCATGCGCGTCGAGGCGGCCACCCCGCCGCGCGAGATCATTGCGCAGGTGGAGCGCATCGCGCGCGCGGCCAAGCTCGACGTGGGCGGCATCGAGTATCTGGTCGACGACCGCGACGGCAAGCACTACTTCTACGACATCAACGCGTTGTCCAACTTCGTGGCCGACGCGCCCAACGTGATCGGGTTCGATCCGTTCGCGCGCCTGGTGGACTACCTCGAGGAGCGGGCAGGCCTAACGAAGGTGGAGGCGGTATAACCATGCGGTACGGATATTGGCTGCCGGTGTTCGGCGGCTGGCTCCGCAACGTGCCCGACGAGAACATGGACGTCAGTTGGGCCTACGTGAGCAGCCTCGCGCGGCGCAGCGAGCAGATCGGCTACGACCTCACGCTCATCGCCGAGCTGTTCCTGAACGACATCAAGGGGATCGACGCGCCGGCGCTGGATGCGTGGTCGACGGCGGCGGCGCTGGCCGCGGTAACGGAGCGGCTGGAGCTGATGGTCGCCGTGCGGCCGACGTTCCATAATCCCGCCATCCTTGCCAAGCAGGCGGCGAACATCGATCAGATCTCCAACGGGCGCCTGTCGCTCAACGTGGTGTCGAGCTGGTGGTCGGACGAAGCGCGCCGCTACGGCGTGCAGTTCGACCAGCACGACGATCGCTACGCGCGCACGGCCGAGTGGCTGGATGTGCTCGACGGCGCGTGGCACGAGCCCAAGTTTTCCTACCACGGTAAGTACTACAACGTGGACGACCTGGTGCTCGAGCCCAAGCCGGCGCGCGCGCCGCGCCCGACGATTTACGCCGGCGGCGAATCGGAAGCGGCCAAGACGCTCATCACGCGCGCGTGCGACGCGTACGTGATGCACGGCGATCCGCCCGAGCGCATCGAGCCGAAGATCGCGGACATGCAGCGCCGGCGCGAGGCCGTGGATCCCGAACCGATGACGTACGGCATGGCGGCGTACTTCATCGTGCGTGACACGGAAGCCGAGGCGAAGCGCGAGACTCGCGCGCATCACCAACGTGTCGCCGGGGTCGCCGGGCTACAACAACTACCAGGACTGGATCTCGAACACGAAGCTCGAGCAGCAGGTGAGTCTCGAGGACTACTCGGTGTCGAATCGCGGGCTGCGCGCGGGACTCGTGGGGACGCCGGAGCAGGTGGCCGAGCGGATCATCGATCTCGAGAAGGCGGGGTCAACTTGCTGCTGCTCCAGTGCAGTCCGCAGTTCGAGGAGATGGAGCGGTTCGCCGAGGAGGTGATGCCGCTGGTGGAGCAGGAGCGGACTGCGGCGAGCCGGTCCAGCTGATATCGGAGTGTGGAGGAAGTCGGGCCGTCCAACTGCCGCTCATTGGCGCAGCGGCAAGGGCGTGAGGGGGTTTCCGAGACACTCGGCGCCAGCGGCGCGTTAGACTGACAGCGGCCGACAGCCTAACACCACGAATCGCGGCACGCTGTCGCGATATACTGGCGGATGGAATAACGGCTTGTGGTGAATACATCAGCCTCGGGCCAGCACGTGTTATACTGCAGGGGGTATTCGTATCGTCATCTTCTGCAGTCTATTGCTGCTGCCTAACACGCGTTAGGGCGCCACAAACTTCGCGATCTGGAAGGTCATCGTGGCATTAGCGTCCCCGCAGCCCATCACAGTGCGTCGAGCCGTGCCGGCCGATGCCGCTGTGATTTCGCGGTTGAACGCCGATATCCAGGCGGTCCATGCAGCGGCACTGCCGTGGTTGTTCAAGCCTCCAGGGCCGAACACGCTGTCGCCCGAGGCGGCTGCCGAGCTGCTCGCGCAGCCAACCCATCTGGTGTATCTGGCAGTGCGCGCCGACGAGCCGGTCGCCTATGTCTACGCGGAGGTCCAACCACACGCAGAGCCCGCATTTCGCTACGGCTATCGCGTACTCTACGTGCATCACATCAGCGTGCGGCCGGCGCATCGGCAGACCGGTTCGGGACAGCACTCATGAGCGCCGTCCGTCGTGCAGCGCCAGAACATGGGATGGCCATGCTGGCGCTGGATATGTGGTCCTTCAACGCCGCTGCGCGGGCGTTCTTTCGCTCTCAGGGTTTCGGGCGTACAACGACCGTATGTGGTGGCGCCAGGAGTAGCGATGGGTTCGAATCGGCGGCGCCCTAACGAGTCGTTGCACCCTAACGAGTCGTTGCACCGGACGAGCGCGAACAGGCTGCTATGTGGGCCCTGGTGAGATCGGCTCAGCGCGAACATCATTGCCCTTGGATAGCCAGCGCTCGCTCGTGGACGCAGCGTTAGGCGGGCAGCATGGTTTGGTCTTCGCCACATGTGGCAACATGTTCAAACAATCGATGCTTGCTCTCGCACTACTGTGCTCCCCTGCCGCGGTGCTCGCCCAGGCGCTACCTCCCGACTCGCGTTTTTCACGCCTGGTGGGTCATTGGGTCCTGCGCGGCTCCAAGCGCGCAAGCAAACCGGACCTCGACACGACAGAATGCCTCAATCCTCCAGGCGCTCGCTCAGATGGTCCGACGGCACACCTGCTCCACCCATGTAGCTCCGTCCACGGCGGCTCACATTGGCATTCGCCTTCACACAGATCACAATGCCAACCGAACGCACGCTCCGGCGACTGCCTAACCGGCTCCCGGTGCCGACCACGCACCGGAAGCACGGAACGTGAATCAGGCCGTCGCCTGCGGCGGCTCCGGCGCCGGCGGCGTGAGCGGCACCGATGCCGCGGCGGCCGGCAGCGTGCCGTTAGGCGTCAGCTTGTCGATCACCTGCGGCAGGACGCTGGCCAAACCCGTCGAAATAGTGGCCGTCGGGACGCCGAGCTTGGCGGCCAGCTCCTGCACTTTCTCGTTGCCTAACGCACTGTCGATCTGCGCCGCCGTCACCGGCTGATTGTGCTCCCGCGAGATCCACGAATTCACCGTGTCGCCGAGTCCCTTCTCACGCAGCATCTGAACGAGGCCTGACAGGCCGCCCGGATGCGAGTGGACGAAATCGGTCACGTGTCCCATGAGACCGGCGTGTTCGGAGCCCTGCGGTATGGCGGACTCGATCTCGTTCACTTTGCCGGTCACGTTGTCGAGCAATCCCATGGCGTGCTCCAGGACGGAATCCGTCCGGTTAGAATGTCGCTATCACGGTTTCGGTTGCAGCCATTGCGCGACGCCGCCGTGGCGCGAGCACGTTCCCGAGTGATGCTTGCTGTGCGAGTAGAGCCCGTCCTTGCACTTGGCGATGGCGCCCGTCGGATCGTTGTTCTCGGACGCGCCGCTGCCGGCGGTCGCCGCCGACGATCCCGTGCTCTTGGTGGGCGCCGCGGCCGCTGCCGGCGCGGACGCAGGGGCGGCGGCTGCTGCAGCTGCCGGCGCGGCGGCGGTGGCGGTCGCCGCCGATGATCCCGTGGAGCTCTTGTTCACACCGCCGTGGTGCGAACACGCACCCTTGCCGGCTTTCGATGTCGAGCCGTCCTTGCAGGTGACCGTCGCGGCCGTCGCTGTCGCTTGCGCGCCGACTGTCATTGGCGCAAGGAGACAGGCCGCGGCGACGGCCGCGGTGATGAGGGACAGAGGGCGCATGCACACCTCCACAGTTTATGGATACTACTGGACCCAGCTTCACCGTACGCGTTCCGGGAGTGGCCGGCAAGGCGTAGCAGGCTGGCGGGCTCTAGCGTATAGTGGGCGCGTGTCCACCTTCCGGACCGTAGGTTTGAGCGTGATCCCGCGCCGACCATGACTGCATCCCGGCTGCCCAACCGAGAGCGAGACACGCCGAGCGGCGCGCCGTTAGACAACGCGCCACTGGTGGTGCTGCTCATCGACGATGAACCGAAAATTCGCGCGGCGGTGCGCGACGCGCTGTCGTCCGACCACGTCGAGATGATCGACGCCGAGTCGGGCGCGTCCGGCCTCGCGATGGCGGAAGCCCGTCGCCCCGATCTCGTCGTGGTCGACCTCGGCTTGCCCGACATGGAAGGCGTGGAGGTCGTGCGCGCGCTCCGCCGATGGTCGACGGCGCCGGTGATCGTGCTAACGGCGCGGCACGCCGAGGATGACAAGGTCTCGCTGCTCGATGCGGGCGCCGACGACTACGTGACCAAACCGTTCAGTTTGGCCGAGCTCCGGGCGCGGGTGCGGGCGCAGCTGCGGCGCGCGCGCATGCCGCGTGTTCCGGGCGGCGATGCGCCGGTGCGCGTCGCGGGCGGCGACATTGAGATCGACCTCGCTCGGCGCGCGGTGACGCGGCGGGCGACCGGGGACGCGATTCATTTGACCCCCACCGAGTGGTTGCTGCTCGAGGTGCTGGTGCGCCACGCCGACCGGCCGGTGACGCACCGCCAGCTCTACCACGCGGTATGGGGCAACACGGTCGGCGACACCGCACACTATCTCCGCGTGTACGTGGCGCATTTGCGCCGCAAACTGGAGCGCGATCCGTACGAGCCGCGGTTCATCCTCACCGAGCCGGGCGTGGGCTACCGCCTAACGTTGGACGGCGGCGACCTGGACGGCGATGCGCCGTAGCCTCCTCACGCCGTCGCGCGTCCGCGCGTGGATGCTGGCCGCGCTGGCGCTCGCCGTGACGACGGCCGGCATGGTGGCGGTGCGGACCTCGTTGGACAAGGCACACGTGGCGCTCGTGTTCCTGCTCATCGTGTTGGGCGGGAGCGCGGCCGGGGGGCGCGTGATGGGGCTGGTGCTGGCGGTGGTCGCGTTCCTGTTGTTCGACTACCTGTTCCTGCCGCCCTACGGCACCATTGCCGTCACCAACCCGCTCGACTGGCTGGTGCTGGTGGCGTTCCTGCTCACGAGCGTGGTGGCGACGCAGCTCCTGAGCCGGGCGCAGGAGCGGGCCGAGGTCGCCCGACGACACGCGGCGGAAGTCGAACGGCTGGCTGCGTTAGGCGCGGAGGCGCTCAACGCGGCCCGCGCCGACGACGCGCTGCGCGCCATCGCCGAAGTCATCCGGTCGGCGTTGGCGTTAGGCTGCTGCGAGATCTACCTGCGGCGGCCGTCGGCCGGCGACGCCGAGGCGCAGGAGCGCGTGCCGCTCGAGCGCGTGGCACAGGCCGGAGATGGGTGCGCGGACGCCGCGCCCGAAGATGACGTATCGCTGGCGGCCTGGGTGGGCGCGCACGGCCTGCCGGCCATGGTGCGCGTGGATGGGCTCACCCACGTGGCGCCGCAGCAAGCGGTGGCGCAGTCGGGGCCGGCGTTGGGCGCGTTCTGGCTGGTGGGCGGCGGTGTGCGCACGCTGCTCGTGCCGCTCCGGGTGCGCGAGCGGACGGTGGGCGTCCTGCGCGCGGCGGGAACCCCCGCGATCGCGCTGCGCGCCGACCAGCGCCAGTTCCTCGACGCCCTGGCGTATTACGCTGCGTTAGGCGTGGAGCGCCTGCGCCTGACCGCCGAAGCGGAGCACGCGGAGGCGTTGCGCGAGGCGGATCGGCTCAAGAACGCGCTCTTGGCCGCGGTGTCGCATGACCTTCGGACTCCCCTCACGACCATCAAAGTGCTGGCCGGCGCCATTGGGGAGGAGGGCGCGAGCGTGGGTGACGCGCGCGCGGCGTCGATCGAAGAGGAAGCCGACCGCCTGGGGCGCGTGGTGGGCGACCTGCTCGATCTCTCCCGCCTCATGGGCGGCGCGCTGGTGCTGAGTCCGGAAGTCAACGCGGCCGAGGATCTCATTGGCGCGGTGCGGCAGCGCGTGGCCGGCGTGCTCCACGGCCGCGAGGTCCGCGTCAACGCCGGCCCACACGGCCACGGCGCGCAGTCGCCCATGCTCCTCGGCCGCTTCGATTTCGTGCACGCGCTGCGTGCGTTAGGCAATTTGGTGGAGAACGCGCTCAAGTACGGCGCGCCGGGGACGCCGGTGGAGCTGGAGGTGGCGCGCGACGGGCCGATGCTGCTGTTCCGCGTCTCCGACCGTGGCCCAGGCGTGCCCGAGGCCGAGCGCGAGCGGATCTTCGAGCCGTTCTATCGGCCGCCGGGCGTGCCGGCCGACATTGGCGGCTCCGGCCTTGGCCTAACGATCGCGCGGGGGCTCGCCGAAGCGCAGGGCGGGGAGGTGCACTTCGAGCCGCGGCCCGGCGGCGGGAGCGTGTTCTCGTTGCGGTTGCCGGCGGTCGAGGGCGTAGGAGCGTAGGGCGTAGGGTGCGGAATCGGCCGTCCGCGTTTATCCCTTGTTTCGGCCTTTATCCTTTCGACTGGTGCGTAGAAGGCAGGAATGGGCGTCGCCCAACACCGTACGCGCCACCGGCATTGACGTTTTTTTTAGGTCGTTAGTCCGCCGATTTTGACGCGGCGTTGACGCCCGGTGCCCTAGTGTTCTCTCGCGCGGGGAAGTCCGTCTCCCGCGTGACGTGAGCACGACGGACCAGACCGGGATGCGACGCACATGCTAGACCTGTTGTACGTGGCGGGCACGATCGCCTTCTTCGCCCTCATGATCGCGTACGTGCGTGCGTGCGAGTCGTTGGGCGCGCGGCACGATGCGGATGAGCAGTCGCAATGACCGCCGACATGTTGGTGGCCGGCCTGGTCGCGGTGGGCGTGCTGGTCTACCTGCTCTATACCCTCCTGCGCCCCGAGCGGTTCTGAGATGACCGCCAACGGATGGCTGCAGATCGGGATCTTCTCCGTCCTGATCCTGGCGCTCACCAAACCGCTCGGCCTCTACACGGTGCGCGTGTTCGATGGCTCGCTCACGTGGCTCGCGCCCGTCGAGCGGATCATCTACCGCGTGTCGGGCGTCGATCCGCGCGAGGACCAGCATTGGACGCGGTATACGGTGTCCATGCTCATGTTCAGCGCGGCGTCGATGCTGCTCACGTACGCCGTCCTGCGCCTGCAACACGTGCTGCCGCTCAACCCGCAAGGGTTAGGCGCGGTGCCCGGCCGGCAGGCGTTCGAGACCGCGGCGTCGTTCACGACCAATACCAACTGGCAGTCGTACAGCGGCGAGACGACGATGTCGTACTTGTCGCAGATGACGCAGTTGACGTTTCACAACTTCGTCTCGGCGGCGACGGGCATCGCCCTCGCCATGGCCCTCGTCCGCGGCATCGTGAGGCGCTCGGCGGGCACGTTGGGCAATTTCTGGGTCGATCTCGTGCGCGGCACATTGTACCTGCTGCTGCCGCTGTCGGTCCTGCTGGCGCTGCTGCTCACGCAGCAGGGCGTCATCCAGAACGTGTCGCACTACGTGACGGCGACCACCGTGGAGGGCGTGAAGCAGGTGCTGGCCATGGGGCCGGTCGCCAGCCAGGAGGCGATCAAAAATCTCGGGACTAACGGCGGCGGGTTCTTCAACGCCAACGCGGCGCATCCGTTCGAGAATCCCACGCCGTGGACCAACCTGCTCGAAATGGTCGCCATCCTCTGCATCCCGTCCGCGCTCACGTATACGTACGGGCGCATGGCGCGCAATCAACGCCACGGATGGGCGATCTGGGCCGCGATGTACATCCTGCTGTTCGCCGGACTCACCACCACGTACCGCGCCGAGGCGCGGGGCAATCCCATCCACGCCGCGCGGGGCGTCGACGTCGCGGCGTCGAGCACCAATCCCGGCGGCAACATGGAAGGGAAGGAAGTCCGCTTCGGCATTGCCAACTCGGCGCTCTTCGCCACGGTGACCACGGCCACGTCGTGCGGCGCCGTGAACAGCATGCACGACTCGTTCACGCCGTTAGGCGGTATCGTGCCCATGGTCAACATGCAGTTAGGCGAAGTGGTGTTCGGCGGCACCGGGGCGGGACTGTACGGCATGATCGTGATGGTCATCCTCACGGTGTTCATCGCCGGGCTCATGGTTGGCCGCACGCCGGAGTACCTGGGCAAGAAAATCGAAGCGCGCGAAGTGCAGATGGCGATGTTGTACGTGCTCGTCTTCGCGGGCGCGATTCTGGTGCTGTCGGCGATCGCCGCCGTCACGCCGGCCGGACTCAAAGGCTTGAACAACGGCGGCCCGCACGGGCTGTCGGAGATGCTCTACGCGTTCAGCTCGACGGCCGCCAACAACGGCAGCGCGTTCGCCGGCCTAACCGGTGGCACGTACTTCTACAACACGCTATTCGGGCTCAACACGCTCATCGGGCGGTTCGCGATGCACGTCCCGATGCTCGCGCTGGCCGGATTCCTCGCCGAGAAACGCATCGTGCCGGAGTCGGCGGGGACGTTCCCCGTGACGACGCCGCTGTTCGTCGCGCTCCTCATTGCCGTGATTCTCATCGTCGGGGCGCTGACCTTCTTCCCGGCGCTGTCGTTGGGCCCGGTGGTCGAGCACTTCCTCATGCACGCAGGACGGGTGTTCTGACATGACAGTCGCCAAGCGTCCGCTCTTCGACCCGCCGATCGTCGCGCGTGCGATCCGCGAGGCCTTCGCGAAGACGGCGAACCCGCGCCACATGGTGCGGAACCCGGTCATGTTCGTCGTCCTGTTAGGCAGCCTGCTCACCACGGTCATCCTGGCGCGCGACGTGGCGCGGCACGCGGGCGGCATCGGCTTCACGCTGCAGATCGCCCTGTGGCTGTGGTTCACGGTGATTTTCGCCAATTTCGCCGAAGCGATGGCGGAAGGGCGGGGCAAGGCGCAGGCAGACAGTCTGCGCGCGATGCGCACGACCACCACGGCCAAGCGCCTCGACGACAAGGCCAACAGATTGTCCGCCGAGCCCGTGCCGGCCACGCGGCTGCGCCGCGGTGACTTCGTGTTGTGCACGCCGGGCGACGTCATTCCCGGCGACGGTGAAGTCGTGGAAGGCGTCGCGTCGGTGGACGAGTCGGCGATCACCGGCGAGTCGGCTCCGGTGATCCGCGAGTCGGGCGGCGATCGCTCGGCGGTCACGGGCGGGACGCGCGTGTTGTCCGACTACCTCATCATCCGCATCACGGCCAATCCCGGCGAGACGTTCCTCGATCGGATGATCGCCCTCGTGGAAGGCGCCCAACGGCAGAAGACGCCTAACGAGATCGCGCTCACGATTCTGCTGTCCGGCCTGACGATCATTTTCCTGTTCGCGGTGGCGACGCTCGAGCCGTTCGCGATCTACAGCGGCGGCTCGGTGGCGGTACCGGTGCTCATCGCGCTGCTCGTCTGTCTCATCCCGACCACAATCGGCGGATTGCTGTCGGCCATCGGCATCGCCGGGATGGACCGGCTCATTCAACAGAACGTGATCGCGATGAGCGGCCGGTCGGTGGAAGCGGCGGGCGACGTCAACACGCTGCTCCTCGACAAGACCGGCACGATCACGTTAGGCAATCGGCAGGCGGTCGAGTTCATCCCCATGGACGGGGTGGCGCTCGACCATCTGGCCGACCGCGCCCAACTGGCGTCGCTCCCCGACGAGACGCCCGAGGGACGCAGCATCGTGGTGCTGGCCAAGGAGCGGTTCGGGCTGCGCGGTCGCGCGCTGGCCGACGGACGCCGGATGCTCGTCGCGGCGGGTGGATCGGGCAACGGGCACGGCGACGCGGCCACCGAAGCGGAGTTTGTTCCATTCTCGGCCTCCACGCGAATGAGCGGCGTCAACATGGGCGAGCTGCACGTGCGCAAGGGCGCGGGCGACGCGGTCGCGCGGTGGGTGCAGGAGAACCACGGGTCGATCCCGACGGATCTCAAGGCGGCCGTCGAGCGCATCGCGCGCGAGGGCGGCACTCCGTTAGTCGTCGCCGAGCGAACGAACGGCACCGCGCACGTGCTGGGCGTGATCTATCTCAAGGATGTGGTGAAGGGCGGCATCAAGGAGCGGTTCGATCGCATCCGCGCGATGGGCATTCGCACCATCATGATCACGGGCGACAACCCGCTCACCGCGGCCGCGATTGCCTCCGAAGCGGGGGTCGACGATTTCCTGGCCGAAGCGACGCCCGAAGACAAGATGGCGCTGATCAAGCGCGAGCAGGCCGGCGGGCGGTTGGTGGCGATGACCGGCGACGGGACCAACGACGCGCCCGCGTTAGCACAGGCCGACGTGGGCGTGGCCATGAACTCCGGCACGCAGGCCGCCAAGGAAGCCGGCAACATGATCGACCTCGACTCGAACCCGACGAAACTCATCGAGGTCGTGGAGATCGGGAAGCAGCTGCTCATGACGCGCGGCTCGCTCACCACGTTCTCGATCGCCAACGATGTCGCGAAGTACTTCGCGATCATCCCGGCGATGTTCGTGGCCACGTATCCCGCGCTGCGCGGGCTCAACATCATGGGGCTGCATTCGCCGCAGTCGGCCATTCTGGCGAGCGTGATCTTCAACGCCCTCATCATCATCGCGCTCATTCCCCTGGCGCTCCGCGGCGTGCACTACCGGCCCGCACCCGCGGCGGCGATTCTGCGCCGCAACTTGTGGGTGTACGGCGTCGGCGGACTGGTCGCGCCGTTCGTCGGCATCAAGCTGATCGACCTGGCGCTCGTCTTCTCGCATCTGGCCTAACCATGCTTCGCCATCAACTCCGCCCCGCGATCGTGCTCACGGTGGTGCTGTGTGTCATCACGGGGCTCATCTATCCCGGCGTCGTGACCGTTCTCGCACAGTTGCTGTTCCCGCATCAGGCGCGGGGTTCGTTGGTCACGGCGAATGGACGGGTGATCGGCAGCGCGCTCATCGGGCAGCGGTTCCGGGGCGCCAAGTACTTTCATCCGCGGCCGTCCGCGGCGGGCGCGGGCTACGACGACACGCTCTCGGCCGGCACGAATCTCGGGCCGACCAGCGCCAAGCTCGCCGACACGCTGATCGCCAACGCCATCGATACGGTGGTCCGCGATGACGGCGGCCGGCGTGGGGCGATCCCGTCGGACATGGTGACATCGTCGGGCTCCGGACTCGATCCCGACATCTCGCCCGGCAACGCGCGGCTGCAGGTGGCGCGGGTCGCGCGCGCGCGGGGCATGGATGCGGGCGCCGTGCAGGCGCTCGTCGACCGTCACACGGACGGCCGGCAATTCGGCGTGTTGGGTGAGCGCCGGGTGAACGTGCTGCGGCTCAATCTCGCCCTCGATTCCGTGCCGGCGACCGCCGGCGCGGCTCAGCGTTAGGCAAAAGACACGAGGCATCACGTGACGCATAGCGTGTGGTTCGCCATGGCCGTGCTCGCCGTGGCGGCAGGCCGGCCACTGCCGGCGCAGCAGCCGGACACGAGCGCGCAAGCGGCCGATTCGACACACAAGCAGGTCAAGGCGCCCCCGTTCGCGTTCGCCGACTTCACGTGGCTCAACGGCAACAGCCGGCAAACGGAGTCGGTGCTCGACACCAAGGCATTCACCGGGGAATTCCGAGCCGACGTGAGCTACATCGGCGACTTCAACCATCCGTCGGATCACACGCTGGTGGGCAGCAGCGAGAGCGGGCGCACGAGCGAGATCCAGGTCCAACAGTTGGGCATTGGCGGCGACTTTCACTACGGCAACGCGCGCGGCCGGCTCATGACGCAGTTCGGTATGTACTCGACGATGACGCCGCGCAACGATGCGAGCCCGGGGCGTGGGCAGTGGGATCTCTCCGACGCGTATCGCTACTTGTCCGAAGCATCGGGCGGCTATCACTGGGATGCGATGCACGGCATCAATCTCGATGCCGGCATCTTCATGTCGTACATCGGGCTCTTCAGCTACTACAACTACGACAACTGGGCGTACCAACCGTCGTACGTCTCGTCCAACACGCCGTGGTTCTTCAACGGCATTCGCATACAGACCTTCCCGACCGACCGGCTCAAGATCGAGTACTGGCTGGTCAACGGGTGGCAGTCGTACGGCATGTTCAACGAGGCGCCGGGCGTGGGCGTCCAGTTGTTGTGGCGTCCTAACGGAGCGTGGTCGTTCGTGAGCAACGAGTACGTGGGCACGAATGCGCTCGCCATTCCGGACCGCACGCGCTTCCATAGCGACAACAGCATCCAGCTCAAGTACTTCGACGACCCGCACTCGGCGCTGGACAAGGCCGCGTTCTCGCTCACGTTCGACCTGGGCTGCGAGACGGGCGGCGGTGTGAGCTGCGCGCACGACGCACCGCTCGCGCCGGCGCAATATTTCCTGGGCGCGATGCTGTACAATCGCGTGTGGTTCGCGCACGATAAGATGGCGGTGACGATCGGCGGCGGCGGGATGAACAATCCGGGGCGGTACCTGGTGCTCCTGCCGCCGATCAACGGCGCCACGGCGTTCACGGGCACGCCATACTTCACGGAGAATCCGGGCAGCACGTTCAAGGCTTGGGACGCGTCGGCGACGCTCGACTACATGCCGGATCAGTTCGTGACGTTCCGCGCCGAGCTCGACCACCGTGCGGCGAACGTGCCGTATTTCGCGGGCCCGGATGGCGTAACGCCGCCTAACGGCAACGTCGGCGCGCCGGGTTCGACCGTGGCGGGTTGGACACCGGACCTGGTCAAACAGGAAACGAGGCTCAACGTTGCGTTGCTCGTCAGGATGTAGCGCTCGGCCGCGAGGGCGGCCGGCGTGACGGCGGACGTTACGCCTAACGCCGGACCCGTGTCGCGCACCGATGCCACGGGCGCGGCCGAGTTCCTCACGCTCGTGCGGCAGCGCAAGCGCGGGCGGCTCAAGGTGTACATCGGATCGGCGGCCGGCGTCGGCAAGTCGTACCGCATGCTCCAGGAAGCGCACGACCTCAGGCGGCGCGGCGTCGACGTCGTGGTTGGATTCATCGAAGCACACGGCCGCGCCGACACGGCGGCACTGATCGGCGATCTCGAGGTCGTGCCGCGCCGCAAGAACGACTATCGCGGCGTGGTCCTCGAGGAGATGGACGTCGACGCCGTGATCGCGCGCCACCCCGACGTCGCGATCGTCGACGAGCTGGCGCACACCAATGTGCCGGGATCCAAGCATCGGAAACGCTGGGAAGACGTGCTCGAGCTGCTCGACCAGGGGATCAACGTCATCACCGCGGTCAACGTCCAGCACCTCGAGTCGCTCAACGACGTGGTCCAGCGGACGTTAGGCGTGCTGGTGCGCGAGACGGTTCCCGATTGGGTCGTCGCCCGCGCCGATCAGGTCGTGAATATCGACCTGTCGGCCGAAGATCTGCGGCAGCGGTTGGTCGAGGGAAAGATCTACGGGCGCGAGCGGATTCCGGCCGCGCTCGAGAACTTTTTCACCGAAGAGAACCTGACCACGCTGCGCGAGCTCGCCTTACGCGAGGTGGCGAGCTCGGTGGATCGCGTGCGCGAGGACATCGTGCGCCGCGAGGAAGGCGGGAGCGCGGGGCCGGCGAAAACGGCGGACCGGATCATGGTCGCGATGTCCAGCAACCCGCCGCGCACGGCGGCGCTGTTGCGGAAGGCGAGCCGCATCGCCGGCCGGCTCAACTCGGACTGGTATTGCGTCTACGTGCAAACGCCCGACGAGCGCGCAGACCGCATTGACGCGACCGTGCAACGCCGGTTGGTCGATAACATCCAGATGGCGCAGGCGATGGGCGCGGAAGTGGTGAAGCTCGAGGGAGGCGACGTGGTCGGGGCGATCTCGCGATTCGCCCGCGAGCGCCGCGTGTCGCTGCTCATCGTGGGGAAGAGCACGCGGTCGTGGTGGCATCGGGTGCGGCACGGCTCGCTGGTCGACAAGCTGGTGCAGGCGGCGGACGGACTCGACGTGCTGGTGGTGTCGTTCGAGGACCAGCTGCCTAACGGAGCGAGGCGGGAGGGCGGCGATGATGCGTGACGGGTGTCTGCCGCGTCGCGGCGCGGTGATCGCATGAGAGTCGGCCAGCGGTTGGCCCTGGCGATTGCGCCCGCGGTCCTGGGGCTCCTCGTGATTGCCGGCCTCGCCTCGGCCGGCCGCGCGCGCGCGGCGCCGGAGGTCATTTTGTGGATCGCCGTCGCGTCGGCAATGGCCACGGTGATCGTCGCGTGGGCGAGCACGCGCTACGTCGCCGGTCGCATTGAGCGGCTGGCCGCCGTGTTGGCGTCACAGCGGCGCGGCACGCACACGCCTAACGACGGCATTGACGCTATCCGGGACGACGAGCTCGACGTGATCGAAGCCCGCATGCAGGGCCTCGCGACCGCGGTCGCCGCCGCGCGCGATGACGGGACGCGTCGCGAACGCATGGCCGGCGAGCGCGCCAACGAATATGCGACCCTCATCGACGAGCTCACCGGTCTCATGGGGGCGCGCATTCGAGGAGGCGCAGCTGCCGTTGCACATCCTGTTGTCGAGCCCGTTCGGGGCGCTCAACGAGAACCAGGAAGAGATGTTGAGCGCCGCGCAATCGGCCGTCGACTCCGCCGACGTCGAACTGCGCCGGCTGCGCAAATTGGTCGAGCTCGATCGCGGCGCCCTCATGCCGGTCATCCAACCGATCGGACTCGGCGAGCTGCTGCGTCCAGCGTTAGCCATCGCGCAATCGCGCGCGGTGTCGGCGAGCGTGCAACTGCACCTCGACATTTCCGACCGCGCGCCGCGCGTGCTCGCCGATGCGACGCTGGCGCAGGAAGCGCTCACCACGGTGTTGGGCACGGCGATCGCATCGACGCCGGCCGCGGGCGACGTGACCGTGTCCGCGGGCGAGCGCGACAATGGCCGCGTCGCCATTGAGATCACCCACGCCAAGGCCGGCGAGCCCGAGTCGCTCGAGGTCCGTCTCGCCCGACGGCTGCTGGGTGCGCAGAGCGCCATCCTAACGGAAGAGCCGGAGCGGACGGTGGTCGAGTTCGCAGCCGAACGTCCGTTGCGGGCTGCCACCCGGTGAGGTCTGGACCCATGCCTCGCTGGCTACGACGTTCATGTTGAAAGGATCAAAGCGGAAACAAGGGATAACTGCGGATAAGGCAACAAAAAGGCTTTGGTTCAAACAACTAAACAAAGCTCCATCCGGCGCGAGTCGCGGCATCTCGCCTAACGGCACGATCCGCCCTGATCCATTGTTTCCGCTTTGATCCTTTCATCATGAATGTCGTAGCCAGCCCAGCTCAGGCACCCGTATGCTTGGACGCGGACGAATCCGGGCACGGACAGACATGGCCGGGGCCAATACTCTAGCCCTGGAACTCTCCGTCAATGTCGGCGTGGCGACGCCGCCCAACGCACAACAGTGATCGACCACGGTGGCAGGCGTACGCGCTCCGGCTTCGAGACTTGGCCGCGGACGATCGGACCGTCGGGATCGGGATGGCCGCGCGCCCCGCGTGCGTGCCAGACGTAACTCGACGCGCCGAACTGCGCGAGCATGACCGGGCCCGTCATGGGTGAGTCGTCATCGAATCGCACGGCGACATTCCACGTGCGACGCGGATCCATGTTGATCAGCAGGAGCGACCAACTGCCGTCGGGCAGACGGGCCGCGTACGCCGTGACGAGCGCGGTACCTTGCGCCCCGCGACGGCTCGCCGTGGCGCGAAAGAGCTGCACGCTGTCCGTGGAGTCCAACCACTCGCTCGTCAGCATTCGCGCGGCGAAGAATGTGGCCGTCCTGTACCGGATGCGGCGGGCGGTGTCCGACACGAACATCGTGTTGTTGCCCCAACTGTCGCACTCCGCGTTGCGATCGAGCGGCGACGGTTCCCACCCATAGAGATAGGCCTGCGCGCCGCCGTGCGTCGCGAAATTGGCGGCGGCATCGGCATCGAGCAGCGCACCGGCGCGATCCACCTCCGCCTGCCCCGCGAAGGCCGAATAGCCATACTCGGCGATGATGCGCGGCACGCCTAACGGAAGGCCCTCGTCGGCCAACTTGGCGAGCGCCGAGTCGAGCATGGCGGTGGACTGGGCCAATTGTGGCGCGGACGGGGCGCAGATGCTGTCGAACGGATACCACTCGAACGAAAAGAACGTCAGCGAGCGTGCGGCCCCGTGGTCGCGCAGGTCGTCGAGAAAGCGGGTGAGCCACGGTCGCGTATCGGGATCCTGTCGCCACGCCATCATCGAGATCGGTGGACGTGGACTGCCACGACGGGCCGCCGGTGCGAACACTCGGATCTGCCGCGTGCAGCGCACGCACCCACTGGAGGTAGAGCGCCGCGTAGTCGTCGGGCGATACGTACTGGCCATCGGGCTCCTCGCCGATCTCGACGCGATCGAGCGGATAGCCACGCTTGCGGAGATAAGTCAGCTCGGCGGCCGCGTCGTCGGGCGTCCCGAACAACGCGGCCACGGGGATGAGCGGCGGCCGGTTGCGCGTCAGGCCGCTGCGAAAGAAGAGATCGAGCCCCGGTTGCTCGAGGTTGGTGATCGACGTCCGATGCGCGATGCCACGAGTCGGTCGACGACACGGCGATCACGCTCTGCCGGTCGTGCGCGGCGGCGTGTCGCACGCGATCGGCGATCGTGCCGTTGGGCGCGACGAGGCCGATGTCGATTTCCCGGATGGCGTAGCCGATGGCGTCGCGCCGGTCGCTGCTGCCGGGGAGGGCGGACTGCGAGCCGGCGCGAAGCCACAGGCGCACGAACCGTGTGCGCACGGGCGTGTTGCTCAGGCGCCGCTGGTCGTCGCCGCCGGCGCCGCCGGCGATGGTGCCTAACGGAAAGACGTGCCAGGCGCCGTCGGGGTTCTCATCGAACCCGGAGCCCGGTAGTTCGCCGGACCAGTACTGGATGTCGTAGCGCGTCGCGAACGGCGCCGCCCACGCGATGCGGATGGCATTCGATGGGCTCGACGCGGCCCAGGTCGACAATCACCCACTGCGGGTGCCGGGCGTCGGGCTCGCCGGTGAACGTGCTGTCGAGATAGGGATCGCTCTTCCAGAACGTGGCCGTGTCGCCGTCGTCGATGCGGGAATAGCCGCGATCGTCGGCTTGGTCCACTGTGTTGCCGCGGCGGGGCAGGCGGAACCCCCGCGACGTCTCGATCGGCACGCCTAACGAAGTATCCGAGGTCCAGTAGCCCCGGGCGTGTGTGCGGTCGCTCCAGCGGCCGGCGGGATTCCAATGCCAGGCGTCGTTGGCCAGCTCGGTGCGCAAGCGGTACGTGGCCACGCCGAAGCCGGCGCCGGCGAGGGCGCGCACATTATCGGGGGTATAGATCCGGGCGATGTCGCCGGGGCGGTGGCCGTCGAGGCCCGCGCCGAACGTGGTGCGCGGGTCGATTATGGCGGCGGGTCCGCCGGCCACGTGCACGACGACGGTGAGCGTATCGCGCCGCGACTGCGCGCCGGCGGGCAGCGCGATGGCGAGCGCGGCCAGCACGGCCAGCACGGCGCACGCGCCTTCCGTTAGCCCGTTAGCCACGAGCTATTTGCCGAGGAATTCGCCGATGGGGGCGAGGGCCTCGATGTGATCGCAGAAGATCTTGGTCGCGGCGAGGAGCGGCACGGCCATGAACGCGCCGGGGATGCCCCAGATGAAGAACCAGACCGCCAGCCCGACGAAGATGGCCACCGGATTCAGCGTCAGGCGGCGGCCCAACAACGGCGGGCTGACGAAGTTGGCTTGAATGATCGTGACCAACAGGAAGGAGGCCGGGACGAGCATCGCGTGTCCCACGCCGGGGAACGTCGTGAGGCCGGCCACCGACAGGATGATCACCATTGTCGCCGCGCCGAGGTACGGGATGAACTCGAGCAGTCCGGCCACGGCGCCCCACAGCACCGGGTTAGGCATGCCGAGCAGCGCCATGATCGATCGCGACGAGGATGCCTTCGCAGGCGTTGATGAGGAGAATCGTCGACAGGTAGGTGGAGATCGACGTCTCGGTTTCCCGGGCGATCGTCACGGCGCGCTTCTTGTCCGGCAAGTTAGGCAGCACCTTGACCAGTTTCTGCAGAAAGAGCTCGCCGCCCGCGAGGAGGAAGAAGAGCAGCACGATCACCTCGAGCAGGCCCGCGACGAGGCTCGTCGTCGTCCCGAACACCCGGGAGAGGAGCGATGGTCCGCGCACCACCACCTCGCGCGTCGGCGTCTGCTCCCCCGATACGCCCGTGGCGCTCTCCATTTGCTCGGCGGTGCGGGTCACGCGCTCGACCGGCTGGCGCAGCTTCTTGAGTTTCGCGCTGGCCGTCGCCATGGCTTTCGGTGCGGTCGCGATCCAGCCCTGTGCTTGTCCCGAAATCGCATAGCCGCCAAGGCCGAAGATCGAGAGCAATACCAGGATCACGAGCGCGGCGCCGAGTGCATTGGGGATGTGTGCCTTACGGAGCGCGCGCATGACCGGGCTCAAGAACAGCTTGAGGAGCACCGCGAACACCACCGGCACGACGACCTCGCGCGCCAGGTAGAGCGTGTACAGCACCGCGAGCACGCACAGGATCGTGAGCTCGAGCGAGCGCGCGTGGATGCTCCCCATGCCGCGCTCGAGCGCCGCCAGTCGCGGGTGGCGCACGACCTCGTCGTCGGCGCGGCGCAGCTGGTGGCCGGTCAATCGTTCCACCTCGCCGGTAGGCGTTTCGCTCTCCGGAGCCGCCGTCGTTTTCTTCTCCGTCATCGGTTCGACTCCTGCCCGTGGTGCGAGTGGCCGCGGTCGGTGCGGTGTGCTGAAAGTGAGTCAGTCCGCGTCCGCGCGCAATTCGCCGTGCAAAGACATCCATGCGCGCATGCGAGCCGCGGCGCACTGGCGTCTCCGGAGTGTCTCGCATATCGTGACTCCGGACCTGGTGCGCGGCGAGGTCCGCGCGCTACCGTCGAGTACGGCATGGCAGAAATGGTGCCGTGGCGGTGTGTCCAAAGCGTTTCCAGAGGCGCCGCATGCACGCCGGTGCGTGCGCTCCCGACCGAGTCACGGAGGCATCGATGACGCAGCGTGTGAAGGTCCCGCGTCTTTGGCTGGCCGCGGCCGCGGTGATGGCGCTGGTCGCGGGAACCGCATGCGGCAGCAGCAGCGGGTCGACGAGTCCCGGCCTTACGGCCGCCGAGCTCGTGGGCACGTACGATCTCGTGTCGCTCACGTTGGGCAACTCGGGACCGCTCACGCCGCCCGCGGCCACGGGCACGCTCGTGCTCCACGCGAGCACGTACAACGTGATGCTCACGCTTCCGTCGGGTCCCGAGGCGGATAGCGGCACGTGGACCGTGAACGGGACGACGTGGACCCAGACGTCGAGCGTGCAGCCGATCCAGGAGCAGGGCACCGTTGGGCTGTCGCACGACACGCTCACGGTGAATTTGTCGGCGGCGGGCACGTCGATCTCGAACGTCTGGGTAAAGGAGCCGTAGCCCAGGAGCGCCGGCGTGCGACCGCGTCGCGGGGCGGCGCCGGCCGGCTTTCCGTTAGGCCGGCGGGGCGCGGTCGCGGCGTGGGCCATGGTGTTGGGCCTGGTGTTAGGCACGGCGCGCGCCGCATCCGTGAACGCGCAGGCCACGGGTACGATCGTCGGACGCGTGACGGACACGGCCACCCAGAGCGCGATCGGTGCCGCGCGCGTCATGATCGTGGGCTCGCTGTCGGACGCCGCGACCGACTCGGCTGGACGCTACGTGCTCCGCGGCGTTACGCCGGGCTTGCACACCGTGCGCGCGCTGCGCATCGGCTATCGGAAGACCGAGCGCACGATTGCGATCACGGCCGGCGACACGACGCGGCTCGACTTCGCCATCGAGCGGTCCACGCTCAAACTCAATGAAGTCACGGTGACCGCGAGCCGCGGTGCGCGCTTCGTCGGGGACGTGCCGGCGAGCCAGGCCGTGGTGACCACCGAGGATCTCCGCAACCGCAACGTCCTCACGCTGGACCAGGCGTTGCCGTTCGTGTCCGGCGTGAGCTTCAACGCCGGCGACATCGACATCCGCGGGTCGACGGGCGCCGCCGGCGGCGTGGGCAGCCGCGTCCTCATGCTGCTCGACGGCCATTCGGTGTTGACCGCCGACGGCGGGGAAGTGGACTTCACCAGCCTGCCGCTCCTCGACATTGACCGCGTCGAAGTGGTGAAGGGGGCCTACTCGGCCCTCTACGGGAGCAACGCGTTAGGCGGCGTGGTGAACGTGGTGACGACGCCGGTCGAGGGGCCGCCGGCGACGGTCGTCGATCTGCACTATGGCGCGTACGATGAGCCTGCGAGCTACAAGTTCGCCGGCGAGGACTATCCGTCGTTTGCCGGGTTCATGCTGCAGCATTCGCGCGAGTTGGGCGATGTCGGCGTGCGCGCGGTGGTCGAAGGTGAGACGTCGGACGGATTCCGGCAGGATGATCATTCGTCGCGGTGGTTCATGCGCGCGAAGGTGGACGTGCCGTCGGGCGCCGATCGTGTCGTGTCGGCGTACGCGCTCTACACCACGGAGAATACGGGCAACTTCTTCATGTGGGATTCGTCGGCGTTTCCGACGCGTCCGCCCGCAAACACGCTCAACGATTGGGCGCACGACACGAAACTGAGCCTGGGCGCGACGGTGATGCCGATCGCGAGCGGGAGCGTGCAGCTGCAGGTGGATCCGTACGTAGAGAAGGACGGCACACAGAACCACTTCCCGAGCGACACCGACTTCTCGTTCCACGACGCGACCAAGTACGGGACGACGGCCCAACTGACGCTGGCGGCGAGCGACGCCCAGACGGTTACGTTAGGCGGAGAAGCCGCCGAGACGGAGGTGCAGTCGGACATTCTGGGACGCCCGCACCTGGAGGACGAGGGTTTGTATGCGCAGGACGAGGCCGTGCTGGCGTCGCGGCTCATCGCCACGGCGGGCGTGCGTCTGGATGCGCACCAGGCCACCGGGTCGTCGAGCGAGACGAACGTGAGTCCCAAGTTAGGCGTAGCGTACCGCGTGTCGCCGGACCTGAGTCTCAGGGTGAGTGTGGCGCGGGGGTACCGGGCCGCGGCGGCGATCGAGCAGTTCGTGAACTCGAGGCAGAGCGGGATTCCGGTGCATCCGAATCCGGCGTTGCATGGCGAGACCGCCTGGTCGAGCGAGGTGGGCGCGACGGCGACGGTGACGCCCAGGTTCTGGGTGGATGGCGCCGTGTTCCAGAGCGAGTACCACGATCTCATCGGCCCGGGCGTGATTCCGGACAGCGGGCTCGTGTTCCAGTTCCAGAACGTGCAGCGGGCGCGGGTGCGCGGCGTGGATGTGGGCACGAAGACCACCGTGGCGCCCAACGTGGTCGACTTGACGGTGAACTACACGTTCCTGGATACGTACGACTACGGCTTCCGGGGGCCGCTGCCGTACCGGTCGGCGCACTATGCCACCGCGTCGGTCGATGTGTTGGGCGGCCTAACCGGGTTGGACATCCGGTATCGGAGCCGGGTGGACCGGGTGTTGTTGTTTCCGGCCGATCCGCGCGGGTCGATCACGCTGGTGGATTTCCGGGCGGGGGCGAAGGTGTTCGGGAGCTTCGTGCAGGCGAAGGTATCGAACCTGTTCCAGGACCGGTACGTGGACGTGATGGAGCGGACGCCCGGGGCACCGAGGACGTTGTTCCTAACGGTGCTGCGGTCGTTTTGAGCGGTCGTTTTGAGCGGTCGTTTTGAGCGGTCGTTTTGAACGGCGGGAACGCACGACCAGTGTTCCCCCAATCTTTTGACAACACGGGTATGGCTCGGGCCGCCAGAGATTCGTACATTGGGGAATGGCGCTCGAGTTCACCTGGGATGAGCGGAAGGCGCTGGCGAATCTGCGCAAGCACGGCGTAAGCTTCGTCGAGGCGGCGACGGCGTTTGGAGACGCGCTTTCGCTCACGATACCGGATCCGGACCACTCCGTGCACGAAGAGCGCTTCGTACTCATCGGTCTCACCGCACGCCGTCACTTGGTGGTGGTCGCCCATGTCGAGCGCGACGACACCATTCGCATCATCAGTGCTCGACCCGCCGGCCGTCGGGAACGGATCGCGTATGAAGAAAACGAGTAAGCCGACAAAGCGCGCGCGCCGAGTGGCTGAGATGCGTGCGGAGTATGATTTCTCGACTGGCGTCCGCGGAAAATACGCGGGGCGGTTCGCCGACGGAACGAATCTCGTCCTGCTGGACCCCGACGTTGCGACAGAGTTTCCGACCGCAGCGTCGGTGAACAAGGCGTTGCGCGAGCTGATACGGACGAGAGCGAAGCGGCGCGCGGTATGACCGACTGCACCCACGCCGCGTCGTCGGGCGGCGTCCTATTGACCTCGAGGTAGCGGTTGACAGCCGCCTTGTCGCGTGCTTGATTGGTAACTATATGGTTACCAGTACCCGGCAGCTCGACCGAACCTTCGGCGCCCTCGCCGACCCCACGCGACGCGCCATCCTTGCCCGCCTCGCCCGCGGCGACGCCACCGTCGGCGACCTCGCGCGCCCATTTCGCGTCTCGCGCCCCGCCATCTCCAAGCACCTGCGCGTGCTGGAACGGGCGGGGCTCGTCCGCCGCGCGCGCGAAGGCCGCGTGAGCCGCTGCGAGCTGGACGCCGCGGCCATGCGCGACGCCGCCGAATGGATGGAACGCTACCGCGTGTTCTGGTCGGGGCGGTTGCACGCGCTCAAACGGTATGTCGAACAATCTCGGCCGACTGCGGCCAAGGAGCGTCACCCATGAGCACCACCACGCCGAACGCGGTCCGCGTCACACAACGCATTCACGCGAGCCCAGAGCGGCTGTTCGACGCGTGGACCACGCCCGACGAGCTGGCCGCGTGGTGGCGCATGGACGAGCCGGGTTGGGCGTTCGCCGGCGCGACCGTCGACCTCCGCGTGGGCGGCGCCTATCGGTTAGGCATGACCAGCCCCGACGGGAAGGCGCACGTTGCCGTGGGCGTCTACCGCGAGGTCCAGCGCCCCACGCGCCTCGCCTTCACGTGGGACTGGGAGGATCCGGAGAGCCGCGTCGGTGACACCCTGGTCACCGTCGACTTCAAGAAGGTAAGCGCCGATACGACCGAGGTCGTGCTGACACACGAACGGTTCCCCGACGCGGCGCGGGCCACTGGCCACGAGCGCGGATGGACGCAGCTCCTCACACTCCTCGACCGCGCGACACGGGAGCACACGCCATGACGACGCGCGAGGTGGTCACGGCCTATCTCGATCGCCTGCGGCAGCACGGCGACTGGGCGCCGCTGATGGCGGATGACATCACGTTCACCAGCTTCACCAGCCCCGTTAGGCAGCTCATCGGGAAAGGAGGTCTTTCTGCAAGCAACGAAGCGCTTCTACTCGATGATCGTCTCGATGGAACGTGCGCGATCTGATGGTGGACGGCGCGCGCGCGTGCGCGCTGACGCACTACGAGCTCCAGCCGCCCGGCGGAACGCCGATTCGGCAGCGACGTCGCGGAGGTGTTCGTGGTCGAGAACGGCGCGATCAAGTCCTTCGGCATTTACTTCGACAGCGCGCCGTATCCCAAGTAGCGACGTCAGAAATGCACGCGCGGGAGGGCTACGTTAGCCCTTGGACGAGCGCAACGCGTCGGCAATGTTCGCCACGTTGGCGGCAAGCTGCTCATGCGCGCGCATCGCGCGCCACAGCGCGACGATGACGAGGATCGTGATGACGATCATGACCACGAAGTACAGCGCCATGAAAATGCTCATCGCGCCGAAGAACGCCGTCGGGAACTGCGGTGCCTGGCTCATGGTCCGTAGGGAAGGGAGTGGTGCGGCTCACAACGCGCGCCATCGAGGGTGTGGTCGAATGCGCTTGATCTACGCGTTGGACAGCCTCCCGGCAAGAACCAGTCAGGTCGCGTCGCTCGGCCGGCCCAGCCCTGGTCCCGGAAAGAGGAACCGCAGCATTGGCGCGACCAACCCCGCCCACGCCGCCTCATTGTGCGGCGCCCCCTCCACCTCGAGGTACGCGAGGTCGATGCCTAACGCCCACCCCTTCGCCACCAGCGCCCCGCGCACCCGCCGCGCCGCCTCGACGACCCCGTCGCCCTCCGCGGTGCCGGTGCTCAACCAGATCTTGCACGACGGCTTCGCGCGAAGCGACCGGATCCGCCGTACGATGAACCGGTTGTCCCACCATACCGACGGCGACAACACGGCCAACTTGCCGAACACCGTCGGGTGGATGAGCCCCAGGTAGAGCGAGACCAGGCCGCCAAGCGATGAGCCGCCGAGCCCCGTGTCGGCCGCGTCTGGGAGCGTGCGATAGGTCTCGTCGATGAACGGCTTGAGCTCCTCCACCAGCATCCGCCCGTAGAGCAGCGCCTTTCCCCCCGCGCGCCTGGCGGCATCGCGCGTCGGCGTGTATTCGTCGATGCGATACGCCCCGGCATTGTAAATGCCGACGATGATCGGCTGCCTGATCACGCCCGTGTGCGCGAGCGCATCGGACGTCTCATCCATTCGCCATTCGCCGGCAAAGCTCGTCGCCGCATCGAACAGGTTCTGCCCGTCCTGCATGTACAACACCGGATACCGCGCGGCGGCGTCGGTCATGTAGCCTAACGGAAGATGCACGATCACGTCGTGCGGCGCCGACACGTACCGCGACGCGAACGCGGGATGGAAGCGGAACGCGCCCGTGAGCGTCGTTGGGCGCCCCGGTTGGGCCGATGGGCGTGGCGTCGACTGGTCGTCTGTCATCGTCGTGTAACGTAACCCTCGGGAGTCCACCCTCGTGCACCGCGAATACCATCAATGGTTCAGCCCATCGCTCGGCCGCCCCATGGAGTTGCTGCGATTCGGACACGCCGGCGCCCGCGTGCTCGTGTTTCCCACGTCCATGGGCCGGTTCTTCGAATGGGAAGACCGCGGCGTGATCGGTGCGCTCGCCGACCAGATCGATGCGGGCTGGATCCAGGTGATCTGCGTCGACAGCGTCAATGCGGAGAGCTGGTATGGCAAGTGGCGGCCACTCTGGGAACGCGCGGCACGACACGAGCAGTACGAACGCTACCTGCTAACCGAAGTGCTGCCGCTCTCCCGGCAGAATTCCGATCCGTACCTGATCGTGACGGGCGCGAGCTTCGGCGCATACCATGCGATCAACTTCGCGTTCAGACATCCCGAGCTCGTCGGACGGGCGATCGGACTCAGCGGATTGTACGACATCAAGGAGATGACGGCGGATGGGCCAATGACACGGTCTACTTCAACAACCCGTGCGACTTTCTCGTGCACGAACACGACGAGGGCCGACTCGCGGCGCTCCGCCGCCTCGACACCATTCTCGCCGTCGGCCGCGACGACGCGGCCCGCGGCAACAACGCGTACCTGTCCGGCATTCTCAATGCGAAGCATATTCCGCACGCCCTCCGCATCTGGGATGGGTGGTGTCACGACTGGCCCTATTGGATCGAGATGATCCGCCGGTACATTGGCGGCAACGCCTGAAGGGAGACTGGGGCAATGGTGCGCAAAGTGGGCCTGCTCGTTGGGCGGGAATGGTCGTGGCCGCCGGCATTCATCGAACGCGTCACGCAGCGCGACGCCGGTGTCGAAGTGGAATTCGTCCAGCTCGACGCGGCGCGCATGGACGAGCCGTGCCCCTACACGGTGATCGTCGACCGCATCTCGCACGAGGTGCCGTACTACCGGAGCTACCTCAAGTACGCGGTGCTGCAGGGCGTCACGGTCATCAACAACCCGTTCATGTGGACGGCGGACGACAAATTCTTCGGCGCGACGCTCGCCACGAAACTCGGTGTCGCGAGCCCCAAGACGGCGGCGCTGCCTAACAAAGCGTACGTGCCGGGCATCAAGCACGACGAAAGCCTCCGCAACCTCCGCTACCCGCTCGACTGGAACGGCATCATCGAGTACGTCGGCCTGCCATGCGTGCTCAAGGACGCCCACGGCGGCGGCTGGAAGGATGTCTACATCTGCCGCTCGCTCGACGAGCTCATTCACCACTACGACTCGTCGGGACTGCTGACGATGGTCGTGCAGGAGTTCATCGAGTGGGAGCAGTTCGTCCGCTGCCTGGCCTCGGCCAGGAAGACGTGCTCCCCATGAAGTACGACCCGCGCGAACGGAAGTACCACGTGGACCACGCGCACCTGTCGCCGGCGTTAGGCGAGCGCATCGTGCGCGACACGCTGACGCTCGTCCGCGCGCTGGGCTACGACATGAACTCGATCGAGTTCGCGGTGCGCGACGGCGTGCCGTACGCCATCGACTTCATGAATCCGGCGCCGGACATGGACATCCACTCGCTCACACCCACCTACTTCGAGTGGGTGGTGGAGCGCATGGCCGACCTGGTGATCCGCCTGGCCAAGGCGCCGCGGCCGCAGGCGCGCGACCTCGGGTGGGACGGCCTGCTCGCCGCGGGCCGCGGGCCTAACGCAGCGGCGATCTGAGATGCGTGCGCGACGGTGCCGCGCCTCACGCGCGAACGGTCTTGACGTCGTACCGGCGGAACGCCGTGTTTGTGGTGAGAATGGGCAGGTCTTCCAGTTGGGCCTGCGCCACCAGCACCCGGTCGAACGGATCGCGATGATGCTTGGGCAGCGTGGCGACGTGCAGCGCATGCCGCACCTGTATCGGCAGCTCCGTGACCGACGTGCGCGCCATGAGACGCGGAATGTACGACCCCGGCGTCTCGGGCAGCTTGAGCCTGCCCAACGCAAACTTGATCGCGATTTCCCACGCACTGGCCGCCGAGAGCACCAGCTCGTTCTCGGCGGCGATGACAATCGAGCGGCCCTTTTTCGAGAGCCGCTCGGGTGCCGCCACCATCCAGAGCCAGACGTGCGTGTCGAGCAGAACCCTCACGACTCGAAGGCGTCGAGGAGATCAGCGGGGAGCGGCGCGTCGAAGTCGCCGTCGAACGTGATGCGTCCGCGCTCGGAGCCGAGCACACGCTCGCCGTCCGGCAGCGTGACCGGCACGAGACGCGCCACCGGCACGCCGGCGCGCGCAATGTACACGTCCTGCCCCTCCGATACGTGCTTGAGGAGCTTGGAGAGCTGCGTTTTCGCTTCGTGCACGTTATACGTCCGGCGCTTGGGCATGGCGGTAATATGGCTAATTGTGTGGACTAAGGAAAGACCGTTCGCCCGGCGCCCGGCGTGATGATGCTCCGACGTGCGATCGAACGGTACCACGAGCTGCTGACTCCGGACGTCGCCGCCGAGAGCCAGGCGCTGCTCGACGAGCAACTGCTGTCGCGCGGACTCTTTTTCGGCGACCGCGCCCTCTGCTCCGTGTTGCGCCCGCGGCTCCTGTTCGGCGAACACTTCGCGTTCGTGCAACGGCAGTGCGCGCTGCTGTTGGCGGCGTTCGCGCGCGCGCTCCGCGCGGCGCTGGCCGATGGCGCGGTGCTCGATCAGTTCGGCCTCGAGGACTGGGAGCGTACGCTGATCGAGTTCGATCCCGGCTTTCGCGACGCGAGCCCCACCTCGCGCCTCGATGCCTTCTACGACGCCGACGCGGGCTCGTTGTATTTCACCGAATACAACGCCGAGACGCCGGCCGGCCGCGCTACAACGACGTGCTCACCGAGGTCGTTCTTCGGCGCTGCCGGTGATGGGCGAGTTCCTGCGCGCAGTACGAGGTGCGCCCGCTGCCGGCGCGCCACGACGTGCTGCACGCGCTGCTCGACGCCTTCGCGCAGTTGGCGCGGCACGCGCGACCAGCCGCGCATCGCGATCCTCGACTGGCGCGAGGTGCCCACCTACAGCGAGTTCGTGCTGTTCGCAGGAGTACTTCCACTCGCAGGGCGTGCCCGTGCGTCATCGCCGACCCGCGCGAGGTGGAGTATCGCGACGGCAAGCTGCTGCGTCGGCGACTTCCAGATCACGCTGATCTACAAGCGCGTGCTGATCAGCGAGCTGGTGGAGCGCGGCGGGATGCGACCACCCGGTGATGCGCGCGGTGCGCGACCGCGCGGTCGTGCATGGTGAACCCGTTCCGCTGCAAGATTCTGCACAAGAAGGCGAGCCTCGCCGTGCTGAGCGACGAGCGCAACGCGCACCTCTTCACGCCGACGAGCAGCGCGCGCGATCGCCGCGCACATCCCCTGGACGCGCGTCGTCGAGGAGCGCGAGCACGAGCTATCACGGGCGAGCCGGATCGATCTGCTGCCGTTCATCGCCGAGCAACCGCGAGCGGCTCGTGCTCAAGCCCAACGACGAGTACGGCGGCAAGGGCATCGTGCTGGGCTGGGACGTCGACGACGACGACGTGGGCGCGAGGCGATGCGCAGACCGCGCTCGCGGAGCCGTACATCGTGCAGCGAGCGCATCGCGCTGCCCACCGAGCCGTATCCGAGCCTGGTCGACGGACGCGTGCAGCTCCTGCGACCGCATGGTGGACACGGCGCCCTTCGTCTGCGACGGCGACTACGTCGACGGCTGCCTCACGCGCCTCTCCACCGCGGCGCTGCTCAACGTGACGGCGGGCGGCGGCATCGACCGTCCCGACCTTCGTCGCCGAGTCGTCGTTAGGCACCAAGGCGAGGCGCCATGAAGCCGCCATCGCTCACCATCGGCATCGAAGAAGAGTACCAGATCATCGACCCGCGAGACGCGCGAGCTGAAGTCGTACATCACCGAGATCCTGGACGGACGGCCACATGATGCTCGGAGCAGGTGAAGCCGGAGCTGCACCAGTCGATGGTCGAGATCGGCACCAAGGTCTGCCACACGCCGGCCGAGGTGCGCGCCGAGCTGGTGCGGCTGCGCGGGACTGGTGATGGACCTGGCGGCGAAGAACGGGCTCGAGATCGCCGCCGCCGGCACGCACCCGTTCTCGTCGTGGATGACGCAGGAGATCACGCCGCTCGAGCGCTACATCGGCGTGCAAGAAGGACATGCAGGACCTGGCCCAGCAACTGCTGATCTTCGGCACGCACATCCACATCGGCATCGAGGACCGCGAGTTCCTGATCGACGCGCATGAACGTCGCGCGCTACTTCGCTGCCGCACGTGCTCTGCCTCTCGACCAGCTCGCCGTTCTGGATGGGCCGGAAGACCGGGCTCAAGTCGTACCGCAGCATCATCTTCCGCAACTTCCCGCGCACCGGCATCCCGCCGATCATGCACTCCTGGGCGCGACTACGAGCGAGCTGCTCGACACGCTGGTCGCGCACCAACTGCATCCCCGACGGCTCCAAGATCTGGTGGGACGTGCGGCCCAACCGGAGCTATCCGACGCTCGAGTTCCGCATCTGCGACGTCTGCACGCGGGTGGACGAGGCGGTCTGCATCGCGGCGATCTTCCAGGCGATCATCGCCAAGCTGTGGAAGCTGCGGCGCGACAACATCACCTTCCGCGTCTACCCGTCGGACGCTGATCGAGGAGAACAAGTGGCGCGCGGTGCGCTACGGCCTGGACGGCAAGCTGATCGACTTCGGCAAGCAGCGAGGAGATGCCGGCGCGCGAGCTGATCCGCGAGATGATCGACGTGGTTCATCGACGACGTGGTGGACGAGCTGGGGAGCCGCAAGGAGGTGGAGTACGCCTTCACGATCCTCGACGACGGCACCAGCGCCGACCGGCAGCTGGCGACCTTCGAGCGGACCGGCGACCTGAAGGCGGTGGTGGATCAGTTGGTGAGGGAAACGGCGGAAGGCATAGATTGACAGAGGGAAGAGGGAAGCGCTGGCGCTGACGGAAGCGCTAACGCTGGGGGAAGAGGGCGCATCCAGAGCTTGGGACGATGCCCCCGCTTCCCCCTTCCCCCAGCGCAGCGCTTCCCTCAGCGAAGCGCTTCCCAAGGAGATTGTCCGTTGCCTGACACGCGTCCAACAATCGGCATTACCACCCAAACGCTGGAAGCGGTGCCCGACGAGCTCCCGCGCTGCTGGGTGATGAGCCAGCGGTACGTGCAGGCCATGGCCGAGTCGGGCGGGGTGCCGTGGATCATTCCGCTCATGCCGGATGATCAGGACACCATGCGGTGCATCTACGAGCACCTGGACGGGCTGTTGCTGCCGGGCGGCGTCGACATCGATCCGGGTACGTACGGTGCCACTCGGCTCGCGGCGTGCGGGCGGACGGACATCGATCGCGATCGGGCGGAAGTGATGCTCACGAGATGGGCGCTCGAGGATGCCAAGCCAGTGTTAGGCATTTGCCGAGGGGTGCAGCTCATCAATGTGGCGGCGGGGGGGACGTTGTATCAGGATGTCGCCACCGAGCTAACGGGAGCGATCAAGCACGACTACTTCCCGCACGGCGAGGAGAATCCGCGCGATCAATTGGTGCACGAGGTCGCGGTCGCGCCGGCGTCGCGGCTCGCGGCGCTGCTCGAGGAGCGGGGCGCGATCGGTGAACAGCATGCACCATCAAGGCATCAAGAAGCGCGTGGCGCCATCGTTGGTCGCGGCCGCGCATGCGCCCGATGGGCTGGTCGAAGGGCTGGAGTCGAGCAACGATGCGTTCGTCTTCGGCGTGCAGTGGCATCCCGAAGATCTGACTCACGCCGATTGGCACATGCGGCGGCTGTTCGCGGGTCTGTTGGACGCGGCTCGCGAGTGGCGTCGCTCGGCCTAACGGACGGCGTCATTTCCACGACTCCGTCGGTACATCGTTAGGCGGCTGCAGCGACTGCAGGTACGTGACGAGCTTCCAGATGCCCGTGGACGGCATCAGTCCGCCGAAGGCCGGCATTCCGTAGCGGCGGCCATAGTAAATGGACGAGTAGATCTCGTCGGGTTCGCCGCCGTACCGCCAGCGCCCGTCGGCGAGACTGGGTCCGACCCACCCGGTCGCCCCGCTGCCGTGGCAGCCATCGCAGTTCATCGCCGTGAACAGCGCGGCGCCGGCCGTCGCGGACGCCGAGTCGCCGGCGTAGGGATTGGTGAGCGTCGCGCCGCGCGGCGCCGCGCCGCCCGCCGCAATGTGAGCCGGGTACGAGATCGCAAGCGGCGCACCCTGCGGCACGCGCGCCGAATCGGATCGCGCTCCTCGACACGCCGCCGCCAACGTCAGGACGACCACCGTGAGCGAAGCACGCCGTGCCGTTGTGTGCGTCATGGGCTATCTCCTTACGTCCGCCTAACGAACGACGTGAGGCGCGTTAGAGACCGAAGATCCAACGAGCCCCCTGGCTCGTGTATCGCGCCAGATCGCGCGCGAAGTCGGCCGGCGGGCGCACGTCGGCCGGATCGTCGGAGCGGACGTCTCCCGAGAGCAGGGACCAGTCGCCGCCGATGCCGGCATAGACCGCCACGTACTGCTTGCCGTCCGGTCCGCGGTACGTGATCGGCGTGCCCACGACGCCCGAACCCGACCTTGAACTTCCAGAGCACCGTGCCGGTCTTCGCGTCGACCGCCTTGAACCAGCCGTCGAGCGTGCCGTAGAACACGACGTCGCCCGCGGTCGCGACCACGCCGCTCCAGACCGGAAATTTCTCCTGGATCTCCCAGACCTCTTGCCCGCGGCAGCGTCCCACGCGATGAACGCGCCCATGGTAGCCGCCCGGGCCGGCGATAGTACGGCGTGTTGGCGCCGATGTACGGCGTGCCGCGGATGTGCGCCGCCTGCGTCAGCCTGATAGTCCATGCAGAGGTTGTTGGTGGCGAGGTAGAAGAGGCCGGTGCGCGGCGAGTACGCGGCCGGCGAGCGGGGCTCTTGCCGCCTTCGAGACTCGGGCAGATGTCCTTGACGTTGCCCTGCGACGCGCCGGTCAGCTTGCGTCGAGTCGACACGGGCCGGCCGCGTCGTGAGGTCGATCGTCTTCGCCCAGTTGACGTGCACGAACGGCTCGGCGACGAGCACTTCGCCGGTCGCGCGGTCGATGGTGTAGGCGAAGCCGTTCTTGTCGAAATGGACCAGGACCTTGCGCGGCTGGCCGCCGATCGGCGAGATCGGCGAGGATCATCTCGGCGTTGCAGTCGTAGTCCCAGTTGTCGTGCGGCGTGAACTGGTAGGCCCAGACGAGCGAGCCGTCGTCGGGCCGGCGCGCCAGCACGCTCGTGGTCCACTTGTTGTCGCCCGGCGCGCTGCTCCGGGTTGTACGGTGCCGGGATTGCCGGAGCCGTAGTAGACGAGGTCGAGCGTCGGAGTCGTATGAATCCAGCCCCAGACCGGCGCGCCGCCGTTCTTCCACGCGTCCTTGGGCCACGTGGTGACGCCGAGATTCGCGCCGCGTCGTAGAACGGTTTGAACTGCCCGGGCTTGGCGAGCATCTCGGCGTCGGGGCCGACGTTGTACGCGGTCCAGACGATCTTGCCGGTCTCGAGGTCGAGTGCCTTGACCCAGCCGTGAATGCCGAATTCGCCGCCCGAGGCGCCGACGAGCACGCGGTTCTTGACGACGAGCGGCGCCATGGTCGTGGTTTCGCCCGTCGGACAGGTCGGCGATGTTCGTCTTCCACAGCTCGCTGCCCGTCGTCGGCGTCAACCGCGACGGTGTGGCCGTCGAGCAGGTTGTACACGATCTTGCCGTCCGGCGTAGAACGCGCCGCGATTGATCGCGTCGCAGCAGGCGATGCCGACTGCGTTGGCGATCACCGCGGGCCGGTACTTCCACTCGAGCGGGTAGCCTGCGCTTGGTGAGGTCGAACGCGTAGAGCGACGTTCGGGTACGGCGTCACGACGTACATCGTGTTGTGCACGACGAGCGGTTGCCCTTCGTGGCCGCCGAGCACGCCGGTGGAGAAGGTCCAGACGGGATGGAGACTGCGCGGCGTTGGCGGGCGTGATCTGCGTCAAGCCGCTGTAGCGGGTGGACGCGTAGTCCTTCCCCGGCATCGTCCACTCGCCGTCGTCGGCCGCTGGGGCTGGTGCGACGTGCGCTCCGGCAATGACGCCTGGAGTGAGCGCCGCCGCCCAACCAATTGCCGCGAGGCAGGCTGCCGCGATCGACGCCGTCGTGAAGTGGATTCTCGTCATGTCTCGCCTCGCCCTTGAATCGTGCGCGGTGCAGACGCGCGTGCGCTGTGCGTGCGCTATCTTGAGTCGACCGAACATACTCGAAACCACCGTCATATGACATGTCGGCGCTCGTTCACCCGCCTGCTGCTAACGGCCTCGGCGCTCGCCGCCGCTCCGTCGATCCGCGCCCAACAGACACCGCCGCCGGCCGCCGCGCGCTGGTGGCACGACATCACCGTGATCGCCGACGACAGCATGCACGGCCGGCGCACGGGTACGGCCGACTATGTCGAGGCCGCGCGCTATGTGGCGGGCCAGTTCAAGGCCGCTGGCTTGGCGCCCGGCGGGACGGACGGATACTTCCAGACCGTGCACCTGGCCGAGGCGCGCGTCGTGGCGGAGAGCTCGAGCGTGGTGCTCGTGTCGGGCGGCAGGGCGGACACGCTGCCGCTCCGCGTCCGCGTCACACCCTCCTCGATGCCTAACGCCGAGGGATCAATGGTGTTCGTGGGGTATGGGCTGGCGCTGCCCAACGTGCACGACGACTTGGCCGGCGTCGATTTGCGCGGCAAGGTGGCGGTCTACCTGGACCGCATGCCGCAGGGGCTCAACGCGACGTTGTTCGCGCACGGGCGCGCCTCGCGCTGGAAGGAGCTGGAGAAGCGCGGCGCGGTGGCGGGCATCGCGATCGCCGATCCGCCCGCGCCTAACGCAAACCGGCCGGCGGTCCGGCCCGGCGATCGTCCGGTGACGGGACTGGCCGACGACTCGCTCGAGCGCGGCATTCTGGTCACGGTCGCGGCAGCGGACGCCGAGTCGCTGTTCGTCGGATCGGGGCACACGTACGCCGATCTGTTCGCGATGTCCGAGGCCAAGAAGGATCTGCCCACTGTGCCGCTCGTGCCGCATCTGCGCGTTCGCCTCAATGTGCAGCACACGCCGGTGGACGCGCCCAACGTGATCGGCATGCTCCGCGGCAGCGACGCCTCGCTGCGCGACCAGTATCTCATCGTCAGCGCGCACCTGGACCATCTGGGCGTCGGCCGGCCGGTGAACGGCGACAGCATCTATAATGGCGCGATGGACAACGGGTCGGGCATCGCGACGCTGCTCGAGACGGCGCGTGCGTTCGAGGAGCATCACGTGAAGCCGCGTCGCTCGATCATTTTTCTCGCCGTGACCGGCGAAGAAGAAGGCGAGCTGGGCTCGGCGTACTTCGCGCTGCATCCCACGGTGCCGGCGCAGGGAATCGTGGCCGATCTCAACACGGACATGTATCTGCCGATCATTCCGCTCACCGGCGTGTTCGCGTATGGCTGGAACGAGTCGGATTTAGGCAAGGACATCGCGCCGGTGCTCGCGGCGCATCGCTTGCAGAACCTCGAGGATCCGGAGCCCGAGCAGGTGCGGTTCATTCGCAGCGATCAGTACAGCTTCATCCAGCGCGGGATCCCGGCGTTGGCGTTCAAGGCCGGGTACACGAAGGATTCGCCGAGCGATTCGACGATCAGCACGTGGCTCACCACGCGTTACCATCGGCCGTCGGACGACCTGGCACAGCCGGTGAATTTCGAGACGGCGGTGGCGTTCGACGCGGTGTACTTCGACATCGTGAAGGCGGTGGCCGACCGTCCGACTCGGCCGGCGTGGTATCCGGAGAGCGTATTCGCGTCGATCAAGCGCCCGGGCGAGTGAGCGCCGGGCGTCGTTCGGCGACGAGCCAAGCGCTCATCGCCTAACGACAGCTGCCTCGGAAGCGCGCCTCACCCGCCGCTGCCCGGCAGGCGCAGGCGCCGCGTCTTGGTGAGCGAGTCCCAGTGCTCTTCCGCGATCTGGCGCTGGATCTGGTCGATCCGGTCGGTGAGCTCCTTGGCGGGCGTCGCGTTAGGCGCGTGCACTTTGCCGAGCGCGATGAAGGTTTCCATCATCGTCTTGTAGGCGTACGGCGAATAGCCCGCCTTGACGGCGATCTCCGCGCCTAACGAATCGCAGCGGTACTCGAGCACCGGCCCGTAACTGGCGCCGAACTCGCCCCACCGCCATTGCGACGCGTTGGCCACGTCGCGATGCTCGGTCGTGACCAGGCTGTCGATGCGGCGCGAGACCTGGCCGTTGTCGATGTGCTCGATCTCGTGCGCGATCACCGCCGCTGCTTCGTCTTCCGTCCCCATGTACGACAGGATGCCGCCCCAGATCACAATGTGGCCGCCGGGCAGCGCGAAGCCGCTCTTGATGCCGGGGTGCGGATCGAAATGGATGGTCCACGGCAGCTTGCGTTTCGTGTAGTGCCCGAGCGAGTCGGCGATGCCCTGCAGGTACGCCTGGATGCGATCCGATTCCGGCGTCGGCTGGATGCCGCGCGTGCTGTCGAACTGCTTGGCCAGCGCGGCGCCGAGCGCGATTTCCTGTGAGTCGGTGGCGCTGATGGGCGGGCGCACGTTGGCCGCCGGCTGCGTCCCTGCGTCGGCCTGCGTGCCTAACGCAAGGGCCGCGACGATGGCGGTGAGCAGACTGCTGAACGCGACAAGACTGCGCGTCATGTGGAACCTCATGGATGGGTGTGCCGGGGTACGATCGGCCAAAGATGCGGAGCGGTCGCCGGCAGCACAACGACATTGGCGGTGCTTTGAAACAGGGTCAGTTGAATAAGGTGGCGCCCCCCGGTGCAGACGCGAGCCTCAGCGAGGGTCCCCCGTTGTCCAAGCATTCCGGTGGCGGCCAGAGAGGGCTGGCTACGACGTTCATGTTGAAAGGAAAAGGCGGAAGCAAGGGATCACTGCCGATAGGGCAACAAAGAAAAGCCTTTGTTCAAACAACAAGAACAAGGCTCCATCCTGCGCGAGGCGCGCCTCCTCGCCTAACGGAACGATCCGCTCTCATCCCTTGTTTCCGCTCTGATCCTCTCAACATGAACGTCGTAGGCAGCTACCGTTTGCTCGGGTCGACCAGCTTCCAGAACTGCCGCTCGCCGATCACCGTCACCTTGTGCCCCTTGCTCGCCAGCCGCCGCACCTCAATCAGCTTCGATCCGCCATCCTTGCCCGCAATCTGCAGAACGTTAGGCCGCCCGCGCACCAGGATGTCCGTCGAACGCCCGGGCTTGGATTGCACCACGGCGCGCGCCTTCTTCGCCGCGGCGATCGCCGCCGATCGCGGCCGCACGAGAAATCCGGTGAACGAGACCCGTTTTCCCTTCAGGCTGCTCACGCGACCGACTTTCGGCTGTGCGGGCCGGTGCCGCAGCGCCTCGATCAATTCGCTGGCCGCGCCGTAGCGCTGTCCCCGCGAGCCCAAGCAGCGGTGGATCACTTCCTTCAAGTGGTCGGTGCAGGGCAGCGTGCGTAGCTCTTTGCCGCGCGCGGCGCCCGCGATGGTGCCGCGCAGCAGCATCACCGTCAACAGCCCGATCTGGTAGATGTCGTCGCGCTTCTGCCAGCGCCGCACTCTGCCCCACGCGATTTCGTTAGGCGCGTGCTGCCGGTTGAACGCGTCGGCGGTGACGCCGCGTCGATTCACCTGATGGGCGGCGATGCCGAAGTCGCCGAGCTTCAAGTGCTCGCCCTCGCAGACGAACACGTTGAACGGCGTCAGGTCGCGGTGGAGGGCTTGTCCGCGGTGCAACGCGTCGAGCACATCGAGAATCGCCGCGATCTCGCGCCGCACGTAGCGCTCGGATTGCGGCCCAACGCGCTCCAACCACGCGCCGAGGTCGCCATGCTCGGCGTATTCCATGGCGAGGCAGTACCGCATCGCGCCGTTGGCAAATTCCGCGAACCGGTCGACGACACGGAGCGCGCGCTCCTGCGACGCGAGGAGCTCGGCGAAGTACGCTTCTCGGAGCCAGCCGGCGAGGTTCTCGCTGATTTTGATGCAGACCCGGAACGCAGCGCCCGACGCGAGGGTCGTCGTTGCCAGATAGACTTCGCCGAATCCGCCCTTGCCGATGAGCCGGCCTAACTGATAGGTGCGGCCGGTCTCGGAGCTGTAGGCGGTCGTTGCAGGGTCCACGGCCACACGGCTCACTCGATGAACAGCAGTCTCAATCCTTGCTTGGTGGCGAACGCCCGCGCATTCGCCTGGATGGTGGTCCACTCCGCTCCGGTCAACTTGGTCTTCGTGCCGTCCGCTTGCGGCACGTCGTCCTTGGCCGACACGCAGAGCGTCGTCGTGCCGCCGCGAAAGACCAGCGGCTCGAACAGGTGCGCCTCGAGCAGGAGCGCCTCCTTGTCCGTGTCGGCCAGACTCGCGCCGCGCAAGCAACTGCTCAGGAGGTCCGTGCGCATCGCCGGCACGCCCTTGAGAAACACCGCGCCTAACGTGTCGTAGGAGATCTGGTCTTCGGCGCTCACGTGCGCGTTGCCGGCAATGTTGCCGAAGGTGTCGCCGCTGAAGTACAGGGCGTCGTGCTTGAATTTGTCATTCAGCACCAGATAGCTGTGCCCGTACCGCGTGGTCGACCCGTGCGGCCGCCGGCCATAGTTCAACGCGGCGAAAATCTGCTTGGTGCGGGGATCGAATTGCGGATTGGTCGCCGTGTACTTGCCGGCCGCGGTCTTGCTCAGTGCACCGGGCGCCATCTTGTGGACGGCATCGCCGAAGCCGCGGCCGCTTGGCGCCAGGCCGCGCGCGGGCTGCTGCGACGATTGCGCCTTGATGTCGTACTTTTGCCACTGGCCGCCTAACCCTTGCATCTTGAAGTCGGCGTCGACGGCGCTCTTCGGAAAGGTCGCCGCATCGTCGGCGGCCACGCGGAACGACGCCGGATTGAGCGCGGAGTCGGCCAACTGCATCTCGACCGCCGCTCACCGCCCGCTCGTACATCTGCGTGTACGTGTCGTAGTTGTTCGGCGTCGTGAACCAGCGCGGCGCTTCCAGGTTGATGGTGAGCTGCGCCGACTGCAGTCGCGCGGTCATCCGCATGAAGGCATCCTGGAGCTGCTGGCGCGACGCCTTGCGCAACGATGGGTCGGCGGCCTTGAGCGCGTCGAGCGTCGGCGTGAGCAACTTGGATATCGCGTTGCGATTGATGTCCACGATCCGAGCATTCACGAATGCGTGCTGTACCGCGTTCGCCTTGGAGCCGGACTTCCAAGACGCCTGTTGATCGCCGCCTGGCATGGATCCTCTAACGGATGATAGCGTGATGTGTGATGGCGCCGAGCAGCGCGCACCATGGGAACCGATTATGAAGGTGCGAAGGCGGTAGCGGCGCGGCAAGATGTCGAACGCATTGGAACCGTCAACGCCGCTTACGGGTCGCTACTGCACCACCCGGCTCACGCACGAGAACCCGGAGAAAAATCCCTTCCGGAATATCGGCGGCACGTTGTTGAGTCCGACGTCGAGGCCCACTTTCGCACCCGCGCTGTTCCCGGGGATGCTCCACTCGGCGCGATAATCAGTGGCCGTCGGTTCCCACGACGCGGCGGCGCCGAACATCTGGAGCACGGCCCACGTGCCGTGGAAGCTCACGACGTTCGCCCACGCGTTGCCTTGCTCGACGGCGATCGTTGCTTCGCTCGTCGGCTGGAACGCCCACGTGAACTGGTGCGGTTTGACCGCCGCGGCGTAGTCGACCGTGTTGCCGTCGCCCACGACGCGCAGGCGGCCGCTCTGCGGCATGAGATAGTTGGTGAACGTCAGCGTTAGGCGCGGCTCGGTGGCGCCGGCGGGGAAAATCGCCGCCGAGAACTGTGCGGCCCGGTTGAAGAACGAGAGGAACTCCGGATTCACATTCAGCGTGCCGCCCGACTTGGCGGCGAACGCCGCGCCCTGCGGTTGAATCACGTTCTGCAGTGCGTCGTTGTAGTACGTCCACAAGGATCCGGTGGACGGCTTGAACACCGCCGTCACCTCATTCGAGCGATGCCTGGATGGGCGAGCGGTCGTTGAACGGATACTTGGCGAAGAGTCCGGCATTCCTCGAGCAGAACGTCTGTCCCTTCCCATTGAGCTGACCCGACCCGTAGCTGCGCAGGTACGGGTCGATGCTCGCCAGCGGCTCGGTGAGCAAGCGCTGCACCGCCGTTGCCACCGCCGGTTCGCGGCCCACGACGAAACCCTGGGCCAGCTTCTGCGCCTCGGCGCGGGCGGCGTTGGCATTCTGCGTCGCGTTGGCGATCGCGCCCTCGGACTGGCCGGGCGGCGCGGTGGCCACTTGGCCTAACGAACCCTGGAGCGTGAGCAACGCCGCCATGTACGGCTGGACCGGCGGTCCGATGAGCTTGTCCGTCTGGCCGGGCGGCACCACCGCGTGCGCGGGCTGCATCGCGTTGCCGATCGCCGTGTCGATGTTGGTGTTTTGCGACGCGATCGAGATGAGCGAGAGCAGCGGCGACTGATTGCCCGACAGTTGGGCGAGCTTGGCCGCGGCGTCGCTCACGCTGCCGTAGCGCGCGATCGCCGCGCCCTGCAGATAGTCGCGCCACGCCGCGATGTAGTCGCTCTCGTATCGGGCGCGGAGATCGGCCAGGGCTTTGGTCTTGTCGACCTGGCTCGGCGGCTCGTCGCCCAGCACCCATTGTTCGCCCTGGAAGAAGCGATCGGCGCTGCCTAACGCTTTCTGCATCGCCGCGTAGCCGGGCTTGGTGAACGCGCCGCGGACCGTCGCGCGGTCGACCAGGTACGCCGCCGATCCGGGCACCATCTTGTTGAACTGGATGGCCGCGTGGCCGCTGTCCGCTTCCGCCAGCATGGCCTGGTAGATCGGCTCGATGCCCGTGAACTGGCGGAGAAACGACCGCGCGCGTCCGACGAGCGCCGAGTCGGCGGGGAACGAGAACGGGTCGCCTAACGGAAGCTCGCGCGCGTAGAAGGCGAACTGGCGCTGCGCCAGCTGGCTCTGGGTCGAGTCCGCCGAGCGCACGCCGGTCCACTGGGTGAGCAGCACGGGCGCCAGGAAATCCTCGGTGCTGCGCTCGGGATTGGTCGTGGTGATGAGATACGCCTTGAGGACGCGGTACGTGCTGCCGTAGTCGTCCGTTGGGCGCGGCGCCGGCGGCACGGCGCGCAGCGCGGAGCCGAGTGCGCCGCGCGCGTCCTCGAACAGCAGTTTGTCGAACGAGGCAAAGTACGCGCGCCGCGCGTCGGGCAGGATTTTGCTGCCGGCGTACAGGCCCCAGGTGAGGCCCGTCGGCGCGCCGTTGCGCTCGTAATCGCGCAACGTTTGCAGCTGCTCGCGGAGCGCGTCCAGCCGCTGCAACGTTTCCACTGTTGGCGCGCCGGTACCCGAGGCGACCGTGACCGCCGCGTGCGCGTCCGACGCCGTGTTCTCGGCGAGCTTCCGGTTGCCCGACCACGACATCGTGAAGCCCAACGCGACGACGACGCCGGCCGCCGTCGCCAGGCCGAGCGCCACGCGCCGCAAGGTGTTCACCCGCGCGCCGCCCTTGGTGACGTGCATCGCCGCGCGGTCGCCTAACAGAACGTCGGTGAAGAGGCGTCCGAGGAACACCCACTGCGGAACTTTGCGCGTGGCGGCCGCCGGCGCCGCGGCGCGCGACTGCGCCGCATATTGCTCGGCGCGGAAGACGGCGGTGGCCGACCGTGCTTCGCCGCGCGCCTGGAAGGCCGCGGCCGCCGCGGCGGGCGCCGCGTCGTTGATGAACACCGGACGCACGCCGGCGAAATAGTACCCGCGCAAGAACGGGCTCACCTGCAACTGGCTCGGCCGGCACAGCTCCACCAGGAATTGCGTCACGACGGCGCCGGTTTTCCTCAGCTCGCGCGGAAACTCGTACGCGCCCGGCTTGGGCTCCGCTGCCGCCTCGCGCCCGAGATACTGAATGCGCTTGTCGGCCAGCGACACGAACAGTCGCTGAAAGGAATCGGCGATGCGCTTGGCCTGTCGGTCCGCGTAGAGGCCCGCTGCGCCAACGTCCGCCGGGAGCGTGACGCCCACCACCTCGCGCGCTTCGTCGTTGGAGAAGTTGCGCACGTAGTCGGCGAAGTACGCGATGCGGTCGGCTTTGGTGAACACCACGTACACGGGGAGCCGGATGCCCAACCCGCGGGCCAGCTCGCTCAACCGCTCGCGGAGCATCTTGCCTAACGCAACGGCCTGTTCGCTCGCGCCGGGCTGCACCAGGTGGTCGCAGCTCACGCACACCACGGCGAGGCGCGACGCCTGCGAGCCGCCGCCGAACACCGCCGCCAGCCGGCGCGGCTGCACGTGGCGGATGAGGCGCGCGAACCGCGACGGGTCGGCGGCCAGCGGACCGCCGGCCTCGACGAACACGGTGTCGCGCGCGTACCAGACGTTGACGCCTTTGGTCGGCGGCACGGTGTCGTCGCGCGACACGCCGCCCGCGAGCAATTCGGCCTCGAGTCCCGATCGCGCGACGACGGTGGTCTTGGCGCTCCCTTCGGCGCCTAACAGAATGACCATTGGCGATCGGGCGAGCGTGGCCGCCGCTTTCCCGCCGGCTCGCGACGCGGCCAGTTGCGCGCGCGCGGCGTTCATCGCCGCGTCGATGTCGTCGGTCCGCGCGCCGGACGCCGCCGGCGCGAGTTGGCGCAGCAGGTACCAAATGACGAATCCGGTGGCCACTGCGCCCAACACCCAGAGGCCGGCGCGGAACACCCAGATGTCGGGCGACTTGAGCTTGAGCGCCGCGCCCAAAAACCACACGGCGATCACGAAGACCAGGAAGACCGCCGTGGCGATCACCCAGATTTTCGCCTTACGCGACATGACAGGACCGGTGCGGGGAAACGAACGCCGGCGCGGTCACTGGGCCACCTGGGCGGCGGCGTCGTGCACGGCGGCCACGCCGGACTTGAGCGAGGACGAATAGAACACGTACAACCCGGCGGCAATCACGAACACGACGATCATGGCGATGCCTAACCGCTTGGACCACACGTCGCCGCCGGCGCTGGGGATGTCGCCCGAGGGCGGCTTCCACGACGGCGACAGCTCGCCGAACGGGCCGCGAATGCGCTGCATCTTTTCCGCGACGCGCGACATCTGCGCGTGCAGCTCGCCGCCTTCGGTCGCACTATATCGGCCGTGGAAACCCAGGAGCAGACAGAGCTGGAACACCTCGAGCACGTCGGCAAGATCCTCGGAGTCCGGACGCGCCAACAGATACTGGAGATTCTGAAAGAACAATTCGCCGCCCAAATGTCCGCCGAAGATTTCGTCCTGCAGCGGCTTGCGCGGCCAGTCGGCGAACATCGGCTGCGTGGAGTTGAGCACCGACTCGTCGAGGAACGTCACGACGGCGTAGAGCACGAGCCGCACATCCTCGTCGGCGTAGCCGGCCTGTCGCGCCTGTTGCTCGGCCGCGCCCATCACCTGCTTCATGTGGGCGCGGAACGACTCGGCGTCGGCGGCGACCTGCCGATTGGCCCTCAGCCTAACGGTAGCAGTGAGCACTTCCTGCATCGCCAAAGCGAGCTGGCCGCGGCGTGCGGACGGCGCCACGGCGGAAGGCGGCGCGGGCGCGGGAATTGTTTGAACCGGAATGGTCATTCAGGATTCCTGTCGCGACGCGGTTCGTGTCACGACTCGAGCACGATCAGCACCTGGACGTCGGCGCCGGGCAGCGCATCGGGAACGTACACGCCGATCTCCTGTGTTTGCACGAGCGTGTCCCAGCACGGACCGGCTTTGCTGATCGAGAAGTATTGCGAGTCGACGCGCGGCGAAAGCGCGGCAGGCGGCGACGGCACGTGCTCCAGCGTGAGCCCGGGGAAGGCGCGCTTCACCAACTCCGGCGTGAACTTGGCCGAGCAGACTTTCACGTAGCGCGGCACGCGCGTGATCGTCTCGGCTTCGCCGACCGACGACCGAAGCCCGAGAAACCAGCGCGCGCGGCCGAAGCATCGTGTGTCGCTCACCGGTCCGGTGTACATGAACGCCGACGTGGAACGGAGCGGCACCGTGACACAGTTCGTCGGAATGATGATGTCGAGATTGGCGCGGATGTGCCGGTCGAGCGTGTCGAAGCACGTCTCGAGATGGTCGTGATCGTACGACGGCAGCATGCGCGGATGCGCGTCGAGCGAAAACGTGCACAATGCGCCGGCCAGCCGCGACAGCTCGGCGTACACTTGCTCGGGACGCGAGCGCTTCACTTGCACGTGATGGCGCAGCGGCCCCAGGGCCGAGTGGACCGCGTGCATCAGCCAGAACATCGCCACTTCGTGGCTGGCCCAATCGCCCAACGATTGGCGCCCGGTGCCTGCGCCTAACGCAGCGCTCTTGGCGTCGAGCATCTCGACCAGGCGGCCGAGCATCGTCATCAGCCGGTCGCTGGCGCCGATCTGGAGGAGCGGCGGAATGTAGTCCGCGTCGTAGACGAAGCTGCCCCGCCCATCGCGGCGGACGCGCGCCACCGCGAGCGCGACGGCGCCGTCGTCCACCGAGGTGTCGAGCGCGAGCCGGAAATTCTTGCGGCCGAGCGTGACCGGCTTCTCGTCGTGTCCGGTGGTTTCGTCGAGCATGAGGTGCGGCTCGGACACGTAGCGCGCGCGGCGGCCGTCGCCGGCGGCAGCGTCGGCGGGAATGCAATTGGCGGCGTCACGCCGGTAGGGCGCAATCGTCAAATAGACGACGTGGTTGTCGGCCGTGGGCGAGAACAGGTCGCCGATCGCGAGCGGCGGCGGCGCGGCATCGCCATCCGGAACGTGGAACGGCATGCCGTCGGGCATCACGCCGCGCGCGTGAATCAATGCGACGGTCCCGTTTCGGAGCGCGTTCGCATCGAGCTCGCACCCAATGAGTCCGTAGGGCGCGAAGAAGAGATGCGACACGGCGAACTGGATCGAGTCCTCGAAGTACCGATTCTGCGCCTGAAAGTGATGCTGGGCCAGGTGCATGCCCTCGCGCCACACCACTCTGGAGAGTTGCGTCATTGAGTGTCCTTGGGCCTGTCTCGCTCGATCGGTCGCGCGGCTTCCGACGGGGCGGCCCGCGATATCCGGCCGTGTCGGTTTGCGCGTGAGATGCGTTCCTGGCTATTCTAGACGATTCGGCTGAAGCGTCGGGTGTGCTATCAGTCGTCCGGCGTGCAACCGCCGCCCGAATCGCACGAGCCCGCCGTGCTGCGCGCGTGCCCTAACGTATGACCCACCACTAGTCGATGACAAGCGCCGAGTTCAGCGCCCGCTACCAATTGATCAAGCCCGTCGCCGACGGAAAGGTCCGCACGCTCAATGCGTTGGCGGTGGCGACCGGGAAAGTCATCATGGTGCATTATCTCGTTGGCTCCGCCGACGAGAATAACGCATTGCTCGCGCGCGTGCGCGCGCTGCCGGAAGTCGAGCGCCTCAAAGTCATCGAGATCCTGGATGTGGAAGGACATCCGGTGGTGGTGACGCAGTTCCTCCAGGGGTTCGAGTCGTTGGACGTGTGGATGTCGTCGCACACGCCGGGCGGATCGGCGGCTGCCGCGGCTGCCGGCGCGAAGCAGATCAAGGTGACGATGCGTCGTCCGGACGAGCCGGCGCCGCGATCCGGATCGACGCAACCGATTCACGCCGGCAGCGGTGGGGCGGGGAAGGTGGCTCCCCCGCCATCGCCATCGGTCGCGCCGCCGCCTGCGGCAGCGGGCGCGACCATGGCGATGACGCAGCCAATGGCGCCGATCGTTGCTCCGCCCCCCGCGGCGCCGCCGGCACCACCACCGGCTCCGCCGGTGGTGCCGCCCGCGCCGCCGCGTCCGGCCGCAGCGGCGGCTCCTTCGTCGCCGCCGCCCACGCCGCCGAAAAATGCGGGCGAGTTCACGCGACTCTTCAATTCGATGACGGGAAGTCCGGCCGGGGCGACCGCACCGTCGCCGCGCCCGGCATCTCCGCCGTCCTTCGCGCCGCCACCGCCACCGCCGCCGCCGCCGCCGCCGCCGCAGACACGTCCAGCGGTTGCGTCCCCTGTGCCCCCGGCGCCCCCCGGGCCCGGTGGTCCCGCCGTCCGTTAGGCAACCGGTTTCGGCGACGGTCGAGAAACCCGCCGCGCCACGACAGCCGCCCGTCGCGCCACCGCCACCGCCCCCACCGCCCCCACCGCCCCCGGCCGCCGCGCCACCGGCGGCGCAGGCCGGAGAATTCACGCGCATCTTCCAGAAGGGCAGCTTCACCGGCGGCTCGATGCCTCCGACCCCGAGCGCGCCGCTCTACTCGCCGCCCGCCACCGGTCCGAGCGCACCGCGTCCGATGATCCCGACTCCGCCGTCAGCCGCGCCGCCGCAGCCGTTCATGCCCGCACCGAGCGTGATGCCGCCCGCGCCCCCCGCGCCGCGCGGTGCGAGCGCGACCGGTATGATGAATGCGAGCCAGCCGCCGCCGTTCGAGCGGGCGCCGGTGGTCGTTCCTCCCGTGGCGCCGCCGCCTACTCCAGCCGCACCGGTGATCCCGGAGCCGCGACTCGGCGCGATGGGCATGCCGTCGATGCATCCGTCGGCGCCGTCAATGCCGCCGGCTCCGCACATGCCGCACATGCCGCACGTCCCGCCGGCACCCTCGGCGCCGCGTTTCGGGATGATGCCCGGCGCGATGCCGCTCGGGGTCCCATCGCATCCGTCGAGCGCGCCCCAGGCCTCACCGCCGTCGGCCGCGCCGATGATTCCGGTGCCGACGCTTCCGCCGCCCGTGTTCGCCGCGCCCACGCCGGCCGCGCACGTCCCGAGCGAATTCACGCGCATCCTGAGCTCGGCCACGCCGCCGGCGGTGCCGGCCGTCCCGTCCGCCCCGCCTAACACTGCGCCTAACGTTGCGCCTAACGCACCGACGGCGGCGGCCCGGAAGGCATCCTACATGCCGCTGGTCATCGCGCTCAACGTGATCTTTATTCTGGCGATCGCGCTCATTGCCTACTTCGTGATCAAGAAATAGGGCGGCGGGGAAGCGCGCGCTTAGGGATAAGGGAACGGGGCAAGGGCGCGGAAGAAAATCCGCGCTCTGTTTGGGAGAGTGCAGGCGACCGCGCCCCCTTCCCCCTTCCCCAAGGCGGCGCCAGCCGCCGCTTCCCCCAGCGCAGCGCTTCCCCGTTCTAACGGTTCGGCGGCAGCACCACGAGCAGCTCGAGCTGCGGACTCGGGAAATCCGAGGGCACGTACGCCGCGAGATTGCGCGCCCGCGTGATGGCGTCCCATTCGCTGCCGCTCTTGCCCACCTGGAAATAGTGCGAGCTCACCTTCACCGGCACCGCCGGCGGCGGGTTAGGCGTGTAGGTGAGCGGCACGCCGCCCAACGCTTGGCGGATCAGGTGATCGATCCGGTCCGCCGACGAGATCTTGATGAGCGCCGGCGCACGCTGAATGAGATCCGCCGGACTCATGTTGGCGTCCACCGCCAGGTAGAGCTGCGGCGCCGTGAGGTATTTGTCCTGGTCCAGCGCCGTCGCGTAGATGGATTGCTGGACGAGACGCAGCGGCAGCGACACGCAGTTGGACGGCACCACCGTCTCCAGCAACATGCGCAACTGCTCGTCCAGCTTGGCGAAGCACGCCGTGAGATCTTCGTGCTCGTAGGCCGGCAAGTCGCGCGGATGCACCACGGTAGAAAACGTCGTGAGCGCGCCCGCGAGCGACAGCATCGCCGTGAACAATTCTTCGGGGTGTCCGCGCTTCGTCTCGTAGAGATGTCGGAGCTGCGGGAAATACGTGTTGATCGTGTACAGAAGCCAGAAGCTCGCGACGTCGGCGATGCTGAAGTCGGCCAGGCTCTGATTTTTCTGACGGCGCGTGCCGGCCAACACGCTGCTCCGCGCCGAGAGAATCTCGACCAGGCGCCGCGCAATCGCGACAATGAAATCGCTCGCCGCGATGTCGATGAGCGGCGGGACGAACTGCGGGTCGAGCGACAGATCACCGGTCGCCGAGCGGCGGACGCGCGCCACGCGCAGCGTCGAATTTCCTTCCAGGGATTCGCCCTGCACCAGCAGGCGGAAATTTTTCTTCGCGACCTGAATCGGCTTCTCCGCCAAGCCCGTGTTCTCGTCGCGCCGCAACAGCACCTCGGCAGCGTAGCGCGCGCTCGAATCGCCCGGCGACACTGCCACGTTGTGGCCGCTCGTGCGATACTCGGGCACCGCGAGGTAGATGTCCAACTCTGCTTGGTCCTGCTCCCACACGCCCTCGAGTACTTTAGGCGCGGGGGCCGGATCGTTCACCGGCAGGTCGAAGAGCAAGCCGTCGGGGAAGATTCCCGCAGCATGCGAGATCGCGAAGGAGCCCGCGGCCAACGCCTCGTGGTCGATCTCGAGACAATGAAAGCCCCACGGACAATACGTGAGGCCCGAGAGCTGAAATTGAATGAGGTCCTCGAGAAACCGATCCTGCGTTTGCAGGTGCTGTGGGCTCAAGAGCACGCCCTTCGTCCAGAGGACCGGCTGCATCTGTCTCATAGCGCCCTAAAGTAGCGTTGCGATCGTGAAGTTGTGAGTGTGCAACAAATCAGTGCCCAGTATTGTACCATGGCTGGTCGCACGTTGATGTCGACCTTGACACTCGCCATCGCCTGGTGAGATTCCTCGTCTCTACTGAAAGCTCCGATGCCGGATCACGAGCGTAGGGCACAAATTGAATTGGACGTCAACGCGGGACGGGAGCGCGCGGTCAAGGCGCCGGATGATGACACCCCGTTCCGCATTTTAGTCCTGGGTGATTTCAGCGGCGATCGATCGCCCAAGCGCGCGCCGCCGCGGCCGCCGCTGGCCGGCCGCCGGCCCATCCCGATCGATCGCGATACGGTCGACAATGTGATCGCGCAGCTCGCTCCGCGCATCGTGCTCGAGCGCGGGTCGGGCGACGACGTGCTCATCCCGATTGCGTCGATCGACGATTTTCATCCCGACCACCTGTACGACTCGCTGCCGCTCTTCGCGTCGCTCAAGGCGATGCGCGCGCGGCTCGCGAATCCGGCGACGTTCGCCGACGCCGCGCGCGAGCTCACCTATACGCGCACCGATGACGCGTTCGCGGACGCTGCGGCACAGAACGCATCGGCGCCGGCGAGACCCAAACCCGGCCACGTGCTCGACGCGATTTTAGGCGAACCTGTTACCGGCGATCCAGAACCTGGCGGCGATGCGCTGCAAGCGCTCATTCAGCGCGCGATTGCACCGCACCTCGTGCCGGCGGCCGATCCGCGACAGGATGCGTTGATCGCGCAAGCCGATCGCGCGATTGCTAACGCAATGCGCGCGGTGTTGCATCACCGGTCGTTCCAGGCGCTGGAAGCCGCGTGGCGCTCGGTGTGGTCCCTCACGCGCCGTCTCGAGACCGACGACCACCTGCAGATTTATGTACTCGACGTCTCTGCCGCCGAGCTCGTGGCCGACGTGGGGAAGGAGGGTTCGCCGGAGCGGAGCGCATTGTGGCGCACGATCGTCGACGGATCGGTCGGCGCCCCGTGGTCGCTGTTGGTGGGCGCGTTCACGTTCGGCTGGGATGACGCGGACCTCCTGGTGCTCTCGAAGGTCGGCCTGATCGCGCGCCGCGCCGGCGCGCCCTTCCTGGCCGGCGCTGCGCCGCGCCTCGCCGGGGCCGACCGGTTCGATGGGACGAGCGATGCGTCGCAGTGGTCGACGCGAAGTATCGCCGCTTGGGAATCCCTCCGCGCTTCGCCCGAAGCGGCGTACGTGGGACTTGCCGCTCCGCGCTTCCTGGCGCGCCTCCCGTACGGAGCCGGCGGCGACGAATGCGACCGCGTGAACTTCGAGGAGTTAGGCCAGCCTTCCGACCACTCGGATTTCCTGTGGTCCAACGCCGCCTTTGCGTGCGCGGCGCTGCTCGCGCAGTCGTTCTCCGCCGCCGGCTGGCGCATGCGGCCCGGTTCGCGGCGCGAGCTCACGGGGCTGCCCTACGCGCTGCTCCGGAACAACGGCAGCGTCGAAGCCAAGCCGTGCGCCGAAGTGCTTCTCACGGAACGCTCGTCGAACAGAATCCTGGAGTGCGGGATCATGCCGCTCGCGTCGCTCAAGGATCAGGACGCGGCGCTGCTCGTGCGATTCCAATCGATTGCCCAACCGACCACCGCGCTCGCCGGCCGCTGGCAAGCGGTTCGCGCGTGACCGCCGCGCCCGCCTCGTTAGGCACGCGCGCCGAACCGGGGCGGGCAGCCAATGCGCAAGCGATGGCCGTGCTCCGCGATCTGCTTGCCCAAGCCGGCTTCACCGAGGATGCGGTGAGCGCGCGAACCGGCGCGAAATCGATCTACGACTTCACGTCGATCCGCGAAGGACGCACGCCGGGACAGGCCCGCGACGCGCTCGACGTGTTGATCCGGCTCTTCCTCGATGGCGACCTCATGGATCGCGCGCTCATCCGGCAACATCTTCCGGATCGCGCCGTGCGCGCCATCGAACAGTTGGGCTTGTTGGGCGCGGCGCCCGGCGATGCGTCGAACCAGTTCGCGACCGTGCTGCTCTATCCGACCAACGGGCTGTGGTTGATTTCCGATCTGCCGCTGACGGCGGCGGGTTCACCCAAGCCCCTTCCATCGGACGCGGTCTATCCGGCCATCACCGACAATACGCGCGATTTTCTCGCGTCCTTGCCGCAGACGCCGTGCAATCGCTTTCTCGAGATGTGCGGCGGGACCGGCATTGCCGCGCTCATCGCGACGCGATTCAGTGGCCAGTCGTGGACGGGCAATGTCACCGAGCGCGCCACGCGCTATGCGCGATTCAACGCCGAGCTCAACGGTATCGGGAATTTCCAGGCCGTGCAGGGCGATCTCTATGAACCGGTGCGCGGTCTCACGTTCGATCGCATCGTGGCGCACCCGCCGTACATCGCCGCGCCCGAACAGACGATGATCTATCGCGACGGCGGTCCGGACGGCGAGCAGTTCACGCGTGCGCTCATCGCCGGACTGCCGGAGTTTCTCGAGCCCGGCGGGCGCTATTTCATGACGTGCGTCGCAACCGATCGCGTGAATGCGCCGCTGGAGGAGCGAGTCCGCGCGATGATCGGCCCGTCCAATGGGGAATTCGACGTCGTGATTGCGGTGCGAGTCGCCAGAGATCCGGACGACTACTTCCGCGCGGTCGCCCGGGCAGGCGCCTCGTCGGAACAGGACGCCGAGGCCAAGATTGCCGCGTACGGCGCCATGGGGGCCGAAAAGCTGGTGTACGCCTCAATGGCCATCGAGCGCCACGCGTCACCGCGGACGCCGTTCACGGCGCGCCGATCGGTAGGCACCGCGCAGATCGGGCAATCACTGGAGTGGCAGCTCGACTGGGTGCGGCTGCGCGAGTCGCCCGGCTTCGCCCGTCGAATGCTCGATTCGCGTGTGCATTGTCGCGAGGGAGTGCAGATCCGGTCGGACCAACGACTCGTGGATGGCGCATGGAAGGTCGAGCGCGTGGACGTGTCGGTTGAGGCGCCCTTCCGAACGAGCGTCGAGTGTTCTGCCGATACCGCGGCGATTCTCAGCCGATGCACAACGCCAATTTCATTGCGCGACTTGGCTCGCGACTTGGTAGCCGATGGATTGGTAGGGGCCCAGGGTGTGGAGGCGGCGGTGGTGTCGCTGGTGTCGTTCTTTGTGAACGCCGGATGCCTTGATGTCGAGCTTCTGCCGGCTCCGGCGACGGTCGCGTGAGGGCATCGACGTGTCGCAGGTCCCTAACGAATTGTGTCGTGGAGTACAACGAAAACGCGTCGTGCGGCACGGCGCGCGCGGCGAAGATGTGTTTTCTTGACACCCAGCCAGTCGGCCCGTATGATCGGCGCGATGGTCTCCAGTCAGTGAAGGGTGTCACACACGGCCCAATCGCCGTCCTCCCTCTCGCTTTCGGATTCCCCCGCGCCGTGATCGGGCTCCAACGCTCGGTGCCGGCGTCCTCTACTTGTCTCGATTACTAACGAGCCTCACCCGTACTTCCACCGGTACCCGCACCGCGATCAGGAGCCCAGTCATGGCAAAGGAGAGCACGCAGAAGAAACTCGAGCGCGTCCGGCCGCCGCGCGTCAACATCAGCTACGACGTGGAGACCGGCGGCGCGATCGAGATGAAGGAGCTGCCGTTCGTGATGGGCGTGCTCGGCGATTTCACCGGCCAGCCGGACGAGCCGCTGGCCAAGCTGAAGGACCGCAAGTTCGTCGACGTCACGCTCGACAATTTCGACGATGTGCTGGCGAGCATGAAGCCGCACCTGCAGTTCTCCGTGGAGAACAAGCTGAGCGAAGATCCGAACGCCGGGAAGCTCGGCGTCGATCTCACGTTCAAGAGCTTGGATGACTTCTCGCCCGACGCGGTGGCGCGGCAGGTGAAGCCGCTCAAGGAGCTGCTCGACCTGCGCACCAAGCTGTCCGACCTGCGCGGCACCCTGCAGGGCAACGACAAGCTCGACGACATTCTGCAGGCGACCCTTGGCGACGAGGACAAGATGAAGAAGCTGCAGCGCGGAGCTCGGCACCGAGGGAGGGTCCAATGGCTGAAGCCAAGGCCGCACAGGCCGCACAGGCCGCGGCTGCCGCAGACCACCGAAGCTGAGTCTGCTCGACACGATCGTCGAGCAGGGCCGGTTGGGCAAGGACGCGGCCGCCAAAGAGCGCGGCAAGGACATGGTCAAGCAGTTCGTCGTCCGAGGTGCTGGCGGGTCAGATCACCGTGTCGCGCGGACACCGAGGCGATGATCAACGCGCGCATCGCGCAGATCGATCATCTGATTTCGCTGCAGTTGAACGAGGTCATGCATGCGCCGGAATTCCAGAAGCTCGAAGGCACGTGGCGCGGACTGCGCTACCTGCTCGGCCAGCGCGAAACGAGCGACATGCTCAAGATCAAGGTCCTGAACGTGCAGCAAGAAGGAGCTGCTGCGCGACCTGCAGCGCGCGCCCGAGTTCGATCAGAGCGCGCTGTTCAAGAAGGTGTACGAGGAAGAGTTCGGCGTGTTCGGCGGCGCGCCGTTCGGCGCGCTGATCGGCGACTACGAGTTCGGCAAGTCGGGCCAGGACATCGAGCTGCTCGAGAAGATCGCGCAGGTGGCGGCCGCGGCGCACGCGCCGTTCATCACCGCGGCGTCGCCCGAGATGCTCAACCTCGAGAGCTTCACGCAGCTCGACGCGCCGCGCGATCTCGGCCAAGATCTTCGACACCACCGAATACGCGCGGTGGAAGGCGTTCCGCCAGAGCGAAGATTCGCGCTACGTGGCGCTCACGCTGCCGCGCATGCTGCTGCGCCTGCCGTACGGCCAGGACACCGTGCCGGTGGACGCGTTCAACTACGAGGAGCACGTGGACGGGACCGACCACGAGCAAGTACCTGTGGGGCAACGCGGCCTGGGCGCTCGGCGCGCGGCGTGACCAACGCGTTCGCGGCCTACGGCTGGTGCGCGTGCATCCGCGGCGTGGAGAGCGGCGGCCTGGTGGAAGGGCTGCCGGCGCACAATTTCCGGACCGACGCCGGCGACGTCGCGATGAAGTGCCCGACGGAGACGCCCATCACGGACCGCCGCGAGAAGGAGCTGGCGGACCTGGGCTTCGCGCCGCTGGTGCATCAGCAAGGGCACCGTCCAACGCGGCGTTCTTCAGCGTGCAGTCGGCGCAGAAGCCGAAGATCTACGACAGCGATGCCGCGACCGCGAACGCGCGGATCTCGGCGCAGTTGCCGTACATCTTCGCCGTGTCGCGCTTCGCGCACTATCTCAAGGCCATGATGCGCGACAAGATCGGCGGCTACATGTCGCAGAGCGAAGCGCGAGACGTTCCTCAACACGCTGGATCACGAACTACGTCGTGCGGCAACGACGACGCGCCGTTCGTCCGTGAAGGCGCAAGCGGCCGCTCAAGGAAGCGCGCGTCGAGGTGGAGGAAGTGCCCGGGAAGCCGGGTGCGTATCGCGCCGTCGCGTTCCTGCGGCCGCACTTCCAGCTGGATGAATTGAGCATGTCGATGCGGTTGGTCGCGGAGCTGCCGGCCCCGGCGAAGTAGCACCGTTAGGCACAATTCCGAATTTCGCGTAGCGAGACCATTCCTTGAGGAGGAGTACGACATGGCGTTCGACGCATATCTCAGTCTCGATGGAGTCGTTGGCGAGTCCGTGCGGGCGGGTTTCGAGAAGTGGATCGAGATCTACTCGTTCAGCATGGGCGCTTCGAATCCGACGAACATCGGAACCACGAGTGCTGGTGCGGGTGCGGGCAAGGTCGACATCAGCAGCTTCAACTTCATGAAGAAGACCGATTCCTCGAGCCCCAAGACTGTTCCAGGCGTGCTGCGACGGGAAACACTTTACCAAGGCCTCGCTCGTGCTGAACAAGGCCGGCGGCGACAAGTCGATCGAGCTATCTCAAGTACGACTTCACCGAGGTGTTCGTGGAGTCGATCCAGTGGTCGGGCTCGAGCGGCGGCGACGACACGCCGACCGAATCCGTGTCCCTGGCGTTCGGCAAGGTGAACGTCGACGTACAAGCCGCAGAAGGCCGACGGTTCGCCTGGCTCCGCCATCATCGCGGGCTGGAGCGTCCAGAAGAACGCCAAGCTGTAAGGAACGACGCTTCGCATGAAGGCGCGAGAGCTCTTTCAGGCGGGGCAGCTCGACGCGGCGATCGAGGCGCTGGGTGTCGAGGTTCGGGACAACCCGACCGACGCCCAGCGGCGCACGTTTCTCTTCGAGCTGCTCTGCTTCGCCGGACAGTACGACGCGCCGAGAAGCAGCTCGACGTGCTCGCACAGTCCGGGCCGCAATCCGGCATGGGAGCGCTGCTCTATCGCAGCGCGCTCCACGCCGAGCGCTAACGCGCGACCGCATGTTCCGCGAGGACACGGTGCCGGGCGCACCGGCGTCTCAGCGCGAGCTGTCGGGCACGCTCAACGGAACGCCGTTCACGTCGCTGGCCGACGGCGATCCGCGCATCGGGGCGCGCCTCGAGGTATTCGCGGCGGGCCAATACACGTGGTTGCCCTTCGAGCACATTGCGTCGCTGTCGCATGACGGCGCCCAAACGGCTCCGCGACTTGTTGTGGGCGCCGGCCGTGCTCAAGACCGGACGCTTGTTCAAGGGACTCGACCTGGGTGAAGTCTGGTCCCGGCGCTCACGCCGCTCAGCACCGAGGACGCGAACGATCACGTTCGGCTAGGCCGCGTCACGGAGTGGCGCGAGCTGGCCGACGGCACGCCGATTCCCGTTGGGCAGAAAATGCTGCTCGTCGATGGAGACGAGTTCCCGATTCTCGAGGTGCGCGAGCTGGACATCGCACCCGCGGCCGCGCCCGCGACTGCATCCTGAGCGGGCCCATGCCCCTCCGCGATGATCTGCTGGACCCGATCGCCGGCGACAACCCGGCGGGCGCGGACCTGCGCTACGACCCGATCTACGACAAGATCAAAGAGGCGCGCCGGGAAGACGACGACGCGCCGCAAGGCGAATGGCAGCGACGCCGCAAAGTCGCCGACTGGCCGCTCGTCATCAAGCTCGCCGGCGACGCGCTCGCCACCCGTACCAAGGATCTCCAGCTGGCCGCCTGGCTGACCGAAGCGGTGCTGCGCCGCGAAGGATTCGGCGGGCTTCCGCGCGGCGCTCGACATGACGCGCGGACTCATCGAGCAGTTCTGGGATCACCTCTATCCCGAGATCGAGGACGGCGACCTCGAGCTGCGCGTCGCGCCCCTCGACTGGATCGGACTCAAGCTCGAGATCCCCGTCAAATCGGCGCCGGTCAATCGCGCCGGCCACTCGTACTTCCAGTACGCCGAGGCGCGGAGCATCGGGACGGAGCAAGAGGCGGCGGACGATGCCGGCAAACGCGCCAAGCGCGAAGAGGCGCTTGCCGCCAAGAAACCGACGATCGAGGAGTTCGACAAAGCGTTCGCCGACACGCCGAAGGCATTCGTCAAGCAATTGTCGGGCGACGTCGCGGCAACACTCGCCTCGCTGCAAGCGCTCGACGTCGCCGCGCGCGACAAGTTTGGCGAGGCGGCGCCGAGTTTCCGGAAGCTGCGCGAGGTGCTCGAGGAGGAGCAGCGCGTGGTGACCCAGCTGCTCGTCAAGAAGCTCGAGCAGGATCCGGATCCGGTGGAGGCGGCGTCCGCCGCGACCGACGACGCCGCGGCGTCCGGTGCTGCGTTAGGCGGCTCCGATACTCCGCGGATCCTCTCGGCCGAGCCGGTCGATCGCAACGACGCCGCATCGCGCGTCGATCTCGGCCGCTCGATACCTGCGACGCACCGAGCCGCTGAGCCCCGCCTCGTATCTCATGCTGCGCGCGCTGCGCTGGGGCGAGCTGCGCGCGGCCGGCAGCAATCCTGATCCGAAGCTGCTCGAGGCGCCCACCACGCAGGCCCGCACCCAGCTGCGCGGACTCATGCTCGACTCGGCGTGGGAGCAACTGCTCGAGACGTCGGAGACGGTGATGGGGACGCCCGTCGGCCGCGGGTGGCTCGACCTGCAGCGCTACACGCTCACCGCGTGCCAAGCGTTAGGCGACGACTACGCGATCGTGGCGTCGTCCATTCGCGGGGAGCTGCGCGCCGTGTTGGGCGCCATCCCGTCGCTGCCGCAGATGACGCTCATGGACGACATGCCCACGGCCACGGGCGCAACGTTGCAGTGGCTGCGCGACCAGAAGATCATCGGCGGCGAGGACGACGTCGCGGACGATGGCGTCGCGGCGGCGCCGCTCGTGAGCGGCGAAGCGCAGGCGCGCGAGGGCCGCGCCGGCCTCGAACGCGCGGCCAACGAAGTCCGTGCCGGACGCCCGGAGAAAGCGATCGAGATGCTCATGCGCGAGCTCGATCGCGAGAAAACGCGTCGCGGACGATTCCTGAGGCAGGCCGAGCTCGCACGCGTCATGGTCGATGCCGGATTCGTCCAGCTCGCGCAGCCGATTCTGCAGGAGCTCTTGGCGGACATCGAAGCGCACAAGCTCGAGGAATGGGAAGCGGGCGATCTCGTCGCGCGGCCGATGGCGCTCATGTACCGCTGCCTGGAGAAGCTCGACGGCGACTCCAGCGCGCGCCACGATCTCTACACGCGCATCGCACGGCTCGATCCGCTGCAGGCGTTGGGCTTCGGGCAGGGCTGACCGGTGCCACGATCCCGGCCGTCGCGCGCCGAGCTCGAGCAGACGGTCCAGCAATCGTTGCTGGATCGTCTCATCGACCTGTCGCCGCACGAACGCAGCGAGCCGGCCGTCACGTGGGCGCAGTCGGTGCGCGATCTCAAGCGGTCGGTGCATCGCGATCTCGAGTCGTTGCTCAACACGCGCCGCACGCCTAACGCAGCCACCGACGCCAGCCCCGAGCTCAAGGCGTCGCTCTACAATTACGGGCTGCCCGACATCAGCTCGATGAGCCGCGACGCGCACGACTCGCGGACGCGGCTGCTGCGGTTGGTCGAGGACGCGATCTCGGTGTTCGAGCCGCGGCTCGCCAACGTCCGCGCGTCGTTCGTCGAAGAACCGGGCGGCAGCGCCACCCGCCGCGATCTGCATTTCGTCGATCCACGCGCTGTTGCGCATGGATCCCAATCCCGAACCGGTGTTGTTCGATACGACGCTCGACGCCTCGAGCGGCGAGTATCAGGTGACGGGAGACGCCGGTGCGTGACGAGCTGCTCTACTACTACGAGCGCGAGCTGACGTTCCTGCGCCGCATGGGGGCCGAGTTCGCCCAGGCGCTACCCGAAGGTCGCGTCGCGTCTGCAGCTCGAGCCGAGCAAGTGCGAGGACCCGCACGTCGAGCGGATGCTCGAAGGGTTTGCGTTTCTCGCCGCGCGCGTCCACCTCAAGCTCGACGACGACTTCTCCGAGATCAGCGAGGCGTTGCTGAGCATCGTGTACCCGCACTACATCCGGCCCATTCCGTCGATGTCGCTGGTCGAGTTCGAGCTCGACCCGGAGCAGGGCAAGGTGACGACGGGCGTGCGCATCCCGCGCGGATCGCAGCTGCTCTCGCGCCCGGTGGCGGGGACGCCGTGCAAGTTCCGGACGTGCTACGACACCACGCTGTGGCCGATCCGCGTGTCGGCCGTGCAGTGGACCACGCCCGACCGGTTGCGGCCGCCGATCAAGGCGCCCGATGCGATCGCCGCGCTGCGCATCGAGCTCACGTGCTTTTCCGACGTGTCGTTGTCCAAGCTGGCGTTGGACACGCTGCGCTTCCACGTCGCCGGCGATTCGTCCACGGTGTATTCGCTGTACGAATTGTTAGGCAACAACTGCGTGCGCATCGTGGCGCGCGATCCGGGCGCCAAGGCGGGCGGCCGCACGATCACCCTGCCGCCGGATGCGCTGCAGGCCGGCCGGGTTCGCCGATGACGATGGGATGCTGCCGTACCCGCGCCGCTCGTTCGTCGGGTACCGGCTGCTGCAGGAGTATTTCACGTTTCCCGAGAAGTTCCTGTTCTTCGATCTCGCCGGGCTGTCGCAGCTGCGCGCGGCGGGGTTCGGCGACAAGGTCGAGCTGATCCTGTTCATCTCGCCGTTCGAGCGCGGCGAGCGGCGGCCGATGCTCGAGGCGTCGATCACCGAGCGCACGATCCGGCTAGGCTGCACGCCGGCGGTGAATCTGTTTCGCGCAGACGTCGGAGCCGATCTTGCTCACGCAGCGCCAGCACGAGTACCTGGTCGTGCCCGACGCGCGGCGGCGGCAGTCGGTGTCGAGTCTTTTCGGTGGACGATGTGTTAGGCGTGTCGCCGGGCGCCAGCGCGCCGGAGCGGTTCGAGCCGTTCTATTCGTACCGGCACGCCACCTCCGGCAACGCGCCGCGCACGTTCTGGCACGCCGTGCGGCGCACCGCGGGATGGCGGCCCGATGGCGGCTCGGACGTGTATCTCTCGTTCGTCGACCTCTCGATCGGCGCCCGTGGAGCCGGACGTGGATGCGGTGACCGCGCGCCTCACCTGCTTCAACGCCGATTTGCCGAGCCGGCTGCCGTTCGGCAGCGACGACGGCGATTTCGAGCTCGACGGCGGCGGCCCGATCAAGCGCATCACGGCCCTCGTGAAGCCGACGTCGGTGGTCGAGCCGCCGTTGGGACAGCCCCAGCTGTGGCGGCTCATCTCGCAGTTGTCCCTCAACTATCTGTCGCTCGTCGAGGGCGGCGCCGAGGCGCTGCGCGAGATTCTGCGGCTGCACAACTTCGCCGACAGCGCGGCGGCCGAGAAACAGATCCAGGGGTTGATGTCGGTGGCCGGCTCGCCGGCCTACTCGCGCGTGTCGTCGGCGCACGGGCTGAGCTTCGCGCGCGGCACGCGCGTGGATGTGACGCTCGACGAAGAGCAGTTCACCGGCGGCGGCGCGTTCCTGTTCGCGACCGTGCTCGAGCGCTTTCTGGGACTCTACGCCTCGATCAACAGCTTTTCCATTCTCGCCGCGCGGACGACACAGCGCAAAGACGTGATGCGGGAATGGGCGCCGAGGGCCGGATGGAAGACGCTGCTGTGACATCGGACGCGCTCGAGCAGGCGCTGCGCGACGATCCGAACTCGTTCGAGTTCTTCCAGGCCGTGCATCATCTCGAGCGGCTGCGTCCGACGCGCGCGCCGGTGGGCGGGTTCGGCGCGCCGGGCGACGAGGTGGTGCGCTTCGGCGCGCACACGTCGGTGGCGTTCCCGGCCAGCCAGATCCAGTCGCTCGACTTCGACGCCACCGGCCCGGTGCGGATGCGCGTCAACTTCATGGGCCTAACGGGACCGCAGGGCGTGCTGCCGTTGCACTACACGTCGTTGGTCGCCGAGCGCGAGCGGGCGCGCGACACGGCGCTGCGCGATTTCCTCGACATCTTCAACCACCGCATCATCTCGCTGTTCTATCGCGCGTGGGAGAAGAACCGGTTCATCGTGCCGCACGAGCGCGAGCAGAGCGATCCGCTCATGCGGCACCTCATGGACCTGGTGGGCGTCGGGACGCCGGGGCTCGACCACCGCCTCGCCGTGCGCGACGAGACGCTGCTCTTCTACAGCGGACTGTTCGCGCTGCCCACGCGTCCGGCGGTGGCGCTCGAGCACCTGGTCGAGGACTACTTCGGCGTGCCGGCCGAGATCGAACAGTTCGTGGGCGGCTGGTATCCGCTCGACGCCCCCACCCAATGCGCGTTAGGCAACGAGGAGTCGGCGTCGTCGCAATTGGGGCTGGGCGCCGTGGCCGGCGACGAAACGTGGGACCAACAGGCGCGCATCCGCATCCGGTTAGGCCCGATGCCGCGCGCCAAGTACGACATGTTCCTCCCCGATGGCGGCGCGTACGGCGAGCTGCGCGCCCTCGCGGCGTTCTTCACCGGCGGCCGGACCGACTTCGAGGTGCAGCTCATCCTCGATCGCGACCGACGTGCCGGCGTGCGTCCTCGGCGCCGACGACACGCACGCCGCTCCGTTGGGCTGGGCGACCTGGCTGCGCACCACGCCGCTGGATCGCGACCCCGATGAAACCGTTCTCACTCTCTAAAGCACCGACCGGAGTCCCATGACCGTCAATCTCAAGCATCTGATCGGGAAGCTCAATCCGGTGACGCGCAATGCGCTCGAGTCGGCGGCGGGACTGTGCCTCTCGCGCACGCATTACGACGTGGAGGTCGAGCACTACCTGATGAAGCTGCTCGACAGCGCCGGACAGCGACCTCACGTTCATCCTCAAGCACTACGGCGTCGATCGGTCCCGTCTCGCGGCCGAGCTCACGCGCAGCCTGGATCGGTTGAAGTCGGGCAATGCGCGCACACCGGCGTTGAGCCCGAAGTTAGTCGAGATGTTCACCGACGCGTGGACGATCGGCTCGGTGGACTTCGGCGCGCACAAGGTGCGGAGCGGATACACGATTCTGGCGCTCGCGTCCGACGCCGAGCTCTCGCGCATGGTGGGTGAGGCGAGCAAGGAATTCACGAAGATCCCGTCGGAGGCGCTGCGCAAGGATCTGGTGGCGATCGTCGCGTCGTCGTCCGAGGAGATCGGCGGGGCAGCCGGCCCGGACGAATCCGGCGAGGGCGCGCCGCGCGCCGCCGGCGGAAGCACGCCTAACTTGGACCAGTACACGGTCGACCTCACGCAGAAGGCGCGCGACGGCAAGATCGATCCGGTGTTGGGCCGCGACTTCGAGGTCCGGCAGGTGGTGGACATCCTCACGCGCCGCCGGCAGAACAACCCCATCCTCGTCGGCGAAGCCGGCGTGGGCAAGACGGCGGTCGTGGAAGGCTTCGCGGTACGCATCGCGCAGGGCGACGTGCCGCCGGCGCTCAAGAACGTCACGCTGCGCACCCTCGACCTGGCGCTCTTGCAGGCGGGCGCCGGCGTGAAGGGCGAATTCGAGAATCGCCTCAAGGGACTGATCGAAGAGGTGAAGCAGTCGCCGATACCGATCATTCTCTTCATCGACGAAGCGCACACGATGATCGGCGCGGGCGGCTCGGCGGGCCAGGGCGATGCGGCCAATCTGCTCAAGCCGGCGCTGGCGCGCGGCGAGCTGCGCACGATCGCGGCCACCACGTGGTCCGAATACAAGAAGTACTTCGAGAAGGATCCGGCGCTCGCGCGGCGGTTCCAGTTAGTCAAGGTGGAGGAGCCGACCGAGGAGCAGTGCCTCCTCATGATGCGGGGCATCGTGCCGGCGCTCGAGAACCATCACAAGGTGCGCATCCTGGACGACGGCGTCGACGCCGCGGTGCGTCTGTCGCACCGTTACCTGGCCGACCGCCAACTGCCCGACAAGGCGGTGAGCGTGCTCGACACGGCGTGCGCGCGGCTTGCGTTAGGCCAGAACGCCACGCCGCCGGCCCTCGAGGATGCCCAACGCCGTCTCGACGACCTGGCGGTGCAGGACCGCGTGCTGTCGCGCGAAGCCGCGGTGGGCACGGACCACGGCGAGCGGTTGGGCAAGATCGCCGCCGAGCGCACCGAGGTGGAGGCGAAGCTCGCCGCGCTCACCACGCGCTGGACCGAGGAGCGCGACCTGGTGACCAGGATCCGCGGGCTGCGCGAAACGCTCGAAGCGCGGCGCCGGCAAGAACGGCGGCGAGCGGCACGACCGGGCAGCGCGACGAGTTAGGCGGACTCCAGGACGCAGCTCGACGAAGCTGCAGGGCGAAACGCCGCTCGTCCGCGTCTGCGTCGATGCAGGCATCGTGGGCGAGGTGATCTCCGGCTGGACCGGCATTCCGGTCGGCAAGATGCAGCGCGACGAAACGGCCACCGTGCTCGAGCTCGAGGGGCACCTGGGCAAGCGCCTCATCGGACAGTCGCACGCGCTCGAGCTCATCAGCCGGCGCATCCGCACGTCGCGCGCGGGCATCGAAGATCCGAACAAGCCCATGGGCGTGTTCATGCTCGTCGGGCCGAGCGGCGTCGGCAAAACGGAGACGGCGCTGGCGCTGGCCGATCTGCTCTACGGCGGCGAGCGGAACCTGATCACGATCAACATGTCGGAGTTCCAGGAGGCGCACACCGTGTCGACGCTCAAGGGATCGCCCCCGGGCTACGTCGGCTACGGCGAGGGCGGCGTGCTAACGGAAGCCGTGCGGCGCCGGCCGTACTCGGTGGTGCTGCTCGACGAGGTCGAGAAGGCGCACCCCGACGTGCTCGAGCTCTTCTTCCAGGTGTTCGACAAGGGACAGATGGAAGATGGCGAAGGCCGCCAGATCGATTTCCAGCAACTCGATCATCATCCTGACCACCAACGCGGGCACGGAGACGATCATGAAGCTCTGCGCCGATCCCGAGACGGCGCCGAGCGATGACGGATTGGTCAAGGCGCTCAAGCCCGAGCTCGACAAGGTGTTCAAGCCGGCGTTCCTCGGCCGCATGGTGGTCATCCCGTACTACCCGATCCGCGACGAGAACCTCAAGCGGATCATCCGGCTCAAGCTGGCCAAGATCCAGCGCCGCCTAACGGAAACCCATCGCGTGGCCATGACGTTCGAGGACGCGCTCATCGACCAGGTGGCCGAGCGCTGCACCGAGGTCGAGAGCGGCGCGCGCAACGTGGACAACATCCTCACCAACACGCTCTTGCCCGAGATCTCGCGGGAGCTGCTCGAGCGCATGGCGGTGGGCGACCGCCTCAGCGCGATCAGGGTCGGCGTGAGGCCGGATGGCACGTTCGACTATCAGGTGGCGGGCGGCGCGGCGGCGCCGGCGCCGCCGTCCGAGCCGCTGGCGGTCGCGCGATGAGCGACTTCACCCAGGACGGCCGCCTGATGTCCGTCAGCACGCCGTTAGGCAAGGACGCGCTGCTCCTCGGCGGGCTGACGGGCACCGAGGGCATCTCGACGCCGTTTCACTTCGACCTCGCCCTCCTCGCCCCGCAGCCGGCGTCCATCGACGGCTCGAAGTTGATCGGCCAACACGTCACGGTCGCCATCGCCGGCCCCGACGGCAGCAACACCCAGCGCTATATCAACGGCGTCGTGAGCGCGTTCGCGCAGACGGGCGTCGACCCGACGTTCGCGTCGTATCGGGCCCAAGTGGTCCCCCTCTTCGCGCTGCTCCGCCGGCGCGCCGACATCCGCATCTTCCAGCAGAAGTCGGTGATCGACGTCATCGAGGCCGTGTTCAAGGAAGCGGGTCTCGATTACCAGGCGAACGTGACGGGCAGCTACGCGCCGATCGAATATTGCGTGCAGTATCGCGAAACCGATTTCGCGTTCGTGTCGCGGCTGATGGAAGAGTACGGCATTTTTTACTTCTTCACGCACACCGAGTCGAAGCACACGCTCGTGCTCGCCGACGCGTCGAGCGCGCATCAGCCCTGTCCCAGCCAGTCGAGCGCGATGTTCCATTCGATGGCGAGCGGCACGGCGGACGAGGACGTCGTCTCGTCGTGGGAAATGCAGTACGAGTTCCAGACCGGCAAGTACAGCCTCACCGACTACAATTTCCAAACGCCGACCACCAGCTTGGCGGTGAACGAGCCCACGACGGTGAAGTTAGGCGACAACGACAAGTACGAGGCATACGACTTCCCGGGATTGTACGGCGCCAAGGGCGACGGCGAAGCGCTGGCGCGCATCCGGATGCAGGAACAGGAAGCACGAACCGTCGTGGCCTCGGGTGCCGGCTCGTGCCGCAGCTTTACGAGCGGCTATCGCTTCACGCTCGGCGAACACCCGCAGAGCGCGAACAACGGTGTCTACGTGCTCACGCTCATCTCGCACTCGGCGTCCAACGGAAGCTTCGAGTCGAACAATGGCGCGCCGGCGGCGCACTACTGGAACACGTTCACGTGCATTCCGTTCAAAACGCCGTACCGGCCGGCGCGCGTCACGCCGCGTCCTGTCGCGCACGGGATGCAGTCGGCGGTCGTCGTCGGATCGAGCGGCGAAGAGATCTGGATCGACAAGTACGGCCGCGTGAAAGTGCAGTTCTTCTGGGACCGCGTCGGCAAGAACAACGAACAGAGCTCGTGTTGGGTTCGAGTCGCCCAACCGTGGGCCGGCAAGAATTGGGGATTCGTCGCGTGGCCGCGCATGGGTCAGGAAGTGCTGGTGGCATTCGAGGCCGGCGATCCCGACCGGCCCGTGATCGTCGGCTCGCTCTACAACGCCGAGCAGATGCCGCCGTACGAGGTGCCCGCGAATCAAACGCAAACGGGCATCAAGACGCGGAGCTCGAAGGGCGGCGGCACCGACAACTTCAACGAGCTCCGCTTCGAGGACAAGAAAGGATCGGAAGAGATTCATCTCCAGGCGGAGAAGGATCACACGGGACTCGTCAAGAACGACGAGACGTGGAGCGTGCAGCACGATCGCACGGCCACCATCAAGCACGACGACACGCGCACCGTGTCCGAGGGCAAAGACGCCACCATGGTCAAGCGGGGCAATCAGACGATCGACGTCGACGAGGGCAATCAGACGACCACGTTAGGCCAGGGCGACCAGGTGGTCGACATCAAGATGGGCAAGCAGCAGATCACGGTCGAGCAGGGCGATCAAACGGTCGAGGTCAAGATGGGGAACCAGACCATCAAGCTCGGCATGGGCAATCAGTCGACCAAGCTCGACCTCGGCGCGGTGTCGACCGAGGCCATGCAGGGCATCGAGCTCAAGGTGGGGCAGAACAGCATCAAGATCGATCAGATGGGCGTGACGATCCAAGGCATGCAGATCAAGATCGAGGGCCAGATCCAGACGGAGATCAAGGGCTTGCTCATGCAGATCAGCGCTGACGCAATGCTGCAGGCGAAGGGCGCGATCACGATGATCAACTGATCGTGGCGACCAGCGCACAGCCGCCCGTGGCGGCGCGGACGATGGCGGAGTTCGTCGATCTCGCCGGGTTAGGCGAGGACGCCAAGGCCGTGTTGCAACCGGCGCACGGACCCAGGCAGTACATGCAGGCGCTGGTGGAGCGTTCGCTGCACGCGGATGCGGTGCGATTCCTCGCGCACGCGCTGCCCAAGCGCGAGGGCATCTGGTGGGCGTGGGTGTGCGCGCGGCGGGCGTCGGGCGACGCGCCGGCGCCGGCGGTGAAGGCGGCACTGGATGCAACAGAACGATGGATCACGCAACCAACCGATGAGAATCGTCGAGCGGCCATGCGCGCCGCCGAATCCGCGGGGGTGGCGACGCCGGCCGGCTGCACGGCCGTGGCCGTGTTCCTGAGCGGCGGCAGCCTAGGTCCCGAGCATACGCCGCCGGTTCCGCCGGGCGAGTTGTTGACGGCGAAGGCGATCACCGGCGCCGTCGTGTCATCGGCGGTGAGCGGCGATGCGTCGAAGGCGCCCGAGCGGTTCCAGGCGTTCATCGGGCAGGGTCTCGATGTGGTGAACCGCCTGCAGTTGTGGGGCGCGCCATGACCGTGCCGAACCAAACGCGCGCCCGCGCCTAACGGGAGACGGACAATGGGCCAACCAGCCGCGCGCGTGGGCGACATGCACGTCTGCCCTATGGTCACACCGGCCGTGGTGCCGATTCCGCACGTCGGCGGACCGCTTTTGCCGCCGGGCGGTATCACGGTGTTGATTGCGAGCATGCCGGCGGCGGTCGTCGGCGGCATGGCCGTGTGCGTCGGGCCGCCGGATGTGATCGCGCTGGGGTCGTTCACCGTGCTCATCAGCAACCAGCCGGCGGCACGGATGGGCGACATGACGGCGCACGGCGGATCGATCATCCTGGGCGCGCCGACGGTGCTGATCGGCTAACGGGTGTGGTGAGGCGCGTGGTGAGTCGACGATATTCGGGACTGGTGATTGCCGCGGGCTGCCTGATCGCGTGCCGCGGCGGCGATGCGCACCGGACGGTCGTGCGCGTGTGGGAACACGGCTCGTGGCGGGCGATCGGTGCGGTCGTGACCGATCCGGCCGTGCTCGACCGGCCGGTCTCGATGGCACTGGGGCCCGGCGCGTCGTACGTGTTCAACGGCGGCGACCGGACCATCGTCGCGGTGGCACCCGATGGCCGCGCGCTGTGGCGCTTCAGCCCGGCCGATTCGCTCCGCTTCCACGACGACTCGAGCGTCGCGCTCGCCGCCGACTCCAGCGGCCGCGTCTATGTCGCCGACTTGTACAGCGGCCACATCATCGTGTTGTCTCCGTTAGGCAGTGTGGAGCGGGTGTTGCGAATCCACGCCCGGTTGCATCTGGCCCCGCGAGGCGACGGCTGGTTCTGGGGCGCGTCGGTGATGGGCGCCGCGCCGAGCCTGTTCGACAGCGCCGGGCATCGGTATCTCACGCTGCGCGTTCCGCCCGCGCTCGGTGCGGCACAGTATGCGCGCGGGGATGCCAGGCTTGCGGTGGGGCACGACACGCTCGTCGTGGCGTACATGTGGGGAGGCCACTTCCTCGTCGTGTCCGGATCTCCGCCCACGGTCCGCGATGTCCCGGCGATCGAGCCGCGAACATTCGGTCGATTCAAGCTCGATGATGTGACCGTGGGCAATCAGACGCTGCAGGCGTATCGCGCCGACTCGACCGATCAGCCCGCGACGCTGAGCATGGCGGTGGATGGCGGGCTGATCTACGCGCTCTACTGGAATGTCGCCGGGCCGGTGGAGGATCGCCGTCGTACGGTCGACATCTACGGCGTGAAGAGCGGGGCGTACGATGGGTCGAGGCGGCTGCCGCTGCCGTGCAAGGAGATCGCGGTGCGGGGCGACACGCTGCATGCGCTCACGAGCGACGGTGCGTTGCGCACCTGGCAGTGGACCGCCGACAGCGCGACGGCACCGCGATGAGCGCGCGGCTGCACGGTCGCCGCTCCACTGCTGTGCCGCGGTGCCCACCCCGATTGCCGCGACGTCAGCGCGGGACGCACGGCTAACGGACCGTCGCCGGCCGCCCTTGACGGGTGGCCCATGCGATGACATATAGACGGCATATACATAGGGGGACTATGTGAGTGTCGTCGCGTGGACCAGGCGCCTCCTGACGTGGGTGCGGCGTGGCCGCCTCGCGCGCGAGCTGGACGAGGAGTTGGACCAGCACCTCGAGTTGCTGGCCCGCGATTTCGGCCACCGCGGCTTTGACCCTTCCGCCGCGCGCGCGGCCGCGCGGCGCCGCCTGGGGAACGTGACGCGCGTGCGCGAGGAGAGCCGCGACGCCTGGTCGTTAGGCGCAAGCGGCGCGATGGCCGGCGACGCGCGGGTCGCGGTGCGCAATCTGCTGCGGCACCCGGGCTTTGCGTGCACCGTCGCCGGCATGCTGGCCATCGGCATGGCGTCCGTCACCGCGCTCTGGAGTGTCGTCGATTCCGTGCTCGTCCGCGAGCTCCCATTCCCCGACGCCGATCGCCTCGTCGCGTTCGGCTTCCACGACCCGCGCACCGGCGGTCTCATCGGGCCGTCGCTCCCCATGCTCGAGCGATGGCGACGAGCGTCTCCCGGCTACATGGCGGGCGGATGGCAGGAGATGCCGTACGATGTCGCGACGCCGGCCGGCCCGGTCGAGGCGTGGGTCGGCCTGACGACACCCGACCTCTTCCGTCTGTTAGGCGTGCGCGCTGAGTTAGGCAGAGGCTTCATGGCGGCTGATGACCGCCCCGGCGCTCCGCCGGTAATCGTCCTCTCCGACTCGCTATGGCGCGAGGGCTTCGGCGGCGACCCGGGCATCATCGGCCGCTCGGTCGCAATCAACGGCATCGACGAGACGGTGATCGGCGTGATGCCGCGGGAGCTGTCGCTCGTCACTCGCCTCGCCGTGGCATGGCTGCCGCTGGATGCGGCGATACCGGAACTCGCCGCGAATGACACCGTGGCATTGATCGGCGCCGTCACACGCGTGAGACGACGTGACACGCCGCAGACCGTGGTGCGCATGCTCGAACGCGTCGCGCCGAATGGCGGCCGCTTCATCAACGTCGGAGGGAAGGCACGTGCGGAAGCGCGGTCGCTCCATGACGTGGTGGTCGGGGACGCGCGGCCCGAGCTCGTTCTGTTGTTCAGCGCGAGCGTGCTCGTACTCGTGCTGGCGTGCGCCGACGCGGCGGCGCTGCTCGTTGCGCGCGCGTCCTCGCGCCGCCGCGCGCAGGCGGTGCGCCGCGCCATCGGCGCCAACCGTGCGCGCCTGGCCTCGGTGATGCTGTTCGAGACGCTCGCCATTTCCGTGGTCGCGTCCGTTGCGGCGCTGCTCGTCACGCCGGCTCTCGTCGGCGTCGTCAGGCAACTCGGCGCCTCGCTCGTGCCGCGCTACGCGGAAATCGCATGCGCTCCGATGCGTTTTTCGTTGTGGTGGGGTTGGTTTTCCTAACGACGATGCTGAGTGGCGTGATTCCCGCGCTGCTCACGACGCGCGGCAACGCGCGGACATTCTGCGTGGCGCTGCTGTTGGGTCTGTTGCCAAAGGGTTCGTGCGCGCGTACGACGGCTTGGTGGTCGCGAGCTCGCGCTCACGATGATGCTCCTGGCTGGGGCTGGTCTGTTGGCGAAGAGCGTGATCATGCTCCTCGGCAGTCCATTGGGCATAAACGCCGAGCATGTGCTCGTGGCATCCATGACGCGCCCGATCGATGCGTGGCTTCGCGACCGCCAGTCTGTTCGGCCATTCGTGAAGGCACTTACCGATTCGCTCGCCGCTACGCCAGGGGTGAATGCGGCGGCTGTCTCACTCTCACCGCTGGCCATTGCCGGGGCGCTCGCGCCGGTTCGTTCGGGCGATGATACGGTGACTGCGACCTGGAACGCTATCACGGCCGGATACTTCCAGGTATTGGGCACACCGATCCTCCGGGGCGGACGTTCGATTCGCGCGATGCGCCGGCGTCCACCAACACGATCATTGTCAGCGCGCGACTGGCCCGCCGCCTGTTCGCGGAGGCTAATCCGTTAGGCAAGGTGCTGTACGTGCCGGATGGGGACCACCCGGATGCGCCCTGGCAGGCGCGGCTGATCATCGGCGAAGCCGCGGACGTCGTCGCCCCCGGGGTCACCCGGCCCCGCGCGCCCGATGCCTATCTCCCGTTCGCACGCATTCCGACGGCGCACCTCACCGTGCTCGTGCGGTCCTCGCTCACGCCCGCCTCTGCGTTAGGCGTCGTCCGCCGCATTGTGCGCGCGCTGGATCCATCCCAGCCCGTCACCGGCGGCCGGCCGCTCGACGACGTGCTCAGCGAGAGCGCGGCGCGGCCGCGATTCTGATCTCGCCGTGTTAGGCGCGTTCGGCTCGTGGCACTGGTCCTGGCCGGAGCGGGCATGTTCGCCGGCGTCTGGTACATTGTGCAGGAGCGGCGGCGGGAGATCGGCATTCGTGTCGCGATCGGGGCCGCGCGAGGCGACGTCGCGTACCTGCGTGCTGGCGCGCGTCGCGCGGCTCCTCGCGACGGGTCTCGCCATTGGCCTCTGTGGAGCGTGGGTCACGACGCGCTTCCTGCGAACGCTGTTGTCCGGAGTGAGCACCACCGATCCGGGCGTCCTCGAAATCGTGTGCGCGGTGCTCGTCGGCGGGGCGCTGATCGCGGTGGCAGGCCCGCTGATGCAGGCAACGCGTGTGGATCCCATTCGCGTGCTGAGATCGGAATGACCCACCGGTGCTTTGTGGCCGCAGTCGTCGCGGCGGCGTGCACGATCGGCGTCCGCAGGAGCCAAGGCCAGCAGCAGGATACGACGCGCGTCTGGCAGCACGGCTCGTGGCGGAGTGTCGGCCAGATCGCCGGCGAATCGGGCACACTCGACCGACCGCTGTCGATGGCGCTGGCGCGCAACGCCCTCTACGTGTTCAACGCCGGGCCAGGAACCGTCGTCGCGCTTGGTCTCGACACAGTACTCTGGCGCTACACGCCACCGGATCGCTGCGTTCAACGTCGAGCGCGTCGTCGCCCTCGCCCCCGGCGCCATGGCGGAGTGTGGTAGCCGACCCCAACACGCCGGTGTACCATCTCTCTCCGTTAGGCACAGTCGAACGCGTGGTCCCGAATCGAGCACAGCCCGCACCTCGCGCCTCGATCCATGGCTCCTCTGGAAAGCGTCGGACCTCCGCGTCGCTCCAACGCTGTCGATGCTCGCGGCCGTCGCGTACGTACGCTCAGGCTCCCACCGTCCCTGGCCGCACCCCAGGATGCCGTGGGCGACGCGCTACCGCGATGATGGGCGACACCCTCGTCGTCGCGTACACGATGGCCGGAAGGCCTCAGCTGCACCACATGGTGCGACGCGCGACGTGCGAGCGATCGGAGCCGCACGCCTCTCGCGATCCAGCGGAGCGATGTCACGGTCGGCGGTCGCACGGCGCACGGTTCAAGGCCGGAGCGGGCGGGGAACCAGCTACGCTCGGGCTCGCCATCGACGGCATGTCTCTACGCCCTCTATTGGAGCGACCGCGGTATGCCGGACGACCGACCTCGCACGCTCGATGGGTATAGCCTGGCCACCGGCAACTACCTTGGGTCCCGGCTCTTACCGCTTCCGTCGACAGCCATCGCGATCCGTGGCGATATCGTCTATGCGCTCACCGATCGCGGCGAGCTGCATATCTGGCGCTGGACCGGCGCGGAACCTCGGAAATAGCGGAAGGTTTCGGTAGGTTTCCTGTACGAGGACGTCTTTTCCCGTGGGCGCCTCGAGCCGTCACAACTGGAGGCGTCGCGAGTTGCGCAATCAACCGGAACGCATCGTCGTCGAATCCCACCAGAACCTGCCGCACGCGGCAGCGTCCTGGATCGCGGATGCGATTGTCGATGCGATCCGGCGCAACGGGACGTGTTCGTTCGCGCTCTCGGGCGGCCACACGCCGCGCGCCGTGTACGCCGAGCTCGCTTCCGCGTTCCGCGACGCGCCGTGGAACAAGGTGCGCATCTTTTTCGGCGACGAGCGCGCCGTTCCGCCGACGGATCCCAATAGCAACTATCGCATGACGCTCGACGCGCTGCTCGATCCGCTGCGCATGCCGCCGGAGCACGTGCACCGCATGGAGGCCGAGCGCGCGGACCTCGACGCCGCGGCGCGCGACTACGAGCGCCTGCTTCCTGAGGCGCTCGACATCCTCCTGTTAGGCATCGGCCCCGACGGCCACACGGCGTCGCTCTTTCCGGGCGCACCCACGATCGACGAGACCGAACGACTGGTGTCGCCCGCCGCGAGCCCGTTCCCGCCGCCCCGACGCCTAACGATCACGCCGCCGGTCATCGCCGCGGCGCGCCGGGTCGCGGTCTTGGTCGACGGCGCCGACAAGGCGGCCATCGTCAAACGCGCGCTCGAAGGACCCCACGACCCGCACGCCCTCCCGGTGCAGCTCGCACTCGGCGGCGTGTGGCTCCTGGATCGCGAGGCCGCATCGCAGTTGGCACGGGTGCCGGCATGAGAGTGTTGGCCGGCGACATCGGCGGCACGCATGCACGATTGGCGGTCGTCGACATCGATGAGCGCCAGGTGCGCGTGGTGCGCGAGGCGCGCTATGCGAGCGGCGAGTATCCGTCGCTCGCGCCGATCGTGCGCGCGTTCCTGGATGCCGGCACCGACACGCCGTCGCGCGCCGCGTTCGGTGTCGCCGGCCCCGTCGCCGATGGTCGTGTGGCCACGCCTAACTTGCCGTGGACCCTCGACGAACGCCGCCTGGCGCGCGAAATCGGATTGCCGCGCGCGCGCTTGCTCAACGATCTCGACGCGATCGCGCGCGGCATCCCGCGGCTCGCCGCGCGCGATGTGGTCACGCTGCAGAATGGCGTACCCGACGACGACGGCACGATTGCCCTCATCGGTGCGGGCACCGGACTCGGCGAAGCGTTCGTGATCCGCGACGCGGACGGCAGGCGCACGTATCCGTCGGAGGGCGGACACGCCGGCTTCGCGCCGCGCACGTCGCTCGAGCGCGACCTGCTCGCGTGGCTCGCGGCGGACCTGGGCCACGTCTCGGGCGAGCGCATCATTTCGGGCCCTGGGCTCGAACGGATCTATCGGTTTCTCGCCGAGCGGGAGCCGGCGCGCGAGCAGCGCGCGGTGCGCGAGGAAGTGGACGACGAAGGCGCAGCAGCCATCTCGCGCCACGGACTCGACGGCTCCAATGCCTTCTCGGCGCAAGCGCTCGACATTTTCGTGAGCGCGTACGGTTCCAAAGCGGGGAATCTCGCGCTCACGGTGTTGGCGACAGGCGGCGTGTTCATCGTTGGCGGCATCGCGCCCGCCATCGTGAAGAAACTCATGGACGGCACCTTCCTTGCCGCGTTTCGCGACAAGGGGCGCATGTCCGAAATGATGGAGCGCATGCCGGTGCGCGTCGTCATGAACGATAACGTTGGTCTCTACGGCGCGGCGACCGCGGCAGCCGAAGATGATGCACGCACGACGGACGCCCCTCGCGCTCCGAGCGCGAGCGGCGCTCCCCCATCCAAAGCACACAACGCAGGGGCACGATGACATGACGGAAACGGCGACGAGGGCGGCACGGGGCGGGGCGACGGGCGCATCCGATCTGGACGAGCTCTGCATCGACACGGTGCGGACACTCTCAATGGATGCGGTGCAGCAGGCGAACTCGGGACATCCGGGCACGCCGATGGCGCTGGCGCCCCTCGCCTACCTCATCTTCACCAAGCATCTGCGCTACGATCCGGCGCATCCCGATTGGCCCAACCGCGATCGCTTCGTGTTGTCGTGCGGGCACGCGTCAATGCTGCTCTACAGCGTGCTCTACCTCTCGGGCTACGACCTCACGCTCGAGGACATCAAGCACTTCCGGCAGTGGGGCAGCAAGACGCCCGGCCACCCGGAGTACGGCCACACGCCGGGCGTCGAGGTCACCACCGGTCCGTTAGGCCAGGGGTTCGCCAACGCCGTGGGCATGGCGCTCGCCGAGCGCCACCTGGCGTCCGAGTTCAACACGCCCGACGACGCGGTGATCGACCACCGCACGTACGTCATGGTCAGCGACGGCGACCTCATGGAAGGCATCTCGCACGAGGCGGCGTCGATCGCCGGCCACCTCGGGTTAGGCAAGCTCATCGTTTGCTACGACGACAACAGCATCACGCTCGACGGCCCGGCCTCGCTCTCCTGCAGCGATGACGTGGGGACGCGCTTCGAGGCGTATGGCTGGAACGTGCTCCGCGTGCCGGATGTCAACGACCTCCCGGTGATGGACCGCGCGCTCGCGCAGGCGCGCGACGTCCACGACCGCCCGACGCTGATCATCGTTCGCACCCACATCGGCTACGGCAGCCCGCACAAGCAGGACACGTCGGCCGCCCACGGCGAGCCGTTAGGCGTGGACGAAGTCAAGCTCACCAAGCAGAACCTCGGCTGGGAGTGGACGGACCCGTTCCACGTGCCGCCGGACGCGCTCGCCGCGTGGCGCGAGGCCGGGAAGCGCGGGGCGCCGCTCCGCGCCGAGTGGGAGACGCGGCGCGACGCCTGGGCGGCGCGCCGGCCGGATTCGGCCCGCGAGCTCGCGCGCCGCCTCGCCCGCACGCTGCCCGACAATTGGCGCGCCGCGCTGCCGTCGTTTCCGCCTAACGAGAAAGGGATGGCGACGCGCGCCGCGTCCAACGCCGTGATCAACGCGCTCGGACCAAAAATCCCGGAGCTCGTGGGCGGTGCGGCCGACTTGTCCACGTCCACCAAGACCATCATCAACGCCAGCGACCGCCTCGAGCGCGACACGCCGCGCGGTCGCAATTTGTTCTACGGCATCCGCGAGCACGCCATGGCGGCGATGATGAACGGGATGTGCGTCCACGGCGGGATCATTCCCTTCGGCGGCACGTTCCTCATCTTCTCGGACTACATGAGGCCGCCGACGCGCCTCGCGGCCCTCATGAAAATCCGGCCGATCTACGTCTTCACGCACGATTCCATCGGTTTGGGCGAAGACGGCCCAACGCATCAGCCGATCGAACAGCTCGCGGCCCTGCGTGCGATCCCCAACATGACCGTCTTCCGCCCGGCCGATGCCGCCGAGACCGCCGAGGCATGGGCGGCCGCGCTCGAGACCACGTCGGGCCCGGTCGCGCTCGCGCTCACGCGACAGAATGTCCCGATCCTCGACCGGACGCGATATGCGGCGGCGTCGGGGGTCGCGCGCGGCGCCTACGTCTTGTCCGACTCCAATGGCGGTGCGTCGGCCCCGGATGTGATTCTTCTCGGGAGCGGCTCGGAAGTGCACATTTTGCTGGCCGCGCAAGAAGCCTTGTTGGGGAACGGCATCCGCGCCCGCGTGGTGAGCGTGCCGAGCATCGAGCGATTCTATGCACAGCCGGTATCGTATCGTGACCAGGTGCTGCCGCGCACGATGCATCATCGGATCGCAATGGAAGCAGCCAGCCCGCAGCCGTGGTACCGCATGGTCGGCGACTCGGGTGTGGTGATCGGATTGGAGCGCTTCGGCGCGTCGGCGCCGTACGAGCGGATCTACCGCGAGCTAGGCCTAACGGCCGACCACGTGGTGTCCGCCGCGCGTGCAATGCTGAATCGCTGACGACTAACGGAGGATCGAATGACGACCGTCCATACGACGAGCAAAATGATGGCGCTCCTCGCCCTCGGGCAGAGCGTCTGGCTGGACTACCTGCGGCGCGACATGATCCAGAGCGGCGATCTCGCCGCGCGCGTCGCCGACGGATTGCGCGGCATGACCTCGAACCCGAGCATCTTCGAGAGCGCGATCGGCGGCAGCAAGGACTACGACGCGGCGCTCACGGGCCCGGCGATGCGCGGCAAATCGGACATGGACGCGTTCGAGACGATCGCGGTCGAAGACGTCCGCATGGCCGCCAATGTCTTCCGCTCCGTGTACGATTCCACCGACGGCGCCGACGGCTTCGTCTCGATCGAGGTGAGTCCGACGCTGGCCCGCGACACGCAGGGCTCGCTCAATGAGGCGCGCCGCCTGTGGCGCGAAGTCGGACGGCCCAACGTCATGATCAAGATCCCCGGTACGCGCGAGGGATGGCCGGCCATCGAGCAGGCGCTGGAGGAAGGCATCAACATCAATATCACGCTGCTGTTCTCGGTCCAGCACTACAAGGCCGTCGCCAATGCGTACCTGAACGCGATGGACGCGCGCATCGCCGCCGGCAAGCCGGTGAATCGCGTGGCGAGCGTCGCGTCGTTCTTCGTGAGCCGCGTGGACTCGGAGGTCGACAAGCGCCTCGAGAAACTCGGCGGCGCGGCCGGCTCGCTGTTAGGCCAGGCGGCAATCGCCAACGCGAAGCTGGCGTACGAGCTCTTCGGCGAGCTGTTCAGCGGACCGCGCTGGACGAAAATCCGCGACGCCGGCGCGCGCGTGCAGCGCCCGCTCTGGGCCAGCACCAGCACCAAGAACCCGAACTACGGGGACGTGCGGTATATCGAAGGACTCATCGGGCCGGAGACCATCAACACGGTGCCGCCGGAAACGCTGCAGCTGTTCGAGGAACATGGCGTGGTTCGGCGCACGCTGGTGCCCAACGCCGATGATGCGCGCACGCTGCTCAAGCAGGTCGCCGAGGCGGGCGTCGATTTCGACGATGTCACGCAGACGCTGGAAGACGAAGGGATCGAGAAGTTCGAGGTCTCCTATCGCAAATTGTTAGGCGTGATCGCGGGCAAGCGGCAGGCGCTCGGCGTCGCGGCGCGGGCGTGACGGCGCCTCGCGCGATGCGCGACGACGGCATCACGCACCTGTTCTTCGACGTCGGCGGGGTGTTGGGCACACCCGGCTGGGGCACGGCGGACCGGGCCGTGGCGGCCACACATTTCGGCTACGACGTGAAAGAGATGGAGCACCGGCACCTGGGCGTCGTCGGCGCCTGGGAAACCGGTGCGATGACCATGGATGAATACCTGGATCATACCGTGTTCGCCCAGCCGCGGACGTTCACGCGCGACGCGTTCACCGCGTTCATGCGGAGCCGCAGCGTGCCTAACGCAGATGCGATCGCGGTGGCCCGGGCGCTCGCCGCCACCGGACGCTACCGGATGGTCACGTTGAACAACGAGTCGGAAGCGCTCAACATCCACCGCATCACCTGCTTCGGCCTCACGGGCATCTTCGATGCCTTCCTGTCGTCGTGCTGGATCGGCGTGTCCAAGCCCGCCCGCCGCGCGTACCAGCTCGCGCTGGCGCTCACGCAGGCGGCCCCGGCGCGCACCGTCTTCATCGACGACCGCGACGAGAATCTCGAGCCGGCGCGCGACGCCGGCCTGCACACCATTCGCTTCACGTCGGCCGCCGACCTCCGGTCGGCCCTCGCGGCGTTAGGCGTAAACTCTTGATCGGACGTGGAACTATGCGATTGGGCATGATCGGACTCGGCCGCATGGGCGGCAATATGACGCGCCGCCTCCTTGGCGCCAAACACGAAGTCGTGGCCTTCGACCGCAGCGCCGACGCGGTGCAGGAGCTGGTTGGGTTAGGCGCGATCGGCGCCGCCTCGCTCGCCGACGTCTGCGCCAAGCTCTCGGCCCCGCGCGTCGTGTGGATCATGGTGCCCGCCGGCAAACCCGTCGATGACACCATCGCCGCCCTCGTGCCCCAGCTGGCCAAAGGCGACATCATCATCGACGGCGGCAACTCGAACTTTCACGACAGCATGCGCCGCGGCGCCGAGCTCGAGGCCAAGGGCATCGACTTCATCGACTCGGGCACCAGCGGCGGCGTGTGGGGTCTCGAGAACGGCTACTGTCTCATGGTGGGCGGCGACGACAAAGCCGTGTCGGTGTGCGAGCCCATCTTTCGCGCGCTCGCGCCCACCGACGGATACGCCCACGTCGGCCCAACGGGCAGCGGACATTACGTGAAGATGGTCCACAACGGCATCGAGTACGGCTTGCTGCAGGCATACGCCGAAGGCTTCGAAATCCTGCACGCCTCCAAGTCGTTCGACATCGACCTGCACCAGGTGGCCGCGGTGTGGAATCACGGCAGCGTGGTGCGCTCCTGGATCAACGAGCTCGCCGAGTCCGCGTTTTCGCGCGACCCGTCGCTCGCCGACCTCCGCGGCTACGTGGATGATTCCGGCGAAGGCCGATGGACGGTGCAGGAAGCGATCGACCTCAATGTGCCGGCGCCCGTCATCACGCTGTCGCTGCTCACGCGGCTGCGCTCGCGCCAGGCGGACTCGTTCGGCGCGAAAGTGATCGCCGCCTTACGAAACGAGTTCGGCGGACACGCGGTGCATTCGGCATGAGCACGCCGATCGTTGCCCCAGCCACGCTCGCGCACGAGCACACGGGCGAGACGTCCATGCGGAAGGCAGCCCGCTGCGCGATGGTCATTTTGGGCGCCGGCGGCGACCTCACGCGTCGCAAGCTCATGCCCGCGCTGGCGCACCTGGCGTGCGACGGCCTGATGGATCCCGAGTCCATCATCATTGGCGTTGGGCGCGACAATTTCACCGACGACTCCTGGCGCGCCGCGATGGGCGACGCACTCAAGGACTCCGACGAGATGCAAGGCGCGGATGGCGTTGCCGTGACCAAGTTCCTCGGCATGCTGCGATTCGTACGCGGCGACCTCCGCGCCGTGGACACGTACAAAGCGGTGACCGAGCGCGTCACGCAGTTCGAGGGCAGCAACGCCGAGGATGGCGACGTCGGGCGACTCATTTATCTCGCGATTCCGCCCAGCTTGTATCCGGATGCGGCCAAGCGCGTGTCGGAGAGCGGCCTCGTGCCGCGCACGGTGCGCGACGACAAGAAGTGGGCGCGCATCGTGATCGAGAAGCCCTTTGGCCGCGACCTCGACAGCGCGCGCGCGTTGGACAAACTGCTGCTCTCGCTCTACTCCGAGCAGCAGATCTACCGCATCGATCATTACCTCGGCAAAGAGACCGTCCAGAACATTTTGGTGCTGCGGTTCGCCAACTCGATCTTCGAGCCGGTGTGGAACCGGAACTACGTGCACCACGTGCAGATCACGGCCGCCGAGACCGTCGGCGTGGAGCACCGCGCATCGTACTATGAAGAGTCCGGCGTCATCCGCGACATGTTTCAGAACCACCTCATGCAACTGCTCACGCTCACGGCGATGGAGCCGCCTAACGCATTCGACGCCGACGCCGTCCGCGGCGAGAAGGCGAAGGTGCTGGGCGCGATCCATCCGGTGGCGCCGGAGAGATGCGGCCGACATTTCGGTGATCGGCCAGTACGGGCCCGGCGAAGTGAACGGCGAGCACGTGATCTCGTATCGCGACGAGCCGGGCGTGGCCAAGGAATCGCGCGTGCCGACGTACGCGGCGATCCGGTTCACGGTCGACAACTGGCGGTGGCACGGCGTGCCGTTCTTCCTCCGGTCCGGCAAGCGCCTCACCAAACACGCCACGGAGATCGCGGTGCAGTTCAAGGAGCCCCCGCATTCGCTGTTCCGCTTGCCTAACGGCCAGACGCTCGAGCGCAACGTCCTCGTCATGCGCATCCAGCCCGACGAGGGCATCTCGCTGCGGTTCGAGGTCAAGACCCCGGGCGTCGACGTGCGGATGGCGCCGGTCCGGATGGTGTTCAACTACGAGGACGCCTACGGTGCATCGGCGCACCCGGCGTACGAAACGCTGCTCCTCGATTGCATGTTGGGCGACGCCACGCTGTTCGCACGATGGGACGAAGTGGAAGCGTCGTGGCGCCTCATCGACCCGATCATCGACGGCTGGAAGAACCCGAGCCTGCTCAAGCTGCCTAACTATACGTCCGGCACCTGGGGCCCGGCGGCCTCCGACGCCTTCATCGCCAAGGACGGCGCGGCGTGGCGGGAACCGTGACCGATCCGCGCGCCGCCGCCAAGCGCGACGCGGCGGTGCGCGCCGTCGATGCCGTGCGGTCGGGCGACGTCGTCGGGTTAGGCACGGGCAGCACGGCCGCGTTCGCGATCGAGGAGATCGGCCGGCGCATCGCCGCGGGCGTCCTGCGCGACGTCGCCGGCATCCCGACCTCGAACGCGTCGCACCGTCTGGCGCTCGAGTGGAACGTTCCGCTCACCACGCTCGAGCGCCACCCGAAAGTCGACGTGACCATCGACGGCGCCGACGAAATCGATCCGGTGGGCCGTGTGCTCAAGGGCGGCGGCGGCGCGCTGCTCCGCGAAAAGATCGTCGCCACCCGCAGCGCACGCTGGATCCTCGTCATCGATCAGGGCAAGCTCGTGGCGCACCTCGGCGCGCGTTATCCGCTGCCGGTCGAGGTGGTCACCTTCGGATGGCAGGCGCACGTGGATGCCCTGCGCGCCATGGGCGCCGAGCCCGTGCTGCGTGTCGGCGACGGCGAGCATCCCTTCGTCACCGATGAAGGCCACTATCTCATCGACGCGCGCTTTCCTAACGGAATCGCCGACCCGGACGCCGTCCACCGCGAGCTGCGCGCCCGTCCTGGCGTGGTCGACACGGGATTGTTCCTCGGCCTGTCGTCGGAGATCGTCGTGGGCGCCGAGAGCCGGGGAAGCGTCCTCCTGTAGCCGCCACCCGCCATCCCGTCACGCTTCCCAAGCCACTCAGCAGGTTCGTGCCCACGGGATCAGATCCAACCGCTCGTACGGAATCGGTTCGCCCGTTTTCTCGCACAGGCCGTACGCCTCGGGTCGATGATAGAGCCGTTCGAGCGCCGCGTCGATTTCCTCCAGCTCGATCGACTGCCGCGCTGCGTTAGACGCGTCCAGCTCCTGGTCTTCCGTGTCCGTTCCCAGTTCGCCCGGTGCCGTGGAGAGCTCACCCGACTGATCGCGCAGGGATACCTCGGTTTGGGCATGGTAGCGCGCGAGATCGCCCGCGACGCGCTCGCGTTCTTCGAGCAGTCGTTTGCGAAAGTGCTCCAACTGAGTCTTCGTGAACGCCATGGTGCCCGGACTCCCTCGTGAATCGACGACCGCGATACCGCATCGTTCGCGCCAATCACTCCACGACGACCGTGTAGTCGACACCCTCCCACCGTTGCTCTCCCGACCAGAACAGCGTGAACACGATGCTGGCGCCCGACGCCAAGCGGTCGGTGGGAAGATCGGCGACGAAGACGCCCAGTCCGGTGGCCTGCGTGGGCGTGTCGGTCGTGTGCTGCCAGCTGTCGGCGCTCCAATGGACCGTCGCCGGCGCCAGCACCTCAATGCGCAGGATTTTCCCTTGCGCCATCCGCCGCCGCTTGAGGTTGAAGCGCCACGCGGCGAACGGCGACGGCGTGCGCTGCAGCACGTAGCGTTGCGCGGTGTTCGACGGCGTGTCGAACACGCGGCCGTCGGCGATCGAGCGGCAGAGCTTGATGTGTTCGGCATGCGCCCACACCAGCGGCATCGCCGAACCCGCGGGGCGTCCGTTGAAGAGCTCGAGATCGGGGATGTCCGGCGCATCCCACGTCTGCTCGGGAATCATCCCCGTACTGCTCGCGGACTTTTCCATGATGCGCAGCAGGTCGATTGCGCGTTCCGGGCGCCCGGCGGCGAGCTCGTAGTGCGCGCGCTCGCCGGTTAGCAGGGGCCAACAGCGTCCGACGCCGCCGCCGTTGTAGGGCGACCCGTCATCGTATTCGCCGTATCGGTCGCCGTTATAGCGCCGCCAGCCCGGACCGTAGGGCAGGTCGCGTTTGAGAACCGCATCGATCGCGCGCACGGTATTCACAATGCGCGGGTCGTCGGCCGCGCGCAGTCCGAATCGGACCAGCGCCAGCGCGTCGGGGCTCACCACCATGCTCGACTCGGCGTCAATGTCGGGCAGGGCCATCTTGATCGGCACGAAGCCTTCCTTCGGCGACGCGGCCGTCTCGGCGGCGATCGGCGCGATGCGCACGTAGTACCCTTCAATGCCTAACTTGCGGGCCAGGCCGGTGTCGGCGGCGTACGTCCACCGCTCGATGTCGTCGTTCCATCCGTCGGCCGTCTCGCGCAGGTAGCGCGCGACATCCATCTCGCCGTGTTGCTCGGCCAATTGCGCCGCCACGAGCAGGGCCGAGATCACGACGGCGAGCGTGAACGGCGACAGGCCGGCGTTCTCTTCCCAGCGATCCTGCTGGGTGCCCGGGCCGCTCCGCGCAATGAACGCCGCCGCTCGCCTAACGACGGGCCAGATGCGCTCAATGTCGTTGAGCGACAGCTCGTCCTCGCGCTGCAGGAGGTCGACGAGCAGGATCGGGAAGGCCGCTTCGTCCAACTGAACGCCGCTCCAGTACGGCACGCCGTCCAGCCACATGTTCTGCGCCCAGTGGCCGTCGGCCTCCTGCGTGGCCGCGAGATAGTTGAGCACGCGGTGCGCGTCCGAGGGCGCGCCGGCCGCCAACAATCCGCCGGCCGCCTCGACGAGATCGCGCGGCCAGACCAGAATGGTATCCGCCGAGGTCGTTGTCTCCCTTGGCGAAGCCCCACGGAATCGACAGGCTCGCGATGATCGCCGATGCGAAGCGTTTGGACTCGTGGACGCGGAGCGCGGCGGCGCTCACCCCGCGCACCTTGGCGTCGCCGGGCATGCCCGGCTTGTTGATGACCAGCGCGTGCTGCCACTGCTGCCATCCGTGCACGTATGCCGATTGCGTGCGCTCGAATCCGTGGTAGAGCGCCGACCGCGCAGCGAACGCGGCCTTGGAATAGTCGCGGCCGAAGCCCAACGCAAGCAGGAACTCGCCCGCGCATGCGCCCATGTCGATCTCACCGGTCAAGGCGACATTGCCCGACTCCGCGACGTCGTACTGCCAGGTGAGCGTCTTGTGCGCGTCGAGGTCTTGCCAGCCGTCGGACACACCCGCGAAGCCCACGCTGCGCGCGAGCCACGGCGCGCTGCATGCGAGCGCGAGCGCGTAGTCGGCGCGGCGCGCGAACAGCATCGGCATGCCCTTGTACTCATCCAGCCACGCTGTGTTCTCCGCGCCGCGACAGCCCAAGTGCGGCGAGAGCAGCACGTACAGATGGTAGTCGGAGAGCGCACCGCGCAGCGCGACGAACTTCGTGTGCTGCAGCACCGCGTCGTGTCGTACCGATGACAAAACATGCTTGTCGATCCGATAGCGGCCGTGCTCGCAGGTATTGCGGAGGCGGAACCCTGGCACACCGGGTGCGATGTGGGCGATCTCGTGAGACGTGTGGCGCTTTTCTTCGGAGAAGAACTCTTCGCCGTCGGTGACGAGCATGCCCATGTCACGCGTGCAGGGAATGTCGACGTCGGGGAAGTAGATCTCGTTGAACACGCCGTGGCTGAGCGTGAACCAGACGTGGCTCGAGCTCGAGAGCGAGGTGCCGACGCCCGATTTTGCGCTCGATGTCCATCGCGGCTCAATGCCCGGCGCGCCGGGCGCCATGCGCCGATTGTCGGTCATGATGCGTGCGAAAGGGAAGGAGAATTCGGGATCGGGAGCGGCAGGGTGTCACCCAACGCGCCCCTCGAAGGAATGTACGCGCCGCACAGCGCTAACGCACGGGTACGGTAAGTGGGGCGGTTGAATCAATCAGGAGGCGGCATGCCGCCTGGCGTCGGGCCGGCCTGGCTGGCTACTACGTTCATGTTGAAAGGATCACAGCGGACACAAGGGAGCAGAGCGGATCGTTCCGTTAGGCGAGAAGCCGCGAATCGCGCTGGATGGAGCAATTTTTTTTTGCTTTTCAGAAAGGTTTTGTCTGTTGCCCGATCCGCCGTTATCCGCCCTGGTTTCCGCTGTGATCCTTTCTACATGAGCAGAGTAGCCAGCCCCCCTGTCCGGCCACCCGAATGCTTGGACGACGTCACCGGTAAGGCATGCTTGACCTGGAGCCCGGACACTGGGAAATTCGTCGATTCGCCAGTCAACCTTCCACCACGGGAGTGGAGCCATGCACCGCCTCGCGCGCCTCGCCGGACTTGGATGGATTGTCGGACTGTCGCTGGTTGCCGTTCAGGCGTGCACGCACCACGTCCCCGGCCAGAAAGCCGAACACGCCCCGACGTTCATCAGCGTGCACAACGTGACGCCCTCGGCGTATCAGCTCTTTCTGGAGCAGAACAATCGGCGCCTCGACGCGGGCAGCATCGATGCGCTGGAGACGATCAGGATTCAGGTGCCGGCCGAGATGTCGTATCCCGGCTCGAAGGTCGTGTTGATTGCGCGGCCGACGGTGACGGGGCGCGAGCTGCACGAGCCGTTCACGGCCAACCCGGGCGCGGACATCCGCATCCAGCTCGGTCGTTAGGCATTTCCCCATCGCCGCGCTTGGGGTGACCGCTGCCCCCAAGCGCCCGAGCCTGGCCGGTGAAAGCCCGATTTTCCCCCATGACACTCCCATGACATAGCAGCCGATGTCAGGCCGCCCAAGCCGGATATGCGCGCTCAAACGCTGCAGAGTCCGCCTTGGCGTTTGTCAAGGAAACGTCAAGTTCTCGCTAATCCTGCCCGTCGCGCGGTCCCCGCGCCTGACCCTCCCTCCATCATATCACGTCGTGCCGCGGGGCAATCACCCCGCCTAACGAGACACTGGCCGCACCATCCCGGGCGTTCGCGTCCGTCGAGGTGTCGCCCACCAAATCTCCGAGCGACGCGAACAGGAGGTCAGCATGCACGCTCGACTCCGTCATGCAGCGAGAGTAGCACTCGCGCTCACGCTCGTCCCGTCCGTGCTCGCGGCCCAGGACGTCGTCCAGGGCCGCGTGACCGGCGAGGGAGGAGCACCGTTGCCGAACGCCACGGTCTACATCCAGGGGACCAGGCTCGGCGCCATCGCGGCCGATGACGGCAAATACCACATCGCCCTCCCGGCCGGCACCGCTCACGGGCAGGCTGTCGTCATCGCCGCGCGACTCATCGGATATCGCGAGCAAACGAGCACGGTTCACCTCACGACCGGCACGACGACCGTCGACTTCGCGCTCCAGGTGGCCCCGGTCCAACTCGAAGGCAAGATCATCGTCGCCGAAGGCCAGGAAAAAGAAAAGAGCCAGCTCGGCACCGATGCGCAGGGCGTGAGCAGCGAGCAGCTCACGGCCTCGCCCGACAACAATTTCGTCGAGCAGTTAGGCGCGAAGGTGTCGGGGCTTGATGTCACGTCATCCGGAACGCAAGGTGGTTCCGTGGCGATCCGCATCCGCGGCTCGGCGTCGATCACCGGCAACAACGAGCCGCTCTACGTAATCGACGGCGTCCCCATTCCCAGCCGCGACCGCGGCTCCGACGCCAACGGCGGATGGGACTACGGCAGCACGATCAGCGACGTCAACTCCGACGACATTCTGTCGGTCACCGTCCTCAAGGGGCCTAACGCAGCCGCGCTCTACGGATCCGCCGCCGCCAACGGCGCCATCATCATCACGACCAAGCACGGCGCCGACACCGACGGCAAGGTGCAGACGCACCTCAATACGAGCTATTCGTTCGACAAGGTCGGCATCCTGCCCGACTTCCAGAACCTCTACGGACAAGGCGCCGGCGGCCAATTCAATTACGTCGACGGGTTAGGCGACGGCGTTCAGGACGGCAACGACCAGAGCTATGGCCCGCGCCTCGATGGCCGCTTGCTCGATCAGTTCACCGGTGCGCAGCAGCCGTGGGTGGCGCACCCCGACAACGTCGCGTCGTTCTTCAATACCGGCGGCACGTTCGAAGCCAACCTCGCGGTCGACGGCGGCAGCCAGAAGTCGAACGCGCGCATGGCCGTCGGCGTGCAGAACCAGAGCGGCGTCGTTCCCAATAACTTCTTCCACAAGTGGACGAGCTCCCTCGCCGGCAATCTCATGATCGGCGACAAGCTCACGACGCAGGCCAGCCTGCAGTTCCTGCGCAACAACGGGCTCAATCGCGCCGGCGTCGGATACAACGCGGGCATCCTCGAGGGACTCAATGTCTGGTTCGGCCGGCAGGTCGACATGAGTCAGCTCAAGGCGCACTACATGGACTTCAACGAGTTCGGCAATCGCTACAACTGGAACAGCAACTACCACAGCAATCCGTACTTCCTGCAGTACATGAATCCCGAGTCGGACACGCGCAACCAGTACCTTGGCTCGGTGTCCGCGAAGTACCAGTTCAACGACTGGCTCAACGCCACGCTGCGCGCCGGCGGCGACATCTTCAACACCCAATCGCAGCAGGATGTCGCGGCGGGCAACGTCAGTTGGGCAGGCGCGGGCCTCGAGAATCTGTCCTACGCCGGTGCGTTCAACTTCTACAACGAGAACTCCACCGACTACACCACCGAGGCGCTGCTCAACGCCACGCGGCAAGTCACGAACAAGCTCCAGCTGAGCGGGCTGATTGCGGCCGCGGACCGGCAAGAGAACTACCAGCGGAATCAACAGCAGACCCAAGGCATCACGGTTCCCGACATCTACAACATCAGCAACGCCGCGATCGCACCGACGCTCACCCAGTACGACGAAAAGGAGCAGACGAATTCCGTCTTCGGCTCGGCGTCGTTCACGTGGGATGGGTGGTGGACCGTCGAAGGCACCGCGCGCAACGACTGGTCGTCGACGCTGCCCCAGGGCAAGAACTCGTACTTCTATCCCTCGGTCAACACGTCGTTGATCCTGACCGACGCGATTCCGTCGCTCAAGTCGAACGTGCTCTCGTACCTCAAGCTGCGCGGCTCGGTCGCCAAGGTCGGCAACACCGCGCAGCCGTACTCGCTGCTCACGACGTTCAATGGACAGTCGACGAAGTTCAGCGGACAAGCGCTCTACACGCTCGACAACCAACTCGCGAATGCCGATCTGAAACCGGAGATCACGCGCGCCAATGAAGTCGGATTCGAGGCTGGTTTATTCGGCGATCGCGCGAGCATCGACGCGTCCTACTACTCGAGAGCGACGCGCAACCAGATCATTCCGGTCGACGTGTCGGCCGCGACGGGCTTCTCGCAAAAGTGGGTCAACGCCGGCCAGATCAGCAACCGCGGCTTCGACGCGTCGCTCAACGTGACGCCGGTGCGCACGCACGGCGGCAACTTCGAGTGGAACACCACCTTCAACTTCGCCAAGAACAACAGCCGCGTGGATGCGCTGGCGCCGGGCGTGAACACGATCGTGCTCGGCAGCTCGTGGTATTTGAACGAGGAAGCGCGCCTGCACCAGCCGTACGGCGCACTCTACGGCTACACCTTCCTCCGCGACAGCGCGACCGGCCAGCTGCTGCTCCACAACGGCCTTCCTCAGTTAGGCGCACAGAAAGTGCTGGGCACGGTGGAGCCCGACTGGACGGGCGGGTGGAACAATGAATTCCGCTACAAGCGCGTCACGCTATCGGCGCTGCTCGACATTCACGAGGGCGGCTCGATCTTCAGCGTCACGAACTTCTTCGGTCAATACACCGGCGTGCTCGCGTCGACGATCAACGGGCGCCAGAAGGATTGGAACAACCCGGGTCTCGTGATCAAAGGCATCGACGACGCCACCGGCGCTGCGAACACGACGGTCGTCACGTCGGAGCAGTACTACCAGAGCCTCTTCGAAATCCACCAGCCGTTCGTCTACCGCGACAGCTATCTCAAGCTGCGCGAAGTCCGGCTCAACCTCGACGTCCCGGCGTCGATCGCCAACATGATGCACGCGGCGCAACTGCAGATCGCGGTGTACGGCCGCAATCTGTGGACGAACACGAAGGTGCCGAACATCGATCCGGAGTTCTCGACACAGACGGGGAACTTCCAGGGTGTCGAATTCGCGTCGTTGGCGAATCCGAAGTCGTTCGGTCTCCAGCTGCAGGTCACGCCGTAACCACCATCGAGAGAGAGCCAATCATGCAGAAACGAATCTTCTTGGCGGTGGCTGGTTGTGCGATCGCGTGCGCCGTGATGGCGTGCAACAACGACCACATCACCGCGCTGAACACGGATCCTAACGCCCCCGTCGACGCGCCGGCAGGCGCGGTGTTCACGAACGCCGCCATTACCGCCGCGCACTGGGTAGGCAATGGAAGCGATCTCCGCTCCACCGAATGGGTCGCGCAGCACCTGTCCGAAGTGCAGTACCCGGATGAGGACCGCTATCAACGACTCCAAGGGCCTAACACAACCGGAGAATTCGACGCCGCGTACTACGACGAGCTGCAGGACCTGCACAAGGTGATCGCCAAGGGGCAGTCCCAAGGCAACCCGGCGATTTGGGGACCGGCGACGGTCCTGCAGATCTGGGTGTTCGAGAATCTCACCGACCAATGGGGCGACATCCCGTACTCGCAGGCCCTGGGCGGCGACTCCGTTGGCGGCACGCTCACGCCGACGTACGACAAGCAGCAGGACATCTACACGTCGTTCTTCCAGCGGCTCGCCGACGCGGCGACCGCCATGGAGTCCACCGACTCGGCGGGACTCGGCTCTGCCGATCCGGTCTACTCGGGCGACTTGAGCGAGTGGGTGAAGTTCGCCAATTCGCTGCGCGCGCGCCTCGCGATGCGCATCGTGAACGTCGATCCGGGCACCGCCAGCACGCAGCTCGCCGCCGCGTTCTCCGATCCCGGCGGCGTATTCGCCAGCAACGATGACGACGCCAAGATCATTTGGCCGGGCGACGGGCAGTACGACAATCCGTGGGCCGACAACTTCCAGTCGCGCGATGACCACCGGATGTCGCAAACGCTCATGAACCAGATGGTGCCGTTCAACGACCCGCGCGTGCCGGTCTATGCCCAACCCGTGCTCGACTCGTCCGTGTTCCACAACGGGTACGGCGGCATGCCTAACGGACTCAACGCCGACACCGCCGGCATGTGGTTCAACAAGGCCTCGCGGCCGGGCGTCATCTTCTATCCGGGCGCCACGTCGTACGGCACGTTCGGCGACGGGTCCGGTTTGCGCCTGCCGTCCTACATCATGACGTACGCCGAGGTGATGTTCATCAAGGCCGAGGCAGCGCAGCGCAGCGTGGGCGGCCTGTCGCCGGCCGAGGCAGAAGCCGACTATTACGCGGGGGTTCAGGCATCGATGGACCAGTGGGGCGTAACCGATGGCGCGGCCATCACCGCGTTCGAGGGCACACCGGGGGTCGCGTACACACCAGGAATCCCCGCGGGCCTGAACGAGATCGCGATTCAGAAGTACATCGCGCTGTTCGGCGACGGCACCCAGGCGTGGGCCGAGTGGCGGCGCACCTGCCAGCCGGTCACGCTGCACGCCGGGCCTAACGCAATCGTGTCGTTCGTGCCTCGCCGCTTCGAATATTCGCAGACGGAGTATTCGGTGAACGCCGCCAACGTGAACTCGGCGCTCGCGCAGATGGGCGGTCCGGACAACTTCGCCACGCGGATGTGGTGGGACTCGAATCCGGACGCGGCCCCGACGCACACGGGTGCGTGTAACGAACCGACCAGCTAGGGAAGCGCGCGCTCGCGCGCGCTGAGGGAACAGGGCAGCGGCGACCGGCGCCGTTTCCCTGTTCCCTTGTCCCTTGTCCCTCAGCGCGCGCCAGCGCGCGCTTCCCACGCCGTTTCAGTCCGACGTGCGCATAAAAATCAGGATGACCCCATAGGGGCTGCTCTGGTATCCGCCGTGCGGCTGGCCGTTCGGATAGATCTCGACGCGCTCCAAATCGTGCACGTTCACCATGTCGAGCACGCACGTGTTGCTCGCGCGCTCGCCGTCCACGTAAATGGCGGGGTTGGAGGACGACACAATGGTCGACCGGCCGCGGAGGTACACGTCGGGACACGGTTGGTCATCCATGACTTGCATGGATGGGATGTGCGCCTTCATGACGTCGAGCAACGACCGGGTTGTCTTGTCGAAGATCGCACCGGACAGGATGGTCGCGCCGCCGTCGCTGCGAACATCCGATGTCAGCGTGACGGGTTTGGGCGGTCGGTGCGCGGCGCACGCACACAGGAGTGTTGCGCCAAGGACTCCCATTCCGCTTCTCACCGAGCCACGCATGTGACCTCCGCGGCGACGTCGCCGGACGACGTGAGACTACGAATGTCCCGTTAGGCCTGTAGCCGGTATCCAGTCTTCCGAACGGTCAGGATGTGGCGCGGCGCCGCCGGATCGCGTTCCAGCTTGCACCGCAGGTTCGCCACGTGCGTGTCGAGCGTGCGGCTCACCACGTCGGACTCGTAGCCCCACACCTCTTTGAGCAGCTCGAAGCGCGCCGCCGCCGCGCCGTCGCGCCGGATGAGCGCCAACAGCAGCTCGAGCTCGAGCGGGGCCAGTTGGACCGAGGCGCCCTCGCGCCGCACCTGGCGGGTGGCGGCATTCACCTCGACGTCGCCGAACCGGTAGGTGCTGCAGATCGCCGGCACGCCGTTGGCCGGCGTGCGCCGCGCACGCGAGCGCTCGATGAGGCAGTCCACCCGGGCCAGCAGCTCGATCGCGCTGATCGGCTGCAGCACCAGGTGGTCCGCGCCTAACCGAAACGTCTGCACGCGGTCGGCTTCGTCGGCCTGGGCGCTCAGCGCAATCACCGGCACGTCGTTCCGTTCCTCGCGCAGCTCGCGCAAAAACTGGAACCCGGTCGTGCGCGGCAACGCGAGATCGACGAGCACGAGATCGGTGCGCGGCAGGGAGCGCAACCGGTCCAGTCCCATCTCCACATTCCCGGTGGACTCGACCGCATGTCCCCCGGTCTCGAGCGTCCGCACCAGCCACTCGGACGCCGAGCGATCCTCTTCGATCACGAGTACCATGGTCATGCCGCCACCTCTGGCCGTCGTGCTCGCGGATGACGCTGCCTTTGCGATCCGCCATGCGCCCGATGCCTGTCACCACGTGAGAGGCGGTGTTCGCCAAGCATTTGGTGCGCGACACCAAGATAATCTTATGGCAGAATTTAGCGAGGAGTCCGCCATAGGAAGGATGATGAAACGTTGACATGGAAGAGCCCGGTTATGCGGTCTCCATGCGCCCCAGCGCGTCTGCGGGCCGGTCATAGTTCGGAAAACTTGCTTGACAGTCGAGCCAGGAACGACGAGCATCGTGGCCCCTCGGGCGGCATTCCTTTTTTGATGGAGGTCCCCATGTCCGACTCATTGGCCAAGGGCCGCATTGTCTGGCACGATCTCATGACCCCTGACGTCCAGTCGGCGGTGTCGTTCTACACGAAAACCGTCGGGTGGGGCACGGAGCCCTTCGCGATGGGTAGCGGACCACCATACACGATGTGGACCGCGTCCGGCGCTCCTTTGGGCGGAGTGATGGGAATCGCGGCCGAATTGGCCGACATGCCTCCGCACTGGCTCGCCTATGTGACGGTGCCCAACGTCAATGAGACGGCGGAGCAGGCGGTTGCCCTGGGCGGCTCGGTGCACAAGGAACCGACCGACATTCCGACGGTGGGCCGGTTCTCGGTGATTGCCGACCCGCAGGGCGCGACCATCTCGCATCTGGACGCCAATCCAGGCCGCGGCCACCGACGACGCCCCGCCAAAGTTAGGCGAGTTCTCGTGGCACGAGCTCACCACCACCGACGTCAACGGCGCGCTCGCGTTCTACACCAACCTCTTCGGGTGGAGCGCCGGACCGTCGCACGACATGGGCCCAATGGGCATCTACCAGATCTTCGAGCGCAACGGCGTTCAGTTAGGAGGAATGTTCATTGCGCCGGCCGATCAACGCATCCCGCCTAACTGGCTGGGCTACGTGCGCGTCGACAGCGCCGATCGCGCCGCCGAGCGCGTCACGCAAAATGGCGGCAAAGTGTTGAACGGTCCCATGGAAGTCCCCGGTGGCAGCCGCATCGCACAATGCCAGGATCCACAGGGCGGCATGTTCGCCGTGCACTCCATGTAGGTCATGCGCGTCGGGCACCCCGGCTGTCGCGCCCGGCGCACGCGGTGGCCGGCGACCGTCGCAGCCCGTACTTTCTTGCGGGCGGCAATGGCGCCGGCCACCGGTGTATTTGCCACGTCCAATCCGTACCAGAGCCCTCCAACCGCGCGTCTCGCGCCTATCACGTGATGCCTCGTTCGCGAATTCTCGACTGCTGCTATGTTGCCGGCCTCGCTCTCGCGGCCGGTGTGGCGCCCGCGCTCAACGCGCAGAAGCCGGCCAAGCCGGCGCCCGACACCTCGTCCGATACCGCGAGCGTCGACTCCCTCCAATGGCTCGGCATCCGCAACCTGGGACCGACGGTGGCGGGCGGACGCGTCGCCGCCGTTGTCGGCGTGCCCGGCAATCCCAACATCTATTACGTGGGTCCGAGCGCCGGCGGCGTGTTCAAAACGATGGACGGCGGCATCACGTGGAAGGCGGTGTTCGAGAAACAGCCCGACGGCGTCGATCGGCGCGATCGCGCTCGCGCCGAACAACCCGAGCATCGTCTGGGTGGGCACCGGCGAGGGCAACATCCGCAACGATGTCGTGAACGGACACGGCGTCTACCTCTCGACCGACGCGGGACAGAGCTGGCAGCTTCATGGGGCTCAAGGACGCGGGCCAGATCTCGCGCATCGTGGTCGACCCCAACAACTCGGACCGCGTGTTCGTGGCGGCCATCGGCAACGCGTGGAAGCCTAACGCAGATCGCGGCGTGTTCCGCACCACCGACGGCGGCAAGACCTGGAAGAAGGTGCTGTTCGTGAACGACACCACCGGCGCCAGCGACCTGGTGATGGAGCCCGGCAACCCGAGGGTGCTCTTCGCCGGCATGTGGCAGGTGCGCCGTTACCCGTGGAACCTGGAAAACGGCGGGAAGGGCAGCGGCATCTGGCGGTCGACCGACGGCGGCGACACTTGGACCAGGCTCCACGAGGGACTGCCCGACGGACCGTACGGACGCATCGCGTTGGCACGTCGCGCTCCGACCCGACGCACGTCTACGCGATCGTCGAAGCCAAGTCCGGCCTGCTGTGGGAGTCGCACGACCTGGGCGACCACTGGTCGGCGGTGAGCGGCAACCACGCGCTCGACGTGCGGCCGTTCTATTTCTCGCGCATTCGACGTGTCGCCCAGCGATGACCGCCGCGTGTACTTCTCGTCGTTCCAGCTCATGAGAGTCGCAGACGGCGGCCACACGGCGCACGAGCTCGACGGCAACGTCGTGCACGTGGATCACCACGCCCTGTGGATCGATCCCACCGAATGGCAACCGGATGATCCAGGGCAACGATGGCGGCGTGTACGTGAGTCACGATGCCGGACAACGTGGCGCTATCTGAACAACCTGCCCATCGGCCAGTTCTACATGGTCGCCGCGGACTCGCGGCAGCCGTTCCGTTTGTGCGGCGGCCTGCAGGACAACAACGCCTGGTGCGGCCCGTCCAACAATCTCGTCGAAGGCGACGGGAGCGGGGCCGAGTGGTACACGGTCACCGGCGGCGACGGCGAGTACGCGGTGCCGGCGCCGAGCGACTCGAACATCGTGTACGTGGACTCGCAGAACGGCATTCGTGACGCGGCTCGATCTCAAGACGGGCGTGTCGCGCCTCATCCGTCCGTACATGCCGGGCGTCGAGATGATGGACCCGTCCGGTCTCAAGTATCGATTCAACTGGACGTCGCCGATCGCGGTCTCGGCGACTAACGCCAACGAGGTGTTCCTGGGCGGGAACGTTTTGTTCAAGAGCACCGACGGCGGCGCGCACTGGACCACGATCAGTCCCGACGTCACGCGCAACGAGAAGAGCAAGCAGGTGACGAGCGGCGGGAAAATCGAGTACGACATTTCAGCGGCGCCGAGACGTACAACACGATCCTCACGATCGCGATCGCGCCCACGGACACGAACGTCATCTGGTTAGGCACGGACGACGGCAACGTCCAGGTGACGAAGGATGGCGGCACGCACGTGGTCGAACGTCCGGCCCAAGGCGAAGGGTCTGCCGGAGGAGGGGCGCGTGTATCAGGTCGGCGTGTCGCCGTTCGACGCCGGCACGGCCTACATCACGCTCGACTACCACGAATTCGGCGACGACACGCCGTACGTGTTCATGACCAGGGACTACGGCGCCAGTTGGACCTCCATCGCGCACGGGCTGCCGTCGTACGCCGCGCACGTGGTGCGCGAGGATCCGGCGCAGAAGGGATTCCTGTTGTTAGGCACGGACAACGGCCTCTGGTATTCGCGCGACGCGGGCGCGACGTGGAAGTCGATGACGAGCGCGTTCCCCACGTCGCCGGTGTTCGACATCCAGTTCATCAAGAACACGCGTTCGGTGGCCATCGCCACGCACGGGCGCGGCTTGTTCGTGATCGACGATATCGCGCCGCTCCAGTCGCTCACGCCGGACGTCGCATCATCCAAGTTCCACGTGTTCGACGTCGCCCCGGCGGCGCTGTGGCACTCCAACGAGTATGGCGGCTCGCCCGCGTCGGCGTATCATGCGCCGGGCGTCGATCGTGCGGCTCGGATCCAGTACTGGTTGAGCCGCAAGATCGAAGCGACGGCGGCGCAGAAGGCGCGTCACGAAGGTCCGGTGCGCATTGTGATTCTCGACGGACAGAACGATACGGTGTACACCGCCAATGGTGCCGGGAAGGCCGGTATGAACACGTTCGAATGGCGCCTTGGCTACCGCGGCCCAACGAAGCTGGCGATCGCGCCGCCGCAGCCGGGTGACGGCGACGATGGCGCTCCGGGACCGGACGTGCTGCCCGGGACCTACACCGCGGTCGTGATGGCCGACAGCCAGACCGTGCGCCGCACGATCGATGTGCGCGCCGATCCGCATTCCGCGTTCGACGTCGCGGCCGCGCGCGAGCAGTTGACCACGGCGCTCGCGATGCGCGACCAGATCTCGATGGCGAACGGAGTGTTGAACGGGCTGCACAGCCTGCGCCGGCAGTTGTCCGACGTCGACTCGACGGCGATCGCGCTCGCGCCTAACGGAATACCGGCCGACACGACGGTAATGCACGCGGCGCATCAAGCTGGACGAGAAGGCGAAAGCGCTGATGGACACGTTGTACAATCCGAACCTGCAACGCGAAGCGCCCGAGGACGATATCCATTATTTGCAGAGCTTCTACGACCGGCTCGTCGGGACGGGGTTCGGCGTCCAGTTCGTGTTCGATCAGGCGCCGAGCGATCCGGTAAAGGAGGAGCTGACGACAGTGAAGACGCTGTTGGCGTCGTACAAGGCCAAGTACGATGCGCTGGTGAAGACGGATGTGCCGGCGTTCAACGCGGTGGCGGAGAAGGCAGGGGTTCCGGGCGTGAAGCTGTAGTCCCGGGCGGGGTGGCGCAGAAGGCCTATACTATAGATTGGGAACGGATGCCGGCGGCGCAGGACCTGGCCGCCGGCCGTTTTAGCTTTGTTGCACAAAGTACTTGACATTAATCTTGCGCTCGATACATTCGCATCATGCCCGTCGCCCTGCACGATCGCGCGATCGATGATCTGCGGTTCATCCGCGAGACCATGGAGAGCGCGACGTCGTTCACCGCCGTGTCGGGGTGGGGAGAGGTCGCGATCGGAATCACCGCTGTCGCCGCCGGGCTCTTCGCCCAACGGCAATCGGCGCCCGGCGGATGGATGGGTGTATGGCTCGGCGAAGCCGGGCTCTCGATCGTGATCGGGCTCGCCGCGTCGGCGTGGAAAGCCAGGGCAGCGCGGCAGCCCGTGGTGTCGCCGCCGCTCCGCAAGTTCGTGTTCGGCTTCGCGCCGCCGATTGTCGCCGGGGCCGTGATCACGGTGGGCGCATCCCGGTTGAGTCTTCTGGGTGTGTTGCCCGGCCTCTGGCTTCTGCTGTACGGCGCCGGGGTGATGACCGGCGGGACGTTTTCGGTGCGCGCCGTGCCGGTGATGGGTGCGTCGTTCATGCTCTGGGCGCGGTGGCGCTGTTCGCGCCCGCCGCCTGGAGCGCGTGGCTGCTGGTCGCCGGATTCGGCGCGCTGCACATTGTATTCGGCGTCATCATCGCCAGGAGGTACGGTGGCTGATTCGAACACCGCGCGCCGCCGGCGCGCCGACACGGGCGACGAGCCCGCGCACGGCCGTCCGTCAGGCGCAGTCCGCGCGGCCGGCGGCGCGGGCGGGGGCGGGGCGGCGTCGCGCAGCAGGAATCGCGCGCGCTCGACTCGCTCATCCATCACCGCATGCGGCTGGGCATCGTGAGCGCGCTCGCCGCCGAGGAGTCGCTTGACGTTCAACGAGCTCAAGGCGCTGCTGCGCACCACCGACGGCAACCTGAGCGTCCACGCGCGCAAGCTCGAGGACGCGGAGTACGTGACGGTGCACCAAGCCGTTCGAGGGCCGGCGCCCGCGCACCGAATACCGGCTCACGGCGTCGGGCCGGCGAGCCTTGCAGCGCTATCTCGACCACATGGAAGCGCTCATTCGGGCGACGCGCGAGCACCCTCCAGCGCTAATTTTTTTTCTCCATTCACTTTATGCGACCAAGCACTTTGATCACACTGCCCAACGGACTCCACGTCGCCATCATCATGGACGGCAACGGGCGCTGGGCCGCCGCGCACGGACTGCCCGCGACCCGCCGGCCACCGGCGCGGCGCCGAAGCCGTGCGCGACGATCGTCGAGGCCGCGCCGTCGCTTAGGCGTGGCGACGCTCACGCCTGTACGCCTTCTGCGCCGACAACTGGCAGCGGCCCGCCGCGCGAAGTCGGCGCGCTCATGCGGCTCTTCCGCGAGCTACCTGCGCGGCGAAGCGACGCGCTGCGTCGCGAACGGCGTGCGCCTCTCGGTCATCGGCCGGCGCGACCGATTGCCGCCAGCGCTGCTGCGCCGCGATCGACGAGGCGGAAGCGATCACCGCCCACGGCCGCACGCTGCACCTGCGGCTCGCGATCGACTACTCGTCGCGCGATGCGATCGCTCGCGCCGCCGCCGCCCTGCAGGCGACGCCCGCGCCGGTCACCCGCGACGCGTTCGCGCGAAGCTGTTAGGCGCTGACCTGGGTCCGGACGCCCGGCCGCCGACGTCGACCTGCTCATCCGCACCGGCGGCGAGCGCCGCCTGAGCGACTTCCTGCTCTGGGAATGCGCCTACGCCGAGCTCTCGTTCACCGACATCATGTGGCCCGAGTTCACGGCCGCCGATCTCGCCGCCGCCGTGGCCGATTTTCACGGCCGCGAGCGCCGGTTCGGCGGTCTCGTATCCCACCCCGCACAGCCCGCGGCGCGGGCGGTCTGACCATGCCGATGCCAGCGTCCGCGGCGCCCGCCGCCACCGTGTCTCCCGTTCCCGTCGCGTCGCCGCGCGCGTTAGGCGTGGCGACGCTGGCGCGCCATGCCGCCACCATCTGGCCGCCCGCGCTCGTGGTCAGTGTGTTAGGCGCGTGGCTCTGCTTCGACGCCTCGCCCGGACTCAATTGGGCGCTCTGGACGCTGGCGGCAGCGTTGGGCCTGGCGTGGGTCGTGCGCCGCACGCATGGACGCATCGGGTGGCCGCTCGGCGTCGCCCTCACGGCCGCGTGCGCGCTCGCTGCCTGCATGGCGATCACCGCCGACGGCGACTTCGCCCCGATCATTCTGGTCGGTGTCGCGGTGCTCCTCGCATTCGGCATGGCGCTCGCCGAAGGCGCCCAGCCCGAGACGATCGGCGCGGCATCGTTCGTCGTGATTCCGGTCACGGGCGCGTTCCGGTGCGTGCGCGAAGCGGGACGTCGCGTCGCGGAGCTCGCGAGCATGCCGCGCTCGGGCAGCGAGAAGCACAGGCGAGGGTGCGCGGCGCGCTGCTGGCGATTCCTGTGGTCGGCGTGCTCGGCTTGCTCCTCGCCGGCGCCGACCCCGTGCTGGCGCGTCTCCGCGACGACGTGTTCGCGTTAGGCAAAGACCAGCTGCTCGTTCCGCGCGCGATCTTTTTCTTGGCCCTCGGGATTCTGACCGTGGGATCCTACGGCATCGCACTTCGCCGGTTGGCCGCGGAACCCGCCGCGCGCACGGAATCGCGCCTGACGCTGGGCGACACCGAGCGCTTCATGGTGCTCGCATCCGTGAGCGCGCTCTTCGCGCTCTTTCTTGGCCTCCAAGTGTCGTACTTCTTCGGCAATCTGCCGGCGCTGGCAGGCAGCGGCGTCACCTACGCGGAGTACGCGCGCAATGGATTCGGCGAGCTGACCTTCGCCGCCACCGCCGCGACGCTCTTGATCGTATGGCTCGACCAACACGCCGAACGCGGACACGGCGAAGCGCGCGCCCGCGCCGCGGGACTCGTACTGATTTTCCTGGTGCAGTTGTTACTCGACTCGGCGTACCACCGCGTGTCGCTCTACGAAGCAGCTTACGGTTACACGGCCGCGCGACTCTACGCGCGCGTCTACATGATGATCGTCTCGGTCGCGCTGATCGCGCTCGGCATCGAGCTCTGGTCCGCCGTCGACGCCGCTCGTCTGGTGCGACGTGTGGCGCTGTTGGGTGTCGCCTCGGTGATCGCTCTGTCGTGCTGGAACTATGAAGCGTGGATCGTGCGCCGGAATGTCGACCGCTTCATCGCGCCCCACTTTGGCCAACTCGACACCGATTATTTGGTGTCGAGCCTGTCGCCGAACGCTGTTCCGGAAATCGTCGGCGAGTTGCCGCGGATTCCAGGCGCCAACCGCGACGCGTTGCGCGACGGCCTCGCGAAACGTTACGCCAACCCCCGCGAGCTCGGAACCAGGTGGTACGAGTGGAGCTGGCGCGCGAGCGCCGCGCGGCGCTCGCTGGCCGCGATCGGCATCTCGGCGAACGGCATCTCGGCGCACGGTAGCTCTACGAACGGTAGCTCGGCGCACGGGCAATTCGAGCGTCGACGAGAAACGACACCGCCGAGATGAAAAGGCTACTACTGTCTTTCGGACGCATCAGATAATTGTTGCCTACAAAGTAGGCAAGGTTTCTCCGATGCTCTCCAAGAGACAGTTCGCCCTCGCCGCCGGCGCCACCGAGAAGTGGGTGGACAACGCCAGCCGCATTCTCGGTCGCCCCTTCCCGCGTACCGAAGCAGACGCCCGATGGCTCGCCGCCGTTCGCGAGATTGCTCAGGGGTTCGATATGCGCCTCGACTGCGCCGCCGATCTCGCTACGCACGCGCTCGAGCTCGATCCAACGTCGGCGCCGACCCACATCGCGTCGAGCGGAAGCGGTGCGGTTCGGATCGTGATCGACGTCAAACGGTTTCACTCGCGGTTTGGTGTCGCGCTCGCCGCTGCCTTGCTCGACGGGCGGCGCCATCCGGGGCGACGCCCGCAACGGTTTCCGCGCGGCGCTCGGTCGCGGCCGGCGATTCTGATCGGCGCGGCAGCCCGCGGAGTCGACGTGAGGCTTGTGCGCGCCCTGGCCTTCGCGACGCCCGCGCGCCGGCTGGCTCCGTTAGGCGAAGGCGTCCATACGCTGTTGTGCGATCTGGCGCGGGCTGAGATCCCGCACGTGCTCGTCGGTGACGTCGCCGCCGTAGTGCGCGGCGTGCCGCCGAGCGAACCGTTACTCGACGTGCGTTACGGGCTGTGCGCCACCGTACCCAAACGCCTCGCCCGCCTTCTCGCCGGCTGGAGCGCTCGTCCCCGCGGCGCGTCGAACGAATATCCGTTCATCGCCGACGAGCAGACCGTCGCGCAATCGTCGGTCCTGGCCCTCGAAACGCGCTTTGGCGACATCGTGCTGCGCCAGAGCACCGGTGAAGAGCTCGCGACCGTGGCCGACGATTCCGACATGATCGATCTTGGTGGCGTGCACCCATTCGTCCTTCGGGTTCCGGCGCTCGTGTCCGCGCTCCGGGGGAGCCGGCAGGTGGTGCCCGCCACCACCATTCCGGAGCTCGAGGCCGCCGCCGTGGTGCTTCATCGCGTAAATTGAAGGCGTGACTCAGGCGCCCGAAACGCTCGAAGGGTGGTACGCCCTCCACCAGGTTTTTCGCACGCCGCCCACGGTTCTCGCCGACGAGGGGGCGCGCGCCGGCGCCTCGCGCGCGCTCGCCGAGCTCGCGTGTCCGGCCGACGGCGGCTGGTCGGCGGTCGCGCCGCTCGTCGGATCGCGGGGCGACGCAATGGTGATGCACTTCCGTCCGACACTCAATGCGATCGGCGAGGCACAGCGCCGGTTAGGCAGCGAGCCGCTCATCGAGCGGTCGTCCCTCGTCTACTCGTTCCTCAGTGTGACCGAAGCTGGGCTCTACCACCTCTCGGCGCGCTTGGCGAAAGAAGCGGAAGAGCGGGGTGGCGCCGTGGGCGACGATGCGTACCGCGAGTCGCTCGCCCAACGCATCGCAGCCGAGCTCGCCAGCGCGCACGTGCAGCGGCGGTTGTATCCGCAACGCGTGGATGGCATGCCGTATGTGTGCTTCTATCCCATGTCCAAGCGCCGCGCGCCGGGGCAGAACTGGTACGAGCTGTCGCTCGAGGAGCGGAGCCGCCTTATGACCGCGCACGGCGCCGTCGGCCGGCGCTACGCCGGGCGCGTGGTCCAGGTGATCACCGGCGCCATCGGGCTCGACGCGTGGGAGTGGGGCGTCACCCTGTTCGCGCGCGATCCGCTCGACTTCAAGAAGCTCGTCACCGACATGCGCTTCGACGAAGCGTCGGCGCGCTACGCGGAGTTCGGCGAGTTCTTCGTGGGCCGATTGGCGGCCGACGGCGCGTGGCCTGCCTAACGGCGCGATGCTGTTCCTCGACAACGGCGGCAGCACCGATCCGGCGCTCAACCTGGCGCTCGAGGAGCACGCGCTCCTCACGCTCGACCTCTCGGACAGCTATCTGCTGTTCTACGTCAACCGGCCGTCGATCATCATCGGCAAGCACCAGAACACGATCGAGGAAATCGACGCCGATTTCGTCCACGAGCACGACATCACCGTTGTGCGGCGCATCTCGGGCGGCGGCGCCGTGTATCACGATCTGGGCAACCTGAGCTTCAGCTTCATCACCCGCTACACGCCGCAGCGCTTCAACAACTACGCCGAGTTCACCGGACCGGTCGTGGAGGCGCTGCGCGAGTTAGGCGTGGGGGCCGAGCGCACCGGGCGCAACGACATCGTCGTCGAGGGACGCAAGGTGTCGGGGAACGCGCAGGTCGTGCGTGGCGAGCGCATGTTCAGCCACGGCACGCTGCTCCTGGCATCGAACCTCGACGACGTCTCGCGCGCGCTCAAACCCAAGCCGGGCAAGGTGGAGTCCAAGGGGATCCAGTCGGTGCGGAGCCGGGTCGCGAACATCAGCGAGTTTCTCGCCGCGCCGCTTCCCATGGACGACTTTCGCGCTGCGTTGCTCGCGCATCTTTTCCCCGGTGGCGGGCCCGTGCCGACGCACGAGTTATCGGGCGAGGATCGGCGCCGCGTCGCCGCGCTTGCCGACAGCAAGTACCGGACATGGGACTGGAACTACGGCGCGTCGCCGCCGTTCAATCTCCAGCGCGCGCGCCGTTTCCCGAGCGGCGAGGTCGACGTCCGTCTGTTCGTCGAAGACGGCATCATCACGACCATCCGCTTCGTCGGCGACTTCTTTTCCAGCCGCGGGATGCCCGATCTCGAGCGCTGCCTAACGGGAGTGCGCTATCGCCGCGACGACCTTGCCGCGGCCCTCGAGCGGGCCCAAGCGGGCGCCTTTGTGAGCGGCGTGTCAGAGTATGATTTGCTTTCCTTGATTTACTAGCCGAGGGCTCGCGCGCGGCCCTATGGTGGATGTATCGCGACGCGCGTCGAACCGGGGGACCGCGCGCGATCGCAATGGTTCGTGCGTTAGGCACACATCCACCGCTCGCCGGAGGGTCCCCCATGCGCATCGTTCGTTCGGTCCCCAGCCGCACCGCGTTCCTCCTTCTCGCCGCCGCCCTCGTCGCGGCTGCGTGCTCCAGTGATTCAGCCACCGCGCCCGGCACGTCGCAGAACGTGCACATTCTCTCGCGGTTCGACACCGTGGCCAACCAAACGTCCGACAACCTGCGCGCGGCGGCGTTGCAGGAAGTCGCGCAGCTGCTGGCGCAAGGCGCGCCCGTGTCGACGGGCACGATCACCGTCAACGGGACCACGGGCCAGTACACAATGATCGCCGCGCTGCAAGTGAACACGGTTGCCGGCGTCCCGGCCGATTCGGCGTTCACGGTGGCCGCATGGGAAGGCAATGCGCCGGACAGCGTCATCGTGCTGACGCTGCAAGACGGCATCGTCTCGGCGATCGTGTCGGCTCACGAGGGGTCGACGACGGGAACCGGCGGCACCGCGACCATTACGGCGACGTCGGGCGGGGCGTCGTGCACGTCGTACGCCTCGCAGGCGCCTCGCGATCTGCTGGTCCCGACGCCCACGGAGTGCGAGGTGCAGCATTCGCAGGTGACGTTCGCCAGCGCCTTCGGCGACGCGCCGAGTGTGACGGTGAGCGTGCCTGCACAAGGGGTGAGCGGCATTCGGCTCGTATTCGATACGCCCGCCGCCTGACGGCCAGGTGACAGAGCAGGCCCGACCGGGGCCGGCGTTAGGCGACGCCGGCCCCGCGTCTTTTGTCCGGTCAATTCGCGTTAGTCACGCGGCGCGGCGCGGGGAACCGCGCTTGCCCAACGCTGGTTCATCCTGCAGCTTGTTGCATCCGCACGCGCCACGTCTTCGCGATAGGAGTCGCCCCAATGAGAGCCATCACGAGCAGGGTGGGCCCGTCCCGCGCATCGCGCGGCAGGCATGGTCGGACTCGTACTGTTAGCCACCTTTGCGGGCGGCTGTTCCAGCGGGTCCACGACCGGCCCGACCACGCAGGAGCGCGAAGCGCTGGCCGTGAAGCTCAATGCCGCCCGCAACGCGTCGCATGACGCGGGGCGCGTCGGGATGCTCAACGACATGCTGCAGATCCTCGCGCTGGGCGGCCCGGTCGACAGTGTGACCGTGTCGGTCAATGGGGCGGCCGCGACATATCCGGCGCTTGCGGGAACCTTTATCCAGGCGGTGGGGGGCGTGCCGTCGGAGTCGCTCTATGTCGCCTTCGCGTGGCACGGCGATCCGGTCGACACGGTTTTCGAGTTCGCCATTGTGAACTTCGGCCCCGCCATCGCCGGGTTCCAGATTGCGCCCTCCGATACCAGCTTTGGCGCGTCGCCGTCGGCGACCACCTACCAATTCAGTGCGTCGCCGCCGGCCGGTTCGTGCAATAATCTCCTAACGCAAGTGCCGGCCGACGTCCACGTGCCGCCCGAGGTCCAATGCCTGCGGCAAACGGTGTCGGCGTCAATGACCGCGCCGCTCCAATTCACGAACGCGCCGACGGTGACGATCGCTCTGCCGCAGCAGTCGGTGAAGAGCGTGCGCCTCGTCTTCAATGCGTCGTAGCGCAATGCCTAACGAGGTGACAGATCCCCACAGCCGTTAGACAGGCCTGACCGTGCACCTCAAGCGCTTTTCATTATGTGAGTCTCGAATGTTCGGGAAACGGGGGATGATCGGTGACGCCGGCGCGAACGGGTCGTCGCTGCACGTGCCCAACGACGCGAGCGATCAGCTCCGGGGCGCGCCTCCTCATCCTCCAGGTCCTCATGCGCCGCATCCATTCGATTCGCATTCGCCGTGCGCTCCCGTTGATCGCTGCCGCGGCCGTCGCCATTGCCTGCTCCAGTGACTCGGTCACCGGTCCCAGCACGCGCGGCAACGCGGCGCTCATTCTCCATTTCGACTCGCTCAAGAACTCGACGTCCGGCGAACGTCCGGGCATCTACTCCCAGATCGCACAAATGTTGGCGTTGGGCGCGCCTGTTGGGACGGGCACCATTACCATCGACGGTGTGCCCAAGCACGTGAACGTGATCGGCGTCCGATTGATCGGGGTTTCGGAGGGCGCGCCGTTCGATTCGGGATACGCCGTGGCCGCATGGCAGGGCGACGGCTCGGACACCGCCATCACGTTCATTCAATCGGGCGCCGTCGTGACCGCGATCTCGGCGTTCGGTGACTCATCCGCCATCAGCTTCGGGGGCACCGGGTCCGTGGTGCCGGGCGCGTTGGGCGCCTCCTGTACGTCGTTCACCGCGCCGGGCGATATCGAAATCCCGACGACGATCAGCTGCAACCTCCAACCGGCCACCGACGCGTTCTCGATCACGTTAGGCGGCGGCGACGGGCCGGCTGTCACGCTGCCGCCTCAAACGGTCGCCGGCATCCGCGCCGAGATCGAGGCGCCGCCCCCGCCGTGCTGATGCTCGCGGCCTCAGCGTCTGCGGCCGCGAGCTCCGTGCAGAACCGGTCGGTCGCGTCGTCGGCCGCGAAGGTGCACTCGATCCGCAGCTCCTCGAGCGTGACATCGTGCGGAGTGCCGAACGTCGAGAGCGTCGAGAAAAAGCGGAGCTCCGTGCCGTCGCGCGCGTAAATCGCCGTGAGCAGCGGCGCCGGGGCGCCTGAAAGGTCGCCCGCGCGCGCCGGCGCGTTAGGCGATGCGAGGATCTCGCGCAGCAGCGCCGCCGCCGTCGCATCCGTCGGCGTGTGGAGCACCTGACCGTGCAAATGTTGCAGCATGTCGCGCGCGACGTCGTCCCAGTTCACGATCAGCGGACGCAGCGCGTCGTCGCCGAATACACTGCGCATGATGTTCGCATCCCGGCGACGGCCGCGCAGCAGCCAGCCGAACACCCGCGCCGACGCGCGATTCCGCATGACGACATCCCAGTGCCGCGACAGCACGAACGCGGGATACGGCTCCTGCTTCTCGAGAATGAACTCGATCGCGCGGCGTGCGCTCGACAGCTCCGGCGCCTCGAGCGCCCGTTGATCGTGCGGCGGCGCAAACCCCGCCGCGAGGAAGAGTGAATTCCGCTCCCGCAGCGGCAGGTCCAGGCTTTCCGCGAGTCGCCTAACCATCTCGGTGCTCGGCCGCGCGCGACCCGTCTCCAGGAAACTGGAGATGCCGCGACGAGACTTGCGCGTCGAGCGCGAGACCGAGCTGGCTCGCGTGGCGAAGGGTTCGCCAGTAGCGCAACAACTCGCCGAACGTGAGCGTTTGCGTAAGCGGCCGTTGGGCAGGAGGTGGCGCGTAGAGCGCTTGCACCGCGGCGCGGTCTCGATGGGCCATGCGCGAATCTATCAGCGCGCGTCGTGTCCGACATTACCTCACAGGTAATTGAGGCGCGCCGAGTGAACGGGTACCCTGAGGCCTTCGCCAACGTGCAGGGGTTTCGATGGTACGCAGGCATTTCATTCGCATAGGCGGCGTCGCGCTCGGCGGCTTGGCGCTCGAGGCCTGCTCACGCGCGACGTCACTCCACACGGCACACGCGTCGACGCCGGCACCGGCGCCGGTCGATGCGGCGACCTTCACGCGGGCCCGTCGGTTCGCGTCGACACCGTTCGGCGAGATCGCGTATGTCGAGTTCGGGACCGGACCGGTTGCGCTGTTCATTCATGGCTATCCGTTGAACGGCTTTCAGTGGCGCGGCGCGATCACTCGTCTCGGGGGCGTTCGCCGGTGCATCGCTCCCGATCTGATGGGCTTGGGCTTCACGAACGTCGCCGCAATGCAGGCGATCACGCCGGAGACCCAGGTGTCGATGCTCCTCGCCCTGCTCGACACGCTCCGTATCGACACGTGCGACGTGTTAGGCAACGACAGCGGCGGCATGATCGCGCAATTGCTCGTGATGCGCGCGCCGCATCGCGTGCGATCGCTGCTACTGACGAATTGCGACACGGAACCCGACTGTCCGCCGCCATCGTTTCTGCCGTTCGTGAGGCTGGCGCGGGCGGGCGGTCTGGCGGACAAGACCATCGCGCCGGCGTTGGTGGACAAGACAGCGGCGCGCGGGCCGAGAGGATTGGGCGGGATCGGCTACTCGAATCCACTCAATCCGACCGACGAGGCGATCAAGATGTACTTCACGCCGATCGTGAGCTCGGCCAAGCGCAAGGCGCAATACGACGCGCTCACGATCGGGCTCGGCAGCAATGCGCTGGCGAACAGCGCGGCGCTGCTTCGGCAGTATACGGGACCGGTGCGCATCGTGTGGGGCGCCGACGACACGGTATTCGCACAGTCGAGCCCGGCATGGCTGGATCAACTCTTTCCAAGCTCGCGCGGCGTGCGACTCGTCGAGCGCGGAAAGTTGTTCTTCCCCGAGGAGCAACCCGACATCATCGCGTCGGAGGCGCGCCAATTGTGGGACGCCGCTGTTAGACGGAGCCGAGCGCCGTGACTAACGCGGCGCTTGCGCGATGTTGGTTCGTCATCCACTTTAGGGGGCGTTAGCCAAACGGCCGGCTCGGAGAGCAGTTGCCTCGCCTTCGCGGAGTGCGACACTCGTGGGTATCGCTCGTTCTTTGGCCGTGCATCTCGCGCTACTCGCGTCCGCGATCGTAGTCGCCGGCTGCTCCAGCGATTCGACTACCGGCCCAACCCACGGCCACGACTGCGCAGTTGATCCTGCATTTCGATCGAGATACCCGCAGTAGGGGGTTGCGAGACGCAGTCGGTAACCATGTCGTTCAGACTGACGACCTCATTCGCGCCCAATGCGGTCACGATGGCTCCGCAGACGCTGCAGCGCGTCCGGGTGGAGTTCTAACGCAGTAGCAGTTTTCGCGGGCCACAGGTGGACATCATCACGACGAGCGCACCTTGACCACCACCGCACATTCGCGTTGGCGCCGCATCGCTCCTTTCCTCACCGCCGTCATCGTTGCCGGCGCATGTTCGAGCGACTTCGCCACCGGGCCCACGACGAGCCAGAATATTCGACTGATGGCTCACTTCGATTCGGTGAGTAAGACATCGGCGTCGCCGGTGCACGGAGCCGAACTTCTCAACGTCATAGTTTCCCTTGCCGAAGGTGCGCCGGTCGGCAGCGCAACTCTACGACTGAACGGCGTCTCGGAGACCTATTCCTTCGTCGCGCGATACGAAGTCCTGGACGCGGATGGTGCACCCGCGGACTCGGATCTCATTGTGCTCGCCTGGCGCGGTGCCAATGCCGACTCACTCATCCTGCTCGTCTACCACCAGAACGACCTCTTCGTGCAGTTATCGACGCCGGCCGACAGCGCTCTGTTAGACACAGTCGGCGTGACGACGGGAGAAGCAATCGCGTCGGCGCCGCACGGCGGATGCACACCGTTCGTATCGGCGATACCGTTCGGCGTATTCGTACCGGTGCCAACGTCGTGCAGGCAAGAAGCGGTCACCACGTCCGCGACCGCGGCGCTGTCGGACGGCAGCGAGTCGACTGTCAGCTTTGTGCTGCCCGCACAGCGGATCGCGGCGATTCGGTACGAGTACAACCCGCTGCAGCAGTGAACGGCGTCCCGCACGGAAATCTGGAGGAGCTCGTGCTCACTAGAACACACACGCCGACGTGTCGCGTTCTGGCGACGATTGCCGCAGTTGCAGTCGCATGCTCCTGCGGCTCGGCGACTCGTCCGTCGGTGTCGCCTAACGTGCAACTGATTGCGCGTTTCGACAGCTTGCGGCGGGACGCGATGGCGAGGTTCGACTTTCGAGGGTCCGACTACGCGTTGATCGAGCAGTTCCTCGCCGAGGGTGCGCCTATCCAGACGGTAACAATGATCATCGACGGGCGCGTCATTCACGACTCCGCGGTTGCGTCGCTCCAGCTGTCCACTCCAACCGGTCAGCCGGCGGATTCGACGCTATACGTCATCCTGTGGGATGGGAATGGCCCAGACAGCGTCATCAGCATCGGGATTGGTGACGGCGCACGGAATGCGGCGACCTTTCTCGACTTTTCGCTCGGGCAAACGTTTTTAGGCTCCACAGAGGGTGGGAACCCGCTGGACACGCTCGAGCTCATGCTGTCGCGCCCCGGCGCCGCATGTGCGTCGCTCTTGCGCGACGCGCCGTCCGATGCGGATCTTAGGACGCCGACGCAGTGCCGCACGCAGACGTTCTCCCTTGCGTACAAGCTGTTCCCGGAGCTGGGGACGACGGACACTGTCGTCGTGCCGGTGCAGACGATCCGGGACGTGCGCGTGCTATTTTAGCCGTCCTCAGGCTAGAATGCTGAAGGTGTTGGCTTCCTCGCCACCGGAGGTTTCCATGACCGTGATCCGTTCGGCTCGCACCCGCCTCGCCGTTCCGCTGTTCGCCGCCACCGTCTTTGCGGTCGCGTGCTCGAGCAACACGCCCACTGGGCCGGACACGAGTCACAACGCTGCGCTCGCCCGGCATTTCGAGACATTGTTAGACGCCTCTACCGGATTTCGGGCCACTATCTATAGCGACATCGTCGCAATGTTGGCCCAGGGTGCGCCGGTCGATACGGGAACGATCACGGTGAACGGCGCCACGCAGCGCGTCAGCGTGATCACGGAGCGCAGTGTGCGATTGCTGAACGGCGCGCCGCTGGACTCGCAGTTCGTGATCGCCGCGTGGAATGGCGACGGTACGGACAGCGTCATCCTGTTCGATCAATCCGTCGGGACGTTCGCGCTGTGGGCGTTCGGGGACGCCGCTGGTGAGGATACGGGCGGATCGCTTTTGGTTGTCTCGAGTCCGCCCGGCGCGCAGTGCAGGGAATTCTTGTCCGCGGCGCTGCCCGACATCGACATCCCGGCGCCGCTGCGCTGCCAGTTCCAGGCGGCCGCGGACTCGTTCGCGATCGTGCTCGATCACGGCCATGGCGCTACGGTCACGCTGCCTAACCAAGTACTCGGCGGCATCCGCGTAGTCACGGCGGTCTCGGCGCCGCCGCCCGGGGCGTGACAACGGACGGGCGCACTTGCAACGCTGCCGTTAGACGGCCTTGAGCGCCTCGACTAACGACGTGAGCGACTTCTTCGCGTCGCCGAACAGCATGCGCGTGCGGTCGCGATAGAAGAGCGCGTTGTCAATGCCGGCGAAGCCGGTGCCCATGCTGCGCTTGAGCACGATCACGTTGCGCGCCTTGTCCACATCGAGAATCGGCATGCCGTAGATCGGGCTCGCCGGATCCTCGCGCGCCGCGGGATTCACCACGTCGTTGGCGCCCACGACGAGTACGACGTCGGTGCTGTCGAAGTCGCCGTTGATCTGGTCCATCTCGACCAGCTCGTCGTACGGGATGTTCGCCTCGGCGAGGAGCACGTTCATGTGGCCCGGCATGCGCCCCGCCACCGGATGAATGGCGAACTTCACATCGACGCCGCGCTTCTCGAGCTCCTGCGCCAGCTCGCGCACCGCGTGCTGCCCCTCGGCCACGGCAAGGCCGTACCCGGGCACGATCACCACCTTGCGCGCGTAGGCGAGCGCGATCGCGGTATCCTCAGGCGTGGTCTGCCTAACGGTCTTGGCGATGCCGCCCGCCGCCGCGCCGCCGGCGGCAACCGCGGTGCCGGCGCCGAACGCGCCGAAGAACACGTTGCCTAACGAGCGGTTCATCGCCTTGCCCATGAGCAGCGTGAGCATGGTGCCCGACGCGCCCACCAGAATGCCGGCGACGACCAGGATCTGGTTGTGCAGCACGAGTCCGGTGAACGCCGCCGCAATGCCGGTGAGCGCATTGAGGGTCGCAATCACCACCGGCATGTCGCCGCCGCCGATCGGCAGCACGAGCATCGCGCCCAACGCGAGCGCCACGCCGAACACGATCCACGGCGTGCTCCCCGTATCATTGCCCACGACCATCGTGGCGCCGAGTGCGAGGATCGCAACGAGGAGCAGGGCGTTGACCGCGCGTTGCAAGGGAAACTGCAACGGCTTGCTCGAGAGGAGCTCCTGGAGCTTGGCGAACGCGACGATGCTGCCCGTGAACGACACGGATCCGATCGCCGTGCCCAACACGACGCTCACCGCTTCGCCGCCGCGCACCGGCGCCGCGGCCGAGAGGCGGAGGTACTCGGAGAGCGAGACCAGGGCCGCCGTGCCGCCGCCTAACCCATTGAGCAAGCCGACCATTTGCGGCATGGCCGTCATCTGGACTTTGCGCGCCGCCACAATGCCGATCGCGCCGCCGACGACGATGCCCAACGCCAGCTCCCAGTACGACACGATGCTGTTGGTCGAGCAGGGTGACCGCGAGGGCCAAAACACGCCGGCCGCCGCGAGCAGGTTGCCGTTGCGCGCCGTAGCGGGTGAGCTGAGTTTGCGGAGACCGAAGATGAGGAGGACGGCAGCGAGGATGTAGGCGACGGCGATGATGCTCGCTCGCGTGTCGAGGATCACTTCCGTTCCTCCGGTTTCTTCTTGAACATTTCGAGCATGCGGTCGGTGACGACGAATCCGCCGAACACGTTGGCCGCGCCGAGGACGACGGCGATGAAACCCAGGGCGTGGAGGACCGGCGTATCGGCCGCGCCCAGCACCAGCATCGCGCCTAACAACACGATGCCGTGGATGGCGTTGGTGGCCGACATGAGCGGCGTGTGGAGAATCGAGGGCACGCGGGAAATGACTTCGTATCCGGTGAAGATCGCGAGGATCACGACATAGATGGACAGGACGAGCTCGCGGCTCATACCGTGGCCTCCGCCGTCCGGTTAGGCAATGCACCGGGCGGTGGTCCCGCCGCGCCCGGCGGCGGCGCCAGGCGCATCTCGCCCTGGGCCGCGATCACCACCGCCTTGGTGATTTCGTCGTTGAAGTCCAAGGTGATCGTTCCTTTCGGGGCAAAGTGCATGAGGAGCGCGGCCACGTTGCGGGCGTACATCGAACTGGCGTCGTACGCCAACTGGCTCGCCAGGTCTAACGGAGCGAGGATGGTGACGCCGTGTTCGACCACCGTCTTGCCCGGCTGGGTGAGCTCGCAGTTCCCGCCCTGCTCGGCCGCGAGGTCGACGATGGCCGAGCCGGCGCGCATGGCGCGCACGGTGGCCGCCGAGATGAGGACCGGGGCGCGGCGGCCGGGGACTAACGCCGTCGGTGATGACCGCGTCCGCTTTGGCCGCGTGGTCGTGGATGAGCTGCTTCTCGCGCGCAATGTGCTCGGCGGCCAGCTCCTTGGCATAGCCCCCGGAATCCTGGGCGTCGTGCTCGTTCACCTCGAGCTCGACGAACTTGGCGCCTAACGATTGGACCTGTTCTTTCACCACCGGTCGGGTGTCGAAGGCTTCCACTACCGCGCCTAACCGGCGGGCCGTGGCGATCGCCTGGAGTCCCGCGACCCCCGCGCCAATGACGAGGACACGCGCCGGGCGAATCGTGCCCGCCGCCGTCATGAGCATCGGGAAGAAGCGTTGGATTGCGTTTGCCGCGAGGATCGCCGACAAGTAGCCTGCGACCGTGCTCTGGGAGGAGAGCGCGTCCATCATCTGGGCGCGGGTGATGCGGGGGACCAGCTCCATGGAGGCCGCGGTGACGCCGCGTTGGGCGATCGTGCGGAGGCCTTCTTGATCGCCGCGCGGATCCAGGAGACCGATGAGGAGTGCGTTAGGCTTGAGGAGCTCGACTTCGTGCTTGCCCGTTGCCGGATTAAGGATTGGCCGGCGGACTTTGAGGACTGCGTCGGCGTCGGCCAAGCGCTGCTGCAGCGGTCGGGGCAATGGAGGCGCCCGCGCGTTTGGTAGTCGCCATCGGAGAATCCCGCCGCGTCGCCCGCGCCCGATTCGATCGTGACGTCGAAGCCTGCTTTGACGAGCTTGGCAGCGACCTCAGGCGTTGCGGCGACGCGTTTTTCGCCGGGGACGGTTTCTCGAGGGACTCCGATTTTCATGCGGGCACCGCTGGTGTCGAGGGACTGGTGTCCGGCTCGGACCCGAGCGACGCGGGACTAGCGCGGACGGGGGAAGTTTATCGTGGCGCGCGGGGGCGGGGAAGCGAGGCAATTGTCGGTGGGGCGCGAACTTCGGCGGCGTGGAGCGGCGTTAGGTGTGCGGTTGTGGGTGAGTGGCGGGTCCGGTAGATTGTCGCAGTCGATTGCTCGTAGGAGTGATCAGACGGGACGTGGCGCAGCTCGGTAGCGCACCTGAATGGGGTTCAGGGGGTCGCGGGTTCAAATCCCGCCGTCCCGACTCGCCCCCGGCCATTCGGCCGGGGGCTTTGTCGTGCCGGCGGTCTTTTTTCCGTCGTCGCTTCGCCTGCGGCTCGCGACAGTCCGGTCAAATCCCGTCGTCGCTTCGCCTGCGGCTCGCGACAGTCCGGTCAAATCCCGTCGTCGCTTCGCCTGCGGCTCGCGACAGTCCGGTCAAATCCCGTCGTCGCTTCGCCTGCGGCTCGTGACAATCCGGTCACATCCCGCCGTTGCTTCGCCTGCGGAACGCGATGAGGTCGCGAGCACGTTAGGCGGCGTCGCGGCGGCGTGGGCGCGAAACAGAAATGCGCATGCGCGCGCCGGCATGGGCGAGCATGTTGACGAGCGTGTCGATCGTGAAGAGGTCAATCCGGCCGCGCGTCAGGTGACTCACGCGAGGCTGTGTGATCCCGAGCAGTGTAGCCGCCTCACGCTGCGGCATGTCGGCGATGGCGCGCCGAAGCTCGGTCATCAGCAATGACCGCATCTTGAGATTCTCGGCTTCTTCCGGCGCGAATCCGAGGTCAGCGAAGATGTTTCCGCCGGCGTGCGTGACATGAGACGAAGTCGGAAGGGGCCTGTGCGCTGGCTGGCCCGCGCGACGCCGCCGCGTTGGCCGCTTCGACACCCCCTTGGCGTGCGTCTTCCTGCGCCGAGCTGTTGTCATCGCTTGTCCCTCTCAGCGATCAGGTCGCGGTATCGACGTCTCGCCAGATCGACGTCACTCTTCGGCGTCTTGCCCGATTTCTTCTCGAATGCGTGGAGCACGTAGATGGCTTCCTCGAACTTGTTGACGACAAAAACGCGATGTGCGGTTTCGCAGCGGATCCGGACCTCGATTGTCCCGGCACCGACGATTGACATTGGCTTCCAATCGTCAGGTTCTTCGCCCTGCTGAAGTCGTCCCAGCTGAAATCCAGCCAGACGACGGGCATCGACTGGGAATGCGCAGAGATCCACGTATGAGGTGGCTCGCCACTCGATCGGCTTCTCTAATGGATCCGAAAGCGCACGCGTCCGGCGACGCATAGAATATTAAACTCTGGTATAGCCTGCGCAAGGGCCATCCGCCGTGCCTTACCGACGTAGGGGCGGAAGGCACCCGATGCGAGCCGGGCTGGCGCTCCAGGAAGGGTCCGGTGACCCGGAGCTTGCCGGCATGATGCGCCGCGGGTCGTGGAAATGCCGTACCAAAATCATGCGGCGGGCAGGGCTTCGGTTTCGCTGGCCGCCATCGCGACTCGATGAGGCCGAGCCCTTGGGTCCTCGCGTCGGAGTCGTGCTTGCTGGCGTTAGAGAGCGCGCCTCTCCCCGTACGTACGGCCGCAATTACTGGGGCGTCGGCGCCCGCTTCGCCCTCTGAACAGGCTCCGCTCCATCTCGCGGATCGTACCGGAAAGTGGAAAATCACCGCGGTGAATGCCGCGAAAGACTCGACGCTCGTGAGATACGAGATGACGGTGACTGTGGACACCACCGGTTGGTCCATCGCGTATCCGACCGACGCGAAGCCGATTGCGCTGCAGGTGAACGAGGATGCTGATAGCGTCATCATGGATGCGGGACCGTACGCCAGCACGGCGCGCAAGGACGCGATGATCACAATTCGCCGGGACAACCTGAAGACGAAATCTGGTTGCGTGGGCGACGCGGGCTGTGCGCCGACGAGGGAACCCGACGCGACAGCGAACAGCCAACGCGACTCACGCTCGCGCAGGAACGTATGTCAGCCGAACCGCGTCCTCCCCAATCAAGTCGTTAGCCACAAGCCGCAGCGGCGGCCGGGGACCAGCGAAGAATGGCGTGCCGCCACCCACCACCACCGGCCGGAAGTACAGTCGATACTCATCGATCAGCCCCCAGTCGGTTAGGCTCCGCGCCAGGTTCGGCCCGCCAACGTCAATCTCCCCGTCGAGCCGGGACTTCAGCGCGCGAATCTCCGCTTCGAAGTCGTCCCCGATGAGCGTTGCGTTAGGCCCGGCCGACTTGAGCGACCGCGACACCACCCACTTGGGCTTGCTCCGCCACACGTCCGCAAAGTCGCGATCCTCCGCGTCCCAGTCCGAATGGTCTTCGTCCCAGTACCGCATGATCTCGTACATGCGGCGACCGTACACAGCGCCGGTCAGGCCACGCACCAGCTCCCAAAAATGACGAGAGAGCACGGGGCCAGGTGGCCCCAGTACCATGTGGTCGACATAGCCGTCCAAGGACTGCTGCAATCCGAATACGATCTTCGCCATACGACGACGCCTCCATCCCGGGTTGTTCGAGACTCTCCGCACCGTTCACGTCACGCTGAAGTACGCGGCGCCGCCGATGATCAGCACGCCACCGACCAGCGCCATACTCCCCAACACGTCGTGCAGCACCGCCACGCCTAACACAGCGCCCACGAGCGGCTCCAGGTTCACGAATATTCCCGCCCGCGATGCCGCCACCCGCTTGAGCCCCCAATTCCACAGCAGCGTCGAGACGGCGGTCGCCAACAACCCCTGCTCCGCCACCGCCAGCCACGCGCGACTCGAATAGTGCAGGGAAGGGACGCCGTGCGCCACCACGACGACCGCGGCCAGCATCCCGGTGCCGATCCAATACACGAATACGGTAACCATCACCGCGGCGTGATGCCGCATGAGACGCTTCGAGATCAGGATCCACGCGATCGCGGCCAACATTGACAGCACGACCAGCCCGTCGCCTAACGCGCTGGCGCGCGTGGCGCCCGACGCTTCCGTGCTCGAGAGCGCGATCAACGCCGCACCGATACTCGACGCGACTAACGCAACCCATCCGGTGGGCCGCAATCGCTCGCCCGAGAAGATCGCGGCGGCGACGGCGAGCAGCATGGGCAACGAGCCCACCATGAGCGACGCGTGCGAGACGGTGGTGAGCGCGAGCCCCTCGAACTGAACAAGATATTGGATGGGCACGCCCACCACCGCGGCGGCGATCACCCACCCCCATTCGGCCCGGTCGAAGCGCGGCCTGAAAAAGAAAATGCACGGCACCAGCGCCGCGCACGCGAACAGGAATCGGAACAACACCATGTCGGCAACGGGCATCTCGCTCAAGGCGACCTTGCCGAACAAGAAGCCCGTGCCCCACAGGCACCCGGCGGTTGCCAGTGCAATCGTCGGAAGTGTCTGGTGTTTTTCGCGGACGGGCGTGGTCATCATTGATTGGAGACTATCCCCGTGCGACGATTTCTTGAAGATTCCACACGATGTCGAGAACCGCCGGCCCGGCTCCGACCTCTCCATGAACGCGGCCCGAACACCCCTACCGGCTCCCGAACCACCATGCGCTGGTCATGCCTAACGCTCTGCACGCTCGTCCTCGCCGCCTGTAAGCACGGCGGCCGCGCCGCCTCGACCGCCGACACCTCGACCGCCGACACGTCGATCGCGCAAACCGCCTCGAGCGCGCCCGCGCCGGCTCCGAAACTCAGGCCCGGCGATCTCGCCGGACAGTGGAAGATGACGGCGACGAACGCGGCCAACGACTCGACGCTCGTGACCTACGAGATGACGGCGACGGCGGACACGTCGGGTTGGTCGATCAGGTATCCGACCCACCCGAAACCGATTGCGCTACGCGTGAAAATAGATGCCGATAGCGTCGTCATCAATGCTGGGCCGTACGCGAGCACGGCGCGCAAGGGCGCTGTCGTCACCATTCACGGTGTCTCGCGTCTCCGCGACGGGAAGCTCGTGGGCACCGAAAGCGCACGCTACTCCGTCGACACCGCCGTGTCGGTGGTGCGCATCAATCTGGACGGGACTCGAGGGTATTAGTCGACAACCTGCTACGGGCTCCGATCCCTCCGTCGCCGCACCCGATGCTCGTCCCTAGCTAAACGTGGGAGACCCCCCGGCTCTGCCGGGGAGGCAGCAGCAGTTTGACATTTCCGGGAGTAGAACGAACACGGTCCATCCATGAAACTCCAGGCGTGAGCCGCCAAGCACACACCAAGGAGAGACACGATGGAACCGTACCGAAAGCCTAAGTCACTCGAAGTGGGAGTGCAAATACCACGTGGTGTTCATTCCCAAGCGACGCCGCAAGACGCTGTACGGGGCGTTGCGCAAGTATCTGGGGGAGGTGTTCCACCGTCTCGCCCAGCAGAAAGAAAGTCGGATCGAGGAAGGGCATTTGATGCCGGATCACGTGCACATGCTGCTCTCCATGCCGGTGGGTCCCGGCAGCGTGGTCAAGGCGGCCGTCGCCAACCCGAGCGCCGCGAGCAGGAGTGGCTTGAAAGCGAAGAAGTGTGTCATGGGCCGATGGTAAACCGCGCAACGGTCAATCGGCCACGACGGTCACCTTCGTGCAGCGAACGGCGCCTCCGCCGCAGCCGGTTGCGCAGATCGATGTCGAAACCACTCGCCCGGCTCGGGGCTCGAGCTCCTGAAGAAGCAGGATGAGGCCGCGCATCGTCGGCCACTATCGCCTCGACGCGGTGCGCGGCCATCTCGAGGCCTAATTCGTCACGACGATCGTCCCGACGAACGTGGGATACAGCGAAGGCGGATGAAACGTGCAGTGGTACGTGAACGTGCCCGCCTGACTAAACGTGTGCTGAAACGTCGCACCGCTCCCGCCACCGCTCGGCGGCGCCAGGCCCTGGGAATCCCATATCCCGGTATCGCTCGTCGTGCTGTGCTCCGACGGGCCGTTGTTCATCCACTGCACCGTCATGCCTGCCTTGATCGTGTCCACAGCCGGCGTGAACTTGAAATCCTGGATCGTGACGGTGACGCTGCCGGCCGGCGGCGGCGGCGACGGATTGTTCGTCATCCCAGTCGGATTCGAGCTGCTGCCGCCGCATGAAGCGGCCGCGACGATGATGCCGATCGTCACGAATCGAGAAGGGCGCATGTGCACCTCCGTGCGCGAAAAGTATGCGTTGGGCATGAACGCATCATCGTTCTCCCTCGTCTCGTTTGGCGCCGCAACAATCGTTCTTACATCGTGGCGCCGGCCCTCCGACACGTCGCGTGATGGCGAACGGCAACTCTCGCGGGGCAAAGGCTCCTCATGAATGGATCAGCAATGCCGCTTCGTTCGTGTGTTGCCGTGCTCTGGCGGACTGGCCGCGCCATTCCTGCGGCAGGGCACGCTTCGCGATGGCGGCCGCTCGTATTTCCTGGCTTCGCGGATGCGGCTCGCCGTCAGTGTCCTTCCGTTAGTCATTGCACGAGCAACGCGACCAGGCCGTCGGAAATCGAACCGCGCCACTTGACCAACCGACGCATCGCCGACGGATGAGGATGAGAAAGGGGCTTGCCGATCTCCGGTGTCCGCGGCCATATTCAGAAAGTCTGAGTTTCAGATATTCGGAGGAAATAGCGTGGCGGGATCCGAGACCGGGCGGGTGGGGAAGCGTGGAACACTGGTCATCCCGGCGGCGCTCCGCCGCCGGTTCGGCTTGAACGAGGGCGCCCTCATCATCGCCGAAGAGCGACCCGACGGCATTCTCATTCGTCCCGCCATCGCGATCGCCACCGAGACGTATACGCCGGCGCGGAAAGCGGCCTTTCTCCTCGAGAATGCGGTGGACGCCGAGGACTATATAAACGCCAAGGAACGTGTCCGTCGCATGGGACTCGATCCGGCCCGCATTCCGCACAGTCGACCGCCGCGTGAACGGAAAGCACGAAAAGCGCAGAAGACGTCTCGCCGGTGATTGCGCGGGCACCAACGGGCACGCGTAGTCGGCGCAGCGAGACAGATCGCGTGTTCCTCGATGCCAACGTGCTCTTTTCCGCCGCGTATCGCGCGGACGGCGCGCTCGAACGGTTGTGGACATCGAACACCGACATTGCGCTGCTCAGCTCACGGTACGCGATCGAGGAAGCGAGTCGGAATCTGGAAGAACGGGGCGCGCGTTCGCGCCTCGACACCTTGATAGCCGCGCTCGAGATCGTGCCGGACGTTGCTAACGGAAATGTTCCGCCTAACGTGAAGCTGCCGGGAACGGATCTTCCGATCCTGCTCGCCGCCATCGCGGCGGGAGCGACCCACCTCTTGACTGGTGATCGGGCGCATTTTGGTCCCTATTTCGGGCGGCGCATCGCCGGCGTCCTGATACAGCGACCGGGAGACTACCTCGCGGCTCGACGCCCAACGGGTGAGCAGCGCAAACCCTGACCGAGGAACCACGATGCGATTCCGCTTCATGATGTGCCTCACCGTTCTGCTCCCGGCCGTCGCGTCCGCGCAGACCGCCGATTCCCTGTCCAGCCATCAACGCTTTGTCGGGACGTGGTCGGGCGTGCTGAACGCCGGCGCCGTTCCGCTGCACCTCGCCCTCGTCGTGCGGGACTCGAGCGGCACGCTCGCCGGAACAATGATCAGCGTCGATCAGGGAAACGCCGAGATTCCGGCGGTGATCGCGACTCACGGCGACTCGCTGACGTTCGCGCTTCCAACGCAGCACATCTCGTATGCGGGCGTGCTCACACCGTCGGGCGACACGCTGCGCGGAACGTTCACGCAAGGCGCGTCCTTCCCCCTCACCTTCACGCGCGGCGCCGCAGCGACTGCGCCGACGCCGGCGACGCGACCGCAGGATCCCAAGCCGCCGTTTCCCTATCGCGCGAGCGACGTCACGATTCCGTCCGTGCCCGGCGTTGAGCTCAGCTGCACGCTCCTAACGCCGGCTGGCGCCGGCCCATTTCCGGCGGTGGTGTTCGTCACCGGTTCCGGCCCACAGGACCGCGACGAAGCGCTGATGGGCCATCGCCCGTTCCTGGTGATCGCCGATTACCTCGCGCGCCATCGGATCGCGTCGCTTCGGTGCGACGACCGCGGCACGGCGAAATCGACAGGGAGCTTCACCGAGGCCACGAGCGCTGACTTCGCTGCCGACGCCGAGGCGGGCGTCAAGTATTTGAAAACGGTGAGCGACGTCGCGCACGACCACATCGGGATTCTCGGCCACAGCGAGGGTGGACTCATTGCGCCGCTCGTTGCCACGCGCACGCGAGACGTTGCGTTTCTCGTTCTCATGGCAGGGCCGGGCGTGCCCGGCGATTCGGTATTGCTCGCACAGTCGCAACAGATGGCGCGCCTGAGTGGTGCTAACGAAGGTCAACTTGCAATGTCCATGTCGATCAATCACCGACTATTCGCGGCCGTCATCGGGGCACGCGACTCGGCTGACGCTGTTGCTCGGCTTGCGGCTGCCAAAGAGGACATTCTCAAGACCGTTCCCGACGCCGGCCGCGCGACCGTCGCGCAACAAATCGACCACGCGCTGCCGGAGCTCGCGTCGCCGTGGATGCGTTTCTTCTTGCGGTACGATCCCAGGCCGACGCTCCGTGCGGTGCACGTGCCCGTTCTTGCGATCGATGGCTCGCTCGACGTACAGGTGCTGCCGAAGGAAAATCTCGCGGCCATCGACACGGCGCTGACCGCGGGCGGCAATCGCGACCATCGCGAGGTCGAGCTGCCCGGGCTCAATCATTCTCATGCAGCCGGCAAAGACCGGCTTGCCGTCAGAATACGCGACCATCGACGAGACCATCTCGCCCACGGCGCTCGAGTTGATCGCGACATGGATCAATCAGCGCTTTGCGGCGCGGTGACGCCGCCTAACCAAGCGCTGCCGTGTCAACCGAAGAGGCGCGTGATCAGCACACGACGGCGCACGCTCACGGGGATGCGCGTGCCATCGCGGAGGACGATGAGGATCTGCCCGCCACGGGTGCGCTCGAGCTCACGCACCTGCGTCAGGTTGACGATGGCCGATCGGTGAACGCGCGCGAACACTCCGGGATCGAGTTCACTCTCGAGCTGGTTGAGGCTCTGACGAATGAGATGATGCCGTCCGCCGACGTGGAGCCGAGCATAGCAGTCATCCGCCTCGATCCAACTGATGCCTGTAGTCGCGACGACGATGGATCGCTGACCAACCGTGACACCGAAATTGGTGCGATACGAACGTGAGCTCTTTGCACCCGCGCTCGCGTTGGTGCGCTCGAGCACGACACCCAGTCTCCGACCCAGATCCTGCGCTTCGTGCATCGCCAGACGCCGGCACGCCCGGTCCACCGCATGGTGAAACCGCTGATCGGTAAACGGTTTCACCAGAAAGTCGAGGACTTCGGCGTCGAAGGCTCGCACCGCGAACTCGTCGTAGGCCGTGACGAGAATGATGGCCGGCGGGCAGCATGGAAGCAGTGCGCGAAGCACGCCGAAGCCGTCCATTCCCGGCATCTGGACATCCAGCAAGAGGAGCTGAGGTTCGAGCCGCCGCACAGTTTCGACGGTCTCGATGCCATTGCGGCACTCGCCCACCAGAGCGAGATCCCGGCGTTTCGCGACGAGGTTGACGAGCGTTCGCCGAGCGTGCGGCTCGTCGTCAGCGATGACGACTCGGATCGTGCTCATCGTGGCGGAGACGTCAGGTACGGAAGCCGCGCGGTTGTCACAGCGCCGCCTTCGGCCGCATGCGCGAGCGTGAGTGAGGCGGCCGGCCCATAGGCGTGCGCGAGTCGGGCGCGCGTGGTTGTGAGACCGACACCACTGCGGTTCGTCGGCGGAGGTCCCGGGCCGTCGTCACGAACGGAAATCACGAGCATGTCGGCGTTTTGCGTCGCAGCGATCTCGACAAGACTCGCGGTCGTCGACGCGGCGATGCCGTGCCGGATCGCGTTCTCGACGAGCGGCTGCAGCAGCAAACGGGGAACCCATGCGTCCTCAGCCGCTTCGCTGATGCGCCAGACGATGCGCAGCCGATCCTCGAACCGGACGCGCTCGATAGCCAGATACCGGCGGACGAATGTCATCTCGTCGCGCAGCAAGACCTGATCGGGTGCATCCTGTCGACTGAGCTCCCGGAGCAGGTCGCCTAACTGAGCGATCACATCCACGGCCGCGTCTCGATCGCTCTCGCGGACCAGTGATCCGACCGTATGGAGGGCGTTGAAGAGAAAGTGCGGGTGGAGGTGCGCGCGAAGTGCGGCGGTCTCTGCCCGCGCGAGCTGAGTTGTGAGTTGCGCGGTGCGCATAGCGTCGGCGCGCGACCGCCAAGCCAGCGATGCCGCGACGCCGACAGCGACCGTGGCCGAATAGACGATCGTAGCGAATGGCACGAAGCTGATGCCGACGCGCCACGCGAACGAGGCGAACGGCACGTCGATCGGATAGCGCGCGATGAACGCGTAGGCGGCCGCATAGACGACGGCGTGCACGGCGGTGGCGGCGAGGAGTGCCGCGAGGTGGACCAACACATTCAGTCGCGCTCGCGCGCCAGTTACCGGAAACCGTTTGCCGAGCCAGAGGATGGCTGGTGTGAGCAGCGCCCACAGGTACCACTCGCTCAACTCCGGCGCCACCCCACGCCAAGACAGTGGCGGCGCCGCGAGGATGCGGGCGCTGGCCCAGCGGTCCAGGACCGCCAGGGCGGCGACGAGAGTCCAGGCTCCCCATACGGTTCGCAGTGAAACGGCGGGTGTGGGGACCAACGCGAAGTCATGTCCGCACCACGCTAGGTGCGTGTCGCGGCTCCGGCAAGACACCGTGCAGTGAGCGACGCTTGCTGCAGAACGGGCCGCGCCGGCGTCATCAGCATGGCGGCAGATTGCTGGGCGACCCATCATCGTGCCCATGATATCCATTCTCTCTGTCGCTCTCGCGCTCGCTGTGCTCGGGCCTAACGGGCCCGAATACCGTCAATGTCCCGGTCGGCTCGCCGCTCGTCAACATGCAGGCGTGGCGTCCATACGCCGGCCGCGTGCGGGTCGCGAAGATCGTCGACGGTAAGGCCACGCCGCTGATCGACGCGACGTTCGCAACGGTCTTTCGAGATTCCGGCGGTGCTCCGTTGATGTTCATGCGTGCGCACAGCAGCGCCGGCACGGATGTGATGATCTTCGATCGCCATACCTTGGCTCCATATGCCATGATCCGGCAATGCGGTAGTATGCGGATCCAGGGCACTGCCATTGACGGATTTCAGTGCCGGGCGCCGGGAGACAAACCGACACCGATTCACGTGAAGCTCAAGACGCCGGCGTTCCTTGGTAACACGGCAGATCTGGTCGTAGAGGTTTTGCCGCGTCGCACCGACGTTGTCTACCGTGTCGTGCTGTGGCAGGGGAGCGACTCGATTGAAACGCATCTCTACCGTACGACAGGCCGCGAGGACGTTCGCGTCGGTGGAACGCTGTATCGACGCGCCTGGGTCGTGGACGACTACATAGCCGGGCGAAAAGGGCTAGCGAGCCGCATGTGGCTCATCGATGAGCCGCCGTACATGGTGCGCTGGATCTTCTACAATGCGCCCGCGGCCGGATCGGACATTCAGGCGGAGCAGAGCGTCACGCATGTTCCCTGAGACGGGATCGTCGTTCGCGCGACGCCTCTCCGTTAGATCGTAGGTCAAGAGCGGCGACGTAGGCGGCGCGCCTCGCGCCGCACGCACTGCCATGCGCGCTCGAGATGCTCGGAGGTGGTGAGCACGTTGCCGATGCCGACGCGCATCGCCGTGCGCCCGCGAAGCCGCGTGTGCGTGAGGTACGCCTCGCCGGACGCGTTCACGGCGTCCACGATCGCCTCGTTCAGGCGGTCGCATTCGTCGTCGTCGATCTCCTGCCTAACGCAGCGAAAGCACACGACCGCCATCGGCACCGGCGCCACGCGCTCGAACATCGGGTCCGCGTCGACCCAGCTCGCCCACTGCTGCGCCAGACGGCAATGCTCGCGGATGCGCCCGGCAATGCCGGAGCGGCCAAAGGCGCGGAACACCATCCACGCCTTGAGCGCGCGGAATCGGCGGCCGAGCTGCAGCCCATAATCCATGTAGTCCACTTGACCAACGGAGGCATCGCCGCGAAGGTATTCCGGCGTCAGCGAGAACACCGCGCGCAGCGCGTCCGGATGACGCGTGTAGAGCGCGCTGAAGTCGAGCGGCACGAACATCCACTTGTGCGGATTCACCACGACCGAGTCCGCCCGGTCGACGCCGTCCAAGGCCCAACGCCCCTCGGGAAGAATGCCTAACGCGCCACCGTACGCGGCGTCCACGTGGAGCCACGCGTCATGCTCACGGCACACCGGCCAGATCTCGGCGACCGGGTCGACGCTCGTCGTCGATGTGGTGCCGACCGTCGCGACGACCGCCATCGGCCGGAAGCCCGATCGCACGTCCGCCTCGATGGCCGCGCGCAACGCAGCCACGTCGAGTCTGAACACCGAATCGCTCGGGACGCGCACCAGATTCGTCTCGCCGAGCCCCAGGGCGATCATCGCCTTGTCGATCGAGCTGTGCGCCTGGTCCGACGCGTACACCCGGCACACGGGCACGTCGATTCGTCCGGCGATGCCGCGCTCGCGTATCATTGGTGCGCAGCGCTCGCGTGCGGCCGCGAGCGCGTGGAACACGGCGACCGAGGCCGTGTCGTACACGATACCCATGAACGCATCGGATAATCCTATCATCCGACGAATCCACTCGAGCACCACGCTCTCCAACTCGGTCGCCGCGGGCGACGTCCGCCACGTCATCGCGCTCACGTTGAGCGCCGCGGCGACGATCTCGCCGAGCAGTGCCGGTCCGTTGCTCGTGCTGCCGAAATATCCGAGGAACGCCGGATGGCCCCAGTGCACGATCCCCGGCATCACGACGGAATCGATATCGGCCAGGATCGCATCGAGAGACTCGGGCTCGTCAGGCGGATCGGCGGGGCAGTGCCCTGCGACTTCTCCCGGTTGCACCGGCGGGGCAATCGAGCGACGCTCGATGGTCTCGCGATAGTCGGAAGCCCAGTCTACAATGCGGTGTAGCGACGAGCGCATCTCCCGCGGCGGCAGATCGCCGAGTGATCCCGGAGGAGGAGACGTTGTCATCCATGGCGCGCCTCACGTACATCCTTCCGATCAAATCGATCGCCGTCGACGCCGAGAGCGACCTCGCGCCTTACGTGCGCTGGCTCGCCGAACGAGCGGAGACGATCGTCGTGGACGGGTCGGCGCCGGAGATTTTTGCGGCGCACGCGGCCGAATGGTGCACGAAACCCGAAAGCAACCTTCGTCACGTGATGCCGGAGGCCGACTTCGCGACGGCGATGGGCAAAGTGGGCGCGGTGCTCACCGGATTGCGTCTCGCGTCTAACGAACACGTGATCATCGCCGACGATGATGTGCGCTACGACGGCGACACCCTCGCACGCGTCGCGCGCGCGCTCGACTCGGCCGACGCCGTGCGCCCGCAGAATTATTTCGATCCGCTCCCCTGGCACGCGCGATGGGACACCGCGCGCATGCTGCTCAATCGCCTCAGCGGCGGCGACTGGCCAGGCACCCTCGGCGTTCGGCGGTCGGTATTGCGTGCCACCGGCGGCTACGACGGCCGAGCGATGTTCGAGAACTTGGAGCTCGTGCGCACGGTGATCGCCGCCGGCGGACGCGAAACGATTCTGCTCGATGCGCTCGTGCTCCGCCGCCCGTCCTCGATGCGCCATTTCTGGTCGCAGCGGGTGCGTCAGGCGTACGACGAGCTCGCGCGCCCGGTTAGGCTTGTGTTTCAGCTCGCGGTGCTTCCGGCAGCGGTGGCGCTCGGCGCGACCGGCCACTGGGGCGCGCTCGGCGTCGCTGTGGTCGCGCTGGTCCTTGCCGCCGAGGCGGGCCGCCGGCGCGCCGGCGGCACGCGCGTCTTTCCGGCGACCGCGTCGCTGTTCGCGCCGGCCTGGATGGCGGAGCGCGCGATCTGCAGCTGGTTGGCGTTGGGCGCCCGCATTTTCCTTGGCGGCATCCCGTACCGCGGCACCGTGTTGCGTCATGCGGCGACTCCGATGCGCGTGCTCGTTAGGCGTCATGCGGCGGCGCGTGGACTTCGACGTCGATCGGCTTGAGGCGCCCATTGTTCGAGAGCGGGGCCGAGCAGGCGGTGACGCCGACGATGAGGTCCATCGCGGCGCGCAGCACAATGTGATCGCCGGCGCGCGATCTGGGCGGTAGAATGCGCAGCTCGCCGGAGGGCAGCACGTCCACGTTCATGAACACGTTGAGCGTCGTCGGGATCGCATCGGGCGCGATGCCGAACGGCTCCAGCGCGCGAGCGAGATTCTCGAAGCAGCTCGGCCGGTGTCCGGTCTGCTTGTAGATGATGGCGAACGTCTCGGGGCTGCAGGGCGTGAGGAGAAAGTCGTGACGCCTAACGGTGTCCTCCACCACATGCCACATCGGCCGGCTGCGGTTGGAGTAGAGCGTGTGCCCGGTGGTGAGGTAGATGGTGTTGGCGTAGTCGATCGTACGTCCCGACGACAGCGACTCGACCGGACGCTCGAGCGCGAACGACATGAGGTCGGACACCTGCTCGCCCTCCGGGTCGATGATCTTGAGAAGCTGGCCATGCCTAACGATAAAGCCGGCGCCGGTCTGCGGCGCGAGGTGTCGCTGCTCGATCAGCGTCATCGCAGGCGGGTCATCACGAGTTCCGGTGGAACGGACAGCGCCACTCGGGCGACGTCGTGTCGCGCCCGGAGTATTGGCGGGCCTCGGAGGTCTCCCCGAAGTCGGCCAGGTTGGGGTTGAGACTTCCCTGCAACGCGATCTCGCGCTCGCGAATCTTGGCCCGGAGCGTCTCGTAGCGACCCTGGCGACGGAGCTCCTCGAACTGCGCGTGCGGATTGAACACCAACGCGGGCCACCGAAAGCGACGGGCAAGCCGCGCGCTCCGCGGATGCAGTCCCACGACGAACAGCGCACATCCGGCAAAGCTGAACGAAAAGCGCGGGTCGTTTGGGTCGTCGTTCACCGACGGGTCCCAGCCCAGGGCCGGGTCGTCGCGATCGTGGAGCCGCTGCAGCTGCATCCACTGGCGCCGCTCGAACGCCCGCTCACTCGCCGGCGCGCGCCCGGTGAACACGGCGACGAACGCCGTCAACCGGTCGACGTTAGGCACAAGGCGCCGCGTGAAATCGGTCAGGTCCGCGGCGAGTGCGTCCGACGCGGCGTCGGAGCCGAGCGAACCGTACACGCCTAACCGGTGATCGTGGCGGCGCACGGTTCCTTTGGCGGCGAGGCAGGGGAAGCCCGCATCGCCGACGAAGGCACGGAACGCCTCGTCGACGCGCGCCGCCATCGTGCGTGCGCCACGAGGAGCGCGGAGCGGTGCGCTCACGCGAAAATGTTCCGCACCCAGCCGGCGCTCAGATGCACTTCGAGCCAGCCGGGATCGAAGCGCAGCTCGAGTCGCGCCGGATCGACGCGCACGCCGACGTCGGCCAACTGCTGCGCCGGCGTTGGGCGAGTGCTGTAGGGGAGGACGAAACCGCGCATGTTCGGTGGCTCACGAGCAGGATCCGCGCCCGGGCTCAACGAGCGCACGTTTTCGGCCGCAAGCGCGCGCCACCGTGCGAGCCACCCATGGGGCGGCCGCACGGCGACATTGCTCGGCGGCACTTCCAAGTGCTCCGACCAGAGCCGTGTCCGGAGATCCGTCACCGCGCCGGATACGTCATCGGCGGCGCGAACGACGAGACTCACCTCGAAATTGCGAACGTGCCGAAAGATGCGCCGCGCTCCCCGCCCAATGAAATCGTCGCCGTACGAGTAGAGCGACAGGCCATCGAGATTGGCGGCGCCGACCAGCGCCCATGCATCATCGATGGTGACGACTTTGCTGTGGACGAATACCTGATTCATCGCTGTGATTCCCGGGCGATGAGACGGCGCGGCGCTCCAGAGCGTGAAGATGCCGACGCGCGGGTGCTCGAGGAGTCCAGATTCGGCGAGTCGGGCGTTCTGCCAGCCGCGATACGCGGTGAGGTCGGGGTTCTGGTTCATCACGATGACGACCTCGAGATCTTGCTCGCGTTGCAGGGCCGTCACGAGCGCCGCGATCGCCGGCCGGGCCGTGAGGTACTGATGCTCGATGTAAATCAGGGAGCGCGCGTGCGCCACGCCATCGAGCAGCGCGTCGAGGACTTCGGTCGCGCCGTGTGGCGCATGGCGCAGCACGCGGCGCGGGAGCGTGCGAACCACGCGCACCCCGTCGTCGGCCGCGTCGCCGCCACACCGCCCGTGCGTTAGGCGAACGGGATCATTGTCGATCGCGTCCGGTGCGGTGTTCGCGCACGCCGCGTTCCACAGCTCGGCGAAGTGGGACTCGAGATGCCCCACGACGGGCCCTCCGACGCGCAGGGACACGTCGTGCAGCGGACGCCCGCTCAGCTCACGGTTAGGCCGGCGCGCATCGGCCGGCGCATGGCGCGCGTCGTCCCAGTAGCCGTTCACGAACGGCGAGCCGAGCAGAAACGCGTCGTGTCCATCCACGATCACCATCTTCACGTGGAGGAAGTGCGGAAAGCGTCGCACGCCGCGCAACCGGATGCGGCTCGACGCACCCAAATAGCGCCGAAACGCCCGCAGCGTGTTTTGCAGGAAATGTTCGTTGAGCAGGATGCGGACGTCCACCGAATCCGCCGCGCGGCCGGTCAGCGTTTCGGCGAGGAGCGTGTCGTCGCCGCCGGATCGCGAGTAGATCGCGCAGTCGGCATCGAACGCGAGCTGCGTGATCCACACGCGCTGACGCGCCGAACGAACGGCATCGAGCAGGGCATCGTAGGCGTCGGCGTTGTCGATCAGCCACTCCACTCTGTGCGCCTCGGCGGTGAGCGGCGACGGCGAATCATCGGTGCATGCGACTGCGTCAGGTGCTGGTATCGTGGGGGCTCGTGTGTGGGAGGGAAGCGGGCGCACGATGGTCTGCGTCTGGTGAGAGGAAGTCCGTCGCACGCGCCGCATCTCGCCCAGCGCGGCGACCATTGTCGCGGCGCAGAGCGGAACGAGATAGTAGGTCACGCGGTACGCGACGAGCGCGGCGGCGAGCGCACCGTGCGTCGTCAATGGTACACGCGGAGCGACCAAAGAGAGCAGGGTGACATTGAGCACGCCAGCGCCACCTGGCACCTGGCTCGCCATACCCGCCGCGTTGGCGACGACGAACGCGCGCAGGATGTCGACACAAGATGTGATGGACGTCGCCGGTATGAAGGCGACGAGAACAGCGCCGGTGAGGAGCCAGTCGATCGTGGAAAGGGCCACGAGCGCGACGGCGATGCGGAGCGGCGGCAGCGCGCCGCGCCGGCGCGCGCGGTAGAGAACGACGACGACGAGGGACACGACGACCGCCGCCACCAACGCGCGCACACCCCAGCCGAACATGGCGAGCTGACGGACGCGCAGCGTCGCCGGCGCGCCGACGAGCGCGACCATGACTAACGAGCCTAACGCGAGAATCACGGCGGCGGTGACGGTCGCTGTCGTGCGCGCCACGGCGCGCGCGTCGACACCGTACCGGTCGTATGCCCGCAGTCGAACGGCGGCACCGGTGAGCAGCGCAAAGCCAACCGATTGGCTGAAGGCGTGTGCCACGAAGGCCGTTGCGAACGACGCGCGGCGGGGCATGGCGCGCCCCGCATTGCCGCCGGCGGCACGGTTCGCCAACAACTCAACGGCGCCGAGTGTGACAAAGCTCGCCGCCGTACAGATGAGAGCGAGCGCGATCCGCGGCCAACCATAGCTGCGCAGTGCGCGCACGACATCTGCGCGATGCACACCCGCGATCTCGTGACGCAGTGCCACGAGGGCGGCCGAGAAGAGCGCGAGACGAAACGCGAAGAGGAGGAAGCGCTGCCAACGCGAGCGTCGCGGCGGCGTACGATCACCAACTAGATGCATCGCTCGACCTTCCCCCCCGGTCAGTGGGCGGTTCGTTAGCCGTCAGGAAAAATGCGGCGTCTCACATGGCGCGCGCGGCTCGACGCGGCTAACTCCCATGAGCCCGCTTGCTGGTCGGTCCCACATAAGAGCCGATCCGACGCCGGTTCGGTTCCCGACAATGGGAAATTGGCTGATGAGCACGCCAACGGCCGTCGTACGAATTAGGCTGAACTTCTGTTTGGGTGTACCTTTTACACGGTGCCGGAATCCGTCGAATGACGGGCCGGCCTCGCGCGCTGGAGCTCGCGTCATGCGTCATGCACACGCCCCGACACGGCCGGCCGGATTCGGCGCTCGCAAGCTGCTGCGTATCATGTGGAACGTCGTCACGTGGTCCGACACGGCGCCGCGCTACGTCGACAAAGTGCACAAGCTCGCGTGGGCATGGCTAACGGCGCGCGGCGCCCACGGCCACCTCGTCAACGAGTACGGACGCTATGTGCAAGGGCGCAATCGCGCGCGACAGCCGCGGCGCCCCGACTCGGAGCACACGTTCTTTCTCCGCAACGGAGTCCAGTTCGAGGTGCTGCGCGACCTGGTGCGCGGTTGGTCGCGCGCGCCACGCCTTCGCATCGCCTCCATTGGGTGCAGCACCGGCGCCGAGCTGTACTCGGCGCTCTGGTCGGCGCACACGACGCGGCCTAACTTGGAGCTCGTCGGGTTGGGCGTCGACATCTCCGAGGCGTCGCTCGCCGCGGCGCACGTCGCGCGGTACAATCGGACGGGGCGCGAGCTCGAGCGCCTGACGGACGCCCGCATGGACGACCTGATCGCGGGCGGCCTGTTCATCGACGAAGGCGAATCGGTCACCGTGCCGGGATGGTATCGCGAATGCGCACGGTGGGAGCTGGCCAGCGTCTTCGACGCGACGTTAGGCGAGCGGCTCGGGCCCCAGGACATCGTGTTCGTCAACAACGTCCTCTGCCACTTTCAGGATGCGCAGGCCGAGCAGGCGCTCACGAACATCGCCGGCCTCGTCGACACGGGCGGGTATCTCTTTCTCACCGGCGTCAATCCGGACGTGAAGGTCCGGGGCATCACGTCGCTTGGTCTCACGCCGACGGCGGACCGCGTCGAGGAGCTGTACAACGGCGACGCAAACGCGCTCACGCGATGGCCCATGACGTACTGGGCCCCGGAGCCGTTCGATCGCACGCGGCGAGACTGGTTGCTGCGGTACGGCACCATCTTCCGGCGCGTGTCCTCCGACCGCCCGTCGGACGGCGCCCGCGCCGAACGGTAGCCGCTGCCTCTCGACGCCCAGCCTCACCAGCGACGCCGTTTCCGAAGGTCCGCCGCGTGCGCGGTGTGATGCGCGCCACGCCACGCCTTGACCGATGGCATCCATAGTTTGACGCTGGTCAAAGCGTGCAACGCGAGCGCGCGACACATTCCCATGGTTCGTCCGACCACGTCGACTGCCCAATGACGACCCGTTAGAACTGCGGATGCGGACACGGGCGGCTCGATCACACGCTGAGGTTGCCTATGCGAGGACAGACGATTGCAATCGCGCTGCTGTGCGTCGCCGGTACTGCAGCCGCGGCGCCCACGCTCCATGCGCAGTGGAAAACGCCGTGGGACTATACCGGACCGAGGGGCGCCGATCACTGGAGCGCCCTCGATCCGGCATACACGATCTGCAACACCGGAAAGCACCAGTCCCCGATCGACATTACGGGCGCGCATCGCGCCGATCTGCCGCCACTCCGCTTCGAGAATCACAGCGCGCCGCTCGACCACCTCGTCAACAACGGGCACACGGTCCGCGTGAATTACGTGCCGCCGGGGAGCGGGGACTTTCTCATCGTCGGCGACAAGCGATACCAGCTCACCCAGTTTCACTTTCATCATCCGGCCGAAGAACTGATCGGCGGGAAGCGGTACGAGATGGAGCTCCACCTGATGTACGCAGCCGCCGGCGGTGAGGTCGCCGGCGTCGCCGTGTTCCTCGAGCGAGGCCGGGCAGCGGCGACGGTGCAAACGCTCTGGGATCACATGCCGCTCGTCGTCGGCAAGGAGCTGAGTATCTCGGGCGTGGACGTGAACCCGGGCGAGATGCTACCGCCTAACACGGCGTACTATGAGTACCTGGGGTCGGTGACCGCGCCGCCGTGCACGGAAGGGGTCGTGTGGTACGTGCTGAAGACCCCCGTCGAGGTTTCCGCAGCGCAAATCGCCGCATTCGCGAAGCTGTACCCCAATGACGCACGGCCGCCGATGTCGCTGAATGGTCGCGTGGTGAGTGAAAGCCGGTAGCGATGACAAGATCAGTCGGCGCGCAATGGCCCCGCGGGATCGCTTCGCGCAGCGCGCGCCGCGGGAATGCCGCATGCCGCGACGGCAACCACGAGCAGCGTTGTCGCCAACACCGCAAACACGATCGGATCGTTGGGGCTGACGTCATAGCTATCTCATCTGGAACGCCGAGCGTCTCGCCGGCGCTGCGTATCCCTAGGCGCTGCGCACGCCGCGGAGCATGACGCGCACGATGGACTCGGCGGCGTCCGCCTCGCGCACGCCGCTCGTGTGTGCGATCCCGTGCAGGTCGGCCGAAAACCACTGCATGAGCAGCCTAACGAGGAGCGGGGTCGGCACGGCGCGTGTGATGCTCCCCTGGCGCTTGCCCTCATCCAGCCAGGCGCCAATGCGCGCGCCGGCCTGCCGTCTGAGGCGCACATAGTCCTCGTGTTGCTCGAGGATCGCGCGCGGCAACGGCTGACCCCAATCCCAGAGCGACAGCCGATGCTGCACGGCGATGCGTAACGCAGCCGCGAGACGGTCGATCGCGCTCAGCGATGGATCGACGTCATCGAACGCGCGCAGGACTCGCGCCATGCCGCTCGTGACGATGCGCACGACGAGCAGCTCCTTGGACGGGAAATGATCGTACAGCGTGCGCTTGGAGATGCCGACCCGCGTCGCGACATCGTCGGTTTTCATCGCGTCGTAGCCGGCCTTGGCCACCAGCTCGGCGGCGGCAGCGAGTATCGCGTCTTCGCGGACGGAGCGCTGCCGCGCCCGAAAGTCTCGCGGGTCGGCGGTTGTCACGCGGCGCTCACGAGCCGATCCGGCGGCGCGGCGAGCGGGGTCCAGCTCGCCGTGAGGCGCCACCCGGGCCTACGCCTAACGAATGCGCCGTGGCCTAACGCAGCGACGATCGCCGCGCGGAGATCCTCGGCCGTGAACCCGCGGCCGATGGAGACGATCCCGTCGTGGCGGCTCACGGCATGGTAGCCGAGCGCCGTCGACGCGGCCCAGAACAGCGCCATCGCCAAGCGGCTCCGGCGAAGATCGCCGATGATCACCCGCACGCGCGCCACGCGATCGAGCTCGCGCAGCACGCGCGAGATGTCGCCGTCGAAGAAGTGATGCAGCACCTGCGAACACACCACGACGTCGACGGTCTTGTCCGCGAACGGGAGCGCTCGCGCGTCGGCGCGCACCGCGCATGACGTGCGTCGAGCGGCGGCGTGCACCAGCGTTTCATCGGTGTCGAGGCCGATCGTACGGAGCAGGACGCCGTAGCGCGCGGCGATGTCGCGCGCCAAGAGCGGGATGTCGCCCAGTCCGGTCCCGACGTCGAGAAGGGTCGCGAAGCGCGGCAATGTCGGCGCGACGACACGGATCTCAGCGGCCACAGCCGCGGCGCCACCGAAGAGGCGGTTCGACCGCATGAGCTCGGTCATGGCTCGGCGAACGACATCCGGATCCGTTCCGGGCTGATCGAGGATCTCCACGCCGCGGGTACGCATACGGCTAATATGGGTACTCACCGGTACCAAGACAAGCGCGGCTGCGCCAGCGGATTCGCCGCCGCCGCTGCGCGCCATGCGGACGTTCGGACGCGCGCCGCGCGCGATGGACCGGGAGATGCGCGTGCTGCGATCGATGGACGGACTTGCACAGGGAGGCAGCCATGCATGGCATCGAGACCACGAAGGTTCTGTTCATCGTCGGCTTTGGACCGATCGTGCGCGACATGCCGGCGAGCCGCGCGCTCTATCGCGACGCGTTGGGCATCGGGTTCAAGGAGGAGCAGGGAGGCTACCTGCACACGGAATCGGTACCGGGCGCGAAGACGTTCGCTCTGTGGCCTTTGTCCGAAGCCGCGCGCTCGTGCTTTGGCGCGGACGCGTGGCCCGCGGAGATTCCGGCTCCCCAGGCATGGTTGGAGTTCGACGTCGCCGACATCCAGGCGGCGACCGCGGAGCTCGAGTCGCGCGGATATCGGATGCTGGTCAAGAACCAGAAGGAGCCGTGGGGGCAAACGGTCAGCCGGTTCATCACGCCCGAAGGTTTGCTGGTCGGCATCACGTTCACGCCGTCGATGCGCGGTTCGTTGTAGCGCCGCACCGGGGCGCACCTGACTTGGGCTGACTTATTGCACTAGGGCCGATGGTGGCACCGCGATCCGCGATCAATGGCATTGCACATCGTGCAGCCTCCGTGCTGACCGCAACCCGAGCAGAAGGAGCGTCGCAATGGAGCGCGCAATGGTACCATCGTTGACCGTCGACAATGGACTAACGACGGCGGACGTCGCCGGCGGCGAGTCGTTGGCGTCAGGCGTGTCGTGGGCGGCGGTGATCGCCGGTGCACTCGCGGCGGCTGCGTTGTCCCTGGTTCTGTTAGCCCTCGGTGCGGGCCTCGGGTTTTCGGCAGTCTCGCCGTGGTCCAACAGCGGCGCGTCGGCCGCGGCGGTGGGAGCAGCGGCGTTGGTGTGGTTGATCGTCGCCGAGATTCTGGCGTCGGCCATGGGCGGATACTTGGCGGGACGACTGCGCACGAAGTGGGCGACGATTCATTCCGACGAGGTGTACTTTCGGGACACAGCCCACGGGTTGTTGGCTTGGGCTACCGGCCTGGTAGTGACTGCTGCGCTCTTGACCTCGGCGGCCGCAACAATGGTTGGCGCATCGGCTCCGGCGGCCGTTAGTCGAGAAGCGGGCGGCGCCGCGTCGGAGAGAGCGAATCCGTCGGATTATCTGACGGGCCTGCTGTTCCGTGGCGATCGGTCGCTTGGCGCTCAGGATGATGCCGCGGCGCGCGACGAGGCACGGATCGTTTTCGCGAATGCGCTGCGACATAAAGCGCTGTCGCCCGACGATCAGGCATACGTCGGTCAACTGGTTGCTAACAAGACGGGCCTCGACCAAACCGACGCCGAGAAACGGGTATCCCAGGTCTTCGCGCAGGCGCAGCAGGCGGCGGACACGGCTCGACATGCGGCGGCAGAACTGTCGCTCTGTCTCTTCTTCGCGCTCCTCGCGGGTGCGTTTGTCGCGAGCTTCACCGCGACGATCGGTGGCCGGCAGCGGGACCACGTGAAGGCACTGTAGCGTTGGCTTGCCCGATTCATGTTTGGTCCAATGTCGGTCACTAACGGAGGCGTCGTATGCGGTCCATCCTGTTGCTGCTCCTGGGCGTGCCACTCCCACTCATCTTGCTCATTGCGCTGTTTACGCACCACTTCTAGATGGCTCCCACGAGGTACATGACGCCGGCTGAACCGGCGTGCAGCTGAACGCCTCGAGGTGATGGTCACGAAGCCGAGCGGGGGCGCCTGAAACTTTCCCGATCACTAGGCCGTCTAGTGCACTAGACGGCCTAGTTGTACGGACCCCACGCCCCGCTGCCATGCCCAAATCTGCCCCGCTGCTCAACGGCACGCTCGACCTGATCGTGCTCCAGATGCTCCGCGCGGAACCGACGAACGGCTACGACCTCACGCTGCGCATCCAGGCCGTTTCGCGCGATGTGCTCCAGGTGAACGCCGGCTCACTCTACCCCGCGCTCTATCGCCTCGAAGAGCGCGGGCTGATTCGCGCGGCGTGGAAGGAGACGGACACCGGACGCCGCGCCAAGGTCTATTCGCTCACCGCCGGCGGCCGAAAACACCTCAGCGAACAGCGCGCCACGTGGGAGCGCTTCGCCGGCGCCATCGCCGCCATCCTCAAGCGAGCCTGACCCATGTCGATCATCCGACGAGCGGTGCTCCGCCTCAGAGCCGTGTTCCTGTTCGGCCGCGTGCAACGCGAAATGGACGACGAAATGCGCGCGCACCTCGAGCTAGCGACGGAACGATACCTGGCGCGCGGGCTCTCCGCGCACGACGCGCGCGTCGCCGCGCGGCGAGAATTCGGCAACCTCACCGTGATGGCCGACAATGCACGTCAAGCACGCGGCGCGCGTTGGGCGGAATCGCTCGCCACCGATGTTCGACTGGCGCTCCGCGGATTGCGGCGCACGCCGCTCTTCGCCGTGGTCGCTGTGCTGTCGATCAGCATCGGGATTGGGGCAACCACCGGCATCGTCACGCTCGCCGAATCGCTGCTCGGCCATGCGCCGGCGGGCGTCGGGGACCCGGGACGCGTGGTGAGCGTGGGCGGGACGCGCCACGGTCACGGCTTCGATACGTTCTCGTACCCCACGTATACCGACTATTCCCGCGCGACGAGTCTGAGCGGCCTAACGGCGATCGATCTCGAGCCCAAGGCGCTGAGCCTGCTCACCTCGGAGGGTAGCGTCGCGGTGCGCGGCGGCACGGTGTCAGGCAATTTCTTCACCGTGTTGCAAGCGCACCCCGCGCTCGGTCGATTCTTTGGGCCGAGCGAGGACAGCGAGGCCGGTGAGGCATCGGTGGTCGTGTTGAGCGATCGGTACTGGCATCGCCGCTTCAATGGCGACTCGAGCGTCGTCGGACGTGCGATCACCCTCAACGGGACGCAGTTCACCGTGCTCGGCGTCGCCGCGCCGGGATTCCAGGGGCCGTTCGTGATCGCGCCGGATCTGTGGATGCCGATGCGCGCGTCAGTTCGTCTCGACAAGAGCGAGGGAATGCTAACGGAGCGGCGCGACGTCTGGCTCGTCGCCGTGGGACGGCTCGCCCCGGGGCGCACGCGCGCCCAGGCGCAGGGCGAGCTCTCGGCTATCGCCGCACGCTTGCGGCAGAGCTTTCCCGACGAATCAGATCTCGACGGCGTGCGCGTGGACCCGCTGTCGCTCGTTCCCGGCGATGGCCACGACGTCATCGCCGGGTTCATGACCGTGCTGCTCGTGGTGGCGGGGCTGGTGCTACTGGTGGCGAGCACGAACGTGGCCGGCATGCTGCTCGCGCGGGCAGCGCGGCGGCGCCGCGAGATCGCCATGCGCGTTGCGTTAGGCGCGTCGCGCTCCAGGCTGGTGCGCCAGCTGATCACGGAGAGCTCTCGTGATCAGCGTCGCGGCAGCACTGATCGGATTGGTGTTGTCGAATTGGCTGGTGCGGATGGTCATGGCGCTGGTGCCGCGGCTGCCGGTTCCCATCGTGGTCCATCCCGCGCTCGACCTCCGCGTCCTGGTGTTCTCGCTCGGCATCACGCTGCTCACGGCCGTGGCCGTGGGTGTGCTTCCGGCGATGGAGAGCACCGCGCCCGATCTCGTGCCGGCGCTCAAGATCGACGCGGGCGCCACGGGCCGCCGCCACCGCATCCGCAGCGTGCTGCTCGTGTCGCAGATCGCGGTGTCGATGCTGTTGCTCATCGTGGCCGCGTTGTTCGCCCGCTCGCTCGTTCGCGCGCGCGCCATCGATCCCGGCTTCGCGCCGCACGACGTCGACGTCGTCGTCGCTCGACCTGGCGCTGGCCGGGTACGACGATCAGCGCGGCGTCGCGCAGGCCGATGCGTTAGTCGATCGTGCCGCGCATCTACCGGGCGCGCGCGCCGCGGCGCTCTCCGCGGTGCTGCCGTTAGGCGGCACGTTCATCGGCTACGGGGCGATCGTCGTCGACGGGCGTCCGGCGCCGAACGGGCAGGACGGATGGGACAGCGGCTGGGACGTGGTCACGCCCGGCTACTTCGACGTGATGCGCATTCCCATCGTACGCGGCCGCGCGTTCACCGCCGCCGACCGCGCCGGCACAGGCGACGTCGCGATCGTCAATCAGCATTTTGCGACGCACATCTTCGGCGTTGCCGATCCGGTTGGGCGCACCTTTCACAGCGACAAGCGCACGGTCACCGTGGTGGGCGTGGCGCGCGACTCCAAGTATGGCGCGCTCGACGAAACGCCACTCGACTTCGTCTACGTGCCGATCGCGCAGCGGTACAGGTCGAGCACCAATCTTCTCGTGCGCACCGTGCCGGGCGCGCGCCTCGCCCAACCGCTCGAGCGCCTCGTCGCCGAGGTCGACCCGCGACTCCCGGTGCTCGATCAGAGTACGATGGACGATGAGGTAGCGGTGTCGCTGTTCCCGCAGCAACTCGCGCTCCTGATCAGCGGGTCGCTCGGCGTCGTCGCGCTGCTGCTGGCCGTGCTCGGCATTTACGGCGTGATTGCGTACAGCGTGGCGCAGCGGACGCGTGAGATCGGCGTGCGCGTGGCGCTTGGCGCGGCGCGCGGGACGATTCTGCGCATGGTGCTGCGGCAGGGAATGGTGCTCGCGAGCATCGGCGTCCTAACGGGCGGCCTCCTGGCATTCGGCGCCACGCGACTGCTCTCGACGTATCTGTTCGGCGTGCCGCCCACCGACGTCGTCGCGTTCGGGGGCGCGGCGGCGCTGCTCGCCGTGGCAGCGGTGGCGGCGAGCTGGCTCCCGGCGCGGCAGGCAATGCAGGTCGACCCGATGATGGCGTTGCGGGCGGACTAGGCCGGCGGCGTAGGTCCATCGCGCAGTTTGTGACGCTTCTGTTCGTGGATGGGTAGATAATCGGGGCGGTGCATCGCGCGCGCTGCCCCGGGGAACCAACCTTAGCCGTACCGGTATAGGTAGTCGAAGACCCTTCCACAGCGAGGCCGTTATGCACCTGCATCGTCTGATACTGGCGGTGGCTCTTGGCTCGGCGGCGGCATGCTCGAGCAGCGGGATCACCAATTCCAACAGGGTTGCCGCGGAGCTTCGCGGCACATGGACGCAGTCAGGGTTAGGCGTAGGGTCGTCGAGGGCATTCACGCTGCAGGTCACCGGTACGACGGTGACGGGTACGGGGACGTACTTCGGCGAGGCGGGGCCCAGCGGCAATCTGACGGTGACGGGCGCGATCACGGGGACGACCATCACCCTTACGATCGCGCAGGACGACGACGTGACCTATCACCTGATTGCGACGCTGCCGTCGCCCAACGAGCTCACCGGCTCGTTGTTCACTACCGGTGATCCGGTGGAGGTCTCGTTCCAGAAAATACAGGTCGACCCGGTGTGATCGGGAGCGCGCGCACACACTCGGTGGGCAGCGTTTTTCCCTAGGCTTGACAGGGAGGCCGGCCGGGCGCATCGTCCCCTATGCTTGCCAAGGGACACGCCATGCCGACCTCCCGCGATCCGGGTGACCTGCTCCAGGGCACCCTCCGCATTCTGATCCTCAAGTCGCTTCTGTTAGGCCGAGCGCACGGGTACGCCATCTCGCGCTGGATCGAGGAGACGACGGACGACGTCCTTCGCATCGAGGAGGGCTCGCTCTATCCCGCGCTCCGGCGGCTTCAGGACCGCGGGCTCGTTACCTCAGAGTGGGGACTGTCCGAGAACAATCGCCGCGCGCGGTACTATACCATCACGCGCGCCGGCCGCGCGCTGCTCCGCGCCGAAGCGTCGATCTGGCTCGAGTATTCCCACGCGGTCGCCCGCGTGCTGCGGGCCGAGCCCTCAATCGCATGAGCGATCGCACGCCGCGCTGGCTGCGCTATCTGGGCTTCGTGCGGCCGAATGTGCCGGCGGACGTCGACGACGAGCTGTCGTTCCACATCCAAATGCGCATCGATCGCAACATCGCGATGGGGCTGACGCCAGAGGAGGCGCGCCGCGACGCCCTGGAACGCTTCGGCGACGTCACCGTCGTTCGGTCGGCTCTCGTCAAGCACGATGAGCGACAACATGCCACCGAGCGGCGCACCGAGTGGGTGTCGGACCTGGTGCAGGACCTCCGGTTCGGCTGGCGCGCGCTGCGCCGCACGCCGGCGTTCACCATCGCGGCCGTGCTCACCCTCGCGTTAGGCATCGGCGCCAACACGGCCATTTTTTCGGTGCTTCACGCAGTCGTGCTGCAACCGCTCCCGTACGCGCACCCGGATCGCCTCGTCACCCTGGGTCAGGGATCCTCCGGTGAGTACCTCGCCCTGCGTGAACGCTTGCGCACGGTCAGCGATCTCGCCGAATGGGTGACCACCACGGACCCGGTCGACGACGGCCGCGACGCCCTCCGCCTCACGGGCGTTGCCGTCACGCCGAACCTCATGCCTCTGTTAGGCGCGGCGCCGATGCTCGGACGCGGGTTCGCGGCGAGCGATGGCGCGCCGGGCGGCGATCACGTGTTGCTCGTGAGCTTCGCCACCTGGCGCACCGAGTTGGGCGGCGCGCGCGACGTCGTTGGGCGGACGGTGACGCTCGAGGGGCTGCCGTACACGGTCATTGGCGTCATGCCGCCGTCGTTCCGATACCCGCGCGCCGACGTCCAGTACTGGATGCCGTACGTGATCGACCCCAAGAACATTGGCCTCCTGTGGGGGGTGGGCGGCAAGGAGTTCGTCGGCCGCCTCGCTCCTAACGCAAGCCTCGACCAGGCGCGTCGCGAGGTGCACAGAGTGTGGCCGTCGCTGCGGACGCTCAACCCCGCCTGGGATCCGGGCGCCGACTACCGCCGCGACGCGACGGCCACACCGCTCAAGTCCAACGTCGTGGGTGCGAGCGCGCCGCTCCTCTGGATGCTCTTCGGCGCGACGCTCCTCGTGCTCCTCGTCGCGTGCGTCAACGTCGCCAACCTGCTGCTCGCCCGCGCTACGGCGCGCGAACGCGAGCTCACCGTGCGCGCTGCGTTGGGCGGAGGACGCAGCCGCTTGATGCGACAACTCATCACCGAAGGCGTGTTGCTCGCGATGATCGGCGCGGCAGCGGGCGTCGCCATCGCGGTGTTCACGGTGCGCGCCCTCGTGGCCGGAGTCCCCACCGGTCTGCCGCGTGCCAACGAGATCGCCGTGAGCGGCACGGCGCTCGCCTTCACACTCGCTATGTCGATCGCGACGGGTATCGTGTTCAGCATCGTGCCCGCGCTGCGCGCGACGTCCGCGGCCGCATGGGCGTCGGGCTCGATGCTCGGCCGCCGAGGGTGGGGCTCGCGCTCGCACACGCGCCTGTCGGGATGGCTCGTGGGCGGCGAGATCGCGCTCGCGGTAATGCTCGTGGTCGGCTCGCTACTCCTCGTGCGCAGCTTCGCGGCGCTGCGCTCGATCGATCCGGGTTTCGATCCGACCCACGTGATCGCCGCGCGCATCTCGGCGCCCGAGGCGACGTACGCGCCGGGCACCGAGCGTCTCGCAACGTTCTACGCGGAGGTACTCGATCGCGTTCGCGCGATGTCGGACGTGCGGGACGCGGCGCTCGTCGACCAACTGTCGCTGGCCGCGCCGCTCCAAGGTCTCGCCATCCGCGTGCAGGGACAATACGAGGACGTCACACGCCAACTGCCGTTCATCGACCACGTGCAGACCGTCTCGCCCGGCTACTTCGCCGCGATGCGCATCCCGCTACTGCGCGGCCGGTCGTTCACCGACGACGATCGCGCGGACCAACCGCCGGTGGCGATCGTTAGTCAAAGCGTCGCACGACAGTTCTGGCCATCGGGCGACGCCATTGGCCACCGCATTGGCTATCCGTACGAGAGTCCGTGGTTCACGATCGTCGGCATCGTGCCGGACACGAAGCAGGACAGTCTTCGCGATACGTCCAACGTCACGATCTACATGCCGTGGTCGCAGCGCACGCAGAAGGTGGGCAGCGAGCTGTGGCTCGTCGCGCGCACGACGGGCGACCCCCGAGCGGCCGGCGCCGCGATCCGGCGCATCGTGCACGACATCGACCGCGGCGTGCCGGTGAGCGACGTGCGGACGATGGACGACGTGGTGTCGGGCTCGGTGGTGGGCGCGCGCTTCACCGCGGCCCTGGTCACCGCGTTTGCGTTCGTCGCGCTCGCACTCGGCGCCGTGGGGATCTTCGGCGTGATGTCGTACGTGGTGAGCGAGCGCCGCCACGAGATGGGCCTACGGATCGCGTTGGGCGCATCGGGGAGGGGTGTCGTGAACCTCATTGTCGGCCGCGCGTTGCGCCTCACGGCGGCCGGAACCGCGGCGGGGCTCGTGTGCGCGTTCATTGCCGTGCGTCCGCTCCAGCGATGGCTCTATGGCGTCTCGGTGTTGGACCCTGTTACATTCGCCGGCGTGCCCATCGTGTTCGCGGCGGTCGCGCTCCTCGCGAGCTACCTTCCGGCGCGGCGGGCTGCGCGCGCCAATCCGGCGGCGGCGATGCGTGATGCCGCTCCGGGCGGCGGCGGATAACTGCCTAACGCGACGCGCGCCGGAGGACTGCAAGATGTCGCCGAGCCTTCGCGCGATTTCCGCAATCCGCCATGCTGCACCACCGGCGCCGGCTGGCGGGCGATCGATCCACGAAAAGCCAACCGCAGTGCTCGCCATCGCATTGCCTAACGTGCGCGAGGTGGCGCGACACCAGCAAATCGGCGGCGCTCGAGAATACCTGGGCCAGAACGGCACTCGGATCGCGGGCGGACGTGCGCCACTCCCAATTCACGGTGCCGCGACGCCACCTGAGACGGCGCACATGCGCAAGCGTTAGGAGTCTGGTATTGAGCGCCGCAAGGGCATGGCGCGACGGCGACGCGCCGAGCGCGATGGGGTGAAACAGTCGATAGAGATCGCCGCGCGCGTCGCGGACGGACGCGAGCTGGCGCGGCGTCAGCGACAACCTGGCGCTGGGCGCAAGAATCCCGGCGAGCCGCGCCCAACGACTGAGCTCCGCGGAGCTCGTGAGATACTCGCGTGCTTCGCCCAACCGATCGCCAATGGTGTTGACGAAGTCGAGCGCGAGGTTGCCGGCGATGAGCTGAAAGTCGTCAGTCGAAGGCCTCATGCCACTGAATGGTAATGCCGGCCGCCAGCGGCGCGGGCGCATGCCGCGAGCCGGCGGAGCAGCACCGCGAACGCAACGATCGCGAACGACGCGTACGCGTACTGCGTGCGCGAGACACCGACGCCGAACGGGAACCAGATGCCGGGAATTCCGAGCGTACTCACTTCCTGGGCGTACAAGCCGATCGACACGAGCAGCGTGGCGGCGATGGCGAGCCAGTTCCTTGGCCCGGGGCGCACGACGCTCTGGTAAATGATGATCGCCATGACCAGCACGAACAGGAGGCGCACCGGTGTCGTGAGCATCAGAGCGACGTGGCTCGCCCGGCCGAGGCCGGATGCAGCGACCAGGTCCGTTAGGACATAGAACGCGGTCAGGGCGCCAATGACGCGGGGGAGCCACGTCGGCCGCCTAACGCCGAACCAGGCGCGCCACGCCATGGCCCATGCGCCGAGTGCGAGCGGGTCGACGAACACGAACCGGAGCAGAATGGCCGTGTGGGCGCTCTCCCACGCGGTCCAGTAGAAGACCGCTTGATTGCCGCGCGCGATGGCAACGAGCACGAGGGCGACGGCGAGCCATGGGTAGGCGCGGTTCGACGGCTCGAACATGGCGACGCTCAGTGTCATCACGGCGAGCAGCAGGAACGCGACGGCCTCCACGACCTCGACGACGTAGCCCAGAACCTTGGCCTGCCAGTCGATGCGATACTGTGCGCGAACTGCGCTCAGGTCGCCAAGTGCGGGGGCGATGCGAATGCCGCCGCCGTCGGGTACTTCGCGCATGAACCCGGGTCCTACCCAGACGCGCAGTGCGATCAGGATCTGCCCGTGAGGCAACGCAGGCGTGGGCGCGGGCACATTCGCGAGCGTAAACATCGCGGGCCGCGTGTTGTAGACCACGGGCGTCGCGCCGGCGAATCGGCCCGAGCCGCCGAGCAGCTCGCCGTTCGCGAAGATCTGATACGCCTGGTCCACTTCGAGCGGGCCGGCGAGTGCTAACGGTGCACCGGGTGGCCCGCTCACGGACACGCGCAGGCGGTACCACGCGAAGCCCGAGTATCCGCGATGGCCTCGTGCGCCCCATCCTTGCACGTAGCCGGTGAGGCCGACGTCGGGGTCGTGGGCGCCGGCCGGCGGCGTGAGGTCGACCGTTTCCCACGCCGAGTCGTCGAAGCTCGGGTTCGCCCAACGGGGATCGTCGCCGGTATGGAATCGCCATGGGCCGTCCAGTGGGACGATCGCGCGGCCGAGGTCGATCGAGAGCGAAGGGATCCCCGCCGAGTCTGCGCCCCGTTGGGCAGCATCCGGTGACGCGGCAGCCAGGATCGGCAGTAAGGCGCACGCCGCCATCACTCGCCATGGTCCGGCCGCCGAATTGGGGTTAACCGTATGAATGTCCTTTATCAGGTTAACCCTACACTACACCTCGCACTGGACAGGTCAAGCCGACCGGAAATACAGAAGGCCACTGTCGGACTCGACAGTGGCCTTCACGTTCACGCGGCGATCGACGTCGCCCGCGCCCTCTGCGTTAGTGCGCTGTCGCGAACTGGCGCATGAACTCTTCCGTGCGCGTCTTCATCTCGTCGGGGGTCAGATCTTCCGTGTGCGTGGCGATGGTCCACCAATAACCCTCGGGGTCGACGATCATACCGCACCGATCGCCCCAGAACTGATCCTGCATTTCGCCCATGCCGCCCGGTGCGACTTTGGCGCCCGCCTTCAACGCGCGATTGAACAACGCGTCGCAATCGGGGACGTACAGCCACAGCGACACCGGCGACCCGCCACGTTCCTTGACCGTGTTCCCGCCCATCATGTCGTCGTTGACCATGATGAGCGAATCCCCGATGCGAATCTCGGCGTGCATCACTTTGCCATCCGGCCCGTCCGCCCGCGTCACTTCCTCGGCGCCGAGCGCTTTCTTGTACCACTCGATCGTCGAGGCGGCGTTCGCCAAGACGAGATGTGGCGTGACGGTGCGATGTCCGGCCGGAATGGGATTCGTTGCCTTGGCCATGTTTCCCTCCTGCGATGACCGTGAACCCGCATCCTCACGAGTTCGGGGCGGGAAGGCAAGGCGCGAGACGAAATCTTGACACGGCATATATGCGAGCGGAACAAAACACGTGCGGCCGGCGCGACGCGCACGTTCTGTGCTGGTGATGGACGGCTTGACCGGCCCGATCGCGTCCTATTCCTGCCGCAGCACCTGCATGGGCGCGATGCGCAGCGCCGTGCGCGCGGGAATGAACGCGGCAACGCCCGCGACCAGGAGCAGCGTCGCGGCCAGCGCCACGAACCCGAACACGCCGAGCGACGGCAGCGGCAACACCAGGTTGGCGATCAACCGCGCCTCGCCTAACGCTAAGACGATGCCGGCGGCAATGCCGGCGGCCACGAGGCGCAACTCGCGATGGAGCACCAGGCGGAGCACGTCGCGCGTGCCGGCGCCCATGGCGATGTGGACGGCGATGTCGCGCCGCCGCTGCCTAACGGCCAGTCCGACGATGCCGTAGAGGCCGACGAGCGCCATCGCGAGACCGAGCACCCCGACCGCCGCCGTGATCGCGGCGCCGTAGCTGAATGGAAAAATCTGCAAGCGACGCTCGGCCGGGAGCGGTGTCACCTCGAACGGCAGGTCTGGTGCAACCTGCGTCGCCAGGTCGCGCAGCGCGCGCGAGGGGTCCGGCAACCTGCCGTCACCGCGCACCAGCAGTGGCATGGCGGAGGTCGCGAAGTCGCGCGCGCCGGCGGGGAGATAACGTAGCCGTTCGATCAATGAGAGGCGGCGGGCGAGGCGCCGGCGTGCTCGAGGTCGCGCGAGAGCATGGCCTCATGGAAGCGCAACTCTTCGTCCAGATCGCGTTCGAGCGCGCCGCGCCGGCCGATGTGCGACACGCGATAGGCGAATGCCCGAATCCGATCGAGCCACGTGGACATGGATCACGCTTCCGTGGCGCGCATGACGCGCGAGATCGCCGTCATCGTGCGCTGGAACGCCGACGACTCGACGCCGAGCTGCTTGCGGCCGGCGGCCGTGAGGCGGTAGTACCGCGCGCGGCGTTTGGTGGGCGTCTGCTTCCATTCGGCGGCCACCCATCCCTTGGCGAGAATGCGTTGCAGGGCAGGGTAGAGCGAGCCCTCTTCGACCGTCAGCACTTCGGAGGACAGCCGGTGGATGTGCTGCGCGATGCCGTAGCCATGCAGCGGCCCCAAGCTCAGCGTCTTGAGGATCAACATCTCGAGCGTGCCGGGGACGAGATCGCCGGAAGCGGCCATATATATAGACGCTCTATGGATTGCTTATCTGATGATACGCCCTCCTGCGGACATCGTCAAGTGCGCGGCGTCAACCGTCGGGCCGGCGTGGTCACCGATCCACCTGCGCCATCTGGGACGGGCCGTAGCGCGGGCCGGCGATCTTGTCCGGGGCGAGCGCCGCGTCGAGCTGCGCGAGATCGTCCCGCGTGAGGCGGATGTCGGCGGCGGCGACGTTCTCCTCGAGATAGGCGCGGCGCTTGGTGCCCGGAATCGGCACGATGTCCGGGCCCTTGGCGAGCAGCCACGCCAGCGCGATCTGTCCCGGCTTCGCGGCCCGGCGCGCCGCCACGTCGCGGACGATGCCGGCCGCGTGCATGTTGGCGTCGAAGTTGGCGCCCTGGTAGCGCGGGTCGCCGCGGCGGTAGTCGCCCTGCGGATAGTCCTCGGCGCGCTTGCACCGCGCCGGTGAGGAATCCGCGGCCTAGCGGCGAGAACGCCACCAGCCCGATGCCAAGCTCGCGGAGCACGGGGATGATCGTGCGGCTCGAGGTTTCGCTCCCAGAGCGAGTACTCGCTCTGCACCGCGCAGATCGGGTGCACGGCGTGGGCGCGGCGAATGGTCCGCTCGCCGGCCTCGGACAGTCCGAGGAAGCGCACTTTCCCCTCGCGCACGAGGTCGGCCATCGTGCCGACGACATCCTCGATGGGCACCGCGGGGTCGACGCGATGCTGGTAGAGCAGGTCGATCCGGTCGGTGCCGAGGCGTTCGAGCGACGCGTCGACCACCTCGCGAATGTGCGCCGGCCGGCTGTCGAGGCCGGAAATGGCGCTCTTGTCGAACGTGAACCCGAACTTGGTGGCGATGATGACGCGGTCGCGCGCGCCCGCGCCTAACTGAGCCAGTGCGCGGCCGAGCAGCTCCTCGTTCGCGTACGGCCCGTACGCTTCGGCCGTGTCGAGCAACGTGACGCCGAGCTCGATCGCGCGGTGAATGGTGGCGATGGACTCGCCGCTCGTCGCGCTCGTCGCGAGTGCCGTACGACGTAGCTCATCCCCATGAGGCCAAGCCCGATGGCGGAAACGGCGAGGCCCTGTGTGCCTAACGTGCGGGTCGGCAGCATCGAACGCACCCCTGTGTGAAGACTCCCGGACGGTAGCGCACCGGGCCGGTGACGCGTCCCGGTGCGCCTGCGAACGTCAGCGAACTCTCGCTGTCGCAACATACCGTCGGAGCCTGCCGCGGATAGGTGCGGCAGCCCGGCGCGCCGCTACGGTGTCGTGTCGTCGAGCGTCACCGTCGGCGATTCGGTCACGTAGAAGTTCGACGTCGACGTCGAACGAGAACTTGGTGGCATCGAAGCCGCTCGCGCCCGGCGTGATGAAGGGACCGAGCGCCGTCACGACATCACCGATGGTCTTGAGCGAGCTCGAGAACGTGCGCTCGAACGCCAGATTGTTGGGCGCTCGGCCCGCGCCCGTGGATGGTTCCGATACGCCGGACAACCCCTTCGTGCCCGGCAGATTGAGATCGGCCGCGATGATTCTCGCCAGCGCGCGATGCTCGCACTCGATGCCGAGGATCTGTGCCGCCAACTGCTTGAGGCCGTCGGTCGAGAGATCGCGCACGCCGATCAGGTAGGCGGCGATGAAGGCATCTTCCAGCGTCACCAGCGTGTTGACGGTGGTGGCGAAGGCCGCGTCGGTGAACATGCCGGTGGGGAAGTAGAAATCGGTGGTGGCGGCCTTGGCGCCGGCGCCCACGAGCGTCATGTAGTGGATGGCTTCCTGCTCGCGGCCGGCGGCCAGATAACTCTGATCGTCGGCATGCTCGCTGCCTAACGCAGCGTACGCGGGCGAGCTCTTGATGATGTTGTCGTACATCACGCTGGCCAGCGCTTCGGCGGTCGCGGCTGCATTGATGATCTGCTGGTCGAGTGCCGTCGAGCTGCTGGGTCCGGTCGCGTTCCCGCACGCGGCCAGGAATCCGGTAGCCGACGCCGCGCCCAGTCCAAACAGGCCGAGTTTGGTGATGAAGACCCGCCGATCATTGATGGAATCGGCGGCGGGGTTGCGGATCGAGAGATCGGAGGTGGTCATGGGCCGCTCCTCAGCTAACGGAAATCGTCGCGGCCGTGGATGGTGCGTTCGCTCGAACGCCGCCGCGCACGCGGCATACGTCGCGAGTGCGCGAAGCGGATCTCTATCGCCCGACGCATCCCTCGCTTGCGAGCCCTCGAGTCAAAGTGCACACCAATTTGCGGCGTACGTTTCCTAAGCAGGCCCATCTATACTATAGGCTACATGCAATCGAGCATGGGCGAAGAGAGGGCGGCGTGTGGTGGCTCCTCTGTAGTTGGTCAAAAGGATAGCAACGGTAATGCGAGGGATGGGGAAGATCTGTTCGGTGCACGTCCGAAGTCACCGGTACACGCATCTGGATGGTTTCACGCGCGTGCGCGACACGCCCACCGTCGCACGGCCGCAATCTTCCCCATCCCTTGCATCACTTTTGTCATCCTTTGAGCCCTTTTCGACGAAGCGCTCCGTGTTCGGCGATTGACCCGCCGCGCTCCACAGAGATTGAGTCGTGTCTTGCGGACTGCGGTTGTTGAAACCATCCTTTCCCTAACCTCGTTGGGTGGGATGCCGATGCCTCGTGATGCCAGCGACCTCCTCCACGGCACGCTCGACGTGCTGATCCTCAAGACGCTCTCTTGGGGCGCGATGCATGGGTACGCGGTCGCGGAATGGATCGAGCACCGCGGCGGCGGCGAGCTCGTGATCGTCGATGCGGCGCTGTACAAGGCGCTCCACCGTCTCGAGGAGGGCGGGGCGATCACGTCGGAGTGGGGACTATCCGACAACAATCGCCGAGCGAAGTACTACTCGCTCACCGCGCGCGGTCGCGCGCGGCTGCGCACCGAATCCGAGACGTGGAAACGGTACGCGCACGCGGTCGGCCGGATCATCGAGTCGAGCTGACGTCGTGCGCGTTCCCTCCGGTGTGCGCCGCGCGTTCCACATGCCCGCGTCCACGGGGCAGATCGCGCGCGACCTGGAGGAGGAAGTCGATTTTCACATGGCCATGCGCGCGCAGTCGCTCGCGCGCCGAGGGCCTAACGGAAGACGAAGCGGTTGCCGAAGCGCGCCGCCGGTTCGGCGACGTCCAAGACCTGCGTGACTACTGCGTGTCCCTCGAGGTACCACACATGCAACGGGCCCAATTGCGCGAACGGATGTACTCTGTTCTCCAGGATCTGCGGTTCGCGCTGCGCCAGTTCCGGCGCTCGCCGGGGTTCGCGATCATCGCCAGCGTCACGCTGGCGTTAGGCGTCGGCGCCACGACGGCGATTTTCAGCGTGGTGAACGGCGTGATCCTCAGACCGCTGCCGTTCAGCCGGCCCGGCCAACTCGTCCAACTGTGGGGCATCGACGCGAACGGCAAGCATCTCCATTTCGCCGACCCGACGTTCGACCATCTGGCGGCCGAGAATCACACGCTGCGCGCCGTCGCCGAATACAACAACGGCGGGTTCTCGTTGTCGGCAAACGGCACCGTCGCCCGCGTCAACGCGTCGGGGGTGTCCAAGCAGTTCTTCGACGTCCTCGACGTTAGGCCGGAGCTGGGGCGCTCGTTCGCTCCCGAGGACCAGCAGAAAGGCGCGCCCATGGTGGCGGTGATCAGCCATGGACTCTGGATGCGGCTCTTCGCCGGGTCGCCGAGCGTCATCGGCGCGGTCGTCAAGGACGGGCAGACATCGGTCACCATCATAGGCGTGCTCCCGGCGGGCAGCGAGTTTCCTGCCGGCACCGACGCGTGGTACCCGCGCGAGCCGTTCGGCGAAGACGCCAGCTACACGGCGCACAACTGGAACGTGATCGGGCGGGTGAAGGATGGCCTAACGCCGGACGCGGCGACGCACGACGTCTCGATGGTGCTGCGCCGCCTGCATGCGGCCCTCGGCGAGGCGACGTGGACGTTCGACGGCACCGCGATTCCCCTGCGCGATCAAATCGTCGGCAAGGTGAAAGTGCTGCTGCTCCTCATCCTCGGCGCCTCGGGCGTGCTCCTGCTCATCGCGTGCGCGAACGTGGCCAATTTGCTCATCGCGCGCATGGCGGTGCGGCAGAGCGAGATCGCGGTACGCGTGGCGATCGGCGCCGGTCGCGGACGTCTGGCGCAGCAACTGCTCATCGAGACGTCGCTCCTCGCGACGGTGGGCTGCGTGGGCGGCATCGTGATTGCGGCGGCCGGAACGCGGGCGCTCCTCGTGTTGCGGCCGACGCTCATACCGCGCGTCGGCGAGCTGTCCCTCGATTGGCGCGTCCTGGTGTTCGCGATCGGCGTCTCGGCGGCCACGGCCATTGCGTTAGGCCTGCTGGCCGCGTGGCGCGGGACGCGCGGCGATCTGCGCGCCGCGTTGTCGCAGTCGCAGCGCACCCAGGGCGGAGGCGGTGCGAGCTACCGCGTGCGCGGCTCGTTGGTCGTTCTGCAATTGGCGATGACGGTGGTGCTGTTGATCGGCGCCGGCTTGCTCGGCCGCAGCTTCGCGCGGCTCATGACCATCGATCCCGGATTCCGCACGCACGGCATGGTGGTGGCGGCCACCGCATACGACGATTCTCGGGGCCCCGACTACCTGGCGAAGCGGTCGCTCTACTATCAGCAGCTCGCCGAGCGGGCGCGCGCCATTCGCGGCGTCACGAGCGTCGGCATTTCCGATGCGCCGCCGTTCTCGAACGGCAGCAGCAACGGGACCTTCCTGGTGCTCGACAACGCGGGCGTGAAGATCGCGCCGAACGACATGGACGCGCTGTTCCGGGACAAGACGCACACCGGGTATGCGACCTATCGCACCGCCAGCTCGGGTTACTTCAGGGCGATGGGGATTCCCATTGTCGCTGGCCGCGTTTTCGACGACGGCGATCGCGCGGGCGGGCCTCAGGCGGCGGTGATCAACGCGGCGTTGGCGCACAAGCAGTGGCCTAACGAGAACGCGATCGGGAAGGTGATCGACTTCGGCAACATCGACGGCGACATGACGCCGTTGACGATCGTCGGCGTCGTGGGCGATACGCGCGAGGAAGATCTGGCGGCCGACCCGGCGGCCGCGGTGTACGTCGACTTCGATCAGCGCACCGGCAACAGCGACGAGATGTACGTCATCATGGCGGCCGCCGACGAAGCCCCGGTCATCGCCGCCGCGCGTCGGTCGTTCACCGACGTGCGATCGGACGTTCCGATGCGGTTCCTCACGGTCGAGGACATCATCGGCCGCTCGGTGGAGAGCCAGCGGTTCATGCTGCTGCTCGTGGGCGTGTTCGGCGCGGTCGCGCTCCTCCTGGCGACGCTCGGCGTGTACAGCGTGATTTCGTACCTGGTCGCGCAGCGCGGGCGCGAGATCAGCATCCGCGTCGCGTTGGGCGCGTCGGCCTCCGAGATCGTTGGCCTCGTGTTGAAGCAAGGTGTCGTGCTGTCGGTGGTTGGCGCGGCCGTTGGCGGCGTGGCGGCGCTGGCGGCGACGCGCCTGCTCAAGCAATTGCTCTATCAGGTGAGCACGACCGACCCGATCGCGTTCGCGTCGGTGCTCGTGGTGTTGTGCGGCGTCGCGCTGATCGCGAGCTACGTGCCGGCGCGACGCGCGGCGGCGTTCGACCCGATGGACGTGCTCCGCCGAGGGTGACACGGTCGGGGCACGGCGTTACGACGCGGCGGCGTGCTTCCGTTGGGCGACGATGAAGATGGGGATCGAGCCCAGTTGCACGATCATCGCGAACGCGATCACCGCGGGAATCGACACGCGGTAGAGGAGTCCGGTGGCGATGCTGCCGATGAGCCAGCCGGTGCCGTAGCCGGTGTAGAAAATCCCGAAGGCCAGATTGCGTTTGCCGTCGGGCAGCATGCCGGCGAGGACGGCCTTGAGCAGCGTGTCCTGCGTGGCGTAGCCGACGCCCCACAACACCAGTCCGGCCAGCGCGGCGCCGAATCCGCCGAGGAACACGAGCGGCGCGAAGAGCGAGCTCACGAACACGGCCACGAGCACCACCGTGATCCCCGCGCGGTCGTACAGCCTGCCTAACGCAAGGTTGACGAACACGCCCACGCCCGTCGAGATGGCGAGCAGGAGCGGGATCCAGGTGAGGGACACGACGTGCGTGCTCGCCAGATGGAACGAGATGAACTCGAAGCTCATGAGGCCGGCGCCGAAGCACGATGCGGCGAGCATGAAGAGCCAGAACGCCGGCGTGAACCCAGCGGGCGCGGCGCGCCGGTCGCTCTCCTTCTCCAGCCGCGACGGGACGGGAAAGATCATGCGCGCCGCGACGAGTGCCACGATCGCCAGCGCGGCCGACGCGAACAGCAGCGTGTAGCCCGTGCGGTAGCCGAGTCCGCGCGACAGCGCGATGGCAATGATGACCGGGCCTAACGTTGCGCCGGTCTCGTCGAGGGCCGAGTTGAGTCCGTACACCCAGCCGCGGCCGAGCGCGCCGGTGGAGTAGGAGAGCATGGCGCCGACCGTCGGCTTCCGGATGGCGCGACCGATCCGTTCCGTGAGGATGAGCGCGCCGGCGATGTACCAGTTGCCGGCGAACGCCATCAACGGGACCGCGAACAGGTTGATGATGTAGCCGACGAACGTCAGCGCCCAGTACTTGCCGCTCTTGTCGGCGGCCCATCCCGACACGGCGCGCAAACTGTAGCCCAGGAACTCGCCGAGTCCGGCGACGATGCTGATGGCCGCCGCGCCGGCGCCTAACGAGGCGAGGAAGGGTCCGTTGATGCTGCCGCCGCCCTCGTAGGTGATGTCGGCGAACAGATTGACGATGCCCATCACCACCACGAACGCGAACGCGGACGCCGCCAGGGCGGCGTACCGCGAACGCGCGGGGCCGGGCGCCGAGGGCTCGGTCACCCGCCGCCTAACGACCAATCATGAGGATTGTGAACGACCCGGGCACCGGCGTCCCGAAGGCGGCCCGCGTGCCGGGCACGGCGCCGGCCGGCGGCGGGTTGCGCTCCAGGCTGATGGTGAAGATCCGGTTGGTCTTGGTGTCGAGCGTGATCGTGCGGGCGCCGTCCATCGTCTTCAAGTCTTCCTCGAGCGCGAAGCGCGTCGGGCTCTGTTCCTTGACCACCGTCAGCGTGCCGTTGGCGCCGGTGCTGAACGCTTCGTCGGTGGCCGGATTGAACACCGCGCCGTCGGAGCGGCCGGCGAGCGGCAGGCTGTCGAGGATCGTCCCGTTGGTCGCACTCAATACGACCATCATCGGCTGCGGCGGGTCGGCGGGCGGGTTCCCCGACTGCGCGCAGGCGGCGAACAGGACATGGCGCTTCGCATCGAGCGCGAGTCCGTTGCACCGTCCGCGGTCGCCTAACGCATAGTGGCCGGTGGCCCGCATCGCCTTGGTGTCGACCACGGTCACGCTGCCCAACGAGTCCTGCATCACCACGTACATCGTGCCGTGCCCATCGGACACGGCTTCCTCGGGCACGCCGCCCAGGTCGATGGTGCCGAGGACCGTGCCGTCGGTGGCGTCGATGACGGTGGCGTTGCGCGTCGGGTGGCTGAAGATGTAGACGCGGCGGTTGAACGGGTCGAACAGGATGCCGTCGGGCCGTGCCGGTGCGACGTCGATCTGCTTGATGATGCCGAGCGTCTTGGTGTCGAACATCGTGACCGCCGGGCTGCTCGAGAACCCGTGTCCGGATTTGGGGTCGACCGCCACGCCCTGGCCGCCGCTGTTGGGGATCTCGCCTAACGGAGCGAGGGTCTCCAGATCGTACACGGTGATGCGTCCCGGCACCGCGGCCTTGGCCGGCGTGGTGTCGGTGGCCGCCTCGGCCCGCGACCCGCCGCGCGGAACGTACAGGCGGCGCCCGGCCACGTCGGCGTAGACGTAGTCGTAGCCGCCATTGCCGCCGACCCGCGCGGTCTTGAGGACGCGGTACGGCCCGGTGGTGGATGGCTCCTGCGCGTTGAGCGCGACGGCGCACAACGTCAGGAAGAGGGCGGGGCAGATCGAGCCGAAGCGCATGTCGAGGGTCCGAGGAAAGTGGGTTCGCGACCGGGCAAGCACATATTGCCGCTCGGCGGAGCAGGAGTCAAAGTGGAGTCAACCCGGAGTCAAAGCGGCGTCATGCCTAACCCTATCGGCACCTACCTGACTTACCTTGGGGAAAGCGCCGATGGCGAGCGCGGCAGTGCGACACGGCGGGCCCGAAGCACGGCCTCGTCGCCGAGGGAATTTGGTTCACGATCTTTTTTGCTTCAAGCGGAGGTACGCACGCATTCAATGGCTCAATTCAAACATTCTCTCGATGCGCCCGGTGTGATCCGGCTCGCGACGATCGCGGTCGGCGCGCTGCTCGCGGCATGCGCAACCACGCAATCTGCTGCGTCGCCGGCAAGCGGCGTCCTCGCTCCCGGTTCGCCGTCGCTCACCGTGCCTGCCCTCGACGACCGTGCGGCCGAGGTCCCGGTGTACCTGCAGCAGGCGGTTGGCGACACCACGGCACGCTTGATATCACGCGTGCGCATCACCGGACTCGCTGCAGACTCCGGAACGACGCTCGTCAAAGATTGGGCCCCGCCGTTTCAATCCAGCGACACGCTGCTCGTCGACGCTCGGTCGTTGCGCCCGCTGCACGAGGTGCTCGCGTTCAATCACGTGCGCCGCGAGTATCGCTACGACGGTGCCCACGTTACCGGCATCATTCAGTATTCCGATTCCGCGCCGCGGGCGTTCGACAAGACATTCGACGTGCCGGTGTTCGCGTTCAACGAGGTCGAGCCGCTCGTGCGGTCGCTCGACTATCGCGCCGCCCGGCAGGTGGTGGTTCCGTTGTTCTCGGAAGTCGACGGCGATGTCGAGCACGACACGCTGAGCGTGGCGGGTCGCGACAAGATGGCGGGACGCGACATGTGGGTCGTGCGGTTTGCCGATCCGGTGATCACGACGCGGTACCTGGTGGACGTGAAAACGCGTGCGATCCTCGACGCGGTGACCACGCAGCGGAAGTCAGGGACGCGGTTTCACTACGCGTACTTCACCGCGCTCACGCCGTTCGATAGGGCTCACCCGCCGGTCCGGCCCGCGTCGCGTTAGCGGTATGGCATGGCAGAGCACGCTTGGCCGATCAGCGGGCGCGGCAGCCAACGAAAGGGGCGGCTTCGGCATATTACTTGAGAACGACGCGACTCGGGCCGAAACCTTGCCACGGAACCTATTACACAATGCGCTGGCCCTCTCCACAGGACCGCGATGTCCGTCGCGCCGCGCCGGCGTGCCCGGGCGCCCTGCGCCTTACGTTAGGCGAAACGCGTCAGCGGAGGCTTGCTGACGCGCTGATCCGGCGCGCGGTGTCCACCGCGTGCCTCGCGGCGCTCGTCGCCGCCGCGTGCTCGAAGACCAAGACCCAGCCGCAGCGCGCGGCGGTCCCGGTGACGGTGAAGCAGGCCGTTCGCGCCGCCGTCCCATACACCATCGACGCCAACGGGCTCGTCATGCCGACGCAGTTGGCGCAGGTCGCGCCGCAGGTCGACGGCATCATCACGCGCGTCGATTTCCGCGAAGGCGACGACGTGTCGCGCGGCCAACCGCTCTTCCAGATCGAGCCGAGCCCGTATCAGGCGGCCTACGAGCAAGCGCTGGCGGCGCTGGCGCGCGACAGCGCAACGGCCGAGAACGACGAGCGCGAGGTGTTCCGCTACGATTCGTTAGTCAAGCAGGACTACGTCACGCACGAGCAGGCCGATCAGATTCGCGCCACGGCGGCGGCGGCGGTCGCGACGGTGAAGGCCGATCGCGCGACGGTGCAGACGGCGGCGTTCAATCTGCGGAACACCACCGTGCGCGCGCCGATCGGCGGACGCACCGGGGCGCTGCTCGTGCGCGAGGGCAACCTGGTGCACGCGGCGCAAAACGCGCCCCTGGTCGTGATCAATCAGATCAAGCCGATTCTGGTGCGCTTCGCGGTGCCGGGCACCGATCTGCCGCTCATTCAACGGTACTCGACGCACGCCACGCCGTTAGCCGTCACCGCGGTGCCGAGCACCCCGTCGTCGGCCGATACGACGACGCCGTCGGGTGCACCGGGCGATCCGTCGGGGTCGCCGGCCTATTCGTCGGACACGATCACGATGCGGCAGCTGCCGGCGATCCCGCCGGCGTTAGGCACGCTCTTCTTCATCGACAACGCGGTCGACACGACGACCGGCACGATCACGCTCAAGGCGACCTTCGACAATACCGCCGGCACGCTGTGGGCGGGCGAGTTCGTGGCCACGTCCCTCCAGCTCTTCACCGAGCAGCACGCGCTGGTGGTGCCGGCGCAAGCGGTCCAGACGGGCCAGCAGGGGACGTACGTCTACGTCGTCGACAGCACCGGCGCGGCCCGCCAGCGCGCGGTGTCGGTCGAACGCGTCGCCGGGCAAGTGACGGTCATCGCCTCCGGCCTAACGGAAGGCGAGCGCGTGGTGACCGACGGCCAGTCGCGCATCACGCCGGGCGCCAAGGTGTCGATCCTCACCGCCGCCGCCGCGGTCGCGTCGCCGTCCGCGGCGCGGCCCGGCGGCAAATCGCGCAAGCGCGCGAGCCCATGACGCGGGGGACCGCGACCCGCAGTCGCGCGGCGCCATGAAGCTCACGGGATTGTTCATCCGCCGCCCCGTCATGACGACGCTGCTCATGATCGGTATTCTCGTGTTCGGCATCGTCGCCTACACGCGGCTCCCGGTGAGCGATCTCCCGACGGTGGATTACCCGACGATCTCGGTGAGCGCGAGCCTGTCCGGCGCCAGCCCCGAGACGATGGCGTCCACGGTGGCCACGCCGCTCGAGAAAGCGTTTTCGGCCATCCAGGGCATCGACAACATCACGTCGACCAGCTCGCTGGGCTCGTCGCAGGTGACGCTGCAGTTCTCGCTCGACCGCGACGTGGACGCCGCGGCCCAGGACGTGAACGCGGCCATCTCGCAGGCTTTGCCTAACCTGCCGTCCAACATCATCCCGCCGTCCTACCGCAAACAGAATCCGGCGGCGTCGCCGATCCTGTTCCTCGCGCTCACGTCCAAGGTCCTCCCGCTCCCGACGCTCGATGAGTACGGCGAGACGACGATCGCCCAACGCCTGTCGATGGTGGATGGGGTGGCGCAGGTGTCGGTGTTCGGCTCGCAGAAGTACGCCGTGCGGGTGGAGATCGATCCGGCGCAGCTGGCGGCGCGCGGGTTGGGCATGCCGCAGGTGGCGCAGGCCATCCGCCAGAACAACGTCACGCTGCCGACCGGCGTGCTGTACGGCCCCGCGCGGACGTACACGGTGCTCGCCACCGGCCAGCTCAACAACGCGACCCAATTCCGGAACCTGATCGTCGCCTACAAGAACGGCGCGCCGGTGCACCTGGGCGAGTTAGGCAACGTGCTCGACGACGTGCAGAACGACAAGGCGTCGAGCTGGTACAATGACGAGCGCGCGATCGTGCTCGCGGTGCAGCGCCAGCCGGGCACGAATACCGTGGCCGTGGCCACGGCGGTCAAGGCGGTGCTGGCCGAGATCCAGCACGAGATTCCGTCCACGGTCGAGATGAACGTGCGGTACGACCGGTCGGTGTCGATCGAGCGAGCGGTGCACGATGTGAAGTTCTCGCTCGTGCTGGCGCTCGGCCTCGTGATCCTGGTGATCTTCCTGTTCCTGCGCAACGTGCATCGCGACGGTGATCCCCAGCCTCACGCTGCCCATGGCCATCGTCGGCACGTTCGCGGTGATGTCGGTGCTCAATTTCAGCATCGACAACCTGTCGCTCATGGCGCTCACGCTCGCCGTCGGCTTCGTGATCGACGACGCCATCGTGATGCTCGAGAACATCGTCAGGCATCAGGAGATGGGCAAACCGCCGCTGCAGGCGGCGCTCGACGGCGCATCGGAAGTCGGCTTCACGATTCTCTCGATGACGCTGTCGCTGGCGGCGGTATTCATTCCGCTGATCTTCATGGGCGGGCATCATCGGCCGGCTGTTCCGCGAATTCGCGATCACGATCATCGGCGGCGATGATCGTGTCGGGCTTCGTCTCGCTGACGCTGACGCCAATGCTGTCGAGCCGGTTCCTCAAGCCGCCGCGCGACGTGCACCACGGCCGCATTGTACGAATGTCAGCGAGCGCGTGTTCGCCGCATGGCTCGGCGCGTACGAACGCAGCTCTGGCGTGGGACATGCGGCATCGGCCGCTGACGCTCGTGTTTTCAGTGCTGATTCTCGTGCTCACGGCGGTGTTGTTCATCATCGTGCCCAAGGGATTGTTCCCGCCCGATGACACGGGGCTGCTGTCCGGCACCACCGAAGCGGCGCAGGGCACGTCGTACGACGAGATGGTGCGCCTCTCCAACATCGTGCGCACGATCGTGGCCAAGGACACGAACGTCGCTGGAATACATGACGTCGGTGGGTTCGGGGTGGTCCATCGAGCGCGACGAACCAGGGCACGCTGTTCCTCGCGCTCAAGCCCGAAGGCCAGCGTCCGTCGGGCGACGTGGTGGTGCGCGAGCTGACGCGGCGACTGTCCGGATTCCCGGGATCCAGGTCTTCATCCAGAACCCGCCCAGCATTCGCATCGGCGGCCGCTCGTCGAAGAGCGCTGTATCAATTCACGCTCCAGAGCAGCGACGTGGACGAGCTCTACGCACTGCGCCGAGCGTGCTGGTGGCCAGCTCAGACGCTGCCGATTCTCACCGGCGTGACGACCGATCTGCTGAACACCAACCCGCAGATCTACGTGCACATCGACCGCGACCGCGCGCGCGTCGTTAGGCGTGACGCCGTCGGCGATCGAGACAGTCGCTGGCCACGGCGTACAACGAGCAGCAGGCGTCGACGATCTACACGGCGAGAACGAGTACTGGGTGGTGATGCAGACGCTGCCCAAGGATCAGCTCGACGGACCGCACTCGCACAACCTGTACGTCCCCGGCACGGGCGGCACGTTGGTGCCATTGGCCGATATCGCCGACGTTCGAGCGCGGCGTGGGGCCGCGAGCGGTGCAGCCATTCGGGCCAGCTGCCGTCGGTGACGATCTCGTTCAACATTCCGCCGAACGGAGTCCTCGGCGCGGCGGTGACCGCGGTCGAACAGTCGCCCGCCAGGCCCTGCCGGCGACATCACGACGGCTTCGCCGGCACGGCGCAGGCGTACCAGTCGTCGGAGCAAGGGCTGGGGGTGCTGCTGCTCATCACGGTGTTCGTGATCTACATGATCCTGGGGATTCTCTACGAGAGCTTCGTCCACCCGATCACGATCCTCACCGGACTGCCGTTCGCGGCGTTCGGCGCGCTCCTGGCTCTCTTGCTCACGGGCGTCGAGCTCGACGTCTACGGGTACGTGGGGGTGATCATGCTCATCGGCATCGTGAAGAAGAACGCGATCATGATGATCGACTTCGCGGTGCAGACCGAGCGCACCGAGCACTCGACGCCGGCCGCGGCGATCGTGAAAGCGGCGAGCGTGCGGTTCCGGCCCATCATGATGACCACGTGTGCGGCGATCATGGGGACGCTGCCGATCGCGATCGGCGTCGGCCCGTCGGCGGCCTCGCGCCGTCCGTTAGGCATTGCCGTCGTCGGCGGCCTCGCGTTCTCGCAGGTGGTGACGCTCTACGTGACCCCGGTCTTCTATACGTATCTCGACGACCTGCAGACGTGGTTGTCGGGATTGCCGAGCCGCGTGGGACGCCGGTTGCACCTTTCACGGCCGGAGCCGGAACCGGCGGCCGGGGACGATTGACCGCATGAATACCACGCTCTTCATCAAGCGGCCGATCATGACCACGCTGGTCATGGTGGCGATCCTGTTCTTCGGGATCATCGCCTACCGCGGCCTGCCGGTGAGCGACCTGCCTAACGTCGACTACCCGACGATCACCGTCAGCGCGGTGCTCCCCGGCGCGAGCCCGGCCACGATGGCGGCCACGGTCGCGACGCCGCTCGAGAAACAGTTCTCGACGATCGCCGGCATCGACAACATGACGTCCACGTCGAGCCTGGGCACGACGCAGATCGTCATCCAGTTCTCGCTGGACCGCGACATCGACGCCGCCGCGCAAGATGTCCAGGCGGCGATCACGCAAACGCTGCGCACGCTGCCGCAGGGCATCCTGCCGCCGTCGTATCAGAAAACGAATCCGGCCAGCGCGCCGATCATCACGCTCGCCCTGACATCGGATGTGGTGCCGCTCTACACGCTCGACGAAGTCGGCGAGACGACCATCGCCCAACATCTCTCGATGGTGGGCGGCGTGGCACAGGTGCTGGTGTTCGGCTCCGAGAAGTACGCGGTGCGCATCCAGCTCGATCCGTCGCAGCTCGCGACGCGCAACCTGGGGCTCGAAGACGTCGCCACGGCGGTCTCGGCGCAGAACGTGAACCTGCCGACGGGCGTGTTGTGGGGCCCCAAGGCCGCGCTCACCGTGCAAGCCACCGGCCAGTTGGACGACGCCCAGCAGTTCCGGAACATGATCGTCGCCTACCACAACGGCGCGCCGGTGCACCTGAGCGAGTTAGGCCAGGTGACGGACAACGTGCAGAACACGAAGACGGCCAGCTGGTACAACGGCTCGCGTGCGATCGTGCTCGCGATTCAGCGGCAGCCGGGTACCAACACGGTGGCGGTCGCGCAGCGTGTGAATGCGGCGTTAGCACAACTCAAGGCCAACATCCCGGCCGGCATCCAGGTGCATCTGTTGTACGACCGGTCGACCTCGATTCAGGCGTCGGTGCACGATGTCACGTTCACGCTCGAGCTGACGCTGGCGCTCGTCGTCCTCGTGATCTTCCTGTTCCTGCGCAACGCGTCGGCCACGATCATTCCGAGTCTCGCGCTGCCGATGTCGATCATCGGCACGTTCTCGGCGATGTACCTGCTGCACTACAGCCTGGACAATCTGTCGCTCATGGCGCTCACGCTGGCCGTGGGTTTCGTGGTGGACGATGCGATCGTGATGCTCGAGAACATCGTGCGCCATCTCGAGATGGGGAAACCGCCGATGCAGGCGGCACTCGAGGGCGCGAGCGAGGTCGGGTTCACGATTCTCTCGATGACGTTGTCGCTCGCCGCGGTGTTCATCCCGATTCTGTTCATGGGCGGCATCATCGGGAAACTGTTCCACGAGTTCGCGGTCACGATTGCCGTGTCGATTCTCGTGTCCGGCTTCGTGTCGCTCACGCTGACGCCGATGTTGGCGAGCCGGTTCCTGCGCAACGAACAGGGACGACAGCATGGCCGTCTGTACATGGCATCCGAGCGCCTGTACGACCGGTGGCTCAAGGCGTACGAGCGCAGCCTCGAGTGGGTGATGGACCATCGCGTCCAGACGCTCGTGTTCTCGGGCGTGGTGCTCATCCGTAACGGGATGGCTCTTCTGGGTGACGCCCAAGGGGTTGTTCCCGAGCGACGACACCGGGCAGCTCACCGTGACCACGGAAGCGGCGCAGGGCGTGTCGTACGACCAACTGATCAAGAGCCAGTCGCAGGTCGCCGCGATCATGACGAAGGATCCGGACGTGCTCTCGGTGACGTCGTCGGTCGGCACCACGGCTGCCGCCAATCAAGGGCAGATGACGGTCGACTTGAAGCCGATCGCCGACCGGCACCGGGGCGCCGATGACGTCGCGCGCGACCTGGCGCAGGCGACGACCAACGTCCCCGGCATCACCGTGTACGTGCAGAATCCGCCGGTGATCTCGATCGGTGGCCTAACGACAAAGAGCCTGTACCAGTACACGCTGCAGAGCGGCGACATCGCGACGCTCGACGCCTCGGCGCGGACGCTCGAGGCGCGGCTGCGCGCGCTGCCGCAGTTGGCCAACGTGACCAGCGACCTCTTGATCGAGAGCCCGCAGGTGACGGTCGACATCAATCGCGACCGGGCCGGGCAGTTGGGCGTGTCGGCCACGGAGATCGAGAACACGCTGTACGACGCGTTCGGCCAGCGGCAAGTGTCGACCATCTACACATCGACCAACGAGTACTGGGTGGTGATGGAGCTCCTGCCGCAGTTCCAGCAGGACGTGCCGTCGCTGAGCGCGTTGTGGGTCCGCTCGACGGCGGGGACGATCCTGCCGCTGAGCGCGGTGGCGACGTTCACCACCGGCGTGGGTCCGGTGACGGTGAATCACTCCGGGCAGCTGCCGTCGGTGACCATCTCGTTCGACCTCGCGTCCGGCGTCTCGTTAGGCAGCGCCGTGTCGGCGGTGGAGCAGCAGTCGGCCCAGGTGCTGCCGGCGTCGATCGCCGCCAGCTTCTCCGGCCTCGCGCAGGCGTTCATGGTGACGCAGCAGGGGCTGGTGCTCCTGGTAGTGCTGGCGATCTTCGTGATCTACGTTATTCTCGGCGTGCTCTACGAGAGCTTCGTGCATCCGATCACGATTCTTTCCGGCTTGCCGTTCGCGGCGTTCGGCGCGCTGGTGGCGCTGGTCGTGTGCGGGCTGAACCTCGACGTGTACGGGTTCGTTGGCATCATCATGCTCATCGGTATCGTGAAGAAGAACGCGATCATGATGATCGACTTCGCGCTGGAGGCCGAGCGGGGCGGGCACCAGTCGCCGCGCGACGCGATCGTGCAGGCGGCGAGCGTCCGTTTCCGGCCGATCATGATGACGACGATGGCGGCGCTCATGGCCGCGCTGCCGATCGCCGTCGGTTGGGGCGCGGGTGCGGCCACGCGGCGTCCGTTAGGCGTGGCCGTCGTAGGCGGTCTGGCATTCTCGCAGCTGGTCACGCTCTACGTGACGCCGGTGTTCTACACCTACTTCGACGAGTTGCAGACCTGGTTCGTGCACTGGCGTCACGGGGCCCGTGCGACCTCGCCCACTCCATCGCCGTCGCCTAACCCTGCCGGAGACTGACGCGTATCTCGGGCCGGCGACGAGCAACGCGATGGCGGTCGTGATGTAGGGCCTAACAGGTGCCTGCATGGCGCCGGATCAGCCGTCGACGACGAGCGTGCCGAGTGCGCCCTTCTGGCCGTGGCCGAAGGCATGGTTGACGAATACGAATTCTCCTGCTCGATCGGCGTGCATCTCGAAGATCATGCCCCCGCCGGCGGGGACGCTGTACGTTTGCACGCCGTGAATCGCGTTGGCCGGCGGCGCGCCGAGGTATACGGTGTCGAACTGCTCGCCCACGACGTGAAAGGCGCACGGATGCGTCGGCCCCGCGTTCACCACGTGAAAGCGCACGAGCTCGCCCCGCGCCACGTGAATCGGCGCCGCCTGGTACTGCGCGGGCCGTCCGTTGAACGCGAACAAATCCGGAAGCGTCGCGAGCATCTTGTTGTAGTCGAACGGGGCGACGCCGTTCACCGGAGTGCCGAGATAGAACTCGTTTTGTATCAACAGGAGGTCCGTGGCAGGAGGCAGCGGCGTGGGTGGATCCACCACGATGGCGCCAAACATCCCCGAGCCCAGGTGCATCAATACCGGCGCGGTCCCGCAATGATAGAGGAAGGCGCCGGCGTACTTGGGCGTGAACGAATAGGTGATGGACTGTCCCGGCATTACCGAGCGGAAGGCGACCTTGGGGTCGATTTGCGCGGCGTGAAAGTCCATCGAGTGCGGGATCGAGCCTGCGTTAGTCAGCGTGAACTCGACGCGGTCGCCCTGGCGCACGTGGACGATCGGACCCGGTACGTCGCCCTCGAACGTCCATGCGGCAACGACCGTGTCATCGCGTACACGTATCGGCACCTCCTTGGCCGTGAAGTGAAGGCGCGTCACGCGCTCGCGGGAGACCGGCGGCAGTGTGGGATCGAAGCGGTGAAAGGCCACGGCCGCGGCCGCGGTGGACGAGCCGGGCGCCGTCGATGTCGTTGGCATCGCGTGGTGCAGACTCGTATCGGACCGGCTGTCGGCATTTTGCGCGTGGTGTCGCGCCGTCGCCGGCGAGGCTGGAGTCGCGGCCGTGTCGGTGGCGGTGGTACGCCTGGCTACTTCGGTTGGCCCGCACGCCGCTACTGCGGCGGCCAACACCGGAATGTCGATCAACAACCGGCGCCGCACTGTGTCGATGGATGGGCGCGAGGCAGGGGTTCGGGTATCGCTCATACGGAGTCCTCTCGGTCAGGTGCGGGTGGACGAGACGTCCACCCCACACTACTCTGCGTCGCGCCAACGCGCGGCGCAACTCGTCGCCACCGGAGCGGCGGCCGCGCCGGCGCCTAACCGGTGGCGCGCGATAACGACGCGCTGGGAACGGAGATGATCGGCTCGGTACGCATCCAGAGAACCCTTTCGGCACGGGGTCGGGGGCCATGGTGTCCGACATCATTGTGTGCCAATTTTGACTCCATGCGACGACTCCTGCTGACCATGCTGCTCACCGCGCCGCTCGTGTCGGCTGCGCCGAAGGCCGCCAAGACCTATCAGGTGGGCCGCATCGAGACGCGGTTGGGCGAAATCCTGTTCGTGCTCGACGACCAAACGCCGCGGCACAAGGCAAGCTTCATCACGCTGGCGGGCGAGCACTACTGGGACACGCTGACCTTCAATCGCGTCATCAAGAATTTCGTGGCGCAGGGCGGATGTCCCGACACACCCGAAGGATTCTCCAAGTCGCCGTACCTGCTCGCGCCCGAGTTCAAGCCCGACCTTCGCCACGTGTATGGCGCCGTGGGCGCGGGACGCGACGACAATCCGCAGCAGCTGTCGGCGGGATGCCAGTTCTATATTGTTGCCAACCAGGCCGGGCTCCCGAAGCTCGACGATCACTACACGGTGTACGGCCAGGTGTTCAAGGGCATGGATGTGGTCGAATCGATCGTGTCGCAGCCGAAAGACTCGACGAACAAACCGCTCACGCCGATTCCGCTGCACATCGACGTGATCGACATGACGGGCGCCGATCTCGAGCGCCAAGGGTTCGTCCCGAAGTAGACCGTTAGGCACAAGCACGCGACCTCAACCAGGACACGACTCATGATCGCGCGTACGTCCGCACTGCTGCTCGGCACCGTCATTGCCGCTGCCTCCATGTCGCCTGTGCTTGCCCAAGGCGCGCCGACGGCCGCCGAGCCGGGGGCGTCCATGCTTGCGTTGGTCAATCTGCCGGCCAAGGATGCAGCGACGCTCACCGTGAGCACGCCGGCGTTCCAGGCCGGCGGTGACATTCCGTTCGAGAACACGCAGTACCGCGGCAACATCTTTCCCGGTCTCACGTGGAGCGCCGGGCCGTCAGGGACCAAGTCGTACGTCGTGATTCTCCAGGATGGCGACGCGATCCACAATGGCGCGCCGATCTTCCACTGGAGCATGATCAACATCCCCGCGTCGGTGATGACGCTCGACCCCAAGATGACGGCGCCGCCGGAGGGTGCGTCGTACGGCCCCAACATTCGCGGTACGAACCAGCCGTACATGGGACCGCACACGCCCGCCGGTCCCAAGCATCGCTATCACTTCCAGGTCTTTGCGTTAGACACGACGGTTCCGTCGGACGCGACCGCCGACTATGCCGCCCTGACCGGCGCCATGAAAGGCCACGTGCTGGCGAGCGGTGAAGTGATCGGGTTGGGCCAGATCGCACCGGGGGCGTCGCACTGATGCAGCTCGCCGCATTGTCGGAAGCCATCGAGTCGGCGCGTGGCCGGTTGCGCGGTATCGCGGTGCGAACGCCGCTGGTGCCGCTCGAGATACCCGGTCGCGCGCAGCCGATTTCGCTCAAGCTCGAAACGCTGCAGCCGGTGGGTTCGTTCAAGATCCGCGGTGCCGGATCCGCGATCACGGCGGCGCCGCGCGATCGGTTGGCGCACGGCGTGTACACGGCGAGCGCGGGGAACATGGCGCAAGGGGTCGCCTGGTGCGCGCGCGCGGTGGGCGTGCCGTGCACGGTCATCGTCCCCGAGCACGCGCCGGCGGCCAAGATCTCGGCCGTCGAGCGGTTAGGCGCGACGGTGGTGCGCGTCCCGCTCGCGCGGTGGTGGCAAGTGATGGTCGAGCGGAGCTATCCCGGCATGGACGGGTTGTTCGTGCACCCGGTGTCCGATCCCGACGTCATTGCCGGCAACGCGACGATCGCCGCCGAGATCCTCGAGGACGCGCCGAACACCGCAACCGTGCTCGTGCCGTTCGGCGGCGGCGGGCTGGCGTGCGGGATCGCGCTCGGTCTTCGCGCGCGGGGATCCACGGCGCGCGTGTTCGCGTGCGAAGTGGAGACTGCCGCGCCGCTCGCGGCGTCGTTGCGCGCGGGCAAGCCATCGACGGTGGATCGGACGCCGAGCTTCGTCGACGGCATCGGCATCGGGAGCCTGCTCGAGGAGATGTGGCCGCTCGCCAGCACATTGTTAGGCGGGAGCCTGGTGAGCTCGATCGAGGAGATCGCGGGCGCGGTGCGGTTCATGGCCGAGCGGGCGCACGTGATCGCGGAGGGAGCGGGGGCGGCGGCGGTGGCGGCCGCGATGGCCGGCAAGGCGCCCGGCGACAACGTCGTGTGCGTCGTCTCGGGCGGCAGCATTGATCTCTCGAAGCTCGTGACGATCCTCCAGGGCGGCGTCCCATCGTAATGCTCCGCCTAACGGAGCGGCGCGGTGGCGTGTGTCGCGGCGTGCGGGTGCCGTGCGCCGCGCGCTCCGCTCGCAGTCCAGCGCATTGTCGTCCGGTCCCTGCATTGCGTCGCCGGGAACCTGACGCGGGGAACCGGGATTCGCTGGTCGGGTATCTGCACACAACGCCGATCAAGGACGTCATGCGTTTTCTCGAGGGTATGCGCGGCCACGGCTCACGCCGGCGCAGCGTCACCGTTAGGCAGGCACTCGTCGCCGCCGCCCTGTGCGGCGTCGCACTCGCCGGCTGCTCGTCCGACTCGGTGACCGGACCGACGACGAGTCAGAACGTCGTGCTCATGGCGCGCTTCGACTCGGTGCTCGGCACCTTGGACCCCGGCACACAAGCCCGCCGGCGCGAGCTGTTCAGCAAGGCGATCACGCTGCTCGCCTTCGGCGCGCCCGTGCAGACGGTGCGGCTCACCATGAACGGCACCACGCAGTCGTATTCCGGCGTGGGCGGATTCATCGTGAGCGATGATGTGGAAGGCCACCCGTCGGATTCGGCGTACACGCTGCTGGCATGGCGCGGCGACGCCGCCGACACGCTGGCGCAGGTGGCGGTCTTCGAGCAGCTCAGCACATTCGAGCTCACCTTCGACACGACCCACGTTGGCAGCGTCGGCCAGGCGAACGGCTCCGCGCAGGCCGGCGCCCCGCACGATTCCTGCACGTCGTACCTGGCCCAACTTCCGCCCGACGTGAATGTGCCGGGGGGACTCACGTGCACGCTCGAGAGCGTCACCGTGTCGGCGTCGGGGACGACGGACACGCCCGGTACCTTCGCGCTCCCATCGCAAACGGTGACCGGCGTCCGCGTGGACGGCCAGACCGGCAGTTAGGCGATTCGCGCCGTGCGCCTAACGCTACGGGCTCGCCGCGCCGCCGCCTTGGCGACGTGCGCGGTGGGGGCGGCCTGCACGCCGTCGCCGGCCCCGATCGCGCCGGCGACGGCGGCCCTCGCGCCGGTCGTCGTGCCGATCGAGGTGTATCGCCATCGCATCTATCTGCCGGCGCGCATCGCCGGAAGCGATCCCGTCACGCTCATCCTGGACAACGGCGCGAGCGTGAGCGGCGTTCACGACTCCGTGGCCCGCGCGCTCGGCGTGCGACAGTCCAAGACGGCGAAGCTCACCGGCAACGGCCAATCCGTGATGTCCATCGGCCTCGATCCGGCGTCGTTTGCGTACCACGGGACCGGCAGCGTGATCCCGCTGCACGTGAGCCGCACCCGCGACGTCGCGTGGATGTCGGCTCGCGTCACGTTCCCGAGCCTGGCGCCGATCGAGACGCGACTCGGCCTCGACATGGGCACGTACTCCGCATTGCGGTTCTACCGGCCGTTCGTGAACGCGCATCGGTTGTCGGCCGCCGTGCCTAACGGAGTGACATCGTTCGGCTTCGGTCTGGGCGGTGAATTCCCGGTGCGGCTCGCCCGCGTCGCGCATCTGGCGATCGGTACGCTCGGCGTCGACGGCCCGGTCGCCGAGCTGTCTCTCGCCGATTCCGGCGCGACGGCCGGCTCCGGCGTGGATGGAACGATCGGCGGCGCGATCCTGAGCTGTTTTCACGTGATCGTCGACTACGCGCACGCCCGCCTGATCCTCGAGCCTAACGGGCAAGCCTGTGCGTCGTCCGATGCCGACATGAGCGGCCTCGTGCTCGACGCCGGCGGCCCGGGTTTCGACACCATCACCGTTGGGCACGTGATCGCGACGACACCGGCCGCCGACGCCGGATTCCGCGAGGGCGACCGCGTGATGCGCGTGGACGGCATGCCGGCAGACAGCCTTGGACTCCTGCGCGTGCAGTCGCTGTTCTCGCAGGCAGCGGCGTATCGCGTCACGATCGAGCGAAACGGTTCGACGACCGATCTGACGCTGCACACCCGGCCGCTCATTTAGCTGCTGTGTTCGGCAGAGGCTTGAGGGAACGCGCGAATAGGCGTCGAAGCCGTCCACGTGAACACCCTGTGAGCCAGGTCCAATGCATTGCTCTGCGTGGTGACGGCAGCAGACCACCGCCAAGCTGAGCCTCGACGTGTCCTTCGGGTTGGTCTCCGTTTGTCTGTGACGGGTGACATGAACGAGGCTCGGGTTCAATCTCCGTTCCATTGGCCGCCCGGAGCGTTGCACACAGCGCGGCGGACGAACGGCGCGTTGCTTGCCAGTACGTCGGGTCATGAGACCGTTTCCGCCGCACTCGCTCGCCGGCCGTCCGCATGGACGCGACGTCTCACCACGTCGCGGGCGGGCGGCCGTGCTCGCGACGTGCGGCCTGGCCATCGCGGCGCTGTGCGCCGCCACCGCGGCGCGTCGGCCGGTGGCGCGTCCGGCGCCCGTCGCGGCAGCACCCGATACCGCGCCTAACGGGCCGGCCGGGTCCGCCGCCGCGGGGAAGGCCGCCGCGGGTACGGAGGCGCAGTTTCGCAACGTCGACTTCGACATCGGACGCGGCATCGTCCTCGACATTTCGAGGCTCAGGGGCCAGCTGCGGAGCAAGCAGCAGGGCGCGCCCATCCCGTTCGACGACAAGACGTCGTTCGTGATTCACATCACATCGGCGGAAGTCGGACTCAGCATGCAGAGTCTCGACAGCTTGATGAACGGCTACGTGTTCGCATACGGCGGCGCGCCCCTCAAGCATCTCAAGTTCTCGACGGACAGCGGCAAGCTCGTGCAGGAAGGGACACTCCACAAAGTGGTGGACATCCCGTTCCGCATCACCGCGGTGATGTCCATGACGCCGGAGGGTTTGATTCGTGTTCATCCGGTGGCGATCAAGATCTTCAAGGTGAACGGACGCGGCCTCATGAAAGCGTTGGGCATCACGCTCGCGTCGCTGCTCGATCTCAAGCACGCGCACGGCGTGAGCGTCGACAAGAACGATTTGCTGCTCGACCCGCAGCAGCTGCTTCCGCCGCCGGCCATCGAGGGCCGGGTGACCGCGGTGCGCGTCGAGCCTAACGAAGTGGTGCAGGTGTTCGGCGATTCGGCGGCCGCTGCGGGGCGCGCGCTGCATCCGCCGGAGACGGCGCGCAACTACATGTACTTCCGCGGCGGCACATTGCACTTCGGCAAGCTCTACATGGTGGACGCCGACATGCAGATCATCGATCTCGACCCGGCGAATCCATTCCAGTTCAGCATCGACAAATACAACATGCAGCTCGTCGCGGGCTACTCGAAGAACACGCCCAACAACGGACTGGTCGTCTTCATGCCTGACCTCGCTACGGCGCAACGCGAACAAGCGTCGCGCGAGGTGTCACGTCGCAAATGACTCGCGGCGCTCCACTCGTGTCTCCATCTTTCCCGCGGACCGAGAGTCCGCTTCATCACCCTACCGAGCCGAGGCTCGAAGCCATGTCCAACCGCTCGTTGCAGCGCACGCTGTCCATCTCGTTGGCCGTTGCAATGACTTTGTTGTGCGGCGGATCGGTGCTGGCGCAGGTCGCCGAGCCGCCGTCCGCGACGTCGGCGGCCGGCGACCCACCGGGCCGCGTTGGGCGGCTCGCATACCTCACGGGCACGGTGTCCTTCCGTGCGGGCGGCGACACTGCCTGGGCCGTTGCGGTGCCGAACAGCCCGATCACGACCGGCGATGCGCTCTGGGCCGACAACGGAGGACGCGTCGGGGTCGAGATCGGGTCGGCCGATCTCCGGATGGACCAGCAGACCGAGCTCGACGTCGAACGCCTGGACAATGGGGCGTTGCAATTCAGCATGCCGCAGGGCTCGACGATCCTGCGTCTGCGCTCGTTGGCGGCCGGCGAGACCGACGAGATCGACGCGCCTAACGCAGCAATCCAGATGGCGTCGCTCGGCGAATACCGTGTCGACGTCACACCCGACGGCGCGACGACGACGATCAGCGTGTTCTCCGGGTCGGCGAACGTCACCGCGGGCGGGTCATCGTTCTCCGTAAATGCCGGCCAGGCCGCCACGGTGCAGGGCGACAGCACGGCGACCTACAACCTCGCCGATATCGGCTCGCCCGATGACTTCGACCAGTGGTCAAAGACGCGCGATGCGCAGATCAATGCGGCCGCGAGCGCTGCGTCGAGCTACGTGTCGCCGTACATGCCCGGCACGGCCGATCTCGCCGCCGAGGGGACGTGGTCGCAGGACGCGTCGTACGGTCCCGTCTGGTATCCGCGTTCGGTGGCCGCCGATTGGGCGCCGTATCGGTACGGACACTGGGTGTGGGTGAGCCGTTGGGGATGGACCTGGGTGGATGATGCGTCCTGGGGTTGGGCGCCCTTCCACTATGGACGGTGGGCCTACGTCAACAATCAATGGGGATGGTGCCCCGGCCGGACGGTCGCGCCGCCGGTGTTCGCGCCTGCGTTAGTCGCGTTCGTGGGCGGGAGCGGATTCTCGGTGTCGGCATCGTTCGGTCCCGGCGGTGGCGTCGGCTGGTTCCCGCTCGCGCCGCAAGAAGTGTATCGTCCGCCGTACACGGTGAGCCAGGTGTACCTGCGGCGCGTGAACGTGACCAACGTCAACGTCACGAACATCAACATCACGAACGTCAACGTGACCAACGTGAACTATCGCAACCGCACGGTCGTGAACGCGGTGACGGTGGTGTCGCAGAAAACGTTCGTGAACGGAACGCCGGTGGGCCGATCGGTCGTGCGGGTCGCGCCGCAAGACGTCGCGCGTGTGGCGGTGATCGAGCGTGCGCCGGTGGTTCCGACGCGCGTGAGTTTGATCGGTGAAGACGCCGCGGGACGACGCGCGGCGCTTCCGCCCGTCGGGTTGGCGCGGCGTCCGGTTCTGGCGGTGCACGCGCCGCCGCCGGCGCCGATCTCGTTCGCCGCCGCAGCAGCAGGAGCTGGCGAAGACCGCCGGCCGGCCGCTCACGCACACGGAAGTGTCGACCCTGCGCAAGCAGGTGCCGGTCGCGAATCCCGTGATTCGCGAACGGCCGGCGACGACCGTCGTTCAGGGCGGAGCAGGCCTCAAGCCGGCGCGCAGCGGCTTGCCGCCGGTCCGTCCGGCTACGGAGCCCGCGCCCGCTCGTGTGACGCCGGTGCGCCCGGTGGCGCAGCCGACGTCCAGCCGTCCGACCACCAAAGTGACGGCGGAGCCGCCCGCGGCGCCGGTGCGCCTGCCGCCAGGCTCGCCGCCTATGCCTAACGGAAAGGCGGCCGTGCAGTCGCGCGCCCAATTGGATAAATCGTACGAAACGCAGCAGCAGCAAATGGAACAGCGGCACGCACAGGAATTCGCGAAGCCGCCCAAGGGCGAGACCGTGCCGGAGTTGACGGCGCGCCAGGACTCTGAGCATCGCGCGCTGTCGGGGCAATACCAGGAGGCTGCCGCCCAGGGGAAGAGCAAGCTGCCTGCGGCGCCCAAGACACGCACGGTCGCGAAGCCGCCCAAGAACACGAGCAAGCCGAAGAAGCCGCAGTGATGCACTGATGGCCGTTCGCCGTCCTTAGGCACCGACGGGCCGGGTGCGGATGGTCGCCGTTAGGCGAAAATCCCCACCTGGCCGCCGGTGTGCCAGAACAGCACGGTGGCATCCGCCGGAATCCGTCCGGCTCGCACCGCCGCGATGAGCGCCGCCAGCGCCTTGGCCGTGTACGTGTGGTCGACAAAGACCGCCTCGTGCCGCGCGGCGAGTTGTTGCGCTTCGCGCGAGGCGTCGCTGGGCACGCCGTACCCGTCGCCGATGAAGCCGTCGTCCACGTCGATCGGCCGTGCCGCGGCGAGCGCGGCGCCGTCCACGCCCAACAAGAGGCCCATCCCGGTGATGATGTCCCGAATCCGGCCGGTGATCGACGCCGCCGGGTCGTCCGGACTCACGCCGAGCACGCGCGTCGCGATGCCGTGCAGCACGCATCCGGCGACGAGACCGGCCTGCGTGCCGCCCGAGGAGCCGGCATGCACGATGACATCCGGCGGCGGCCCCTGGGTCAGCATCTCGCCGACGGCGCGCACGTAGCCCATTGCGCCTAACGGAGTCGACGCGCCTAACGGTATGGTGATGGCCGCGCGCCCGGCGGCGCGCGCTTCGTCGGCGGCCGCACGGGCGGCCTCGGTGCGCGCCTCGCGGGATGGCACGTACCGGACGTCGGCGCCCAACAGCGCGTCGAGCAGCGCGTTGGCGGTGGGCCGCTCCTGGCGCGCCCCGTTCGCGATCACCACGCAGCGCATGCCGAGCGTCGCGGCCACCGCTGCCGTGACGCGGGCGTGATTCGATTGCACGCCGCCCGTCGTGATGAGCACGTCGGCTCCGGCCGCCGCTGCCTCGGCGCCCACGTATGCGAGCTTGCGCACCTTGTTGCCGCCGAAGCCGAACGGGATGACATCGTCGCGCTTGATGCGCAGCGTCGGACCGCCGCCGAGCGCGGCGCGCAGACGCGGCATCTCGTGGATGGGCGTCGGATTGCCGACGATGGACAGCATCGGCAGCGCACCGAGGCGCTCGAGCGCGGCGCGGGCGCCCGGAATCGGCTCGGGCATAATGGCTAACGAGGAAAAGAGTCGGTGCTGAACGGGACCGGCATGAGGATGCTCGCGATCGACCGGCCCGTCAACCCGAGAGCCCGTCTCGAGCTGTCCCCGATGGGTGCACGTGCGAGTTGGATGCGCACCGAGTCGATCCTCCCCATCCGCCGGCTGGCGGACGCGGCGCGACCTGCCGAGATTTCTGGGTAGCGCAGCGCGGTTCTTGCCGCGGCGCCTCCACGCCTAACGGAGCACTCGAGCCATCGTGTCTCGGACGTACGCCGTCAAAGAGCTCTACTACACGCTGCAGGGCGAAGGCGCCCAGACGGGCCGCGCGGCCGTGTTCTGCCGCTTCGCCGGCTGCAACCTGTGGACGGGCCTCGAGCGCGATCGCCCCGGCGCCGTCTGCACGTTCTGCGACACGGATTTCGTCGGCACCGATGGACCGGGCGGCGGCCGCTTCGCCACACCCGACGCACTTGCGTACGCGGCGACGCGCACCTGGAATCACGCGCGGCCATTCACCGGCCAGGCGCTCGTGGTATGCACCGGCGGCGAGCCGCTCTTGCAGCTCGACGTCCCGCTGATCGAGGCGTTTCACGCAGCAGGTTTCGAGGTGGCGATCGAAACCAACGGCACGCAACCCGCGCCGCCAGGAGTCGACTGGATTTGCGTGAGCCCGAAAGCAGGCGCGCCGCTCCGCCTCGTGCAGGGTGACGAGCTCAAGCTCGTCTATCCGCAGACGCAACCCGAAGCGCAGCCGGAGCGATTCGAGTCGCTCCAGTTCCGGCATTTCTTTTTGCAACCGATGGATGGCGATCGACGCGCCGAGAATACGCAGCGCGCGCTCGCCTACTGCCTGGCGCACCCGCGCTGGCGACTGTCGTTGCAAACGCACAAGCTCATCGGCATTCCCTGACCCCGCCGGCGATCGCCCCGCCTTACGGCCATTCCGACGCCGGCCGCTCCAGGGCCGCCCGATCCCACCGGCCTAACTCTGCGGCCGCTTCGTATGCCGATTGTGCGAAGTCCAGGATTGCGTCGTCCGGCAATGCCGCGCGACGCACCAGCTCGTACGGCATGATGAACTCGTGCATCGTCCCGTCGTATCCTGCGCCCACGGGACGTACGGTCCCCGCGGGATAGCCGCCCGGTTCCGGGTACGCGTACGCATAGAACGCAGGGCCGGCCATGCCCGGGCTTCCGGGCCAGAGGCCGAGGCTGCAGCACTCGTGAGAGTACGCTTCGACCATCACGTAGTCCGGACAGTTAGGCGCACCGCCGCCGTGGCGCGGCGCGCGGCGACCCGAGAATCGCGTCTGCGCCAGATCGAAGCTGCCCCAGAAAAAATGCGTCGGGCTGCTCTTGCCCAGGAACCGCCCGCGAAAGCGCTCGAGTACGCGGTGCGCCTCACGGAGAATCACCCACCACGCATGCGCAGACTTGGGCTCGTACGACTTGTGTTCGTGATCCTCGGCGAATGGAATCGCGACCTCGACCTCCACCGGCACCGGATGGATGTCCGCCGACAAGTCGAGCGACCGCAACGCCGCGAGGTACGCGGCGTAAAATGCCGCCACCGTCTGCGGCACGAGCGGCACCTTCGCGATACGCCCGTCGCTCGACCGCACGTCGAGCGCATGCGCGATGAAATCGAAATCGACGGCGAACGACCGCACGCCATCGCCTGCGGGAATAGATAATGTGGTGAGTCCGCGCGGCGTGACGTAGAGCGCCACCTGCCACCAGTGATTGACCATCGGCGCGTGCGCCAGACGCGTCTTCCCCACGATCTGCGTCCACATGTGCAGCGTGGCGTACGTGTCCTGCCACTGCGCCAGCGGAAGGTCGGGCCAGGGCGCAGCAGGATCGGCGGCGTTGAGCGTTTGGGTCACAGGCCCAAGATACCCGTGCTCGAGGACCTCGGGCAACGTGGCGCTCTCTCCAATCGCGCGACGTCCGCGTAGCTTCAAGGACATGACCGACACGTCTCGTCCGCGCGCTGTGGTCCTGTTGAGCGGCGGCCTCGACTCCACTACCGTGCTCGCCGTCGCGCTCCGCGATGGCTTCGACGTGGCCGCACTCTCGGTGCGCTACGGTCAGCGCCACGCCGCCGAGCTCGACGCGGCGGCGCGCATCGCCCAACGGATGGGCGTCGCGCGCCACGAGATCGTCGACCTCGACTTGCGCGCCTTCGGCGGCTCTGCGCTCACCGCAAACATCCCCGTGCCGAAAGACCGCGACGTCGCCATTGGCTCCGGCATCCCGATCACGTATGTGCCGGCGCGCAACACCGTATTCCTCGCGCTCGCGTTGGCGTTCGCCGAAACGCTGGGCGCCGCCGACATTTTCATTGGCGTGAACGCACTCGACTACTCCGGCTATCCCGATTGTCGCCCCGCGTTCATCGACGCGTTCGAGCGGCTGGCCAATCTGGCGACGAAAGCGGGCGTCGACGGCACGAGCCGCTTCGCCATCCACGCGCCGCTCCTCCACCTCTCGAAAGCCGAGATCATTGCGCTCGGCATTTCGTTAGGCGTGGACTATGGCGACACGTGCAGCTGTTACGACCCGTTGCCTGCCGGCGAGGCGTGCGGCCATTGTGACGCGTGTCGCCTCCGTCTGCGCGGCTTCGAGGGCGCCGGCGTGCGCGATCCCATCGCGTACGGGCCTGCCGAGTGAAACGCGTCTGAATCTTGATCGCAGAAGAGTGGGAAGAGGGAAGCGCTCGCTCACGCTCGCTGGGGGAATCGCTTCCCCCAGGAAAGCGCTTCCCGCAGCGAGCGTGAGCGAGCGCTTCCCTCCTCCCACGTTTCTGCGATCAAGATTCAGACGCGGCCTACTACCGCATCGGAGGCGACCACGGGCGATCAATCCCACCGGTCGCTACTGTCCTTGCGCTGACCTCGGATCATTCACACTGAACCACCACCTGGTGGCCGGCTCGCTTGACACGCGCCGTACCGCATCCTATTTGACTCGCGACGCGTGCGACAGACGCGTTTTCTCGCACGCCATGCCCCCGCACCTAACGAGACTCGACTGTGGACACACGCGACAACCCTCCGCGCCCCGATTCCGACGAGCCCCAAAGCGACGTCACGCGGCGCGACTTTCTCGTGCGCACCGGATTGCTCGGCGGCGCGCTCACGCTCTTTCCCGGAACCCCGTCCATCTTGCGCGACGTGGTCCGCCGCTCCGCGCCCGCAACCGCAGGCGCGATGTCGGCGCTCGCTGCGCCCGGCGAAGATCTGGCGCCCCTGTATTCCGGATTGACATGGCGCCTCTTGGGTCCGTTCCGCGGCGGACGCACCGACGCCGTGACCGGCGTACCGAGCCGGCCTAACGAGTTCTACTCGGGATCGGTGAACGGCGGACTCTGGAAGACCATCGATGCCGGACGCGTCTGGGAACCGGTCTTCGACGCCAATCCCGTCGCGTCGATCGGCGCGGTGGCAGTTGCTCCGTCCGCGCCCGACACCGTGTACGTGGGCAGCGGCGAGTGCACGCTGCGCGATTCCACTGGCTTCGGCAATGGCATGTACAAGTCGACCGATGCCGGAAAGACGTGGACGCACATTGGCCTCGACGGCACGCAGCACATCGGCAAGGTCGCGGTCGACCCGCACGACCCGAACATCGTGTTCGTGGCGGCGATCGGCAATTTCTACGGACCGAACGCCGATCGCGGCGTGTTTCGCTCGACCGACGGTGGTCGCAGTTGGAAGAAAGTCCTGTACAAGAACGAGAACGTCGGCGCCGTCGAAGTCGTGATCGACGCCACCAATCCACGCGTGATCTACGCCGGACTCTGGAACACGCGCCGTCCGCCCTGGTTCGTGTACGCGCCCACCAACGGTCCCGGCGGCGGCATCTTCAAGTCGACCGACGGCGGCGATACCTGGAGCGAGCTCACGAATGGTTTGCCGAAGGAAGGCATCGGCAAGTGCGGCATCGCGGTGTGCCCGGGCAATCCGCAGCGCGTGTACGCGGTGATCGACGACCTCCTGCAGGATCCGAGTATTCCCGTCGACACGTCGGCGGCCGCCGTGGCCGCGCGCCGCTTCGGCGAAGGCGTGCCAGGGTTAGGCGGATTCTTCCGCTCCGATGACGCCGGCGCCACGTGGACGCGCTTGTCTAACGACTCGGCCCTCTGGGGCCGCGGATGGTACTTCGAGCACATCGTCGTCGATCCGAAGAATGCCGACGTCGTGTACGTGGCCAACGTGTCCGTGTCGAGATCGATGGATGGCGGACACACGTGGGTTCCGCTCCGCGGCTCGCCCGGCGGCGACGACTACCATCAGCCGTGGGTCTCGCCCGATGATCCGAACACGATGATCGTGGCCAGCGATCAAGGCACGGTCATCACGCGCAACGCCAAGACCGAGGATCCGCGCCAGGTGGCGTGGAGCTCGTGGCTCAATCAACCGACGGCGCAGATCTATCACGTGTCGGTCGACTACCGGTTCCCCTATTGGGTGACCGGCGCGCAGCAGGACAGCGGCGCCGTCGCCGTGCGCTCGCGCGGCAAGTTCGGCGAGCTCTCGATGCGCGATTGGGAGCCCATCGGCGCGGGCGGCGAGAGCGGATACACCGCCGGCGATCCACTGCACCCGGGCATCGTGTTCGGCGGAACCGGACAGCGGTTCGACTTGGCGCTCAACGTGCCCGTTGCCGGTACGACGGCGCCACAACTTCCCAAAGGCGAGACCGCGCGCGCCGACTGGACGCAGCCGCTCGTCTTGTCGCGCGCCGATCCGCGCGCGCTGTACTACGGCAACCAGTATCTCTTCCGCTCCACCGACTGCGCGCAGACGTGGACGAAATTGAGTCCCGATCTCACGCGGGCGCAGCCCGGCGTGCCGCAAGGCATGGATGCGGCGGCCGCCGCCGACACCGGGTCTAACGGACAACGCGGCGTGATCTACACCATCGCGCCGTCGCCGATTCTCGTGCCGATGATCTGGATCGGCACCGACGACGGCGTCGTTCAACTGACGATGGACAACGGCGGCCACTGGCAAAACGTGACACCGCCGGCGATGACCGCGTGGAGCCGCGTGACGATGCTCGAAGCCTCGCACTTCGATTTCAGCACCGCGTACGCGAGCGTCGATCGCCATCAGCTGCAGGACTTCGAGCCGTACATCTATCGCACGCGGGACTTGGGCAAAACATGGCAGCGCATCACGAAGGGTCTGCCCGCCGGCGTGTACGTGCACACGGTCAAGGAAGACCAAATGCGGCGCGGACTCCTCTTCGCCGGCACCGAGCGCGGCGCCTACGTGTCGTTCGACGACGGCGATTCGTGGCTGCCCCTGCAGCTCAATCTGCCGCCGACGTCGGTGCGCGATTTCGAGGTGTACGAGAACGACCTCATCGTCGGCACGCACGGCCGCGGCTTCTGGGTGATCGACGACATCACGCCGTTGCGCCAGGTCGATGCGACGCAGTTGACCGCCGATGTCGTGCTGTTCAAGCCCGCGGATGCGATTTACTACCAGCAAGGCGGAGACAACGGCACACCGCTCCAGAAGGACGAGCCGCAGGCGGAGAATCCGCCTAACGGAGTGGCCATCGACTACTACTTCAAGACCGCGCCGTCGGGCACGGTGACGCTCGAGATCCTGGACGCGGAGGGAAAGGTGGTGCACACGTTCTCGAACGGAGCGCCGGCCGAGAGCGCCCCGGCTGGGGGACGGCGGCGGGCTGGTCTGCCGAACACCACGGCATTGTGGCGTCCGGCGCCCGAGCCGTTCGCGACGGCGCCGGGGATGCACCGCATCGTATGGTTGCCGGTGAAGGACATGCCGCGCGTCGGCCCCGGTGGCGGCGGCGGCGGGTTCGGCCGGCGTCGCATCCCGCTACTGGGCAGCTTCACCGCAGGCCTAACGGTGAACGGCAAGAGCTATACGCAACCGTTCACCGTGAAACCGGATCCGCGCGGCGTGCCGGGTGTCGAGGACGAGGACGACGGCAACGACGACTACTGACGCCGCGTCGCTTCGGCTGCCTAACGCAACCCATGCAACGCGACCAACCGAGCCGCACCGCGCAGGGCGTGGCCCTGCGCCGCGCGGCGCACCAACTCCGCGAGCAGCCCCCGGTCTTCCGTGATCCGGTGGCGCTCCGGATCATCGGCCCGGAGCTCGAGGCAGCGGTGCGCGAAGCCGTCGCGCAACCCGACCAAGCCGGGTCGCGCGGCATGCGCCTCTTTTTGTCGATCCGGAGCCGCGTGGCCGAAGACGAGCTGGCCCGCGCGGTCGAGCGCGGCGTGCGCCAATACGTCGTCCTCGGCGCCGGACTCGACACGTTCGCGTATCGCAACCCGTATGCGGACCTGCGCGTGTTCGAGGTGGATCACCCCGCCACGCAGGAGCTCAAGCGGGGCTTCCTGCGCCGTGCGGACATCGCGCTACCGCCATCGCTTGCGTTCGCCCCCGTCGATTTCAGCCGCGAAACATTCATCGAGGCGCTGGTGCGCGCGGGCTACGACGCCTCGGCTCCCGCGTTCTATTCGTGGTTAGGCGTGACGCAATACTTGCCGACCGACGTCACGCTCGACACGCTGCGGCGGATCGCAACCCTCAGCGACCGCAGTGCGATCGTGTTCGACTATTCGCGCCCGCGGTCGTCGCTCGACGCATCGCACCACGCGGCCTTCGACGCGCTGGCCGAGCGCGTTGCGCAGGCCGGCGAACCGTTCGTTGGATTCTTCGATTCCATCGAGCTCGCGAACGCGCTGCGACAGATGGGCTATCGCACGATCGAGGATCTGGGCGCCGACGAACTCAACGCGCGTTACTTGCGCGCGCGCGGCGATGGTCTCGAGCTCAAGGGTCGGACAGGCCGCATCATGTGCGCGCGCCGCAATGCGGCGCGCGCCACGGGGTCAGGGACCCTTATGCGGATACTTGGGCGGCTTCGGAACACTGGGCGGCTGTTTCGCTAACTCTTCCATCAGCGTTTTCACCGCCGCGGCGAGCTGCTCGTCGTGACCCAAGAAGGTCTCGTGCGGCGGGTCGTCCACGACGATGTCGGGATCGACGCCGTGGCCCTCGATCAGCCACTCGCGTTCGGGCCCGTACACGCCGATCTCCGCCGCCGTCGCGATGCCGCGGTCGACGAGCACGTTGGACGACGACAGCCAGATCTCGCCGCCCCACGTGCGCGTGCCGATCACCTTGCCTAACCCAAGCGCGCGGAAGCCCTCGGCGAACGCCTCGCCGTCGGATGCCGTGTGTTCGTTCACCAGCACCGACATGTGGCCGCGAAACGCGTACTGCATGTTCCAGTACGGCGCGCCGACGCGCGGCTGCCAGTAGACACCACGGCTGCGCATGCAGCTTTTCCAGGATCCAGCAGTCGATGTTGCCGCCGCCGTTGTGCCGCACGTCGACGATCAGTCGCATCGCGATTGAAGACCGGGTAGAAGTCCCGCTCGAATTGCGCGATGTCGTTCGAGCCCATCGCGCGCAGGTGCACGTAGCCGATGCGTCCGTGGCTCGAGGCTGTCCACCAGCAGCCGGCGCGAGTACTCCCACTCGTCGTAGCGCAAATTGAACGCTGCGCCGACGGAGATCGGCTCGACGATCACGTCGCGCGTCGCAGCGCCCGTCTTGACCCGCAGTCGCACCTGCGTGCCGGCGGTGTTCCGCAGCAGTGCGCCGAGCGACGGTCCCGTGAGCGTCGGCATCCCGTTCACGTCGACGATCACGTCGCCCTCGTGCACGTCCACGCCGGGGCGCGCCAGCGGCGAGAGCGCGTCCGGATCATCGGGGTCGTTCCGGTAGACGTGCACGACGCGGTAGCCGCCCGCCTTGGCATCGCGCGCGAACTCCGCGCCGAACGCGCCAGTTTCGATCTGCGCCGTCGCGGCTTGCTCGTCGCCGCCGTACACGAACATGTGCAGCGCCGACAGCTCGCCGACCATCTGCCCGAACACGTCCGCCAGTTCGTCGCGGTCGGTCACGCGATCGGCGAGCGGCTCGTACTTCTTGCGCATGGCCGGCCAGTCGACGCCGTTCATGTTGCGGTCGTAGAAGTAGTCGCGCTCCAGCCGCCAGGCCTCGCGAACATCTGCGCGCCATTCCTCGCGCGGCTCGACGTGCAGCTTCCATCCCGAGAGGTCCACCTGATCGTCGGTCAGTTTCTCCGGCGGCATGTGTACCGGCGTCGATCACGAACAGGTCGTCGCCGCGCCGGACCAGGATCTTTTTGCGATTCGCCGACAGCTCGTAGCCCGTGATGTTCTCGAGCAACGTGGCGATCTTTGGATCGACGCGCGTGATGGCGAGCGCGTTCAGCGTCGCGCGGCGCGGGCCGCCCCGATCGGCGGATAGGAAATAGAGTCGCGTGCCGTCGGTGTTGAGCGCGCTGTAGTTGCCGGCCGGAACGGGCACCTGGTACAGGCGCTCGGCGATGCCGGCGGTGTCGATGCTCACCGCGCTGCTCGAGTCCGGTGACTCCGCCGCTTTCGTCGCACCGGAGTGTGCGGCCGGTTTCTTGGGCCCTTCGCTCGTGTCGGGATGCAGCTCATCGGCATGCGCGAATGGGAATCGCTCGTTCTTGCGCAACGCGAGCGCGAAGATCTCACTCTGCCGGTCGAAGTAGGGCTCCGGCGCGCGCGCTCCCCACGGGGAGCCGACGCTCGACCGGAACCGGCGGTCGGACAGGAACCAGAGCCACGCGCCGTCCGGACTCCACGCGGGGGCGTACGAGTCGTAGCGGTCGCTCGTGACCGGCGTCGTGCTCCCCGACCGCGCGTCGTACACGTAGATGCGTCCCATTGCGTTAGGCGAGTTCACCTGATACGCCAGCCAGCGCGAGTCGGGCGACCACGCGAGGTCGCTGAAGTCGCCGTAGTCGGACGTGCCGATGCGCTTGGAGCTGCCGCTTGCCGCGTCGTACACCCAGAGCCGCTGGTCCTTGTCGGTGTGGGCAATGAGCTTTCCGTTAGGCGACGGGACCGCCTCCCAGCGCAGCACCGAGCCGTCGCGCGTCAGTTGGCGCGGCGCGCCGACGCCGTTGGCCGGTGTCGTCCACAGCTCCACCTCGCCGCTCTCGTCGGACAGCAGGAGGAGCGTGTCCCCATCGGGCATGAAACGGCCGTCGCGGTACCGCACGCCCGGATGCCGCGCCGCTTCCACCAGACGACCTTGACCCGCTTTCACCGGCGCGACGAACAGTTGGCCGCGCGCGGTGAGCACCACCCGATCACCGGTCGGCGAGAGGTGGAGGCTGCTCACCCACGTCATCGCCGTGTCCACCCACTCCTCGCGCATCTGGTCGAAATCCGACGCCAACCGGATCGGGATCACGTGGTCCTGCCCGGTCTTGAGATCGAGCGTCCACAGGTCCGCGCCTAACTGATACACGATGCGCCCGTCGGACAACGACGGCGACTGGAGATCGTAGTCCGTGTGGTGCGTGAGCTGCTTCGGATCGTGACCGTCTTCGTCCACCGACCAGATGTTCATCGTCCCGTCGCGATCGCTCGCGAAATAGATGCGACCGTTCCACGGCATCGGGCGCTTGCTCGTGCCGGCGTAGTCGCTCGTGAGCGGCACCGCCTCCGGCATCGCGCTGCTCCATTTCCACAGCTGCTGCGCCGTCCCGCCCTTGTATCGCCGCGTGTGACTGCCCTGAAATCCGAAACGTGTGAAGAACAACGTCGCGCCGTCGTACGCGCCGTCGGACGCCTGTTCCAACGGCACGCGCGTGCGCACGCCGGTCGCCGTGTCGAGCGAGACCAGCTGCAGGATCGGCAACGTCGCATACGTCCGCGTGGCATAGAGCACGTGCCCGTCCGGCGTCCATCCGACCACGTCGTCCGAGCCGCCGTCCCACGTGCGTCGCACGGGCAAGCCGCCCGAGACCGGCATCGTGTACACCTCATCCGGCCCTTCGTACTCGCCGGTGAACGCGATCGTCGCGCCGTCGGGCGAGATCGCCGCGTTCGCTTCTTGGCCGCGTCCACTCGTCAGTCGCCGCGCCACGCCGCCGCTCGAGCCGATCGTCCAGAGATCGCCTTCGGCGGTGAACACGATGGTCGTGTCGTGAATGGCGGGGAACCGGTAGTAGCCGAGGGGCGTCGACGTCGACTGCGCGGCCACGGTGCCGAGCGACGCGAAGGCGAGCGCAAGCGCGCCGGTGGCGAATACACCAAGTGGTCTGGACATGCGGGTGCCGATGTACGTGGAAGGAAGTTCTGACGGAGGGACCAACGGCGAACGACCTTACTGCCTGGGCCCCAATGTAGCAAGCCCACGCGGCAGCGGCGGGCTCCGGCGACTATCGCTGTACGTGCGCTCCGGTGTGCGTCGCCGTGGCGTGCACCGTGTACGTCCCCGTCACGTCGTGTCCGACGGCCGCGCCCGTCAGCGTCAGCTCGCCGGTGTGCTGCGCGATCGTCCACGCGAGCGACACGCGTCCGCGGGTGTCCGTTACGCCACGAGCCGGAGCGACGGAACCCGTGTGCGTGGTGAAGTGCAGCGGCACGTCGGGTACCGGATTCCCATACGCATCCGTCACGAGCGCGGCCAGCCGGCGCACGCTGCGGCCGCCGTGCGTGGGCGGCGCATCGTCGAACGCGAGGTTGGCCGGCGACGCGGGCAGCGCGTGCGCGCGCACCGCGATCAGCGTGGTGATGCCGTCCACGTGCAGCGCCAGCGTTAGGCGTCCGGCGGCGCGACCCATGGTCCACCGCGTGCGGACGACGCCGGCGGAATCGCTGCGCAGCGCGGTGTCGGGCACCGCACCGCCCGAGGGCGACAACACCACCGGCACGCCGCTCACGCGGTTGCCGTGCGCATCGGTCACCATCACGATGATCGCTTTGGGCAGCGCGGCGCCGACCATCGCATGCTGGTCATCGCCGGACACGATCACGAGGCTCGAGGGCGCCCCCGCCCGCGCCGCCGCGGTGAGGGTGAGCGGCGCGACCGGATCGGCGCTCTCGGCGGCGCCCACCTGGGCGCGCAACCGCTGCCAACCGGGCCACGCGCCCAACGTCCACCGCACCCGCGCCTGGCCTAACGAGTCGGTGCGCGCGTCGACCGGCCTAACGGAGCCGTCGAGCGCCACCCACGTTACCGGAACGCCGGCCAGCGCGCGCCCGGTGCTGTCGGTCACGCGCACCCCCACCGAGTCGCCGAGCGACGAGCCGGCGATCGCGCTCAGACGCGCCGCCAACGGCGCCACGCGCGTGTCGCGCGCCACCGGATCCGCCTCGGCGTCGACGTGCGCGGCGGTATCGAGATGGTCCACGGACGCGAGCAACGTCTGTCGCCCGGGCCGCGCGCCCAACGTCCAGGTGGTGCGCGCGCGACCGTCCGCATCGGTGCGCGACGTGTCCGGCGACGGCGTGCCTTGGCCACCGGCACACCCGAAGGTCACCAGCTGATTCTGGATGGGGCGGCCGTGACGATTGGTGATGCGCACCACGACCGCCTGCGGCAACGCGCGACCCGCAAGCGCGCGCTGCTGCGTTCCGGACACGGTCGCGATCGCCGACGGAGTCGCGACCACGGTCACGGCGGCGTGTCCATCGACCGCACCGACCGTCGCCGTGACGATCGAGCGTCCCTGCGCGTGTCCGGCGACGATGCCCGCCGTGTCGATCGACGCCACGGTGGTATCGTCAATGTGCCAGCGCGGCGCGATGCCGGCCACGACGTACCCGCGTGCGTCGCGCGCCACCGCGTGCAACGGCAGCCGCGCATCCTCCGGCACCGTCACTGCACTGTCGAGCGCCGCTGCTTCCACCGACACGGCCGCGACGCGTTGCGCCACCACCACGCGTGCGCGCGCCGCCAACCCGCCCACGATGACCACCACGCTCGTCGCACCGGCGCCGCGCGCCACGACCGAGCCGTCGCCTAACACAGTGGCGACGCGCGGATCGTCGGCGGACCACGACGGATGCGCGCCGACCAGCACGCTGCCGCTGCGGTCGGTGATCGTGGCCGCCAGGTGGAGCGTGTCGCCGATGGAGAGCGCGGTGTCCGTCGCCGGCCTAACGCCAACCCACGCCGCGCCGAAATTGCCGATGGTCTGGTGGGACTCCGCGCGCCCGATCACGCCGTACGTGTAGAGCGCCGAGACGAGGGACACCACGGCCGCGCCGGTGGACGCGATCGCCGCGACCATGCGCCCGGCGTGGGAAAACCAGGGGCCGCGGGCGGAAGCGGCCGACGCGAGTCGCTGCGAGGAGGCCATACCCGAGGTTGACTCGGCCTCGGCGATCGCGGTCACGCCCGGTGTGCGCGCCACATCGCGTCCCTCGTCGCGCAGGCGAACTCCGTTACGACATCACCGCGCGAACGGGAATTCTGTCCGTCGCTGTCGCAACGCGAGATGCCATCGTTCACGGCATCTCGCGTCGCGCCACGCGGGTCAGCGAGGCCAGAGCCAGCCGAAGACGCCGGCCGTGAGCAGCCCGTAGATCAATCCGTCGAACAGGTTCTTCCACGTGATGGTCCAGGGCTGAAAGCGCCAGATCGAATTGGCAATCTCGGCGCCCGAGTATCCCATCCACGCCACCGTGCCCGCGGTGCGGAACACCACCAAATAGGGCGTGCCTAACGGCATGGTGCGCGACAACACGTACGCGGTGAAGAAGGCAATCACGAGCAAGTAGACGAACCATCCGCCGAGGAGCGATCCCATGCGCATCGGTCCGTTGGCGCGAATCGCGAACACCCCCACCGGCCCCTCCATGAACTTCTGCGTCATTTCCGGCGACGATGCTTCCTTCGGGCTCGCGCAGTAGGGAATCGCGTACTGGCCCGGCCCGGCGCGTCCGGCGTTGAAGGCCGCGCGGACTGCGTCCTCGTTCGACAATCCTCTATAGTCGGACTGGTGGTACTTGAGAACCATGTGCAGCACCGAGCTCGCGACGAATACGACGACGGCGGACAACAGGATGGGCAGCCACAGGTGACCGAGGGAGACCAGCGCGTTCATAGGGAGCTCCGATGGCGGGGAGTGTGAGCGGCTCGGCAACAATAAGTGCTGATCCGGCCTCGTCCGGAAGAGGCGTCCGGGGCGCGGCGTACTTACGGGCGATGTCCGTGCGCCGAGAGGCCGAGTGCCATGATACGGCTGAGCAGCGCGGCGTAGCTCATGCCGGCGCGCTTGGCCGCCGATGCGAGCTCTTCGCTCGCGCTGATGTCGGGATTGGGATTGGCGTCCAGGAACCACAAGACGCCGCGTTCGTCGAGGCGATAGTCGATGCGCGCGTAGCCCGATATTTCGAGGATGCGGTAGATCCGCCGGCTCAGCCGGCCAATCGTCGTCGCCAACGGTTCGTCGAGATCCGCGGCCTGGAGCTGGACGCCGCGCCGCTCCTGATAGTCCAGGTCGTGCTTGACCTTCGCCGTGGCGATGAGCGGCTCGTTAGGCGCGCTGTGCTCGATGACCAGCTCCCAGGTGGGCAGCGATTTCGCGCGGCCGTTTCCCAGCACGCTGACGTACAATTCGCGCCCTTCGATGAACTGCTCGGCGATCGCGTCCGTATCGAGGCTGTCGTGGATGAACCGGACGCGTTCCTCGAGCTCGGCGTCGTCGCGCACCAGGCTTGCCCGGGCGATGCCCAGCGACGCGTGCTCGGTGAGGCTCTTGATGATGAGTGGGAATCCGAGCTTGACGGGGCGTTTGGTGCGTCGGCCTAACGGAAAGACGGCGAACGCCGGCGTGCGGATGCGATGGTAGGCGAGGAGCTTCTTGCCCAACGCCTTGTCGCGCGAGATCACCAGGCCGCGCGGGTTGCATCCGGTGTAGGGCACCCGGATCAACTCGAGGAAGCTCACGATGTTGTGGTCGTAGAGCGCGTTGTGGTGAAACTCCTCGAGCAGATTGAACACCACGTGGGGCTTCATTGACTCGACCGCATTGCGGATGGGCTGCAGCTCTTCCTGCACGCCCAACGCCATCACCTCGTGTTTCGCTTTTCGGAGGCACGTGATGACGTCGTACTCGGCGCGCCAGGCCAGGATGTCTTTCTCCGCCAGGCCGTCGAGCGAATCGGGTGGCACGTGGTCCGGGTACACGAGCGCCAACACGCGGAGTCGCTTCACAGCACGATCCATTCGCGCCGCCGGCTGTACAGCACGCGGGCGATGGTGACGGCGAGCAGCACGGCGAAATTGGTCACGAGCGGTCGCTCGGCGCCGACGGCGCGCAGCTTGAGGTCGCGGCACCGGACGATCATGTCCGAGAGCACGGCGTCGAGCGTGATTTGGTATTCGCCGCTCCATCGCGCGACGAGCTGGCGGATGGTCGTGCGGTGGCGTCGCAGGAAGACGGCGGCCGATTCGTGCGCGCGGTGGCCGGGATCGCGGGGGAAGAGTCGCTGGAGGTCACGGTCGTACGTGTTGGGCACCTCCACCACGTAGCGCCGCCGGCGCGCTTCGTAGTGGGCGCCGAGGGCGGTCGAGATGCGGTGCAGGGGCTCGACGACGGCGCGGGATGTGACTAACGGAAGCTCTCCGCCCACTTCGGCCATCAGCTCGTCCACGTACTCGAGCTTGCGGAGCGCGATCGGCCACGCCGCATAGCGCTTCCGCCAGCGGCGGCGGGGCCGCATCCACACGGCGAACGTCTCGGCGAAGTCTTCATTGGGATGGCTCTGGGCGTACCAGAGGCGCAGGTGTTGGACGTGTTGTTTGCTCGCTGGGTTAGGCCGATACTGGTCGGGGTACGGTTGCGCCGAGCTGCCGAACAAGTAGCGCCAGCGGCGGCGGTGGTGCAGGCGATAGGCGTGCTGGATGGCGTGTCCGGTTTCGTGGCGCAGAATGCGCATGCACTCGCCGTGCGTGCCGCCCTCCACGTCCAACATTCTGCGAGCGCTCGAGTCGCATCAAGCGCGGATGGGCCAGGTAAAAGGGTGCGGCGAAGCCCGGAATGCCCAACGGAGAGAACCACTCCTCGGAGAGCCAGATGGTCGGTTGGAACACCAGCGCCCGATCGAGGAGCTCCTGCCGCAGTTGGTTGATCCGCGGCTCGAGCCACGACCCTTCGATCGAGACGCCCAGGTCGCGGAGCCGGACACGCATGAGCTCCGACTGTGGCAACCGTTCCAACGACGGCCGTCGCGTGCGCCCGGCCCGTTTTCCCAGCGGCATGGCCACAGAACTTCGGCGGACGACGCTGCCCGCGCAAGCGGCAGAGGTCCGTAGTGGTGGTTCAGTTTGAACGATCTGGGGCCAGCGCACCGACAATGTGAGGACCGATCCTCTTCCTCGTGCGGCGTGTCTTGGAAAGGGTGACCTGTCGTCCAGGCATTCGGGTGGCCGACCAGAGGGGCTGGCTACGACGCTCATGTTGGAAGAATCAAAGCGAAAGGCAGGGATACCTGCCGATCGAGCAACAACGGAAAAGCCTTTGTTCAAACAACGAAAACGGCCGCCCCGGGCGATTCGCGCCTTCTCGCCTAACGGAACGATCCGCGCTGTCCCTTGTTTCCGCTGTGATCCTTTCATCATGAACGTCGTAGCCAGCCAGGCCCGACACACACAGGTCCGTCGGTGTCCACTCGTCCGCATCCAAACTCGTGGACCTCTGAGCAGCGAGGGAGCGGAACGGCGCGATCCCCCGGGGTGATTGGCGGAGAAGCTGACCAGGCAAAATCCTGCTGCCAGATTTATTCAAACTGACCCACGCTTCTGGCTGTCCTGTTCAACCATCGAGCGGCGACGTACTGTCCAAGCGGTGTGAACCCTTTGGCGTTCCGTCCACGCTTACGGTCCTCGACATGTTACGTCATCACGCGGCTATCCTCGGAGCCGTCGCCGTCGCCCTGTCCGGCTGGGCGACTGCCGATGCGCAAACCTCGCCACACAAGTCGCTGCCGGTCTCCGCTCCGATATCCGGCATTCGCTACGATGTCACGGTCGACTCGACCACGGCTCGGACGCGCGACCTCGTCGTGACAATGCGCTTCCACGTCAAGGGGCCGAAGCCGGTGGTGCTCGCGCTCCCCGCGTGGAGCCCCGGACACTATACGCTCCTGTGGTTCGCATTGCGCGTCCTGGATTTCAGGCCGACGGCGGACGGCACACCGCTGGCGTGGCGCAAGCTCGACTTTCAAACGTGGGAGATCACGCCCAACGCTGCGTCCACCGTGTCGGTCGCGTTTCGCTACCACGCCGACGCGCACGACCGTGCCGTCGCCTACACGGCGCGCGACCTCGCCTTTTTCAACGGTACGAACGTCTTCTTGTATCCCGTTGGGCAGGGCTTCTCGTGGCCGGCCACGGTGCAGATCCACGCGCCGGCGGACTGGCGCGTGGCCACTGGCCTAACCGCAGGCGCCAGCGCCGGCACATTCACGGCCACCACCTATCACGACCTCGTGGACGCACCGTTCCTCGTCGGCCTGTTCGACTTCGACAGCGTCCGGACAGGCCCTGTGTGGGTTCGCCTGGCGAGCTTCCCCGCGGGCGGCATGCGCGCCGAGTGGCGGCAGCGGACGCTGCAATGGCTCGCGCGCCTCGTGCCGACGGAAGGCGCGGTGTTCCACGACATCCCATTCGCGCAGTACACCGTGATCCAGCTCGCGGACACCATCGTGAACGGCGGCGGTCTCGAGCACCACGATTCGCAGCTCGATGGCGTGACGATGGATGGCAACGACTATCCGTTCTTTCCGTTCCTCTACGCGCACGAGCTCTTTCACGCGTGGAACGTCAAGCGGCTGCGGCCGGCGGACATGGTGCCGTACGCGTACGACGATGCCGAGCCCACGCCGTGGCTGTGGGTGAGCGAGGGCGTGACCGACTACTACGGCCCGCTGGCGCTGGTCCGGAGCGGCATCATCGGCGACACGGCGTTCGAGGCGCAGATGGCGAGCGACATCGCGACGGTGGAGAGCTCGGTGCCGGTTGCGTTAGGCGACGCGTCGCTGTCGGCGTGGATCGGCGCGGCCGACGGCACCGGCGGCATTGACTATCCCAAGGGCGCGATCGCCGGCCTGCTGCTCGACATCCTCATCCGCGATGCCAGCAACAACGCGCATTCGCTGGACGACGTGATGCGCCGGCTGTACGACGACACGTACCGTGCGCGGTGGCGCGGCTTCACCGCCGCCGACTGGTGGGGCGCGGTGCGCCGCTTGGCCGGCGGACGCTCCTTCGCCGATTTCGATCGCCGCTATGTCACCGGACGGGACGCCATGCCGATCGACTCGGTGCTCGCGCTTGCCGCCTGGCGCCTGGCGCGGGACACCGTGCGCGATCTTCGGTTAGGCGCGCAGGTCGAGACCGGCGATGGCTGCGTGCGCCTCGCGGCGGTGAGCGACGGCGGCCCTGCACAGGACGCGGGACTCCGCGCCGGCGACTGCATCGCCAAGGTGGGCGACGTGCCGCTCGCGTCGCTCGCCGACTGGCCGAAAGTCCTCGCCCGCTACGACAGCACCACGGGCACCACGTTGCCCATGGTCGTGCATCGAGGCACCGACTCGATTTCGGCGGCACTCCCCGTTCGTCGCAGCAGTCGTCTTGTCCTACGCATTCGAGGACCTTCCGGGCGCTACGCCCAAATCGCGTCAAATACGGCTTGGCATTCTGAGCGGCCATACGACCGGTGCAGGGAGCCAGTCGAATTGAGCTAAGTGGTATGCCAACGGATGTTTCCGCACCGCGAGTGTCACGTTTTGACCGGTCGAGAGTCTTTTACCAGGTCACGCGCCGATGCGCAGGTTGCTCGTTCCGGTGCGTCAGCGGTGGCAGGCCCGATTCCTTCCCGCACGGCCGCCCCGCCTCTCTGACCGGTCACTGGACACCTTCGGAGATCCTCATGCACAAGCGATTCGTCATGGTTTCCGCGGCCGCCCTTGCCTTGATCGCAGGTGGGCAGACCGTGTCGGCCCAGATGCCGACCCCCAAGCCCACCCTCGGTGTGTTAGGCGGACTCAATCTCGCGACGTTGGGTGGGGACAACGTGACGGGTGCGAGCAACCGCACTGGCTTCCAGGCGGGTCTCTACCTCACGCTGCACATGAACCACGCGTGGTCCATCGAGCCCGAAGCGCTGTACGCGCAGCAGGGCGCGACGTCGGACGGCACGACGCTCAAGATGAACTACATCCAGGTGCCGGTGCTGTTGCGCTGGGACGTCGCCAGCCACAACCCGGTGCATCCGTTCTTCATTGCCGGTCCCGCTGCGGCGTTCCAGGTCGGTTGCGACGCGTCCGGCGGTGGCCAGAGCATCACCTGCGATCAGCTGAGCCAGGAGTCGGACGGCAGCTTCAACAAGAAGTCCTTCGACCTGCTCGGCGTGGCCGGCGCGGGCCTGGGCTTCAACTTCGGCGCGACGCAGATGTCGGTCGGCGCGCGCTACAACTACGGCTTCAGCGACGCCTTCCAGAACACGGATGCGAAGAATCGCTTCTTCTCGATTCTCCTCGGTATGACGTTCTAACGGACGCGCACACGCACCACGATGGAGAGCGGGCCCGCCCCGGCGATGCTGCCGTGGGCGGGCCCGCTCGCGTTAGGCGACCTCAGCGCCGCACCACCTCGGTTTCCTGCGCGCTCACCGCCTGCCACCGGCCGGCGCGCTTCACGAACACGTCGGTGAACACCGTGCGGCGAACACCCTGCGCGCCGTCCTGTTGGGCGTCCACGATGCCCGTCGCGATCGCCGTCGTGCCGTAGACCCGCACATCGAGACGCTCGAATCGCTTGTGCACCGACGCCGGCGACGAGTGCGCGACCACGAACGCGATGTGCTCGGCTTTGTCGATGATGTCGCCCGTAGACACCGGGTGCATGAAATCGGGCGCCAGGATCTGCTCCAGGTGCGCGCTGTCGCCCGCAGCAAGCCATTCGTGCTCGAGCGCGGCCACCGCCGCTCCCCGGAGCGGCGCGCTCCTCGCACGCAACGCGCGCGCCCGCGCTCGCGACAGGTCCCACCTTCCGTTCTGACCAGTGTTTGACATCGGATGCCGCTTGCGCGCGCTCTCTGCGTCCGTATGGCCGGTCCTCGATTCGCCGTCCTGCTCACCGCCGCGTTTGCGTTGCTCGCGCTCTCGCTGGCCATTGTGGGCGTCTACGGTGTCATGTCGTTCACTGTCGCGCAGCGCACGCACGAAGTTGGTGTGCGCATGGCGCTCGGCGCACGGCGGACCGACGTGACGCGGATGGTGTTGGTGCAGGGCGGCCGCGTCGTGCTCGTGGCGATCGCATTCGGACTCGTGGGCGCGCTGGCCGCGGGGCGGCTCATCAGAAACCAGCTCTTCGGCGTGTCCGCCGCCGACCCAGTGACGCTGGCGATCGTGACGGTCGGGCTTGGTGTCGTCGCGCTCGTGGCGTGCTATCTGCCTGCGCGACGCGCCGCACGCGTGGATCCTGTGATCGCACTCCGCGCCGAGTGACCGCGCGCGGAGGCGGCGCGTCATCGACTTTCAGTAGGGAGGTGTGCGCGGAGCACAACGCGCTTACATTTGAGGCGCGAGAAGTCCAGGCAGGGGAGGCGCCTCATGTGGCGATGTCGCCACGCAAGTTTACCGCCATGCTCGGCGGTGCTGTTGTCGGTCGCGTTGTGCGTATCGGTTTCTGCTCCGAGTTGGTCGCAGGGTAGCATCGAGTGGTGTAGTTCGCGCCGTAGGTACGAGCGCAGCGCTCCCGGATGCAATCGTCAGCGTGTCGGGTTCGTCGAAGACGGCCCGATCGGCACGCGACGGACGCTTCGTCCTTGGAGCGGTTCCCGGCGGACAGCACGAAGTCATCGTGCGCCGCATCGGCTTTCGTCCCGACACACTCGAGAACGTACGTGTCTCGCCGGCGTCCGCGACGTCGGTCGAGGTGCAGCTCGTTCGGTTGACCACCAAGCTCGACACCGTGGCCGTGCGCCCGGTGTCGGCGAGCATGGAGGTGACCGGCGCGTTGCCGTCCATCGATCTTTCGCGCGACGACATCGCGCGTACGCCGCAAATCGCCAACGACGCGTTCCGGGCGGTGACGCGCGTGCCGGGCGTTTCGGCCAGCGACTTGTCGGCGGGGTTCCGCGTGCGCGGCGGCGCCAATCGAGAGGTGCTGTTGTCGCTCGACGGCATGGAGCTCTACGAGCCGTTCCATTCTCAAGGACCTGGACGGTGCGATCTCGATCATCGATCCCGACATCGTCGGCGACGCAAGCATCAGCACGGGCGGCTTTGATGCGCGCTATGGCGATCACTTGACCGGGGTGTTCGCGCTTCGCTCGCGCGATGACGCGATCACGTCCGCCCACGGCAGTCTCACGGCCAGCTTGAGCGGACTCGGCGCCGAGGTCTCGGCGCCGGTGGACGGCGCTCTCGCCGATGTGGTGGTGTCGGCGCGCAAAGGGCTGCTGGCAACAGCGCTCGACGTGGCCGGCGATGGCGGGACCCTCGCGCCGCGGTACGACGACAGCTACGCGCGCGTGCGCCTCAGGCCTAACGCAAGCAACGAGCTTACGGTGAGCGCGCTGCGGTCCAACGACGGCCTGTTCGTGTACGCGCCGAGCGCCCCGTCGCTCACCAGCGAATACGGGAGCTCGTACGTCTGGGCGACGTGGACCAGCATGCCGGCGTCGTGGCTCAGCACGCGCACGATGGTCTCGGACGCGGACTTGAATTGGAATCGGGCCGGCGGCGAAACGTCCACCACCGGCACGCTCCTCCGCGTCGATGATCGGCGCACCTTCGATGCGCAGACCATCCAGCAGTCGGTGACGGTGGACGAATCGCCGCGCTGGCGCACCGAGGTGGGCGCGCAGTACCGCTCGCTGGACGCGCACTACGACTACTCGCGGGAACAGGCGCAGCCGGTGGTGGAATCCGGCGAGTGGGTGACGGCGTCCAACGACCTGGGCACGCAGTTCGCCGCCCAGGGCTCGACGACGGGCCTGTACGCGACCCAGTTCGCGCGGCTGACCGCTGCGTTAGGCATTGAGGCGGGCCTGCGGTACGACCGGCAAAGCTACACCGGCGAGCACATGACGAGCCCGCGCGTCGCCGCGTCGTACACGTTAGGCAGCAACACCACCATGCACGGCGCTTGGGGACTCTACGCGCAGCCGCAGGCGCTCTACGAGCTGCAAGTCGAGGACGGGGTGACGCGATTCTCGCGCGCCGAGCGCGACGAGCAGCGCGAAATGGGCATCGAGCACCGATTCGATCACGTGACGCTGAACGTCGAAGCGTACGACCGGCGGCTGAGCCGGCTGGATCCGCAGTACGTCAACCTCGAGAGCTCGTTCGACGTGTTCCCCGAGGCGGGGAACGATCGCGTGCTCATTGACCCGGTGAGCGGATACGCGAGGGGCGTGGAGCTCTCGGCATCGTCCAAGCGCGGACCGGTGCAGTGGCTGGCGAGCTATTCGCTCGCGTCGGCGCGCGACTTCGTGAACGGCGAGTGGATTGCATTGCCCTACGACCAACGCCACTCGATCCACGTCGATGCGAGCGGGTCGCCGCATCCGGGGTGGCGCGTGAGCGGGGCGTGGGAATTTCACTCGGGATGGCCGGCCACGCCGATCACATTCGGCCTGGATACGCTCATCGACGGCTCGCATTACGTGCGCGCCGAGTACGGCATCTTCAACTCGACGCGCATCGGTCCGTACCATCGGTTGGATCTGCGTGTGTCGAACGAGCGCCGGCTCGGACCGGGCAAGCTTTCCGTCTATCTGGACGTGTTCAACGTCTACGGCCGCAACAATCCGCGCGGGCTCGGCTACACCGTGGCCGACTGGAATGCCGCCGAAGTGGTGGTGAGCCAGCGGTCGGCGCTGCAACTGCCGCGGATCCCGACGCTCGGCATCCAGTGGACGTTCTAACGGAGCGCGGCGCGGCTACTCGACGTGCAGCGCTTGGGCCGGGTCGGCGCGGCTGGCCTGCGCCGCCGGGAGCCACGACGCGACGAGTGCGCTGAGCGCGAGGGCCAGCGGCACGGCGACGAAAGTCACCGGATCCGTCGGCGCCACGTGATAGAGCACCGATCGCAGCGCCTGCGTGGCAAGCAGCGCGCCGACGATGCCGATGACGAGACCGGGGACCAGCATCCGCAGCGCGTGGCGCACGATCAACCAGCGCACGGCGCGAGTCGGCGCGCCGAGGGCGAGGCGGATGCCCATTTCACGCGTGCGTCGTTGGGCGAGTTGGGCCATCACGCCGTACACGCCGACCACAGCGAGCGCGAGACCGACCACGGCGAACACGAGCAGCAGCGTGGTGAGGAATCGGGCGCGCGCCATTGACGTCGCGACGACGTCGTCCAGCGTTTGCGTGGCTACGATGGCTTGCTCGGGGTCGACCTCGTGCACGATGGCGCGAATCTGCGGCGTCAGCGCCGCGGGATCGCCCGGCGCGCGCACGATGAGAAAGATGTTGCCCGACGGTTCCTGCGTCTGCGGCGTGAAGATCTCGATCGTGGGCTCGGCGGCGAGCGATAGTTGGTGCTCGCTGCCGACCACACCGACGATGGTGCGCCAGATGGACGATGAGTCGGGGACTTTGTCGAACGTTAGGCGCTGGCCGACGGGGTTCTGCCCCTGAAAGAATCGCCGCGCCAGCACGTCGTTGATCACTACCGTGCGCGTGGAGCCGTCGTGGTCGAGGGCGTTGAACATCCGGCCGGCGCGCAGCGGCTCGTGCATGGCGCGGAAGTACTCGGGGCCCGCTTCGCGGTGGGCGACTTCGGAACCGGATTCGTCGGGTCGACGGCCCGCGATACTGAAGTCGCTCGTCCATTCGGTGCCGGTGAGCGGGAGGTGCGACACGATCGCGGCATTGGTCACGCCGCGCACGGCGCGCACGCGTGCGAGCAGCGCGTCGTCAAACGCGTTGATTTTGGGCGTCGTGTCGTAGCGCACCTGCGGGAGCTCGAATCCGACGGTGAGGACGCCGCTCGGATCGAAGCCCGGCGGCACGTGTTGGAGCCGCCAGAGGCTGCGCACGAGCAGCCCGGCGCCCGACGTGAGCATGAGCGCGAGCGCGATCTCGGCGACGGCGAGGGCTTCGCCCCACCGGCGCATCCGGTGTCCCTCGTGCGGACTGCGTCCGCCTTCCTTGAGGGCGTCGCCTGGCGCGCGCCGCGCGCTCCAGAGCGCGGGGCCGATGCCGAACACGATGCCGCTCGCCGTGGTGATGGCGAGCGTGTAGAGCAGGACGCTCCAATCGAGATGGATGCCCGTGTCGGGCAGCGTGCCGGCCGGCGCGAGCAGCGCGATGGTGCGCACACCGATCCAGGCCAGCCCGAATCCGGCGGCTCCGCCTAACGACGACAGCGCCAGGCTCTCGGTGAGCACCTGGCGCGTCAGCCGCCACGGACCGGCGCCTAACGCAAGCCGCAGCGCCACTTCCGGCGCGCGGCCGTTGGCGTGCACCAGCATGAGGTTGCCGACGTTGGCGCAGGCGATGAGCAGGAGCAGGCCGGACGCGGCGAGCAGCACCAGGAGCGCCGTGCGCGTGTCGCCCACGAGGTACTCGTGCAGCGGCTCCATCCCGGCGCCCATCACGCGGTTGGTGACCGGGTATTGCTGCTGCAGGCGCCGCACGACGACTTGGAACTGCGCATCCGCTTCCTCGACGCTGACACCGGGCCGGATCCGCGCGATCGCGCGGAGCCAGTGCGCGCGGCGGAAAAAGATCTTGGTCCGCGCGGCGCGATCCCATCCTTCCGGAGCCCACACGTCCACCAATGACGAGGGATACGTGAAGCTGGACCCCATCACCCCGATCACCTGGGTGGGCCGTCCGTTGAGGCGGATGGTGCGACCGACGATGCGCGGGTCGGCGCCGAAGTGGGTGCGCCACGCGTGGTCGCTCAGGACGACGCTGGATCGCGTCGTATCCCAGGTCTCATCGTCCACGAAGCCGCGGCCCAGCTCGGTGCGGCCGCCTAACACAGCGAAGAAGTTGCCGGTGACCCCGGTCACGGTGAGCAGTTGGGGGTCGCCGGCGCCCGTGAGGGTGGCGTGTCCGCCGTCGGAGTAGGCCGCGATGTCCTGGAAGGCGCCGACCTGTTCTCGCCAATCGAGATAGTTGGCGCCGGCCACCGTCTCCATGTGCCAATTCTTCTCCGGGTTGTTTTCGCCGAGCATCACGAGCCGGTCCGGCGCGGGGAAGGGCAGCGGCCGGAGGATCGCGGCGTCGACGGCGGAAAAGATGGCGGTGTTGGCGCCGATGCCTAACGCGAGCGTGATGACGGCCGCGCCGGCGAGCGCCGGCCGCCGAGCGAGCGTGCGGAGCGCGACGCGCACGTCGCCGCCCAGGTCCGTGAGCCACGGTGCGCCGCGCACTTCGCGGTGCGCCTCGCGCACTTGCTGCACCCCGCCGAACGCGACGTACGCGCGGCGCCAGGCGTCGGAGTCGGTCATGCCGGCGCGCACGTTCTTCTCCTGCTCGCGCTCGAGGTGGAAGCGGATCTCGTCATCGAGCTCGCGGTCGGCGGCGCGGCGTCGCAGGGCGGCGCGGAGACGGAGCACGATTCGGTCGAAGGGCATCATGGGTCGCTCGTGGCGCCGATCGGCGCCGGATGGTCACGTGGTACCGAGAATCAGCTCGACGGTCGACACATACCGGCGCCAGTTCGCCGTCTCTTCGCCTAACGCTCGGCGCCCGTGGGCCGTGAGGCGGTAGTATTTGGCGCGCCGGTTGTTGGCCGTGGTGCGCCAGTCGCTCCCGATCCAGCCGCGCTGGTCGAGTCGCTGCAGAGCGGGGTAGAGCGAGCCCTGATTGACCTCGAGGGCGCCCTTGGACACCTGCTGGATGCGCTGGCTCAACCCCCAGCCGTGCATGGGTTCGAGCGCCAAGGTCTTGAGGATGAGCAGGTCGAGCGTCCCGCGGAGGACGTCGGCCGACGGGGAAGACGGCATGGCTCCGTTCTGTCGGATTTCGACAGAAGATGGCGCGACTCCTGTCGGAACGCAAGAGGAGGGCCGATGCCGACGCGAGTCTCAGCGAGGGTGACCCCCGTCGTCCAGGCAGCCGCGTGGCCGGCCAGGGGGCTGGCTACGACACGAAATACGTGGTGACCGCCAGCCACGTGGCGGGAACCTACCGCGCGGGTGTGGGTGCTGGCGGGGGTGCGGCGGTCGGCACGCCGGCGTGCGACGCCGCGAGCAGGGCCGTGAACGCCTCGGGCGGCTGCGGCTTGGCGAACAGGTAGCCCTGGCCCAGCTCGCACCCCAGCTCGCGCAGCGCGCGGAATTGCTGGGGGTCCTCGATGCCCTCGGCGACCGTGCGCAGCGACAGCATGTCGCCCAGCGCGATGATCGTGCGCGCGAGCGCCGCGTCGTTGCCGCCTAACGTAATGCCGTCGACGAACGCCTTGTCGATCTTGAGCACGTCGATCGGGAATCGGCGCAGGCTGCCGAGCGATGAGTAGCCGGTGCCGAAGTCGTCGATGGCGAGGCGGACGCCCAGCGCCTTGAGCTCCAGCAGGCGCGCCATGGTGGCGTCGACATCGCGCATGATCACCGTCTCGGTGATCTCGAGGACGAGGCGATTGGGGTCGAGCGCCGACTCGGCGAGGGCGGCTGCCACGTCGCGCACCAGCTCCGCGTGCTGGAACTGGCGTCCGGACAGGTTGACCGTGACCGTGGGCCGCTCGTCGAGCGCGTTGGGCGCGCGCCACGTCGCCGCCTGGCGGCAGGCTTCGCGCAGCACCCAGCGGCCTAACGGGACGATGAGGCCCGTTTCCTCCGCCATCGGGATGAACACGTTCGGCGCGAGCAGGCCGCGCGACGGGTGCTGCCACCGCACCAGCGCTTCGGCGGCGGCCAGGCGTCCCGTGGCCAGGTCGACGATCGGCTGGAACATGAGCCGCAGCTCGCCGCGCGCGATGCCGTCGCGAAGGTCGGCCTCGAGCGCCATGCGGTCCACGAGCGATTGGTGCATCTCGGGCGCGAAGATGGCGTAGCGTCCCTTGCCGGCGCCCTTGGCCGTGTACATCGCGACGTCGGCGTTGCGGAGCAGCTCGTCGGCGCCGTCGGCGTCGCCGGCGCGCGCGATGCCCATGCTCGCGCTCACCGGGACCGGCTTGTCGTCCAGCAGGATCGGTGCGCGCAGGCTCGTCGCGATGCGATCGGCCACCGTAATGACGTCGGAGTCCGAGTGCACGCTCTCGAGGAGCACGGCGAACTCGTCGCCGCCTAACCGGGCCACGGTGTCGCAGCCGCGCGTCGCGTTGAGGAAGCGCCCCGCGACGGCGGCCAGGAGCCGGTCGCCTTCGGTGTGGCCGAGGCTGTCGTTCACCGTCTTGAAGTCATCGAGATCGAGGAACAGCACCGCGAGGCGGCCGCCCGCGCGCTCCATGCCCTTGAGCGCATGCTCGACGCGATCGTGGAACAGCGCGCGGTTGGCGAGACCGGTGAGCGGGTCGTGGAGCGCTTGGTAGGCCAGTTGCGACTCGAGCTGCTTGCGCGACGTAATGTCGCGCGCCACCCAGACGACGGTGCCGGCGTCCATCGGCGACACGGTGCCGGCGAACCAGGCGGTGGTCCCTTCGATGTCGAGGCTGTACTCGACGTCGACGGCGCGGCGTGTCTCGAGCGCCCGGGCGACGCAGGCTTGCACGGTCTCGGCGGGTCCCGCGGGCAAGACTTCGCTCACGGTGTGGCCCAACCATTCGACGGGTGCGCGGTGGCGCGCATCGGCCCCGCTCGCCGCGATCTTGATGTAGCGGCCGTTGCGGTCGAGGGCCACGATCACGTCGGACATCGCGCCGACCAGCGCATGGAGCTCGGCTTCGCTGGCGCGGAGGGCGGTCTGGGCGCGCCTGAGCGTCCGCTCGTTCCACGCCGTGGCGTACACGGCGACCCATGCCGCAATGCCTAACAAGAGCGCCTTGGCCGCCTCGTCCAGCAGCGATGCGCTCCCGGTGACCAGCGCGAGCACCGGGTCGTGCTGGAGCGGGATGTGCCCGAAGATCAGGAAGCACGTGACTAACGCGCCGTACTCGAGCACCACCAGCGCCGACACGACCGCGGCCCGCCGGGCCGAGCTGGTGAACGGACGCGCGGCAATGATCACGAAGTATGCGAGCCAGATCGGCGACCGGACGACGAGACTCGGTGTGACGGCCAAGCCATACTCGGCCAGCAGGCACGTGACCGCCGTCGCGTCGGCGATCGCGTTGACGGTCGAGAGCCACGGCCGCTCCAAGCGGTGGCGGTGAATCCGGACCTGCTGCCAGAGCGTCCAGAGCAGCATCGGCAGCAGCACGGACGCGTTGAGGAGCGTCAGCGTGCGCGACAGGCGCGGCGCATAGACCACGGCGCTCACGCCTAACAACATGAGCACCACCGCGCGCACCCCATTCAGGTGGCGTTCGGCGTTGGCGCGCTCGGCGGCGAGCAGGGCCGCGGTGGTCGGCCCCTCGTAGGATGTCGTGGTCTGGGCTGGTGCCGGCACAGGATCCTCGCGCACTCCGCGCGAAGGCGCGCGACAGGTGGCGAAAGGAGGACGTCCGGTCGACGCCCCGCGTCACGACCAGGCCAACGCCTGCCGTGCTCCGGTGAAGGCCGAGTCGTCCTTGCCGCGCGAGCGCCGAGGGCGGAGAATTGCCCATGCCTTTTCGCGCGTGGGACAGGGTGCGGCGCGTGAATTGGCGACCGTGGCTGCTCGGTGCATACGCCCTGAGCGTGCTGGTGGTCGCGATTCCCAAGGGGCTGCACCACTCGGACAACAATTTTTTGATCTTCGACGCGGCGTTCAGAAACCTTCGCGCCGGACGCGACCTGTACGCGCCGCATCCAGATCAGTACATCGACCTGTTCAAGTACAGCCCGGCGTTTGCCGTCCTCTTCGCGCCGATCTCGGTGCTGCCGGACACGCTCGGTCTCGTGCTCTGGGACGCGATCAACACGATGGTGCTCGCGGTGGCCATCGTGCGCGTGCTGCCGGACCGCCGCGGCGATGTCGTGCTGGCGCTCACCTTTCTCGAGATGTTCGGCTCAATGCAGCATTCGCAGTCGAACAGTCTGCTGGCGGCGTTGGTCATCCTGGCGTTCCTGGCGCTCGAAGCCGAGCGTCCGGTCCGAGCCGCGATCGCGCTGGCGATCGGCACGGCGGTCAAGATCTTTCCGATCGCGGGAGCAGCCATGGCGCTGCCGCATCGCCGCCGGGTCCGATTCGCGATTGCGTTAGGCGTGGTGCTCGCGGCCGTGCTCGCGTTGCCGGTTCTCGCCGTGACGCCGCACGAGGTCAAGGCGCAGTACGCCTCGTGGATGGCGCTGCTGCCGCGCGACGCCGTGTCGGACACGGTGGCCGGACGCGGGATGCACACCGGCGGCGTGCCGGAACAGCTCCATCTCTGGTTCGGTACGCGCTCATCGCCGTTCGCCATCGAGCTCGCCGGCGCGGTGCTGCTGGTGCTGCCGCTGTTCGCGCGGTGGAAGCGGTGGGCCGATCCCGATTTCCGGTTCCGATTCCTCTGCTCGCTGCTGGTGTTTCTGGTGATTTTCAATCACCGGTCGGAGTCGCCATCGTTCGTGATCGCCATGGTCGGGATCGCAATGTGGTTCGCGGCGTCCGTGCCCGACGCGTTCACGATCTCGGTGATCGTCGCGACGGTCGCCATCGTCTCGCTCGGAGCGTCGAGCGCCGTGCCCAACGCCGTGCGCGTGGGGGTGGTAATGCACTATCGTCTCAAGACGCTGCCCTGCGTGATCGCATGGCTCGTCATGCAAGCCGAGTTGTGGGGATGGCGGGTGCCGCGTCCGTCGCTCCCTGCGTTGGCGCCGCTCTGGCGAGCGCGCAGCACGGGCGAGGGGACGTCATCATGACTGCCGCGTTCGCCGGTGGCATCGGCTTTGCGCTTAGGCGTGTGTCAGTGAAGGCGGAGATGGTCCAATTGAACAAGGAACTACGATGACCAGAATGTCGGGTTGGCTCTCGCGCGTGATCGCGATCTCGTTGATCGTCGGCGCCGGCAGTGCTGTGACGGTATCCACGCTGCACGCGCAGGACGATCAGTTGGCCGACCGCGCGAAGCGCGCGGGCGAAGTGTTGTCGGAGCTCGTCTCCGTGCCCGACCGCTCGCCGCCCAAAGCGCTCATGCGCGACGCCGTGTGCGTGGCGGTCGTGCCGGGTGTGGTGCAGGCGGGCTTCGGCGTTGGTGGACGCGCTGGCTACGGCTTGGTGAGCTGTCGCAGCGGCGGCGACTGGAGCTGGCCCACGTTCGTTGGGCTCAAGGGCGGCAGCTTCGGGCTGCAGATCGGCGCGCAGTCGGCGGACGTCGTGCTCATCTTCATGAACCAGAACGCAGTCAAGACGATCGCCGGTTCGTCGTTCGACCTGGGCGGCGAGGTATCGGTAGCCGCTGGTCCAATGGGGCGAGACGTTTCGGCGGCCACGGACTACAAGGCGCAGGCCGAGATCTATTCGTACTCGAAGAGCAAAGGACTCTTCGCCGGGATCAAGATCGCGGGCACGAAGTGGGAGATCGATTACTCGGCGAACAAGAAGGCGTACGCGTCGGCCGGCGACGCGTTGGACGGCGGCACGAGCACGAGTGTCGGACAGGAGCTGAACACGGACGGCGGCAAAGCGCCGTCGCTGGTGCAACCGTTCCTGGCGAGCTTGCGCAAGAACGTTCCGGCGACGGCACCGTAAGCGCCTAACGGACTACCGGCCCGGCGTGGCGGCTGTCGCGTCGCCCTTGAGCCACCGCGCCAACCAGTTGTCGGTGGCTTGCTCGATGAGCGTGAAGCTCTCGAGGTCGTACGCGGCGCCGTGACGCCCGGGCGGATAGATGCGCAGCGGCACATCTTTGCCGACCGCGGTCAACGCCGTGAGCAGCTGCATCGTGTTCTGCGGATGCACGTTGTCGTCCATCATCGAGTGGATCAACAGCAGGTGCCCGGTCAACTTCGATGCGTGCAGCACGGCCGAGCTCGAGTCGTACCCGGCTTCATTCTCGCCTAACAGGCCCATGTACCGCTCGGTGTAGATCGAGTCGTACAACCGCCAGTCGGTGACGGCCGAGTTGGCGACGCCCACCGTGAACAGGTCGGGGTACGCCTCCATGGTGAACACCGTGGAGTAGCCGCCGTAGCTCGTGCCGATGATGCCGACGTGCCGCGCGTCGACGTACGGCAGCTTGTCGAGATACCTGGCCGTCTCGGCGAAGTCGTGGCTCTCCCATTTGCCCAGGTCGCCGTACACCACCTTCATGAACGCGCTGCCGTAGTTGTTATTCCCGCGATTGTTCACGTCGGCGACAATGAAGCCCTGTTGGGCCAACCACTGCGTGATCGGATTCGAGTCGAACGAGTCGAACACATCCTGCGATCCGGGGCCGCCGTACACCGCGAACACCACCGGATACTTGCGCGTGGAGTCGAACGGCACCGGCTTCACGATCGACCCATCCAGGCGCACGCCGTCGGACGTGGTGAAGGAGAACACCTCGGGCGCGGAGTACGCGTGGGAGGTGAGCCACTCGCGCACTTCGTGTTTGTCCACGAGCGTGCGCAGCTTCCTGCCGCCCGTCGCCCAGAGATCGACGCCGCCGGGACTCGCGATCGCGCTGTAATCCTCAATGTAGTACTTGGTGTTAGGCGACATGTCGATGTCGTGCACGCCGTCGCCGGTGGTGAGACGCCGTTCGTGTTTCCCATCGAAATCGATCGCGTACAATTGCCGTTGGAGCGGCGACGCTTCGGTGCTGCTGTAGTAAATGGTGCGCTGCTTGGCGTCGATGCCGCGGATCTGCGTGACCATCCATTTGCCGTGGGTCACCTGGCCCAACAGCTTGCCGGAGTAATCGTATCGATAGATGTGCTGGAACCCGTCGCGATCGGACAGCCAGAAGAATTCGTTGAGCCCATCCGGGAACGACATCAAGTCCTGCACGGCCGCGTAGAAATCGGACACATCGATCCACGTGCGCGACGAATCGCGCATCACCATGCGCTTCCCGCCGTTCCGGACGTCGAAGAAGAACAGCGTCATCACGTGCTGGCGACGGTCGAGCGTCACCATCGCGAGCGTGTCGGGCCGGCTCGTCCAGTAAATGCGCGGAATGTAGGAGTCGCCGGTTAGGCCCGGGTCGAGCCAGATTTTCGATCCGGTGCTCACGTTCACGACGCCGATCTTCACAGTGGGATTCGGGTCGCCGGGCTGTGGAATGCGAATGGTGTCCCACGCCTGGTGGCGCCCCGCGTAGTCGCTCAACTGGATGGTGGGTTCCTTGCTTTCATCCACCTGCCAGTACGCGATGTACCGGTTGTCGGGCGACCAATTCCACGCCTGCACGAGGCCGAACTCTTCCTCGTACACCCAATCGAAGTGGCCGTTGTAGACGTGTGCCGTGGCGTCCGACGTGAGGCGCGTTTGCTGCTTGCGCGCCAGATCCTCCACGTACATGTCACCATCGCGCTCGTAGCCCAACAATAGTCCGTTAGGCGAGAGCTCGGCAGTCCGCGCGCCGCTGGCCGCGAGCTGGAGCGAGCGGTCCGCCAACGTGTACACGTAGAAGTCCGCCGTGCCCGAATTTCTGTAGATGGGCTTGAAGTGCGTCTGGAACACCAGGTGGCGCGAGTCCTTGGCCCACTGGAACGAGTCGTACGTGAAGGGCTCGGTGCTGCCGGGGAACGTCATACCCTGCGCGCTGAAGAGCACCGTGTCGCGTCCCGTGAGAGGATCCGTGGCGTGAATCGTCTCCTGGCCCGATTGCGGATCGTGCACAATGTACGAGTACCGGGTGCCGCCGTCGATCCAGTTCACGTCCTCGGGTCCCGATTCGCCGCGCAGCGCGCGTCCCGCCTGCAGCGCGTCGCCGAACGACGTCATCCTCGCCTTCTCTTGCGCGATCGCGTCGTCGGGGCGCGCCGTAGCCAGTGCGCCGCAGCAGCACAGCACAACACACACACGCGAGAAGCCTCGTCCGTGCATGACTGGTCCTGTCGGTTGGAGTTAGGCAATCGCGCGACGTCGCCTTGGACGGGCCTGGACGCAACGCGGCCCGCCCTGCGCCGCCAAACCGGCAAACGCAGGGCAGGCCTTCAAGATGTCGCGCTCACCGGTCCCGCGCGAGGCGCGCGGACCGGCGGGGTACGCTACTGCTTCGTGAGCGGCCCGCAGGCCACGATCGTCTTCATGTCCGTCGCCGACGCATGGATGTTCACCATGTACGATCCTTTCGGATCGAGCGACGCGGTGACCTTCGCGCTCGACGTGCCCTTGCCGTCGTCGCCGACTGTGATCGGCGTGTACGAGCTGCCGCCGCCCACCACACCCTGGTCGTTGCCACATGTGCCTTTGTGCACGTGCCAGGGATGCGTCGACTTCGGCGTCGCACCCGCGATGTTCACCGTCGCGGTGAACCCGCTACCGGTGACGTTGGGCGCCACGGTCGCGCTGCCGAATACGTGCTCGTCGCCCGCGTAAGACGATGGTGCGCTCAGCGTGGCGGTCCAACCGCTGTCGGCGGCGGCCTTGGTCACGCGCGGTGCGAGCGCGCTTGCCTCGACGCCACGGTGCATAACCACCGTGCCCGCTGCGACCAGCGTGCCGAGCGCCGTCACCATTGCCATGTGTCGTGCGAACATCGACTCCTCCTCTCGGGTGGGAAGATGCGCTGCGAAAACCGGCCTCCGCACGGTGCAGAACTCGTGCGCGGCGCCCGCCAAAATGGCCAAAACCGGCGGACGGGCCGTCCGGATTTACCGACCAGTCTCAAAGATACGGCTGCGCCAGCCAAGCGACGCCATCCCGCAACTTGGTGAGCAGCGGCCGTCCGCGCAGATGTTCCAGCGTCAGGAGCGTGCTCGACGCCACCTTTTCATCGATCAGCCCGTTCACCCGCTTCGCGAAATCGCGCGAATAGCACTCCACGTTGTACTCGAAGTTGAGCCGCAAGCTCCGTGGGTCCAAGTTCGCGGACCCGATGAGCGACCACGCTTCGTCGATCACCAACAGCTTGCTGTGGTCGAACGGTGGACTCGACAGATGCACGCGACATCCGCCCTCGATGAGTGCGCCGAGTTTCGCTGTCGCGGCCCACTGCACGAGGCGCAGGTTCCCGCGTTGCGGAAGGACGATGTCGACGGAGATGCCGCGCATCGCGGCGACTCGCAGCGCATCGATCAGCGGCGTATCCGGCAGAAAATAGGGCGTCACGATGCGCACCGAGCCCGATGCCTGCGAGATGGCGCCAAGGATCGTCATGACCAGCGCTTCGAAATCTTCGTCGGGTCCATCAGGGACGCCGCGCGCCACCAAGTCGCCGCTTCCGTTTTGTACCGCCGGGTACCAGGTGTCGCCGCCCAACCGCTCGCGCGTCGTGAACTCCCAGTCGAAGGCGAAGGCTGCCGTCATTTGCTGAACGACGGGACCGCGAAAGCGGAAATGCACATTGCGCGTTGCATCGGGCAGGCCGTACGCGAGGACGCATGCATCGCGAATGTTGAGTCCACCGCAAAATCCGATGACGCCATCGACGATCAACAACTTGCGATGATTGCGCAGATTCATGTACGGGTGCGGGAACGGCACGCGTGACGGAACGAAGCGGGCGACGGGAACGCGTCGGTGCCGCAGCTCGTCGACGATGGGTGGATGGCTGTATCGCGCGCCGACGCCGTCGATCAACACGCGCACCTGGCATCCGCGCGACACGGCGCGTTCCAACGCCGTGACGAATTCGGTGCCGGCGCGGCCGGCGATCGAAGATGTACGTGGCGAGAGCGACGCTCCGCGTGGCGTGGTCGATGGCCTGGAGCATGGCCGGATAGCCTTCGTCGCCGTTGCACAGTGGCTCGATCGAATTGCCGGCCGTGAGCGGCCACCGGGTGACGCGACGCACGAGCCTGGCGAGTGAGCCTAACGAGTGGGGCAAATCCGGCGGCGGCAGCACCGGCTCCGGGGCGTCGGCGCGGAGCTCTTCGGTAAACGTGGACCGACGACCGCGCACGCGTCCGGCGCGCCGCCGTATGCGGTTGATGCCGAACAACACGTAGAGGACCGAGCCGACGATCGGCGTGAGCCACACCAGGCCGATCCATCCGATGGCCGATCGGACGTCGGTCTTGTAGAGGACGATGTGCGCCGACACCGCCAACGCGAGCCCGATGTGCAGCAGGCCCGCGAGAAATCCTAACACGTGCGGCGTCAAACCCTTGCCTCCGAAGCCGGATCGGCACCAATGTAGGGTCCGGCAGGGGCCGCGCACCACACGTCGCCCAACGCGCGCGCCCCGGGTTCCCACATCTGGTGTTGCTCATGTCGATGCATCGGTGGCTCCGCGGCGGAACGTGCGCGCTCGTGCTCGTGGTCGTGTGGGCGTGCGGCGGCACCAACGCGCCGAGCTCGTCGAACACTCCCGTCAAGATCGTCGCCGAGTCGGGCGGCGGCCAGACGGGCGACTTGGGCCAACCGCTGCCACAACCGCTCGTGGCGCGCGTTACCACCAGCATCGGCGAGCCGGCGGTCAACGTAGCGGTGCGTTTCAGCGTGACGTCGGGCGACGGAACGCTCGCTGCATCTTCCGTTAGCACGGATGCATTGGGCAACGCGGCGGTGGCGTTCACCATGGGGCACACGCCGGGCGTGACCGTCATCAGCGCCTCGAGCGGCGCGGTGGCCGGCGGCGCGGCGGTGTTCACCGTCAGCACCGGGCCGACGATCGTTGGGCAGGTCATCCTCGGCGCGGGCAACGTGCGGTTGCCGGCGCTCGCGCGCGGACCACTGCGTGCTCCGATCGTGCTCCAGTCGCCGGCGCCGCGGCCGATCAAGGGATTGCAGCTCGACGTCGCGTATCGCGCGCCGGCGGTTGGGGCGCCACGCCCCGGCACGTTGTCCTCGCTCAGTCTGGACCGCGGCCGTGTGATCGCGGCATCGATTCGTGCCGACCTCGCGGCGCTGCCGATCGCGCCGCGCTTCGACATCATGGCCGTGTCGCCGGCGATTGCCGTCGCGCGCGTGCGCGTCCACACCGCGTCGGATCGCGACTCGGTCATTCGCGCGCTGCGCGCCGATCCAGCCGTCGCGTCGGTGAGCGTGGATGGCCTCATGAGTCGCGGACCCATTGCGACGGCCGCGTTCTCGCCGGCGATGCGCACCGTTGGGCATGGTCCGCGTACGTCCGGCACGCCCGGCGGCGAGGACATGGCGTTCCCGACTGCACAGGCCAGCAATGTCCAACTGTGGAATTACAGTCTGATCGACGCGCCGCGCGCTTGGCACGTGACCACGGGGAGCCACTCCGTCGTCGTGGCCGTCGTCGACGATGGCATCAATCAGCATCCGGACATCGTCGCGAACCTCGACATGGCGGGCGGTTACGATTTCGTCCAGAACGACTCGGCAAACGTCGGACCGCAGCCGCTGTGCGCCGGCGGCACGTTCTCGAATTTCGACAATGACGGCGACGCCGGTCCGGATGCGAACGCGACGATGCCGCTCTCGGTGACGTTGGACAACCAAACGGGATGTTGGCGAGTCGACGACGGCGCGAATCACGGACTCCATGTCGCCGGAACGATCGGCGCCGGCGGCAATCCATCGGGCGTCGCCAGTGGCGTCGACTGGTCGGTAACGATTCGCCCCGTACGCGCGCTGGGGATCGACGGCAGCGGCTACTTTTTCGACATCGCGCAGGCCGTGCTCTATGCCGCGGGCCTGCCGGCCGCGGGCGCCAACGGCGCGCTGGTGCAGGCGCCTAACCGGGCGCCGATCATCAACATGAGCCTGGGCGGACCGTCCGCCGACACGGGGCTGGCGCGTGCGGTGGCCGCGGCGATCAGCGCCGGATCGATCGTCGTCGCGGCGTCGGGCAACACGCCGAGCTCGCAGCCCTCGTATCCGGCGGCGTTTCCGGGCGTGATCGCGGTGGCCGCGCTCGGTCCCGACGCGCACCTGGCGAGCTACAGCTCGAGCGGCTCCGACGTCTCGCTCGTCGCGCCCGGCGGCGATTTTCGCTTCGATGATCTCACCAATCCATACACGGGCGGTACGGGCGGCATTCTCTCCACCACGTGGGATTTTTCCACGGGCTCGCCGAGCTACACGTTTTACACCGGCACGTCAATGGCCGCGCCGCACGTGTCGGGTGTCGCGGCGCTCGTGCTCGCGGCGAATCCGGGCATGTCCGGCTCCGCGCTCCGGACGCGCCTCCTCGCCAGCGCAATGGACCTGGGGCCGGTTGGGCCGGACGATCGCTACGGCGCCGGTCTCGTCGACGCGTACGCCGCGGTGAGCGGCCACCAGCCGGCCGCGACGACCATCGTGCGTGCGATCGACGCGACCACGGGCGTCGTGGCCGCCACCGGCGCCGTGGGTGTCGACGGATCGTTCGTGCTCACACGGCTGCCGGTCGGGTCGTACTACGTCGTCGCCGGCCAGGACGAGAACAGCGACGGCATCACCGGATTTCCGGGACGCCGCCTGGGTTGGGCGGGCGGCACGCAGCCCTCGCCGATCGCGATCGACGACACCCACGTGGGGACGGCGGCCATCGCCATCGGCGCGCCGGTGGAGCAGTCGCCTAACGGAGACCGCGCGCACGCCCAACAGATCTTCGTCGACAGTTGGATCGCCGGGTCGATCGGCGCGTCGTCGACCACCGACTACTATCGCGTCCTCATACCCGCCGCGAATACGTACACCATCGAAACCTCGGGCGTGCTCGGCGCGTGCGGGTTGGCGCTCGAGCTCAACACCGCGCTCGCGCTGTCGGACAACACCGGCGCCACGGTCTCGAGCAACGACAACACCTCGTACTTCAGCGACGCCGGGATGACCTTCCCCGGCACGTATTGCTCGAAGATCACCGCCACGCTGCAGCCGGGCGCGTACACCATCGCGGTGAAATGGAGCGGCACGCCGGCGCCGAATCCCGGCAGCTACCGGTTGCAGGTGCGATCCGGAAGTTAGGCGACACGTCATCGCGCGCCGGGGAGCCGGCGCGCGGCAGGCCACATGAGGAGACACCATGATTCCACACGTTGGCCCCATCGACGCGGCTGTGCCCGTCCGCATCGTCGTCTCGTGCGACTCGGGACACGCGCTCGCGTTCGCGCTCTGGCACCGGCCGCCCGGCACCGACGACTGGAAGAAGTTTTCCGAGGGGCGCACCGGCGACGGCGCCGACCCCCATATCGCGTCGATCGAGACCGCGCCGCACTCGCAGATCTACTACTGGGTGGCCGTGTCGAGTCCCGCGCGCCCGCACGCCGCCTACCACGCCCGGATCACCCTGACCCAACGCGATGCGCCGGTGCCCAACGGCTCGATCGAGCTGCGCGGCACCACCAACGCGGCGGGCAACGACTCGGTGGAACAATGGCTCGACTTCGTCTAACGGCCCGCGGCCGCGCCGCCGTCGTGCTGCTGGCGGTGCTCGTGACCGCGGCCGCGGCCGTACCCCTTGCCGCGCAGGACGCGGACACGACCCAGGCGGATGACGACACCACGGGCGTCGACGACGCCGAGCGCGACTCGGCCGCGTTCGTTGGGCAGGCGGCCGCGACCGTGGTTGCGAACTATGCCGTGCCCGACATGCCGGCCGCGGCGTTCCTCGGCACGACGCCGGCCACGATCACGCGACCCGCCAGCGTCCGCGATTTCATCATCGGGCTGGCGAGCGGCGTCGACGAGCACGGCCAGGCGCGGCAGGGGTTCGCGCTCGAGGCATCGCCGTCGGCGATCGTGCCGGGTGTCGGCGTCACGCTCGCGCAATACCGCGCCGGCGGCGTGAATCCGCGGTATCTCCTCGCCAACCTGCTCGTCTCGTTCGGCGCGGCACGCGCCGCCGGCGATTCGTCGCCCACGCTGCTCGCCTACGGTCTGCGCGCCACGCTGTTCGACCGCGGCGACCCGATGCGCGACACGGCGTTTCTCAATGCGTTAGGCGATTCGATCGCGCGGTGCCGGCCGCGGACGCCGATCCCGGGCATCCCGCGCGCCGATCGCCCCACCGCGCTCGACCCGTTGTTGCGCGATCTCCTCGCCGAGCGCCACGACCGGGCCGTGCGGTGCATGGACGCGCATACGCGCAAGCTCGCCCGGCGCTACGCCCGCGCGCACTGGAACGCCTCGACGTTGTTCATCGCGTACGCCGGGGGCGAGCGACTCCGCGGCGGCTCGTTCGCGCGGCGGCGGCATGCCGGCGACCGCGTCTGGGCCACCGGCGCCATTCGCACCGGCGGTATCGCGCAGACCTTGCTGTATGCGGATTGGACGCACGATCGCGGCGCCGGCGCTCCCGACGTGTTCGATGCCGTGACCTACGGCTCGCGCCTCAACGTGGGCAGCGAATCGGCGAACGGGTTCGTCGAGTTCCTCGGCCAGACGCGCTCGGGCGTTCCGTTAGGCGTGCCGGCGACGGCGACCGCGTGGTCGGTCGGACTCGAGCTGCGGGCCGCCGAATCGCTGTGGCTCTCGGCCGGCCTCGGCGAGCGGTTCCGCACCACCGCCGCGCCCAACGTCGTGGCCGTGCTGGCCGGCGTGCGGTGGGGCATCGCGCTCCGGCCGTGGCTGTCGCCCGGCGACTGACGCCGGTTCGGCGGCGCTACGTGGCGAGCTTGTTGGCCGCGTTGAGCGCCGCCACCTTGTAGCACTCGGCGAGCGTGGGATAGTTGAACACCGTCTCGAGGAAGTAGTCGAGGCCGCCGCCCAGGGCCAACACCGCCTGGCCGATGTGGATCAGCTCCGTGGCGCCGGTGCCGATGATGTGGACGCCCAACAACCGGCGGTCGTCGCGGTGAAAGAGCATCTTGAAGAGGCCGCTGTCGTCGCCCAGGATCTGGCCGCGCGCGATCTCGCGGTACCGCGCGATGCCGACTTCGTACGGGACCTTGGCTTTGGTGAGCTCGTGCTCGGCCGCTCCGACCATCGAGATCTTCGGGGATGGCGTAGATGCCGATCGGGAAGTGCGGCGCCATCGCGCGCGCCGGCACGCCTAACGCATGGCACGCGGACAGCCGTCCCTGCTCGCTGGACGTCGCCGCCAGGCTCGGGTAGCCGATCACGTCGCCGGCGGCGAAGATGTGCGGGGCGGACGTGCGGAACTCCGCGTCCACCGCGATGCGACCGCGCTCGTCCGCGCAGAGCCCGGCGTGCTCGAGGCCCAACGTCGCCGTGGCGCCCTGACGCCCAACGGAAAACAACACCATGTCGCTCACGATGCGCTTGCCCGATTCCAACTCGAGGACCGCGCGCGTCGGCGGCCCGTCGCTCGTGCCTAACTGGGACACCGCCTCGCCGCCGCGGAAGTACACGTTGCGCTTGCGCATCTGATGGATCAGCTCGTCGACGATTTCGGTGTCCAGAAACTCGAGCGGGCGCTCGCGCTTGTCGACCACCGTCACCTCGACGCCCAACGCGGCGAACATCGACGCGTACTCCATGCCGATCACGCCCGCGCCCACGACGGCCATCGAGCGCGGGAATGCGCGTGAGCCGGCAGATGTCATCGCTCGTGAGGATCGTCGTCCCATCGACGGCGGCGCCCGGCGCGGCAGCCGCCACCGTCCCGACGGCGATGAGGACGTTGGCCGCGGTGATCTCGCGCCAGGTCTCGCCGTTATGCACCACGAGGCGATGCGGGTCGCGGAACGACGCGTCGCCGCGGAGCACATCGACGCCGTTGCGCCGTAGCTGATTCGCGATCACCGCCGCTTCGCGCGACACCACATCCTGCACGCGCGCCAAGAGCGCCTCGGCCGTTGGGCGTGCGCCGCCGGTGCCGTCGAGCGATCCCTCGGCGCGCGCGGCGGCGCTCACGGTCCACAGCACCGCCTCACGGAACGTCTTGCTCGGGATGGTGCCCGTGTCGAGACAGACGCCGCCCAACGAACCGCGCCGTTCGATCACCGCGGCGCGACGGCCGAGTTTTGCCGCCTGCACCGCGGCGCGCTGACCGGCCGGTCCGCTGCCAATGCATACCAGATCGTAGTCGAACGGGTCGCTCACGAGAGACCGCTCCGGGAGATGCGTGGCGCGATGCGTGCGGTACGAACAGCGGTTGAACGGCCGCACCGGAAGGTGTTGACCGTCACAATATCGATCGCTACGGCGCAGCGCGGCAAGCGAGACTCGGCAACTCCAGCGTACGCAGAACGGTCATCGCGTCGCTTGACGCATGGTGCGCCGTCCCTAGACTGCACGAGAGAGGGTGCTCGTGCCTGCGGAGGTGCATCATGGAACGAGGACGGTCGGCACGTTCCGTCGCGTGGATCCTGAGCATCGTGCTCGCGATCGTGTTCCTGGCAACGGGAATCGCCAAGCTCACCGGATCGGACACTTTCTACCTCCGGGCGGCGACGATGTCCGGATTCCCGTCATGGATCCGTGTGATCGTTGGTCTCGTCGAGATCGGTGGTGCGATCGCGTTGTTAGTCCCGCGTGCGGCTGTGTTCGGCGCCGTCACTCTTGCCATCCTCATGTTCCCGGCCGCGGCGACGCAGCACATGAGCGGACAGGGCGGGTTCTGGGTCCCCGTCGTCGTGTTCGTGTTGCTCTATGGCGTGGTCTGGTTGCGGAGCCCCGACCTCATCAACGCAGCAGCCGCGTACTTCGAGCGGCCACATGCCGTGCTGCACGACGGCGTGCTCGCGGGTGTCATCGGTGCGACCACGGTGGCCGTGTGGTTCTTCATCGTCGACCTGATCGCCGGTCATCCGCTATTCACGCCCGACACACTCGGCCACGCACTCTTCAGCGTGACCGGTCCCGTGCCGCTGCACGAGCGCGGGGCATTCATTGCGGCGTACACGATCTTTCACTACGCCGCGTTCATCGTGGCCGGAATCATGGCGGCGAGCGTGATCGATTGGGCCGGTGAGGAACCGTCGATGGTGCTGTTCGCGGTGCTGATTTTCGTGGCGTTCGAGATCGGCTTTTACGCGTTCGTCGCCATTCTCCAGCACTCGACGCCGCTCGGGGCGCTGGCGTGGTACCAGGTGTTGATCGGCAATGTGATTGCCACCGTCGGCATGTGCTGGTATTTGTGGCGCGCGCGGCCCGTGCTCAAGGAGCAGTTCGCGCACGCCATGGACGCGTGACCACTGTGCCTCACGGACCGGCGGGCGCCGCCGGCCCGTTAGGCACAGTGGTCAGCGCATCTGCTGGAGCATCCGGTCCACGCGCGCCGCGGCTTGCGGCACGGCCTTCTCGAGCGCGGTGAGCACCGCGCGCGCCGAATCGCGCATGCCGGCCGAGTCGAGTGCTTCCGCCTGGAGCAGGGTTTTCTGGAACCGGAGGCGGGTATTGTTGGGCGCAACGGTGATCGAGTCCAGCGCCGCCAGCGCGCCATGCGCATCTTTTCTGTCGCGCACCATCGACTGGATGCGCAGGAAGAGCGCCGACGTGTCACCGGGCATGAGCGTCTGCAACTGATCGGTAAGCTGCGCCGCGGCATCGGGACGGCCTGATCGGCGATCCACCTGGGCCTTGTCGTACAATCCCGCAACGAGCAGACGCCGCACGTCGGCCGTGTCCCCGCTGCGCACGCCGACGCCGCCGGCGTAACTGTACACGAGGTCGCCGCCATGATCGCCGGCTTCGTACAGGTACACGCAGCCCACCACGCCGACCACCGCCGACACGGCGCGCAGTCCCTTCGTGACTCCGGGTTTTCGCGCCGCCAGAACGAGCAGCGCGATCTCGAGCAGCGACACCACGAGGAAGATGTCGCGCGTGTCCTTGCCGTACATCTCGTGCACGTTCACCGCTTGGCGCGCACCGGGGATCGATTCGACCTTCTCGTGGGCGTCGAGGCCGCTCTGCACGGCCACGACGCTCGCCGCCGTGCCTAACAACAACAAGGTGGCCGCCATCCCGCTGCTGAACGACCACCGCGGGCCCAGCGGAATGAGCGACACGATGCGCGCGATCACACCAACGATCAGGAGCGCGACGACGAAGTGCACCACCTGCGGATGAAGGCTGCCGATATCGGGCACGAGGACGGACTCCGGGACGAAGGATCGTATGACGAGTTCCTGACGCGCGTTACACGCTACTCCGACAGTTTACCCGGAGTCAACCGGTGTGGGGCCTGCGTGTGCGCTGGGTCGGTGGCGGCCAATCGGCCGGCCGTGTACCACCAGGCTGCCCCGCGCGTTAACGTTCGAATCGACTGAAGTCCGAAGTCCACCGCGAACACCAGGGCCATGCACACGCCGACACGCATACTACCGCTCACCGGCGCGCGCGCCGTGCGCGCTCTCGTCACTCTCGTGCTCTCCGCCGCCATGGTGCCGGTCGCGGCCGCGCAACAAGCAGATTCGACGGACCGCCCTGGCGTTCCCGACACGTCGATCTTCGCGGCACTGCGCTTGCCCGCGCCTAACGAATTCCGGCTGGCCGATGGCGAGCCCGGACCGCGCTATTGGCAGAATCGCGCCGACTACGACATCAAGGCCACGCTCGACACGGCAAGCCAAACACTGACGGGCGAGCTCACGCTGCACTATACCAACAACTCCCCGGTCGCGCTCGATCACATCTGGCTGCAGGTCGAGCAAGACGCGTTCACCGACAGCTCGCTCAACGCCTACGTGTTCCCCCAGCAATCGCGCTTCGGCGCGCGCGGCTTCGAGGGCGGCGATCGCATCGACCGCTTCGAGGAGCTCGTTACCGACCGTGACGCGAAATCCCCGCGCCGCGTGAAGCTCGCCACGCGCACGTGGGACACGATGATGTACGTGGAGCTCGCCGAGCCGCTCGCGCCGGGAAAGGCGGCGACGTTCAATGTCGCGTGGCACTTCCGCGTACCCGAGCACGGCGCCGATCGGATGGGCCGCGAGGGCTCCCTCTACGAGATCGCGCAATGGTATCCCCGCGTCGCCGTGTTCGACGACGTGCGCGGCTGGAATACCGATCCGTACGAAGGGCAGGGCGAGTTCTACCTCGAGTACGGCGATTTCACCTACACCGTCACCGTGCCGGCGGGCTACCTCGTCGCCGGAACGGGCGTCCTCGACAATCCACGCGAGGTCCTAACGCAAACCGAGATCACGCGGCTCGCGCAGGCCGCCAAGTCGGCGACGCCCATCCACATCGTGACGCAAGAGGAATTGCAGAACGGCGCCGCGCGGCCGCGCACGTCGGGCACGCTCACGTGGAAGTTCAGCGCCAAGAACGTGCGCAATGTGGCCTGGGCGGCGTCGCCCCAATACCTGTGGGACGCGTCGAGCTGGAAGGGCATCATGGCCTATGGCTATTACCGGCCGAGTGCCATCGATCCGTGGAGCGACGCCGCCGATCAGGCGCGCATGTCGATCATGGAATACTCGGAGCGCTGGTACCAGTATCCGTGGCCGCAGATCACCGTGGTCGAGGGACCCGTCAGCGGCATGGAGTATCCCATGCTCGCGATGGAGGCCAAGAGCACCGACAAGTACGACCTCTACAACGTGATCACGCACGAGATCGGCCACGACTGGTTCCCGATGCTCGTGGGCAGCAACGAGCGCATTCATTTCTGGCAGGACGAAGGCTTCAACACCTTCATCAATACGTTCTCCGAAGCACGCCGCTATCCGGAGAAGGGCGACCAGATGCAGCGCGCCGCTGACCAACGGAGCGAGATCGAAGCGACGCAGCAGCACAACGTCGACGTGCCGATCGAGATGCCCGCCGATCGAATGGATCCCGACAAGCTCGGCTTCACCGAGTACGACAAGACCTCGGTCGGTCTCCAGCTCCTGCGCCAGGAAATATTGGGGCCCGATGCATTCGATGCCGGCTTCAAGGAATACATTCGCCGTTGGGCATACAAGCATCCGACGCCGACCGACTTCTATCGCACGATGGATGACGTGTCCGGGCAGCGGCTCGACTGGTTCTGGCGCGAATGGTTCATCGAGGACGATCACTTCGACCAGACCGTGGACACCGTCCTAACGAGAGCGCGCGGCGACACCGCCGTCGTCCTGGTGGGCTACGGCAACAAATCGCGCGGCGTACTTCCGCTGCGCGTGCGCTTCACGATGTCGGATGGGTCGACGCAGAACTACCACTATCCGGCCGACGTGTGGAGCATGAACTCCAGCTTCTACGTGCGGCGCTACGAGTTCGTCGGGAAAACAGTGGCCAAAATCGAGCTCGATCCCGACCACTTGTTGGTCGACGACAATCGATCGAACAACGTGTGGACCGCGCCCGCCGCGCCCAGCGCGCCGCCTAAACCGTAGCGGTCAGCGGGGCTGGGAGGATTGGACGGTGGCGCCGTCGGTCGCCGCCGTCCGCATCGCCGGCGTGAGCGTGAAGTGCAGCTCCACGGTCTTCGCGTCGGACGGCTGACGGTCGTCGAACGACCAGTCCTCGATCAATGCGCGCATGCACGATTCGACCTCGGCCGCCGCGACGCCGTCCCACGTGCGCTTGGTCACCTCGACCGTGTCCGCGGCGCCGGCATCGCTCACATTCACGCGCACCGTCACGTCGCCCGTGAGATGGCGATCGTAGCGCAGGCCTAACTCGGTGTAGCAGTATCTGATTTCGGTGTCGTGGTTGACGAGCTTCGTGCCGGGGACGACGAACGGGCCGAGCGGCGTCTGGATGTGCTTGTCGAGCAACGTCGCAGGCGGGAGCGAATCGGCTTTGACCTCGGCGATGGTGACCGGCGCGCGGCGCGCCTCGAGCGTCTCGGTGCTCGGCGACGCATCGCGCGGAATGTTCGCGTCGGTCGACGGCTGGAGGTCGGGCTCCAACGTCGGTGCGGCCGGTGTGCTATCCGCAGTGGCGACGCTCACGGGTGCCGGCGGCATGGGCGCCGGGACGGTCGCAGGTGCAGGTGCAGGTGCAGGTGCAGGTGCCGGCGCCGCGATGCTCACCTGCGCCGCTGCTTCGACAGGCGCCGGCGAAGCGTCTGCCACCGGGACCTGCTGCATCGTGATCGTCGCCGCCGGAGCTGGCGCGGGCTGCGGTGCGGCGTGGCCGGTTGTGTCGTTCGCGACCGCTACCACTGGTTGCGCGGGCGCCGAGAGGCGCTGCGTCAGCTGAGCGCCACGCGCCAGGAGGTCGACCAATTCACGCGCCGGAGTGTCCGACACGCGCAGCACGGTCGAGCCGTCGCGTTTGATTTCAAGACCGCTGCTGTCGGTGCCCACCCAGCGGTCGAAGGCGAGTCCGGTATCGGCGGCAATCTTGGCATCGGCCACGCCGGTCGCCGGTGCCTGGAGCGCCTTTGCGCTATCGGTCCACCGCGAGAGTCGATTGGCGTCGACCACAGTGGGTCGCGCCAGCGCGTCGCGGTATCCCGGCGACATGAAAAACTCGACAGCACCTGATGTCGTCGCGCGAACCCAAATCACTTTGCCCGCCGCCAGCACGGTCCCGACCTCGAGATTGCTCGACTGCGCTGCCGTTGGCGACGCGGTCATGATCAACACGGGGACCGCGGCCGATATCACGACACTCGACCGCATTCCAACACGGGGGAGGGAACTCCAAACAGAAAAGCGGTGCATGGCACGCTCGACGGCTCACTTGCGACCCGAACCGGGGCGGCGATTCCATGCGAATATCGCACGGGCAGCCCCTCGTTGGAGGACGACACGCGCGACATGCGTGTCACCCTTTAGCAGAAAGGAGCCTCGCACTGATACGATTGTTGACAACTCTATAAAGTACTGTTAATAAGCAACTTGAATAGTTCTATGTAACGTTAATTATCATGCATGGCGCCGACGATTGGCGTTCCGATTACGTGCTCGTACACGGCGATCGTCCGCCCGACGCTTCGCTCGATCGAAAACTCGGTCGCTCGCTGCCGCGCGCCTGTGGAAAGAGTCGACGCCAGAGTCGGATTCGCGACCACCCGCGCGATCGCCGCGCCCAACGCGGGCCCGTCATGCACCGGCGAAAGCAGTCCCGACACTCCGTGTTCGATGATCTCTGGGACGCCGCCCGCGTTGGTCGCGCAGATGGGTTTTCCACAAAACAATGCATCAAACAAGACGCTCGGCAACGCGTCTTCTTCCGAGCTCAGGGTCACGATGTCGGCGGCCGCGAGCAATGAGTCGGCGTCGGTGCGATATCCGGCCACACGCAGGTGCTCACCCAAGGATCGCTCGGCCACGGCGCGCTCGACGTCGGCGCGGAGCGGCCCATCGCCGACGAGCACCGCTCTGAGCGACGGCATCGTCGAGCGAGCCGCGTCGATGGCGGCCACGAACGTGAGCGGGTCCTTGTGTTGCACGAGCTGCGACACCTGCACCACGAGCGGCGTTCCGGCGGGGGCGCCCAGCGAGTCCAGCGTCGCCCGGTTTGCCGGCATGAGCGGAGACGATTGATCCGAGCCGCCTCGTACGATCGTGATCGATTCGCCTCGGAGCCCGCTCGCGACCATCGCGCTCTTGGACGCGCTCGAAATGGCGATGAGGCCATCCACGCGTCCGTATTTCCAGCGTGTGCCAATGTTGGAGCGCAGGCGAAAATCCGAATGCCGCGTGATGACGAGTTTGGCGTCCGTACCCAAGCACGCCATGGCTCCCAGCGACACGCCGTGCGCCGTGTGCGAGTGCACGATGTCGACGCGCTCGCGGTGAATCGTGCGGCGGAGAGCGATCGCCGCTCGCGGATCGAACTCCATGGCCGGTGCGGCTGCGACAAGCGGAATGCCGAGCGCCGCAGCGCGTTCGGCGAGCGGCTCGCCGGGGCGCGCGGCGACGAGCACGCGGTGGCCCAGGCGCGCGAGCACTTGGGCGTGCCAGAGGAGCTGTCGCTCGCCGCCGCGCCATCCACGTTCGGTATCGAGCTCGAGTACCGTTAGGCGGCGGGGCGGGGACGTGGCGGTCACGTCGCCGCCGGCTCCAGGACCTTCCGGTAGACGGCGATCGTGCCGTCCACGGTGTTTTCGATCGCGAAGTCGCGCGAACGTACGAGGCCCGCCGCCACCAGGCGGGCCGCGAGCGCGTCGTCGGCGAGCAGCCTGACAATGGCGTGGCCGAGTGCCGCGGCATCGCCTACCGGAACGAGGAGGCCCGTGCGTTCGTGCTCGATCACCTCGGGTACGCCGCCGGCCGCCGTGGCTGCAACCGGCCGTCCGAACGAGATCGCGTCAATGACGACGCCGCCGATACCTTCCGCGCTGCCATCGGAGCTCAGCACGACCACTTGGCCGGCGCACATGAGCGAGTCGGCGTCCGATCGAAAGCCGGCGAGGTGGAGGGTGCCCACGAGTCCGAGTTGGCGCATCAGGTCTTCGACGGGCGCGCGGAGCGGCCCATCGCCCACGAGGAGCGCCTGCAGCGATGGCACGGACCGTCGGGCGACATCGATCGCGCGCACGAACGTGAGCGGGTCTTTCATCTGCGTGAGCGCTCCGACCATGACCACCAGCGGCCCTACTCCGTTAGGCACGCCGAGCTCGGCGAGGGTGGCCGGGGCGGCCGGCTCGACGTTGCGCGTCAGGTCGACGCCGCTGTACACGACATCCACGCGACCGGCATCGATGCCCGCATCGAGCAGCGCCGGGACCGCCGCGCGGCACACCGCGATGAAGGCGTCGGCGCGGCCGTACTTGAGGCGCGTCGCCGCGCCGCGCCGCAGCGGCGACGTGACGCGCCGCGCGAAGATGACGCGTGTGTTCGTGCCCAACGCGGCCAGCGCGCATAGCGCCATGCTGTGTCCGCACTGCGGATGCAGAATGTCGACACCTTCGCGCGCCACAATGCGTCGCAGGCGGAGCACCGTCATGGGCCCCCATTCGGCGACGAGCGGATCGATCGGGATCACCTCGAGACCGGCCGCGCGCGCGCGTTGGGCGAGCACCGCGTGGGGACGGAGCGCGAGGAGCGGACGTCCGCCCCGGCGTTTGAGACCTTGGGCCATCCAGAAGATCTGGCGTTGTCCGCCGCGCCACACGGTATTGAGATCGACGTACATCACCGTGAGCGGGCGGCCGTTGGCCCCGAGCGGTGCTGCGGCAGGAGCGGTCTCCGTCACGGCTCCGACGGATCGGCGGTGATGCAGCGAGGCTTCGGCAGATGCACGTGGCATCATACCAAAGCCTCCACTGCAATTCCAGTCTCGGAGCGCGCGATCAGTGCGCGCAGCGTGTCACGGTCACGGGTGATTCACCTGGCGACGCGTGTCCTTCGCGTGATCGACTCTTGGCGTGCTGATGCGCTCGCGCGGTTGCGCGTCGCGTGCTCCGTGTTCGACGTGAGTTGGTGTGACCGGCCGTGCGACGGGCGCAGGCTCGGCGCGCACGCGCGCATCGACTTCGTTTCGACGCTGCGGCGGCGCTTCCATGATTCCAGGTCGCGCGATCGCGGGTTGCGAATGAAACACCGGGGCCGGTTGCGTCCTGGGCACCGGCCGCGCAACCGGCTCTGCGCGCATCGTCGGTTCAGCGCGCATCGTCGGTTGTGCGCGGACCATCGGATGCGATTGTACCGGGCGCGCGACCACCGGGTCGGCGCGACGGTCCGTCGGCATTGCCGTAACCGGCGCCGCGCGCAGCCTGTGCGTGTCGTTAGACGGCGCCGCCGGACGTGCGACCGTCACGGGAATCCGTGCCGGCTCCGTGCGCACCGTCGTCACCGGCGGGCGTGTGACCGTGCGCGGATCCACCGTGCGCGTCACGACACGACGCGCGAACGGTTGCTCGGGCGGACGCACCGTGAGGCGAGTGTCCTCGGGCGCGCGGCCTAACCGACTGGCCGGCGTCGGGGCGACGAGCGCGGTGTGACCGACGACGGTGCCGGTGAGCGCGTCGCGCGGCGAGACAATGGTTGCGACGCGGCCAATTGCCTGCGCACCCTCGAAGCTCCGTCGCGGCACCGCGGTCACGCCGCCCGCCACGCGCTCGTTCGCGTACCGGATGTTCGTGACGTTGATGTTGCGTACGTTGATGTTCGTCTCATGGACATTGGTGATGTTGACGTTGCGCGCATACCGATCGCTGACGCGGTACGACGGCACGTACGCTTCGCCCGGTGCGAGCGGGAACCACGCCACGCCGCCATCGCCGCCAAAGCGCAGCGACACCGAGAAGCGCGGACCGCCCACGAACGCAACCAGTGCCGGCGCATACACCGGCCGCGCGACGATCGCGCCCGGCACCCACACCCATTGGTCGCTGTAGTACGCCCAACGGCCATAATGGAACGGCGCGAAACCCCACGGCGCGTCGTCGACCCACGTCCAGCCCCACGGTTGCACGAAGGCCCAGCGTCCATAGCGGTAGGGCGCCCAACCCTGGCGCACGCCGGCCGGAATCCACACTTCGCCATAGAGCGGCGTGGACCGCCACGTGCCGTACGCGTCGAGGTCTTCGTAGCCGGTCATTTCCGTCGACACGTATTGACGCGAGACCGCGGCGTCATCGCGCGCGTCGCGCGCCTGGCTCCACGAGTCGAGATCATCGTACGCTGGCGCAGCGGCGACGTCGTACGTCGCGTTGTCGCTGCCGGCGATCGACGCGCTCTGTCCTGCCTGGAGCGCGAACGATTGAGTCGCGGTGGCGACGTCCGCCTGGCCGTCGCGCACGGTCACGATGCTCGTGTGGCCATCGGCGGCGACGTCGACCCGATACTGGCCGGCCTGCGCCAGCGTCACTGTTCCGTTAGGCGTATCGAGCTCGACCGCATCGGTTTGGTCGGACGTGCGGACGCGCACTTCGACTTCGCCCTGGTCGATCCGCACCTGGAAATGCGAGTCGTCCAACGTGGTCACGCCGAGCGCGGTCTGCGGGCCAAGTTGCAGCGCCGTCGAGCCGACGTGCAGCTCGGCGCGCGAGCTCTGGTCCGTCCAGATGTTGTCGCCCGATGTCATGGGATAATTGACGGAGGCTTGAGCCCAGTCATCCGCCGCAGACGGGCGGAGCGACACGGAGCCTTCAATGTAACTGACACGTGCTACGCGCGCCGGCGGATCCGCGTGAACGGGGACCGCGGCCGTGAAGGCCAAAGCAAGCGCGCCGAACGTCGACGCAAGGTGACGCATAGGTATCTCCGGTTGTTCTCGTGCTGCGTGGCACACACCGCTGCCACGAAGGGAGTTGGGCAACGAGCATTCCGGAGGGGACCAGCCGTGCCGAACGACGCGTGCCAGCGCGGCATCTCGCGTCGAATCAAGCACTTGGCCGCAGGGCATTATCCGCCCCGCGGCCCTTCGCCTAACACAATACGTCGTCCGTGGGGTACGCGCAATGTCCCATGTGTAGGACGGTGCGAGCGCGCGCGGCGAGGCTCAGTGTTGCGCGATGCGAAAGTCCACGAAGCCCGGATCGGGGCGCGTCGAGACGAGTTGTGCGCGCACGCGGTCGCCCACGTCGATGTGCGGCGGTGGATTCACGACCATGCCTTCGGCGGGCGGCGTCACCAGGCGCACAAAGGTTCCCTTCGGCGAAGCGCCGGTGACGATTGCATCGAACGTCTCGCCGATGCGGCCGCCCAGCATCACGGCGGCGGCTTGTTTGCGCGCGAGACGTTCGACTTTGCGCGCCGCGTCTTCGCGCTCGGTGCAGTGTTGGGCGAGCTGGTCGAGCGCCGCGTCGTCGTAGGGCGGGGGCGCATCGGCCACCGCGGCTTTGATCAGGCGCTGCATGACGAGGTCGGCGTACCGTCGGTTAGGCGCGGTGGAATGCGTGTAGTCGGTGACCGCGAGCCCGAAGTGGCCCGTGGTCGTGCCGTCCGGCGGCGTGACGGTGTAGATGCCGGGGCCGAGCAGTTTGACGATGGTGAGCGAAAGGTCGGGGAAGTGGTCGGGATCGGCGGCGCGGCGGCGCGCGAGGAATCCGGCGAGTGCGGCGCTGTCGGGTGTATCGGGTAACGTGTCGCCGGTCGCTTGCGCCACCTGCACGATGCGCGACCAGCGTTCCGGCGACCGCACGACACGCAGCAGCGCCAACCGATTGCGCGCGGCGAGGAAGCGGCCCATGGTCATGTTCGCGGCGATCATGAAGTCTTCGATCAACATCCGCGCCGCGTTGATGTGGACGACCGTGAGGTCCGTCACCGTACCGTTAGACATCACCGGAGTGGCCTCGATCGTTTCGAGCTCCAGCGCGCCGTGCAGCTGGCGCTGCGCGCGGAGCCGCTGCGCGAGGGTGTGCTGCAGCTCCAATTGCTCGGCGAGCGCGCGATTGGCGGCGACGGCCGGCGGCGCGGCGCCGTGTCCCTCGAGCCAGTCGCCGGCGCTGGGATAGGCCAGTTGGGCGTGGTTGCGCACCAGCGCCGGGTACGCATCGCCGCGCGCCAACGTCCCGTCGGCGGCGACATCGATCTCGATCACGATCGCGCGGCGATCGGCATCGGCGCGCAGCGACGTGAGATCGTACGAGAGTTGCTCGGGCAGCATCGTGAACGTGCGCACGCCGGTGTAGACCGACGTCGCGTTGGCCTGAGCGGCGCGATCGAGCGGCGAGTCTTTGGTCACGAGCGCATCGACATCCGCGATCGCGACGCGCAAGCGCACCACGTCGCCGTCGAGCGCCTCGGCGATTTCGATCTGATCGAGATCGCGGGTGTCGTCGTTGTCGATGGACGACCAGAGCATCGCGCGCATGTCGCGCACGCCGGCCGCGTCGTTAGGCGTCGGGTGGGCGACGATGCCGTCCAGTTGCTGGGCGGCGTCGGCCGGCAGGTCCGGCGTGAATCCGCTGTCGTGCATGTCTCGCCGCGCGGCGGCCTGCAGGTCGAAGGCCGCGCGGCGTGTGGTCGCTCCGCTCGTCATGCGGCGGGACGCTCCTCGCCGACCGACGCCGCATGGCTCGCGGATCCGGTGACGACCAACACGGAGCACGACGCCCCGCGCAGCACGCGATCGGCCACGCTGCCGAGGAGCTGGCGGCGCACGCCGCCGGCACGGTGGCGGCCCAGCACGATGACCGTGGCGGAGAGCCGCTCGGCGGCGGCGAGGATCTCGCGCGCCGGGTCGCCATAGGCGACCTCGCCGCGGGTGCGAGTGCTGTCGAGCCCCTTGGCCACGAGCTCGCGCATCCACACGTTGGCGTCCTCGACGACGCCGACGCCTAACGCAGGGGGTTCGGGCGTGCCGGCCACCACGGCCGCCAACGACACCAGTCTGCCTAACATAGTCTCGCTCACCACGTGAAGTCCCGTGACGGCGGCGTCGAACTGCGCCGCGAGAAACGTCGTCCAGTGCTGCAGATCCGGGGTCAGACCGTCATCATCCATCGCCACGAGCACCGTCGCACCCGCGGCCGGCAGCGGATCGCGCGCCAGCAGCACGGGCGCCGGCGTTCCGCGGGCGACCCGCTCGGCGGTGGTGCCTAACTCCTGGCGCATGCCCGAGCGGTCGCCGCGCGCGGCGAGCACGACGAGATCGGCCCGGTATTCGCCGGCGACGGCGGCGATCATTTCATCGGCGCGACCCTCGCGAAGCTCGAGCCGCCTCCGCTGCGCGCCGAGGAGCGCGCCAAGCTCGCGCAACGACGCATCGGCGCCCGCGCGCGCCGTGCCGGCGAGCGTGTCGTGCGAGGGAAACCGACCGCGGAGAAAACTCGGCGGCTCTGGCACGTCGACGGCGTGCACGAGCACTACCTCTGCCGTCGGCGCCAAGTCCCGCGCGACCCAGCGCACCGCCGCTTCCGACGGCGCGCTGAAATCCACGCCCACCACGACCCGTTGCAACACCATCGACACCTCGAGTGGAACGTCGCTCGACATGCGGGACGATCAACCGACAGCCCCGCGCTCGATCATGACTCCGGACTCTGTACCTTGTAGACCGCCGCGGCGACGCCGCCGCCCAAGAGATCGCCGACAATGTAGAGCCACACGTGGGACATCGTGCCGCCGCCCGTGAGCATGCTCGCGATCGCCGGGCCCGTGCCCACCGCCGGATTGAATGCGCCGCCCGAGACGCCGCCCGCTGCATACGCGCCGACCATGACGGTGAATCCGATTGCCAATCCGTAGTACGAATTGCCCAATGTCTTGGGGTTCGTGGCGGTCTGCAGCACGACGAGGCACAACGCGAACGCGAACAGGAACTCGACGACGAGCACCTGCATCGCACTGGCGGTCGGTGCGGGCGCCACGACGAACGATTTGCCCATGATGAGGTACGAGACCAGTCCGGCGATGATGGCGCCCACGAGCTGCGCGATCCAGTACGGAATTACCTGCGAGCCGCTGAGTTTCCCGCGCATCCACACGGCGAGGGTGACGGCGGGATTGTAGTGGCCGCCCGAGACGTGTCCGCCCATGTAGACCATGATCATGAGCGATGATCCGATCGCCAGTGGAGCGGCCGCAGTGCCATTCAACACGCTCAAGCAGACCGTGAGCACGAGAAAGAACGTGCCAATGCACTCCGTGAGATACGCGCTCATGTTGTGTCCCCTCGGTTGACGGCGCAGGAAAGAGGCGAGAGTAAGGCGGCGCGGCCGGTTTGTGATGCACCGGCGCCGAGTGCAGCGCACCTAACATAGCGTCGGGACGCTGCCTTCGCCGCTCGGTTCTGGATTGACTGCCGAGCTCGCTATCGTGGCGAACGTCGTCGAACGTGTGGCGAAGCGGGGGGATCGCCTGGCAGAGTGTGTGTCTCGACGGCGGCTGACCAACGGCCGGCGTTAGGACCCGCGCGGCCTGCGGCGCGCCGGCAATGCACGCCGTGCGCGCGACGACTTGACAGCGCATCCAGATCGAGCATATCAGCATGCTCGCGCGGTTGCGACGGATGCTCGCTCGCGCGCGTGGCACGCCACCACTCCACTGCAGCGGGAGGTCCGTTATGCGAATCGTTCCCCGTCACGTGCGCCTCGTTACTCTCGGGATTGCCGCCGCCGGCGCGGTGGCGTGCAGCGACCAGGCCCCGACCGCGCCGGTGCTCGGCACGCGAGTCAACGCGGACCTCGCCTCCGGTCACGGCCATCGCAACGTGATCATCATGAAGGATGGCGCGACGACAATGGCGGCGTTGACCGCGCAAGTCCAATCGTTAGGCGGGCAGATCGTGCGCACGCAGCCCGACATCAGCGTCGTCACGGTGAGTGGTCTGAGCGACGCCGCCGCCGCCGTGATTGCCAATCGCGGCGACGTCGATGGCGTGCAGCAGGACAGCGCCATTGCCATGCTCCCGCCGCGCGAGCAAATGATCGGCCAGCCGATCACGGCGCAGACCGATCAAAGCGGCGCCTTCTTCTTCCCGGCGTTCCAGTGGAACATGCGGCAGATCAAGGCGGACAAGGCGTGGTTGGTGACGAAGCAAGGCAAGGGCGCGCTCGTGTGCATACTCGACACGGGCATCGATCCCAATCACCTCGACCTGCAGGGCAAGGTCGATCTCGACATCAGCACGTCGTTCGTGGCGACCGAGCCGGACATCATCGATCACAACTTCCACGGCACGTTCGTGTCGACGCTGATTTCGTCGAACGGGTTAGGCATGGCGTCCGTCGCGCCCGATGCGGAGCTGTGCATGATCAAGGTGCTGGATGCGAACGGGCAGGGAAACTTCTCCGATCTCATCGCCGGCATCATGTACGCGGCCAAGCACAACGCCGACGTGATCAACATGAGCCTCGGCGCGTACATCACGATCCAGACGAAAGCCGACGTGCAGCTCGTGGTGGCGCTGCAGCGCGCGATCAACTTCGCGATTCATCATGGTGTGGTGCCGGTGGCCGCCGCGGGCAACAACGCGGTGAACCTGGCGACTGACGATCCTCGCAACATCTCGATCCCCGCGCAGCTGCTGGGCGTGATCGATGTCGGCGCGACGGCTCCGGTCAATCAAATGAACTTCGATCAGATCGCGTCATACTCGAACGTCGGGTTCCCCGGCGTACTCGTGTTTGCACCGGGCGGCGATCTCGTGGCCGGCGGCGTGGTGCCGGACCTGATTCTGTCGGCGTGCGCGGGCAGCGCGGTGCCGTCGTGCGCGGGCGAGACATCGTACGTCTTTGCCGCCGGCACGAGTTTCTCGTCGCCACACGTGGCGGGCGAAGCCGCGGTCATCGGCTCCGACCTCCGGAACGACGCGCAGGTCGCCAAGATCACGGCGTGCCTCACGCTGACGAGCGATCATCCGACGGGCCGGTTCATCGATCCGTTGTACGGTTTCGGTCGCATCGACGTGCTCAACGCGGCCATCTGCATGAAGCATTGATGCCGAACGCGCCCTGCCTAACGGAATGGTAGGATGCACCACGGGACATGGGTTCTCCTCGGCGAGAACCACATGCCCCGTGGGCCCTACGCACACCCCGCGGCCCCCGCCCGAAGTGGCTGGGGCCCCGGCTGGCGTGTCGGTCTTACGGTTTGGCCGTACTCCAGAACGTGGCCCGCAGCACGGACTGCTCGAGCAGATTCGTTTCCGCATCCAAGCGGCCCAGCGCACGGATCACCGCCAGCGTCGCCCACGCTTCGGCCTCGAGCGCCTCGTCGTTCTCCCACATCAGCTCGCGCGTGACGTAGCCGTGGAGCCGCGCCCGCGCGGGCGCGTCGAGATCGCGCTGCACCGCTTGCAGCGCGGGCAGGAAGACGCGCTCGCCGCCTAACCAGCGGGCGACGATCCGCCGCTGCTCACCCGCCGCGCCCGACACCAGGGCGATGCGCGCGCCGGTGAGCATCAACCGCAGGACGCGGCGTTGCGCCTCGCTCAGCTCGCGCAACGTGGCGTCGAAGCGCGTGAGACGCGTGCCGCCGAGGTTTCCGGATTCGAGCGTGAGCGCGGGGCGCTCCGCCTCGTGTCGTTGTTCTGGCCACATGGTTGTCGTGGGGATCAGACTCCGGCGGCCGATCGCGGGACCGACCGCGTCGCGATGTTCGGCGTCCATGCCGGAAAACTGGAACCGCTCCGCTAGGGTGCTCATCGTGACATCTCCCAGGTCATCTGCGTCGTCGCGCCTCGTTCTCTCGCGGTCACAAGAAGCAATGGCGACGAAAGTCGCGCAAGCTGCCAAATTGCCTAGCGTGAAGAACTAGGGAAAACCCTAGTTGCCGCGCCGGCACTTTTACGTTAGGAGTTGTGCTGCGGATTCTCTGACCGCGGTCGAGCGCGGTGTCTCTCGTGCGGTCGACCACTTCCACATGCCGGAGGCGTTATGGCGTCGCGTCCTGATGATCACGTGCTGCAGCACCGCATCTCACTCGAGCAGGCGAAGCAGTTCGTGCGGAATCACGAGCGTGCGGCGGAGCCGGGCAGCGAGCGGTGTGGGTATTTTCATCGCGCGATTCTCGATGAGATGCTGGCGCATCCGGCCTGCGCGGGCATTCGCTTCTATCACGGCCGCGATGCGAACGGCAAGTCGGCGCTCGTGCTGATCGGCGTGACCAAAGAAAAGCTCGACATCACCGACGGGCCGATCGCGGAGAATCATCAGCCGTGTCCGCCCGACTGCGGCGGGTCTCAGTTAGGCTCGGGCGGCTGAGCGCTAGTGGAGAAGCTGGCGATCGTCGCCGAGCTCTTGCCGGTGTTCGCGGCGCTCGCCGTTGGGCGGCGGTTGTCGCGACCATCGCGCCTGGTCGCGCTCCTGTTCGTGTTGTGGTTTTGCGAAGACATGGCGCAACAGGTGCTCATCCACCTGCATCACAACAACAATTGGCTTCTCCATCTGACGATGCCCGTCGAGGCAGCGCTGTTGTTGTGGGCGTTTTCCCTCTGGCAGGACAGCCAAGTGGCGCGTCGGGCCATTCTGCTGGCTGTTCCGATTTATGTGGTGGTGTGGCTCGTGTTGCAGGTGTTCGTCGAATCGCTCGACCGCCTCAGCCAGTACGCCGGACCAATGAGTTATCTCCTCGTGTTGGCGGTGGCCGCGTTCACACTTGTGTCCAAGTCCGCTCGCGCCGTGGCGCCGGGATGGCGACAGCCGTGGTTCTGGATTTCAGCCGGCATGATCATCGACATGGGAAGTCAGGTCGCGCTGAATCCGATTGGCAACATTTTGATCGCGACGCATCAGCGAGACGCCGCGATCTTCCAGGCCTTCGGCGCCGTGAGTATTCTGTCTTATTCGCTGACGACGTGGGGAATTCTTTGCGAACGGCGTCACCCGAGCTCTGGTGGTTCTTCGTCGCTGCCGCCCTGGCAGCTGGAATCCTGACCGCCGCCATCGTGACGTCGATCGTCGTGCAGCAGCGGCGATATCTGACGGCGACGAGGTCGTTGAGCGGCAAGTTGCTCGCGGCCCAGGAAGAGGAGCGCGCGCGCATCGCCCGTGAGCTACACGACGATGTCATTCAGCGCGTCGCGCTGTTAGGCCAATCGCTCGATGAGCTGGCGACGTTTTCACACGGCGGCGACCGCCAATTCGAGCGTCGCGTGCGCGGGCTCCGCGCCGAGCTCGTTGATTTCGCGGATGAGATTCGGGCACTTGCGCACCGGATGCATCCGCCGGTCCTCGATCATCTCGGCCTGCCGGCGGCGCTCTCCACGCTGGCGGGTGAAATGTGGTCGACGTCGCGGTTGCGTGTCGGATTGGATCTGGATCGCAGTCCGGTCGAAATGCCGCCCGCCGTGGCGGCGGGTCTCTATCGCATCGCGCAGGAATCGCTGCGCAACGTGGTGAAGCATGCGGGCGCATCGACGGCGATGATGCGTCTGGCGCACGTCGACGGCGGCGTGCAGCTCGTGGTGGAAGACAACGGATCAGGGTTCGACACGGCGGCGCCGCGCGGTGCGTTCGTCAACGGCGGATCGGGCATCGGGCTCACCAGCATCACCGAGCGTGCACGGCAGTTCGGCGGCCGCGTGGCGATTCAGTCGCGCCCGGGTGCCGGGACCCGTGTGATCGCCTGGATTCCGTTAGGCGGAGAGATGTCGTGACCGCGCGGCCGCGCCTCATGCTCGCCGACGATCACTCGCTTCTGTGCGAGGGACTGCGCGGTCTGCTCGAGCCCGACAACGAAGTCATCGGCATCGTCCACGATGGCCGCGACGTCGTGGCGGAAGTGGAGCGGCTCGAGCCCGACCTCGTGCTGCTCGACATTTCGCTCCCCGGCAAGGACGGCCTGACGCTGGCGCGCGAGCTGCGCGAGCGGCGCCCGGAGCAGCGGATCATGATCCTCACGATGCACGCCGAGCGCCTCTACGCCGACGAGGCGCTGCGCGCGGGTGCACGCGCGTTCGTGCTCAAGCTGGCGTCGGGATCCGAGCTGCGATTCGCCGTGTCCGAGGTGCTGGCCGGTCGCACCTACATCACGCCGCTCCTCGCGTCCGCGGCCGGTGCGTCGGGCGCACCGGGGCAAAACGAAGCGGGCGCTTCATTGGCCACCGACGGGCCGCCGCTCACCGCACGCCAACTCGAGGTGCTGCATCTGGTGGGACGGGGACTCACGACGCTCGAGGTGGCGCACGAGCTGGGCGTCAGCGACAAGGCGGTCGAGTTTCACAAAGCGCGAATCAAAAAGGCGCTGGGCTTGAGCAGCAACGCCGCGCTCATGCGCTACGCGGTGGCGCACAAGATCGTGTAGCGGTCCAGACGGCGTCAGACCGGTGGCGCACCCCTTTCCTTTCCGGGGGCGTCCGCACAATTTCCCAAGCGGGTTGCGCGGACGGTCCGCGCCGGTCACCCAACCTGTCGAACTCCTCGGAGGCGCTGTGCTCTGGCCCCTGGTCGCCGTCTTTGCTCTTGGTGCGTGCGTGATCGTGTACGCGTTTGCGCTCGCCGTGGGCCTGCGCAAGTTCGTGCCTGGCGCGGTGCTGTTCATTGTCGGCGTGCTGCTGGTCGGCGGCGCCGTGATGAAGGGCAAGCACGTCGCCGATTCGCGCCATGGCGTGACGGTGTACGAAGCCCCTGAGCTCGAGCACCCGGCGCGTTAGCGCTCGACCCGCGGCCGGCGGGCGCCGCACCGCTCGTCTCTAGCGGCGGCAGTTTTCCTCTTCGATCTCCATGCCCGCTACCGTTGCTCCGTCGCGCGGCGTGTCCAGCTACTGGCGCGCGACGCGCGAACAGCGATACAGCCTGATCTTCGCGCTGCCACTCCTGCTGCTCTACGAGGGGATGGCCGCGTTGCTCCCGGTGGGTGAAACCCGGGGCGTCCGCAACGGCGCGGACGTCATGCTCAAGTCGGTGTTCTCGTTAGTCGCCGGCCGTCACGGTCCGCTGGTGTTCGAGATCCTGCTCATCGCCGCCTGTCTGTGGCTCGTGCGGCGGGACCTCGCGTCGCATGGAGGCCTGTCAGCGATGCGCGGACGCGTTTTTCTCGGCATGAGCATCGAGTCGGTGGTGCTCGCGCTCGCGTTCGGCGTGATCGTGGCCACGATCACCGCGCGGCTCTTGGGTTTCTTCGGCGCGTTGAGCCTGGCGCCCATGCAAACGCTCGATCGCCCGACGCGCCTCATGGTGTCACTCGGCGCCGGTCTCTATGAGGAGCTGCTGTTCCGCGTGATTCTCGTGTCGGCGCTGGCGTTGTTGGCGCGGCGCGTGTTCCACTGGCGAGCCGGCGCCGCGGGAGCGTTCGCGACGATCGTCGGAGCGCTCCTCTTCTCGGCGGCGCACTATGTCGGCGCATTTGGCGACGCGTTCACGCTCGAGTCGTTCGTGTTCCGGGCGATCAGCGGCGTGTTCTTCAGCGCCATCTATCTCTGGCGCGGATTCGGGATCGACGCGTGGACACACGCCCTGTACGACGTGTTCCTCGTCCTCGTCCGTTAGGCAGACGTCCTACAGGTCGGTCACCCGGCAGCCCGACGCCGCCAATGCATACGCGGCTTCGAGCACGGCCGCCACGTCGCGAATGTCGCGCAAGTGCGGTTCCGCGTCGCCCGTGTCCATGGCGTCGGCGAAGGCGCCGAACAATCCGGCAAACCACCCCGGATACGACGACTTGTCGAGCTCGGCCGAGTAATCGTAGGACGAGACTTCGCCATCGTGCTCGTAGCGGAGAATGCCGCCCACCCACTCGATGGCGCCGCGTTCGCCAACGAAGCGGACGCGATTCTCGCGATGCCGCGCCGCCCACGTGAGAAACATCACGCCTAACCGTTCGGGATACTCGAACAGGAGCTGGGCGCTGTCCTCGACGTCGTAGTCCGCGTGCCGCAGCTGGCCGGTCCACGCGCGCACCGCCTCCGGGATTCCGGCGGCGTCGAGCATCTGATAGATGAGATGCGTCCCGTGGTCCAACAGCACGCCGCCCCGGCTATGCTCGGCCAACCCGCGCCAGGGCGTAGAGGTCGCAGCGCCCGTGCCGCGGTCCGCCATGAGGCGGTGCACCTGGAACTCGGCCAAATGCCAGTTGCCGATCGCCCCGTGGTGCAACCAGTCGCGCACCTTGAGCCATACCGGATTGTACCGGTACTGGTGACACGGCATCACGACGCGTCCTGCGCTCCGCGCCGCGTCGGCGATGCGCGCCGCCTCGACGCGATTGAGCGCGACCGGCTTCTCGCACATCACGTGGTAGCCTTGCTCGAGCGCCCACAAGGTGAGCTCGAGGTGCGATGACGTCGGCGTGCAGATGTCGACGAAATCGATGGGACCCGCATCGCGCACGTCCTGGAGGCGCGCGAAATGGGGAATGCCCGACACCGGCGCGACGCCCGCGCCACCATCCATCGTGGCCACGATGCGAAAGCGGGTGCTGACTAACGGATCGCGCGCGAAGCCCGGCAGGTGGGCGGTGCGCGCGATGCCGCCCAGACCGATCACCGCGCCCCGATAGACGCGCGGCGCCGGGACATGTCCCGGCGCCGACGTACGGGGGGTCAGCTCGCCAATGCGTGTTGTTGACGTTGGCGTAGGTCTCACCTGCGCACCGCCATCTCGGAAGCCTCGACCAGGACGTCCTTCATGGTCGCCAACGCTTCCATCGCCATCTCTTCAGGAATGACTAACGGAGGGTTGATGCGCACTTCCGGATTGTAGATCATCGCCAGCACGCCGCGCGACAGCAGCGTGTCGAAGATCCAGCGCGTGATCGTCTTGTCCAGCAGCGTTCGCGTGCCCGGCACGACCAGGTCCATGCCGATCATGAGACCACGACCGCGCACATCACTCACGATGGGGACTTCGCTTTCCCAGCGCTGCATCTCGGTCATCATCTTTTCGCCGAGCTCGCGGCTGTGGGCGACAAGGTTCTCCTCGAGAATCGTCTCCAACGTGACGCGCGCCGCTGCCGCGGCCATCGGATTTCCGCCGTAGCTCGACGAGCTGCCGCTCGGATTTGCCCACGGCTTGGCGAACGCAACTTCATCGCGAATGAGCAGGCCGCTCATCGGGAACCCGCCGCCGAAGCCCTTGCCCACGCTCATGATGTCGGGGACGATGCCTTCATGGTCGATGGCCCACATCTTGCCCGTGCGGCCGAACCCGGTGATCATCTCGTCGGCGATCAACAGGGCGCCTAACTCGTCGGCCAGCTCGCGCAGCGCCTTGAGGAATCCAATGGGCGGCACGATGTTGCCCGCGGTTCCTTGAATCGGCTCGACGATGATCGCGGCGATGTTGCCGGCGGTCTCGAGCTCGATCTTCTTGCGCAGGAAATCGACGCACGCCCAGTCGCAGGCGGGGAAGTTTTTCTCGAACGGACAGCGCGAACACGAGGCGTAAGGCGACGAGTACCGCCCCGGCATGAGAGGGCCCAAGCCGTGCTTGAACGTGCTGCCCAACAGCGGAAGTACGCCCGCTGTCTTCCCATGGAAACCGCCCCAGAATCCGACGAATTCGTCCTTGCCGGTGTAGGACTTGGCGAGACGCAGTGCCGACTCGACCGCTTCCGCGCCGCTCGAATAGAACTGCGTGCGATTCACATCGCCAGGTGCGAGCTCGGCGAGCATGCGCACGAGCACGGAGCGGTTTTCCGACGTGAAGCTGCCGACGTGAATACGTGACACTTGCTTCTGGAGCGCGGCGACGTAGCGCGGATGCGCGTACCCCAGGCTCGCCACCCCAATGCCGGCCATGAGGTCGATGTAGTGATTGCCGTCTACGTCGTAGAGCAGCGCACCTTCGCCTCGATCGATGCAAATCTTGCTGAACAACGCGAAGCTCTGCGCACCAGGCGCAAGGAACTCCTGCTCCGCGTCGAAAATTTCCCTGGATTTCTCACCGGCTAGCCACGCGGGTGATGCTATTTCCGTCACAAATACCTTCCGAGGAGGGTGAAATGGAGCAGCGGGCGGGTTGGCGGCACGCAAAGCGGGTGAGGGGCGACGCGGCAAACACGCGGTGCGATGTCGCGCACCCGCAGGCCTGTCTCCTCACCACATAGCAGGGGGAAAGGTGACGGATTGCCGGTCCGCACGCCAGCGAGTGAGGACGATATTAAGTCTTTTTTGCGCGGCTGCCTACCCCTTGCCGCTCGGGAGTTTGGCCGCATCACCTCATGAGTTCGCCACGCCCGGTGAACGTCGCCCATTATACGCGATCGAGTGCCCGCTTGAGGTCGTCAACTTTTGCGTCGATTTCTACCGGTGGGTTGGACAACGGGCGACGCGGCGCGGACTGCCCGTGATAGCGCACGGTCGCTTCCGGGTCCTTGAGGACATGACCGGTCAGGACCGAGACGACGTCGGCGGACTCGTCAATCACGCCCTCGCGGATCATGCGACGCACGCCCGCGACCGCCGCGGCACTGGCCGGTTCGCACCCGATCCCGGCAGCGTCGACCGCGGCCTTCGCCTCGACGATTTCCTCGTCGCTCACCGTGGTGACGATCCCATTGGTTTCCCGGATCGACCGCACGGCGCGATCGTACGACGCTGGATCCCCAATGTTGATGGCGGTGGCCACTGTGTTAGGCGTGACCGGCTGCAGGGACACGAATCCGCCGTCGAACGCGTGCGCGAACGGCGCGGCGCCCTCGGCCTGGACGGCGAGCAATCGCGGGACGCGGCGGATGAGTCCGCAATCGCGTGCGGCGCCTAACGCCATGCCGAAGGCCGCGGTGTTGCCCAGATTTCCCGCCGGCAGCGCGATCCACTCGGGCGCATCCCATCCGCATTGCTCGAGCATCTCGAGCACGATGGTTTTCTGCCCCTCGAGCCGGTACGGATTCACCGAATTGAGGAGATAGATACCCAACTCGCGCGCCGCCGAGCGCGCCAAGGCGAGGCACGCATCGAAGTCACCGCGCACCACCAGGGTTCGGGCTCCGTACGCGAGAGCCTGCGCCAACTTTCCCATCGCGACCTTGCCGGCGGGAATGAACACGAATGCGGGAATCCCGGCACGCGCCGCGTACGCGGCCAGCGATGCCGCGGTGTTCCCCGTCGACGCGCACGCGACGGCTCGCGCGCCCACGCGCTTGGCCTGCGTGATGCCGACGGTCATGCCTCGATCCTTGAACGAGCCCGTCGGATTGAGTCCTTCGTGCTTCACGCGCAGCGTTGGGCATCCGGCCCAATGCGCGGCGCGGCCGCCGGGTATCAGTGGCGTGTTTCCTTCGGGAAACGTGATGACGTCGTCGGCGCGCACCGCCAACAACTCGCGGTACCGCCACACGCCCGAGGTGTCACGGCCGCTCACCGCCGCGCGGCGTTCGGCGAAGATCCGACGGAGCTCATCGCCCCGTACTCTGGGCGGCGGCGCGACGAGTTCGAGCAGCGCACCACAGATCGGGCACACGCCGTGACTCGAATCAGCGTCGAGCGCCGTCGAGCACTTGGAGCACTGCAGTATCAGAGCTTCGTCAACGTCTTGCATGGATTCAGCGCAATGTCGGTTCCGGGTCTTGGAAACTAGCTCGAAACGTGCAGCCGGGGCTGGTGGTCCTCCTGTTGGAGCCGGCCGCCGATTGCCCGAACGACGCGCGTCTGGCTACACTGTACCGAGCCCCCGTGCACGCCCCACCTTCCCACGCCTGGAATTTGGCACATGACGCACCCATTCCGTCGGGCCGCCATCGTCGGCGTCGCGCTGCTGCCGTTGGCGGCGAGCGCCTTCATCGTGGAGTCTTCGCGCCAGCGAACGGGCCCGCATCTGTTCGACGAAGTCTTGTCGTTGGTATCGGACCGCTTCGTCGACACGGTGAGCAGTCAGGCGCTTTACGAGAAGGCGGCGCGAGGTCTGGTGCGTGAGCTGCAGGACCCGTACGCCGCGCTCTATTCGCCCAAGGAGCTCCAAGACTTCACGCGGACCACGGGCGGCAGATACGGCGGACTCGGGATGTTGGTCGAGGATCAGGAAGGCGCCGTCGTCGTGAGCAAAGTGTATCCGCACACGCCGGCCGAGGTCGCGGGCGTGCACGAGGGCGATCGCATCGTGGGCGTCGATCAACAGTCGACGCGCAGCCTCAAGCTGGTGCAGGTGACGGACCTGCTCAAAGGCACGCCAGGGACGGCCGTGAAGGTGGCGTTCTCGCGGCCCGGCGTGCCGTCGGACATCGATCTCACGTTCACGCGCGCGGTGATCCACATTCCCGCGGTGCCGTTCGCGATGATGTTCGACGGCAAGGTGGGCTACATCCCGCTGCAGCAATTCAACGAGACGTCGGCCGACGAAGTCGAAGACGCCGTTCGACGCCTAACGCACGACGGGGCCCGCGGGCTGGTGATCGATCTGCGCGGCAACGGCGGCGGCATCGTGGACCAGGCGATCGCGATCAGCAATCTGTTCTTGAAGAACGGCCAGCAGATCGCGAGCGTGCGGGCGCGCGCTGGCGACACGCAGGTGTACGTGGCCAAGGGCGATCCGCTGGCGCCGACGATTCCGCTGGTGGTCCTCACGGACGGCTACACCGCATCGGCCAGCGAGATCGTGGCCGGCGCGCTGCAAGATCACGATCGCGCGCTTCTGTTAGGCACGACGTCGTTCGGCAAGGGACTGGTGCAGTCGCTGTTCCCGCTCGACGGCGGCTGGGCGCTCAAGCTCACGACGGCCAAGTGGTACACGCCGAGCGGCCGCTCGATTCAGAAGGAGCGCAAGTTCATTGATGGCCGATTGATCGACGAGCCCGACTCGACGGAGACCGACTCGGCGCGCCGTGCGCGGCCGACGTTCAAGAGCGACGCGGGACGCGTGGTGTACGGCGGCGGCGCCATCACGCCCGACATCGTGGTGCGTCCCGATACGCTGGACAGCGTCGAGCAGGAGTTCGTGAAGGCCGTGACGCCGAAGTCGCAGGAGTTCTATGTCACGCTCTACAACTACGCATTCGAGCTCAAAGGCAGCGTCCAACCCGATTTCACCGTTAGTCCGGCGTGGCGCGAGGAATTCTACCGGCGGCTGGGCGCGGCGGGCGTGCCGGTGGATCGCGGCCTGTACGATCGCGCGTCGAGCGAAGTGGACCGCTTGTTGGGCGACCGCGTGGCGCGGTTGGCGTTCGGCGATTCCACGGCCAAGCGACGCGAGCTCGATGACGACATCCAGCTCGAGCGCGCCATCGACATCATTCGCAAGGGGCAAACCCAAGCCGACCTGCTCGCGACCGCTGCGGCCCCGTCGCGTTAAGTTAGGCGGATGGCGGCGGGCGACCTGCGCCGCCGCCGTACTCATGGGCGCGGTCGCACCGGCGGTGCGCGCGCAGGCGGCCGCGCATCGTACCGTGGCGACGCTCGTGCTGCAGCACGGCGTGGTCGGGATCGATGCGCTGAGCAATGGCCACGTGCTGATCGGCGCCTCGACGGATGCCGGTAACGCCACCGTGAATCTTTCGGTGGGCGCGGCGCGGGAGCTGGCGGACTCGATCGCGCGGATTCGCGCGCGCCAGGTCGGCCGGCGAACGACGCGCGTGTATCGCACCGTGGCCGCCGATCCGGCGACCGGGGCCGGCGTATCGTTTGCGCGGCACGTGACGAAGGGCGCGAGCACGTACCGCTTCTTCTTCGCCAACGGGGGCAACACCGGCTTCCCGTTGGACGTGAGCGCGCATGAGGTGTCCCTGGTGTTGCGCGCGGTCCGACGGGCGGCGCAACTGGCCCGCACGCTCACCGCCGCCGACTCCGCCTAACGGAATGTCAGCGAATCCAGCCGATCGCCAGGTCGGCGCGCAGCGCGTCGGGCATGTCGCGGCGGACGCTGTCATCGGCCACGGAGAGCTCCGCCACGTCCGCAATGTCGGCGCGCACGTCGGCCAGCACGGCCGTCTCGGGCGCCAGACCATTCGGCAGTTCGTGCATGCGGTTCGCCAGCACGATGACGAACAGATCGTTCTCGGGGTCGATCCAGATCGAAGTGCCCGTGAACCCCGTGTGGCCGTACGCGCGATCGCTCATGTAGCGGCCGCAGCTCGCGCCGCCGGAGCAAGTTTCCCAGCCCAGGGCGCGCCAGCCCATCGCTCGCCGCGAGAACAGCGCGACCGTGGAATCGTGCACGATGCGGACACCATGGTACGTGCCGCCGTCGAGCATCATCTGCGCGAACACCGCCAGGTCGGCGGCCGTCGAGAACAGCCCGGCGTTGCCGGCCACGCCGCCTAACGCGTCGGCCGTCTCGTCGTGGACCTCGCCGCGCAGCGGGTGGCCGCGGCTCGACGCGATCTCGGTGGGCGCGATACGCCCGCGGAGCGCGCGCGGCGGCCGGAACATGGTCGAGCGCATGCCCAACGGACGAAACACGTGCTGCTGCACGAACGTGTCGAGCCGTTCGCCGCTCACCGCTTCCACGACAAAGCCCAACACGTCGGCGCCGACGTCCGAATAGACCTCGCGTTCGTCGGGTCGATACTCGAGCGGCGTCGCGAGGATCAGGTGCCGCGCGACGGCCGGTGAGCGGCCCGGCCGGTACACGTTCCGCCCCGGCGGCAACCCCGCGCGGTGCTCGAGCAACATGCGGATCGTCACCTGCCGCTTCGCGCCGCGCCGGTACGGGCGGAGGTACTTCGACACCGGGTCGTCGAGGCGGATGCGGTGTTGGTCATAGAGCACCATCACGGCGGTCGTCGTCGCGATCACTTTGGTGAGCGACGCGAGATCGAACATCGTGCGCGTCGGATCGACAGCCGCCGACTGGCTCCAATCGAGCGACCCGTACCCCTGCTCCCAGACCAGACCACCGTGTCGCCCAACGACGACGGCGAGTCCCGGATAGCCCTGCGCCGCCAGGCCGCGCTCGGCGACATGATCGATCGACGCGAGCCGCTCGGCCGACATCCCGACCGAATCCGGTGGAACGTTCCTCAGCACGCAATGCGGATTCGCAGGGCAGCCGCCCAACAAGGCGAACGCCACGGAGAGAAGAGGGCCGGGAAGCATCGTCCAGCGACGATCGTCCGTTGCGTTGGGCAACCCGGTGCGGCGGGACTTGCGGATAAACTTCCAGTGCTCCAGTCTAGTACGGTGCCCGCGACGAAGCGGACCGCACGCACGCCATGCTGCCTTCGGAGCGTTGGCCAATTCCAGTGACGGAGCGTTTTTCGATGCGTCTCGCCTTCTCGCTCGCCACCTGCGCGATGATGTGCGGCGGCATTCTTCCAGCGCAGGAAAACTTCGCCGGCGAAAACGGCACCTCGCATTCGTTCACGGTCGCCCGCGCATGCGAGAGCCCCAAGATCGAGATGATCGATGCCCAACTGGCCACCGGGGCGACGGCCGCGGGTTTGCCGACGGAGTTCCTCCATCGTGTCGACGCCGCTGTCTTCTTCTACTTCAGCCCCGTTGCGTGGCGCACGCCGCGGTTCGCCGAAGCGCAGTTCACATTGCACCGAGATGGCGGCGTGTCGGACACGCACCTCATCACGGCGTCTGGTATCGCGGATTTCGACACCGCGGTGACTACCGCGATCATATCGGCTGGGACGACGAAGGTATTCCCGCCCTTCCCGGCGTCAATTGCCGCGGACACAGTCGTCGTCACGGCCTTCGCCGGTCGCCACGCCGATGGCACGGACAAGCCGTACTTGGAAAAGCGGACCACGTGTCCGGCGTGGCCATCTCCGAAGAATCCGCAGCCGGAATACCCCGCCGATATGAAGCAGCAACAGGTCCGCGGCTTCGTACGCGTGCAATTCATGGTGGACGAGAAAGGCATGCCGGACTCGGCCAGCATGCAGGTATTGCAGACGTCCGGTGATTCGTTCACCGATGCGGTGCGTGCCATCTTGGCGTCGCTCAGGTACCAGCCGGCCAGCGTGCAAGGGACCAAGGTCAAACAGTTGACCGAGCAGACGTTCATGTTCGGCTTCATCGACAACCTGCCGCGACCTTAGCGCCTGGCCGCTCGTTCGTTCTCGGCTCTTCTGTCGCCTGACGGCCTGGATATAGCTTACTCCGCCGTCGCTGCTCGCCGCCGCGTCGTGTGTGGCGCACCCCCATTGCCGCGCAGAGCCGAATGCCCGACACGCCGGACGCCATCCGCACGACCGCTCTGCGGAAAGTGTATCCCCCGCCCGGCGCCCGCCGCGGCGCTCCGCCGCGACCGGACATCGTCGCGCTCGCCGGCCTCGATCTCACCGTGCGCGACGGCGAGTTCTTCGGCTTGCTCGGGCCTAACGGAGCGGGGAAGACCACCACCATCGGCATCCTCACGACGCGGGTGAAGGCGACGTCCGGAGCGGCATCCGTCGCCGGCGCCGACGTCGTTGCGAACGAAGTGGCGGTGCGACAGCGCATCGGCGTGGTGCCCCAGCGGCCGAATCCGGACCGGAGCCTGAACGTGCGCGAGAACCTGGTGTTTCACGCCGCGTACTTCGGCGTCGCGCGATCGGCGGCCGCGCGCCGCGCCACCGCGTTGCTCGAACAGTTAGGCATCGGCGACAAAGGCGAGGCCAAGGTCGACCAACTCTCGGGCGGCCAGCAACAACGCCTCATGATCGCGCGCGCGCTCATCCACGAACCGCGCGTGATCTTTCTCGACGAGCCGACGGTGGGGCTCGATCCGCAGGCCCGTCACGCGCTGTGGGACATTCTGCGCCACCTCCACGCGCAGGGCCGCACGATCATCATGACCACGCACTACATGGAAGAGGCCGACCGATTGTGTCAGCGCATCGCGATCATGGATCAAGGCCGTCTGCTCGCGCTCGACACACCACAACAGCTCAAGACGCGCGCACCGGGCGGCACGCTGGTCGAGCTCGTACTGGATGGCGACGCGACCGCCGCCGCAGCGCGCGCCCGCGAGGTGGCGGGCGTCTCGAGCGCGGATCCGCAGGGATCGGTGCTGCGCGTGTACTCGGACCGCGGTAGCGAGTTGATCCCCGCGCTCATTCGAACGGCAAGTCTCGAAGGCCGCGACGTGAGAGACATCCATCTTTCGCCGCCGAGTCTCGAGACATTGTTCATCTCCCTCACGGGAAGGAAGCTCGACTGATGGCCTCGACACCGTTCCCCCCACCGAACACGCTCCGCATTTTCGGCGCGCTCCTGCGCCGCGACCTCCGCGTCACGCGGCGCGAGCTGCCGTATTTTCTCATTCGAACCACGTTGCAGCCGCTGCTCTTCATCGTGGTGTTCGGCTACCTGCTGCCGCGGATGGGCTTCGTCGGACACGGTTACGGCGCGGCGCTGCTCCCGGGCATCATCGCTGTGAGCCTAACGCTATCGAGCGTGCAGTCCGTGGCGCTGCCGATGGTGCAGGACTTCGGTTTCACCCGTGAGATCGAGGACCGGCTGCTGGCGCCGGTGCCGATGCAACTCATCGCATTCGAGAAAATCGTGATGGGCGTGCTGCAAGGGCTCATTGCCGCCGCGGTCGTGTTGCCGATGGCGCGCCTCATCATGGGGCCGATCGACGCGCTCGCCGGCGCGCACGCGGTGCCCGTGCTGCTCATTACGATCCTCGGCGCTGCGGCGTTCTCGAACCTCGGACTGCTCATGGGCTCGGCGATCAACCCGCAGCAGATCGGCCTCATGTTCAGCGTGGTGGTCGCGCCGATGATCTTTTTCGGCTGCGCCTACTATCCGTGGCAAGGCTTGCAGGCGGTTCCGGCGATGAAGTATGCCGTACTCGTGAATCCGCTGGTCTATGTGGCCGAAGGGATGCGCGGCGCGCTCACGCCCGCACTGCCGCACATGAGCCTCCTCGCGGTCACCGGCGCGCTGGTCGTGCTCACGGGCCTGTTTTGGACGTTAGGCATCCGCAGCTTCGAGCGGCGCGCGCTGAGTTAACGCTCGACGGGAAACCCGGCGGCGTGCCACTCCTCGAAACCGCCGGCCAGGTTCGACACGTTCTTCCGTCCGGCGGCCAGCAGCAGGCTCGAGGCGATCGCCGAGCGGGTGCCACCCTGACAGTGGAGCACGACCGGCCCATTCGATTCCAACGCGCCGATGCGTTGGGCGAGCGTCGCGAGCGGGATCCAATGCGCGTCTTTCAGGTGACCCGCGTGCCACTCGTGATCGTTCCGCACGTCGATCACGGTCACGCTGCCGGCCGCCATGCGCGATCGGAGCTCGGCCGCGCTGACCGTCGGCACGGTCTCGATGGCGCCGCCGGCCGCGTGCCACTCGTCGATCGCTTCCGCGCCGAAGTATCCGCCGATGCGATCGAATCCGATGAGCGCCAGCGCCCGGGCCGCGCGCGCGGCGAGCATCGGGGCGTCTTCCTCGTCCACGAGCAGGTGGCACGTCTGGCCTAACGGAAGCAGCGAGCCGGCCCAGGTGGCGAACGACCGATTGAGCGGAATGTTGATCGTCCCCGGCACGTGCCCCGACGAGAAATCGGCGGCGTGCCGCGTGTCGATGACCATGGCGCCGGCGTCGAGCGCCGGGCGCAGACGACCCGCGCCCAGCCGCTCGGGGTGCGGCAACCCGCCTAACACGGGCGGCCCCTCGCGGTTGATGCGCTTCATCGCGGCGAAATACCGCGGCGGATCGGGCTGCCCGTCGAGCACCGCGTCCACGAAGCGCTGTTCATCCGATTCGGCCAATCCCCAATTGAACAGCCGCTCGTAGCCGAGCGTGGACTGGGGCATCGCGCCTAACGCCTTGCCGCATGCCGAGCCGGCTCCGTGACCCGGCCAGATCTGCAGATAGTCCGGCTGCTGCTTGAACCGCTGCAGCGATCGGAACAACTCGCGCGCGCTCGATGTCATGGTTCCGGCCACGTGCGCCGCGCGTTCGAGCAGGTCCGGACGTCCCACGTCGCCCACAAACACGAAGTCGCCTGTAGTCGCCGCCAGCGGACGGTCGGCAACCGCGGTGTCGGTGACGAGAAACGTGAGGTGCTCGGGCGTGTGCCCGGGGTGTGCATCACGTCGACGCGCACGGCGCCGACGCTGAAGCGAGCGCCGTCGCCGAGCAGTCGCGCACCGGCATCCGCCGCGAAGATGTATTGCCAGTCGGCGCCGCCCGAACCGGAGAGCAGCAGCGTCGCACCGGCTCGCTCCGCAAGCTCGCGGCTCCCCGACACATAATCGGCGTGGATGTGCGTTTCGGTGACGTGCGTGATGCGCAGACCCTCCGCCGCCGCGGCCGCGATATACTGTTCGGCGTCGCGGTTGGCGTCCACGACGAGTGCTTCGCCGCTCGCTTGACACCCGACCAGATAGCTCGCTTGCGCGAGGTGCTCTTCGTAGAAGCGGCGCAGAAACACGTCGTCGTCCTCCGTTAGGGCGAGGCGCTGTGGCGTCGCACGTAGTCGACCGCCATTGCGGCGAGGTCTTGGCTTCGCAGGCCAGCCGCGATCGCAAGCTCGATCGCTTGGTCCAGTGGCTGGTGTTCGTCCAACGCGAAATACGGCAGCAGCAACGCGCCGACGCGATTCGAAGACGCGCAATGCACCACGATCGGTCGACGCGCCGCGTCGCGCAGCATGTCGCGCAGCGCGTCGAACTGCGCATCGGTCAACGTGAGCTGCGTGACCGGAAGCGCAACGTAGTCGAGCCCAACGGCCTTCGCCGCGGCCGGCTCATCGTATCCGCGCGGCTCGTTCGGCGCGCGCAGATCGACAACGGTTCGCACGCCCGCCTTGGCCAGAGCGTCCCACGCGCCGGGCCCCAGTTGTCCCGCGGCGCCGATCCCTGGTACGGGACACGTGCCAAACGGAATGGATGCAAGAACGGATTCCAACGTGGTGCTCACTCCCTCTCCTGTTCGCCGCACCACAAGATGGCACCAAACTCGGCGCCAGTGGAGGGGCGTGCGTTGTTTGGCCGAGTGCCACGACCCATCATTATCGACTCATGCGCCTCAGAACGTCCATCTTCGCTTGTGTCGCGGCGATTCTCGCTTCCGGTCGCGTTCTGCCCGCGCAGACGCGCGCCGTTCCATCGCTCGACTGGCGTACGATCGAAACGCGATACTTCGTCATTCACTATCCGCGATCCGCCGAGGCGTGGACGCTCGACGTGGCCAGGCACATCGATGCCGTGCACGATGCGGTTGGACGAGTGGTAGGCAATGCGCCGGCGCGTCGGGTGTCGATCATCGTCGAGGATCCGAGCAACCAATCCAATGGATATGCGATCCCGATGCTCGAGGATCCCCTCATCTATTTCTGGCCGATGCCGCCCGATCCGACCAGCGGCATTGGTGACAGCCGCGGATGGGGCGAGATGTTGTCCGTGCACGAGTACACCCATATTGCGCACCTGACGCGTGCAACGCGAAATCCGTGGGAACGGTTCCTGACCCGTCTCTCACCATTGCGTGTCGGTCCGATCGCCATCAAGTCGCCGCGATGGGTCGACGAGGGGTATGCCACCTACGTCGAAGGGGAGTTGACCGGATCCGGGCGACCGCACAGCGCGTGGCGCGCCGCGGTGCTGCGCGAATGGGCGCTCGAGGGAAAGCTGCCCACCTACGGCCAACTCGACGTCGACAGTCGGTTTTTAGGCGGCGACATGGCGTATCTTGCCGGCTCCGCCTTCCTCGAATGGCTGGTGCAGCGACAGGGCGGGGGCGACTCGACACTCGTGCACCTCTGGCGCCGCATGAGCGCGCGCGAGGATCGCCCGTTCGACGAGTCATTCGCCGGCGTGTTTGGCGGATATCCGGCCGATCTCTACGGACGCTTCACGGCCGAGCTGACCGGACGCGCGCTCGACGTGGAGCGCGCGATCGATGCAGGGGTTGCTTCGCGCGCCGACTCGGGTCGGGGGACCACGGTGCAATCGCTCGCGTGGGGCACGGGCGCTCCAGCCGTCTCGCCTAACGGAAAGCTCATGGCGATCGTGCTCGCCCGGCGCGGGGCGCCGAGCCGCGTCGTGATCTGGAAAACCGCGGCCGACACGGCGGATACCGCAGCGGCCCGCGCGCGAGCCAAGCTGCTCGCCCTCGATCCGGAAGACGTGCCGGCCGTGGCGTGGCGACCCGCGCCGAGGGCGCCGTTGGCCACGCTCTATCCCCACGCCGGGTTCGCGTACGCGTCCCCGCGCTTCATGCCTAACGGACGTCGGGTCCTGCTGGTGCGCCGGTCCGCGCGGCGCGACGGTTTGTTGCGCGACGACCTGTTCCTGTGGGATCCGTTGCACGGAACCGTACGGCGCGTGACGCGCGACGCCGGCATCCGCAGCGCCGATCCCGCCCCCGATGGACGGCACGCCGTGGCCGACCGCTGCGTGGAAGGCATCTGCGACGTAGTGCTCGTCGATCTGTCGACGGGCGCCACCCACACGCTGGCCGCCGGCGCGGCCCGCCTCGTGTACTACCGGCCGCGGTTCTCGCACGACGGCAGCCGCGTCATCGTGAGCGTGCAGCGAGACAGCCGGTGGGACCTCGAGGTGATCGACCTCCGCGCCCCCGCGCCCACGCCTAACGCAATGGGCCCGCGGGACGGCGTCAACCGGTACGAGGGCGCGTTTCTCCCCGGCGACACTTCGGTGGTCTTCACGACCGACGCCGGCGGGATCCCGAACATCGCGGTCATGCAGCTTGCGTCGGGCGACGAGCACGCGCTCACCGCGGTCGCGAGCGCCGCGTCGGCGCCCGAACCCGACCGCCGGTCGAATACCGTGTACTTCCTGCGATTGCACGCCGACGGACTCGATCTCGCCTCGGTGAGCGACACCACTTCGGTGCCGACGCTCTCGACGTCCACCGCGCTCGATCCCGCCACCGTGCCGGCCCCGGCCCCGGCCGATACGTTCGCGCGCTCGGCGCTCCGGCCGCCGCACGCGTACGGCTTGGGGCCGCGCAATCTCATCGTGCTCCCGACGCTCAGCTTCGCGGCGGAAGGGAAGTCGCTCGGTTTGATGATGGCCGGGACCGACCCGGTCGGCCGCCTAACGTGGGCCGCGACCGGTGTCTATGGCGATCGCGGAACCTGGCGCGGCGCGTCCCTCGGCGGCGCATGGCGTGGGTGGCCGGTGGCGGTCGCCGCCGAGGGCTTCTACGCCGATGAGCATCCCTCGGAGCAGCACGGCGGTGTTGCCGCGCCCGCATACTTGGATGCGCGATACGCCGGCGGTGACGCCGCGCTCTCGTTCGAGCGCGACTACAGCGGGTCCGCGCACGCGGTGCGCCTTGGCGCCGCGGCCGGCCAGCTCGACGGCGATGTGTACCGGCGTCAGCCTCGGACGCTGGCCTTCGCCGAGTATCGCGGACAGTTCCGGCAAACGCCTAACGAGTGGCGTTTGGATGAAGAGGTAGCCGTGAATGGGGCAGGCGGACGCACGGCGGACTCGTCGTGGGCGCGCGGCACAGTATCCGCCGGCGCACTCGTCGCGCGCGACGGCTTGGGCGTCACCGCGCGCGTCACGTACGGTGAGGTCGCGCGCGGCGCGCCAGCGTACGAGGAATTCGCGCTCGGCGGAACGGATCCGATGCTGTACGATCAGTCCATCGCGTCGCAGCGCACCGCCATGCCTGCCACGCCACTCGGCATCGCCACAGGGCGACGCGTCGCGACGTACCGTGTCGACCTTCCGTTCGGCGTGTTCAGTCCCTATTTCTGGGCGGGCAGCGCGGGCGAGTCGCTGCACGCATGGCACCGCATCGTCGGCATCGAGACATCGATCCAAGAGTCCGGTGTGTGGGCCATCCACGTTCCCGACATGCGAGTGGTCGCGGGGGCGGGATACTCGCTGGACGACCCGACGCGTCACCGCACGACGTTTTACATCACCTGGGTCTATCGACCATGATCCGACCTTCGCGCACAAACCATGCAAATCCGAGGGTGATGCGCGTCAACCTTTTCGAGGAGGAAGTGCAGTGATTTCGCTTTCACGGTTGCGGTTGCTGGCGGGAGTGGGCGCACTGGGCGCGGCCGGCGGACTGGTCGCGATCTTCGCGTTCTTTGCGTTCTTGAGCCTTCCGTACGGTATCGACCGCACCGAGTCGGCCATCGCTATGATCAGCGTTGGCTTGCTGTTCCTCGCGCTGGTGTTGAGCCACGTGATTTACGGCCGGATTCTGTTGGCGGCCGCGCGTGGGAAGCACTTCGGCCTCTAGAACGCGCGGCGCGTGCGCGCCGCCGCCGTCTTCGCGTTGCCTCGAAATGTTTCGGCTCGGCGGTCGAAACGTTCCACCGCGCGAAGGCGAGTCCATGAGGGTCCGCTGAGCACGCACATGGGTGCGCCAAGGTGAAGCGCCAAGCGGTTACAGCCCCGACCTCCCCCGCGTCTGTACACGGGAGGAGTTCGGATGACCGAAACCGTAGAAACTCGCTGGGAAGGGCACAACGAGAACGGTCGCCGTGCGTTCGCGCAAGGCGACTATGCGCAAGCGGAGCAGTCGTTCATCGCTGCGATCCGCGAAGCCACGCTGCTTGGCGCCGACAACGCGCGCCTGGCGACGAGCCTCAGCAATCTCGCGCAGCTCAAGTACCGCCAAAAAGATCTCGCGCAAGCCGAAGCGTTGTTCCGCCGGTCGCTCGCGATTCGCGAGCGTGTGTTGGGCGGCGACCATGTCGGCCTCGTTCAGAACATCAACAATCTCGCCGCGCTGCACTATACGCGCGGTGAATTGGCGCAGGCCGAACCGCTCTTTCGCCGCGCGCTCGAGATCAGCGAGAAGACGTTAGGCGAAGCGCATCCCGACGTGGCCGTCACGCTGAGCAACCTCGCTCGACTGTGCTTCCGGAAGAACGACTTCACGTCGGCGGCGCCGCTCCTCCTCCGCCTGCTGTCGATCAAGGAACACGCACTCGGTCCTGATCATCCGGAAGTCGCGGCGATCGTCGCGAGCCTGGCGAAAGTGCGCGCGGCCGAGGGCGATCTGAACGCGGCCGAACAGCTCGCGCGCCGCGCGCTGAAATCCCGGGAATCGACGTTAAAGGCGGACGATCCGTCGCTCGCGCCGAGTCTCGAGGCGCTGGCCGACGTCTTGGCCGGCCGCGGCAAGCACGACGAGGAGCAGCAACTCCGCGCTCGCGCGGCGCGTCTCCGCGGCCAGTCGCCTAACGTAAACCCGACGGCCGCTCCTTCCCTGACGGTGGAACTCAAGCCGGTCACCGCCGACGCAGCGGCGCCTGCTCGCAGCGCCAACGGCGCGGCAACGGCCGAGACGACAGCGCCGACCTCCCGGGCGCCCCTTGCCGCGTCGCCGGTGCCACGCAAATCGGGCAGCGCGCCGCGCGCCAACGAGCGCACGGGTCCAATGCGCGATTCCACCAAGTCCACCACGCTGCCGTGGATCGAGCCGCCCACGTCGCCCGCCTTACGGCGACCGGCGCCGCCCGCACCGATCGAGCAACCAATGCCGTCGGCGCCCGCGTTCGCCGCAGTGTCCACGCCGGCCGCTCCGGAGGTGACGCGGTTCACACCGCCGGCACCGTCGCGCGTCGAGCCTGTGGCGGCACCCGCTCGCGTCGACGACACCGCCTGGACAGTGCCACACGCGGCGCGCGCCGAATCGCACGACCATGCGACCGATCAGTCCGCGGATGCGTCGTCGGAGGTTGCGGAATGGACGCCGGCACCGCGTCGCAATTGGGTGAAGGTGTTTGCCGCGGCAGCCGCAGTGGTCGTCGTTGGCGCTGGCAGTTGGGCGTTGTTCATGGATCACCCGGCTGGCGGCCGGGATCCGAGCACGGTCTCCGCGACTGCGGGAAGTGTGGCGCTCCACTCGAGGGCCGTGCAGCATCCGGCTGCTCAACCGGTACCCGTCGCAGCGCCGCCCGCTGCTTCGGCGCCCGCGGAAACTTCGCACGAGGCCGAACACGCAGCCGTGTCGCACCCGGCGCCGGAGAAGTCGACTGCTGAATCCAAGCCTGTCGAGTCGAAGCCTGCGGAAGTAAAGTCGTCAGAGTCGAAAGAGCACGCCGAAGCACGAGCGGCCCGTCAGGCGGCTGCCGACAGCGTGGCTCCGCCGGTGGGTGGCCTCCCCACCATTGATGTGAATGCGGTGACGAACAGCGTAACGGAGAAGGCCAAGCAGCGCGTGGATTCCGTGGGCCGTACGATTACCGTGAAGCCCCCGACGTTCGATAAAGGCAAGCCCACTCAGCCGTAAGGCCGTTCGCGACGCCTCCCAACGCGCTCGACGGCCGCTCGTGCCCGCGACATTCGTGTTGCGGGCACGAGCGCATCCAGGCTGTCGCAACCTTTTCATTGCCTCGCTAGATACATAGAGTTGAAAGCGCACAGCGAAGCGAGTCGCGGAGACGTTCATGCTGCAAAATGTTGGACCTGGCCGTGTGACCGCCGTGCCCTTAGGAAACGGCGACCAGAACGACGAGTTGCTCCGCGCCGTTCAGGATGCCGCGGCGGGTAGTCACGAGGTACTCGGCGACTTGGGCCGAGACGCGAAGGGTCGCGTCATTTACTTGGCGCGCGACCTCAAGTCGCGGGCGCTGGTCGCACTCCGGTTGGACGGCGCGCACGGCGAGTATGTGTTGGACGTGGCGCGCACGTTGGACGGGAGTGTCGGCGCGTCGATTGGCGCGGCGTGCGCCAAGTGCGGGGCGCCGCGCGTCGGGTGGGGCAAGTTCTGCCCGCAGTGCGGTGCGGACCTCGCGCCGCCGGCGCCGGAGAATCGGTCGCGCGCCGACGTGCTGGCCGCCGTGCAGGCCGCTGCGCAAGGCGAGTTCGAGATTCTCGGCGAAATGGACCATGCGGAGGGGGGCGGCGCGGTGTATTTCGCGCGCGACCTGTCCTCCGGGCGAGTCGTGACGCTGCGGTTGCGCAAGGAGCAGGACACCAGCGCCAACTCGGAGTCGTACTCGTTAGGCGAAACACAGGTGCTGCGTCCGTTGGTCACTTCGTTAGGCAACAGCGGGGCGGCGCCGGCGCGCGCCGCGCCGACGCTCGCGCCGATGCCGGCGCCGGACCTCAGGCGGCCGAGCGCGCCGCGCCTCACGCCGCAGGAGGTTCTGATCCCCGCCGGGCAACTGCCGGTGGACGAAACGCTCCCGGCGCTCCCGAGGCGACCCGTGCCGCCGTGGATGATCGGCGCGGGCGTCGTCGGGTTCGTCGCCGTCCTGGCAGCGGCCGTGTTCATGCACGCGCGGCTGACGGCGCCCGACGCCACGCGGATGGACAGTGTGTCCACGCTGGCGCCGGCGGCGCTGACCCTGCCGCCGATCGACACGGCGCGCGTCCAGGTGAGCGACCGCCTCGCGGCGGCCACACGCCTCACGGTGAACGGCATCGTGTGGCAGCCGCCCATGATCGCGCTGCCGCCGGGCACCTACACGTTAGGCGCGGAGGTGGCGGGCTATGCGCCGGTGAGTGAGGCGGTCGCGCTCAAGCCGGGGCAGACGCTGCTGTGGTCGCCGTCGTTAGTCGCGGCCGGCGCGCGCGGGAGGCCGTCACGCACGGCGGTGGCGAGCCGGCCGCAAACCCGCAAGGAATCGTCCCGCGCCGCGACGAAGAAGACAACGCCCGCGGCGGCGCCACCGGCGACGATCGCCGCCGCGACGCCGGCGCCCTCCGCGACATGTGCCGCCTCGTTCGGCGCCAAAGATTGGTCGACCGCGCTCGGCTTGTGCACGCGCGACGCGCAGTCGGGCGACATCAACGCGGAACGCAGCCTCGGCGTGATGTACCTGCAGGGGAACGGTGTATCGCGCGATCCAACCCAGGCCTCCACGTGGTTCAAGAAGGCTGCGGACGGCGGGAACCGTGACGCTGCCTATCAGCTGGCGTTGATGTACGAGGCCGGGCGCGGGGTCCCGCGTGACGCGACGCAGGCGACCGCTTGGTATCGTAAGGCGGCGCTGCTCGGCGACGTCGACGCGGAGGTGAAGGTGGCCCTGGCGTACGAGAACGGCACCGGCGTGGATGCGAGCATGGACCAAGGCGTGTTCTGGTATCGCAAGGCCGCGGAGCAGGGCAGCGCGTGGGCGCAGAACAGACTCGGATGGCTCTATGGCATGGGGAAGGGGGTGACGCGCGACGACACGCAGGCCATGCGGTACTTCCGCCAGGCAGCCGATCAGGGCGATCCCCAGGCCGAGTTCAATGTCGGGTTCATGTTCGCCAATGGACGCGGCGCGCCGCGCGACGACTCGCAGGCCGTGACGTGGTATCGTAAGGCCGCCGCGCAGGGCTACGCCAATGCGCAGAAAGAGCTGAAGCAGCGCGGCATCGCGCAGTGAGCGAAACGCCACTGCCTAACGATCCGCCGGCCCCTCTGGATCCGATCGCCCACTTCACGGCATGGCTCAATGAGGCGCGCCGCGTGGACCGCGCACGACTGGCCGAGCCCACGGCCATGACTCTTGCGAGCGTGAACGACGCCGGACGTCCCTCGGCGCGCATCGTGTTGCTCAAAGACGTGGACGCGCGGGGCTTCGTCTTCTACACCAACTACGAGAGCCGGAAGGGTCGCGAGCTGCTCGCCCACCCGTGGGCCGCGCTCTGCTTTCACTGGCAACCGCTCGAGCGTCAGGTGCGCGTCGAGGGCCCGGTCGAGCACGTGAGCGACGCCGACGCGGATGCGTACTTCGCCTCACGCGCACGGATGAGCCGCATCGGGGCGTGGGCGTCGCGTCAGAGCGCCACGCTGCAGAGCGACGCCGAGCTCGCGCAGCGCGTGCGTGATGTCGAGGCGCGCTTTGCCGGCGCCGATGTACCGCGGCCACCGAACTGGTCCGGCTTCCGCGTCGTGCCGCGCAGCATCGAATTCTGGCAGGGGCGGCCGCACCGCTTGCACGAGCGTCTGCAGTACGAGCGCGACGACACCGGTTGGCGTGTGCGTCGTCTCTTTCCGTGATGAGCTCACAGGATCTATTCCTCAGCGGCCGCACCATCTAGACTTCGCCCCCATGGCTACTCGAGTCGCTGAACAGATCGGCGCGGAACCAGCCGCGCCTTGGACGATCGAAGACTCCCGCTCGCTCTACAATGTCGAAGGGTGGGGCATCGGATTCTTCGACATCAATGATCGTGGCCACGTGGTGGTGCGCCCGGACAAGTCACGTCCCGATCGCGAGCTCGATCTTTACGAGTTGGCCACGGACCTGGCGGAGCAAGGGGTCACGCTGCCGCTGCTGCTCAGGTTCTCCGACATTCTGCGTTCGCGCGTCGAGACGCTGAGCGGCCGGTTCCAGACGGCGATTCGCGAATACGGGTACGAGGGCGACTACACGCTGGTGTACCCGATCAAGGTGAACCAGCAGCGACACGTGGTCGAAGAAATCGTGCAGTTCGGCGCATCGCACGGCGTTGGACTCGAATGCGGCAGCAAACCGGAGCTGCAAGCGGTGCTCGCGCTCAGCGAGTCGACCAACCACATGATCGTCTGCAACGGCTACAAGGACGAGGAGTTCATGCGCCTCGCCCTCATGGGCCAGAAGTTAGGCCATCAGGTGTTCATCGTGATCGAGCAGATGGCCGAGCTCGATACGCTGCTGCGCGTGGCCGACCAGATCGGCGTGATGCCGACCGCGGGCGTGCGGATCAAGCTCGCGTCGGAAGGCTACGGCCGTTGGGCCGAGAGCGGCGGCGAGAAGTCCAAGTTCGGGCTCAACACGAGCGAGCTGGTGAAGGTGATCGACAAGCTGCAAACAATGGGGCGGCTGGACGTGCTCAAGCTCATCCACTTCCACCTCGGCTCGCAGATCACCGACATCCGGTACATCAAGGCGGGGCTGCAGGAAGTGTCGCGGTTCTACGCCGAGCTGCACACGGCGGGCGTGGACATCACGCACGTCGACGTGGGCGGCGGGTTAGGCGTGGACTACGACGGGTCGGGCTCGACGGTCGCGGCCAGCGTGAACTACTCGGTCCAGGAATACGCCAACGACGTGATCTACACCCTCGCCGAGTCGTGCCGCGAAGCCAACCTGCCCATGCCGCACGTGATCTCGGAGTCCGGGCGCGCGCTGACGGCGCACCACGCGCTGCTGTTGCTCGACGTGATCGACGTCGAGTCGCAGCAAGAGGTGCAGGTGCCCGAGTTAGGCGACGACGACCACGGGATTCTGCACGAGCTCAAGGAAGGATACGAGACGGTCTCCAACCGGTCGGTGCGCGAGGTCTACCACGACGCGACCTTTGCGAAGGAGCGAGCGCAGGCCCTGTTCAATTCGGGCGTGCTCACGCTGCGCGGTCGTGCGTTGGCGGAGCAGCTCTACACGGCGACGCTCAACGCGGTCGCGCGCATCGCACAGCGCGATCGTGAAGAGTACTCGGACATCATCGATGATCTCGAGGCGCAGCTCGTCGACCGGTACTTTTGCAACTTCAGCATCTTCCAGTCGCTGCCGGACAGTTGGGCCATCGACCAGCTGTTTCCGATCATGCCCGTGCACCGTCTCAATGAGGAGCCGGCGCGGCGCGGGACGCTGCAAGACGTGACGTGCGATTCGGATGGCAAGATCGATCGGTTTGCGGGCGGGCGGCACGGGCAAGCGCGCCTCGAGCTCCACCCGTATCGCGAGGGCGAGCGCTACGTGTTAGGCATCTTCCTCACGGGCGCGTACCAGGAGATCCTGGGCGACCTGCACAACCTGTTCGGCGATACGAACGCGGTGCACGTGCGGTTGGCCAACGGCGGCTACGAGGTGTCGGACCTCGTGCACGGCGACACGGTGACCGAAGTGTTGGCCTACGTGCAATTCCGCGCGTCGGATCTGCTGGCGACGTTCCGGCGAAAAGTCGGCGCGACGAAGACGCTCACGCGCCAAGAGGCGAACATGTTCATCGCCGAGTACGTGGCCGGGTTGGAGGGCTACACGTACCTCGAGGGAGAAGGCGAGGGCTAACCGGGGCGGCACTGCCGCCCCGGAATGCGCGCCCGGCTTACTTCTTGGGACGCGCCTCGTACCGCTTGGCGACCTCAGGCCAATTGACGAGGTTCCACCACGCCGCGACGTAGTCGGGACGTCGATTCTGGTACTTCAAGTAGTACGCGTGCTCCCAGACGTCCAGGCCGAGGATGGGATATCGCCCGTCCATCGCCGGATTGTCCTGGTTAGGCGTACTCTCGATCTTGAGCGCGCCCGAGCCATCGGCCACCAGCCACGCCCAGCCGGAGCCGAAGCGCGAGCCGGCCGCGGCATTGAACTGCTCTTTGAGCTTGGCCACATCGCCGAACGACTTGGCAATGGCGTCGGCCAGATTGCCGCTGGGGTCGCCGCCGCCTTTCGGACTCATGATCAGCCAGAACATCGAGTGATTCCAATGGCCGCCCGCGTTGTTGCGCACCGCCGTGCGCACTGCCTCGGGCACCTTGGACAGGTTGGCGATGATGTCATCCAGGCTCTTTTGCTGGAATTCGGGCGCCTTCTCCAACGCCGCGTTCAAGTTGTTGACGTACGCCTGATGATGCTTGGTGTGATGGATTTCCATCGTGCGCGCATCAATGTGCGGCTCGAGCGCGGCGTAGTCATAGGGCAGTGGGGGAAGTGCGAATGCCATGTCGTGCCTCCGAGAGTGCCGTGCGCCTTACGGCGCGGTGCTGTCGGGCTGCACCAATGCGGCGCGACGCTCGCGCAGCCACGCGATGATGCCCGGCAAAAGAGAAAGAAAAATGACAACGAGAATCAGCACGTCAATGTGTGTGCGTATGCCGGGCACCGAGCGGCCCAGGAAAAACCCTATGAACAGCATGGCCCAAACCCATGCGATGCCGCCGACCGCGTTGAACAACACGAACGTGCGGTAGCGCATTTCGCCGACGCCGGCAACCACCGGCGCGAACGTCCGAATGATCGGCATGAATCGCGCGAGCACAATGGTTTTGGCGCCATATTTCTCGTAGAACGCGTGAGCCCGGTAGAGATGTTTCTTGTTGAAGAAGAGCGAGTTCTCGCGCGTGAAGATGCGCGGGCCGGTCGTGCGTCCGATCGCATAGCCGGCGCTGTCGCCGGCAATGGCGGCGATCGAGAGGATCACACCCATCAGGTACACGTTGAGGAATCCTTGCGACGACAGCAGCCCAGCCGTGACCAGCAACGAATCGCCGGGGAGGAAGAATCCGACGAGCAGACCGGTCTCGGCGAAAATCACCGCCGTGAGCACGGCGTATCCGCCCCATCGAATCAGCGCCTCGAGATTGTAGAGTTGGTGCCAGAGTTCGAGCAGCCAATGCATGGGACTCCGTGGTGATCAGGCGCGACGCGACGGTGACGCAAGTTCCACTCGTTCCAGGTCCCGGTCAACCGCCGCAGGACCGCGTGGTGTACACGATCGGCCACTCCACGCGCGAGCTGGATGACTTTATCGCACTCCTCGAGCGCGAGCACATCGAACACCTCGCGGATGTGCGCAGCTTTCCAGGCTCGCGCCGGTATCCGCAGTACGGTCGCGAGGCGTTAGCCGCGTCGTTGGCGGCGCGCGGCATTCGCTATTCGCATCATCCCGCGTTGGGCGGACGCCGCCGTGCGCGCGCGGATTCGCCCAACGGTGGCTGGCGCAACGAGAGTTTTCGCGGATACGCCGACTACATGTTGACTCCCGAGTTCGCGACGGCCGTCGTTGGCTTGCTGGATCTCGCCGCGCGCGAACGCACCGTGATCATGTGCGCTGAGGCGGTACCATGGCGCTGTCATCGCTCGATGATCGCCGACGCCCTGGTCGCGCGCGGCGTCCACGTGCGACACATTCTCGACGCGCGAACGGAGCCGCATCGCATGACGTCCTTCGCCATCGTCAAGGACGGCGCTCTCTACTATCCTCCGGAACAGACGGAGCTATAGACACCTGGCGGTCGACGCCCGCGTCGCGAGAATCGTTCCCGCGATCGTCGTCCGACCTCGGAACCCGACCTCGAGCGTTCATGGCGGAGCACGATCTCACCGTTTACGTCGTCTCGCACACGCACTGGGACCGCGAGTGGTACGAACCCGCGGGGCGTTTTCGACAGCGGCTGGTGGCGCTGATCGACGACGTGCTCGACGATCCGCCCGCGGCCGGCGACAGCTTTCTGTTGGACGGACAGGCGGTGGTGGTCGAGGATTTTCTCGCGGTGCGGCCCGAGCGTCGTGCGGAGCTGGCGGCGCTCCTGCACCGCGGCGCGATCGAAGCGGGTCCGTGGTACGTGTTGGCGGACGAGCTCATCCCATCGGGCGAAGCGCTGGTGCGCAATCTGCTCGCGGGGCGCGACGTGTTGTCCGCGCTCGCGGCGACGGCGCCGCCGGTTCTGTACTCGCCGGATGCGTTCGGGCATCCGGCGTCATTTCCATCGCTCGCGCACGGCTTTGGATTCGGCCTGATCATCCTGTGGCGCGGCTACGGTGGCCCGGCATGGCCGGCGGGTGACACGGTGCGATGGCGCGCGAACGATGGCGCGACGGCGCTGCTCTATCATCTGCCGCCCGACGGATACGAGTTCGGCGCATCGCTGCCGGCGTCCGACGAGGCGGCCCGCGACCGGTGGCGCCGGGTGCGCGTTGTGTTAGGCCCGCGCAGCGCCGTCGGAGTGGCGCTCTTGCCTAACGGAGCCGACCACCACGCACGCCAGCCCGACCGTGCGCGCGCCCTGGCGGTGCTCGCGGCGGTGGCGGCGCCGTCGATCGTGCAGGCCGGATCGCTCACCGGCTTCGCCGAATCGCTCGAGCAGCGCGCGCGCGGCGCGACGCTTCCGGTGGTGACGGGCGAGCTGCGCGCGTCATACGGATACACGTGGACGCTCCAGGGCACGTTCGCCACGCGGGCGCACCAGAAGCGCGCCAACGCGTTAGTCGAACGAACGCTGCTGCGGGACGCGGAGCCATGGGTGGCGCTCGCGGCCCGCCATGGCGCGCGTGATCGACGCGATCTCCTGCGCGCTGCATGGAAGACGCTGCTGCGATGTCATCCGCACGACACGTTGTGCGGTTGCTCGATCGACCAAGTGGCGCGGGCCATGGAGGTGCGGCTCGAGGACGCGCTCACACAGGCGACCGGTGTGCGCGACGACGCGCTGGACGATCTCGTTGGTCACGATCCGGCCTTGGCGCGCACGCGACGGAGCGCGTGGACACCATGCGTCATCGTGCGCAATCGCGCGGCGAGGGCACGAGGTGGTGTTGCTGAAATCGACGTGGCCCGGCCCATGGCGCGTGTGCGAGTCGGACCAGGCAGCGGGCGCGAGGCGGATCCCGAGGCGTTGGCCGCCGCGTTTTCACTCTCGCGAGGGGGGACGCCGGTAGCCGTGCAGGTACTCGATCGCACGATTCGCCACGATCGGATCGACTCGCCGCTCGACTATCCGGACGACGCGTTGGTCGAGTCGGCGCGCGCGGTGGCGTGGATTCCGCCGATCGGCGGGTACGGCACCACGGTACTAACAGTGGGGAGTGGACCGAGCAATGTGCCGGCGCCGTCTGTCGTGCGCGCCGGCGACCGCTGGATGGAGAATGAGTGGCTGCGCGTGAGCGTCGACGACGGCGGTGCAGTGCAGGTGACATGCGCGTCTCCGGCGATGACGCTCGCGTCCGTTCTGTCAATCGAGGACGTGGGCGATGGCGGCGATCTCTACACACCGTCGCCGCGGGGGACACCGGTGCTGGCGCAGCGGCTCGAGGGTGTGCGCCTAACGCTCGGCGGTCCGCTGCGCGCCGAGCTCGCGGGACGCTTCGTGCTGGCCGTGCCGGTCGCGCTCGTACCCGGACGCCACGCGCGGTCGGCCGCCGCGCGCGAGATGTCGGTGGACGTTGCGCTGACGCTCAATGCGGGCAACCGGCTCCTCCGCGTCCGCGTCGAGGGCGACAATCAGTGTCGCGATCATCGGCTGCGCATCGTGTTCCGCACCGGGCTTGCGGGCGCGGCGACGGTTGCCGATGCGGCATTCGGCCCGGTGGTGCGCTCGTCCATCGTGGCGCCTCCGGGCAGCACCGAGATTCCACCGCCCACGGCTCCACTCGCCCGATACGTGACGCGCGACGCAGGATCGCGCGGTGTAACCATGTACGCGGATGGGCTCGCCGAATACGAAAGTGTCGACAACGGCGACGTGGCCATAACGCTCCTGCGCGCGGTCGGAGAGCTCTCGCGGAGCGATCTGCCCGAGCGACCGGGCCATGCAGGCTGGCCGTCCCCGACGCCCGATGCGCAATGTCTCGGCCGTTTCGAAGGGCGATTCGCGATCTTGATGCACGGCGGCCGCAATGCGGCGACGCTCGGTCTGATCGAACACACCTGCGACGATGTGCTCGTGCCGCTCACCGGCCTAACGCTGCGCGACGCCGTTGGCGTTCCGCGCGAGACGGCGGGTGTCACCCTCGACGGCGAGGGCCTGGCGTTCCTCGCCTGCAAGCCGAGCGACGATGGCGCTTGGACGGTGCTGCGCTGCGTGAACCTGCTCGACCGGACGGTGACGGGTGCGTGGCGGTGCGGTTTTCCCGTCCGCCAGGCAATGCGCGCGCGACTGGATGAGACGCCGCTCGCGGCCGCGGACGTGGCCGCCGGCGCGGTGACCTTCGAGGCGGCGCCGCGCGAGATCGTCACGCTGCTCGTCCGGTAGCTACCTAACCGACAACGCCCACGGATTTCGTTAGGCGCCGGCGTCGGCGAGGGAGTCGCCTAACAACGTGCAGCAGGTCACGGTCGCGATGAGCGCCAGGCCCGGCGCCAGCGCCGCCCACGGCGCCATCACGATCGCCTCGCGACCGTCGGCGATCATGTTGCCCCAGCTGGGGTTGGGCGGCTGGATGCCCAGTCCCAGGAACGACAGGCCGCTCTCGAGCAGAATGGCGCTCCCCACCCCCAGGGTGATGGCGACGATCGCCGGACCCAATGCGTTCGGCAACACGTGTCGCCAGAGCACACGCCGCGATCGCGCGCCGAGCGCCTGCGCGGCCTCGACGTACGCATGCGCGCGGACGCCCAACACTTCGGCGCGAACCAGACGGGCGACGCCCATCCATCCCGTCGCCATGAGGATGAGCACCACCATCACCGCACCCGGCGGCCACAACGCCGCGGCGACCAACAGCAGCACGAGGCGCGGGATGGCGAGCAGTGCATCGCTCACCGCCATCGTCATCCGGTCGACGATGCCTCCCTGCCACGCGGCAACGGCGCCGACGGCGATGCCGGCCATGCCCGCCAACAGCGATCCGGCGAACCCCACGACCAGCGACACGCGGGCGGCCAGCATCATGCGCGTGAACAGATCACGGCCGAACGCATCGGTGCCCAACAGGTGCCAGTGGCCTAACGGATCGGTGGTGAAGGGCGGGATGAACCGCAACGCGAGCACGTTGCCGATGGCGCGCGGATCGGTGGGCGCGAGCGGCGGGACCACGATCGCCGCGGCGATGAGCGCGATGAGCACCACCAGCGCCCCCCGCGCGCGCCAGCGAGCGGACTCCCGGAAGATCGTCATGCGCGCCGCCGCGGGTCGACTAACGGAAGCGCGAGATCGCCGGCCAGGTTGGCGAGGATCACCAGCGCGGCATAGAGCGTCGCCGCGCCCATGACCACCGGGTAGTCGCGCGCGAAAATCGAGTCGACCATCAGCCGGCCCATCCCCGGCCACGCGAACACGACCTCCACGAACACCGATCCGGCGAGCACGCCGGGCAGGGCAAGCGCGAACAGCACGATGAGCGGCGGCAATGCGTTGGTCAGCACGTGGCGCGTGTACACGGCCACAGGACGCAAGCCCTTGGCGCGCGCGGTGCGGACGAAGTCGGCACGCAGCAAGTCGGCGGCGATCGTGCGCGTGTAGCGCGCGATGCCGGCGGCGCCGATCGCGGTCAGCGTGAAGACCGGGAGAATCGCGTGGCGCAGCACATCGGAGATCGCGGCGAATCCAGTGGCTGTCGACGCCGGATCGCGCACGCCGAAGGCGGGAAGCCTCAGGGCCGGCGGAAAACCCCATCGCGCGGCGCCGTAGGTGAAGCAGGCGACGAGCGCGAGCGCGAGCCAGTAGCTGGGCGCCGCGTACACCGAGGTCGTCAGGATGGTCAACATCGTGTCGGCGGACGTACCGCGGCGCGCGGCCTGCGCTGCGCCAACGGCGACGCCAAGGAGAAACGTCAGCGCCAGCGACGACAGTCCGAGGCCGAGCGACACGGGCAGGGCGCGCCCGAGCAACTGGGACACGGGCCGGTGTTGGGCGAAGCTCTCGCCGAGATCGCCCTTGAGAAGGCCCCCCGCCCAGCGCGCATATTGTACCCACAGCGGACGGTCGAGGCCGAGACGCGCCCGCGCGCGCGCGGCGTCGGCCGCGGACGCAGTAGGCGGCACGAGCAATGCGGCCGGATCTCCCGGCGCGGCGCGGAGGAGCACGAACGTGAGCGTGACGACGAGCCACAGCAGCACGACCGCATCGAGCAGCCGGCGGACGAGGAGACGCATCGAGTGATAATGCGTCGCCGCGCGCGTGCGTCAACCGTGCGGAGTTTTCTTCTTGCACTGGCGCTCGGCGGAGTCGCGGGGTGCGCCGCCGCCGCGACGCCGGCCGATACCGTGGTGTATGCGTCGGGTGCGGATCTCGAGTCCGGCAATCCGCTGGTCACGATTCACCCGCTCGCGCGGCAAGTGCAACGATACATGTTGTTCGTGACGCTGGCCCAATACGACAGCGCGCTCAGGCCTGTGCCCTACTTCGCGCGGCGGTGGACGTGGTCGGCCGACCGGCGCGCGCTCACGTTCACGCTGGCGTCCGGACTCGCGTGGCAAGATGGCCAGGCCACCACGTCTCGCGACGTGGCGTTTACGATCGATGCCGCGCGCGATCCGCGCACCGGCTACCTGCGCTACGCCGATCTGGCCGACATCGCGAGCATCGAGACGCCTAACGATACGACGGTCACGCTGCGGTACCGCCGCGTGCAACCAGATTTTCCCCTCGTGTTGTGCGAGCTGCCAATCGTGCCTGCGCACGTGTTGGCGTCGGTCCCGCGCGCGGACATGCGCCGCGCGGCGTTCGACACGATGCCCGTGGGCAACGGACCATTCCGCTTCGTCGAGCGGCGGCCGGGCGAGCGGTGGGTGTTCGTCCGCAACAATGCCTTCCCGGCGGTACTCGGCGGCCCGCCTCACGTCCGGCGCGTGGTGGTCGCGATCGTGAACGAGCCGTCCACGAAGTTTGCGGGATTAGTAAGCGGCGAGCTGGATGTGGCGGGGATTTCACCGGCCATGGCGGGATTGGCGCGACGCGATCCGTCGCTGCGCGTGATCGAGTATCCGATCCTGATGTCGTACGGCATCGTATTCAATGCGCTGCGCGCGCCATTCGACGATGTCCGCGTGCGGCGGGCGATCGGGCTCGCGATCGACCGGTCGCGTATCGTGACGGCGGCATTGTATGGATTCGCGACGCCGGCGGTGGGGCCGGTGCCGGACGAGCATCCGTTTGCATTGCCCGACACGGCGGTGCTCGACACGGCCCGCGCGGATTCGCTGCTCGACGCCGCGGGCTGGCGGCGCACGGCGTCGGGCGCGCGCGCACGCAACGGCGTTCCGTTAGACTTGGCGCTGCTCACCGTCGGCAGCGGCGACAACGCCGTCGAGCAACTGCTGCAGTCGGACATGGCAGCCATCGGGATCCACGTGCAGATCAGGCAACGCGACCTCGCGTCGTTTCTGGTGGAGGCGCGCGCGCGTCCGCCGCGGTTCGACGCGCTCTTCACCGGGATTCCCGGCGACCTGTCGCTGGCCTACCTGTCGGCGATGTACGACTCGCACCAGGCCGGTGGCGCGCTCGACTACGGCGACTACCATTCTCCGGTGCTCGATTCACTGCTTGCCGCGGCGCGTGAGGCGGCCGATGCGCAACGGGCGCGCGCCGCGTGGTTGGCGGTGCAGGCAAATCTCGCGCGTAGTGCGCCGGCCGCGTGGATCTACGACGCGCGCGGCGTGCAGGGTGTGTCGCGCCGGCTGCACGGCGTTCGCATGGATTTGCGGGGCGAGCTGGTAACCGTGCACGACTGGTCGGTCGGGTCGCCGGCCGGTCCGGCGGCACAGCCATGAGCCTCCTCGTCAGCAATGACGCACTCGCGGCGCGCGCGGCGGCGCTGCGCTTCCCGGCGGCGCCGCTCGCTCTGTTAGGCGCGTCGCTGTTGGCGGACCTTCACGCCGCCGTCGATCGGCCGATCGAGATTCCAGAGCGCAAGGCCATGCTGTCGCGGGATGGCGGCCGATGCCCGCAGCACGGCGTGCCGCTGGATTTCGACCCGTTCGAGCCGCACGACCATCGGTGCCCGGTGGACGGAGCCGTGTGGCGCGGCGAGCGGCACGATCGCTGGTGGCTCGTCTGGTATCAGCTCTGGCTGGCCGAACGGGCGGTGCACGCCGCCGCCCTGGCAGCGTTAGGCATCGACGCATCGCTGGCAGGCTTCGCCCGGCGGGTGCTCGAGGGCTACAGCGAGCAATATCTGCGCTATCCGAATCGCGACAACGTGCTCGGCCCGTCGCGTCCGTTCTTCTCCACGTATCTCGAATCGATCTGGCTGCTCCAAATCGCCATTGCGACCGATCTGCTCGAGTCGGCGGGGCTCTCGGGCTCGTTCGGGTCGCGCGTGCGCGAGCAGATCATCGAGCCAAGTACGGCGCTCATCGCGTCGTACGACGAAGGCGGATCCAACCGACAGGTGTGGAACGACGCGGCGTTGATCGCCGGAGGCACGCTGCTCGACAAGTCGCGCGTGGTGCAGCGCGCGATTACGAGTCCGTCCGGCGTTCTGGCCCAACTCTCGAACGGCCTGCTGGCGGACGGGACGTGGTACGAGGGCGAGAACTATCATCTGTTCGCGCACCGGGGCTTGTGGTACGGCGTGACGATGATGGAATGCCTCGGCGTGCCGATTCCCGCTGCGTTAGGCGACCGCTTCTCGGAAGGCTTCGCGACGCCGCTGGCGTCGGCACTCCCGGACTTCACGTTTCCGTCGCGGCGCGATTCCCAGTACGCGGTGTCGCTCCGGCAGTGGCGGTTCGCCGAGTCGTGCGAGCTGGGACTGGCGCGGCGGGACGACCCGCGGTTGGCCGGCGCGCTGTGGACGCTGTACGAGAGCGGCGGCGTGGCGCGCCGCGACACCGGACGTTGGCGCTCGAGCGCCGAATCGGAGCGGAACGAGCCGGCGACGTCGTTAGGCAGGGCGGATCTCGGCTGGCGGTCGCTCATGCTGGCGCGGGAAACGCTGCCACAGCTGGTCCCGTCACCGCCGCGGTCGGCGTTGTTGGCGGGGCAGGGGCTGGCCGTGTTTCGCCGCGACGCCGGCTCGACGTATCTGGCGTTGGATTACGGGCATTCCGGCGGCGGGCACGGACATCCGGATCGCCTCAATGTGACGCTCGCGCGCGGCGACGACCGCTGGCTCGATGACATGGGTACGGGGTCGTACGTCGACCCGTCGTTGCATTGGTACCGGAGCACGCTCGCGCACAACGCGCCGCTCATCGACGGCCGCTCGCAGACGTCCGCCGATGGCGCGCTGCGCGCCTACGACGAACGCGGCGGGGTCGGCTGGGTGGACGCGGAGTTCGAGGGTCCGGATTCCGGCGTGCGCATCCGACGGTCGCTGGTCGTGATGCCGGACTACGCGGTGGACCGTCTGGCGTGGGAAAGCGACGACGAGGTGCAGCTGGATCTGCCGCTTCACATCGACGCCGCCGTGCGCGACGTCGCGTTTCGCCCCGGCGTGCTAACGGGAGGCGACGCGCCGACCGACGGGTTCTCGTTCCTGCACGACGCCGAGGTGGTGACTCTGTTAGGCGGGCACGTTGCGGTGCTGGAGCGCGACGGACTCCGCGCCGGATGGCTCGTGTCGACCGAGGCCGCCGAGCTGTGGCGCGCGTCGGCGCCCGGCGCGCCGGGGCGGGCCGCGCAGCGGATGTACGTGGTCCGTGGTCGTGGGGCGAGCGGTGTCATCATCACCGTTTGGAATTGGTCCGGCAACGTCACGGCGGCCGCGTTGGTTGGCGAGGCATTGTCGATCACGCTCGCAGATGGGTCGACGCACACCCATCGCCTCGAGCACGACGAGTGGCACGTGGCGTTCGAGGCCGGCGGCGCGCGGAGCAGCGTTGCGTTAGGCGGGCCGGCCGCGGCGACGCGGCGCGACGACGCCCGGGCGCCGGCGGTCGCGCCGCCGGCGTCGGTGCGTGTCCCCGTCGCGCCGGACGACCCCCTCCTCTTCGCCTTGGGCCAGGACGCGTACCGCCAATCCGAGGACACCTGGTCGGAAGCCGGATCGCCGCGCGCAACCATCTCCGTGCGCGTCGACGATGATGACCTCGACGTCGCGATCGACGTGCGTAAGACGCCCACCGTTTTCCGCGCGACCGACGCCGCGGATCCGCGCCTGGACAACGAGTACCCCGACATCCACAGTGACGGCGTGCAATTGCACATCTGGACCGACATCACGAACCCGCCGCTGGCCTGGCTCGTGGTGCCGGTCGAACCATCATCCACGGCGCGCGTTCACGTTCCCGACGGTGCACGGCGCGACGTCCCGCTCGCCGCGTCGTGGCGCCCAACTCCGGACGGCTACACGATGGACCTGCGCGTACCTGTCGCATCGCTCGCGACGGCGCGCGATGGCGTGATCGCGATGCAGGTCGTGGTCAACGACATGGCGCCTGGACGCGACCGACGCCGCGGACAGCTCGTGCTGAGCGGCGGCGCCGGAGAACACGTCTACCTCCGCGGCGATCGGGAGTCCCCGACGCACGCGCTCCGGTTCCACGTGGCCCGTGTCTGATTCGCCGCTGGATCGCGTGAGGCTCGTGCTCGATGAGCCGCAAGACCCGGTGAACATCGCGGCGACCGTACGCGCGATGAAGAACATGGGTGTGGGCGTGCTCCGGCTGGTGCGGCCGGTGGACTACGACCGCTCGCGCATCGAGCGCGTGGCGCACGATACGCGCGACGTCGCCGAGCGGATCGTCCACTACGAGACGCTCAATGCTGCGTTAGGCGACTGCGTATTCGCGGCCGGATTCACCGCGCGCCGGCGAAGCGCCAAGTGGCGCATGGCGACGCCGCGCGAGGCCGCCGCGGAGGCGCTCGCGCAGGCGGCACACGGACCGGTGGCGTTCGTGTTCGGCCGCGAAGACAAAGGCCTGTCCAACGACGCGCTCGATCGCGCGCACGTGGTGGTCACGATCCCGACCACCGAACACGCGTCGCTCAACTTGGCACAGGCGGTGTTGGTGGCGCTCTACGAGCTGCACATCGCCGATGCCAGCGCATCGCGCACGCTCGCGCCGCCGCGCAAAGACGCGCCGGCGGCGACCTCGGCGCAGTACGAGCGACTGTTCGCCGACGTCGAACGCGCGCTCGCGGGTCTCGACTTCTTTCGCACGCGCAACGCCGAGCTCATCATGCGCACCGTTCGGTCGATCGCGTATCGGGCGGCACCCAATGCGCGCGAGATCGAGCTGCTGCGCGCGATGGCGCTCGAGACGCTGCGCGCGCTGGAGCGATTGCGCGCGAACCCTTGACGCCCGCACGCGGCCCGGGCTTTTTCCATCTCATGGCGCCGCCGTCTTCGTCATCATCCGCCGTGGACACCGATTGGCGCACGCGCGCCGCGGCGGTGATTCCCGGCGGGGCATCGACGGGCAGCAAGCGGCCCGACGCACTCGTCGGACCGGAGTGGGACGGATCCCCCACACACTTCGTTCGCGCAACCGGCTGTCGCGTGGTCACCACCGGCGGCGCCGAGCTGATCGACTGCACGATGGCGTTGGGCTCGGTCGCACTCGGCTACGCGCACGAAGGCGTCACGCGCGCGGTCACCGAAGCCATTGCGCGCGGCAATGTGGCCGGGCTCTCGCACGTGGTCGAAGTCGAAGTCGCGGAGCGCTTGTGCGACGTGATTCCGTGCGCCGAGCAGGTGCGGTTTCTGAAGAGCGGCGCCGAAGGCGTGGCCGCGGCGGTGCGCATCGCGCGCGCGTCGACCGGACGATCGATCGTGATCGGCGCCGGCTATTTCGGTTGGCTCGACTGGTGGAGCAACGCCGCCGGCGTTCCGGCGGGCGCGCACGAGGATTTCCACGCGGTCCCGTTCGATGATGTCGACGCGCTCTCGGACGCGGCACGGGCCGCGGGCGACGGGTTGGCGGCCATCATCATCGAGCCGGTCATCGAGCGGCTGCCCTCGCCCGAGTGGTTGGCCGAAGCGCGCCAATGGTGCGATGCGTTAGGCGCGGTGTTGATCCTCGACGAGATGAAAACGGGATTCCGGCTGCGCACCGGCGGCTTCCAGGAATACGCGGGCGTGGACACGGACCTGGCGGTATTCGGCAAGGCGCTCGCCAACGGGTTCCCCCTCTCGGCAGTGGTTGGGCGCGAGCGCGTGATGCGCGCGGCGCGCGCGACATGGATCTCGTCGACGCTCGCGGGCGAGTCGGCGTCGCTCGCCGCGGCACGCGCGGTACTCGACGCACACGCGGCGAGCGACGTGTGCGCCGCGCTGTGGGAGCGGGGCGAGGCGATGCAACACGCGGTTGCGCGAGCGATCGAGGCGTCGGGCGTCGCGGGCGTCCAAATGCGCGGGATCGCGCCCATGTGGCTGCTGGACTTTGGCGACGACCGGCGCTTATCGCGCTTCGTCGAGCTGGCGTTGGGCGACCGCGTGCTGTTCAAGCGGGGCGCCTACAACTTCGCCTCGCTGGCGCACGACGCGACGGCGATCGCGCGCCTGGAGGCCGCCGCGCGCCACGCGCTGGCTGCGTTAGGCAGAGAGGAATCGGGTGTCTGAGCCGGCGCCGCTGGCCGGCCCGGAGCCGCTCGTCGACGTCCACGCGCACTTCATGCACGCGCGCGGCGGCCGGCGCGATTGGGAGATGCCGAACCGGGCCCGCATGCGCGCGGGCGCCCGCATCGGCATCACGATCCACATCGCATCGATCCTCGGCACCTGGGGCCATACGTCGCCCACGTACTTTCCATCGCCCGCCGACGTGACGTTAGGCAACGACGAGATGCTGGCGATCCAGGATCGCGACCCGGAGCGCGTGCGCACGTACGTCACGGTGAATCCCAATGACACGGCGCACGCGCTCGCGGAAATCGCCCGGTGCGGCGAGCGCGGAGCGGTGGGCGTCAAGCTCGCGGCGAGCCGCCGTGCGGACGATCCGCTGCTGGACCCCATCGCCGCCGCTGCGGAGCGCCGGCACTTTCCGATCCTGCATCACATCTGGCAGCATCGCACGCGCGACTGGCCCGGCCAGGAGATTTCGGACGGCGCCGATTTGGGCCGCTTGGCGCTGCGGCATCCGCGCGTGTCGTTCATCCTCGCGCACATCGGTGGCGGCGGAGACTATCGCCACACGTTCGCGGCGGTGGCGCACATTCCGAACGTGTATCTCGATCTCTCGGGCAGCGGCGTCGATCGCGGCATGCTCGATGACGCCGTGCGCGCGGTCGGAGCGCGCCGGTTGCTGTGGGGCAGCGACATCACGCATGGAAACAGGTCTCGCAAAATTACGCGCGCTCGAATTAGTGGAGCCGCACTTGAACGCTGGTGCGATGCGCGACGTGCGGTGGCGCAACGCCGCGCGCATCTTCCCGGCCGGGATGCTGCCGGGATCCCCGCGCTCGAGCACGACGGCGATGGCGCGACGGTATCTCTGCGATGATCGACGCCAACACGTGCATCGGCGCGTATCCGTTTCGTCACGTTCCGCATCCGGATCCGGATGTGCTCGTGCGCGTGCTCGATCGCGAAGGGATCGAGTCGGCGTGGGTTGGGCATTTGCCGTCCGCATTTCATCGCGACCCGGGTGCGGGCAACAATGTCCTGTTCGAGGCGTTGTCTCCACACGCCAGTCGGCTCGCCGCAGTTCCCGCGATTCGCCCGGACTGGCCGCAATGGGACCACGCGCTTGCTAACGTGCTCGAACGCGGCGCGGTAGCGGTGCGCGCCTATCCACAACACTGGGGACTCGGCTCACACCATCCGGCGATGTCGGAGCTCGCGCTGGCGTGCGGCGAGTCCGGCGTGCCGCTCGTGCTCACAACGCGATTCGAGGATCTGCGCCAGCGACACTGGATGGACGCGGCGTCGGATTTGCCCGCGGCGACGATTCGTGCGTTAGCACGCACGGGTCCGCGCGTGCGCCTTCTCGTCACGGCGGCGGGACGCGCACTCATTGAGGAAGTGCATTGGGGACTCACACCGGACGAGCGCGCACGCGTGTGGTGGGACATCTCGTGGATCTGGGGTCCGCCCGAGGATGAGCTCGCGCATTTGTTACGCACGATCGGTCACGCGCGGTTCGTGTTCGGCAGCGGATGGCCGCTCCGACTTGCGCAGACGCCGCGCGCGAATCTCGAATTACTTCCAAATGAACTGCGCTCGCCTCTTGCGCCGCTTGGTGACGCGGCGCAGATTCCCGCCGTTCTGCTTGATTTGTGAAAATGTTCACAAATTGGGTGACTATCCGCCCTCCACATCTTCAGGTCGCGATGACTTCAAGGAGGAAGTGGGCGGTCATCCCGGGGCTGGTTGCTCTGGGCACGATCGCCGTGCTGTTATCCGCCTACACGGGTGCCACCAGCGGGCCCGACACCGTCATCACCGATCGCGGCTCGTGGGGATACAGCGCAGGGTCCTCGCCGCAAGGTCGCGCTCCCGTTCAACCGATCGCGTTTCCGCACCCGACGCACGTGCAAACGCTCGGCATGAACTGTCTCTACTGCCACTTTTCCGCCAATAAATCGCCCGACCCCGGCTTCCCGGCGATGAGCACTTGTATGGGATGCCATTTGGTTGTGGGTCCCAATCGTCCCGCTGAGAACGGCAAGCCGGCGCGGAAGAGCGCGGAAATCCAGAAGCTGCAGGACTACTGGAACAAGAAGCAGGCGATTCCCTGGGTCCGCGTACACTACGTGCCGGACTACGTGAACTTTGCGCACATGCCGCACATCAACGCGGGTGTGACGTGCCAGACGTGCCACGGACAAGTGCAGCAGATGAGTCGCGTGTACCAGTACGCGCCGCTCAACATGGGATGGTGCATCAACTGCCACGTCGGAAACGTGAATCCGCAATGGAAAGCGCGTTACGACTGCAGTGTCTGTCACTACTGAGACTGCCTGCATGACCGAGACGTCTACGCCATCCGGCGTCCGCCGGCGCGAATTCCTGAAGATCCTGGGCGCCACTGGCGCCGCGACCGCGGCGATCGGCTGCAGCACCGATCGCGTGGAGAAGCTGATTCCGTACCTGAACAATCCGGACGAGACCGTCCCGATGGTCTCGAACTATTATGCCTCCACGTGCCGCGAATGCGCCGCGTCGTGCGGCGTCGTTGTCGGAGACGCGCGACGGTCGCACGTTCAAGCTCGAGGGCAATCCGGATCACCGTGAACCGCGGCGCGTTGTGCGCGCGCGGACAGGCGGCGCTGCAGGGGCTGTACAATCCCGATCGCTACCGAGGGCCCGATGCGTCGCGGAAGGGCAACGCGCTCGTTCCGGTCACGTGGGATGAGGCGCTCAAGCTGCTAACGCGAAAAGCTCGGCGGCGGCGCAGTCGTCGGGCGCCGCGTCGAACGCCGCGTTCATCAACCAGCACGAGTCGGGCAGCTTCCCGTCGTTTCTCGACCAGTGGCTGGCGGCGTTCGGCATGCCGGCGCACCTGAGCTACGACGCCGCTGGCCGATCATGGCGCGATCGCCGCGAACCGCCAGTCGTACGGCGTGGCGTGGCCGTCGCTCGACGTTCGGCGCGGCTCGTCTGATCGTGTCGTTCGGCGCCGACTTCCTCGAACGTGGGGCGCGAGCGTTCCGCAGCAGCTCGACTTCGCCGACGCGCGCGCGAAGCTCGCCGGTGCGCCGCGCTTCGTGTACGTCGGGGCCGCGGCGCTCGCTCACCGGTCTGCAACGCGGATACGTGGATCGCGTGCCGGCCCGGCAGCGAGAGTGGCAATCGTGAACGCGCTCCGTCGGCTCGGGCTCGCTGGCCGACGCGGCGCAGGCGAGCGGTGTGGTGCAGACGGTCGCTGCAGTCGCTCGCAACAGGAAATTGCTGACGGCAAAGCCGAGCTTGCTGCTGGCGGGCGGGATGAACGGCGGCGGCACCGAGTTGGTGCACGCGGTCAACGAATCGAACAAGCCGCTGGCAACGTCGGACGCACCGTGCTGCCGTCTCGGCCCGTGTCGAGCCTCGACGGGACGCGTCCGACGGCGATGTTCGCGGCGGCGATCGAGCGCATGCGGGCCGGCGACGTGCCGGTCGCTATTTGTGCGCGGCGCGAATCCGGTGTTCACGAGCCCCAAGTCGGCGAAGGTTCGCCGAGGCGATGGCCAAAGTGCCGTTCAAGGTGAGCTTCTCGAGCTATCCGGACGAGACCACGGAGCTCTGCGACCTGGTGCTGCCCGACCATCACGCGCTCGAGATCGTGGGGCGATGCGCAGCCGGTGCTGGACGTCGTCACGCTGCAGCAGCCGGGCATGGATCCGGTGTTCGACACGCGCGCGACAGCCGATGTGCTCGCTGGATCGGCCAAGTCGAACGCGAAGGCGGCGGCGCAGTTCCCCGCGCCGAACTATCATGCGCTGGTTGATCGAGCACGCTACCCGGGCGGCGCGGCGGCGTTCACGGCCGCGCTGCAGAAGGGCGTGGGTCCGGGGACGCTGCCGCATCGCGCCGCGCCCGCGCGCGCCGCCGCGCCGGCGGCGCCGGCGGCGCGGCGGCCGGCGAGCGGGCGACTTCTTCCTCGTGGTCTACCCGTCGGCCTGCGTTAGGCGACGGCAGCGGCGCCAACAAGCCGTGGCTGCAGGAATTGCCGGACCCGGTCACCAAGATCGTCTGGCAGTCGTGGGTCGAGGTCAACGAGCAGACGGCGGCCGGCTCGGCATCGACACCGGCGATCATCCTGCGCATCGAGACGCCACGGAGCGCTCGAGGCTGCCGGCCTACGTGTACATGGGCATCCAGGCCGAACGGTGGCGATTGCGCTCGGCCGGGGCCACACGGCGTACGGTCGCTACGCGGCGCACGTGGCGATCCAACGCCGTGCGATCTGCTCCCGGCGAGCTACGATCCGGCGTCGGGCGGCTTCCGTTGGGCATCGACCAAGGGCGCGTCGCCAAGACGGGCAAGTTCGCACAGGCTCGTGACGATCGAAGGCTCGGCGCGCCAGCACGGCCGCGGCATCGCGCGCGCGGTCACGCGTGGACGAGCTCAAGGCGCCGCCCAAGGAAGAACAGCGCGAGAAGATCGCCGGGCGACGCGTCGCACGAGTTCCTGCCGGGACTGCGCTGCGCCGGTCGCGAACGACGCGCAGGGCGACATTCGGCCATCGCCCAAGTCGAACGAGAAGGGGATGTACGACCCCAAGCACTGGAGCCGGCATGGCCAAGCGCCGCTGGGCGATGACGATCGACCTCGCGCGCTGCACCGGATGCTCGGCGTGCATGACGGCGTGCTACGCGGAGAACAACATTCCGACCGTCGGTGCGCCGTATCAGGCAGGTTCACCACCGCGCTTCCGGCACCGGACGTGCCGGGCGGCAACATCCTCGCAGGGTCGCGAGATGAACGTGGATTCGACTCGAGCGGTATTTCGAGGGCGGGGAAGACGGCGCGCGACCGATTTCGACACGCGCTTCGTGCCGATGATGTGCCAGCATTGCGGCAACGCGCCGTGCGAGCCGGTCTGTCCGGTGTACGCGACCTACCACTCGCCGGACGGCCTGAACGTGCAGGTCTACAACCGCTGCGTCGGCACGCGGTACTGCTCGAACAACTGCCCGTACAAGGTGCGCTACTTCAACTGGTTCGGCTACGGTGAGCCGACCGGCCGCAGTACGCGTTCCCCGAGCCGCTGAACTGGCAGCTCAATCCCGACGTGACCGTGCGCGGCAAGGGCGTGATGGAGAAGTGCACGTTCTGCGTGCAGCGCATTCGCGAAGCGGAGCACCGCGCGACGGCTCGAGACCCGCGAAGTCGGGCCGGACGAGTTCACGACGTCGTGCGCGCAGGCGTGCCCGTCGCGCGCGATCACGTTCGGCGACGCGGCCGACGAGCACTGGTCGGTGGCGAAGCTGGTCGAGGACCGCCGCGCGCTATCACGTGTTCGAGGAGCTCAACACGTACACGGCCGTGGTCTACTTGAAGAAGGTCAACCACCCGGCGCCCGGCAGCCGCGCCGGCGGGAGCATCGCCATGGCGACAGTCGCCACGACCGCGCACGCGCTACGCGGGCCGAACATGCGTCGGCAGCGAACATCCAGCTTCCCGACGGTCACAGAGTTACGGGCAGGTCGATCGCGAGATCTCGCGACGCTGAATCCGACCGCAGGCTGGTTCGCCGGGCTGCGGCGTCGCGGTCGCGTGTCTGCTGATCGGGCCGGCGCGTGGATGTATCAGATCTACATGGGGCTCGGCGTCGCGGGGTACAAGCCGCCGGTGATGTGGGGCGTCTACATCGTCACCTTCGTGTTCTGGATCGGTATCGGACACGCCGGGCACGCTGATCTCCGCGATTCTGTACCTGTTCCGCGCCGGCTTCCGCACCACGATCTATCGGTGCGCGGAAGCGATGACGGTGTTCGCGGTCATGACGGCCGGGCTGTTCCCGATTCTGCACCTCGGGCGGCCGTGGAAGTTCTTCTGGCTGATCCCGTATCCGAACTGGCGCCTGATCTGGCCGCAGTTCAAGAGCCCGCTGGTGTGGGACGTGTTCGCGATGCTCACGTACCTGACGGTCTCGGCGACGTTCCTGTATCATCGGGCTGCTGCCCGATTTCGCGGTCCTGCGCGACCGCGAGCAAGAACCCGATCCGCAAGCGGATCTACGGGGTGCTCTCGTTCGGGTGGCGCAACTCGGACGATCGGAGTGGCGCCACTTCGCCCGCGCGTATCTGTTCCTGGCCGCGTTCTCGACGCCGCTGGTGCTGTCGGTGCACTCGGTGGTGTCGTTCGACTTCGCGATGGCGAACACGCCGGGCTGGCACGCGACGATCTTCCCGCCGTACTTCGTGGCCGGCGCGATCTTCTCCGGCATGGGGATGGTGTTCACGATCATCATCCCGATCCGGCGCTGGTTCAACCTCAAGCACTACGTCACGCTCAACCATCTCGACGCGGGCGCGAAGCTCTGCCTCTTCACGTCGCTCGTCGTGGGGTGCGCGTACCTCACCGAGTTCTTCATCGGCTGGTACGGCGGCAACGCGATCGAGCACGCGTTCTGGTGGAACCGCGTCTTCGGGCAGTGGTGGTGGGCCGCGTGGATCATGCTCACGTGCAACATGCATCCTCCCGCTCTCGCTCTTCTCGCAGAAACTGCGGCGGAACACGACGTGGCTGTTCATCGCTGTCGTTCTTCATCAATCTCGGCATGTGGTTCGAGCGGTTCGTGATCTTCGTGCCGTCGCTCTCGCACGAGTTCGAGCCATGGCAGTGGACCAGGTACGCGCCGACCTGCGTCGACTTCGTGCATTCTGCTCGGCAGCTTCGGGTGGTTCTTCATGTGGTTCCTGCTCTTCATCAAGAAGATGCCGGTGATGGCGATCTCCGAGATCAAGGAGATCGTCCCGCCGCCGCTCAAACGGCGCACGCGGTGGAACGGCATCGAGGTCACGGGCATGCACCTGGAGTACGAGCCGGAGACTCCGGGGGAGGCGACTGATGGCAAGGCATCGTCGGAGCATTTCGCGAGCTCGACGCGACGGTCGATGCGATCCAGGCGGTCAAGAAGCTCAAGGCCGGCGACATCACGCGTCTATACGCCGGCGCCGCGCCACGAGCTCGAGCACGCGCTCCACACGGGCCCGAGCATCGTTCGGCGGTATCACGCTGATCGGCGGGCTGTTCGGCGTGACGTTCGGCTACTGGATTCCGATCTGGATCTCGGACTACTGGCCGCTCGTCGTCGGCGGCAAAGCGGTTGCCGTCGTGGGTTCCGTACACGATCATCAGCTTCGAGCTGATGGTGCTGATCGGCTCGCTGGCCACGGTGTTGGGCTTGTTCGTCGTCTCGCGCATTCCGCGCATCACGATGACCGTGGGCTACGACGAGCGATTCAGCGACGCGCATTTCGGCGTCTGGGTGGAATGCCCGCCCGACCGGCAGGCGGACGTCAAGGATGCGCTCACGAAGCACGGGGCGGTGGAGGTGCGCGGTGAACAGTAAAGCGTTAGGCACCCTCCGCGTCGCCGCGATCCTGGCCCTGACCGTGGCCGCCACGGGCTGCGAATGGTTCACGGACTTCAAGCAGCAGCCCAAGATCAAGCCGTGGCAGTGGCAGTACGCGGGCGACACCGTCACGCCGATGCGCGGCTCGCCGATGTACTCGGTGCCGCTCACCGGGAATCCGGAGCCGGCGTACGTCGTGTCGTACCAGCAACTGCCGGGCACGATCGACTCGATGTCCAACCTGCAGAATCCGCACGCGCCGACGGCCGCGTCGTTAGACAACGGCCGCAAGTATTTCCAGATCAACTGCGCGGTGTGTCACGGCGTGGCGGGGCGGGGCAACGGCACCGCGGAAAAATACGGCGTGCCGGCGCCTAACTTGCTCATCGACATCACCAAGAATCGCACCGATGGCTACATCTACGGCATGATCCGCAACGGCCGCGGATTGATGCCGACGTACGACCGCATCGAAGACATGGATCGCTGGGACGTCGTGAACTACGTCCGCGCACTGCAGGGCAAGATTCCGGGCGTCGTGGCGGACACCTCGCCGGCCGGATTCCCGGGACAGAACGGTCGCTCGGTGCCGGGCTACACGCGCACCGGCCCAACGCGTCCGGCGCCGTATCGTCCACAGGACATGGCAGCGTGGATGTCGGAGCTCGAGGACACGGCGGCGTTGCCGGCGCCGGCGCCCGTGCCATCCGACAGCGTTAGCACTGCCAAGCCGCAAGCCGCACCCAAGGGAGCCCGCCCGTGAGTACGCACGCGCACACCGATCGAGACATGCCGAGCCGGGAAGAATTGGTCCGGCTGACGTCCAAGCCGATGCCGCGTTGGGTGACGACCGTGAGCACGCTGTTCGCCGTCATTGGCGCCATAGTGTTCCTCATCGGAGCGTTCACCAATCAGGACCGCGTGTGGCAGGCGCTGCACTTCAACTGGCTGTTCTTTGCCAGCGTGTCGCAGGCCGGCGTGATCGTGGTCGCGGTGCAGCGGATCACCACCGCGCGGTGGTCCCGCACCATCGTGCGGCTGATCGAGGGCTACGTGGCGTTCCTGCCCGTCGCGCTCCTGTTGCTCGTGCTGATCATGTTGGGCGGCTCGCACATCTTCCCGTGGTTCTCGGGCGAAGCCCCCATCCCGGAAAAGCAATTCTGGCTGAGCCGCGGATTTTTCGTGACCCGCGAGCTCGGGATGTTCCTGATTCTCACGCTGCTCAGCATCTGGTACATCTACAAATGCGTGCGGCTCGACGTCGGCCTCCTGCCTAACGATTCGGGCGCGGCGTGGGCCAAGGGCGTGCGCGACCGCATGCGCCGCGGATTCGGCGAAGAGCGCCGGGAGATCCACTCGACGCACTCGATGCAGGGCCGCCTCGCCGTGGTGCTGTGCCTGCTGTTCAACTTCTTTTACCTGATGCACTCCTGGGACTTGTCGATGTCGCTCGACATGTTCTTCCAGAGCACGATGTACGGCTGGTGGTTCTACATGGGAGCCTGGCTCGCCGCGATCATGTCGTGGTCGCTGCTCGTGATGTGGTGGCGGCGTCACCTGAATGCGGGCGACCTCATCACCGAGCATCACTTCCACGACCTCGGTAAACTCGGCTTCGCGTTCACGGCATTCTGGGGCTACCTCACGTTTGCCCAGTACCTCGTGATCTGGTACGGCAACATGCCGGAAGAGACGCATTGGTTCCACGGCCGTCTCGTGCCGCCATGGGAGTGGGCGACGCTGGCGATCGTGTTCCTGGTGTTCGTGATTCCGTTCTTCGGCTTGCTGTCGCGCGCGGCCAAAGTGTATTTGCCGACGTTTTTCCTGTTCGCGCTCAGCAGCGTGGTGGGCATCTGGTTCCTCCGCTACATCGAGGTGTATCCCTCGCTGCACTCGGACTCGCCCCACTTCCTGTTCGGGATCTGGGAGATCGGCATCACGCTCGGCTTCCTCGGCCTGTGGGGCTTGAGCTACCGGGCGTTCATGGATGCCTTCCCACGGCTGCGCGTGACGATGATGACGTCGCCCTATCGCGACGAGGTGCAGGTGCCGGTCAATCCCGAGACGATGGAGCCGCTGCCGGCCCACGAGTAGTCGCGGCCGTCGGTCGGCGCGCGAAAGGGCCGCCTAACGGCGGCCCTTTTTTTGTGGCGGCCGGCACCCGCGCGCCGCCACTCGGATTCGCCGCGAGCTATCGGCCAGCGAGCGCCTCGAGCCGGGCCTTGGGCACCGCGCCCACTTCGCGCGCCACTTCAAGACCGCCGCGGAAAAGAATCGTGGTTGGAATGCCGCGGACGTTGAAGTCCTGCGATGTGCGCGGGGCCAGATCCGTGTTGAGCTTCGCGACGAGCAACGTGCCCTGGTGGCTCGCCGCGACGTCGTCCAACAGCGGCGCCATCATCTTACACGGGCCGCACCAATCGGCGTAGAAATCGACGAGCACCGGGACGTCGGTCTCGGTGATCGTGCGCTGAAACGATTCGTCGTCGATGGCCAGCGGCCGATCCAGGAGCAGCGGTTTCGCGCAATTGCCGCACTTGGGGCGGTCGCTCACACGCGACGCCGCTACGCGGTTCCACGTGCGGCAGAACGGACACCGCACGGTGAGGTGTTGCGTCGCCGCGCTCGTGTCGGTGGACTCGGTGCTCATCGCCTGCTCCTGCGGAGGGACCTCGCGAAACGTAGAGCGCTCGATTCGATGGTGGAAGCTTGCTCTGGCCGCTCTGCGCCGGTGATTTTATCTTTCCCGGGCATCGGGGCGTTAGCTCAGTTGGGAGAGCACTCGGTTTGCAACCGAGAGGTCGCGAGTTCGAGCCTCGCACGCTCCATCGCCGTCACGCAGAGGAGCTCCGCTGAATCGATTGGCCAGCCGGCGATCGCGTCTCATCCGCGTCGTGCCATTTGTCGCCGTGCTCCTCACCGGGCTGGCGATCCCGCGCGCAGCATTCGCGCATCTCGTGCTCGTGTCGAGCGCTCCGCCGGCCGGCTCGACACTCGATGCCGCACCGGCGGCGATCGGCCTGACGTTCAGCGAGGATCCGCAGCTCGCGGCGACGCACATCGAAGTCGCGAATGCTGCCGGCGCGCGCGTGGACTCGGGCCCGCCGCGTCTCGTGCAGATTCCCAAGCATACGCTCGACGTTGGCCTCACCGGCTCGCTCGCGCCGGGCAAGTACACGGTTCGGTGGCGCACCACGTCGGATGATGGGCACCCGGTGCACGGCGTATTCACGTTCACCATCGCCGAGCGAGCACAAGCGGCGCCCGCTGCGGCGCCCGTCGTCGCGCCCGACTCCGCATCGCAGGCGGCGACAGATTCGATGGCCATGGACACGAGCTCGGCCCAAGGCTTCGACGTCGAGTCGCCGCTCTACGTGGTCGTGCGATGGTTCGGATTCGTGGCGATGCTTGCGTTAGTCGGGGCGGTGGTGCTGGCGCGATGGATCACACCGCGCGCCGCCGCGGGGCGTCCGGATCTCGCACGGCGCGTCGCCACGCAGGCAGCGGTCGTGCTGCGCATGGCGGCGGTGCTGCTCGTGATCGACGCCGCGTGCAGACTCGCCGCGCAAGTTGCGGCGCTCCGCGGCAACCCGCCGATGGCCGTCGACGTGCGCGGGATTCTGACGACCACGGTGTGGGGATGGGCATGGTTGTTCGAGGTGGCGGCCGCCATCGTGGCGATGGCGGCCGCGGTCAAGGACAACGCGGCGCGCTGGCGCGTCGCCGGGGCGTCGGCGCTCGTGCTCGCGCTGTCGTTTTCGTTCAGCGGGCACGCGGCCGCGGCGACCCACCTGCGCGTGCTCGCCGTGTCGGCCGATACGCTCCACATTTTGGGCGCGGGCTCCTGGTTAGGCACGCTGTTGGGCGTGGCGATCATCGCCATGCCGGCGTGCCTCGCGCAGCCGGACGCCGAGCGCGGCGCCGCGGCGGCGGACTTCATCAACGCGTTCTCGCCGGTCGCGCTCGCGTCGGCGGCGGTCGTCGGGATCACCGGCGTCGCGGCCGCGTGGCTCCATCTCGGCAGTTGGCACGCGTTCGTCGACAGCGACTACGGCCGCACGCTGCTCATCAAACTTGCGTTGGTCGCGACGGTGCTGTGTCTGGGCGCCATCAATTGGCGCATCATGCGCCCGGCGTTAGGCACGGAAGCCGCGGCCCGGCGGCTCCGCCGGTCCGCGGCGCTCGAGATCATCGCCGCGGCGGCCGTCCTCGCCGCGACCGCGGTGCTGGTCGCGTCGAGCCCGCCCGCCGACATGGATATGTCGCGCGCTCAACCGGCGCGCGCGCCCGCCACGGCGGCGGCACCGTCGCCGTCGCGAGCGGCCGCCGACGGAATCGCGATGCGCGCCCGCGTACCGCGCGCGGCCGGTACATAAGACAACGAGCCGCCCAGCTCGTTCTGCACCACCGCCCGAACGATCACCAGACCGCTCCCGCCCTCGGCCTTGAGCGGCATGCCGCAGCCATCGTCGGTCACGTCCAACTCCACCGCGGTTCCATTCTGGCGAATCGTCACGTCCACCGTGCGCGCGTCGGCGTGCTTGAGCGCATTCGTGATCAACTCGTTGAGCACGATCGCCACCGCGCTCGCGCTGCGCGCCGGCAGCGTGGCCCCGCCGTTCACGGCGCAGCGCACGCGATCGCCGGCGCCGAACACATCGAGCGCGCCGTTCGCCACCGCGCGTGCCAGTGTTGCCAGCTCCACTTCACTCGCATGCGGCAACAGCGAATCCTGAAGCGCCGCCATGCTGCGCAACCGCGCGATCGCGACGTCGAGCGCCTCGGGCAGCTCGCGCGGCGGCACCCGATGCCGCTCGAGGACGAGCAGGGCCTGAATCGCCGCCAGATTGTTGCGCACGCGATGCTGCAGCTCGCGCAGCAGCAAGGCGGTGGCTTCGGCGTCGCGTCGTGCGCGCTCGTAGAGGCGGCCGTTTTCCGCCGCGAGCTCGGCGAGCGTGCTGCTCAATCGCGCCATCTCGCGCTCGGCGTGCCGGATGCGGACCAATTCTTCGACGCGATCCGCGACGTCGGCCGCCGGCGTGGATGCGCGGAGCCAGACATTGGGCGCCGCTCCGTTAGGCCGCAGCCGCGGCGCCGCCGTGAGCGCCACGATCGGAAGCATCGGCATCTGAAACCGGGCCTTGAGCCGCCGCGCGATCGGGAGCACCATTGCACGTGTGGCGGCGACGATCACCGCATCCACGTGCTCGTCCACGGCGTCGACCGCATTGGCCGTCGACGCGTGCGCCACGCTGAAGCCCAACCGCTCGAGCGCACGCGTCAATGCGCGTGTCGCCGATGCGGCGCGCGCGCGCGGTTTCGCTGGTGCGACGATCACGATTCGCGTTTCAGACATGTCGGAGCTCGCTAATCGACCACGATGACCGGCAAAGACGGACCACATCGACCCGGGGGTCCGCCTCTTGCAGGCCCCACGTCAACTCAAGATGCCACGACGGAGCCACCATTGCCATCGCCGCTACGAATCTTGATCGCGGAGGACGAGAGCGTCACCGCGCTGGGCCTCGAGCAAGATCTTCGCTCGCTCGGCCACAGCGTCATCGGCATCGCTGCCGATGGCGCAACCGCGGTCTCTATGGCGCGCACCTTGAGCCCCGACCTCGTGCTGCTCGACGTGCGCATGCCGCACCTAACGGGGCTGGAAGCCGCCGAACGCATACATTGCGACCGGCCAGTGCCAATCATCATCGTCACGGCGTACAGTGATGCCGAAACGCTCGCACAAGCGGCGAGCCTGCCGGTGTTTCACTACTTGGTCAAGCCGGTCACTGCTGCCCAACTGAGCGCGGCGATATCAATCGCCGAGGCGCGCCACGTTGAATGGCTGGGGCAGCGCAACGAGGCGGATGATCTGCGCAAGCGTCTCGAAGATCGCAAAGTCATCGAGCGTGCTAAGGGAATTCTCATGGAGCGCGACGCGATCACCGAGGGCGCCGCATACAAGGTGCTCCAGCGTACGAGCCAGAGTCGAAACATGACGATGGCCGAATTGTCGCGTAGTTTGCTCGCGGCCGAAGAGCTCATCCGACCGCCGGCGAGCGCTCCGTCGAGAGCGGAACCGCGCCGTGAGGCGCAGCGCGAACCACCGCACCGCGAAGCTCCGTAAGCACGTGCCCGTTGCTGGTCGTGACGCGACGACCTACCTTCCGCGCACTCGACCAACGGAGGAATCGCACCGATGTCCGCACAAGCTCCAGCAACCGCCACGCGCACGAGTCCGGCGGTTGGCGACGCCGCTCCCGACTTCACCGCTGACTCGACGGCTGGATCGCCGGTCACCCTGTCGTCGTTCCGCGGCAAGAAGCGCGTGCTCATCGCGTTCTTTCCGCTCGCGTTCACGAGCACGTGCACGGCCGAGCTGTGCGACATGAGCGATGACTTCGATCAGTTCCTGGACAAGGACGTCGTGATCCTTCCCATCAGCGTCGACTCGGTGCCCACACTGCGCGAGTTCAAGGCGAAGCACAACATGCGCGTCGATCTGGTGAGCGACTTCAAGCGCGACATTTCACGCGCGTATGGCGTGCTGATTCCCGATCGCTTCTACTCGGAGCGCGCGTATTTCCTCGTGGGCACGGACGGACGCATTGCGTGGCGGCACATCGAGGAGAATCCCGGTCAGAAGCGGACCAACGGCGAGATCATGACGCAGATCGCTTCGACCGTGTGAGGGAGCTTCGGGCGTCCCCGACTGCCAGATTAGCAGTCAAAATCGCGATATTAGTAGCTTCGGTCATTCTGTCCGGCGATGGGTCTTGGGCTTAGGTTAGTGGAACCTGCCCATTTGAGGATCCGTGCCTCGTCAACCGCGTGTGGCGCCGTCGGATGCTCCGGTCGAAAATTCATGCAATGATCTCCTGTTACTGATCGCCTCGCTCGCCGAGCGATTGGCGACCGGAGCCGCGACGGCGCTTGCCGATCCGCTGGATGATTTGCTCGAGGTGCTGCGCGCCGGTCTCGATTTGGATGAGTGCTCGCTCTGGCGCGTTCCGGAGGACGCGAGAGACGACGGTGCCGAGCGTCTCGCGCGCGCGCCGGGCGGCACGGTCGAGCTGTCGACGCCGGATTTGCCGGCACCGTACGGTACGGCCTCCGCGCCAGCGGCATCGGTCGTCCTCACGTCGCTCGGCCTAACGGAGGACGACGTCGAGCGCGGCGTGCTCGTCACGGCGCGGCGCGCGGCGATGTCCGCGCTGGAGCGCACGATGCTCACGACCGCCGCCTTCCTCGTCGGGTCGGCGCTGGCGGCCGACGAAAACGCGCGACGCGCCGCCGAAGCGATGGTGGAGCGGACGCGGCAGATCGACGAGCAGCGGCGCTTCATCGAGCGGATCGTCGATTCGCTGCCCGTCGGGCTCTACGTGGTCGACCGCGAGTACCGCGTGCAGGCGTGGAACCGCAAGCGCGAGACCGGGCTCCAGGGCGTGTTGCGCGAAGAAGCGTTAGGCCGGACGATCTTCGAGATCCTGCACCGGCAGCCGGCCGACATGCTGCGCCAGGAGTTCGACGAGGTGTTCCGCACCGGCGCGATGCAAGCAGTTCGAGATGGACTCGCAACGCCGCCGGCGAGCTGCGCACCTATCGCATCTCGAAGATTCCGATGCGCATCAACGATGCGGCGGTGACGCACGTGATCACGATCGGCGAGGACATCACCGAGTGGAAGCGCGCCGCACGAGCGGGTGGCCGAAGCCCAGAGGCTCGCCGCGATAGGCCAACTCTCGGCCGGCGTGATGCACGAGATCAACAACCCGCTGGCGACGATCGCCGCCTGCGCCGAGAGCCTGGCGCTGCAAGCTCAACGAGAGCGGGGTGCCGGCGCCGATGCACGACGCGATCGCCGAGTACACTGCAGATCATCGACCACGAGGTGCACCGCTGCAAGCGCATCGTCGATGGGTTGCTCGATTTCAGCCGGCCGCGCGGCGATGCGCGCGAGGCGGTGGATCGAACGAAGTCGTCGAGCACACGCTGTTCCTGCTCAAGCATCACCCGCGCTTCAAGCACGTGAAGGTGGACGCGTCGCTGGAGGCCGAGCCATCGATCCGCTGCTGTTCAGGCGAGCCGCGAGCAGCTGGTGCAGGTGCTCATGGCGCTGCTCCTCAACGCCAGCGACGCCATGAACGGGACGGGCCGCGTCGTGATCCGCAGCCGCAACGGCGACGCGCCGGAGTTAGGCGTGGTGATCGAAGTCGAAGACCAGGGGCACGGCATTGCGCGGCAGCGAGTTGGGCCAAGAATGTTCGAGCCGTTCTACACGACCAAGTCGCCCGGGCCGGGGCACCGGTCTCGGTCTTGTCGATCTGCTACGGCATTGTCGCCGATCACGGGGGGCGCATCGAAGTGGACAGCGAGCTCGGAGCAGGCAGCACGTTCCGCGTGCACTTGCCGGCGGGCCGGAGCATCCGATGACGGACGGCCAGGGCAGGGGGAAGACGCCATGAGAGGCGACGCGCAGATCAAAGTGCTGATCGCCGAGGACGAGGCGAATCTCGGCGCGCTGCTCGAGAAATTCCTCGTCGGGCGCGGTCACGAGGTCCGCACCGTTCACCGACGGCCGGGCGGCGCTGGACGCGCTCCGTGCGGAGTCGTTCGACGTCGCGCTGCTCGACATCGTGATGCCGGAGCTGGACGGGCTGGAGGTGTTGCGCCAGGTGCGCGAGGATTCCTCGCCGCCCGAAGTCATCATCATCACCGGCAACGGCACGATCGAGACGGCGATCAGCGCGATGAAGCTCGGCGCGTACGATTATTTGAGCAAGCCGTATCGGATGGCCGAGATCGAAGTGCTCGTGCGCCGCGCGTGGGAGAAGCGGCAACTGTCGCTCGAGAATACGCTGCTGCAGTCGCGCCTCGCGCGGGCCGACTCGGTGCCCGAGGTGGTCACGCAGTACGCGCCGATGCAGGCGGTGCTGGCGTTGGTCGACCGCGTGGCCAAGAGCGCGTCGCCGGTGCTGGTGTCGGCGAGTCGGGCACGGGCAAGGAGCTGATCGCGCGCGCGCTGCACCGGCTGTCGCATCGGCGCGGCCGGCCCGTTAGTGCGACGTCGAATTGCGCGGCGATTCCCGACGATTCGATGGAGAGCGAATTGTTCGGACACGAGCGCGGCGCATTCGCGGGCGCGGTGACGCGAAAACTGGGATTGTTCGAGCTCGCGTCGGGCGGCACCATTTTCATGGACGAAATCGGCGCGCTGGATCAACGGCTGCAAGGGCAAGCTGCTGCGCGCGCTGGAGCTGGGCAGCTTCTATCGGGTGGGCGGCACGCAGAAGGTGCACACCGATTTGCGCGTGGTGGCGGCGAGCAACCAGGACCTGGCGCAGCGGGTGGCCGACGGAACGTTTCGCAGCGATCTGTACTATCGGATCAACACGATCAGCATCACGCTGCCGCCGCTCCGCGAGCGCGCGGTGGACATGCCGCTGCTGGCGAGTCATTTTCTGCGCGCAGTTCGGGGGACCGTCGGCGCCGACGCTGGCGCCGGACGCGCTGGAGGCGATGCAGACGTACCGTGGCCGGGCAACGTCCGCGAGCTGCGCAACGTGATGGAGCGGGCGGTGCTGCTGGCGACCAACGGCGTGATGCACGCGCCGACCTTCCGTTAGGCAGCGGCGCGTGCGGGCGGCAGCCGCGCGGCCGAGCCGCTGGTGCCGCTCGACGACGTGGAGCGGCGGCACATCGAGAGCGTGTTGAGCCACGTCAACTGGCACCAGGGGCAGAGCGGCGGAAATTCTGGGCATCTCGCCCAAGACGCTGTATCGCAAGATTCGCGAGTACGGTTTCCATCGCCCGGCCGCGGGATAAGACTCGTGAGCGACGGCAGCAATGAAGATTCTGGTGATCGAGGACGACCCGACCGTCGGGCAGTTCGTCAAGCGCGGGCTCGAGGAGCAGCGCTGGGGCGTCGACCTCGTGCGCCGACGGCGAGGAGGGCGAACGGCGCGCCGCACTCGGAGGCATACGACCTCATCGTGCTGGATATGCGGCTGCCGGGCCGGTCGGGGATCGAAGTGCTGCACAACCTGCGCGCCCGCGGGTTCGAGCGGCCGGTGCTGGTGCTCACGGCGCAGGACGCGGTGGACGCGAAAGTCGCAGACGCTGCGCGCCGGCGCCGACGACTACGTCACCAAGCCGTTCGCGTTCGAGGAATTGCTGGCGCGCGTCGAAGCGCTGAGCGCGCCGCCCGCGTGCCATCGCCGACGCCGCTGCTGCGCGTGGGGGACCTGGAGCTGGACCAGGACGCGCGCGAGGTGCAGCGCGCGGGGCGCGACCTCGAGCTGACGCCCAAGGAGTACACGGTGCTCGAGTACCTGATGCGGCACAAAGGCCGCGTGATGAGCCGCACGCTGATCACCGAGTACGCGTGGGGATACCACTTCGATCCCGGCACCAACATCGTGGACGTGGTGATCAACCACCTGCGCAAGAAGATCGACGCCGAGGGCACTGGTGAAGCTGATCTCACACGGTGCGCGGCGTGGGCTACGTGATTCGCGAGTGATGCGCGGAGGAGCGCGGTGAGCAGCATCCGGGCGCGGCTCACGAGCGGACTACGCCGGCGCCATGATCGGCACGATGGTGGCGTTCGCCGTGCGCTGTGGATGGCGCGCCGCGCGGGGTCGTACGACGAACTCGCGCACCACGTGCTCGGCGCAGGCGAACCTCGCGTCGACCATCATCGAGCAGGCCAGCACGTCCGGGCAGCACAGTGACCGTGATGCGCGACACGTTGGTGGGCCCAACGATCTCGCCGGCGCTGCGCACCGCTGCTCGAGGGCATGGAAGGCTACGTGCTCGTGCTCGATCAGAGCGGACGCCTCCTCTACGGCTCGTTCGCGCTGCTCCAATTGTCGGAAGACGATCGCGCGCACGCTGCAGCGCGAAGCGATTTCCGTGAAGCCGGGCGGGCAGGGCGAGCTGCTCGACGTGGGCGGCGACCGATTGCTGCTCGTCGCGGTCGAACGAGAACATGGACGTGCCTAACGTACAGCGCGTCGTGGCGGCGGAATCGGTGCGCTCCACCGACATCGCGATCCGCGAGCTCCTCGGCACCATTCTCGCCGTCGCGCCGTTGCTGCTCATGGCGTCGGTCGGGCCTCGCGTACATGATCGCAGGCCGCGCGTTCGAGCCGGTGGGCCTCATGATCAACGAGGTGAAGGCGATCACCGACGGGCGCAGCCTCCACCGCCGTCTGCCGATCGATGAGGCCAACGAGGAGATGGCGCGCCTCGGCATCACGCTCAACGAGATGATGGAGCGGCTCGAGAAGTCGTTCTCCGCGCTCCGGCGATTCACCGCCGACGCGAGCCACGAGCTCAAGACGCCGCTGGCGGTGCTGCGCGCCGACGTCGAGCGGGCGATGAGCGGCGCGTCGACGCGCGCCGAGCAGATGGTGGCGCTCGAGGAAGCGCTGCACGAGACGCACGCGCATGGCGGATCTGGTGGAGAGTCTGCTCACGCTGGCGCGCGCCGACGAGGGGCGCTTCGATCTGCACCGCGAGCGCGTGGAGCTGGAGCCGCTGGCCCGCGAGGTGTACGAAACGGCCTCGATTCTCGCCGAGCCCGCCGGCCTAACGGTGACGATGGCCGAGCCCGCGCGGGTGGCGGTGTTCGGCGATCGCGCCGCGGCTGCGCCAGCTCTTCCTCAACCTCATGACGAACGCGATCAAGTACACGCCGCGCGGCGGCAGCGTCGACATGTCGCTCACGTCGTACGAGCACACGGCGGCGTTCGTCGGTGCGCGACACCGGGATCGGCATCTCCGCATCCGATCTGCCGCACATCTTCGAGCGGTTCTATCGTGCGGATCGCGCGCGGTCGCGCGGCACCGAGCGATCGGGATTCGGCCTGGGACTCGCGATCAGCCAGTGGATTGCCGAAGCGCACGGCGGGACGATCTCCGTGCGATCGCGCTATGGGCGCGGCAGCACGTTTACCGTGACGCTTCCGCTGTCTGACGCCGAGCCGGACCGCGTTTTGCGAGACGGCGCCGAAGGACCAGCCGCGGCGTAGCGAGCTCGGCGAAGTCGGTGTCGTGGCCGTGGGGCGTGTCGGAAAACTAACAACGCCTTCACGGTTTCTTAATGTCCCGAGCATTACGGCCTCATACGCCACCGGTATGTTGACCGAGCGTCAAGAACTGGTGTGGAACCCTTCACAGGGGAGTGTGATCGGGCATGTTCACCACGCTGCTCGAATCGAAACCCAAGCGAGACAAGAATCCGGGCGGTGCCATCGCGAGCGTCGTACTGCACGCGGGGCTGATTGGGTTGGCCGTCGCCGTCACGTTGAACGCGGGCTTGCGGAGCGAGAAGGAACACCGCGAAGAAGACGTGAAATTCGTACAGGCCAAACAGCCTCCACCGAAACCGGAACCACCGAAGCCGCCCCCGCCGCAGGCGACGGTGACGCCGCCGCCTCCCAAGGGCTTCCAGGTGCTGACGGCGCCGATCAACATCCCGACGAAGATTCCGGATGTCGATCTGTCGAAGGCGGTGACTAACGAAGCCGACTTCTCCGGGAAGGGCGTCGAAGGCGGCGTCGCCAAGGGTGTGGCCGGCGGGAAGGGCGTGCCGAATCCGTGACCAAACGTACTTCACGTTCCAGGTCGAGAAGCCGGCGATGGCCAAGGAAGACAATCCGCTGCCGACGTATCCGAGCATGCTCGAGAGCGCCGGCGTGGAAGGTGAAGTGCTCGCGCAGTTCGTGATCGACACGTTGGGCAAGGCGGACATGAGCACGTTCAAGGTGCTCAAGTCGAGCAACGACCTGTTCACGCAGTCGATCAAGAGCATCGCTGCCGCGGTTGCGCTTCTACGCCGCGGAAACGGGCGGTCGGAAAGTGAGAGAGCTGGTGCAGTATCCGTTTTCGTTCTCGAAGCCCAAGTAGTGAGCTGGGCGCTCTAGAGTCACCATTCGCATCACCGTCGGAGGACGTCGGCCCATGAGTCTGTCGCTGGTATCCATGTGGGGCACGATGGGTTGGTTCGCGAAGGGCATCGTGTTCGTGCTCGCTGATCATGTCGATCTTCTCGCTGACGATCATGATCCAGAAGTGGTGGCGCCTGCGGAAGGCGCAGTCCGAGACGCGCAAGTTCGCGCCTGAGTTCTCGCAGTTCCTCGAGGAAGACAACCTCAACGAGGCGATCAAGCTCGCCGAGGGCTACAAGAAGTCGCACGTGGCCCGCGTGCTCGGCGGTGCGTTAGGCGAGGTCAAGCCGCTGCTGCAGGACGGGTCGGTGACGGTCGCCGACATCAACTCGGCCGAGCGCGCGGTAGAGCGCAAATGTTGATGCATCGTGTCCGAGCTCAAGCGCGGCCTGGCCGTGCTGGCGACGGTCGGCGCCACGGCGCCGTTCGTCGGACTGCTCGGAACGACATGGGTATCGTGAACGCGTTCCAGGGCATGGCGGTGTCGGGCGCCGGCGGGTTAGGCTCGGTGTCGGCCGGTATTTCCGAGGCCCTCATCACGACGGCCTTCGGCCTCATCGTCGCCATTCCGGCCGTGTGGTTCTTCAACTACTTCTCGACCAAGATCGACAATCTCTCCGTCGAGATGACCTACACGTCGAAGGAAATGATCGACTATCTGATCAAGGGTGTGGCCGGCGAATTCGGTCGGTCGCGGTTCACTCGCGAGTTCAACGCCTCGTCGGCGTCGAGCTCCCAGAGCGGCCCGATCTCCCAGTAGTCGCCACTCTCTGATCGAGGAGTCGAGCCCATGGCGATGTCGACAGGAGGAGGCGGCGTCCAGGCCCAGCCTAACGTCACGCCGTTGATCGACGTCATGCTCGTGTTGTTGATCATCTTCATGATCGTGACGCCGCTCATCAATTCCGGCTTCCAGGCGCAGCCGCCCGATGGTGTGAACATCAAGGCGCATCCCGAGGAGAACAACGATCAGGTCCTCGGGATCGACGCGAACGGGCAGTACTATCTGAACAAGAAATTCATTGTGAACAACACGCTCCCCGAGCGGGTGAAGGAAATTTATTCCTCGCCGGGGCGTGAAGACTTCGTGATGTATCTCAAGGCGGACCGCAATCTGAAGTACGCCAAGGTGCTGGACGCGATCGACATCCTCGAGCACAACGGCGTGCGCGTGATGGCGGCGATCACGGACCAGACGCCGGGAACACGGTCGTCGGTGCCGGGAGACATTCTGTCGCCCACGCCTAACAAACAGTAGAGGAGACCGCGACCCATGGCGATTTCAGGCGGTAGCGACCGCGGGCTCACCAACGACATCAACGTCACGCCGATGATCGACGTGTTGCTGGTGCTGTTGGTCATCTTCATGGTGGCGGTGCCGATGGCGCGGAAGGCGGTCGATACGCAATTGCCCGATCCGAATCCGCCCCAGGTTCCGGTCACGCCGAACAACGACCAGATCGTGCTCCAGGTGCTGCCTAACGGCATCTACAAGGTCAACAGTGAACAGGTGACGAAGGACAACCTGGCCAAGCGGCTGCACGAGATCTACGATCCGCGGCCGGACAAGATCATTTTCGTGAAGGGCGATACCGCCGTGACGTTCCAGGACGTGATCCACGCCATGGACGTGGCGCGCGGGGCGGGTGTGAAGATCATCGGCATTCCGCCCAAATAGTCGAACCGAAAATCAAACGGGCTCGCTCCGGTGTATCGGAGCGAGCCCGTTTGTGTTTCTGTCCCGCGCAGGATTCAGAACGTGAGGCCGGCCATGAACGCCCACGTGCGGTTCTTCGCGTCGACGTTGTCGAACGTGTCGATGAGGCCGTGCGTGTACCGGACGCTGATCGAGAGATTCATTTCTTGTCGACCGGGAAGCCGATGCCCGCGCCTAACGTCGCGCCGGTGTCGAACGACTTCTTGGAGAAGCCGCCGCCGGTCTGGTTGTTGAGGTTATCGCACGACGAGGAGATCGAGCCGCCTTCGCCGGATTCCTCGGCGTCGCAGGACACCTGGAACGAGAACGTCGGACCGGCGAGGAAGAACGGGCGCAGCGTGCTGTTGGTCATCGGGACATCGAACCGCGCCAGCACCGGGATGTCGATGTAGTCGAGCTTGAGCGTGATATCGTCGCCGTCGGACGACTCGTGCGCGCCGCGCTGCGTGAACAGCAGCTCGGGCTCGATGCCGAACTGATTCGTGACGTGGAACGTCGCGAACCCGCCGATGGACACGCCCGTGCGCGACCCGGCGTTGGAGACATTGCTCCCGCCGAGCGTGGCCAAGTCGATGCCGGCGAGAATGCCTAACGTTGGCTTCGGATGCACCGCCTGGGCGCGGACCTGGCCGGCGCTTGCGGCGCGTCGCCAATCCCACTCGGCCTCCAAGAGTCGAGTTCGGCCGTGTCCGATGCGGAGGCGAGTCTCAGCGATCGTGAACCCGTCGTCCAGGCATTCGGGTGGCCGGCCGGAGGGGCTGGCTACGACGTTCATGTTGAAAGGATCAAAGCGGAAACCAGGGATACCTGCGGATAGGGCAACAAAAGAAGCCTTTGTTCAAACAACAAGAAAGCGCTCCAGCCTGCTCGATTCGCGCCTCCTCGCCTAACGGAACGATCCGCTCGGATCCCTGGTTTCCGCTTTGATCCGTTCAACATGAACGTCGTAGCAGGCCAGGCAGTCCCGACACGAAATACGTCGCGACCACAAGTGCAGCCCCGTCGCAGTGTTAATATGGAGAGGCCGGGCGAAACCTCACGGTCGACTCGGCTGACGGAGGCCATGACCATTGCGAAGTCGAATCGTGCTCTCACGAGCGAACCGGTGCAGCGGTCCAAGCCGCCCTACCGACCGCCGATCGGCGTTCCTGCCGAACGGCCGGCCCGATGGGGGTTGCTCGTTTCACTCGCTGTGCACGCGTTGATCGTGTTGCTGCTGATCGGCGGCATCCTAACCGTAGAGAAAGCCGAGATCGCGCTGGGAGCCGGTGGTGCCGGCCCAATGGGCGGTGGCGGAGGCGGCCGGCTCGGCCTCGCGGGTGCACGGACGCAGGAGCGGCTCAAGTATGTGCGGCTCGCGACGCCCAAGCCGGCCGAAGCTCCCGTGGTCCACCCGCCCATCACGACTCCGGTGAAGAAGCCGCCCAAACCGGTCGAGACAAAGCCGATTGTCGAGCCGCGCGTCGCGCCAACTGAGCAGGTTGCGCTGCCGTCGTCGGCTGCCCCCACAGTGATTGCCGTGGCGCCGTCGGCCGGCGCGGGAACGGACGGAACTGACGGCGCGGGGCCGGGCACCGGCGGCGGAACTGGCGCAGGCAACGGTACCGGACGCGGTTCGGGGAACGGCCCCGGTACGGGTGGAGGAAGCGGCACCGTGTATCCAGCCACGCCGGATTTCGCTGTGATCCCGCCGCTGCCGGTGCCAAAGGGACTTCACGGGAAAACCGTAGAGCTCCGGTTCACGATCGATGAGAGCGGACGGGTCGTGAAGTTCGATTTTGACCCCACCGGCGACTCGGGCTACGACCGCGAGCTCAAATCGCGGTTGTCCCAATACCATTTCCGGCCAGCTCACAGGCAGGACGGGACACCGGTGGCGTCCGTTTTCGTGACCCAGTTCATGTTGTGACCGGGCATTCCATCCATCTTGGCGATCAATCACCCACCGGCCACCATTCTCGGTGCGCTAGCCTCAGATCATTCGCACTGAACCACCACCCGTCCATCCACCGGACTGGCATAGGGTTCGGACGGTTGTTAGCTTCCTGCGGCTGTCACTTGGGCGCGCCCGAGGCCTGGGTCGTGGCGCTAGTGAGGCGCGTTCGGCAATAGCCTGCCAGTCGGACGCCTGCCCATCCAATTGAGGAGCTGAATGACCACAGTCGTGGCCGATCGCCCAGCGACCGACGGGTCGCCGCACGAGTTCGTCAAAGCGCTCACGCTCGTGGACGCAACGATGCTGGTGGCGGGCGCCATGATCGGGTCCGGCATCTTCATCGTTTCGGCGGACATTGCGCGATCGGTGGGGTCGCCGTTCTGGCTGCTGGTTGTCTGGATCGTGACGGGCATCATGACGCTGCTCGGCGCTCTCGCATACGGAGAGCTGGCGGCGATGTTCCCGAGGGCCGGCGGTCAGTATCTGTTCTTGCGCGAGGCAATGGGTCCACTCATGGGATTTCTCTATGGGTGGACTCTTTTCGTTGTGATTCAAACGGGGACGATCGCCGCGGTCCTGGTAGCGTTCGCGCGATTCCTGGGGGAGCTGGTGCCGGCCGTCTCGCCGGATCTCTATGGCTGGTTCCCGCACCATTCGTTCGCCAGCGCGGGCGGGCCGATCGACGTCGGGTTGAGTCCGCAGCGCCTGGTTGCGTTAGTCATCGTGTGGCTGCTCACGTGGATCAACCTCCGCGGCGTCCGCGAAGGCAAGCTGATCCAGACGACGTTCACGATCGTGAAGACCGGCGCGCTGGCCTTGCTGGTGATCCTGTGCCTGACGTTAGGCCGGAATGCCTCGGCGATCGCGGCGAACTTCAGCGCCGGGCACTTTTTCGGCCACGTCGACCTGGGGTCGGCGTTCGTGCTGGCGTTCGGCGCCGCGCTCGTGGGCTCGCTCTTCTCGAGCGACGCCTGGAACAACGTGACGTTCGCGGCGTCGGAAGTGCACAACCCGAAGCGCAACCTGCCGCTGGCGCTGGCGTTAGGCACGGGGCTCGTGACGCTGCTCTACGTGCTGACCAACGTCGGGTACCTGTACACGCTGCCGATGTCCGGGTCGGCCGCCGCCACGACGATCATGGGACGCGGGATCCAGTTCGCCACGCAGGACCGCGTCGGCACCGCGGCCGCCAGCGTGTTGTTCGGCGCGAGCGGCGGCACGGTGATGGCGATCGCGATTCTCGTCAGCACGTTCGGGTGCAGCAACGGACTCATTCTCGCCGGGCCGCGCGCGTATTACGCCATGGCGCGCGACGGCGTGTTCTTCAAGAAGGTCGGCGAGCTGAATGCGCGCAGCGTGCCGGCGTCGGGGCTCGTCTACCAGGGACTGTGGACGTCGCTCCTTTGCCTAACGGGAACGTACGGCCAGCTGCTCAACTACGTGATCTTCGCGCAGCTGGTGTTCTACGCCTTGACGACCACAGGCCTGTTCATTTTGCGCCGGAAGCGCCCGGACGCCGAGCGTCCGTATCGCGCGGTGGGGTACCCGTGGCTGCCGGGATTGTACATCGCGATGGCGGCCATCGTCGCCATCATTCTGCTCATTGCCGACAAGACGCGCGCGCAGTCGTTGGCCGGACTGGCGATCGTGATTGTCGGCGTGCCCGTGTTTCTCCTGTGGCGGCGCTCGGAATCGGTCTGAGACGTTGCCTCGCGTTGCTCAAGCATTGATCATTGTCGTGGCGGCTTAAGTACGCCCTACGGTCTGCATCTCGTCGTATCGCTCGTACTCTCTGGAGGCGTTTCCCGATGAACTTGTTGGCACCTGTCGTCCGACGCGCAGCGCGCGTGCTGCTCTATCCAGTGCTCGCGCTGGGCGCCCTGGCGCTCGCGCCGGCGCTCGCCGCGCAGGCAACGCAGAACGCCGGCGGCGAGGCGGACCTCCGCATTCCGGACCTGTCGAGCGTGTCCTTCTTCGGCATCCCGGGACACAAACTGCTCATGGTGGGCCTGGTGTTCTGTGCGTTGGGCATGCTGTTCGGTCTCACGATCTACAGCAAACTCAAGCGCCTCCCGGTGCACAAGTCGATGCGCGAGGTTTCGGAACTCATCTACGAGACCTGCAAAACGTACCTGGTGCAACAGGGCAAGTTCCTGCTGCTGCTCGAGGTGTTCATCGGCGTGGTGATCCTGTTGTACTTCGGCGTGCTGCAGCATTACAGCGCCGCCAAGGTCATCATCATTCTGTTGTTCAGCGTCCTGGGTATCGCGGGCAGCTACGGCGTGGCCTGGTTCGGCATTCGCGTCAACACGTTCGCGAACTCGCGCACGGCGTTCGCCAGTCTGCGCGGCAAGCCGTATCCGTGCTTCGCGATTCCGTTGAGCGCCGGCATGAGCATCGGGATGCTGCTCATCAGCGTCGAGCTCGTGATGATGCTCTGCATTCTGCTCTTCATTCCGGGCGACTACGCGGGTCCGTGCTTCATCGGCTTCGCGATCGGTGAATCGTTGGGCGCGGCGGCGCTGCGTATCGCCGGCGGCATCTTCACCAAGATCGCGGACATCGGCTCCGACTTGATGAAGATCGTGTTCAACATCAAGGAAGACGACGCGCGCAACCCGGGCGTGATCGCCGACTGTACGGGCGACAACGCGGGCGACTCGGTTGGGCCGAGCGCCGACGGCTTCGAGACGTACGGCGTGACGGGCGTCGCGCTCATCACGTTCATCGTGCTCGCGGTCAAGGAGCCGACGGTGCAGGTGCAACTGCTGGTGTGGATCTTCGTGATGCGCGTGGTGATGATCATCGCGAGCGGCGCGTCGTACCTCATCAACGGCTGGGTCGCGAAGGTGCGCTACGCGGCGTCGAACGTGATGAACTTCGAGGCGCCGCTCACGTCGCTGGTGTGGTTGACGTCGATCGTCTCGATCGGTCTCACGTACCTGGTGTCGTACCTGCTGCTGCCCACGTTAGGCGACGGCACGATGTGGTGGAAGATTTCGACGGTGATGACCTGCGGCACGTTGGCCGGCGCATTGATCCCCGAGCTGGTGAAGGTGTTCACGTCGGTCGACTCGATCCACACGCGCGAGATCGTGAGCTCGTCCAAGGAAGGCGGCGCGTCGCTCAACATTCTCAGCGGCCTGGTGGCGGGCAACTTCAGCGCCTACTGGTTGGGCATCGTGATCATGGGCCTCATGGCGATCGGCGCCTGGGTGGCGAGCTTCGGCATGGACGCGCTCATGGTGGCGCCGGCGGTGTTCGCGTTCGGGTTGGTGGCGTTCGGATTCCTGGGCATGGGCCCGGTGACGATCGCGGTCGACTCGTACGGGCCGGTGACCGACAACGCGCAGTCCATTTTCGAGTTGTCGCTGATCGAGCAGGAGCCCAACATCGCGGCCGAGCTGCAACGCGAGTTCGGATTCACGCCGCAGTTCCAGCGGTCGAAGGACCTGCTCGAGGAGAACGACGGCGCCGGCAACACGTTCAAGGCGACGGCCAAGCCGGTGCTGATCGGCACGGCCGTGGTCGGCGCGACCACCATGATTTTCTCGATCATCGTGGCGCTCACCAATGGCCTAACGCAAAACCTCGACAAGCTGTCGATGCTGCACCCGCCGTTCCTGCTCGGCCTGTTGACGGGCGGCGCGCTGATCTACTGGTTCACCGGCGCGTCCACGCAGGCGGTCACGACCGGCGCGTATCGCGCGGTGGAGTTCATCAAGGCCAACATCCGTCTGGAAGGCGTGACCAGGGCGTCGGTGGAGGACAGCAAGAAGGTGGTGGAGATCTGCACCGTGTACGCCCAACGCGGCATGTTGAACATCTTCCTCACCGTGTTCTTTTCCGCGCTCGCGTTCGCGTTCGTCGAGCCGTACTTCTTCATCGGCTATCTCATTTCGATCGCGTTGTTCGGGTTGTACCAGGCGATCTTCATGGCGAACGCCGGCGGCGCCTGGGACAACGCGAAGAAAATCGTCGAGGTCGAGCTGAAGCAGAAGGGCACCGAGCTGCACGCGGCGACGGTGGTGGGCGACACGGTGGGCGATCCGTTCAAGGATACGTCGTCGGTGGCGCTCAACCCGGTCATCAAGTTCACGACGCTGTTCGGGCTCTTGGCCGTCGAGTTGGCGGTGTCACTGCGCGCGAGCCAGGGCCCCGGGTTGGTGCACCTGGTCGCGGCCATCTTCTTCCTGATCTCGGTGTACTTCGTGTGGCGGTCGTTCTACGGAATGCGCATTCAGCGTGAGGAGCCCGCAGCCGCGGAGGTTGGCGGTGTGGCGGTGGGCGCGGTGAGCCGCTGACCGCGCCTGGGCGCGGGACGCCGGCGCGAGCCGCGCGAGCGCACGCGGAGGGATGGTCTAGTGGCATCGTCCCTCTTCGTGCGGAAGACCGTCGCCGATTGCGAGGCGGACGCCGAGCGCCGGGGCGGGCTCAAGCGGTCGCTCAACAAGTGGCACCTCACTGCGTTAGGCGTGGGGGCGACGATCGGCGCCGGCATTTTCGCCACCACCGGCACGGCGATCGTCGGTGATCCGGCCCGACCCGGGGCGGGCCCGGCGATCGTCTTTTCGTTTCTGCTCACGGCCGTGGCCTGCGGCTTCGCGGCGCTCTGCTACGCCGAATTCGCGGCGATGGTGCCGATCTCCGGGTCCGCCTACACGTACGCGTATGCGTCGATCGGCGAGTTCGTCGCCTGGATCATTGGCTGGGACCTGATCATCGAGTACGCCGTCGGCAACATTGGCGTGGCGATCGGGTGGGCAGGATATTTCCGGGAGCTCATCGGGCACTTCGGACTGAGCATGCCCGCGTGGCTGGCGACCGACTACCGGACGGCCCACGATGCCTTCCGCGCGCTGTCGTCGACGCCTAACGATCCGGTGACGCAGTACATGGCGTCGGCGTGGACGAACGCGCCCCACGTGTTCGGGCTGCCGTTCATCATCAATCTGCCGGCCGTGGCCGTGGTGGCGGTGATCACCGTGATTCTGGTGATCGGGATCAAGGAGTCGGCCGACACGAACAACGCGATGGTCCTGCTCAAGATCGGGATCATCCTGTTCTTCATTGCCGTCGGCATATTCCTCATCAAGCCGCACAACTGGACGGACAAGGCGAGCGGCGGGTTCGCGCCCAACGGATTTGCCGGAATCAGCGCCGCGGCGGCGATCATTTTCTTCAGTTACATCGGGTTCGACGCCGTGTCGACGGCGGCCGAGGAGTCGAAGAATCCGGCCAAGGACATGCCGTTCGGCATCGTGATGAGTCTCGTGGTGTGCACGGTGCTCTATATCGCGATCTCGATCGTGATGACCGGCGTGGCGCCGTGGAAGACGCTCGGTACGGCGGAGCCGATGATCACGGCCCTGCAATATGCGTCGGGGCCGCCAGCGCTGCTCAACGCGTCGCGGTTCATCATTGCGTTAGGCGCGGTGATCGCGATGGGGAGCGTGCTGCTGGTGTTCCAGCTCGGCCAGCCGCGCATCTTCTTTTCGATGGCGCGCGACGGGTTGTTGCCGCCGGTCATGGCGAAGGTGCACCCCAAGTACAAGACGCCGTACGTGGGCACCATCCTGACGGGCGTGTTCGTGGCCGCGTTCTCGGCGTTCGCGAACATTTCCGAAGTGGTGGACTTGACGAACATCGGCACGCTGTTCGCGTTCGTCCTCGTGTCGGCCGGCGTGATTTTTCTGCGTCGTCTCGAGCCCGACCGGCCGCGTCCCTTCCGCGTGCCGTGGGTGCCGATTACGCCGCTCATCTCGATCGTCGCCTGTGTCTACCTCATGTGCCAGCTGCCGGGCGTCACGTGGTTGCGGTTCGTGGCGTGGCTGATCCTGGGGCTCGTGTTCTACTTCTCATACGGGTACCGCCACTCGGCGATGCGCCGCCAATCGTTAGGCATGGCCCCCGCGTCGCCGGGCGACTCGGCGGGGCCGGGCGTGTGACGTTCGTGGGCACGATCTGGCGCCGCCTGCGCCGCGTCTCCCTGACGCAATGGATCGTGCTCTCGATGATCGTGGGCACGCTGATCGGCTGGTTGGCGCCCGGCGTGGCGCTGCATCTCCAGATCCTGTCCACGATTTTCCTGCGGATGATCAAGGCGCTCATCGCGCCGTTGATCTTCGGCATGCTCGTGGTGGGCATCGCGGGCCACGGCGACGACCTCAAGCGCGTCGGCCGGCTGGCGCTCCGGTCCATCGTGTACTTCGAGATCGTCACCACGCTCGCGCTGGCCGTGGGGCTGATCGCGGTCAACGTCATCAAGCCGGGGCAGGGCGTCCCGATCGAGTCGGCATCGGCCACGGCCGGTGCGTCGCTGGCGTCGACGCCGATGAGCGCCGATACCGTGCTGGTGCACGTGGTGCCGCAGAGCATCGCCGAGTCGGCCGCGAGGAACGAAGTGCTGCAGATCGTGTTTTTCGCGGTGCTGTTCGGCGTCGCGGTGACGCGGGTGCGCAGCGGCCCCAAGCAGACGATGCTGGCGTTCTGCGAGAGCTTGTCCGAAGTGATGTTCAAGTTCACCGCGTTAGTCATGGCGTTCGCGCCGTTCGGCATCGGCGGCGCGATCGCGTACACCGTGGGCCGGAACGGGTTAGGCGTGCTGCGCGGGCTGGGCCTGCTGGTGGGGACGCTCTACATCGCGCTGGTCGTGTTCGCCGTGGGGGTGCTGTGGCCGGTGGCCGCGATGGCGCGCGTGCCGGTGCGGCGATTCGTGAACGCGATCAAGGAGCCGTGGCTGATCGCGTTCTCGACGGCGTCGTCGGAGGCGGCCCTTCCGTTAGCCATGGAGGAGATGGAGCGCTTCGGCGTGCCGCGGCGCATCGTGGCGTTCGTGTTGCCGACGGGCTACTCGTTCAACCTCGATGGCAGCACCCTGTATCTCGCCGTCGCCTCGGTGTTCGTGGCGCAAGCGGCGGGGGTCGACATGAGCGTCGGCCGTCAGCTGCTCATGATGCTCACGCTCATGTTGACGAGCAAAGGCGTGGCCGGCGTGCCACGCGCGGGCCTCGTGATTCTGTCGGGCGCGCTGACGACGTTCGGACTGCCGCTGCAGGGCGTGGCGGTGATCGTGGGCGTGGACGCGCTCATGGACATGGCGCGGACATCGATCAACGTGGTGGGGAACTGCCTCGCCTCGGCGGTGATGGCGCGGTGGGAGGGCGAGTTAGGCGAGGGCGGCGCGACGCCTCCCTCCGGTTAGCGCTCGCCGTGGACCTCGGCGAAGAACGCTTCGACGTCGATGTCCAGGTGGACGGGCTGCTCGGGATCCGGCTGCCACACGATGCGCTCGGCGAGTATCTCGGGTCGTTGGTCGTCGGGACGCCAGCGCTCGATGAGACGTGCGTCCAGGTCGACGATCCAGTATTCGGACACGCGTGCTCGCTGATAGCGACGGCGCTTGAGATGGCGATCGTACCGGGCCGTGCTGGGAGACAGGACTTCAATGACGAGACGCAACTCAGTAATGTCGCGCCAGTCGCGCGCCGGCCGGCCGACGGGCGCGCGATACACGAACACATCCGGCTGCAGGATTTCATCGTCGCCGAGGCGAACTGTGGGTCGTGCGTGTGAGGCATGACCATAATGTTTTGCGTGGCGGGAGGGATTGGCAAGGAGCCATGGGGCACCATGGCGCGTGTGGCGGGGACATCGCGTATCGTTTCGCCGCATCACCCATCAGTTTGTGCCCGTCCACCAGCCGCGTTGCGCTCTCCCCACCGGATGACCCCCAATGTCGGCCTCGATGACTAACGCAGACGAGCTGGCCCGCCAGCGCCCGCCGAGGGTCCTCGGATTGCGGGACGTGGTGCTGTTCAACATGGTGGCCGTGATCGGCCTGCGGTGGCTGGCGACGGCGGCCAAGGCCGGACCGGGGACGCTCGCGCTCTGGATGCTGGCAGCCGCGTTCTTCTTCATCCCGCAGGGACTCTCGGTGCTCGCGCTGTCGGCGCGGTTCCCGAGCGAGGGCGGGATCTACACGTGGACGCGCGAGACGTTCGGCGAGGGTCACGGGTTTCTGTGCGGCTGGTGCTACTGGATCAACAACGTCCTGTACTATCCCAACCTGCTGATCTCGACGGCCGTCATCGCGACGTGGGTGATCGGCAAAGGCGAGAGCGGTCTGGCCGACAATCGCGCCTACGTGCTCACGGCGACGCTCGTCGCGTTGTGGACGGCGGTGGGGATCAACGTCATGGGGGCGGGGCGCGGCAAGTGGCTGCAGAACGTCGGTGCGTTAGGCACGTACGTCCCGGCGATGATCCTGGTGGTCGTCGGCGTGGTCGCCGCCGTGACGGGCCCGCCGGCCAACGCGCTCACCCGCGCATCGCTGACGCCGCATCTCGACAACCTCGCGTCGCTCAACTTGTGGGCGTCGATCGCGTTCGCATTCAGCGGCATCGAGTTGTCGTCGGCAATGGGGGACGAGGTGCACGATCCGGCGCGCACGATGCCGCGTGCGGTGCTCATCGCCGCGCCGTTGATTGCGGCCGCGTATCTGCTCGGATCGGCGGCCATGCTGTGGCTGGTGCCGAGCGCGCAGGTGAATCTCACCGCCGGGTTCATTCAGGGTATTTCGATCGGCGCCGCGCGCATCGGGACGGGCCTGGCGTGGGTGGGCGCGCTCGCGGCGGCCTTTTACACCATCGGCAATATCGGCGGCGTGGGCGCCTGGCTCGTCGGGCCGGCGCGTGTGGCGTTCGTGATCGGCCTCGATCGGTACTTTCCGCGGGCGTTCGGCAAGCTGCACCCCAAGTACGGGACGCCGTACGTGGCGATTCTCGTTCCCGCGGTCCTCGCGAGCATTCTGTTAGTCATCTCGCTGCTCGGCAAAGGGACCACGGTCGAGCGGGCCTATCTCATCCTGCTCGACACGCAGATCCTGCTGTACTTCATCCCGTATCTCTACTTGTTCGCGAGCTTCATCCTCCAGTTCGGCGCCGGCCGGCGCGTGGCCGCGACATTGGCAGTGGCGGACCGGGCGGGCGGGCGCGTGCCGGGAGGCCGGCCGGTTGCGTTAGTCGGCGGCGCGTGCGGGTTTCTCATGACGGCGTTGGCGATGATCCTCGCCGGCATCCCGCCCGAGGGCGGCGAGCAGGCCGCCTTGTTTCTGGTGAAGGTGCTGGGCGGCGCCGGCGGGTTCATCGCGCTCGGCGGCGTGTTGTACTGGCGCGCGCGGCGGCCCGCCCGGACGTAACGCTCCGTTAGGCGAAACCGCCGGCCGCGCCGCCCGTCAGAACCTGGCGCTGATCGAGAACACGATGCGCCGCGGCAATCCAGGCGAGAAGAAGTTGGTGCGCTCCCCTGCGTCATCGCCATCGTTGGGCTGCGCCTGCCCCGGCGGTGCGCCGAGGTTGTTCTCGGCGATGATCCCGAACGTCTCGTAGTGCTGATTGAAGAGATTGTCGATCTCGAGCTGGATCGTGTAGCGTTGGTATTGCGCGTTGAGGTTGAAGCCGGATACCGAGTAGCCCGGCACGGGCGCGTCGCGGTTGGCTTCATCGCCGCGCAGGAATTGACTCGAGTAGGCACGCAGGTCGTATTGGGCGTCGAATGTGACTGGCCCAACGCTCCGCGTCCACCCCACGCCGACGCGGCCGCGATGCCGCGGCGACGAGGGCAACTGGTCGCCGGGCCGCGTCGGAACCGGATTGGTGTCGGCCGTCGAAATCTGCACCGTGCTCTGGTACGTCGACGCGACGAGGCTGTACGAGCCGAAGAGGCGCCCGCCGGCCGGCAGCGCGGTCTGCGCGGTGATCTCGACGCCGGTGCGGCGCGAGCGCGGAATGTTGACGAAGAACACCTGCGTCAACTTAGGCGAGGCGAAGACGATGTCGTTGTCGACATCCGTCCAGAACCCGTCGACGTCGAAGGACGTCTTGTTCGGGAGATCCAGGTCGAATCCGGCCTCGTAGTCGCGGGTGGTAACCGGCTTGAGCGCGGGATCGGCGCCGAGTGCGGACGGCAGGGCGCACGGTGCATCGGGGCTGGCGCACGCCAGCTCGAGCGGCGCCGGCGCGCGAAACGCGCTCTTGTACGCCACGAATCCGCGCAAGTCATCCGACACCTTGAGCGTTAGGCCGAGGAACGGCGAGAGCTGGTCGTACGTGTTGGTGCCGTCGTTCGTGGCGTCGAGCTCATCCCGGAAGGGGATGCGGACGTAGTCCAGCCGCAGTGCACCCGTGATCGACAGCGTGGGCGTGAGGTCGACCACCGCCTGCGCGTACCCGGCCGCGTCATCTTCATTGACGGCGGCCAAGGTCGCCACCGAATCCGGCTCGCCGCCGCCGACGTTGACGAGGCGGAAGCGAACGTCCTGCCTGGCATACTCGCCGCCGATGGTGAAGGCCGTCGGGAGCGTGGCGAGCAGAACGGGGCGCGTCCATTCGACAGTGCCGCCGCCGGACGTGTTGTTGATGAATCCGTCTGTGTTAGGCGGAGGGACGTTCCCGTTGAATTGCTCGATGTCGTTGCGGCGGAAATAGACGACGCCGCGCAACGTGCCGCCCCAGGCGCCGTGGAAGCCGCGCAACGAGAGGTGCAGGAGGTCGGGCTTGAAGAAGTCGCCGGGCGTGTAGTTGAGCCGCGGATTGAAGTCGATCCAGTTTTGCGGCAGCGATCCCGCTTCACTGATTCGGTCGTGCGCGTAGAGCACGCTGAATGCGATGTCGCTCGTGTCGGCGCCGCCGGCGGTGGAGCGATGTCCGATCGTGGCGAAAATCTGCCGCGTGCGCGCGCCGGTGGCTTGACGCCAACCGGTTTCGTTGGACGCGGCGCCCATGACGTAGCCGTCGAACCCGTGGAACATGCCGCCGCCGGAGATGGTGCCCACTTGCTCGCCGAAGGATCCGGTGGTCAGTCCGATCGACGCGGACGGAACAGCGCCGCCACGCTGCGTGAAGAAGAGCAATGCACCGCCTAACGAATTGCGGCCGAACAACGCCTGGGACCCGCGCACGAGCTCGGCGTGGTCGATGGCCGCCATGGGCAGGAGGTCGAAGTTCACTTCCTGCGCGTCGGGCTCGTTGATGCGCACGCCGTCGAGAAACACGCTCACGCCCTGCGGCGTGCCGACGATCGGCGAGAGCTGGAATCCGCGTATTTCGAGCTCCGGCTGAAGCCGTGCCCCCTGGTCATCGAAAAAGGTGACACCGGGCAACTGCTGCAGCGACTGGAAGGCAGCGTCGGGTCCCTGGGACACGTGGTGGAGGTCGATCGGCTCGACCTGCGACGGAATCCGCTCGTCGACGTCCGTTAGGCGTGTGCCGGTGACGACCACGGTCGAGAGGCGGCGCGCCGTGCTGTCGGTGCGCGTCGTGTCGCGCTTCGTCGTGTCGCGCTTCGTCGTGTCGCGCTTCGTCGTGTCGCGCTTCGTGGTGTCGGGTTGTTGGGCGATGAGCACGGACTGGCAGACACACAGGGCGCACGCGACGAGAGCCGCGATCGCGCGCCTCATGACTTGCGCCGGAACGCCGGCACCGCGGCCTGCACATCGGCCACCAACGACGGCGCGCACGTCGACGACGTGGGTCCGGCGGTCGCGAACCGCAGCGGATCGCGTTGGGCGAAACGCCGCAATCCCGCGCGATCCTCGTACAACAACACGCAGTCCACCACTTCGCCCGGGCGGCTCACCGTGAGCATCCCATCGTCGGCGTGCTCACCGCCGTCCAGGTTGAAGCAGCAGACGTCGTGCACGCGATACGCACCCGACGCACTCGCGTGCGTCGTCGGCACCGCGGCGAGCCAGAGCACCACCGCAGCGACCGGCCCGATCGCACTCGCGAGGCCGAGACCGATGCGGCGCGGGCGACGCGGCGCGTGGTGCGTCGGACGCGCCATGAATGCGCCGAGCAGCGAACGCGCGCGCGCGTCGAGGGACTCGAGGTCCGCCACCACGAGCGCGCACGATTCGCAGCCGCTCATGTGCATGGCGAGGCGCCTGGCCCGGAAGCGCGTCAGCTCGCCGTCGAGATAGGCGCGCATCTCGCCTTCGTCCGGATGCGCGCTGGCGTTAGGCCTGGGCCGGTTCGTCCAGTTTCTCATGTCGACTCTCGTAGCAGAGGAGAAAACGCCGGTGCGCGCGCGTGAGCAGGGAGCCCACCGAACCGGGCGCCACGCCTAACGCTTGCGCGATTTCGCGATACGACGCCCCGCCATGATGGAGCAACAAGAGATGCTGATCGCGCGGCGGCAGCATGCCCAACACGACCTGCACGGCCCGGCGTCGCTCGGCCTGCATGAGCTCCGCGTCGGGATCATCGGCCGCGTCGGCCATGTCGGCCGCCGCGTGCGCCTGCATCAGGGATGCGTGCCGGCTGACACGTCGCGACCGGTCGCGCGCGAGGTTGCTGGCGACCGTGTACAACCACGCTTGGGGGTCGCGCGGATTGGCATCCAGCAGCCGAACGAACGCCTCCTGCGCGGCATCCTCGGCGTCGTCGCGATTGGCGGTGCGACGGCCGAGTGAGCGCACGAGGCGCGGATACCACGAGGCGAACAGCCTGTCGACGGCCTTCAGAAGGCGAGCCTCCGTCGAGAGTAACGACTTCGAGTCCCTGATGTCGTATGCTCCATCAGGGGTGTGACGTTCGGAAGGGCGAATTCAGGACACGGCGGTCCCGCGGTTCTGGCGCCGGCGCCGGATCGCTAGGCGATGGCGAGCGCCCGCAGCGCCGCGCGCACCGCGCCGCGCTCGGGTTTCACTTCGTCGGCCCGAATCGTCGCGCCCGGCACCGCCGATTTGAGCCGCTGCTCGACGCGCTTGCGCAGGAGCGCGCCCGGAGCCAGCAGGCCGCCGCCTAACGCAACGGGAATCGCGGCGCGCTCGTCGGTGAACAGCACGCGCGACAGCGTGCGCACGTGGAGCGCCAGCTCCTCGCAGGCGAGCGCGAGCAGCGCGTTCGCGCGGCGGTCGCCTTGGTCGGCGATGGCTACGACCACCGGCGCGAGTGCGGCCAATTGGCCCGGCGTCGCCGCGGCCGCCCATGCGATGAGATCGGTCGGATCGTCGGTTTGCGCCGCGGTGAGCACCGCGCCGACGAGCGTGGTGTCCGGTTCGCGGCCATCGATGGCAGCAGTGACCACCGACAGCGCGCGGCGGCCAAGCCACGCGCCGCTGCCTTCGTCGCCGCACACGGGACCCCAGCCGCCGCATCGCGACTCCATGCCTGCAGGACCGCGACCGAACGCGATCGAGCCCGTACCCGCTACGAGCAAGAATGCCCGGTCCGTCGCCGAACGCGTCCTCGAGCGCCACGGCAGCGTCGGGCTGCACGATCACTTCTTCGGCGAGCGCATGCGACTCGAGGGCGCGCGCCAGTGCGTCGCGGGGCGCCGCACGTCCGGCTCCGGCGACGCCCGCACACAGCACCCGTACCGCCGGCTCCTCGACCTCGACGAGCGCGAGCGCGCTGCGTGCCGTCTCGGCGATGATGCCGGCCGAGCGGTCTTCCTGTCCGGGACGGATCGCACTGGCGGGTCCGTCGGCCGTGCCTAACACAGTGCCGTGTTGGTCGGCCACCAGCACGCGCGTTTTCGACCCGCCGCCATCTACGCCAATTACCAGCGTCGTCATATGCGCCCAGGCTTGCCCGCGGATGCGGGATGTGTGTACGAGGAAGCGATACCAACCGCGAGCGTGATCACGGTCCCGATGAACACGTACCACGGCCACGCGATGCGCGCCAACGGGCCGAGCGACTGCGCCACCTGCGGTATCGCACCGGCGATTTGCTTGGCGAACACGATCAACGCCATTGCGAGGATGCCGACCGACATTCCCGTGATCGCGTCGCGCTGGACCGCGCGCGCCCAGAAGATACCGAGGAAAAATCCCCCGAGTAGTCCCCCGTACGTGAACAATGCGATGCTCAGTGCCACGACGACAACGGGCGTCCCTTGCTCGCGAAAGAGCAGGGCGCCAATGGTGAGCACGACGCCCCACGCCAACGCAAAGTATTTCCCGACGCGCAGCGTGCGCGCATCGTCGGCCGCGCGCTTGGTGAGCGGCAGATAGATGTCGTGGGTGGTTGACGCGGCGAGGGAATTGATGGCGGCCGAATGCGTGCTCATCGTCGCCGCGATCACGGCGGCGAGCACGAGGCCGAGCAATCCGGCCGGCATGTGCTCGACGATGAACGTCGGGAACACCGCATCGGGTGTCGAGAAGGTGCGGCCGCCGTACAGCCGCCAGAGCCCGATGCCGATGACGAGAAAGAGCGCGAATTGAAAAAACACGACAATGCCGCTACCGATGATCGCCCGTTGGGCATCACGCAAGCTGCGCGACGAGAGCAGTCGCTGCACGATGAGCTGGTCGGCGCCGTGCAATGCCATCGACAGGAACGCGCCGCCGACGAGTCCCGCCAGCAGCGTATTGGCGCGGTCGATGCCCGTGTAGGTGTCGACTAACCGAAGCTTGCCGGCGCCGCGCGCGGCCTCGATGATGTCGGGCCATCCGCCGGGCACGACGTGCCCCAGGAGCACGATCGCGGCGACGCCGCCTCCCACGTATACCGCGGCTTGCAGCAGCTCCGTCCACACGACGGCTTTCATGCCGCCGCGATACGTGTAGATGATCGTGAGCAGCCCGAGCAGCAGGACCGCCGCCGGCATCGCTTGGCGCCGCGGCAGCACAGACCCAACAATGATGGCGATGGGGATTGCCGTGGCGAAGATGCGCACGGAATCGGCGAGCGCGCGCGTGGCCATGAACACCACCGACGCGAACCGCCGCGCGCCTAACCCAAACCGCTTCTCGAGCAGTCCGTACGCGGTGACCAGCTCGCCGTCGTAGTAGCGCGGCAGCAGCGTGAACGCGATGACGATGCGGCCGAGGATGTATCCGGCCACGATCTGGAGAAAGCCGAAGTCGCCGAGGTAGGAAAACGTCGGCGCGCCGATGAACGTCAGCGCGCTCGTTTCAGTGGCGACGACCGAGAAGAGAACGACCCACCAGACGATCGAGCGGTCAGCGATGAAGTAGTCTTTGGCGTCGCGCTGCCGCCGGCCCACCCAGATGCCAAGCGCCGTCGTTCCCGACAGATATAGGAGGAGAACGACGGCGTCGAGGAAAGAAAATCTGGACAAATGGGGAAGATGGAAGAGGGAAGCGGGAAGAGGGGTGGAAGAACATCAATATCTGCGGGCGAGAGTTCAAGCATCCGGTTCTCTCGCTCGTGTGATCATTGATGTCGTTCCGCCCCTCTTCCCGCTTCCCTCTTCCCGCTTCCCTATGCCGTAAATGAGCTCCCGCAACCGCAGCCGCCAGTCGAGTTCGGGTTCTTGAACGTGAACCCCGAGCCCTGCATGGAGGAGACGTAGTCGATCGTGATGCCGTTCAGGTACTGCGCGGAGAACGGGTCAACGAAAACTTTGAAATCGCCTTGGTCGACGATCAGGTCATCTTCCGCGGATTGCTCTTCGATGAGCAGTCCATAGCGGAAGCCGCTGCAGCCGCCGGGCTGAACGCTCACCCGGAGCCCGCCCTGCTCGCTGGACACGCCTTCCTGCTCCATGAAGCGCTTGACCTCGACGGTCGCGCCAGGAGTGACGGTAATCGTGACTGCGGGTTGCTGAGTGGTGCTCATCGCTACCTCTGTGTAAGTGGCGGGCCAGTCCCGCTTTCCGTAAAACTATCCTACCGTATACGACGATTCAATAGAGCACAGCGACGGCGGGTAGGTTCAGTTGGTTGGCGGCCCCGCCTGCTCTAGAACAGTAGTGGGTCAGTTTGAATCTGAAGGCGGCGTTCCGCCCGGTAAGCTTCTCCGCGTTGTTGACACCAATGCGAGCCAATGCGACGCGGATCAGCCGCGGATCGCTCGGCTGCATCGGCGGGGCACGGGGGCGACCAGTCAGCCACGGGTCATCGCGCCGTTCCGCTCTCGCTGGCTACGACGTTCATGTTGAAAGGATCACAGCGGAAACCAGGGATCAGCGCGGATCGTTCCGTTAGGCGAGAAGGCGCGACTCGCGGGGGAGGGAGCCGTTTTTGTTGTTCCAAACAAAGGCTTTTCTGTCGTTGCTCTATCGGCAGTTATCCCTGGTTTCCGCTGTGATCCTTTCAACATAAGCGTCGTCGCCAACTGAACCACCGCCCCCAGGAGTTACTCCCAGGATACCGTCCGCGAGAACTGGAGCGTTAGTCGTCGCTACCGGCGGCCGCCGGCGCCGCGGCGGTACCGACCGGAATCGCGCTTGGTGCGTCGGTGCCTTCCGAGCGGAACGATCGCGCGATCCAGAGGAAGGCGACGAGTGCGAGGGCCAGGAGTCCCAGCCCTTGGGTCGTGTACCCGAAGATGATCTTGCCCGTTCCGAACAACGTGCCGTACACCGCCACGATACCGGCCACCCAATTGGCCCAGGCGCCGGACCCGCCCGGGATCGATTCGCGTCCCAGTCCCAGGCCGTGCGAGATCCGGGCCCACCCGGGGCCGCCGGGTCGGACGCGCATGTAGAACGACTCGAGCACGGCGTTCGGTTCCGGCGCCGTGAGAAACGTGACGCTGAGCCAGACGACGGTGGTGATGCCGACGGTGATGACCATGACCCACGCGTCTGCGTTCGGCCCGCCGGCCGAGATCACCGCCGGGACGAAGGCGTCGGGGCGGGAGACCACTCCCATGGCATGGAGCATCCGGCCGGCGTAGCCCAGCACCACGATCGCCACCACGAACGACGTGATCATCGCGCTGATCTCCGACCACGCGTTGACGCGCCACCAGTACCACCGCAGGATGAGCACGAGCCCGGTGCCGGCGCCTAACGCAAGGAGGAGGCGCCACGCCTGCTCGACCGACGACAACTGCCACGTGACGACGATCGATCCGAGGAAGAGGAAGATGGTCGCCCACCGCGACACCTGCACGTAGTGCCGGTCGTCGGCGTCGCGATTGATGAACCGCTTGTAGAAATCGTTCACCAGATACGACGCGCCCCAGTTGAGCTGCGTGCCGATGGTCGACATGTACGCCGCGGCGAAGCCGGCGAGCATGAAGCCGCGCCAGCCGGTGGGCAGGAGGTCGACGAACGCGTGCACGTAGCCCGATTCTTTGTCGCCCAGCGTGGGATACAGGATGATCGGTGCAGAGTCCGGTGATGATCCACGGCCACGGCCTAACGGCATAGTGGGCCACCTGGAAGAACAGGGTGGCCAGCACGCCGTCGCGCTCCGTGCGCGCCGAGAAGATGCGTTGGGCGATGTACCCGCCGCCGCCCGGCTCGGCGCCGGGATACCAGGCCGCCCACCATTGCATGAACAGGAACACGCCTAACGACATGAGCGGCATCCAGGCGTAGGCGGCGATCGAGCCGTGCTGCACCGACACCGGCAGCACCGAGAGCGCCGCCGCCTCGCTGCCGAAGTGCGCCGACACGCCGCGCTTGAGCGCGTCCATGCCGCCGACCGCCTTCACGGCGTAGACCGCGAGCACGATGACCGCGGTCATCTTGATCACGAACTGAATGAGGTCCGTCCAGAGCACGGCCCACAATCCGGCCGCCACCGAGTAGAGCATGGTGACGCAGAAGCAGATGGCGACCGCGATGTAGGGGTTCACGCCTAACGAAATGGTCAGGATCTTGATCATCGCGCGCGTCACCCATCCGAGGATGATCAGGTTCATCGGGATGGCGAGATAGAGCGCGCGGAAGCCGCGCAGCGCCGCGGCCGGCCGGCCGCTATAGCGGATCTCGGCGAATTCGACGTCGGTCATCACCCGCGCGCGCCGCCACAGCCGCGCGAAGAAAAACACGGTGAGCATGCCGCTCATCAGCATGTTCCACCACAGCCAGTTTCCGGCGACGCCGTTCGCTACCACGAGCCCCGTCACGACCAGCGGCGTGTCGGCGGCGAACGTCGCCGCCACCATCGAGGTGCCGGCCAGCCACCACGGCACGTTGCGGCCCGAGAGGAAGTATTCGTTGAGGCTCGCGCCGCCCTTCTTCGTGAAGATGAACCCGATCCACGTCGAAACGGCGAAGTAGGCGACGACGAGCGACCAGTCCAGCAGGGTCAGCTTCATGGAGTGGCTCCGGCCGTGGACGGTGCGTTAGGACCCTTGGTCTCGATCACCGACTCGATGGCGTCGGCCAGTTGCACGCGCACCGGACCCAGGCGCGGATTGTCGCGGGTGGGGTCGACGCGATTGCTCAGCAGAATGACGAAGAGATCGCGCGCCGGGTCAATCCAGATGGATGTGCCGGTGAACCCGGTGTGTCCGAAGGCGCCGGTGGACATCCGGTGGCCGGCCGAATTCGTTCCGTTGGGCGTTTCCCATCCCAGCGCGCGATTCGAGAGCGCGGGATTCTGGACGCGGGTGAACGTATCGATCGCCGCCTGGGTCACGATGCGCGCGCCGTCGAGCTGTCCGCCCTGCAGGTACATGCGCGCGAACCGCGCCAGGTCGACGCCCGAGCTGAACAGACCCGCGTGCCCCGACACCCCGCCCAGGTAGTATGCGTTCTCATCGTGGACCTCGCCGTGCACCAGCCGGCCCCGCCACGGATCGCGCTCGGTGGGCGCGATGCGCGCCAGCAGCCGGGCCGGCGGCCGGTACATCGTCGACGTCATGCCTAACGGAGCGAACACGTGGCGCCGCAGGTACACGTCGATCGGCTCGCCCGACACGCGCTCCACGATCTTGCCCAACAGCATCGCGCCCAAATCGCTGTACACCGTGCGCACCCCGGGCAGCGTGTCGAGCGGCGTCTGGACGAGCAGTTGGATGGCGTTGGCCGGCGACGTGGCTTCTTTGTACAGCGGACGCCAGGCGGGCATCCCCGAGGTGTGCGTCAGGAGGTGGCGCACCGTCACCAATTCCTTGTGCGGCCCGACGAACTCGGGCAGGTACTGCTGCACCGGCGCGTCGAGGTCCACGCAATGCGCCGCCCACAATTGCATCAGCGCCGTCGTCGTGCCGATCACTTTGGTGAGCGACGCGAGATCCCACATCGTATTTTCGTCGGTGCGCGGCGACGGCGCCCAGTCTTGACGGCCCACGGCCACCGCGGCGATCACCTCGCGCTTGTCGCCCACGATGGCCACGGCGCCAGGGTAGGCGCGGTCGGCCAACCCGCGCTCGAGCACCGCGCGCATCGAATCGCGTACCGCGTGGGCCGGTGCGTCGTCCGCAAGATGCGCCGCCGGCGCTTGGGCGGATGACGGAGCGGCAATGAGCGCCGCGCTGAGCGCGATGATCGCCGTCACCAGGGCCGTGCGGCCCGCAGTAAGTACGCGCGATGTATCTTCCACCGTCCCATGGGGAGAATGAGCCAAGCCATGCATCGTCGGGTGCCCAAAAGATGGGTTGAAGCGGCGGCGATCACCCTCGTCGTTGCGTGCGCGGGCGGAATGGGTGGAATGGGCGGAATGGGTGGCGAGCCGCGCCAAACGCACGTCGAACCCGGGATCACTGTGTTGTTGCGGGACAGCGCATCGCTGCTCGCGGGAAAACGCGTCGGCTTGCTGACCAATCAATCGGGTGTCGACGAACACGGGACGAGCGACATCGACCTGGTGTATCGAGCGTCGAAGGCCCAGAACGATAGCGTGCCCGCTCCGAAGCTCGTCGCGCTACTGTCGCCCGAACACGGCATTCGCGGCACCGAGGATCGCACCAATCTGGCGAACGGCCGCGACGTGCGCACGGGGCTGCCGATTTATTCGCTGTACGGCGCCACCGTCCTCGCGCCGCCCGACTCGCTGCTCGATCACCTCGACGTGCTCATCGTCGATCTGCAGGATCTGGGTGCGCGTCCGTGGACGTACGTCGCGTCCGTGGTGTATGCGATGCGCGCCGCCGCCCAACACCACGTCATGGTGATCGTGCCGGACCGGCCGAATCCTATTACCGGCATGCACGTCGAAGGTCCAATAATCGACAGCACGATCGCGTTCGCCGGCACCGGTTCAGCGGCGCGTCCCGCACACCCCACGGCGCTCTACCCGATCCCGATGCGCCACGGTCTCACGATGGGCGAGCTCGCGCGCTTCTACAATGACATTCTCGAGATCCACGCGAACCTTCACGTGATTCCAATGTCCGGTTGGCGGCGTGCGGAATGGTTCGACCAAACGGGGCTGCCCTGGATCAAGCCGTCGCCCAACATGCCGTCGCTGGCCAGTGCGACGCTGTACCCAGGGATCGTATGGCTCGAGTCGACCAATCTTTCCGTTGGGCGCGGGACACCCGATGCGTTCCAGGTGGTGGGAGCGCCGTGGCTCAACGCGAAACGCGTCGTCGAGCTGCTCTCGGATCGCAATCTCGCCGGCGTGAAATTCGAAACCGACCGATTCACGCCGCACAATCCGACCGACCACAAGTACGGCGGACGAACGGTGAACGGCTTCAAGATCGTGATCACCGATCGCGATCACCTTCAGACGTCGCGTGTGGGCGCCGCGATCATTTGGGCAGTGGCGCGCGTCAACGGCGACTCGCTGCGCATTCGTCCCGAGTCATTCGATCTTCTGTTCGGCGTCCCTTCAGCACGCGCCGCACTGCTGTCCGGCGCTGATCCGGACAGTCTCATCGATGCGTCGCTTCCGGCCACCGTGCGCTTCGAGCAGGAGTCGCGGAAGTACCAACTCTATCGGTAGGGGCTGCAGTTGCCGGTTGGATGAATCTGAAGGCCGCATCCCGCCTGCGAGTCACCGCGTATGTCGTGCCCGGACCGCCTGGCTGGCTACGACGTTCATGTTGAAAGGATCACAGCGGAAACAAGAGATCACCGCTGATCGTTCCGTTAGGCGAGAACGAGCGCCTCGCGCACGATGGGGCCGTTTTGTTGTGGTTTTAACCAAAGGCTTTGCTTTGCTCTATCCGCAGTTATCCTTGGTTTCCGCTTTTATCCTTTCAACATGAGCAGAGTAGCCAGCTACGCGGGGGCTGGGCCTCCATTGTGCATAGCGGGTGATGCGCGGTATTCTCCCCCACGCTGCGGCGGCGGAGCGCATTTGGCCGGCGCGGCGTCATCCGTCCTCGTTTCTACAGAGAGGAGACTCGCAATGTCGAAAGTTTTGGTGACGCTACTCTTGGGCGTCGCACTCGTCGGTTGCCACCGCAACGTGAAGGTGAACAGTGCGCCGGCGCCGGCCGCCGCCGCCAAAGCGGTGAGCTTCCACGTCACGAACAACCTCGCCCAGCCGGTGAACGTGTACGTCACGAACGGCGGGACCGACGTGCTCGCCGGACAGGTGGCGGGGAATAGCACCACGGCGTTGAGCGTGCCGGGCTTGGGAGCGGGCACCACGGTGTCGCTCAAAGCGCGGACCGTGGATGGCACGCACACGTATACGCGCGACGACGTGACGCTCACGTCTTCGTACACCTGGCAAGTCCCGTAAGCGCGGGTTGCTCGGCGCTTTTACTGCGGATAACTTCCGGGCCGGAGCGAGACTCCGGCCCGTTGCGTATGCGCGGGTCGAGTATGCACCACGCAACGATGGCTGTGTCAGTTCGGCGCATGACGGTTCATGCATTGCGCGCGGCCGCCGAATGAGACTACTGCCCGATTGGCTGAAACGCGGATACCTGGCCCTCATCAGTCCGGTTGCAGAGTGGCTGGTACGCCGCGGGGTTCGACCGAATACCATCACCACGGTCGGAACGCTGTGCTCGGTAGCCGGAGGCATCATCTACGGCACGGGGCACATCCGCACCGGGGGATGGTTCCTTGGGTTGACGGCGCTGTTCGACGTGCTCGATGGGGTGGTGGCGCGACGCACCAACCAGAGCTCGCCGTTCGGCGCCTTCTACGATTCGACGTTGGATCGGGTGGCAGACGGGTTCGTGCTGGGCGGGCTGGCCGTATTTTTTTCGACGCGGCCGGGCTGGGTCGGCACGGCGATGGTGGTGGTCTGCATACTCGGCTTGATCGGAACGTTCGTGACATCGTACACGCGTGCGCGGGCCGCGGCTCTGGGCGTGGATGCGCACGTCGGATTGCTCCAGCGGCCGGAGCGAGTGGTATTGTTGTCGGCGCCGCAGGCGTTCTTTGGGCTCGCGCTTGGCGGGCTCGTTCTCATTGCCATCATTGTTCTGTTGACTGTCATCGCGTGGATCACCGCCGCCCAACGCATCGCCGCCGTGCACGCGGCGGTGCGGCGGGACGAGTCCGGTCCACCTACCGTCCGTGCGCTGAGTGAGGCGAGCGTTGCGCTGAGGCGCAGCGCGCCGACCAAGCGCGTCATCGCAAAAGGAGAATAGTTCGTGCAGGGTTCCTCAACGGCCGGGAACCGGCCAGCCCCGCGACCGGCGACCGGTCGTCTTGGAGTACTCACGCCGGGCCTCGGCGCCGTGGCGACGACGTTCATGGCAGGCACCGAGAGCGTGCGCCGCGGACTGTCGCAACCGATCGGCTCGCTCACGCAGATGGCCACCATTCGGTTAGGCAAGCGCACGGAAAATCGCGCGCCTCACATTCGGGACTTCGTGTCGCTGGCGAAGCTCGACGATCTCGTGTTCGGCGCGTGGGACCCGATTCCCGATGACGCGCTCACGGCCGCGCGGAAAGCCGGTGTGCTGGAGGAACATCACATCGCGCCGGTCGCCGACTTCCTGAGCGCGATCACGCCGATGCCGGCGGTGTTCGAGAACCGCTATGTGACGCGCATCAACGGCACGAACGTGAAAAAGGGGAAAACGAAGCGCGATCTCGCCGAGCAGCTGCGGCAGGACATTCGCGACTTCAAGGCCAAGCACAAGCTCGACCGGCTGGTCATGGTGTGGTGCGCGTCGACCGAGACGTACATCAAGGCCGGGTCGCAGCACGCCACGCTCGACCAGTTCGAGAAGGCGATGGAGCGGAACGACGACGCGATCGCGCCGTCCATGCTCTACGCGTGGGCCTCGATCATGGAAGGCGTCCCATTCGCGAACGGCGCGCCTAACTTGGCGGTGGATGCCCCGGCGCTGATGAGCCTGGCCAACGACCGCGGCGTGCCGATCTCGGGGAAGGATTTCAAGACGGGCCAGACCTGGCTGAAGACCGTCATCGCACCCGCCCTCAAGGCGCGCATGCTCGGCTTGTTAGGCTGGTACTCGACCAACATCCTGGGGAACCGCGACGGGGAAGTGCTCGACGATCCGGCGTCGTTCAAGACCAAGGAGGAGTCGAAGCTCAGCGTGCTGCACACCATTCTGCAGCCCGAGCAGTACCCCGAGTTGTACAAGGATTTTTCGCACGTGGTGCGGATCAACTACTATCCGCCGCGCGGCGACAACAAGGAAGGCTGGGACAACATCGACATCAAGGGGTGGTTAGGCTACCCCATGCAGATCAAGGTGAACTTCCTGTGCCGCGACTCCATTCTCGCGGCGCCCATCGTGCTCGATCTCGCGCTGTTCATGGATTTCGCGCACCGGGCGGGATTGAAGGGGATTCAGGAATGGCTCTCGTTCTATTTCAAGAGCCCGATGGCGGCGCCGGGTCTGCAGCCGGAACACGATCTGTTCATTCAACAGACGAAGCTCAAGAACACGCTGCGTCACCTGATGGGCGAAGATCAGATCACGCACCTCGGCATGGAGTACTACGCGTCGTGAGGTGGGCCGTGGGCCTTCTCGCGGTCGCGGTGGCGGCGCAAGCCGTCACGGCGTGTCAACCGGCCGAGCAGACCACGGACTATCGCGCGTTCACGACCCACTTCGCGTTCCGGATCGCGAGCGATCCCTTGCCGCCCATGGCGCGCGAGAAAGCGCGCTTCAAAGTCGTGGTGCGCGACAAGGACACGAACCAACCGATCCAGGGCGGCGAGGGCATCATCTACGCCGAGAGCCGGGACGGGATCAAGACGTGGGACAGCTTTACCGCGGGGCCGGAGGTGGGGACGTACTACGCAAACCTGAATTTCCTCACCGCCGGCGACTGGGCCATGGGCTTGCGCTTCCGCCGCGATTCGACGCACGCGCTCGAGCAAGCGGACTGGATGCAGGAGATCCAGGCGGACACTTCGAAGATTCCCTGATCGCCATGCGCCACTTTCATCGGACGCACATTCCACCGGCCGACGTCCTCGCTCTGGCCGATGAGTACTTTGCCACCCTTGGCCTGGCGCGGGGCGCCGTGCAGGAACGCGCGCGCACGTACACCGGCGCGTTAGGCACAATGACGCTCAAGGTGAAGCCGGAGGGCGGGCACTACACCTTCATCGATGTCGAGACCGACCAGCCGGGCGAGAGCCGGCTCGACCACAACGTGAAACGGTATTTCGTGAAGGTGCATCGCGCCGCTGATCCCGAGCACAAGCTCGAGGCCGCGTTCTGATGGCATCGCGCACCTCGTCACGCGGACGGAACGCGGCCCGGCCGCGCGTCGTGCCGTCGGCGGGCGCGCCGTCGGCGTCCTTGAGCCGCGCGCAGAAGATCGAGCTCTACTATTACATGCGGCTCACGCGGTCGCTCGAAGAGCGGCTCGTGAACCTGTACCGGCAAACCAAGGTGGTGGGCGGACTCTTCCGCTCGTTAGGCCAGGAGGCGGATGCGGTGGGGAGCGCGTACGCGCTGGACCGCACGAAGGGCGACTTCCTCTCGCCGCTCATCCGGAACCTGGGCTCGATGCTGGTGCAGGGCGCCGAGCCGCTCGAGATCATCCGGCAATACATGGCGAAGGGCGACTCGCCTACGCGCGGCCGCGAGCTCAATATCCATTTTGGCGATCTCGAGCGCGGCTTCATCGGCCAGATCTCGCACCTGGGCGACATGGTGCCGGTGATGGCCGGCGTCACGCTGAGCTTCAAGATGCGCGGCCAGGATCGGGTGGGACTCGTGTACATCGGCGACGGAGCGACCTCCACGGGCGCGTTCCACGAAGGCATCAACTTCGCCGCCGTGCAGCGGTGTCCGTTAGTCGTGATCGTCGAGAACAACGGCTACGCGTACTCGACGCCCACACCCAAGCAAACCGCGGCGGCGGAATTCCGCGACAAGGCACTGGCGTACGGCATCCCCGGCGAGCAGGCGGATGGCAATGACGTGTTGGCGACGTACGACGTGACCAGGCGCGCCGTCGAGCGGGCCCGCCGGGGAGAAGGGGTGACCTTGATCGAGCTCCTCACCTATCGCCGCAAGGGACACGCCGAACACGACAACCAGTCGTACGTCCCCGAGGGCGAAATCGCGCGCTGGGAGGCGACCAACGATCCCGTCGACCGGTACATGGCCCGCCTGACGCAGGACGAAGGCGTAAAGCCTAACGAGCTGGCCGAGATCGATGCGCGCGTGCTGCGCGAGATCGATGCGGCGACCGACGAGGCCGAGCGATCGCCGATGCCGGAGCCCACGGATGCGCTCACGGGCGTGTACGCCGATCCGCCGTCGGTTGCGCCGCTCTGGTATCGGAGCGGCGTGTCGAGCGCGGTGGCAGCGAACGAGCGGCCGGCCGGATGGGGGACGTTCAATGGCTGAGACGACGTACCTCGAGGCGATCCGTCTGGCGCTGTTCGAAGAGATGGATCGCGACCCGAACGTGTTCGTGTTAGGCGAAGACATTGGCGCCTACGGCGGCGCGTTCAAGGTCACGGATGGGCTGCTCGCGAAATACGGCGAGTCGCGCGTCATCGACACGCCGATTTCCGAAGCGGCCATCGTGGGCGCGGCGGCCGGCGCGGCGCACATGGGTATGCGGCCGGTCTGCGAGATGCAGTTCATTGACTTCATCTCGTGCGCGTACGACATGCTCACGAACTATGTCGCCACGGCCCGCTACCGCGCGTTCTTGCCGTGCCCGCTCGTCGTGCGCGGTCCGAGCGGCGGCTACGTTCGCGGCGGCCCGTTCCATTCGCAGAATCCGGAAGCGGCGTTCTTGCACACTCCGGGTCTCAAGATCGTCTATCCATCGACGGCGAGCGACGCCTACGGGTTGCTCAAGGCCGCGATTCGCGATGACGATCCGGTGTTGTACTTCGAGCACAAGTATCTGTATCGCCGCATCAAGGAAGAGCTGCCCACGGGCGATCACGTCGTTCCCATTGGCAAGGCGCGGTTGGCGCGGGAAGGGAAGGACCTATCGATCATCACGTACGCGGCCACGGTGTGGAAAGCACTCGAGGCGGCGGAGCAGCTCGAGAAAGAAGATGGTCTGTCCGTCGAGGTGCTCGACTTGCGGTCGCTGTTGCCGATGGACGACGAGGCGATCATGGCGACCGTGAAGAAGACGAATCGCGTGATGATCGTGCACGAGGACACGCGGACGGGCGGCGTCGCGGGCGAAGTAACGGCGCGGATCACGGAGCAGGCGTTCGCGTTCCTGGACGCGCCGATTTTGCGGGTGACGGCAGCCGACGTGCCGCTGCCGTATTCGCCGCCGCTCGAGGATTACGTGTTGCCACAGACGTCGGATATCGTGTCGGTCGCGCGCCAGCTCGCGGCGTACTGACGTGCGGGAGCGAACCGGGCCACCGCGCCTGGCGATCGGATGTCTGTTATTGCCGGGCAGCTTTTTCGGCGGCGGAATGATCGGAGTGGGCATTGCCCAGATCGTCGATACGGTGACCGGCTGTAAGGCGGCGTCGGACTTGCCGTCGTGCAACACGTTCCCGTACTTCATTGGTGGCGGAGTGTTAGGCGCAGTCGTGATGATTGTCCTGATCCAGTGGCGCATTCGGCGGCGTGCCGGGGTGGACGCTGGAGCGGGACTGACACAATCGAAGAGGAGTTGAGCCAGTGTCACGCATCAATGTGATCATGCCGCAGATGGGCGAGTCGATCGCGGAGGGAACGCTCTCGAAGTGGTTGAAGAAGGTGGGCGATGAAGTGAAGCGCGACGAGCCGATCTTCGAGATATCGACGGACAAGGTCGACGCCGAGATTCCGGCGCCGTCTGCGGGAGTATTGGCGGAGATTTTGGTGCAGGAAGGACAGACGGTGCCAGTGCAGACGATCGTGGCGCGTCTGGAGACCGAGAAGGGTGCGTTAGTCGGCGCGGGAGCGCCGGCGCCGGCTGCGTCGGGAGCGCGGGGGGCCCCCCCGCTGTCGAATCTACGAGCGCGCCCGCGGAGCCCCATCATCCTTCTCCCGCAACGCCAAGCGCTCCCACGCATGGGGGCAACGGTGGCGGAAACTCGAACTCGCTCGAGGACCGCCTCCGCACCAAGTCGTCGCCGCTCGTTCGCAAGATCGCCGCGGACCACGGCATCGAGCTGACCGGCATGCACGGCTCCGGCCTCGCCGGACGCGTCACCAAGAAGGACATCCTGCAATTCATCGACGGCGGCGGCGCCGTTCGTCCCGCGGCACCGAGCGCACCGGGTGCGCCGCGCCCCGCGATGGCGCCGTTAGGCGCAATGTGGCCCACGCCCACCGCCGAGCCGGGCGATGTGGTCGAGCCCATGACCAAAATGCGCACGGTGATCAGCGAGCACATGGCGCTCTCGCGCCGCACCGCCGCGCACGTGACGTCGTTCATGGAGATCGACTTCACGCGCATCGCGCGCATCCGTGCCGCGCGCCGCGCCGCGTTCGAGGCGGCCACGGGACAGAAGCTCACGTACCTCCCGTTCATCATCAAAGCGGTCGTCGACGGCATCAAAGCGTTCCCGGTCATGAACGCGTCGGTGGCCGGTGATTCGATCATCTATCGCAAGCAGGTGAACATCGGGGTGGCCGTCGCACTCGACTGGGGTCTCATCGTCCCGGTCATCAAGCACGCGGACGACCTCTCGCTTACCGGGATTACGCGCACACTCAACGATCTCGCAGGCCGCGCGCGCGCGAAGAAGTTGAGTCCGGAAGAAGTGCAGGGCGGCACGTTCACGATCACGAATCCGGGAGTGTTCGGCTCGCTCATGGGCACGCCGATCATCAATCAACCTCAAGTCGCGATTCTTGGCGTCGGCACGATCGAGAAACGGCCCAAGGTGATGACGGGACCCGATGGCGAGGACGTGATCGCGATCCGGACGTGCGCGTACTTCTCGATCTCGTTCGATCACCGCATCATCGATGGCGCCGTTGCCGACCAGTATCTCGCGCACGTGAAGAAGACCCTCGAGACCTATCCGGACGCCGGATTCTAACGTGGCCAGAGCGCTTACCATTCGACGTTCGATCGTCCCCCTCGCCGACCGGAAGAAATTCTTGCAGAAGGTGAAGGTGCGGCGCACCTATTACGTCAACGCCGCCTGCAAATTCTGGATGTTCGAGGAGAGTGATTTGTCGGGCGCGTTCGTCGAGTTCATCGAGGCGGACGACGCCAAGACGCTCGCCAAAGCGCTCGCCGAGTCGCCGGACCAACCGGCCGAAGGCGTGCGCATTTACGAAGAAGTGGACGTGGACTGATGCCCATACGCACACTCACGATCAATGGCGCGCGCTGGGAAGTGATGCCGTCGGGTCGCGTCACGCAGTACGATCGGGACGAGTTCGCGCTGCTGTTCGCGACCGGCGACGGCGTCGAGCGCCGCGTGCGCACGGTGCGGTATTCACCGCAAGGCGCGCGGTCGCGGGACCAATCGTTGTCCGAGCTGACGGACGCCGATTTGGCGCGCCTGTTCTCGCAGTCGCAGGACAGCGCGACGTCGCCGGAGGCGGGGTACCGCCGGTGAGTCCGCTTGCCGCGAACACACCGGGCGCCAACGGCGTTCGGTGCGTCGACCTGCACATGCACTCGACGGCGTCGGACGGCTCGCTCGCGCCCAATGCGGTGGTGGACGCGGCGGCGGCGGCGGGCCTCACCGCGATCGCGCTCACGGATCACGACACGGTGGCCGGCGTCGCCCTGGCGCGCCTGGCCGGCGCGCCGTTAGGCGTACGCGTCGTGGCCGGCGTCGAGTTGAGCGCCATCAATGGCGGCGCCGAGACGCACCTCCTTGGCTTGCATCTCATCCGCTTGGAGGCGATCGAGCGCCACCTGGTGGTGTTTCGCGCGACGCGCCGCGAGCGCGCCGGCCGGATCGTCGATCAGCTGCATGCGTTAGGCGTGCCACTGCCGTTGGACGCCGTGCTCGCCGAGGCCGGCGCCGCCGCCATCGGCCGGCCGCACGTGGCCCGGGCGCTGGTGGCGGGCGGCTTCGCGCGCGACGTGCGCGACGCGTTCGACCGCTTCCTGGGCAACGGCCGCCCCGCGTTCGTGCCCAAACACCGGCTCTCGTTAGGCGAAGCCATCGCGCTCGTCCACGAGGCGGGCGGACTGGCGGTCCTGGCGCACCCGGGCGCCGGCGCCACGCGCGAGCGGCTGGACACGCTGCGCGCGCAGGGACTCGACGGCGTCGAAGTGCTGCACCCCGGACATTCGGCGGAAGACATCGCCCGCATCACGACCCTCGCCGACCATCTCGACCTCGTGCCGAGCGGCGGCTCCGATTGGCACGGCGCCAAGAGCGGTCCGCGCGTGATCGGAAGCATGCACGTGCCGGAATCCTGGCTCGTGCGCCAGGACGAGCGCACCCGCGCTCTGGCGGCGCACGTCGCATGAGCACCGTCCTCCTCACGGTGGGTGACCGGGCGCCGGCGTTCGAGGCGCCGGCCAGCGATGGCAAGACGTACGCGCTCGGCCGCCTGCTGGCCAAACAAGCCGTGGTGCTGGTGTTCTATCCCGGCAACAACACCCCCGGCTGAAACAAACAACTCTCCGCCGTGCGCGACGAGCTGAGCGAGTTCGAGAAGGCCGGCGTCCAGCCGTTAGGCGTGAATCCGGCGAGCGTGGATGCGCACGCGCGCTACGCGGCCAAGATGCAGTTCGGCTTCCCGCTGCTGAGCGACGCGACCCGGCAGATCGCCGCCGCGTACGGCGCGCTCAAACCCGACGGACGTCTCATCCAGCGGACCGTGTACGGCATCGGCCGTGACGGCCGCATTGCGTTCGCCGCGCGCGGCGCCCCGGCGCCCCGCGATGTCCTCGACGCGCTGGAGCGCTGAGTGAACCCCGAAGGCCGCGTCGCACTCGTCACCGGCGGCGCGCGCCGCGTTGGGCGCGCCCTCGTCGAAGCCCTGGCCGATCGCGGCGCCCGCGTCGCCGTCCATCATCACGGCTCGCCTAACAATGCACGCTCGCTCATCCAGCAGCTCACCGCGCGCGGCGTCGAGGCGGCGGAGTTCCGCGCCGACTTGCGCCAAAGCGAGACCCCGGACCGCCTGATCGCCAATGTCGTCAATCATTTCGGCTCGCTCGACATCCTCGTCAACTCCGCCGCCGTCATGGTGCGCAGTCCGCTGGACGAGATCACGACACAGGATTGGGACGACACGTTCGCGCTCAACCTGCGCGCCCCGTTTTTCTGCGCGCGTGCGGCAGCGCACGCAATGGGAGAGCGAGGCGGCGTGATCGTCAATCTCGCCGACTTGGCCGGCATCGAAGCGTGGCCGGCCTACGCGGCGCACGGCATCTCGAAGGCGGGCGTCATCCACATGACGCGCGTGCTCGCGCGCATCCTCGCGCCGCGCGTTCGCGTGAATGCCATTGCGCCCGGCGCCGTACTCCTGCCCGAGCATTGGAGCGCGGAGGATGCGGCGCATTTGGAACAGACCACGCCGTTGCGCCGCCTCGGATCTCCGGACGACGTCGCGCAGGCCATGTTGTATCTCATCGAGGCGGACTACGTCACCGGCGATCTCGTCGTCGTGGACGGCGGCCGCCACATTCGGTAAGGAACGCCGGGCTCCTTCCCGGTGCTTTATCTTTCGAATGGAACGAAGACGTCACCGTTGGCGTGCGAGCGGGATGGCGCGGAAGCCAATGCCGGCTTCCTCAACCACGGAATCGAAGGAGCATGGCGGTGGGCCAGAGACACGAATACGACGTGGTGATCGTTGGCGCCGGCCCGGCGGGACTCACCGCGGGCCTGTACGCGGGACGCGCGATGCTGCGCACGGCGGTGTTGGAGAAGGGCGCGGCCGGCGGCGAACTCTTGAACACCGAGCTCATCGAGGACTATCCGGGCTTCGAGCGCATCGAAGGTTGGGAGCTCGCCCAGAAGCTCGAGGAGCACACGCGCAAGTTCGGCGCCGAGCTCGCGTTAGGCGTGACGGTGGACACCGTGCGCCGGATGCCCGACGGCACCTTCGAGACGACCACCGATGCGGGCGACGTGTATCAGTCGCCGGCGGTCATCGTCACGTCCGGCGGCACCCCGGTCAAACTCGGCGTCCCGGGTGAGGCGGAGTACGCGGGGAAAGGCGTGTCCTACTGCGCCATCTGCGACGGCGCGTTCTTCAAGGGACACACGATCGCGGTCGTGGGCGGCGGCGACGCGGCGGCGGAAGAGAGCGACTTCCTCACGCGCTACGCAGAGAAGGTGTACCTCATCCACCGGCGCCACGAGCTGCGCGCGTCGAAGATCATCCAGCAGCGCGTGTTCGAGAATCCGAAGATCGAGCTCATCTGGGATACGGTGGTCGAGATCATCGAGGGCGATACGAAGGGTCTGGTGGACAATCTCGTCTTGCGCGACGTGCGCACGAACGAGCGGCGCGATCTCGCGGCGACGGGCATCTTCGTGTTCGTGGGTTTCCATCCGAACACCGGCATCATCGCCGAGCACTTCGCGCACGACGCGTCCGGCTACGTGGTGACCGACGGCAACATGCAGAGCTCCATTCCGGGGCTGTTCGTCGCCGGCGATCTCCGGTCGCAGCTCACGCGCCAGGTGACCACGGCCGCCGGAGACGCAACCACCGCGGCGATCGCGGCCGAGAAGTACCTCGCGGCGCTGAAGGATGCTGCACCCGAGGCCGTGTAGGGTGCGGGTCGACGCGATCTCCGTTGGGCCGTTTCAAGAAAACGCGTACCTGATCGTCTGCACCAGCACCCGCGAGTGCGTGCTCGTCGATCCGGGCGATGAGCCGGACCGTTTGCTCGCCGCCGTTAGGCGGTCGGGCGCCGCGCTGCGCGCCATCTGGGTCACGCATCCCCACGTCGACCATGTGGGCGGCATCGCCGGCATCAAGCGCGAGCTGGATGTGCCGATCTACGCGCATCCCGATGGGAAGCCGCTGTACGATGCGGCCGTGGAGCACGGACGCGAGTACGGACTGGAGGTCGAGCAGCCGCCCGAACCGGAGGTCGCGATGCGCGAGGGCGACGTGCTGCGGGTGGGCACGGACGAGTTTGCCGTGATCGATACGCCGGGCCATGCACCGGGCCACGTCGTGATCCACGGCCACGGGATGGCATTCGTGGGCGATTGCGTGTTCGCCGGCTCGATCGGCCGGACGGATCTGCCCATGTCTAACGCAAGCGCAGCTCGCCCGCTCGCTGGGCCGCATCGCCGCGCTGCCTAACGACACGATCGTGTATCCGGGACACGGCCCCGCCACCACCGTCGGCCGCGAGAAGGTCTCGAATCCGTTTCTCAACGGCACCGTGCGCATCGTGGGGAGCGAGTGAGTCGCTCGCGCGCCCCGCTCCTCGCGGCGCTCGTGTTGAGTGCCTGGCTCGGCGCCGCGGTGTTTTTCGCCGTGGTCGCCGCGCCGGCGGCGTTCCGCACGCTTCCCGACGTCGCGCTGGCCGGTGGGTTCGTGCGCGCAACGTTGCCGGCAATCTTCGATGCGGGCGTGGTGGCCGGCCTCGTGGTGCTTTGGCTGGGCGCAGGCGGCGTGGCCGGTACCGGTCGCACGATCCGGATTGTCTGCGGCGCCGGGATCACTGCCTGCTGCGCGGTGTCTCAGTTCGTGGTGGTGCGGCGTATCGACCAGTTGCGCGCACGTCTCGCCACGCCGATCGAGACACTCGCCCCGACCGATCCCGCACGAATCGCCTTCGATCACCTGCACACGGCGTCGGTTGGTCTCCTCGGCGTCGCTATGATCCTGGCGGTTCTCGCGATCGTATTGCTGACACGGTCCGGTCTGGCGTCAGCGGTTAGTCCTGAGTAACAATTCAGGCAGTCATCACGCGCCCCACTTCGCCATCCGCAAGGCCCGGAGGAAATCTTCATGCGTCTACCTCGTTTGCTCGTTGTTGCCGCTCTTGCCAGCTTGGGAGCGTGCAATCTGTCCACCGATCTGCCAACCTCGAGGCCGCTTGGCATCGTGGTCCTGAGCGACACGCTGGACTCGTTAGGGCATACCGTTCTCTCTCCGGTGGCGCACTTCTTCAACGGTCAGGGCGTCGGGGTACCGGACAGCCGCACCGTCCAGGATTCGTGTCTCGTGATTCCGTATTTGGCGGACACGGGTGCGTTCCCGTACAACCTGTTCTCGCCGCTCAATGCAGGGGACTCGTTGCTCGTCCAGGCCGGCGACGTCACCACGCGTCTGTTGCCGGATTTGGATCCGATAACGCAACTATTCACCGGGACGTATGATCTCCAAGCACCGCCGCTCCAGTGGGTTCCGGGGACGGCTGTCTCGGTTACGATCCCGGGCGCGACTGGCGCCAATTCGTATCCTTCGGCCTCCGTGTCCGCAGCCACGGCAGCAGCGTTCACGGTATCACCCATCGATCGCGATCCCGACCCGACTTCGTTCAGTATCACGTACACGCCCGCGGCTGGAGCCGGATCCGCGGTCGTCTTCGCGATCGGCTTCGATACCGTGAGCCACACGGTGAATCCCGATACGGTGCACCTCGAGATGTATTGTTCGGAGACCGATACCGGCAATTTCCTGATACCTTCCGCGGTCGCTAGCATCTGGCGCCAGGGCGCAGCCACCCCGCGGAACATGCGTGCGTATCGCTGGCAGACAACGGTCCAGAACAATGGCGGCACGGGTTTGATCGTCATCGCGCAGCACAACGAATACGCGGCCGACGCGCCCTGACGCGCGCGGATGCTTGCGGCGCGCCGGTTGCGTTAGACGCCGGCGCGCTCGACCTTCTTCCTCCCTAGTCTTCGACAATGTCCCAACAGACCCGCGCCGAGAAGGACCCGCTCGGCGAATTGTCCGTTCCCGAGAGTGCGCTGTATGGCGTGCAGACCGTGCGCGCCGTGCAGAACTTCCCCATCAGCGGCCTTCGTCCGCTGGCGATGTTCGTCGACGCGGTGGTCTGGATCAAGCGCTCGGCCGCGCTCACGCACAAGGAGACAGGCCGGCTCGAAGCCCGCCTTGCCGACGCGATCGTCGCCGCGGCCGACGAGGTGCTTGCCGGACAGCACCGCGACCAGTTCGTGGTGGATGTCTATCAGGCCGGGGCAGGGACGTCGCACAACATGAACGTGAACGAGGTGCTGGCGAACCGCGCCAACGAGATCCTGGGCGGACGGCGCGGTGCGTACACGCCGGTCCACCCGAACGATCACGTCAACATGGCGCAGTCCACGAACGACGTGATCCCGACGGCGATCCGCCTCGGCGCGCTGGCGCTGCTTCGCGATCTCGCGCCGGCGCTCTCCACCTTGCGCGACCGGTTCCTCGACAAAGGTCGCGAGCTGGACGATGTGATCAAGTGCGGTCGCACCCACCTGCAGGATGCGATGCCGATTCGGTTAGGCCAGGAGTTTCGCGCCTACGGCATTACCATCGAGCGGAACGCGCGCCGGCTGAACGACGTTGGCGACTTTCTGCGCGACTTGGGGATTGGCGGCAGCGCGGTGGGTACGGGCGTCAACGTCGAGCCGCAGTACCCATCGCTCATGATCAAGCATTTGCGCAAGGTGACGGGCCTCGATCTGCGCGAAGGCGAGGACCGGGTGCAGCTCATGCAGAGCATGGGCGATGTCGCCGCCTTCAGCGCCCAACTCCGCACGCTCGCCGTGGACCTGAGCAAGGTCGCGAGCGATTTGCGTCTCCTGGCGTCGGGGCCGCGCACGGGCCTGGATGAGATTGTCATGCCGGCGGTGCAACCCGGGTCGTCGATCATGCCGGGCAAGGTCAATCCGTCGATCGCCGAGATGGTGAATCAGGTCTGCTTCCAGGTGATCGGCAACGACACGTGCGTGAGCGCGGCCGCCGAGCATGGGCAGCTCGAGCTCAACGTGATGATGCCGGTCATCGCGCACAACGTGATGTTCTCGATGATCATCCTGACTAACGCAGCCACGACGCTGGCCGAGCGTTGTGTTGCCGGCATCGTGGCCAACGTGGAGCAGTGCGCGTACTGGGTGGAGCGGTCGGCCGCGCTGGCCACCGCGCTCGCGCCGCAAATCGGATACGCGCGCGCTGCCGAGTTGAGCAAGCGCTCCGTGAAGGAAAACACGCTCATCCGGGACCTCGTTCGGCGGGAGGGCGTGTTGCCGGAGAAGACGTCGACCGCGTGCTCGACTTGCGACGTATGACCGAGATCGGCGTGCCGGGAAAATGAAGCCGTGCGGCTCGGCGTCGTACTTGCCGTTGGGCCGGTTCCGGCCTATCCTGAAATCATGCGGATCACGACGTGGGCCGAGTACGGTCTGATCTGTTCGCTGCACCTTGCACAGCGGGCGCGCGAACATCCCGTCACCGGCCGCGACATCGCGACCCGCGAGCGGCTTCCGGCAGATTACGTCGAGCAGATTTTGCTCCGGCTCCGGCGGGCCGATATCGTCAAGAGCACGCGCGGCGCGCATGGCGGGTACACCCTCGCGCGCGAGGCGCACGAGATCTCGGTGCGCGACGTGATCGCGGCGTCCGAGCTGACGACGTTCGATCTCCACTGTGTGTCGCATCCGGTGGACGACGAGCGGTGCTCCGCCTCGCACACGTGCAGCATCCGCCCGGTGTGGGTGCTGCTCCAGCAAAAGATCGACGCCGTCCTCAATGGCGTGCACCTCTCCGATCTGATGTACGACGAACCGGTCGTTCGCGAGCGGGTAGGACTCCCCATTCTCCAGGGCTGACCGCGGCGCACCCGCGCGCGCGACGCAATCGACCGCCTAACAATGTGGCGTAAATGGCGACGGGGCCGCGCGCTCCGCGACAAGGCGGATGCCTACGTAGCGACGCTCAGCCTCGAGCCGTCGGCAGACGACGTTGCCTGGCTCTCCGAGCACGGAACTGGCGGTGACGTGGACCACGCGCGGTGGGAGTTGCGTTACGCGCGACGGGCGCTCGGTTTGCTTGACCGCGCAGCGCGACGCACTCGACGATCGCACGGCGTCTGTCGTCGCGCGGGCGTTGGCAAGCGCGTTGGCGCGCGACAAGGCCGTGGCTCCTGGCAAGCTCCGCGTTGCCGAGCACCAGCTCAACGAACGCCTTCGCGCGTATAGCGAGGCGTTAGTAAATCGTCAGGGAGAGGGGAGCGGCTGGCACTTGGGCCGAGCCCTTCTGGAGTTTGCGGGGCGGAGGGAAGCTGTGAGTGCGGAGGACGTGGCACACGCGTCGGAAATTCTGTCCCGCTATTTGGGGGACGGCAACGCGGCGCTCCGCGAACGCTTCGGATCTGCTGATCTTCCCGAAGACATCGCCCCATCAGCTGCTCGCGATCTGATCAGATAAAGCAAAGCGGGCGACGATTGTCGCCCGCTTGCACGATATGCCGAAGGGGGGACTCGAACCCCCACGGGCTATCGCCCACTGCGCCCTGAACGCAGCGCGTCTACCAATTCCACCACTTCGGCGTGGACGCGTAACCTATTGAGCCGCTTTGACAAAGTCAAACACTGCATCGAACGCGTCGAGAGGCATAACGAGCGAGAAGTCGCAGTCAGGTTCAACACGCACGCAGCGATCGCCGCGCACCAGCGGCGTGACGACCGTCCGAACGAGATGTTCGGCGATTACGCGCGCTCGACGAGTCGACGCTGGACGCGACCCAAGTGCTGCGGCTGCCGTGTTTCATCGTCGAGTCGCGGCACGGTGTCCTAACGGTCCACGGTGACGCCGAGTGGTCGGCGCCCGAACAGCCGTCGGGAGTCGGCAACGCCGGCTGGCGCTGGGACGGCGAGCGGCTGCGCGCGCACACCGGGCGATATGGCTTCCGCCCGCTCTTCGTGCGCCGCCTGGCCAATGGCGTCGCCATCTCGCCGTCGTTAGTCAGGCTGATGGCGATCGGCGGCTCGATGCCGATCGACGACACCGCAATGGCGGTGTTTCTGCGCATCGGATTCTTCCTGGGCGAGGACACGCCGTTCCGCGATGTCCGCGTGTTGCCGCCCGGCGGCCGGCTCGAATGGTGTGGCGGCGTGCTGTCGATCGAAGCGACCTATCCCCGGGTGCGCCCGAGTTCAATGACGCGCGGCGCCGCCCTCGATGCGTACGTCGAGGTGTTTCGAGATGCGGTGCGACGGTGCGGGCCGGGCGATCAGCCGAACGTCGTCCCGCTGAGCGGCGGTCGCGACTCGCGCCACATCCTGTTCGAGCTGTGCGCGTCCGGCTTCCCGCCGGAGCGGTGCCTAACGCTGCGCAACTACCCGCCACGCGGGTCGCGCGACGTCGTGGTGGCGACGGAGATCGCGCGCGCCGTGGGCGTGACCCACGAGCTCGTCGAGGAGATTCCGTCGCGGGCGTCGGCGGAGCTGCGCAAGAACCTGATCACACACTTCTGCGCCGACGAGCACGCGTGGTTCATGGCGCTCGCCGACCGCTTGTCGGGCCAGCACGTAGCGGTGTGGGATGGGATTGCGGGGGACGTGCTGTCCAACGGTCACCGCTTGGAGGCGCCGCACCTCGCGCTCGCCCGCGCCGGCAACGTCGAGGACCTCGCACAGGCGCAGCTGGACGAGAGCGCGATGCGCATGGTCCCGCCGGCAATGGCCGCACGCTGGAGCCGCGAGGCGGCCGTCGCGCGCCTCACCGAGGAGCTGCGCCATCATCTCGACGCGCCGAATCCGATCGGGTCGTACTTTTTCTGGAATCGCACGCGGCGCGAGATCGCGCTCGTGCCGTTCGGCTTGTGGAACGTCGCCGGCAGCGTGAGGACGCCGTACCTCGACCCGGCCGTGTTCGATCTGCTGGCGTCGCTGCCGGCGGAGATGTTCCTCGACAAGCGGTTCCACCCGGATGCGATCCGGCGCGGCTACCCCGCGCACGCCTATCTCCGGTTCGACACCGAGACGGGCTTGCGCCCGGTGCGTGCGCCTAACGGAACGCCCGAAGACGCGCCCTACTACCGCCGCCTGCTGCGCGACAGCGCGTCCTACGTGGGCGGCGCGCGGCGGTCGCGCCTGGCGCGCCGCCGGTACGTCGCGTCGCGCGCCGCCTACTGGTACGTGCGCGGCGACTTCAGCGACACGGCGCTCATGCCGATCGCGATCTACCTGGCGCAGCTGGACACGATCGCGCAGTGGGCGGCGAGCCGCGATCCCGAGTTAGGCACAGCCTCCGATCACTCGTAGCGCAGGGCGATGATCGGATCGAGGCGCGAGGCCCGCCGCGCGGGCCACACCCCGAAGATGATCCCCACCAGCGCCGCGAACAGGAACGCGATCGCCACGGTGGCCGGAACGACCTGCTCGTTCCACGACATGATGGACTTGAGCGCCGTGGCGCCGCCCACGCCCAGGCCGACGCCCAGGATCCCGCCTAACGCACAGAGCGTCACCGCTTCGATCAGGAACTGGAGCAGGATCTGGCGTTGCGTCGCGCCGAGCGCTTTCCGGATGCCGATTTCGCGCGTGCGCTCGGTCACCGACACGAGCATGATGTTCATGATCCCCACACCGCCCACGAGCAGGCTCACGCTCGCGATCGCCGCCAGGAGCAGGCTGAAGATTTTCGTGGTGTCGCTCAGCGCACTCAGGAAGTCCATCTGGCTGCGAATGCGGAAATCGTCCGCCGCGCCGGCCGGCAGCCGATGCGCGCGACGCATGATGCGCTGCAGCTCCACCATCGTCTGCGGGATCGCTGCTTCGCTCGGCGCCAATACGTGGATGTCGTTCAGGTACGGCGTGTCGAACACGATGAAACGCCCCGTGTTGAACGGAATCAGCACCTGATCGTCCGGATCGAAGAAGCCGCCCGCGGCCTCGCCTTTCGACGCCAGCACGCCGATCACCGTGAAGCCGACGCCGCGGATGCGGATTTCCTTGGTCAAGGCGTCGCCCGCCGTCTCGAATCCGAGATCGTGCAGCACCGTGGTGCCGATCACGGCCACGCGACGCCGCCCATGACCGTCGTCGTCCGTGAACATTCGGCCCGCCGCAATCCGGTAGTTCTGCACCTGCAGAAAGTTGGGCGTGGCGCCCGTGATCTGCACGTAGGTGTTGGCGCCGCGATACTCCACCTGGAGATCGCGGTCCTGCTGCGGCTGAATGGCGGCGATGAGGCGGGCGCGTTCCTTGAGGAACTCGACGTCCTCCATCGTGATCCGATGGATGTCGCTGGTCTCGACGCCGCCGCGTACGACGCGCGTCGGGTTCACCGTGAGACGTGTGGTGCCGAGCGATGCAATGCGCGCCTGAATCGCGCGACGCGCGCCCGTCCCGAGCGCCAACATCGCGATGACCGCCGCCACACCAATGACGATGCCGAGCATCGTGAGAATCGACCGAAGCGTATTTGCCGCCAGTGCGCGCAGCGCGACGGCGACGATTTCTCCAATGATCATGACCCTGATGATATCACGCGGAACGCGTTCACCGTGTTGCTTGGATGTAGAGACGGGTCTAACTTGACTGTGGCACGATCGTCCATTACCTGGCAGTCCCGCGCCCACGCCGTCGGAACGCGGACGCCGCCATCCCTCGCCCTTGCCCACAGCGGATCACCCGGAAGCAGATACGCCCGTCGCGCGGAACAAGCGCGCCCGGCACGATTATCATCTCCTGGAGACGTGGGAGGCTGGTATCGTGCTTACGGGGACGGAGATCAAATCGCTGCGCGCGGGCCAGGCGAACATCGCCGACGCATACGCGATCGTGAATGACGGGGAGGTCTTCCTCCTCAATGCGCACATCGCGCCGTACGCGCAGGGCAACCAATTCAATCACGAGCCGCGTCGAACACGCAAGCTGCTTCTCCACAAGCGCGAAATCCGAAAGCTCATTGGCGCCGTGGAGCGGCAGGGTCTCACGCTCGTGCCGCTCAATGTGCATTTCACGCGGGGAAAAGCCAAGGTGACGCTCGCCCTGGGTAAGGGAAAGAAGCTGCACGACAAGCGAGACGACGAGCGCAAACGCGAGGACGAGCGCGAAATGGCGCGGGCGGCGCGCACGCGATGATCGCTGTGCTGCTCTTGGCGCTTCAAGCGGCCGCGGCGCCCGCCATGCAGGGCAGCGATGCCGCGCCCATTCGGTTGCCGTCGGGCTCCGCACATCGCACGGTGGTGGTGGACGCCGGGCACGGCGGCCCCGACAACGGCATGACGGGCCCCATCGGCGCGCGATGGAAGATCTACGAGAAGAACATCACGCTGCAGGTCGCGAAAAAGTTGGCGACCGCACTCCGCGCACGCGGACTCCACGTCGTGATGACGCGGACGACGGACACGCTCATCGCGTTGTCGGATCGCGGGCGCATCGCGAACGAGCATCACGGCGATCTGTTCGTGTCGATCCACGTGAATGCCGCCAACCCGGCGTGGAAGGATCCCGGCGCGGCACGCGGATTCGAGACGTACTTTCTCGCCGAGGCCAAGACCGAGGACGCGAAGCGCGTGGAGCAAATGGAAAACGCGTCCGTGCGCTTCGAGACCGACGTGTCGGCGTCGAAAGGCGATCCGCTGAACTTCATCATGAACGACATGGCGCAGAACGAGCATTTGCGCGAGTCGAGTGAGCTGGCGGATTTCATCCAACAGCATCTGGGTGCGATCGAGCCGGGGCCGAGCCGCGGCGTGAAGCAAGCGGGTTTCCGGGTATTGGTGACGGCGTACATGCCGGCGGTGCTGGTGGAAATCGGGTTCGGGACCAACCCGGCGGACGCGCGATTCATCACCAACGCGGCGCGGCAGAAGGAGATCGCGGGCTCGATCGCCGACGCGACGGTCGAGTACCTGGACCACTACCAGCGCCGGTTAGGCGTGGCGACGCCGTGACCGGACCGGCACCGCGCGCCGGCGCGCTTGTCGTGCAGGCGGCGGGCGTGCGCTTTCAGAACCCGATCGTGCTCGCGGCGGGCACGGCCGCGTACGGGCGCGAGCTGCGCGACGTGATCGCGATCGATGCGTTAGGCGGAATCGGGACGAAGGCGGTGAGCGTCGCGCCGCGGGCGGGCGCGCCGGCGCCGCGGGTGGCCGAGGCGAGCGACGGGGTGATGCTCAACGCGGTCGGGCTGGCGAATCCGGGCCTCGACGAGGTGAAGCGGGTCGAGCTGCCGTGGCTCGCCGCGCACGCCGGCGACGCACGCGTGCTCGTGAACGTGGTGGGGAGCACGATCGAGGACTACGCCACCGTCGTCGCGGGGCTCACCGGCGAGCGCGGTGTCGACGTGTTCGAGCTCAACGTCAGCTGCCCCAACGTGCGCGCGGGCGGCATGGAATTCGGCGCCGATCCCGCGACGCTCGCTGCCGTGGTGCGCGGCGCACGGGCGGCCACCACGCGGCCGATCTTCGTCAAGCTGAGCCCTGCGTCGGCGGATATCGCGGCGAGCGCGCGCGTGGCCGTGGACGCGGGAGCCGACGGGATCACGCTCGTGAACACGATGCCCGGGCTGGTCGTGGACGTCGAGCGCCGGCGGCCTGCGTTAGGCTTTGGCTCCGGAGGCGTGAGCGGCGCGCCCTTGCTGCCGGTGGGTGTGCTCGCGACGTGGAAAGTGCGGCAGGCGGTCCAGGTGCCGCTCTGCGGCGTGGGCGGCGTGTCATCGGCGGGCGACGCGCTCCAGTATCTCATTGCCGGCGCGACGCTGGTCGGCATGGGCACCGCGGCGCTCCGCGACCCCCGCGCCCCGGAGCGCGTCGCGCGCGACCTCGCTCGATGGTGCGACCGGCACGGCGTTCGTTCGTTAGGCGAACTCATCGGCACGCTGGAGTGGCCGTCGTGACGCGCGCCCGCGCCATTGTTGCGCTCGATGTCCCGACGGCCGAGCAGGCGGTCGCGTTGGCCGACCGGTTGGGCGACGGGTGCGACTTCGTGAAGGTCGGCGGCGAGCTGTTCACGGCAGCCGGTCCCGCCGTGGTGGATGCCGTGCGCCGCAGAACCGGGTCGCACGGCGGCGACCGCGACGTGTTCCTCGACCTCAAGCTGCACGACATTCCGAACACGGTCCAAGCAGCCGCGCGGCGCGCGGCATCACTCGGCGCCCGACTGCTCACCGTTCATGCGACGGGCGGCCGGGCGATGCTCGAGGCAGCCGTCGAAGGGGCAGGCGAGGACTGCGGTGTGCTCGCGGTGACCGTGCTGACGTCGCTCGATGCCGCGGCTTTGGGCGAGGCGTGGGGCCGCACCGTGACCGACGTGCAAGCCGAGGTGCAGCGACTGTCGAGCCTGGCTCGATCGGCCGGTGTGCGCGGGGTGGTTTGCAGCGGATTCGAAGCCGCCGCCGTGCGGGCGGAGCACGGGGATGCGCTCGAGATCCTGGTACCGGGGGTCCGACTCGCTGGCGGCGTTGCGCACGATCAGAAGCGAGTAGTGACGCCTGGCAGAGCGGCCGCTGCGGGCGCGACGTACGTCGTGATCGGTCGGACGGTCACCAAGGATGCTGATCCTCGCGGCGCACTCGCGCGCGTGCGTGCCGAACTCCTTGCATCACCCTCGTAAGTCGGTTATGCTATAAGACTTGACTGGATTTTCCCGCTTACGAGGTGTGGTTCTGTGAAAGTTCGAAGCAGCGTGAAGCCGATTTGCGAGCACTGCAAAGTGGTCAAGCGGAAGGGCGTGACGCGCATCATCTGCAAGCGCAGCCCAAAACATAAGCAGCGTCAGGGCTAACCCATGGCACGTATCGCGGGCGTGGACCTTCCACGCGAGAAGAAAGTCGAGATCGGACTCACGTACATCTTCGGCATTGGCCGGGCGGTGGCGCGGAAGATCGTCGCCGAGACGGGTGTGAACGCTGATGTCCGCATCAAAGATCTGAGCGACACCGACGTGAACCGTTTGCGCCAGGTCATCGAGCGCGATTACCGCGTCGAAGGTGCGCTGCGCACCGAGGTCGCGATGAACATCAAGCGCCTCATGGACATCGGATCGTATCGCGGCATTCGGCACCGCCGCGGATTGCCGGTGCGCGGGCAGCGCACGCATACCAACGCGCGCACGAAGAAGGGTCCGCGCCGCGCGATCGCCGGCAAGAAGAAGGTCACCAAGTAACGCACGCCGCGCGCCACCTGCCTAACGGACGGGTGCGCGCGGATCGACATACGCGAACGGTCTCGGCAACTCTCTACCGTCACTGGGCATGGCCACAGCTAAAACCGGAACGAGCAAGAAGAGCAAGCGCGTCGTGGAGGCGGAAGGCATCGCCCATGTGAACGCGACCTTCAACAACACGATCGTCACGATCACCGACATGCACGGCAATGCAGTGGCGTGGGCGTCGTCGGGGAAGGCGGGGTTCAAGGGGTCCAAGAAGTCCACGCCGTTTGCCGCGACCGTGGCCGCCGAATCGTGCGCCCGGGAAGCGTTAGGCATGGGGGTCAAGCGCGTGCACGTGCGCGTGCAGGGACCGGGGTCGGGGCGCGAGTCCGCCATTCAGGCGCTCGCCGCGGCCGGCCTGCAGATTCGCTCGATCAAGGACGTGACGCCGATTCCGCACAACGGCTGTCGTCCGCCCAAGCGCCGGAGGGTCTGAGCGATGCGCTACACAGGTCCCAGTTGCCGCCAGTGCCGCCGCGAAGGCACCAAGCTGTTCTTGAAGGGCACCAAGTGCTTCACCGAGAAGTGCCCGGTCGAGCGCCGTCCGTACGCCCCCGGCCAGCATGGCCAGGCCACCGCGCGCCGCCGTAAGGCGTCGGAATACGCGAAGCAGTTGCGCGAGAAGCAGAAAGTGAAGCGCATCTATGGCGTGAGCGAGCAGCAATTCCGCAACACGTTCGAGCGCGTCACCAAGCTGCCGGGCGTCACGGGACACAACTTGCTCGCGGCGCTCGAGAGCCGGTTGGACAATATGGTCTACCGCCTGGGCTTCGCGTCGAGCCGGAAGGCAGCGCGCCAGTTGATCCGCCACCGCCACATTCACGTCAATGGCAAGCAGGTCGACATCCCGAGCTATCTCGTTAGGCCGGGTGAAGAAGTGGCGGTGCGCGCGAAGTCGCGCGAGCAGGTGTCGGTGATCTCGGCGATGGAGTATTCGTCGCGCGGCGCGCCGCTGTCCTGGATCGCGATCGACAAGGACACGTTCAGCGGGCGCATGCTCGAGCGCCCCGCCCGCGGCGAGATTCCGATCGCGGCCCAGGAGCAGTTGATCGTCGAGCTGTATTCGAAATAACAGGGAAGAGGGCAAAGGGGAAACGGGAAACGGGAGCGGAGCAAACAACACCGTTCCTCTGCCGGATCGGTCGGGACCCTAACTCCCATACGAGCCCACCGCGCGTTAGGGGCGGGGTGGGGCGTCGCCGGGTCGAACCCGGTTGGACCACACGAGGATGACAACACCCATGGTTACGGCAATCGATCTCACCGGGCTGGTTCGTCCCCAGCTCGTGGAAGCCACGAAGCGCGACGATAATCCGAACGTCGCCGAATTCCGCATGCAGCCGCTGGAGCGCGGCTTCGGCCATACGTTAGGCAACGCGATGCGCCGCCTGCTGCTCTCGTCGCTGCGCGGCTCGGCGGTCTGGGCGTTCCGCATCGACGGCGTCGTGCACGAGCATCAAACGATCTCGGGCGTCGTCGAAGACGTGCACCAGATCATCGGCAACCTGAAGACCCTCACGCTGTCGCTGGCCGACGACGTGGATTCCGCGGTGCTCCGCATTCGCAAGACCGAAGCGGGCCCCGTCACGTCGGCCGACATTGAGAGCTCGGGCGTGGTCCGCGTGATCGATGAGCATCACCACCTCTTCACGCTCCAGGATGACCGCGAGCTCAACGTCGAGCTCTACATCGCCAAAGGCCGCGGCTACATCGAGGCCGACCAGCATCCGGTGGACCGCGGGTTGCCCGTCGACCTGGTCCGCATCGACTCGATCTACAATCCGGTCCGCCGCGCGAATTTCGCGGTGGCCGAGACGCGCGTGGGACAGCGCACCGACTACGACCGGCTCACGCTCACGGTCGAGACCAACGGCACGATCACGCCCGAGGAAGCGGTGAGCTACGCCGCCGCGCTGGCGCAGACGCACTTCCAGTTCTTCGCCAACTTCGGCTCGCACGCGCAGGGCGCGGTGCCGGCCGCGGGCGAACATTCGCCCGATGCCCAACGGTTGATCCAGTTGTTCCACACGCCCATCGACGAGCTCGAGCTGTCGGTGCGGTCGGTGAATTCGCTCAAGAACTCGGACATTCGCACGTTAGGCGACCTGGTTCGGCAAACCGAGTCGCAGATGCTGCAGGTCAAGAACTTCGGCAAGAAGTCGCTCCAGGAGATCGCCGATCTGCTCGAGCGCCAAGGCCTGAATTTCGGGATGCGGTACGAGGAGACGACCGATGGCGTGCGGATCACCGATTGGGGCACCGCACCCAGCCGCGCCGCCGCCGCCGCGCCCGACGACGAGGAGTAAGGATCCATGCGTCACCGGAAAGCGGGTCGGCAGCTGCGCCGCACCAGCGAGCAGAAGCTGGCCCTCATGCGCAACCTCGCGTCGTCGCTCATCGAGCACGGCGCGATCGAGACCACCGAAGCCAAAGCCAAGGAGCTGCGGCCGTTCGTCGAGCGCCTCATCACCAAAGCGAAGTCCGGCACGCTGCACGATCGCCGGCTCGCGGTGCGGCACATCCACAAGCGCGAGACCGCGGACAAGCTGTTCCAGGAAGTGGGTCCCAAATTCAAGTCGCGCGCCGGCGGCTATACCCGCATCCTCAAGACCGGACATCGCAAGGGCGATGGCGCCGATATGGCGCGCATCGAGCTCATCGAGGGTTGATCATGAATAAACGAGGATGCTACGTGTGCGGGAAAGGCGTTGCGTTCGGCAACAACGTCTCGCACGCGAACAACAAAGTGCGCCGCGTCTGGAAGCCCAACCTCCAGGTCGCCCGTATTCTCGTGGACGGCAAGCCCACGAAGATCCGCGTCTGTACGCGCTGCCTGAACGCGGGCAAGATTCAACGGGCTCCCCGCGGCCAAGTCGCGTGACGTCGGCAATGTCGCACGAGAGGGTACTGGGGGAGCTTCTCGTGAGGCTCCCTTTTTTATTGACGTCGAATCCCGACCACCACCGCGCCCCATGCCGACCGCGCTGATCACCGGAATCACGGGCCAGGATGGCTCGTATCTCGCCGAGCACCTGCTCGCCAAAGGCTACCGGGTCTTCGGTGTCGTTAGGCGAAGCTCGACCACGCCGTACGAGCGCATCGCCCATCTGGTCGACCGCGTGGAATTGCTGTCGGCCGACCTGCTCGACCAGCACTCGTTAGTCGAAGCCCTGGCGGCCTGCGCGCCGGACGAGGTGTACAACCTGGCCGCGCAGAGCTTCGTGCAGACCTCGTGGAACCAGCCGGTGCTCACCGGCGAGTTCACCGGGTTGGGCGTGACGCGCGCGCTCGAAGCAGTGCGCAAGGCGGCGCCGCGCGCCCGATTCTACCAGGCCAGCTCGAGCGAGATGTTCGGCAAGGTGGTCGAATCGCCGCAGAGCGAGCATACGGCGTTCTATCCGCGCAGCCCGTACGGCGTGGCCAAGGTGTACGGACACTGGATCACCGTGAACTACCGCGAGAGCTACGACCTGTTCGCGGTGTCCGGGATTCTCTTCAATCACGAGAGTCCGCGGCGCGGCCTCGAGTTCGTCACGCGCAAAGTGACGGACGCGGTCGCCCGCATCAAGCTCGGCGTGGCCCGCGAGGTTCGGTTAGGCAACCTCGACGCCCGTCGCGATTGGGGATTCGCCGGCGACTACGTGGACGCGATGTGGCGGATGCTCCAACAGGATCGCCCCGAGGACTACGTCATCGGCACCGGGCGTACGCACTCGGTGCGGCAACTGTGCGAGGTCGCGTTCGGCGCCGCGGGCCTGGACTACCGCGAGTTCGTGAAACAGGACGAGCGGTTTTTCCGGCCGGCCGAGGTGGACCTCCTCGTCGCCGATCCGCGAAAGGCCGATACGCAGTTAGGCTGGAAACCGCAGGTGTCATTCGAGGAATTGATTGCGATGATGGTGGACGCGGACCTCAAGCGTCATCGCGGCGCGCGCTGACGTGCGCGCGTTGGTGACGGGCGCGGCGGGCTTCGTTGGGCAGTGGCTCTGCGACGCGCTGCTGTCGCGCGGCTGGGACGTCTTCGGCGCGCGATTGGGCGACGACGTGCCGGCGGGCCGTCTGGGACCGCGGGAACGCCATGCCATGCAATGGATCGAGTGTGACGTGACGCGCGCCGGCGCGATCACCGCGGCGCTCGACGCCAGCACACCCGACGTCGTGTTCCACCTCGCGGGCATCGCGTTCGTCCCCGCCGCCACCGCTGATCCGGCGCTCGCGCTCGACGTGAACGTCGTGGCCGCGGCCAGGCTCCTGTCCGACATCGGCGCCCGCCGACGCGCGGGGACGCTCGATCCCGTCGTCCTCGTCGTGGGTAGCGGCGAACAGTACGGCCGCCATGATGCCGCCGCGCAACCGCTCGGCGAGAGCGCCGATCAGCGACCGCTCAACCCGTATGCGTCGTCCAAGGCAGCGCAGGAAGTGATCGCGCTCGCGGCGCATCGCGCGACGGGCGCGCGTGTGATCGTCACGCGATCGTTCAACCACAGCGGAGCAGGGCAGTCCGACCGGTTTCTCATTCCGGCGCTCGTGCGGCGCGTTCGCGAGCTGCACGCGGGTGGCTCCGGCAATCCGGGCGTTCTGTCCATGGGCAACACGTCGACGGTCCGCGACTTCCTGCATGTGGGCGACGTGATCGCCGCGTACATTGCGCTCGTGGAAAAGGGCAAGGACGGCGAAGCCTACAACGTGGCCAGCGGAACCGGAGTGGCCGTCGACGCGGTTGCCCGGCGCGTGCTTGCTCTCATGGGCGTCGACGCGAAATTGGAGGTTGATCCCGCGCTCGTTCGTCCCGTCGAGGTGCCGATCCTGGTGGGTGACGCGCGCAAGCTGCGCGACACCACCGGCTGGGCGCCGCGGCTTTCTCTCGACACCATCATCGACGACGTGATTCGATGCCGCGCCGCTCTGATCTTCACCGGATTCTCCTGATCGGCTCGGGCCCGATCGTCATCGGACAAGGCGCCGAGTTCGATTACTCGGGGACGCAGGCGGCGAAGGCGCTGCGCGAGGAAGGGTACGAGGTCATTCTCGTGAATTCGAATCCGGCGACGATCATGACCGATCCCGAGATCGCGGACCGCACGTACATCGAGCCGGTCACGGCCGGAATCGTCGAGCAGGTGATCGAGCGCGAGCGGCCGGATGCGCTCCTGCCGACAATGGGCGGGCAGACGGCGCTCAACGTGGCGATGGCGCTCGCGGAGCGCGGCGTGCTCGAGCGGTACGGCGTGGAGCTGATCGGCGCCAACGCGCGCGCGATTCAGTTGGCCGAGGACCGCGAGCTGTTCGCGAACGCGATGCGCCGCATCGGACTGCACGTGCCGCGCGGCGGCATCGCGCGCACGTGCGATGACGCCGAGGCGCTGATCGCCGGTGGTCGACTTCCCGGCGATCATCCGGCCGTCGTTCACGCTAGGCGGCACCGGCGGCGGCATCGCGTACAACCGCGACGAGTACGAGGAGATCGTGCGCCGCGGCCTCGACCTCTCGCCGGTTAGGCACGGTGCTCATCGAACGGAGCGTCCTCGGCTGGAAGGAGTTCGAGCTCGAGGTCATGCGCGATCACGCCGACAACGTCGTGATCGTGTGCTCGATCGAGAATCTCGACCCGATGGGCGTGCACACCGGCGATTCGATCACCGTGGCGCCGGCCATGACCCTCACCGACCGCGAGTACCAGTCGCATGCGCGACGCCGCGATCGCGGTGATTCGCGAGATCGGCGTGGCCGCCGGTGGATGCAACATCCAGTTCGCGGTGAATCCCGCCGACGGCGAAATGCTGGTGATCGAGATGAACCCGCGCGTGTCGCGGTCCTCCGCGCTCGCCTCCAAGGCGACGGGCTTCCCGATCGCGCGCATCGGCACCAAGCTCGCCGTGGGCTACCGGCTGGACGAGATCACCAACGACATCACGAAGACGACGCCGGCGTCGTTCGAGCCGGTGCTCGATTACGTCGTGGTCAAGTGTCCGCGCTTCGCGTTCGAGAAGTTCGCGGCCGCCGATCCGCGCCTCACGACGCAGATGAAATCGGTGGGCGAGTCGATGGCCATCGGCCGCACGTTCAAGGAGGCGCTGCAGAAGGGCCTGCGGGCGCTCGAAATCGGGCGCACCGGATGGGTGGTGGGCGCCACGCTGCAGGACGACCGCCTAACGGACGACTCGGTCGACACGCTGCGCGGCGCGCTGCGGCAGCCGACGCCGGAGCGCATCTTCCAGGTGAAGCGCGCGCTGGCGAGCGGACTCTCGGTGGCCGAGGTGTACGAGCTCTCGCGCATCGATCCGTGGTTCCTGCATCAAATGCAGGAGCTGATCGACGCCGAGCGCGCGTACGCGGCGCTCCCGGCCGTCGACGCGCCGGCGATCCGGCGCATGAAGCGACTCGGCTTCTCGGATCGCCAACTCGGCGCGTTGCGCGGCGAAGCCGAGCACGCGGTGCGGGCCCAACGTTGGGCGGCGGGGGTGCGGCCCGTCTACAAGATGGTCGACACGTGCGCCGGCGAGTTTCCGTCGGCCACGCCGTACCTCTACTCCTCGTACGACGACGAGAGCGAGGCGCCGCCCAGCGGGCGCCGGTCGGTGGTGATTCTGGGCAGCGGGCCCAACCGCATCGGCCAGGGCGTGGAGTTCGATTACTGCTGCGTGCGCGCCGTCATGGCGCTGCGCGAGCGCGGGCTCGAGACGATCATGATCAACTCGAATCCCGAAACCGTGTCGACCGACTTCGACATCGTCGGACAAGCTGTACTTCGAGCCGCTCACGTTCGAGGACGTGCTGGAGATCGTGGACCGCGAGAAGCCGCTGGGGGTGATCGTCCAGTTCGGCGGGCAAACGCCGCTCAAGCTGACGCGGGCGCTCGAGGCCGCCGGCATGCCGATCCTCGGGACCTCGCCCGACGCGATCGACATCGCCGAGGACCGCCGCCGCTTCGAGGCCGTCGCGCGTGCGACGGGCGTCAATCAACCGCCCAGCGGCACGGCCACCAGCGTCGACGAGGCGGTCGGGATCGCGGAGCGGGTCGGCTATCCGGTGCTCGTCCGGCCGTCGTATGTGCTCGGCGGACGCGCCATGCAGATCGTGTACGACGAAGCGTCGCTCCGCGAATACTTCGTGCGCGCGGTGCGCGCGTCGGAAGACCGCCCGGTGCTGATCGATCGGTTCCTCGAGGACGCGTTCGAGGTGGATGTCGACGCGATCTCGCGATGGCGAGCGCGTGCGTGATCGGCGGCGTCATGCAGCACATCGAAGATGCGGGGATCCACTCCGGCGACTCGGCCTGCGTGCTGCCGCCGTACATCATCAGCGAGAGCGACCTCGCCACGATGCGCGAGCACACCACCGCGCTGGCCAAGGCGCTCGGCGTGGTCGGACTGATCAACGTCCAGTTCGCGATCAAGGACGGCACGGTGTACGTGCTGGAAGTGAACCCGCGCGCGAGCCGCACGATTCCCTTCGTGTCGAAAGCGATCGGGCAGCCGCTCGCGTCGTACGCCGCGCGCGTCATGTTAGGCGAACCCTCACGGCGATCGGGTTCACGGACGAGATCGTTCCGCCGTACGTGTCGGTGAAGGAAGCGGTGTTCCCGTTCAACAAGTTCCGTGAGGCGGACCCGGTGTTGGGTCCCGAAATGCGCTCGACCGGCGAGGTGATGGGGATCTCCGACTCGTTCGGCAGCGCGTTCGCCAAGGCGCAGCTCGCCGCGGACAATGGACTCCCGCTCGAGGGCGCCGTGTTGATTACGGTGAACAACTCCGACAAAGCGAACGTGATTCCGATGGCGCGCCGGTTCCACGAGATGGGATTCCGCATTCTGGCCACGACCGGTACCGCCAAGTTCCTGCGCTCGCGCGGGATTCCGGCCGAGCGTGTGTTCAAGGTGCACGAGGGGCGGCCGCACGGCATCGACTTGATCGTCAATCGTCAGGTACAGTTGCTCATCAATACGCCGCTCGGGAAGCACTCGCAGCGCGACGACTATTCCATGCGGCAAGCAGCGGTGGCGCATCGGGTGGCGTACACGACCACATTGTCGGCGGCCTCCGCGGCGTGCGACGCGATTCTATCGTTGCGGTTCCGTCCGCCACGCGTCCGGTCACTGCAGGAATGGCACGAGCTCGTGCGTGCCGCTGCCGTCACTGGCGATTGACGCCGCAGGCATGCGTCCACATTGTCCGATGGGGAAGCGCGCGTTAGCGCGCGTTTCCCCGCTTTCTCGAACCGTCTTCTGAATCAACATGCCTGTTCCATTGCTCGATCTCCGGGCCCAGCACGCGCAGATCAAGGACGAAGTCGTGCGCGCGATGCTGCAAGTCGTGGACGATCAGTTGTTCATTCTCGGCCAGCCGGTGGAGCGCCTCGAGCGCGCGGTGGCCGCTCTGTCGAATACACGTTTCGCGATCGGCTGCGCGAGCGGCACCAATGCCTTGTTGCTGGCATTGCACGCACTCGACATCGGCCGCGGCGACGAGGTCGTGACCACGCCGTTCACGTTCTTCGCGACCGCGGGTACGATCCACAATGTGGGCGCCACGCCGGTGTTCGCGGACATCGATCCGTCGACGTTCAACATGTCCACCGCTCATGCGACGGCGGTGGTCACGTCGCGCACCAAGGCCGTCGTCCCCGTGGACCTGTTCGGCCAGATGGCCCGCCTCGAGGAGCTGGCGGCGGCGCTGCCTAACATACCGCTCATCGAAGATGCCGCGCAGACGATCGGGGCGCGGCGCAAGATCGACGGGCAGTGGGTCATGGCGGGCGAGCGCGCGACGATCGGCACGTTCAGCTTCTTTCCGTCCAAGAATCTCGGCGGCTACGGCGACGGCGGAATGATGGTGACGCAGGACGAGGCGATCGCGACGCGCCTCAAGCGGCTCCGCGTACACGGCGGCGCCACGCAGTACTATCACGATGAAGTGGGCTTCAACAGCCGCCTCGACTCGCTGCAGGCAGCGGTGCTGGAAGCGAAGCTGCCACACCTCGCCGACTGGAGCCGCGCGCGCCGCGACCACGCCGCATACTACGATCGCGCGTTCGCCGACGTCCCCGAGGTGCGCACGCCGACGATCGATGCCGGCAACGAGTCGATCTACAATCAGTACACGCTGCGCGCCGACCGTCGCGACGCGCTGCAGGCGTCTCTCAAGTCCAAGGGGATCGGCTCGGCGGTGTACTATCCGCTGCCGCTCCACCTGCAGCCGTGCTTCGTCTATCTCGGATACCGCGAAGGTAGTTGTCCCGAATCCGAGCGCGCGGCGCGCGAGGTGTTGTCGCTGCCGGTCTATCCGGAGCTCGCCCGCGCACAGCAGGATGAAGTGATCGGCGCCGTGCGCGCATTCTATGGCCACTGATCCGCCGCGCGGCGCGCATCCGTCGGCGGGACAGCGCCTGTTCGCCGCGGTGACCACATTGGTCTTCCGGCACCGGCGCGTCGTGGTGTTCACGATGCACCTGGTGTTGGTGCTCGCCAGTTACACGTTGGCCTTCCTGCTGCGATTCGACCGGATGATCCCGGTGGCATACCGGTCGATATTCGTGCTGACGCTCGGACCGCTGCTCATCTTCCGGTTAGGCGCGTTCGCATTTTACCGGCTGTACAGCGGATGGTGGCGGTACGTCGGCATGCGCGACATGTTCGCCTTGATCAAGGCGATCGCCATCAGCAGCGCGCTGTTCACGGCGTTGCTCGTGTTCACGGGGCAAGCGTACCAGTTCCCGCGCTCGGTGATCGTGATCGACGCGGCGCTGACGTTGCTCTTGATCGGCGGCGTCCGATTCACGCTGCGCGCGGTGCGCGAGAACCGGCGCCCCAAGGCCGGCGGTCCCCGCCTCAGGCGTGTGCTCATCATCGGCGCCGGCGACGCGGGCGAGTTGTTGCTGCGCGAGATGCACAACAACCAGGGCCTCGGCTACGTGCCGGTCGGTTTCGTGGACGACGACGTCCGCAAGACCGGCTTCTACATTCACGGCGTGCCGGTGCTCGGCACCACCGAATCGTTAGGCACGTTGCTCGAGACGCATCCGGCCGACGAGTTGATCATCGCGATACCGTCGGCCGCGCGGGAGCAGATCCAGACGATCGTCAATCGCTGTCTGGCGACGCGCGTGCCGTTCAAGATCCTGCCGGCGATCGCGGCGTTGTCGGGCCGCGTGCAGATGAGCCAGGTGCGTCCGGTGCGGGTGGAAGATCTGTTAGGCCGCGATCCGGTGGACCTGGATTCCGCCGTCGTGCGGGCGGAGATCGCCGGGCGCCGCGTGCTCATCACGGGAGCCGGCGGATCGATCGGCGGCGAGTTGGCGCGGCAGCTCGCGACGTTCGATCCCGCATCGCTCACGCTCCTGGAGCGCTCGGAGAACTCGCTCTTCCTCATCGAGCAGGAGCTCAAGCGCAAGCATCCAACGTTGGACGTGCGGCCCGCGATCTGCGACATTCTGCGAGACGTCCGATGTCACGCGGCTCTTCCGTGAGACGCGACCCGAGATCGTCTACCACGCGGCGGCGTTCAAGCACGTGCCGATGATGGAAGCGCACGTGTGCCATGCGGTGCAGAACAACGTCTTCGGCACCCGCAACGTGGCCGAGGCCGCCGTACAGTACGGCGCGACGTTCGTGCTGATTTCGACCGACAAGGCCGTGAGCCCCACGAACATCATGGGCGCCACGAAGCGGTTGGCCGAGCAGCTGGTGCTGTCGCTGGCGGACGCGCGGTCGCACCATTTCGTGGCCGTGCGGTTCGGCAACGTGTTAGGCAGCAACGGCAGCGTGGTGCCGCTGTTCACCGAGCAGATCGCCGACGGCGGACCGGTCACGGTCACGCACCCCGAGGCGACGCGGTACTTCATGACCATTCCCGAGGCGGTGCAGCTGGTGCTGCAAGCCTCGGCCCTCGAGGAGGCGCGCGACCGGATCGTGATGCTCGAGAATGGGGCATCCGGTCAAGATCGTCGACCTGGCGCGCAACCTCATCAGGTTGTCGGGACTCGAGCCCGACACCGACATTCCGATCGTTTTCACCGGCCTGCGCCCCGGCGAAAAGCTGCACGAGCAGCTCACGTCGGACACGGAAGAGACGATGCCGACGCGGTTCGAGAAGATCCGCATCGTGAAGACCGGCTCATCGCGCTCGCTCGATCATCAGTTAGGCACGCTCTGGGATCTCGTCGTGGCGCGCGACGAGCGGGGTATCGTGCGCAAGCTGCAGGAATTGGTGCCGGAGTTTTCGCCGCAGGCGGCGCTCATCGCGCGCCTCCGCGAGCGCGCGGCGCCGGAACCGCGTCAGTTCACCAAAGGAGCGTGACGATTCGCGCCGCGATCGTAGTCGCCGCCGGTGTGCTCCTCGCCGCCGTCGGCAGTGCGCGTGTGGCTGCCGCGCAGCATCCGTTAGTCACATTGCCCCTCGACGATCCGGCCTACGCGCAGCTGGATGGTCTCGTGCAGCTGGGGTGCGGGGCGGCGCGCATCTCGGCCTACCGCCCGTTCATGGTGAAGGACGTGCGCGCGGCCCTGCGCGCCGCCAAAGCCGAGTCGATGTGCGGTGGCCGCATCCTCGACGTGCTCGCGTCACGCTTCCTCGCCGACAGCGTGACGTCCGACTCGGCGGCGGACGCCAAGGCGTATCGCGTTCGATTCGGCGGACTGGCATCGCTGCAGGGGACAGGACTCCACGGCGGCGAGATGGACCCGCTGTGGGACAACATTCGCCCGACGTCGGAGGGCACCCCGACTGCGGTCGGCACGGCGCGGCTGCGCCTCACCTTCGACGGCGGGCCGAACGTCGTACTGGTGAGCGAGGCGTACGGCGAGACCGACAGCCGCAACGATCCGACGGTGCGCGCGCAGCAGTTCCGCCAGACGTCGGGCGTGATCGACTTCAGCGACGCGTATGCGTCGGGCAAGTTAGGACCGATCGTGCTGTCCGTTGGGCGGGGGCGCGAAGCCTGGGTCGGCGACGGCACCGAATCAATGGTGCTCTCGGCGAACGGCCCGGCGCTGGATAAGATCACGCTCACGGCGCAGTGGGCCAAGTTCGAGTTCAAGTCGCTGGTCGCGTCGCTCAACGACGTGACGCTCACGCCGGCGGTGGACGGCACGCCGGACAGCCTCGGATCGCAGCGGTATCATCGCATGATGGTGGCCCACGCGCTCACGTGGCGCCCGTCGCACAAGGTCGAGCTCACGGTCGGGGAAACGGCGCTCATTCCGCGGCAGGGCGGGGGCATCGCGCTCGACTTCGTGAACCCGCTCATGGTGTTTCAGGTCACGCAGAACGACAAGTCGAGCGACATCAGCCAGGAAGGCAACGTCAATCTCACGGCGTTTGGCTCGGTGCGCGCGAACGTCGACCGGTTTTCGCTGCAGGGCGATCTCCTGATCGATGACATCCAGATCAATGCGCAGGATCGGAAGAACTTCCCGGACCTGTTCGGGTGGAATCTGCGCGGCACGTATGCGCTGACGCTGCCCGTGCCGACGAACATCGGCCTGCAGTATCGCCGGGTGAGCAGCTTCACCTACCTCGAGTCGTTCTACACCGCCACGTGGCAGCAGTACGATCAGCCCGTGGGCTCCGAGTTAGGCCCCGATGCCGACATGCTCCGCGCATTCGCGGACGTGTGGCCATCGGGCCGCTTCCACGTGTCGGCCGGCCTCTCCAAATGGCGACGCGGCGACCAGCGGATCAACACGCGTCCGACGCCCGACCGATTCGGCCATGCGGGCGATCCGTTTCCCTTCGCCAGCGGCGACACGCCGGATGTGCAGAGCGCGTGGATGGGTGACGCCTCGGTGCAGTGGCTCGACCCCATCGTGCCGATCACGCTCCAGGTACAAGCAGCGCGCGTGGACAACGTGAACAACGTGGCGACGCCGGCCGCCACCTATGGCCGCGTACAGATCGTGGCCACGTACCGCTTCCGCTATCCCTGACGCCTGAATGCGGTCGCGACCGGCGCACGACGCTCGCACGCGCGGCGTGCCGTGGCACATTCCTGTCGTTCTGTTCGCGTCGCTGTGCGTGATCGTCGGAGTGATCTGGGACATCTCGTGGCATAGCACCATCGGCCGCGACACGTTCTGGACGCCGGCGCACATGGCGATCTACCTGGGCGGGCTCGTGGCCGGTGTGTCGTGCGGATGGTTGGTGCTCGCCACCAGCTTTTCCCGCGCCGCCGGCGCGCACGACGACACGGTGCGCTTCTGGCGATTCTTTCACGCGCCGCTCGGCGCGTGGGTGTGCATCTGGGGGACGTTCGCGATGCTCACCTCGGCGCCGTTCGACAACTGGTGGCACAATGCGTACGGGCTCGACGTCGAAATTCTGAGTCCGCCGCACACGGTGCTGGCGTTAGGCATCGCCGCCGTGCAGCTGGGCGCGTTGCTCATGACGCTGGCGCTGCAGAACCGCGCCGGCGGCGACGACGCGCCGCGGTACCGGTTCCTGTATGCGGCCGCCGCGGGCGTGCTGTTCCTCAACGCCACGATCATGACCACGGAGTTTCACCGCCGAGCGCTCATGCACGCGCCGGCGTTCTACGTCGTGGCGTGCGCCGTGTTCCCGCTGTACCTGGTCATGCTCGCGCGCGGCTCGCGGCTCAGGTGGCCCACGACATCGGTGGCGGCCGTGTACACGGTGGTGATGCTGGCGATGGTGTGGATCCTGCCGCTGTTCCCGGCGACGCCCCGGTTAGGCCCGATCTATCAGACCGTCACGCACATGGTGCCGCCCGATTTTCCGCTCTTGTTGATCGTGCCGGCCGTGGTCCTCGACCTCATCGTTCAGCGCGCGCCGGACACGTTCCGGGGATGGCGTTTGGCTGCGCTCCTCGGCGCGGCATTCCTCGTCGTGTTTTTCGCGGCGCAGTGGACGTTCGGATATTTTCTCAATTCACCGGCGTCCGAGAACTGGGTGTTCGCCACCGACAACTATTTCTACGGCCTGCCGAAAACCGCGTATGCCTACCGGCACGTCTTCCCGCCCGTCCACGCCGGCGCGCTGGCGCGCGGGTTGGTGCTGGCGCTGGTCCTCGCGGTCGTGGCGTCGCGATTCGGGCTGGCGTTCGGCGACTGGCTGCGCCAGGTGAAGCGGTGAGCGCCGCGCGCCGCCTGCCTAACGCAGCGGCGGCCCTGCTCGCGCTGGCGATGTTGTCGGTGGTAGCCACCGCGCACGTCGGCAGCCCGGATGTCTACTACAAGGGCCGAGCCGGTCCGTACGAGGTCGGCGTGGTGGTCCGTCCGCCCGGCGTCGTGCCGGGGCAGGTCGAGGTCATCGTCCAGGTGCAAGGCGCGGCCGATCGCGTGACCGTGCAACCCGTGTACTGGGAAACGAGCACCGGCGGCGCGCCCGCACCCGACATCGCGCCGCCGGTTGCCGGCGAACGGGATGCGTACGCCGCACGACTCTGGCTCATGACCACGGGCTCGTACACCGTCGCCGTGGCGATCACCGGCGCGCGGGGGACGGGCACGGTGAACGTCCCGGTGGTCTCGATGGCCACCCGCGAGCTGCCCATGTCCCGTGCGTTAGGCGCAGGCCTCCTGGTGCTCGGCGCGTTTCTCGTGTTCGGCCTCCTGTCCATCATCGGCGCCGGTTCGCGCGAGGCCACGCTCGATCCTGGTGTGCCGGTCGACGCCCGTCGCCGGATCCGCGCCCGCGCCGCCGTGGCGGCCGCCGCGGCGCTCTTCGCCCTCGCTCTGTTAGGCGGCAACGCCTGGTGGCGCGCGTCGGCGCGCCGCTACGAGCACATCATTTACGTGCCGCCAGCGAACACGGCGCGCGTCGTCGATTCCGCCGGCCAACGCGTGCTGCACCTCACGATCACCGACCACGACTGGTTGGCCCGCACCGAGACGCCACTCGTCCCGGACCACGGAAAGCTGGTGCATCTCTTTCTCGTAAAAGCGCCGGGCATGGACGCATTCGCGCACCTGCATCCGGTCACCCGCGATTCGAACGACTTTCGCGTTGCGGTGCCGCCGCTGCCGCCGGGCACGTACCGCCTCTACGCGGACATCGTGCACCAGAGCGGGTTCGCCGAGACGCTCGTCGACACGATCGCCATTGCCGGCGATGCGCCTGCCTCATTCGCCGCGACAGATTCCGACGACTCGTGGATCACCACGACCGGTCCACGCAGCGACGACGTGCGCGTCACCTTGACCGACGGGTCGACCATGACGTGGGATCGCGGCGATACGGCGATCGTCGCCAACCAGATCGCACCGCTCCACTTCACCGTCCTCGCTCCCGACGGGCGTCCGGCCGTGTTGCAGCCGTACATGGGAATGGCCAGCCACGCCATGATCACGCGCGATGACGGCAGCGTGTTCGTGCATCTGCATCCGATGGGCACGATCGCGATGGCGGCGCAAGCGTTGTTCGACCGGCGGCAGGGCGCGGACACGTCGCGTGCTGCCGTCGCGGACACGATGCGGATGGCCGCCGCATCGCTGCCGGACACGGTCAGTTTCCCGTATGCCTTTCCGAAAGCGGGGCACTATCGCCTATGGGTGCAGGTGCGGCGCCTGGGCAACGTGCTAACCGGAACGTTCGACGCCATTGTCCGATAGGTCGCGCCGTGTCGCGATGGGCGCGAGCGGGCTCGTGTACGCGATGGGACTTTCATTCGGCAACGCGCATTGCCCGGCTCCCCGATGCCCGATAAGTTCAAGGGCTGGCGTCATATCGGCCAACAACCGAACTCAACAATACCTATCGTGCGCATCACAGTTGTCGGGACGGGCTATGTCGGTCTCGTAGTTGGCGCTTGTCTGGCAGAGACGGGTAGCGACGTCGTGTGCGCGGACATCGACGAGCGCAAGATCGACGGCCTCAAGCAAAACGTGCTGCCGATCTACGAGCCTGGTCTCGAAGATCTCGTCGAGCGCAACCAACAACAGAAGCGGCTCACGTTCACCACTGATGTCGGCGCCGCCGTCAAGAACGCCGAGGTGGTTTTCATCGCTGTCGGTACCCCGCCGGACGAAGACGGCTCGGCCGACCTGCGACACGTGCTCAGCGTCGCCGACGTGATCGGCCGGAACATGTCGCGCGAAATGGTGATCATCACCAAGTCAACCGTGCCTGTTGGCACCGCGCGCAAAGTCGCCGACGCCGTCTCCAAGAACGCGAAGTTCCCGTTCCACATGTGCAGCAACCCCGAGTTTCTCAAAGAGGGTGCTGCCGTCGAAGACTTCATGCGGCCGGACCGCGTGGTGCTCGGCGTGGACAGCGACTACGCGCGATCGGTGATGGCCGAGTTGTATGCGCCATTCGTGCGGACGGGGAAGCCGATTCTGTTCATGGACATCCCGTCGGCCGAGCTCACGAAGTACGCGGCCAACGGCATGCTCGCCACGCGCATCTCGTTCATGAACGAGATCGCGAATCTGTGCGAGAAGGTCGGCGCGAATGTCGACAACGTGCGGAAGGGCATTGGCAGCGACGTGCGCATCGGACCGTCGTTTCTCTTCCCCGGTCCGGGCTACGGCGGTTCGTGCTTTCCCAAGGACGTGAAGGCGTTGTTGCGCACGGCGCAGGAGAACAAGGCGGCGCTCAAGGTGCTCGATGCGGTCGAGGAAGCCAACGACCGCCAGAAGCATCGGTTGTTCGAGAAACTGTCGTCCGTGATGCCGGACGGGATGCGCGGCAGTCGGATCGCGGTGTGGGGCCTGGCGTTCAAGCCGCAGACGGACGACATGCGCGAATCGCCCGCGCTCACGCTCATCGAGTCGCTGCTCGAGGCCGGGGCCGCGGTGGTGGCGCACGATCCCGTCGCCATGCCCGAAGCGCGCCGCCGGTTAGGCGACCGCATCGCGTACGCCGAGTCCAACTACGATGCGCTCACGGGCGCCGATGCGTTGGTCGTGGTCACGGACTGGAATCAGTTCCGCCATCCGGACTTCGAGCGCATCAAGTCGTCGCTCAGGCGCCCCATCGTGATCGACGGCCGCAACCTGTACCACCCCGACAAGATGGCGGCGTTAGGCTTCACCTATCGCTCGATCGGCCGCGGCCGCGAATGAGAGTCCTCATTACGGGCGCGGCGGGATTCCTCGGCTCGCACCTCTGCGACCGCTTTCTGGCCGACGGCCACCAGGTGGTCGGGCTCGACAACTTCATCACCGGCCACGCCGACAACATCGCGCACCTCATCGGCCGGTCCAAGTTCGAGTTCGTCCGCCACAACATCTCGACCTACACGTACGTCGCCGGACCGCTCGACGGCGTGCTCCACTTCGCGTCGCCGGCCAGCCCGATCGACTACCTCGAGCACCCGATCCCCACGCTCAAGGTCGGTGCGTTAGGCACGCACAACGCGTTGGGCCTGGCGTTGGCCAAGCGCGCGCGGTTCTTCCTCGCGTCGACGTCCGAGGTGTACGGCGATCCGCTCGTGCACCCGCAGCCCGAGTCATATTGGGGCAACGTGAATCCGGTGGGACCGCGCGGCGTGTACGACGAAGCCAAACGCTTCGCCGAAGCCATGACGATGGCCTATCACCGCTACCACGGGCTCGACACCCGGCTCGTCCGGATCTTCAACACGTATGGCCCGCGCATGCGGCCGCGCGACGGACGTGTGGTCTCCAACTTCATCGTGCAAGCGCTGGCCGGCGAGCCGATCACGCTCTATGGCGATGGGTCGCAAACCCGCAGCTTCTGCTATGTGTCCGACGAGGTGGAAGGCATTTACCGCCTCTTCATGAACGGCGACAGCGACCCGACGAACATCGGCAATCCCACCGAGTACACCGTCAAGCAATTGGCCGAGGTCGTGCTCGATATAACGGGCGCGACGGTCCCGATCGAGACACGTCCGCTGCCGGTGGACGATCCCAAGGTGCGCAAGCCGGACATCACGCGCGCCCGCTCCATGCTCGGATGGGAGCCGGCCGTTCCGCTGCGCGACGGCGTCGCGCGGACCATCGAGTACTTCCGATCGCTCGGCCCCGAGCGGTTAGGCCCGCGTGGCTGAGCGGATTCTGGTCACCGGTGCGGCAGGGTTCATCGGCTCGCACGTGGTCGATGCGCTGCTGGCGCGCGGCGACCGTGTGTTAGGCGTCGACAATTTCGACGACTTCTACGACCCGGCGCTCAAGCGGGCCAACATCGCCCTGGCGTGCCGCTCGAGCGCGTTCACGCTGCACGACGCCGACGTCCGCGACGCGGCCGCCATGGAACGCGCGATGCGCGCGGTCGAGCCGGAGGTGATCGTGCACTTGGCGGCGCGCGCCGGCGTGCGCCCATCGATTGCAGCGCCGGCGCTGTATGCCGACGTCAACGTGCGCGGTACCGCGGTGCTGCTCGAGGTTGCGCGAGCCGCCGGCGTCCGCCGCGCGGTCGTCGCGTCGAGCTCGTCCGTGTACGGTAACGCCAGCCGGGTCCCATTCTCCGAATCCGACGCCGCGATCCAACCTGTGAGTCCATACGCCGCGACCAAGCGCGCCGCCGAGCTCGTGTGCGAGACGTTCGCCGAGCTCGAGCCGCGGCTCCGCATCGTGTCGCTGCGGTTTTTCACGGTGTATGGCCCGCGGCAGCGGCCCGACCTGGCCATACGCAAGTTCGCATTGCTCATTTCGAGCGGCCGTCCTATTCCGGTATTCGGCGACGGATCATCGTCGCGCGACTACACCTACGTCACGGACACCGTGCAGGGCGTGATCGCGGCCATCGATCGGACGCGCGTTCCCGAGGTCCGGCACGAGTTGTACAACCTCGGCGAATCGCAGACGACCACGTTGACGCAACTGATCGCGCTACTCGAGCAGGCGCTCGGATGCACGGCGACCATCGAGCGTTTGCCGCCACAACCGGGTGATGTTACATGCACCTTTGCCGATATTTCGCGTGCTCGCGAGGTGCTCGGCTACGCGCCGAGCGTGCCGATCTCCAATGGTATTCCTCGCTTCGTCGCGTGGTTCCGCGAAGCCGCGGGGCGCGGCACGCCCGCTCTCCGGTGAACCGTCTCCCCGAATCCGGGTATCACCCGCCGTCATGCTTTTGAACGCGCTACGCCGTACGCTTCCCGTCCTCGCCGTCGCGGGGCTCGCCGCCTGTCACAGGCATCCGTTCATTCCGTCGAGCTTCGCCTCCAAGGCAGAGCTGTTTCAGGCATCGTTGCAACAACTGAAGCAGCATCATTGGGGTAACGCGGAGAGCGGCTTCGAGAAGTTGACCACGGACCTGCCGGCCCGCGATCCGATGTTGCCGGCATCGTTTTACTACCTGGGCGAATCGCACACCGGGCAGCAGGAGTACATCCTGGCCGCGCAAGCGTACTCGCGCGTTCCGGAGAGCTTCCCCGAAGACACATTGGCCGGCCCGGCGACGTTCAAGACCGGCATGTCGTACGCGAGCCTCTGGCGCAAACCATCGCTCGATCCGGACTACGGCGAGACGGCGATCAGCACGCTGCAGAGCTTCATCGCGGCGTATCCGGATTCGCCGCTCAAGCCGCACGCCCAACAACAGATCGACAAGCTAACGGAGTGGTTGGCGATCAAGAATTTCGACACCGGCATGTTTTACTTCCGTCGTAAGGCATACGATCCGGCGATCATCTACTTCAACGACGTCGAGCGCTTGTACCCGACCACCCAGCATGCGAAGCTGGCGTTGATCCAGCTCGTGAGGTCGTATCGGCAGATCAAGTACCCCGAGGAAATCGCCGAAACGTGCGCCACGCTCTACCAGAAGTATCCTGGCGATAATGCGGTGAAGAGCACGTGCGGGCCTCCACCGCCGCCGCCGGCGACGACGGCCACGCCGAAGCCCTGACCACGGTGCGACTGGGGCTCTTCGGCGGGACCTTCGATCCGCCCCACGTTGGGCATCTCCTTGCGGCGAGCGATGCGTTCGACAGGCTGCACTTGGACCGGGTGGTGTTCATTCCCGCAGCGAGTCAGCCGTTCAAGCAAGGAGCCGTCACGGCATCCACGTCCGACCGCCTCGCGATGCTGCGGTTGTCCGTGGGCAGCGATCCGCGCTTCGCGGTCGACGCGATCGAAATCGATCGGGGCGGGTTATCTTACACGGTTGATACGTTGGACGCCTTCGCGGCGCGCGACCCGAAGTCGGAGCGTTTCCTGTTGATCGGCGATGATTTGGCCGAGCAGATCGGGACGTGGCATCAGTCCGATCGTGTCGCGCGGTTGGCGACCATCGCCGTGCTCGTACGCGGCGAGGACGCAGGTGCAGGAATCGGCCGGACGCCGACGCTCCCGCAGGTTCGCATCGCGACGCGTCGCGTGGATGTGTCGTCGAGCGAGATTCGCGCGCGCGTACGAGCCGGATTGCCGCTCACGGGATTCGTGACCGAAGCCGTCGCCGACTACATTCGGTCGGCGTCGCTGTACCGATAGAGGACCATCAATGTTGAAGCCATTGCTCACCGCGGTGTTCGGCACGCGCCACGAACGCGAGATGAAGCGCGTTCAGCCGATCGTGGACGAGATCAACGCGCATTACGAACGGCTCCACGCCGTGTCGGAGGAGGAGCTGCGCGCTCAGACGGCCAAACTGCGCGGCATCATTCGGGAGCGGACGGCCGAGCTCGAATCGAAAGCGGCCGAGCTCAAGGAGCGCAAGAAACTCACCGAAAACGCGGAGGATCGTGCGCAGATCGACGATGAGCTGAGCGGACAGGACGGCCGCGGCGGCGTCGAAGAGGAGCTGCACGAGGCGCTCAACGAAGTGTTGGACGAGATCCTGCCCGAGGCGTTCGCGACGGTGCGGGAGGCGGCGCGCCGTCTGTTAGGCACGACCCTCATGGTCACCGGCCGCGAGACCGCGTGGGACATGGTGCACTACGACGTGCAGCTCATCGGCGGCATCGAGCTGCACATGGGCAAGATCGCCGAGATGGCGACGGGCGAAGGCAAGACGCTGGTGGCGACGCTGCCGCTCTATCTCAACGCGCTCGCGTCGCGCGGTGCGCACCTGGTCACGGTCAACTCGTACCTCGCCCGCCGCGACTCGCAGTGGATGGGGCACGTGTACACGTACCTCGGCATGACGGTCGGGTGCATCGACGACAGCGAGTCGAACACGCCCGAGCGCCGCGCCGCGTATCTCTGCGACATCACGTACGGCACGAACAACGAGTTCGGCTTCGACTACCTGCGCGACAACATGGTGATGTCGCTCGACCAGCGCGTGCAGCGTCCGCACTGGTACGCGATCGTCGACGAAGTCGACTCGGTGCTGATCGACGAGGCGCGCACGCCGCTCATCATCTCGGGGCCCGTGGGCAACGAGAGCGACGCGGCGTACTTCGAGCACAACGCGGCCGTCTCGCGGGTCGTGCGCGTGCAAACCGAAGACGCGAACCGGTTGGTGGGCGAGGCGGAGCAGGCGCTCGAGGCGGGGGACCGCCAGACCGCCGCGCTGCGCATGTACCAGGCTCAGTTAGGCGCGCCCAAGAACAAGCGGCTGGTCAAGCTGCTCGCGGAGAGCGGCAACAAGCAGCTCGTGCAGAAGATGGAGCTGGACCACATCGCCGACCGCCGCCAATCCTCGAGCCGCCAGCAATTCGCCGACCTCGAGGAGCGCCTTCTCTACGTGCTGGACGAGAAGAACCACACCGTGCATCTCACGGATCGCGGCGTGGACTATCTCTCGCCTAACGATCACGATGCGTTCGTGCTGCCCGACATCTCGGAGGCCGTGACGCACATCGATCACGACCCCGATCTGACGGCGCAGCAGAAGCTCGAGGCGCGCGCGGGGCTGGACCGCGAGTACGCGCTCAAGAGCGAGAAACTCAACATCATCCACCAGCTGCTGCGCGCCCACGCCCTGTACGAGAAGGACGTGAACTACGTCGTGCAGGAAGGCCAGGTCCTCATCGTCGATGAGTTCACCGGCCGCACGATGCCGGGCCGCCGGTGGTCCGAGGGATTGCACCAGGCCGTGGAAGCCAAGGAAGGCGTTCAGGTGAAGGGCGAGACGCAGACGCTCGCCACGATCACCATCCAGAACTACTTCCGCATGTACGAAAAACTGGCCGGCATGACCGGTACGGCGGAAACCGAGGAAACGGAATTCCACGAGATCTACAAGCTGGCCGTGTCGGTGGTTCCGACGAACAAGCCGGTCGTTCGCGACGATCGCCACGATCTCATTTTCAAGACGCGCCGCGAGAAATACAACGCGATCCAACAAGAGACCGAGCGGCTCCACAACCTCGGCATCCCGGTGTTGATCGGAACCGTCAACGTCGACGTGTCGGAAACGCTGTCGCGCATGTTCCAGCGCGCCGGCATCCGCCACAACGTGTTGAACGCGAAGTATCACCAGCGTGAAGCCGAAATCGTCGCCGGCGCGGGACAGCCCGGCGCCGTGACGATCGCCACCAACATGGCGGGTCGCGGAACCGACATCAAACTCGGCGCCGGCGTGACCGAGTCGCACCAGTCGGTGATGAAGGATCCCGACGGCAAGGACGTCGAGGTCGAAGAGCCGGGCGGGCTCCACATTATTGGCTCCGAGCGGCACGAGTCGCGGCGCATTGATCGGCAGCTGCGCGGTCGCGCCGGCCGCCAAGGCGATCCGGGCGCGTCGCAGTTCTTCCTCTCGCTCGAGGACGATCTGATGCGCTTGTTCGGATCCGAGCGCATCGCCAAGCTGATGGATCGGTTAGGCGCGCAGGAAGGTGAAGTGTTGTCGCACTCGCTCATCACGCGATCGATCGAGCAGGCGCAGAAGCGCGTCGAGATGCAGAACTTCCAGTCGCGCAAACGGCTGCTGGACTTCGACGACGTGATGAACCAGCAGCGCGAAGTGATCTACTCGTTGCGCGCGTTCGCGCTCGAGGGCGGCGAAGAGCTCAAGGGCGAGTCGTTCAAGATGATCGAGCGCGCCCTCGACCGCCGAGTCGAGACGAGCCTCCAGACGGTCGAGAATCCCGAGGAATGGGATTTCCAGCTGCTCCGGCAGGATCTGCTCATGCACTATCTCCTCACGGTTCCGCAGTTCGAGGAGAAATCGGAAAACCGGCCGGACACCATTGCCCAGGCGCAGCAGGATGCGCGCGATGCGGGTCGCGCCGCGTTCGACACGAAGTACAAGAATCTGAACGAGTACGCGATGCAGCTGCTGTCGTTCGTCATGCTGCACGTGCTCGACGAGAAGTGGAAGGATCACCTGTACGATCTCGATCAGCTGCGCGCGATCATCCACTATCGGAGCATGGGCCAGACCGACCCGCTCATCGAATACAAGAAGGAAGCGTACACGATGTTCGTCGACCTGATGAACGATGTGTACCACACCTTCACCGAGCGGTTCCTCCGCGTCCAGCTGATGTTCTCGCCGCCCGATGCCGGCCCGCCGCCGCCGGCGTCGCCTAACGGAAGCGGACCGCAGTCCGGTCCGCGGCCGGGCCAGCCGCCCGCGCGCCGCTACAACGCGCTCGGCATTCTCGAGGACGTGCCGGCCGGCGAGCCGGAGCCACAGAAGGCGGAAGCATCGTCGGCCGCCGATGCGTCGCCAGCGACGCCGCCGGCCCAGCCGCCGCGCAAACCACCGACCGTCGTCGGCGCCGGCCGCGCACGCACGCTCGGAGACAACACGCCGGCGAACGTCGACTGGTCAAAGGTCGGCCGCAACGACCTCTGTCCGTGCGGCTCCGGCAAGAAATACAAGAAGTGCCACGGAGCGACCGCCTGAACCCGGCCGAACGACCGTTCTAACGACGGTGCTCGATCGCCGCGATCGTTGGGTCCGCCTCGCAATGCTTGGATGCGGACCCAACATCGTTCTGGCGACACCATGCACGACCTCACCCCGTCCACTTGGGAGGTTCGCGCATGTTCGAGGCGCCTGGCCCGGTACACGCCAAAATGTTAAGTATTAGAGAGCTGCCCCGCACCGAACGCCCGCGCGAACGTCTCAAACAACTCGGCGCGCGAGCGTTGAACGTGAGCGAGTTGCTCGCGATTGTGTTGGGCACGGGCGCCGGCGGGCGATCGACGCTGATGCTCGCGCAAGACATTCTAACGCAGGTAGACGGCTCGCTGCGTCGGATCGCAGCCCAACCGGTCGCGACGCTGACAGCGGGTCGCGGCATAGGACCTGCCCGCGCAATCGTCATTCACGCGGCGCTGGAACTGGGTCGCCGCATGGCCGAGGAAGAACGCGAAGAGGGCGTGCCCATGCGTTCGCCGCGAGACGTGTTCGGCGTGTTCGCCGGCCGGCTCCAGGATCTACCTGTCGAAGAATTTCACGTCGCGGTGCTCAATGCGCAGCACCGCCTCGAGCGCGATGTCACGGTGACACGCGGCATTCTGAACTCGTCGCTCGTGCATCCGCGCGAGGTATTCAGAGAAGCGATCGCGGAACGTGCGGCGGCAATCATTCTGGTGCACAACCATCCGAGCGGCGATCCGTCTCCCTCGGTCGATGACCGGGTAGTCACGGAGCAGCTCGTGTCGGCGGGACGGTTGTTGGACATTCCGGTTCACGACCACGTCATCATCGGTCGCGGACGATATGTGAGCTTCGCGGAGACTGGCTTGCTGTGACCGCATCCGCACTGAAGGCCGTCATTCCGGGCTGGGACCTGGCCGATGACCCGGCGCTCGAGCGACTCGACACCGAGCTGCTCACGCGCGCCTATCAGTTCGGCCGGCACGCGCACGAGGGGCAGAAGCGCTCCTCCGGCGACGACTACGTCTCGCACTGCGTCGCAGTCGCCAAGATTCTCGCCGAACTGCACCTCGACTCGATCACCGTCGCGAGCGGGCTCATTCACGATGTCGTCGAGGACACGTCGGTCACGGTGGACGACATCGAGCGCGAGTTCGGTGTCGAGATGGCGCAGATCGTCGACGGCGTCACGAAGATCGGCAACATCTCGTTTCGCTCGACGCAGGAGCGACAGGTCGAGAACTATCGCAAGCTGTTACTGTCGATCGCGAAGGATGTCCGCGTCATTCTCATCAAGCTCGCCGACCGGCTGCACAACATGCGCACGCTGGACTTTCTCCCGGAGGAGAAGCGCCGGCGCATCGCGCAGGAAACGATGGACCTGTACGCACCAATGGCGCACCGGTTCGGTATGGCGCGCGTGCGGTGGGAGCTCGAGGATCTGTCGTTCAAGCATCTCGAGCCGATCGAATACAAGAAGCTGGCGAAGCTCGTGGCGCAGAAGCGCGGGGAGCGCGAAGCGCTCATCGGTCAGTTCGCGGAGCCGCTCGAGCGCGAGCTCACGCGCGCCGGCATCGCGTCGGTCGACGTGCTCGGGCGGCCCAAGCATCTGTGGTCGATCTACAAGAAGATGAAGCAGCGCGAGAAGCCTTACGAGGAGATCTACGACCTCATGGCCGTCCGCGTGCAGGTGGACAGCGTGCCCGACTGCTACCATGCGTTAGGCATCATCCACGAGGCGTGGACGCCGCTGCAGGAGCGGATCAAGGACTATATCGCGCAGCCCAAGTCGAACGGCTACCAATCGCTGCATACCACGGTATTCGGGCCGGGCCGCCAGCTGTACGAGGTGCAGATCCGCACGCGCGAGATGCACCAGACGGCGGAATACGGAATCGCCGCGCACTGGGTGTACAAGGAAAGCGCCGACGGTCCGCGCCGCGCCGACAAGTTCGACGAGCGCATGGCGTGGTTTCGCCAGATTCTCGAGGCGCAGCTCGACGCCAAGACGCCCGACGAATTCCTCGAGCTGCTCAAGCTCGACCTCTATCAGGATGAGATTTTCGTTTTCACGCCCACGGGCGATGTCATCCAGTTGCCCAAGAACGCGACGCCGATCGATTTCGCCTTCGCGGTGCACACCGAGGTCGGCACGCACTGCCAGGGCGCGCGGGTCAACGGCCGCATCGCGCCGCTCTCCAAGCAGCTCCGCAATTCGGACACGGTCGAGATTCTCACCGCGCCCAGCGCGCGACCGAGCCGCGACTGGCTGTCGCACGTCCGCACGGGCCGCGCCCGGCACAAGATCCGCCAGTGGATCAAGCAGGAAGAGCAGAACACGTCGGCCAAGGTCGGACGCGAGATGCTCGACCGCGAAGTGCGCCGCCGCCATCTCCACGCGCCCCGACGACGAGGCACTCGTCCGCGCCGCCAAATCACTCGGCCTAACGGACGCCAGGCATTTGATTGCGTCGTTAGGACAGGGCGACGTGCACGTGCTGCAGGCGCTCAAGGCGATCTACCCCGGCGTCGAGTCGCTGCAAGATGGCGCCAGCCCGTCCAAATCCAGCGCGTTCGAACGCCTCGTCGATCGGATGCGCGGCGCATCCAGGGGCGTGCGCATCCAGGGCGTGGACGGCCTCATGGTGCGCTACTCGCAGTGCTGCCAGCCCGTGCCCGGCGATCCGGTAGTCGGCTACGTGACGCGCGGTCGCGGCGTGAGCATTCATCGCACCGACTGCCCGAACGTGCTGCTCCTGTCGCACGAGCCCGAGCGACGACTGGACATCGATTGGCAGGAAATGGATGGCGAACTCTTCCTTGTTCGCCTGGCACTCGAAGCCTCCGATCGCCGAGGTCTCTATGCCGATGTGGCCGAAGCGGTGACCAATAGCGGCACGAATATCAAGAGCATGGAGCTCCGGAGCGGCGACGGCGGCGGCGTCTCGGGCTCGGTGCTGGTCGAAGTCGAAAACCTGACCCATTTGCAGAAAATCATTCGCGCGGTCCGCCGGGTGAAGGGAGTGACGGACGTGACGCGGCGGGAACGGGTAACCCAAGAATAGGGAAGCGCGCGCTGGCGCGCGCTTCCCGAACAAATCCCGTCCGGCGCACTATATTTCCTCATGGCCGATTTCTCTCTCATCGCGCCCTTCGAGCCCGCCGGCGATCAACCGCGCGCCATCACCGAGCTGTCCGCAGGTCTCGCTCGCGGCGATCGGTTTCAGACGCTGTTGGGTGTCACGGGATCGGGCAAAACGATGACCGTTGCCAACGTCATCCAGGCGCACGGCCGGCCGACGCTCGTGCTGTCGCACAACAAGACGCTCGCCGCCCAACTGTACGGCGAGCTCAAGACCTTCTTTCCGAACAACGCGGTCGAGTACTTCATCTCGTACTACGACTACTACCAGCCGGAAGCGTACGTCCCGTCGACCGACACGTACATCGAGAAAGACGCGTCGATCAACGAAGACATCGACCGGTTGCGGCTGCGCGCCACGTCGAGTCTCATGGAGCGCGACGACGTCATCATCGTCGCCACGGTCTCGGCGATCTACGGGTTAGGCGATCCGGTCGAGTACCGCGAGCGCATGGTGCAGGTGAAGCGCGGCGAAGTGCGCGGTCGCGACGACATTCTGCGCGCGCTGGTCGGGATCCAGTACTCGCGCAACGACGTCGCGTTCGAGCGCGGGACGTTCCGCGTGCGCGGCGATACCGTCGAGATCTTTCCGGCCTACGAGGAGCAGGGCGTGCGGGTCGAGATGTGGGGCGACGAGGTCGAGCGGATTTCCAAGATCGACGTCGTCACCGGAGAGACCATCGCCGACCTCGAGCGCACGGCGATCTACCCGGCCAAGCACTTCGTGACATCGCGGGCCACCCTCGAGCGTGCGTTAGGCCTGATTCGCTCGGAGCTCGTCGACCGGCTCGCGATTCTGCGCGAGGCGGGCAAGCTGCTGGAGGCCCAGCGACTCGAGTCGCGGACCAACTTCGACATCGAGATGCTGATGGAGATCGGCACGTGCGCGGGCATCGAGAACTACTCGCGCCACATCTCGGGCCGCGGCGAGGGCGAGCGGCCGGCGTGCCTGTTCGACTACTTCCCGGAAGACTTCCTCGTCGTGGTCGACGAGTCGCACGTGTCGCTCCCGCAGATCGGCGGCATGTTCAACGGCGACCGCGCGCGCAAGCTGACGCTCGTCGACTACGGGTTCCGGCTGCCGAGCGCGCTCGACAACCGGCCGCTCATGTTCGACGAGTTCCTGTCGCTCACGCCGCGCGCACTCTTCGTGTCGGCGACGCCGGGTGATCTGGAGCTGCAGTTGTCGGAAGGCGTGGTCGTCGAGCAGATCATTCGCCCAACTGGGTTGATCGATCCCGAGATCCAGGTGCGCCCGGTCCGCGGGCAGGTGGACGACTTGCTGCACGAAATTCGGCTGCGCGAGCAGCGCGGCGAGCGCGTCCTCGTCACCACGCTCACCAAGCGCATGTCCGAAGACCTCACGGACTACCTGCAGCAAATGGGCGTGCGGGTGCGCTACATGCACTCCGACATTGACGCGATCGAGCGCATGGAGATCGTGCGCGGCCTCCGGTTAGGCGACTTCGACGTGCTGGTCGGGATCAACCTGCTGCGCGAAGGACTCGACCTGCCCGAGGTGTCCCTCGTGGCGATTCTCGATGCGGATCAAGAGGGATTCCTGCGGAGCGAACGGTCGCTCATCCAAACGGTGGGACGCGCGGCGCGCCACGTCGCGGGCACGGCGATCTTCTACGCCGATCGCATCACGGGCTCCATGCAGCGATGCCTCGACGAAACACGTCGCCGGCGCGAGATACAGGTTGCGCACAATCTGGAGCACGGCATCACGCCGCGCAGCGTCGTGAAGAGCACCGATCAAGTCCGCTTCATCACGCGCGTCGCCGATGCGCGCGGCGAGCGCGAAACGCAGCGCCGCGTGGCGGAGCGGGTGTCCGGTTACGAAAAGGAGATGGACACGGCGGCGTTGCTGGCGATGCTCGAGGAGCAGATGAAGGAGGCCGCGGGCGCGCTCGACTTCGAGGCGGCAGCCGCGCTGCGCGATCAGATCTTCGAGCTCCGCGCCAAGTTGGATGGCAACGTGGCGCGGCGCCCCGGGGGACTCGACCGCCTGCGGGCGGCGCGGTGACGCATCCGCTGCACCACCACGTCATCCCCGGCCTCGCGACCCGAGGACGCATCGCGCTCTCGCGCGACGAGCTCACGGCGTGGGGCAAGGACTTTGGCGCATCGGCGCGGCCGCCTCTCGTCGTCGCCATTTCGGGCGAGCTCGGCGCGGGGAAGACGACGCTCGTGCAGGCAATCTGCGCCGGCGCCGGCGTGCGCGAGCCGGTCACCAGTCCCACGTTCGCGCTCGTGCATCGGTATCAGGGCGCGAACGCCGCCGTGTTCCACCTCGATCTCTATCGGTTAGGCACACCGGCCGAGCTCACCAACATCGGCTGGGATGAGATCGTGACGGCGCACGCGCTCGTGCTCGTCGAGTGGCCGGAGCGCGCGGGCGCGCGCCTGCCGCCCGATACGGTGCCGATCGATCTCGAGTACGACGATCGCGATCCCGATCGCCGCGTGCTGCTCGCGGGATGACGGAACCCCTCACGCTGGCGCTCGACGCCTCGACGTATACGGGCACGGCTGCGCTCCTGTGCGGCGCCGCCGTGTTGGGAGCGGTCGACGTACCGATGCGCAACGTTGGGCGAGAGACGCTGCTGCCGGCGGTGGCCGAGCTCGTGCAGCACTCGGGACGCGCACTCGACGATGTCGAACGCATCGTCTGCGGCAGCGGACCGGGCAGCTTCACTGGACTTCGCATCGCCGCGTCGATTGCCAAAGCGTGCGCCATGCGAACCGGTGTGCGCGCCGAGACTCCGTTTTACGGTGTGTCGTCGCTCATGCTCATCGTGGCCGGCAACGATGTTGCGCGCGAGCCGGGCCGGTACGTCGCGGTGCTCAATGCCTTACGCGGCGACGTCTACGCCGCGGCGTTCGAGGTCGGCGACGATCTCGCCATCGTCGAGATAGAGGCGACGGCCGTGCGACCCCGCGACACCATCGAATCGGTTGCGACGAGACTCGGCGCACGGCTCGTCGGGCCGGAGCAGGCGCTGCGTGTCGCGCCGCACGCGCGCGGTGTGGCGCGGCTCCAGCCGATGATCGATGCCGCCGTGCCCGCGGATCTTGCGACGTGGGAGCCGGAGTACGGTCGAGCCGCCGCGGCGCAACAGCGGTGGGAAGAGGCCCATGGCCGGCCGCTCAGCGGGGCATGAGGCGATGAGGCCGACGGTCGAGCTGCCGGTCGATGCGCGCCGCGAATCGGGCGACGGAGCGCACCTGCGCCTTGCGACGCGCGAGGATATCGGTCGCGTCGTGGCGCTCGAGCACGAGTCGTTCAGCGACGCGTGGTCGCGCGCATCATTCGAGCACCTTCTCGGGGACGCGCGCGCATTGTTCGTGGTGGCGTGCAATGAGCAGGACGTCGTTCACGGCTACATCGTCGCGTGGTACGTGTGGGACGAGGGCGAGATCGCGAATCTCGCCGTCAGCTCCGCAGCGCGGCGCCGCGGAATCGGGACCCTGTTGCTCGACGCCGCGCTCGCCACGGCTCGCGCCCGCGGCGCCGTCACGGTGTATCTCGAGGTGCGCGACTCCAACGAGAGTGCGCGATTGCTCTATGCATCGCGCGGCTTCGTGCAGGTCACGCGGCGGCGGCGCTACTATCGGGACCCGACCGAGGATGCACTGGTGCTCAAACTCGATCTCCAACCGCCGTCGGTCACGTCGCGCTGATTCGAATGCGCGTCGCGTTCGTTTAGTGGCGGCTGGATTGCTGCCTGTCTATACTGTCGTCCGCGAGTGATCTCGCCATTTGCCAGGAGGCATTGTGAGTCGAAGCTTGAACAAGGTCACGTTGATTGGAAACCTGGGCGCAGACCCTGAAGTGCGCTCCACGCCGGGCGGAAGCCGTGTGGCCACTTTTTCACTCGCCACCAGCCGCAGTTGGAACGGTCCCTCCGGCGACAAGCAGGAAAAAACGGAGTGGCACCGCTGCGTCGTTTGGAATTCCAAGGTCAGCCAACTGGCCGATATCGTCGAGCGCTACCTCAAGAAAGGCGACAAGGTGTTCGTCGAGGGGCGCATCGAGTATCGACAGTGGCAGGACAAAGAAAACCAGACCCGCTACATGACCGAGATCAACGTGCGCGAGATGATCATGCTCTCTGGGCGCGCCGGTGCAGGGGCTGACGCGGCGGATGGCGAGGCACCATCTCGCAGCCGCGCGTCGAACGACCGCTCGCGCGGAGCAGTGGCAGGTTCGTCGGCGAGCTCAGGTGGTGGTGGAGCGAGCGGAGAATTCGAGGATTTCAAGGGCTCGCTCGAAGAGGAAGACGACGATCTTCCATTCTGACCGACAGGTCGGTTGCCGTGACTCGAACGTCTCCGGCGCGTCTCACTAGCGAGGAACCGGGCGCGCCACACGCCCGGACTTCCTCATCGCTCCCGCTGGTTCTCGCACCGATCATGAGGCGTACATGCGTCCGTTCACGCACTCCGCAGCTCATGGGCAGCCGGCCATGCGCCAGAACAGTCGTGCTGCCTGGTTAGTCGCGCTGGTCGCCGCAGCGGCTGTATCCACGTCGCTTCCCGCCCAACAAGACTCGACATCGCAGCCGCCACCCGCGCCTGCTCCCGCTCCACAAACGCAGCCTGCCCAACCTGCGGCTTCGACTCGCGCCGACACGGTGGCCGCGTCGCCGGCTCCGGATACCACGCAACAGCCGCCTTCGGCCATGTCGGCGACTCCTGCTGACAGCGCGCAGTCCGCGAATCCGTCGGACACGACAGCTGGGCAGACGCACACGGTGAAGAAGGGCGATACGCTCTGGGATCTGTCCCAGACGTATCTCAACGATCCGTTCTTGTGGCCCGAGATCTACCGCATCAACACGACGCTCGTTCGCGATCCGCACTGGATTTATCCGGGACAGGTGCTGCGCATCCCCGGCGGCGTGCAGAACGTGGTCGCCGACCAGATGGAGCCGCGCTTCGAGCCGGAAGCGGTCCCCATGCGCTCCGGGGGCCCAACGGTATTCCACGAAGATTTCAGCAAGCGTCTATCAGGCGGTAGGCAGCTCGAACCCAATTCGCTCGAGTACGCGCACACGCCGGTTCGCGTCGGCGAGTTTTACGCCGCGCCGTGGCTGGACGCAGTTGGTGGTCCGAAGTCGCAGGGCACGCTCGTCGCCGCCGCTGGGATCCCGGGCATCGCCAAAACCCTCGCGGTCGCCGAGCGCCTCGGTCCCGAATCGCGGGCGTACATCACGCTGCCCAAGGGCATCGTGGCTGCGAAAGGCGATCGCTTGATGGTGTTCAATCGCGGAGCCGTGTTGCCCGACGGCGGACAGATCATGCAGCCCACCGCAATCGTGCAGGTCGAAGCCACCGACAACGGCGGCGAAGCGACGACGGTCAGGATCATCCAGCAGTACGACGAAGTGCTTATCGGACAGGGCGTGATGCCGCTCGACCGTTTCAACATGTCGACCGACGCGAAGGCCGCGCCGCTTTCGCTGGGGCCGCAGAGCAAGGTGATCTTCGTTCCGTCAGGCGCCGTGCTGCCGTCCATCGGCGGTTATGTGATACTCAATGCGACCAGCAAGGACGGCGTGAAGATCGGAGACGAGTTCACGCTCTATCGTGCGCGAGAGAAGGCGCCCATTCCTGGAACGGCCGACGAGGTCACGCTTCCGGAAGAGCCAATCGCGTTGGCCCAAGTGGTGAAGGTGACCGATCACGGAACCACCGCGATCATTTTGGACCAGCGTCATCCGTCGATCAAGTGGGGCACGCCCGCACGCTTGACTGCGCGCATGCCGTGATCTGCAACCTTGCCGTGCACGAGCACGGCAGGACATCTGCATAGATCGACGGGGAAGGCGACAATGCGCCTTTCCCGTCGGTGTTTTTGGGGAGAAAGTTGGGAGGCCCATGTACGGATCTGCCTGATCCTCAGTAGATTACGCTCCGACATGATCGCCCTCGCGCACGCCGTCGCCATCGTGTTGTATCTCGCTGCTGCGGGATTGGCGGCCATTCCGTTTGCGCGCCCGATTCGCGCTCCAGTTCGCAGCGTCATCTGGGTCCTGGCCGCTGGCATCGCGGTTCACTTGGTCGCGCTCGGCGACTTCGTGCGCATCCACGGCGAGCCTCCGCTCACGGGCTTGGGACCGGCAATGTCGTTCGCCGCCGTGCTCGTGGCGATCACGCTGCTCACGGTCGAAGCGTTGGCTCGTGAAGTGAGCCTCACGCTCTTCGCGGCGCCATTGGCTGCGTTGCTCACCGGCTTTGCGAGCCTCACCGGTATGATCCCGGGCCCGGAAGCCGACGGCATGCGCGGCGTCTGGCTCACGTCGCACATCGCGCTCAGCTTCCTCGGCATCGCGGCATTCGCGACGGCGGCCGGCGCGGGCGTCATGTACCTCGTGGAGCGACGCGAGCTCAAGTCGCGCCGATTCGGAGCCATCTTCCGTTTCTTCCCGCCGCTCGAGACGCTCGATCGTGTGAACCACGTCGCGGTCGTCGCAGGATGGTTGGCGCTGACCGTCGGCATTGGACTCGCGTCCAGCTACGCGCTCGAGTATCGCACCGGGCATGCGATCAAAATGGTGTGGGCGTACAGCGCGTGGCTCGCGGTCACGGCGCTGACCATCGGCCGAGTGGTGCGCGGGTGGTGCGCGCATCGCGCGGCCATGCTCACCAACGTGCTCTTCGCGGGAGTCGTGGTGTTGTACATCGCCTTCCGCGTGATCGACCCGCTCAAGGGGCGCTTCCTGTGAGCGCGTACCCGATCGCGCTCGACGGCGCGCGCGTGGACGCAGTGATCGTGGGCGGCGGCGGCGTGGCCGAGCGGAAGGCGAAGGCGTTGTTGGAGGCGGGGGCACGCGTGCGCATCATCGCGGCGTCGCCCAGCGCGCCGGTCCGAGCGCTGGCCGGCGAGCGCTGCACGATCGAGGCGCGGCCCTTCATGGCGTCCGACCTTTCGCCTAACGGAGCGCCCGGCCGGACGACGATGGTGCTCGCCGCCACCGACAAGCCCGAGGTCAACGCGCGCGTGGCCGCGGCGGCCCGCGCGTTAGGCGTGCTGGTGAACGTGGCCGACGACCCGGGCGCCGGCACGTTCGTCACGCTGGCCACGCATCGGGCGGGCGATCTCGTCGTCGCCGTCACCGCCGGCGGCGTGCCCGGCGTCGCGGCGCGGGTGCGCGACGCGATCGGATCGCGCTTCGATGCGCGCTACGCGGCGGCGGTGGGCGCGCTCGCCCGGCTGCGCCGGCGGCTCCTCGACTCGGGAGGGCGCGACGAGTGGCGCCGCGCATCGGCGGCGCTGGTCGATGACGCGTTCTGCGAAACGGTCGAGAGCGGCACCTTCACGCAGGAGTTGGCGGCGTGGCATTGATCGTCGCCGGTTTGAGCCATCAGACCGCGCCGATCGACGTGCGCGAACAGGTCGCCGTGCCGCCGCACGAAACGCCGCGCGTGCTCGACGACCTCGCCCGCGCGACCGGCGCGGCCGAGCTGGCCCTGTTGTCGACGTGCAACCGCACGGAAGTCTACGTCGTGGAAGGCGACGAGGCGGCGGCGCCGGGGATCTGGGCGCACCTGTCGCGCCGGTTAGGCGGAACGGCCGACGCGGCGGCGTACGGCTACGTGCGGCGCGACCGGGAGGCGGCGGCGCACCTGTATCGTGTGGCGTCGGGTCTCGACTCGATGATCCTGGGCGAAGCGCAGATCCACGGCCAGGTGCGCGACGCATGGGAGGCGAGCCGCAGCACATCGCGGGCGATTCTCAATCGGCTGTTCCAGTCGTCGCTGCTCGTCGCGTCGCGCGTGCGCGAAGAGACCGCCGTTGGGCGCGGCGCCGCGTCGGTGAGCTCGGCGGCGGTGCAGTTGGCGAAAAAAATCTTCGGCACGCTCGCCGGACGCCGCGCGATGGTCCTCGGCGCCGGCGACATGGCCGACCTCGCGCTCGAATGTCTGGTGAGTGAAGGCGTGCGTACGGCGATCGTCGCCAATCGCACGTACGAGCGCGCCGTGGCGCTCGCGGAGCGACACGGTGGGGAGGCGCTGCGCTACGAAGATTGTTGGGCGCGGCTGGCGGACGTCGACGTGCTGCTGTGCTCGACCGCGGCGCCGCATCCGATCGTCGAGCGTACGCAGGTGGAACCGGCGATGCGCCAGCGCGGCGATCGTCCCCTCTGTATCCTGGACATCGCCTTGCCGCGCGACGTGGCGGCCGGTGTCGGGGCGCTCGATAACGTCTTCCTCTACGACCTCGACGACCTGCGTTCGGTGGTGGCGACAAACCTCGAGCGGCGCCGTCAGGAGCTGCCCACGGCCGAAACGGTGATTGCCGAAGAGGTGGAGCTGTACTGGCAGTGGCTGGCCGGCTTGGCGGCGGTGCCGGTGCTGCGCACCTTCCGCTCGCAGATGGATCGGGTGCGCGAGGATGAGTTGGCGCGCGCCTTGAAGAAGCTCGCGCACCTCGCGCCCGACGACCGGGCGGCCGTCGACCTTTTCTCCCGAGCCTTGATGAACAAATTCCTCCACGAGCCGAGCGTGCGATTGCGCGCGGCATCGGCGAACGGACACGGTCTGGGGATCGTGGATGCACTGCGATATCTCTTTGCGCTGGAGCCCGCGGAGCGCGGCACGCCGCCGGACGACACGCCTAACGCCGAGGGCCGCTGATGGGGCGACGCACGCTCATCACTGGCGGCGCCGGGTTCATCGGATCCCACGTCGCACAGGCGTTCGTCACGGCCGGCGATCAGGTCACGGTGCTCGACAATCTCTCGACCGGCAAACGGGAACAGGTTCCTGCGGAAGCGGAATTCCACAAGCTCGACATCACGTCGGCTGATGCGGCGCGCCTGGTGCGCGAGGGGCGCTTCGACGTCATCTGCCACCTCGCCGCGCAGATCAATGTGCGCAAGAGCGTGGCCGATCCGGCAGCGGATGCCCAACTGAACATCGGCGGGTCGCTCAATTTGCTGGAGGCCGTCCGCGCATCGGGCAACGGGAAGGCGCCGTGCACGCGCTTCGTGTTTTCATCGACGGGCGGCGCGGTCTACGGCGATCTCGTCGAGCCGCCCACGGCCGAGTCGGCGGCGAAAGATCCGCAGTCGCCGTACGGGACGGCCAAGCTCAGCGTCGAGTACTACATGGGCTACTTCGCGCGCGTGCACGGGCTCGACACGGTGGCGCTGCGCTACTCGAACGTGTACGGTCCGCGTCAGGATCCGCACGGCGAGGCCGGCGTGGTGGCGATTTTCTGCGACCGGCTGATCGACGGTACGACGCTCACGATTTTCGGCGACGGCAAGCAGACGCGCGACTACGTGTACGCGGGCGACGTGGCGCGCGCCAACGTGCTCGCGTCGTCGGCGACCCTCCCGCCGGTGTCGGCGCTCGACAGCCGGGCTTTCAACATCGGCACGTCGGTGGAGACGGACGTGGTGCAGCTGGCGGGCGCGCTCAAGACGCTGTCCGGTTCCTCGAGCGCGGTGCAGCACGCGCCGGCGCGTCCCGGCGAGCAGCTGCGCTCGGCGGTGGCGACCGACAAGGCGGCGCGCACGCTCGGCTGGCGCCCCGCCGTCGCGCTCGACGATGGGCTTCGCCTAACTTATGACTGGTTCAAGCAACGACGGACGGAGGCACGCTCGTGACGGTTCCGGTTCCGGTGGCCGCCCAGATCGGCGGCGCCATTCCAACGGCGCCCATCGACATGATCACGCACGCGTCGCTGGTGACGCAAATTGTGTTAGGCGTGCTCGTGATCTTGTCGCTCGTCAGTTGGGCGATCATGCTCGCGAAGTGGTGGGAGTTCCGGAAAACCGGCCGCGTGGGCCGCGCGTTCACGCGCGAGTTCGCGCGGACGCCGGCGCTCGACACGGCCACCGGCCTCGTGCGCCGGAGTCCATCGAGCCCGTTCACGCGCATCTTCTCGCGCGCCGTCAACTTCTTCGCCGAGATGAAGCCGGGTGCGCTGCGCGAGGCCGTGGGCACCTCGCCGTTGAGCGCGTCGCAGGTCGAAGCGCTGCGGCTGGTGCTCGACTCGGAGACGTCGGAAGAACGCGACCGGCTCTCGCACTTCATTCCGTGGCTGGCGACGATCGGCTCGGTGAGTCCGCTCATCGGCCTCTTCGGCACTGTGCTCGGCGTGATCGACGCCTTCATGGGCATCGCCACCAAGGGCTCGGGCAATTTGAGCGCGGTGGCGCCGGGCGTCGCCGAGGCGCTCACGGCGACGGCGGCCGCGCTCGCGGTGGCCATTCCGGCGGTGTTCGGCTACAACATCTTCGCCGCGCGCTTGAATCGCCTGGAGAACGAGCTCGAGGGCTTCGGCACCGAGATCATCGCCGATGATGGTCCGCGAGGGCCGGATCTAGATGCCGCGCCGCGCCCGCGGGAAGGGGCTGCCGCTCAACGCGGACATCAACGTCGTGAGTCTCATCGACGTGATGATGCTGCTCATGGTGATCTTCATGATCACCGCGCCGATGATGCAGGGCGGCGTCGACATCGCGCTGCCGGTGGCGGAGGCGCGGCCGCTCGAAGCGCGGTCGAGTCTGGTCGTGTCGATCGACCACGCGGGGCAGATTTACGTGGACGAGGACAAGTTCACGTACGCGGAATTTCGCGCGACGTTCAAGGCGCTCGCCTCGCAGCGCGGACGCAACGGCATCTATTTGCGCGCCGATCGCGGCGTGCCGTACGGAACGGTGGTGCAGGTGCTGGCGGTGATGCGCGGCGCCGGCGTCGGCGACGTCGGACTCGTCGCCCAGCCCGAGGACATCACGAAGTGAGCGCGGCCGCGCGCAGCGAATCCCGCGGCGCCAAACTCGGCGGTCCGTTAGGCATGTCGCTGGCGTTGCACGGCGCCCTGGTGGCGGCGTTCATCCTGGTCCATCCCACGGCGTCGCGCGTGCTGCCGCCCATGTATCGCGTCAACATCGTCGCCGCACCGCCGGGACCGCGCGCCGCGGGCGTCGTCACGCCCACGCCGCCGGCCACCGCGCCGACGGAGAAAGCGCCGCCCGTGCCTAAACGAGCGGAGCAAATTCAGAAGGCGATGCCGATGCCGGTGAAAACGAAGGCGCCGCCTGCGCGCAAGAAAACGCCGCCGGCCACGCCGACGCCCGACGTCGCACCCGCCAAACCCACCACGCCGCCGCCCAAGGCGGGCGGCGGCCCCGAAGGCGGACGCGGCACCGACGTCGCCAGCGTCAGCACGGAAGGCGTCGAGTTTCCGTACCCCGGATATCTCGAAAACATTGTGCGCCAGATCGCCCTGCGCTTCCATCCGCCCGGGAACACCAACAACACGGCCGAGGTAATGTTCCTCATTCGCCGCGACGGAACGGTGTCCGAGTTCCGATTCGTCACGCGGTCGGGGAACTACGCGTTCGACCTCGAATGTCAGGGTGCGGTGGATCAGGCGGCGCAGGTGAAGGCGTTTGGTCCGCTCCCAACCGGCTTCGCCGACGACGTGCTGCCGGTCATCTTCAGCTTCGACCCACGGGTGCTCCACTAGATGCTTGAGACGCAGCGACTGATCACATGCGCCGTGTTCGTTGCGGCGTGTCTCGCGATACCGGCGCGCGCCAACGCGCAGCAGCAGGACACCGCGCGAGGCGTTCGGATCGGCCTCACGTACCAGCCCGGGACCAAACCGGGCGTCGTGGTGTTCCCGGTGAGTGGGCCGGACGGCGATTCCGTGCAGGCAATCGTCGCGCGCGACCTCGACTACGGTGATCGGATCGAAGTCATCGGCGGCGATGCGGTCCAACAGACGGCGCGCACGCAGGCGTCCAAGAACGCGATCGACTTCACGATTTGGAAATCGCTCAGCGCGGCAGCGGTGGTGCAGATCTCGGTGATGGGGAGCACCGCACACGTGAACGTGTACGATGTGGCGGCCAAGAAGCTGGCGGCCGCGCATGACGTCACCATATCCGGTGCGCCCAACTCGGAAGACTGGCGGATGAGCGTGCACGCGATGTCCGATCAAATCGAGCAGTGGATCACCGGTGTGCACGGCATCGCGGCGACGCGCATCCTGTACGTGCGCGGCAATCGTATTTACGTTATAGACTCTGATGGGTTTGGCGCGCACGCGGTGAGCAACCCGGGAACGGTCTTGGCTCCGGCCTGGGCGCCCGATGGACGTACTATCGCGTTCAGCGAGCTGGCGCGTACCGGGTGGAACATCGTCATCCGCGACCTCGCAACGGGTCGCGATCACCTCGTGACGAGCACGCCCGGTGGACTCAACATCACGCCGGCGTTCTCACCGGACGGGCAGTCGCTGTGCTACGCCCACGGTGAGGAAAACGGAACCGATCTCTACATGGTGAGCGCGTCCGGCAGCGGTGCGGCGCGGCGCGTCACGGTTGGGCGGGGGACCGACAACGTGTCGCCAACGTTCAGTCCCGACGGCGCGCGGTTGGCGTTCACGTCGGGGCGCGCCGGACACCCCGAGGTATATACGTCCGATGCCGACGGATCCAACGTAGATCTCTTGACGCCGTTCAACTTCGGCGACCAGAACTACCGGAGCAATCCGGACTGGTCGCCCGATGGCCGGCTGATCGCGTTTCAATCGCAACTCGACGGTCGCTTCCAGATCATGACGATCACGTTGCGGGATCGAACAGTGAAGCAGTTGACGAGCGAGGGGATCAACGAAGATCCCACGTGGGCGCCCGACGGGCGTCATGTCGCATTCACGTCGTCGCGCACCGGCGTGAAGGAGATTTTTGTACTCGACGCCGAGTCTGGGCGCGCCCGACAATTGACGCATGATGCAGGCGCGCGGCTCGCGGCCTGGTCGCACGCCACGAGCGCACCGTAGTCGTTCGCTCTGCTCAAGAATCACTTTCTCACTCGAGGGATTCCTCATGACTGGTAAGACCCGCCTCGCTTCGCTCCTCGTGCTTGCCGTGACTGCAGCCGTGGCGTGCTCGCACCCGGCCCCGCAAACCGCGCCGGCTCCGGCTCAGGGTCCAAATCAGGACAGCATCAACGCGGAGAATGCACGCCGCGATTCGATTGCAAAGGCGGACGCCGCGCGGCGCGATTCGATCGCGCGGGCGCAAGCAGATGCGGATCGGATGAAGAATGGGCGGGATGCGGCCACGAAAGCGCTCACGCAAGTGATCTATTTCGACTTCGACAGCGACGCGCTCAAGGATGATGCGCGTTCCTCGCTCGATGCGAAGATCGCGATTCTCAACGCGAGCCCCGACGTGAAGGTCCGCGTGGGCGGCAACACGGACGAGCGCGGATCCGACGAATACAACCTCGCACTAGGCCAGCGCCGTGCGGCGGCCGCCAAGCGGTATCTCACCGATCACGGTATCTCGGGCGACCGGATCGACATCATCAGCTACGGCGAAGAGCATCCCGTGGCCACGGGACACGACGAATCCTCGTGGACGCAGAATCGCCGCGATGAGTTCGAGGTCACGGCCGGCGCCGATCAGATCAAGGGAGCCCCATGAAGATCGTCCTTCGCTGTCTCGCTCCGGTCGCCCTCGCGGCGACCGGGGCGTGCTTCGCCACCAGCAACGACGTGAAGATGCTGCAGGTGCAGGTCGACTCGTTGCGGACGGCGGGCGTGCACGCCGATTCGGCGCGCGCGGCCCAACTGAGCCAGGTGATCGCGACGCTCGGGCTGGTGCGCGATTCGTTAGGCACGGTGAGCGGTCACGTGGAGAAGCTGCAGGGCGACATGCGCGGCGACCTGCACGACGTGGACGAGCAGCTGCTGCAGATTCAGCAGCTCACCGGGCAGAGTCAGAATCGGTTGCAGGAGCTCCGTGCGTCGATCGAGCAGCGGAATCAGGACGTGGGCGAGGGCGCGCCGTCCGCCGCGACACAGCCGGCCAGGGGCGCGACGACGACGCCCGGCGCACCGGCGCCCGCGCCCGGCGCTCCGGGGTCCAACGAACCGGGCCCGAATCAGCTCTATCAGTTAGGCATGGAGCAGTTGCAGCGCGGGAGCCCGAGCACGGCGGTCCAGGCGTTCCAGAAGCTGCTGCAGGACTACGCCACGGCCGATATTGCACCGGAAGCGCAGTTCTATTTAGGCGAGGCGTATCGGGCGCAGGGCAACGCCGCCGCCGCGGACACGGCGTATTCGTTGGTCATCCAGAAGTACCCCAAGTCGCCGCACGCACCCACCGCGCTCTACAAGCGGGCACTGTACCTGGAGCAGCAGGGCAACGCCACGGCGGCGCGGGCGCTGCTCAATCAGCTCATCTCCTCGTACCCGCAGTCGGATGAGGCCGCGCTGGCGCGCGACCATCTGCGCGACTTGAAGTGATCGCGGAGCACGCGGAGCTGTGGAGTCACGCATGGACCGGCACACGGGCGGCGAGATGCCCTTCCTCGATCACCTCGAGGAACTTCGCTGGCGCATCATCTGGTCGCTCGCCGCGCTCATTGTAGGGGTCGGCCTCGCGTTCGTTCTGCTCATGAAAATCGACGTGATCGGGCTCCTCGAGGGCCCGATCAAGCCGTACCTGCACGGGCGCAAGCTCGTGTACACGCACCCCGGCGACCCATTCACGATCGTGCTCAACGCGTCGATCGTGCTCGGCGTCGTGATCGCGCTGCCGTTCATTCTCTATCAGATCTGGGCGTTCGTCGCACCGGCCCTGTACCGCCACGAGAAGAAGCTCGTGATTCCGGTCTTCGCGTTTGCGACTTTCCTGTTCTTGTCCGGCGTCTGCCTGTCGTTCTTCGTCGTGCTTCCGCTCGCGGTCGAGTGGCTGATGAGCTTCCAGACGCAGGCGCTGGAGCCGATGATCACGGCCACCGAGTACTTCGGGTTCGCCACGAGCATGGCGCTCGCGTTCGGCCTGTGCTTCGAGCTGCCGATCGTGATCCTCGCGCTGGCAGCGGTAGGCATCGTGACGCCGCAGTTCCTGAACAAGTACCGCCGCCACGCGATCGTGGCGTGCGTGATCATCGGCGCGTTTCTCACGCCGGGTGACCTGGTCTGGACGACCATCGCCATGGCCGTGCCGCTCTACTTCCTGTACGAGGTGAGCGTGGTGCTCACCTACGGGGTGTACAAGCGCCGGTTGCGCCGGCAGGCCAAGCGGGACGCGGAATCGGTCGAGGTGGAGGGCGCGGAGCGGCGCGGAGCGACGGCGTGATCCGGCGCACGCTCGCGCTTGCGGCCGTGCTCGCGTTTCCGTTAGGCAGCGCGGCGGCGCAGGGGATTCCCACGAGTCCGCCCACGCCGCCGCCCATTTTCCCCGACAGCACGCGGCGCCCGCGCTATCCCGGCGACACGACGCGCGCCGACTCGCTCCAGGTCAAGAAGGACCTCGTCAAATGGAACGAGCCCGACTCGGTGATGAACGCACTCATGAGCCGCGCCGGCTACGTCACGACGCGCTATCAGGGCAACACCGCCGTCTTCAATACCCAGACGCACCAGCTTCGGCTGTCGGGTGCCGGCGCGGTACAGCGCGAGCAGACGGTGCTCGTGTCGGACACCATCCAGTACAACGATTCGTCCCGCATCGTCATCGCGCGCACGGCGGTCAACGACACGACGGTGCTGCGCGACCCCGGCGCCCAAACGTCGGACCTGGTGACATTGGGCGGCCTGGAGTACGACATTGCGAATCACAAAGGCATCGCCGATCGCCTAACGACGTCGTCCACGCAAGCGAATCAAACATGGTATGTGGGCGGACAGCGCGGCGCCGTCGCCGGCGACACGACGGGACACGGGCACAACACGGAGTACGCCATCGACGGATCGGTGACGAGCTGCGATCTGCCCGACCCGCATTATCACTTCGAGTCGAAGGAAATCAGAATGGTCACGCGCCGGCTGATGGTCGCACGGCCGGCGGTGCTCTACATCCAGGACATTCCCGTCCTGTGGCTGCCGTTCATTTTCCAGGACATGCGCACCGGACGGCGCAGCGGCATCATCCCGCCGCGCTTCGGGCTCTCGGACATCGTGCGCACGTCGGCGTCGTATCAGCGCGAGGTGGACAACCTGGGCTACTACTTCGCCATCAACGACTACATGGACGCCACGGCGTCGCTCGACTGGCGGAGCGGCAACAACGCGCAGAACGGCAACATCGGTTGGACGCGCTGGAACGGCGAATTCGAATACCGGTGGCTCGACCGGTTTCTCGCGGGACGCATCGGCCTGTCGTACTCCACGTTCAGCGATGGCGAGACGAGCACCAATCTCTCGTGGTCGCATCAGCAGCAGTTTTCGCAGAGCAGCAGCCTCAACGCGTCGATCAACTATTCCAGCAACACGACGGCGATTCGGCAGCAGGCGTTCAACGTGGCGCAGGCGCTCGCCGCTATTGCGTCGGCCGTCAACTTCCAGCAGGCGCTGGGGCCGGCAAATCTCAGCATCGGCGGCACGCGCACGCAGTACACCGGCCGCAAAGAGATCGACGAGAACTTCCCGAACCTGAGCCTCTCGTCCAAGCCGATCGGCGTCGGGTCGTGGTTCCTCTGGTCGCCGCAGTTCTCGTTGAACAACACCGAGAACCTGAACATGGATGCGGCGCCGTTCGTGTTCACGCCCGGGACTAACGGAGCGTCGTTCGACAGCGTGCAGGTGAAGGCGAGCCAGCGCAACACCACCGCGTCGTTCCAAACGCCGCTCCGCATTTTCGGATTCACGTGGAACAACAGCTTCACGCTGTCGGACAAGCAGAACAACTTTCCGCAGGCGTTCGACGTGCGCGACTTCAATACGGGCGTGCTGCTCACGCGGCGCATGTACGCGCAGAGCTACCTCACGTCCGTCGATTGGCAAACAGGCATCAGCCTGCCGTCGCTCATGCAGAGCACGCTCAAGCTCTCGCCGTTCATCGCGATCGTGAATGCGGACCCGACCAGCGGCTTCTGGGTGCGCAGCCAACTGAGCGGCGGCGAGTTCGTGACGCAGTCGAAGACGCTCCAGTACGGGCTCTCGAGCTCGCCGACGTTGTTCGGCTTCTACCCGGGCTTCGGTCCGTTCACGCGCATCAGGCACTCGATCTCGCCGCGCATCACCTTCACGTATTCGCCGCCGTCGAACGTGAGCGACGCGTTCCTGGAGGCGCTCAACAAGACGCGCGCGACGTACCTGGGCGGCCTGGCGCAGGAGAACATGACGGTTCAGTTAGACCAGGTGATCGAGGCCAAGCTCAAGAGCAAGAACGACACGAATCCCAATGCGGGACAGAAGATCAAGCTCCTCGCGCTCAGCCTCGATCCGTTGAGCTACGATTTCGAGCGCGCCAAGGTGACGCACGCGTCGGGGTTCAACACGTCGACGTTCGGCTATCGCGTGACGTCCGATCTGCTCCCCGGATTCGATCTGGCCGTGCAGTACTCGTTGTTCCAGGGCGACCTGCAGAGCGACACGGCGCGGTTCAAGCCGTTTCGCACCGGGATCACGGCGTCGTTCACCATCGGCAAGAACAACAACCCGCTCACGGCGCTGTCGAAGATTTTCGGCGGCAGCGACTCGACGAACAGCAATGCGTCGTCGCAGGCGCTCAACCAGCAGCCCGTCATCGCGGGGCCGGGCGGCGTGCGCCAACCGTTAGGCATTCCCACCGGTCAGGGATGGACGGCGTCGTTCCAGTTCTCGTCGTCGCGGAGCCGGCCCATTCCCGGCGCGCGGGTGATCGATCCGCGCGCGACGTGCCAGGTGCTGATCAACGATCCGATCAACTATCAGCGCTGTCTCGAGACGCCGCAGCCGGCCGATACCCTGCAACAGACCATCGCCGGCGGCGCGCCGTTCGTGACGCCTTCGCTCACCACGCTGCGCGCCAACGCCTCGTTCAGTCTAACGCCCAAATGGGCTCTGCAATGGTCGACGGGCTACGACTTCGTGCTCCACCAGTTCTCCGACCAGGACGTGGGCCTGCAGCGCGACATGCACGACTGGCGCGCGATCTTCCACTTCTCGCGCGCGCCCAACGGCAATTTCGCGTTCAGCTTCTACATCGCGCTCAAGGCGGAGCCGGATCTCAAGTTCGACTACAACAGGTCGACGTACCGGCCGCAGGAAGGAAGCGTTCCGTAGCAACAGGCGAAAGGGAGTGTGCAGCGGGGCGTGCGGCGTGTGTCCACACGAATGGACGGCGGCACATCGAGCGGCGTGGGTAGGGCGTTGCAATCATTGAAGTTGGAGCGGACGCCTCGTGGGCGCGGTGCGTGCATGCATCGCGCGCATACCCCAATGGAGCTCGCAATGCACCGCACGACTCTGTTGGCTGGTGCCGTGGTCGCACTCGCCGCCTGCTCGTCGTCCGATCGCGTGACGGGAAATAACGGCAACCTCACGCCGCCATCCAATCTCAGCTATCAGTTGATCCCGAGCGGGAACGCCGACCTGCCGGAAGGCATCGACCTGCGATGGGATCCGGTGCGGGACCCCAACATCGCGGACTACGCGGTCTTCTCGCGATCGTCGACGAACGGAACGTGGAACCTGCGCGCGCAGACCACGTCGCCGTCGTTCGAGGATCTGGGCGCGCCCGACCTGCAGTACTACGTGGCGTCGCAGGCCGCCGACGGGACGATGAGCGCGCCGTCCAACACGATCACCGTCGACAACACCAACAAACTGCCGCCGCCATCGGGGCTCGCGGCCATCGCGCTCGACCAGGCCGTGCAGCTATCGTGGTTGCCTAACGCACGGGAAGCGAATCCGTCGGCCTTCAGCTACTATCGCGTGTATTCGACCACCTACGACGTCAGCCAGAATCTGTGCGACTCGGCGTGGGTGCTCGAGGGGACGACGGTGTCCGAAGACTTCATTGCCAGCGGCCTGCCCAACGGCCAGGGACGCTGCTTCGACGTGAGCGCGATCAGCATCGACGGGCACGAGAGCGATTGGCCGACGCCCGTCGCGGCCACGCCGAGCGCCGCCGCCAACGACGTGGCGTTGTTCGCGTCCCCGGACTCGCTCCGGAAGAGTGGCTTCACGTTCGGCTCGTCGTCGGCGTCGCTGGGTGTGGCGACGAGCGGCGCGCGCACGGACATCGACTTCCGTCTCGACCGTCACGCCGATGGCAGCCTGTGGATGGTGCCCGTCCGGCCGGGGACGCGCGTCGCGCTCTACGGTTCGCAGCCGATCCCCGATCTGGCGTCGATTGGCGTGGCGCCCCGCAGCGGATTCTCCGCGCAAGCGATCCGGGCGCAATCACGATTGGGCTACGTGTTTGAGACGGCGCCGCGGGATGGCGTGCACGTGGCGCGGCTGCGCGTCGCGGCGGTCGGGTCCCACTACATCATCTTCGAGTGGGCCTATCAGAACGACCCGGCGAATCCGACGTTCGATCGTGTGACCATCGGCGGCAGCGCGAGCGCTGGTTAGTCGAGGTCGGGATGAGTCGTGGGTCGGTTTGGTGTCGGGCGCGCCTAGCTGGCTACGACGTTCATGTTGAAAGGATCACAGCGGAAACAAGAGATCAGACCGGGTCGTTCCGTTAGGCGAGAAGGAGCGCTTCGCGCCGGATGGAGCCTCTTTTTTGTTGTTTGAACAAAGGCTTTTTTTGTTGCTCTATCCGCAGTTATCCCTTGTTTCCGCTGTGATCCTTTCAACATGAGCGTCGTAGCCAGCCCCTCTGGCCGGCCACCCGAATGCTGAAAGGTTTACCTAGCCGAGACTCTCGTCGGAACGCCGACACCGGCGGACACGGCAGGACTTGTTGGTGTCCTTGGACAACCCCTTTCCCAAAACACACCCAAAAAGAGAGGAATCGGCCCTCACCATTGTCGGTGCGCTGGCCTCAGGTCATTCAACCTGCGTACATTCTCCCGTCATGACACAGCCGATCCTGCTCGACGGCGACTCGCTCACCGTCGACCAAGTCTATCGCGTGGCCGTCGAGCGAACGCCGGTGGCGCTGTCCGATCGCGCTCGCGCGCGGGTCTCACGCGCCCGCTCGGCGGTCGTCGAGGTCCTCGAGCGCGGTGACGTCGTGTACGGTGTGACCACCGGATTCGGCAAGCTGTCCGAGGTCGCGATTCCCCCGGATCGGTTGCGCGAGCTGCAAGTGAACCTCGTCCGCAGTCACGCATCGGGCGTCGGACCGTTGCTCCCCGAGCGTGAAGTTCGCGCAATGATGCTGCTTCGCGCCAACGTGATCGCCAAAGGATTTTCCGGCGCGAGGCCCGAGCTGATCGATCTTCTGGCGGGCATGCTCAACGCCGGCATCACGCCCGACGTGCCGGAGCAGGGCAGCGTGGGCGCGAGCGGCGACCTCGCTCCGTTAGCACATCTCGCCGGCGCGCTCATCGGCGAGGGCATGGTGCGGCGCGACGGGGCGCGCGGCGTCGCGGCCGACGTCTTGCGCGACGCGGGTCTTCGCCCGGTGGTGCTCGAGCCCAAGGAAGGCATCACGCTCATCAACGGCACGCAGGCCCACACCGCCGTCGCCGCGCTCGCGTTGATCGACGTGCTCCGGTTGTGGCGCGCCGCGCACGTGGCGGGCGCGATGTCGCTCGAAGGCTTGATGGGCACGCCGGCCGCGTTCGACGCGCGCATCCAGGCGGCGCGCGGCCAGGTGGGGCAAATCGAATCGGCGGCGCTCCTCCGCGCGCTCCTGGCCGACAGCGAGATCCGCGAGTCGCATCGGACCGGCGATCCGCGCGTGCAGGATGCGTACGCGCTCCGATGCATGCCGCAGGTGCACGGCCCGGCGCGCGATGCCTTTGCCTTCGCCGAGTCGGTGATCGGCCGCGAGCTCAACGCGGCGACCGACAATCCGTTAGTCCTCGATGCTCGGGAGATGGTGAGCGGCGGCAACTTCCATGGCCAGGCGGTTGCGTTAGCACTCGACGTCATGGCCATCGCGCTCGCCAACCTCGCCAACATCGCCGAGCGGCGCATCGATCGCGTGCTGCACCCGGATCTGAACCACGGCCTGCCGGCATTTCTGCGCGCGATGCCGGTGTGAACAGCGGTTTCATGATGGCGCAGGTCACGGCGGCGGCGTTGGCGAGCGAATGCAAAGGGCTCGCGCATCCGGCCAGCGTGGACACGATTCCCACCGGCGGGGGCAAGGAGGACGTGGTGCCAATGGCGATGGGCGCGGCGTGGAAACTCCGCCGCTCGGTCGCGAACGTGCGCTACGTGTTGGCGATCGAGCTCATGTGCGCGGCCCAAGCGGTGGAGCTGCGCGCGCCGCTCAAGCCCGCGGTGCGCGTGGGTGAGGCGGTGGCCCTCGTGCGGCGCGTGGTGCCGCCCCTCGACCGCGATCGCGCGCTGAGCGCGGACATCGCCGCGCTCAGCGACGCGATCGCGTCCGGCGCCTTCGATGCCGTCGCCGTGGGCACGCCCACGGCGACGGCATCGGCCCCCCGTTAGGCGAAGGGAGTCGGCCGGCCCGCCAGCATGTTGTCCTCCCGGTTCTCGCCGTGGCACGTGCCGCTGTTCGCGGCCAAATATGCGTGGCTCACACTCCGCCACCGCCCGATCCTCGTCCACTTCGAGGTCACGATGCGGTGCAACGCGCGGTGCGACTTCTGCGACTACTGGAAAACCGACCCGTCGGCGCGCGCCCGCGAGTCGAAGAGCTTCGCCGATGCGGCGCGGTTCTTCTCGCCGATCATGATCACGTTCACCGGCGGCGAGCCGCTGTTGAGGCGCGATCTCGAGGAGATCGTGGCCGGCGTCGCGCGCGCCGTGCGCCTCCGGTACATCGCCGTGATCACCCATGGCGGCATGCTGACGGTCGAGCGCGCCCGCTCGCTCTGGGATGCCGGGCTCAACCAATTCAACATTCGCTCGACTTCCTCGATGCGCGTCACGACGCCGCGCGCGGCGTACCCGGATTGTCGAGAAAAATTCTTGATCTCGTTCCGCAGCTGCGAAGCGTCGGGATCGACAGCATTCGCTTCAACACGGTGATCAAACGCGACAACCTGTCGGACATTGTATCGATCGTTCGTCGCGCCGAGGAGTTGGGCGTGGGCGTATCGTTCAGCACGTACACGGATCTCAAGAACGGCAACGGCACGCACCGCATCGAGCCCGAGCAGATGGCGGAGTTGGACGAGGTGATCGCCGAGCTCCTGTCGATCAAGCGCCGGCGGCGCGGAATCATCGTGAACTCCGATCACTACCTGCGCGCGATCCCGCGCTACGCACGCGGCGAGATGCACGATCCGTGTCTCTCGGGGCAGCGGACGATCCACGTGGACCCGATGGGGTTCGTCCGCCGATGCCCCGATTTCCCCAACGACTTTCACTGGACCGACTTCCGCGCCTATCAGCCCATCGACTGCAATGCGTGCTTCTACGCCTGTCGGGGCGAGTCGCAGGCGCCTCTCACCATCACACGGGTCCGCGACATCATGGCGTGACGTCCGGGGCGCGCACCTGGGATTCGCGAATGCGTTACGTGACGAGCGGCGGAGCAGTCGTCGTAGGTGGATTAGGCCAAACCTTGTCGCCAGCGCAACTTACCGGTAACTTACGTGGCCTTCGCCACGCCGGAGCGCGAAGCGAAGCCGCCTCGCACTTGGGAGCCCACCACGCGCTGATGTCGAACGTCGCGAAGCTCAAGAAACGAGCGCTCGAATACGAGCAAAAGAAGCAGTTCGACAAAGCGCTCGAGACGTACGCGCAAATCCTCGAGGGGCTGGGGGAGCACGTCGATGAAGCCGACGTCGCTCTCTACAACCGCGTGGGCGATTTGCTCGTGCGGCGCGGCGACGTCGGATCCGCGGTCGATCACTACGAGAAAGCGGTCGACCTGTACACCGATGGCGGCTTCTTCAACAACGCGATCGCCCTGTGCAACAAGATTCTCCGCAACGCGCCCGGGCGGACCTCGATCTACTACAAACTCGGCAAGATCAGCGCGAAGAAAGGCTTCGTAAATGACGCGAAGCAGAACTTTCTCGAGTACGCGGATCGCATGCAGCGCGCGGGCGAGCTCGAGGAAGCGTTTCGCGCGCTGAAGGAGTTCGCGGATCTCTGTCCCGATCAGGACGACATTCGCCTCATGCTCGCCGACCAACTCGTTCGCAAGGATCGGAAGAACGAAGCGATCGAGCAGTTGCAGGTGCTGTACGAGAAGTTCCAAGCCGAGGGCCGCACGCGCGAGGCGCGCGCAACGGTCGATCGCATGAAAGCGTTAGACCCGGAGCTCGAGCCCAAGAGCGGCGCGGGTCGCCCAACGCCCAAGGCGAACGATCTCGTTTTCCTGGACGTGAATTTCGACGCGCCCGATGCCGCGGCCGCCGGCGGTGCGCGCGGCAAGGCCGCGCATGCGGCGGCGCGTCCGGCCGCGGCGGCGAAGGCGCCGCCAGCTCCGCCGGCTCCGCCCAAACCTGCCGCGCCACCCCCGGCCGCCGTGGCAGATGACTTGGGGCTCGGCGTCGACCTGCCGTTCATCAATTCGCAAGCCGAGATCGGGCCCGAGTCCGACGCGTTGCGGGCGGATGACATCGAGCGCGAGAGCGAGTTCACGGAATCGGCGTCCGACGCATCCCATTCGACCTCCGACCTGGTGAGCCACCACGATTCGGACATCATCGTCGGGTTCGAGCAGACGGCGTTCGAGGCGGAACCGGCGGTGGAGGGCGACGTGGCCCCGTTGGCCGGCCTCGAGTCGGGCCTGACAGCGGACGACGGCCGGTTGGGCGACGACGCGTTAGGCGGCGAACCGTTCGGCGGCGAACCGTTAGGCGGCTTCGGCGATCTGGGCGACCTCTCGGTCGAGGATGCCGACGATGCGGCGCAGCTGCTCGACGAGCCGCTCGACGAGGCGCTGGACGACGGCGAGACGATCGACCTGCCGCTGCTCGAGATGCCCGTCGATGACGTCGACGTGCCGGAAACGCTCGGCGGCGACCTGACGTTCATCTACCCGGGCGACACGACGCCCGAGGTGCCTAACGAAGAGCCCAGCCCGGCCGGCTTCGGCGACGATGCGGCGATCCTGTCCGACCCGTTCTCCGACGCCGACGATCTCGACCAGTCGATCGACGCGGCGCTCGATCACGCGCGCGTCGACGCCGCGGCGGATCCACTGGCCGGGCTGCCGGCCATTGCGCCGGAGCCGATGCGCGGCGACGCCGGCCTGCCGCCGCTGCCGCCGTTGGACGACATGCCGGTGCCGGTGCACCATCCGGCGGCCAGCGCGGCCGTCGATCGGTTGCGCACGGCCGTGCTCCGCTCGCCTAACGACTTCGACGTCCGGCGCCAGCTCGCCGAGGCGCTTCTCGAGGAAGGCGAGCGCGACCTCGGCTTGGCCGAGCTCGAGCACGCGATGCTCGGCTTCGAGACGACGGGCAACCTGCGGAGCGCCACCGCGATCGCCGAAGAGCTGATCCGCGTCGAGCCGGGCAGCGTGCGGTTTCACCAGAAGCGCGTCGAGTACGCCGTGCGCGCCAACGACAAAGCGCGCCTGGTGGAGGCCTACCTGTCGTTAGCCGAGTGTCTCTTCGGCAGCGGGCAGTTGGACAAGTCGCGCGCCGTGTACGGCCGCGTGCTCGAGCTGAATCCAGCCGACGAGCGCGCGCACGCGGCGCTGGCCGCGTTGGGCGGCGAGTCGCTGGTCACGCCGCTCTCGACGCCGATCCTGCAGCCGCCGGTCGCGCGCCCGTCGCGCTCGACGGATCGCGAGTTGGCGGCGAGCATGTCGGACGCGGCGCCGGCCGGCGACGGAGACTTCGTGAATCTCGCCGATTGGCTGCGCGAGGATGACGCGGCCAAGAGCACGCGCATGGTCGTGGACGTCGGAGAGCCGCGGGTGGAGCAGCAGCAGGTCGACTTCGCTGAAATGCTGAGCATGTTCAAGCAGGGGGTGGCCGCCAACGTGGATGAGACCGACCACGAGAGCCACTACGATCTGGGCGTCGCGTACAAGGAAATGGGGTTGCTGGACGACGCCATCTCCGAGTTCCAGAAAGCGCTCCGCGGCACCGAGCATCGCGGACGCACGTACGAAGCGTTAGGCCAATGCTTCGTGGAAAAGCGCCAGTACCAGATCGCGTTGACGATTCTCTCACGCGCGCTGAGCGATCAGCACGCGACGGATGACCAATTGGTGGGCGTGCTCTATTTGCTGGGCTACGCGTCCGAAGCGATGGGCCGGTACGCCGACGCGCTCAAGTTCTACGAGCGGGTGTTCGCAGTGGACATCCAGTTCCGCGACATCGGCGAGCGATTGGCGGCCGTGGAGCGCCGCGCGCGATGACGGCCATCGCCCGATCGCGCTCCCGGCGCAACCCCACGTTAGGCGACGTGCAGCGCCCGGTGCGCGAGCCGTTGGCCGCGGTCGGCGACGAGCTCCAGCGCATCGTCACCGCCGACCTGCCGGTGATCGACGAGGTGAACGGGCACCTGCTGCGGCATGAAGGGCAAGATGTTCCGCCCAACGCTGGCGCTGCTCGCCAGCTGCGTCGCCGGTGCCGCCGACGCCCGCGCGGTGACGCTCGCCGCGGTCGTCGAGCTGGTGCACCTGGCCACCCTGGTGCACGACGATTCCGTCGATCACTCCACGCTGCGGCGCGGCATGCCGACGATCAACTCCTTGTTCACCCACCAGATGTCGGTGATCATGGGAGACTTCCTGTACTCGCGCGCCGTCGTCGAGCTGGTCCGGCTAGGCGACTCGAACGTGCTGCGCGTGCTCGCGCGCGCGACCAATGAAATGACGCATCGGCGAGATGCGCCAGCTCACCGCGCTCGACGCGCTCGCGTTCGGCGAAGAGCGACTACGACGCGCTCATCCGGTCCAAGACCGCGTCGCTCCTGTCGGCGACGTGCGAGATCGGCGCGATCGCCGGCGGCGGCGCGCATCGCAAACGCGCTCGCGCGCTACGGCGAGCAGCTCGGCATGGCGTTCCAGGTGGCCGATGATCTCCTCGACTACACAGCCACGAGCGCCGACACAGGGAAGCCGACCGGCCTCGACCTGCGCGAGCACAAAGTGACGCTGCCGCTCATCGCGGCGCTTCGTACCATGCCCGACTCGGCACGCCGTCACGTCGAGCGGTTGTTCGCGGCGCCCGAGCCGTCCGACGCCGACATTGAGCTCGTCATCACCATCGTGGTCGAGCACGGCGGACTCGACTACGCGCGCCGTCGCGGCGGCCAATATGCGCGGGAGGCGGAGCGGGCGCTGGATGGATTGCCCGACACGCCCGTGCTCGCGGCCCTGCACGACGCCATCGCGTACGCCATGGATCGGAGACATTGATGGCACGAGGCTCGTCCAAGCACCGACCCGGCTTTCACGCCCTGGTCCTCACGATCGGCTTCATCGTCGGCGGACTCATGACCCAGGTGGCCCGCCGCTTCCTGCCGGCCGGCGCCGTGAAGGAGTTTCTCACCTCTGGCGTCACACCGAGTTGGGGCCCGCTGCCAATCGACCTGATCATCATTAAGTTTGCGATAGGTCCGATCGCGCTCAATGTGTCGCTCCTGAGCCTGCTCGGCGTACTGATCGCATACTTGATTGCGAGATCCCTCTTCTAGAGGCGTCACCATGGGCATCGGAAATCTCGGTTTCGGCGAGATCTTCCTCATCGTCGTCATCGTCTTGCTGCTCTTCGGTGCCAAGCGGATACCGGAGATCGCCGGCTCGATGGGCAAGGGGATCCGCGAGTTCAAGAAGAGCATGACCGACGTGCAGACGTCCATCACGCAGGAGATCACGCCGCGCGACGATCGCGAGCGCCTGCGGGCGCCCGATCCGCAGCCGCGCACCGCGGACGACGCACGCCCCGAGCCGAAGCGGTTGATCGACTCCTAACGGAACGCCGGGCCGAACGAAAAAAACACCGCGCGCCGAATCCCGGCGCGCGGTGTTTGTGCGTCGGCCTGTTGCGTTAGCTCTGGGCCGTCCGGTTCTGCTGCTCGATTTGCTTCCGGTGGTCCTCGATCTTGGCATTCTGATGCAGGTCCGCCAGATACTCCTGCACCCGCTGCTGCCGCAACCGCTGCAGGAGTTGGGTGCGCTGCTGGTCTTTTTGCTTCTGCCACGCCGCGCGGTCGGCGTCGAGCCGGCGATCCACTTTGATGACGTACACGGCGGTGTTCGATTTCACGGGCTCGCTCACCGAACCCGTGGGCAGTCCGAACGCCGAGCCGATCACTTCGTTTGCCTGGCCAATGTCGGGCACGGGCGTCACGCGCGAAAAGGTCGGACTCTGCGACACCGTTAGGCCAGCCGCCTTGGCGGCCTGATCGAACGTCTGCCCCTTGGCGTAGGCATCCGAGATCTGCTGCGCCTTGGGCAGGAGCATGTCGAGCTTCTTCTGGCGAATGAGCTCGGTGCGAATGTCGTCGGTCATCGAGGCGAGCGTCGGCTTGCCGCCCGGCGTGAGCGAATCGAGACGCGCCATGTAGTACGCGTTCTCGGCATCGATCAGGTCGCTCGTCTCGCCGACCTTGGCCGTGAAGGCCCACGCGCTCACATCGGGCACGTCTTGTCCGCCAAGCGTGAGGGCCTGTCCTTCGGTGACGTCGACGTGCGCGGTGTTGAGCCCGAGCTTCTTGGTGAGCGCGTCGAATTCGGCCGGCGTCTCGAGGTTGGCCGCGTGCGAGAGGGAATCGGCCCGGCGGTCGCTGACCGCGGCGGACGAGTCGCCTTGCTGAATGCGGAGCAGGATGTGCCGCACCGCAATCGTGTCGCCCTTGTGCTCGTCGACTTTGATGATGTGGTAACCGAACTGCGTTAGGACGGGCATCGACAGGTCGCCCGGCTTGAGCGCGAACGCGGCCGAGTCGAACGGCTTCACGAACTGTCCTTTGGCGACGCGTCCGAGGTATCCGCCCTTGACGGCCGACGCGGAGTCGGCGGACTCGCGCTTGGCGACGTCCTCGAACTTCGTGCCGCCCTCGATCTCCTTGCGGAGGTCCAAGGCGTGCTGATAGACGCGCTCCGAATCCGCCTTGGTGACGGGCCGCGGAATCGTCGCCAGCGCGACGACGGCGTGCCCGGGGCGATCCGCGAAGTCGGCCTTGTGGTCATTGAAGTACTGCTGGATCTCGGCTGCGCTCACGTGCACCGCGGAGTCGGGAATCGATTGCGGGTCGAAGCGCACGAACGAGACCTGCGCCGAATCGTGCGTGTCCTGCCACGCGCGCCACAGTTGGGCATCGGTGACGTAGACCTGTGATGCGATCTGCTCGAACAGCTTTTCGCGCGGCAGCTGGCCCCGATAGTACTGTTCAAGCTGGAGCCGAATGCCGGATTCCTTCGCGATCGGACTCGACAGATACCGGCGGTATTTGTTCAGATCGAACTGGCCTTCCGTCTGGAACTGCGGATCCTGGACGATCTGCGGCGGCGGTTCTTCGAGCGCCGCCTCCTGGATTTCCTGGTCGGAGATGGTGATGTCACGCTTCTTGTATTCTTGCTGGAGCAGGATGTCGTTCACCATGTCGTTGAACGCATCGTCCTCGACGCGCTGTTCGTCATCGAGAGACAGCTGGCCCGAGCTCTGTTGCTGCGCGCGCTGGATGGCCTGTTGGCGGACCTGGAGCCAGTCGCGGTAGGTGACCTTGGTTCCGTTCACCGCCGCGATGGTACTCCCCGGCGTGATGGGGCCGCGATCGCCGAGGCCGGACTGACCGAGGTACACGAACCAGATCAAGAATGCAGGAACGACGAGCCACCAGATCCACTTGGCGTGAGCTCGAAAGACGTGCAGCACGAGAAATCACTCCGTAGCGAGCGGGGAAGCATCGCGGACTGGTCACTGCGCCGGCCCCTCCGCGAAGGCCGGAAATCTACCGGCTTCGGCGGCGTAAAAGCAAGACAGCGTGTCACTTCCGATTGACTTGAATCGTCCATGAGTGGTATCTTGAGCCGCCTCTAACCGCCTGCCTGGGCGCCATTCCCGAGGGCATTGAATGGCCAGTTCCGCGCTGATCGACGACCTTCTCAAGCAATTCGCCGAAAACCCGCGGCGAGTCTTTGCACGTCTCGCCAACGAGTATCGCAAGCGCGGTGAACTGGACACAGCCATCGAGATTTGTCGCGCGCACGTGCCGCTGCAGCCGACGTACATCAGCGGCTACATCGTGTTGGGCCAGGCGCTGTACGAGACGGGACAGCTCGATGAAGCGCGCGCCACGTTCGAGACCGCGCTCGGCTTGGATCCGGAAAACCTGATCGGCCTGCGTCAGTTAGGCGACATTGCGCGTGCCAAGGGCGACCTGAGCGGCGCGCGCGGGTGGTACCGGCGCTTGTTGGAAGTCGATCCCCAAAACGCCGACGTGGAAGCGGTGCTGCGCGAGATCGACGCGCCCGCCGCCGTTGCGCCGAGCGCGCCCGCGGCCAACGAGGCGGTGTCATGGAACGACATCCATCCGGAAGCGCAGCCGGCGCCGGCGCCGGTGCCGGCACCAATTTCGCCTGCTCCGGCCGCGACGAACGAGGCGCCCGCGCCAAAGACGCTCGACTTCGACTACGACGTGTTGTCGGCGTTCGGCGAAGCCGAGACGAAACCTGCGCACCAGGCTGCGCCTGCCGAGGCAATGCACGAAGAGGCGGCTCCGGTCGCGCCTGAGCGCGACGCCGTACACGCAGCGCCGGCGCCGGTCGTCATTCCTCCTCCCGCGCCGGTCGCGGAACGGGAGTCGTCGAGCGACGAGCCGTTGCCGGCGGCGTTCATCACCGAAACGATGGCGGAGTTGTACCTGCAGCAGGGCCATCGCGAGCAAGCGCTCGACATCTATCGGCTGTTGCTGGCGCAGCGACCGGGCGACGTGTCGCTGCTCAGTCGCATCGCGCGCTTGCAGCAGGCCACACCGGCGGCACCCACCGAGCGCACGGTGCGCGCGTTCTTCGGGCGGTTTGCGAATCGCCGGCCGCCCGGGGTCCATGCTGAGTCCGGACCTGCCGCCCTCGCCGCGCCGGTCGCGTGGGAGGAGCCGTCTCCGTTAGGCATTGAGGCGCGAGTGGAGCCGGTCGAAGCCGAGCCGCCGCCGGCAGCGCTCGCGCCTGAGGCAGAGCCCGTGGCGTTCGAGCCGGCGGCCGCGTGGACCACCATCGAGCCGGACTCGGCGCCGGATGCCGCGGCGCACGAAGAGCCGGTCGCGGAGTCGGCGTCGGAGCCTGCATTGGAGCCCGCATCGGAGCCTGCATCGGAGCCTGCATCGGAGTCAGCGTCGGAGCCCGCAGCGATGCCCGAGCCGGCGGCGATAGCGGAGGTGGCGCCGATGGCGGAATCCGCGCCGATGGCGGAATCCGCGCCGATGGCCGAGGAGCCGAGCATCGCCGACTTTGCGCCCGAGGCCGAGGCCGAGGTCGAGTCGCACGCCGAGCCGGAGCCGGAGCCGGCGGCCGCCGCGCCCGTGCCTAACGAGCCAGTCGAGACGCCGCCCTACGCCGAGCCCGTGCGCGTCGGCGACTACACGCCCGACCACGGCCGGTCGATGTCGTTCGCCGAGCTCTTCGCCGGGCGCGACACGTCGCCGGCGGATGAGCAGGCCGCCGCGGCGTTGGCCAGCGCGTACGGGACGGAGGCGGGCATGACTAACGGAGCCGGCAATCCGACGCGCGCGGCCGCCAATGCGCTCTCGCTGGACGACGTGTTCGGCGGCGGCGCGCACGATCACGAGAGCGCGCCGGTCACGTTCGACGAGTTCTTCTCCGCCCGCGATGCCGCGCGCTCCGAGCAGGCAACAGACAGCGGGACGGACCAGTCATCGTCGCCGCCGGTCGGCGCGCGCCGCGCCGACGACGCGGACCTGGAGCTCTTCCACCAGTGGCTCGAGGGCCTGAAGAAGTAGTGCGCATTGCCGTTCTCAACGGACCAAATCTCAATCTCCTCGGCGTTCGAGAGCCGGAGTTGTATGGTCGCGAGACGCTGGCCGACATTGAGAAGCGGCTGCGCATCGTCGGTCGCGAGATCGAGGTCGATCTGGAGTTCGCCCAACGGAACGGTGAAGGGGAGTTGGTCGAGGTCATTCAGTCGCTGCGCGGCCGCGCGCAGGGCGCGCTGATCAACGCCGGCGCCTACAGCCATACCAGCCTCGCCATCCGCGACGCATTCGCCGCGGTGCAGGTCCCGTTCGTCGAGGTCCACCTTACCAACATCTTCGCGCGCGAGCCCGAGCGGCGTCACTCGATGCTCGCCGGCGCGGCACTGGCGATGGTGTGCGGATTCGGCGCCTTCAGCTACGAACTCGCGCTGCGAGGCATTGCGGCTTCATTGAAGTCGCGTGAGTGACCGTCGATCGGAGCGCGTGGCGGCACTGGCCGCCGCGCTCGACGCCGCGCATCTCGATGCGCTGTTGGTCACGAGCCTGCCTAACATTCGCTATCTGACCGGATTCTCCGGGTCGAGCGCCATCGTCGTCGCGTCGGCGCGGGATCCGGTCTTCGTCACCGATTTCCGGTACGCGACGCAGGTGCAGGACGAAGTCGGCGACCTGGCGCACGTCGCCATCGAGCCACAGAGCCTGTGGGCCGGCGTCTGGCGCGAAATGGGCGACATGAATTCCATCGAGGTCGTCGGATTCGAGTCGGCGCATTTGGTGCACCGCGACTTCGAGCGGCTGCTCAACGCGGGATCGCGATGGCAGTGGCGGGCCACGACCGACATGGTCGAAACGCTGCGCGAGCAGAAAGATGAAGGCGAGATCCAGAGCATCGCTGCCGCAGCCGCCGTGGCCGAGCGCGCACTCGAGCGCACGTTAGCAACGGTGCGTCCCGGGCAGACCGAGCTCGAGATCGCAGGTAGCTTGGAGCGCGCGCTGCGCGGAGAAGGCAGCGAAGGCTTTCCGTTCGAGACGATCGTCGCGTCCGGCGAACGGTCCGCACTTCCGCACGCCAGGGCAGCGGACCGGCCAGTTCGCGCCGGCGACTTCCTTCTCATCGATTTCGGTGCCATCGTGGACGGCTATTGCTCCGACATCACGCGGACGGTGGTAGTCGGACACGCGACGAGCGAGCAACGCGACGTGCATGGCATCGTCCGGAGCGCCAACGAACGGGCGTCGAGTCTCGTTCGGGCTGGCATGAGTGGACGGGATGCCGATGCGTTGGCTCGGCGCTACATTGAAGAGCGCGGTTTGGGCGAGGCGTTCGGACACAGCCTCGGTCATGGTATCGGAATAGAGGTACACGAGGCACCACGACTGGCGCGCACGACTGAAGCAGTGCTCCCGGAGCACGCTGTCGTGACGATCGAGCCGGGCGTGTATCGGGCTGGATGGGGCGGAGTGCGCGTGGAAGATGACGTCGTGCTCGGCCGTGATGGCGCGACGATTCTGACGAATTTTTCGCGCGAGCTTCTCGAAGTCGGCTGACGTCGGGAGGGAGTCATCTCTGACACACCTATGATTGACCTGCGCTACCTGAAGAAGCTCGTCGAGCTGCTCGACGGTTCGTCGGTGGATTCGATCGAGATCTCGTCCGACAAGGGCATGAAGATCCGCATCTCCAAGTCGCCGCAGCAGAGAGGGATGGGTATCGCGGCGCCGGCGCCGGTTCAAGTCGCAGGGCCAATGTCGATTCCGACGCTGATGCCGGCCGCGATGCCGGCGACGCGCATGACGCCGGCGGATGGTGTGCCAACCACGACCGAGGCAGCGCCCTCGCCTCCTGCGGAAGCGGCGAAGCCCAAGTTGCTCGAGGTGAAATCGCCGATGGTCGGCACGTTTTATCGTTCGCCCGAGCCGGGCGCCGCGGCGTACGTGAGCGACGGATCGCGCATCGCGAAGGGCGAGGTCCTGTGCATCATCGAAGCGATGAAGATCATGAACGAGATCGAGTCCGAGTACGCCGGTGTGGTGCGCGAAGTGTTGGTGAGCGACTCGCATCCGGTGGAATACGGACAGGTCCTCTTCCGGATCGACCCCAATGGCTAACCCTGCCGTCTCGACGCCATCCGAGCAGACCGGCGCGCCGCAGGCGCCCGCCTTTAATTTCAAGGCGGTTCTGCAGCGCATGATTCAGCAGAACGGCTCCGACCTGCACCTCAAAGTCGGACGTCCGCCGGTATTGCGCGTGAACGGCGACCTGAGCTCCCTCGACGTGCCGCCTCTGCGCCCGGAAGAGCTGAAAGCGCTGGCCGAGCAAATCATGACGCCGAAGCAGGTGAAGGAATTCGCCGAGCTCAAGGAAGCCGACTTCGCGATCGGCGTTCCCGGCATTGGACGCTTTCGCGTGAACGTGTACCAGCAGCGCGGCACCATTGCGTACGCGCTCCGGTCGGTGCCGTACCAGGTGCGCACGGTCGACGAGCTCAATCTGCCGCAGGTGATCTCGGATATTTCGCTGCGTCCGCGCGGACTGGTGCTCGTCACGGGGATCACGGGATCGGGCAAGTCGACGGCGCTCGCCGCGATGATTCAGCACATCAACGAGAAGCGCCACGCGAACGTGATCACCGTCGAAGACCCGATCGAGTTCCTGCATCGCGACATCAACTCGAGCATCAATCAGCGCGAGGTGGGTGCCGATACCGGGAGCTTCGCCGCGGCGCTCCGGCGCGTATTGCGACAGGATCCCGACGTGATCCTGATCGGCGAGATCCGCGACATCGAAACGCTCGAGGTTGCGCTCAAGGCGGCGGACACGGGACACCTCGTGTTCTCCACGCTTCACACCACCGACGCGACGCAGACCATCAGCCGCGTGCTGTCGTTCTATGCGCCGCACCAGCAGAACGAAGTGCGCTTCATGCTCGCGAGCGCGTTGGCGGCGGTGGTCTCGCTCCGTCTCGTGCCGCGCGCGCGACAAACCGGGCCGGGTGCCCGCGTGCGAGATTCTCATCAACACGGCAGCGGTGCGCGATCAAATCCGCGACATGACGAAGTCCCTCAACATTCCGGATTTGATCAAGGAAGGCACGGTGCAGTACGGCATGCAGAGCTTCGACCAATCGCTCATGGTGTGGTACAAGAAGGGGTCGATCTCGTACGAGAGTGCGATGTTCTTCGCGACGAACCCGAGCGAGTTCGCGCTGCGCGTCCAGGGCGTCGAGGGATCCAGCGACCAGAGCTGGGATGCGCTGCAGGTTGACAGCACCTCGTAAGGGCGCCTTCGGGCGTCCCGGCTCCCGGTCCACCAACCGTCGCGCATGTTCAAGAAAGTATTGATCGCGAACCGCGGCGAGATCGCGCTGCGGGTGATTCGTGCGTGCAAGGAGTTAGGCATTCAGACGGTCGCCGTCTACTCCGAGGCGGATCGCGAGTCGCTGCACGTGCGCTTCGCGGACGACGACGTCTGCATTGGCCCCCCGCCGGCGCGCGACTCGTATCTCAAGATTCCGCGCCTGATCGCGGCGGCCGAGATCACCGGCGCCGACGCGATCCACCCCGGCTACGGGTTCCTCGCCGAGAACGCCGAATTCGCCGAGACGTGTGCGGCGTCGAACATCGCGTTCATCGGTCCGACCGCGGAACAGATCCGCGTGATGGGCGACAAGGCGTCGGCGCGAAAGGCGATGGCGGCGGTGGGCGTGCCCATCGTGCCGGGGACACCGGGTCCGGTCGAGGATTCCGACGAGGCGTTAGGCTTTGCGCGCGAGATCGGATTCCCGGTGATCATCAAAGCGGCGGCGGGCGGCGGTGGGAAGGGCATGCGCGTGGCCAACGATCCCGAAGATTTTGCGCGCGCATTCCAGTTAGCACGGTCCGAAGCCTTGTCGGCGTTCGGCTCGGGCGACGTGTACGTGGAGAAATATCTTTCGCGTCCGCGGCACATCGAGTTCCAGATCATGGGCGACAAGCACGGGCACGTGATTCATTTAGGCGAGCGCGATTGTTCGGTGCAGCGGCGTCATCAAAAGCTGATCGAAGAGGCGCCGAGCCCTGCCGTTGGGCCGGCGCTGCGCGAGCGGATGGGGTCGGACGCCGTGCGCGGCGCGAAGGCAATCGATTACGTGGGCGCTGGCACGATCGAGATGCTGCTCGATGAAGATGGCTCCTATTACTTCATGGAGATGAACACGCGCATCCAGGTCGAGCACGGCGTCACCGAGATGCTCACTGGCGTCGACTTGGTGAAGGAGCAGATTGCGCGTGGCGTCGGGCGAGCCGCTGTCGATCAAGGAGATGCCGCCGCTGCGCGGACACGTGATCGAAGTGCGCGTGAACGCCGAGGATCCGGCGCGCAACTTCCAGCCGTCGCCGGGTCGCATCGACGTGTTCCATCCGCCCGGCGGACCGGGCGTGCGCATCGACTCGCACGTGTACACGGGGTACACGGTGCCGCCGTTCTACGATTCGCTGCTGGCCAAGCTCATCTGCCAGGGGCGCGATCGCGCCGAAGCGGTGAAGCGCGTGCAGGTGGCGCTCGAGAGTTTCGTGCTCGAGGGTGTGACGACGACCATTCCATTTCTCGCGCGCGTGATGCAGAACGCCGCGTTCCAATCGGGCCAGATTGACACCAAGTTCCTCGAGCGTGAGGCGTCGCTGTTGCGGGAGCCCTGACGATGCGGATCGATGTACTGTTTGGACCGTCGATGCTGTCTCCGGCGGCGGTCACGGGGCGGGTGGTCGCGGTGATCGACGTGCTGCGCGCGTCGACGACGATCGCGACGGCGCTGGCGAACGGCGCGCGGAACGTGGTACCTCTCGAGAGCGCCGACGCCGTGATCACGCGCGCGAAGCAATTCGAGCGCGCGGACGTGCGGACGGCGGGAGAGCAGAAGATGCAGCCGATTCCGGGATTCGACCTCGGGAATTCGCCGCGCGAGATGACGCGCGAGGCGGTGGACGGCAAGACGGTGCTCTTCACGACCACGAACGGCACGGCCGCGCTGCTCGCCGTGCAGGGCGCGCGCGACGTGGTGATCGCATCGTACGTGAACGTGTCCGCGGTCACATCGCTGCTGCGCACGGCGGCCCGCGGCGGCACCGACGTGTCCATTGTCTGCGCGGGGCGCGAGCGCCAGGTATCGCTGGAGGATGCGGCCTGCGCCGGACGCTACGTTAGGCTTGCGACCAAAGCGATCGACGGCGCCGAGTTAGGCGACGGGGCATTCGCGTGCACGGTGCTCGATCGCCGCTATGGCGACCGGCTGGACAAATTGTTCGCCGACTCGGAGCACGGCCGCGCGTTGGCCGATGCCGGGTTCGGCGAGGATCTCGCGGCGTGCGCGGCGGTGAACGCGCACCCGGTCATCCCGATCTACCAGGAGCGGCAGATCACGCTGCTCGGTCCCGACCGGGAGCGTTAGGCAGTGGCGACCACGCCCTCGCACCGGCAGCGGGAAGCGGCGGGCGTCGCGCTGCTCGCGCTGGCGCTGTTTCTCGCGCTGGCGATCGCGTCGAGTACCTCGGGCGCCGGCGGCGCGTGCCATCAGACGTGATCGCTGATGGGGCCGGTGGGCGCGTGCACGCGCGCCGGGCTCGTGTGGCTGGTGGGCGTGCCCGCGGCGTTCCTGGTGCCCCTGCTGCCGGCGATCCACGCCCTGCGTCTCTTTGGCCGGATGCGGTCGGACACCGATCGCAACTGGCTGCTCTTTGTGTTAGGCATGGTGCTGCTCGTGCCGGTGGTGTTCGCGCTGGCGATGCACGTCGGGCGCGCGTGGAGCGACTACACGGGCTTCTGGGGCGGCTTTTTCGCGTTCTATCTGTCGCAGGCGCTGCTGTGGGGCGCGTGGATCTTCGTCGCCCTGGCGTTCAGCGCGCTCACCATCTTCACGCTGGCGTGGAATCCCGTCCGCGTTCTGTTGGGCGTCGAGCCGAGGGCCGCGCTCCGGCTGCCGTGGCGGCGCGCGTCGGCGGCCGCCGGCTCCGCGGCGGACGTGAACGAGCCGACGCCCGAGGAGATGCCGGCCATCGACCCGTTCTCGCGACCGCCGCTCGAGGTGGATACGGCGATCGCCGACGCGCCGCGCGGGAAGCGCCGCAAGAAGTCCAAAGCCGAGATGACCGCCGAGCACGATGAAGAAATCGCGGCCGCCATTGATGCGTCGGCCAATCCGGACGCGGCCGATGATGAGCTGCCGCCGCCGGAGCTGCTCACGCCGCCTCCGCCGCACAACGCCGAAGCGAACCGCCGCGAGCTGGATGCGATGGCGGTCAAGCTCAAGGAAGCGCTGCACACGTTCAAGGTGGACGCGGAGATCACGGGGCGAACGACGGGTCCGGTGGTGACGCAGTACGAGGTCGAGCCGGCGCCGGGCGTCAAGGTCAGGCAAATCGCGAACCTGTCCAACGATTTGGCGCTGGCGATGCGCGCGGCCAGCATTCGCATCGTGGCGCCGATCCCGGGGCGCGGCGCGGTGGGCGTCGAGGTGCCCAACCCGACGTCGGAGATCGTCGCGTTCCGCGAGATGCTGGAGTCGCGCGAGTTCCAGACCGCGCGCGCGGCGCTGCCGATTGCGTTAGGCAAGGACCTCGAGGGCAAGCCGGTGATCGCCGACCTCGCCAAGATGCCGCACCTGCTCATCGCGGGCGCCACCGGGTCGGGCAAGTCGGTGTGCGTGAACACGATCATCACGGGCCTGATCTACCGGCACACGCCGCGCACGCTGCGATTCCTGATGGTCGATCCGAAGATGGTCGAGCTGTCGGTGTACAATATGCTCCCGCACCTGCGGCACAAGGTGATCACCGACAACCGCGACGCGGCGTCGGTGCTCAAGTGGGCCAAGGATGAAATGCAGGAGCGCTACGAGCTGCTGGCGGCGAACCAGTGCCGCAACATCCAGGACTTCAATCGCCGCGTGCAGTCGGGCGCCGCGCTCACGCGGCCGCGCACGCCCGACGTCGCGTTCGAGAACCTGGCATACACGGGCGGCATTCTGCCGTACATCGTGCTGGTGATCGACGAGCTCGCGGACCTCATGATGACGGTGCAGGCGGAGATCGAGACGCCGCTCGCGCTCATCGCGCAAAAGGCGCGCGCCATCGGGCTCCATCTGCATCCTCGCGACGCAGCGTCCGAGCGTGAACGTGATCACGGGCTTGATCAAGGCGAACTTCCCGAGCCGGATCGCGTTCCGCGTCGCCTCGCAGGTGGACAGCCGCACGATCATCGACGGCGTGGGCGCCGAAGCGTTGTTAGGCAACGGCGACATGTTGTTCATTCCGCCGGGGAAGTCGGAGCCGGCGCGCTTGCAGGGCGCGTTCATCGCCAGCGAGGACACCGAGCGGCTCATGCACTGGTACGACGACCGCAAGACGGCGAAGCGCGCGGCGCTCGAGGCCAAGGGGCTCGCGCCGGAGGAGGTCATGGAGCCCGACATTCTGGAGATCGTTCGCCAGAAGGAAGCGGTCGAGTCCGGCCTCTCGCTGCTCGACGCCGACGATCCCGCCGATCGCGACAAGCTCTTCCGCGACGCGGCCGAGGTGGTGATCCAGCATCAGTTAGGCTCGACGTCGCTGCTCCAGCGGCGGCTCAAGGTGGGGTACGGCCGCGCGGCGCGTATCATTGATCAGTTGCACGAGGCGGGGATCCTGGGTCCGCCCGATGGATCGAAACCGCGCGACGTGTTGATGGGACTCGAGGATCTGGATCGCATCTGTGGCCCGCGGGCGTAGCAGCGTGGGCAGGGAGGGAGGACGATGACGCGCAAGTGGCTCGTGCCGTCGGCGGCGTGCGCCGCGCTGGTGGTCTCCGTGCCGGCGATCTCCGTGCCGGCGGCGGCGCAGTCGGCGAACGGCGTGAAGGCGTCGGCGCTCACCGCGCCGGCCGTGGTGTCGCGGCTCAAGCCGATGAAATGGTTGTACGTCATCTCGCTGCGCACGGGCGAGGGCACGCCGCAGCGCATCGGCTTCCGCACGTTGAGCCTAACGGACACGACGTACGACGGCGCGCCGGCGTGGCTGGTGATCGACGCCCGGCAGATGCAGACGGTGTCGTACGCGGAATCGTTGTACGTGGCGCGGGGCGATTTGCGGCCGCTCTATCGCATCGAGCATACGCCGGACGGGCAGGTCGTGTCGCGGTTCTCGGCGGACAGCATCCGGACCGTGTTCGATGACGACAGCGGGCACGTCGCGGACGCGATGGCGACCGTGCCCGGCGCGCTGCCGACGCTCTATCTGGTCGAGGGGCTGGTGGCGGCGTCATCGTTAGGCCCGAGCTGGGCGGCGGCCGCGCACGTCACGGTGATCAGCCGGCAACACAGCGGCGTCGAGCCGTTCGAGCTGCGCACGGTGGGGCAGGAGCGGATCGGCGTGCCCGACGGGGTGTTCGACGCGTGGGTCGTGTCCCTCCGGTTAGGCAAGAGCGAAGAGCAGCTGTGGGTGCGCAAGAGCGACGGCGTCGTGCTCCGCGAGCAGCTGCCGGTGCTGGGCATGGCCGGCGCCAAGCTCGAGCTGCTCCTGGGACTCAACGGCGTGCAAACCCCGCATCCCTAGGCGCGATATTTCGCACCGTTCGGCGTCGATTTGATCCGGGTGCCGGCGCGACCCCACCTACATTCGCGCCATGTCGACCCAGGCACTTGGTTTGGCCGGAGAGGCGTACGCAGCCCGGTGGCTCGAGCAGCAGGGCTGGACGCTCATTCCACGCCGCTTCCGCAATGGCCATCGCGATCTCGATCTCGTTGTCCGCCGCGACGGCATGGTCGCGTTCGTGGAGGTCAAGGCGAGACGCGGAAGCGACTTCGGCGACCCGGTCGAGGCAGTCGACTGGCGGAAACGACGCGAGCTCATCCGGTCGGCGCACGTGTGGATGGACCGGTTCGGCCGGCCAACCGATAGTTACCGGTTCGACGTGATCGGGGTGCTCGTGGAGGGAGCACGCGTCCGAATTCGCCATGTGCAGAACGCCTTTGTGGTGGCGTAGACAAACTTGACGCGCTGGCTGGGTCTTCGTATTTTGTTCGGTATGCGAATCGCCGAAGATTTCGGGTAGATTCGAGAGCCAGCCAGATCAACCAGCAGGCTCACCATCTCTCACCGGGACACACGAGAATGGCGGTTTCCACTCTGCAAGATGAGAAGAAGAAAGCGTTGAGTCTGGCCATCGCGCAGATCGAGAAGAGCTGTGGCAAGGGGTCCATCATGAAGATGGGATCGGACAGCGCTCGAGTGCGTGTGGAAGCGATTCCAACGGGGGCCATCAATCTCGATGCGGCCATCGGCGTGGGTGGTATTCCGCGCGGACGCGTCACGGAGATCTACGGTCCCGAGTCGAGCGGCAAAACCACGTTGTGTTTGCACGTGGTGGCTAACGCACAGCGGGCCGGCGGTGTTGCCGCGTACATCGACGCGGAGCACGCGTTAGACACGGACTATGCGTCCAAGTTGGGCGTCGACGTCGAGAATCTGTTGGTCTCGCAGCCCGACACGGGTGAGCAGGCCCTCGAGATTTGCGAAATTCTCGTGCGATCGGGCGCCGTCGACGTCGTGGTGATCGACTCGGTCGCCGCGCTGGTGCCGAAAGCGGAAATCGAAGGTGAGATGGGCGACTCGCACGTCGGGTTGCAGGCGCGCCTCATGAGCCAGGCGCTGCGCAAGCTCACCGGCGCCATCGCGCGCTCCAAAACGTCGGTCGTCTTCATCAATCAGTTGCGCGAGAAAATCGGCGTCATGTTCGGCAATCCCGAAACCACCACCGGTGGTAAGGCGCTCAAGTTCTACGCGTCGGTACGCCTCGACATTCGTCGCATTGGACCGGTCAAAGAAAAGGAAGACGTGATCGGCTCGCACGTGCGCGTGAAGGTCGTCAAGAACAAAGTGGCGCCGCCGTTCAAGCAGGCCGAATTCGACATCATGTACGCGGAAGGCATCAGCCACACCTCGCTCTTGGTCGACATTGGCGCGGAGTCCGGCATCATCGAGAAGTCGGGCGCGTGGTACAGCTACAACTCGCAACGCATCGGGCAAGGCCGCGAGAACGCAAAGCTCTTCCTGAAAGACAATCCCGCGATGCTGGCCGAAATCGAAGAGAAGGTGAAAGGCGTCCTGGGCATTCGGTTGACACCAGGCGGGGAGGGCGAGCTCGTCGAAGAGTGACATACGCAATCACTCGGCGTTGTGCCGAGGGGTGGAAACGCAGAGACGAGGGGTACCCGGAATTTGCTCCCATCTCGCGATTTCCTCCCTCGGCACTCTCTTTTTACAGGTCGATGGTTCGAGGTTAGACGCGCGTGCCAACAATTACTGCCGTAACGTCAAGCGCTCGCCGCGCGCGCTCGGCCGCCGACGCGTCGTCCGGGTCAGACGATGTGGTGAGCGGGCGATACAGCATCACCGTCGATGGCGAAGCAATGGGCGATCTCTCGCTCGACGCCATTGAGCGACTCGATATCCATGTCGGCGCCACCGTGAGCAATCGCGTGGTCGCCGAAATCACGAGGGAAACGCAGGCGCTCAAGACGTACGATCGCGCCGTTGGTCTGTTAGCCACACGCGCGCGCGCCACCAGAGAGCTCGAGCGGCTCCTGGTGCGGAAGGGTGAGCCCCCGGCGCTCGCCAAGGCCGCCGTCGCACGGTTGGCCGCGCAGGGATTTCTGGACGACGCAGCGTTTGCTCGACAGTTCGCCCGCACGAAACTCGCGCTGGGCCTGTCGCGACGCCGCATGCAGGCGGAGCTCGGCCGGCGCGGCGTGGATCGCGGAGTCGTCGACTCGGCGATCGATGAAGTCGTGGTCGACGACGGGATCGATGAGGCCGACGCATGCGATCGCATTGCCGCGCGAAAGTTCCGGTCGCTCAAAGATCTGCCGGCCGACGTGCAACGCCGCCGCCTGTACGCGTTCCTGGCGCGGCGCGGCTACGAATCGGACGACGTGCGCACCGTGGTCGACCGCCTCGTTGGACGCGCCTGACGCGCCCACCATCGCGCACACAACCCGCGTTCGCCGCCATCCAGACTACTGACTGGTACGGCTTCAGTCCGAGTATATTGTTGCTCTATGCGCGCTTCCGAGATTCGCCAGCGCTTTCTCGCATACTTCGAGCGGAACGGCCACGCGATTCGTCCGAGCTCTTCGCTCGTGCCGAAAGACGACCCGACACTGCTCTTCACCAACGCCGGCATGGTCCAGTTCAAGAAGATTTTTCTTGGACAGGAAGAGACCTCTTTCGGCCGTCGCGCGACCACCACGCAGAAATGCGTGCGCGCCGGCGGCAAGCACAACGATCTCGAGCAGGTGGGCCACACCGCGCGCCACCACACCTTCTTCGAGATGCTCGGCAACTTCTCGTTCGGCGACTACTTCAAGCGCGATGCGATCAAGTTCGCGTGGGAGTTCGTCACCGAAGAGATGGATATCGACAAGCGTCACCTGCGCGTCACCGTCTACAAGTCCGACGACGAAGCACGTGCGCTGTGGCGTGAGATTACCGGGCTGCCCGATTCGCGCATCTACGGCTTGGGCGAGGCCGACAATTTCTGGCAGATGGCAGACACCGGTCCGTGCGGACCGTGCAGCGAGATTTACGTCGACCTCGCGCACTTCGCGTCCGATTGGTCGTTCCCGGTCGGCGCAACCGGCGAGTGGACCGACACCGCGCGCACCGAGTTCTCAGAGGACGCGTTCGTCGAAGGCGCCGAAGCCGGCCGGTTCCTCGAGATTTGGAACCTCGTCTTCATGCAGTTCGACCGTCAAGCGAGCGGCGAGCTCAAGCCGCTGCCTCGTCCGTCGGTCGACACGGGCGCCGGTCTCGAGCGGATCGCCGCGGTGAAGCAGGGCGTCACATCCAACTATCACACGGACGTGTTCGCGCCATTGCTCGACGCTGCAGAACAAGCCGTGGGCATCCCGTACCGCGGCCGCACGTCGGACTTGGAGCACGAGGCAGAGGTTCCGGTGCGCGACAAGGGACACGCCGGCGCATCGGGGACGCGGCGCGTGACCGTGCAGCCGGCGTCGTTCCGCGTGCTGGCGGACCACGCCCGCGCGGTGGCGTTCCTGCTGGCCGACGGTGTGTATCCGTCCAACGAGGGCCGCGGCTACGTGCTGCGCCGCATTCTGCGCCGCGCCGTTAGGCACGCGTGGCTGCTCGGCCGCGCGGAGCCCACGTTGGTGCACGTGGTGGAACGGGTGATCGACACGATGCGCGACGTGTACCCGGAGCTCGACGCGCGCCGCGGCTTTCTGTTGGACACGACGCGCGCCGAAGAGGAGCGGTTCCTGGCCACGATCGAAGGCGGTATGCAGCGCTTCGATCAGTTGGCGCCGTTGCGCAGCACGCAGGGCTCGCTCGCGGTGCGCGGCACCATCTCGGGCGACGACGCGTTCCGGCTGTACGACACGTACGGATTCCCGATCGACCTCACCGAGCTGATGGCGCGCGAGCGCGGCTACACGGTGGACTTGAGCGGCTTCGAGAACGCGCTCAACGCCCAACGGGAGCAGTCGCGCGAGGAGCGGCGGGGGCGCGACATCACGGTGGCGGCGGACGAATTGGCCGACGCGTCGCGCTGGGATCGCCAGGCGCCCGCGGCGGCGGCAACGGACGCATCGCGATTCGTGGGATACGACACGGTCGAGATCGAAACGCAGGTGACGGCGGCGCGCCGGTTGGACGACGGGCGCATCGCCGTGATGCTGCGCGAAACGCCGTTCTATGCGGAGTCGGGTGGACAGATCTCGGACGTGGGCGAGATCGTGGGCCAAGGCTGGCGCGTAGATGTGGATGACGTGCGCAAGGTGCAGGGTGCGAACGCGGCCGTCGGCACGCTCGTGGGCGAGTTCGCGTTTGGCCCCGCCGTGGCGCGCGTCCCGACGGACCGTCGCCGCGACACGGAGCGCAATCACACCGCGACGCACCTGCTGCACGCGGCGCTGCGCGCGATACTCGGCGAGCACGTGCACCAGGCCGGTTCGTTAGTCGCGCCCGACCGGCTGCGGTTCGACTTCACGCACCACGGCCCCATCGGCGCGCAGCGGCTGGGTGAGATCGAGGAGTGGGTGAATCGCGGCATCTGGGCCGACGTGGACGTTTCGACCACGGAGAAGCCGTATCGCGAGGCCGTGGCGGGCGGTGCGATGGCGCTCTTCGGCGAGAAGTACGGCGACGTGGTGCGCGTGGTGTCCATTCCGGGATGGTCGATGGAGTTGTGCGGCGGCACGCACGCGCGAAACACCGGGCAGATCGCGTTGTTCAAGATCGTCGCCGAGACGGGCGTAGCCGCCGGCGTGCGCCGCATCGAGGCCGTCACGGGCCCCGCGGCGTACGCGCTGCTGCGCGACGAGGAGCGCCGGCTCGAGCGGTTAGGCGAGCTCGTGCGCGCGCCGCGCCGAGGGCGTGGTGAAGCGCGTCGAAGCGCTGCTCGAGGAGCGGCGGGCGCTGCAGAAGCGGCTGGACGAGGCGATGCGGGGCGGCGGCGATCAACTGCAGCAGCTGCTGGCGGGCGCCGAGCGCGCCAACGGGGCGCGGATCGTGTCGGCGGTGGTCGACGCCGGGGACGTGAAAGCGCTCCAAGCGTTAGGCGACGCGCTGCGCGAGCAGTTGGGGAGCGGGGTCGGCGTGTTGGGCTCGTCGTTCCGCGACGGCAAGAACACGCTGCTGGCCGTGGTGACCGACGATCTGCGGGACCGCGGCGTGCGGGCCGATCAGCTGATCAAGGCGATCGCGGCGGCCGGCGGCGGGCGCGGGGGCGGGAAGCCGCACATGGCGCAGGCGGGCATGCCCGACGCCGAGCGCGTGCGGGCGGCCATCGCCGGCGCGCCGGCCATCGTGCGCTCAGCGTTAGGCGGCGCGGCATGACGGTGGGCGAGTGGCTGGACACGCGGCAGCCGGCGCCGCCGGCGGCCCTGGACGCCGAGGTGCGGCGCGCGCTGGGGCCATCGTTAGGCGGCGACGCCTCCACCGTGCGCGACGCGTCGCTCGCGGCGGCCGAGGCGCTCCTGGCCGATGCGTTGGCGGCGGGGTGCCGCGACCGGGCGCAGGCCATCGGGTTGTTGGCCGCCGATGCGCTCGTCACGTACGCCTTCGAGGCGGCGGCCGACGAGCCGCAGTCGTTGGGCGAGCGCGCCGCGATGGCGGTGCAGCGCCTGGCGGCCATGGCCGCGTCGTCGCGCCGCCCAGATGCGCTCGCGCCTAACAGAGGAGTGGCATGACCCTGCTCGGCCGCCTGACGGACGCGTGCGGCGTGGCGGTGCTCGTCGACCCGGCGCGCACGGCGGAGCGCGAGGCCCGCGAGCTGGGCGCGCGCGCGGCCGGCGAGGGCGTGGCCGTGCTGCTCATCGGCACCAGCTTCGGCCAGGGGGCCGACGCGCGAGCCACCGTCCGCGCATTGCGCGCCGCCGCGCCCGGCCTTCCGTTAGTCCTGTTCCCGGCGTCGGCGGCCGACCTGGTGCCCGGCGTCGATGGGGTGCTCCTGCTCTCCCTCGTGTCCGGACGCAACGCCCAGTACCTGATCGAAGAACACGTGCGCGCCGTGCCGTTCTTCGATCGTCATCCGGAAGTGGAATCCATCGCCACGGCCTATTGTCTCGTCGACGGCGGCTGCGTGACGGCCGTCGAAGCGACCAGCCAGACGCGCCCGCTGCCCGCCGACAAGCCGGAGTTCATTCACGCGCACGTGAGCGCGGCGGCGCGACTCGGCATGCGGGCCACGTACCTCGACGCCGGGAGCGGCGCGCGCCGCGCCGTCGGTGCGTCGCTCGTGCAGGCCGCGCGCGCCGCGTCGCCGGGCCCGCTCTTCGTGGGCGGCGGGATCCGCACCGCCGACCAGGTGCGCATTGCACGGGACGCGGGCGCCGACTTCGTGGTGGTCGGGACGCTGCTCGAGCAGAATGGAACGCGCGCCGTCGGCGCACTCGTCGACGCGGCACAATCGTGATCGACATTCACACGCACCTGCTTCCGGGTGTGGACGACGGCTCGCCATTGATTCAGGTTTCGCTTCCGGTGTTGGACCGGTTTGGCCAGGAGGGCGTGGACGTGCTGGTCTGCACGCCGCACCTGATGGCGACCGATGCGCCGCGCGCACCGGTCGCCAAGTACGCGTCGATTCTCGCACGGTTGGCGGCGCGGGCGCCCACCAAGCCGGAGCTGCTGCAGGGGTGGGAGATCATGCTCGACACGCCCGGCATTGATCTGCGCGCGCCCGGATTGCATCTGGGCGGATCCGATGCGGCGTTAGTCGAGTTCCCGCGCATGAACGTGCCGCCGGGCGCGTCGCATGAATTGCTGCGCATCCGCATGAGCGGGGTGATCCCGGTGTTGGCGCATCCGGAGCGTTATTACGGCGCGACGATCGAGCAGGTGTACGAATGGCGCGATGTGGGCGCCGTGATCCAACTCGATGCGATCATGTTGTTCGGGACGTCGTCGGGCTGCCGCTTGGCGCGGCAGATGCTCGAGGAGGGGCTCGTGGACTGCATTGCCAGCGACAATCACGGCGACGCGCGCTCGCTGGCGTCGGCGCGCGATTGGCTTACTGAGTTAGGCGCGGCGGAGCAGGCGCGGCTGCTCACGCACGGCAATGCCCAGCGGCTGCTGGCGGGCGAGCCGATGATCCCCGTCGCCCCCATCCCGCACGCCGAGCCGGGCATGCTCGGCCGGCTCCGGCAGATGTTCTTCGGGCGCAAATGAGCCACGAGACCGGAGGGGCGTCGGGTGCGCTGACGGCGGCGCTGCGCGATCTGGCCGCGGCGGCGACGCGCACCGCGGATACGCTCGAGGCCGACATCGCGCGCGCGGCATCAATGGTCAGTGACACCGTTCGCGCGGGCGGCACGTTGTTCTTCTGCGGCAACGGCGGCAGCGCGGCCGACGCGCAGCATCTGGCCGCCGAGTATGTGGTCCGATACCAGCGGGCGCGCCGGGCGTGCGCGGCGCTGGCGCTCACCACGGATACGTCGATTCTCACGGCGACCGGCAACGACATGGGCTTCGAGCACGCCTTCGCGCGACAGGTCGAGGCGTTGGCGCGCCCCGGCGACCTGCTGGTGATTCATTCCACCAGCGGCCGCTCGCCTAACGTGCTGCAGGCGGCGCGGGCGGCGCGCGACAAGGGGGTCGCGGTGTTGGCGTTCACGGCCGGCGACGGCGGCCCGTTGCGCGCGCTGGCGGATCACGCGGTGGTGGTGCCGGTGTCGCGCACCGATCGCGCCCAGGAGCTCCACCTGTGCATCGAGCACGCGATCTGCGAGCTCGTGGAGCGCGACCTGTGATCTCGTTGCGCGGGCGCCGTGCGTTAGTCACCGGCGGGTCGCGCGGCATCGGCGCGGCCGCGGCCATGCTCCTCGCCGAATGCGGGGCGGACGTCGGCATCGGGTATCGCAGTCGCGAGATCGATGCCGCCGACGTGGTGAAGCAGATGGCGGCCCGCGGCGTGCGGGCGTTCTCGGTCGCGGCCGACATTTCGACGAGTGCCGGGGTCGAGTCGCTGTTCGATCGGGCGGTGCGGGAGTTTGGCGGCCTCGACATCTTCGTCGGCAACGCCGGGATCTGGCCTGTCGAGGAGGCGGCGCTGAGCGCGATGGACGATGCGCGCTGGACGCGGACGATGGAGCAGAATCTGCTCTCGATGTTCTACACGACGCGGATGGCGGCGCGGCGCGTGTCCAATGGCGGGCGCATCGTGTTGGTGTCGAGCACGGCCGGGCAGCGGGGTGAGGCGTATCACGCCGATTACGCGGCGTCCAAGGGTGCAATGATCGCGTTCGTGAAATCGCTGGCGGTGGAGCTGGCGTCGCGCGACGTGACGGTGAACAGCGTCGCGCCGGGATGGGTGGACACCGAGATGTGCGCCGAGCCGTTCGCCGGCGGCGGACGCGAACGCATTGCGTCCGGGATTCCACTCGGCCGCGTCGCGTCGGCGCGCGACATTGCGGGACCGATCGTGTTCCTGTGCTCGGACCTGGCGCGCCACGTGACCGGCGAGATCCTCAACGTGAACGGCGGGAGCGTGTTGTGCGGCTGATGATGCCGTTAGGCACGGGACGCGCACCGTGATCGTCATTCTATTCACGGGGGGCACGATCTCGATGCGCCACGACCCGGCGGCGCAGGGTGCGGTGCCGGCGTTGTCGGGGCGCGAGATTCTCGCCGCGACGCGCGGCATCGAGGACGTGGCAGACGTCGAGATCGAAGAATGGGGCGCGTTCCCCGGTCCGCACATGACCATCGAGCGCATGTGGGCGCTCCGGAACCGCATTCGCGAGCACCTGTGCCGCGCCGAGGTCGAGGGCGTGGTGGTGACGCACGGCACCGATTCGATGGAAGAGAGCGCGTATTTCGCGGCGCGCTCGCTGTCGGCCGGCAAGCCAATTGTGTTCACGGGCGCGATGCGGACGGCGAGCGACTTGGGCTGGGATGGTCCGTCGAATCTGCTCGATGCGGTGCGCGTCGCGGCGAGCGACGGCGCCGCCGGCTACGGCGCGATGGTCGCGATGTCGGGCCGCGTGTTCACGGGGCTGGACGTGACCAAAGCGCACACCCACCTGCTGGATGCGTTCGAGAGTCCCGGGTTAGGCCCGGTGGCGGTGGTCGATGACGGCGCGGTGATTTTCCGGCGGGCGTTGGTGCCGTCGATGCCGCCCCTGGATCCGGCCGAGCCGGGGACGCCGGTCGATCTCGTGTACGCGGCGGCGGGCACCGATGCGCGTCTCCTGGACGCGTCGCGCCGCGATGCGCGCGGGATGGTGGTGGCGGCGATGGGGCGCGGCAACGTGCCGCCGGCCATGGTGCCGGGCATCGAGCGCTGGGTGGCCGACGACAAGCCCGTGATCGTGGCCTCGCGCGCCCAACGCGGGCGCGTGAGCACCACGTACGGGTATCCCGGCGGCGCGCGGCGGCTCGTCGAAGCGGGCGCGATCCTGGCGCCGGGCCGCCGGGCGCAGCAGGCCCGGATCGATCTCATGCTTGCGTTAGGCATGGGCATGGGCACGGCCGGCGTGCGCGCGCTGTTCGAGGGTTAGGCACGTGACCGGAGCGCGCGCCGAGCGAGGCGGCCGGGCACGGTTGGCGCCGCCCGAGACGGTGGTCGAGATCGCCCGCGTGCTCACCGAGGCCGGCTTCGAGACCTGGTGCGTGGGCGGCGCGGTGCGCGATGCGCTGTTAGGCGAACCGCATTTGGACTGGGACCTCGCCACCGCCGCCACACCCGCCGACGTGCGGCGGCTCTTCCGGCGCACGGTGCCGGTCGGGATCGAGTTCGGCACCGTGGGCGTGCTCGACCCGGTCAACGTGATGCACGAGGTGACGACCTTCCGCCGCGATGTGAAGACCGACGGCCGGCACGCCGAGGTGGAGTTCGGCGTGTCGCTCGAGGACGATCTCGCGCGGCGGGACTTCACCATCAACGCCGTCGCGTACAATCCGTTAGGCGGCGAGCTGCGCGACCCGTTCGGGGGCCAGCGCGACCTCGAGGCGCGCGTGGTGCGCGCGGTGGGCGATCCCGACGCCCGCATGCGCGAGGACCGGCTGCGCGCGCTCCGCGCCATTCGGTTTGCGGCGCGGTTCGGCTTCGCGATCGAGCCGAGCACCTGGCGCGCCGTGGCCGACTCGGCGCCGTTCACCACACGCCTGTCGCGCGAACGCGTGAAGCAGGAGATCGAGAAGACGATGCAACAGGTGCGTTATGCGGGCCGCGCCATGCAGCTCTGGCGGGAAAGCGGCGTGCTCGCGGCGCTCATCCCGGCGCTGGCGCACGTCTCCGACGTGACGCTCCGTTCGCTGGATCTGCTGCCTCCGCCCGCGGCGCGTGCGAAGCCGGACCGCGATGTGCAGCGGATCGTGGCGCTGGTGGCCGACCTGGCCTGGCGCGATGCGGAACGCGCGCTGCACGACCTGCGTTTCCCGAACAAGACGATCTCGTGGGTGGGGTCGGTGTTGCGGGGGTGGGCTGCCATCAGCGATGATGTGCGTCGCGCGCTCGGCGAGCCGGATGGCCCGACAGATGCCGCGTTGCGGCGGTGGGCCGGCGCAACCGGCCGGACGCGGGCGCGCGCGGTGTGGCGGTTGGGCGCGGTCCGCTTTGCCGCCGAGCGCGAGCTGGGACGCGAGGCGCCGCCGGCGAGCGGGGTCGCGTCGGCGTACCGGCGCCAGATGCGGATCGCGTTTCGCGATCCGGTGGAGATTGGCGATCTGGCGGTGGACGGTGTCGACCTGCTGGCGGTTGGAATATCGCCGGGTCCGGGGATGAAGGTGGTGCTCGAGCAGCTCCTGGACTACGTGCTCGACAATCCGGCGCGCAACACCCGCGATGCGTTGTTGGCGCGCGCGGCCATCGTCGCAAGCCGTTAGGCATTTCACGAGGCGGGCATGTTCTTTCGCGGCCGGCAGCCAGATTCATCCGTGTGGAAGCGGTTCCGTACCGCGGCCGACGGCTTCTCGTTTTCGCACGACGGCGACTACTACACCGCGCACCTCGTGGCGAACGCCGAGCGCGTGGTGGACCTGTTCATCGCGCTCATGGAGCATTTGCCGCCGGCGGTGGATCTGGCGATGACCGACGCGCGCTCCGGGCGTACGTGGAAAGGCGAAGCCCTGGCGCTTCCCGACGTGCGCGAGGCCATTTCGCGCATCAAGACGCTGCTCGCCACGAACGGCGGCACCGAGCTGTCGGTGTACACGAGCGAGGATCAGCTCACGGTGAATCAGGTGCTCGAGTTGTTCGTGTACGCGCGCACCGATCAGTGGTTGTACATCCTCAAGGGGAAGGGGCTCGAGGAGCGGCGCCTCGTCCGCACACGGAGTTGGCGCGGCGTGCACCGCGAGTATGCCGAAGCGCCGGAGCTGGTGGCGGCGCTCGCCGAGATGGCCGAATCGCTGCGCCTAACGCCGGCGTGAGCACGAGCCCGTGGGCGTACGCGATTGCGGCGGCGGCGGCGAACGTGGTGGGCGCCGCCGCCGTCACGTGGCGGGCGCGCTGGAGCGTGGCCGCGCTCGAGACGCTGGTCGCGCTGTCGGCGGGATTCATGATCGCCGTCTCGCTGCTCGACATTTTTCCCGAAGCGATCGCCCGAAGCGGCGACCTCGGCGCGTTGGCGGCGCTCATGGGATATCTGCTCGTTCACTTCACGCAGCACACGTTGGCGCCGCACTTCCATTTCGGGGAAGAGACGCACGAGGTGACCGAGTCGGTGGGCGTGTCGGCGCTCGTCGGATTGTTGCTGCACACGTTCGTCGACGGCGTGGCGATTGCGTCGGCATTCATGGTCAGCCATGCGTTGGGCACGCTCGTGTTTCTGGCGATCGTGTTGCACAAGTTGCCGGAGGGTCTGGCCATCTCGAGTCTCTTTCTGGCCGCGGGAGCGGGCCGGCGGCGCGCGCTGTACGCGGGCGTGTCGCTCGGGCTCGCGACCCTCGCCGGCGTCTTCGTGACGGGACGCGTGGGTATGCTGGCGATGTACGGCCTCGGCCTGTCGGCGGGCGTGACGCTCTACGTTGGCGCATCGAATCTCGTGCCCGAGTTCCAGGGCAAGCACGGGTGGCGGTTGCAACTCGCGTTCTTCGTGGGGATGCGGACTGTTTTTCGTGGCGCGGACCGCCATGCGGTCGTGAGCGTGCCGCACGCGGCGGACGCTCGGCGCGCGGACGCGCGGAGCCGTCGCTGTTCGCGGCGCCGGAGAGCGCGCAGCCGTTGGCCACACGCATGCGGCCCCGGTCGTTGGACGACGTCGTTGGACAGGAGCAGTTGTTAGGCCCCGGCACCGCGCTGCGCGCCGCGATCGAGAAGGGCACGGTGGGCTCGATGATTTTCTGGGGCCCGCCCGGCTCCGGCAAGACGACCCTCGCGCTCCTGCTCGCCCGCTACACGGATCGCGCGTTCGTCCCGTTCTCCGCCGTCACCGAGGGCGTGCCGCGCGTGCGCGAGATCGTGGCCGACGCCGAAGACCGGCTGGCGACGATGGGCCGCGGCACGATCCTGTTCGTCGACGAGATCCATCGGCTCAACACGGCGCAGCAGGACGCGTTTCTGCCGCACGTCGAACGCGGCACGATCACGCTCGTCGGCGCGACCACCGAGAATCCGTCGTTCGAGATCAACGGCGCGTTGCTGTCGCGGTCGCGCGTGTTCGTGCTCAAGCCGCTCGACGCGGCGGCGATCGAGACGCTCGTTAGGCGCGCGGTATCCGACCGCGAGCATGGCCTCGGCGCGCAGGAGCTCGTGCTGGATGACGATGCGGCGCATCTCCTCGCCGTGGAGGCCGACGGCGATGCGCGCCGCGCGCTCACCGTGCTCGAGGCCGCGGCGGCGCACGTCGGCGCGAACGGCCGGATTACCGCCGCGGTGGCGCGCGAGGCGATGCAGCTCCGATTCGCGCGACACGACAAGGCCGGGGAAGAGCACTTCAACCTGCTCTCGGCGTACCACAAGTCGTTGCGCGGGAGCGATCCGCAGGGGGCGCTCTACTGGATGGCGCGGATGCTCGAGGGCGGCGAGGATCCGATGACGATTTTCCGCCGCGCGATCGCCATGGCCGCCGAAGACGTCGGACTCGCCGATCCTAACGCACTGCAACTGGCCGTGGCGGCGCGGGACGCCTACCACATGCTGGGCGCCCCCGAAGGGGATCTTGCCGTTAGCCGAGATGACCATCTACCTGGCGACGGCGCCCAAGTCGAACAGCGCCAAAGCTGCGTTGGGCGCGGCGCTGGATGCGGCGCGCGAGTCGCCGGCCGAGCCGGTCCCGATGCACATTCGGAATGCGCCCACGTCGCTCATGAAGGAACTCGGGTACGGCAAAGGGTACCAGTACGCGCACGACGCGCCCGAGGCATACCTTCCGCAGGAGTATCTTCCGGACAAGCTGCGCGACACGGTGTTGTACGAGCCGGGCAAGTTCGGCTTCGAAAAAGAGATCGCCAAACGACTGGCGTGGTGGGCCGAGCTCAAGCGCAAAGAGCAGAAGGGCGAGTAACACAACACACGCAACGGAGACGTTATCTCGAAAGAGCCCATCTCCACTTGCTCCGCCGGTCGAGCGCGCGCTCCTGGTCGGCGCGCCCCCCAAACGATCCGGGGCCAAGCACCTCCTCGCCGAGCATCTCGGCTGAGCTCGCCGAGCTGACGGACACCGCGGGCGCAGTGGTTGTCGGCGAGGTGACGCAGCTTCTCGAGCGCCCCAATCCCGGCACGTACCTCGGCAAAGGAAAGATGGAGGAGCTGACCGCGGCCATCGCGTCGTGAAGGCGCCACGCTGCTCATCTTCGATGACGAGCTCACGCCGGCCCAGGCGCGCAACATCGAGGAGATCACGGGGCGCCGTGTGATGGACCGGGCCGAGTTGATTCTCGACATCTTCGCCACCCGCGCGCGGACGAGCGAGGCGCGGATGCAGGTGGAGCTGGCGCAGCTCGAGTACATGCTGCCGCGCCTAACGCGGATGTGGACGCACCTCGAGAAGTTCCGCGGCGGCATCGGCATGCGCGGCCCGGGTGAAACGCAGCTCGAGACGGACCGCCGCCTGATCGCCAACCGCATCCAGCGTGCTGCGCGACCGGCTGACCGACGTGCAGAAGTCGCGCGTCGTGCAGCGGCACGGACGCCGCGGCGCGTTCCGCGCGGCATTGGTCGGATACACCAACGCCGGCAAGTCGATCCATCCTGCGTGCGCTGTCGGCGGATCGAGGTATCTTCGTCGAGAACCGGCTGTTCGCGACGCTCGATCCGCTCACGCGCGCGATCGACCTGGGCGATGGACGGCAGGTGCTGTTGACCGACACGGTCGGGTTCATCCGCAAGCTGCCGCACCATCTCGTCGCCTCGTTCCGGGCGACGCTCGAGGAAGTGCGGGAGACGGATCTGTTGCTGCACGTCATCGACGCGAGCCACCCGGCGTGGGAGGATCAACGCCAGGTGGTGGACATCGTGCTCGGCGAGTTAGGCGTGGAGAACCAGCCGCTGCTCTACGTGTTCAACAAGATCGACCGGTTGTCGCCGCCCGATCTGGCGGCGCTCGAGGATCGTGTGACGCGGCTCTTGCCTAACGCAGTGTTCGTGTCGGCCACCGCCGACGATGGGCTCGAGCCGTTGCGCCGCGCGCTGTTGGCGGCGGAGCGCAAGGAACGGCCCTTGAGCCAGGTGCGGCTGCCGCTCTCCGATGGCAAGCTGCTGGCCGAGCTGCATCAGCACGGCGAAGTGATCGAGCAGCGGGCCGAGGGTGACGAGTGGGTCGTGACGGCGCGCGTGGACGCGGCAACCGCGGGACGCCTCGCGCGGTTGGGTGCGGTGGTGTCGGCGGCCTGACTCAGCCCACCGGCGTCGGCCGGTGGACCGTTGGGCGGCGCGGATCGGCCCACGGGTCGAGCTCCGGCTCCGGCACCGGAGCGATCACGGGCGCCGACACGGGCGCTTGCGTTAGGCGCTGCTCCCACACGGCGCGCAGCAGCGCGATCGCGTCCTCGGGGCACTTCTCCACGCAGATGCCGCAGCGCGTGCACAGGTCGGGATCCAGGCGCAACTGCTTGGGCGGGCCGGCCTGCATTCGAAACGCGCCTTCCGGACACGCACTCACGCAGCGCCCGCACGACGTACAGTGCTCGTCGACCACCGGGACCACGGTGCAGTCGAAGCAGCGCGAGGCCTCGCGGCGAATCTCCGCGTCGGGTCGGGCGGCCGAAGCGGAGAAGGGATCCGCGGACGGCGGTGCGTGTCCGGTGGCGTCGAGCGGCGGCGTCGCGAGGGCTATCTCGGCGCGCGTCTCGTCCCAATCGTCGGCTTCGACCCACGCCGACGCGACGGCCACGCGCACCGGACGTCCCGTGAGCACCGCGTGGATGCTCCATGCAGCGCGCTTGCCGTCGGCCGTGGCGTGGGCGACCGACCGATGACCGAAGGCACACGCGCCGCCGGCCCAGACGCCGAGCAGCGACGTTTCGAGCGTCACCGGGTCGACCACGATGAGGCCGTCGCCGTCGAGCGCGATATCGGGCGCGAAGCGTTGGGCATCGGGTGCGCGCGCGGCTGCCGTCACGATCGTGTCGCACGCCAGCACCTTGGACGAGCGATCTCCAGGGCGCACGATCTCGATGCCGCTGAGCATGCCGCTCTCGTCGGCCAGCCAGCGACCGGCGGCCCAACCGCCGTGCACCACGATGCCTTCACCCACGGCCGCGGCGATGAAGCTCGGCGGCACATCCGAATCTTCGACCGGACGCTCGAGCACCAACTGCACGCGGGGCAGCGCGCGGTCGTCGCGCGCCGCGCGCCGGACGATGGTCCGCGCCGCGTCGAGCGCCAGGTCTCCGTCGCCGACGACGACGATCGTCCCGTCGAGCGGCGTGTCGGTGCCTAACACAGCGATCGCGTCCACGACTTGCGGATGGTCGGGTTGGGCCGCGAACACGGCGTGCCGCGGCGACGACGCGCCGAGCGCCAGGAACACCGCGTCGAATTCACCGGCGAGCAACGCGCGGACATCGGCGCTGTTTTCGATGCGATAGCCCGATTGAAACTCGAGTCCGCCCATCGCGAGGATTGCGGCGCACTCGGCGCGCGCGCTGGCGACCGGGAATCGGAACGCCGGAAGCGCCGCGGTGAGGAGGCCGCCGGGTTCGTCGGCGGCGTCGAACACCATGCAGCGATGGCCGAGCAGCACGAGATCGTGCGCGCATGCGAGTCCGGCGGCGCCGGCGCCGATCACGGCCACGCGTGTGTCGCCGCGCGGGGCGCGCATCGCGCTTTCCGGCGTAAGGCCGACGAGGCCGGCCACGGAACGTGCATCGTGTGGACTGGTGCACGGTCCATCGGACACGGCGAGTCGCGGCGGCTCCAGTCCGGCGGCGTGCGCCTCGAGGGTCGCGATGCCGACCGGCCCACCGAAGTGACGTCTGCGGCATGAGCGCTCGCACGGCGCGTGGCAGCCGTGACCGCAGGTGCTGGCGAAGGGATTCACCGCGCGCACGGTGCGCCACGCGGCGGTCCGATCGCCGCGCACGAGCGCTGCGGTGAGTGCAGGAACGTCGACGCCGAGCGGACACCCGGTGCCGTGGGCACAGGGCGTGAGGGCGCCCAGTGATGCGGGCGCGAGGGGAAGGGGATAGCTTTTCGCTTGAACGGTCACTGTGCTACGGTTATGTTCGAGCGATCAGCCCAACTTGGCATGACGGTGTGCCTGCTTGGGCGTAGGGCCGCGGTCGCAACGAAAGGACTGTCAGGCTACCCCCCGGGTTACCGCGTCGGCGACCCCTGCGTCCGAGGGGAGACAGAGACACGCAAATGCCCGCGCCGCGCGGAGATGCGATCACCGCGCGGCGCGCGACATCGGGAGCCGTTCTGAGCCCACCACCAACGATCAGGTCATGAGCACTTTCGACGCGTTGTCGGACAAGATTGGCCAGCGCCGGGTGACGTGCGGCGTCGTCGGACTTGGCTACGTTGGCCTGCCGCTGGCAATCGAGATGGGCCACGCGGGGCTGCGCGTGATCGGGTTCGAAAAATCGGGTCGGGTGGCCGAGCTGGTGAACGGGGGCGGCAGCCACATCAAGGATGTGGCGGCCACGGACGTCGCCGCGCTCCGCAAGAGCGGGAAGCTGGAGGCGACGCTCGACATGTCGCGCCTGGCCGAATGCGACGTGATCTCGATCTGCGTGCCCACTCCGTTAGGCAAGACGAAAGACCCGGACATGTCGTTCGTGGTCGCCGCGACCGAGTCGGTGGCCGAAACGCTCAGACCGGGCCAGTTGATCGTGCTCGAGTCGACCACGTATCCGGGCACGACGCGGGAAGTGTTGCTGCCCACGTTCGAGAAGCGCGATCTCCAGGTGGGCGAGGACTTTTTCCTCTGCTTTTCGCCCGAGCGCGTGGATCCGGGCAACACCAAGTGGCACACCAAGAACACCCCCAAAGTACTCGGCGGCATCACCGAGCGCTGCACCAAGTTAGGCGAGCAGGTCTACGAGCTGTTCATCGACGAGGTCGTGCCGGTGAGCTCTCCCGAAGCGGCCGAGCTCACCAAGCTGCTCGAGAACACGTTCCGCATGATCAACATCGGCCTGGTGAACGAGATGGCCATGATCTGCGACAAGTTGGGCGTGAGCGTGTGGGAAGTGATCGACGCCGCCGCCACCAAGCCGTTCGGCTTCATGAAGTTCTCGCCCGGCCCGGGCCTGGGCGGCCACTGCATTCCGCTCGACCCGCATTATCTCGCGTGGAAGATGCGCACGCTCCACTACAAGACGCGCATGATCGAGCTGGCGGGCGAGATCAACACCGAGATGCCGGCGTTCTGGGTGGGGAAGGTGTCCGATGCGCTCAACGATGTCGGCAAGGCGATGCGCGGCGCGCGCATCCTCGTGTTAGGCGTGGCGTACAAGAAGGACATCGACGATCTGCGCGAGTCGCCGGCCCTCGACATCCTCGATCTCTTGAGCAAGAAGGGCGCTGAAGCGCGCTATCACGATCCGTTCGTCACCGAGATCGTGGACGATGGCCACACGCCGGACGGCGCGGTGGGCCGCTCGGTGCCGCTGAACGACGACACGATCCGCGGCGCCGATGCCGTCATGATCGTCACCGATCACACGGCGATCGACTACGATCGGGTGAAGCGCCTGGCTGCGATCGTGATCGATTCACGCAACGCGCTGGCGCGTCCCGCCGCGCCCCATCATCGCGAGCCGGCGACGGCGACCACCTGACGGACGAACGGCAATGAGCAGCGAGCAGCCGGCCCGTCGTTTTCGCATCGCGGTCGTGGGATGCGGCCGCATCAGCGAGCGGCACTTCGACGCGATCTCGCGTCACCCCTCGCTGCACCTGGTGGCGGTGTGCGACGATGTCGCCGAGCGGGCGCGCCAGGCCGGCGAGAAGATGAGCGTCCCGTTCTTCACGAGCTACACGCAATTGCTCGACGAGATGCCGTGCGACGTCGTCGCGATCTGCACGCCGAGCGGTCTGCACCCCAAGCACGGCATTTTGGCGGCCGAGAAGGGCGCGCACGTGATCTGCGAGAAGCCGATGGCGACGCGGCTCGAGGAAGCCGACGCGTTAGTCCACGCGTGCGACGACGCCGGCGTCTATCTCTTCGTCGTGAAGCAGAATCGTCTCAATCCGGCGATTCAACTGCTCAAGCGGTCGATCGACCTGGGACGGTTCGGCCGCATCTATCTCGCGAACACCACCGTGCGCTGGCAGCGGCCGCAGTCGTACTACGACATGGCGCCATGGCGCGGCACGTGGGAGTTCGACGGCGGCGCGTTCATGAATCAGGCGAGCCACTACGTGGACATGATCCAGTGGCTCGTTGGGCCGGTGGAGTCGGTGTCGGCGAAGACGGCGACGTTGGGCCGCCGCATCGAGAGCGAGGATACGGGCGTCGCGCTGTTGCGGTTCCGGAATGGTGCGTTAGGCACGATCGAGGTGACAATGCTGGCGCACCCGCGGAACCTCGAGGGTTCGGTCACGATCCTGGGCGAGAAGGGGAGCGTGAAGGTGGGCGGCACCGCGCTCAACCGCATCGAGACGTGGGAGTTCGCCGAGTATCACGACATCGATGGCGAAGCCGAGCAGTTGCGCGGCGCGCCGAACCCGATGTCGGTGTACGGCTCGGGCCACAATCCCTACTACGACAACGTGGTGCGTGTGCTGCGCGGCGAGGCGGCGCCGGAAACGGACGGCCGCGAGGGGCGCAAGTCGCTCGAGCTGATCTTAGGGATCTATGAATCGGCGCGCGCCGAGCGCGAGATCGCGCTGCCGTTGCGCGCGTTCCCGCCGGAGACCGAGTCGGGAGGCGGGGGCCGCCGCGCGTGAGCGAGATGCGCGAGGTGCCGGCGGCCGGGGGCGGGATCGCGCTGGTGCACGCATCCAGCTACGTCGACGAGGGCGCGACGCTCGGCCGCGACACGCGCGTCTGGCATTTCTGCCACGTGATGGCCGGCGCGGTGATCGGCGAGGCGTGCAGCCTCGGCCAGAACGTGGTCGTGATGCCGCGTGTCACGTTAGGCAGGAACGTCAAGGTCCAGAACAACGTGAGCCTGTACGAGGGCGTGCGCTGCGAGGACGACGTGTTCCTCGGCCCCTCCATGGTGTTCACCAACGTGCTCAATCCGCGCAGCCACGTGTCGCGCAAGCACGAGTACCGCGAGACGCTGGTGAAGCGCGGCGCGTCGATCGGCGCCAACGCCACCATCGTGTGCGGCCATGCCATTGGCGAGTATGCGTTCGTTGGCGCGGGCGCGGTGGTGACGCGCGAGGTTCCGGCGTACGCGCTCGTGACCGGCGTGCCGGCGCGGGTGGCCGGCTGGATGTGCGAATGCGGCGAGCGGTTGGACCTGCCGGCGCGACCGGCCGCCGGTGGGCGGACGGCGTGCGCGGCGTGCGGGAAACGGTACGCGGCCGGCGCCGCCGGCGTGCGGCGCGCCGACTGAGCGTTAGGAGCGCGCGCGCCGCCGTCCGTTAGGCGGACGGACCGTTAGTGAATCGGCTGCAGCTCGGCGACGAGATTCACCGGTTCCTTGATCCCGCACGCCGTCGCCGCGACGATCACGTTGTCCTTCTCCCACGGCTCGTAGCCCGCGTGCTCGATCGTCACGTTGTAGGTGCCGGGCCGGTTTTGCGCGGCGCCGAGCTGCTGAATGCTCCCAATGCCGAACTGCACGGGCCGGAGCGAATCGATGTAGTCGCCGTCGTGCACGGCGCCCTTGGTGCTGTCGTTAGGCGGAGGCCCGGCCGCGGCCACCACTTGCACAATGATCGCCGGCCGCAGCGCCTCCGGCGAACAGCCGGTGGTGGTGGCCGAATCGCTGCTGCACGCCGCGATCGCGACGACTGCTGCCAAGCCACAGATTCCGACGACGGACGGTCGCATCGCGCCTCTGGTGCGGGGGGTAACCCTCAACATGTGCCGTGACAGGCCCGAGATCAAGGCCGCGGCCGAGGCCGTCAGCCATCAGTCGTTAGGCGCTCGCGTCAGGTCGTCCGGCATGGGCAGCATTCGGCGGCGACGGCGTTGGCGCCGCGTAGCATCGGACCACGCGTAATTGTTTCGATAGCGACTCGAGCGAGGGATGCCGGCATCGTGCGCCATGCCGAGTTGCCGTCATCGCCGTGGAGGGGTTAGCGTATGGTTATACGACGGCGCTTGACAGCACACGCCGGTCGCGGCCAACATTCGCGATAGCGCGCCCTGGGGCGCCTCCTGTCCGCGGCAAGGGAGCTCGGCTCCCACCCATGTAGGTTCGGCTGTACGCAGCGAACCTTCTTCCGAGCCTGTACTCAGCGGACTTCGGGCGCTTGGTGGAGGAAGGCTGCGATGGACAGGAAACTCACGCCCCAGAGCTCCCTCGAGACGTTCAAGAGGGAAGCGAAGCGGTGGTTGGCCGCGCTTCGCACGAACGATCCGGACGCCCGCGCGCGATTGGCGCGCTCCCACCCCGAGGCTCCGCCTAACGCAACGCTGCGCGACGTGCAGCTCGCGCTGGCCCGCGAGTACGGCTTCGCCGGTTGGGCGGCGCTCAAGGCCGAGCTGGCCGCGCGCCCGCGCCGTGCACCGGCATCGCGCGAGGCAGCGGTCCAGGCGCTGCTCGACGCGGCGAGCCGCGGCGACGCGACCCGCGTGCGCGAGGTGCTCGACGCGCATCCGGACATCGTGAACGACCGCGCGGCGCTGCCCGGACACACGGGCACGCGCACGGCGCTGCACGTCGCGATGAACAGCAGCAGCGACGCGGTGGTCGACGCGTTGTTGTCGCGCGGCGCCGATCCCAACATTCGCGACGAGGGCGACAACGCGATGCCGCTGCACTTCGCAGCCGAGCGACGGAACCTCGGGATCGTCGAACGGCTGATCGAGCACGGCGCCGACCCGATCGGCGCCGGCGATTTCCACGACCTCGCCGTAATCGGTTGGGCGACGTGTTTCGGCAATGCAGCCGATTTCACCGTGGCCGAGTACCTGCTGGCCCACGGCGCGGTGCATACCATCTTCTCGGCGGTGGCCATGGGTGCCACCGGGGCGATCCGCCGGATCATCGGCATCTCGACGGGCGAGCGCGACCGCGTGATGGACAACGCGAATCGTCGCCGCCGGCCGCTGCACCTCGCGGTGATGCACCGGCGGCCCGAATCGTTAGGCGCATTGCTCGACCTGGGCGCCGACGCCGACGCCGAGGATGACGCGGGCCTTACTGCGTTAGACCAGGCCGCGTTGCTCGGGGCGGCTGACCTGGCCCGGCGGCTCATCGATGGCGGCGCGCGGCTGCGGCTGCCGGCGGCGGTCGCGCTGAACCGGCCCCACGACGTCGAACGCCTGCTGGCGCAGGACCCGGACGCCTTGCGACCCGGCGCGCGATGGGGGCGGCTCATCGTGCGCGCGGCGGAGTCGTCGTCGGGCGCGGTCGTCGCCACGTTGCTCGCGCACGGGGCGTCGGTACACGCGCGCGATGACGCGCGGACCGCGGTGGACAACACGCACGGCTACACCCCGCTGCACGCCGCGGCGTTCGGGGGCAATTTGGGCGCGGTGCGCGAACTGCTGCGCCACGGTGCGAATCCCTCGGCGCGCGAAGACAAGTGGTGGGGCACGCCCGCCGGATGGGCGAACCACGCCGGCCATCGCGAAGCCCGCGACCTGATTCTCGAGGGACCGATCGATATTTTCGACGCGATCACGTTCGATCGCGTCGAGCGCATCGCCGAGATTGTGGCGCGGGACCCGGCTGCGCTGGAGCGTCCGTACGGCCGGTACGTAACCGGCAATGCGACGGCGCATGGGTGGGTGGACGTCGGCTGGACGCCCGTGATGTTCGCGGTGGCCAACGGCCAAGCCGCCGCCGCGCGCGCGCTGTGCGATCGCGGCGCCGCGCTCGACGTCCGCGACCACGACGGTCGTTCGTTAGGCGAAGTCGCGGCGGCCCGCGGACAGGCGGAGCTGGCGGCCGAGCTCGGGCGCGGCGCCGCGGCCGCCGCGCCGCGGGTGTCGGTCGAGTCGGACGTCGTCGCCCGGTTCCTGGAGAAGGCGTGTCTGGATTGGCGGACGGGTGCGTCGGCGCGCACGAGGGCCATGCACGAAGCGGCGCGCATGTTGGCGGCGCATCCGGAAATCGCGCGCGCCAATATTTGCACGGCTGCGGCATGCGGCGACCTCGAGCTGGTTGCCTCGATGCTGGCTGCGGATGCCGGCCTGGCCGTGGCGATCGGCGGCCCTCGCGGCTGGCCGCCGCTGCTCTACGTGTGCGACGCCCGCCTTCCGGCGCCGTGGCCGGCCGGGCGCGCCGTGGAGATTGCGCGCCTGCTGCTCGATTGCGGCGCGGATGCCAACGCGTTTTACCTGGGCGGTAACGCCGACATTCACTACACCGCGCTCACCGGCGTGGTGGGCCGGGGCGAAGAGCAGGCGGCCATGCATCCGGCCGCGCCGGAACTGTCGCGGCTGCTCCTCGAGCGCGGCGCCGATCCATACGACGGCCAGGTGGTGTACAACGTGTTCGCCGACCACGCGTCGCGGCCCAAGTTAGGCGACGACATCGTGTGGCTGCTCGAGCTGATGCACGCCTCTTCGCGGCGGCGGGGCGGCGCCGCCGACTGGGCAGACCCCACCTGGCCCATGTTCGCGATGCGGAGCGCGCCGTCGTTAGGCGGAGGCGCCCGGGTGTACCACGGGGCGCGGCTCATGCTCGATGCCGCGGTGGATCGCCATCTGTTGGGCGTGGCCGAGTGGGCGCTGTCGCACGGCGCCGGAGCCGATACGCCGTGGGGCACGCATCCGCCGGCCACGGCACGCGCCACCGTGTACGAGGAGGCCATCGCGCGGGGCCAGGCGGACATGGCGCAGCTGCTCGTGCGCCATGGCGCGGTGCCTCCGCGTGGGGCGGTGGGTGGCGTCGATGCGTTGGTCGACGCCTGTCTGCGGATGGATCGTGCGGCCGTCTCGGCGATGTTCGCCGCCCACCCGGAGTACGTGCGCGAGCGGCGGCCCATGTACGCGGCGATCGATCAGGATCGCGCCAATGTCGTCGAGATGTTGATCGCCCTTGGCGTGTCGCCGAACATCGAGGACGCGGGTGGCACACGCGGGCGTCCGCTGCACGCGGCGGCGTATCGCGGGTCGGAACGCAGCGCCGCGGTGTTGCTGGCGAACGGCGCCAATGTCGATGCGCGCGAGGAGGCGTACCACGCCATTCCGTTGGGCGTGGCCTCGTGGGCGCAGCAGCCGCGTCTGGTCGCGGTGTTGGGCGCGGCGAGCCGCGACGTGTGGGAGCTGACGTTTGCCGGATGCGTCGACCGGCTGGGCGTTGTGTTAGGCGAAGAGCCGGCGCTGGCGGGGGTGACGAACGCGAGCGGCGAAACGCCGCTCATGTGGCTGCCCGACGACGCGGAGCGCGCGCTGGAGGCGGCCCGGCTCCTCGTCGCACATGGAGCAGACGCCGCGGTGCGCGATGCGGGTGGACGGACGCCCGCGGACATCGCGGAGTCGCGTGCGCTGGACGCCGTCGCGGCGTTCCTGCGGTCACACGGCGGGTAACCGTCGTCGAGTCAGCGCTGCTCAGGGTTCGTCGTCGGCTCGCGTCTTGGGCTGCGGTCCGTTAGGTCCGATTTTGCCGACGGCTTTGTCGAGCAATGCATGGGGGTCGTACACGAACCCGCCTTTCATCACGAGCTGGACGTGCCTGGTGTTGGTGATGTCCGTCAGCGGGTTGCCCGTAATCACGAACAGGTCGGCGAACTTCCCGGGTTCGACGGTGCCGAGCAGCGACCCCACGCCGAGCGCGCGCGCGCCGTTGATCGTTGCGATCTTGAGCGCCGCGGCGGGTGGAATGCCGATCGAGACCAGCGTCTGGAGCTCGCGATGCGACGAGAAGCCGGCGAGGTACTCGCCGCGGCTCGGGTTGTCCGTGCCTAACGTGAGGATGCCGCCGGCATCGTAGAACGCCTTGGTGGTGCGCCGCATGGCGTAATAGAGCGAGTCGCCCAGCGGGAGCAGCGTGGTCGGCGGTTTCGTCTTGACCCACTGCTGCACGTAGGGCGTGAAGAACTTGCGTTCGTCCACCCAGTAGTCGAAGCCGGGTTTGTCCGCGGTCGTGGTGAAGTACACGGGCGCCGTGATGGTGGGATCGAACACTACGTGGTGGCTGATGAACAGGTGGACGATGTCCTTGAATTCACGCGAGGTCGTGTCGACGTGAATCCACGATTCGTAGGCGCCCTTGGTGCGATCGAGCTCGTCGCCGCCCAGAATGTGCTCGACGCGATCGATGCCCATGCGGATCGCGTCTTTGGCATTGGTGGTATTGCGGAACCCGGACTCGAGGTGGCCGGTCACGGTTAGGCCGTGCAGGTGCGCGCGCTCGATGAGCGCCTTGAGCTGATCGGGCGCAATGCCCTTGGCCTTGAAGCCGCGCACGCCCTGCGCCGCCCAGTAGTCGACTTCCTTGTAAATGGAGTCGGCCGTCATGTTGCGATCCCAGCCGCGACGCGCCGTCCCGAAATACGGTCCGGAATTGTAGATGCGCGGCCCGATCTGCTGCCCGCTGTCGATGCGCTTGCGGGTCTCCTCCATGCCGGCGGGATCGTATTCGCCGGCCGGGAAGGTGGACGTGACGCCGTTGGCGAGGAAGATGTATGGGTTGTAGGTGTACTCGTCCTGCCGGATGCCGCCCTCGCCCAGGGTCATGTTGTAATGGGCGTGCATGTCGAAGATGCCGGGCAGGATGTACGCGTCGTTGTCGAGCGTGATGACGCGCGCGCCGGCGGTGTCCTCCTCGGACAGGTCGCCGTTCGTCACCAGGATGCGGCCGCCGCGCACGAAGATCCCGCGATTGCGTTCGACGGTGTCGCTGGCGGCGGTGAAGATCCACCCGCCCCGGATGATGACCGGCTGTTGGGCCGCGACGCGGTGCATCGGGAGCGCGACCGACGCGAGCGCGGCCAGCACGGTGACGAGGCGTCGCGCGGCGTCGCGGGCGCGGCCGGGGACTAACGATGCGGACCTGGAGCAGTGTGAGGGCATAGCCACTGGTACGCGGTCCCCGCGGCGAACGTTGCGGCCATGCAGGAGCCTGTTACGGATATGAGATCATGGATACGAGATACGTGAGTTGTGTGGGACTCCAATACATTCCATCCCCGCTATCCCGTTTTCCTCTTCCCCTTTTTCTCCGGAGGCTCGCCCGGGCCCATGAGACGTGGCCTCGGCGCCGCGGTGCTCGCGCTCGCGCTCGCGCCCGCAGCTCATGACGCAAAAAACCCGCGACTTCTACCTCGAGGGGAAGCGGCTCGGCGACTTCCGGCGCAATGGAGCGGCGGTGCTGAACATGCCGGTGCCGGGCACGCCGTACTTCAAGACCAACGGGTACGGACCGATCGGCGCCCAGACGTGTTATATCCTGCCGATCGGCGAGACGTCGAACAACCCCAACCTGCAGGGACAATAACCGGTCGTTAGGCAACTAGCCGCAACACGAAACGCCCTGCACGTCGCACGGGCGTTTCGTGTTGCGGGGCCCCACGTCGGGGCCGGCTACCCCGTGCGCTTCAGAAAGAACGGCTGCATTCTTCGCCGTCCGCACTTGCCCGCCGGCCTCCGTCGCGCCACCGTCACTCTCGACGCGGATTGAATGCCCCATTCCTCGATCCCAGGGCCATGGCACACGACGTCTTCATTAGCTACTCGTCGAAGGACAAGCCCACCGCAGACGCCGTGTGCGCGACGCTCGAGTCGCGCGGCATTCGCTGCTGGATCGCACCGAGGGACGTGGTGCCGGGCGAGGAGTACGCCGCGGCGCTGGTAAACGCGTTGCGGGTGGCCCGGCTCATGGTGCTCGTGTTCTCGTCGGGCGCGAATCAGTCGAAGCACGTGTTGCGGGAAGTGGAGCGCGCGGTGAGCATGGGGCTGCCTGTCGTGCCGTTACGGATCGAGAACGTTAGGCCGTCGGCGGCAATGGAGTACTACATTGCCAGCCGGCATTGGCTGGATGCGCTGACCGTGCCGCTCGAGCGGCACCTCGTGCAACTGGCGGAGACCGTCAAGGTGTTGCTGGCGAGAATGCCCGTGGCGGTGTCCGGTGAGGAAGCGACTCGGGCAGATGTCGCTGGTGATACGAGTGGCACGACCGAGGCGGCGGTAAAGCCGGTGCCCGCGAGCACTGAGGCCGAGCTCGTCGGGGTTTCGGTCAGCGAGGCGACTGTCGCGCCGAAGATCGCGGCCGAAGCAGACGAGCCACCCCGATCAGGAAAGGGCCTCCGCGTTGTCGTCGGTGTCGTGATTGCGGCGGCAGCCGTCGCAGTCACGGTGGGAGGAATCATGAAACTCAATGCCTACAGTCTCGCGAAGACCGCGACCAAGGAAGAAGCGACGCTGCGAATGAATCCGTTCCCCGCGGGCTCGCATCCACCGTGCGATAGTCCGCGGAACACGAGCGCGCTCGACTCCCTCGCGCCGACCGACCCAGCCGAGCAGTACAGACTCGGAGGCCAGTATGAGAGCGCAGAGAGCTGTGACCGCGCCGCTGACTGGTATCGGAAGTCTGCCGATCAGGGATACGCGCCGGCGCAGCGAGCGCTCGCCTACATGTATGAACAAGGGATGGGAGTAAATCGGGACATGAACCAGGCCTTCGCCTGGTACCGGAAGGCCGCGGATGGTGGTGACGCCGAGAGCGAGTACAGGACGGGGTGGTCGCTGGATGTGGACTCAGGCGATGTGGACAGTACCGCTATGGCGGCCGCGGTGGAGTGGTATCGCAAGGCGGCGGAACAGAACAATCACGCCGCGCAGATGTTCGTGGGGTTTGCGTACGCCACGGGGAAAGGCGCGGCACGCGACGACGTGGAGGCGTACAAGTGGCTCACGCTGAGTAACGGCTGGGGCTATGACACGCCGGCGACCTTGGCGGAGCTGGAGTCAAGAATGACGAAGGGGGAGATCAGCGAGGCGAAGCAACGGGTAGAGGAGTGGAAGAAGGGGCACGGCGGATGAGTGCGCGCGACATCCGCCGTTAGGCAGGGAGCGCGGAGCGCTCTGAGTGACTTGAATGGTCGCGCAGGGACTCGAACCCCGGACCTCTGGTATGTGAGACCAGCGCTCTAACCAGCTGAGCTACGCGACCCGTTGGCAGCAATGTGCCAGGCGTGTGCATAGCTTAACCGCCCGCTGGGACCTGTGGTAGTGGCGTCGGCGGAGTGCGGGCTGTAGTGTTTCGCACGCGAGGGCCGTCTCGACTGGTCCCGTGTCGCTCCATGGACTGGCAGCTGTCTCGCAGTCACCCTGGAGGTCGTTCATGGCTTTGTTCTCCTTCCTCGATCGAGAACGGACCATTGCGCACCCGGGCTACAACCGGTGGCGCATTCCTACTGCCGCGCTGGCGATCCATTCTGGCGATCGGCCAGGCGTACGCGTTCAGCGTGTTCAACCTGCCGCTGTCGAAGCAGGAAGGGTGGAAGCTGAGCACGATCGGCTGGGTGTTCAGCACCGCGATCGTCTTTCTCGGCGTCTCGGCGGCGCTGTTCGGCAAGTGGCTGGAGCGCGTGGGCCCGCGCCGGGCGATGTTCGCCGCGGCGTGCTGTTTCAGCGGCGGGTTTCTGGTTGGCGCGTTAGGCATAAAGACGCACAGCTTCCCGATTCTGCTCCTCGGCTACGGTGTGTTAGGCGGGTTCGGCCTCGGCATCGGCTACATCTCGCCGGTGTCGACGCTCATCAAGTGGTTCCCGGATCGCCCGGGCATGGCCACCGGCATGGCGATCATGGGGTTCGGCGGCGGCGCGATGATCGCGTCACCGTTGTCGGTGGGCCTCATGAATCGGTTTCGCACGGACACATCGCAGGGCGTGGCGGCGACGTTCGTGGCGCTCGCCGTGTTGTATTTCATCTTCATGATGTTCGGCGTGTTCACGGTGCGTCTGCCGCGCGACGGATGGAAGCCGGCCGGATGGATGCCGCCCGCGACGCCGCCCAAGTTGGTGACCACCGCCAACGTCGAAGTGAACGAGGCGATGCGGACGCCGCAGTTCTGGCTCTTGTGGTGGGTGTTGTGTCTCAACGTGACCGCCGGGATCGGCGTGATCGGCCAGGCGTCGCCAATGATCCAGGAGATTTTCTTCAAGGGGAATCGACCCGCCGCCGCGGCCGGCTTCGTGGCGTTGCTCAGCCTCGCCAATATGACCGGGCGGTTCGGTTGGGCGTCGTTCTCGGACGTGATCGGGCGGAAGGCCACGTACACGACGTTCTTTGTGTTAGGCATGATCCTGTACGCGTTCGTGCCGCACACCGGGCAGCTGCAGAGCGTGCTGCTGTTCGTGATCGCGTTCGTGATCATTCTGTCGATGTACGGCGGCGGCTTCTCGACCGTGCCGGCGTACCTCAAGGATTTGTTCGGGACGATGCAGGTGGGCGCGATCCACGGCCGGCTGCTCACGGCGTGGTCGGCCGCCGGCATTTTCGGGCCCGTGCTCGTGAACTACATCCGCGAGTACGAGATCGACCACGGCGTGGCCAAGGCCGACGCGTACTCGCTGACGATGTACCTGATGGCGTGTCTCTTGTTGGTGGGTCTCATCTGCAACCTGATGGTCCGCCCGGTCGACCCGAAGCACAACTACACGGGGGCGACGGCGCCGGACGGATCGACGGCGGGCACGTCGTTAGGCGGGCGCGTCGCGGGAGGGGCCAATGCCTGACGAACGGACGGGACGGGGGACCGCGAGTGACGCCGGGAGCGGCGAGGCGACCAAGCTCTGGTTGTCGTGGCTGTGGGTCGGCATCCCCGGGCTCTGGGGCGTGTACCACGTGGTCGTCGACGCGCTCAAGATCTTCAAGTAGTTAGGCGCGTGTTCCAACAGCAAGCGCCAGGTGGGCTCACTCCGCCTGGCGTTTGTGTGCCGGTGCGTGTACCGCGACGACCGCCGCGGCCACCGTGAGCGCGGCCGACGTCCAGATCTCCGTCCAGTTGCCGTGCGTGCCCGGCGCGGCGATCACGATCGGGATCCACACGAGAACGGTGAATATCCCGAGCATTACGGATTCGAGCGTTGCGGCGAGCTTGGGCAGCACGCTCAAGAGGGCGCCGAGTCCGGCGGCGAGGTGGCACGCGCCGGTGAGGTACGCCCACCCGCGATGGAAGGGAAGCCACGACGGAACGAGCCCGGCCGTGTTGCCGAGATATGCGAAGTGCGACAAGCCGATCGGGATCAGCGCGAGTCCGAACAACACGCGCGCGAAGCGGAGTCCGCGCGCACGCTCGTCCGGCGCGCGTGCGCGGAGGTCGGCGTAGATCGACCACGCTCCCGCCAGCAAGAGGGCGATCTCGCCGCAGGATTCCCACGTGACTTCGATCAGCGGATGTTCGATGGCGGTGGGCAGTCTCACCAGCAACATCCAGAGCGCGATGTACACGACCAACCAGAGCGACGCCGTGGCCGCGGTGCGTCGAATGAGCAGTGCGATGCCCAACGCGAGCGCCAATGCCGCGCAGATGCAGGCGAGCGCGACGCGGCCGTGGACCCACGATGGAAGCGGGCCCCACACGAGGACGAAGTCGCGGACGAGGAACCCGATCACGCCCAGCGTGATCATGGCGGCGGCGAAGGCAACGCGGGCGACCTGCGGGGAGCGCTGCATGGACGTTCCTAACGGAGGGAATGAAGTGCGGCGGGTGACGGACACGGGTGCTGCAAATGGGCCCTCCAGGGATCGAACCTGGGACCGTCGGATTATGAGTCCGCTGCTCTAACCATCTGAGCTAAGGGCCCGCGATCCAATAAAGTAGTGCGCCGCCGAGACAAGTCCAACTGTGGCCCGGCACGTGCGGTGTCCGCATTGGCTTGTGCGTGCGGCTGACGTGTAGATTCTCTCTCGCTCCGCCGGGATACCAACCGCCCGCGCGGCCACGCGACGTCGAACAACCAACGCATTGAGGAGTGGTCATGAGGGTTTCACTGACAGTTGGGGCGGTGCGCGCCGCAGCGGCGGCGCTCATGGCACTGGCGTGCGCCGCGTGCGGCGGATCACACGACGCGCCCAAGGGCGCGGCGACCGATTCCACGGCCACCGCGGCGAAAATTACGCCCAAGGGCTGCGACGCCGACAACGGCGGCCTCACGCTGCCCAACGGCTTCTGCGCGTCGGTCTTCGCCGACCACCTGGGCCACCCGCGCCACCTCGCGGTCGCGCCTAACGGAGTGGTGTACGTCAACACGTGGAGCGGCCGCTACTACGGCAACGACACGACGCCGCCGGGCGGCTTCCTCGTGGCGCTCCGCGACACCTCGGGCGCGGGCCACGCCGACGTGATCCAGCGCTTCGGCCCCGGCGCACAGGCGGGCGGCCACGGCGGCACGGGCATCGCCCTCCACGGCGCGTGGCTGTTCGCCGAAGAGTCGGACCGCATCGTGCGCTACGCGATGCCGACGGCCGGCATCGCCCCCACGGGCAAGCCCGACGTGGTGGTGTCCGGCATGCCGTTAGGCGGCGACCACCCCATGCACCCGTTCGCCATCGACACGTCGGGGGCGATGTTCGTCGACATGGGGTCGGCCACCAACTCGTGCCAGCTCAAGAACCGCACGCTGCACTCGAAGGGACACCAACCGTGCACCGAGCTCGCGACGCGCGGCGGTATCTGGCGCTTCGACGGCAACCGGACGGGCCAGCACTTCTCGCCGTCGGCGCGGTTCGCCACCGGCATCCGGAACGCGGTCGGCATCGCCTTCACGCCTAACGGAGCCCTGTTCTCGACGCAGCACGGACGCGATCAGTTGTCCGGCAACTGGCCGGAGCACTTCACCAGCGAGCAGAGCGCCGAGCTCCCCGCGGAGGAGTTGATGCACATCGAGCACGGCGCCGATTACGGCTGGCCCTTCTGCTACTTCGACGGCTCGCAGCAGAAGCTCATGCTGGCGCCCGAGTACGGCGGTGACGGCCGCACGGTGGGCCTGTGCGACAAGAAACGTCCGCCGGTGTCGTTCTTCCCGGGACACTGGGCGCCCGACGGCCTCACGTTCTACTCGGGCTCGTCGTTCCCGGCGCACTATCGCGGCGGTGCGTTCATCGCGTTCCACGGGTCGTGGAACCGCGCGCCGTTGCCGCAGGGCGGATACCTCGTGGCGTTCGTCCCGTTCCAGGGCGACACGGCGAGCGGTCCATACGAGGTCTTCGCCGACGGATTCGCCGGCGCCAACAAGCAACCGGGCGCAGCGGCGCACCGGCCGGCGGGCGTGGCCGTGGGTCCGGACGGCGCGCTCTACATCGCCGACGATGCGCACGGCCGCGTGTGGCGCGTGACGTACCATGGCGCCGGCGCGCCGTAGTCCTAACGCAGTGCGGCGCGGGTGGCCGGCGGATCGGCCGCCTCGCCGTGCCTAACGCGCGACGCGGGCGCATCCAGCAGCGCCGAGAATGGCGATCTCGGGCGTCGGGGCGCTCCGCAGCGAATGCGGGTGCACGCCGAACGTCCGCTTGAGGTGCGCCCGCATCGTGCTCACCTTGCCGTAGCCGAGCGTCTTCGCGACGCCGTTGCACGTGCGGGTGCCATCGTAGAGCAGCCGGTACGCGGTGAGCACCCGCGCGGCGCGCAGAATGGTCTTGGGCGTGGGAAGCCCCGCGCGCAGGAAATGGCGCTCCAGGGTGCGGCGCGTCATGCACGCGCGCGCGGCGAGATCCGACACGTCGAGCGGAACGTCGTGGTCGCGGATGCACTGCTCGACGGCGGCGCGCAGCCGGCACGGCAGCGGCGCGAGCAGCGCCATGATCCGCGCCTGCGCGCCATGCGTGATCGAGTCCTGGCCCAGCTCGCGGAGCAGGGCGCCCACCCGTTGGGCGGAATCGTCCACGCCCGCGAACACGGCGCACCGCACGCCGGCTCCGCCTAACGCCAGCAGCAGGCGCGCGGCCTCGGGGCGCAGCTGGGTGTAGAGCAACCACCGTGCGCACGGATGATTGCGCACGGTCTGCAACAACATCGCTTCGTTAGTCAACGGATCGAGCAGCGGGTCGAGCACCACGACGTCGGCCGGACTGGCGTACATCGCGGCGTCAATGTGCGCGAGCTGCGCCACGGTGGACACGGCGCTCCCCGACGGCGCCACATCCCGCACCCGTGCGACTCGATACGCCGGGACGGCGACCAACACGCGCATGTCAGGGGGCCTCGACCGGAACGGAGCTGAGGGTGCGGGGTGCTACGGCCCAAGATAGGAATATCTGTCGCCTGCGCCAGACCGCGGCCCGTCAATCATCCTTGCGTAAGGCGTGGGGCCGCCCGATTGTCGCGAACGGAGTTGGGCGTGACGCGAACGGGGACGTCCTAACGGCGTGGCGTGCGGCCGAGCCCGGGTCGGCGGCGGCGCGTCCGGGGGCCGGTGCGGCCGCGCGCCACGCCGATCACCCAAGCAAAGCGGACGCGGCCGATGCTACCAAGCCGGCTGACCAGCCCCTACCTTTAAGCAGTGCCGCCCCTCGAATCCGGTTCGAGGACCGAGCCGGACCCTACCGCCCACGGGGCCCCGACCGTCATGGATCTGCGCGACCAGCTGCAGGCTACCCTCGGCTCGACCTATACGCTCGAACGCGAGTTAGGCGGGGGCGGTATGTCGCGCGTCTTCCTCGCGCTCGAGACCGCCCTCGACCGCCGCGTGGTGGTCAAGGTTCTCCCGCCTGAGCTCGGCGCCGGCGTCAATGCCGACCGGTTCGATCGCGAGATTCTGCTCGCCGCACGGCTCCAGCATCCGCACATCGTCCAGGTCCTGTCCGCGGGTCAGACGGACGGGCTGCCGTACTACACGATGCCGTTCGTCGACGGCGAGTCGCTCCGCGCGCGGCTGGCGAACGAAGGCGCGCTGCCGATCACGGATGTCATCGGCATTCTGCGCGACGTCGCGCGCGCGCTCGCCTACGCGCACGAGCACGGCGTGGTGCATCGCGACATCAAGCCCGAGAACGTGCTGCTCTCGGGCGGTTCGGCGGTCGTCACCGACTTCGGCATCGCCAAGGCCTTGAGCGATTCGCGCGGCCACGTCACCGGCGCCACGCTCACGCAATTCGGTACGTCGCTCGGCACGCCGGCGTACATGGCGCCCGAACAGGTGGCCGCGGATCCGGACGTCGACCACCGCGCCGACCTGTACGCCTTCGGCTGCGTCGCGTACGAGCTGCTCACCGGACGCGCGCCGTTCAGCGGACTCGCGCCGCAAAAGTTGCTCGTCGCACAGATGACGGAGATGCCGCGCCCGGTCGAGGAGCTGCGGCCGGACACGCCGCCCGAGCTGGCCCGACTGGTGATGCGATGCCTGGCCAAGGACGCCGGGTCGCGGCCGCAGCGCGCCGCCGATGTGGTGCGGGAGCTGGACCAAGTCACGAGCACCGGCGCGCGGGCGGCAATGCCGTCGATTCTGTTAGGCGGCAAGTACGCCATGTGGAAGGCCCTCGCCATCTACGCCGGGGTGTTCGCGGTGGTGGCGGTGATCGCCAAGGCCGCGATCATCGCGATCGGTCTGCCGCAGTGGGTGCTCATGGGCACGGTGCTCATCATGGCGCTCGGCCTCCCGGTGATTCTGTTCACGGGATTCGTGCAGCGGGCGACGCGCCGGGCGCTGGCGGCCACGCCCCAATCCACGCCCGCGGCGACGGGCGCGGTGCAGGGCACCATGACGACGATCGCGCTCAAGGCCAGCCCGCATCTCACGTGGCGGCGGACGATGGTCGCCGGCGGCTGGGCGTTAGGCGGCTTCGCCGTGCTCGTCGCGGCGTTCATGGTGCTGCGTGCGTTAGGCATCGGCCCGGCGGGATCGCTGCTGGCGTCGGGGCAGATGGACGCCCACCAGCCGCTGCTGGTGAGCGAGTTCGCCGTCTCGGGCGGCGCCGACACGGCGTTGGGCGCGGTCGTCGCCGAGGGCGTGCGAGCGGATCTCGAGCAGTCGCGCGCCGTGCACGTCATGCAGGCCAACGCGATTCAGGCGGCGCTGGCGCGCATGCAGCGCCCGGTTAGCAGCCGCGTGGACGCGAGCCTGGCGCGCGAGATCGCCCAACGTGAAGGCCTCAAGGCCATCGTGAGCGGCACGATCACCTCGTTGGGCACCGGGTTCGTGGTGACGGCCCGCATTGTCGCGGCCGAGTCCGGCAACGAGCTGGCCTCGTTTCAGGAGACCGCCGACAATCCGTCGGCGCTCATTCCCACGGTCGACAAGCTGAGCCGCGCCCTGCGCGGGAAGATCGGTGAATCGCTGCGGTCGGTGCAGGCGTCGCCCGAGCTGGACGCGGTCACCACCAGCTCGCTGCCGGCGCTCAAACTGTACGCCGCGGGCATGCGGGCGTTCAACGCCGGCGATTACAGCAAGGCCATGGATCTGTTCAAGCAGTCGGTTGCGTTAGACACGACCTTCGCCATGGCGTGGCGGAAGCTCGCGGTGTCGTACACGAACGCCGGCATGTCGCCGGTGCTGGTGGACGGGGCGATCACGAAGGCGTACGAAAACCGCGATCACCTGAGCGATCAGGAGCGCTTCACCACCATCGGCACGTATTACCAGAACGGCCCGGGTCACGATCGGGGCAAGGCGATTGCGGCGTACGAGCAGGCAATGGCGTCAGGTGATTACGGCGCATCGGCCGTGAATCTGGGATCGCTTTACCTGAGCCGCCGGCAGTTCACTGCCGCGGATTCGGCGCTCCGGGCGAGCATCGCCCACGATGCGTCGGCGTCGAGCATGTCGTATTATGCGCTCGCCCAGTCGTTGGGCGATCAAGGCAAGTTCCACGAAGCGGACTCGCTGCTCGCGACGGTCGACGCGCGATTCGGTCACCGCCCGACCACCGTGCAATCGCGGGCGCTTCTGCTTTATGATCAGGGATTGGTCGACTCGGCGGCGGCATTTCTGCGCTCCGCGCAGGCCGGCGCGAGCCCGTTGGATCGCTCGGAAATGCTCGGATTGTCGGCAGCAGTCGAGATGCTCCACGGCCGGTTAGGCGCCTATCAGCGCGACATCGAGGATGCGCGCGCCATCCAGCGCTCGATCGGCGTGTACGCACCCGCGATCAACGATTCGATCCAGTCGGCGTTGTTCAATGTGTGGCTGCGCGGGAAGCCGGCGGAGGCGGTACGCAAGGTGGATTCGGCATTGGCGGCCACGCCAATGCGGACCATGCCCGCGGCCGCTCGCCCCTACGCCGACGCCGCCACCATCTATGCCTTGGCGGGCAAACCCGAGCAGGCGCGCGCGATGTTGGCGCAATACGATGCCGACATCCGCGACACGACGCTCAGGCGCGCGCTCGAGCCCAAGCGCACGTACGCGATGGCCGTGATCGCGGTGGCAGAGAAACGTCCCATGGACGCCGTCCGCGGATTCTACGCGTCGGATTCGCTGCCGGATGGTCCGGTGAACGATTGCGTGGCGTGCATCGACGCCGACGTCGGCATGGCGTTCGATCGCGCGAACATGACCGACTCGGCCATCGCGCACTACGAGCGATACCTCAAGACCCCCGGCGCGTATCGCCTGCTCACCGATTCCCAGGACCTTCCCCTCGTCTACAGGCGGTTAGGCGAGCTGTACGAGACCAAGGGGAATCGCAGCGAAGCGGCCACGTACTACGCGAAGTTCGTGGACCTGTGGAAGAATGCCGACCCCGATCTGCAGCCGGCGGTGGCGGAGGCCAAGCGGCGGTTGGCCGACCTCCAGATGTCCGAGAAGCACTCCTGAGCGCGCCATGCCCGATTTGCTCATTCGCCTCAAGCGCGCCAGTGACGGCTCCGCCGCGCTGACCTGCGTCCGCGCCGACGGGTCCGTCACCTGGCAGCGCCAGCGTGGTCCGTTAGGCACGTTCTTCCCGACGCACGACCTCACCCACTACGCGGTCGAAACGACGCTCGGCTACCGCTGGGGATTCTACGGGCTCCTCGCCGACGGCTGGGAGATCTCGGACTTCGGCGACCAGGACAAAAAAAGCGCCATCCCACCGGAGGCGCGAGAAGCGGAGCTCGTCGTGGGCGTGTTCGAAATGGAGCACCGCATGGGCAGCGACTGGTCGCCCGGCGAGCTGCGCGAACAGGGGGAGCGGTACGCCGGGAGCACGAGCCCGGCGCGAAACCGCCTGGCGCTGCCGCCGCTCAGCGACGAAGTTATCGCGCGCGTTCGCGCCACCCGCGCCGCGCTGTTCGAGCAGTGGGCGGCCACCGCTCCCGGTGACACGCTCGAGCTGCCGTTTTCGCGATCCCCCTGATCATGCGCCTCGCACCGCTCCTCGCCGCCGCCGCGTTCCTCGGCATCGCCGCCGCCCCCACCCACCCGGCTCCGCCCAACCGCCTAACGGGATTCTCCGCCGCCGGCGAACGCGTCGAGCGCGATTGGGAAACCACGTTCAAGGCGATTCCGTCGCCCGACAGCCAGCGCGCCTACATGCGACACCTCACGGCGCACCCGCACCACGTCGGCTCGCCGTACGACAGCGCGAACGCGCAGTGGATCCTCGCGCACTTCAAGTCGTGGGGACTCGACGCGCACATCGAACGCTTCGAGGTGTTGTTCCCCACGCCGCGTGAGCGGTTGGTCGAGCTCGTGGCGCCCACCCGCTTCAAGGCGTCGCTCGAGGAGCCGACGGTGCCGGGCGATCCGACCTCCGCCCAACACGCCGAGCAATTGCCTCCATACAACGCGTACTCGATCGACGGCGACGTGACGGCGCCGCTCGTGTACGTGAACTACGGCCTGCCGTCGGACTACGACGAGCTGGCGCGTCATGGTGTGTCGGCGAAGGGCGCGATCGTCATCGCGCGCTACGGCAATTCGTGGCGCGGCGTGAAACCGATGGTGGCCGCCGAGCACGGCGCGGTGGGGTGCATCATTTACTCGGATCCGGCCGACGATGGCTATGGCCAGGGCGACACGTACCCCAAGGGCCCGTACCGCCCCAAAGACGGAGTGCAGCGTGGCAGCGTGATGGAGATGCAGCTCTATCCCGGCGACCCGCTCACTCCCGGCGTCGGCGCGACCCACGACGCCAAGCGGCTCCCGCGATCCGAGGCGCCGACGATCACGAAGATCCCCGTGCTGCCGATCTCGTACGGCGACGCCCAGCCGCTGCTGGCTGCGTTAGGCGGGCCGGTGGTGTCGGAGCCGTGGCGGGGCGGACTCGGCATCACGTACCACATGGGGCCCGGACCGGCGCGGGTGCACCTCGTGGTCAAGTCCAATTGGGACATCAAGCCCGTGTACGATGTGATCGCGACCATCCGCGGGTCCAGCGAGCCCGACCAGTGGGTGGTGCGCGGCAATCACGAAGACGCCTGGGTGAACGGCGCCGAAGATCCGACGGCGGGCCAGGTGGCGATGATGGAAGAAGCCCGTGCGTTAGGCACCTTGCTCGCGCGGGGCTGGCATCCGCGCCGCACGATCGTCTACGCGGCGTGGGATGGCGAAGAGCCGATGCTCCTCGGGTCGACCGAGTGGGTGGAGGAACACGCCGACGAGCTGCGGCAGAACGCGGTCGCCTACCTGAACAGCGACACCAACGATCGCGGGTACCTGTTTGCCGGCGGCACGCCCTCGCTGGCGCGGTTCGTGAGCGACGTGGCCAAGGATGTCGAAGACCCGGAAACGCATCTCTCGGTCTGGAATCGCCGGAAGCTGGCCGACATCGCGAACGCCCGAACGGATGACGCCCGCACGCGCGCGCGCGCCTCGGACGTGCTGCGCGTCGGTCCGTTAGGCTCGGGCTCCGACTACTCGGGCTTCGTCGACCACCTGGGCATCGCATCGCTCAACATCGGCTTCGGCGGCGAGAGCGACGGCAGCGGCGTCTACCACTCGGCGTACGACGACTACTACTGGTACACGCACTTCAGCGACACGTCGTTCGTCTACGGACGTGCGCTGTCGCAAATGGGCGGCCTCGCCGTGATGCGCCTCGCCAATGCGCAGGTGCTGCCATACGACTTCGTCGGCCTCGCGTCCACGGTGCAGGGCGACGTGACCGAGTTGCAAGAACTCCTTCAGTCGGAGCAGGACGAGACGGCGGAACGGAATCGCGAGATACACGAAGGCGTTTTTGCGGCCACATCCGATCCGTGGCATCCAACCATCGCGCCGCCCGTCGAATCGTTGCCGCCGCACCTCGGTTTTGCCGCGCTGCAGAACGGAGCGGATTCGCTCACGCGCAGCGCGGACCGATACGCCAGGGCCTTCGCCGTGCTCGAGGCCGACACCGCCTACGCGGCGGGGGAACCGGCCGTGAACGCGCTGCTCGTCCAGGCCGCCCGCCGCCTAACGGACAAGCGCGGACTTCCGGGCCGTCCATGGTACACGTTCGAGCTCGAGGCGCCCGGGTTCTACACCGGCTACGGCGCGAAGACGATGCCGGCCGTGCGCGAAGCCATCGAGCAGCGCAAGTTCCCGCTCGCGCAGCAGCAAATCGAGACGGTGGGATCGGTCTTGGGCGCCGAGGCCGCGCTCATCGACTCGGCGGCCACGATGCTCGGGCACACGCCTCGGTGAGCCGGGTTCACTCCTCTGGCGGACCGCCGCTTCTGGCGACCTGATCGGCGCGAATCTTCGCCGAGTCGAAGCGGTGCGCGCCGGAGAGCATCTTGTCGATCGTTTCGTCGAAATCCGCTTCACCGCGCTTGAAGCGGAGCGGATTGAGGCGAGCGACGACGAACGCGCGCAGGTACGGACTCTCGAATCCGCGCGACTTGAGGCTCGCCACCGCGGCCGTCACCGCGTCGTTGAGCTCGAGCATCTTGGCCGCGCGCTGGCGGCGCACGTCGAGGGCGCGCGGCAGCTTCATGCTCAGGAATTTGTCACAGCGCTTGAGCACCGGATGGTAGGCGCCGCCGGCGAAGCGGCCGTTTTGCTCGTAGCAGAAGCCGAGCGTCACGAACGCCGCTTCCTCGAACTCCATGGCGTAGTCGCGTTCCGGCCGGTCGTCGAGCTCGGCGAGTGCCATCGCGAGGCGCGATACCTCGAGCGCTTTCTCGCGCAGGTTGTGTGCCTTCTCGGTGTTGAGGAGGAGAATGCGGTGCGCGACCTCGGGCTCCGGGATGACGAGCGCGACGATGGACTTGGCGCCTAACCGGCGCATCGCGCCCAGCCGGTGATAGCCGTTGGGCGTCCAGTAGCGGCCGTCGTCGGTCGGGACGGCGGTGACGGGATCGACGAACCGGTCCAGCCGGTCGATCGCATCGGTGAGCCGGCCGACGTGCGCCTCGGACAGGTCGCGTTGATACGGCGTGGGCTCGACGCGGTCGAGCGGCAGGGCGGCCAGGATCTGCCAGTGGCTGCCTAACGGATCGCGGTACACGGCGAGCACCGCGCCGCCGTCGCCGGCGATGCGTTCGGCCAGGGCATCGACGGCCGCCGGATGCGAGGCGGTGGCGAGGCGTCGGGCATCGAGCCCGCGGGACTGGGGCGCCGCTTCGGCGCGTTTCTTCGTGGCGCGGGGCATGGGTTCGCCTAGTCGAGGTGCAGATGATACGCCGCGATCGCATTGTCGCGCATCACCATCCGTGCCAGCTGCTCGGCGCGGGCGCGATCGATCTCGCCGTCGCGCATCATCCCGGTGAGCGCCATGGCGAGCGCGCGGCGGCCGGTCCTCGCGCCTAACCACGTCGACTCGGCCCAGCCGTACACCGGCGCGTTGTCGAACGCGTCGGTGCCGAAGAGCACTTTGTCGGGCCATTCGCCTAACCATTGGCGCAGCACGCGCGCCACTTGGGCGGGCTCGAGGATGAGCGTCATCGCCGAGATGTCGGTGTAGACGTTGGGCTTGGCGAGCAGCGTTTGCGTCTCGCCGACCAACGGCCACCCGCCGTGGATCAGGATGATGGTCGTGCCGCGGAGGGTCGAATCATTCAGCGCCGGTTCGAGCAGATGCGGCGCGCTGCCCGCCGCGTCGTAGAATCCGCCGTAGCTCTCGAGGCAATGGATCTGCACCGAGAGGCCGTTCTGTCCCGCCTCGTGGATGACCACTCGGAACAAGTCGTTCTCGAGCGCCGTGTACTCATTGTGTGTCGGTGTGCCGCCGGCGACGTATGTTGCGTACACGCGGCGCGCGAGCGCGGGATCGGGGTCGTCGAAATCGAGCGGCCGCAGGTACGCCGCCTCGAACTTGATCGACACCGCGCCCTGCGCCCGCTGGTGTTCGAGCGTCGGCACGATGACGCGTGCGATATACGCGTCGAGCGAGCGCGGCAGCGCCGTTAGGCCAAGGTCGCGCAGATCGCGCCGCAGCAGCCTCGACTCCTTGGGATAGAGCGACCGCGTGTCCGGTGTGCGCGCCGCTTCGGCGCGCGTGTCGAGGGGCAGCATGAGCGCATCGTCGAACGCGACCCAGCGAAACCTGGGCGGCGCGAGGCCGGGCCCCAGCGCGATGCGGTTGGCCATCATGACATCGATGCCCGCCTGGTCGAGCACCCAGGACGGGAACCGGTCGCCCTCGCGTTGGGCAACCCTCCGTTGGGCGGTCGCGAGCGCCTCGCGGTAGGCGGCGCCGGTGTCGGTGGACGTCACGCCGTAGAGCGCCCGTTGGGCATCGCGCCATTCCGGATTCTCGGGGCGCAGCCGCGCTTGGAGGGGAAAGGGCGGCACGCCGTCGAGCGGCAGCGCATCGAACTCGGTATCCGGCGGCGCCCCGGGTGCCACGGGCAACATCGGGTGCGCGTGGCTGTCGATCGCCTTGAGACCATCGATGTACACGGCGAGGGCCGAGTCGACCGGCGTTTGCGCCGGCGCGCCGTGTCCAACGAGTACCGCGCACAGAGCGGTGACGAGCAGGCGTTTGGTCATCTGGATCGTGAGCGAGAAAACGGGGATCGGCGCCGGCGGCGCCCCCCAGGCGAAGAATCTCTCGCCGACGCGGTCGTTCGCTAGAGGCGCCGTACGTGTGACGATGACGTGGGCCTCGACGAGGGTGAACCCCTCGTCCAAGCTTTGGGGTGCCAGAGCCGGCGGGGCGGGCTGCTACGCTCATGATGAAAGGATCAAAGCGGAAACAGGGGATAACGGCGGATAGAGCAACAACAGGGAGGCCCCCTTGACATTCTATGGGGCGGATTGCTGTTTCCCTAGGTCATTCTATGGGGCAACGGACCATGCCAGCGGACGCGCACACGGTGGATCTCCTGCAGGGCACGCTCGACGTGCTGGTTCTCAAGGCCTTGTCGTGGGGACCGGCCCACGGATACAGCGTCGCGCGGTGGTTGCAGGACGTGACCGACGACGCGCTGCGTGTCGAGGAAGGCTCGTTGTATCCCGCGCTCCACCGTCTCGACAAGCGAGGGTTCGTCGAAGCGACCTGGGGTTTGTCCGAGAACAATCGAAAGGCCAAGTACTACCGGATCACTGCGCGCGGGCGACAGCACCTGCGGCAGGAAGCGACGTCGTGGTCGGCGTTCGCCGTCGCCGTGGGCAAGGTGCTCGCGAGCAGCAAGCGTCCGGCTCTGGCCTAGGGAACGAGCGCGATGTCGGAGCACGGTACACACGCGGCCTGGGTTCGCTACCTCGCGTTCTGGCGGCCTAACCCGGGCGCCGAGCTGGACCACGAGCTGGCGTTTCATCTCGAGGCGCGCGTGGATGAGTACGTCGTGTCCGGCCTCGATCCCGACGCGGCGCGCGCGCTCGCCATAGATCGGTTGGGCGACCTGGCGCGCGTCCGCCAGGACTGCCAGCGCATCGAAGTCCAATATGCCCGGAGACGATCCATGACCGAAACACTGTCGGCCGCGGCCGCCGACCTGCGCTTTGCCCTGCGCCAGCTCGCGCGGCAACGGGCGTTCGCCGTGGCGGCGATCGCCTGCCTCGTGTTAGGCATTGGCGTCAACACGGCGATCTTCTCGGTCGTCGACGCGGTGCTGTTTCGACCGCTGCCGTTCCCCAACCCCGACCGCCTGGTGATGGTCGGCGAGGGGCTGCCCGCGATCGGCGCCCAGAACATGGGGACGATCTCCACGCCGGACTTCCTCGACTACGCCACGCTCGATCGCTCAATGTTCGAGTCGGCGAGCGCGTTTCAATCCACGTCGCTCACCCTGAGCGGTGCCGGATCGCCCGAGCGGTTGTCGGGCCTCGAGGCGACATCGTCGCTGTTCCGTGTGTTGGGCATCGGGCCCGAGTTAGGCCGCACGTTCCGCGACGGCGACGACGCGCCGGGGTCGGCCGACGCCGTCGTGCTGACCGACGCGCTCTGGCGCCGGCGATTCGGCGGCGACCACGCGATCGTCGGCCGCACGATCGAGCTCGACGGGCGGCCGGCCACCGTGCTCGGCGTGATGCCGGCCGCGTTCGTATTCCCGCTGCCGGGCCTCGGCCCCGACCCGGCGGCGTTTTTCGTGCCGTTGCGCATGACGCCCGCCGTGATCCAGCAACGCGGCAATTCGTTCAACACGGATGTCATCGCGCGGCTCCGTCCGGGCGTCTCGGTGACGCAGGCGTCGGCCGGAGTGCGCACGGTCGCCGCGCGCATGTCGAAGGCGTACTATCCGGCCGCGTTCCCCGTCGTCGCGTCGGCGCAGCCGCTCCGGGAGCGCCTGGTGTCCGACGTGCGCCGGCCGCTCATCGTGCTGTTGGGCGCCGTGGGCCTGGTGCTGCTCATCGCCTGCATCAACGTGGCGGAGCTGCTCCTGGCCCGCGCCGCCGCCCGCAGCCGCGAGCTGGCCCTGCGTGTGGCGTTAGGCGCGGGACGCGGCCGGCTCGTTGGCCAATACCTGATCGAGGGCGCCGTGCTGGCGATTCCCGGTGCGTTAGGCGCGCTCGTGCTGGCCCACTGGTGCGCGATCGCGCTGGCGCGCGTCGCGCCCAATGGCATGTTGTCCGGCTATCGCGTCGGCCTCGACACGCGCGTGCTCGCGTTCACCGTGGGCGTCACGGTGGTGGTCGTGCTCGTATTCTCGCTCGTCCCGGCGTTGGCCGGCCGGCGGCTCGGACTCGCGAACACGCTGCGCGACGAGGGACGCGGCACGAGCGCGGGACGAAGCCGCCAGCGGGCCCGGCGCGCGCTGGTCGCGAGCGAAATCGCGCTCGCGCTGGTGCTGACCACCGGGGCCGGACTGCTCGTGCGCAGCTTTGCGAACGTGATGAAGGTCGACCCCGGGTTCGCTGCGGCCCACTTGTTGTCGTTCCACATCGCGTTCCCGTCGTACCGGTATCCGGGTGCCGCGCGCGTCATCGACGCCGAGCGGGCCGTGGTCGACTCGCTCGCGCGCGTGGACGGCGTCCGCGGCGCGACGGCCGCCGTCAATCTCCCGACGTTAGGCGGATGGCAGATCGCCTTCAGCCCCGAGGGCGCGGCGCTCCCCACGGTGCCGCTCGCCGCCAACTTCGTCGTGCTGCCCAACTACTTCGCTACAATGGGCATTCGAGTCGTGCAGGGACGGCCATTCGACGCGCGCGACGTCGCGTCGTCCGAGGGCGTCGCCATCATCGACGAACGATTGGCGCGCCAGTACTTTCCTAACGGAACGCCGATTGGGCGGCGCCTCAAGTGGGGATCGCCGACATCCACCGACCCGTGGAAAACGGTCGTCGGCGTCGTGCGCACCGTTCCGGAGTTTGGGTTGGACAAGACGAGCCTGCCCGAGGTGTACTTTCCGGCGCGGCAATTGGCGTTGGACACCACCTTCGTGGACGCCGCGCTCCGGGAGTTGACGTTCGTCGTCCGCGCCAATGGCGATCCGCTCGCGGTCACGCCGCGTGTGACCAACGCCGTGCGGGCCATCGATCCGCAACTCGTGATCACGCACGTGCAGACCGTCGAGTCGCTCGTGTCGCAATCGGTGGCGACGCGTCGCTTCGATTTGCTCTTGATCGGCGCGTTCGCCATGCTCGCGGTGCTGCTGGCCGCGGTCGGTCTCTCCGGGCTGGTCGCCTTTTCGGTGGTGCAGCGACAGCGCGAGATCGGTGTGCGCATCGCGATCGGCGCCACCGCGAACGGCATCGTCCGCCTCGTGCTTCGTGACGGGCTCGCCACCGCCGTGTGGGGTTCGGCGGCGGGACTCGTGGGCGCGGTCGCACTCACGCGCGTCATGGGCTCGCTGCTCTTCGGCGTGGGTGCGCTCGACGCCGCGACATTCCTGGCGACCACCGCGATTTTGATAGCCGTCGCCGCACTCGCAAGCTGGCTTCCGGCGCGCCGCGCCGCACGGATCGATCCCATGCTTGCGATCCGCGAGGAATAGCCGGCGCGAGGTCGCGAGCGCCATCGTCTTCCGCGCGGCGCGGCGACCGGCTAGCGTACCGGTCAACTCATCACCCGACCGGAGCGGAACCATGCTTGCCCGCCGTGTTCTTTGTGTGGCCGGAGTCGCCGTCCTTGCCGGGACGGCGTGCACGATGCAGCGCCGTATGCCGGAGTCGTCGCGTCTGGCACTGGATGATCACATGGCCGGGATGAGCGCGGCCGACATGGCGGCGCCGCGCATCGTTAGGCGCGCCGACCGGCAGGGCGTGGCGGGCCTGCCGCCGAGCGCGAGCACGGCCAAGGCGCGCATCGACGCGAGTCCCCGCCACGGCGAATGGGTCAAGATCGCCTGGGAGCCCGGCTCCAAGGATTCGCTCATGGCGTGGATCGTGTACCCGGAGACGTCGCGTCCGCACACGCCGGTGGTCGTCGTGGTGCACGAGATCTTCGGGCTGTCGACGTGGATACGCGGCGTGGCCGATCAGGTGGCGGCCAATGGATTCATCGCCATCGCGCCCGATCTCCTGTCGCGCGTGCGCGGCGGCGCGACGGCCAATGAGCTGCCGTCCGATTCCGCGGTCAAACTCATCCGCGGCGTCGCGCCGGCCGAGCGCAACATGGGCATCACGGCGGCGGCCACGTTCGCGATGGCGCAGCCGTCGGCGGACCACAAGTACGCGGTGATCGGATTCTGCTGGGGCGGCTACACCGACGTGGGGCTACGCGACCAACGAGGGTACGTCGGGCTTCTCGGGCGGCGTGGCGTTCTACGGCCTGCCGTACATGGACGCCGCCGTGCCTAACGCAGATTCATTGAAGAAGATCAGCCGGTGCCGATGATGCTCTTGAGCGGCTCCAAGGACGCGCGTATCGGCGCCGCAATGCCGGCGGTCGATTCGGCGATGCACGCGCTGCGCCTCGAGTACTTCGGCAAGAACTACGAGGGCGCGATCCACGGTTTTGCGCGGGCGCAGGACGATCCCAAGGCGCAGCGCGACACGGTGGAAGAGCAGGCGAATCTGTCGGCGATCAAGAGGATGCGTGGCCGAGGACAGGTGGCGTTTCCTCAAGAAGCACCTCGGCGTCTGAAAGGGTGGTGCAGTTTGAAGGGTTTGAGGCCAGTGCACCGGCAATCCATTGTTTCCGCGGTGATTCTTGCATCATCGAACGTCGTCGCGTGGCGCGCAGCGCCTCGCGCGGCGCCCGGTCTAGGCTCATTGCGGCCGGAAGCCGCGCGCACCTCGTCGGCGCTCACCGATCGCGGCGCCGAGCTTCCCGACCTCCACGCCGGCCGCGAAGTTCGCGACTCGGCCGCTTCGCGCGCCGCGCCCGCGGCGAGCATGGCGGCGAGATCGCCGTCACGGTGTCGCCGGCGCCCACCACGTCGTACACCTCGCGCGCCGTGGTCGGAATGCGGTGCACGCCGCGCCGGTCGCGCGCTCGATCAGCGCCATGCCGCGCTCGCCCAGCGTGAGCAGCGATGGCTCCACGCCGAGCTTCGTCCACGAGCCGCCGGGCAGCGTCTCGCGGGTGCTCGAGGTCCACCGCCGCGCCGAGCGCGGCTTCGAGCTCGCGCCGGTTCGGCTTGAAGATCGTCGCGCCCGCGATACGAGAAGAAGTTGCGGTACTTGGGGTCGACGACGACCGGGATGCCCCGCTCTCGCGCGCGGCCGCGATCGCGTGCTCGATCACGGCGGCGACGAGCACGCCCTTGTTGTAGTCCTCGAGAATCAGCGCGTCGGCCTCGTCGATCGCGCGCGCGGGCGCGCCGCGATGCAGCTGCGCGATGTCGGCCGGCGGTCAGTCGTCGTCGTCCTCTTCGTCCACCCGCACGACTTGCTGGGCGCGCGCGACGCACCCGCGTCTTGGTCGTCGTGGCTCGGTCGACCGACGAGCACGACCGCGCCGCGACGCCGATCGCGCCCAGCATCCGCGCCAGCTCTGCGCCGCGGCGTCGCCGACCGACCGCGCACGACGAGCTCGGCGCGCGCGCCGAGCGCAACGACGTTCTGCGCGCACGTTGGCCGCGCCGCCCAGCGCGGGCCGGCGCTCGCGCACCCGCACCACCGGCACGGGCGCCTCGGGCGAAATGCGCTCCACGTCGCCGTGAGGTACACGTCGAGCATCGCATCGCCGACGATCGCGACGCGCGCGCGCGCGGCCCCGGCCAGCAACGCGTCGAGCCGCTCACGGGTGAGCAATGGTGCGCCCGCCGCCGCGCGGGGTGGGGAAGACATGGCCCATAATGTAGTCGACGCTCCCCGCCGCCGCAGTGTACCGGTCGCGTCACCCAATACCTCTTGCGGGAGCCACTGGATAGCTTACGAGACATGCTACTCGTGCTCCTGGCGGCGATCATCGGCATCTCGATGGCTGCGCCGCTCGTGCGCCTGTCGCACGCCACGCCGCTCGTCATCGCCACGTGCGCCTGTTCCTCTCGGTGGTCGTCATTGCGGCGATCCTCGTGCCGCGTCGCGGATGGACGCAATGGACGCGTCTCGACCGCCGCGGCGTCGCGCTGGCGCTGGGCGCCGGCGTCATGCTCGCGCTGCACTTCTGGAGTTGGACCGCGTCGGTCGACATGACGTCGATCGCGGCGTCGGTCGTGCTGGTCAACATTCAACCGGTGATCGTCGCGTGCATCTCGGTCGCGTGGCTGCACGAGGCGCCGACGGGACGGCAGTGGGTCGGCATCGCGGTCGCGATGGCCGGCGCCTGCATCGTCGCGTGGGGCGACGCGCGCGTCGCGACGTCCACGCACGGCACGCGCGCCCTGTTGGGCGACGCCCTCGCGTTGGGCGGCGGCGTGGCGGCGGCGCTCTACTACCTCGTTGGGCGGCGGCTGCGGGCGACGCTCGACCTGTGGCCGTACGTGGCGCTGGTCTACGGCGCGTGCTTCGTCGTCCTGTTAGGCATCTGCGCCGTCACCCGCGCGCCGCTGCTGCCGCAGCCGCCGCGCGAGCTCGCCATTTTCGCGGCGCTCGCCGCCGGCCCCATGCTGTTAGGCCACACCGGACTCAACTGGGCGCTCAAGTACCTGCCCGCGTACGTGGTGAACGTGACGGCGCTCGGCGAACCCGTCGGCGCCACCCTCATCGCGGCGCTCGTCCCCGGCATTCGCGAAGTACCGTCGGCGTTCACCCTCGTCGGCGGCACGTGCGTGTTGGGCGGTGTTCTCCTCGCGGTGGCGCGCACCGCGATCGTTCCCAAGCAGACGGCGGTTCGTGATGCAGCTTGACCTGGATGTCGTCGCCACCCGTGGCGACCTCGTGGAATCGCGCCACCGCGTGCACGCGGTGGTGGTCGACGCGAACGATCGCGTGGTGCACTCGGGCGGCGACATCGACCTGGTGACGATCTGGCGATCGTGCGCCAAGCCGTTCCAGGTGATTCCGCTCCTCGAATCGTCGGCGTTCGACGACCTCGCCTGGGGCGACGACGAGCTCGCGCTCGCCTGCGCGTCGCACGGCGGCGAGCCCGAACACGTCGAGCTGGCGCGGCGCATGCTCGACGCGGTGGGCCTCGAAGAGGGCGATCTGGCGTGCGGCCCGCACGATCCGCTCACGCGACGCGGCGCGCGCCTGCTGCAACAGTCGGGCGAAGCGCCGACGCGCCTCCACAACAACTGCTCCGGCAAGCACGCCGCCATGCTCGCCCACGCGCGCCGAGCGGGCTGGCCGACGTTACGGCTACGAAACGCCGTGTCATCCGGTGCAGCAGGCCGCGCTGCAGGAGATCGCGCGCTGGACCGATGTGTCCGCCGACCGGATCGGCCAGATGGTCGACGGCTGCGGCGTGGTCGCGTTCGGCCTGCCGCTCCGCGCAATGGCGCTCGCGTTCGCCCGGTTAGGCAACGCCGCGCACCGCGGCGTGGACATCCCGCGGCGCATCGTGCACGCGATGACCACCCGGCCGTTCCTCGTCGGCGGCACCGACCGCTTCGACACCGTCCTCATGGAAGAGACGGACGGCGCGGTGTTGTCCAAGGTCGGCGCCGAAGGCGTGCACAGCGTGGCGATTCCGGCGGCCGGTCTCGGGCTCGCCATCAAAGTCGAGGACGGCGCCTCGCGCGCCCAACACCCGGCGGTGCTGCGCGCCCTGCAAATCCTCGGCGTCTTGCCCGCCGAGTTGCCGCCGCGCCTGCACGGATTCTTGACGACGCCCATCATTAATACGCGCGGTGCGACGGTCGGCGACGTGCACCCCGCCGCCTGACCCCCGCAACACTACGATGCGACCGCCGGCCTTTCAATGACCGCCCCCTCGCCCTCCGCGGCTAACGTGCCCGCGTTCGACGACGCCACCCGCGGCCTCGTCGAGCTCGCGATGGCCATCGCCGGCGACGGCGAGCTGGCCCTGCGCGCCGCAATGGTCCGTACCGCGGCGTCGCGTATCGATCCCGTCTGGGTGGAGGAGCTCATTCTGCAGTCGCACCTGTTCAGCGGATTCCCGCGCGCCTTGAATGCCGCGCGCGAATGGCGCCGCGCGTCGGGCCGCCATGCGCCTAACGGAGACCCGGATGCCGATCCGGCGCCGGCGCGCGTGCGCGCCTGGTACGCCCGCGGACAGGCCACGTGCGCCACGGTCTACGGCGCCACGTACGAGCGGCTCCGCGCCAACATCCGCGAGCTCCACCCGGCCCTCGACGCCTGGATGGTCGTCGATGGCTACGGCAAAGTACTCGGCCGCCCGCAGCTGGATCTGCGGAGGCGCGAGCTCTGCATCGTCGCCGTATGTGCGGTGGGCGAACAGGATCGCCAACTCCACGCGCACCTGCACGGCGCGATCAACGCGGGCGCGTCGCCCACGGACGTCAATGCGGTCCTCGACATCGTCGCCGCTCGCGTGAGCCACGACGCCAATCGCCGGTATCGTCTGCTCTGGGACCGGGTGCGCGCGGCATGAGCTCCTTCATCGATCGCGTCGAGGTCGACGTCGAAGCCGGCACGGGCGGATCGGGCTGCGTCTCCTTTCGGCGCGAGCATCGCGTCCCGTTAGGCGGACCCGACGGCGGCGACGGCGGCCGCGGCGGCGATGTCTATCTGCGCGGCGACAGCAACCTCGCCACGCTGCTCGACTATACCTATCGCACGCGCTTCGAGGCCGACCGCGGCGAGCACGGCATGGGCTCCGACAAAACAGGCCGGTCCGGCAAGGACATCGCGCTGCCGGTCCCGCCCGGTACCGTCGTGCGCGACCTGGCGACTCGCGAGTTGTTAGGCGAAATCGTCGAGGATGGCCAAATCATTCTCGTCGCCCGCGGCGGACGCGGCGGACGCGGCAACGCGTTCTTCGTGACCTCCACGCATCAGGCGCCGCGCGAGTGGCAGGTCGGCGAAGCAGGCGAGGCGCGGCGCATCGAGCTCGAGCTCAAGCTCATCGCCGATGTCGGGCTCGTGGGCCAGCCCAATGCCGGGAAGTCGACGCTCCTCTCGGTTATCTCCGCCGCCCACCCGAAAATCGCCGACTATCCGTTCACCACGCTCTCGCCTAACTTGGGCGTCGTCCAGCTGTCGGACCATCGCACCTTCGTCGTCGCCGACATCCCCGGCATCATCGAGGGCGCCCACGAAGGCCGCGGACTCGGCCTAACGTTCTTGCGGCATATCGAGCGCACGCGGTTGCTCGCGTTCCTGATTCCGGTGGACGCGATCGACTGGCAGGCCGAATACGACGGCCTCCGGCGCGAAGTGGCGAGGTATTCCGCGGAGCTGGCCGCCAAGCCGCATTGCGTGGTGTTCACGAAAATGGATTTGTTAGGCGAGCTCGAGGCGCCGCCCATCGAGGCGCCCGATGCCTTCCACACCTTTGCCATCAGTGCCGTCGCGCGACTCGGACTCGATGCGCTGTTGGCCGGATTCTGGTCGCGCCTCCTCGACCTCCGAAACACCGCCGCCGCCCGAGCGAACGACGCCGCCTTGCCCTGATCCCGAGGCGCGGCGCCGAGCGCTCGCGCTGTCACTCCTGCCGGGCGTCGGGATCGCCACCTATCATGACCGCGTTGCACGATTTGGCTCCGCCCCGCACGCGTTCGATGCGGTCGCGGACCCGTCCACCCGTGCATCAGCCCTCGCATCGGCGGATGAGGTCCTCACGAAGGCGGCGCGCGCCGGGGCGCGAATGCTCCTGCCCGGCGACGACGAGTATCCGTCGTCGCTCTCGGACCTCGACCACATCGCGCCCGATCAGCGCCTGTCACCGCCCGCGTTGTTCTCGATCGGCAACACCGCATTGCTCCGCACCACGCTCGTTGCCATCGTCGGCACCCGCCGCGCAACGTTGTATGGTGAGCGCGTCACCGCCGACATCGCATCGGCGCTCGCTCGCGCCGGTGCCGGCATCGTGAGCGGCATGGCGCGTGGCATCGATGCGGCGGCGCACGTGGCGGCACTCTCGGCCACCGGCGCCACGATCGCAGTGCTCGGCACCGGTGTCGACGTCGCGTATCCCACCGCGCATCGCGCGCTCCGCGAACGGATCGCAACCACTGGACTGCTGTTGTCGGAGGAGCTCCCGGGCGACCGTGCTAACGGAGGATCGTTCCCCAAACGAAATCGCATTATTGCGGCGCTCGCCGACGTCACGATTGTCACCGAAGCGCCGGCGAGAAGCGGCGCGCTCATCACCGCCCGCTATGCCACAGACCTGGGCCGCACCGTTGCGGCCGTTCCGGGTCCGATCGATTCGCCGCAGAGCGCCGGCACCAACTGCCTGCTCCGCGATGGTGCGTATGCGATCGCCAGTGTCGACGACGCCCTCGGCCTCATCCACGCCGCTCCGGCGGCTCGCGCCGCACCAACGCTCGAGGGCCCCGACGAGCGCGCGGTGTGGGACGCGCTCGGCCAGGGACCAACCGACATCGACTCGCTGGCGGCGCAGACGTGTCTATCCGCGCGAGCATGCCTGGCGGTCGTCACCGCGCTCGAGGTGCGCGGTGTCATCGAATGCGCGCTCACGGGCGAAATCCGGCGTCGATAACGCGCCGCATCTCTGCATTGGCGATATGTTTCGGCGTGACCCGCCCGCCGACCGTTCGCCGGCCTCCTTCGTCCGCCCCATGACGCCCGCGCCGCCGAGGCACGTCTACGTGCACGTCCCGTTTTGCCGACGGCGATGCTCGTATTGCGATTTTGCGATCGCCGTGCGCCGCGAGGTGCCGGTGCAGCAATTCGTCGACGCCGTGACGCGCGAAATCGCGGTGCGCCATCCCGGCGGGGCCACGCACGACATCGACACGCTCTACCTGGGCGGCGGCACGCCGTCTTCGTTAGGCGGCGATGGAGTCGCGCGACTCGTCGACCGGCTGCGCGAGCGATTCCGCTTTGCCGACGACGCCGAGGTCACGCTCGAAGCCAATCCCGACGACGTGCGTGTCGACGCTGCCGCCGCGTGGCGCGCCGCCGGGATCAATCGCCTCTCGATTGGCGCGCAGTCGTTTGCCGACCGCACCCTCGCGTGGATGCACCGCACCCACGATTCGTCGCAAATCGAGCGCGCGGTGAGCGCCGCCCGCAGCGGGGGTATCGAGAATCTGTCGCTGGATCTCATTTTCGCCCTGCCGGCGTCGTTGGAGCGTGATTGGCGCAACGATCTGCGTCGCGTGCTGGCGCTCGAACCGGCACACCTCTCGCTCTACGGCCTCACGGTGGAAGCGGCAACGCCGCTGGCCCGGTGGCGGGACAGACGCGAGATGCACGAGGCGACCGACGAGGTGTACGAACGCGAATTCCTGATGGCACACGACACGCTCGCCGCCGCGGGCTTCGAGCACTATGAGGTATCGAACTATGCGCGGCCCGGGCACCGCGCCCGACACAACGCGAGCTATTGGCAGCACGTCGCGTACGACGGGTTCGGCCCGAGCGCGCATTCGTTCCACTCGCGCGAGCGTCGCTGGAATGTGCGCGAGTTCGCCGATTGGTCGCGGCGCGTGATCGAAGGCGGTGACCCCGTCGGCGGTACCGAGGTCCTCACCGAGGAGAGCCTCGAGACGGAACGCATCTATCTCGGCTTGCGTACCAACGATGGTGTGGATCTCGATCCGTCCACTCTGGCAGCCGACGCGGAGATGCTCGATCGTTGGGCGTCCGAGGGCTGGGCCTTGCTGGACGGAAGGAGATTGCGGCTGACGCCACTGGGTTGGCTTCGGCTCGACGCGTTGGCCACCGACTTGACCACACTGTCAAGTCATTCGTAATTTTCGACTTATGCCGCTCGCACAACTTTCGGATCGAGAGCGTCGGGTATTGGCCGCGGTAATTCGCTCATACGTCGAGACGGCTGAGCCTGCCGGATCGCGCATGATCTCGCGGCGGTACATGCTCGACGTGTCGGCGGCGACGATCCGGAATACCATGAGCGACCTCGAGGAGAAGGGCTTCCTGTTCCATCCGCACACGTCCGCCGGCCGCGTGCCCACGGACATGGCGTACCGGATGTACGTGGATGGGCTCATGCACTTCGCACCGCTCGAGCCCGAGGCGCGCGACGCGCTGCGGGAGCAGTTGTCGGACGGCGGAACGGCCATCGAGGCCGTGCTGCGCCGCGCCGCCCAGGTGTTAGGCGTCCTAACGCAAGAGTTGGGCATTGCGCTCGGGCCCCGGTTGGACGAAGCGCGTCTCGAGCGCCTCGAGCTCATCAAGGTGAGCGCCGAGCGGTTGTTGCTCGTGCTCAGACTCACCGGGGGCGCGGCGCGCAGCATCTTCGTCGAGGTGCCGGGTGAGATCGCGGAGAAGGCGATCGCCGAAGTGACGGAAGTGCTCAACGAGCGGCTCGCCGGCTGCACCTGGAAGGAATTGCGCACCACGTTGTCGGAACGGTTGCGCGACCAACGCGCCGGGTCCGACGCCGGCGAGCTGATCAACATTTTCGTGCAGGAAGCGGAGCAGATGCTGGACGCGGGCCACGCGTTCACCGATCCGCAGGTGCTGTTGGGCCAGACGTCGGTGCTCGCCGAGCAGCCGGAGTTCGCCACCGGCGACAACCTGCGCAAGCTGCTCGCGCTCACCGACCGCCCCGAAGCGTTAGGCGCCTTGCTCCGGCGGCAGAACACCGCGCCCGGCATCTCGATCACCATCGGGGCCGAGCACGCGGACCCGCGCCTCTCCGGCCTCACAGTCGTCACGGCCGAGTATCACGCCGGCGCGTTGGCCGGCGTCATCGGCGTCATCGGCCCGACGCGCATGCCGTACGAGAAGGTGGTCTCCCTGGTGACCCACACGTCCCGTCTCATCAGCGACTTGCTCGACTGATGCGCCTCACGCACTGACCCGCGATTCTCATGGCTGACTTCTATTCCGTGCTCGGTGTCCAACGCGATGCGTCGGACGAAGAGATCAAGAAGGCGTATCGCAAGCTCGCGATGCAGTACCATCCCGACCGCAATGGCGGCTCCAAGGAGGCCGAGGAGCGGTTCAAGGACATCACCGAGGCGTACGACGTGCTGCGCGAGCCCGGCAAGCGCGCCGCCTACGATCGGTACGGCGAGGCGGGTCTGCGCGGCGCCGCGTCGGGCGGATTCCATCACGTGGATCTCGCCGAAGCGTTAGGCATCTTCATGCGCGACTTCGGCGGGTTCGGCGGCCTCGAGGACATGTTCGGCGGGCGCCAGCGCGGCGGCCCGCGCTCCGGCGCCGACATCAAGGTCACCGTGCCGCTCACGCTGCAGGAAGTGGCCACGGGCGTCGAGAAGGAGCTGACACTCAAGCTCCTCGATCCGTGCGAGCGCTGTGAGGGATCGGGCTCCGAGCCCGGCACCAAGTCCAAGCGGTGCCCGACGTGCGCCGGCACGGGCGAAGTGCGCCGTGCCCAACGCTCGTTCTTCGGCCAGTTCGTGAGCGTCGCGCCGTGCCCAACGTGCGCCGGGCAGGGCACTACCATCGACACGCCGTGCAAGCGCTGCAAAGGCGAAGGCCGCGTGCGCGCCGAACGCACGTTCAGCGTGAGCATTCCCGCCGGCGTCGCGACCGGACAGTACATGTCGCTGCGCGAGCAAGGCAGCGTCGGACCCCAGGGCGGCCCGCGCGGCGACGTGCTGGTGGTGTTCGAGGTGGAAGACGACGCGCGCTTCGAGCGCGACGGCGCCGACCTCTATTCCGAAGTGCTGGTCACCTATGGCCAACTCGTGCTCGGCGCCGATGTCGACGTGCCTAACGTAACCGGCGCGATCTCGCTGCGCGTGCCGGCGGGCACGCAGAGCGGCCAGGTGTTCCAGTTGCGCGGACGCGGGCTCCCGCGCGTGAATGCGTCGGGTACCGGCGACCTCCACGTGCGCGTCCAGCTCTGGACGCCGCAAACCGTGTCGCCCGAACACCAAACGGTGCTGCAGGAGCTCCAGAAGCTCGAGGGCGACGTGCCCGCCGGCAACACCCGGTCCAAGGGGCTCTGGTCCAAGATGAAAGAGGCGCTCGGTGCCTGAACGCGCCCGGCCCGTGCGTGTGCCTAACGACGGAGCGCGGTGACCTGGACCGAGGTCCGGGTGCGCCACACGGGCGACGCGACGCGCGACGCGCTCGTGGCCGCGCTCGTCGACGCCGGGGCGCCGGCCGTGCAGGACCTGGGTGGCGCCCTCGTCACCCACGTGCCATCCCATACCGACATGCCCGCCCTCCGCGCCAGCCTAACGGCCGCCAATGCGGCCATCACGATCGAAGCGCGCGACGCCGGCCACATCGATGTCGCACGGTCGTGGCCGCCGACCGTCGGCGTGCAGCGCATCGGACGCATTGCCGTCGCACCGCCCTGGCGCGCGGCCGAAATCGCCGGCGCCGAGTGTCCGGTGATCATCGAGCCCGCGATGGCGTTCGGCACCGGCGAGCACGAAACCACGCGCAGCGTGCTGCGGCTCATGCAAGCCGTCATCCAACCCGGTGACGCCGTCGTCGACCTGGGCGCGGGCAGCGCGATCCTGTCCATCGCCGCCGTCAAGCTCGGCGCCGCGCGCGCCATCGCCATCGAGTCCGACCCGCAGGCCATCGCCAACGCCGAAGAGAACGCGGCGGCCAACGGCGTATCGGATCGCGTCCACGTGATCGAAGGCAACGCGCGAATCATTCTGCCGCTGGTCGCACCGGCGCGGGTGCTGCTGGCCAACATCATCTCGTCGGTCATCGTCGAGCTGGCGCCGGCCATGCGCGCGGCGGTCTCGCCTAACGGTCGGGCCGTGGTGAGCGGCATCCTGGTGATCGAGCGGGCGGCCGTGATGGCCTCGCTTGCCGCGGCCGGATGGCTCGTCGACACCGAACACATCGAGGGAGAATGGTGGAGCAGCGTGATCACGCCGCACTAGCGACGTTCTTCTGCGGCGAGCCCATGACGGCCGGCCACACGGTGATCCTGGGCGAGGGCGAAGTGCAGCATGCGCGCGTGCGGCGCGTCGGCTTAGGCGAACGCGTACGCCTCGTGGACGGCGCCGGCGGTGTCGCCGGCGGGACGGTCGTCCGGCTCTCCAAGGCGCAGGCGTCGATCGAGATCGAGGCCGTGGATCGCGTCGAACCAGGGCCCGTGATCCACCTCATGGTGCCGATCGCCGATCGCGAACGGATGTTGTGGGTCGCCGAGAAGGCCACCGAGCTCGCCATTTTTTCGTGGCGGCCGGTGCTGTGGAAACGCTCGCGCAGTGTGACGCCGCGCGGCGAGGGCGTCACCTTCCAAGCCAAAGCTCGGCTTCGGATGTTGTCGGCGCTCACGCAGTCCGGCGGTGCGTGGCTGCCCGTTCTCTATCCCGATGCGACGCCTGAGCGCGCTGTCGCCGCGGCGCCGGCCGGCGCGCGTTGGCTGCTGGATTCCGACGGAGACCCGGCGCCGAGCGTGCCCGTGACCGCGCCGATCACGATCGCTGTGGGACCGGAAGGCGGTGTCGAACCCGAGGAGCGAACGCTTCTCACGACAGCGGGGTTTTTACCGGTGCGCATCGCGCCGCTCACGCTGCGATTCGAAACCGCCGCCATCGCCGGGCTCGCCATCGCGCGCGCGGCGCTGCTTGCCAGCGAGGAGAAATCGCGTGTCTGAAACCTGTTTGTTCTGTCGCATCGTACGTGGCGAGATACCGGCGACGGTGGTCGCGTCCAACGATGATGCAATTGCGTTTCGTGACATCGATCCCAAAGCGCCGGTGCACGTGCTCGTGGTTCCGCGCACTCACCTGAGCTCGCTCAATGATGCGACCGACTCTGCGCTCGTGGGACGGCTCATGGCGCTCGGGGCCGACGTGGCGCGCCGCGAAGGGATCGCCGACAGCGGGTACCGTCTCGTGATCAACACGAACGCGCACGGCGGCCAAACGGTGAATCACCTGCACGTGCATGTGCTGGGCGGACGGGCGATGCATTGGCCGCCCGGCTAGCCGTACCGGTGGGGAGGAGGGAAGCGCTCGCTCACGCTCGCTTCCCCCAGCGCAGCGCTTCCCCCAGCGAGCGTGAGCGAGCGCTTCCCTCTTCCCTCGTAGCTTGACACGTTGTCGCGGAATTCCCTAACTTACCGAACTTTGTAGACTTAACGGGCACGCATTGCCACCAAATCTGGAAGACGTCTCTTGTCGGAAGTCATCATCCACGACGATGAAAACTTCGAGCGGGCCCTCAAGCGCTTCAAGAAGAAGTGCGAGAAGGCGGGCATCCTCTCCGATCTGCGCAAGCATCGCCACTACGAGAAGCCGAGCGAGCGTCGCAAGCGGAAAGAGAATGCGGCGCGCCGCAAGAATCGTCGGCCTCGACCGGTCTGACTGGTGTCCGAGCTGATCACACGCCTGCAATCCGATCTCAACGCGTCGCGCAAAGCGCAGGACAAAGCGGGAACGCTGCTCCTCGGAACGATCCTGGCCGACGTCAAGAATCGGCGCATCGAGTTGATGAAGGATCTCACGGACGACGACGTGCGCGAGGTGCTGCGCAAAGGGATCAAGCGCCGGCGCGAATCGATCGAGATGTACGACAAGGGTAATCGCGCCGATCTTGCGTCGCGCGAGCGCGATGAAGTGACGCGCCTCGAGACGTATCTGCCGGCGGCGATCGCCGATGATGAGATTCGTGCGGCCGTGCGGGCCGCGATCGCATTCGGCGCGACCACGATCGGTGCGCTCATGGGGAACGTGATGCCGCAGTTCAAGGGACGCGCCGACGGGTCGACCATCAACCGCATCGCGCGCGAAGAGCTGCCGAAATAGGGTGCGGTCCTGAATCCGCACACGCTGGCGGTGCTCGAGTTTCCGGCGGTGCTCGCGGTGGTGGCCGAGCGCGCCGCGTCTGCGTTAGGCGCAGAGCGCGTGCGGTCGCTGGTGCCGCTGGACGACCGCGCCCGCATCGAGGAGGCGCTCGCGCGCGTGGCCGCGGTGCGCGCGATCGTCGGCGGCAGCGACGGGTTCCGGCCCGAGCCGATTCCGGCCCTCGACGTGCCCCTGGCGCGCCTCCGCGCCGCCGGCAGCGTGTGGAGCGGGGAAGACCTGGTGGCCGGCGCGCTGCTGCTCCGCTCCTCCCGCCTAACGAAAGCCGCGTTGGGCGACGCCCGCCGGCCGTCGGCGGCCACGGCCGTGCTGGCCCCGCTCGCCGTGCCGCTCGTGGGGCACACGGCGGCGGAGCCGGCCGTCGAGCGCGCGATCGAATCCGACGGCGCGGTGAAGGACGACGCGTCGCCCGCGCTGCGCCGCATGCGCCGCGAGCTGCGCGGCGCGCAGTCGGAGCTCGTCCAACTGCTCGAGCGCATCGTGGGCCGCCTGGACGAGCGCCACCGCGTGAGCGACATGTCGGTCACCGTGCGCAACGGACGCTACGTGATTCCCGTTAGGCGCGAGGCGCGCGGCGTGGTGGGCGGCATCGTGCACGACGAGTCGGCCACGCGCGGCACGTTGTTCGTCGAGCCGCCGGCGGCGGTGGAATTCGGCAACCGCATTCGCGAGCTCGAGGCGGACGAGCGGCGCGAGGTCGAGCGCATCCTGGCCGAGCTCACCGACATGCTCCGCCCGCTGCGCGACGCGATGGTGGCGTCGCTCGACGTGCTCATCGAGGTCGATGCGCTCTATGCGCGCGCCCGGTACGCCGAGGACTTCGGCTGCGCGCCGGTGTCGCTCGGGAGCCCGCGCGCGGGCGTATCCATCCGCGACGGACGCCACCCGCTCCTGCTGGCGCGCGGCGGCGCCGTGGTGCCGTTCGACCTTTCGTTAGGCGAAGGCGAGCGCACGCTGCTCCTGTCGGGCCCCAACACGGGCGGCAAAACGGTGCTGCTCAAAGCCATCGGGCTGATCGCGGCCATGACGCAGGCGGGCATTCCGGCGCCCGTCGGCCCCGAGAGCCGCGCGTCGCTGTTCGACGATTGCTTCGCCGACGTGGGCGACGAACAGTCGATCGAGGCGAGCTTGTCCACCTTCAGCGCGCACCTGAAAAACCTCCGCCAGGTGCTGGAGCACGCCACGCCCGACTCCCTGGTGCTGATCGACGAGCTCGGCTCCGGCACCGACCCCGCCGAGGGCGGTGCGTTAGGCGCGGCGATCATCGAGGCGCTCACGCGCCGCGGCACGCTCACCGTCGCCACCACGCACCTGGGCGATCTCAAATTGCTCGCGGTCGAAACGCCGGGCGTCGTGAACGCGTCGCTGCAGTTCGACGAGCAGGCCCTGGCGCCGACCTATCGGCTCATCAAGGGCATTCCAGGCCGCTCGTACGGACTGGCGATCGCGCGGCGTCTCCAGTTGCCGGCCGCCATCCTCGAGCGCGCCGAGGCCCGTCTCTCGCGCGGCGAGCGCGATCTCACCGCCTTGCTCGCCGACCTCGAGCGCCGCGAGGCGGAGCTGGCCGACCTCGAGACGCGCGCATCGGAGGCCGCAACGTCGGCCAACGAGCGTCTCGATCGCCTCACCGAGCGCGAGCGTGCGGTGCGCGAGGCCGAGCGTCACCACGAGCGCAACGCGCGCGAGCAGGCGCGGCGGTACCTGCTGGATGCGCGGCACGAGGTCGAGCGCGCCATTCGCGAGGTGCGCGAACACTCGGGCGACAACGCTCCGCGGGACGCGCGACGCCGCGTCGAGGAGCTGGCCACCGAGCACGCGGACGCGGTCGACGAGCTGGACCGCCCAGCGGAACGCACGCCGGCCGCTGGCACGCCCGGCGCGCCCATCGCCGTGGGCGACGCGGTGTTGCTCGCGACTCTCGACGGGCGCGCCGGCCGGCTGGTCGAGTTGCGTGGCGGCGATGCCGTCGTGGCCGTGGGATCGGTCAAGCTCACGGTTCCGCTGGCGACGCTCACCCGCGCCGGACGGTCGGCCTCGGTGCCGGAACAAATTCCGTTGCGCGGCGACCTCCCCGAAGAGCACGCCGCGAGCGAAATTGATGTACGAGGAATGCGTGTCGACGAAATGGAATTAACCGTCTTGCACGCGCTCGATGCTGCCGTACGGGGCGATCTCAAGTCGCTGCGCATCATTCACGGCAAGGGCACGGGCGCGTTGCGCGAGCGGGTGGCCGAACTGTTGCGCGGCGACCCGCGCGTGGCCGCCTTCCGCATGGGCGCATGGAACGAGGGCGGCGCGGGCATGACGGTGGCCGACCTGCGATGACGATGATCAGCGACGAGACCGTCGATCGCGTTCGCGACGCCGCCGACATCGTGCAGATCATCGGCGAGCACGTGCCCCTTCGCCGCACCGGCACCGACTATCGCGGGCCGTGTCCGTTCCACCAGGGCACGCATCGCAACTTCTCGGTGTCGCCCAAGAAGGGCATCTACTACTGCTTCGTGTGTCACGCCGGCGGGGACGTGTTCACGTTCCTGCAGAAGCGGTTAGGCATCGATTGGCCGGGCGCGGTGCGCTACGTGGCGGAGAAGGTCGGGATCGCGGTCGAAGAAGTGCAGCAGCGCCGCGAGGGCCCCGATCCGCGCCAGCGCCTCTGGGACTTGAACGCGGCGGTGGCCGACTGGTTCCGCACGCTGCTGTGGGACGAAGAGGAGGGGCGCGCGGCGCGCGACTATCTCGCCCTGCGCCGCGTGAGCCGCGATGTGGCCGACCGCTTCGGACTCGGCTTCGCGCCGCGGGATCCCGAGGCGCTGCGCCGCCATTTCGCTGCGTTAGGCTACGGCGACGACCAACTACTGGAGGCGGAGCTGCTGGTGACGCGCGACGAAGGCGGCGATCCGCGGGCCCGCTTTCGCAACCGCCTCATCTTCCCGATTCTCGACGCCCAGGGCAACGCGGTCGGATTCGGTGGCCGGCTGCTGGGGCCGGGCGAGCCCAAGTATCTCAACTCGGCCGAGTCGCCCGTGTTCTCGAAGGCGCGGCTGTTGTACGGACTGCACATGGCCAAGCACGCGGTTCGCCGAGACGACCGGGTGATGGTGGTGGAGGGCTACTTCGACGTGGTGCGGCTGGTGTCGGCCGGGTTCGACTGGGTGGTCGCTCCGTTAGGCACGGCGCTCACCGAGCAGCAGGGGCAGATGTTGCGGCGGTATGCCGGGACCGCCTTCCTGCTCTACGACAGCGACCGGGCCGGGCTCAAGGCCACGTTCCGGTCGGGCGACGAGCTGCTCCGCCACGGCATGGCCGTGCAGGTGGTGACGCTGCCCGACGGCGAGGACCCGGACAGCTTCGTCGAGCGCCACGGCGGCGCCGCGTTGGCCACTGCGTTAGGCGACGCGCTGGACGTGTTCGAGCGCAAGGTGCAGCTGCTCGAGCGCGCGGGGTGGTTCGCCGACCTCAGGCGCAAGCGCCGCGCGCTCGACCGGCTTGCTGCCCACCATTCGCGCGACGTCGGATCCGATCACGCGCGACATGTACCTGACGCGGATGAGCGAGGCCGCCGGTGTGTCGCGCGACGTGCTGGAGCGCGAGCTGGCGGCCACGCGTGGCCGCCAGCTCGCGCCCGTTGCCGACGAGGCGCCGCGCGCCCGGCCCGAGCGCGCCGCGGTGCGGCGCGCTCCGGTCGGTCGCCCCGCGCCCCCGGTCGAACGCCGCCTCGTGTGGCTCCTCGTGCACGCGCCCGCGCTCCGCGACACCATCGGCGAACAAGTCGGCCCCGACGACTTCACCCACTCTGCGTTGGGCACGATCCTCGCGGCGCTCGTCGCGGCCGGTCCGGAGGCGAGCGCCGACGAAGTCGTCTCGACGCTCCCCGACGACGCGGCCGAGCTCTTCCGCACGTTGTCGGAAGTGCCCCCCGGCGCCGGCTTCGACACGGCCCGCGAAGCGGACGGCTGCATCGCGGCACTGCGCGCCGCGCCGCTCCGCCGCCGGTTGCACGAGAACCAACGCGCCATCGACATCGCGTCCGATGCCGAGAAGGACGCGCTCATTCGCGACAAAGTGCGGCTGCAGCGCGAGCTGTCTGCGTTAGGCGCGGGCCGCATCAAGAGTTTCGATCTCAAACGGTAACCCCCAAGGAGGAACGCGTGCACCCAGATCTCGTCGCATTGTTGGCCCTGCAGGACGAAGACACCGCCGTCTCCGCGCTCGAAGCGCGCGTCCGCGAGCTCGAGGCGCGGGAAGCCGCGCTCGACCAGGAACGCGTGACCGCCGAAGCCGCGATCGCCCGCGCCCAGCACGCCGCGGAGGCCGAAGACAAAAAACGCCGCGAGTTGGGCATGAAGGTCCAGGAACACCGCGCGCTCCACGATCGCCACCTCGCCGCGCTCGATGTCGTACGCAAAGATCGCGAAACCACGGCGGCAATGGCGCAGATCGAGATCACGCGCCGCGTCCTGGCGCAGGAAGAGAGCGAATGCAAACGCTCGCCACGCGCATCGTCGATCTCAATCAGACCGCCGAGCTCGAGCAGAATGTCGCTCACCGAGATCGCGGAACGCCAAGGCGCCCAGCGCGCCGACATCGCCACCGCGCGCAACGCGTTGGACGCCGAGCTCGAGACGGCCCGTGCCCAACGGAATCACACTGCGTCGCGCGTCGGCCGACCGCTCCTCCAAAAATACGAGCGCATTCGCGGACGCGAAAACGCGAACGCACTCTTCGCCCTGCGCGGCTCGGCGTGCGGCCGCTGCAACACCGCGATTCCGCTCCAACGGCGCAACGTGATGGCGGCCGGCCGGTCCGTCGAAGTGTGCGAAGGATGCGGCGTGCTGCTGTACGCAGCGGTTTGATGCTTGTCGCTCTCTGACGGGGCCCGTAATTTTCGCGGGTGAGCCTACCCGCCGCTCGTGCGCGTCCCCGATCACGCTGGGTGCTTCCCGCGGCGCCTGATGCCGGCGCCGTGCGCACGTTGGCCAGCGAGCTCCATCTGCCCGACGCCGTCTGCCGGCTGCTCTGCCAGCGCGGCTTCGTCGACATCGAGCCGGCCAAGCGCTACCTGAGACCCAGGCTCGATCATCTCCACAATCCGTCGCTCATGCTCGGCATGGACGCGCGCGGTCGATCGCCTGGTCCGCGCGGTGCGCAACGGCGAAGTGGTGCTGCGTCCACGGCGACTACGACGTCGACGGCATCTGTCCACCACGATCCTGATGCGCGCGCTCCGCGCGCTCGGCGGACGCGTGGTGCCGTTCATCCCGCGTCGTCTCGAGGACGGCTACGATCTCGCGACGGCGGGCGTCGACGCCGCGATCGCTGCGGGCGCGACCGTCGTCGTGACCTGCGACTGCGGCACGACCGCCAAGGCGGCGGCCGGCGGCTGCGCGCCGCGGGGATCGACCTCATCATCAGCGACCATCACTTGCCGGGCGGGCCGCTGCCCGAGGCGTTCGCGGTGATCAACCCGAGCAGCCGGGCTGCGGATATCCCGGACAAGGATCTCGCCGCCGTCGGCGTCGCGTTCAAGCTCGCGCTCGCGCTCGACGCGCGCGCTGGGCGGCAACGAGAACGTCGTGTATCAACATGCTCGACCTCGTCGCGCTCGCGACGGTCGCGGACGTCGCGCCGCTGCGCGGCGAGAATCGCGTGTTCGTGCGCGCTACGGGCTCGCGCTGCTGGCCGACACCACGAAGCGCCGGGATCCGCGCGCTCGTGCGCGCCGCGGGCTTGGAGGGCAAGGAGATCACCGCGGGCCGCATCGGGTTCATGCTCGCGCCGCGGCTCAACGCGCTCGGCCGGCTCGGCCGCGCGATCCGCGGCGTCGAGCTGCTGCTCGACCGACGGCGGACGAAGCGCGGGCCAATCGCCCTGGCGCGCGACTGCGAAGAGCTCAACCGCGAGCGCCAGGAGATGGATCGCGACACGTTCTCGCGCAGGCCACGCGACGCGTCGAGCGCATGGACCTCGACGCCACGTACGGCATCGTGCTCGCCGAGCAGGGCTGGCACCCCGGCGTCGATCGGGATCGTGGCGTCGCGGCTGGTCGAGGAAGTCGTGCCGGCCGGCCATGCTGATCGCGCTCGAGGGCGGCGTAGGGAAGGGATCGGGGCGCTCGATCCCGGCGTTCGACCTGCACGCGGCGCTCGCGGCGTGCGGCGACCTGCTGCTGCAGCATGGCGGGCACCGCGCGGCGGCGCGGGCTCACGATTGAGACCGAGCCGGGTCGAGGCGCGTTCGCCGCGCGGTTCAACGAGGTCGCGCGCGACCGCCTGACGCCGGACGACCTCGTCCGCGAACTGCGCGTCGACCTCGAGCTCGTCGATCGACGACGCGACGATCGACTTCGAGGCGCTGCTCCGCCACTTCGAGCCGTTCGGCGTCGGGCAACCCGGCGCCGCTGCTCGTCGTCGCGCGGCGTCCACTGGTGCGCCGCCGCAGAACGTCGCGCAAGATCGGCTGCGCTACGGCGATCGAGCGGCCACCTCAAGCTGCGACTGGCCGGCGACACGGGCGCACCGCTGGAAGCCGTCGGCTGGGGCATGGCGGCGCGCGCGCGCGAGCTTCGCGCCGGGCGCGACGCGTCGACGTCGCCTACCGGCTCGAGCGCAACGAATGGCGCGGCGCGGTCGCGGCTGCAAGCTCGGCCTCGTGGATATTCGGGTCGAGCGATCGCATCTGGCGGGCGAGTGGCGCGGCCGCACGCATCGCGCGCCCCGCCGGGCACGCCGTGCGGCCGACGGCCGACCGCGTGCGCGAGGCGTGGATGAGCATCGTGCACACGAGCTTGCCCGAGGCGCGCGTCGCTCGATCTGTTCGCCGGATCGGCGCGCTCTGGGCCTCGAGGCGCTGTCGCGCGGCGCCGCGTCGTCGGATTTCGTCGAGCACGATCCGCGCGCAGTCTCGCGTGCTGCGCGAGAACATCGACACGCTCGGCGCCGGGCGACCGGCGCACGTGCACCGCGGCGACGCGCTCGCGATTTGTTCGAAAGGTCTCGGACGCCGGTGGCGACGTACGATGTGGCGTTCGCGGACCCGCCATATCGGAAGGGGCTCGCCGTCGCGCGTCGCCGAGCGCTGGCTCGAAGTGCCGATTCGCGCGATCTTCGGCGTCGAGCACGAGTCGTCGCGAGCCGCTGCCCGCCGGCGGCGACACGCGCCTACGGCGATACCGTGATCACCATTTACCGTGACGGCAGTCCACGGCGCGCCACGATCCGGGTACTGACGGCCGGTCTCACCTCCTTCGACTGGACCACCGAGTCGCATCGCATGTACGCCGGGAGCTTCGACCCGATCACGAACGGGCACGCCGACCTCATCCGCCGGAGCCTGACGTTCGTCGATCGGCTGGTGGTCGCCGTCGCGACGAACATCTCCAAGCAGCCGCTGTTCACGGCCGAGGAGCGCATCGAGCTCATTCGCGCGCGCCGTGGCGAACGATCCGCGCGTTGACGTGCAGCATTTCAGGGGCTGATCGTGGATTTCGCGAGGCAGGTCGGCGCGCATGATCATCATTCGCGGCCTGCGCGCCGTGAGCGATTTCGAGTACGAGTATCCAGATGGCGCTGATGAACCGGCATCTGCACCGGAGATGGAGACGGTCTTCATGGTGCCGTCGCTCGACACGACCTACATCAGCTCGAGCCTCGTGCGCGAGGTCGCGCGTTTCACGGCGAGACCTACCGAGCCTCGTGCATCCGATCGTCGCGGCCGGCGCTGCGCGACGAAGTTCCCGAAGGCATGACGTTTCTCTCCGACGTCTGCGCGCGCGCGCCGCCATGCGCGGCGCGCGCGTCGCGTTCGGCGAGCGGCGGACCAGCGCATGCTCGATGCGGTGCGCGCGGCTGAGCGACGAGGGCGATGTGCGACGCCGATGCTCGTGCTCGACGCCGGCGATGCGATGCGCGCGGCGCCGCGCGCTCTCGTTGGGCGTCGCGGTGATCGACCCGGCCACCGACGAGCGGCGTGTCCAGCGTGATCGGCGACGCTGCTTGCGTCGCGCGCAGGACACGGCATGACGGCGCCGGCCGCCGCGAAGCTCGCGCGCGATCCGCTCGTGTTCGCGACTGGCTCGTGGCGGCCGGTGAGGCCGACGGCGTGCGTCGCCGGTGCCGCGCACACCACGCGCGAGCTGATGCACTTCGCACTCTGGCACTCGGGCCCGCACCCGGCGTCAGGACGGTCTCGAGCGCGTTCTACATGGTGCTTCCGCCGTTTCGCGCCCCGACCAGCGACGGAGGCGCGGCAGATTGCCGAGGTGCTCACGTTCACCGATTGCTCCGTGGTCCTCGCCCAACGCCGACGCAGCTCGCCGACATCGCCATCGCGGCCGCGCGCGACCGGCGTGCGCGATCGTCGGCGACGAGCCGCGCGTCGCGCTGCTCTCCTACAGCACGAAGGGCAGCGGCGGCGAGGGCGGATCGATCGCGACATGGTGCCCAGGCCGTCGTCGCTGCTGCGCGAGCGCGTGCCCGATCTCGCCGTGGACGGCGAACTGCAGGCCGACGCCGCGCTCATCGCCGCTGTCGCCGCGCGCAAGGCGCCCGGCAGCGCGGTCGCCGGGCAGGCGAATGTGCTGGTGTTCCCGACGCTCGACGCCGGCAACATCGCGTACAAGCTGATCGAGCGGCTCGCGCACGCGCAAGGCGATCGGGCCGATCCTGCAGGGGCTCGCGCGACCGTGTCTCCGATCTCTCGCGCGGCGCCGACGCCGATGCCATCTTTCACGTGGCCGCGGTCACGGCGCTGCAGTCGCTCGATTCGGGCGACACCGGGTCGCGGTCAGCGCGCGTCCTGAGGACGCGCGTGAATTCCGCGGAGACCGGACATGAGCTTCGCACTCAAAGCACGGAGACGTTGTCATGGTGGATGTCGAAGGACAGCTGATCGTGGGCAACCGCCAGGAGCTCAAGCAGAAAGTGCTCGACGAGCTCGAGAGGGGCGCGCGAAAAGTGCTTGATCGACTTCAGCCAGCACCGGGTACATCGACAGCTCCGGGCTGGGCGTGCTCGTGTCGCTCGTCCAAGAAGATTCGCGAGCAGGGCGGGGACCTGCGTCTGGCGAATCTCAACGACGATCTCCAGACGCTGTTCGAGCTCACCAAGCTCGACACGCTGTTCCAGATCGCCGACACCCGCGAGCGCGCGCTCGAGACGTTCTAGCGACGTCGCGCGACCGCCCTGCGTGCGCATGACGTTGCCGGATCGCTCCCGCGGTCTGCCACTCGGCAGTTTGCACATGGCGTTGGAGATCGAGATACCGAGCGACATCCGGTACATCGAGCGCGTCGTCGAGATGGTCGCGCGCCAGTGCGAGCAGTTGGCGTACAGCACGCGACAGGTGTCGCTCAACGTTCCCGTCGCGCTCACCGAGGCGTTGTCGAACGCGATTCTTCGCGGGAATCGCGAACACCTCACCAAGCGCGTGCAGGTGCGGTGCGACGTGAATCGCGAGCGCCTCGTGCTCGAGGTGGTGGACGAAGGGACGGGATTCGACCTCGCGGAGTGCCTGGTCGACGCAACGAGTCCGGAGAATCTCGTGCGCGAGGACGGCCGCGGGTTGTTCCTGATGGCGCAGCTCATGGACCGCGTGGAGCGCTTTGCGAACCGCGGCAACGTGGTGCGCCTCACGATGCGCCGGCATGACTGATCTGCAAACCGTGTTGAGCGCGTTTCGCGACGCCACCGGATGCGCCGCAGCGGTCTGGACCGAGGAAGAGGGCCGGCTGCCGTCGCGGCTTGCCGCCTCGACCCCGGCCGTGGGCGTATTGGGGTGGATGCCACCGCTCGACGTCGGTCCGCCTGGGACTGTGCAGTCACCGGGTGGCCCTGCGATCGTGACCGCGATTCAGGGACCGCGCCGGTGTTGGCTGGTCGTTGGCCCGTCTTCGGAACCGTCCGCACCCCTCGAGAACTACCTCCGCTTTCTCCTTCCCGTCGTTTCGCAATACCTGCAGTCGGCCCTCGAGGTGGAGCACGCGGCCAACGAGCTGGCCGAGCGCTACGAGGAGATCAACCTTCTCTACACGATCACGGAGATTCTGGGCCGCACCGTTGCGTTAGGCGAAGCGGCGTCGACGATTCTCAAGGAAGTGTCGGAGACGGTCGGCGCGCGGCGCGGGTCGATCCTCGTGCACGATCGCGTCACCGATACCCTGCAGACGGTGGCGGTGCTCGGCGTGCCGGCGCTCGACGTGCCGCCGATCGCGCTCGGCGATGCGTGCAGCGTGTCGGCGCAGGTGTTCCGCGACCAGCGCGCGATGATGGTGACCGAGGACGACGCGGATCCGTGTCCCGCCGAGGCATTCTACCGGCGCGGCACCATGCTCTCGGTGCCGATCATGTGGACCTCGCCCGGCGGCGGCGCCGAGCCGTTAGGCGTGGTGAATCTGTCCGACCGCGCGTCGGGGCAGGCGTTCAGCGCCGGCGACCAGAAGCTGGTCACGGCGATCGCGACCCAGATCGGCACCGCGATTCAGAACACGCGCCTGGTGCGCGCGTCGCTCAGCCAGCAGCGGCTGGTGCAGGAGCTGGAGCTGGCGCACGACCTCCAGATGAAGCTCTTGCCCCGCACCGAAATCGTGGATCCGGTGGCCCAGGTGGCGGCGCGGGTGGTGCCGGCCGAAAGCGTCGGCGGCGACTTCTACAACCTGTTCCAGTTAGGCGAGGAGCGCACCGGCGTCATGATCGGCGACGTGTCGAGCCACGGGTATCGTGCGGCGCTCATCATGGCCCTGGCGATGAGCGCGTCGGCCATCCACGCGCAAGGCTCGAACGATCCCGGCCGCATGCTGGGCGCGCTCCTCGGCACGCTGCGCGAGGAGCTGGCCACGACCGAGATGTTCATCTCGACCTTCTACGGCGTGATCGACCGGCGCGCCGGCATGCTGCGCTACGCCAACGCCGGCCATCCGCACGCCTACCACGTGTCGGGCGACGGCTCGTGCGAGCGCCTTCCGGCGCTCGATCCACCGTTAGGCATGGTGGAGTCGGCGCAATCGGCGCGCACCCGTCCCTGGGTGAGCGGCGTCGATCTGTTGCTGCTCTTCACCGACGGCGTGAGCGACGCGCGCAACCTGTTCGGGAGCCGCTTCGGCGAGCAGCCCATCGTCGACACGGTCCGCCGCATGCACGCCGAGCCGCCGTTCACGATTCTGCAGCAGGTGTTCGCCCAACTGTCCGACCACACCGGCACCGCCGTGCAGCGCGACGATCTCGCGGTGGTGCTCGTGCGCAGCTGACGCGCGGTATGAGCAACCGGCGCCGGCGGAGCGCTGCCCCATCGAGGCCGGCCGCGCCGCCTAACAGGCCGAAGAAACGCTTCGGCCAGCACTTCCTCACCGACCCGCACATCCTCGGCCGCATTGCCGACGCGGCGCTGCTCGACCCGGCCGATACCGTGGTCGAGATCGGCCCCGGACGCGGCGGGCTCACCGCTGCGCTGCGCGCCCGCGCGGCCCGCGTGATCGCCATCGAGCTGGATCGCGGCCTCGCCGCGCAATTGCGCGGGCGGTATGCCGGGGACGCCGCGGTGACGGTCGTCGAAGCCAATGTGCTCGAGACGTCGTTGGGCGCGTTAGGCGGCGACGCGCCGGGCGGGTACGTGCTGGTGGGCAACGTCCCGTACTACATCACGACGCCCATCATCTTCCGGTCGCTCGAGCCGCCGCGGCCCAAGCGCGCCGTGTTCCTCGTCCAGCGCGAAGTCGCCGAGCGGATCGTCGCCCCGCCCGGCGGCAAGACGTACGGATCGCTGTCGGTGAACGTGCGCGCGTTCGCCCGCGCCGAGATGTTGTTCGCCGTCCGCGCGGGAGCGTTTCAGCCGGCGCCGACTGTGGAGAGCGCCGTGGTGCGCCTCACGCCGCACGAGACACCGGTCGTTCCGCCGGAGCTGGAGACGGTGTTCCGCACGTTCGTGCAGGACGCGTTCGGTCTGCGTCGCAAGCAGATGCGGCGGGTGCTGCGCACCATCACCGGGCTCGCGGTCGAGCACGTGGATGCAATGCTCGCGCGCGTCGGGCTGGATCCCGCCTCACGACCAGAGACGCTGTCAGTCGAGCAGTTCGCCGCGCTCGTGCGCGTCGTCCGCGATGCTGGGCCAGAGACGCCTTGACGCTGCCATGCGCATCGCGTGCATGGAGTGACCGGCGTCCACGCGCCTCGAGCGCCTGCCTAACGCGGGAGCTTGACCGCGAGGATGTCGGCGGACTCGATCACCGGAGGCTTGGCGAGCAGCTCGGGCGCCTGCGCCATGAGCGCGGCGGCCACGCGTCCAGCCAGAGTGCGCCTGGCGGCCCGCGTCGTCGGGGAAGCTGTCGAAGATGCCGAACGTCGACGGGCCGAGCCTGAGCGCGTACCACGTGATGGTTGCCGGCTCCTGCTCCACAATGGACAACCCGCCCTCGAGGAACTTGGCCACGGCGGCTTCTTGTCCTGGCTTGGCCTCGAGTCTGACGAACAGTGCGGCGCGAACGCGTGCGGTTGCCATGGGACCCCCGTGAGAATTGCGTGAACCGAGGCGGCGTTGCTCAGCCGTTGGTCAAAGCGAACGAGAGTCCTTCGAGTTCCATGGCCATGTTCACGGCCTTCACCGCAATGGACTCGGGCACCTGCAATTGCTGCGGCGCAAAGTTGAGAATCGCGCGGATTCCGGCTTTGACGACGAGATCGGCCACCTCCTGCGCCGCGGCGGCAGGCACAGCCAAGACGGCAATGTCAGGCTGCTGGCGTCGCGCCTCGTCGGGCAGGTCGGTCAGCGGACGGATGACCAGACCATCCACCGTGCGCCCGATCTTGGCCGGGTCGGCGTCGTATACGGCAATGATGCGAAATCCGCGCTGGCTGAATCCATGGTACTGGGCCAGTGCGGCGCCGATTTTCCCAGCGCCGATGATGATCACGTGCCACTCGCGTTCGAGCCCAAGGATCTGCCGGAGTCGCGCCGACAACTCGGCCACCGAGTAGCCGAGTCCGCGCTTGCCGAACGAGCCGAAAAAGGAGAGGTCTTTACGGACCTGCGCGGACGTCGTGCCGCCGCGGGCTGCCAACTCATCGCTCGAAATGGTCGCTATGCCTCGCTTCTCGAAGTCCTCGAGGAAGCGCAAGTACAGCGACAAACGACGAACCGTGGAGTCGGCGATCCGTTTCACGATGGGGAGGGATGAACTTGTGAATTTCTTCACAAGTTATCCGGCGCCGCGCGTCGACGCCAGCCGGAAAACTCTACCCCGCACTATGGCAGCCTCACACGGCTTCGCATTACCTTGCTCTATCTATGCCTGTTCACGTCACTTCCGAGGTCGGCTCGCTCCGCTCCGTGCTGGTTCACACACCCGGCCCGGAGCTCCTCGCCGTGACGCCGGCGAATCGCGAAGACTACCTCTACGACGACATCGTCGACCTCGAAAACGCCGAGCGTGAGCACCGGCGCTTCGTGGCCATCCTCGAGCGGTTCGCCCGCGTGCACTACGTGCGCGACCTGCTCGCCGAAGTGGCGGTGCTGGACGAAGCGCGCACACTCCTCGTCCGCGAGGCCACGGACATCGTGCCGTCCGGTCCGTTAGCCTCGAAGATCGGCGAGCGTCCGCCCGACGAGCTCGTGAAGATGCTGATCGAAGGCGAGGGCGAAGAGCCGGGCCCGTTGGCGCGCGCGCTCAACGAGTCGGGGTACATGCTGCCGCCGTTGCCCAACTTGTTCTTCACGCGCGACACGGCAATGGTGATCGGCGGACACGTCCTGATCGGCTCAATGCGCTACGGTGTGCGCTGGTCCGAAGAGCTCATCATGAAGGCGCTGTTCCGGTATCACCCGCTGCTCGCGAACCAGGGCATCCTCTACAATGGCGCGGCGGAGCGCCGGAACAACTACACGATCGAGGGCGGCGACGTGCATCCGCTGCGCGCCGACACGGTCGTGTTGGGCTTCAGCGAGCGCACGAGTCCGGCGGCGATCGATCACGTTTCGGAGCTGCTCTTCATGCACACGACGGTGACCGAGGTCATCATCGTGGTGATGCCCAAGGAGCACACGGCGATCCATCTCGACATGATCTTCACGCAGCTCGACCGCGAGCTGGCGGCGATTCATCCGCCGCACTTCGTGGGCGCCGAGCGGCTGGCGATCCTGCACCGTCGCAAGGGACAGCGGCACATGAGCGAGATGCCCAACATCTTCGCGGCGCTGCAGTCCGTTGGGCTCCCGATGGAGCCGGTGTTCTGCGGCGGCGAGCGGCGCACGGTGCAGGAGCGCGAGCAATGGTCGAGCGGGTGCAATTTCGTCACGACGCGGCCCGGCGTCGCGATCTCGTATACGCGCAACGAGGCAACGCTGTGCGAGCTGCAGAAGATGGGATTCAAGACCGTGCCGGCGGTCAACTTCCTCACTGGACAGGATCGCATCCGCGACGGCGAGCGCGCGGTGATCACGTTCGAGGGCGCGGAGTTGGTGCGCGGCGGCGGCGGCCCGCGCTGCATGACCATGCCCCTCGAGCGCGACGACCCGTGGTCCTGACGTTAGGCGTAGCCGGTCCGCGGGAGACGGGTCGGTCGTGAGCGAGGGCGTGTCGACGCGTCTCACGGACACGGTGCTCACGCGCCGCGCCGTCGAGTTGTTAGGCAAGGGACCCGCCAATGCCGTCGCGCTGGTGGAGCACGTCTGCCAACTGCCCGGTGCGCCGCGCGTGGTCGCCGAGCAAATGGCGTTCGCGTTGTTCGCGGGGCGGCCGGAATTCACCTGCGACGCCGCGGGGCACTGGGAGCTCGCGCCGCGCGGCCTCGCGCTGGCGGCCGCACGATCGGCGACGCGCGTCGTGCCGGCGATGTCCGCGCGCCCACTGGCGATGAGTTAGGCGAACTCACGTACGCCGTCGTCGACACCGAAACCACCGGCATGCGCGCCTGGCACGGCGACCGCATCACCGAAGTCGCCGCCGTCGTGGTCCGCAAGGGCAAAGTGTGCGAGCGCTTCGAGACGCTGGTGAATCCCGAGCGGCCGATTCCGCGGATGATCACCGCGCTCACGCACATCGACGCCGCGATGGTCCGCACCGCGCCGCGCTTCGCCGACGTGTGCGATGAGCTGCTGCGCGTGCTCGACGGCCACGTGTTCGTCGCGCACAACGCCGAGTTCGACTGGCGATTCCTGAGCGCCGAGCTGGTGCGCGCACGCGGGCAGCGTCTCGTTGGGCGGAAGCTGTGTACGGTTCGATTGGCGCGTCGCGTGCTGCCGTACTTGCGGAGCCGCCGGCTCGACAGCCTGGCGCGGTACTATGACATCCACATTGCCGACCGGCATCGCGCAGGCGGCAATGCGCACGCCACCGCGCACGTGTTGTTGCGACTGTTGGACGCCGCGCGTGCGCTCGACTGCACGCGGTGGGACGAGTTGGAGCAACTGGTCGGCGCCCCGCGCCAACGCCGCCGCCGCTCGAGACGTCGCTCGGCAATGCCGCGTCCGTCGGACGGTTGGGGCGAAGGGCAAGAAGGGTAGGGAACCGAGGATTCCATTCATCATGAGCACATCGCAGGTACGGAACAGAACGATCGGTGCGTGGACGGTGCACGCGATACAGGCGGGCCCGCTCAAGCTCGACGGCGGAGCAATGTTCGGCGTCGTGCCCAAGCCGCTCTGGGAAAAGCGCCTGCCGGCCGACGCGCGCAATCGCATCCCAATGGGCATGCGGTGTCTGTTAGTCGAGCACGAGTCGGGGCTCGTGTTGATCGACACTGGAGCGGGCAACAAGGAGAACGAGAAGTTCTACGACATTTACGGCATCGAGAATCGCGGCGACCCGGGCCCAACGGCGCTCGAGGATGGCATTCGCGCCGCGGGCCATCGCCCCGAGGACGTGCAGCTCGTCATCAACACGCATCTGCACTTCGATCATGCGGGCGGCAACACGGTTCGCGATGCGACGGGCGCGATCCGTCCCGCGCTGCCCAACGCACGATACGTGGTGCAACGCGGCGAGCACCACTTTGCGACGCATCTCAACGAGCGCACGGCGGCGAGCTACTTCGCGGACAACTACGAGCCGCTGCGCGAAGCCGGCCGCCTGGATTTCGTGGAAGGCGAACGCGAGATCGTGTCGGGCATCACCGTGATGCCGACGCCGGGACATGTGCCGTTCCATCAGTCGATCGTGCTGCGGTCGCGCGGCGAGACCGCGATTTACCTGGGCGATCTGGTCCCGACGACGACGCACCTGCCTCTGCCATGGATCATGGGCTACGACGTCGATCCGTTAGTCACGCTCGAGACCAAGCGCCGGGTCTTGCGGCAGGTGGTCGACGAAGGCTGGCTGGCGATCTTCGAGCACGACGCGTTTACCGCGTGGGGGCGGGTCGTGCACGACGGGAAGGCATACGGGCTGGCCGTCGAGTAGCGCGTCGTTTTGAAAAATCGTCCAGGCATTCGGGTGGCCAGCCAGGCAGGCCCGACGCGACATATGTGGCGACCACCTGCCAGTTCCCGTGTCCGTCCCTCTCCGGTTTCGTCCGCGTCCACACTCGCGGAGCTCCGAGCGGCCAGGCAGCGGAACGGCGCGATGACCGCTGGGCGATTGATCGCCTGGGGCCCGTTCCAATGCAGACTCGCGTCCCAGCGAAGGTGAACGCGGAGAAAACCGGACCCCAACGGACACGGCAACAGCGTTTTGGAAACCACGCGGATTCCGGCTCCAGACCTGGCCACCACGGGCGCCGATTGACGTACCGCCCAACCACGGATAAATTGTGGTGTGACAATCAGCTAAGCAGAGTGGCGAACCCGCTCTCACCCTCCGGCCCTCGTGGCATGCGCCACGGGGTGTGCTGCAGGAGTTCAGTGCTCGAGGCGCCGCCCCGTGTGGGGTGTGCGCCGCGTATCGCGGACTCCGGAGAGGTGTCCGCGATTTTTTTCTAACGCTAGGAGGAACCTCGCCTATTCAGGACAGCACCAAACGCGTCCGCGTCAACCGGCAGATCCGCATCAGCCCGCTGCGGGTCATCGCACCCGATGGCTCTCAGTTAGGCATTCTGGATTTGGAGACGGCACTCGCGCAGGCGGAAGCGCAGGGGCTCGATCTCGTGGAAGTCGCCCCGTTGGCCCGGCCGCCCGTGGTCCGCATCATGGATTACGGGAAGTTCAAGTTCGAGCAGGCCAAGATGGCCCGGCAGGCCAAGAAAAAGCAGCACGTGATCCACCTCAAAGAGGTGAAGTACCGTCCCGGCATCGACGATCACGACTTCGATACCAAGACGCGCCACGCGCGCCGATTCCTGGCCGACGGCAACAAAGTGAAAGTGACGATGATGTTCCGCGGCCGGCAGGTCGCGCACCCCGAGTTAGGCAAAGAGGTTCTCGACCGCGTGTCCAACGAGTTGTCGGACATCGGGAAAATCGAAACCGATGCCAAGCTCGAGGGCAAGAACATGACCATGATTCTCGCTCCCAAGTGAGACGGAACGACTGACCATGCCGAAGATGAAGACGCACAAGGGTGCGGCCAAACGCTTCAAGAAGACCGCGTCGGGCAAAGTCCGGCGCTACAAAGCGTACAAGAGCCACATCCTCACCAAGAAGACATCCAAGCGGAAGCGAAGGCTCCGCCGCGCCGGCCTCATCGCGACGCCCGGTGATACCAAGCGCATCAAGCGCCTCATCCAGGCCTAAGGAGATCCCCCATGCCTCGGGTCAAATCGAACGTCACGCGGCTCAAGCGCAAGAAGCAGGTGATGGAACACGCGCGCGGCGCATTCGGCGCGCGCAGCAAACTGTGGAAGGCCGCCAAGGAAAACGTCGAGCGCGGATGGAAGTACGCGTACCGCGACCGCCGCAACAAGAAGCGCGAGTTCCGCCGCCTCTGGATCGTCCGCATCAACGCCGCGGCGCATCAGAACGACATGAGCTATAGCGTGTTCATGGATGGACTCAAGAAGGCGGGCATCGAGGTCGACCGGAAGATTCTCGCCGACCTCGCCGTGCACGACCCGGCGGCGTTTACCGTCCTCGCCGAGAAGGCGCGGGCGGCGCTCGCCTAAGGCCTAACGGCCGGGACGAGCTCGGGAGCCGGCGGTCCGCGCCACGCTCCACACGCTTCGGGTGCCCTCGGCGGCGAAGGCCAGTGGTCGGCTTTCGCCGCCGCGTTGTTGTCATCCACATGATCCCGATATGACGCTCGATGAATTCCTGGCGGCGATCGCGGCGCTCGAGTCGACGGCCCGTGCCCGCGTCGACGCCGCCGACACGCCGGCCGCCCTCGAGGCGGTGCGCACCGATCTGCTCGGACGCAAGAGCGGAAGCCTAACGGAGCTCATGCGCGCGCTGCCCGGCCTGCCTGCCGACGCCCGCCGCGACGCCGGCGCAGCGGTGAACGCGCTCAAGGCGGCGCTCGAATCGACGCTCGACGCTCGACGCGCCTCGCTCGCCGCCCACGCGCCGGCAGCCCCGGCCCTCGACCGCACCATGCCCGCCCGCCACGCCTGGCGCGGCGCCAAGCATCCGGTCACGCTCGTCGTCGAAGAAATCGTCGAGATCTTCCGCGAGTTGTCGTTCACGGTGGCCACGGGTCCCGAAGCGGAACACGACTGGTACAACTTCGGCGCGCTCAACTTCCCGCCCGACCATCCGGCCATGGATCTGCACGACACGCTCTACCTGGGCGACCACGCGGTGCTCCGCACGCACACGTCGCCGGTGCAGGTGCGCACGCTGCAATCGTATCCGCCGCCCATTCGCATTCTCGCTCCAGGGAACGCGTTCCGCCGCGACTTCTTCGATGCGTCGCACGCACCGGTGTTCATGCAGATCGAAGGCATGGCGGTGGACGAAGGCGTGAGCTTCGTCGACCTCAAGGCCACGCTCACACACTTCGCGACGCGGTTCTTCGGCAATACCGAAACGCGGTTTCGCCCCAGCTACTTCCCGTTCACCGAACCGTCGGCGGAGATGGATGTGCGATGCACGATCTGCGGCGGCTCGGGATGCGCGGCCTGCAAGGGCACGGGATGGATGGAAATTTTGGGCTCGGGCATGATCCACCCCGCGGTGCTCGAATCCGCGGGCCTGGACGCCGAACGCTACAGCGGTTGGGCATTCGGCATGGGACCCGGACGCATCGCCGATCTGCGCTACGGCATTCCCGACATCCGCTTTCTGTACGACTCCGACGTCCGGTTTCTCGAGCAGTTCGCGACATGAACGCGTCACACGCCTGGCTGCAATCGCTCCTCTCCATCCCGATCTCCGCCGAACGGATGCGCGAGCTCATCACCGCGCACTGCTGCACGGTGGACGAGATGATGCGGTTGCGCGACGACCTGCGCGATGTGGTCGTGGGTCGCGTCGTGGAGGCCGCGCACCATCCCGATTCCGATCACCTGTGGGTCACCAAGGTGGACGCGGGCGGCGGCACGCTGTTGGACGTGGTGTGCGGCGCGCCTAACGTGAAGGCGGGCGCACGGTATCCGTTCGCGCCCGTCGGCGCCACGCTGCCCGGCGGTCTGGTGCTCGAGCGCCGCAAGATCCGCGGCGCGTTCTCCAACGGGATGCTCTGCTCGGCGCGCGAGCTGCGGTTGAGCGAGGACCACGAGGGGATTCTCGAGCTCGACACGTCGGCGGCCCCGGGCACGCCGCTCCTCAATGCCATTCCGTTAGGCGACACGCGGCTGGTGATCGACGTCACGCCGAACCGGCCCGACCTGCTGTCGCACCTGGGTCTGGCCCGCGAGTTGGCGGCGGCCGTCGGTGCGCGCATGACGCTGCCGCCCGTGCCGGGTGCGCCGGCTGCGGCGCTCCCGGCTCCGGCGTGCGGCACGCACGAGATCACCGTTGGCGGCGTCCGCGTCCGACTCGACGATGCGGAGGGCGCCCCGAGATACATGGGCGTCGTGATGCGCGACATCACCGTGGGCCCGAGCCCGGCCTGGCTCGCCGAGCGCATCGTGGCCGTGGGCGGCCGCTCCATCAACAACGTGGTCGACGCCACCAACTACGTGCTGCACGAGCTCGGCCAGCCCGTGCACGCGTTCGACGTCGCGAAGTTAGGCGGAGGCGAGATCGTGGTGCGGCGGGCGCGGGCCGGCGAGCGCATGGTGACGCTCGATGGCGTGTCGCGCACGCTCAATGCGAACACCACCATCATCGCCGACCACGACCGCGCGCAGGCGGTGGCGGGCGTGATGGGCGGCGCGGACAGCGAAGTGACGGCGCAGACCACCGCGATCTTCATCGAGGTCGCCCACTTCGATCCGGTGCGCGTACGCCGCGCGCGGCGTGCGTTAGGACTGTCCACCGATGCGAGCTACCGGTTCGAGCGCCACGTCGACATCGAGCTGCCGCCGCGCGCGCTGGCGCGCGTGGTCGCGATCGTGGCCGCGGTGGCCGGCGGCCGCGTGGATGGGTCGCCGGGCGATCTCTATCCGGCGCCGCGCGCCGCGCGCACGGTGTCGCTGCGCCCGGCGCGCGTCGCCGCGCTGCTGGGCGATGCGGTGGCGGAGCACGAGATCGTGGACCTGCTCACTCCGTTAGGCTTCGAGATCGTGGCGCGCGATGGCGCGCTCCAGGTCGCCGTCCCATCGTGGCGCCCGGATGTCGTCCGCGAGGTGGACCTGGTGGAAGACGTGGCGCGCCGCCGCGGCTATGACTCGTTCTCCAACGAGCTGCGGCCGTTCCGACCCGGCACGGTGCCGGAGTCCGAGCTCGACACGGTGTCGCGCCGCGTTCGCGACGCGCTCGTCGCGCGCGGCCTGCTCGAGGCCCGTCCCATTCCGTTCGTGAAAGGCGCCGAGACGGGTTTCGTACGCGTTGCCAACCCGATCGCCGAGAACGAAGCGTACCTCCGCCGCGAGCTGCTCGACACACTCGCCCGACGTGCCGAGTACAACCTGGCGCGCATGCAGCGCGACGTGCGGCTGTTCGAGATCGGATCGGTTTTCCTGCCGTCGCGCGATGTGTTGCCGCTCGAAGAGCTGCGTGTCGCATTCATCATCATGGGACACCGGCGTCCGCCGCACTGGACCGAGATGCGCCCGCCCGATTTTGATGAGTGGGATGCGAAGGGCCTGGCCGAAGAAATCGTCGCGGCCGCGTTCCCGAGTGCGTCGACCTCCGTCGAGCCTGTCGGCGAGTCCGAGTTCCTCTGGTCGGTGGTCGTAAACGGCACGGGCCGTGGGCATGTGCGACGCGTCGCACTCGACGCGCCCGTGTGGGCTGCACCAGCGTACGGCGTCGAGTTCACGTTGCTCGTTGTCCCGTCTGCCTTCGTGGCCGAGCGCGGTGCGGCGAGATACGAGTCCGCGCCTTCTCGACCGGTGACGCACCATGTGCAGTATCGTGCGCTGCCCGACACCCCGGCCGCGGAATTCGACCTGGCCCTGGTCGTGCCCAATGACATGCCGGCATCGCGCGTCGAACAGCTCATTCGCACGTCGAGCGGCGAGTTGCTCGAACGCCTGGTTTTGTTCAATGAGTATCGCGGCGACGCGGTGCCCAACGGATATCGCAGCCTTGCCTGGCGATTGACGTTCCGCCATCCGGAGCGCACTCTACGTGACAAGGAGGTAGCAGGTCGTCGCGAAAAGCTCCTGCGCACCCTCGACGGAGAACTCGGTGTCCGACAACGAACGTCCTGATCTCGCTGCGTTCCAAGAGCTCGAACAGCTCATCCACGCGCTGGCCGAGGAGATGGCGACTTGGCGGCGCCGCGCGCACGAAGCGGAATCGCGGTTGCGGACGATGACGAACGGGTCGGGTGGCGGCGCCAAGTCCGGCGCCCGCAACAATGTGGAACGCGAGAACGACGAGCTGCGCCGGCGTCTGGACAGCGCCCAGCAGCGCACCAAGCAACTGCTCGACCGTTTACGTTTCCTGCGCCAGCAACACGAACTCGGAGCTGACCGATGAGCGTCGCCCACAAATCGACCGTGAAAGTCACGATCCTGGGCGAGGAGTACGCGATTCGAAGCGACGAAACGCCGGATCATACGCGCGCCGTGGCGGAACACGTCGACGCGACCATTCGTGCACTCATGAACGCCGGCGTCGTCGTCGAGTCGCAAAAGGCTGCGATCCTGGCAGCCATGCAAATCACGTCCGAGCTGTTCAAGTCGCGCCAGGGACCCGAGGAGCTCGCCGAGCGCATGCGCTCGATCTCGTCGGAAGTTCGCCGCATGCTTCCACCCCAGAAGCGGTAGCACTCGGCACCAAGGGCTTGCTTGAGGACACCTGGGGCACGTACTTTTTGTGAGTCCTCAAGGGTTTTCTCCTAGTCGCATGTCCCGGTTACAGTTAGCGCTGTCCGCCTCGCACCCTACGTCGGTGCTGGGCCGGCAAACGCTACGCAATTGGGCGCGACCACCCGGGGCGTTTCCACGATCGCGTGACGCGTGCGTCGCGTTGGAGCATAGATCCAATGAGCGTAACCGCGCTGTATGCCGCGTTTGGCGTAGTGCTCGTCCTCGCCGTCGCGGTTTTTTTTGTGCTCGGACGTGTGGCGGGACGAAGCGCCGAACGGCACACACAGGCTGCCGCCAAAGCCACCGCTGAAGAAACCGCAACTCGTATCACCGACGACGCCCGTCGCGAGTCCGAGACGCTGAGAAAAGCCGCGATCGTCGCCGGCAAAGAGGAGACAATCCGGCTCCGCGAAACCTGGGAGGGCGAAGCATCCAAACGGCGCGAAGAGCTGGAGCGCGCCGAGCGGCGGATGCAGGAGCGAGAAGGGGGCCTCGATCGCAAGTACGACATCCTCGACCAGCGCGACAAAGAGCTCGGTCGCCGCGGCAGCGACGTTGGGCGCCGCGAGAAAATCGTCGGCGACCGGGAAGGCGAGCTCGACAAGATGGTCGCCGAAGAACGACGACGGCTCGAGCAGTTGGCGGGCATGTCCGCACGGGATGCGAAAGCGGAGCTCATGGGCCGTCTCGCCGAGGAAGCGCAGGCCGAGGCAGCGAATACGGTCCGGGAGATTCGCGAGTCGGCGCGGCGCAACGCCGAGCGCGACGCGAAGAAAATCGTCGCGCTCGCCGTACAGCGGATAGCGGCCGAGCACACGTCCGAGATCAGCGTGTCGTCGGTGTCGTTGCCTAACGATGAAATGAAAGGCCGCATCATCGGCCGCGAAGGGCGCAACATTCGCGCATTCGAGCTTGCGACCGGCGTCGATGTCATCATCGACGACACGCCCGACACCGTGGTCGTCTCGTGCTTCGATCCGGTACGGCGCGAAGTGGCGCGCCTCTCCCTGCAGAAGCTCGTGGCCGACGGGCGCATCCATCCGGGGCGCATCGAGGAGCTGGTGGCCAAGTCGCGCAAGGAAGTCGAGGCCGCCATTCAGGAAATGGGGGAGCAGGCGGCGTACGAGGTGGGTGCGCATGGTCTGCACGCCGAGCTGGTGAAGCTCGTCGGACGCATGCACTACCGCACGAGCTACGGCCAGAACATTCTGCAACATTCCAAGGAAGTGGCGCACTTGGCCGGCATCATGGCCGCCGAGCTGGGCCTCGACGTCACGATGGCCAAGCGGGGCGCGCTGCTGCACGATGTGGGCAAGGTGCTGACGCACGAGCACGAGGGCACGCACGTGCAGTTAGGCGTGGAAGTGGCGACCAAGTACGGCGAGAATCCGCTGGTGGTGAACTGCATCGCCGCGCACCACGACGACGTGCCGCACGAGAGCGAAGTGTCGGTGCTGGTGCAGGCCGCGGATGCGATTTCGGGCTCGCGGCCGGGCGCGCGGCGCGAGGCATTCGAGACGTACGTGAAGCGCCTCGAGGGATTGGAGCGCATCGCCGCCAGCTACACGGGCGTCGACAAGGTGTTCGCCATCCAGGCGGGCCGTGAGATTCGCGTCATTGTGAATCCCGATGACGTGGACGACGTGCGCATGACGTCGCTGAGCGAAGAGATCGCGCGTCGCATCGAGGGCGAGCTGCAATATCCGGGACAGATCAAGGTGGTGGTGATCCGCGAGCAGCGGGCGGTGGACTTTGCCCGCTGAGGTGATCGACGGCGTCGCGATCGCGCGGGAGATCCGCGCCGAAACGGCGCGCGATGTCCACCGGTTGGCCCAACGCGGTATCGTTCCTGGCCTAACGGTGGTGCTGGTGGGCGACGACCCGGCGAGCGCCGTGTACGTCCGCAGCAAGGGCAAGGCCACCGAAGAAGCCGGCATGCGCAGCGCCACCATTCGCCTGCCGGCCACGGCATCGCAAGCCGAGTTGCTGGCCCACGTCGACGCGCTCAACGCCGATCCCTCGGTGCACGGGATCCTGGTCCAGATGCCGCTCCCCAAGCACATGGACGCGGACGCGGTCGTTAGGCGGATCTGCCCGGAGAAGGATGTGGACGGGTTTCACCCGGTCAACGTGGGCAAGAACCTGATCGGCGAGCGTGACGGCTTCGTGCCGTGTACGCCGGCCGCCGTGCAGGAGCTGCTGGCGCGCAGCGGCGTCCAGACGCGCGGCGCGGAATGCGTGATCGTCGGACGCAGCAACATCGTCGGGAAGCCGATGATGGCGCTCATGGTGCAGAATGCCGCCGGCGCCAACGCGACGGTCACGGTCTGTCATAGCGCGACGCGCGATCTGGCAGCGCATACGCGGCGCGCCGATATCCTCATCGTCGCCACCGGGCGTCCGCGCATCGTGACGGGCGACATGATCCGGCCGGGCGCCGTGGTGATCGACGTCGGCATCAATCGGATCGACGATCCGTCGGCGAAATCGGGCTACCGCCTCGTGGGCAATGTGGACTTCGAGAGCGCGCGCGAGGTGGCATCCAAGATCACGCCGGTGCCGGGCGGCGTTGGGCCCATGACGATCGCGCTCCTGCTCCGGAATACGGTGCGGGCCGCGGAGCGGACGGCGTGACCAAGCCCGGGCCGCGGCGCGCCGCGCCGCCGGATACCCCCGACCTGTTCGAGCCGGCGGGCACACCGCCCGAGCCGCGCGCGCGCCAGGCGCGGCGCGCGGAGCAGCCGCCTAACGCAGATCCGGGCGCGACGCCCGAGAGCGCGATCAGCGTGTCGACGCTCACGCGCACGGCGCGCGACATCGTGGAAGGCGCCTTCCCGCCGCTCTGGGTGCGCGGCGAGGTGGCCAACTTCTCGGCGCATCGCAACGGGCACTGGTACTTCTCGCTGCGCGACGCCGCGGCGCGCGTGCGCTGCGTGATGTGGGCCACCGAGGCGCGCCGCATGCCCGCGCCGCCGGACAATGGGATGCAGGTCAGTGCGTTAGGCCGGATGTCGGTGTATCCGGCGCAGGGCGAGATGCACCTCGCGGTCGTGCGTCTCGAGGCGACGGGCGACGGCCTGTGGCGGAAAGCGCTCGACGAGTCGATCAAGCGGCTCACCGCCGAAGGCCTGCTCGATCCGTCGCGGAAGCGCCGCGTGACCGCGCACCCGCGTCGCATCGCCGTCATCACCAGCCCCGACGGCGCGGCCCTCCGCGACATCATCGCCGTGGTGCAGCGGCGGTGCCCGATCGTGGAGATCGTGGTCGTGCCGGCGCGCGTCCAGGGCGACGGTGCGGCGCGCGAGCTCGTGTCTGCCATTCGCCGCGTGAGCCGGTGGCGCGACGTCGACACCGTCATTGTCGGTCGAGGCGGCGGATCGCGCGAAGACCTGTGGGTGTTCAACGACGAGCGCGTGGCCCGCGCCCTCGCGGCGTGCTCGATCCCGACCATCTCGGCCGTTGGCCACGAGGTGGACGTCTCGCTCTGCGATCTCGTCGCCGACCTGCGCGCGGCAACACCGTCGGCGGCCGCCGAGGCGGCCGTCCCGGTGTTGGCCGACGTGCGTGCGCGCCTGGCCGCGCGAGCGGTGGACCTGCGCATGGGACTCGAGCGTCGCGCGATCCGCGCGCGGCGGCGCCTCGAGACCACGGCCGGCGACATGCGCGACGCCCTCGAGCGCCTCACCGCGCGACGCCGCGCGCGTCTCGAGATCGCCGCCGGCCGCCTCGATGCCCTGAGCCCGCTCGCTACGTTAGGCAGAGGGTACGCGCTGGCCACCGACGAGACCGGCCGCGCGCTCACCAACGCGGCGCAGTTCGAGCCGGGCCGCGCGTTCCGGCTCCGGCTCCGCGATGGCCAGGTGGGCGCGCGCGCCGAGAGCAGCGCGGTGACGCCGCCGGAGGGCTGACCCATGTCCTACGAAGAGGACCTCTCGCGCATCGAAGCCATCGTCGCCGAGCTGGGCAAGGACGACGTCGCGCTCGATCGCGCGCTCGCGCTATTCGAGGAAGGCGTGGAGCGATTGCGGTCCGCATCCAAGGCGCTCGAGCGCGCGGAAGCGCAGGTGCGCGTGCTCATCGAGCGCACCAATGGAACGTTCGAGCTTGGCCACTTCGACGGCTGACCCGGTCGCCGACCAGTTCGCGGCCGACCGCGCCGCCGTCGACGCCGCGCTGCGCGTATTGTGCGCGCGCGATCTGGACGGCGTGCCTAACGACGTGGCGGCGGCGATCACGTACAGCATGCTCGGAGAAGGGAAGCGCCTCCGCGCGCTGCTCCTGCTCGCGGCCTACCGGTCGTCCGGCGGCGCGGGCGATGCCAGCGCCTTGGCGGCGGCCGTCGAGATCGTGCACGCGTATTCGCTGGTCCACGACGATCTGCCCTGCATGGACGACGACGAGGTGCGCCGCGGCCGCCCCACCACGCACAAGCTGCACGGCGCCGTGGTCGCGGCGACGGCGGGTATCGCGATGGTGCCCCTCGCGGCCCGTGCGGCGATGCGACGCCGCGGCCGCGCTCGGGTTGCCGCTCGCGTCCCGCGGCGCCATCGTTCGAGACTGATGCGTGCATCGGGTGCGGGCGGCATGATTGGAGGACAGCTCCTCGATTTGGCCGGCGAGGGACACACGTTGTCTCTCGCGGACTTGGAGCGCGTCCACGGCGCCAAGACCGGTGCGCTGATCGCGGCGTCCGTCCGCATCGGCGGCATCGCCGCGTGCGCGACGCCGTCGCAATCGGAGGCACTGCGACCGGTACGGGGAAGCCGTGGGTCTGGCGTTTCAAATCGCCGACGACGTGCTGGACGTGACGTCGACCACGGCGCAGTTGGGCAAGACGGCGGGCCGCGACGCCGCGTTGGGCAAGAGCACCTATCCGGCGCTGCTCGGCATCCGCCGGCGCGGTGGCTCGCGCGGACGCGCTCACGCGCCAGGCATGCGATGCCTTACGCGAGCACGATTTGTTGACGCCGTCGCTGGAGCGCCTGGCGCGGTTCGTAGTCGTATGCGTACCTCGTAGTCTCTCGACGACTCTCGCATGTCCATTCTCGAACGCATAAATAGTCCGGCGGATCTCAAGCCCCTGTCGCGCGAGCAGCTGCGCACGCTGGCGGACGGAGGTCCGCGCGCGCCTGATCGACAGTCTGCTCGCGCACCGGCGGCCACATCGGCGCGGGGCTCGGCGTCGTCGAGCTGACGGTGGCGCTGCACTACGTGCTTCGACACGCCGCGCGATCAGATCGTGTGGGACGTCGGGCACCAGGGCTACCCGCACAAGATGCTCACCGGGCGCAACGGACGGTTCGAGACGCTGCGCCAGGAGGGCGGGCATCTCGGGCTTCCTCAAGCGCGACGAGAGCGCGTACGACGCGTTCGGCGCCGGCCACGCCGGCCACCGCCATCTCGGCGGCGTTCGGCATGGCGGCCGCGCGCGACCTCGCGCGGCGAGGATTTCAAGGTCGTCGCGGTGGTCGGCGACGGTGCGCTCACGAGCGGCCTCGCGTACGAGGGGCTGAACAACGCCGGCGCATCGGATCGCGACATCATCGTGGTCCTCAACGACAACGAGATGTCGATCGCGCCCAACGTCGGCGCGATCTCGCAAGTACCTCGGCTCGATCCAGCGCAACCCGATCTACAATCGCGTGCGCGGCGCCATCGGCGACGTGGTCGATGACGCGCCCGGTCCGCTCGCGGCGCGTCGGCACGATGGTCCGCAGAAGTGGAGGAGAGCGTCAAGAGCTTCCTCACGCCCGGCGTGCTGTTCGAGGAGCTGGGCTTCCGCTACTTCGGCCCGATCGACGGGCACGACATCGGACGTGCTGATCGACACGTTCGAGGCCGTGACGCGGCATCGAACGGCCCGCGCCTCGTGCACGTGATCACGCAAAAGGGAAAGGGATTCCCGGCCGGCGAGCACGTCGGAGAAGTGGCACGCGCTCCCGCCGGGCCACGATCCGGCCACCGGCAAGCAGCGCCGCGCGTCCACCGCGAACCCCGACGTACACGGCGGTGTTCGGCAAAGGCCTGACCGAGCTCGGCGCGGAGCGCGAGGACGTCGTCGCCATCACCGCGGCCATGCCGAGCCGGCACCGGGACGAACATCGTTCGCCAAGGAGCATCCCCGACCGCTTCTTCGACGTCGGCATCGCCGAAGGGCACGCGGTCACGTTCGCCGCCGGCCTGGCGACGCACGGCATCCGGCCCGTCGTGCGCGATCTACTCGACGTTCCTCCAGCGCGCCTACGACAACATCATCCACGACGTCGCGATCCAGCGGCTGCCGGTGATCTTCTGCATGGACCGCGCGGGCCTCGTGGGCGAGGACGGCCAGACGCACATGGGGCTGTACGACATCGCCTACATGCTCGCCGTGCCCGAACATGACGGTGACCGCGCCGAAGGACGGCGCCGAGATGCTCGGGCTGCTGCGAGCCGCGCTCGACGCACACGCAGCGGACCGTTCTCGATCCGCTATCCGCGCGACGCGGCGCCCGACGCGTGCCGCCGGCGTCGCCGAGATCGCGCCGGTGCCGCTACGGCACGTGGGAAGTGCTGCGCCAGGGCGAGCGACTCGCGATCCTCGCGGTCGGGCACGATGGTGCTCCCGGCGCTCGCGGCCGCGGAGATGCTGGCGGCCGAGGGCCTCGACGTGACGGTCGTGAACTGCCGGTTCCTGAAGCCGTACGACGAGGTCACGCTCGCGGCGGTCGCTCGCGCGACCACAAGCACGCTGCTCGTGGTCGAGGAAGGCACGGTGGTCAACGGCTTCGGCGCCTACATGGCGACGGTCGTCGCACGACTCGACCCGCCGTGCGCGTCGTCGGCGCACGGCGTGCCGGATCGCATCATCGAGCAGGCGCCGCGCGCGCGACAGCTCGCGGCGTGCGGCCTCGACGCGGCCGGCATCGCCGAGCGCGTGCGCGCGCTGCACGAAACCGAGGCGGTCGCCGGGTGATGCGCCTCGGCGTCGTCGGCAACCGCGGGTACGACGGCCTCGCCGACATGCTGCGCACGCTCGAGCGCCGCGGCGCCGAGCTCGGGCTCGACGCTGCTCTCGAGCCGAGCTGCTCGACGTCGGCGCCGGACGGCGAGGCCCTCGACGACCCGACGGCGCTCGACGCGCTGCTCACGTTCGGCGGCGACGGCACGCTGCTCCGCGCCGCCCGGTTCCTCGCGGGCCGCCAGATCCCGATCCTCGGCGTCAACCTCGGACGGCTCGGCTTCCTCACCGCGTGCGCCGGCGATGAGCTCGAGAGCGCGCTGCGAGCGGTTCGCCCAGGGCGACTACCTGTGCCAGCCGCGCATGGCGCTCGAGGCGCGCACGTCGACGCGCGCAGCAGTCGAGCCGTCGCTGGCGCGCGCTCAACGACGTCGTGCTGCACAAGGGCGGGTTCGCGCGCGTGCTCGCGCCTGCGCGTGTCGGTGAACGGCGAGGAGATCGGCGCGTTCGCGGCCGACGGCATCGTCATCTCGACGCCGACGGGCTCGACGGCGTACAGCTGTCGGCGGGCGGGCCGATCGTGGTGCCGACCGTCGAGTCGATCTCGTCACGCCGATCTCGCCGCACACGCTGGCGGTGCGACCGGTCGTCTTGCCGCCGTCGGCCGAGGTGATCGTGCAAGCGGAAGATGGGCCGGAGGAGCTTTTGGTGACGGTCGACGGCCAGGTCGGCACCACATTCGGCACCGGTGACAGCCTCACGGTCCGGCGCGCGGACGTCCGGTGCTGATCGGTGCATTTCCGTGGCGCAACGTTCTTCGGCCGCATGCGGCGCAAGCTGGGTGGGGAGGACTACGCCGAGCGCGACGAGAGACGACAGGTGCTGACCGAGCTGCGCATCGCAACTTCGCGATCATCGAGTCGTGTCACGCTTCCGCTCGCACCGGGCTTCAACGTGCTCACGGGCGAGACGGGCGCGGGAAAGTCCATCATCGTCGGCGCGCTCGCGCTGCTGTTCGGCGAGCGCGCCAGCGCCGACGTCGTCCGCACGCGGCGCCGACAAAGCGACGGTGGAAGGCGTGTTCGACGCCGCCGCCAGCGCGCACCGTCACAGCGCTGCTCGACGCGCACGGCATCGACGCCGACGACGGCTTGCTCGTGCTCCGACGCGAGGTGTCGGCGGCGGGACGCACGCGCGCGTGGATCAACGGACGCGGCGACCACCGCCGCCGTGCTGGCCGAGGTGGGCCGAACCGCTCGTGAATCTGCACGGACAGCACGAAGCGCAATCGTTGCTCGATGCCGATTCGCAGCGCGAGTTGCTCGATGCGTTCGCCGGGGCGAGCGCCGCGGCGGCCGCCGTGCGCGACCGCTACGACACGATGCACGCACTCGCGTCCGAGATCGAGGCGCTGCGACGTCGCGCGGCCGAGGCCGAACGTCGGGCCGACTATCTGCGCCACGTCGCGCAGCGAGATCGAGGAGGCGAAGCTCCAGCCGGGCGAGGACGGAGTCGCTCGACGAGGAGGCGCGGCGCCTGGAGCACGCCGACGAGCTGCGCACGCTCGCCCAGTCCATGGCCGACGCGCTCCAGCAGTCCGACGGCGGCGTGTTGCCTAACTTGGGCCAGGTGCAGCGTTCGTTAGGCGCGATTCAGCGCATCGACCCGTCGCTCGCGCGCCTCCAGGAGCTGTTCGACAACGGCTACTACGCGCTCGAGGAGCTCGGCCGCGTGCTCGAAGACTATGCGGCGGGCGTCGACCTCGATCCGGCGCGGCTCGCCGACGTCGAACGCCGCCGTGACGTCGTGTTCCGCCTCGCCAAGAAGTACGGACCCGCGGTGGCCGATGTCCTCGAGGCCGGTCGCACCGCACGCGCCGAGCTCGATCTGGTGGACACGGCCGCCCTCGACATCCGCCAGCTCGAGGAGCGGCACGCGGCCGCACGCGACGCGTTCACCGCCGCCGCGGGCGAGCTCACCGTGCGACGACGCAATGGCGCGCGGCGGCTGAGCGCGGAAGTCGACGCGCTCCTCCCGGAGCTCGGGCTCCCCGACGGCAAGTTCAGCGCGCGCCTGGTGTCCCGCGCGACCGCGGCCGCGACCGGCGCCGAAGATGTCGAGTTTCTCGTGGCGCTCAACGTCGGGCACGATGCGCGTCCGCTGGCGCGCGTCGCGTCGGGCGGCGAGCTGTCGCGCATCATGCTCGCGCTCAAAACGATTTTGGCGCGCGTCGATCGCGTCCCGACGCTCGTGTTCGACGAGGTGGATGCGGGGATCGGCGGCCGGGTCGGGACTGCAGGTGGGCGACACCATGCGGCGCGTCGCGGCGCACCATCAGGTGCTGGCCATCACGCACCTGGCGCAGATCGCGGCGCGCGCGCACCATCACGTCGTGGTGAGCAAGGGCGCGCGCGGCGGCATTACCTCCACCGACACGCGCATCGTGCGCGATGATGAGCGCGTGCACGAAATCGCGCGCATGTTGGGCGGCGACGAGGGCAGTGAAACGGGTCTCGCCCACGCGCGGGAGCTGCTGACTAACGCAGCCGGGCCGCCGGCCGTACCGTCCGCGCCGCCGCCGCGGGCCGCCACGCGCGTCCGGAATCAGGGTTCGTCGGGCCGCCGCTGATTGGCGTTAGGCGCATCGCGGCCCGCCACCCCGCGTCCCCACAACTTCTGGTAGAATCGCAGCCCCGCGGCCCATTCGCCGCGCTCGGGCCGTCCGCCCGAGAGCGACACCGACCGCCGGTATTGCAGCGTGAGCTCGAACGGGAAGTTGCCGCGCCCGGTTTCGCTCGCCGCCACGCTCGAGTACACGACCCCCACGCCGACCCACTGGTTCGTGAATGCGGACCCCGGGCCGAGCGACGCGGCGTCGAGGTGCGTCACGTCGCCCGCGCTGTCGACCACGTTCAGCGTGCCGGAAAACACGCCCGCCTTCTCGTGCTCGTACTGGTAGCGCGCGCCGACGGAAAAGTATTCGCCCAACGAGAACCGCGGCGTCACGTCGAGCGAATAGGCGTCGCCTAACCGGCGGGTGACGGTGAGGGGCGTCGCGGTGGGATCGAACGGATCGCCGGGCGCCCCGCCGCCCACGCGCAGCGATCGCGTGTCCTGCATGTGATGCTCGTAGCGCAGCGCGACGGTCGTCCAGAACGTGTGGCCCGCCCGCACGTCCCAGAACGACCCGGCCTCGATGCCCGACTCGCCTTCGCCGGTGGCCAGGCCGAATTGGTCGAACGCTCGCGCCGGCGCGCCGGTGCCGACCACGGCGCTGGCGGTGAGCGCGCTCCGCACGTGCAGTCCGCGCGCCGCAATGCGATCCCGCTCCGATTCATGGCCGAGCCACACGTACTTGAGCGTCGCCGCCGCATCGCCGAGTCCGCTCCGATTGAACGTGCGGAGCGAATCGGCGTGAATGTCGCGCGCCGTGTCGGGAAAGTACGTCGCGATCTCCTTGGTGCCGACCGTCGCCACCGTCGCCGAGAGCATCAGCCGGTCCGTGATGCCAAGGTCGATGGTAAACGGCGTAATGCGCTGTTGCGATCGCGTTTGGATGGCGGCGCCCGTCGCTGCGTCGTATTCCTGAAACCATCGCGACCACGTATCCAACATGCCGATTCTGACCATGCCACCGGGCATGGTGGTCGCGTCGTCGCCGTAACCGACAACCGACTGCGCGCGCACCGGCAAAGCGGCACTCACCGTCAGCGCGACGCACGCGAGCACTCCCCGCATCCACCCGGACGCGCGACTAAACGAGCGACGCGACAACGGGCGGCCGAGCGGTGCCGTGGACGGTGGCGAGGTGGGTGTGTGGTGCACGATCGCGGGCAAGTCTGTCATTACACTCCACGGTTGTCAACGTTCGGCGCCATCGTCGCACGCTCTCGCCGTCTCGTATATTGCACGCATTGCAACGCCTGTGCACGCCGCACCGGTGCGCCGACCATTCGTCATGCGTCGCTCGTGAATCAGATTCCCAAGACCGTCATTCCGTGGCAACTGACCGGCAATCACTGGCTCGCCCTGCCGTGCATCCATCCCGCCGACGGCGCCGTGCACGCGCTCGGCGTGCTGCATCGCGGTGCGCGCGCCGCGGTGGAGTTCGCCGGCTCGCCTGATTTTCTCTCGGGTGGCGGACCTCCGCTGCTCAAACCGACGGTCCACATCGACGGCGTCCGACGCGAGCTGGGTGAGCAGGGCCTGGCCTGGGAACGGGCGATGAGTTGGCTCCCCACGTTCACGTGCAACATGGATGGCCTCGTGATTCGCGGGACGTTGTTCGGCCCCTATGGTCGCGACGCGGACATCGCCGGTGCGGTGTACGCGTTCGCGTTCGAGAATCGGACGTCGCGCGAGATCACCGTGGACCTGGCGCTCGAAGGCGTGCTCGGCCACCGACAACTGCGCGTCCGCACCGCGCGCCCAACGGACGATGCGCATCGCATCGTGGCGGCGGATAACGGTGTGGTGGTCTTGGAGGGTCGCGCCCAACCGGGACTCGCGGCGCTCGCCGTCGCCGCCGATGCAGACGGCGTATGCGAGGTGCACGACGACACGTCGCGATTCAGCGTCCGGCGTCCGGTGCGCCTCGAGGCCGGCGCGCGCGCGGGCGCCGCGTTCTACATCGCCGCCGGTCCGGAGCGCGATGGCGCCGAAGCCACGGTGGCCGTGATGCGCCGCCGCGGCTGGAGCGAGCTCTTGACCATGACGCGCGACGCGCTGCAGGAGCTCGAGCAGACCGTTGGGCATGACGGCATCGACCGCCTCATCAACCGCAACTTGTTGTTCGCGTACTTTTACGGCGTCGGTCGGGCGCTGGACGACGCGCACTTCTACCTCGTGCGCTCGCGCGCGCCGTGGAACGGACGCGGCGTGACGACGCGCGACTGGGATGCGTTAGGCTGGACGCTCCCGGCCATCCAGCTGGCCGACGCGTCGCTGGCGCGCGAGCTCTTGCTGCGTGCGTGCGAGCTGCACGGCTACGCGCCCGGCAGCGGCGTGCACTACCTGGACGGCACGATGTTCGAGCCCGGCTTTTCGCTCGAGGGCGTGGCCTCGTTCGCCATCGCCACCGACCGGTACATCCGCGAAACCGGCGACGATCAGATCGTCGATGAGCCCGCTGTCGCCGACGCCTTGTATGCGTCGTGGGACGATCTCTCCGGCCGCCGCGATGAGCGCGTGCCGCTCTTCTCCACCGACGTCACGTTGTCAGGGACGCCGGCGGGGTATCCGTTCACGCTGCACGGCAACGCCGTGGTCGCGCAGGCGCTCGACGTGCTCAAGCGCACGTTGGACGAGGAGAGTGCGCGATCGGTGGAGGATCCGGAAGCCGTGCGCGCCGCGCTGCGCCGCCACTTCTCGATCGAGCGCGAGGGCAAAGTGATGTTTGCGACGTCCATCGATCTCCTCGGACACTCGGGCAGCGACGGCGATCCGAACGCGTCGCCGTACTGGCTGCCGTTGTACGATGCGGTGGAGCGGTTCGATTCCGTCTACCGCCGCACCGTGCGCGGGTTAGGCGCGGAGCCGCACGCGTTGGCCGAGCAGTGCGCTCGTCTGTTAGGCCCGGAGGCGCTCGAGGTGTTGCAGTGGCTGCGCCGCGCGCCGCTCGACAACGGCATTGCGGCCGAGCTCGTGGATGCCGAAGGTCGCGCCACCGCGAACGGCGGCGATGCAGCGCTCGCCGGACTCCTCGCCTGGTCCACCTGGTACGCGGTCCATGCGCTCGGCGTGCGGCCGTAATCGCCGCATGACACACCTTTCCCGTCCCACCCAACCCGCATACTGTTATCGGCGCGCGACGCGCTAAGCGGAGCGCAACTCCAATGAAGGGGGGAGACCCATGCAGGTGCTTCGTCTTCGATCGCTCCTCGTGCTCATGGCGTATGCCGCGCCGGTCGCCGTGCACGCCCAGGGCTTTCAGCTGAACGAGATCGGCAGCTGCGCCGTCGGGCGCGGACAGGCCGTGACCGCATCGCCGTGCAAGGATCCGTCCGTCATTTATTGGAATCCCGCAGCTGCTGCGTCGCTCGAGGGATGGAGCATCTACGCCGGACTCGCGTCGGTTTCGGTGGGCGGCGGATTCACCGCCGACACGTCGCGACGGTTCTCGCCCGGAGACGTCCCGGTCGACTTCCCCCCGCACGTCTTCATCAACTACGGGTCGAAAGACAATCGTTGGGCAGCGGGACTCGGTGTGTACGTGCCCTACGGATTGACCTCGCAATGGGGCAGCACGTTTCCGGGACGCTTCGAGGCCCTCAAGGCATCGCTCGTGTCGGTGTACTTTCAGCCGAATTTTGCCTACCGGATCGCGCCCAGCTGGGAGATCGGCGGCGGCCCGGTTATCGGGTACTCGCAGGTCCAGCTCCGCCAGTCGCTCGATCTCGCCCAGCAGTTCGCCGAGCCCAACTTGACGTTCGGCCAGTTAGGCGTGGCCGCGCAGACGGAATTCGCGCAGGCCAAGCTCAGCGGCAGCGGCACCGCGGTCGGATTCAACGTCGGCATCCACGGTTCGTTAGGCCCGGACTGGGACGTCGGCGCGCGGTATCTGTCGAAGCTCGACTTTCACTATGACGATGCCGACGCGACCTTCTCGCAGGTGCTCACCAATCTCGTGTTGTCCGCCGGCAATCCGCTCGGCCTCCCCGCCGGAACGCCCGTCGACGCGATTCTGAGCGGCCAATTCGCGCCGGGCCAACCGCTCAGCGCGCAAAAGGTGTCGACCCGCATCACCCATCCGGCCCAGTTCCAAGCGGGACTCGGCTATTCGGGCTTGGTGAACACGCGCATCGAGGGCGACTTCGAGTGGACGCAGTTCTCGTCGTTCGACCAGCTGCCCCTCGAATTCAGCGGCCCCGCGAGCGGCCAGAGCCGCACCCTCATCGAGGACTACCAGAATTCGTGGTCCATTCGCGTCGGCGCCGAGCACGCGTTCCCGGTGGGGATCAAGGGTCGGTTAGGCTTCACGTACGTGCGGTCGCCGGCGCCCGACGTCAGCGTCACGCCGCTGCTCCCCGACATGGATCGCCGGAACTACACGGCCGGCATCGGCGTGCCCCTCTCGCCGCGCTACACCCTCGACGCCGCGTACCTGCACGTCGACACCAGCGGCCGCCGCGGCCGCATCGTCGAACGGACGAGCCCCGACCAGACTGCGTTAGACCTGAACTCCGGCTTCTACACGCTCGACGCGAACGTGATCTCGCTCAGCATCCGCGCGAATTTCTGACGCCACCGGCCACGCACACGGGAGAATCATCGATGTCTCGAGAGCGCAACGTCGTTGCCGGCGCCGTCGTGGTGTTCACCATCGCGGCCATGGCAGCATGCAATCCGACCAAAGACCTGGTGGTCCCCGCGCCGCCGGTCGATCCGCTGTTCGCGAGCTACGTGTCGCTCGGCAACAGCATCACCGCCGGGTTCCAGTCCGGCGGCATCAACGATTCGACGCAGCACCAGGCGTATCCGGTGCTGCTCGCGGCGCAGATGAACACGCCGTTCACGATTCCGAGCTTGATGGATCCGGGCTGTCCGCCACCCATCGACAGTTTTCCCGAGGGCACGCGCGTCGGGGGCGGCACGTCTACCACGTGCTTCTTCAGGTCGCAGACGTCCGGCGTCGCCGTGTTGAACAACGTGGCCGTGCCGGGTGCGGCGTCGTTCGACCCCGCGAGTCCGATTGGCACCGGCGGCGGCGGTCCGCTCACGACGTTCGTGCTCGGCGGCAAGACGCAGGTGCAGCGCGCACTGGATGCCAAGCCGACGTTCGTGAGCATCTGGATCGGCAACAACGACGTGCTGCCGGCGGCGCTGAGCGGGATACTCGACTCGGTACCAGGCGTCTCGCCGGGCGTGACGAGTGAAGCGGCGTTCGAGAAGAATTACGACGCGATGATGAGCGGCCTCGCGGCCGGCGGCACGATCAAGGGCGGAATCTTGATCGGCGTGGTCAACGTGGCGGCGGCACCGGTGTTCTTCCCCGCGGCCGCCGTGTTTGCGCCCGGTGTGCTGCCGGCGCTTGAAGCCGCGGTCGGCGCGCCGATCGCCGTCGACACGAGCTGCACGCCGACGACGCAATCGATCATCAATTTCCAGCTCCTCGAAGCAATGCGGGCCGGTACGGCGCCCGACACCATCGCGTGTCACGCGTTGGCGAATCACGCCAACGGACTCGGCGAAGTGTTTGTGTTAGACGCGACCGAAATTGCGACGGTGACGCAAGCGGTGGCCGGATACAACGCGTTCATCCAGCAAACGGCGGCGACCACAGGGTGGGCGTTCTTCGATCCGAATACCGCGTTGTTGCAGCTCCGTGAAGGCGGGCAGATTCCGGTGCTGCCGGATCTCACGCAGCCCACGAAAGCGTTCGGCGATTTCATTTCGCTCGACGGCATTCATCCCGCCGCGGCCGCGCACATGCTGCTGGCGAACTTGATGATTCAAGCAATCAACGCGCAGTACAGCACGAACATCCCGGCGCTTCCGACGCCATGATCGCGTGAATTGCCGGGCGCATCGCGCGGGGCGGCTTCCTCTTGTTTGGCTGGTGAGCCGCCGCTAGCTTTGGTGCGACTGCGGGAATAGCTCAGTTGGTAGAGCACAACCTTGCCAAGGTTGGGGTCGCGGGTTCGAGTCCCGTTTCCCGCTCTCCACGATTCGACGAAACACCATCACAGGGACATGCGGCGACGAGCCCGTGTCCCTGTGTCGTTCGAGCGAGCGTTTCGACCTGGGCCCGGGTGGCGAAAAGGCAGACGCGAGGGACTTAAAATCCCTTTCCTGTAAAGGAGTGCGGGTTCGATTCCCGCCCCGGGCATATTCAGTTGGGCCGTGTCGTTTCCGGCATCCTGCTCGCGCCCGTCGCTCGACACGCGACACCGGTCGGCGACCCACGCTCTCGTTAGGCGACCGGCGTTAGACGTCTCTGTACGCGTCGGGAACGACGTGTGGCGAGAGAACCCCCAGGAAGTTCTGCAGCGCCAGGAGCAGATTTGGATACTTGCCGGCGACTCCAACCTTGACCCGCACAAGCTTGAGGTTGATGTCGGTGACCTGATTGATGGCGGCGACCAGCGACTGCACGGACACCTTGACATCGTGCAGGTGCGCTTCGGTCTGCTGATTCCGGTAGACCCACAGTCTGTCGTGGAAGTGCGCGAACGACTTCCATGCGCGCATCGGGAAGTTGTGCTTCCGATCGCTCCACCACTCCGGCGACACGCCCGGATAGTCGGCTTCCCACTGGCTCAGGTCGCTCATTGGTCACTAGGGTAGCACGACCGGGCTGGGAAGTCCATGCCGGCGTGCTCGGCCACCTCGGGCCGGCTCCGGTTCGCCGATCGCGCCGGACATCCAGCGACACGGGACCTGAGGCCGTTCCGCCTAACGGAGCGCCGCACGCGCTTCGAGCAGGCTCACGAGCGCCGCGGCATTACTGATTGGTCCATCCTTCGCGGAGTAGAGCAGGGTGACGCGGCCCCGTTTCCCGCGCCGCGCCAACGCGTCGAGCATTGGTTGGACGAGAGGCGTGTCGAGCTCCTTCGCATACCGGCGTTGGAACTCGTCCCACTTGGCCGGATCGTGGTTGTACCAATGGCGCAGGTCGTCTGATGGAGCGATGTCTTTCGCCCATTCATCGAGTTTCGCGCGTGCCTTGCTCACACCGCGTGGCCAGAGCCGGTCGACGAGCACGCGATACCCGTCGTGCGGGTCCACAGCCTCGTACACTCGCTTCATCACGATCATCTCGAGCTCTCTCGCATACGTTCGGCGCGCTCGTGGTCGGCCTGGGCCAACGCCACGGCGCTGCAGTGTTCGGACCGCGCGCAGCGCCAACCGCTCGCGTCCATGGAGACGACGTGTCGTTCTTCGCCGTGCGACTCGACGTGCTCCACGAGATACAACTGCAACAGGCTCGTGACGCCGCCGTCGCTTTCGGAATCGAGCGTCCACATGTGCAGGACGCGCGTACAGCTGGCGCTGCCGCCTCCGGAATCGTGCTCTGTCGCCGGCGTGCACGAGGCCGAACGATCGAGGCGAGGCGTTAGGTCGTGCGGGGACGAAGCCTCACGCACTGCCTTACGCGGCGCGGATCGCGCGCTGACTAACGACGGGAGATCGGGTTCGTAAGGCGGCGTAACCATCTCACAGGCAATCTATGTTGATATCCGTATGTAAAGTGCTTGGCACACACGACTTGGGTATATAGAGATCAAGTGCATCCTGAATGTTGATTACTGGTTAGCTTCGGACTATGTTCGGGTATTGCAATGCTATCGGTTTTCGCTCCGGCTGTCAATAACGCCACCCCTTGCGCTCGCTCGCACGCGCCGCCATCAGAGCGAAAAATTCACGTGCGCCGACCATAACGACGAAGGCGTCCACGCGCCGTAGCATAGCATTGCATGTCGGACTAGTTTGTTGCGCCATGACCGACGTCGTTGCACTCGCCGCCGAGCTCATGGCGATCGAATCGCCCTCCGGCGACGAAGGGCGCGCAGTCGATTTTGTCGCGCGGTGGCTGGTCGCTCGCGGCTGGAACGTGACCGTCCAGGAGGTCACCAAAGCGCGCGGAAACGTCTGGGCCTCGCGCGCCGGCGGCGGTGTCACTTTCTCGACCCACCTCGACACCGTCCCGCCCTTCATTCGCCCGTCGCTCGACGGCGACCATCTCGCCGGTCGCGGCGCATGCGATGCGAAAGGCATTGCCGCTGCCATGCTCGTAGCCGCCGATCAACTGGCGCGCGACGGCGAGGAACGCGTCGATCTGCTGTTCGTGGTGGGCGAGGAACGCGGATCCGACGGCGCGCGTGCCGCGAACCACCTCCCGGCCACGAGTCGCTTTCTCGTCAACGGCGAGCCAACGGAGAGCACGCTCGCGTCGGGGGCGAAGGGGTCACTGCGCGTCTATCTCAGAACGACAGGTATTCCCGCACACTCCGCCTATCCGGAATTGGGTCGCTCGGCCATCGAGCCAATGCTCGACTTGCTGCCGACGCTCAGACGTCTCGACTTGCCGCGTGATCCGGTCCTGGGCGACACGACCGTGAACATCGGCACGCTGCGCGGAGGCACCGAGGCCAACATCATTCCCGATCGCGCGGACTGCGAGATCATGTTCCGGCTCGTGGGAGATGTGGAGCCGATCAAGCGCATGGTGGAGCAGTGGGCCGACGGACGTGCGGAGATCGAATACGGGTCGCACATTCCGGCTATGCGGTTCCACACCATTCCCGGATTTCGCTCGGCGCCCGTCGCGTACACCACGGACATTCCGCTCTTGTCGCGCTGGGGCACGCCGCTGTTGTTCGGACCGGGATCGATCCACGTGGCCCACACGCCGCGCGAATTCATCGACGTCCGCGAGCTGCGCGACGCGGTCGATGCCTACGTGCGCATCGTGCGCGCGCTCCTGGCGTGACGACCGCCGCCCGGGCCGCCGCGCCGCGCCGCCGCATCCCCGTCGCCGTGTTAGGCGCGACGGGCGCCGTTGGGCAGACGTTCGTGCGGCTGCTGCAGGACCACCCGTGGTTCGAGCTCCGCGTGCTGGCGGCCTCGGAACGGTCCGCCGGCAAACCGTACGGCGAGGCGGCGCATTGGTTAGGCGGAATCCTGCCGGCGCACGTTGCCTCCATGCCGGTCGTGCCATGCACCCCGGACTGCGTCGACGCCCCGCTCGTCTTCTCGGCGCTCGACGCGGGGCCCGCGGCCCAAGTCGAAGCAGCGTTCGCCCGAGCGGGCCGGTTCGTGTTGAGCAACGCGCGCACCTATCGCCTCGAGCCCGATGTGCCGCTCCTCATCCCCGAGGTGAATCCGGATCACCTGGCGCTGCTCGAGCGCCAGCGCACGCAGCGCGGGTGGACCGGGGCGATCATCACGAACTCGAACTGCTCGACGATGGTCGTGGCGATCGCGCTGGCGCCGTTGCACCAGGCGTTCGGCGTGAAGCAGGTGTTCGTCACCACGCTGCAGGCCGTGTCGGGTGCCGGCTACCCGGGCGTGCCGTCGCTCGACATTCTGGGCAACGTGATCCCGTACATTGGCGGCGGCGAAGAAGAAAAGATCGAGACGGAGACGCTCAAACTGCTCGGATCGTTAGGCACGGACGGCGTGGTGCCGGCGCCGATGACGGTGAGCGCCCAGGTGACGCGCGTGCCGGTCGAGCATGGCCACACCGTGTGTCTCGCCGTGGGGCTCGAGCGCTCGGCCGATGCGGATGCGGCGATCGCCGTGTACGAGGGATGGCGCGGCGCGGTGTCGTCCCTCGGCTTGCCGTCGGCGCCCGAGCCGCCGATCGTCATCACGCGCGACGCCGACCGCCCGCAGCCCCGGCGCGACGCCGACGCCGGCCGCGGGATGCAGGTGACCATCGGCCGCGTCCGCCGCGACCCGATCCTCGACCTCCGCCTGGTTGCGTTAGGCCACAACACGATTCGCGGCGCCGCGGGCGCGTCGGTGCTCAACGCGGAGCTGCTCGTGGCGCGCGGGCTCCTGGGCGCGTGATCGTCGTCAAGTTCGGCGGCACGTCGGTGGCCGACGCCGCCGCCATCGCGCGCGCCGCGGCCATCACGCGGAGCCGCGTGACGCGCCGCCCCGTGGTGGTCGTCTCGGCCTTGGCACGCGCCACCAACGAGCTGCTCGCCGCGGCCGAGCAGGCGGCGCAAGGGCAGCTCATCGTGGCGCTCCGCGGCATCGAAGGCCTGCGCGAACGCCACCTGCTGGAAGCGGACGCATTGTTAGGCGACGGCGGCGATGCCGACGACGTGCGCGCCGACCTGAGCGCCATGTGCGACGAGCTCGCCAGCCTGTCCGAGGCGCTCTCGGTCCTCGGCCACCTCACGCCGCGGAGCCTCGATGCGATCGCCGCCTACGGCGAGCTCTTGTCGGCGGCGCTCGTGCAGGCGGCCTTCCGCCGGTTCGATCTTCCCGCCGAGCTCGTCGATGCGCGCGACGTGATGGTGACCGATGAGCTCCACACGCGCGCCGTGCCCGACCTCGATGCGATCACCGAGAACGCGCGCCGCGTGCTGCTGCCCATCGTGGGCCAGGGGCGCGTGCCGGTGGTGGGCGGCTTCATCGGCCGCTCTCCCGCCGGCGTGACGACGACGATCGGACGCGGCGGCGGCGATTTCAGCGCCGCGCTCCTCGGCGCTGCGTTAGGCGCGGAGGCGATCGAGATCTGGACGGACGTCGATGGCATGCTCACCGCCGACCCGCGCGTGGTCCAGGGTGCGCGGCTCATCGAGGAGATCCGGTTCGACGAGGCCGCCGAGCTCGCGACCTTCGGCGCCAAAGTGCTCCACCCGAGCACCATCGCCCCCGCCGTGCAGCGCGGCATTCCCGTGTTCATCTTCAACTCGCGGCGCCCGGAAGGGCGGGGCACCCGCATCACCGCCGACGCGCCGCGTCGCGCGGTGAGCGCGATCGCCGGCAAGGGCAATGTGACGGTGATCAAGGTCAATTCCTCGCGCATGCTGCTCGCGCCCGGCTTTCTCCGCACCCTGTTCGAGGTGTTCGAGCGCCACCACACGTCGGTGGACGCCGTCGCCACATCCGAGGTGTCCGTCTCGGTGACGGTCGACGATCCGTCGCACCTCGATGCGCTGCTGGTGGACCTCCGCGCGTTAGGCGACGTCTCGATCGAGCGCCAGCGGGCCGTGGTCGCCGTGGTCGGCGCCGGACTGGGCGGCGACAGCACGACCATGGCCCGCGCGTTGGGCGCCCTGCACGGCCTGCGCGTCCACATGATCTCGCTCAGCGCCACCGAGATCAATCTCACCATCATCATCGACGGCGATCGGTTAGGCGACGCGATGCGCGCCCTGCACGCGGAGTTCTTCGATCGTCCACCGGAGGCGGCGTGACGACCCCCAGGCTCGCCATCATTGGACACGGCAAGATGGGCCGCGCCGTGGAGCAGCTCGCGGCCGAGCACGGCTGGACGGTGGCGGCGGTCATCGACGCCCAAGCCAACACCGACGGCGCGGGCATCACGGCACGCACGCTCGCCGGCGCGCAGGTGGCCGTCGAGTTCACCACCGGCGCGGCCGCGCCGGCCAACATCCGCGCCTGCGTACGCGCCGGATGTGCGGTGGTCACCGGCACCACGGGATGGGATGCCCAACGCGCGCGGGTCGAGGAAGATGTCCTCGCCGGCGATGGCGCCATGCTCTGGGCGCCCAACTTCTCGATCGGGGTGAATCTCTTCTGGCAGGTGGCCGAGCTCGCCGCGCGACTCGCCGGCCGCGCCAAGACCTTCGATGCCCACATCGTCGAAACGCACCACGCGGCCAAGCGCGACGCGCCATCGGGCACCGCGCTCGCGCTGCAACGCCTCGCCGCGGCGGCATTCGGAGGCGACATTCCGGTGAGCAGCGTGCGCGTCGGCGCGGTGCCGGGCACGCACGAGTTGCTGCTCGACGGCGCATTCGAGCAGATTCGCGTGGTGCACGAAGCGCGCGACCGCCGCGTGTTCGCCGAGGGCGCGCTCCTGGCCGCGCGGTGGCTGCTCGGGCGGCGCGGCGTCTACACCATGCGCGACTTTCTCACGGCCGAGGTGTCACCAGCATGACGTCCACCACGCGGTTCTATGGCTGCGGAACGGCGCTCGCGACGCCGTTCGCCAGCGATAGCTCGGTCGACGAGCGCGCGCTGCGATCGCTGGTCGACTGGCAGATCGCCGAGGGCGTGCACTTCCTCGTGCCGTGCGGATCCACCGGCGAAGCGGCGACGATGACCGTGGCCGAGCATCGCCGCGTGGTCGAGATCGTGGTCGATCAAGCGCGCGGCCGCGTGCCGGTGGTGGCGGGCGCCGGGTCTAACGATACGAAAAAAGCGATCGCGCTCTCGAAGGAGATGTGCGCCGCCGGCGCGACGCACCTGCTCCACGTGAGCCCGATGTACAACAAGCCGCCGCAGCGCGGCATCATCGCCCACTTCCGCGCCATCGCCGACGCGGTGGACACGCCGATGATCGTGTACAACGTGCCGGGCCGCACCGGCAGCAACATCGAGGCGCGCACCACGCTCGCGCTGGCGGAAATCCCGTCGGTCATCGCGGTGAAGGAAGCATCGGGAAATTTGGGCCAGATCATGGAGATCATCCGCGAGCGCCCCGAGCGATTCTCGGTGCTCTCGGGCGACGACGCGCTCACGCTCGCCGTGATGGCCGCCGGCGGGGACGGAATCATCTCGGTGGTGTCCAATGCGACGCCGGGTCCGATGGCGCGATTGGTCGAGTGCTGCCGTGCCGGCGATTTTGCCGGCGCGCGCGCGCTCCACGAACAGTTGTCGCCGTGGATGCGCGCGGCGTTCATCGAATCGAATCCCATCCCCGTCAAGGCCGCGCTGGCGATGCTCGGCCGCGCCGGCAACGTCGTGCGCCTTCCGTTAGTCCCGCTCCGCGACGAGTTGTCGGGCGAGGTGCGCGCGGCGTTGGGCACGGCCGGAGCGCTGGCGTGAGCTACGCGATGCCGTTCCTCGATCTGGCGGTGGTGCGCCAGCGGATCGGCGAGTTCATGGACACGCCGGCGGCCGACATGCCGGTGGACGATGTGGAGCGGACGATCACCGCGTTGCTCGGCGCCCTCGAGCGCGGCGAGGTGCGCGCGGCCGAGCGCGACGAACAGGGTCGGTGGCGCGCCGTGACCTGGGTCAAGCAGGGCATTCTGCTTGGCTTCCGCGTCGGGCACATCGCCGACATGTCGTTGGGCGGCAAGTCGTCGTTCCGGTTCTTCGACAAGCATCTCTTCCCGGCGCAGGCCGTGCAGCAGTCGCAGGGTGTGCGCATCGTGCCCGGCGGGTCGACCGTTAGGCGGGGGGCGTTCCTGTCGAAGGGCGTCGTGTGCATGCCGCCCATGTACGTCAACGTCGGCGCCTGGGTGGGCCCGAACACGATGATCGACTCGCACGCGCTCGTCGGCTCGTGCGCCCAGATCGGCGCGCGCGTGCATCTGAGCGCGGCGGCGCAGATCGGCGGCGTGCTCGAGCCGGTGAACGCCGCGCCCGTGATCATCGAGGACGACGTGTTCGTGGGCGGCAACTCGGGCGTCTACGAAGGCACGGTGGTGCGCGAGGGCGCCGTGCTCGCCGCCGGCGTGATCCTCACGCGCGGCGTGCCGGTGTTCGATGCCGTGCGCGAGACCACCTACCGGTCTAACGGAGACGCGCCGCTCGAGATTCCGGCCGGTGCGGTGGTGGTGCCCGGCGCGCGGCCGCTGTCGAGCGAATGGGCGCGTGCGCAGGGACTCGCGGTCCACGCGCCGGTGATCGTGAAGTACCGCGACGCCGGCACCAATGCGTCGACGGCGCTCGAGCAGTGGCTCCGATGAGCGGCTCGACGCCCGCCCGACGGCCGGTCTCGATCGTCGGACTGGGATGCATTGGCGGATCGCTCGCGCGCGCGCTGGTCGCGCAGGGCGTCGAAGTGCGCGGCTGGAGCAGATCCAGCTCGGACCGCGAGCTCGCCGCCGCCGCGGGCATCACGATCGCGGAAGGCGCCGCCCCGCTCGTCTCGCTGTGCCACGGCGCAACGTCGGTGGTGCTCGCCGTCCCGTTCGCCGCGATCGCCGAGGTCGCCCATGCCGTGATGGAGGCGGCGCCGCCGCCGACGCGCGTCTTTCACGTGGGGGGTCTCCAGCAGCGCGCTGCGTTAGGCATGGACGAGGCGACGTGGACGCGCGTGACCGGCACCCATCCGCTCGCGGGCTCGCACGACCACGGCTTCGCGGCGTCGCGCGCCAACATGTTCGTCGGCGCCACGGTCTGCGTCGAAGACCGCCTCGACGCGCGCGCCCGCCGTGCGGCCGAGTGGCTGTGGCGCACGGCGGGCGCGCACCGGATCGACTATCGGACGGCGTTGGAGCACGACCGGCTCATGGCGTGGGTGAGCCACCTGCCGCAGCTCGCCGCCACCGCGCTCGCGCACACCTTGGCGGACTCCGACATCGTCCCGGCCTCCACCGGCTCCGGCGCCCGCGACACCACGCGCCTCGCCGCCACTCCGTTAGGCGCGTGGCCCGCGTTGCTGCGCGGCGCGCCCGCCGAGCTGGACGCGGCGTTGGGACGCCTCGAGTCGACGATCGCCGAGTTGCGGCGCGTGCTCGCCGCCGGCGATGACCTCCGCCTGGCCGAAATCTGGGAACGCGCCATGACCTGGCGCCGCGAGGCGGCCGGCGGCAATGGAGGAGAGCGCCGCACATGAAGGTGGGCGGCGTGATCCGCGTCCCGGGTGACAAATCAATCTCGCACCGCGCGCTCCTCTTCGCCGCGCTCGCCGAGGGCGCCTCGCGCATCCGCGACATCCTGGCGTCGGCCGACGTCCACAGCACGGCCCGTGTGTTAGGCGCACTCGGCGTCCCCGTTCCGCCATTGTCCAATGACATCACGATCGTCGGGCGCGGCGCGCGCGCGCTCACCGCGCCGCTCGACGATCTCGACTGCGGCAACAGCGGCACGACCACGCGGCTCGTGGCCGGCATCGCGGCCGCGCGTCCGTTCACGAGCCGCTTTGTCGGCGACGCGAGTCTGAGCCGCCGGCCCATGCGCCGCATCGCCAACCCGCTGCGCGCCATGGGCGCCCGGGTCGACGTCGCACCGGCCGATGGCCTCCCGATGACCGTCCACGGCGGCAGCCTCCACAGCATCGAGTGGCGCACGGAAACCGCGTCCGCCCAAGTGAAGAGCGCCATTCTGCTCGCCGGCGTCGCCTCGGGCGTCGCCGTCGCCGTTCACGAGCCGGCGCGGTCCCGCGATCATACCGAGCGCATGCTCGCTGCGTTAGGCGCGACGGTCGCCGTCGACGGCGCGTCGGTCACCGTCGCACCCGTCGACCGGCTGGCGCCGCTCCGGATGCGCGTCCCCGGCGATCCGAGCTCCGCCGCGTTTCTCACGGCGCTCGCGGTGCTCGCCACCAGCGGCGAGCTGGCGATGCCCGACGTGTGTCTCAACCCCACGCGCACCGGCTTCTACCGTGCGCTCGCGCGCATGGGTGCGGCGCTCGTCCTCGAAGAAGGCGAATCGCAGGGCGGAGAACCGGTCGGCACCATCGTCGCCCGCGCGTCGTCGCTCAACGCGATCGACGTCGCACGCGACGACGTTCCGTCCATGATCGACGAGCTGCCGCTCGTGGCCTGTCTCGCTGCGCGCGCGCATGGCACCACCACGATTCGAGGCGCGGAAGAATTGCGCGTCAAGGAGAGCGACCGCATTGCCACCGTGGTCGCGAATCTGCGCGCCGTGGGCGTGAACGCCGACGAGCTGCCCGACGGCATGTGCATCGAAGGGTCCGATCGCCCGTTGCGCGGACGCGTCGAGAGCCGCGGCGATCACCGAATTGCCATGGCCTTCGGTGTGCTGCGCGCGCTGCCGGGAAGTGAAATCGAGATCGATGACACATCGTGCGTCGCCGTGTCGTACCCGGGTTTCTGGGACGACGTGTCCCGCGCAATCGTCTCGTGAGGAGACGCATCTCGGACTCCACGCCTCGATGACACAGCCCACGCCGCCGTACGTCCCGCGCATTCGCGATCCGGCCACGCCGGTCGTCGTCGCCATCGACGGTCCGGCGGCGGCCGGCAAGTCGTCCACGGCGCGCTGGGTGTCGGAACGGTTAGGCTTCTACCACATCGATTCCGGCGCGCTGTATCGCGCCGCCACGGCCGCGGTGTTGCGCGAGGCGGCTGGCCAGGCGTGGGAGGAGCCGGACGTCTTGCGAGCCGTCAAGCGCGTCTCGAGCCGCGACGAACGACGCGCCTTCGTCTTGCTCGTCGATGGGACCGAGCTCGAGCAAGAAATGCGGGGCGGCACCGTCACGCAGCACGTGTCGCGCGTGGCGCAGATGCCCGGCGTCCGTGATTGGGTCAACGCTCAGGTGCGCGCGCTGGCCACGGGTCGCAGCGTGGTGGTCGATGGCCGCGACATCGGTACTGTGGTGTTCCCCGAGGCCCACCTCAAGGTCTTTCTCATCGCCGACCCGTGGGAACGCGCGCGCCGCCGTCTCATACAGCGACTCGGCCGGTCGCCCGCCGATCCGGAGATCGCCGAAGAAACCGAGCGGCTCGTGCAGCGCGACGCACGCGATTCCACGCAGACCGTGCAGGCAAAGGACGCCGTGCTCATCGACACGACGTACCTGACTCAGGAAGAACAGGTCGAGCGCATCGTCGCGCTGGTGAAGGTGCTGCGGCCGGGCCTCTGAGCGGGTCGATACCGGTCGAACAAATCGGCCCCAAGTTCGCGCAATGGCGCGACTTGCCTCCCCAATCCTGAAGGACTATGTTTGACGGTTCCTACCCGGCGCGCTCGCGTGCCGGGGCATTGTGTGTCCACTTAAACCTCGGCGCGGCGAGCGACACGATCCGCGACTAGGAGATTCACTCCGGTATGCCCGAACTCGAAACCGAAGAAACGAAAGACACCGCCGTCATTCGGCGTGACAAAGATCGCGGAGCGCTCCGCCTGCTCGCCCACGGTGACAACCGGTGGGACGAGGACGAGTACTCTGCCGACGAAGAAGCGCGCATGATCGAGCTCTACGCGGGGACGCTTGCGTCCATCGAGGAAGGCGAGATCGTCAAGAGCAAAGTCCTGGAAATCCGGGACAACATGGTCATCCTCGACATCGGATTCAAATCCGAGGGCGCTGTCCCGCTCGAGGAATTCAAGGACCATCCGGAGCTCAAGCCGGGCGACGAGGTCGAGGTCTTACTCGAGCATCTCGAGGACCAGGAAGGCTCGGTCGTTCTCTCGAAGAAGAAAGCGGACTTCATGCGCGTGTGGGAGCGCATCCGCCAAGCCTACGAGAACGATCAGCCCGTGGAAGGCACGCTGGTCAAGAAGATCAAGGGCGGCGTGGTGGTCGACCTCATGGGCGTCGACGCGTTCTTGCCTGGCTCGCAGATCGCGCTGCGTCGCGTGCCTAACATCGACGAGTTGTTAGGCCAGAAGTACGAGTTCAAGATCATCAAGCTCAACAAGCGCCGCCGCAACATCGTCGTCTCGCGCCGGGTCATTCTCGAAGTCGAGCGTGCCGGCAAGCGCGAGAAGCTGATGAAGGAGCTCCAGAAAGACCAGGTGCGCAAAGGCGTGGTCAAGAACATCACCGACTTCGGTGCATTCATCGACTTGGGCGGCGTGGACGGTTTGCTCCACATCACCGACATGTCGTGGGGCCGCATCTCGCATCCGTCCGAGCTCGTGCACATCGGCCAAGAGCTCGAGGTCAAGATCCTCGACATCGATTGGGAGCGCGAGCGCATTTCGCTTGGCCTCAAGCAGCTTCAGAGTTATCCGTGGAAGGACGTCGCCGAGAAGTATCCCGTCGGCACGCGCGTCCACGGCAAGGTGGTGTCGATCACCAACTACGGCGCATTCATCGAGCTCGAGCCGGGCATCGAAGGCCTGGTGCACATCAGCGAGATGAGCTGGACGCGCAACGTGCGTCACCCGTCCAAGCTCGTGTCGATCGGTGAAGTAATCGAAGCCGTGGTGCTCAAGGTCGATCCGAACGAAGAGAAAATTTCGCTCGGCATGAAGCAGACGGAGCAGGATCCGTGGGTCGTGCTGCCGTACAAGTATCCGGTGGGCACGCGGATCTCGGGCAAGGTGCGCAACCTCACCTCGTTCGGCGCGTTCGTCGAAATCGAGCCGGGTATCAATGGTCTCATTCACATCTCCGACATGTCGTGGACCAAGCGCGTCCAGCACCCGTCGGAAGTCGTGAAGAAGGGTGACACGGTCGACGTCGTAATCCTGAACATCGACGCCGAGAACAAGCGCATCTCGCTCGGCCTCAAGCAGGCCACCGAAGATCCGTGGCTGCGTATCGGTGAGACGTATCCGGTGGGCATGGACGCAAGCGGCAAGGTGGCGCGCCTCATGGACAAGGGTGTCGTGGTCGACATCGGCAACGACATCGAGGGCTTCGTACCGATCAGCCAACTGAACATGGGTAAGACCGTGGTCAGTCCGGCCGACGTCGTGTACGAGGGCATGAATCTCGACCTGCGCATTCTCGAGGTCGACCCGATTCATCGGCGCATCGTGCTGGCCGTGACCAACATTCCGGAGGATCAGCCGCCGCGTCCCGAGACGCCGTCCAAGGTGATTCCAATGGAGAGCGAGGAGCCGACGCCGCACGCTGACGCGGAGCCGACCGAACCGGAAGTCTGACCCATTGAAGCGCCTGAAGTCGCAACGCCCCGCCGGCCACGATCGCCGGCGGGGCGTTGTGTTTTGCGCTGGCTCGGCGCCCGTGCGCGCGCCTGCCTTGTCGCGCTCGACGGCGGTGACCCTGCGTAACGGCTGGCTAACGCAGGGATAACTGGGTGCACGCATCGTGTGGCGCACGTGACGCGCGTTAGGCACCCGGTGAGGCGCAAAGGAGGGGTCAAGATCCGTGGATACTCAAGTACATACGACTCGAGTCAGATCGCGCGGCAGCCTCTATACCTGGGTCGCGGTTACGGCCGCGCTCATCGTCTTCGCCGGGTTCGCGCGCACATACTACCTGAAGGAACTATTCGGCACTCGGAGCCTGCCGCTGCTGTTGCATGCTCACGGCCTCGTGATGACGCTCTGGTTCGTCCTGTTTCTTGTGCAGGTCCGGTTGGTCGCCGCCCACCGAGTCGATCTCCACCGGCGTCTCGGCGTGGTCGGAGCCGTGCTGGCATTGTGCGTTGTGGTGCTGGGCGCGACGACGATCATTGTCAGGGCCAGGCCGCATTTCCGGCCCGGGCATTCGCTCGCGGGACTCGCCTTTCAACTGAGCATCCTGCTGGTTTTCGCCAGCTTGGTGACGGCCGCAGTTCTGTTTCGCCGCCGCAGCGATTTCCACAAGCGATTCATGCTGCTCGCGTCCGTCAGCATCCTGTTGCCCGCCATCGTGCGGATTCCGTTGCGGTTCATTGGTGGGAAGCCCGTGGTGGGTTTTGTGCTGGTCGACCTATGCGTGCTGGTGCCTGTGGCGTTCGACACAATCAAGAACCGAAGGCTGCATCCGGCGTTTGGCTGGGGTGCGTTGCTGATCGTCGCGTCGCAGCCTTTGAGTTTTCTGCTTGGCGCGACACATCTTTGGACGCGCGTTGCGACCTGGCTGTTGACGTGACCCCCGGGGCGTTGTGCTTGTGGTGACCTACTTCGACAAAGGGTTCAAGGAAAAACCCGCCCGCCCCGGGCCATGACTCACCACCGGTCATCGCGCCGTTCCGCTGGCTACGACTCATGTTGAAAGGATCAAAGCGGAAAACAAGAGATCAGAGCGGTTCGCTCCGTTAGGCGAGAAGGCGCGATGCGCGCAGGCGGGAGCCCGTTTTTTTGTTTGAACAAAGGCTTTTTCTTGTTGCCCTATCCGCAATTATCCCTGGTTTCCGCTGTGATCCTTTCAACATGAGCGTCGTAGCCAGCCCCTTTGGTCGGCCACCCGAAGGCTTCGACGACGCGGCACCCCTGCTGAGACACGTGTCGGCGTCGGAGCGGCCACGGGTGATCAAGCAGCCATCGGTCATCGCGCCGTTCCGCTCCCTCGCGACTCGGCGCCTCGACTGGATGCGCGTTCGCGCGGGCGCTAACTTGCGGCTTCTATGAGCATGAAAGAGAAGCTGGATCTCCTGGAGCGGCGCGGCGCCGAAGCGGAACAGGGCGGCGGCGCGGAGCGCGTCGCGGCGCAGCACAAGAAGGGGAAATTGTCGGCGCGCGAGCGACTCGACGTGCTGCTCGACGAGGGCACGTTCGTCGAGCTCGATCGCTTCGTGACGCACCGCTCGACCGACTTCGGGTTGGACGGACAGCTCGTGTACGGCGACGGCGTGGTGACGGGCTACGGACGGATCGGCGGTCGACTCGTGTACGTGTTCTCGCAGGATTTCACCGTGTTCGGCGGCTCGCTCTCCGAGTCGCACGCCGAAAAGATTTGCAAGGTCATGGATCTGGCGGTCCGCAACGGCGCGCCGATGGTGGGGCTCAACGACTCCGGCGGCGCGCGCATCCAGGAAGGCGTCGTGTCGTTAGGCGGATACGCCGACATCTTTTTGCGCAACACGCTGGCGTCGGGTGTCGTGCCGCAGATCTCGGCCGTCCTTGGCCCGTGCGCCGGCGGCGCGGTGTATTCGCCCGCCATCACCGATTTCATCTACATGGTGCGCGGCACGTCGTACATGTTCGTCACCGGGCCCAACGTCGTGAAGACGGTGACGCACGAGGACGTCACGATGGAGCAGTTAGGCGGAGCCGACGCGCACGGCGCGACGTCGGGCGTGTCGCACTTCACGTTCGACTCGGAGCTCGCCTGTCTCGGAGCGATCCGCGATCTCTTCCGCTTCGTGCCGTCCAACAACCTGGATGAGCCGCCGCGCGGCGCCGGCACCGATCCGCGCGACCGGCGCGACGACGCGCTCCTCGAGCTCATTCCCGAGAATCCGAACAAGCCGTACGACATGCACGAGATCGTGCGGCGCATCGTGGACGACGGCGAGTTCTACGAGGTGCAGCGCGACTACGCGCAGAACATCCTCTGCGGGTTCGCGCACCTGGGCGGATTCAGCGTCGGCGTGGTGGCCAACCAGCCGGCGGTGCTCGCCGGTGTGCTGGACATCGCCGCGTCGCTCAAGGGCGCGCGCTTCATTCGCTTTTGCGACGCGTTCAACATTCCGATCGTGACGTTCGAAGATGTGCCCGGCTTCCTGCCCGGCACGGCCCAGGAGTTAGGCGGCATCATCAAGCACGGCGCCAAGTTGTTGTTCGCGTACTGCGAGGCCACGGTGCCCAAGCTCACCGTGATCACGCGCAAGGCGTATGGCGGCGCGTACGACGTGATGAGCTCCAAGCACATTCGCGGCGACTACAACGTGGCGTGGCCCACGGCCGAGATCGCGGTGATGGGCCCCAAAGGCGCCGTCGAGATCCTGTTCAAGAGGGAGCTCGCGTCCGCCGACGATCCGCGCGATGCCACCGACCGGAAGATCGATGAGTACCGCGAGAAGTTCGCGCATCCGTACATCGCGGCCGGTCGCGGGTACGTGGACGACATCATCGATCCGCGCGACACGCGCCCGCGCTTGATCGACGCGCTCGAGACGCTGCGCACCAAGCGGGATCGCAATCCGCCCAAGAAACACGGCAACATCCCGCTCTGATGCCGCGGCCGAGTAGCACGCTGCATTTGGGCGACCGCGCCCCCGAGTTTTCGTTGGGCAATGCGGCCACTGGCGCATCGGTGACGCTCGACACCCTGCTCGCGGATCGCCGCGGCGCGTTGTTGGTGTTTCACCGGGGCATGTGGTGACCCAACTGCCGCGGGCAGCTCGGGGAGCTGCGCGATCAGGCGACGCGTCTGGGTGCCCAGGGACTCGGCGTGGCCGTGGTGCTGGCGCAGACGTGCGACCGCATCGCCCAGGCGCTCCAACGCCACGCGGCCACGTATCCGTTTCCGCTGCTCTGCGACCCCGACCGCGTCGTGATCAAACGCTACGGCGTGTGGCATCCGTTAGGCATGGTGTCGTTCAACACCGCGCACCCGGCCTGCTTTCTCATCGACGCCGCCGGCCGCCGCATCCGCTACGCGTTCGTGGGCAGCACGCAGTTCGCGCGCGCGCCGTTGGACGCGATCACCGCGGCGGCCGCGCAGACGGGCCCTGCCGCGTGACCGTCAAGCCTTCGACACCGTGTTCGACAAAGTTCTGATCGCCAACCGCGGCGAAATCGCGCTGCGCATCGTCCGTGCGTGCCGCGAGCTCGGCGTCACGTCCGTCGCCGTGTACTCCGACGCCGATGCGCACGCGCCGCACGTGCGCGAAGCCGATCAGGCGGTGCGCATTGGACCGCCGCCTTCGAGCGAGAGCTATCTCCGCGCGGACGTGCTCATCGCGGCCGCCCAACGCACCGGCGCGCAGGCGATCCATCCCGGCTACGGGTTCCTGGCGGAGCGCGAGCATTTCGCGCGGGCGGTGCGCGGCGCGAAGCTCACCTTCATCGGCCCGCCGCCCGAAGCCATCGCGGCGATGGGCAGCAAAACAGAGGCGCGGCGTCTGGCGATCGCGGCCGGCGTGCCCGTGGTGCCGGGCACCACCGAACCGTTGCGCGATGTCGCCGAGGCGCGCGAGATCGCCGAGCGATTCGGATTTCCGGTGCTACTCAAGGCAGCGGCGGGCGGCGGCGGGAAGGGCATGCGCGTGGTGCGCGAGCCCGGCGAACTTGCGTCGTCGTTGGACGCCGCGCGGCGTGAAGCGAAGAACGCCTTCGGCGACGACGCCGTGTACGTCGAGAAGTACATCACGGGTCCGCGCCACGTCGAGATCCAGGTGCTGGGCGACGCGCGCGGCACCATGCTTTCGTTAGGCGAACGCGAGTGCTCGGTGCAGCGGCGCCATCAAAAGATGATCGAGGAGGCGCCGAGCGTCGCCGTGACATCCGAGCTCCGGCGGCGGATGGGTGAGACGGCCGTCCGCGCGGCGTTGGCCGCCGGGTACGTGAACGCGGGCACGTGCGAGTTCCTGCTCGACGCCCAGGGGTCGTTCTATTTCCTCGAGATGAACACGCGCCTGCAGGTGGAGCACCCGGTCACCGAGCTGGTCACCGGGATCGACATCGTGCAGTGGCAGATCCGGATCGCCGCCGGCGAAGCGCTGCCGTTCCGCCAAGCGGACATCACGCCTAACGGATGGGCCATCGAGTGCCGCATCACGAGCGAGGATCCGGCGAACGGGTTCCTGCCCGGGACCGGACGCATCTCGTACCTGCGCGTGCCCGGCGGCCCAGGCGTGCGGTGGGACGGCGGTATCGGCGTCGGCAGCGAAATTGGTCTCCACTACGACCCGATGCTCGCCAAGCTCATCGTGCACGCGCCGACGCGCGAGGCGGCCATCGCCCGGATGCACCGGGCGTTGCTCGAGCTCACGATCCAGGGCGTGGAAACGTCGCGCGATTTTCATCTCCGCGTGATGGAGGACGAGGAGTTCCGCCGCGGCGCGATCGACATCCAGTGGCTCGAGCGGCGGCTGGCCTCGCTCACCAGCGTCGCGGCGCCGGCGGCGGGCGAGATGGCGGCGGTGATCGCGGCCGCGTTGTTGGCCGAGCAGGAACGGGTGCGGCGCGTCCCGCCGGCGGGCGGCGCCACGCCTAACGGAACGCCGGCCGTCGACGATCGGAGCGCGTGGCGCCTGGCAGCCCGGCGCGAAGGGTTGGTGGAAGGCTGATGCCCGACGCGTCGCTGCACATCGACTCGATCGCCGCCGGCGGCGATGGCGTCGCTCGCGCCGACGGGATGGTGGTGTTCGTCCCGCGCACCGCACCCGGCAATGTGGCGCGCGTGTCGTACGCGTCCAAGGGCCGCTTCGCCCGCGGAACGCTGCTGGCGCTCGAGACACCATCTGCCCACCGCGTGAGCCCGGCGTGCCAGCACTACGACGGCGACCGGTGCGGCGGCTGCCAGCTCCAGCACCTGAGCTACGAGGCGCAGTGCGACGCCAAGCGCGACATCGTACACGACGGCATGGTCCGCATCGGCCACCTCGCCGACGCCGCGCCGCCCGAGCTTCGTCCGGCCGCTGCGCCCTGGCGCTATCGGCGCAAGCTCACGCTCGCGCTGCGCTCGCGCGGCCGCGGGTGGACGGCCGGCCTGCACCCCTACGACGATCCCGCGGGCGTGTTCCCGCTCCACGATTGTCCGATCACCGAGGAGCGCGTGCTCGCCGCCTGGCGTGAAGTGCTGGCGTCCGGCGATTCGCTGCCTAACGCTGGCGAGCTGCGCGCCTCGGTCCGGTTCGACGACGCCGGCGCCGGCTCGCTGGTGGTCGAAGGCGGCGACCGGTGGACCGGCGCCCAACGGCTGCTCGACCGCACCCCATCGCTCGAGTCCATCTGGTGGAAACCGGCGCGCGCGCCGCGGGCACGGGCGGCGGCATCGCGCGGCGCGGGTTCGTCGCCGGCGGCAGCCTTCGCCCAGGTGAACGCCGCCGTCGCGGCGGCGCTCGGCGCCTACGTGGTGGATCGCGTGCTCGCGCACGAGCCGGCCACCGTGATCGACGCCTACGCCGGCACCGGACACACGGCGATCGCGCTGGCGTCGGACGCGCGCCGCGTCGTGGCGATCGAGCTCGACGCCGACGCCTCGGCCTGGTGCGCGGCGCGGCTGCCTAACGGATCGCGCGCCGTGGCCGCCGCGGTCGAGGATGCGCTGCCTTCGGCGCTCCCGGCCGACGTCGTCATCCTGAATCCCCCGCGCGCCGGCGTCGACCGGCGCGTGACCGGCGCGCTCGCGCCGGCGCGCGGCGCCACGCGCGCCATCGTCTACGTGAGCTGCGATCCCGCCACGCTGGCTCGCGACGTGGCCCGCCTGCCGGGCTGGCGGGTCGCATCGCTCGTCTCGTTCGACATGTTCCCGCAGACGGCGCACGTCGAGACCGTGTGCGAGTTGGTCCCGGAGGCCTGAGTGAAATACATCGTCGCCATGGGCGAGAAACGATTCACGGTCGACGTCGCGCCAGACGCCGTCACCGTGACGGGTCGCACCATCCCGGCGGCGTTGGTGGACATCGAAGGCACGCCGGTCCGCATGGTCACGATCGGCGACACGGTGCACCGCGTCGTTGTGCGCCGGCGCGAATCGAAAGGGCACTACGTCCTGTGGATCGACGGCTACAATTATGACGTCGAGGCGCTGGACGAGCGCACGCGCACGATTCGCGATCTCACGGCCGACGCCGCCGGCCCAACGGGGCCCAAGCCGCTCGTCGCACCCATGCCGGGGCTCATCGTGCGCGTCCTCGTGTCGTCGGGCGACGAGGTCCAGGCGGGGCAGGGCCTCATCGTCATGGAGGCGATGAAGATGGAAAACGAGCTGCGCTCGAACGGCGCCGGTCGCGTGAAGCGCATCGCCGTGACGCCGGGCGCGGTGGTGGAAAAGGGCGCGACCCTCGTCGAGCTGGAGTGAAAGCGCCGTTCCCATTGACCATGTAGTGCAAATGCACTACATTGCACTGCATGCGAGACGAGCAGCTCACCCTCCGTCTTCCCCGCGACTTGCTGCGCGACATTGATCGTCGCGCGCGCGCGCTCGGCGTGCCGAAGGCCCAGGTGGTTCGCGACGCGCTCGCGGCCTATCTGGCACCACCGGCCGAAGCAGACGCCGACGCCCCCTTGCGTGCGATCTCGGCGCTCGTCGGCTCGCTCGCCCTTGACCCGCAAGCCATCGAGCGCGACGAGATTGCCGCGCGCGTGCGCCGCCACAACTGGCGCCCGTAGCACGGCACGGGTGAGTCCGATCGCGCGCGACGTACTGCTGGACACCGGCCCGCTCGTCGCCGTGCTCGACCGCCGCGATCAATGGCACGCCGGCTGCGCCGCCGAACTTCCCGCCGTCCTCAACCGCTGCCTAACGGTCGAGTCCGTCGTCACCGAGGCGTCGCATCTCGTAGGTCGCGGCGGCGGCCCCGCGCACGCGCCGCTCGACTTCCTCCTGGCCGCCGGCATCCCCGTCGTCGGCCTCGAGACCGCCGGCCTCCGCCGAGCCGCGAGCCTCATGCAACAGTATCGCCGCGTCCCCATGGACTTCGCCGACGCCTGCCTCGTCGCGATCGCCGAGGCGCTCCTGATCACCACCGTGTTCACCACCGATCGCCGCGGATTTCGCGCCTATCGCCCCCCTCGGGGCAAGCGCTTCGTCACGTTTCCCACCTCCTAGCTGGGTAGCACGTTCACGTTGAAGGATCAGCTGGCTACTAACATGAGCAGAGTAGCCAGCCCTCCTGCTCAGCCACCCGAACGCCCGAACGCCTGGACGACGGGGTTCACCCTCTTTGGGGCGCGGATCTGCGTCGGAGGGAGCCACGGACGCCTCGTCACCGAGCACGCCCGGTCGTTGACAAAGTGTAAGTGCTTTCGTAGCTTACGAGTCTGTGGTCAATAGTCTGGCGCACCCAATACCGACACGCATGAAAACGTACTCCGCTACTCCGTCCGACATCGAGCACCGCTGGTTCGTCGTCGACGCCGACGGACTCGTGCTCGGGCGCTTGGCGTCCGAAGTCGCGAAAATCATCCGCGGCAAGCACAAGCCGATGTATACGCCGCACATGGACACCGGCGATTTCGTCATCGTCATCAACGCCGCCAAGGTGCGCGTCACCGGCCGTAAGGCAGAACAGAAGCGCTACTTCCGGCACACCGGCTATATGGGACACGAACGCTACACGCCCTTCGCGTCCATGCTCGCCAAACACCCCGAGCGCGTCATCGAGAAGGCCGTGTTCGGCATGCTCCCGAAAACAACGCTGGGCCGGCAGAAGCTGCGGCTCAAGCTGCGCGTCTATCCCGACGCGCAACATCCGCACGCCGCCCAACAACCGGTCGTGCTCAACCTCAAGAGCGAGACCGAGTGATGGCGGACGGCACCATTCACACCATCGGACGCCGCAAGGAAAGCGTCTGCCGCGTGTACGTGCAGCCCGGTTCGGGCAAGTGGGATGTCAACGGCCGCACGTTAGGCGACTACTTCCCGCGCGCTACACTCGTCTCGTCCATTCAGCAGGCGTTCACGGCGACCGATACGCTCGGCCGCTTCGACGTCAAAGCCACGTTGGAAGGCGGCGGGTTGAGCGGACAGGCCGGCGCGCTGCGCTTGGCGGTCGCCCGCGCGCTCGTCAAGGTGGATGAAGCACACCGTCGGAAGCTCCGCGACCTCGGGTTGCTCACGCGCGACGCACGCGCCGTCGAACGCAAGAAGCCGGGCCGTCCGAAGGCCAGAAAGCGGTTCCAGTTCAGCAAGCGGTAGTAGTTAGGCAGCCGGCTGCCCAACGGGGCGGCCGGTATCTCTCACGCGCCCCGAGTCTAGCACTGGTGCCGGGTCTCCCGGTGGTGCTCACGGCAACGACGGACGCGGTCGATACAACCAACTAGGATGACCGAATGACACAGCCGAATCTCGAGCAGCTCCTCGAAGCCGGTGTCCATTTTGGACACCAGACCCGCCGCTGGAATCCGAAGATGCGCCGGTTCATCTTCGCCGAGCGGAACGGGATTCACATCATCGACCTGCAGAAAACCCTGCGCCAGCTCGAGCTCGCGCAGAAGCTCGCCCGCGACGCCATCATGCGCGGCGAGAACGTCCTCTTCGTCTGCACCAAACGCCAGCTCAAGGCCATCGTGCAGGCCGAAGCCGAGCGCTGCGGCGCGATGTTCGTCACCGAGCGCTGGTTAGGCGGACTCCTCACCAACTTCCAGACCGTGAAGCGCCAGATCCGCCGCCTCAAAGAGCTCGAGGCGGGCAGCGAAGAAGGCGGCACGTTCCAGGACTACACGAAGAAAGAACAGCTCATGATGGGCCGCGAGCGCGACAAGCTCAACAAATACCTCGCGGGCATCAAGCACATGATCCGCCTGCCGGGTCTCATCTTCGTGATCGACTCCAAGAAGGAACGCATCGCGGTCACCGAAGCGAACAAGCTCGGCATTCCGCTCATCGCGATCGTCGACACCAACGCCGATCCGGATCTCATCTCCGTGCCGATCGCCGGAAACGATGACGCGATCCGCTCGGTGGAGCTGATCACGCGCGCCGTCGCCGATTCCATCGCCGAAGCGAGGCGCGAGGCGCCTAAACGACAGGAAGCCGAGGAAGAGAGCGAAGGCGGCCAGACCACCTACAGCAGCGACCGTGGTTCGGAGCCGGCCGACGAAGGCGAACGTCGTCGTCGTCGCCGCACGCGCCGTCGCCGGGCCAAGCCCGAAGCCATCGCCGCGCGCCTCAAGACGGGCACCGAGGAAGCGCCGGGCGAAGTCGTTGAGGCAACCGATGACGCTGCCGACCCCGTCGAGGAGCAACCCGAGTGACGGACCGGCCACTCGGCCGCCGCTGTCGATGAGACAGCTCTGATAGACTTCATACGCCGCCGGCCCGGTGCCGGCGGCGTTTTCGTGACAGTGAATCACCTGCTCGAAGGATCAGAATCATGACCGCGACATCATTTACAGCCAAGGACGTCCAGGAGCTGCGCCAGCGGACCGGCGCCGGCATGATGGACTGCAAGAAAGCGCTCGAGGAAAACGGCGGCAACATGGACAAAGCCAGCGAGTTTCTGCGCGCCAAAGGCATCGCCAAGGCCGAGAAACGTGCCGGACGCGCCGCGTCGGAAGGGCAGATCGGCAGCTACATCCACCACAACGGCAAGGTCGGCGTGCTGGTGGAGGTGAACTGCGAAACCGATTTCGTCGCGCGCAATCCGGAATTCAAGGAGCTCGTGAAGGAGATCGCTCTCCATATCGCCAGCGCTGCGCCGCTCTCGGTGGACAAGACCGGCGTGCCCGACGAGGTGATCGAGAAGGAGCGCCGCATTTACGAGCAGCAGGTGCGCGAGAGCGGCAAGCCCGACCACTTGATCGGGAAGATCGTGGATGGCAAAGTCGAGTCGTATTACAAGCAGGTCGTGCTCATGTCGCAGGAGTGGATCCGCGACCCGAAGAAGACGATTGGCGATCTGGTGAAGGAGACGTCGGCAAAGATGGGTGAGAACATCGTGGTGCGCCGCTTCGCGCGCTTCCAGATGGGCCAGGAGTAACGCGCGGTGACCGCCGCGAAACCGTGCTACTCCAGAATCCTGCTCAAGCTCTCCGGTGAGGCGCTCGCCGGAGAGCGGGGCATTGGGTTCGATTTCGATGTGCTGGACCGGCTGGCGGAGGAAGTGAAGGTCGTCACCACAATGGGTGTGAGCGTCGGTCTGGTGATCGGCGGCGGCAACATCGTGCGCGGCACCCAGCTCTCCAAGATGGGCATGGACCGCGTCGCCGCCGACTACATGGGCATGCTGGGCACTATCATCAACGCGCTCGCGATGCAGGACATTCTCGAGAAGAAGGACGTCGTAACGCGCGTGATGACGGCCATCCGCATGGAAGAAGTTGCCGAGCCGTATATCCGGCGCCGAGCCGTGCGGCACTTCGAGAAAGGACGGACGGTGATCTTTGCGGGCGGTACGGGTAACCCGTATTTTTCCACCGACACTGCCGCGGCGCTGCGCGCCATTCAGATGAAAGCCGACGTCATCATCAAGGCGACGAGCGTGGATGGCATCTACACGGCGGATCCGAAGAAGGATGCTTCGGCGACGTTGTACGAGCGACTGAGTTATCGCGATGTCATCGTGCAGAATCTCGCGGTGATGGATCAGACCGCGATCACGCTATGCGCGGAGAACAACTTGCCGCTCATCGTGCTCAACATTCAACGCCGGGGCGCCGTCGCCGACGCAATCTGCGGCGCGCGCGTCGGTACCATCGTCCAATGAGCTCAATTGCCGAAATCATGAAGGAGACGCGCGCGGGCATGGACAAGGTGCTCGAGAACTCGAAGCGCGAGTTCGCGTCCATCCGCAGCGGCAAGGCCACGGTGTCGTTGCTCGACACGGTGCGCGTCGACGCGTACGGGCAGCAGATGCCGATCGCGCAGGTGGGCAACGTGTCGGCGCCCGAGCCGCGGTTGCTCACCGTGACGCCGTGGGACAAGGGCCTAACGGCGGCCATCGAGAAGGCGATTCGCGATTCGGATCTGGGTTTGAATCCGTCGGCGCAGGGCGGCGTGATTCGGGTTCCCCTCCCGGCGCTCAATGAAGAGCGGCGTCGCGATCTGGTGAAGGTGGTGCACAAGCTGGCCGAGGAAGGGCGCATCGCCATTCGCCACGCGCGGACGCACGCGCGCGAGCTCACCAAAAAGCTCGACAAGGTGTCGGAGGACGACAAGAAGCACGCCGACAAGGACCTGCAGAAGGTGCACGACGACCACATGGCGAAGCTCGAGGACCTGCTCAAGGTGAAAGAAGCCGAGATCATGGAGGTCTGACGGCCGTGCGCGCGATGCTCGTCGCGGTGTCATGAAGGCGGCGGACCTGCTGGCGCAGATTCGCGTCAATGGCGCGGTCCCGCGCCACGTCGCGATCATCATGGACGGCAACGGCCGGTGGGCGCGCGAGCGCAACCTGCCGCGTCCGTTAGGCCACAGGTCGGGCATGAAATCGGTGCGGGCGGTGGTCGAGGGATCGCTCGAGGCGGGCGTCGAGGTGCTGTCGCTGTTCGCGTTCTCGCAGGAGAACTGGCAGCGTCCGCCCACCGAGATCAAGGCGCTCATGGCGCTGCTGCAGGAGTACATCGCCCGCGAGGCGGCCGAGCTGTGCGCGCAGGGCGTGCGCGTCCGCGTGTTAGGCGACCTCTCCCGCCTCACGCCCAGCGCCGCCAGCGCGGCCGACCAGCTGGTGGCGCTCACCGCGGACAATTCGCGCCTCACGCTCAATCTCTTCATCTCGTACGGCAGCCGCGCCGAGCTCGTGCGCGCCGCCAAGCTGATCGCGCGGGACGTGCGCGATGGGCGGCTCGATCTCGATGCCGTGGACGAAGAGGCGCTCCGCAGCCGGTTGTACACCAGCGACTGCCCCGATCCCGATCTGCTGATTCGCACGTCGGGCGAACAGCGGATCTCGAACTTTTTGCTGTGGCAGTGCGCGTACGCGGAGCTCTACATGTCGCCGGTGCTGTGGCCCGACTTCTCGCGACGCCACCTCTACGAGGCGATCATGGCCTACCAGAATCGGGACCGGCGTTTCGGCCGCGTCTCCGCGTAGTCGATCGTGGCTGTATCGAATCTGACGGCGCGCGTGGTGTTCGCGGTCGTCGCGATTCCGGTGGTGATCGCCATCATCTGGGCCGGCGGCTTCGTGCTCGCGGCGCTGCTGGCCGTGGCCGGCGCGCTCGCCACCGCCGAGTACTTCCGGCTGGCGCGCGCGGCATCCTACGAACCATTGGAAGTAGCCGGCGTCGCGCTGGCCTTCATCCTGCCGATCTGCGTGTTCGGCTACCACGTGGGCGAGTTCGCGCCGCCGGTGCTCACGTTAGGCTTTGGCGTTGTGCTGGTCCTGTTCGCGCTCACGATCTTCGTGCGCGGACCGGGCGGCCACCCCATGGGCGCGGCCGCCGTCACCGTGTTCGGCGTGTTGTATGGCGCCGGGATGCTGTGCTTCGCGTACGGACTCCGTTATCACAACTATGCGGTAGGCCGGAACGCCGGAGTAGCGCTGCTCCTGTATCCATTGTTGCTCACGTGGATCTCCGATACCGGGGCGTTCGTCGTCGGACGGTCCGTTGGGCGGCACAAGCTCATGCCTTCGGTGAGTCCCGGGAAAACCGTGGAAGGCGCCGTGGGGGCGCTCGTCGTGTGCGCCGTGGCCAGTTGGTGTTACGCGCACTGGGTGCTGCCGCGGTTCGCGTTCCTCGCCATGCGTCCGCTGATCGCCCTTCTGTTAGGCGTGGGCCTGAGCGTGGCTGTGCAGCTCGGCGACCTGGCGGAGTCGCTGATCAAGCGCGAGGCGGGGCTCAAGGACAGCTCGAATCTCATCCCGGGTCACGGCGGCGTGCTCGATCGCATCGACGGACTCCTGTTCGCGCTGCCGGCGGCGTATCTCGCGTTCACGTTCCCGCACGTGTTGCTCCCGGCCATCCGATGAGCGGCGATCCGCGCGGTGTGGCGATACTCGGCTCCACCGGCTCTGTCGGGACCACGGCGCTGCGCGTGCTCCAGCGGCATCCCGACCGGTTCCGCGTGCGCGCACTCACGGCGTTCCGGAACGTCGCACTGTTGCGCGAGCAGGCCGACATGTTCAAGCCCGCGTTCGTGGGCGTGGTGTGCAACGGCGTGGAACCGCACAGCGAGTGGGCCTGCGGCGCCGACTGCCTGGTGTCGGCGGCGCAGCGCGATGACGTCGACATCGTCATCAACGCCGTGGTCGGTGCGGCCGGGCTCGATGCTACGCTGGCCGCCGTGCGGGCCGGTAAGCGGGTCGCACTGGCCAACAAAGAAACCCTGGTCATGGCCGGCTCGTTAGTGAGTGAGGCCTGTCGCCAGGGCGGGGGCGAGATCGTACCCGTGGACAGCGAGCATAGCGCGATCTTGCAGTGCATTGCGGGGCGGAAGCCGGGCGACGTGCGCCGGCTCATCATCACGGCCTCGGGCGGACCGTTTCGAGACTGGCCGCGTGAGCGCGTGGCCCGGGCCACGGTGGCCGATGCGCTGCAGCATCCTACGTGGCGGATGGGTCGCAAGATCACCATCGACAGCGCGACGTTGGCGAACAAGGCGCTCGAGGTGATCGAGGCACACTTCCTGTTCGGGTTGTCGTACGATCAGATCGAGGTGGTTGTGCATCCGCAGAGCGTCGTGCATTCGTTCGTCGAGTTCGTCGATGGCAGCGTGCTGGCCCAGGTGGGGGTGCCGAGCATGGAGCTGCCGGTGCTGTACGCGCTCACGCATCCCGAGCGCCTAACGGACACCGGCGTGCCGCCGTTCGACCCCGTCGAGCTGTCGCCGCTGACGTTCGAGCGCGTCCGCACGTCCGACTTCCCGGCGCTCAAGCTCGGTATTGCCGCCGGGCGGCGGGCCGGCGCGGCGCCGGCGGTGTTCAACGCCGCCAACGAGCAGGCAGTGGCGCTGTTCCTCGACGGACGCATCGCCTTCGGCGACGTGCCGCGCGCGATCGCCTCGGCGCTCGATGCGTTGGGCACGGCGGACGGCGGCACGCGCGATGCGCTCGTCGCCGCCGATGTCGCGGCGCGGGCCCACGTGCGGGAGATGTTCCCGTGTTAGGCAGCGTGCTGCCGTGGCTCGCCATCGTCCTCGTGTTCGGGGTCGTGATCTTCGTGCACGAGCTCGGGCACTTTCTCGCCGCCAAGGCCGTGGGCGTGTACGCGCCGCGGTTCTCGATCGGATTCGGCCCGGCCCTCTGGAGCCGCAAGTGGGGCGAGACCGAATACGTGCTGGCGGCTCTTCCGTTAGGCGGGTACGTGCGCATGGCGTCGCGCGACGATTCGTCGATGGCGATTCTCGAGGGCGGTACGGAGCAGCCGGCGCCGGAGCACCCTGCCGAGGGCGAAGCGCTCCCGCGGTGGTACGACCCCCAGGGCATGGCGCCGTTCGGACCCAAACCGGTGCCGGAGAACCGGCTGTTCGAGTCGAAGCCGTTGCCGGCGCGGCTCGTGATCATGCTCGCCGGTGTGACGATGAACATGGTGCTGGCGTTCGCGATCTACTTCGGTCTCGCGGCAGGCGGCGAATCGATTCTGCGCACGCGCGTGATTGGCGACGTGCAGCCTGTGGCCGGGATTCCGGCCCTCACGCAGCTGCACGTGGGCGACACGATCCGTGCGGTGGACGGTCGCCCGGTGAGCAGCTGGAACGACATCGCGCCCGCGTTGATCTCGGCGCCCGGTCCGAACATGACCGTGACCACGAATCGCGGGACCGTCGCGCTCACCGTCGGGGCGGCCTTCGGAGACCTGCGCGATTCGCTGGTCAGCTCGATCCTTCCGTATTTCGCGCCGGTGGTCGGCAGCATCAAAGATGGCACGCCCGCCGCGCGCGCCGGGCTCCAGGCGGGCGACAGCCTAACCGGAGTGGGCGGCGATCCGGTCTTTTCGTGGTTCGACCTCACATCCCGCGTGCGAAATTCGGCGGGCAAGCCGCTCACCATCAGCTTCGTGCGAAAGGGTGTGCCGCACTCGGTCGACGTCCGTCCGGAGCTCGAGCCCGCGCCGGATGGCGGCCCCGCGATCGGCGTCGTCGGCGTGTACCGGCGCGTGGACGTGGAGCATCGGCCGGCTACCGTTAGGCAGGCGGCGGTGCAGGGCTGGCGCGATACCTGGAAGGTGGCGGGCATGGTCATCGCGACCCTGCGCGAGCTCGTGAAAGGCTCGCTGTCCGTCCGCAACCTGAGCGGTCCGGTCGGCATCGCCAACGCGAGTTACGAGGCGGCGCAATCCGGTTTGAGCAGCGTGCTGAGCCTGATCGCGCTGCTGTCGGTCAACCTGGCGGTGTTCAACTTGCTGCCGGTGCCGATTCTGGACGGCGGCCAGATTCTGGTGAACGTGGCCGAGGCGGTGAAGGGCAGTGCGCTGAGCCTGCAAACGAGAGAGTACCTGATGCGATTCGGTCTGGCCACGATCGCGCTGCTGTTCGTCATCGTCATGTACAACGACATCACGCGGCTGGTGAAGAATCTCTTCGGCCTCTAGTCTGCGGGCGCTCATCTTGGGCCTGGCGATCGTGGCGTTAGGCTTGTGTCCGTCCGCCGCCGCGCAGAGCGGCGCGTTCCGGTTCGAGATCGTGAACGCCACCGACAGCACGATCATCATTCCAACCGACAAGATGTCGTGGGTGAAGCGCGGCACGCGGGGCATCGCCGTGGACCCGCGCGAGCACGACGCGATGGTGGCGCGGTTCCAGGTGGTGCGCGTGGACAGCGGCCAGGCCACCGCGCTCATCACCGGCCAGACGACGCGCGTGACCACCGACCACGTCGCGGTGATCGAGCGGCCGCACGTCGCGTGGTACAAGCAAGGGGTGTTCTGGATCGGCGCGGCGGTGGGCGCGGCGATCGGCGTGGTGGCATCGCAATGAGGATCTCGCTTCGTGTCGACTGATCCGCGTTCGGGCGAGCCGCACCCCACCTGGCACGCGCTGCGCGTGTTCGGCGGTGCGTTAGGCATGGTGCTCATCGTCGCCGGCGTCTGCATCATGGTGGCACAGATCGGCGGCGACGGGTGCACGAAGTGCCGAGTCAATGCCGGGATCGCGGGGGTCGCCGTGATCGTGGGTATCGTGCTCGTTCGCGGGGCGTGGCGCGCGATGCGGACCGGCTCGGGCACGCGCGCGCCGTGACCGCGGGCGTCACGCGGTGCGCGTGGGCGGCGACGCCGTTGGGCATCGCGTATCACGACGCCGAGTGGGGCGTGCCCGTGCACGACGATCGCGTGTTGTTCGAATTCGTGGTGCTCGAGGGTGCGCAGGCCGGGTTGAGCTGGGAGACCATCCTCAAGAAACGCGATCGGTATCGCGAGGCGTTCGATGGCTTCGATCCCGAGCGCGTGGCGCGGTACACGCCGGCGCGCATGCGGACGCTGCTCGAGGATCCCGGCATCGTGCGCAATCGCCTCAAGATCGAGAGCACCGTGCGCAACGCGCAGGCGCTGCTCGCCATTCAAGATGAGCTGGGCAGTTTCGACGCGTACGTGTGGCGCTTCGTGGATGGCGCACCGATCGTTGGGCGGTTCCGGCGTCAGTCCGATGTGCCGGCGCAAACCGCGGTGTCCGACGCGATGAGTGCAGATCTGCGGCGGCGCGGGTTCAAGTTCGTCGGCAGTACGATTTGCTACGCGTTCATGCAGGCCGTGGGCTTGGCGAACGACCATCTGGTGGGATGCTACCGGCAGCTCGAAGTAGGCATTGGCTCGGCCAAGCGCCGTGCGTTGCGGACTCGGCGGTGACGCGTTAGGAAGTGGCGGAGCATCGCGCTGCGCCGGGTTCGCCACCGCAGTCAGTTCTTCTCTCATTCTCGAGCGTACGTTCCGTGAAAACCCTCTGGTGTTGGCGGTGTCGCCGCGACGTCCCGATGCTGGATGACGATGAATGGGCCGTGTTGGTCGAAGCGCACCGGTCGGGGAGCGAGGAAGCGACCCGCATGGCGGTGATCGAGCGCGAGCGGGTGCAACGGGGGCTGCCTGCGCCGTTGCCGTTGCGCGCCGACGCGACGCCTGCCCAACGAACGCTCCGGCATCTGGCCGTGGGGTACGAGATGTTCACCGGCGTGGCGGAGGGCGATCCCAATCTCGTGTGGCACCACGTGGTGTCGCAGTACGGGCCGGCGTGCGTGAAGTGCGGGAAACCGCTCCGGCGCGCGGGGGAGGAGAAGTGCAGGGAATGCGGCACGGTGCAAGGTGCCGGCCAGAGTTAGGCGCGCCGTATTTTCGGGAGGGTGACAGAGGGCGATGCTGGGGCTTCGACTTTTCCGCAAGTCCATGTGGACGATCGACTGCGACGCGTGCGGGGCGCGATTCGAGCCCGGCACCGGCGGCGTGTGCGCGAAGTGTCAACGGATCTTGTGTCCGCAGCACCTGCATGGATCATGGGTGCGGCGCATGGCCGTGGAGTTTGGCGCGGCGACGGTGTGCGTGGAGTGTCGGGCTGGTCGGAATCCTCGCAGCAACCCCTGACGACCTGACTGTACTCTGAAACAGTGATACTGTGATCATATGAAGAAGATCACTGTGTCTGTGGACGCCGACCTTTACCACCGCCCCCGCGGCCGCGCCGCCAGAAGCAGTTTGCGTTCGTAAGGCGAAGTCGGCGGCATCTGCAGCGCAGCGTCACGTGCGATACTGTCGCTCGACCCTATAGCGGGAATACAAGCCTGACGTGACCCCCGTTTTCGGTCCAGTTATTCGTACCGATCGTGGGGGTTAGGAAGTGAAGGTGTCATCGTTGTGAAGCTGTTGGCAAATTCGGATGGGGTACGATTGTCGAGCGCACTGTGAGGGCGCGCCGTGTTGTAGGCGATCCGCCACGCTTCGATCGTGCGTTGGGCATCGGCCAGGTCGACGAACCAGCTCTCGTTGAGACATTCGTCCCGTAGGCGGCCGTTGAAACTCTCAATGAAGCAGTTCTCGATGGGCTTGCCCGGCCGAATGAATTGCAGCGTGATGCCGCGCGCGTCCGCCCAGTGATCGAGAATGTTGGCTCGTGAATTCAGGCCCGTTGTCGCACACGAGGGTCCTTGGTAATGTCGGCAGCGTGTCCAGAAACTCGGTGATCCGCGCCGCGCCGATCGCGTGATGCACCAAGAGCCCCGGCGACTCTCGGGAGCAATCGTCGACGAGCGTGAACACGCGCACGGATCGGCCGTTGCCTAACGTATCAGACACGAAGTCCATCGACCACCGTTCGTTGGGCATAGTCGGGGTCGGGTGCGAGCACGCGGGCGCGACTGACGCGCTTCCGGCGCCGGCGCCGTACGTGCAAGCCGGCCGCGCGATACACGCGTTGCACGCGCTTGTGATTCACGTGCACGCCATCGCGCTCCAGGCGCCAGTGCAGGCGCCGATAGCCCCAGCGCGGTTTCTCCATCGCCAGGGTTTCGAGCTGCTCGGTGAGCGGCGTGTCATCGCGCATTGCGGGGTAGCGGACCGTCGCGCGCGCCACGCCCGTGAAGCGGCACGCGCGACGTTCGGAAATCGTAGCGGCGGTCATCGCCCGGTGACCCTCGGTGGACACCCAAAACCGGCCACTGATGGACATCTGAAAACCGGCCACCACCGGTAGCAAGTCCGAGACGTTGACGTCGGCGGGGACGTGACAGTCCTTCGCCGCTCATGAGCAACGTCTTAAGCGAACTCAAACAGGATCAAGTCCTCGCCCTCGGCCGCCTCGGGTGGTCGCTGCGGCGCATTGAAGCGACTACGGGCGTCCGCCGTGAAACGGCGAGCGCGTATTTGAAGGCGGCCGGCATCCCGGTGCGTCGCACCGGCGGCCGGCAGGCGGTGTGGCCGCCACCAAATCCGGCCACCACGGCCGAGGTGTCCACCGACTCCGCGGCACGGGGCGAGCCACTGGTGACGGAGAGTCGACGGACCCACCGTCGCCCGCCCATGCTCTGAGCGCGAGCGCCTGTGAGCCGTATCGCGCGCTGATCGTCGATGCGGTGCGCCGCGGTCGCAATGCGATGGCGATCTGGCAAGATCTCGTCGATGATCACGGCTTCGCAGCGCGTTACGCGAGTGTCCGCCGCTTTGTCGCCACGCTGCGCGACCACGCCGCGGTCGAGGCCCGGGCCATCATCGTCACCGCGCCCGGTGAAGAAGGCCAAGTCGATTACGGCGAGGGGCCCATGGTGCGCGATGCGCCCTCGGGCAAATACCGTCGGACGCGCCTCTTCGTCCTCACGCTCGGCTATTCGCGCAAATCGGTGCGGCTTCTCGTGTGGCGCTCGAGCGCGCAGATCTGGGCTGAGTTACACGAGCGGGCCTTTCGCCGGTTAGGCGGCACGGTCCGCGTGATCGTGCTCGACAATCTGCGCGAGGGCGTCCTCACCCCGGACGTGTACGACCCCGTGCTCAATCCGCTCTATCGCGACGTGCTCGCGCACTACGGTGTCGTCGCGCTCCCGTGTCGCGTCCGCGATCCCGATCGCAAAGGCAAAGTGGAAGCGGGGATCGGGCACACGCAGAAGACGCCGCTGCGCGGCCTCCGCTTCGAGACCCTCGACGCGGCCCAAGCCTACTTGGATCGCTGGAGTGAGCGCTGGGCGGACACGCGCATCCACGGCACCACCAAACGCCAAGTGGCCGCGATGTTTGCCGAGGAGCGGCCCGCGTTAGGCCCGCTCCCCTGGAGCCCTTTCGCTACTACCACTACGGCACGCGCACGGTGCACCTCGATGGCTGCGTCGAGGTCGAGGCCGCGTACTACAGCGCCCCACCGGGCTGGATCGGCCAGCGCCTGCAGGTCCAGTGGACCGATCTCCTCGTCCGGCTGCTCGATCCCAAGACGGGCCAGCTCGTGCGGGAACACGTGCGCGCGCCGCGCGGATGGCATTGCGTCGCGGACGCCGATCGGCCCACGCGCACCCCGCCGAAAACGCTCGACGCTCCTCACGGCGGCGCAGTCCGCCGGGCCGTCGATTGGGGCGCTCTGCGATCACATCCACCAACACGACGGCACGGGAGCCATCCGCCGCATCCTCGGCGTGCTCGCCCTCGCGAAGAAGTATGGGCCCGCGACCGTCGACGAGGCGGCGCGCACCGCGCTCGAGTTAGGCGTGCCCACCTACCGCTTCGTGCGGCGCTACCTCGATCGCCAGCCGCCCCTCGGGCTCACGCTCAAGCAAGTCGATCCGCTCATCCGCCAACTCACCCTCTACCGCGATCTCATCGATCGCCGCACCCGCGCCCCAGGAGACTGACCATGCATCTCATCGAACTCGATCACGCCCTGCGCAAACTCCGGCTCTCCGGCATGGCCGCCGTGCTCGAGACGCGCTTACGCCAAGCCCAAGCGGAACACCTGCCCGCGATCGACTTGGTCTCCGCGTTAGTCACGGACGAACTCCAACGCCGCCAGGACCGCCTCCTCGAGCGCCGGCGCAAGCAGGCCCGCTTCCGCGATCCCGATCGCTCGTTAGACACCTTTGATTTCACCTTCAATAAGAAGCTCAATCGCGCGCTCATCTTCGAGCTGGCCACCGGCCGCTTCATCGCGCAACACGAGGACGGCCTCTTCCTCGGCCCGCCGGGCACCGGCAAAAGTCACCTGGCGCAAGCGATCGGCCAGGCCGCGATTCAACAAGGCTACCGCGTGCTGTATCGCGAGGCGCACACGCTCCTCGAAGAGCTCACCGACGCCACCCTCGCCGGCACGCGGAAAGCTTACTTCACCGAGCTCGCGACCGTGCCCCTGCTAATTATCGATGATCTCGGCATGCGCAAACTGCCGCACACCGCCGCCGAGGATCTGCTGGAGCTCATTATGCGGCGCTACGAACGCGCCTCGACCATCCTGACGTCGAATCGGCCGGTCAATGACTGGGGCAAACTGCTCGGCGACACCGCCGCGGTCACTGCGCTCCTCGACCGCCTGCTGCATCACGCGCACATTCTGAAGTGTGGCCCGCGGAGCTGGCGCACCAAGCTGCAGACTGATTTGCCAACGGACTAACCATGCGATACACTCACCCAGTCTCGGACAGCCACGCGCCTGGTGGCCGGTTTTGAAGTGTCCATCAGTGGCCGGTTTTCAACTGTCCACCGAGGGCGGACCGCGTCGCGCCGCAGAGACGCAGTCCTCATGGTTTGCCCAACAGATCCTTGAGGACCTGGATGTTCAGCGCTTGATCGGCCACGACGCGCTTGAGCCGACGATTCTCATCCTCGAGCGCGCGCAGTCGCTTGGCCTCGTCGAGCTGCAGGCCCCCGTACTTGCGCCGCCACTTGTAAAACGTCTCGCGTGAGATCCCGTGTCGCCGAATCAACTCGCCGGTCTTTCCGCCGGCCGCGCTCTCCTGCAGAATCGCGATGATCTGTTCGTCCGTAAAGCGGCTCTTGCGCATCGATCCTCCGAAAGTGAGGATCGGCAAGAATAACTGGATCAGGTGGCGGGGGTCACGTCAGGATAGGTGTCGTTGTCAATGCGGTAGGCATCGAGCGCTAGCCCAAAGATCTCGATCTGGCTCTTGGCTGCCGCTGTCTTGGCGTCACCCACGTTACGAAAGATCGACGGGGCCACGACGGCGACGAGCGTCGCAATGATGGCCAGCACGACGAGCAGCTCGAGCAGCGTGAAGCCGGGGCGCGCGGCAATGCCCTGTTGGCTATCGGCTTGCGGCCCGAGGACGAGGGCGACCGAAATACGTCTGGGCAGACGTAAAAGGAAGGCGGGATGCAGCAGGATGACGCTCCGGTGCTGGGGCGTCTCCTGCTACAGCACGTACAGTACCAGGCCGAACGTGCAGGTACGTCGCGCAGCACGAACGACTTGCCGGAGGGCGCGCAGTGCACGATTGCAGGCAATCATTGCAGCTGCTATTGCAGGCGTTATTGCATCGCCGTGATCGGATGGCCGCTTGCGGTTAAGGACCTGGACGCGCTCGGAAGGGCCGGTGAGCCGCGCCTACCATGACTGCAGTTCGGGTTCAACGCCAACACGTCGAACCAGCGGATAACTCGGGGGAGCCCTTAGTGCAATTCTCTTCGCCGCGCAGGACCGATCGAAATTCCTTGTAGTACGAATCTCGGATCGCTAACGGGCGACCGAAGCGACCACGCACGCGGACCGACGAAGGAATCGAGACCGAGAACCCATCTCGTGACCCCCGACGAGGTGATCAGCTTCGCCCAACATGTATGATCAACTTTCCGGCAGTGCGCGTAATCAGTTTGGAGCGAAATCCCTGATCGGATTCGCGCGAAACGCGCGATCAGCTTGACCGAAATACGCACCACCTCTACTCGCAGAGAGCCGTGGCGCCAGGACGTCCGTTCTCTTCGAGAAAAGCCTCCCAAGCTTCGAAGCGTGCATTCGTCGCTTCCATCAATGCGCATCGCTCGCGCAGACGCGAATCTGTTAGCGCCGCACTGCGGATGATCTCTTTGCTCAAATCCTGCGCGAGAACCAGGAACGCTGGTTGCAATTTTTCACTTAAACGCGCCAACGCACGTTCCGCCGCCTCCTGCGCCTCTCGTGCTTGGAACTGCCATTTCGGAAACCATATGGGCCAACGCGGGGCACCCAAACAGCGAATGAGTGCAAGTACGTGTTCAAAGTCAGCGGCTTCGATCGGAGACAGCGAATACACGCGCCTTATCTCCTCATCATCCCAGGAACGGAACTCGATTGAGTACGCGCGCTTTGATGCCGTGCACATCGCTAGCCCCGCTTTGAGGCCATCATACCAATCCAAAGCAATGATCCTATCAAATGGGGAGGAAGCCAAAGGCCGCAACGAGCCGCGCTGACCGCTGTCCATGGGATCTCCTTATATCCTGTCGTTGCCGAATAGGCGGTTGAAAGTCGCTGCGTCGTCATGCGAGACGGGTTTCGGCAGCTCGATGGTGACGTGGGTCGCGTCTCGGGCGCTTGGGGTATTGTGCACGTGAAAATACTGCTCAAGCTCAGCTCGGCTCGCAGAAATGTTGCCGTTCTCGGGATTCATGCTAGCAGAAACTCCATGGATTTGTACAGAAGATTGCTCGGCCTCGCTAGCTTTTCGTTCCAATCTTGTGGCCGACTCGGGTCCATTTGCCCGCCTGTAGATTCGACCACCGCCTTCCGATTCTGGCGCGTTCTCCTGCACAGCGCTAGGAGTCTCATTCAGTGTTTCGCCCGAGAGCGCGCCAGCCTCACCGGCCGTGAGCCCATTGTTGTCACCATTGATAGCATCTCCAAGTGCGAACAGAACCGACATGTAGAAAATCGAGGCGTCTGGACTGTCGGAAAAGTGACAGCAGTCCTTATAGCCATCTGCCTTGCTACAAAGGCCGAAGGGGTCCGTGAAGCTAATCGGATCCCCATTCCCGAATCCATACGCGTTCATCCCGCCAGCCAGCCCTAACGGGTCTTCCTGCGTGAACTGCCCCGTGTTGGGATCGTAGTACCGGTTGCGCCGGTACATGAGCCCGCCGTCACCCATGCCTTCGTCAAACAGCGACCCATGCCACCCCGTCGGCGCACTCTGTGTCGAGGGAATGAGGCTCAAGTACGCTTGATAGCTATGTCCGGGATACGTGATGTTCCCGATCCCACACACGCTCAGGCACTGCCCACTGTCGATCACCGCGCGCCACGTGCGGTACACCACCACGTTCTGGATCTCGAGCGGCTTGTCCATCTCGGGGCCGTTGAGATACTCGACCGTCCCGTAGAACGCCGCGCCCGCCCCGTTAGGCGGCTGCGGCACCGGAATCCCCCGCCCCTCGCCCGCCGCCACCGAGTCGGCGGCCGTCAACGGCGAGCGCATCTCGGCCGCGATCGCAGTGCCGTCGAACACCACCTCCATGATCGCATTCCCGCACGGCGCCACGCCGCACACCGAGTCCGTCACCGTGCGCGTCAGCACCCGGCGGCCTAACGCGTCGTAGCGATACTCCTCGAACGCGCCTGTCGGTCGCTCGATTTGCAATTGGGCGGCGTTGTATTCACACGTATTATTGGTGCCGAGAATGCACGACCGGTGATCGACCGCGATCAGGAGCCCGTCCGCCCGATAGTAGTACCGATCGCCCGTCCACGGCGACGCGGTGGTCGGCGGCTTGCCCTGCGCGCTGTCGCGCTCGCCCGCCGCGGTGTAGGCCATGGCGCTGGTGCCCGACAAGCCACCCGTGGCGATGAGCCGCCCCGCGAGCGGCGCATACACGGAAGCCGTGGAATCCAGCGTGGGCGCGCCGCCGCTGGCCCGGGCGACGGTGTGCTCGACCACGTTCCCCATCGCATCGGCGACAAACCGCTCGTCGTTCTCGAACAGGACTTGGTGGCTCACGTTCTCGCGCGTCGACGCCCACAACGTGCCCAGCGCCGAATAACCCTCGTACGCCTCCTCGACGGTGCCTACCGCATGCGCCACTTTGCCGCGCGCATCGTAGGTGAGCGTGTCGTTGTGCAGGGTATGGCCGGCGGGGTCGAGCTCGATGCGGCGCGTGACCTGGTCCTCCGGGTCATAGGTCCGCGTGAGATGCGCATTGTTGGGATACGTAACCGCATCGGGCCGGCCTAACGAATCATAGTGGTACTGGAACCAATGCCCGGACAGATCCGCAAGACCCGTCATGCGGCCGGCGGCATCGACGGCCACCGTATCGCCACCCAGCCCGTGTGTGGCGCGCTTTCGGCCATCGAGGTCGTACACATAGCTCCGGCTCTGGAAGTCGGCCGACCCCTCCCCAAAATCCCATTGATTCACGTCGATCGTTTCCGTGAGCAGCGCGCCGTTGGGCAAGTAGTTGCGAGTGACGTTCGCCGTCGCATTGTCGGCGGTGATTTGGCGGCCGGCGGCGTCGTATGTGTAGCTCGCAGTGACGTCAACCTGCGCGGCAAAACCGATCGGCGCCCACGCCAGGAAGTGCCCATCAAACGTGATGATGCCGGGCGAGGTGCGCGCGCTCATCGTGCGGGTCGTGAGCTCCCCCGACGCCGGTGGCGGGCGTGGCAATGCAGACCGGCGTCGAGATCGTGACCGACTCGTGGCGGCGGTGGGCCCGGCGGCCGCGATGGGTGGCGGCGGGCGGTACGTTAGGCGCGGTGGCGATCATCTCCGCGCTGGCGTTGAGCCGAGGCAAGGCCGAGGCGGCGCATGCCGCGGCGCCGCCGGTCGCGCACGCGCCCGACTCGACGGTTGCATCGGCGCCGGCCACGCAGCCCGCGACCCATGTGGAGTCGACGGCGGCATCGGTGCCGCAGGCGCCGCCTCCTACCGCCGCCGCGCCGGCGCCACCGCCGGTCCTGCGCATCGCCGCGCCTAACGACGCCCAGGTGCGGGTGGACGGGAGGGTCGTTGGGCACGGCAATTGGAGCGGGACCAGGTTTGCGGCCGGCGACCATCGGGTGGTGGCTGCCGTGCACACGATCGCGGGGTGTACGGGGGCGGCGGACAGCGCGATCGCGCAGGTGCCGGAGCGGGGGGAGGTGAAGGTGCGGCTGGCGCCGCATCCGTGCGGAACCGTGACCGTGGACGCCGAGCCTAACGGAGCGCGGTGGGATCTCTCGACGGTCAATGGGACGAGCGTGGCGAGTGGGGCAATTCCGCAGGCGACGCCGATCGTGGTGCCGAGCGGGGCGATTCCGCAGGCGACGCCGATCGTGGTGCCGAGCGGGGCGTATGTGTTGCGGGTGTCGAAGAGCTACTGCGCGGATTATCGGGCGCGGATTGCGGTGCCGGCGGACGGGACGCACAAGGAGCGCGTTAGGCTGATTTGCGGGCAGTGACGCAGAAGCACTGACTTGTTGCGAGTCTCGAATCGTCGGCATCGTCGCGCCACGTCCGCCGACAGCGTCGGACGCCTGTCGAAAGGTGGTCCTGAAGCGCAAGTACGCGAGACAATGGCAGGTCCGAGGAGCTGTACGCCGGGAGGTTCGGACGAACCGTATCCAGGAAAATCCCGGACCGCAGCATCCTGTATTTGCAACGAGGCCTGAAGTCCCGGGCTTCACTCGCCGAGTATGTCTGCCCACATCGCGGTCTTTGTGTAGTCCTCCAGTTTCAGACCGTTCAGAACCGCTTGCATATTTTCGACGCGCTTACGCATGCCGGGCAGCTTCTCCAAAAAAGCAATCTGTTGCGAAATGCACGCGCGTTCGACTTCGACGCGGCGTTTTGGGTTACGAGCCCGCACCCGTCGAAGACGCGCGTGTGTTCCTTCGTGGACTATGCCAGAGGCGATCGTCACAATGTCGCTTGACAGCGCCAAGCTCGGGCTCAGTTCGCACAGACCCGTCGAGCGGTTATAGCGCGCTCGAGGACGCGCATCGAAGGGATGTACCAATATGCCCCGCAAGTCAGTCTTGAGGCGCGCGAATCGTCGTGGCTCATAGTGCGCAATTAGCGCAATAGACAAGTTGAGCTGCTGCTTGGCACGCGCTAACTCGTTGTTGTCGACGAGCGCCAGATACGTGTGCATACCCAATGCATCATGTTTCGTACTTACCAGTGGTAAAATGCGCACCAAGAGGAACATGAGGCGAACTCGAAACTCTGCAACGAGCCTGAGAACCGAGCGATACATCCTCTGTCTGCCTAAGTCGGTCACGTTGGACACGCGTTAATGTAAAGGCTGCTGTGTCGTTCAGATTTGACGCGCTGAATGCAGGTCGGTTAGATCCGGCATGACCTCGAACGCTCGGACTGACGGCTGTGCGTAGCGGCGAACCGCAGTGAGCAACTCTGGATTCACTGAGCGACGCATTTGTGCTGCTGCGCGTCCGCATCGCTGCATGAATTGCCAAGGGCCGGCGGATGAATCAAGTGTGCTGCAACGAGTCCAACGAGACCGCCGACCACGCGAGCCGAACCTGCTGCTAGTCCCTTGGCAGCTCCGGCCGCCGCGTCATCCGATCCACCCGCCTCAATGATCTTCCTCAGGATGGTCGCCTTGTTTGGGTCAGTACCAGCCCCGAAGGATTCTTCGGGATCGCCCACCAGTCGCTTATATGCATCCATCGCGTCCTTCGCGAATTCTTTCATTTCACCCGTTCCCTCCGGCGGGTCGAATACGGGTCGAGTGGCAGTCGAAGGCGCGGGCTCGATTGTCGTTGGTTGTGAGAAGGGCGTTGGTCCCGCCTTAAGACCATTAATTACGCTGACGAGCACGCAGATGGCGATGGCCTTACCCGGCGGGCAGTCAGTCCCTAGGGGATCGTTGTGGTTGATAGGATCGCCCGCGGCGAAGCCGTACGCATTCATCCCACCGGCAAGTCCTAACGGGTCTTCCTGCGTGAACTGCCCCGTGTTGGGATCGTAGTACCGATTCCGCCGGTACATGAGCCCGCCGTCGCCCATGCCTTCCTCAAACAGCGACCCATGCCACCCCGTCGGTGCGGCTTGCGTCGAGGGGATGAGACTCAAGTACGCCTCGATAGCTGTGTCCGGGATACGTGACGTTCCCGATCCCGCACACGCTCAGGCACTGCCCACTGTCGATCACCGCGCGCCACGTGCGGTACACCACCACGTTCTGGATCTCGAGCGGCTTGTCCATCTCGGGGCCGTTGAGATACTCCACCGTCCCGTAGAACGCCGCGCCCGCCCCGTTAGGCGGCTGCGGCACCGGAATCCCCCGCCCCACGCCCGCCGCCACCGAGTCGGCGACCGTCAACGGCGAGCGCATCTCGGCCGCGATCGCAGTGCCGTCGAACACCACCTCCATGATCGCGTTCCCGCACGGCGCCACGCCGCACACCGAGTCCGTCACCGTGCGCGTCAGCACCCGCCGGCCTAACGCGTCGTAGCGATACTCCTCGAAGGCGCCTGTCGGTTGCTCGAATTGCAATTGGGCGGCGTTGAATTCACACGTATCGATGTTGCGGAGAATGCACGAGCGGTGATCGACGGCGATCAGGAGCCCGTCCGGCCGATAGTAGTACCGATCGCCCGTCCGCGGCGACGCGGTGGTCGGCGGCAAGCCCTGCGCGCTGTCGCGCTCGCCCGCCGCGGTGTAGGCCATGGCGCTGGTGCCCGACAGGCCACCCGTGGCGATGAGCCGCCCCGCGAGCGGCGCATACACGGAAGCCGTGGAATCCAGCGTGGGCGCGCCGCCGCTGGCCCGGGCGACGGTGTGCTCGACCACGTTCCCCATCGCATCGGCGACAAACCGCTCGTCGTTCTCGAACAGGCCCTGGTCGCTCACGTTCTCGCGCGTCGACGCCCACAACGTGCCGAGCGCCGAATAGCCCTCGTACGCCTCCTCGACGGTGCCTACCGCATGCACCACTTTGCCGCGCGCATCGTAGGTGAGCGTGTCGTTGTGCAGGGTGTGGCCGGCGGGGTCGAGCTCGATGCGGCGGGTGACCTGGTCCTCTTGGTCATAGGTCCGCGTGAGATGCGCATTGTTGGGATACGTAACCGCATCGGGACGGCCTAACGAATCATAGTGGTACTGGAACCAATGCCCCGACAGATCCGCAAGACCCGTCATGCGGCCGGCAGCATCGACGGCCACCGTATCGCCACCCAGCCCGTGTGTGGCGCGCTTTCGGCCATCGAGGTCGTAGACATAGCTCCGGCTCTGGAAGTCGGCCGACCCCTCCCCAAAATCCCATTGATTCACGTCGATCGTTTCCGTGAGCAGCGCGCCGTTGGGCAAGTAGTTGCGAGTGACGTTCGCCGTCGCATTGTCGGCGGTGATTTGGCGGCCGGCAACGTCGTATGTGTAGCTCGCAGTGACGTCAACCTGCGCGGCAAAACCGATCGGCGCCCACGCCAGGAAGTGCCCATCAAACGTGATGATGCCGGGCGAGGTGCGCGCGCTCATCGTGCGGGTCGTGAGCTCCCCGAGCGCATCATATTGATACCCCAGAGGTCTTGTCAAGAAGTGTGGAAATGTGCAGTTAGGCGGCGCGTGATGCTCGGGTGGCTGGGGTGACGACACGGAGGCCGTCGCGATATCGCGTTCCGGTGTAGACCTCGTGGCACAGGTGTGGGGCGTTCAGTTTGCGGAACTGCTGCTCGGCGACCAGGAGCAGTTTCCAGATGAGCGCGGTGGCGTGCTCGACGCGTTTGAAGCGCTTGGCCGCTGACGTCCGGAGCCGCACCGCGTGAAAGGGCGACTCGATCACGTTAGTGGTGCGCAGATGCCGCCAGTGGGGCGCGGGGAAGGCGTAGTACGTGATCATCCGCGCCCAATCGCGCTCGAGGCGCTCGACGCGTTGGGAAAGAGCCGGCCGTAGGCGCGGCGGAACTCGGCCCGCTGCCGCTCGCAGCTCGCCTGGCTGTCCGCGTTGGCGATCGCCTGGAGTTTGATCTTCACCTCAGGCTGCCGCTTGCGGGGGACCACATCGAGCACGTTCCGGAGCTTGTGATTCCAGCACCGCTGTTCTGCACTGGTCGGATAGATCTGCGCCACGGCGCTCCAGATGCCTAAATGGCCGTCGGCGATCGTGAGCGCCGGCGCGCGGAGCCCGCGGGCTTTGAGGTCGCGCAGCATCGCCGCCCAACTCTCGCTCGACTCGCGCACCCCGCTCTCCACCGCGAGCACGACCTTGCGCCCATCGGCGAGCGCGCCGATCAAGACCAACAGCGCCGCCTTCGTATCCTCGAGGCCCGCTTTCACGTACAGCCCGTCGGCCCAGAGATACACCAGCTCGACGTCGGTGAGATCGCGCCGGCGCCACGCGTCGTACTGCGCCTGCCAGGCCGCCTTGAGCCGCAGGAGCGAGCTGGCACTCAGCGGGGCGGCCTCGCCTAACAATCCGCGCAGCGCGAGCTCGAAGTCCCCGAGCGCCAGCCCGTGGAGATAGAGCTCCGGCAACATGCCCCGCACCGCGTCCGTTTGCCGCTTGAACAAGGGCAGCACACGGCTCACAAAGCGCTCCTCCAGGTCGCGCACGCGCGGGCGCCGCACGGTGATCGTCCCGTTCATCAGCGCCAGCTGCCGCGGCCTCCCATAGCCGTTCCGATACCCGGTCCGAGATCCGCCCGGCGTCGTCTCGCTGCGGCGCTCACTCTTCGCCCGGCCTAACACCGCCTCGACCTCCTCCTCCAACAACCGCTGGACGAACTGCTGAATCTCTCCCCGCGCGTAGTCCTCCAAGGTCTCCCATAGCGGACCAACCTCTCTTGACTCCCCCGACGGTTTTGTGATCTTGTCCATTGGGCGGTGGCTCCTTTTCGTGGCCGGGATTCCCCCGGCGGGTGAATGGTCTCACCCGAGAAGGTGTCACCGCCTTCCTGCTATTTCCACACTTTTCGAAAGTACCTCATACCCCACGCTCAACGTGTCACGCGTGATGTGCTGAGTGAGGTGTCCAGCCGCGTCATACTGATACGAGTCGATCGCTCCGTCTGTGGCCGTGTCGGCAACCTTGCGGCCCGCGGGATCATAGCCCATACGCGTGACCAGCGAATCCAGGTTCGCGAGATTGGGCCGCGCAGCGCGTGCGACCCGACGGACCAAACCACCGGCGTCGTAAACGGTGGCCACGGTGAGCGTCTCGGGCGGCGCCGTGTCCGTCTTGAGCCCGGGCAACGGGAATACCACCGCCGCGCCTGAACGCTTGCGTGAGCGTCGGACGATCCGCGATGTCGTACACCGTGCGGCTGCGGGCGTCCCGATGCTGGATGACGATGAATGGGCCGGTGTTGGTCGAAGCGCACCGGTCGGGGAGCGAGGAAGCGACCCGCATGGCGGTGATCGAGCGCGAGCGGGTGCAACGGGGGCTGCCTGCGCCGTTGCCGTTGCGCGCCCGCCGCGACGCCTGCCCAACGAACGCTCCGGCATTTGGCCGTGGGGTACGAGATGTTCACCGGTGTGGCGGAGGGCGATCCCAATCTCGTGTGGCACCACGTGGTGTCGCAGTACGGGCCGCCGTGCGTGAAGTGCGGGGAAACCGCCCGGGGCGCGGGGGAGGAGAAGTGCAAGGAATGCTGACGCGGAAAAAGGCGCCGGCCAGAGTTAGGCGCGCCGTATTTTCGGGAGGGTGACAGAGGGCGATGCTGGGGCTTCGACTTTTCCGCAAGTCCATGTGGACGATCGACTGCGACGCGTGCGGGGCGCGATTCGAGCCCGGCACCGGCGGCGTGTGCGCGAAGTGTCAACGGATCTTGTGTCCGCAGCACCTGCATGGATCATGGGTGCGGCGCATGGCCGTGGAGTTTGGCGCGGCGACGGTGTGCGTGGAGTGTCGGGCTGGTCGGAATCCTCGCAGCAACCCCTGACTGCACCCACCGGCACTCTGAAACAGTGATACTGTGATCATATGAAGAAGATCACTGTGTCTGTGGACGCCGACCTTTACCACCGCCCCCGCGGCCGCGCCGCCAGAAGCAGTTTGCGTTCGTAAGGCGAAGTCGGCGGCATTTGCAGCGCAGCGTCACGTGCGATACTGTCGCTCGACCCTATAGCGGGAATACAAGCCTGACGTGACCCCCGTTTTCGGTCCAGTTATTCGTACCGATCGTGGGGGTTAGGAAGTGAAGGTGTCATTGTTGTGAAGCTGTTGGCAAATTCGGATGGGGTACGATTGTCGAGCGCACTGTGAGGGCGCGCCGTGTTGTAGGCGATCCGCCACGCTTCGATCGTGCGTTGGGCATTGGCCAGGTCGACGAACCAGCTCTCGTTGAGACATTCGTCCCGTAGGCGGCCGTTGAAACTCTCGATGAAGCAGTTCTCGATGGGCTTGCCCGGCCGAATGAATTGCAGCGTGATGCCGCGCGCGTCCGCCCAGTGATCGAGATGTTGGCTCGTGAATTCAGGCCCGTTGTCGCACACGAGGGTCCTTGGTAATGTCGGCAGCGTGTCCAGAAACTCGGTGATCCGCGCCGCGCCGATCGCGTGATGCACCAAGAGCCCCGGCGACTCTCGGGAGCAATCGTCGACGAGCGTGAACACGCGCACGGATCGGCCGTTGCCTAACGTATCAGACACGAAGTCCATTGACCACCGTTCGTTGGGCATAGTCGGGGTCGGGTGCGGCACGCGGGCGCGACTGACGCGCTTCCGGCGCCGGCGCTGTACGTGCAAGCCTGCTGCGCGATACACGCGTTGCACGCGCTTGTGATTCACGTGCACGCCATTGCGCTCCAGGCGCCAGTGCAGGCGCCGATAGCCCCAGCGCGGTTGCTCCGATCGCCAGGGTTTCCGAGCTGCTTCGGTGAGCGGCGTGTCATTGCGCATTGCGGGGTAGCGGACCGTCGCGGCGCGCCACGCCCGTGAAGCGGCACGCGCGACGTTCGGACATTGTCGTGGTGGTCATCGCCCGGT
>CAVPDN010000009.1:0-1050156 GCA_963702675.1 uncultured Gemmatimonadaceae bacterium
TCGCAGTAATGTTGCACCAAAAACTGACTTAAACATACAGTATCCTAAAGCCAGCCACGAAGAGCAACCCTTCTAATAGATAACTTGAATTTATGGTAGCACGACTATCATCGTTGCTTATTAAATTCGTAATGAGCAAGCCTATGCCCAAGGTAAGCAACCAGATGAGATACGAAAATGCAGATACGTGAAAGACTTTTGAGAGTTTGCTTAAGGAAGTCCCTTTCAAGAGAGTATAGTCCAAACATGTCAGTGCGAATAGGGCGATATTCCCTACGACAACATAATAAAGAAGATATGGGAAATTACTGAGTCCGACTCCAGTTACATATGCATTAGTGAGGATAGCAAGAGCAGAAAAGGCACAACATGTGATTACAAAAGAAAGTTTGGTAGTGGATGGATTCAGTCTGGTTAGAGCCCATCTTTTATGAATATTTGAGACGCTATCTTCTGCCTGCCTATACATGAAAAGTGTCGTCACACAGGGAATATTAGGCGAATGAGTATAGAAACACCAATTATCCCTCCTGCTATGCTAATTGACCAATTCGGGCTTGATCTTCTACCCCCTCTGTTTACGATACGGAGCGCCTCGAAGAACGGCCCCATCGTTTGGATATCGGGATTCAGATTGCCGCAATATGCGATCGTGAAAGCGGCGCCACGGGACGGCGGGCCGCCACGCTCGAACTCGTCCGGATCGAACCCGTTCGGAATGCTGGTCGCCGGGCGGCCTAACATTTCCTGGTCGAGCCCGGCCAAATGTTCGTTGACGTTGATCACGTGCGCCGCGGTCGACAGCACCGATCGAATGCGCGGCAGGTAGAGCAATCGGAGCGTCGGCGGGAACGGCCGCAGTACGGGGTCACGGAAGTCGGCCACCCAAGGCACTCCGGTTCGATCGGCGAACCATCGCGCGAGCAACACACCGGCATCGGGCGTGTGCTCACCGATGCACGCGTCGATGCGTTCGGAGCGCAGGACAATCTCCGCTGCTCGCCGGGCGCACGGCTGCCACGCGGAGCTATAGTCGCCGAGTGTGAGCTGCTTGAGTGCGGTGAGCGGCTTACGCCAGAGGAGACGCGGTGTTGCTCTGGACGAATCGCGCATGCTCGCGCGCCACCAGCGGTCCAGCAGCCCGTCCCAAGGGAGTGATGGCGTTGGAATAATCAGCGACTCGTCGCGACTCGAGTCGCGAACGAGAGCTGAATGCGGGACGCATCCGTCATCCGAGAATCCCGTTCCACGTGTGCGTGCGTCGCAGCAAATGACGATCGCGCGCCAACCGAATCTCGGCAGGTGCTTGGCAAATTGGGCGACGCGTTGCGCACCGATCGTCGATGCAGGCGCATTGTACGGCGCGCATTCGTGCGCGAAGATCAGCACCGTGCGCAACGGCTGCGGCCTTCATGCGGAAATCGACTGCGCGGCGCGCACGAGCGACGACCTCAGGGGCCGTACCGTCGACCGGCCGGTCAGTCGTTCCGCGCTGATTCGCATCCATCGCCCCAAGCAGATGAATCGCCATGGCAAGAACGAGAACGGCTTGCGACCCGTGATAATGTCGTCGACTTCCTTCATCACGGCGTCCGCGTGCAGCGAGATTCGGCGAGGCCTCGATCGCCACGCGAACCTGTTCGCGGATCCAGCTCGCGCGGAATCTCGCCTAACCAAGCGCGCTCAGGCGTGACGAATCCCATTTTGTCGCGCCGATCGCGCACCGCCTCCGGCAGGAGTCCGCGAGGGCCTGGCGAAGAACGACTTTCGTGACACCGTGACGCAGCTTCATCTGATCGGGCAGTCCGGCCAGATACTCCACCAAGTCGATAGTCGAGGAACGGAACGCGGGATTCGATCGACCACGCCATCGAGTTCCGATCCTCGTATCGCAGGAGCACAGGTAGCGACGTGTCGAAGTTTGCCGCCGCAGGCTGTCCTGGAGATCGACGGGCGGAACCTCGCCGTCATCACCGTCCGCATCCGCGCGCAGCCACGCCGGGTCGCTCGCGCGACACACGAAGGCGCGACGGAAGCAGCGCGTCGACGATTGGCGGAGACGACGTTGCGCAGAGAAAGAATCATCTGCGCAAGCGGAGCGTTCCATGCTGCCTGCGATACGCGCTAATTTCGGCCGCCAGTCGCAGCATCCTGCCGCGTCGCAGCATCCCGGTGTAAAGCGCGGTATCATTGCCGCCGTATCCCGCGAGCTGCTCGTCGCTGCCTTGTCCGTCGAGCATCACTTTCGAGTCCCGCGCCGGCCGCGCCGCGGAAGACGCACCATTGACTGAACATGCTCGTCGAGCCAAAGGGCTCGTCCATGTGCCAGAGCAGTGCATCGAGGTTCGAGACGAGATCAGCGGAAGTCGGCCACACGCTAACGGACGTCGCATTGGTAGCGCGAATCACGCGCTCGGCGTATTGCCATTCGTCGAACGCAGCATCGGCATGCCGCGCGGTCACGGTCACCTGTCCGGCGTGCGTGTCGCGCGCGTCCAGGTCGCGGTGGGCGAGACACACGATCGCGGAGGAATCGAGTCCGCCGGACAGAGCACGATCCGACCGGGACGTCGGCGCGCAGACGCAAGCGCAATGCTGTCCGTTAGGAGGTCACGCACGCGGGCCGCCGCCTCTCCAAGATCATTCGTTGCGGCGGCGGGGGCGAAGCGATACCACCGCACGACCTTCACGGATGGCGTCGTGGTTCCCGAGATCGACGATGGCGCGCTCTCCCCCACGCAACTGATGTACGCCTTCGTGCATCGTGTCCGACGAGCCATCGAGCCGGCGCGTCGGTGAGATACCGGCGCACGCTCCTTTCGTTAGGCGCGAAGGCATACCCAGGGAGGCTGCGGATCTGCTTGATCTCGGATGAGAAGGCGATGAGGTCGTCGACGACGGCCCAGTACAGCGGCTTGACGCCGAACCGATCGCGAACGGCGTGAAGCGTGCCGCCATCGCGTGGATCGAGAGCACGAACGCGAACATCCCATTCAACCGATCCAAACATGCGGGCCCCATTCCGCCCACGCCGCGAGCAGCACTTCGGTATCGGAGTGCGAGACGAACCGATGCCCCAGGCGCTCGAGGTCGGGGCGCAGCTCGACGTGGTTGTAGATCTCGCCGTTGAACACGATGCCGAGTCCTGTCTCGTGGTGGAGCATCGGCTGATGGCCACCGGGCGAGAGATCGACGATGGACAGCCTGCGATGGCCGAGTCCGACCTGCCAGGGCGCACGGGATGGCAGGAGCGCGAGACGTTTGGCCTCGCGCGTTTGGGGCGATGTTTCCTCCCCGGCGTACACGCGGGCGGCCTCACCCGGATGCCAGAGGAGGTAGCCTTCATCATCCGGTCCGCAATGCCGCACGCGACCCAAGGCCGTGACTAACGAAAGGGTTTGCGCTTCCGGGCGACCATCGCGCCGGACCAGGCCAAGGATTCCGCACATGGGTTAGGCCACCGGCGATGTCGCAGCCGGGGATCGCGGCATCGTCGCGTGCCGCCGGCGTTTCGCGATGTACATCCGCGCCAGCCGTTGCGCAGCGACAGGCAGGGAGGCGAGCGCGGTGAAGGTGCGCGATGCGTCGAGTGCCACGCGCCCAACCGACTCCGTTGGGCCGAGTCGTGACGACAGCTCGGCGTATCGCTGGGCGCACACGCCGATGGAGAACTCCGACTCGGCGAGGTCGCGCGCGCCGCGGCACGGACTCCCAGCGGGATGCGCGACGCGGCGCGAACGCGCTCGACGGCGCCCGCGACATCGCCGATGTCGTAAATCCAAAGGCACGACTCCGCAGCGGCGTGGGACTCGTAGTCTTCGACGCCGCTGACGCGACTCGAGACGATGCTGCATCCCGCGCTCAACGCTTCCATTACAGTGATGGACATGCCTTCCGAATTTGATGACATGAGGAGCACGTCGGAGCGCGCGAGCAAGTCGAGCACGTCGTTCGTGGCCGACCATGGATGCATCCGAATGCGAGCGCCGAGATCGAGGGAGTCGAAGGCTTGGGCCAAGGATTCACGCGCGGGGCCATCGCCCATGAGGTCGAACGTGAATATCACGCCGGTGTCCCTGAGCTGCGCGGCGATCTTCGGCAGGTCACTCACACGCTTTTCGGCTTCGTCCATACGGCCGACCCACGCGAGGCGCAGCGGTTCGGACGAATGCACCAGGCGGTTCTGCGGCGGCCGCATCGGAATGCCGCAAGGTATCGTGACTAACGGAGCGTGCCCCGGCCGGTCGAGCGCCTGCGTGCGGCGGTTGACGCGCGTCGACACGCAGGCGATTGCGGCGGCGGCTCTCCCGTAGCGCATCACGAGATGGTCGTTGATGACGTGATTACCGTGCAGCACCGCGATCATCGGATTGCGTGGCGACAGGTAGGCGGCCGCGGCCACGTATCAGGGTCGTTGGACACGATGACCGGGACGTCCGCCGGCACTGCGGATTTCAGCGCCGCCGCGTAGACCGACGACCGATACGCCGCCGTACCGAACTCGAAGGTCTGCCCAACAACCGGCGCGACGACCGTTGGGCGCTCGCCGGGTGTGCAGGCCCGAGAAGAGGTCCACCATGGTCGGGCGTCCACGGCCGTTGACGAAAGGCGCCGCCGGCTGCGGCGTGACGAACCAGCTGGTGCCTCCTTGCCGCTGTATTTCCATGGCGAGGTCCGCCATCCAACGGGTGACACCGCCGCGATGGTACGGGTAACAAACGAACGCGAGATTCACGGCGCTACGCGATCTAGCATGTTTGCCGGCGCAGGGTCGTCAAGACGCAAGCATGTTGCGCCGAATCTCGCGATCGCGAGTGCGTCGACGTAGGCCTCCCGCTGGACGCTCGCATATCGGTCCCACAAGAAGTGTTCACGGCAGAGCGTCAACGCGCCGCTATGAAGACTGTCGCGAGCTGTGCTAACAGTGTCTAACGCGCGTCGAACTTCGTCCTGCGACCACTCTTCTTGTGGGTAGTCGACGAGGGTGCCAGCCCGGTACTCAATGAGCAGTCTGTCGATGCCAAGCGTCCCGCGGGAAGCAATCACAGGCAGACCGGCGGCGAGATACTCGCCGAACTTCACAGGTTGCACGACAGTCTTGAGAACTCCTGGCTTGCCAAGGATGAGCCCGGCGTCGGCTGCCATCAGGTGAGTGGCGACGCGCTCTTGCGGTAGGTGAAAGATCGATGTTCTTGCCGGATCGACTCCAGCATCCGTTAGGAGCGCCGCCATGTTCCGGCGATCTGGAGTAATTGCCATGAAGTGGACCAATGCATTCACTTCCAGCGCCCGCGCCACAAACTCTCCGAGTCCATCCGTGAGGTACTGGAAGCGGTCAGCCACTCCAGCGTATACCAGTACGAAGTTGCGCGACAGACCGAGCTTGTCGCGCATTTGCTCGCGCGTTCGCGCGTCATAGGTAACCTTCTGAACGCAACACGGGACGTAGCTCATTTTTGTCCGCGCTACTCCCAACCCGGCAAGCCACTCCCGCATGCCATCGGATACGGTCGTTGCGCGTTGCGACGCGCCAAGCACTGCGACGAGGTTGCTCGTGGCGCGGTCATAGTCGCGATGACTTGAAAACTCAGCCGACTTATCGCTGCGGCTTTGAGCAAATAGTTGCTCTTCGGGCCACGGTCCTCGAATGTCCGCAATGATGGCCGCACGACTATTGTGCTGCGACAGTGATTGGGCCCATTCGACCGCTCTTTCCCCACGGCAGTGAAACACGACCGGAAGACCCCGCGAGTAGCTCTTCAGAAAGCGGGACGAGAAATGAAGCGTTCTGCGGCTACGGACAGACGACTCACGTAAGGCAGCAATGAAACAGTCACCCCAGGCGCACGCGCTCGTAACGCTTGCACCGCTCTACGCACATCCGGGTTGAACAGCGAGCGAAGCGGTTCGAGCAGAACGACAATCACACGTGTCGGCCGTGCCGGTCCCGGCGTCGTGATCTGCGATTCCATGTTGTCGAGCACCTGCGGTCCTACCAGCGGCTTTGTCGTTTCCTGTACGACCAGGTGAATGACGACATAAGTGCCATCCTTCGCCGCGGAATCTGCGCTCACAGGTCGGAACGACTTGACCGACGAGCGGACATCAGACGCGACGCGATCATTCTGAGAGCCGGCGCCTCACGCAGCGACTCGAGCAGAGCGCACCTCGTCGTAGAGCGCCAGCATACGCTGTCGAAAGGCATCGGGTCCGAACAAGTCATCGATGCGTGCGTGCATTTGCGCCGGAACGAAACTGTCAATGCGCTGCCACGTTTGAGCGATTGAGTCGGCCAAGGCCTCTGGGTCGCATGGCTCGACCAAAGCGCCGCACGTGTCGTCTACGTAGCCTTCGGGACCTCCACAGCGCGTGCTCACCACCGGCCGCCCAACGGAAAGTGCTTCGGCTGGCGCGATGCCGAACGTTTCGTGGCGGCTGGAACAAACGTAAATGTGCGAGTGTGCGATGATCGACGCTGTTTCTGCTCGAGAGCGTGAGCCGAGAAGCGTCGTATGCGGATCGAGGCCAAATCCGCGAGGCAAGTCGAAAGTTTCTCGCGCTGGGAGCCGGCGCCGACGATGCGCAACTGTACTGGCTGTCCAGAGCGCTGGAGACTCGCGACGGCATCAACCAGGACGTCGAACCTCTTTATCTCTTCCAGCGAACCGACACTCACCAACTTCACGCAGCTCGGTCATCCGGGATCGCGATCGGCGCGAACAGTCCCGTGCGTACGAGGTTCGGCATCACGCGAACGTCACACGCCGCTTGTTGTGCCACAATGCGCTTTGCGAGCTCATCTCCGACGGCACACACGACGGCTGCCGCGCGCAAGGTCTTATTCACCGCTGCCCGCTTGGGTTCGTGTCGAGATGCATCGAGAACGGACCGCTGTGCTCTTGCACAACGAGTGGGACTCGAAGGGTCTGTGCGACGGCGGCGCCTAACAGGCCAGCCGGAAGGACTACGTGGGCGTGAACAATGTCGATGCGCCCGAATGCGCGAGACGCCTGGCCAGCCACCATGGCACCGGCGTTCCAGACATCGTCGATTAGATCGTGTCTCGTTAGGCGTGGAGACCAACGCGGGGTCCAGACTCGGAGAGCGGCGACTGGCGGAGGCCAGAGGTCCGAGATCACTTCGACGTCGCGTCGCGCTGCCCGACGCCGCGTCCAACCCACCACGCCCTCGAATCTGTGCTCGACATACACGATACGCACGTCTCGCGCGAGCACATCGATTTGCTCGTAGACGAAACTCGCGGCGCCTTCGCCGTGTGCACCGATCGGCCAACCGCACAAATACAGGATGCGCGGTGGAGTCACAATGCATCTACATTCGCCGACCAGTTCGCAGGGGCATACACCACCCCGCGAACGCCGACGGAGGGAAGCGACAAAGCTGGCGCGGCCGGATCAGGATGCACTTCGACGCTTTCCACTTGCTCCCATGTCGCAAGCTGGTCCCGCCCGCTGTAAATATGGCGACATTGAGGTGGTAATGACCCGGCATGAGCATCAGGCGGTCGATGCGGATTTCGCAATCGAGTCGCTCCGTAAAACCTTGCACTGATTCGCCTGCGAGCCGCGAGCTAAGGAGCAGCACGCGTTCACCGAATCCGCCAGACATCCACACGGTGACGACGATCAATGGAACGTCAGTGTGCCCGGTAACGGCAACGCGAAACGTGCAGCGGCAACCTGCGCGCACGATACTATCTCGACCGTCTCCGCCTCCTTCGACGACGAGCTCCTTCAGCATGAACCCGTTGCTTTCGATTCCATTTTCGAATTCGTTCGATCGCGAGGCAGCACCGAGACTTTCGACATAGCTGTCGATAGCGGCGTCGACGGGCCATCAAAGGTCAGGCGGCCCTCTCGAAGCACGATTCCACGCTTACAAAGCGATTGAACCGCGGCGAGGTTGTGCGATACGAAGAGCACGGTTCGCCCGCGCTGTCCAAATCCCGCCATCGCACCCAAACACTTCTGCTGAAACTCGGCGTCGCCGACGGCGAGCACCTCGTCGATCACGAGAATGTCGGGCTCGAGATGCGCAGCGACAGCGAATGCCAGGCGGACCTACATGCCGGACGAATAGCGCTTGATCGGCGTGTCGAGAAACCGCTCGACGCCGGAGAATGCGACGATCTCATCGAGCTTGCGACGTACTCGGCCTTGCGCATGCCGATAATCACGCCGTTCAAGAAAATGTTCTCGCGTCCGCTCAATTCGGGATGAAATCCGGTGCCGACTTCGAGCAAACTCGAAAGACGACCTGCATCTCGACCCGACCGCTCGTCGGCCGCGTGATGCGGCTGAGAATCTTGAGGAGCGTACTCTTTCCCGCCCCGTTACGCCCGATGATGCCGACGACATCGCCGGCGGCGACGTCGAACGAGATGTCGCGGAGCGCGTACAGGATGCTGTCCTGGTTGTCGCCGAACTGGTCGAGCGAGCGCAAGCGCCGAAAGTTGCTCAAGGGCGCGGCGAGCGCCGACGCGAGACGCACGGTGAGATCCTGCGACCGCTCGTTCTTCAGATAGAGACGGTACAGCTTCGAGACGTCTCTGACCGAAATGTGGGTCACAGGCAGGTGCCGTTAGACAATGTCGGCAATCACGTCCTCGACGCGGTTGAAATTCCACAGCGCGAGAACGGCCATGGCAACGGTGACGGCGATGCTGAGAACGAGCATGGGCAGGGCGGCGGCGCCTGGCCGAGCAATCCCGTAGCGGAAGCCTTGAACGACGGTGGCGATCGGGTTGAGTGCCGACCAACCAGTACAGCGTGGGTAGCTTGTGCTGCAGCTGCTCCAGCGGCCAGATGACGGGCGTGACCCAGAGTCCAAGCTGCAGCAACAGTGCCGCGCCTTGGCGCACGTCGCGATAGCGGACCATTGAGGCCGGCGAGGAACGTACCCGCACTGGCGGCACAGAGGACGAGCAGGAGCAGAAAGAGTGGCAGCGTGAGCGCTGCCAAGCGGAAGATGGTGCGTCCACACGATCGCGACGACGAGCGTAAAGCCTAACGAAATGGCAAGGTCGACGAGGTACGCGAGCGCCGGCGTGAGAGGGACGAGCAAGCGCGGAAAGTAGACCTTCGTAATCATGTCTTGCTGCACGACGACGCTGCTCGATGCCTGCGCGACGACATTCGTGAAGTAGGTCCAGGCAATGATGCCGCTCAACACGAAGAGAGGATATGGCACGCCGGCACTGGGCACGCGAAGGAGGAGACCGAAAATGATGGAGTACACCAGCACTTGCATCAGCGGCTGCAGGAATGCCCAGAGCCACCCGAGCACGCTCTGCTTGTAGCGAACGGCTACGTCGCGCCAAGTGAGGAAGAACAGGAGGTCACGATATTCTGCAAATTCGCGCCAGTCCAGAAGCTGAAACGGTCGGCGGGGCTCGATGATCAGGTTCCGCGTGGTCATCCGTGTTTCTCCTGTGCACCGTCCATTTGTCGCGCTGTGACAGAAACCGAGAACACGGTCTTGGGCACATACGAGAGTTCTATCGTCGGCAAGCTATCGGCCGATGGTAAGCAGTGCGACCGCGAGGGTGTTCGCGACATGAACGAGGGCCTTCCGTTGATTGCCGTGAGTGCCGCGCCTATGCCGGCAAGCACTTCCCAACGTGGACGGAGCGGCGAACAGAAACGCATCGTGCCACACCACAACGCCCGTGCCTCGACGCACGATCGGCAGGAATCGTCTTGTATCGTTCTCGACGGCCGCACGCGCATGGTCGCCGTCTATGAACAGTACGTCGGCCCAGTCGAGAAACGGCGTTACATTGAACGAGCGACTATCGCCGAAGATGTGGCGGATCTTTGGATTCTTGTCCGAAAAGACGCGGTGGCGCAGCAACGAACGAGCTGTCAGCGCCCAACGAAAGCAGGTGGTCGTCCGCGAGGGAGGGAGAGCGTCACGACCTCTGATGCTTCGTCCGCTACGGCAATGGCGCTCTCGCCGCGGAACGTACCGATCTCGAAGTACCGGCACCTTGGGCGACTGCGAGCCAGACCGCGACAGAGGAGCAAGTCGAGAACCGTTGACGTATCATCGAGGAACGAGAAGGTATCTAGTTTGCCAAGGTCGTCGCCGACGACAGCCTCTATCGGCACTGCCCTCGGCAGGTCGCCGAACAGCTCGCGTGCCTCGGCTTCATATCGGCGCTCCAGCTCCTCCGGCCGCGCGATCGTTAGGCGAGCGAGCTCGCGGGGGTTGCGCATGACTCGCGCTGCACCGCGCGCAATGGCCTTACACGACGCGAGTTTTTCGCCCCAGAAAGAACGATGGTGTGGATGGACCGAGTGCAGACACGTCGTTAGGTGCGAGGGTTGGCTCGAGACGGTCGCTTGCGCCATCCATTTTGGGCGACTACAGTGTGCATACGATCATGACTCCATTCGCTCGAGTATGAGCGACCACACCGCTCCGATTTTCGTCCTCGGCTGCGGCCGTTCGGGAACGACGTTGCTGCGGCTCATGTTGAACAGCCATCCGCGAATCAGTATCCCTGGAGAGACGTGGTATTTCCCGACTTCCGGACCGAACGAGGTGCCATCGATGCCTGGCCCGGAAAGCGAGTGGCGTGATCGCCTAACGCAAAAAATTGTGGGCTCGTCCGGTATTTCCCGAACTTGGGATTCTCGTGCGAGTCGCTGCGCACCAGCTCGAGTCGCTCACGCGCTCTGATTGGCCTTCGGTGATCGCGTGTGCGAACGTGGCGTTCGCGCGCGGCGAGGCGGAAACCACGCTGGGGTGACAAGACGCCGGGATATGTTCGAAGCTTGCCGGTCATCAAAGAGCTGTTCCCCGACGCCAAAATTCTGCATGTCATCAGAGATGGCCGCAATGTCGTGCTGTCGTTTCTCGAGCAAACCTTCGGACCTAACGGAATTCTCGAAGGGGCCGACTACTGGAGCGCCGACGTCGAGCGCGGCCAAAGTGACGGGCCGCGCATTTTTCGGCGATTCATACCACGAAGTCCGATACGAGGAACTCGTAGCGCGATCCGGAACGCGTGCTCGGCGAGGTGTGCCGACGCGATCGGAGAATCGTACGATCCGATCAATGCTCAATTATCATCAATCGGCAAACCAATATCTTCGACGAAGAGCATCGGTGGCATGACCAAACAAAGTCCGCGCCGAATCGCGCGACGGTCTGAGCGGTGGCGCAGGAGATGAGCGCAATGACGAGGCACTCTTCGAACTGGCGGCCGGTGTCCTGTTGCAGCGGCTTGGATATCCGCTGACCCGCTCGCACTCACTCGACGCCTATGGTGGCCTGGGGAACGGATCGACTTGCAAGAATCCTGGCGCGCAGCCATTCTGCGCACGAAAATCACTGCTTACCGCCTCATCCATCCAAAATGATTCGCTTGCTTCAACGAGGATTAGCGTCGATACGAGCGCGGACTGCTGACGCGCGGCGCCGATGGTCCGAGCAGGTTCCCGGACTCGTTGGTCGACCCGAAGCGTATCAGTTCAAGCAGCAATTTCAGAATGTCCTTTCTCGCGAGGACAGGGACTTCTTCCCCAGCACTCGTTGCTCGACTACGGATGCGGCGTCCTGCGCGGTGGTATTCCGCTGATCCGGTATCTTGATGCAGGTAACTATGTGGGGCTGGACGTCAGGATCAGATGCGCTACACGCCGCACGTAAGGCAGTCCGCCGGGAACGCCTAACAAGAAAGAAACCACTCTCGTGAGAGGCGAACGCATTGACACTGTAGACTCTCGGTCGCCGCTTCGACTACCTCTGGTCGTTCTCGGTCCTTTTCCACCTGACCGACGATCACGTCAATGAGTGCCTGCGCTTCGTGACGCGCCATTTAGCGGAGATGGTAGGTTGTTCGCTAACGTGAGCCTGGGAGACCACACACCAGGCCGGTGGAGAGAATTCCCGGTAATTTGGCGTACACTGGATGAGTACACGCGCCGCGCAAGCGCCGCCGGTCTCAAGGTGATTCCGCTCGGGGAGTTGAGCCAGTTCGGGCACCACTCACCGACTGACCCGGAAGAAGACAAGCAGAGTGATGCTGGTTCTCCCTCGCGCCGCGCAAGTGACTTCGGGCCGGCCGCTACAACCGAACGGCCTTCTCGCCTAACGGATTGCGGCGCGGCGCATCACGCCACCCGCACCCGCCACCCCGCCTCCGCAAACCTGACTAACGTTCGCACCCGCTCCCGCTCCGCCGTCCCGAACAACGACCCCGCACTCGCCTTCACATCCACCACCACCACGCCCCACGGATCCATCCGCCCCTCGATCTCCGAGATCACCGCCACCGGTACACGAGCCGCCGCCTCCCCGCACTGCACCACGTACGACACCCCACGCGTGCTCCGCAATTCGCGCACGGAACGATCCGCCTCGAATCCGGCGAAAATGTACCGCGGGAACAAGGGCCGGTATCCCGATCGCGCCTGCACTCGCGGCAAGAGCGTCGTGTATCCCTGCCTCCGCAGGTTCACCTCCACCCACTCCTCGGCGTGCGGCTTGGTGTACAAAAGTTGCCAACACATCTCGCCACTGCTCGACATCGCGCTCTCTCGCGTACAGCGTCGGCACCATCGCCAAACTTGCGGACACAGCTACCGCAGGATTTGCACTGACGGCGCAAACCGGCGGTGAGAAAAAATACGACATTGTTTGCTCGTCAACTATGACGACGCAAAGGCCTGTGGGTCAAGCGATTGGTCGACTTTCGCGCGGCTCATCTCGCGCGACTTCGCTACCCGCCGATCACCACCGTCTCAAGGTATACTATCCGTCAGCGTGACCGAGCGACCTGGACCGTAGACGCGCGCGCGTCGCCCTCCTGATCCACCGGGCGCGTGTACCTGAAAAACCTCTTCAACGACAAAATCGGCTTCTCGTACGCGTTGTAACTCACGAACGCGGCGGCCATCGTGAGCGCCGAGGCGATCACGAGCGCGAGCAATCCGTACGGGATCCGCGTGCCCCACAGGAGCGGCGGAATCGCGATCCACGACACGTGATTCATGAGCAGCTCGAGAATCATCCCGTGCCACACGTACATGCCGTAGCTGTACCGCCCCATGAAGCGCATGGTCCGGTTGCCGAATAACCGCTCGAGACGCGACCCGGGCGCGGCGTTTAGCGTGAGCACGATGAGCGCGGCGAACGCGCACGCGATGAGCGGATACCCGAACACCTGGAGCGGCAGCTCGGTCCGCACGTCGCGCGGAATCTCGTAGGCGGCGATGAGCAGCAGCGACAGCGGCGCGCACACGCGCCACACCACGGGCGCCCGCCGCCGCAGCCACTCCTTTCCGTTAGGCGCGCGCATCGCCAGCGCCAGCATCGCGCCCACGAGCAGCCCGTCGAACCGGAACGGCGTCAACATGTACACCCAGTCGTTCGACAATCCGCGCGCGAGCCACACCGCCCGCAGCACGAAGCTCACGGCCATCAGCCAGAGCGAAATCCGGATCAGCTTGCGCGCGTCGAACCACAACACGAACAACGGCCACACCAGATAGAACTGCTCCTCGACGGCGAGCGACCAGAACGTGTTGGTCCGGAAGTGCGTGTCCCCGTGCAGCGCCGTGCCGAGGTTGCCGAGGTAGGTGATGAGGTACCAGCGCTGGACGTGCAGACGGTGCAACTGATCGGCGTTCGCGAGCCCCACGTGCGGGATGACAAACAGCAACACGAACAGCGCCAGATAATACAGCGGGAAAATCCGGAGGAATCGCCGCGCGTAGAAATTCTTGAAGTACTGCTCGCCGTCGCGGGTGTCGGCGAGAATGCCGGTGATGAGAAACCCGGACAGCACGAAAAACAGGTCGACCCCGATCCACCAGAAATCGGTGAAGTGGACGAACATCGTGTCGAGCGTCGACCCAATGGCGCTCTCCGGATAGATGTTGTTGATGAGGACGAGAATGATCGCCAGCCCGCGGATCCCGTCGAGTACGGGAATGCGGTCGTCACGCGGGGTCGTGCGGGAATTCGAATGGGCCGCCTCGTTGTCAATCGGCCCTCAACTATTGCGAGGCGGTGCCTCCGGGATCAAGCGCTGTGTGCACCCGAGTGCGACACGGGATGCGCCGGGGCGCGATCTCTCTTGGATTCCACCAAGCGCGGAGCGGACGGCGGCCGCACGCCTTCCGGCTCGCGGCCGGCGGCTCGCTCGAGCAGGCCGACGAGCTGGTCGGTCAACTGGTTGGCGTTGTAGTTCTGCGCGACGGCATCGTGCGCGGCGAGCGCGAGCATCAACCATTGCTCGGGATGATCCACGAGCCACCGCACCGCGTTGACCAGCGCCTCGACGTCGCGCTCGGGAACGAGCAGACCGTTCACGCGATCCTCGACGAGCTCGGGAATTCCGCTGTGCCGGGTCGCAACCACCGGAACGCCGCTGGCCATCGCTTCCATGAGCGCCACGGGAATGCCTTCCATGTCGCCATCGCGCGCGGTGACACTCGGCGCGATGAACAAATGTGCGGCGCCCATCACGCGCGCGACCTCATCGCGCGAGCGCGCGCCGATGATCCGCACGGCGTTGCTCATGCCCAGCTCGCCGATGAGCGACTCGAGCTGCGCGCGCAGCGGGCCGTCGCCCACGATGTCGAGCGCGACGTCGACGCCATCGCGGCGCAACGCCGACACGGCGCGAATGGCGTACGAGAGTCCCTTCTTCTCCACCAGCCGCGCGACGGCGACGATGCGAACGGGTTGATCGACGGTCGGCGTGCGCGGCGGCGTGAACGCGAAGCGCGAGAGATCGATGCCCATGTGGTGCACCGCAATTCTGTCGGCGGGACATCCGAGTTGGATGAGACGCGCCGCCCAGAACTCGCTCACCGGCAGAAACATGTCGCCGCGCGCGAACAGATCGCGATAGACCGCGGCGCCGTGCATGCGCACGTAGCGGCTCATGTCGGCGCCGTGGAACGCGGTGACGATCGGACCGCGCACGATGCCGGCGTCGCGCACGCGGAGCGCGCGTTGGCCATTGGATCCGAAGTGACAGAGGATTGCATCGTACGGAGCGCGATCCAAAAACGGCGCGCTCTCATAGAGGACGCCGAGTTTGTCCGTCGGCGCGGCGCGCGCAATGCGCAGCGCCTGGGCGGCGCGGCCACGCCACGCGTCTGCCAGCAGCGCCGGCATGCCTAACGCACGGCCGAGGCTCCGGCGCGGCGTGCGCGGTTGGTAGTACGTGCGATCGGCGAGCGGGTGGCGCTCGGCGCGCGGCACGATGCCGGCGCTATTGGGCTCGGGATCGAGCGCGTAGATGTCGACGTCATGACCGCGCGCGATGAGACCGGTGATCTGGTCGAGCACGAACGTCTGGGACACCGAGGGGAAGTACGTGGTGACGACTGCTATGCGCATGTGTGACGTATGATGCAGAACGCGCGCCGCGAGAGAGAATGGTTTCCAAGAATTCTCTTATTTTTTCGAGCGCAGGTGCTCGAGCGATGCGACCACGTCGCGCAATGCCGCTCGGCCCGCCGCGCCCAGTGCGAGAACGCCAAGGAAGACTACGGCTGTGATGCAGAAACCGATGATCAGGCCGACGAGCTCGTGCGCCGGGTGCGCGAAGTGGTGAAACACAAACACGGCGCCGCCGGCGGCGATCGCGGAGATGGCGAACGGAGCGCTGATGCGGTAGAAGTCTCTCGTGCGCACGGGGCCGCGGCGTCCGACCGCCCACAGATTGAGCGGTGTGGTGACGATCGCACTGGTGAGCGCGTACGACTTGGCGACACCCTCGGCGCCCCAGTGCACGCCGGCGGCGATCGAAATAACTGCGATCGCGGAGCTCAACAGGCCCCAGCGGAACATCTCGCCCGTGCGGTTCTGGCTGGTGAAGAGCCATCCCGTGGTGTACCCGATGGGCTGCATGAAGCCCGCGATTCCGAGCCAGATGAAGATCTTTGCTGCGCCCACCCATTGGGGCCCAAGCACCACCGCGATGAGCCAGTCGGCTGTGACCATGAGGAACACGACAAGGGGCATCGTGACCAGCACGATCTTGTCGAGCGTGCGCGCGAACGCGGCGCGATAGCGCTCCGGTTCATCCACGAGCCGGCTGAGCGTGGGGATCGCGACGCCGCCGATGGGCAGGTTGATCTGTCTGAGCGGGAAGAGCAGCAGTTGGTACGCCTTGGCGTAGAGGCCGAGCTCGTGCGAGCCCCAGAAGCGGCCGATGAGCAAGTCATCGGTGTTGCGGGAGAAATAGTTGAGCACCGTGAAGCCGGTGACGTTGCCGCCGAAGGTGAGCATCTCGCGCAGAGGCGTGCTGCGTTTGGGCAGACTGGGTCGCCAGCGGCACACGGTCCACGCGAGGATGGCACCGCTCAGGGTGTACGTGAGCTGGTTGCCGACGATGGCCCAGTACGACAGGTGCTCGAACGCCATGGTGATGCCGACGATGCCGGACAGCGTGCTCGAGATCACGTCGTTGGCGGCGACGATGCCGAAGCGCATGCGGCGGCGGAGCAGCGCCTGGTGCTGGACGCTGAAGCCGCTCACCAGGAATCCGCAGGCGAGGGCGATGGTGATATCCGTTAGGCGGGGCTCGCCGTAGAATTTGGCGAGGACCGGTGCGATGGCCGCGGTGATGAACGCGATGCCAACACCCACGGCGCCGTTGATCCAGAACAGGCTGCTCGCTTCGTCGTGCGTGAGCACGTTGCGCTGGATGGTGGCGCGCGAGAGGCCGATGTCCTTGAAGATCGTGAGGAAGCCGGTGACGACGGTGACCATGCCGATGAGGCCATAGTCACGGGGCGTGAGGAGCCGCGCCATGACCATCGTCGCGAGCAGGCCGATGATGAACTGCGATGCTTGCGACCCGATGGTGAACGCGCCGCCGCGGATGGCGCGGCCGGCGACGCCTTCGCGGAGGTCGTCGGTGCGGAAGTACTGGTCGTGCGTGTCGCGCGCGCGGCGCGGGCGGACCCGGGGGCGCCGAGGGCGCGGCCTCGGCTTTTGCCGAGGAGGGCGGCTGCATTGGGATCCTCAGCGCGCGGCGAGCGCTTGGGCGATGCGTTCGCCGGCGTTGCCGTCCCAGCCATCGGGCCGGCGCATCGCTTCGCCCCGCCTAACGGAGCGCACGGCCTGGGCGAGCGCGGCCGGGTCGGGCACCAGCCGGTTGGTGCCTTCGGTGATGGTGACGGGCCGCTCGGTGTTCTCGCGCACCGTTAGGCACGGGACGCCCAACGCCGTCGTTTCTTCCTGGAGGCCGCCGGAATCGGTGACCACCACGTGCGCGCCCTGCACCAGGTCGAGCATCTCGGCGTAGCCGACCGGCTCGAGGAGCATCACGCCGTCAAGGTGGATGCCGGCATCGCGGAGGCGCTGCTGCGTGCGCGGATGCGCGGGGAACACCACCGTGTAGTCGCGCGACAGATCGCGCAGCGCCTGGGCGATGCCGGCCAGGCGCGCCGGCTCGTCGACGTTCGAGGGGCGATGCAGCGTGACGACGACGGCCTTGCCGTCTACGCCTAACTTGGCCCGGAAGCCCGACGCGCGCGCGGCGGGCAGCGCGTGGAGCAGCGAGTCGATCATCACGTTGCCGACGAACACGATCTCGCTCTCGGGTTCGCCTTCGGCCAGGAGCGTGGTGTTCGCATCGCGCGACGGCGTGAGGAGCAGCGATGCGAGCCGGTCGGTGACGATGCGGTTGATCTCCTCGGGCATCGTCCAGTCGCGGCTGCGGAGTCCCGCTTCCACGTGCGCCACCCGGAGGCCGAGTTTGACCGCGACGATCGCGGCAGCCATGGTGGAGTTGACGTCGCCGTACACGACTACCCAGTCGGGCCGCTCGCGCTCGAAGACCGGCTCGATGCGCTCCATGATCCGCGCCGTCTGCACCGCGTGGGACGCCGATCCGACGCCAAGATCCACATCGGGCTTGGGGATGCCGAGGTCGCGGAAGAAGGCTCCGGACATCGCATCATCGTAGTGTTGGCCCGTGTGGACGACCGTTTGCACCAGTCCGGCCTGGGCGGCGGCGCGGTGCACGGGGGCGAGCTTCGGGAAATTTGGGCGAGCGCCAACCACGTGCAGCAATTTCATCTGATCGAATAGTAAGAGGGGTCTGGTACGGCCAGGCGCAAAGGTATTCGTGTCCCTAAAATGCACTTCGGTCACAAAACGTGTGGTCGTGGTCACACCTGGTGAGCTTCTACGTTCAAGACGAAAGGATCAAGGCGGAAACAAGGGATCACGGCGGATACGGAAAAACAGTTCTTGTTTGATCTGCTCTTATCCATTGTTTCCGCTTTGATCCTTTCAACATGAGCGTAGAAGTCCAGCTAGCCGGGTGTCCCAAGAGTGCATTTTGGTCACAAAACGTGTGGTGAAAGTCACCGATGATGGAGGTTCGAACTCCTATGCAAGGTCAATGCACCAAATCGAAGGCGCATGGGTACGAACGTGGTCGAGTGCCGAGGTGAAGCGGACCCAGGCGTGCGTCGCGCCGTGCGCGACACTTGCAAATCGCCTCTACCCGGTGAATAACGGGGTTGTATGATTACCCAGGCTGGCTACTGAGGGGTGCCTGAACTTTGAGCACACCGATGCAAAGCGGCTTCCTGATGTTGCGCAAACCAATGCCGGTCGCGCGCTCGATCCACTGGGTACCAGCGGGATCGAACAGCGACACGGCGGCGTCGGGTGCGGACGTCCCGCTGTTCATCACGCAAGGCGCGCTACGGGAAGCGATGCGCCATCTGCGGTCCGATCCCGAGCAAGAGCTAATGGGCTTCTTACTCGGCAATCTCTTCGAGTGCCCGGATACCGGGTCGCGCTATGTAGTGATTACGAGCGCGATGCGGACTGGTCACGTGATCGGAGAGGTCGAACCGGTGCAAATCCCCGAAGAAGAATGGTTGGGGATGCAGCTCGAGCTGCGCCGCCGGCGCGCCGGGCTCATGGGTTGGTACCATAGTGCACCGTTCGTGGGGGCGTCTCCGGCCCGGATCGACATCGACACGCATCGCGAGCGATTCCACGAGGTGTGGCAATCGGGACTCGTGATCGCGACCACCGGGCCCGAGCCGACGGGCGGGTTCTTCCGCTTGGTTCCGGGCGGCAGCGCGCTCAACGCGATGCTGATACCGTTCGACGAAATCGTGGAGGACGACGGGCTTCTTCCCGGCGGCCGCAAGCGGACGCTGATCGATTGGGCGAACTACCGCACCGAGCAGCCGGTGGAAGGCGACCGATCGGAGCGGCGACCGCACATTGCGCCGCCGCGGCGGGCGACTCCGGATCCGATGGACCCGGCGATGTCGGGCATGACGAGCCAGCCGACGCTGCCGGTGATGCTGCCCGAGCCGTCGGAGTTCGACGACTTGCCCATGCAGCCGCAGCCCGAGGTGCGGCGTCTCCGATTCGGCGCGGTGGCGGCGCTTCTGTTCGTCGTGGGTGTGGGGGCGGCGGGATACTGGTGGTGGAATCATCGCGGCGCGTTGGAGCCGCCGGCCGGGTTAGGCGGGTTGTTGTCGTCGCCGTCGGCGAGCGCGCCGGCGGCGGGCGGCCGGCTGCGGGACACATCGATTTACACGCCGCCGCAGGACACGGCCGGTCTCGCGGCGGGCGGGTCGATGTCGGCGGCGGTTCCGGCGCAAACGAACGTGGACACGGCGGCGCTCGCCAAGCCCGGCGCGGGCCGGACGCCGGACGCCGGCACGATGACCGCGCCGCCGACCACGCAGGCGGCTGCCCCGCCGGCGGCCGTGTCGCCTAACGTCACGCCTAACGTAAAGCCTAACGCACCTCCTAACGCGGCGCCGAGCGTGGCGCCCGGGCCGCCGACTAACGCAGCGCCCGCGGCGACGGACGCCAGGACGCAGCGATTCGACGCGATGGCCGATTCCCTGGAGCAGGCGATCCGCAACTTTCAGGACCGGGACGCGGATTTCACCACCAAGCGTCTCACGTGTCGCGGGCTGGCGGTGGGCTATCAGACCGCCGACGACGCCTACATCGCGCTGGCCGGCGCGTACCGCGGCGTACACGCGACGATCGACGGCGCGCGCGACGCGCGGTTCCGCAAGTTGTCGGGTCAGGTGGGCGACCTGAACAACACGTTCGATGCGTCCAAATGCCCGCGGCCCTGACATGCGCCTGAACTCCGAGGATGACGGCGAGGAGGACGTTCGCCGCGACGAGCTCGACGACGAGTTTCCGTTAGGCGACGGGACGGTCGACACCGACGCGATGGTGGTGTGCCCCTACTGCGGCGAGCCGGTGGACATCGCCATCGATCCCGCGGGCGGCAGCGACCAACGCTACGAGGAAGACTGCGAGATCTGCTGCCAGCCGTGGGAAGTCCACGTGCGGTACGGGAGCGACGGCCACGCCGAGGTGACCGTCACGCCGCTCGACGCCTAACGTTAGGCGGTCAGTCGGCGTCCGTCGCGCCGGCGTCGGCGTGGGTCATCACGTGCACCATCCATCCGAACAGGTGCGGGAAGAACGTGCCGCCGGCGGCGTCGCACGCCGCTTTGGTGGTGATCGTCCCCCTGGTGCCGAACAGCGGCTTTCCATCGCGTTGCTCGTCCGTCCGTGCCGATTGGCCGCGCGGCGGGACGCAGAGGTTCGTGTGCAGATGCCACGGATAGATGCTGAGCGGGACGCGCGCATCGAGCTCGGCCAGCAATGACCGGAAGGGTGCGGTGTACATCGCGCCCACCAGCTCGTATCCGCTCAATGTCTTCTTGTAGAGCAGCGACGTCGGACGCGCGGCGTCGAACGTGAACGCCGCCTTGATCGCGTTGCCGCGTTTCGTGAAATGGTAGACGTCCTGCCGCACGTTGGGCAGGAACGGCTTGAATCCATCGGCGAGCGCGACGTTCACGTCGCGATACTTGGCGATCGACGCGTGCAACTGCGTCACGATCTGTTGGGCGCGCGCGGAGTCGCCGGGTGCGGGCGCGCGCGATGGTGTCATCGTCATGTGCAGCGACATGCCGGGCATCGCGTGGCTCATCGCGGCGTGCACGCCGGCGTCGGCCGGCGACGAGGTGTCGGCGCCCATGGTCATGCCGGGCATATCGGGCGTGGCACCGGTTGCGGCGCGGCTGGTGTCGCCCGCCTGCGCGTGGCCGCAGGCGGCGGCCGAACCCAGCAGCAGCATCGTGAGCAGTGTGATTCGCATGTGTGATAGACGCTGGTATCGGTGGAGTTGTTAACGCGGTCGACACAGGGTTATTCATTTCGTCGCCATGATCCCATCCAAACCGCGTTTCGTTCTCGCGCTCGCCGCGCTCGGCCTTCTCACGTACGCGTCGATCGCGCGCGTGGGACCCGTGCCGCCCGTGATACCGTTTCTCGACCCGGTGCGCGGGGTGTGGGCCGTGGCGCGGACGGCCGTGCTGCCCCAAGAGGCGAGCGGAACGGTGCCCGGGCTGAGCGCGCCGGCGCGCGTGTTCTACGATCTGCGCGGCGTGCCGCACGTGTTCGCGGCGAACAGCGCGACGCATATCGCGCGTTCGGTACGTGGTGGCGCGCGGACCGGTTGTTCCAGCTGGAGATGCAGACGCGCGCGGCGCCGGGCACGCTGACCGAACTGGTGGGCCCGGTGCGTTGGCGTGGACGCGAGACGCGCGCGTTGGGCTTGCCGCGGGCGGCGGAGCGGCAATGGCGGCGCTCGCCGACACGACGAGCGCGGCGTGGCGCAACGTCCGAGGCGTACGCCGACGGGATCAACGCGTACATCGACCGGATGCCGCCGCGGACCTGCCGCTCGAGTATCGATTGTTGCGGGCGCGGCCCATGCGCAATGGAAGCCGGAGAACAGCCCGTATCTGCTCGCGCGCATGGGGCTGACGCTCGCGTACGACGGCGAGGAATTCCGCCGGCTGCGCGTCGAGCGCTGGTGGGCGAGCGCGGCCGATGCCGTGCTCTCCCCGGCGAACCGCCGATCCAGGAGCCGATCTAGCCCAACGGGCAGCAGGCGCCGCGCTTCGATTCCACGCCGCTGCCGCCGCCCGGCGCGCCCGACACGGCGGCTCGCGCGCTGGCGTTTGCGACTTAGGCAGTGTGGCCCGCGGGCTCGATGCGGCGGCCGGACCGCGGCGGCGGCGACGTGACGTTGCGGCAGCAACAACTGGGCGGTCTCGCCGCGGCGCACGCGCGGCCGGTACGCGCTGCTGGCCGGCGATCCGCATCTCGACCTCTCGCTGCCGTCGATCTGGTACAGGCGCACTCGTCGTGCCGGGCGCGCTCGACGTGTACGGCGTGAGTCTGCCGGGCGCGCCGCCGATCTCGATCGGGTTCAACCGGAACGTGGCGTGGACGTTCACGAACACGGGCGCCGACGTGCATGGACTACTACGCCGAGACGGTGGACGTGGCCGCGCGGCCTACGAAGTATCTGGTCGATGGGCAGTGGCGTCCGCTCGTGCAGCGCATCGAGCGATACCGCGACACGGGCGGGCGCGTGTTGGCGACGGACACGGTGTTGTACACGCACCGCGGTCCAATGCGTCGCGCCGGCGGGCGATGGTTGTCGATGCGTTGGACGGTGCTGGACAAGCCGATGGTCCTCGCCCCCTTCATGCAAATCGCGCGGGCACGATCGGCCGACGAATGGCTCGACGACATGAACACGTATGCGTGGCCGGCGCAGAACATGCTCGTGGCCGACAAAACCGGGACGATCGCCATCCGCTCGACCGGAACCTTTCCCGTTAGGCCGAGCGATGGGCGGGGCGACGTAGTGCGCGACGGGACGAGGTCGGCGAGCGATTGGATCGGCGCGTGGCCCGTGTCCACGTATCCATTCGCGCGCAATCCGGCGCAGGGATTTCTCGCGTCGGCCAATCAGCAGCCGGTGGATCCGCGCGTGGATTCCACGTATCTGGGCGCCGACTGGCCGGATCCGTGGCGTGCGATGCGCATCAACGAGCTGTTGCGCGCGGATTCGCAGGCGACGGTGGAGGACATGCGGAACGATCAGACCGATCCCGGCAGCGCGCGGGCGGATCTGTTCGTGCCGGCGTTCCTGGCGGCGGCGCACGCGGTGCTGGCCACGTCGCCTAACGATTCGGCGCTGGCCCGGGCGGCCGACCTGCTTAACGAATGGGACCGCCGCTACACCGCGGACAACGAGCGGTCGGTGCTGTTCGAGATGGCGATGATCGATCTGACGAAGCGGCTGTGGGATGAATTGACGCCGCCCGGCGATTCGCTCCCCTTGGTGCGGCCGCCGGAGAGCGTGATCGCGGCGCTGCTCGCGCAGCCGACGAGCGTCTGGTGGGACGACCGGCGGACACCCGCCGTGGTGGAGCACCGGGACGACATCCTGGCGGCGAGCCTGCGCGCTGCGTTAGGCGACGTGACGCGCCGGTACGGTGAGCCGAACGGCGGCGGCTGGAGCTGGAGCCGGGTGCAGCAGGCGAACATCTATCATCTGTTGGACCTGCCGTCGCTGTCGCGGCTCGGCATCCCGGTGCAGGGCGGCCCGGGGACGCTCAGCCCGTCGAGCGGACACGGGACCGCGGGTCCGAGCTGGCGGATGGTGGTGCAACTCGGCCCCGACGTGCAGGGCTGGGGCACGTTGGCGGGCGGCGAGTCGGGGAATCCGGCGAGCGCGCGGTACGACAATCAACTGCGCAACTGGCGCACGGGAACGTTGGACGTGTTGTACTTCCCGCCCGACTCGACGGTGCTGTCGCGCCCGCCCAAGAGTCCGGCGCTCACGCTGCTGCCGGCCGGGGGGCCACGCTAATGCGCGCCGCAATGCGGTTCGTGCTCGCGGCCGTGCTGTTTGCGTTAGCCACGTGGCTGGCGCCGTGGCCGGTGGTGCCGGTGTTGGCGGCGCTGTTGCTCCTGGCGGCGCCGCGGGCGTTCACGCCCGGTCTGCTGGCGCTCGCCGCCGCCTGCGCCTGGGGCGGGATCTTGGGCTGGACAGCGCTGCACGATCCGTTAGGCGTGCTGGCTCGAGAGGTGGGCGGGATTCTGCACGCGCCCGGCGCCGTGGTGATCGCGTTGACCCCGGCCGCGGCGGCGGTGCTCGCGTGGGCCGGGGCTGAGATCGCGCGCGTCGTTTACGTGCGTAGTGCGGGGGAGCGTGGGCGCGCGTAGCTGGCTGATACGTTCATGTCGAAAGGATCAAAGCGGAAACCAGGGATACTTGCGGATAGAGCAACGAAAACCCTTTGTTAAACAAAAACGGCTCCGTCCGCGCGAGTCGTGCCTTCTCGCCTAACGGCACGATCAGCCAGTTGGTCAGGCTACGACCGAACCGCCTCCTCGTCTTCCGGCACCGACTCGCCCTGCAGCGGGAAGTACGCGTTGCGCACGTATTGCTGCACCATGCGCTGCGTATTGAAGAACGATCCGTTGAGCGCGATTGCGTGGCGCATCACCTCGACGTACGCGAGCGGCAATCCGTAGAAGAGCGGCAGGATCACCTGCTCGAGCTTCACGTACAGATCGTTAGACTCGCGCGTCTCATCGGGCTCGGGCTCGGCGGAGCCGCCGATCGACCATCCGGTGACGCCCTCGATGTGTCCCTCGAACCACCAGCCGTCGAGCACGCTGAGTGACGGCACGCCGTTGAGCGCCGCCTTCATGCCGCTCGTGCCGGAGGCTTCGAGGGGTTTGCGCGGATTGTTGAGCCAGAGATCGACGCCCGACGTGAGCTTGCAGGCGAGATCCATGTCGTAGTTCTCGAGGTACACCACGCGAATCGAATCCGCGAGGTCGTGCGCCGCCTCGAAGATTTTGCGAATGAGCGCCTTGCCGCCTTCGTCGCGCGGGTGCGCTTTCCCACCGTACACGATCTGCAGCGGACCGTTCGCGGCGACGATGGCGCGCAGGCGATCGAGGTCGGAGAAGATCATGTCGGCGCGCTTGTACGGCGTGGCGCGCCGCGCGAAGCCGATGGTCATGGCCGACGCATCGAGCGTCACGCCGGTGCGGCGTTCGACCTCCTCGATCATCGATTGTTTGGCCGCCGCGTGCGCGTGGCGGATGTCCTCGAACGGCATCGCGACCGCGTAGCGCAGGTACAGATTGTCGCGACGCCACTCGGGAATGCGGCGGTCGAAGAGCGCGCGGAACGGCTGCGACGTCCACGTGACCGCGTGGACGCCGTTGGTGATCGAGTCGATCGGATGGCCGGGGAACATCTCGCGCGACACTTCGCGGTGGCGCATGGCGACGCCGTTGATGTAGCGCGAGAGGCGCAGCGCGAGGTACGTCATGTTGAGCGAGCCGTCTTCGTCGCAGCACTTGGTGGCGCTCAGCAGCGCCGACGCGATGCTCGCCGAGCGATCGGACGACCTGGTCTTCCGGGAACTTGTCGTGGCCGGCCGGCACCGGCGTGTGCGTGGTGAAGATGCACTGGTGGCGTACGGCCTCGAAGTCGGCGTCGCCGGCTTCCACGGCGCGCGCGAGCCCAACTGCCGGTCGAGCAGCACCAGCGTGAGCAGCGCGGCGTGGCCTTCGTTGATGTGGTAGACGCCGTCCTCGAAGCCTAACGCACGCAGCATCGCCGCGCCGCCCATGCCGAGCACCATCTCCTGCGCCAGCCGGTAGCGCTGGTCGCCGCCGTACAGCACGTCGGTGAGCGTGCGGTCCCAGGCATCGTTCTCCTCGAGATCCGTGTCGAGGAGCAGCACCGGAATCGTGTGGCCGGTGATGCCCTGCACCGCGTAGCGCCAGGCGCGCACGTGCACGGTGCGGCCCTCGATTTCCACGGTGACCGTCGCTGCGGCGGCCTCGAGGACATCCTCGGGGCTCCAGGTCTTCGGGCGTCTCGGTCTGTTGGCCCTGGTCATCCAGCGATTTGATGGAAGTAGCCCTTGCGGTGGGCGAGCGATCACGGCGACCAACGGAATGCTCGAGATCCGCGGCCGAACGAAGCGTATCGCCCGCGAGGACGCCGAGTCCGCCGCTGTAGGTGGGGATCCGCTGTTCGAGGCAGATCTCCATCGAGAAGTACGCGACTGTTTTGTTATCGAGCTCGTGCATTCCGAATCCTGGATTCCGCTCGAGTCAAAGGGTTCGGCGCACGGCCGTGTCCGGCTCGCACGCATCGAGTGTTGAAGGAATATCGCCGATCACTATCTCGCGCCACGCTCGCACTGGAGCGATTCGCGGACCGTCGGGCTCGAATCGAGCGATTCGATGGGCATCCGCATCCGGCGGGTCCAGCTCGGGTATCGATCGTGGGCGAGTCCGGGAATGTTGACCGGGTCGGTCTCGCCGGTAATGTCATCGAGCGACAGCCCGACGAGTGCGGCCGGAGTGGCGCAGAGAAACCGGTGCACCGCGCCGACGAGCGCCGGACCCGGCAGGTTGTCCGATCCCGGCGGGAGATGCCGTCGTCCGTTAGGCGGTCGACGAGGGTGTGGCGGTCGCGGACGCGCGCGGCGCGGGCGGGCGCCAAGTCGGGATCGTCGCGGCGGGTGAGTCCGAGCTCGAGGTCGCGACCCTGCCAGTAGCCCTCGAGCGGCGGCATGTCGTGCGTGTCGGCGGTGGCGAGCGACCTGGGCTCGTACGTCGACGCGGGGCGAAATGCGCCATCGGCTTCGCGCTCGAAGAGCATCACGCGGGAGCCCAGGACGCCCCAGGAGCGGAGGGTGGCGGGGACGTCGGGCGGGATGGTGCCCAGGTCTTCGCCCACGATGATGGCGCGGTGGCGCGCGCTCTCGAGCGCCAGGATGCCCAACAGATCGTTGGTCGGGAAGCGCACGTAGGCGCCGTCGCGGCCCGGGCGTCCGGCGGGAATCCAGAACTGCCGGAACATGCCTAACGCATGATCAATGCGCAGCGCGCCGGCGTGGCGCAGCGACGCGCGCAGCAGCGTGATCCAGTACGCGTACGCGTCGGCGTGGAGCTGGGCGGGCGAGACGGGCGGGAGGCCCCAGTTCTGTCCGTCGGTGGCGTACGCATCCGGCGGCGCGCCCACGGATGCGCCGGCGAGAAAGGAATGCTGGTGCGCCCAGGCGTCGCTGCCATCGGCGGACGAGCCGACGGCGAGATCGTGATACAGGCCAATGGAGAGTCCGGCATCGCGTCCGCGTTGGGCGGCGCGCTCGAGCTGGCGGTCGATCTCGAATTGGACCCAGCGGTGGAAGTCCACCCGCGTGCAATGTGCGGCGCGGAAGTCGGCGACTTCGCTCGACGCCGGGACGCGGAATGCTCTGGGCCAGGCGTGCCACGAGCCCTCGACGTGCAGCTCCGCGAAGTGTTCGCGGAGCGCGCAGAAGGTGGCGTGGGCGGTGAGCGTATCCCCTTCGCGGGCCACGTACCGCTCGTACGCCTGGCGGCGCGTATCGTTAGGCGCGTGGTGCGCGGCGAGGAAGGTGCGGTGGAGCGCCTCGAGGATCGGGCGCGCCAGCGTGGTGGCACGCTCGTATTCCACGCGATCGCCGGCGCGCAGCGCGGCGAGCTCGGTGCGCAGGGCGTCGTTGCCCAGGAGCGCGCGCGCTTCGTCGCTCGCCGCGAGCTCGGGGATGTCCTCGACCTGCAGGTACGCGGCGCTGCGATACAGGCGGCTCACCGGACTGTAGGGCGAGACGGCTGCTCCGCGATTGGGGATGTCGTGGAGCGGGTTGAGCCCCAGGAACGCGGCGCCGTGGGACGCGCTCCATTCGGCGAGTTGGGCGAGATCGCCCAACGTGCCGACGCTCCAGTTAGACCGGCTGCGCACGGCGTACAGGTTGGTCTGGATGCCGAACTGCCGGGTGGCGGGCGTGACGCAGGCGGGCGGGGCGACGACCAGGGTTTGGCGGGCGTGGGCTTGCGCTCCGCGTGCGCGGAGCGCGAGGCGAAGCTGATAGTAGCCGGCGCCGACGAGGGGCGCGAGGCCGACGTCGACGACGTCGGCCGCGTGCCGCTCGACGGCGCCGGCGTAGGTGGTACACTCGCCACGCTCGTCCTCCAGCGTGCACTCGTACGCGACGCGCGTCTCTCCGTTAGGCGGCGCGATGTCGGCGGGGATGCGGAACCGCAGCGTGCGGTCCCACGCTTCCGACTCGCGCACCACGCGCACGGGCGGCATGATCTCGCGCTGCTCGCGCTCGTCGAGTGCGAGCAGCGCCTGGCGGATCCCGGACTCGGTCGACGCGTCGACGCGCATCGCGGCGAGGAGCGCCACGCGCGTCGCATCGGTTGTGAGCCGGGTCTCGCGGCCGGTCTGGTCGACGTACTGGTCGAGGATGCCGAGCCGCAATGCGAGCACCTGGAGCGCCGACACGATGGTCCGGGTCAGCCGGCGCGGGGCGCGGGCCGGAGCACCACCGCGCCTAACGGCGGCAGCACGAGCGCCATCGACTGCTCGAAGCCGTGGAGCGGCAGCGCGTCGGTCTCGACGCGCGCCGGGGTGCGCACCCCGCTCCCGCCGTACGGCGCGGCGTCGCTCGAGAAGACCTCGACGTACGCGCCCGCGGCCGGCGCGCCGATTCGGTATTGCTCGCGGGGAACGGGCGTCATGTTGAACACCACCACCACGTGCTCGTCGCCATCGCGGCGCACGTACGACACCACCGAGTTCGCGGCGTCGGCGACGTCGATCCACTGGAAGCCGCGCGGATCGTAGTCGTCGCGCCAGAGCGCGGCATGCTCGCGGTACAGCCGGCCGAGATCTCGGACGAACGCCAGGAACGCCGCGCGCGCCGGCTCGTGGCGAGGTGCCAGGCAAGCTCACGTCGTGATTCCATTCGCCGGGCGGGGCGAGCTCCGTGCCCATGAAGAGCAGCTTCTTGCCGGGCCGCGTGTACTGGTACGCGAGCAGCAGCCGCAGGTTGGCGAACTTCCGCCACGGATCGCCTGGCATTTTGCCGAGCAGCGAGCGCTTGACGTGGACCACCTCGTCGTGCGACAGCGGCATGATGAAGCGCTCGCTGTACTCGTAAATCATCGCGAACGTGATGTCGTTCTGGTGCCACGACCGGTGCATGGGATCGCGGGCGAAATAGCCGAGCGTGTCGTGCATCCATCCCATGTTCCACTTGAACGAGAAGCCGAGTCCGCCCTGGTCGACGGGTTTGGTGACGCCGGGCCACGCGGTGGACTCTTCGGCGACGGTGATACAACCCGGATGCCGCTCGTGCACCACGCGGTTCATCGTCTTCAGGAATTCGATGGCCTCGAGATTCTCGCGGCCGCCGAACTTGTTGCGCAGCCATTCGCCCGGGCGGCGGCTATAGTCCAGGTAGAGCATCGAGGCGACGGCGTCGACGCGCAGGCCGTCGATGTGGAACTCGTCCAGCCAATACAGCGCGTTGGCCACGAGAAAATTCCGCACTTCGTTGCGCGCGTAGTTGAAGATCGAGCGTGCCCCAATCCGGGTGCTCGCCTAACCGTGGGTCCTCGTGCTCGTAGAGCGCGGTCCCGTCGAAGCGGCGCAGCGCGAAGTCGTCGCGCGGGAAATGCGCCGGCACCCAGTCGAGCAGCACGCCCACGCCGGCGGCGTGCAGCGTGTCGACGAACGCGCGGAAGTCGTCGGGCGAGCCGTAGCGCGCGGTTGGGGCGTAGTAGCCGGTCACCTGATAGCCCCAGCTGCCCGTGAACGGGTGCTCGGCGACCGGCAGCAGCTCGACGTGCGTGAAGCCCAACTTGCGCACGTGCTCGGCGAGCGCGGGCGCGATTTCGCGGTACGTGAGCACGCGCTGCCCATCGTCGCCGCGCATCCACGATCCCAGATGGACCTCGTAGATGGCCATCGGGCCGCGGGCGGGATCCGCCGCGGCGCGCGCCGCGATCCACGCCTCGTCCGCCCAACGGTGCTGCGAGTGGGCGACGCGCGATGCGGTGCCGGGCGGGAGCTCCATGGCGAAGGCGAGCGGATCGCTCTTCACGCGGAGCGCGCCGTCCGCCGTGAGGATCTCGAACTTGTAATACGCGCCGGCGTCGACGCCGGGGACGAACAACTCGAACACACCCGATGCGCCCATCGATCGCATGGGCAACAGCCGGCCGTCCCATCCATTGAAGTCGCCGACGACGCTGACGCGACGCGCCGTGGGCGCCCAGACGGCGAACGAGGTGCCGCGTTCGCCGTCCATCTCGCGGACGTGCGCGCCGAGCGCGTCCCAGAGGCGGAGGTGCGTGCCCTCGTTGAACAGGTGCAGGTCGATGTCGCCTAACGTCGGCAGGAACCGGTACGGATCACCGCGTTCCCACGTCCCGCCGCCGGCGAAGCGGAACCGGAGCCGGTACCGGAGCGGCACCGACGCGTTGGGCACGAACGCGGCGAACACTCCCTGCCCAACGGGATCGAGCACGACGGTGCGGCCGTCGTCGAGCAGGGCATCGACCGCGCTGGCGTCGGGGTGGAAGGCGCGAATCACCGCGCCGCGGTCGGCGCCGCGGGTGGCGGCGTGCGCGCCCAATATGCGGTGCGGATCGGCGAGCTCGCCGTTGGCGAGGCGGGCCAGGTCGGCGCGCGACACCGGCGGCTCCGACTCGACGGACGGCTGGCGCGCCTGCCCCTGCCCTGTCCCGTTAGGCACATGGCGGCGTCGCGGGTCCCCGGTCAACGCCTAACGCTCCCCGGGGGGCGCCGGCGCGTAGCGGAGCAGCACCAGCGAAAACGGCGCGACCGATGTCTCGTGCTCGTCCGCCGACACGCCCTGCCGCGCCGCCGTGTGCGCCATTTCCTCCCACGTGCCGGCGACGGACAGCGTGGGCAGCGTGAACCGGCGCATCTCTTCCTGGTTGTTCACGATGAGGAGCAAGCTGTCGCCCTTGATCGGGCGGCCGTGGTCATCGATATCATCGGATGCGTCGCCGTTGATGAGCATGCCGATGATGTGCGAGTCGTGGTTGTGCCAATCGTCGTCGGTCATCTCGCGTCCGTCGGGGTGCAGCCACGAGAGATCTTTCGCGCTGGAGCCGTCGACGACCTGCCCGCGCAGGAATCCGCGCCGGCGCAGCACCGGGTTGGCGTGACGGATGGCGAACACGCGGCGCGTGAAGTCGAGCATCGCGCGCTGCCGCGCCTCGAGGGACCAGTCGATCCACGTGGTCTCGTTGTCCTGCGCGTAGGCGTTGTTGTTGCCGAGCTGCGTGCGGCCCAACTCGTCGCCGTGCGAGAGCATCGGCACGCCCTCGGAGAAGGCGAGCGTGGCCATGAAGTTGCGCATGATGCGCTCGCGCCGCGCGAGGATCCGCGGGTCGTGCGTCGGCCCCTCGGCGCCCCAGTTGCGGCTGTAGTTGGCGTCGGTGCCGTCGCGGTTGTCCTCTCCGTTAGGCGCGTTGTGCTTGCGCTCGTAGCTGGCGAGGTCGCGCAGCGTGTACCCATCGTGCGCCGTCACGAAGTTGATGCTGGCGTAGGTCGGGCGGTTGCTCCACTGGTAGATGTCGCTGCTGCCGGACAGCCGCGACGCCAGGTCGTTCACCATCCCGGCGTCGCCGCGCCAGAAGCGGCGCACGTCGTCCCGATATTTCCCGTTCCACTCGGCCCAGCCGATGGGAAAGTTGCCCACCTGGTAGCCGCCCGGTCCGATGTCCCACGGCTCGGCGATGAGCTTGACGCGCGACAGCACCGGGTCCTGATGGATGATGTCGAAGAACGTGCCTAACCGGTTGACCTCGAACAGCTCGCGGGCCAGCACCGGCGCGAGGTCGAACCGGAAGCCGTCGACGTGCATCTCCGTGACCCAGTAGCGGAGCGAATCCATGATGAGCTGGATCGTCCGCGGGTGCTGCATGTTGAGGGAGTTGCCGGTGCCGGTGAAGTCGACGTAGTAGCGCGGGTTCTTGGGATCGAGCCGGTAGTACGTCGCGTTGTCAATGCCGCGGAGGGACAGCGTTGGGCCGAGATGGTTGCCTTCGGCCGTGTGGTTGTAGACGACGTCGAGGATGACTTCGATGCCGGCCGAGTGCAGCGTCTTGACCATCGACTTGAATTCGCCGACCTGCTGTCCCATCGCGCCGCTGGCGTAGCGGACATCGGGCGCGAAGAATCCGATCGAGTTGTAGCCCCAGTAGTTGGTCAGGCCGCGCTCGGCGAGCGCGCGGTCGATGGCGAAGTGATGGACGGGCAGGAGCTCGACGGCCGTCACGCCTAACGCCATGAGGTGATCGATGATGGCGTCGGAGGCCAGCCCCAGGTACGTTCCGCGCACGTGCTCGGGGACGTGGGGATGCCGCTTGGTTAGGCCTTTGACGTGGCACTCGTAGATCACCGTGCGGTGCCACGGGACGCGCGGGGGGCGGTCGCCGCTCCACGTGAACGCCGAATCGATCACCACGCACTTTGGCACGTGGCCGGCGCTGTTGGAGTGATTCATCGTCAGGTCCTGCCGATCGCCTCCAACGTGGTAGCCGAAGAGCGCATCGCTCCACGTGATGGTGCCGCCGATCGCTTTGGCGTAGGGGTCGATGAGCAGGCACGACGGATTGAAGCGGTGTCCATCTTCCGGGCGATATGGGCCGTGCACGCGATATCCGTAGAGCTGGCCCGGCCGGACATCGGGCAGGTAGCAGTGCCAGATCTGGTCATTGCGCTCGTGCAGCGCGATGCGCGAGCTCTCGACGGCGTCATCGGGTCCACCGAACAGGCACAGCTCGACACCGGTCGCGTTCTCCGAAAAGATGGCGAAGTTGACGCCTTCGCCATCCCAGGTTGCGCCGAGTGGGTAAGGCTGGCCGGGCCAGACGCGCACGTCAGAATTCTCCGGGCAGAGCGTGGAGTGAGGGGGACGAACCGAAGGTCATGAGCACGACGCGCGCCATAGATCCAGGAACGGTGTGACGACCGGGTGCGCGAAGCAAGGCTCGGGGCATCGCGTTCAGCGATCCTCGAGGCGGTACAAGACGGCGCTTTCGGGCAGCACGCGGACGCGGGCTGCGCCGTCCTGCTGTCGCGTTAGGCGCGGGGTGTCGCTCGGGCCGCCGTAGCGCGCATTGCGGGTGGAGAACCGGAGGCGCCACAGCCGGCCGGCCGGCGCCGCCGGCACGGGCGCGAGCTGCTCCGAGTCCGAGAAATTGTACGCGGCGATGAGCGTCGCTTCGTTAGGCACATGGGGGCGCAGCTCCACGGCCAGCCACGCGCCGTCGGGGGCGGCGACGGCGGTCACGGCGGCGCGTCCGGGATGCAATGCCGGTTCTTCGCTGCGCAAGGCGAGGAGGTCGCGATAGAGCGCGACCACCGCGCGCGACCATGCGCCGGCCGCGGCGCGATCCAGGCGCGACCGCTCGAACGTTGTTGGATCGGCGGGATCGGGCGGCGGCGGATCGATTGCGTGTCCGCGTTCACCGATCTCTCGCACGCGTCCCTCGCGCACCAATGCGCAGAGCGCCTCGCTCGCGTGGTCCACGAAATAGAGGAACGGGTTCGTCTCGCCGTATTCCTCGCCCATGAAGATCAACGGAACGAACGGCGACAACAGCAGCAACGCGGCCGCCGCTGCACGTTTTCCGGGCGACACGAGCGCGGCGAGCCGTTCGCCGTGGGCGCGATTGCCCACCTGGTCGTGATTCTGGATGTAGAAAACGAAGCGATCGGCGGACACGTCGCCGGCGGGCGTGCTCGCGACACCGCGGGGCGAGCGCAGCGTCGATCGGCGCTCGAGCGCCGCGGCGATGTCGGCGGCGCCGCGCACGCCGTCGTACCACGTCAGGCGCTCGCCGGTGAGCGCGACGTGCGCGCCGCGCTGGAAGTCGTCGCTCCACTGCGCGTCGAGGCCGAAGCCGCCTGACGCCGGCGGCCGCACGAGCGCGGGATCCATCACATCGCTCTCGGCGATCACGTGCACCGCACGGCCGAGCGGGACCGATTCGGCGTGAACCGCGTCCGCGATCTCGCGCACGATGTGCGGCGTGCTGTCGTCGCGGATGGCCGGTACGGCATCGAGTCGTAAGGCGTCAATGTGATACTCGACGATCCAGTAGCGCGCGTTGTCGATCGCGAAGCGCCTGACATGGGCGTGCGACGGCGACGGGCCGTCGAAGTCGAACGCCGCGCCCCACGGTGATTGGTGCGCGTTCGACAGATACGGTCCGAACGCATGGAGCGACGAGCCTTCCGGGCCGACGTGGTTGTACACGACGTCGAGAATCACCGCGAGTCCGGCGGCGTGCGCCGCGTCGACGAAGCGGCGCAACCCTTCTGGCCCGCCGTAGCTGTACTGCGGCGCGTACAGGCACACGCCATCGTAGCCCCAGTTGCGCGTGCCCGGGAATTGCGCCACCGGCATGAGCTCGACGGCGGTAATGCCTAACTCTGCCAGCTGCGGCAGGTATTCGATCGCGGCGTCGAACGTGCCGGCGCGCGTGAACGCGCCGACATGGAGCTCGTAGATCACGTAGTGGGAAATCGGCAGTCCGCGCCACGCCGCGTCGCGCCACTCGAACGCGTACGGGTTGACAATGCGCGACGGACCGCGCACGCCGTGGGGCTGGGAGCGGCTCACCGGGTCGGGCAGCGCCGGTCCGCCATCGAGCACGTAGGCGTAGTCGTCGCCGGCGCGTGCGCCAGACACGTGCGCCTCGTACACGCCTCCCTCCGCGGCTCCCATGAGGTGCGCGGTCTCACCGACGAGCAGATCGACGCGCCGAGCGTTAGGCGCCCAGACGCGGAACTGCACGCCGGCGGCCGGTCCGGCCAATGCGCCCCGGTCCAGCGCCCAGGCTCCCGGCACGCAGAGCGAGCCCCGACCGCCGGCAAGGCCATACCGGGCGTATTGACCTATATGCATGCTTTGTACATCATAGAACCATGAAAACTACGCTCAACATCGATGACGCGCTGCTCGCCGAAGCCGAGCGGCTGACGGCGATCGCGGAGAAAACTGCGCTCGTACGCGCGGGCCTGGAAGCGCTCATCGCGCGCGAGCGCGCCCGGCGACTGGCGCAACTCGGCGGAAGCGAACGCGACCTGCGCACTCCGCGCCGTCGCCGCGCGCCAGGCAGAAAGCGTGCTGCTGGCTGACACGTCAGTTTGGGTCGACCACTTTCGCCGAGGTAACGCGACCCTCGTCGCGCTGCTCGACGACGGACAGGTCGCGACGCATCCATTCGTCATTGGCGAGTTCGCATGCGGACAACTGCATGCGCGCCGAAAAATCCTCGGGCTCATGGCGGGTCTTCCGGCGTCGGCAGAAGTCACGCACGCCGAAGCGCTGGTGTTCGCGGAAACACACCATCTGTACGGTCGGGGTCTGGGGTGGATCGACATCCATCTTCTCGCGTCGGCGGCGATCTCCAATATGGCCCTCTGGACGCTGGACCGGCGCCTCGCCGCGGCCCACCCACACATCGCGCATCGTTGAGGCACCGCCGGCCGACCGACGCCGGCCCGCCGCGCGCGCCTAACCGAATGGGGCCTCGCCGCGCCGAATCGCGCGGCGCGACGCGAGGTGACAGCCGGGTAACGGTGGCGGACGCAGCCAGGTAACGGCCGTCCGAGAATATTCGCGGTCCGTTGCACGCAACCCCGAAGCGTGACCGGACCCACGAACCACCAGGAGGACGTCATGCTGCATTGGAAATCAGGATCGAACGTTATCGCCTGTGCCGTAATCGCCGTGATCGCGTGCTCGCCGTCCCGCACCGAAGCAGCATCGACCGCGGGCGCCGGAGCCGCGGGCGCGTCCAACGGTATGGATACCACCGGCGTACCGGCGATCGCTTGTTCCAAGGTTTACTCCCAGGCCGACGTCGCGGGACTGCTCATGCCGCCGGTGACGGTGAGCCCATTTCCCGGCGGCGTCGCGTGGTGCCGCTTCGGCAACGACTTCTCGGGCGACATTACTCTGAGCGTCGGCAGTAACGAGAGCATAGAAACAATGTGGGATGAGGCGACGCTGACCTCCGATAGCACCAAATTCGCCCCCTTACCGGGCGTCGGGGACAAGGCGGTGTTCGAGGTGGGGACCGACGCCCTCAACCCCGAGCTCGCGAGCAAGAAGGGCCAGGTGTACTGCATTGTGACGTACGATCGGGGCACGTCCGACCATTACAAGAAATTCCAGAGTGTTGGCGGAGCAGAGATCGGGAAGAAGTTAGGCGCCCTGTGCAACAAGGCGTTCGCAGCGGTGCGAGCCTAGCGATCGCCGGCACGGTCAGAACAGGCGCGCGATGCCCCGGAGCGGAATCCAGACCCACTCCGGGCGGTTGTTGAGCTCGTAGCGCAATTCGTAGAAGAGCTTCTCCATCTCGAACAGCGCCACGAGCGGGTCGTCGGCGCGCGCGCCGTAGCCGGCGAGGAAGGCGGCGCGCACATCGCGCTCCCAGTGCGCGGCCGCGATCTCGGTGCCGGCGTTTACGCCTAACCCGCCGCGCTCGGCGGCCGCAGTGGCCGCGGCGTAGGCAAACGATCGCAGCATGCCGGCCACATCGCGCTTGGGGCTGCTGAGCGCGCGGCGCTCGGCTAACGGACGCGATGGCTCGCCCTCGAAGTCGACGATGAACCAGACGCCCTTTTCGCCGCGCAGCAGCTGACCCAGATGATAGTCTCCATGGTGCCGGATCTTGCGCATTGTTCCGCCCGACGATTCGATCGAGGCGCGAACGTGCGACGCGATTTCGCCCAGGCGCTCGTGGGTCGCGTCCCGGCGGCCGGCGATGGCGCGTGCCATCGCCTGGTGCGGTGTGGGCAGCGCCGCCACGCGCTCGCCCAACAACGTCAGGGCGCCGTCGATGGCGCGGCGCGCCGCCTCGACCCACTGCTCCACGTCGCCTAACGAGACAGGATCATTGCGGAACCCCGGCGTGTCGGGCGCCGAGGCCAGTGCGGCGTGCAGGTCGCGGGTGACACCGCCAATGTGCTCGGCTTCGGCCGCGAAGCCGACCGGCTCATCCCTTCCCGGCGCGCCGAGCGCGGCACGGGCCGCATCGAGCGCGATCGCCCACCCATCTCGCGCGCCGGCCACGAAGCGCGACAACATGCCGGTCACGTAGCTCGCCCCCGAGGCATCGCAATAGCGGATCACGCCCAACACCGCGGGCGTGTGCCGAAACGCGGTGCGCGTGGTGAGGAACGTGCCGATCTCGACGTCCGGGTTTTCGCCGTGCTCGAGGCGGCGGAACAGCTTGAGCATGGCGCGGTCGCCATAGCGCACCGACGTGTTGCTTTGCTCGGCGCGGCTGACCTCGGAGTCGGCGGCATCGAGCCCGTGCGTGGGCGTGCCGACGGGCTCGATGCTCCAGCGCGCGCCGTCGCCCTCGAACGCCGAGCCCGCGCCTAACGCAGCGCCGAGCCGCGCGCGAAAGCCGGCGTCCTCGAGTCCGTCGAGCAGAATGCCCGACGCGCGCCCGCGACAATGCGCGCCAGCGTCGCGCCGGCCGCGCGCTCGTCGGCCGGTTCTCCCTCGCGCGCGACGAGCGGCAACTGGTAGCTCCGCGACACACCGGCGCCATCGGTCGCGATGATGCGTGTCACGACCGCGCGATCGCCGTCCCAGTCTAACGGAACCACCTCGGTGATGCGCGCCTCGACGGGCGGCCGGCCTTTGGCGCCGAACCATCGCCGCGTCATGAGCCAGCGCGCGAGGTCGGCCGGCGCGAGACCGCGCAGCACCGCCGGATCCAGCGCGCCGGCCACCGATCCGCCATCCACGCGCACCACCGGCAGCGGCGGCCCGCTCACTCCGCCGCGCCGTCGGGTTGAGGCGGCACGAGGTGGAACCAGTAGAACGTGTGCGGGCCTAACGACAGAAAATACGGCTGCTCACCGATGGCCGGGAAGCGCACGTTGCCGATGATCTCGAGCGGCGTCCATCCCTTCCATCGCTGGAGATTGATCTCCACCGGCTGCACGAACCGCGACAGATTGTTCACGCACAAAATCACCTGGTCCTCGTGCCGCCGGAGAAACGTGAGCACTTTTCGATTCTCAGGGAGCAGCATCTCGAACTTGCCGCGCCCGAATGCGTGAAACTGCTTCCGCACTTTGATGATCCGCCGCATCCAACGGAGCAGCGACGTTTGCGTGCGCTCTTCCGATGCGACGTTGATCGCCTGATAACCGTACGGCGGATCGACAATGAGCGGAAAGTACAGCGCCTGCTGATCGCCCTCGGAAAATCCTGCGTTCCACCCCGGCGTCCATTGCATTGGCGTGCGCACGCCATTTCGATCGCCCAGGTAGACATTGTCGCCCATGCCGATCTCATTGCCATAGTAGATGATCGGCGTGCCCGGCATCGTCATGAGGAGCGCGTTCATCAATTCCATCTGACGCCGGCCGTTGTCGAGCAGGGGCGCCAGCCGGCGACGAATGCCGATGTTGATGCGCATGCGCGGATCGCGCGCATATTCGCGATACATGTAGTCGCGCTCGTGGTCCGTGACCATCTCGAGCGTCAGCTCATCGTGATTGCGCAGGAAGATCGCCCACTGACAATCCGTGGGGAGCGCCGGCGTCTGGGCGAGGATTTCGACGATGGGGCTTCGATCTTCCTGCCGGATCGCCATGTACATCCGCGGCATGAGCGGAAAATGAAACGCCATGTGGCATTCGTCGTTGTCGCCGAAATAGGGGATGACATCGATCGGCCACTGGTTGGCCTCGGCGAGAAAGACGCGGTCCTCGAATTCTTCGTCGAGCGTGCGGCGCAGCTCTTTGAGCACCGCGTGCGTGGCGGGAAGGTTTTCACAGTTTGTGCCATCGCGCTCGACGAGGTACGGAATGGCGTCGAGTCGCATGCCGTCGACGCCCATGCGGAACCAGAAGCGCATGACGTCCTTCACCGCTTCGACCACGGCCGGGTTGTCGAAATTCAGGTCGGGTTGGTGACTGAAGAAGCGGTGCCAGTAGAATTGGCCCGCGACCGGATCCCACGCCCAGTTGGACTTCTCGGTGTCGGTGAAGATGATGCGCGCGTCCGCGTACCGCGTCGGATCATCGCTCCACACGTAGAACGCGCGCTCGGGCGAGTCCTTGGGTGCGAGGCGCGCGCGTTGGAACCACGGGTGTTGGTCGGAGGTGTGGTTGATGACCAACTCGGTGATCACGCGGATGCCGCGCGCGTGCGATTCCTCGAGGAGCCGCTGAAAATCCGCGAGCGCACCGTACTGCGGATGGATGGCCTGGTACTCGGCGATGTCGTAGCCGTCGTCGCGCAGCGGCGACGGATAGAACGGCAACAGCCACAGGCAGTTGACGCCTAACGACTCGATGTAGTCCAGTTTGTCGATGAGACCGGGGATGTCGCCGTAGCCGTCGCGATTGCTGTCGCGGAACGACTTGATGTGGATCTGATAGATGACGGCGTCCTTGTACCAGAGCGAGGTCATAAGTGCGAGTTGTGGTCCGCCTATCGCCGCACGAGGAGGACGTGACCGGGCTCTTCGCGGGGGTCGAGTCGAATGTAGTTGCGGGAGCCGCGCCAGGTGTAGCGCGAGCCGGTGAGCAGGTCCTCGACCACGTACGCGGCGTCGGCGCCCAGCCCCAGCGCATCGAGTGGAACGTGGATCATGGTATCCTGCGCGCGGGCGGGATCGAGGTTGACGGCGATCAACAAGTCGTTAGGCGCGCCCAGATCGGCCGCGCTCTTGCGATAGAACAAGATGCGGTCGTTCTCCGAGCGGTGGAAGGTGATGTTGCCGGCGAGCTGGAGCGCGCGATTGTCGCGGCGGATGCGATTGAGCCGCACGATGTCGCGATCGAGGCTTTGCGGCGCGCTCCAGTCGCGCGCTTTGAGCTCGTACTTCTCCGAGTGCAGGTACTCCTCGCTCCCCGGCTTGAGCGGGACGTTCTCGGCGAGCTCGAATCCGCTGTAAATGCCATAGAGCGGCGACAGCGTGCCGGCGAGCAGCAGGCGCACGCGGAACGCCGGCCGACCACCCTGCTGCAGATACTCGTGGAGAATGTCCGGCGTATTGGCGAAGAAGTTCGGGCGCAGATATTCGCGCGGCGGCCGCTGCGTGAGCTCTCCAGATATTCTTGCAGCTCGCGTGCGCTCGTGCGCCACGTGAAGTACGTGTACGACTGCGTGAAGCCGAGTTTCGCGAGATGCTTCATGCGCTTGGGGCGCGTGAAGGCTTCGGACAGGAAGATGATTTCGGGATGGCGCGCGTGGATCTCATCGATCACCCAGTGCCAGAAGGCGAACGGCTTGGTGTGCGGGTTGTCGACGCGGAACGTGTGCACGCCGTGCCCGATCCAGAACAACAGGATGTCGCGGCACGCCGCCCAGAGATTGTCGCGATCGGCGCACCAGAAGTCGAGCGGATAGATGTCCTGGTACTTCTTGGGCGGATTTTCCGCGTACTTGAGCGAGCCGTCGGGGCGAGCGAAGAACCAATCGGGATGCTCGCGCAGCCACGGGTGATCGGGCGAGCATTGCAGCGCATAGTCGAGCGCGATCTCCATGCCGAGCCGGTGGGCCGCGGCCACGAAGCGGTCGAAATCGTCGATCGTGCCTAACTGGGGCTCGATGGCCGTGTGTCCGCCGGCCGGTCCGCCGATCGCCCAAGGGCTTCCGGGATCGCCCGGCGCGGCGGCGAGCGCGTTGTCGCGGCCCTTCCGGTTGGCGATGCCTACCGGATGGATGGGCGGCAGGTACACCACATCGAAGCCTAACTCAGCGACCCGCGCCAGCGCGCGCTCGGCGTCGGCAAACGTGCCGTGTCGCGCGGCGTCGCCGCTTTGCGAGCGCGGGAACATCTCGTACCATGACGCGAAGCGCGCACGTTCCCGGTCGACCCAGACGCGGAGCTCGCGATCGTGCGACGTGAGGTCATCGGGCGCCAGGTGCTGCGCCATGAGCGCGAGCAGCTTGGGGTCGAGCGCTTCTCGCGCGCGCTCGTGCCACGCCGCCGAGGCGTACTTGAGCCGCGAGGCCCACTGCGCCAGCTCGCGGCGCGTGTCGCCGAAGCGGACGCAATGCGTGGCCGTGTCCACCAACTGGGCGCCCTCGAGCAGGTCGAGCGACACATCCTGGCCGGCGTCGATTTTCTTCTCGAGTTGGGCGCGCCAGGTTCCGAAGCGATCGGTCCAGGCATCCACGGTGAACGTCCAACTGCCGATCGCATCGAGCGCGATGCCGCCCGTCCAGCGGTCGGAGTTGTAGTCGAACACGAGAGGCGCCGTTTGCCAATCGGCGGCGCTCGGCGCCTTGTAGCGGAGGCGCGCCGCGATGGAGTCGTGTCCATCCTTGAAGATGTCGGCGCTCACCTCGAGTGAGTCGCCCAGGATGCGTTTGACCGCCCATCGCCCGTCATCGAGCGATGGGGAGACGCATTCGATCGCGATATGCGGTGGTTTTCGCGGCGGCAATGGGGTGCCGTTGGTGGTACGCCGGGTTCGCGCCTGCGGTGAACTGAGTGTTGGGCGAGGTGAAGGTGACGACGAACTCGGGACCGCCATGCGTGCCACAACGTGATGGGGGACACTGGGGCGGGCAGCCCGACATCGACGGCCCGCTCGTGAAACCTTCTCTGCATCGCAGTGTTGGCGCAAGGCGCGTTCCCGAACGGGGAACTTCCGCTCATCGTGGTCGGGTATGTACTCTGTGGCCATGCTCGCACCCGACATTACAGCACTGCTCTCTTCGCGGCCCTGGGTCGCGTTGCCGTTGGTATTCGTGGGCGGCGTGCTCACCAGCTTGACGCCGTGCATTTATCCAATGATTCCGATCACGGCATCTTTGGTGGGGGGCCAGTCGACGGGCGCGGCCGCGGCATCGCGGTGGCGGCCGGTGACGCTCACGTTGAGCTACGTGCTCGGGTTAGCCCTCGTCTACGCGGCACTGGGCTTGTTCGCCGGGCTGAGCGGGACGTTGTTCGGAACAGTGAGCACGAATCCGTGGTTGTACTTTGGGATGGCCAACTTGCTGTTGATCGCGGCGTTGGCCATGGTGGATGTGATTCCGGTGCGCGTCCCGCAAGCGCTTCTGCGGCGCGCGGCGACGGCGGGGAGCGGCGGGCAGCTGGCGGGCACGTTCGCGATGGGCGCGGCGTCGGGCCTGGTGGCAGCGCCGTGCTCGGCGCCGGTGATGGCGGCCGTGCTGACGTGGGTGTCGACCACGCACAGCGCGGTGTTAGGCTTCGTCTATCTGTTCGTCTTTTCGTTAGGCATGAGCACGTTGTTGGTCGCTGTCGGCGTGTCGGCGGGGACGTTGTCCCGGCTGCCGCGGGCGGGCGAGTGGATGGTGTGGGTGAAGAAAGTGTTCGCGGTGATCATGCTCGGTGCGGCCGAGTACTATCTCATCAAGATGGGACAACTGTTGATATGATCTCGACCCGATTGGCGATGCTCGTGGCCTGTGCGGCGGTGGTCACCGCGGCGCCGGCGTTGCAGGCGCAGGATGAAATCGGCGTGGCCGTGGGCGCTTCGGCCCCCGGGGCGGCCGTGCACACGCTCAATGGGAAGGCCGCGAATCTCGATCAGTACATTGGGAAGGGTCCGGTGCTGCTCGAGTTCTGGGCCACCTGGTGCAGCAACTGCAAGGAGCTCGAGCCCAAGCTGCTCGACATGGTGAAGAAGTATTCGCCGCGGGTGACGTTCGTGGACGTGGCGGTGTCGGTGAACGAATCGCCGGAGCGCGTGAAGTTATACGCGCAGAAGTACCACTATACGCACGACGTGGTGTTCGATACGGACGGCAGCGCGGTGAGCGCGTACAATGTGCCGGCGACGTCGTACGTGGTGCTGATCAACAAGGCGGGGAAGGTGGTGTACACCGGGTTAGGCGGCGACCAGGATCTCGAGACTGCCATCAAGCGAGTCCTCTAGCTCGAGGAGCGTGGGGCGGGACTTCTACGCTCTAGAGAAACGCCGGTCCCCGGCTCGGGACTGGCCTCGCGCCGCATCGCCGACGCCTCGTCCGACAACCCCTCCAACAGCCGCATCACCTCGTCGCGACCGGTGCGCGGATTCATGACGGTCACGCGCAGCACGCGGCGCGCGCCTAACACGGTGGTCGTGATCCATCCGCGGCCGCTCTTGTTGTAACGCTCGCGCAGGTCGCGGTTGAACGCGTCGACGGTTTCATCGTCCTCGCCGGCGCGGCCGACCCAGCGGAAGCAGAGGATGTTCGACTCGGGCTCGTGGAGCGCGACGAACTCCGGGTGCGCGGCGATGGCGGCGTGCAGATCACGGACGGTGAGGCAGAGATGGTCGTAGATCTCGCCTAACCCGGCAGCGCCGTAGCGCTGGAGCACGGCCCACATCTTGAGCGCGTCGGCGCGGCGCGAGCACTGGAAGCTGCGCGTGCCCTGGTCCCAGACGCGTCCGTCCTCGTCGCCGTGGAAGAGATAGGGCGCCCGTTGGGCGAACGCGCGATCGAGGTCGCGCTCATCGCGCACCAGCAGCATGCCGGCCGCGAGCGGCAGCAGCATCATCTTGTGCGCATCCCAGGCCACCGAGCGGGCGCGCGCCACACCGAGCAGGCGATCGCGATGGATTCCGGAGAGCAGCGCGGACCCGCCGTGTGCGGCGTCGACGTGGAGCCAGATGCCGCGCGCCTCGCAGAGGGCGCCGATCGTCTCGAGGTCGTCGAACGAACCGGTGGCCGTGCTGCCGGCAGTGGCGACGACGGCCATCACCGGCACGCCCTGCGCGGCGAGCGCATCGAGGCGCGCGGCGAGCGCCTCCGGGTCCATCCGCCAATCGCGCGACGGGATCGCGATCGCACGCTCGAGCCCCAGGCCTAACTGCGCGACGGCGCGCGTGACGGCGTAGTGCGCGTGCTCGCCGCACAGCACCACCGGCAGCGCGGCGCCGTCGGCGCCCACGCCGCGGGCCCATGCGTTAGGCATGGCGGCCGCGCGGGCGGCCAGCAGCGCCGTGAACGTGGCCTCCGTGCCGCCCGACGTCAGCGTGCCGCCCGCGCCCGCGTCCCAGCCGATGAGGCCGGTCATCCATTTCACCAGCTGCGTCTCCACCACCGTCGCGCTCGGCGACATCTCGGCCACGGCGACCGATTGGTTCATCGCGGCGACCACCGCTTCCATCCACACGGCCACCGGAAGCGGCGCCGACACCTGGTGTCCCATGCACATCGGATGGGCGAGCTGATTCATCGCCGTCATCACATCGTGCTCGATGCGCCCGGCCACCTGGTTGAGCGGATGTCCGTCCAACGGAAGCGGCTCGTCGAAGCGCCGGGCGATCTCGGCCGACGTCAGCGCGGTCGAGACCGGATCGGCGCCGTCGCGCGTGCGCAAGAAATAGCGCGACGCCAGATCGATGAACGGCAGCGCGGCGTCGCGCTCCATGTCCTGCTCGAGCAAGTCGAAGACGGGTGGTCGCATGTGCAGAAGGAAACCCGAAGGACTAACGTTAGGCAACGCGCCGTGTTACTCTGCGCTGCCGAGCGGGATGTCGAGCACGCGGCGGCCGCCGACGGGCTCGACCGTGAGGTAGCATTGCACGCGGTCGATCGTGACCGGCTCGTCCACGCGCACGCGGAGGAGCCGGCGTTCGTTCTCGGGCGTGAGCGTGGAGAAAAAACTCAGGGTGCAGTGCGGCGAAAAACTGAAGCGCGCGCGATCGAAGCGCAGACCGCCGGCGGCGATGCGCTCGTGCAGCGCGCGCAATGCACCATGCGGATCGAGCGGCAACACGACGATGTCGGTCTGCATGAATCGCATCGGCCTGCCGAATCGCAGGGTGAACGGCGCGATTTCCGTGGCGGCGGAAGTCAGCTCGTCGCGCAGTTCACTCACCGGTGTGTCGGCGTGAATCGGACCGACGCCCGAAGAGCCGACGAGCGTGATGTGCGGCGTCGTGTCCTTGGCGAGTTTCGGGTCGGCCCAGCGCTGTACGTCGAGGACCGCGTTGCGCGATGCGCCGGTGAGCTCGGACACAATGAAAAATCCACGCTTCATAAGGAAAAACCTATCTACAAGCCGGGCACGAGGGCACTGCGCGCATGGCTTGTGCAGCGCTCGTGAGTCGAGCGCACTCACCGAACATCTACCGTTTCCTAGGAGCCTCTAACATCCACGCGATCATTGCGCGCCTCTGACGCGCGATGATCCAACGGGCATGCCCATTGCCCTCTCGCCGTCCCGCCTCTCCGCGCTGAGCACGCAGCCAACGGCCTCGCCTAAGAGGCAGGAGCTGACTCCGACGGAGGAACCCCGCGCCGTCGCGCAGAGCGTCGTCGCGCATCCATGCACCGACTCGCACCAGTGATCGATGCGGACACAGATAGAGCTGATCATTCTCGGGACGTATGCGGCCGCGCTGTTCGTGCTGTCGCTCTTCAGTCTCAATCGCTATGTGATGATTTCGCTGTTTCGCCGGTATCGCGGCACTCCGCGGTTGCGCCCGCCGGATCCGTCGCCGCTGCCGCGCGTCACGGTGCAACTTCCGGTATTCAACGAATTGTTCGTCGCCGAGCGGTTGATCCGTTCGGCGTGCGCGCTCGACTATCCGCGCCACTTGCTGCAGGTGCAGGTGCTGGACGATTCGACCGACGAGACGCTCATCCTCACGCGGCGTCTGGTGCGGCAGTATCGCGCGAAAGGATTTCAGATCGAACATCTGCACCGCGAGGATCGCACCGGGTACAAGGCCGGCGCGCTGGCGTACGGTCTCGAGCGTGCGACCGGTGAGTTGATCGCCGTGTTCGACGCGGATTTCGTGATTCCGCGGGATTTCCTCCGCAACACCGTGACGTACTTCAACGAGCCCGACGTGGGCATCGTGCAGGCGCGGTGGGATTATCTCAACGAAGAATACTCGCTGCTCACGCGCGTCACTGCGTTAGGACTGAGCGGGCAGTTCGTAATCGAGCAGCCGGCGCGCGACCGCGGCGGCCTCTTCCTCACGTTCAACGGCACCGCCGGCGTCCTGCGGGCGAGCGCGATCCGCGACGCGGGCGGCTGGCAGCACGACACGCTCACCGAAGATCTCGACCTGAGTTATCGCGCGCAGCTCGCGGGCTGGCGCATTCAATACTTGCCGGCGCTGCCGTGTCCGTCGGAGCTGCCGCCGGACATGCACGCGCTCAAGACGCAGCAATACCGGTGGACGAAAGGCTCGCAGGAAACGGCGCGGAAGCTGTTCATGCCCCTGTGGCGCGCGGCGATTCCGTTCTGGCAGAAACTGCAGGGGACGGCGCACCTGTTGGGCAATTCCGTCTATCCGTTCCTGCTCGTGGTCGGGATCCTGAATCCCATCGTGATGTACATCGCGCACACGGACCGGGTGCGGATCTCGTGGGCGATTTCGGCGTACTTCCTGTTGTCGTTAGGCGGGACGTTCAGCTACTACGCGGCGGCGATCAGGGAGATTCACGTCGATTGGCGGCGGCGCATGGCCTGCTTCCCGCTGTTCCTCGCGGCGTCGATCGGGTTGAGCGTGTACAACGCGCAGGCGGCCATCGAAGGATTTTTAGGCAAGCGCACGCCGTTCCTGCGCACGCCCAAATACAACTTGAGCACCGGACAGTCGCAGGCCGTGCGCCGGCGGCGCTATCGGAGCGCGTTCACCAACAGCACCACGTTCGAGCTGGTACTCGGCATATACACGGCGGCGGCGTTTCTCTATGCCCTGTACGTGGGCGAATGGGGCGCGTTGCCGTTCCTGCTCCTCTTCGCCACGGGATATCTGCTGGTCGGCGGATACTCGATTGCCCACCTCATGAATACGGGCAAGGTGAAACTCGCGGCGACACCGCAGGTGGTGGTGGACGAAACGGCAGTGCCGCTTCCCGCCGCGGCGGCGAACGGGTCCACGGGACGATCCGATTTACAGCGGATCGCGCGACCCGTGTCGACGCTGCTGCCCCTCGTGCTCATGGCGCTCTTGCTCCACTGCGAGCGCGGCGACGCCACGCTGCCGGCAGCGTACGCGAGCCACCCGTCGGGCCCCGCGGTCCTGCCGTCGGGTACGGTCGGCCTCGATTCACTGCCGTTGGTGGAAAAGGACGCGCAGTTGAGTCCGGTGACGCAGGGGCCGGGCGTCGCGGCCGGCATGTTCTGGTTTTCACATTCGGGGACGACGTTCGACTGGCGCATGAATGCCACCGGCCTAACGAGCGGACGCGCCTATCGCGTGCAATTGTCGGTGGATGGGCAGCCCTACGATGTGGGCAGCGCGCGCGCGGACTCCACCGGCGCGCTCATTGCATCAGGCCGGTTGTTCGCATTCATGGACCAGGTGTGCATGGGCGCGAGCCAACGTCCCAGTCTGCCGCTGTCGGGCACGCACGTGATCGGCGTCGTCGTGAAGAGCGACGGCGCACCACGGTCGGGCGGCCAGAGCAGCAGCGGGGTCACCGGCAACAGTGGCTCCGCCGCCGCGTGCTCGGGCAACGGCGACGGCGACTTCGGCGCGGCGCTCTCGGAGCTTCACGACATTCAGTTCAGCGGCACGTAGCGCAGGTGGCGCCACCGGCGGGCGGGGGCTCGGTGGTCAGCGGATGGGCGGTTGCGCCACATTGCGCAGCGGGCACGGCAAGCACGAGGCGCACGCCCGCGCCGCTTCCTGCATCGTAGATGTCGCTGGCCACGCATTCGCCCAACGCGGACTCGAGCGTATCCGGAGGCGTCCCATACAGCGGCGACCGATAGTCGAGCACGACCCACGCCGGAACGGCGCCCACGCTCGCGATGGCCGGAGCGAGTGGCGCGTGCTGCGCGACTCGGCGCACGGGCAGGTCGAGCTGGCCGTGCAAGTAGTACGAGAGCGGCTCGAACATCTCGGACGGCTGCACGATCACGGCCTTCGCTCGAGTGCGGTACGCCATCAGGTCGTGCGCCACGCTCCGATAGTCGCTGTCGCGGGAGTAGACCGCATACGTCCGTTGCGTGCCAATGGCGATCGCGGCGATGAGCGACGCGAGCGCGAGGGCGCGCGCGCGATCCGGGAGCGACGCGAGACCAGCGCCGAGCAGCAGGTAGAGGAACGAGGTGGCGTACAGGAAATAGCGCGAGAGGTCGACTTGGCTCCGCACCGAGATCGCCGCACCGATGAGCACCGGAACGAGCACGGCGAACGTGAGCACGCGCGCGGGATATCGGCGCGCCTCGCCCAACGCACGAATCACCGCGACCACGATCACGCCGACCACGACCGGTTGTGCGATGAGCAGCACCGCCAAGCGCCGAATGGCATCGCGGCTGGGCGTGTATCGCGCATCGCCGATCGCCCGCGCGAGCTCGTCGGGGTACAAGTACACGCCATGGATGGCTGTGACGGGGTATTGCAGGAGCGATCGCAGCGCGCCCTCGATGCCCAACGCACCGCGCCACGCCTGGCTCGCCTCGGCGGATCTCGACGCCACGAACAGCACCATGCTCAGCGCGGCCGCGGCGATCACGCCGTTGGCAACGATCCATTGCACGAACGCACGAGTGCGCCGCGACGCGGGCACCTGTCGGAGCAACACGATGAGCGCATCCAGGTTGATGGCGACGAGCAGCGGGCCCGACACGGCGTTGGTCCCGAGCATGAGGATGGACACGGCGGTGTAGGCGCCGAGCACCATTACGACGCGACGGGTTGGCACGCCGCGCTCGTGCACCGCGTCGTCGCGCCACAGGATGTACGCGAGCACCGCGCCCGACGCGAGCAACGCCAGCGGCATGTACATGCGCGCTTCTTGCGCGAAGTACAGATGCAGCGGCGAGAGCGCCGTGAGCGCGGCGCCGATACACGCGGCGCGGTGCGACACGGTGCGCACGCCGATCACGTACACGAGTGGAATGAGCGCGATGCTGGCGATGAGGGACGGTGCGCGCAGCGCAGCTTCCGACGCGCCGGCGACGCCGATCCACACCTTGAGCGCGACGAAATAGAACGGGCCCAACGGGCTGGCGCGGAGGTTCGCCCACAGCTGGGGCCACGGCAGATGGGCGACGTACCATGAATTCGCTTCGTCGAGCCAGAGATTCGTCTTGCCTAACCCATGCCACCGCAATACGAGGGCGGCCAGCATGAGAGATCCCATGAGCAACGAGGTGCCGGCGCGGGTCGGGTCGCGTCCCGCCGGTTGGGCATCGGTGATGGGACGCACGGTGCTCCCGCTGGCGGTCACCATCGTGGTTGTCATGTTTCTGTATGGGCCGAAAGGACTGTTGAGCTCGCGGTCATCCAAGAAGAGCGACGACGGCGTGACGCGCATCGCGATCGCGACCAAGGACAGCAACTTCAACGTCGTGCCGCCATCGCGCGGCGGCGCGAGCGGATCCGTGTGGTTCCGTTCGCGCGCACCGGCGTTGGCGCTGCAGCTCCGCGCCGCGGGCCTCGTGCCATCGCACCGATTTCAGCTCGAGCTCTCCACGGATCAGGCCGTCTACACGGTCGCGCGGCTCTCGTCAGACGCGCAAGGCCGGTTGTCGTTCGACACGACGCTCACGCAATTGGCCGACGACCCCTGCGTCGTCGCGAATCGTGTGCCGCCGCGTCCGTTGCAGGGGCGTATCAAGATCAAGTTCTGGGTGCGTCGCGATTGGAGTCCCACCGTGGCCGGCAGCGCGTGCTCGGGCAACGGCGACGGCGACTCCACGTACAGCCTGCTCGAGGAGGACGTGGGGACATTCTACGGAGCGCACTAGTCGCATCGCAGTGAAAGGGCGCCGGCCGCAGTACGCAGTTGCAGTACGCAGTTGTTCAACTACCTGCGTGCTACGAATCTCGAGGTCGGTCTCCTGCTCGGCTTCGGCCCGAAGCCGTCACTCAAGCGTTTGACTTGTTTGAACGCGTGGAGGCGGGGAACGGTGCGCTGCGATGATGCGTAGCGGGCTCGCGTAGCTGGCTACTCTGCTCATGTTGAAAGGATAAAAGCGGAAACCAGGGATACCTGCGGATAGAGCAACAACAGCAAAGCCTTTGTTAAACAACAAAAAAGTGCTCCCTCCGGCGCGCGTCGCGCCTTTTCGCCTAACGGAACGATCCGCTCTGATCTCTTGTTTCCGCTGTGATCCTTTCAACATGAGCAGAGTAGCCAGCTACGCCGTCACGGTCGCCGCAGCCAACTACCCGCAGTGATCGCTGGTTAACGGTTAGCCGCGCGGCCGCGCCAACGGATCTCGGTGGACAATGCGAGGTCGGCCAGGTACATCTCGACCGCGGCTTCGCCTAACACCGAGTCCTCGATGATCGCGTCGAGCTCGTAATTGATCGCGATGCCGAGCGGGTTGAAGTCGGTGGAGCCGACGCGCACCCAGTGGCCGTCGACGACGCTCGTCTTGGCGTGCATCATCGCGCCGTTCCACTCCCAGATGCGGACGCCGTTGCGCAACAGCCGGTGATAGACGCGGCGCGTAAGGCGGCGCACCCACGGGTGGTCGTACTTGCTCGGCACGAGAAGGCGCACGTCGACGCCGTCCTGCGCGGCGCCGGCTAACGCTTCGAGCTCGGCCGCGGACGGATAGAAGTACGCGCTCGCGATCCAGATGAACTTTTCGGCCGACGCGGCCTGCCACTGGAGCGCGCGCGCGACGCGCAGGCGCCACGGCTCGCCTTCGACGATCCCGACCACGGCGCCTTGCGACGTTTGCGGATCGGTGTCCGCGCCGCGCGCGGGCCGCACGAGCTGCCGGCGGCGCCAACGCTTGGGCCGCTGCTCGAAGTTCGCGCGCCGCCACATGATCTGGAACGCGCGCGACATGTCGACCGCCGCCGGGCCTTCGATGCGCACGGCCGTGTCGCGCCACGGCGCCGTGCGGCGGCGCCGCATACCGCCCGACCATGCTTCGCTCAGGCCGAATCCGCCGGTAATGCCGACCATGTCGTCGGCCACGAGCACTTTGCGATGGTCGCGCGGCAGCATGCCTAACCAGGGACGCGGACCGGGCGGATTGAAGATCCGCACGTGGACGTCGGCGTCGCGCAGCCGCTTCCAGTAGGCGCGGCCGGCGCCGCGGCTTCCCACCCAGTCGGCCACCATCCGCACGCGCACGCCGCGCGCCGCCGCGGCCACGAGTGCATCGGCGAAGCGGTTGCCGACGCTGTCGGCCGTCACCAGATAGCACTCGAGCGCGACGCTGTCGTGCGCCTCGGCGATCGCGCCCAACATTGCCTCGAAGGCCTGCCCGCCGTCGCGCAGCAATTCCACGCGATTGCCCGCCGACGCGCCGGCCGAGGCGATGCGCCACAGGCCGCGCGCGAACGAAAGCGTCCGGAGGAGCGCCGGCTCGCGCGCGCGGGACTCGATCGGCGTCACATCGACGGACAACGGCACGGGCGAGCTCATGACTGGAACCGGCGGGTGGTATCGCGTATAAGGTAGTGTCGCCCGCCCATGACGGGCCAGCGATCCCAACTGTCATCTCTCGCCCGACTGCTCCTCACATCCAATGCCAGACGCACCGACTGGAACGTTTCCGCGCTCCCCGCTCGATCTCGACGCCGACACGATGCGGCGACTCGGCTACAAGGTGACCGACGTCGTCGCCCAACATCTGTCGACCCTGCGCCAGCAACGGGTGTTGGACACGCTGCCGCGCCGGGCGACGGAGCGGCTGATCGCCGCGCCTCCCCCTACGCGCGGCATGGACATCGACGCGATGCTGGCGTGGCTCCAGGAGCGCGTGTTCGCGCACGCGGCGCGCGAGCCGCACCCAGGGTTCATCGCGTACGTGCCGAGCTGCCCCACGTTTCCGGCGGCGTTAGGCGACTGGCTGGCCACCGGCTACAACTTCTTCGCCGGCGTGTGGCCGGTGGCGTCGGGGCCCAACCAGATCGAAGCGCTGGTGCTGGACTGGTTCCGCCAGTGGCTGGGAATGCCTAACGGAAGCAGCGGGCTCCTCACCACCGGCGGCTCGGCCGCCAACCTCACCGCCATGATCGCGGCGCGCCACGCCGCCGTGGGCGACGACCCGTCGCGCATCGCGCGCCTCACGGTGTACGCGTCCGACCAGACGCACTCGTCGGCCATCCGCGCGGCGTGGATCGCCGGCATCGCGCGCCCGCACGTGCGGCTGCTGCCGAGCGATGACGCGTTCCGGCTGCCCATGGATCAGCTCGCGCGCGCCATCGCCCAAGACCGCGCGTTGGGCCTCGTGCCGCTCATGATCGTGGCCAACGGCGGCACCACGAATACCGGCGCCGTCGATCCGCTTGGCGCCCTCGCCGATCTTGCGGCGCGCGAAAAGATCTGGCTGCACGTCGACGCGGCGTACGGCGGATTCTCCGTGCTGTCGCCCGACGGCCAACGCGCGCTCGCCGGCATCGAACGCGCGGACTCGGTCACCCTCGATCCGCACAAATGGCTCTACGTGCCGTTCGAGTGCGGATGCCTCATGGCGCGCGAGCCCGCGCGGCTCAAGGCGGCGTTCCAGATTTATCCCGACTATCTCAAGGATGCCGAGAGCGACGGCGACGAAGTCAATTTCGCCGACTACGGCGAGCAGCTCACGCGCTATGCACGGGCGCTCAAGGTGTGGCTGACGGTGACCTACTTCGGCACCAATGTGCTGCGCGAGGCGATCGCGTACAGCCTGTCGCTCGCCGCGCACGCCGAGCAGCTGGTGCGCCGCCAGCCATCCATGGACGTGCTCGCGCCGGCTACGTTAGGCATTTTATGTTTTCGCGTCCATCCGCGCGGCGTCGACGATCCAGCGGCGCTCGACGCGCTCAACGAGCGCGTCAACGCCGGGGTGAACGCGGGGGGCCGGTTCTTCATCTCGAGCACGCGCATCCGCGGCGCGTTGTCGCTGCGCATCTGTCCGATCGGATTCCGCACGACGCGCGAGGACATGGCGGCGTTCGTGCAGGAGGTCGCCGCGCTGGCGGCGGCGCCTGCCTAACTGAACAACCGTTAGGCCGGAGGCGGCTCCGGCTCGACCGCCATGCCCATGGCGTGATAGCCCTTGTCGACGTACACCACCGAGCCCGTGATGCCGCTCGCGTGCGCGCTCGACAAGAACGCCGCCGCCGCGCCGACCTCCGACGGATGCACCGGCTCGGTGAGCGGCGAGTTGGCCGACGCGTAGTCGACCATCCGCTCAATGATCCCGATGGCGCTCGCCGCGCGCGAGGCCAACGGACCGGCCGAGATGCAGTTCACGCGCGCACCGTACCGACGCCCGACTTCGTACGCGAGCACGCGCGTGTCGCTCTCCAACGCCGCCTTGGCCGACGACATGCCGCCGCCGTACCCCGGAATCACGCGCTCGCTCGCCATGTACGTGAGCGAGAGAAACGAACCGTGCGGCCTGAGCAGGGGACCGAACCGCTGCACGAACGACACCATGGAATACGCGCTCACGCCCACCGCCGTGAGATAGCCCGCGCGGCTCGTGTCCATCAGCGCCTTCTTCACTTCCGGTCCGTTAGCCAGCGAGTGCACCACGATGTCCAGCGGATGATCGCCGAAATCCGCGACCAGCCGCGCGGCGAGACCGTCAATCGTGAAATCGCCCGCGGTCGCGTACCGCTTGTTCGTGCGCACGTCGTCCGGGACGTCGGCCATCGTGTCGAACGCCGCGTCGAGCGGATAGATGCGCTCGAATTCCATCATCGCGCCGTTCGCCAACCGCCGCGATGCGTCGAGCTTGCCGCGTTCGAGCAGATTGTTGAAGATGTTGAGCGCCGGCGGCCACGTGCCCACCACCACCGTCGCGCCACACTCGGCGAGCGCTTTCGCGATCGCGAACCCGTAGCCGGCATCGTCGGCCACGCCCGCGACCAACGCGCGCCGGCCCGTGAGATCGATCGTGAACATACGCGGAGGAAATAGCCGATCGCGGGCGGCCACACAAGGTGCGCGCGCCGTTCGCGACTCGCACCCGCACCGGTCTCCCCTTATGCTACGGAGATGCCGAACAAGCTGCTGACCTTCCCGATTTCCGAGCACACGCTCGCCAACGACCTTCGCGTCATCATCGTACCCACTGGTCTTCCGGACGTGGTGTCCCTGCAGATTCCGGTGCAGGCCGGCTCGCGCAACGAAGTCGAGGCCGGGAAGTCCGGCTTCGCGCACTTCTTCGAGCACATGATGTTCCGCGGGACCGACGCGTATCCGCCGGCGAAATACAAGGAAGTGCTCACGCGCGCCGGGCGCGGTCCAACGCGTACACCACCGACGATTACACGAACTATCACACCACGTTCTCGCGCGACGATCTGGCGCGCGTGCTCGAGATCGAGGCCGACCGGTTCCAGCACCTCCGCTATCCCGAGGAGGACTTCAAGACCGAAGCGCGGGCGGTGCTCGGCGAGTACAACAAGAACGCGCCGACCCCACCGAGAAGCTGTTCGAGGTGATGCGCGACCACGCGTACACCACGCACACGTACAAGCACACCACGATGGGCTTCCTGCGCGACATCGAGGACATGCCCAACCAGTTCGCGTATTCGCGGCTGTTCTTCGACCGCTGGTACCGTCCCGAATACACGTCGCTCATCGTGGCCGGCGACGTGGCCGCCGGCGACGTCCTTCCGTTAGTCGAGAAGTACTGGGGCGAGTGGCGGCGCGGCACCTATCGCGCCAATGTGCCGTTGGACCCGCCGCCATCCGGTCCGGTGTACGCGCACGTGCCGTGGGAGACGCCGACGCTCCCCTGGGTCACGACGTCCTTCCGCGGGCCGGCGTTCAATGCCACGAGCCGCGCGTTCGCCGCCACCGACCTCATGATCGACCTGTGGTTCGGCCGCACGTCCGCACTCTACCGCCGCCTGGTGGACGACGAACAGGTGGTCGACACGTTGTTCGCGTACAACCCAGGCAACGTCGACCCGGGACTTATCACCATCGCGGCGCGCGTGAAGCGCCGCGATGATGTCGTTGCCGTTCGCGACGCCATTCTCGAGACGGTGCGCGGCGCGCGCGACGCCCACGTCACGGCGCGCCGGTTGGCCGATGCCAAAGCGCACCAGCGCTATGGATTCGTGCGCGAGCTGGACGACACCGAAACCATCGCCGCGACGCTGGCGCGGTTCGTCCACTATGCGCGCACCACGCAAACGCTCGAGGATCTGTTCGCCACGAATTCGCTCGTGACACCGCGCGAAGTGCGCGATGCCGCCCGCGAGATATTCACCAATGCCGCGTTGGTCACCACCACGCTGTCGCACGACGCGATGCCGGATGCGATCGCGCATCCCGCGTCGGTCGAGCGGGCCGCTGCACGCCGGCCATCGCGCGCCAAGGCGTTGGACATCCTCACCCAGGCCACGCCGCACCCGTCGCTCGACATCAAGCTCGCGTTCGCCGTGGGCTCGGCGCACGATCCGGTGGGGAAAGAAGGGTTGGCCGCGCTCGCGGCGGCAATGATCGCCGAGGGCGGCTCGCGCGAGAAACGGGCCGAGGATGTTCGGAGTGCCTTGTTCCCCATGGCCGCGACGTTCAGCGCGCAAGTGGACAAGGAGCTCACCACGTTCACCGCCCGCGTGCACCGCGAAACGTGGAAGGCCTTTGCCGACCTCGCCCTGCCCCTGCTCACCGACCCCGGCCTGCGCGAAGAAGACCTGGACCGCCTGCGCGATGCCCAACGGAACGCGCTCACGCAGGACTTGCGATCGAACAACGAGGAGGAGCTGGGCAAGGAGCGGCTGCAGTGGAACGTGTTCGCCGGCACGCGCGTCGGCGCACCCGGTGTTGGGCACCGAAGCCGGCATCGCCGCGATCACGACCCAAGACGTGCGCGAATTCATCGCGCGCCACTATGTGCAAGCTGCACTTTCCGTTGGGGCGGCGGGCGACGTACCATCCGCGCTGCTGTCGCGGCGTGCGCACCGCGACCGGCACGCTGCCGGTGGGCGAGCGCGTGCCGGCGCCGGCTGTCACGGTGAGGCGCGCGAGCGGACTGCGCGTCGAAATCATCGCAGAAGGACACCCGCGCGGTGGCCATCTCGCTCGGCCACCCGATCGGGGTGACGCGGTCACATCCCGACTTCGCCGCGCTGTGGTTGGCGCGGACGTGGTTAGGCGAGCACCGGTCGTCGGTGTCGCACCTGTATCAGCGCATCCGCGAGATCCGGGGCCTCAACTACGGCGACTACGCCTATATCGAGGCGTTCCCGGGCGGGATGTTCATGTTCTTCCCCGACGCCAACCGTCCGCGCCATCATCAGCTGTTCGAGATCTGGATTCGGCCGGTGCCGCCCGAGGCCGCGGTGATGACGCTCCGCATCGCGCTGCACGAGCTCGACCGTCTCGTGACTAACGGGCTAACGGAAGCGGAGTTCGTGTCCACGCGCGACTACCTGATCAAGAGCCTGCCGCTCCTCACTGCCACGCAGGACCACCGACTCGGCTACGCGTTGGATGCGCGCTGGCACGGCACGGGTGATTTCACGAACGACATGCGGGGCCGCCTGAACACGCTGACCGCGGCGGACGTCAACGACGCCATTCGCCGGCACCTGTCGGCGCGCGACCTCGACGTGGTCATGATCGCGCCCGACGCGGACGGGCTCCGGCAGGCACTCGTCTCCGATGCACCAAGCACGCTGACGTACGACGCGCCCATGCCGGCCGAGCTCGTGACGGAAGACCGGCTGATCGGCGCGCGCCGCCTCGGTATCGCGGAGGGCGACGTGCGGGTGACGCCCGTGTCCGACGTGTTCGCGCGCTGACCGCCATTACACGCATGGCGCTCGAGTCGTCCATTCTCGGATCGCCTTCGCTCATTCCCCGCACTTCTTCATGCCGAGCGTTTTGACCGACACGCCATCGCCTCGCGGCGCGCGCACGCGCCAGTTGGGCATCGTCGCGCTGCTCATCGCCATTGTCGCATCGTTAGTCGTGGTCAAGGCGGCGGCGCGATTCGCTCAGACGTGGGACGAGCCGGCGCACCTCGCGGCGGGCATGCAGTGGATCGCGCGCGGCACGTACGACTACGACCCGCAGCACCCGCCCCTGGCGCGCATCGCGATCGCGTTGGGCCCGCGGCTTTCCGGCGCCACCACGCACGGCCAGCCCACCATGTGGACCGAGGGGAACACCATCCTCGTGGACAGCGGCTCCTACGCGCACACGCTGTTGTTGGCGCGACTCGGCGTGCTGCCGTTTTTCCTGCTGCTGCTCGGCGTGACGTGGGGATGGACGCGGTCGTTGTACGGCGACGCGGCGGCCGTGGTGGCGACGCTGCTCGTGTCGACCACGCCGCAGATTCTCGCGCACGCCGGATTCGCGACCAACGATCTTCCGCTCACGGCCACGTTGATGGCCGCGCTGTGGACGTTCACGCGCTGGCTCGAGCGACCGGACGCGCGCCGCACGCTGATTTTCGCGATCGCCGGCGCCGCGACCATCGCCACCAAGTTCTCGAGCCTGCCGTTCTTCGCGCTGGCAGCGGTGCTCATCATCGCGGCGTGGTGGGCCATCCCATCCGTGCGCGACGACGGCGCACGCCGCCGCCTTGCGTTAGGCGATCTCCGCGAGCCGGTCCGGATGGCGGTCGCGGGCGCGGTCGTCGTGGGCCTGCTGCTGTGGGCCGTCTACCGATTCCACACGCGCCTTGCGTTGGGCGGCCGGCTGTCGCTGCCGGCGCCGGAGGTGCTCACCGGGCTGCGCGCGCTCGCGGCGCACAATCGCGAGGGGCACACGTCGTACTTGTTGGGCAACGTGAGCACGCACGGATGGTGGTGGTACTGGTGGGTCGCGGTCGCGGTGAAGACGCCGCTCGCGTTCCTGTCGCTGTCGGCGATCGGCATCGCGTGGCTGCTCGCACCGGCGCGGCGCGCGGATTGGCGCGCGCTCGTGCCGCTCCTGTCCGCGGCCGCGGTGATGCTGGTTGCGATGATCTCGCACATCGACATCGGCGTCCGCCACGTTCTCACGCTCTATCCGCTGCTCGCGATTCCCGCATCCGGCGCCGTGATCGCGTTGTGGGAGCGCGTGCCCGCACGGCCGCTCGTGCGCGGTGTGTTGGGCGCACTCATTATATGGATGACGGCCCAGGCCGCTCTCGCCTACCCGGAATTTCTTGCCGACTTCAACGGGTTGGCCGGCCGCCATCCCGAGCACATCCTCGTCGACAGCAATCTCGATTGGGGGCAGGACCTCGGCCTGTTGGCGGACACGCTGCACGCGCGCCATGCGCACGCGGTGACGTTGTTCTACTTCGGGTCGGCGCCGGTGGGCGCGGTGGATCTCGCCGACACCGTTCGGTTAGGCGGCGCGGCGCCCGCGTCCGGGTTGGTGGCGGTGAGCCAAACGTACCTGCAAGGCGACTACGTGTCGTGCTTCACGTGGCTGCGCCGGTACACGCCGGTCGCGCGCATCGGGCCCTCGATCGTGCTCTACGACATCACGCCCGACACGGCGCCGCGCATCACGTCGCTCACCCGCCCGATCCGCTCGCGCGCCGAGTCGTATGGCCCGGTGTTGGCCGGCTCGGCGTCGCGCGACATGATGTGCGGCGACCCGCGCCTGGCGATCGACGGCGGCCGCGGCGCGTTCGCCACGCCTAACGCAACCGCTTCGTCGGGAAGCGGCGGCGGGTCCGGGACGGCGACCAATGCGCCGCCGGTCCCGACCGGCGCTCCGCCGGCGACCGTGACCAATGCGATGCTCCAGCACGCCGCCACCGACGCCGATTCGTGGCTGACGAACGGGCGCGACTACTCGAATTCGCGCTACTCGCCGCTCTCCGAGATCAACACCGGCAACGTGCACGACCTCCGGCTCGCGTGGGCGCATCAGGTGAACGCGCCGATCTTCGGCCAGGAGAGTACCCCGCTCGAATCCAACGGCATCGTGTACTACACCGCACCGCTCGGCGTCGTGATGGCCGTCGACGCGCGCACCGGTCGCGAGCTGTGGCGGTTCGACGCCAAGACGCCGCCCGTGGCCACGTGCTGCGGCGCCAAGAACCGCGGTGTCGCCGTGTATCACGATCTCGTGTACGTGTCGACGCTCAATGACCATTTGCTGGCGTTAGACAGCCGCACCGGCAGCCTGGTATGGGATGCGAAGACCGCGGACCCCGACAGCAGCTACAGCATGACGAGCGCGCCGCTGGCCCTGGACAGCATGATCATCGTCGGCGTGTCGGGCAGTGAATTCGGCATCCGCGGCCACATCGACGCGTACAACGCGCAAACGGGCGCGCTGGTCTGGCGCTTCCATACGATTCCGTCGCCGCAGGACGGCGGATGGTGGGGACACTGGTCGCAAACCACCCCCGACGGCGATCGCCTGGCGCGCGACCTGGCGCGCGAGCATCGCGACAGCGCGCGCTACGCGAACGCCTGGCAGTTAGGCGGCGGCGGCGTCTGGAACACGCCATCGTTCGACCCGGCCCTCGGCCTGATCTACTTCGGCGTCGGCAACCCCGCGCCGAACATGGACGGCAGCATCCGCCCCGGCGACAATCTCTACACCTGCTCGGTGGTCGCGCTGGACGTGCACACCGGCAAACTGCGGTGGTACTATCAGGAAGTCCCCCACGACATGTGGGATTACGACGCGACGAGCCCGACGCTGTTGTTGGATGTGATGGTGAACGGACAGCGCGTGCCCGCGGTGGCCGAGGCCGGCAAGGTAGGGTGGATCTACATCCTCGACCGGCGCACCGGCGCGCGCATCCGGCGCACCAATGAGTTCGTACCACACGAGAACACGTTCGCCGCGCCGACGCTCGCGGGGACGCTGATCATGCCGGGCATGGGGGGCGGCAGCAGTTGGACGCCGCTCTCGTACTCGCCGCGCACGGGCCTCCTGTACGTCGCCGGCCAGGTGCAGCCGATCAAGTTCACGCTCAAGCCGGCGCCGTTCGAAGTCGGCACGAAGTGGCAGGGCGGGTATCACGTTCCCGCGGGCCCAACGCACGGCACCTTCACCGCGATCGACGCATCTACCGGGAAAGTGCGCTGGCAAACGGCGACGCCGGAAACAATGCAAGGGACCGCGTCGCTCTCGACGGCCGGCGACATCGTGTTCTACGGCGAATCGAACGGCGTCTTTCACGCCGCCGACGCGCGCACCGGCGCGCTCCTGTGGACCGTTCGGTTAGGCGGAGCGCCGCGGGCGCCCGCGATCACCTATGCGCTCGACGGCCGGCAATACATTGCCGTGGCCGCCGCACAGACGCTGTTCACGTTCGCGCTGCCGCGTTAGGCTGGCACAACAAACGGGGCCGGCTCGAGAGCCGGCCCCGTCGTGCATCCTGTCGACTGCGTCGATTGGCGTCGCGCCTACCAGCTGCCCCGCGGACGCATCGGCCCGCCAAACGTCGGCCGCTCGGGTGCTACACGCCCGACCATCGCCGGAATGTGCGGATGAACCTGGCAGTGATCGTCGTCGGCGATCACGCCGCCCCTGAATATCGAGCCCACTGGGTTAGGCATCGGCCTCGGCCCCGTCAACGGACCCGGATCGGGCGATTCGGCGACGACCGTGGGCATCGGCGCCCGGCGCGGCGCGATCGCGCTCACCGCCTCGACCTTGGGCTCGAGGCTCGGGCGCGCCCGCGGCACGTGCGCCTTGCGCGGCGCTTCGTTGCCCTGGTTGCCATTGCCCAATCCCATCTCCACGTTCGACATCACTTGGGTCGGCTTATAGCGCGACACCGCCAAGTCCGACGTCGGCGACGCCGCGCGGTCGAGATCGCTCTTCAATTGCGCGTTCATCGCGGTGGACGACGTTGCGGCGGGATGTCCGCACGCCAACATCACCAATCCGGCCATTGGCAGCAGCGCCAGTGTCTTCAATGCGCCCATACCTCGCCTCCTTCGTGTCCGGACCACGCCCAACTCCGCTGATCGCTGGCATCGCTTTCGCATGCGGGTCGGACGTCGTGGCTAAAATGGAACCGTTCATCGATACCGGCCACACGCAGCATTGCGCCGCCCGGCATCAAGGTGGCGCGACACGCCGGATGCACCAAGCGCGCCAAGAGGCGAACCGCGCACGCCGCACGGGCCTCGAGGGGGGCGTCCTCTCGTGGAGACGAGCGCTGTCCCTCGCGTCGTACAACCACTATAACCTCGCCGCGCACCCATGACTACCATTCGGCGCTGCCTCGCCCTCATCGCGGTTGCCGGCGCGGCTGCCCAGCTCGCTTGCTCGCCGGGTGCGTCCTCGACCCTCTCGCTCCAACAACGCACCGCGATCGCCGAGAGCATTCGCGCCCGCTTGAGGGCCGCGTGCGACCTGTCCGCGCCCGACTTCGTCGCACGCATGATGTCGCTGTATCCGGACACCGGACGCGTGATTTCGGCGACCAGCGGCCGCATCACCACCACGCGCGCGGAGCTCGAGCAGAACATCCGCACATTTTGGGAGAGCACCGGCCAGAACATGCGCCAACCGCGGTGGGTGTGGGACACAATGGCGGTGGATGTACTCGCCCCCGACGCCGCCGTGCTCACGGCCACCTACCGCATTCCGCACCTCACGCCGCGCGGCATGTCACACGTGGTGGGCGGCGCGTGGACCGCCGTGTTCGAGCGGCGCGGCGGGACGTGGGTGATCGTGCAGGAACACCTCTCCGACGCGCCGCCCATCGGCTAACTCCGTTAGTCGGCGGCCGCGGTCGCCGGCGCCGGATCGCGGCGCCCCTCCTCGATCGTGTCGAGCCGCTCCAGGTCGATGCTCACCACGCCGTCCGGCGTGGGCGGGTTGAACATCGAGACGAACTGCGCGTCCCACGCCAGCTCGTCCGCCGTGTACGACGAGCGGGCGTGCACCGTCTGCGAAAACGTGTCGTCGATGCCCCTGAGCAGCACCAGGAATTCGGCGCCCAGGCTCCGCAGCTCGGTGGCCGTTAGGCCGAAGAGCGGACTGGTTTCATCAATGGGGTGGACGAGGGTCCACGCGAGCGGGAAAAACACGACGTGGCGCCGCTCGAGCCCCAGCTCGTCGAACACGCGCGACGTGCCATCGTCGTCGGCGCGCCGCGAGAACAGGATCTGCGCGTCGACTTCCACGATCTGGTTGCTCCGCTCGTTGACGATCCGCAGCATGAGCGCCGTGATGCCGCGGTACGGCGCGATCACGGCGTGGCGGCTGAAGCGGATGCGCGCTGTGGGACGGGAGAAGCGCGCGAAGATGAGGCCCGTCGACATCGCCAGCACGAGCAGGCCCGTCAACGCCTCCACCACCATCACGAAGTTAGGCAGGATGCCGATCGGATAAATGTTGCCGTAGCCGATCGTGCCGAACGTCTCGACCGAAAAGAAGAACGCCTGCAGAAAAATTCCTTCCGGGTCGCCGGTGGGCGGCGAATTGAGCGCGCCATGCCCGCACGCCAAATAGGCGCACGCGAAGATGACGTTGATGACGACGTAGCTCCCGATCACCGTGGCCAGAAACCGCGGCCAGGAAATCGAGAGCGCCGTGTGATACAGGCTCAGCGATTGAAAGAAGCCGAGTCCGCGCCGCTCGACATTGAACGTCCCGTCGCGGTTGAGCAGACGCTTCCTGCTCTCGCGCGTGACGACGCTGCCGAAACCGAGATCGCGTTCTTCCTGGGTGTTCATCCGCCCGCGTCGCTCCTAACTGAGTAAAAAGCGAGGTGATCCGCTTATCTCCGGATCGATAAATGATACCGCCGCCAAACGCGGCGACAACCGCGGCATTCACATGCGGCGCGAAAGCATGAAAAGCCGGAATGCCGCCTCCCCACCGATCTGCTCACTGACGGGACCAAGCCCGTGGTCGGCCACGCCTACCCTGGCCAGCTCCGAGAGCTCACCGGCTGACCTCTCAAACGATCGTTCAGAATGAGTCTTGACGGGGCGCCGGGGGAGTAAATAGATTCGCGGCCGTAAATCCGAGTGATCTACTCCCCTTTAACGTTGCTTCAATGATTCGCTCGAAGATCGCCTTCGCGGCCGCTGTGTTTTTCGTTTCGGCGTCCGTGACGTCGCGCGCTCAGCAGACGCCGGCCGACACTACGATTCAGACGCGGACGTTCGACATTCCCGCGCAGCCGCTCGGTCAAGCAATCGCGCAATACGAGACGCAGTCGGGCGTTCGCGTCGAATTCGATTCGAGCGCCGCGATCGGACTCACGTCGCGCGCCGTCTCAGGTATTCTCTCGCCGGAAGCTGCGCTGAAACAACTTGTCGGCGGCACCGGGATTCGATATCGGTTCATTAGTCGCCTTACTGTCGCGCTAGTGTTGGTGAAGCAGGAAGGTGGGCCCACGACTTTGGCTGCAGTGCGCGTGAAAGGCGATCAAGGTCCGCTTCGCCGAGTTCCGAATGGTTGGGAAAACGGGGACCGCGCTCGAGGATCTGCCGGCGAGTGTCGAGATCATTTCGCACACCATCACGGATCAGCGTGGTGAGACCACGCTGCGGGAAGCGATTCGCAACGTGAGCGGGCTCAGCGAGGGTGGACCATCGTCGTACGGATTCTTCGACCGCTTCCTGATGCGCGGTCTCGATCCTCAAATGTCGAGCGACGGATTCAGCGACGGCGATCAGATCAACGGGTTTCCGCACTCGTTGAACGGCATCGACCACATCGAGGTGCTCAAGGGGCCCGGATCGGCGTTATTCGGCAGCGGGCCGGCCGGCGGCACGATCAACATCGTGCACTTGAAGGCGCAGCCCGTGTCAGGCTACGGACTCTCGGCGCAGGGCGGCTCGTACGGCGCGTTCAACACGAACTTCTACGCGACCGGTCCGATGGGACAACCCGGACTCGACTATCGCGTCGACGGGTTCGCCGAGCATGCGAATGCGTTCCGGAATCTTTCGAGTAAGGATCTGGAGCTGAGACCCGACGTGACGTGGTCTGCCGGCAAGCACCTCGTCGAGGTGGCCGTCAATGGCCGCCATATCGACCAGACGCCGGACGCATACGGGCTCATCTACCTGGGCGGCACGCCGATCGACGTGTCCCGCGCCACCAAGTATTCGACGCCGTTTTCGTTCGGCAACCAGGACCTGGCGCGCGCGACGCTGAGCGATACCTGGACGTTAGGCAGCCACGTGACGATCAACAACCGGCTCTCGTACCTGTATCGCGACCTCGACCTCCAGCGAAATTCGGGCGGTGCGGTGTCGGGCGACAGCTCGATTGCGCGGCAGTTCCGGCAGCAGCACGACGTCAACAACGACGTCGACTATCAATTCGAGCCGTTGTGGACGCTCCGCACCGGCACCGTTGGGCACTCGCTGTTGACGGGCGCCGAGTTCCATCACGAGCACATTCGGACCAATCGGTCGACGGCCGACGTGCCCGCCATTGCCGACATCTTCGATCCACAGATCCAGGAGACGTCGGCGACCGGTCTCGACTTCGAGTGCGACGCCGCGCACAGCTGCGACAACGACGACCTGAGCGCGACGTACGTGAGCGCGTACGTGACCGATCAGCTCGACCTGACCAGCCGCCTCAAGCTCCGGTTAGGCATAAGGCAGGACTGGTGGTCGCGGTCGTTGACGCCGGACGAGTTCGTGCCGGGCCGGCTGCAGCCGAACGGCCAGCCGTTCGAGCCGGGGGAGCAGGTGACGCAGACCAACGCGCCGGTGAGCTGGAACGCGGGCATGTTGTACCGCATCGCGCCCGGCGTGTCGCCGTTCGTCGGCGTGGCCACGAGCCATCTCGCGAACTTCAATTCCGAGTCGAACGACAAGGGCATCGCGCCGCCGGAGAACGCGATCCAGTACGAGGGCGGCGTGAAGCTCGCGCCGTTGGGCGACCGGCTCTCGGTGACGGCGTCAATGTTCCGCGTGAAGCGCGAGAACGTATTCAGCGAGGTCGGCACCACCGTGTTCTTCAACGATCAGGAGACGTGGGGCGGCGAGCTGGATGCGCAGTGGCAGGCCACGTCGCGGTGGAACATTCTCGCCAACGTGACGGCGCAGCACGCAGCGTTGACGGACAATCCATCGCAGCCATCGGCGACGGGCAAGCAGCCCGTCGGGGTGCCGCTGCACATCGCCAACGTGTGGACGACGTACGACGTCCCGTTAGGCGGCCGGGACGGGCTGCGGCTGGGCGGCGGCGTGTCGTACCGCGACCGGATCTTCGGCAACGCGGCCAACACGAACGAGATTCCCGCGTTCACGGTGATCGACGCGCTGGTCGGCTTCTACCGGCCGGCGTGGGACATCGCCGTCGAGGTGAACAACCTCACCGACCGGACGTATTTCACCACCGCGTTAGGCGCGGGGGCGCGGGTGGGCGATCCGCGGTCGGTGTTCCTCAAGGCGGGCATCCGCCGGTAGGGCGATTCGGTGCCGAACGATGAGGAGGCGGTTCGGTCGGCGGCTGTTTCCGCTTGGATCCATTCAACATGAACGTAGTAGCCAGCCCTGCTCAGGCACCCGAATGCGTGGACGACGGGGTTGGATGATCCACGTGACAGGCGGTCACCACGTATGGGAATGGCGATACGCTGACGACCTGGATCGAGCTCGCTCACACGGTCAAAGCGCGCTTTTACCTCCATACCGCTACCCGTGACCCCGGTGCGCATGCGTTGGCACTGGCTCTGGCCGATTTTTCCTGGTGAATTTGCTGAAGACCACCAACGATCCGCGCCGTGGGTTGTATGTCGCTATGAACGGCGGACAGTTCACGGGTGCGCCGTGAGAGGGGAAGCGCGACGCTTCGCGTCGCTTCAGGAAAAGGGAAAAGGGAGCGGGGCGCTATTCCCGGTTCTCCACGCGACCCGAAGGGTTGCGATTCCCTCTTCGCTGGTCGTTTGCCGGTCCCGGTGGTGTGAACGTACGGTTAGGCGGGCGACTCCTTGGCCCGGTGCGGTCACTCTTCCAAACCCCGGGCCGGCACTGACTCGGGGGGAAGCGCTTCGCTCAATTGAAGCGCGACCCTCTGGGTCACTGGGAGACCTGGACGAGGGGCATCGGGCGCGCTCGAGCCGTCACGAAGAGCGTTAGGCGGATGACGCTCCCGTTTCCCGTTTCCCGTTTCCCGTTTCCCCAAGGCACGCCCCGCGTTGCGCTTCCCCCAGCGGCAAGCGCTTCCCCGTCTCTGGACTGGCTTGTCGGCGCCATGCATACTATGCGCGTCCGGCATCCCTCCAACTCCCACACTCGACCATGTCCATTTCGTCTCTCATCACGCCGGGGGTTCGCATCCTCGGGCTCAACGCGTTGCTCGGTCGCGACGCGCCACATTACGCGACCTATACCCAGATCTCGACGCCGGCCGGTGCGGCGCTCGACTTCACGTACGCCGGCACTACGCCGCCGGCCGGCGGCAACGCGGTGTGCATCCTTCCGTACATCACCGACAAAATCTCCGAAACTGACGTGACGGGCGGGCGCGAAGTGGTGAGCGGACCCTTCACGGGTTGCGTGATGACCATCTTCCGTCGCGACGGCATGACGCACGTGGGGCACGTCGACACCAACCCGGCAACGAGCCAGCGCGCGGCGTACGCGACGTGGAAGTCGAATAGCCGGTATCAGATCACGAAAGAGCTGGACACGACCGGCCTGCTCAAGTCCAACAAGGGTGAAGGGTGCATCGTGTGTATCGCGGAGGGCGACACGATCCTCTCGGCGGTGATGAAGGTCAGCATCTACAACTACCACGCGACGGTGACGTTCATCGGCGGCGAGAAAGGGCGCGGCATGAAGAGCGAGACAATGTACGAGGTGCTACGCGTCTCGACGCACTGAAGGTCAGGAAAAGGGAAGCGCTTCGCTGGGGGAAGCGCGACCCTCTGGGTCGCTGGAGGAAGCGGGAAGAGGGTGGTCTTTGCCTAAACGCTCGTTAGGTTAGTAGCCATCTTCCCTCTTCCGCGAGCAATGCCTCGCGCCGCGCTTCCCTCACTCGTTGCGCAGCGCGACGACCGGATCCACGCGCGTGGCACGGCGCGCGGGGACGTAGCACGCGACGATCGCCACCGACATCAACAGGAGCGCGACGGCCACGAACGTGAGCGGGTCGTGCGCGCTGACGCCGAAGAGTTGATGCTCCATGAGCCGCGTGACGGCGAGCGCGGCGACGATGCCGACGGCTGCGCCGATCATGGCCATGCGCGCGCCGTCGCCCACGACCAGGCGCAAGACATCCGCGCGTTGCGCGCCGAGCGCCATGCGCACGCCGATTTCGTTGGTGCGCTGGCCGACCAGATACGCGATCACGCCATAGATGCCGACGCACGCGAGGACGAGTGCTAACGCAGCGAACACGCCGAGCAGCACCATCAGGAAACGGCGCGCGGCGAGCGAGTTGGCGAGCACCTCGCGCATCGTCGACGCATTGTAGATGACATCGCGCGGATCGATCTGCGCCACGGCCTGGCGCACCGGCCCCATCACCGCGGCCGGGTCGCCTCTGGTGCGCAGCACGACGGCCACGCCCGTGGCTGCCAGGCGCATGATCTTGTCGGGCAGCTGCATGAACGGGAAGTAGAACTGGGCCTCGATGGCCAATGACGCGTCCGTGTCGAGCCCCCACTGCCTAACGTGGTCGACCACGCCGACGACCTCGGCTTCCGCGCCGAAGGTCGCCAGGTGGATGCGTTTGCCGATCGGATCCTCGTTCGGGAAATAGGTGTGGGCGAAGACACTGTCAATGACAATGACCGTGGGCGCGTGCTCGTCATCCTGGGGCGTGATGAAGCGGCCGCGTTCGAGCCTAACGCCCATCGCGCGCTGGAATCCATCCTCGGCCAGGTAGAACAGCGCCTGATTCATGTCGTTCAGGTTCGCCGGTTTGGGGCGGCCCTCGACCCAGAACGCTTCGGTCGAGTTGTGCACCATCGGGCGCGAGCCGAGTGTCGCCGACACGGCGTCGACGCCGGGGAGCGTGAGCATCTTGGCGTCGAATGCACGGAGGCGCGCGCGCGTGTCGGCGGACGCGGTCGCGTACGATGCCGGCATCGAGAGACTGAACGTGACCGCGTGGCCCGCATCGAAACCGGGGTCGACACGCCAGAGCGCCGCCAGGCTCCGCATCATGAGACCCGCGCCGACGAGGAGCACGAGCGCCATCGCCACTTGCGCGGCGACGAACACGCGCTGCAACCGGTGGCGTACGCCGCTCGATCCGCGGCCGCCTTCCTTGAGGACGTCCTGCAGATTGATGCGCGCACGCTTTGAGCGCCGGCGCGAGGCCGAACAGGATGCCGGCGAGGACGGAGACGCCAATGGTGAAGACCAGCACGCGCGTATCGAGGGCGATCTCGCTCGTGCGCGGCAGCGCCGCCGGGAGCGCGCCGAGCACGGCCCGTTCGCCCCACGTGGCGAAGAGCAGGCCGAGCGCGCCGCCCGCGCCGGCGAGCAGGACGCTCTCGGTGAGCAGCTGGCGCACCACCTGTGCCGTGGCTCGCGCCTAACGCCACGCGGATGGCGAACTCGCGCGAGCGCGCCGTCGAGCGCGCCAGCAGGAGGTTGGCGACGTTGGCGCAGGCGATGAGCAGGAGGAATCCCACCGCGCCTAACAGAACGAGCAGCACCGGCTGGACGCTGCCCACCTGGTCCTCCTGCAGCGCGACCGCGGTGGCGCCGACGCCTTTGTCGGCCTCGGGATATTCCTCGGCCAGGTGCGCGGCGACGTTCTGCAGGTCGGCCGTGGCTTGCGCGAGCGTGACGCCCGGTGCGAGCCGGCCGACCATGCCCGAGCTGAACACGGCGTTGCGGTCGAGAAACGTGGGATCGTTCCACTGCCCGATGGGCGTGTACACGTCGCGGTCGTGGCCGTAGAAGGTGAAATCGGGCGGCATCACGCCGATCACGGTGTACGCCGTGCCGTTGAGATCGATCGATGAGCCGATGACGCTCGGCGACCCGCCGAACCGGCAATGCCAGAGCCCCGCGCCCAGCACGACGACCGGCGCGGCGCCGACGACGTCCTCGTCCGCCCGGAATCCCCTGCCTAACATTGGCCTGACGCCGAGCGTGTGGAAGAAGCTGGCGGAGATCATGTAGCCGGACACGCGCTCCGCATCGCCGGCGCCGGTGAAGTTGTAATCCTCGTTGTGGTAGAGCGCGATGGAGGAGAACGAGCGCGTATCGCGCTGCCAGTCGAGGAAGTTGGGGTAGGGGATGGGCGAATGGTCGGCGCCCGGCGCTTTGCCGTAGAGGGCGACGAGGCGGCCGGGGTCGGGATACGGCAGCGGGTTGAGCAGCACGCCGTTCACCACCGAAAACAGCGCGGTGTTGGCGCCGATGCCTAACGCGAGCGTGAGGATGGCGATGACGGCGAAGGCGGGCGACCGGAGGAGGGTCCGGATCGCGTAGCGCGTGTCTTGAAGGAGTGTGCTCATGTGTGCGTGGAATGCGATTGTCAGCGACGCGTCAACACCACAGCGAGGGCCGCCACCGTGGCAGAATGTGGAGCGGCGGCCCGACGATGGGAAGACGCCGCCGTTTGGTCTTGGACGCTTTCACCGTCGGGGACTGGCCGCCGCGATCGCGGCACTCGCTCTGGACGCGTCAGGGACGCGCTCATATCGTTGGCTGCGACCGCGCCGATCGCCAACACCCTGACGACTACCGGCCACTAGCCTCGAGTCCGCCGTGCGAATACTCAATGCTTTCGCATTCCTCGTGCTGGCGGCGTCATCCGTGGTCGCGGACACGCCGCGATGACCGCCATTCCTCACCTGTCGGCGGCGTTAGGCGACCGCTACCGCATCGAGCGGGAGATCGGTGCGGGCGGAATGGCCACGGTGTTCCTTGCCCGCGACCTCAAGCACGACCGCGACGTGGCGCTCAAGGTGCTGCGTCCCGACCTGGCGGCGGTCCTCGGCACCGAGCGGTTCCTGCAGGAAATCCGCATCGCGGCACGGCTCGATCATCCGCACATCCTCACACTCATCGATTCGGGCGCGGCCGACGGACTGCTGTACTACGTCGTGCCCTACGTGCGCGGCGAGTCGCTGCGCGCGAAGCTCGCGCGCGACAAGCAGCTCGCCATCGACGACGCGGTGGCGATCACACGCCAGGTGGGAAGCGCGCTCGACTACGCGCACCGCCAAGGGGTGGTGCACCGCGACATCAAGCCGGAGAACATCCTGCTCCACGAAGGCGAGGCGATGCTCACCGACTTCGGCATCGCGCTCGCGGTGCGCGAGGCGGGCGGCAACCGCCTAACGGAATCGGGCACGAGCCTGGGGACGCCGCAGTACATGAGCCCGGAGCAGGCCACGGGCGATCGCACGCTCGACGCGCGCAGCGACGTCTACAGTCTGGGCGCGGTGCTCTACGAGATGCTCGCCGGCGAGCCGCCGCACACGGGCGCCACGGTGCAGGCGGTGATCGCCAAGCTGATCACCGAGCGGCCGACCAGCGTGCGCGTGCTGCGCGACACGGTACCGGACGCCCTCGATCGCGCGGTGACGAAAGCGCTGGCCAAGGTGCCGGCGGACCGCTACCAGAGCGCGGCGGAGTTCGTCGCGGCGCTGGACCCGGACGCGGCGCCGGCGGCGCGGTCGGCGGGCGCCCGGCTTGGTCGACGCACGGCGGCGTGGGGCTCGCTGGCGTTGGTCACGGTCGTCGTGTTGACATTGTTAGGCATCCGCATCGGTCGGCGGGGCGCCACGACAGCGCCGTCCGGCGTCGTGGCCGCGGCGGCGTACGACCGCATCCAGGTCACCACCACCGGGCATGCGACCTGGCCAATCCTCTCGCCTAACGGCGCCGAGCTCGTGTATGTCGAAGAGACGTGCACGGGGGATGGCAGCTGCCGCAACGGACTCGAGATCCGGGATCTCGCGAGCAACGTCGAGCGCGAGCTGCTGCCAGACGTCGGCTGGGCCTACCCGACCGCCTACAGTCGTGACGGCTCATGGCTGCTCATCAATGCCATCGCCCTGGCGCCGGGCCGGACGGCGGGGCAGTACGTGATGTCCCGGTTAGGCGGTGCGCTCACCTTCGTCAGCGCCGGACGCGGAGACATGACGCCCGCGGGCGACAGCGTGCTCATCGCGTCCGCTGTTCGCGGGCAGACGGCGGTGCACTTTCGCACGATCGCGCTCCCCGTCACGCAGACCATGGACAGCAGCCCTCCAGCGTCCATCGGACAGCTCGGCGAGATCGACGACGCGCGCGTTGCGCCCGACGGCCGGCACGTCGCCGTATTGTGGGAGAGCGCAGGTGCGGTGCTGCTCGCCGTGTACGATCGCAGCGGAGCGCTCATCGATACGGCCTCTGTTCCGTCCTCGGCGCCGTTCACGCTCTGGTGGACCTCGCGCGCGCGCGCTGTGCTGATGTACGTGTTCTCGCGGCGCGGCGAGGGCGCGCTGCTCCGCGTGGCCGTCGAGCCATCCGGCAAGTTAGGCAGGCGCGACACCCTCGTCGTGACGCCGGGCGAGCGCGGCGCCTCGGCCTTCAGCGTGTCGCCAGACGGCCACGACCTCGTGTTCCGCATCGGCCAGGCCGGTCAGAACCTCCTGTGGACAATGGCACAGCAGGCGCCTAACGTGCCGCCGAAGCCGGCGCGGCTCATTCGGTCCGCGTCCGCGTTCCTCGCGGCGACGCTCGTCAAGGACGGCCGCACCGTGATCTTCGGCGCCGGCGTGCCCGGCCCGGGAACGCCGCGCGTTCAATTGTTCGTCGAGCCATTCAATGGCGCCGACGCGCCGCGTGCCCTGACGCCCGCGCTCCCGAACGTGGTCACATGGACGCCGACGCTCGACGGACGCCGGGTGGTCGTCGAGACCTCGCTGACCGGGGGACGAGCGCGGCTCACCGCGTATGACATCGCGACCACGCGCGCCTCGCCCTTCGCCGAGTTGTCGAGCAGCGGGAACCTGGCCGAGAGCGGCGCCAACGGCATCGCGGTCGTCGACGCGGCAGCCGGCGCCATACGGCTGTTCGACGGCACGGGACACGAGCGGCGGCGGATCGCCGTCGCCGACACGCTCGGATACCCATACGCCATTGCGTCGTCGCCTAACGCAAATGCGTACGCGTTTCTGGCGCTGCGCCCCGACAGCCAGTCGGGCGAATCCGCCGCCCGGCAGGCGTTTTATCAGGTTTCCGCGGCCACGGGTCGCGTGCAGCGGATCGGCTGGTTCGATTTCGGGAGCGAGAGCCTCAATCCGTTCCAATGGACCGCGGACGGCGCGATCCGGTTCGGCACGCGCGGCGCGACGGGAAGTCGACCAATGCTGTGGCGCATGCCGCTCTTTGGGGGCGCCGCGCGAGCGGAAAGCGGCCTTCCCTTTGCCCCGGATCAGTGCGCGTGCGCAATGTCGAGCAATGGGAAACGTTGGGTGGGAGAAGTGTCGCATCCGGTGAGCGACATCTACATTATTCGCAACTTCGACGCGGACTCGACGCCGTGACGCTTCAGGCGCTGATGCCCAACGACCGTCCAGCCATCCTCCCCGACTGATCATGCGAATATTCTGTGCCGTGGTGTCGCTCGTGCTGGCAGCGTCGTCCGTGGCCGCCCAAACGCCGCAGGCGATTGCCGTCGACCCGCCCCGCGACTCCGTGCATCCGGCGCGCATGGAAGTGTTGCACATTCCGTCGGGCGGCGTGCGCATCAACGGCGTCGCGTACCTCGCCGTCCGGCGCCGGCGCGCATCCGACGTTCGTGCTGCTGCACGGCCTGCCGGGCAACGAGAAGAACCTCGACCTCGCGCAAGTCGTTAGGCGAGCGGGCTGGAACGCGATCACGTTCAACTACCGCGGCTCGTGGGGCAGTCCGGGCTCGTTCCGCTTCGGCAACAACCTCGAAGACGCGGACGCGGTGCTCAAATACCTCGCCGACTCCGCCAACGCCCGTGAGTTAGGCATCGACACGCGCGCCATCGTCCTCGCCGGACACAGCATGGGCGGGTGGGTCGCGATCCTGACGGCGGCGCACCACCCCGAGCTCCGCGGCCTCGTCCTCATCTCGGCGGCGGACATGGGGCGCGACGCCGCGCTGCCGCGCGCGAAGTTGACGGACGTGATGGCCGACAACATGGAAACCCTCACCGGGGTCACGGCCCGCAGCATGGCCGACGACCTCGCGGCCGGCGCGGCCAAGTCCCACTGGACCTTTGCCGACGCGGCGCCGGGCCTAACGAAATGCCGCTGCTCGTCATCACGTCCGACGACGGCCTGGCGCCGGAGGGCGACGCGCTGGTGAAGCAATTGCGCGCGCTCGGCAACTCCCACGTCGCCACGCAGCACGAGCCCACCGACCACTCGTACTCCGACAAACGCATCGCGCTCGAGACGGCGGTCGTGAACTGGCTCAATGCCACCGTCCGGCCCTAGCGGCGATCGAGGGAAGCGCTGACGCTTGGGGAAGCGCGACCTGCGGGTCGCTTTGGGATACGGGGAACGGGGCTCGCATCGCCGGCATAGTTCGATGGCGCGCGCCAGAATCTGATGGCGCGCGCCGAGTCGGCGGGCGCGATCGTGCGCTGTGCCCACTTGCGATCCCACGCACGCTGAGCAAAGCCTTATGGGTATGCCACACGCCGCCGATCGCTGGACTGCGGAGCGCGTACGCGCGTTGCCTGACGACGGCAACCGCTATGAGCTCATCGAGGGCGACCTGGTCGTGACCCCAGCGCCCCGCGGCCTGCATCAGGAGGCCATCATGGGCCTCGTGACGCGTTTGGACCCGTGGCTGCGCTCAACGAGGGTCGGACGACTGCTGTTCTCGCCGGCCGACCTGTCGCTCGGCGAAGATGAAGTGCTTCAGCCAGATCTGTTCGTGTATCGGACAACCAGCGGAGCGCGGCTTCGCGATTGGAGCGACATCGTCGAGCTGCGGCTGGTCGTGGAGGTCCTGTCGCCGCCCTCCGCGCGATATGACCGCCAGCTCAAGCGCAAGCGATATCAGCGCGCGGGCATCGCCGAGTACTGGATCGTCGATCTGGATGCTCGGCTGATCGAACGTTGGCATCCCACCGACGATCGCCCGGAGATGGTGACCGATCGTCTCATGTGGGCCGCCGATCCCAATTTGCCCGCGTTCGAGCTGGACGCGGCGGAGTTCTTCGCGGATGTGCTGGATGCGGGGGACGCGCACCCTGACGGTCGCCTCGGAACAGGAAAAGGGCAACGGGGAACGGAACCGCTGCCGATGAGACCGTTAGATCCGCGCCCCGTTCCTTTTCCCCTCTCCCCAAGCGACCCGTCAGGGTCGCGCTTCCCCGCCTTCTCACTCCACTTCCGCCGCCTCCTTCTGCGGTGGTTCCGCCGTCGACGGCACGATTGCCGGCTGGCCCGCGCCGCGGAGCATCGCGTTGATGGGCGTCAGGGCCGCGAGCGCGTCCTTGAGCGCGCCCAGTTGATGGTCCAACTGGCCGGACAGCAGCGTGTACACCGTGTAATCCTGCGCCGCCGGCCGCGCGTCGGCGCCGCCGATCGAGCCGCCTAACGCAGCAATCTTGTTGTTGATCCGGATCGGGAAGTTGAGCGGATCTTCGCTCGCCCGGTTGTGCACCTGGTAAATCGCGGCCTCGATCGTGTCGAGCTTTGCCTTGAGCTCGCCGCCGCATCGGCGTAACCGCTCGGCGCCGAGGCAGTGCGCTTGTCCATCTGCCATTCCACGTTCCGGATCGTGCGCACGGCGTTGTTGGCCGCCGAGAGGCGGTCGCGCACCTTGATCAGGAGCGCGAACTGCTCCGTGAGGTCGGCCTGCGTCGCGTGCACCCGCGGATCCTTCTGGAGCACGAACGACTCCGTCTGCGACCGGCCGTTCGCCGTTAGGCGAACGGCGTACGTGCCCGGCACCGCGATCGGGCCGTCGGTCCCGCCGGCCCACATGATGAGATTGGTGAACGTCACGGCGTCCGGATATCGGAGGTTCCACGCGAACATGTTGAGCCCGGCCTTGTTCGCGACGCGCGGCCGCGTCGGACGGCGCGGACCCTCGGCGCCGGGCGGCACCTTGCCGTTGTTCGCCTTCTTGATGCTGTCCGTGCGCACGCTGTCGGCGATGCCGGCCGAGTCCAACTCGCTGGTGAACGACTGGATCACCGTGCCCTTCGCATCCAGAAAGTCGAGCGTCGCTTTCTGGTTAGGCGAGGACAGCGTGTAGTACACCACCGCGCCGCTGGGCGGATTGCGGCCTTCGGGATGCGGCGCCGCGCCGCCGCCGAAGCCTCCGCCCCAGTTCACGCGATACGCCGCGCGCGGTTTGAACAGGTGCATCCGCGCCGATGCGATCGCCGGCGTCAACTGCCGGAGCGCCGAGAGATCATCGCAGGATCCAGAAGGACCGGCCGTGCGTCGCCGCGACGAGATCGCCTTGTCCTTGATCGCGAGATCGTGAACCGGCACCGGGGGCAGGTTGCGCTGCAGCGGCTGCCAGTGCGCGCCGTCGTCGAAGCTCACCCACACGCCGCGCTCGGTGCCGGCATACAGACAGGCCGCGCCGCACCGGGTCCTCGCGGACGACGCGCGTGAATTCGCGTGCGTCGGAATGCCGGTGGTGATGAGCGTCCACGTCTGGCCGTAGTCCGTTGGATTGCAGGAGATACGGCGCATGTCATCCAGCTGGTAGCGATTGCCGGCGACGTAGGCGGTGCCGGCGTCGTAAGTGCGAGGGCTCGATGATCGAGATGCGCATCCACTCGCCGCACGGCGTCGGCGTGACTTTGGTCCAGGTCTGTGCCGCCGTCTCGCGTGACTTCGATCACTCCGTCATCCGATCCCGTCCAGATGAGGCCCTTGCGTGACCGGCGACTCGCCGATCGAGAAGATCGTGGCGTAGTACTCGACCGACGTCTGGTCCTTGGTGATCGGCCCGCCCGACGCGCCGAGCGTTGCCGGGTCGTGGCGCGTGAGGTCGGCGGCTGGCCTGCCAGCACTGGCCGCCGTTGTGCGTGCTTGAACAGCACATTCGAGCCGACGTACAGCGTGTGCGGGTCGTGCGGCGAGATCAGGATCGGGAAGGTCCACTGGAACCGATACTTCGAGATCTTCGGCCGAATGGCCCATCGGGTTGTCGGGCCAGGGATGATGATCGCCTTCTGGAGCCCGTTCGCATGTCCTTGCGCGACAGGTACGCGTAGCTGCCGGCGTAGACGATGTCGGTGTTGTCGGGCCGTACCTGGATGTAGCCCGCTCTCGCCGCCGCCGACTTCCTTCCAGTCGCCGATGTCGGATGCCGCCGGGCCACCGCGCTCGGCCCGCACAGCGTCGTGTTGTCCTGCTGCGCGCCGCACACCTTGTAGGGGAAGTCGGTGGTCGTGGTGACGTGATAGAACTGCGCCGTCGCGTTGTCCTGCGTCCGTCCACGACTTGCCGCCGTTCGAACGAGATGTTCGCGCCGCCGTCATTTCCCTCGATCATCCGCTGCGGGTCGTTCGGCGCGATCCACAAGTCGTGATTGTCGCCGTGCGGCACGGGAATGTTCTTGAAGGTCTTGCCGCCGTCGGTCGACTTCGATAGAAATTCGTGTTCAGCGCGTACACCGTGTTCGCGTCCTTTGGATCGGCGTAGATCCGCGTGTAGTACCACGCGCGCTGGCGCAGCTTGCGCTCGCTGTTCGTGCGCGTCCAGGTCTGCGCCGCCGTCGTCGGAGCGAAAGACGCCGCCCGAGTCGGCCTCGACGAGGGCCCACACGCGCTGCGGATTCGCCGGCGAGACCGCGAGGCCGATGTTGCCGATGATGCCCGTGCGGCATTCCCGGATTCCGCGTCAGCTCGGTCCAGTGCTCGCCGCCGTCGGTGGTCTTGAAGATGCCGCTCCCCGCTCCGCCGCTCACGAGCATCCACGGTTTGCGGCCCGCCTGCCAGAACGCTGCGTAGAGCGTGTCGGGATCCGTCGGATCCATGGACCAGGTCGGTGATGCCAGTGGAGTCGTTCCGGAAGAGGATCTTCGCCCAAGTCTTGCCGCCGTCGGTGGTCTTGAACACGCCGCGCTCGGGGTTCGGCGCCCACACGTGGCCAAAAGCCCCGACGTAGGCAATGTCGGGATTGTGCGGATCGACGCGGACGCGCGAGATCTGCTGGTGTCCGTCGAGGCCGACGTGAGGTCCACGTCTTCCCGCCGTCGGTGGTCTTGTACACGCCGTCGCCGTGCGACACGTTGCCGCGGATGTCGAACTCGCCCGTGCCGACGTACACGATGTCGGGATTGGACTCGCTCACGCCGATGCCGCCGACGGTGCCGCCGAAGTACTTGTCGCTGGCGCAGTCCAGTGGACGCCGCCGTCGGTCGTCTTGAACACGCCGCCGCCGGTCGTGCCGAACCAGTACTCGTAGCGGCCGGCGGCCGATCCCGCGACGGCCACCGACCGCCCGCCGCGATAGGGTCCGATGTTGCGCCATGTGAGCGCGTGGAACATCGATGTGTCATATGCCGTCGACTGCGAGAATGACGGCGCAGCGTGAAGGAGCAGCGCAACCAGCGCCGCCGCCGACAAGCGAATGCTCACTGGAGACCTCGTGTGATGGAGGAACGTGTGAGCGATTTTAGGGCGAGGACCGCAGGCAGGGAAGCGCCGACAACAGGGAAGCGCTTCGCTTGGGGAATAGGGAAAGGGAAAGGGGCGGGAGGGAGAGGCCCCGTTTCGCCGTTCCCTTTTCCCTATTTCCCCAAACGAAGCGCTTCCCTGTTATCCGTCGCTTGCCTGGTGTCCGCTGCTTCGCCGATGTCCAAATCGATCGCTTCGGCCCGCGCCAGCGTCTCGAGCGCGTCCTTGAGCCGAGCAACCGAGCCGTGCCGTTCGGCCAACGTGATCACCATGCGGAGCGAGAACAGCGGCGAGCCGGACATTGGCGCGGACTCGGTGGACGTCTCGAGCTCGAGGATGTTGCCGCCGTTGGCGCGCACGACGTCGGTGATCGCGTGGATGATCCCCTCGTGGTCCATGGCGCTGGCGGTCACGACCCACGTCGGCGGCTGCGGCACCCGGGCCACGGGCGACGTGTGGTCCACCAGACGACGCACGGTCACGCGCAAACCGGTCGCGCGTTCGAGTCCCGCCACGCCGCTCTCGACTTCGGCGACTTGCATTGGCGTACCCGAAATCAGAAACATGAGTCCGGCGAATCCGCCCAACACGTTCACGCGGCTGTCGTCGATATTGCACCCGCGCTCGGCGATGAATCCGCTGAGCTCGGCCACGAGGCCTGGACGGTCCTGTTCGGTGGCGGACAGTATGAGTCGCTCGCGCGTCGTCATGACAACTCTCCGGGAAGCGGCCTGTGTCTCAACGGTACACCGCGCAAGATCGGGGCGCCCTGACCGAACGGGCGGGGCCACGGTCACGCAGGAGCCGCGAAACCGTTACCGGCCGCGAAGCTTGACGGCGCGCGCATCCGCGCGTTCCGTTCGGTCGGACCGATCTCCAACCCAGCTGACCAGTGCTCGTGCGCCGATTCCTACTTGTTGCGTTCGTTTTGGCCGGGTGTGGTGCGCCTGATACCAAGAAGGCGACCCCTCCGCCAAAGCCTTTCGTCCCGCCGACCCGCGCCGCCAGCGCGAGCGGCTTCGAGCGGCCGGTGGCGGCGCGCTACGATTCCGCCGCCGACGTGTTCTTCGTGTCCAACCAGGGCGCCGACTCGGCCGGCGCGCACGACGCGTTCATCAGCCGCGTGCACCCGGACGGGAGCATCGACTCCCTGCGCTTCATCGACAACGGGCGCGGGGGCGCCGTGCTCGATGCGCCGCGCGGCCTCGCTCTGTTAGGCGACACGTTGTGGGTGGTGGATCGCGACGCGGTACGGGCGTTCGACGCGCGCACCGGCGCGCCGGGGCCTTCCGTTAGTCTTGCATCGCGCCATCCGGTGGCGCTCGCCGGCATCGCGGTGGGTCCCGATGGCGCGCTCTACGTCACTGATCGCGGGCTGCGCGATCCCGCCCAACTCTCGAGCCATCCGCCGCGGAGCGATCGCATCTTTCGCATCGGCCGCGATCACGCCGTCACGATCGCGCTGGCGAGCGACTCGCTGCAGCGGCCGAGCGGCATCGTCTGGGACCGGCGCGCCAAGCGGTTCGTGATTGTGTCGTTCGGCGGCGGTTCCATTCTCTCGTGGCGGCCGGGAGACGCGCAGCCGCGCGTGGTCGGATACAATCGCGGGCAGATGGATGGCGTGGCGATACTCCCCGATGGCCGGATGCTCGTGACGAGCTGGAAGGATTCGACGCTCACGATCCGCGACGCCGACAAGCTCACCTCGATCAGCGGATTCCCCTCGGCCGCACACATTGGCGTCGACACGCGCCGCAACCGCGTGGCCGTGCCGCTCCCGACCAGGAATCGCGTCGACATCTGGGCCATCCCGCCCATCGCGCCATGACCTCTGCCTAACTGACAATGCCGCGGCTACCGTTTCGTCTGGCGCTTCTCGCGCTGTGCATCGCGGCCGGTGCGTGCGGCCGGCAGCGCGCGCCGGTGTCCCGCGATTCCAACGGGCCCGACGACGCGCATCGCCGGTTGCCAACCGGCGTGTCGCTCGATCCGGCGGGCACCGCGGCGGCAGTCGGCCAGATGCCGCTCGCGATGGCGCTGTCGCCCGACGGATCGCGCGTGGTGCTCCTGCTCGCCGGCTGGCGCGAGCAGGGCATCCAGATCGTGGAGCGGGCGAGCGGGCGCGTGGTGCAGACGCTCGCCCAACCGTCGGCGTTCGTCGGACTCGCGTTCGCGCCTAACGGTAGCGCGCTCTACGTGTCGGGCGGCGACGGCGATCTCGTCTACCGCTACGCGTGGCAGGGCGACACCGCGGTGCTCGCCGACAGCGTGGCCGTGGGACCCCACCCGGCGCGTGGCCAGGACGGCGTGCGGTATCCGGCCGGGCTCGCCTTCTCGCCTAACGGACAATCGCTCTACGTCGCCGAGAATCTGGACGACTCGCTGGCGGTCGTCGACGTGGCGACGGGCACGGTGTCGGAGCGGCTGCCGTCGGGCCGGTATCCGTACGCGGTGACGGTCACGCCCGACGGCGCGGTGTACGTGTCATCGTGGGGCGCGAGCACGGTGTGGGCGTACGCGCCGGCCCACGGCCGGCTTGCCGTCGCCGACACCATTCGGGTGGCCCGGCATCCCTCGGCGATGGTGGCGAGCCGCGACGGCGCGCGCCTGTACGTCGTCTCGGCTACCACCGATCGCGTGGCCGTGGTCGATACGCGCCGCCGCGCCGTGGTCGCCGAGCTGCGCGACCCGCCGCCGGCCGGACCGTCCGAAGGCACCACGCCTAACGCACTGGCGCTGTCGGCCGACGGCTCGCGCCTCTTCGCCGCCGAGGCCGACGCGAATGCCGTGGCGGTGTTCGACCTGTCCGATTCGGCGGCCGCCGACTCGGGGCGCGCGGCGCTCCTGGGCCGCATCCCGGTCGAGTGGTATCCGTCGGCGATCGTCGCCGCCGGCGACACGATCCTCGTCGCCAACGGGAAAGGCGCCGGCACGGCGCCCAACCCCGGCGGTCCGACACCCATCCGGTCGGCGTTCCAGGTGCCTAACGATTACACGTTGGGGCAGCTCACCGGCACGTTGTCCACCATCGTGCTGGCCGACGCGTCGCGCGGCGCGCTCGCATCATTGAGCGCCCGCGTGTCGCGCGCCAACCGCTGGGACGAGCCCGCATCGGCGCGCGGCGCGGGCCGCTATCCGCCGTTCACGCACGTCATCTACATCATCAAGGAAAACCGCACCTACGACCAGGTACTCGGCGATCTCGCGCAAGCCGACGGCGACACGTCGCTCCTCTTTTTCCCGCGTCCCATCTCGCCTAACCATCACGCGCTCGCCGAGCGCTTCGGCATCTTCGATCGATTTTTCACCAATGCCGAGGTGAGCGCGCAGGGGCACAACTGGTCGACGGGCGCATACTCGAGCGACTACGTGGAAAAAACGGTCACCTCCAGCTACTCGAACCGGAGGCCGTACTACGACTACGAGGGCGCGAACCGCGACAAGCTGACCGACGACAATGTCGCCTCGCCGTCCACCGGATACCTGTGGGATCTCGCCCAACGAGCCGGCATCACGTTCCGGAACTACGGCGAGTTCGTGGTGAGCAATCGCGAGCTCTTGAACCGCGACGATATCCCCGATTCGTATCGCGGCGACAAGCCGTTTCTGAACGCGCACACGGATTCGCTGTATCCCGGATTCGATCTCGCCATCGAGGACCAGACGCGCGTGGATCGCTGGCTCGATGAGTTGCATCAGTACGAGCGTTCCGGCGACCTGCCCAACCTCGAGATCGTTCGTCTGCCGAACGACCATACGTCGGGTGCCCGGGTCGGCGCGCCCAGTCCCCGTGCCGCATTCGCGGACAATGACCTCGCTCTGGGCCGGTTGGTGGACGCCCTCTCGCGCTCGCGCTTCTGGCGCAGTACCGTTGTGTTCGTCGTGGAAGACAATGCGCAGAATGGTCCGGACCACGTCGATTCGCACCGCGCGCCGTTTTTCATGATCAGCGCTTACAGTCACGCCGGGGTGGTGCACCGGTTCGTGAACACCACGGATGTGATCGCCACCATCGCCGACATTCTGCACCTCGGTTCCCTATCGCAATTCGACTATTACGGCCGCCCGCTCCGGGGATTGTTCACCGAGACGCCCGATCTCACGCCGTACATCGCACAGACCCCGGCACAGCGGCTCGATGATCGCAATCCGCCTTCGGGTCCCGGCGCGAAGGCGTCGGCTCGACTCAACCTCGAGCTGGAGGATGAGTCGGACGACAACTTCTTCAACCACATTCTGTGGGAAGCGCTCAAGGGTCCCTCGGTACCGTATCCGGGCACGACGCATCGGGGTATGGCCAAAGGCGTATTGACCTACTGAAGTTGCGCCGTTCGCTGTACCCTTTCTCGATTCTGCCGCGGACCGTCTCCCTAGTCACCGTCCGGAACCCAGCGACTCCTATTTTGCGCTCATGACGCCCGCCCGCTGGCTTCTTGCGATCGTGTCGTTTGCCGCGGCGATCGGGGTGTCGCTGTACTTGGCGTTTGCCAATTCGGCGCCGGCGGATCACAGCGTGTCGATGAGTGTGGCAACGCACGGTGTGCTGCTGGCCGTCGCGCTCCTCGAGTTGGGCGCGCGCGGGGCGAAGGTTCGCTTGAGCGCGGCGTCGCTTCGGATTCCGATGACGTTCGGCGTCGCCCTTCGCGCGAGCGCGGGCGGCGACTTCGGCGCCGCGATCACGCCGTCGCGGACGGGCGCCGAGCCGGCGCGGTTCCTGATCATGACGGAAGCCGGGATGTCGTCGGCGCACATCATCCTCGTGATCTACGCCGAGCTCTTTCTGGAAATGATCTCGCTGGCCATCGTGGCCATCGCGATGTTCTTCACGTTCCGCAGCTCGGGCGCCATGATCACCGGGATGGTGAGCCTGGTGGCCATGTACGCGGCGTTCGTGTTGGGCACCGGTGCGTTAGGCTTCGTGCTGGCGCGGCGCGGCATCAATCACACGCCGCCCCGGTTGCTGGCGCGGCTCGGCGTGCACGGCGCGCGGTGGGAGCGATTCCGCAAGGTGCTCGCGCAGTTGCAGAGCGGCATCGAGGGGATGCGCGACATGCGGGTGGGGATGGCCATCATCGCGCTGCTCACGTCGATCGTGCACATCCTCCTGCGCTTGGCGATACTGCCGATCATCGTGTACTCGTTCGGCGTCCACGCGGCGAAGGCGCCGCTGATTCTCTGGCCGATCGCGCTGATGTACGGCAGCGTGGTGGTGGCCGTGCCGGCGGGCGGCGGCTCGATCGAAGTCGGGTTCAAGGAAGCGTTAGGCCACGTGATTCCGTCGACGATTTTCGGCGCATCGCTCATCTGGTGGCGCTTCTACACCTTCTACCTCTACATCATTCTCGGCGCCATCGCCGCCGGCGGGACGGTGCTGCGTGCCCTCCGTCCGCACGAGGACGAGGATGCGGCGGCCGACGCAGCCGGAGCGGAGCTGGCCGTGCAACACGATCCGGCGCGCTAGACGGCCGTCACCCCTTGCCTAACGCAACACGGACGCGCTCGAGCGCGTCGGCGGAGAGGGGACCCGAGAGCGTGTAGTCGACGCCGTCGGTGCCGCGCCATCGGATGACGCGGATCACCACCGGCGACGTGTCGGTGACGGTGGCCGCGGAATCGGCCGCCGCGGGCGCGGCGGGCGCGGCGTTGGCACGAGCTTGATCGTTAGGCGCGGCCGCCGACGGCTGCGACTCCAGCACCACGTGCTGGTCTCCCACCTGGTACGTCTCGCGCCGGACGACGATCGCGCCGCGCCGCACGGTATCCGTGGCCACGAGATGCGGCTCCGGCGACGCAATGACCTGGTTGCTCTCGGCACTCCCTTTCATCTCGAGCGCCCGGGGCGTGTTGGCGCGCGACGCCTGCAATGCGCTCGACATCGCGTCGGCCTTGGCGCGCTCGGCGCCTAACGCAGCCGCGCCCGCCTTGCCGGCGGATTGTGGCGCGCCGGTGCCGCGCCGTGGTGCGCCGCCTAACGCAGCCGGCGCGGGCGGCGCCGCCGCGACCGCCATCGAGTCGGCGACACGCGCCCGCTGCGAAACCGGGTGCGCCGCACCCGGTCCGGCAGCAGCGTCGCGCTCCGACTCGCGCGCCACCACGAGCGTACCGGCCGCCACGAGCGCGATCACCGCCGCCACGCGAGCGTAGCGGTGTCCCCACCACGAGCGCCGCGCGGGCGGCGTCGCGGCGGGCGGCGCGGCTGCCGCGACCATCGGCATCGGTGCAGCGGCGGCCGCCATCGCGACGTGCCGTGCGGGCGCCGGCACGACGTCCGCCGGTACGTGATCCAGCGCCGTGAGAATGCGCGACGACGCGGCGATCAACCCCCGCGCCTCGGCCACCCGCTCCGCGCACTCCCGGCACGTCGCCACGTGCAACTCGGCGTCGCGGGCCTGGACGGCGCCTAACGCACCGTCGAGCCACGCGTGGATCGTGCCTTCGTCAGAATGCTGCATGACCTGTGCTCCCGCGCTGCGACTCGCGCAGCGCCTGGTACTGTTCCACCAACCGGCGCCGCGCGCGGGCCAGCGTCGTTCCGATCGACCCCACCGACAACTGCAACGCCTGCGCGATCTCGTCGTAGCTCAACCCCTCTTCGCGCATCAGCAGCGCCAGCCGGTCCCGCTCGGCCAGAGCGTTGACCGCTTTCCGCGCGAGCGCTGCGTCCTGCGCCAGCTCCAGCGACAACGGTTCCGGCTCGACCACCTCGTCGCGCATCTCCTCGCGCAACAACTCGAGACGCGCGCGCCGCCGTGCATCGCGGCGCGCGTCGTCCCGCACCAGATTGTTTGCCACCGTGAACAACCACGCCCGTTCGTTGAGCAATCCATCCTGGCGAAGCGCGCGGACGAACGTCTCCTGCGCGACCTCCTCCGCCCAGTCGCGATCGCCTAACCGACGGGTGAGGTAGCGCACGAGCATCGGATGATACGTTCGAAACAACCGCTCCGCGTCGTCCATTCACCAATTCTCCCGAAGCGCCGTCCGGTCCGCGGCGTCGAGCTCCGCCTGGGCGCCGGCGTCCGTCGTCACCTCGATGGCCAGCGCCCGTCCGGCCACGACCACGTGATCGCCTAACGCAAATGCGTCGCGCAGCTCGGGCAGCGTGTCCAGCACCTCGAAGTACGCGGCGGAATAGGCCTGAATCCGTATGCGCCGCGTCCCCGCCGTGTAGCCCCGATCCATCCACGACGACGAATCGGACTGCCGCTCGAACACGCGGTTGCCGATGCGGCGCACCGCCGGCGACTGCGGCGACGCCGCCGCGTATGCATCGGCCGCACTATCCGCCGCCGCGAGCGAGCTCGACGCGCGCATCGCCGTCGCCTGCTTCGCTTCCTCGAATCTGATTTCGCGAGACGGCGCCGCGGCCAATGCCGTCACGTCTCCTCTGCGCGACACACTCGACGTTGGCGGCGGCAGGGGCATCGTGACGCCGACCGTCACCGGCTCGCGCACCAGATATGACGTGAGCTCGGTTGGAATGCCATAGCGTTCGCCCAACTCCTTGATCTCCCCATCCACTTCGGGCGACGGGCCGTGCGCACGACGCTCCGCGGTCAACCACCCGATGCGCTGCGTCGCCCAGAGACGCGGAATGAAACTGTTGTCCGTCGAACGCGCCGGAAATTCGGCCTCGTGCGTCCACGACGCCGGCCCGTGCGCCGTGCGACCGGATACACGCACCGTCGCGTGACCGCTCCCCTGATAGCGGCCGAGCAACACAATGCTCTGTCCGGCGAACAGATCGGGGATCATGGTCGGCGTCACGCTCGAGAGCGCAATGCCTTCGGCTTCGACGCGCACGTCGGTGAGCACCGGATCACGCAACCGCGACGCAACCACCGACACCGCACGCTCAATGTCTTCCTCGGGACGCACGAAGCTGGTCGCCCCGTGCCCTTGCAGCGCCACCTGTTCGAGCAATGACGCGTTGACGTCGGCGCCAAGTCCGAACGTGAACACGTGCCGTGCACCGCGCAGCGATGACGCGAGCGTGATCAACGCCTGCGGGTCGCGCTCGCCCACCGTCGGTTCGCCGTCGGTGAGGAACAACACCAGCTGCACGCGGTCGCCGTCGCCCGACGCCGCGCCATTCGCCGCGCCGCCTAACGCAGAGCGGAGCGCGCCCTCAATGTTGGTCGAGCCGTGCGCCTCGAGCGCCTCCAGGTACCGGTCGGCTGCTTCAATGTTCGCCGGCGTCGCGTCGCTCAACGTATCGCGGAACGTGCGCACATCGGAATCGAAATCGATCAACCGGAACCGATCGCGCGGCCCGAGCGTCGCGAGCAACGCTTTGCCCGCATCGCGCGCCTGCGCGATCTTGCGCCCGCCCATCGATCCCGACACATCGACCACGAACGTGATGTCGCGCGGCAGTGCCTGCGGCAACACGGCCGGCGGCGCGATCGTGATGAGCGCATACCCGCGGTCGCCCGACGGCGCGTTGGTCAGCACCGAGATGGCCGGCTGCTTGGATCGCGCCACCGGCAGCAGGATGGTGATGTCGCGCGCCGCGCCATCCACGCCCACCGTCTTCATGTCGCCCAATGTCCGCACGAGCAACGAATGCGTGGGCGAATACGGCTCGCCGTAGCCCGCGGCCGACGGATATCGCAGCGTGAACGACGACTCGCCGCCCTCGGCGTCGACCGCCACGGGCGTCTGCCCAACTGAGTAAGGCATGGGCGCCGGACGCTTGTAGTCGACGCGCACCGCATCGCCCTCGCGCGTGATCACCGACTGGAACCGCACCACGACACGCTTTTCCTCCCCGGGCGCGATCGGGAAGATCCGCGCGTGCAACAGCCCCTGCCCCATCCACTCGACCAGCGCCGGATCGCGGCGGCGGCGGACGATCTCCTCGTAATGCCGCGCGCCTCGCTCGCGCTCAACACTTCGCCCGACACCATCTCGCCGTTGATCGAGAGCCGCAAGTCCTCGAACGCGGCGTTGGGCGGAAGCGGAAAATAGTAATCCACTTCGCCTAACCCGGCGCCCCGGTTGGTATACGTCTCGTCCACCTCGTAGTGCAGCACTTGATCGGACAGCGTGGCCTGCACCGCGCTCGCGGTGCGCACGATCCGCGTCACGCCGAACCCCGGACCTCCATCCCGCGGAGACGGCCCGGGACCCGGAACCAACACGCCCTGTGCGTAGGTCTTGGTCCCCACCAGTCCAGCCGCCGCGGCCAGCATCAGGCTCCATCGCATCGTGATCTCCAGTGGTTGCTACCCAAGGAGACGTCGCGCCGCTCCGGCCTTGCACACGTCCACGCCGATTTCCTTGGCGGGCTCGACGCTTGCATCGACTAACTTCACTGGCGGAAAGCGGTTCGGTCAGCATGACGTGCCCCCCGCGTCGCGCGCTTGGCGGCGCGATCGTGGCACCTCACTTGCGCCCCGCCGCCATTCGACGAGGATTGATCCGGGCTTGGGCTTGGCGCCACGCGCAATGTTCCGCGCCAACCACGCCGACGATACATCTGTCGTACTCTCGCACCTCTCCAGGACCACATGTCGCGCCACTTCGCTTCGCTGCTCGCTGTTCCGTTCGTCTTGCTCACCGCGCAGGTCGCACACGCCCAAGGCGAATCCGCGCTCCGAAAGAGCGATCTCGTGCGGTATCTCACCGGCACCACGTACTCCAAGGGTGAGATCGCGGCCATCGTGCGGCGCAATTGTCTCGCGTTCACGCCATCCGATCGCGATCGACTGGATCTCAAGAACCTCGGCGCAAACGACGAGATCTTCCGCGAGATCGATCGCTGCGTGAACAGCGGCAACAAGGGCGTGACCGCCGAGGCCCCGGCCAAACCCGCAGTGACGACGCCGCCGGTGACGCCGACACTTACCGTGATCAACGGACTCGCGTCGGCGATGAGCGGCAGCGTCGCCTATATCACGGTCGACCTGGCGCGCGGCGACACGCCGGTTCCCGGTGCGCGCCTCATGCTCAAAGGCGCGAGCACCATTCCCGGCGGCGCACAAAGCGACCCGGTTTCCATCACCAATGCGAGCGGACGCGCGACGTTCACGGTGCCCGCGGGCACGCACGCCGGCACCTATCACATGACCGTCGTCACGTCGGACAACTCGGCCCTCGAGGGCACGACGGCGGTGTCGCTCACCACGATGCCCGCGGGTCCGTCGTTAGCCACCGTCAATCCGCCGTCGCTCGCGATCGGCGCCGGCGCGCGCGGCATGCGCGACCTCACCGTGGCGGTGAACGACGCGTTCGGCAATCCGGTCGCCAAAGCGACGGTGCAGATCCGCCCGTATCCCGCGCGCGCCGGGTTAGGCACGTTGTCGCAGACGACCAACAATGCCGGTGTCGCCAAGTTTTCGATTCAGACGCAACCGCTCCAGGCGGGCGACAGTCTGGTGGTGAGCGTGGGCGACCGCGCGGTGGCGAGCGTGCACGTGGCCGCCGCCGAGCAGGTGACCGCGCTGCTGCTCGAAGCGGAACGGCAGTTGGCGACGGGGCGATCGGGCGCAGTGGACGCGTACGACAGCGTGCTGTCGGTGGACCCCGCGAACACGCGCGCGTTGTTAGGCCGCGGATACGCCGAGTCGGCCCAAGGGAAATTCGATGCGGCGACGCGCGATTTTCAGACGGCGCTGCGCGAGGGCGAGGATGCCGCGGGTGCGCACACGGGACTCGGCTACGTCGCGCTGAGGCGCGGCGATCTTGCCGGCGCGGCCCCGCACTTTCAGGAAGCGCTGCACGCCGCGGCCGGCGATGCAGCGGCATCGACGGGTCTCGCGTACACCGATCTGTGGCGACTGGACTCGCGACAGGTGCCGCACCGCACCGATGCGCTCTCGAGTCCTCGTCCGGTCTCGTATCCGTCCGCGGCGGGCGACAATTTGCGCACCGGCATCGCATTGTTCGCGGCGCACAACACGGCCGGCGCCGAGCGCGCGTTGACGAGCGCGGTGAGTGCGGCGCCGACGTGGGCCGACGTGTATTACACGCGGGCGCTGGTGTACCAGGCCGAGGGGAAAACGAGCCAGGCCGTGTCCGACTTTCGCAAGTATCTGGACCTGCGGCCCAACGCGGTGGATCGCGCCGACGTCGCGTCGCGCATCACCGCGTTGGGCCGGAGCCCGGGGACGGCGTTTGCGTTAGGCCTGATTCCCGGCGGCGGTCAGTTCTACACGCAGCAGCCGGTGTTGGGCGTGATCGTGTTGGGCGGCGTGGGCGGCGGCGCGGCGTGGGCGCTCAAGCAGACGACGAGCACGGAGATCCGGACGTTCAAGGATCCGTTCGGCCGCGTGGATACGTTCACGGTGAGCGTCACCAAGCGCAAGAATCTGGGCGCGGGTCTGGCGGTGGCCGGCGGCGTGCTGCTGGCGGGCGCGATCGAGGCGGCGCTGCACGTGTCGAGCGCGCGCGGCGATCCCTATCCGCCGGCGCCTGCGCCTAACGGAGGCGGCGGCGCCCAGCGCGACGGCGCGGCGCTCAAGTCGCCGAGCCTCGAGCCGATGGTGGGGTTCGATCCGGTCACGGGCGGGCCGCGGCTGGGCCTCGCCCTGCACATCCCGATTCGCTAGACCCTAGGGTCGCGGCCGCCTAACGGGCGCCGTGCGCGCGCCGCTCGGCGGCGGGGGCGGACCCGGCGGGTTCACGGTGAGCTGCGTGCTGCCGGGAACGCCCTCACTCGTCGCCGTGATCATAATCGGTGGGCCGCCGGCAACCGCCGTCACCATGCCGGTGCTCGATACGGTCGCAACCGCGCTGTTCGACGACGACCACGTGACGACGCGGCCCGAAAGCGGATTGCCGTTCGAGTCCTTGGGTTGCGCGCTGAACTGCGCCGAATCGCCGGCGGTCATGGCCGTGTCCTGCGGCGACACGCTCACCGACGCGATTGGCACCGGGACCACCGTGAGCGTGGCTTGGCCGGATTGGTTCTCACTCGTCGCGATGATGTGCGCCGTGCCGGGCCCGACAGCCGTGGCGAGACCGGTCGTCCCATCCACGGTCGCGACGGCAGTGTTGTCCGACGACCAGGTGACCACGCGGCCCGTCAAGACGTTGCCGTGCGCATCCTTGGTGGTCGCCGTGAACGTGAGCGTGTCGCCTACCGTTAGGCTCTTGTTGGCCGGGGCGACCGTCACGTTCGCGACGGGCACCGGAATCACGACGATGGTCGAGGTGCCCACCTGTCCCTCGCTCGTGGCCGAGATCGTGGCGGTGCCCGTGTCCTGGCTCACCACGCGGCCCGTGCTCGAGACGATGGCGACGTCCTCGTTGCTGCTGCTCCAGGTGACCGCGCGGCCGTTGAGGACGTTCCCGGCCGAGTCCAGCGTTTGCGCGTGCAACTGAACCGCTCCGCCTAACACCAGGGTGTCCAGCGCCGGCGTCACGTTCACCGTTTTCACCGGAACGAGCGAGACCGTCACCGACGCGAATCCCTGCTGTCCGTCGACCGTGGCCGTGATCACCGCCGAGCCCACTCCCGCGGCCGTCACCAGCCCAGTGCCCGACACGTTGGCGACGCTCGGCGTGTTCGACTTCCAGGTGACCATCCGCCCCGTTAGGCTCAGCGTGTTGCCTGCCGAGTCGAGGGCCGTCACGCCTAACTGCGCGGTTTGGGTCGTGAAGAGGGACACGGCGGACGGGTTCACGTTGACCGTCACGACGGGCACGAGCTTGACGGTGATCGTCGCGTTGCCGTGCGCGCTGCCGCTCGTGCCGGTGATCATCGCCGTGCCGGGCGACACGGCGGTGACGTTGCCGGTCGCGTTCACGGTGGCGACGGCCGTGTTATTGGAACCCCACGTGACGGGCCGGCCGGAAAGTGGATTGCCTTGCGCGTCGGTCACCGTCGCCGAGAGTTGCAGCTGCTCGGTGACTAACAGAGTGGCCGAGCTCGGCGAGATCACCACGGCGTTGGCCGGCGCCTGCGATACCGTGACCGACGCGTTCATGTGCGCCGGGCCGCTCGTCGCCGTGACGGTCGCGACGCCGGCGTTGACGCCGGTCACGAGTCCTGTGGAAGAAACCGTCGCGTTGCCCGAATTGTCCGCCGACCAGGTGACTGGTGCGCCGGCAATCGGAGTACCGGTCGAGTCCTTCACCGTCGCCGTGAGCTGCGACGTTTGCCCAACGATGATGCTCACGCTGGGCGGCGCGATGGTGATGCTAACGGGCGTCGGTGCGCCGACGGACAACGCGGCCGTGCCCTGCACACCTTCGCTCGTCGCCGTGATCGTCGTTGGGCCGACGGCCACTCCGGTCACGAGGCCGGTGTTGCTGATGGTCGCGACCGTCGGGTCCTCGCTCGACCACGTCACCACGCGACCGGTGAGCGGATTGCCTTGGGCATCCATCGGCTGCGCCTGGAACTGGAATGCCTGCCCAACTTTGATCACCTGCTGCGCCGGCGTCACGCGCACCGACGCGACCGGCTTGGGCAGCACCGTGATCGTGGCGAACCCCGATAAACCGTTCGAGCTCGCGGCGATCTGCACCGTGCCCGTGTCGACCGACGTCACCGCGCCGTTGCTGGACACGGTGGCGATGTTCGCGTTAGCCGTGTTCCAGAATACCTGGGCGCCGCTCACGGTCTGCCCCTGCGCGTTCACGACGCGGGCGCTGAGCGTGACGCCCGAGCCGATCACGATGGAGTCGATGGCCGGCGTGACGATAACCTTGCCGGACCCGCCGCCGGATGGACCGGTTGAACTCCCGCCGCACGACAAAAGCGCGAGGCCGGGAATGACCGCGAGGGCTAACAGTATTATGGAGCGATGTACGGCGCGCATTGATAGCTCTGAGGTGGCGCGGGGACCCATGTTAATTGCCAAGGCGCATCATTGGGAAGCGCTAAGCAAGAAACGTGGAAGATTCTCGGAACACACTCGGCGAACACGTGCTCGCTTGGAAGGCGGTAGTCGCAGGCGCCGAGCTCGACTACCGGCGGGCGAGCGGCGGCGAGCGTCTGGTCTCGGGGCGCGGCCCAAGTCACGTGATGGTGACATACTTGTGTCACCTTACAGTGACTCTTGCTAAGTGGCTGCCAGACAGCTATTAAGTGCGTCCGATCCAGCCCACTCGCCACGAGTCGACACACACGCCAGGTCACCTGCCGGTGGCAACCGCATGGAACGAGACCGCGAGGCAACACGAACAAAAATCCTCGACGCCGTCGAACGCTTGGCCGTTCGCGACGGCTTCGAATCGTGTGGCGTCAACGCGATAGCCCAAGAGGCAGGCGTCGACAAAGTCCTCATCTATCGCTACTTCGGCGGCGTGGACGGCCTCCTCTCCGCCGCGATCGCCGACCGAGCCGCTTGGCCGGCCGCGCACCCCCCCACTGCGGCGGAGCCCGCTTCCGCCGGCTCGGGTCTGGCGGCCGCACTCATTGAAGTAGCGCGCGACATCCGCGCTCGGCCCCTCGCCCAACACGCCGTTGCCTGGGAGGCGACCGGTCACGCGGACGGCGACATCACCAAACCGATTACCGACGGACGCGAGGCAGGGTTGTCCGCGTTGGGCAGCGCGCTGCGCGATGCGCACGCGGTCCCGTCGCGCTTCGACCTCGAGGCCGTGGGGGCGCTCGTGACGGCGGGACTCACGACGCTCGCCACACGCACCGGCTCCGACGTACCATACTTCGGACTCCACGCGCAGCAGGATGCCGATTGGCGCCGCATTCGAGAAAGCGGCCGTCACCATCCTGCGCGCGCTGCTCGACCCATCCGACGCCTAACGAAACCGACATGAGCGACCCACTCCGCTCGGCATCCCACACGGCCGGGATCGAAGTCCGCGGACTCACCAAGCTCTATGGCGACCTCACCGCCGTCTCCAACCTGTCGTTCACCGTGGAGGCCGGCGAGGTGCTGGGCCTGGTCGGGCCTAACGGAGCGGGCAAGACCACCACGCTGCGCAGCCTGAGCGGCATCATCCGCCCAACCAGCGGCACCATCCACATTGCGGGGCACGACCTGGCCGCCGATCCCGTGCCTGCCAAGAGCGCGCTCGCGTTCATCTCCGACGAACCGCACCTGTTCGAGTACCTGTCGGTGGACGAGCACCTGCAGTTCATCGCGCGACTCTACGGCGTGGCCGACGCTGCCCAACGGATCCCGCCGCTGCTCGCGGAGCTCGAGCTCACGGAGAAGCGCGACGCGCTGCCCACCGAGCTCTCGCGCGGCATGCGCCAGAAGCTCGCCATCGCGTGCGGCCTCCTGCACGATCCCAAGGCGCTCGTCCTCGACGAACCGCTCACCGGTCTCGACCCGGGCGGGATGCGCAAGATGAAAGCGACCATTGTCGCGCGGGCGCGCGACGGCGCGGCGGTGGTGCTCAGCTCCCACCTGCTGCAGCTGGTGGAAGAGCTGTGCACGCGCATCCTCATCATTTATGGCGGACGCGCCGTGGCCATCGGCAAGATCGACGACATCATCGCCGAACGTCCGCAGCTGGCAGGGCTCGGCCTCGAGGACATTTTCCTGGCGCTCACCGGCGACGGCGAGCCGGCCGCGCGATGACCCGACCGGACGCGGGCCGCGGCCGCTTCGCCGCGCTCTGGTGGCTGCTCGTGCGCGGCGTGGTGAACCGCACCGTTAGGCGGGCGCGCCGGGCGCGGCAGCCGCGCTACGCACTCGCGCTCATCGCCGGCTTCGCCTACTTCTGGTTCGTCCTCGTGCGCCCGCGCGGCGACGTCGTGCTGGTTGGCGCGCAGCCCGACGGCACGACACACCTGCTCTACGCCCTCGGGTTCGCGATCCTCGTGGCCAGTTGGTGGTTGTTCGGCAGCGACGAAGTGGCGCTCAACTTCTCGACGGCCGAGGTACAGCTGCTGTTCCCGGCGCCGCTCACGCGACGCCAGGTGGTGGCGTTCAAGTTGATGCAGTCGCAGCTGGTGATCCTGCTCAGCGTGTTGATCTGGATGGCCATTCTGGGGCGCGCGCCCGGCTCGATGGTCGAGCGCCTCGTGTCGCTCTGGATCGTCTTCACCACGCTGTACCTGCATCGCGTCGGCGCCTCGCTGGTGCGCGAGAGCGCCGCCGAGCACGGCGTGTCGGGCGTGCGGAAGCACGTGGTCGCCATTGCCGTGGTCGCCGCGGCGTTAGGCGTGGTCGCTTGGGGCATCGTGACGCAGATCCCGGCGCTGCGGGCCGGCATCGCCCAGGGCGACACGTTCGGCGCGGCCACGCGCGTGCTGCATGCGCCCACGAGCAAGGCGGTGCTCTACCCCTTCCGGCTCGTCCTGGCGCCGGTGTTCACGTCCACCACGGGCGCGTGGCTCCTCGCCGTATGGCCGGCGCTGCTGCTGGTGGCGGCGCACGTCATTCGGGTGCTCCGCACCGACGCGGCGTTCGAGGAAGCCGCGGCCGCGAGCGCGTCGCGGCGCGCAGTGGCGCTCGCCCGGCGCGCCGGCCGCGCCACGATGCCGGCCGAGCGCGGCGTGAGGCGGCGCTTCCGGTTGACGCTCCCGCCGCGGAGCACGCCGGCGGTGGCGATCGCCTGGAAAAACATCATTGCGTTAGGCAGGACGATGGCGATTCGCACCGTGATCGCGATCGGCGTCGCCGTGGTCATCGCCATGTTCTTCCTCAACTCGCTGTTGCCGGCGGCGGACCATGCCAGCGTGTTCATCGGACGGCTCGCGCTGGCGTTCGCGTTCATGCTCGTGCTGGCCGGGCCGCTCTGGGTGCGCAACGACCTGCGGTTGGACATGCTGCAGCTCGAGCTCTTGCGATCCTTCCCGGTGCGCGGCGCCACCCTGGTCCGCGCCGAGCTCGCCGCGGCGTTGGTCACACTGGCCGCGGTGCAGGTGCCGGTGCTGTTGGTCGCCTACGCCCTGACGCCGCCCAAGAATCCCGTCGCCGCGACGTGGTCCGGCCAAACGGCGCTCTTGGCGACCTGCCTCATCCTGGTTCCGGTGGTGAGCGCGCTCGGCTTGCTGGTGCAGAACGCCGGCGCGCTGTTGTTCCCGGGGTGGGTCCGGTTAGGCCTGGCGCGGCCCGGCGGCATCGAGGCCGTTGGTCAGGGGATGCTCACCATGTTCGGGTCGCTGGTGGTGCTCACCGTCTGCCTCGCCATCCCCGGCGCGATAGGCGGCGTGCTGGCGGTGGTCGGCGTGGCGCGCACCGGGCTGTGGGGCCTGGTGCCCGGCGCGATTGTGGGCGCGATCCTGGTAGCAGCGGAGCTGTGGTGGATTACCGCGTGGCTGGGCCGGGTGTTCGAGCGGACCGACGACATGCCCGACGAGACCGCCGCCAACGCCGCCTAGCGTTGCCTAACGCTGCGGCGGCGTGCTCGGCGCGCGCCGCGCGCGCCGCGCCAGCGCGCCGGGTCCGATCACGTCGTCGCCGAAGCGCTCGCGCAGCACGTCCACCGTGTGGGCGAGCGTCCGATCGCGCGCCGTCTCGGTGAGCGGGCCCGCCGCCGCCTCGAAGAACGCCAGCTGGGCCGGCGACGGCGCGGCCGCGAGCGACGACAGCGACACGCCTAACAGACGGGCCTTGCAGCGGCGCGCCGCGCGCAGGCGGCGCAACAGCGCGCGCGCCGTCTCGTACATCGGCCGGTCCGACATCACGCCGTCGTCCAACGTCCGGCTGGCCTGTCGCGTCGCGAAATCGAAATCGCGCAGCTTCACCGTGACCGTGCGCGTCGTGAGGCCCTCGGAGCGCAGGTCGGCGGCCGCGCGGACCACGAGGCGCAACAGCTCGCGCTCGAGCGACGCGTCGTCGCCGATGTCGGCGGGGAAGGTGTCTTCGCGGCTCAGGCTCTTGACCTCGCCGTCGCCCGACACTTTGGCGTGATCGACGCCGTGCACGCGGTCCAGCAGCCAGCGCGCATTGCGTTTGCCTAACCATGCGATCAGCGTGCGCTCGTCGTGCGCCAGCACGTCGGGCACGGTCACCATGCCGTGGCGCTTGAGACGCTCCTGGAAGCGCGGGCCCACCAGCGGGATTTCGCCTAACGAGAAGCGCCTGAGGAATTCGGCCTCGGTGCCGTCGGGCACGACGTGGACGCCGGTGCGATTGGTGTTTGGCTTGGGCTTGGCCACCTCGACCGCCAGCTTGGCGACGAGCTTGTTGGACCCGCCGCCGATCGACACCGTGAGACCCGAGCCTTCGCGCACCGCGTCGCGAATGCGTTGCGCGGTGTGCTCCGTGGGTTCGCGACCGTAGAGCGCCTCGGTGCCGCTGAGGTCCAGGTACCACTCGTCGATGCTCGCCGTCTCGACCACCGGTGCGAACCGATGAAGGATCGCGCGGATCTGCCGACTCTTGGTGGAGCACTCGCGGCGCGGGACGGGCACGCACATGGCGCGCGGACACAGGCGCAATGCTTGCGACACGGGCATTGCCGATCGCACGCCGAACGCCCTCGTCTCGTACGACGCCGAGCAGACGACGCCGCGACTGTCGGCCGAGCCGCCCACAATGAGGAGCGGCGCACGGCCGGCTCCCTCGGGGTCGACTAACCGGGCGACAGCCACGAAGAAGGCGTCGGCGTCGGCGAGCAGAACGTTAGGCATGGCGAACGACCGCTACGACGCGGCCGTCGCGGCCGACTTGCCGCGCGCGTGTACGCGAGCGAGCATTGCGGCTGTCATACACACCTCGTAAGGAGCGGACGATGGGAAGCATGGTCGAATTCAAAGCGAACGGACGCAACGGCACCGGGTATCTCGCCACGCCGCCGAGCGGCAAAGGGAAAGGACTCATTGTCAATCAGGAATACTGGGGCCTGGTCGACCACATCAAAGATCTCGCGGAGCGGTTCGCCAAGGCAGGGTATGTGACGCTCGCTCCGGATCTCTACCATGGTAAGACCACGAAGAGTCCGGACGAGGCCGGCAAGATGCTCATGGCCTTGAACATCGCCGAGGCCGGAAAGGACATGAAGGGTGCCGCGCAGTACCTGCTCGGCAATCCGGCGGTCACGTCGAAGCGCGTCGGCATTGTCGGCTTCTGTATGGGCGGTCAGCTCGCGCTGTACGCCGGTATGGAGTATCCCGAGTCGATTGCTGCGGTGGTGGACTTCTACGGCATACATCCGGCAGTCAAGATCGAGGCGAACCGGGTCCGCGTTCCGGTGCTCGGCCATTTTGGGAAGCAGGACAAGTCGGTGAGCGAGGAGTCGGTTGCGACGCTGGCGGCGGCGATACGCGGTGCGGGAGGAAGCTTCGAGTACCACTATTACGATGCCGGGCACGCGTTCTTCAACGACACGCGGCCCGTTTACAGCGAGCGCGACGCGAAGGTGGCGTGGCAGCGGACGCTCGATTTTCTGAACGCGCACGTGTCGTGATCGGACTGGCGCGAGTTGGCGTCGATCGGGAACCTCGAGTCGCGGTTCGTGGTACTTGAAGGAGAGGAGTGAGACCGTCCCGCCGGCGGTTTGTCCGGTCGGACGCCGGTTGTGTCGCCCTAAACGGATGTTCGAACGACTGACCGCTAGCGAAATGAGCTCGGGGAACCCATTCTATGGTGCGAACGTTCACCGTAGGGTAGGTGTCGGGCTTGCGGGTCGAAGATGGTTGGGGATGGGCGGTTCGTGCGGTTGTGTTTGGTGGGCGAGAAGGCTTGGCGGCCGGAAAGCGAGGGACATATGGGGCGGCGGCGCGAGTCAAAGGAGGTTTTCGTGAAGAAGAGTGTCGATCGCGAGCGCGCGCGGAAGAGCTCGGGGAGACCGAGAGCGCGGCGGGCGCAGAATCCGACAATAGATGCAGCGCAGGCGAGCCAGGATTTGCTCGACCTGTACATCGCCGAGGCGCATGAGATTCCGCAGCGGACTTCTGCGGAGCAGAAGGCGCTTGCGCGTGTGATGCGTGATCCCAAGGCGACGGCGGACGAGAAGGCCGACGCGCGGGACAAGCTCATCTCGGCGAACATCCGGTTCGCGTTCTCGATTGCGAAGCAGTATCAGCATCGGGGTCTCGATCTCGAGGATTTGATCGCCGAGGCGAACACGGGTCTCGTGCGCGCGGCGGACAAGTTCGATCCCGACGTGGGCGTGAACTTCATCAGTTATGCGGTGTGGTGGATCCGTCAGGCGATCCACGCCGCGCTGGCGCGGCAGTCGCGTTCCGTTAGGCTTCCGGCCAACCGGGCGAGCGATCTGACGCGGATCGCGCGGGCGCGGACGGCGCTCGAGTCTTCGTTGGGCAGGGCGCCGACGGTGGACGAGCTGGCGTTCGTGGCGCAGTTATCGCCGGCAATGGTGAAGGACTTGCAGGGGCTCACACAGCCGGAGCGGTCGTTCGACGAGCCGTTAGGCGAGGGGCACGGCGAGCGGGAGGGGCGGACGTTGGCGAGCATTCTCTCGGTGGAAGATGCCGACGAGGATGCGTTGCCGGGCCGGATCGAGGAGGAGTCTCGGCGCACGCTGCTCATGCGGTCGTTGGAGACGTTGCCGCCCCGGGACAAGCGGGTGCTGATCTTGTATTTCGGGCTCGAGAGTGGGGAGCCGATGACGCTGAATCAGATCGCCGGGATGTTGGGGGTGACGAGGGAGCGGGTTAGGCAGTTGAGGGATCGGGCGGTGATGGCGATTCGGCGGGGGCGGACGGCGGAGGAGCTCAAGCGGGAGTGGGCTGCATGAGAGGCCAGGGAGCGCCGCTCAGGTTGTTAGGCGGCGCGGAGGAGAAGAAACAGATCGGGCGCCGCGTCTCTGGACGCGGCGCCCGATTCCGTTGTGATGGCGCACGCTCGTCGCCGCGGCCAACTCGATCGCCTAACGCAATTTGCCTCCTTTAGCGGTATCCAGTCTGTTGAGTACAAATGAGCCGGCGCGTCCTGTTCGTAGCCAGGTCTCCTCCCACCCACCTCGGACTTTGCCATTATCTAGACGGCCCCTGAGACTAAGTTCTCCCCGGTCACAGCACTCACCCATAGTGAGGTAGACGCCGCCAGCGCTATCGGTAGCAGCCACCACCTCACGGGTGAGTCCCAGGTCTAGTTGAAAAACAGGTGGTGCCGCGGTACAAGAGTGTGAATCCGGCCAAGGATCTCCACTCGTTCCCGAGGACACCACCCATGCCAAGAGTACGACAGAAGCCGACGAAGAACCAGCGGCGCGAGCCGCTCGTGCAGCAGAGCGATCCCGCTGGACGATGGGACCGTGACGACGCCGGTGACGCTGGCGATGATTCAAGCGTTGATCCCGCTGGGATTGAAGGCCGTGGAAGAGGCGTTGGTCGCCGAAGTGACGCGCGCTGGCCGGTCCGCGCTATGCCCGCGACGATGCGCGGCCCGAGGTGGTGCGCTGGGGCGCGCAGCGCGGGCTCGATCTATCTCGCCGATCAGAAGCTGCCGATCACGGTGCCGCGCGTGCGCGATCGGCGGCGCAGCGCGAAGTCCCGCTGGCGACGTATGCGGCGCTGCAGACGCCCCGCGCGCGCACGACGTCGGTCTGTTTCGCCGCGTGCTGGGCGGCCTGTCGTGTCGCGAGTATGAGGCCGCGGCGGAAGCGGTGCCGGAGGCGTTCGGGCTCGCGCGCTCGAGCGTGTCGCGGCGGTTCATTCGGGCGAGCGCGACGCGAGCTGCGTCGGCTCCAGGAGCGGCGGCTCGATGATGCCGAGTGGCTGGTGCTGGTGCTCGATGGCAAGACGTTCGCCGGCGATCAGCTCGTGATTGCGCTCGGCGTGACGGCGCACGGGCGAGAAGCGGATCCTCGGGCTCGTGCAGACGGCGAGCGAGAACAAGCGCGTGATCGCCAGCTTCTTGCGCGAGCTCGGGGAGCGCGGCTTCCCGCTCGATCGGCCGCTCCTCGTCGTGCTCGACGGCGCGAAGGGCCTGCGCGCCGCGGTGCGCGAGGTGTTCGGCGACGTCCCCGTCCAGCGGTGCCAGTGGCACAAGCGCGAGAACGTGGTGAGCTATCTCGCCAAGCAGGAGCAGCCGACGTGGCGGCGAAAACTCCAGGCGGCGTATGCGCACCCCGCGTACGCCGACGCGAAGCGCGCGCTCGACCGGCTCTATCGCGAACTGCGGCTCGTGAACGAATCCGCCGCGGCGAGCTTGGCGGAAGGGCTTGAGGAAACGCTCACGCTCCACCGGCTCAACGTGTTCCCCGAACTCGGCGTGAGCTTCAAGACCACGAATCTGATCGAGAGCGTGATGGCGCGGCTCGAGGCGAAGACACAGCGCGTGACCCGCTGGCGCACGAGCGATCAGAAGCTGCGGTGGTGCGCCTCGGCGCTCTGGGCGATGGAGCGACAGTTTCGTCGCGTGAAGAACTGCCGCCATCTCCCCTTGCTGAAGCAGGCCTTGCAGGCCAAACTCATCGCCACGAAATCCGCCGCGGCGTAAGCCGCATCTACCAGCGGCATCGCCTGAATTTCAACTAGGATCGGGTCAGCCCCCCACCTCACTAGCGAGCGCGTGGCCAAGCATCGGTGCAAAATCAACAGCATGTTTTCCTACTACCTCTATGCAGACGCCACCTGGCTGCCTGCACGTGGAAGTTGCAGGGACCACAGAGTCGAGGACTTCGAGGATTCCACTCGCTGAGCCGCCGTTCGTTTCGCTTGAAGAGAACTTAGCTTCCCACCGGCCAACTAGGTCTTTCGCCGGAACTCGACCGGCAGGCTGAGAGCAGGCACCACCTAACAAAACAGCGGCCAGTAATAGCCCGGTTTTCAGCCTCGACTCAGAACACCATCGAGATCGACCGAACTCTCCTAGCGGTAACGCGCAGCGTCGGGACAGGCATCTGATTCACCATGGGCAGCGTGGTACTCGTTCTCGCGTCGAAAGAACACGTTGTACGCGTGGCTGTTGTAGGCTCCTTCCCTGACGGCCCCTCCGTGCGACATGAGCTCGTGAGAGATCAGTGCGCCAAGGGTAGAATACCTACCTGTAGCGCCGAAGACCTGTCCAAGAATGCCGCACTTATGGTATGTGACCGTCGCAATGTCGTTCAGGAAAATGTAGGCGGTGTGGTTGTCCTTGTTCATCCAGGAGCACTCGCCGTTGGGACAACCCACCGGACTAATGTCGCTGGGGTCGTTTGGATTGCCAACGGTGACCTTCCACACGTCAAGATCGGTGACCATAAGAGAAAACATGCCCTGCGTCCTGCTCCAGCTCGCCGAATCCCTGTAGTGGACGTGGGAGAGATCCGAAACGCATCCATCCGCATCCCAGTCAATGCTCGCATTAACAGCGTTAGCGATCCCATCGCGCAACGCCTGCGTCGCCCCACACACTTTGAGGCCAAACGGATCAGAATAATTGGCCGGGTCGCCACCCGCAAAGCCATACAAATTTAGGCCACCGGCTAAGCCAATCGCGTCTTCTTGCGTGAACCGGCCAGTGACTGGGTCATAGACGCGATTCCGCCGATGAGTGTCTCGGCCCCATCCCGCTTTCCTTCGACCAACGTGCCGTGCCAACTGATGGGGACGAAGAACTGCTGATTGTACGCCAACCATCCTAACGGCCAGCTTAATGAACACACAATGCAACGAATCTGTGCAGTGGGTGACGATCAAGCTGGTGCGCCGGGCTCGGCACGGTGAAGAACCCTGCGACCGGCTGGCCCCGATAGTCCCATTGTGGCACGATCGTGAACGCCGGCCAGATTTGCCAACGTGCGCCAGCAGCAGTCGTCGTATCGACATAGTTCACGCGAAGCATGCTCAGCGGCTGATCGACCGTTAGGCCATGCGTGTATAGCACTCGGCCGAAAAACGCGTTGACGTCCACGTAGTTCGTTAAGGCATTGACGGCCGCAGTGTCAATGGTAATGTCATTCTCTTCGTGCGCAATCGTGGCGCTGTCGTACGCGGGCTGTTGGATCTCGTCCAACTCCTGCGAACCATCCCATGTTGTGCGGCGCACCGTGCCAAAGGCGCAAAAGTCTAGGCTGCCAGGATGAAAGCAGTGTCTGAGCGTCTTGACCCACACACGCCTGCCGAAGGCATCATTGACCCTCCCCCCGATTTAGTGGACACCTCCAGCGCCTCGATAGAGATTCGAGGCAGGAGGTGTGGCATGACGAAGCGAGGCCCGAAGGCGTATCAGCGAGGAGTTTCGGCGGGAAGCAGTCCGGCTCGCAGAGTCTCGGACCAAGCCGCTGACGCAGATCGCCAGAGAGTTAGGCATTCACTTGGAAACGCTGCGGGGGTGGCGCCGGCAGGCGCGCTCCCGTGGGAGCGCCGGGGCGGCAGGGAGCGGGACGGTGCCATCGCTCGAGGAAGAAAATCGCCGGCTCCGCCGCGAGAATGCGCGGCTGCTCGAGGAGCGTGAGATCCTAAAAAAAGCGCCCCTATTTTTCTTTGTCTTTGCTTGGCCAGGGGATCGGCGCTCTAAACCAGCGCAAGACCGCCACCCCTACTGCCGCTGCTATGATCCACTCGATAATCGCGATAGGCAGTCCTAACAATGCACCTACAAAGGCTAAGGCACCCAGAGATCCATTCTGAGGCCACAGCAGCAATGCTGCGAAGGCGAGACCTAATACGCGCGAAACTCCAAGCGACCGCGATCGTAATCGCTGCGTTGATCACATTCTGGTGCCGGTACCAAACTGTCACCGATACGAAGGTAAACGTCGCGCCAGTTGCAAACCGCGCTCCAGACCAAACAGATTACCCTAAGTCCATCCCACCGAATGTGACAATCGCCATTGCCACACCGGTCATCGCAACGTAGGTAGCGGAAAACCGCAGCGACGGTGTGCGCCCTAATGACGCAGCATCCCTTCCAGGCGACTGACATCAGCATCTTCCGTTGGCCTTTCGTCAGTACGTAGACATGGAATCGCACCGTACCCGATCCAGAGGCATCGACCGTCGTCTGACGTGACCCCCGTTTTCGGTCCAGTTATTCGTACCGATCGTGGGGGTTAGGAAGTGAAGGTGTCATCGTTGTGAAGCTGTTGGCAAATTCGGATGGGGTACGATTGTCGAGCGCACTGTGAGGGCGCGCCGTGTTGTAGGCGATCCGCCACGCTTCGATCGTGCGTTGGGCATCGGCCAGGTCGACGAACCAGCTCTCGTTGAGACATTCGTCCCGTAGGCGGCCGTTGAAACTCTCAATGAAGCAGTTCTCAATGGGCTTGCCCGGCCGAATGAATTGCAGCGTAATGTCACGCGCGTCCGCCCAGTGATCGGAATGTTGGCTCGTGAATTCAGGCCCGTTGTCGCACACGAGGGTCCTTGGTAATGTCGGCAGCGTGTCCAGAAACTCGGTGATCCGCGCCGCGCCGATCACGTAATGCACCAAGAGCCCCGGCGACTCTCGGGAGCAATCGTCGACGAGCGTGAACACGCGCACGGATTGGCCGTTGCCTAACGTATCAGACACGAAGTCCATCGACCACCGTTCGTTGGGCATAGTCGGGGTCGGGTGCGGCACGCGGGCGCGACTGACGCGCTTCCGGCGCCGGCGCCGTACGTGCAAGCCGGCCGCGCGATACACGCGTTGCACGCGCTTGTGATTCACGTGCACGCCATCGCGCTCCAGGCGCCAGTGCAGGCGCCGATAGCCCCAGCGCGGATGCTCCATCGCCAGGGTTTCGAGCTGCTCGGTGAGCGGCGTGTCATCGCGCATTGCGGGGTAGCGGACCGTCGCGCGCGCCACGCCCGTGAAGCGGCACGCGCGACGTTCGGAAATCGTAGCGGCGGTCATCGCCCGGTGGACCGCGTCGCGCCGCAGAGACGCAGTCCTCATGGGTTGCCCAACAGATCCTTGAGGACCTGGATGTTCAGCGCTTGATCGGCCACGACGCGCTTGAGCCGACGATTCTCATCCTCGAGCGCGCGCAGTCGCTTGGCCTCGTCGGGCTTGCAGGCCCCCGTACTTGCGCCGCCACTTGTAAAACGTCTCGCGTGAGATCCCGTGTCGCCGAATCAACTCGCCGGTCTTTCCGCCGGCCGCGCTCTCCTGCAGAATCGCAATGATCTGTTCGTCCGTAAAGCGGCTCTTGCGCATCGATCCTCCGAAAGTGAGGATCGGCGGGATTAACTGGATCAGGTGGCGGGGGTCACGTCGGGGGGGGGGGGGGGGGGGGGGGGGGGGGGGGGGGGGGGGGGGGGGGGGGGGGGGGGGGGGGGGGGGGGGGGGGGGGGGGGGGGGGGGGGGGGGGGGGGGGGGGGGGGGGGGGGGGGGGGGGGGGGGGGGGGGGGGGGGGGGGGGGGGGGGGGGGGGGGGGGGGGGGGGGGGGACCACGGCGGCCCCTGGCGGAGCGTCGAGGACGTCGAGTTCGCCACCCTCGAGTGGGTCTGGTGGTTCAACCATCATCGCTTACTGGAACCGTTAGGCTATCTTCCCCCAGCTGAGTACGAGGAGCACTTTCACCGCACCGCTGAGACCCCGGTCTCGGAGGTTGCACTCACGTAACGAGCTCTCCGACAATCCCGGGGCGGTTCAGGTTAGGGTCCGGGGGTGCGGAGGTTGTCAGGCGACGCGAAAGTCAAGGAGTGAACAGATCGGGCGCCTTGTCTACGATCGAGGCGCCCGATTGCCCTGCGCTCAATGCATAATAGACGCCGTGCGAATACACAGCCTGAACCGCAATTACCGGCGCAACAACACCCATACGCAGCTTAGACACGCTATGAAGTAGCCAATCGCGTAAGCGACAGTGGACGCTGTAATCCCGGTCTCAAGCACAGCGCGAGAAGGCTTTCTTCCATCGTACCGCACGTTCACAGCTGCTTCAGGTGAGTAACGCTGGAGGCGACGCTTGGCAGCATAGGGCACCGAACCGTTGTCAGTTGTGTCTAGTCCAAAGCGAACCCGTGTGCCTTCATATTTGACGCTGGCGACGTTGTAGGAGTAGCGGACGTTTAGGACACAAATGGGAGACCCAACACGCCGAACAAAGCCGACACTTGACCGCTCGATTCGGCCGCTGGCAATCGGCCAATTCTTGCTCGCTCGGCCAAGAAGGATTGCCCTGCACAGCACCAGCGCAACTGTGCCGAACACCAGACCCGCCACTGTAAAGAGAATGGTATCTAGCATTCAACGCGCTTGCACTAGCTAACCTGCGTTCCTTGACAAATCCCGGTGAAGACCGTGGAGTCGCTCTTCGTGGCTAGTACAGGATAATCATGTGTCCCCACTAGTCGCATTCCTGCCCTGATACGTGCGTAGCGGCAAAATGCTGCTCCCACTCGCCGGCTCAAATACATGGAGGCCAAATTCGCGAGACGACTTTCGGTTCGCTGACTTAGCAGCAAAGCGTTAGCCTACTTACCCTAACGCTTAGTTCTCTTGCAAGGGTGAGTCCCAGGTGTAGTTGAAAAGCAGGTGGTGCCGCGGTACAAGAGTGTGAATCCCGCCAAGGATTTCCACTCCGTCCCGAGGACACCACCCATGTCAACGGTACGACGGAAGGCGACGCAGGACCAGCGGTCGAGCAGTGTGCAGCAAGCGATCCCGTTCGATGATGGGACCGTGACCACGCCCGTGACGCTGGCAATGATCCAAGCCCTCATCCCGCTGGGGCTCAAGGCGGTGGAAGAGGCGTTAGTCCGGGAAGTGACGGCGCTCGCTGGGCCGCGCTATGGGCGCACGATGCGCATCCGGAGGTCGTTCACGCTGCCTTGGGACAGGCCGAGACTGCGCGCGATGTCGCGCTGGCTCAGCTGCTGGTCAAACCGGAGGCGCAGGGCCTCGATCACTCTTCGCATGGATACCCTCTCAGCCGCCACGACCTCGCTCCGGGAAATGGACCCGGGGGAGATAGCGACAGCGGTGGGATCCCGCGGCCTCGTCCGTGCAACGGCGCGGTGATCAGGATCGAGCGAAACGCCCGATCAGGATCGTCGCGAAATGGATGATCAGCTTCCGCCGAAACGGGTGATCAGCTTGGACCGAAACAGGTGATCAGCTTGGACCGAAATGGGTGATCAGCTTCGGCCGAATCCAACAACTTCTCGGACAAAGGCAAAGTGGAGCGCACCGTGCGCACCGAGTCGCGGCGCGTTTGCCGATCTCTTTCTCGCCGACTGGCCGTCACTCGGCCGCCGTGCAAGACCGCGCTGAATGCACGCGCAGCCAGCTGCACGAGCGCGGCAAATGTCCCGTGACGGGCACGACGATCGCGGAGGCCTTCGCCGCGGAGCAGCGGGTCTTGCAGCCGGTGCCGGCAATGCACGAGCCCTTCGATTGTGTCGTGGCGCGGCGCGTGTCGCGCGAGTGCTTGGTGTCGTTTGAAGGCCGGCGCTACTCCGTCCCCTTCGCCGCGGTCGGGCGCACCGTCGAAGTCCGCGGGACGGCGGCGCACGTGGTGATCCTCACTGAGGGCCGCGAGCTCGCGCGCCATCCGCGACACACCGCGGCGCGGCTGGTGCTCACCCCCGCGCACTACGAGGGCACCTCCACACCAATGGTCCGCGCGCCGACGACGCTCGGGCGCCGCGCGCGCCTTCAGTTAGGCACGTGGGCTGGTCTGCCAACGCCGGCCACGGTGAGTCGACCGCTCGACGCGTATGTCTCCGTGGTCGAGGAGGCGTGCCGATGAGCCCCCTCCCCAAGAAGGCGCCCGTGGTGACGCTCGATCCGGTCGCCACCAAACTCGCGACGTTAGGCCTCGATTATCCGGCGAGCTGTCTGCCGGACCTGGTCGAGCAGTGCACCCGGGAGCAACTCTCGCCGCTGAGCTTCCTCGAGCTCGTGCTGACCGGCGAGCTCGAGCGCAAGGATGAGCGGCGCGTGACCACAATGCTCAAGCTCTCAGGCCTGCCCTCGGGGAAAACCCTCGAGGACTTCGACTGGAGCTTCCAGCCGCGCGTCGATCGGCGCCAGATCGAAACCCTGGCGACCTGCAGCTATATCCGCGAGAAGACGAACGTGCTCTTTCTGGGCCCGCCCGGCGTGGGGAAAAGCCATCTCGCCACGGCGTTAGGCGTCAAGGCCATCAAGAACGGCTTCTCGGTGAGCCACTTCGTGCTCAATGATCTCATGCACGTCCTGCGAGCGGACGCTGCCGTGCCGCCGGCCCGGCTCCGGGCCAAGCGCTACTTCAACTCCGCGCTCCTCATCATCGACGAAGTCAGCTTCCGGCCGTTAGACCGGAGCGAGGCCAACCTCTTCTTTCGCCTCGTCTCCGCCCGCTACGAACGCGGGAGCATCGTGCTCACCTCGAACAAGCACGTGCGCGACTGGCCGGCCGTCTTCGCCGACGACGAGATCCTGACCACCGCGATCCTGGACCGCTTGCTCCACCACGTCCAGGTCCTGCACATCGATGGCCGGAGCTACCGGCTTCGGGAACTCGGCGCCCTCCTCGGGCCGCGGCCTGACGCGCCGACTCACCCCCACTCCACTCCCGGAGGTGCCCTACCAGCCTAACTCCTGCACCACCCGCGTGCGGGAATTTGCCTGTTCAGAAAGTGCGGGAATTTGGGTGTACTTACACCCGCGATCGGGGCGAGCCTGGGCGGACGGGGCGATTCCGCAGGCGACGCCGATCGTGGTGCCGAGCGGGGCGTATGTGCTGCTGGTGTCGAAGAGTTACTGCGCGGATTATCGGGCGCGGATTGCGGTGCCGGCGGACGGGACACACAAGGAGCGCGTTAGGCTCATCTGCGGGCAGTAGGCGAGGGATTACCGGCAGGAAAGCGGAGCGCTGCTTAAGACAAATGGATTGACCACGCGCACGCCGTCGAAGTCCTGACCATGCTGCAGGTCTTCTGTGCAGATCGTGTCGCAGCCAGCGATCCGCGCCGCCTCCACAATGGCGGCATCCGCGCGCGTTGTATCGTCGGAGCCAGCGACGACTCACTTGGGCAGCGTTCGAGGCGCTTCTCGACCGATTCCCGTTGCCGAAACCTCGCATCACACATCCGTGCTTGACGTTGACATGCTGCCGCACGTTGACCTTCGCGAGGAGCCGTATGCGGGCAAGCCGCACGTACGGATCTGTGAGGGCGAAGCCGAATGGCCTAGCTACTCGACCAGCCCCTCAAGTACGGTTGTCAACGTCGCGCTATCCACTGCCTTAGGCCTCGGTTCTGAACCAAGGCGCCGCAGCGCAAGCAAAAGATCCGTCGCTTGCGGAAGCCTGTGCGCCTTATGCGGCCACAGTGAGAGCAAAAGGTGAACGTCATAAGGACCCTAATCGCCGAGAGCGTTGCGACCAACGCAAGGCCAGCGATAGTGGCCAGAGGAGGAAGTAGCACTGAAAGCGACCGCCGCTATCAACAACGCTACGGCGACTACAAGAAACAGCGGGAAGGTACTTCGCTTCGACTCCGGATTTGTGCCTAACGCATAATACAGTCCACCAACTAGGCCGAAGACCAGATAACTTACGAGGCAGATAGCTCCGAAAGCTGACATCGCTTTGCCAATCAGTTGCTGTCCATTGTTCCAAGTGCTCCCCGGTAGATCCAAATGCGAACACAGTAGCTTCCCAATTCCCGGACGCGGGCCCGTACGCCCTCGCAGTGGTATCGGGCCAGACGGTGAACTTCACGCCCGCACTGCGAGCTCCTGAAAGAGAGCGAGCACGGAAAGGCTGGTCTCATTGCGCTCACAGTTGGTGTCCTGCCAACCAATGGAGTCGCTATCGTTGAGAGCTTGAGGCTTTGCCTTGGTCACTTCGCGCTCGGATCAACCTTCTGTGGCGTCGGTAGGCACGCAAGTGCCACTATGATTACGACCGGCACGAAATTCACACCGATTGCGCTCGGCGAACCGGCGTTCGGCCGCCAAAGAGTAACGCTTGTGCTAAATCCCACAAAGTAGAACACCCTGCCGCTGGAAAGTACTGCGGAAGCCTGCAATCCTGCGACGAAACGAAAGGCGAGTGGTCCCAGCGCGATGTGCGGCACCTGCAGGGCCTGCGCGACATATGTCAAAATCTCGCCGACCTCCACACGCCGCAAGAGCATCGCGCCGGCACCTCCGACTAGCGTTAGCGCTGCGAGAATCAGAAGCGCCCACGGCCAGGGGATTCTCACATTGGAGCGCGCTAGACCGTTGTACGTGACGGTAGCACTCCACGCTGCCGCAAGGATTTCATAGTATGCGACGGAGCGATATGCTGCGGCGCTCAACCTACCTGACATCTACGCCTATCTCTATTCGAGGTCTGATCTAAGACATCGGCTTCTAGCAAGAACTTTGACGGCATATCCCCTCTCCTCGCTGGAGATGTCGCTGCTAACCCTGAGTTAGAACTGAATCGGGAAAATTAGAAATGATAGATCGAGTGGGGGGCCTTTCAATGCCCCCTCGCCCGAGCCAAAACCGAAACCAATGCTGCCGGTGTAGCCGGAAATGTGGCTCCCGGAGAAGTTTGCTGCAAAGCCTCCTTCTAGGCCTTCGCCAGCCGGGAAGTCTCCGCCAAGCGACCATTGCGGCCCGGGCGATGCGAACGGGTTCGAAACTGTTACGTCGAGCATGACGCTTCCCTCGTCGGCGGGAGGCGTCGCGTTGAGCTTAAAGCCGTCGGTCCCAAAAGAAGCGCTTGATGGAAACCTCTGGCGCGGTCGCCCTTACACTCACATCAACTGGAGACCGATGAGTCGCCACAAATTGAGCGGCTCGGGTCTGCGAAGTACCGGCCGGACTGTGAGTAAAGTGATCTCGCAGTGTCGCAAGACCACCAGTTATGCGGTTGATGAAGTTACCAACCAGGCCAAGCGCGTTGTTAAAAGCATCTCGCAGCATGTTGCAGTCCGGCTTTGTCGGATCGTCGCACAGTCCGAACGGGTCGCTGTAGTTGACAGGATCGCCACTGGCAAAACCGTACGCATTTAGGCCGCCAGCCAAGCCAGCGGGGTCTTCCTGCGTGAACCGACCAGTTTCAGGATCGTAGTAGCGGTTGCGCAGGAAGATCTGGCCCGAAATGTCTCGCCGGTCATCGATCAGAGACCCAACCAGGCTAGCGGGAGATCCAGGTCGTGGCAGGACTGAAAGAACAGCCCGTGAAGCGGAGCTGGCCACGTGATCTGTATGCACGTGTCCTGGTGGCCAGCCGTGAAATTCGTGCATCGACTCTCTCGCCCGTCGTCCCACGAACCCACATTGGCGACTCCCTGCCAGTTGGCGTGTGGTATGACAGCTTCGGGGCCGGGCCAAATGGAGTCATATCCAATTCGAATTACGTCGAGTGGTTTGTCGACCCCGATGCCATGGGTATACGCGACGCGCCCGAACGGTAGGTTAAGCTGAAACGTGGTCGCCGTGTCGCGCTCTAACTGCGCGGGCGCGATGCTGTCGGCGCCAGGCATTTGCAGCTCGTATAGGTCTTGATCGCCGTCATACACCGTGCGCTGTATCAAGCTACCGCACTGATTGCTGGCCGCCCGGCACGTCGAGTCACTTCTCGAGCGAAGAAGCACCCGGCGACCTAATGCATCATAGCGATATTCGTCGAAATAGCCTTTGTCGGATGCATTGACGTCGTTATTGAAATGGCAAACGTTTCCTGCACCGTTAGGCGGCGTGTCACTGCAGGAGCGTTTGTCACGTACCCGGAGTCGGTCTACTGCGTCGTAGAACGAGAGTGCCGTGGCAGCGATGCCTGCAGACGTGTTACCGAGGAACAATGCGGAGACGGACATATTGCCAGCCCAATCGGATCGTTCAAGAGTTTGATTGACGGGCAAGGGTGGCGAACCGGAGGGAAATATGTCTGCTGAGTCGAGGCGAGCCGTGCCCGCGTGGTAGAACCAAATGCGCGCTGTCTCGGCACTGTCGGTGAAAATTGCATTGTGCGTGTTCAACTGCCAATTCACGTAGCGATTGCCTAAAGCATTGTTGACGAAGAACTCTTCCTCACCGTTGGTGTCGGCACTATCGGTCGGCATCGTGGCGCCGTCGACGAGGCTACCGAGGGCTGAGTAGCCAAAACGCAGGATGTCAACAATGGTGCGCTCTTCTATGACCTTGCCGCGTGCATCGTAGATGAGCGAGTCGCGATGAATCAACCCATGGGCAAATCCCCCCGGCTGCCCCACAAGCAGCGTTGCGGAATCCACGCGCAGTATCAGCTGGTCGTCGTCGTCGTAGCGATATGCCTCGCGTACGCCCCCCGGCGACACGAGACTGTCCAATCGCCCCTTTGCGTCGTACACATATCGGAACGTGTTCCCGAGCACGTCCGTCACGCCGGCCAGCGCTCCAGTCACTGAGTCGTAGGTGTAGGTCAAAGATCTTTGAGAACTCCACCCACAACCGGCGCGAGCGCATCGGGATGACGTAGCGATGTGCGACGCGCGTCCAGGTCGTACGCATACTGCAAACCGTATACATGTTGCGAAGAATCGGTTGACGATACGCGCGGATACGCAGGGTATCGGTGGCCAGTGTACCATCCAAGTTATATGTGCGCGAGACGAGGGCGCTTGAGTTGACGGCGCTCTGTACACGAGACATGACATTCGTATGAGAAGGTCTCAACATTTGCGGGAACGAAGTATCCTGTGGTATAGCGAGGAAAATTCCGCACCGGCGTTACCGAAACGTCCGTTAGGTTTACGTCAAATGGATAGCGGGTCGCTGATATCTGCCGTTGGACCAACCGATTGAGCGCGTCGTACTGCATTGTCGTTAGGCCGACGCTGTCTACCTTTCTTGCGACGCTGTCGACGAGGCCAACACGGCGCGACTTGAGAACAACCATGTTGCCTGCGGCATTCTCGACCTGCGCTATCTGCCTTACCGTCCGTTGCAACCGTCTCGATCACACGGCTAGCGCGGTCGTATGTCCAACGCGACGTCAACGTTTGCACATGAGCAACATCCGGTGCTGCCCGCCTTGACAGGCTATCCAGATTACCTTCGCGATCGAAATACCGGACAACGACCGTGCTCTCAGAGGGCGCCGTAATGCCGTTTATCGACCCGAATTGCCACTTGAAGAAGTAATGAATCGCCGGCCCGTACGTCTTTTCCGATAGGACGCGATCCATCAAATCATAGGTCAGATCTTTTTCCGCAAAGACGGCTTGGCCAGTATCAATCGGCGTCTTTGTGCTTACGACGCGGCCGGCCTGATCGCGCGCTACAAACGAGCGGACACCACGGGGAGTGACCTGCACGCTGTCATCGCCTAACGTCCCGTCATAGTAGATCGAATCCGCGCGACTCGTCAGCGGCTCCTGAATGCTGCGTAGTAGCTTTGTCGTCACATTGTAGCCGAACGTCACGCGGCGCGAAGGATCTCCGCCTGGCTGCTGATAGAGACGATTGCCGGTGGTCGCGTCGTATGCGAGCAGGGTGCTGTCACCCATCGGTTGGACTATTCGCGTGACAAAGTCCCAAGTGTTGTCGAACAGGAACCGGGTTGTCGCGGCAACGCCGCTCTGCATGTGGGTGGAGTCGGTAGTTGTGGAGTCATTGCCGCGTACACTGTACGTCGCAAGCAGCACACGGCCATCTGCAAAGCGCACGCGACTAACGAGCGCTGGCCAGCGTGGGTCGGACCTTGTCAGAACGGTGGAATCGCCGAGTGCATTGATGACTCTCGATGGCGCACCACGTTTATCGAGCCAGAAGCGCGTCTCGTCGCGCACGTCGGTGCGAGGGCCATCAAAGCCAAGATAGGCGGAATCTGAAACCACAGGCAATCCATTCACGGCAAGCTCGACTGAATCGACATCGCGAAATCGCTCCGTAATGGTCGGGAGAGTCGCCATGTTGATGCTATCCAGGGCCAAGCGATGCGTCGAGTCGTACGAGTATTCGGTGGGTACAGAGAGCTTGTCAGTCACCGACTGAACGCGATTCGAGTCCGGCCCCGTTGTTAGATAAGTGAAGGAAATGCTGGACGTATCCGGGTCGGTGATGGATGTGACGCGCCCGGCCGCTATCGCAATTGTCGCGGTGCGACCCGCCGCGGTCGGCCCGGGCACGGTGAATGTGTGAAGCTTGCTCGAGACGTAGAGGAGACTGTCCTTGACGACCGTCCCTGATGGCGGCGTCGGCAGCGTAATGCTCGTGAGTAGGCCGCCGCTGTACGCGAATTTCGTCACGTGACCCACCCGGCTCACAGTCACCGAGTCGAGGCCGGCACTGCTAAACTTCACCTGCGCGCCATGTTGGGCAAACCGGATCCAGGTGTGACTCGTTAGCTCGAGCGTATCTGGTCGGTCAAGCGCCGGTGCCGCCCAGTGCCCGGCAGAAGTCTTGGAGTAGAGCCGCGCGCTCCCATCGCCACCCACCCACATGACTCGGCTCGTATCGCTCGTCACGAAGAAGAGTTGCTCGAGGCCGGCAAGCCACCAACCGGCGCCATAGGCGCTCGCCGAACGATTCACGATCAACAGTGTGTCAGTCATGGGGGCGCTGCTGAACTGACTATGAGAAGAATTGTAGATGGTCGTAACCGTCATAGTGTACGGATACGATCCTGTCACCATTGCGACCGCATTGAAGGCGAGTGCAATTCGCCGCGTGGTGCCTGCCTGCAAACCGGTTCCCGGCCATCGCTTCGAATAGTTGACACCCCCTATGTGCAGCGTTGCGAGAATAGTATCCGGCGGGAGGGTTCCGTTCGCCACCGTCACGTTGGCTGCGATGACGGGATACGGGTGCGCGAACTGGCTGTTATAGAGCAGAACCGGCTCTCGTTCTTCGTCCATTGTGCGCACGGACGGCAGCGGATAAACCACTCGCAGATCGCCGCATTCGCGCGCGCCCCGTTCCCCGGCGGCTATAGTTAGGCAAATGCTCCGATCAGCCGCAGTCCCAGGATTGACGCTCGCGACATTGGTCGTCGGGGCACCTGCCGTCAACGTACTGACCGTCACGTTCACCGACCCGCTGTCGACGACAGCGGGCTGCCCGCGCTGCGTCGCCAATAGACGGATGCGTCCCGTTGTTCCTGCCGCTCCTGGCGTGAACGTCACCGTGCTCACCACTGCACTGTCGGCGGCTAACGTAGCGAGGTTTGAACCTAGACTGCATCCGCTCGGTAGGCCCGTACCCGTGCACGACACGCTCAGACTGTCCGTGACTGACTGACCGCCGAGATTCTTCCCCGTATTGTGCACGACGAATTGGACACTGTTGCCGGCGCTCGCTGCCACGATTGCTTGAGCGTTGTCTGGCGTGACGGCGACAGCGTATTGGGGTGCCGGTGTCGGTGGGCTGTACACGTACGAATAGGTGACGTTGCTTGTCCCGGTATTTAGTGCGTTGTCCACGATGCTCGCCTTGAGCGTGTCGGATTGCTGCCCCTGTCGAAGGTACGCGGTGCCCAACGACTTCCCGGCTGCGCCACAACCGATCATCGTGATTGTTTGATAGCTGAACGAGCTAGTGATGTCCACACCGTTCAGCCAGACGTGGTGAGATGCGATGTCCAAACTCACGTTGTCGCACCACGTAATCGACACGGCCACCCCAGGAGATGACACCGTTCCGCTCGGCGAGATGATCACGACCGGCGGCGTCTTGTCGCCGCCCCCGATGTTCGGGATCACGTTGGGCGTCTGCTTGGTCGGCTGTTGCGCCCCTGCCCAACGGAAGGGCAACAGGCAGAGGACTGTGGTTACCGCAAGCAGCAGCGAGAACCGTGACACAACCGAACGAGAGGGGCGACGCATGGCGGAACTCCAAGATGGGAGCAGTTGGCTCCGCTTAAAGCACGATGAGTGCCCCACTCGTCAGGCGCTCAAGTCATTGGTCTAACGGACGATGCGTGTTGCGGCAAATTGCACTTTGGCGCCACTGCACTGCCAATGCATATGCATTGGCACCGGGCTCTACCATTCGCCATACTCACGCGTTGCCGCCAGCCGGCGTCGAATCGCCACGGCGCATCGGTAGCGCGATGCCTAACCGATTCATTCGGCGATATACCGTCGTTCGATCCACGCCGAGTACCGCCGCCGCCCTGCCGGTGTCCCACTCCACCGAGATCAGCACCTCCCACAGCTGTGCGCGCGGCGATCATCGCCCGGCAGCGCTTCCACCACGGACGGTCGAACACCCGACTGCGCGTGCACATCGGCGGCACTGATCACCGGGCTCCCCGCTAAGGCAATCACCCGCTCCACCATGTGCTTGAGCTCGCGCACGTTCCCCGGCCAGTCGTGCTCCTGCAGCGCCAGCATCGCGTCGGTAGAAAGCGTCACACTCGAGTCGTGCCCGTGCACCGCGTACTGCGCGAAATAGCTCGCCAGAATCGGGACGTCCTCGATGCGCTCGCGCAGCGGCGGCACCGCAATCACCACGCCGCCTAGCCGGAAGGCGAGGTCTTCGCGGAAGCGACCCAAGCGGACCAGGCGCGCTATTGGCTCGTTCGCCGCCGCCACAATTCTGAAGTCGCTCGATGAATCAACCCGCGCCCCCACCGGGCGAAAGCACCCCGACTCGATGGCTCGAAGTAACTTGGGCTGCAACGCCGGCGGCAACGCGCCGATCTCATCGAAGAAACACGTCCCCCGGTGCGCCTCGGCGAGGAATCCTTGCCGCCCCGTGGTCGCGCCAGTGAACGCGCCCTTTACGTGCCCGAACAACGCGTCCTCGAATAGCGTTTCATTGACGGCGGCAACGTTGAACGGAACGAAGCTCGCCGTACGCCCGCTCGCAGCATGGATCGCGCGCGCGACCAACTCCTTCCCCGATCCAGTTGGGCCTTCGATCAACACGGGCAACGACGTCCGTGCAACACGACAAATGAGCGACCGCAATTGATGCATCGCCTGCGTGCTGCCAATCAGGAGCCGCTCCACTTCGTGCTCCCCCGCCCTGACTCCGTCAAACGCGTTTCGAGACAATTGCGACGGTGCTGTCATGGCTTCACCTTGTCGGCGCGGTCGAGCATTGGGTGGGTGACACTGTCCGCATCTTGGTCACTTCGAATGACGTGCGGCGTGAGGAACAGGTAGATCTCCGTGGCGGTGGTCTGACGACTCGAGTGGCCAAAGAGGCCGCCCAACAACGGGATGCTCGAGAGGAACGGGATGCCGCCCTGCGTCACATCCCGCTCCGTGTCGGTGAACCCGCCTAACGCGACAGTCTGTCCGTCCTTGATCAAGAGCTCGGTCTGGATCGATCGCGTGGAGATCACCGGGGCGTCGAACGCAACCTCCTGCGTCGCGTTGTCGATCTCCTGCGTCACGTCGAGGCCCACGTAGCCGTCAGGACTGATCGTCGGCAGCACGGTCAGCTTCGTGCCGACGTCCTTGTATTGCACCACCTGATCGACCGACGCGTTGTCCGTTGGAAGCGTTCGCGACAACTGCACGAACGGCCGTTGGCTTCCGACATTGATCGTCGCGGGCTGATTGTTCGCGGCGATCAAGATCGGCCGGCTCAAGATCCGCACATCACCACGCTCGGCTGCCGCAGTGAGCGTCGCGTCGATATTGAGACCGGTGAGATTCATCGCGTGCAGGATCACGTCCGTAAGGCCGGCGCCCGTCTGCGAGCCGTTGATCACCGTCGAACCGCCATTGACCCTCGTCGGCGGCAGCGTCGCATCCACACCGAACGCGAGGCTATTCGTGCGCTCGACCTCCGCGATGATCACCTCGATCAACACCTGCAACGGACGCGTGTCGAGCTGCTCCACTGCGCTGGAGATGAGATCGTAGTCGCTCTGGCTCGCACGTATGAAAAGGCTGTTGCTGCGCGGATCCGGAACGATCGTGACGTCGCCGGTGAACGAAGCACTCCGACTGGCCACACCGCCAATCGGCGTCGGGGCATTCGTCTGCGGAGCGCTTCCGCTGCGATCCGGCGGGCGCGATCATCGTCGACTGGAGTTGTTGGTCGAGCGTCGCGGGACGCGTGGAGCCCAGCTCGCCTAACGCACTGGCGCGGCCGAACAGCGCATTCACAGTGGCAGCGACGTCCGGTGCACGCGCGTGCTTCAAGCGGATCACGAAGAGTTGCACGGCGCCCCCAGCGTGCGGGCCGGCGACGCTCGCGAGGGCCGGCGCGGCCGCTGCAGGCGGCGCCTTCACCTGCACGCGATACATCGCGGAGTCACGAACGAGCTCGAGGTTCTGGCTCTCGAGCAAGCCCTCGAGCAAGCCGCGCACAGCGGTGCGTGCGACCGGCGCCGGCGTTTCCAAGGTCACGCGCGCGCCGGGCACAGCACTGCCGAATCCGACTGGTCGATCGAGATACGGCGCGAGCGCTTCGACAGCCGCTCGCACATCGGCATCCACGAGATGCACGCTCACACTGTCGTGCCGCAGGAGCACGGCCGAGTCGCGCGTCTGCGCATCCGCACTCGGCGGCCGCGGGCGACGATGGCGAGGCAATTGCAAGCGCGATGAGAGCACGTCTCATGGCCACGTCCGTTTGACGGTGAGGTGCCACGTGGTGTCCGCTCCGGAAATGGTCGCGGCGGTGGCGGTGACATCGCGTACGCGAAGTCCGGCGACATTCTGGCCAGCGCGCAATACCATGCTGCCGTCGTGTCCCGGCACGCCATCCACCAGCGCGCGCCACGGCGGTCCAACGATACCAACCAGGACCAGCGGCGGGCGTGGCGCCTCGGACGTCGCGGATGCGCGGGCCATGCTATCCGGCGGCGCGCCATACGCGACATCGGCCGGTTTGCGATCGAGGCGGAAGGGGTCGTTGTCGACAATGCGTGACGTTAGGACGGCCAGCGAGTCGGCGGCGATCGGCTGCATGGCTTGTGACACCGGCCAGATCGCCGGCGCCGGAGCCTCTGCAGGTCGGGAGATCACATACCATGAGCGCGCCGCGGCAATCGTCGCGGCCACGGTCAGAGCCCATGCGCCGCGTTCGAACATATGGCTCCTCATCGCGCTCTCCTCGCCGCGTTAGCCTGCCAGAGGGCGTCGATGGTGAGGTCCGCGTGCAGCATTTCGGGTCGCTGCGATGGCGCAGCAGGGTCGCCGCCTTGTACGGAGAGTGACGCCACGCGCATTGCAACGGGGCCACGGTCAAGCGCGGCCACCAACGTGGCCAGGCCCAGGATGTCGCCGCTCACGCTCAGGCGCACATGGACGGGAACGAACTCGTTCTGCCCAACGGAGTCTGTGCGGATGTCGACAGCGCCTAACGTCATGGCTGCCTCGGTCGCCGCACGCGTCACGAGCGCGGCCAGGCCTGCGCCTGCGGCAGCGGGCGAGTCTCCGTACAGCCAGGTTGGCGCGAGTGCTGGCGAGCCGCGCCTTACGCGCGGCGAGCGAATCGTGAATCGCGCGCGCGCTATGCGCGAGCACTTGGTCCCGAGCGGTGGATCGAGCCGCCTCGCTCGCCGACGCGACGGTTGTATGCTCCCACGCCCGCCACGCGGGCACGACGCGCCCAACGATCACAAGGCCGCCGATCGACGCGATGCCGATCACGAGCGCACGACGGTCGCGGGGCGATAGGGCCGCGACAGGGTGTCTCATTGCGCTCCTCCAGACACGACCCGGAATCGCACCGTTACGCGATCGAGTTGTTTGCCGCCTGTCGTTTCGCGCGTCACGGGCCCAACGATTTCGGGTGAGGTGAGGCCGGGCACACGTTCAACAGCGTCCACTATTCCCGCGGCGTGCGGTCCGATCGCGACGACGCTCCCCGTTCCGGCGCTGTCGACCTGAACGGCGATGAGCGCACTGCCCTCCGGCAACGCGCGCGTCAGTTGGGCAAGCAGCAGGGTGAGCGACCGGCGCGATTGGCTGAATGACGCGAGCGCCCCCAGCGCCGCCGTCGTGACTCCGAGATCCTTCGCATCACGCTCGGCGGCGCCGACGCGCGCATGCACGGTTGCATCTTGGGCCCGCGCAGTGTGCTCGACCCGCATCGAAGCGCCGAGGGGGGCGAGAATTGCGATGATTATCGCGGCCACGCACGCCGCGCCGGCTGCCACGAGGCGCCGGCGCGATGGCTCCTTCGTTAGGCGTAGAGCGTGGCCACCGAGCGCGATTGGCTCGCGGCGCGGCACGCGCGTGGCCCCCGCGGCATCGAGATAGTCCCCGGCTTTCTCGGCGATGCTTGCGAACGCCCGTGCGACTTCCGGCTGCACGGCGTCCGCCTCTGTACCGGCCGATGTTCGGATGCTGGCCAGTCCACTGTTTCCGTACGTGATTGCGAGCGCCACGTCATCGTCGTGCCACACGACGCTTGCGGCCAATGTCGCGAACTGTAGCGCCACAGCGGTCGGCGTTATCAAGCGCAGTGTCAATCGTGTATCGCGACATGCGGCAGCCACATTACGCACTACAGGCTCCTCGAACGCCGCGACCCACGCGCTCGTCGGCGACGTCGCGCGCGCACCCGAGAAGACCAACGGAACGCCGTTCTTGAGGAAGAAGCGAGACGCTTGCTCTCGAACGACGGCAGCGATCGCCTCAGGTGCCGTCAACGGCGGAAGGTCGACGATGAGCTTGAGCTGTGCAGCGGCAGGCCCAACGGCGGCGACGACGACCGGTGGTCGGAGCCGCGATCGCGGACACTCGCCTAGCAGTGCAACGATCGCGTGCGTGAGCGACTCATCGTCGGATCGCAATCTCGACGCCGCCCATTCTCATTGCGTCGCCGTCGACGAGCACCGCGCTCACGCGACGGCGGCCAATGCCTAACCCTAGTCTGGGGCGCAGGCCGATCATTGGATCCACGTCCGCCGCCGCACGACGGCGGCGCGGTCGCCCGCGCGCACGAGCCTGAGCTCGAGGACCTGGGTGACGACGGGCGTGCCCGCCGAGCCACGAGCGGTGACAATCCACGCATCCGGCTCCGATGTGGTCAATCGCACGAGATCCGCATAGTCGGCCAACAGCGCCGCTCTGCCGGCGGCCGAGAGCTCCCCGCCTAACGAGAGCAAATCAGGGATCGGCGCGCCTCGTGCGCGATGGTCGGCGACCCGCTCCAAGGCTTCGTTGCTGAACCCAGGCAGCGCCGCGATAACTGCGAGGGGCGCGCGATCGAGCACGATGCGATCCTGCTCGACACCCAGCACGGAATCGAGGCCCGGTTGGTTCTCGAGGCCGCGAACACGGGACAGCTCGCGCGTGTCAGCGAACTGCGCATTGCGTGGCGGCTCGCGCCGCCGAGCCAGGTACCAGGCGGCTTCGGCGCCGTTCGGCCGCGGCACGTCGTCGGCGTCGCGCCAATCGAGGATCGCATCGGCCAATGAGTCCGCGACAGCCGGCGCATCGCCTAACGCTGTGAACAGGCGCATGAGCATGCTGTCGTTGGCCGTGTTCACGTCGATGGTCGTGCCGGTCGGACGCAAGGTTACCGCACATGGTGCGCCGCTCAGCTCCGGCGAGGCCGCAACGGCGTCGCCGAGCCGCGACCATGACTGGCGGACTACATCGGCGGACGAGGCGCTGTCTCCACTCCGATGCGTGAGCGCGGAGCCGATCGCCGACTCGGCCCGGCTCGCACAGTCCTCGGCTAACCACATCGCCTCCGTGGCGGCACGCCGATTCCGCGCGGCGCCGGCTGCGCGCCGCGCCACTAGAGCCAATCCGAAGCCGAGCGTGCCGACGCCGACCATGACCCAGAGGACGGCGAGCAAGACGAACCCGGGCGCGGATCGCGTAGTCATCCGCGAGGCCCGATGCGAACGAGCATGGTGTCGACCGTGTCGCCGCGCGCGAGCAACACGCCGATGCCTAACGGAGAGGTAATGCCGGTGCCCCAGCGCTGGAACCACTGCCCGCCCGCCGCGGCGCTCTCGAGATATCGAAACGCGCCGCTAGAGAAACCTTGAATCAGGTCGAACGTCTGCCCGTTACCGAGTTGGGCGCGCAACACTTCCTGCTCGCCGCGCGCCGCGAACGAGAGCGTCACCTGGCACTGCTCGAGCCACCCCGCCGGCGACTCGCACCAGCTCGAGAACCGCACCGTGTCCTGCGAACCGGTGAACGCAATCGTGCCTGGAGATCCGAGCTCGAGCTGTCCAACGAGATCGCGAAGCATTCGTTCGCCGTTGGCATTCTGATCGACGTCGGCGGCGTGTCGCGTGAGCGCATGTGCCTGATCGGCGAGAATGGAGAGAATGCGATGCGCACCAAGGAACACGATCGATCCCACCACGAGCGCGACAAGCACCTCGATCAGCGTGAAGCCGTTATGGCGCATCGGGCACCTCGGCGCGATAGAGCGATGTTGCGAGGAGCACCGCGTGATTCGTGGTGTCGCGAAGCACGACCGTGTAGAGGGTTGGGCTCGGACGGTCGATACGAAGATCCCACGGACCCTCTGCGCGGTCGCCGAGGTGGCGGTCGAGATCGGCGCGCGGCCACAACGAAACTGATTCCAGCAGCGCGCTCGCACGTCGCGTCTCGGCGTCGGCGTCGTTGGCACGCGAGACGGCGTCGAGCGACGACGCGGCGAGTGCGACCATCGCCGTGGCGCCGACGGCGAGAATCGTGAGCGCGACGATCGCCTCGAGGAGCACCATGCCACGCCGCGGCGATGCCTTACGGGCTGGCATTGGGTGCTCCGTTGAGCGGATCGATGGCGAGCGCCGTGTCGGCGACGACGCGCCCATTGGGGCTGGCGGTGACTTCGCGTTGGGCATCGCGCACTTCCAACGTAATCGTCACGCTATGTCCGGTTCGTATCGCGGAGTCGCGCGCGGCGGCGATCGCCGCAAGAGTCGGGTCGGTCATCGTGATGGGTTTGGCGGTGTGAATGGTGAGCCCCACCACTCCCGCCACTAGACTCAAGAGCACGAGCACGACGAGCAGCTCGACGAGGGTGACTCCGCGCATCGCGTTCACGTTGGGCGCACGCTGTAGATGGCTTGCAGAAGCGCGGCCGCGACGAGCGCGACGAGTCCACCGAACGCGAGTATCAGCATGGGCTCGAGCAGGCGCACGGCCGAGCGCACACGCTCGGTGGCGCGCTCATTCTCCAGGCGTGCCGCATGCGCGAGCATTGGGACGAGCGCTCCGGTCTCCTCGCCGGCGCGCACGAGCCGGGACGCAATCGGCGTCAGTGCCTTTTCCGTTAGGAATGCGGCCGATGGCCGCGCGCCGGCGATCACCGACGTGCGCGCGGCGAGCACCCGATCCTGGATGGCCGCGTCTCCTGACGCCCGCGCCGCATGCGTGAGCGCGTTAGACAACGGAACGCCGCTCTCGAGAAGGGCGGAGAGCGCGGCGCAGACGCGGGCCGTGGCGGCCGACCGGCGAATTGTGCCGAGTAGCGGCGTATTCGAGGAGGAGACTGCTCCAGCGAACCGCGCCAGGGGCGGTCGAGACCCAGGCTCGCCACGCCACTAATAAATGAGTGTCACCGCGGCGGCTGGAAGCGCCGCAACTCTCGCTGATTGCAGAGGCTTGCAGCACGAAACGTGTGGTTGGCGGCAGGGTTTGGCCGAGGTCGGACAAAATCGCGCCGAAACGCGGCAAAACCACGCCGACGAGGATGCCAACGGCGATGGTTCCGGCGACGGCGAGGATGCACGGATAGATCAGCGCGGCGCGCACCGCGGCACGCGTGGCTGCCGCTTCATCCATCAAATCCGCCGCACGCCTAACGGACTGGGCGAGGCCGCTGCCGGCCTCGCCGGCGCGGATGATGCCTAACACGACGGCGGGGATCGAAAGCCCGCTCCGCTCGAGCGCGGCGCCCAACGACGCGCCCTCGCGCACCGCGCGTGCCAGATCCGGCAGCGCCGGTTGCCATGCATCGGGTGCAAGGTCGGGCATTGCCGCCAGCGCCTTGCTCACCGGGAGTCCGCTCTCGAGCAGCGTCGCCAACACACGAAGGCCCAGTGCGAGGTCCGCCGAGGACAGACGCGTACGGCGGTCGGCATCGGCGCGCGTGGCGTTCAGGTCGAGCGCCCACAGCCCTGCGCGGCGAGCGCTCGCAGTGCCGCATCCCGACTCTCTGCGGCGAGCACGCCGTGCTCGAACGCGCCATCCGCGCGCGCCGCGCGATATGCGAATCGTGTCGTCGCAGTCATTGGTGCACCGCGCCGCCCCACGACGTGAGGTCGCTGTCTTCGTCGCTGCCCCCGATCTTGCCATCTCGGCCTAACGTATACAGGTCGTACGACGTGGGATTCGCGGCGCCGGGCGCGACGTACACGTAGGGGTGTCCCCACGGGTCGAGCGGTACGTCTTTTCTGATATAGGGACCGCGCCAGTTCTTCGGCGCTTCGCCGGTGGTCGGCTTGACGCGGAGTGCAGCGAGTCCTTGATCGGTGGTGGGATAGGTGTCGTTGTCGATGCGGTAGGCATTGAGCGCTAGCCCAAAGATCTCGATCTGGCTCTTGGCCGCCGCTGTTTTGGCGTCACCGACATTGCGAAAGATCGACGGGGCCACGACGGCGACGAGCGTCGCGATGATGGCCAGCACGACGAGCAGCTCGAGCAGCGTGAAGCCGCGGCGCGCGGCGATGCCCTGTTGGCTATCGGCTCGCGGCCCGAGGACGAGGGCGACCGAAATACGTCTGGGCAGACGTAAAAGGAAGGCGGGATGCAGCAGGATGACGCTCCGGTGCTGGGGCGTCTCCTGCTACAGCACGTACAGTACCAGGCCGAACGTGCAGGTACGTCGCGCAGTACGAACGACTTGCCGGAGGGCGCGCAGTGCACGATTGCAGGCAATCATTGCAGCTGCTATTGCACGCGTTATTGCATCGCCGTGATCGGATGGCCGCTTGCGGTTCAAGGACCTGGACGCGCTCGGAAGGGCCGGTGAGCCGCGCCTACCATGACTGCAGTTTCGGGTTCAACGCCAACACGTCGAACCAGCGGATAACTCGGGGGAGCCCTTAGTGCAATTCTCTTCGCCGCGCAGGACCGATCGAAATTCCTTGCAGTACATCCGATATCCGTTAGCACATAGACGTCGGAAGGCGTTCGTCTGAGCGTGTCCTGAGCGCTATCTAGGACAAACGAAACCGAGTCTGTACCGCCGCCGATTCGGAGGCGGATCGCTCAATCCAGTCGCAAATCCAGAAGCGGTCGTCTGGTCTCGCCAGTAGGTCCCCAAATTCCTCGTCAAGGAAAAGACGAGGTTGTCCTGCATCGATGGCTTCGTGCAAGAGCTGCGTGTCCGCTGCGGCTTCACGGAGGTCGCGCTCGCTTGGCGCGAGAAGCCCCAACTGATGCTGAGGCGGCACGAACCAGAAGATAACCGGATATGGAGATATCTCTCGGTGCGAAAGAAGCGCTTTGAGCATCGCATTCCGCATCGACTACGTGCGCTATCGGCTGTGGCCATCGACGGGACGATGGGAATCTCGGCTCAGCAAACGCATGAATGTAGCCTCCCTGCCCCACAAAGCTGTGGAACAGTCGCCGAAAGAAATCGGGAGCAGTGCGTAGAACCTCGGCTCCGTCCAAGCGAACGCCCGTTGACGCGGGTCTGACATCCAAACCAACAGAAAAGAATCTCTCCGTCGTCGCATGATCATTGCTCCAGACGCCAGCGATCTCGAGCCATGTCTTTTTCACCGCGTATCCTTGGTCAGAAGACAATAGGAACCTCAATCGGGAATTCGACCGGAATGCGACCAGGCATAGGGAAGGGTAGTACAAAAGGAACCCGCCTCGGATTGGCGGCCGAGTCTTGCGGGCGAGGCCTGTAGCCGTGCGTCCGCTTGATAGCTGGGTTAGGCAGTTGTTCAAATTCGTCGATATTCTGCTGCGCATACTTAGCACCGGGCCAGTTGTCGTCGTCGTCTGTCCCCTTGCACTGCCTTTCGTACTGGCGCTGTTTCCTCACAAGTTCGTTGCGCAAATTCTGCAAGCGCTCATAGTGCTCGGTGTCGTGTTGCCCGATTAACGAGTACAGCAAATACTTCAGCGACCGTATGTCATAGTCGTGATTCGCCTTGTCAATTTCCTTGCGCAAGTCTGAGCATGGTGAAACAAATCCGCCCGATTGATCCTGATTTTCGAACGCCGGTATCTTGGTTAGGATGCCTCCCGGAAGGCAGGGTACGCCGAAGCCGACACAGTCAGGCGCCGGAATAATCGCGATCCCGATATTGTGGGTCCCGGTGGGATCCTGACCCGTCACTTGGTCATCTTCGCCGAAATTGTGCTGATTGCCAGCGGCGTCGAGACCAGCGGGGTCCTGGCTCACGAATCGGCCCGTCGCCGGATCGTACCACCGGTTTGCCGCATAGTAGAGCTGCGTCGAATCGCCTTCCCAGAGCAGCGACTTCCACCGGAGCCGATTCGTGTCCGCCACGACGCCTGTCTGCAGCGACAAGTTACCCCACCGATCGAACTCCCTTCGCTGCGCGACGTTGGTTCCGCTTACCAGGCCGATTTCGCTGCCGAGTGCATCCTGCATGACGTTGCGAATGAGGCCAATCGACGTTCGCCCCGTGACGATTGCGAAAGGTGGCGCTCCGATGCCTGGCGCCTGGTAAGCGTACTCCGACACGCGACTCGTGTCGGGCCCGTCGAGCTCGAGGCTCAGATTGCCGAGGCTCCAGAGATAATGGCGATCCGGCACACCTTGCCGGTCCCGTCGCACGAGCATTCCAAATGCGTTATACGCGTACCCAATGGTGGCGCCATTCGCGGCTACGGTGTCGCCGAGGAGGCGATCGTCCGCGCTCCAGCCGTACCGGAATGTCCGTCGTTGCCCCAGTTTTCCGACGAATGTTCCCGTCTGAATCAGACTCGTAAGTTAGACCCAGCCAGGTGGCGGACGTTAGGCGATTGCCCACAGCGTAGGTAGCGGAGTCGACGCGAAATCCTTGACTGGAACTCGAATCGCGAAGCGCGAAGTTCGAGGCCCGATCGTATCCTAACGACTGGAACGCAGCCTCCTGTGACGCGCAGCGCTCGCCGTGCGCGGACCCGGAACAGGAATTTCCGAACAGCGTGCTGTCCGTCGATATCCGGCCTAACGCATCGCGGCTGTAGTCGTGTTGGACATAGATGTAGACTGCCAGAGTCCTCCCACTAACAACTGGTTGTGGTCGAGGGTGGCCACGCTCGCGATGCGGCCAATTGAATCTCGGTCGTACTCCCTCCGGAAGGCAGAATCCGCAAGGGCACTGTTAAAGAGTGAGAATTCGAGCAAACCGTTCCCCGTATACCAGAGCGACTCGGTGAGCCCAGAGCCCCATTTCAGGGTCTCCTTCAACCCAACGTTGTCGAACGACACGCTAAGCGTGTCGAGCTCGAGCCGCACCGTATCGATCGCCTTCGTTCTCGCATCGTAGGAGAAGTACTGCTTGGGGAACGTGATGTTCGTTGAGCTCGCAATGCGGATTGAGTCGAGCATCAAATTGCTGTTATGGCCGTAGAAGTAACGATACCGCTTGCCGTCGCTGAACCGCGTCACGACCGAATCCACCCACGATGAGGGCGCCATGAAGATTGAATCTCGCGAGACGAGGTTCGCCCCGACGACGATGCGGCGGTCGCTTGAGTAGAGCAGGCTATCTGTCGTCGTGTTCACGCCGCTCTTGGCGACAAGGCGGTCGAGCGCGTCGTAGGTTCGATCAACGCGCTGCCCACGCTGGTTCGTCCAGCTCGTCAGGCTGCCGTCGCGATTGTGGCGATAGGATCGGAAGCGCCCAAGCGTGTCGGCAGGATCGAACGCGGTGTCGACGGTCCCAAGCGCGTCGACGCGCATCCGATAGACCTGACCCTTGGCATCTCGCATCCGCACCAAGTAGAGCGGATCGTAGCTCCACAAAATGGTGTCGCCCTGGCCCAATGTGTAGCGTTGCCGCAGGCGATTCACGGCGTCGTAGCTGTAGCTGGTGAACGGTTCCCCAGCTGCGCGGCTCAAAGAGTCCCTGCCGAGCGCATCAAACACGTCCACGGAATAGCCGCCGTTCGGGAAGGTGACCGAGTCCAGGTTGCCGGAGGCTGCGTCATAGTGCTGCCGTGTGACGTGCCCGAGCGCATCGACGATGAGCGTATCGCGCCCGAGCGCGTCTCGATGATAGGCGATGGTGTCGGAGTCAGCGCTGCTGAAGCGGATCCGCGCTATTTTGCCATGTGAATCCACAAAAATGCGCTCGGCGACCTGATTTGGGCCCGTGATACTGTCGGGAATGCCGAATCCGCTCCCGTAGAGGAAGGTCGTCGCGTCGGCGCCAGCGGGGCGCACCCAGACCGGCAATGCATTGGAATACCGCGCGCTGTCGACGCCCCCGGATGGATACACGACGGCCGTGGGCTGGACGCCATCGCGCGTGATCGTCGTAGTGCCGCCTAACGCGTCGGTGATGGTAAGAGCCTCGCCCCACCGGTCCACAGTGGACCGCGTGGCATGCCCCTCCGGATCGGTGATGGTGTCGCTGGGTGAGCTCGTCGATCCCGGCGCTGCGGGTGACCCCGAAGTGCCGGTCATTGGCACACTAGCGGTCTGCCAAGCGCCAAGCGCAAACGCGGGCGACTTCGTGATCGTTGACCCACCGCCGGCGTCTACCGGAACCGCTGGCAGCATCAGCGAATCGAGTTTCCATGACGAGTCGTTTCGATAGACGTAACGAGTCGAATCACCTCGCCGGTCTATGACGGAACTTAGCCGTCGGCGCGCATTGTAGCGAAAGGCGGTGCTGATGCTGTCCGGATCCTCGATCGACTGGAGGGTCGAGTCCGCGGCGACCGTCACCGTCGTCTTCCGACATGCCGGAGAATTGTGCAACAAGTCATCCAGGCTGCACACGTCCATGATCGCTGCGAGCCCGTACGAGTTGTACGAGAGCGAGATGAACTTATGCGGATAATCGTTCTGGCAGTCGAAGCAGTCGTCGAAGCCGGTACGATATGGGTCGCTGATCTCCGTTAGGCGGCCGAGGCTATCGTAGGTGAACGAAATCGTGTCGGGCACAGTGCTGACGACGGTGGTCATCTGCCCCGTCGTATTGAACGTTTCCCTCACCGAATCCGCGTATGATCGCGTATAGCCGACGCCGGGGTTGCCGGCCAGTTTGCTGAAATCGCCGGTCGGAGAAACGAAGCATCCGCTGCCACAAGAGGCGAAATACGTTCCGGATCCGTTGCCGTCTGTGACCAGGGCCGAGCTATCGCTTTGGATGTACAATCGCTCCAGTCCCGACACCGTCCATCCGCGCGCGATGTGCGACTTGCGTTCGTTGATCACCATCAACTTGGTGCTGCTATCGATCTGCTGCGCGTTGAAGGTGGAATATTGGGCTGTGACGATGATCTGGTACGGGTACATACCCGTGCCCCCGGTCAGATAGCTCGCGTCGAATTGCCCGGCGAGTCGTTCGGACGAGCCCTGGGCTGCGAAGTGAAGAGTTTGTTCTCCATTCACGAATGTAACGAGCGCGCCATTCACCTTCGCCTGAAGCCAGTATTGTTGGGGTTGTGGGCTGCCGACAGCCGGCGTTACGTCGGCGTACAGGAACGGCCTAACGGCAACGCGATCACCTTGGTACACGAGCGTGACGCTGCGCGGCGCATTCCAGAGAATAGCTGGGAACCGTGCTCTGCGAATACGCCGCCGCAAAGCACGACGCCTCACACAACGTCATATCCTGATCGTCGTTGTTATTGAGCGCTGTGCTGACTGTGAAGTACTGGACCGTAACGTTGATCGCGGCTGACAGATCGCCGTTGCCGGAGCTCGTCGCGTTGACCACTCCGGTCGTGCCACTCGTGCTTGTGGTGTAGGTAACCGTAAAGCTCTTGGAGCCTCCTCCGTGGGTGAGGGAGAGCGAGGCGGGGGAGACGGAACACGAGCTAATCGACCCCGACTTGGTGCAGCCCGTCGAGACAACGTCATCCTCGATGCTATTGTTCTGCACCCAGAACACGGCGTGATACTGGGTGCCCGGTGCGACGGCAACGGCCGACGTGCACGGAGTAATGGTCTCTCCGCCGCCAGTGCATGATGTGAATGAGCCATCAACTTCGCGTCGTCGCGCACTCAACAAATTCGTGTGTGAAGCGGGGCGCGGGGGAAAGTGCGTTAACCGCAGGGGCGACGGGTGACTAGCCCGTTTCGTTCCCCTGACCGTCGTCGTTACACCACGACCCGTGCGTTTGGTGCGGCTGCCGGGCTTGGCGCAGTCGCGAACGCTGTGAGTATGCTGACGGCCGAACCAAACGTGACGGACAGCGTGAGGCGGCGCATGCGACGCTCCGATAAGGACGCCTCACGCCAAAGCAGAGACAATACCAGATCCGGCGTGTTGCCAACCCGCGACGTCCTAACGACTTGGCCGCCCGGTTACAGCGCAGCATTGCAGCCAATCAGTGCGGCTGCAATTGCACCGCTGTTGCATCGCCCTGTGCACGAACTGAATTCCAATCACCGGACATTACCTTGCGAATCGAACTCCCCGCCGGACGAGTGCCTGCTTTTGGAAGGCGGCCTGATCCCCAACCGCTTCATGCGCCGCCACACCGTGATCGGGTGGATCTCCAACTGCCGCGCGGCCCGGGTCTGATTCCAGTCTGTGGCCTCGAGTAACTCGCCGCAAAGCCTCTCGGTCATTGTCGGCCGCATGTGCGTTCTCATAGTACGTGCGGCCGTCGTCGAGGACGGCTCGCAGCGTCTCCACGTCGATCACCGGCACATCGGCGAGCAGCACCGCTCGTTCCACCACGAACTTGAGTTCGCGGACGTTGCCGCGCCACGGCTGATCTCGCAACACACGCATCGCCGCGGCCGAGAAACGAATTGTCGTACCGTATGTAACAAAGCACTGCGCCACGAAGTGCTCGACGAGGAGCGGAAACGTCATCCGCACGCTCGTTGAGTGGCGGAACGTTAATCACCAATCCGCCAAGCCTGAACGCGAGATCTCGACGGAATCGCATCCCCTCGACCAAGCATTGAATCGATTCGTTCGTCGCGGCCACGAGACGAAAGTCGCTGTGTTGATCGGCAGGTGCGCCAACCGGGCGGAATACGCCCTGGTCGAGGGCTCGAAGTAGCTTGCATTGCACGCCTAACGGCAACGAGCCGACTTCGTCCATGAAGCACGTGCCAGCGTTCGCCTCGGCGAGGTAGCCCCGGAATGCTTCCAACCGCCCCGCTGAAAGCTCCTTTGACGTGTCCAAACAGGGTGCTCTCAAAGAGCGACTCGGTGATTGCCGCAACGTTGAATGGGACAAAACGTCCTGTGCGGTTGCTCGCCATGTGGAGTGCGCGCGCGACGAACTCTTTGCCCGAACCCGTGGGCCCCTGAATGAGCACTGGAAGGCGGGAACGGACCGACGGAGCCAATGCGCGCCCGCAGTTGCCGCATTGCTGGAGACTCGCCGGTCAGAAGTGTGCGAATCGCGCTGTCATTCATAACCCTTTGCACCTCGCTTGTAGGGTAGAGGCGTCCCACACTGTCAGGCCGCGACCACACGGAGCACCTCGTCGATCGTCGTCAAGCCAGCAGCAACCTTGCCCCATGCGTCATGCGTCAGAGGGATGCTGCGCGCCAGGATCTGCCAGTTCTCCGAGCTCCGCTTGCGTGCGCCGCGGGCAATGGCGTCTTGCATCGCATCCGACACCACGACGAGCTCGAATACGCCGACGCGCCCTCGATATCCCGTGTGCCGGCAAAATGCGCATCCGGTGCCGTGCACAAGGGATGCGGTGCGCAACGCCGCCGGAACTCCGAAGAAGCGTTCCGGCGCGGCGGCGTCGAGAGGCACGCGCATTCAGGGCACACTCGACGCACGAGTCGTTGGGCCATTACCGCGTCGACCGTCGCCGCCACGAGATACGCTGGGACACCCAGATTGATCAGCCGCGGAATCGCGCCTAATGCATCGTTGGTGTGGAGCGTCGAGAACACGAGAATGGCCGGTCATGGCCGCCTGCACCGCGAGCGACGCCGTCTCGCTGTCGCGCATCTCGCCCACCATGATCACGTCCGGATCCTGGCGCAGGATCGAGCGCAGCGCCGCTGCGAACGTCACGCCCGCCTGGGTGTGCACCGGCACCTGTGTGATGGCCGGCAACTGGTACTCGATCGGATCTTCGATCGTGATGATTTCTCCGCGTCCGCGTCGCGAAGCCGGAGGGCGGCGTACAGCGTGGTCGTCTTGCCCGATCCGGTTGGGCCAGTTACGAGCACCATGCCGTGCGGCTTCTTCGCGAGCGTCTTGATTTGCTCGAGCATCGCTGCCGGCATGCCGAGCGTGTCGAGCCCAACAGGACGGCCACCGCGGTCGAGCACGCGGAGCACGACGCTTTCGCCGTGCAGTGTCGGGACAGTGGAGACACGCACATCGAGCTCGCGATCTGTAAGGCGGACGCGGATGCGGCCGTCCTGCGGCCGGCGTCGCTCGGCAATGTCCAGGTCCGCCATCAGCTTCAGGCGGGAGAGAATCGCGGTTTCCAAGCCGTTGGGCGCAGCGGGTGCGGCGAGGAGGATTCCATCCAAGCGAAAGCGAACGACCAGTCCGCTTCGCGCCGCCTCGAGGTGAATGTCGCTCGCCCCGGCGCGAACGGCTTCGCCGACGAGAAAATTGACGTACGCCGCAACCGGAGCGGAGTTCGCCACATCACGGACATCGGCGACGAGCGCTTCATCATCGGGGTCAGCGTGCCCAACGGTGAGCGCGGCGTCGGTGCCCGACGTAAGGCGGGCGATCAGTCGCTCGACTTCTTCGCGCGGCGCGTCCTCGGTGATGATCGTGCGGCGATAGGCGAGGCCGAGGTCGTCGAGGGCTTCGGGGATGCGCGCATCGGGCGCGACGGCGACCACCAGCACGCCATCATCGGTGATGGCCGTTGGGCAGACGCGGTGGTGCAGGAGATATTCGCGCGAGACGCCGCCGGCCAACGCGACAGTGCTCGAGGCAGTACTTCCGACGCCGGACATGATGCGACCTCGCTCGGCGCATCCCGCCGATCGCCATCAGCGGCGACGCGGCACTTCGGATGCGCAATCGAACGCCAGCGTACGTAGTTCATACGGCAAGGGCCAGCACCAAACGTGACGCGCACCACACGTTTTGTGACCAACTGGCGCGAGCGTGGTCGAAACACGTTCCAACGTTAGCGCGCGATATGTCCGGCGGCGGCGTCGGCCGGGCCGAGGGCAAGCGGCCAGTTGTCGAGCCGCCGGCCGAACATCGCTTGCGCTGCACGCTCTGCGATCTGGTCGAGTGTCAGAGTTCGGACTTTGGTGGCCGTCTGACCCGTGCGCCGCTGGATGAGGTTCGCGAGCGAGCCCGCGGAGGCCAGGCCGAGGTCGTGCGCGATGTCAGCGAGCGTGTGGCGCGGTGTAACCATGCGCGCTCTGGCGCGCACGACGAGCACCCAGGAGATGATGTGGTTAGGCGGGCACACGCCGCGCATATGGCAGAGGCGCGCGAGCGTTTCGCGACGCATGTTGCACGTCGTGGCGAGCGAGGGAACGTCGGGGCGTGCGATCCCATCGTGCTCCGCGCACCACTCGATGAGCGGGCGGATCCATGCCGGGGCGTGGCGGCACATGATGCGCCGGACCTCCATGTCGGCCAAGCGGCCGGGGGCCGCGTCGAGGAGGCGGCGGCGCGTCATTGGCGGCGAGTCGCAGTAGGGGAGGACGACGTCCCACACATCGAGATATCGCAGTCGGGCGAGCGTGCGCATGTCGGCCGCGTCGGCCCGGCACACCACAAATAGCCGTGTCGCCGGGCGTCGCTCGATCGCTTCGCGCACCGTTAGGCGTACCGGCGGCTGTGTCGCGTCCTTGATGCCGAGCACGACGATGTCGGATGCAGCGTACGTCGCACGCGTCGCCAGCTCGGCCGCGTCACGAACGCACGTCACGTTCGCGTAGCCGTCGAGCGCGTCGTGGAGGTGCGACAGCGCCTTGGCGTCTCCGATCATCGCGACGATGGAGAGCATGCGACGATGGTGGTGTGCCTAACGTAGAATTGCAGGAATGGGGCAGCACGGCTGGGACTTGCCGAACGGGCCGGTCGGAGCGCGGGAGGAAGATTCTAGCGTGTCGGAGGCCGTTGCGGAACCACGCGCGGCGCAATTCGTTCACAGGCGGCGTTCCTAACGCTTTCTAACGAACGATCGCTCGTCAGCATCGCGACAGTGACGCGGGATGGCCGACGCCGTGGGCCCGTGCGGCGGCTGAGGCCGCCACCCGAACTGGGTCAGCGTTCCAGCCATTGTTCAGCGGGCATCGTCAGGAATCTCTCGACGTCGATGCCGCCTTCACCGATGAGCACGGTGCGCACGGGGTTATATGCGACCGAGATTGCCCAGAGTCCCTGAGCGTCACCAGTGTACTGAGTAACAATACTCAGTACGCTGAGTAAACGGTGGGATAGAGCGGTGCGTTAGGCCGACTGATCAGAGTAGGCCCCGTGCTTCGCCCGCGCGGAATGGATGATGGCCCCGGCGGCCTGACGCCGATCTTGGCGCGTGCAGCGTTGCCTTTCACCGCCCGCCGAGCGTACTCTATGGCCATGGTCCAGTCGCTCGACCACTATTGGACGCCGGAAGAGGTGCGCGCGCTCCCGGATGACGGCGCCCGTCACGAGTGTATCGACGGGATGCTCATCGTGACGCCGTCGCCCAACGGGCTGCATCAGCGCGCGCTCGCGCTCCTGTGGGACACTTTGTCCCCATACGTGCGTCGCGAGCGCTGCGGCGAGCTGTTGCCATTGCCGGCAGACATCGAGATCGGGCCCGGCACACTCGTTCAGCCCGACGTCTTCGTCTATCGGATCCCGAGTGAAGGGATCGTGAAGCGCGATTGTCCATCATCAAAGAGTTGGTATTGGCGGTTGAGCTTCTCTCGCCATCCACCGCGCGTTTCGACCGCGGACTGAAGCGCCATTTTTATCTTCGTTCTTCAACCGACGAGCTGTGGATCGTGGATATCGAGTCGCGTGTCGTCGAGCGATGGCGCGCTGGTGATGAGCGGCCCGAGATACTCACGGATCGTCTGGTGTGGCATCCGAAAGGCGCGGTGCAACCATTGGGCATCGCGCTGGACGAGTTTTTCGCGGCCGTGCACGGGGAGAATCGGTAGCGGACAACGCGCTCGATGCCAGCGTCATCCGTCTAGTGGAGCATGATTCGACGGCCCTCCGGTCATCCGGCCGCGCAACTCACACTAGAACGTCTATATCTTAGCCCTTATTGACTATAACGGCTGAGATATAGTACATTATCCGAATGCCACGCTCTGCCCGCCAACCACCGACCGCGGTCCTCAAGACGCTCAGGCAGCTCGGCACCGACCTGCGCAATGCGCGACGGCGCCGGCGCATCCCGACCGCCGTACTCGCCGACCGCGTGGCGATCTCCCGCTCCACGCTGCGCCGAGTCGAACGGGAGACTCGGCGGTCAGCCTCGGTATTTACGCGACCGTCTTCTGGGCGCTCGGTTTGTTCGACCGCTTTACCGATCTCGCCGCGCCGGCCCGCGATCACGTGGGGCTCGCGCTCGACGAAGAGCGACTGCCCGAACGCATCGTGGCGCCGCGCGCGCGGTCACGGGCGCGCATTCGGGAGAAGCAGTGAGCGAGCCATCCGCGTTCGTGTACGTGGAATTGGATGGCGTCACCCATCGCGTTGGGCGACTCTGGGTTTCCACCAAGGGGCGCGAGACGGCAACCTTCGAATACGACGCCGACTGGCTCGCCGATCCACGTCACTTTGCGCTCGAGCCCGCGCTGCCTAACGGACCTGGTCCGTATCACACCCTCCCCGGTCGCCCGCTGTTCGGCGCGCTCGGCGACTCGGCACCGGACCGATGGGGACGAACACTCCTGCAACGCGCTGAGGCACGGCGGTCCAGAGCCGAGCGACGCACGCAACGCACACTGCGCGAGATCGACTACCTACTTGGCGTCACCGATGTCCTCCGCCAGGGTGCACTGCGGTTCACCGCCGCTGTTGACGGCGCCTTCCTGGCCGAGATGGGCGATTCCCGCGTGCCGCCGTTAGTCGATCTCCCGCAGCTCCTCGCGGCTTCGGATCGGGTCATCGCGCATCACGACTCCAATGCGGATCTCCGGTTACTCGTGGCGCCAGGGTCGTCGCTCGGCGGCGCTCGCCCTAAGGCGTCGGTGCGTGATGTCGACGGAACGCTGCTCGTCGCCAAGTTCTCGAGTCCCAGCGACGAGATACACATCGTCCGCTGGGAAGCCGTGGCGCTCACTCTCGCGGGGCGCGCGGGAATCGAGCTACCAGGCTGGCGCCTAACGAAAAGCGCGTCGCACGACGTCCTCCTCCTGCGCCGCTTCGACCGTCGAGCGACAACACGGGTGCCGTACCTGTCGGCCATGAGCCTGCTCGACGCGGGAGAGGGCGATCGCCGCAGCTACGTCGACATCGCCGAGGCGCTCCGACGGTACGGTGCGGCGCCGCGTGCCGACTTACCAATGCTATGGAGACGTCTCGCGTTCAACATCTTGGTGTCCAACCTTGATGACCATCTGCGCAATCATGGCGTGCTCTACGAGGCACCAGGATGGCGGCTTGCCCCCGCATACGACCTGAATCCCGTTCCGCTCGAGGTGAAGCCACGCGTCCTCTCGACGAGCGTCGACATCGACGGCGACGATTCCGCGTCGCTCGAGCTCGCGCTCGCGGCGGCGGCACACTTCGGCCTGCGGCCTAACCAAGCGCGCTCGATTGCAGAAGAGGTGGGTCGCGCAGTTCGTCGCTGGCGGTCGACGGCGAAGAAGCTCGCGATCCCGTCGGGTGAGATCGATCGCATGGCGTCGGCATTCGACTCTCAGATTGTGTGACCTGGCGTGACCCGCCACACAAGCCTCGGCTAGGCGCCGTCGACCCGTACTTTGGATGCCGTTGCCTGAACGCTCACGACCATGCCCATGCTGTCGTCCGCGGCGAACTGCAGCACGAGATCTGCTGCGGGGCCCACCTTCACGTGTGGGACGCCGTCGTATCTCGCGCACGCCGCTAGACACGCGATGGCGACGAACGTGGCGAACGTTGGCCGAGGCATTGCCTAACTTAAGGCGAGCGCCGCTTAGGGTCCAGACCGGCGGCGACTGGTCTCCCACATCCGCCGGATCATGTGCATTTGCCCGGCGTGATACGCATCGTGCGTCGCCACGCCTAACAGCTCCATCGCGATGGTGTCGTTGCGACCGGGCCGAACGGTGCCGAGGAGGCGCGGGCTCGCGCCCGAGACCGCGGCGATCAGCTCGCCGTGCAACCTGTCGAGCAACGCGACTTCGGCCGTCCACGCGTCGGAGCTGAGCAGCTTCGGCAACGACGGCCACCAGGTTTTCATCAGGCGGTGCGGGAACGCCGCCACGTGGAGCCCCATGCGCCCCATCAGAATGTGCCGCGAGTAGGCGAGATGGATGGTGAGCTCCCAAATGTTGTGACGCCCAACGCCGGGACGCCAGCGCGCGCCCTTCGCATCCAGGTCGCCCAGCGCGCCGAGTACCGACGGACCCTGCCACCCGCCGCCGTGATAGTTCTCCCGCAAGACCCGCAACAACAGCGGCACCCCGGGCGTGATCCCCAATTCGGCTCGCCTCTCTCGGACACTGAGTCGCACCATACGAACCCTCCTTGAATGTGTTGCCCTACTCGACTTCGTCGATCGACCGCGGCCAGTCTTCACGGAGCAACCGAGACATCGCGCGATCGGCCAGCAGCCGGCCGCCGGTTTGGCACCGCGCGCAATAGTTCGTCTCGTTGGACGCATAGCGAATCCGCTGCACCGGTGCGCCGCACACGGGACACGGCTTCCCGAATCGGCCGTGCACGCTCATCTCATCGCGAAACGCGGTCACCTTCTCGGGAAACTCGCCGCCTAACTGGTCGCGCAAGCGGTCGGTCCACTCGCGCAGCACATCCTGCACGGCGTCGTACAGCCGCGACACATCCGCAGCGCCGAGCTTCGTGCTCATCGCCAAGGGCGAGAGCTTCGCCCGATGCAGGATCTCGTCCGAGTACGCGTTGCCGATGCCGCTGAAGATGCGCGGGTCGGTGAGCGAGCGCTTGAGCGTGTGGTTCTCGCGCGTGAGCTGCGCGGCGAACGTGTCGCGGTTTATGTCGAGCGGCTCGATGCCGCCGCGATCCATGGCCGCGAGCGCTGGCTCGCCCTGCACGATGTGCAACGATGCGCGCCGCGTGCTGCCGGCCTCGGTGAGCGCGAGCACGCCGGCCGGGAACTCGAACGTGGCCAGCACGTGACCGGCGGGCAGCTTGGCGCCCGGGGCACGCCACCTGAGCCGGCCGGCGATCATGAGATGAAGCACAATGAACAGCCCGTCTCCCATGTCGAACACGATGCGCTTGCCTAACCGGCGAAGGCCGATGACCCGTCGGCCCTCGACTGCCGACACGGGCGGCGACACGCTGCGCAGCACGAACGGCGTCTTGATGGTGCGAGAGTCGAGCGGCTGGCCCAGCACCCGCGCCGCGAGCGACTCGACATAGATCGTGATGTCCGGAAGCTCGGGCATGCCGGTCGAACCGTCAGCGCGTTCCGAGCAGCGCGCGGAACGCCGTGGCGACTTCCCACGCGCACAGTAAGGCGACGGCGCCCAGGACGAGCCGGCTCGATTCGTCGAAGCACAACACACCCACCAGACCGCCGGCGGCGGCGATCCACGCCAGCCACGCCAACCACTTGGGCTGACCGGGATCCCGCCATTCGACGAGCCCTAACACCAGTGCGCCTAACGCAACAAGGCCGTTGCCGAAGCGCGCGGCCATGAGCCCGAACGCGTGCACGGCGTAAAAGATGGGCGCCACGTCCGTGCGCCCGGCCACGAACATCGCGGCCATCTGCTCCCCGCCCCGCGCCATGAGCAAAATGTCGAACGCGTTGAGGGTCATGCCAATGCAGATCACCACGAAGGCGCCCACGAGCGCCGATTTCGCGGCATCGCTGGCGCCGCCCAACCGGACCCGAGATGCCGGTCATCACCAGCGCCGAGCCCGTCAGCATCGAAAAATGCATGAGACGCCAGCCCGGCGTCGCGGCGATCACGCGCAGATCATCGGCGCCGACGCCGGTCCCCGCGAGCATGGGATGCATGGCGGCGCCGGCACCGAGGAGCGCGGTGCCCACCAGCAGAAATACGGCGAGCAGTCGGGTCGGCATGATCGAATCAGTCATCGGGTGATCGCGCACCTCATGGGTCTCCACGTATTCTTCACGGTGTGACGGTTTCCGCCAGCCCCACACCACCGAGGCCAATGCTCGGCCGCGTCTGTCTCGTCACGGGCGCAAACTCGGGACTTGGGCGAGCCACCGCCGCCGGGCTCGCGCGGTTGGGCGCGACGGTCATCATGCTCTGCCGAAATATCGACCGCGGCAAGGCGGCGCGCGACGGCGTTGAGCGCGAAACGGGCAATCCCAACGTGTCGCTCGTGATCGCCGATCTCGCGTCGCTCGACCAGGTGCGCCGCGCGGCAACCGAGATATCGCAGGCCCAACCGGCGCTACACGTGCTGATCAACAACGCCGGGATCAACGCGCGCGAGCGTCGCCTTACGGTAGATGGATTCGAATCGACGCTGGCCGTCAACCATCTCGCGCCGTTTCTGCTCACGTCGCTGCTCGCACCGCTGCTCCGCGCGAGCGCGCCGGCGCGAGTGATCACCGTGGCATCGCGCGTCGAGCGGTTGGGCACGATCCACTTCGACGATCTCCAGCTCGAGCGCGGCTACGGCGCGGTGCGGGCGTACGCGCAGTCCAAGCTCGCCAACATTCTGTTCACGTACGAGCTGGCGGAGCGGCTCGCGGGCACCGGTGTCACGGCCAACTGCCTGCACCCGGGCTACGTGAACACATCGCTGATGCGCGAGACGCCGCCCTGGATGCGCGCGCTCTGGCAGCCGTTCCTGCCTGACGCAGAGCGCGGCGCGCGCACGGCCATCCACCTGGCGTCGGACGCCGGGCTCGATCGCGTGACCGGCGCCTACTTCGAGCGGTGCCGCACGGCGGGCTCGTCCACGCGCTCGCACGATCCGGCCGCCCGCCGCCTGTTGTGGAACGTGAGCGCGGGGCTCACCGGCGCGCCGCCGGTGCCGTGACGCTTCGTTAGGCGCGGCGCGCGCCGCGCAGCATGAGCGTGAACGTTGCGCCCGCGCCTTCCACGCTGCGCACCCGCAGGTCGCCGCCCATCCCGCGCGCCAATCCCCGGCTGATGGCGAGGCCGAGTCCCGTCCCCTCGCTGGTGTTGATGAGGCTGCGCTGAATCTGCACGAACGGCTCGAAGATCGTGCCTAACCGATTGGCCGGAATCCCGGCGCCGGTGTCGGTCACGCGCAAGAACACGACGCCCGCCGGGCCGCCGCCCTCGCCGCGCACGCCGGTGTCGACCGTGATGCGACCGCCGCACTCCGTGAACTTGACGGCGTTAGACAGGAGGTTGAGCAGAATCTGCCAGAGCTTCTCGGCGTCGGCGCGGACGACGATCGCCGGATCGATGCGCACGTCGTAGTCGAGGCGCTTGGCGGCGAGCTGCGGCTCGATCATCGGCGCGATGTCGGCCACAGCGTGGGCCAGCACGACATCCTGCGTGGCGTACTCGACGCGCCCCGCCTCGAGCTTGGCGAAGTTCAGGATATCGTTGATGAGCGAGAGCAGATACCGCTGGCTCCGTTGGACGCGCTCGAGCGCCGCGTGCTGCTCGGGCGCCAGGGGCCCATGCACCTCGAGCTCGAGCAGTTGCACGTAGCCGGCGATGGCGTTGAGCGGCGTGCGCAGCTCGTGACTCATCGCGGCCAGGAACTCGCTCTTGGCGCGGTTGGCATCGTTCACCGCATCCTCGGCGCGCTTGCGGTCGCTGATGTCGACCAGCACGTTCACGGCGCCGGCTAACCGGCCGTCATCGTCGTTGAATCGGGTTCGCGTAGGCGAGCGCGACGCGGCGATCGCCATCGGGTCGCTCGATGAGGATCTCGCAGCCGTCGTACGCGCGCTCGTTCCTTATCGCGAGCGCCATCCAGCACTGCTCGTGCAGAATCGGCGTGCCGTCGGGCGCGAACAACTTGAACGACCCGCAGAACCGGTCGATCGGATCGTTCAGCGTGGGCGCGCGGCCCCACAATTCGACCGCGCGCTCGTTGTAGTACGTGATGAGGCCCTGCGCGTCGCACGTGTACGCGGCCGCTGGAAGTTTCTCCAGCAGCCTGCGAAAGCGTAGCTCGCTGTCTACGGCGGCGACGTCGCCGCTCATGATCCTGTGTGACGTGCCCGCATGCGCTGCGCCCGGTTGGTCTCCTTACCAGATGCTAGAGCGACTTGGGCCGAGCGCAAGAGGCAGGGAAGCAGCGGCTGGCGCCGCCTTGGGGAAGCGCCAGCCGCTGCTTCCCCGTTTCACGGTTCTACTCGGTAACGCACCGCCATGCCTTCCTCGTTGTGAAACGACACGTGGCAGTGGAAGAGCCACGTCCCGACATTGTCGGGAATCATGTCCGCGTTTTCCATCTGCATCATCGCCAGCTGGGTGACGTCCGTACGCATGCCGTTCATGATGACGGTGTTGCCATGCCAGTGCGGCGCGTGAAAGTCGAAGTCGTTGGTCGACGCCATGAGGTACCAACGGACGCGCTCGCCTCTCTTGATGGTGAGATCCGCCAGCGGCATGCTGCCGTGCACGAACCCGTTGATCGAGAATTTCACGAACCACGGATACGCGTCCGCGGGAAGGTGCGGGTTAGGAATGGGGCCGAGCGCGTCGAGCGAATCCATGGTGAACTTGGCCCCCAACGACGGGGTGCTGATCCAGCTGAAGTTTTCCTCCACCTGCATGAACGACGCAATGATCTCGCGGTCGACGTCGTTAGGCGAACCGTCGGGGCGCGCTTTGGCGCGCGCGGTGACGATGATCGGGCCGAAGAGGCCGGTGTTGATGTCGCGCACCTCGTCGACGTGCGAGTGGTACATCCACATCACCGAGCTGCCGTCCATCGGACCGGGACCCGCGCGCTCGGGCACCAGCCACACGTAGGTGAACGTCGACCCGGGCGCGACGCCATCGTCCGCTTTGTCGCCGCCGCTCGTCCCGTCATTGTATGGGACTCCCTCGGCGTTCTTCAAGTAGAACACGCCGTGCGGATGGATGCTGTACGGCCGTTGGCCATTGTTCCGGAACACGACGCGGATCGTGTCGCCCACCACGGCGCGGATGAGCGGGCCTAAAAAGCCGAGGTGCTGCCACTCGACTGGCCGGGGTTTGAGCGTGCGGAAGCTGCTGTCGGTGTACTCGCGGTAGAGCACTTTCTTGTAAACGGTACTCACGGGACGCGGCTTCCCCTTGGCGAAGAACGCCGTGTCCTGATACGGCTGGCCCGCGATTTCATCGCGGCCGCCCGGTACGTAGTCCCACGACACGGGATCAGCGGCGATGTAGTACGTGCGAGTCTGCGGCGGAACTGCTCCGGACTGGGCGGCGAGCGATAACGCTGGCGCAAGTGCGAACAACATGATGGCTGCGTGATTCGCGAAGGATCTGGAGAGCATGGGGCGCCTCGTCGCGCTGACTGTGATCGAACAGCGGGGTCGCGGCGACGTCGAGCGCGGTTGGAATCGTCTGCGCGCGTACGCCGACACGCGCCCAAGTAAGGCGCGGAGCGTTATCCAGATGCTATTTCGCCGTTATCAGGCGTAGCCGCAGTCCGCTCCGGTGATCACTGGCCCGGTGCTTGCGCCCATCGTGCCTGTAGGCAAGCACGCAAAGAACTCTGAATCAGGAGCGACACATGGCTACGCGCAAAAAGCACTCGACGAGGAAGCGCAGCACGCGAAAATACGGACGCGCCGCGTCGAAGCGGGTGAAGAGCGCCATGACGCGCCGGAAGCGTGGCACCTTGCGGAGCGGGAAGGGCGGTCGTGGCGGGAAGGTGACCAGCCGGAAGCAGGCGATTGCGATCGGCCTGTCGGAAGCGCGGAAGAAGGGAGCGAAGGTCCCGCGCAAGCGGAAGTAGCTTAGCCTAACCGAGAGACAGCCGGCGGCGCGCCGACGGTGTCGCCGGCGCTGCGGTGTCGAACACGAACCAGCGCGCGGCGAGCGCGAGCGCGACGGCAATGTACACGAGCGAGGCCGGCACCGACATGATGAGTCCGGCGAGCTGCTGGTCTTCCAGCAGCGTCAGGTGCCACGCCGCGGCGCCGGCCGCATGGGCCGGGTACCACGGCGTGCGCGCGAAGGCGAGGATCGCGCCCAGGGCGCCGCTCTGCATGAGCGTCAGCGCGAGGTAGATCACGGCGCCGCCGCGGGCGAGCCGGCGCCGTCCTAACGGTTGGAACACGACCCACCAGAACAGGAACGCCGTGCCGAGGAACGACAGATGCTCGAGGGCGTGGATGCGCGCATCGCCCAACGCGGCGAGATACGGTCCGGGCAAATGCCAGAACCACAACACGGCGAGGTTCGAGAGCCACACGCCTAACGGATCGGTGGCGGCCCACGCCGTGCGCCGCACGCGCGGCGACGCGAGCCACCACCGGCCGGCGTCGAGGCGCCGGCGATGCGGCAGCGCCCACACCAGGGGGAGGAGCGGCTCGCCTAACGCAAGCAGCGGCGCCGCGGCCAGGATGAGCAGCAGGTGCTGCACCATGTGCACCGAAAACAACGTCTCGGCCAGCGCGTCGACGGGTGAGAGCAACGCCACCGCCAGCGTCACCATGCCGCCCGCGAAGCATGCGGCCTGCCGTCGCGTCACGCCGTGCCCAACGCCCGCGCGCCGCCACAGCGCGCGCACACCGGCAGCGTACCACACCACGCACACGGCGAGCGGCACCACCACCGAGGGTGTCCACTGCCACGCGCTCCACACGGCTCCTGGCGCAACCACGGCCGTATCGGCGATCGTCACCGGCAGGCCGGAACGGCGAACAGCGCGACGACCCCAAATACAATGAGTGCGCTGAACAGCACGCCGAAGGGTATCCCCATGAATGCCATGTACCTGAACACCGCGGTGCGCTCGGGATCGTCGCGCGGTCGGTGACCGGCCGGCGATGGTTCCGTCTCCCCCCACACGCGCACCGCAGTGCCTAAGGCAATCAGCGCCACGATGAGCGCGATGATCGTGATCACCAACGATCCCGTCCACGCGCCACCCGCCGACTGCGTGTCGAGCAGGTGGTCCATCGGATAGCAGGCGTGCGCGGTGAGCGCGTACGCGCACAGCTCGTACACGGTCCACGCGAGCGGCGCACCGAGGAGCGCGAACCAGGCGGCGCCATATCCGGCGGGGCGCGCCGGCGAATCCGAGTGCCTAACAGGAGCGACGGTCATGCCGGAACCCCTCCCGATTGCCTAACCAAGGCGCGGCGAGATGTACAGCGACGCGAACACGAACAGCCACACGATGTCGACGAAGTGCCAATACATCCCGGCGTTGGTCACAGCCAGGTGCGAGTTCCGGTCGAACGCGCCGCGTTCGACCCAGATCTGGACGAGCAGGTTCATCAACAGGCCCACGATCACGTGCGCGCCGTGGAATCCGGTGATGGTGTAGAAGAGCGAGCCGAACGCCTGGTCCTGCACGCCGAAGGGCAGGTGCTTCCACTCGATCGCCTGGATGATCACGAAAATCAGGCCGAGGAAGAACGCGATCCTGAGTCCGGCGCGAAGACGCGTGCGGTTGCCGGCGCGGATGCCGCGCTCGCCCCACACGTACGCGACGCTCGAGAGAATCAGGATGACGGTGTTGGGCAGGGCGAGCCGGAGCGACAACGGCCCGGTTGGCGGCCACGCCGAGCGCGACTGCGATCCCAGGTAGAAGAAACTGAACAACAGGAACGCGAACAGCGCCGCCTCGGTGGCGATAGTCCAGACCATCGCCCACCACCCGGGACTGCGGCTATCGCCCGTGCCTAACGGGATGCGATTGTCGTACGTGGTGGACGTCATACGGCCTCCGCGTGCGGCGCGCGCTCGGGCCAGAGCCAGCCGGCGAGGCACACGAACACGCCGGCGGCGCCGAGGACGGCGAGCCACCACTGCGAGAACACGAGGCCGTAGAACCCGGCCAGCATGGCGGCCGAGAGCAGGAACGGCCACAGCGAATCCGATGGCATTTGGAGCACGTGCAATGGCTCGGCTTCGAGGGGCGACGTGCCGAAGGTCTCGCGGCCATCGGCCAGCACCGCACCATCGGTCACGTGGCTGCGCCCCTCACCGGGAATGAGCCCCGGCGTTTGGTCGCCTAACTGATCCTCCCAGAGCGGCAGGCGGCTGCGGACGATGGGGATGACGGCGAAGTTGTACGGCGGCGGCGGCGATTCCGTGGCCCACTCGAGCGTGCCCGCATTCCCACGGGTTGGACCCGGCGCGCGCGCCACGCTTGATGCTCACGAAGAAGTTGATCACGAACAACAGCACGCCCACCGCGAACAGGAACGACCCGATGGTCGCGATCAGATTCACGGTGTCCCAGCCGGAGCTCGCCGGATACGTGTAGACGCGGCGCGGCATACCGAGCAGCCCCGCGATGTGCATCGGGAAGAAGCCCAGGTTGAACCCGATGAACATCGTCCAGAAGTTCCATTTGCCTAACTTCTCGTCCATCATGCGGCCGGTCATCTTCGGGATCCAGTAGTAGAACGCGCCGATCACCGGGAACACGTTGATGCCGATGAGCACGTAGTGGATGTGCGCGACCACGAAGTACGTGTCGGTCACCTGCCAATCGAACGGCACGGCCGCGGTGACGACGCCCGACACGCCGCCGATCACGAACAGCACGATGAACCCGGCGGCGAAGAGCAGCGGCGTCTTGAACACCGGCTTCCCGGTCCAGATGGTGGCGATCCACGCGAACACGGCGATGGCGCTTGGAATCGTGATGAGGTAGCTCGCGCCGCTGAAGAACGACATCGAAATGGCCGGCAGGCCCGTCGCGAACATGTGGTGGACCCACACGCCGAATCCGATGAGGCCGGTGGCGATCGTCGACAGCGCGACGTACGGATAGCCGACTAACGGACGGCGGCAGAAGGTCGGAATGATCTCCGACACCATGCCCATCGCGGGCAGCACGATGATGTAGACCCACGGGTGGCCGAGGATCCAGAACAGGTGCTGCCACAGGAGCGGGCTGCCGCCCTGCGCCGCGTCGAAGAAGTGCATGTGGAACTGGCGATCGAAGAACAGGAACACGCATCCCGCGGTGAGCGCCGGCAGCGCGAAGATGGCGGCGAATGACGCCGTCATCGTGCCGTACACGAAAATCGGCAGCCGGTTGAGCGACATGCCGGGCGCGCGCATCTTCATCACGGTGCCAACGAAGTTGATGGCGCCGACGGTGGTCGACACGGTGAGGAAGATCAATCCGAGCGCGTAGAAGTCCATGTTCAGGCCCGGATTGAACGGCTGCAGCGACACCGGCGCGTAGCCGAACCAGCCATCGTTAGGCGCCTGGCCCATAGCGAGCGCCGTGTAGATGAAAATGCCCGACGCCAGGAACGTCCAGTAGCTGAGCGCGTTGACGCGCGGATACGCCATGTCCCGGGAGCCGAGCATCAGGGGCCAGATGTAGTTGCTGAATCCGGAGAGAATCGGCGAGGCGTACCAGAACATCATGGTGACGCCGTGCATCGTGAAGAGCTGGTTGTACGCCTCGGGGGAGAGCAGGTGCGTGTCGGCGTGCGTGAGCTGGACGCGCATGATCAGCGCTTCGATGCCGCCCAGAATCAGGAAGATCAGCGCGGTCACGAGGTAGCGCTTGCCGATCGTCTTATGATCGACGGTGGCGAGCACGCCGAAGAGCCCCGGCGGCGTTTCCCAGGCTCGGGTTAGGCGTTCGACCGGCGCGGTCGCGATGGGAGCGAGAGTGGCCACGGGCGATCCGCCTATTTGAGGGTCTCGAGATACGCGGCGAGCGTCTGCAGGTCGCGCGACGGCACCGGCATGTTGGGCATGTCACTGCCGGGCTTGATCCCCTGGGCGCCGACGATCCAGCCCATCAAGTTGGCTTCTGTGTTAGGCAACGTGCCCGCGGCGATGGTCGTGCGGGACGCAATGTGCGTGAGATCGGGACCGACGCCGCCGCCCGCGCCCGTGCCGCGAACGGTGTGGCAATTGGCGCAGCCCGACGTCATGAACACGCGCAACCCATCGGACGTGGTTGGATCAGTGGCTTGGGCGGCCGGCGCGCGTTGGGCGGCGAGCCATGCCTGGTACTCGCCGGGCGGGTCGGCGATCACCCGGATCTGCATGTGCGCGTGCTGCGCGCCGCAGAACTCGCCGCACGTGCCGCCGAACACGCCGGCGTGGCGTGCTTCGATCCACATCGAATTGGTCTGGCCGGGGATGAGGTCGGTTTTGCCGGCCAGCTCGGGAACCCAGAAGCTGTGGATCACGTCGCCCGTCGTGAGCTCGAGCCTAACGGGCTCGCCCACCGGCACGTGGATCTCGTTGGCCGTCACCACCGCCTGGTCGGGACTCGATCCTTCGTAGCGTACTTCCCACCACCATTGGTGGCCCACCACGTGAATCGTCGCCGCCGGCGCGCGCTCGGGCGCGGCGACGGCGTCGAGCGTGCCGATCGTGAGCAGGAACGCGACGACGAGCACGGCCGCCGGGATGAGCATTCCGCCCCAGAGAATCCACTCGAAGCCGGGGCTGCCCGCCACGACGGCATTGTTCGCACTCCCGCCCCGGTGCTTCCGCAACGACGCCACGCAGACCAGCACCGTGATGATGAGCGTCACGGCGCACGACGTGACGATGAGAAACCATCCGAGCGACGTCTCGCTGCTGCCGGTGACGCCATCGCGGGCGAGCGTGTTCAACGGCCCGCACGCCGCGGCGGCGCATATTCCTAACGCAACGATCCCGCCCGACGCGACCCGCCGTGCGCGTGTCATGGCGCGTTCACTTGGGGATGGGGACGTTGGATTCCGGCGGCGGCGCATCGGGTTCCTGCGGCGTGCCTAACGTCCGGATGTACGTGATCAGCTTCCAGATCTGGTCGGGCGGGATGCGCCCGCCCCACGACGGCATGCCGGCCGGACGCCCCTCGACGATCGTGCCGAAGAGTTGGACATCGCTGTTCCCGTACGCCCAGAGGCTGTCGCGCAGACTCGGCCCCATGGCGCCGCCGGCGCGTCCGCCGTGGCATCCCGAACAATTGTACTGCACGAAGAGCTGGCGACCTTCGGTGGCCGCGGCCGCGTTGCCGGCGTACGGGTTGCGGATGTCGCCGAAGATGACCGATGGATGAATGCCCGGCTGGACGCCGTTCGACGCTGTGGGCGTGATGTGGTAGGCTTCGGCGCCGGACGATTCGGTCGTGACGGTCGCGTTCGCACTCGGCGATGCCGGCTTGCAGCCGTTCGCGGCCAGCAACGCCGCGGCGATGCCGATCGGCGTCAGGACGTTAGGCACGAGCCTCATGGCCTTCCTCCTCCTGGTGCACGGTGCGGCGCGTCCGGGATGTGGTACTCGCGCAGAATCCGGCGAATGGCATCGCCGCGCGTGTCGAGCTCGTGCTGCATCGCCGCGCGCATCGCCGAGTCGGCCGGCCTAACGCCGATGGCAATCGCGTAGGAGAACGGGATGCCCTGGGCCGCCAGAGCGTTGGTCACCGGCGACACGTCGAGCGGCACCGGCGAGCGCGCGGCGTAGTATCCGGCCAGCGGTCCCCACGCGATCGCGACGTCAATGTCGCCGTGCTCGACCGCGGTGATGAGCGTGGACGGAGGGCTGGGCTTGGCGTAGTTGCCGTAGATGCTGTACCCGACCACGTTGCGCACGATGCCGCGTCCGGCGAGCGCGACGCCCGGCGGCAGGCTGTTGTAGTCATCGCCAATCACATGGACGCCGATGCGCAGCTGGTGCAGCCGCGGATCGTTCATCAATGCGAGGTGCAGCTTGCTCGAACGGCGCGTGACGAACACGTAGGTCGAGCTGTAGTAGGGCGTCGTGGTGCGCACCTGATCGTCGCCGGCGACAATGCCGATCACCACGTCGCAGCGCTCGGCGCTCAGCGTGTTGCGGATGAATCCGCGTCGTTGGGCCCACCACGTGTAGGCGACCGGTTCGTGCCGGTCGCGGGCGATGAGTTGGGCAATGTGGTTCTCGAACCCTTGGCCGGCGCGGTTGCTGAACGGCATGTTGTTGGGGTCGGCGCACACGCGCAGGGCGCGCGGGCGCGGCGCGGCGACCGCCGCCGCCAGCCACACGCCTAACGCAATACGGTAGACGAACCCGCTCATGGCAGCGCGAACACGTAGAGCATCCCGCCGGGCGCCGTGTACCGGGGCAGGTCGGGCATCGCGCCGGTCGCGCCTAACGCAGCCGTGGGATCGTTCGCCGAGAGGCCGAGCGCGATGGCGCCTGCCCAGCCGCCGATGCCCGAATACACCGCCACGTATTGCTTGCCATCAGGTCCCAGATACGTCATCGGATTCCCGACAATGCCCGAGCCGACCTTGAACTTCCACAGCTCCTGCCCGGTGCGCGCGTTCACGGCCTTGAACCATCCATCCATCGTGCCGTAGAACAACACGTCGCTCCCGGTGACCACCGGGCCGCTCCACACCGGGAATCGCTCCGTGATCGTCCAAACCTTTTTCCCTGTCACGGCGTCCCACGCGATCACCTGGCCGCGCGCATTCCATCCGCCCGGGCCGGCGTACATCCGCACATCGGCGCCGACGTACGGCGTGCCGGCAATGTAGCTCGTCTTGAGTCCTTTGTAGTCCATGCACAAGTCCGTACTCGGCGTATAGAACAGACTCGTGCGCGGAGAAAATGCAGCCGGCTCTTGATCGCGCGCACCGGTGGACGACGGACAGATGTCGATCGTGTTCACGCCCTGGTGCGTTTCCTTGGACGGCACGCGATCCGGCTTGCCCGTTTGCGGGTTCACACCCGTCGCCCAGTTGAGCGATTGATACGGTTGGGCGACCAGCACCTGTCCCGTTTGACGATCGATCGTGTACGCGAAGCCGTTGCGATCGAAGTGCACCACCACTTTGCGCTGCTGCCCGGCGATCGTGAGGTCGACCGGGATGTTCTCGTTCACGCCGTCGTAGTCCCACGAATCGTGCGGCGTGAATTGGTATGCCCAACGGGCGTTGCCCGTCTTGGGGTCGCGCGCGAACACACCCGCGCTCCAGAGATTGTCGCCGGGCCGCATGTCCGGATTCCACACGCCCGGATTCGCGGTCCCGTAATAGATGAGGTCCAGCTCGGGGTCGTAGGTCATCCATCCCCACACCGTGCCGCCGCCTAACTTCCACTGATCGGGCGGCCACGACGAGACGCCGAGGTCTTTTCCTTTGTATTGGGGATAGTAGGGCTTGAAGTCGGCGCCGATCTTCACTTCGCTGTCGGGGCCCGTGGAATACGCGCGCCAGATGACCTTGCCCGTGCCGAGGTCGAGCGCGGCGGCCCAGCCGTGCACGCCTAACTCAGCGCCGCTGTTGCCGACGAGCACTTCGTTGTCGGCGACGAGCGGCGCCATCGTCATCGTCGCGCCCTCCTCGATCGAATCGAGCTTGGTGTCCCACACCACCTTTCCTGTCTTCGCGTCGAGCGCGACGGTGTGGTCGTCCAACCGGTTGAACACGATCTTGCCGTCGGCGTACGACGCGCCGCGATTGACCACGTCGCAACACGCTTCGCCCTGCGACGCCGGCGCCGTGGCCGGGAGATAGTGCCACTTCACCGGACCGCCGGTCCTCGTTAGATCGAGCGCGAAGACGTGATTCGGATACGGCGACACGACGTACATCGTGCTGTCGACGACGAGCGGTTGTCCCTCGAAGCCGCGGGCGGTCCCGGTGGAGAACGTCCACGCGACTTTGAGATTCCTGACGTTGTCGGCGGTGATCTGCGCAAGCGGGCTGTATCGCCAGCCTTGCGCGTTGCGTCCGGGGAGGGGCCACGATCCTGGCGCCGGAGCGCCTGGTGCTTCACTGCCTGAGCTGGCGGAGGGGGGAGGCGCGTTGCCGGTTGCCGCCATTGCCATCGGCGCGTTCTGGCCGCGACACGCGGCCATGGATGCAATGATCATTACGATCGCGATCCACGAGCCGCCGTTTCGCTTGCCGTGCCGGTGCATTTCCCGTCCTCCCCGTATTCACGAACGCTCGCGCGTCTCATCTCGCCGGCGTCGCGCGTGCGAAGCCGGTGCCAAAGGAAACAGCGCGAGTGCGTTGCGCATATCACGTTCCGCGTGACACTGAGAACCGCCTAATCGTGGACGCTGGCCTGTCGCGCACGCTTTGGCCGCCGTTCGAGTTGCCTGCATCGGACGCGGGCACGACAGTTGCTTTTGTCGCGATTACTCGCCGGCATTCAGGGCGAGGCACTCTGCGATGGAGGATGCCATGCTTTGGACGCTGATCGTGATTCTCGTCATTCTGTGGGCGCTGGGATTCGGCGTGTTTCACGTCGCGGGCGGGCTCATTCATCTCCTGCTCGTGATCGCGCTGATTCTCCTGGTCGTGCGGTTGGCGACGGGCCGCCGGCCGGTCGTCTAACGCAGTGGTCGTGCGTGTGGCATCGCGTGGCCGCCCGCACGACGAATCCCTCGTGACGGCGCGCGCGCCCTCGGCAGAAGGGGGCGCGCGCGAGGGGACGAGCGTCGGCCGTCTGCTGCACCAGCTCGGACCGGGATTGATCACCGGTGCCGCGGACAATGATCCGTCCGGCATCGCGACGTATTCGCAGGCCGGGGCCGCATTCGGGTTCGGCTTGCTCTGGACGGCCATCATTCTGCATGCCGCTCATGGCGGGCGTGCAGACAATGTGTGCGCGCGTGGGCGTCGTGGCCGAGAGCGGCTTGGCGAGCGTGCTCCGCGCGCACTATCCGCGATGGTTGTTGTGGCTGGTCTGTCTGTTGCTCTTCGCGGGCAACACGATCAACATCGCGGCCGATTTAGGCGGGATGGGCGCGTCGGCTGCGTTGCTCACGGGCGTGGGCGCGCTGTGGTTCGTGCCGCTCTTCGCGGCGCTGATCCTGGCGCTGCTCATCTTCGCGTCCTACCGGCGGATGACGCAGATCTTCAAGTGGCTGACGCTCGTGTTGTTTGCGTACGTAGCCGCGGCGTTCTTCGCCCATCCGCACTGGCACGCCGTGGTGGCGGGCACGTTCGTACCGCGTCTGTCGACCGATCACGACTACATCTTGATGATCGTCGCGATCCTGGGCACCACGATCTCGCCGTACCTGTTCTTCTGGCAGGCCGCGCAGAACGCCGAGCAGGAGGAGCACGATTCGCCTAACTCGGGACGGCGGCGCTCGCGCTGGGCCGTGCACCGGTCGTTGCAGGGCGCGACGCGCGACGTGAGCGCCGGGATGTTCGTGTCGCAGGCCATCATGTACTTCATCATCCTCACCACGGGCGCCACGTTGCACGCGACGCACCCGGTGATCGACACCGCATCTCAGGCCGCGCCGCGCTGGCGCCGTTGGCCGGATCGGGCGCCACCGTGCTGTTCGCGGCCGGCATCATCGGCACCGGATTGTTGGGCGTGCCGGTGCTGGCGGGCTCGGCCGCCTACGCGTTAGGCGAGGCGGCGGTGTGGCGGACGGGGATGGACGAGACGCCGCGGAGCGCCGGCCCGTTCTACGCCGTGATGGCCGCGGCCATGGTGTTGGGCATGGCGCTCGCGTTCGCGCATCTCAACGCAATGCGGCTCCTGGTGTGGTCGGCCGTCGTAAACGGCCTGCTCGCGCCGCCGCTCGTCATCGTGATCCTCATGATCTGCAACAACCGCGCGGTGATGCGCGAGCACCGGAACGGGTGGGGCCTCAACGTGCTCGGCGGCTGTGTGGCGGTGCTGATGTCGGGCGCGGCCATCGCGCTCATCGCGTCGTGGATCGGCGCCTAACGGAGTCGGGTCGCCGAGGGCACGGACTGGTGAACCGCGTCTGAAGTTCTGATCGCAGAAGAGTGGGAAGCGGGAAGCGCTCGCTCACGCTCGCTGGGGGAAGCGCTTTGCTGGGGGAAGCGCTTCCCCAGCGAGCGTGAGCGAGCGCTTCCCTCTTCCCCTCGAGGAGATGCTACCCGCAATTCAGACGCGCTCCACTAATGGATGGACGTGATGTCGATGACGCCCGAGGTGTGTCCGCTGCCGTAGCGGATCGTCGCGTCGCCCACGTCGAGGAAACGGATTTCCTGGATCTCGTGCACCGGAAGCTGGCGTAGCGTGTCGAACGTGCCGTAGAACATGCCGTCGATGAACACTTCCGGTTGGTCGGGCGAATCGAGCAGGATGCTCGTGCGGCCGCGGTTGGTCAGGAACGACGGTCGCAGGAGCGCGATCGCGGTGTACACGTCGCGATCGTCGAACTTTCGGAGCTCCTTGGAGCTGATCGAGCTGACCTCGCCCGACGGCGACGCAACCTGCGAGCCCGGACCATTGTGCGTACAGGCGCTGGTGGCAGTTAGGCACACGCACGCCAGCGCCGTTACCGTGGGATACATCACCGCGCGTCGTGTTTTCGGCAGCAGAGGCATTGCCGGCTCCCCGGGAGCGACTTGATCTTGACAATGCGGCGTCCCGGCCGCGAGCGCAACCCACCCTGCCCAACGGAAAACAACGCGGCCCCGACCGAATGGCCGGGGCCGCGTCCCTACGTACTTCAACCTGCCCGCTAACTCAGGGCGCCGAGCAGGTTTGCGTCAGGTCGCCGGCACGCGCGTCGGTCTCACCCTGCGGCAGCGGGATGTTCTCCAGCGGCGGCAGGCTGTTCTCGAGGCCAAGTCCAGCCGGCGGGTTGTTGCCGTTCAGCTTCCCGAACATGCGCGAGTCGTACCACCGGTCGCCGCTCTGCCACAACAGCGAGTACCGCTTCTCGTACAGGATCTGGTTCAAGATGTCGGTCGCTGTGCTCAGCGTCTTCGCCGGCAAATGGCCGTCATTCACCCGGACAAAGTTCGCGAGGGCCAACGCCCCCGTAAGATTGCCCTGGCCCCATTCGACTTCGGCGTCCAGAAGCACCAGCTCCTTGTTGAGCATGATCGGAGTCGGTGTGGTGGGCGACAGGTAGATGTCAAACGTGATGGCCGACGACACGCCCGCGTTCTTGAGTAAGGATGTCGAAACGACGTCCGTTGCCACGCGTGCGTCGCCATCATCGGCCTCGGATTCGACGCGCGGGTTCGCGCGAATCGTCGTTGTTGCCGGGTCGCCGAACATGCCGCTCGTGGCGTCACCGGTGTTGGTGGTGTACACGTGCACCGGGCCGACATCCAGGTTCGACGGATCGCCGTTGTCCATGAAAGACGAAGTGAGATCACCGGCAGCCGCCGTCAGAGCCGACTGATCGATGCCCCCGCTCGCCGCGAAATCACGGTAGGCGAGGTACACGTTCGCCTTCGCAGCCAATCCCCTGTTGAACTTGTCGAACGAGGCCGGATCGCTGAAGCCGGCGAATCCCGACGGCAGTGTGAAGGGAAAGGCCTCGCCGCCACTGGCCTGGAGCTGCGCGTCCGCGCTATCGAGCAGCGCCACGATGTACCGCAGCGCGTCCGCCTTACAGACTAACGGTGCCGGCGGAGCCGTCGGCGGAATGTCGACCGCGATCGGGATGCCCGCCGTGTCGCGCGACTCGGCGGCACGGAGCAGCATGAGCGCCTTGATCGTACGGAGGTAGCCCTCCGTCGACGCCTTTTGACCATCGGTTACGACGCCGCTCGACGCGTCGACGCCGTCGAATGCCGATGTTCGCGAGACGGACTCCATCGTACGGCCACAGGGCGGTTCCGAGGAAACCGCTCGGATCGATACTCGGTCCGAGCAGCTGTGTGACCCATCGCGGCTCGGACGTCGTGAGCTGATAGGCATCGCGACCAACGATTTCGCCGATTTGGATCGACCCCTCGTTGTTGCCGCGGTCCGAGCTCAACACACCCGCCGCGATCGCCGCGATCTGCGCTTGCGTGGTGATCTTCGAGAAATCGCTCACGCTCGGATTGTTCAGGTCGGGCCGGTTGGAATCCGTACAGGCCGCGACCGTTAGCACGCCAAGCGCCAGCGCGATATGGCGGAGTCGCATAACTCTCCTGCTACGCGAGAGGAAAGCCGCTGGGGACAGGATCGATGTGCGCATTAGAAGTCCACCCCGACCGTGAAGAAGAAGCTGCGCGACGGGGGATACGGTGCGACGTCCTGCCCGCGGTTGATGTTCTGGTTACCAAAGTTGCTGACTTCCGGATCGAGTCCCTTGTACGGAGTCCACGTGACCAGGTTGCGACCGCTGGCCTCGAGGCGGACGGACAATGCCGCGCTTCCAAACAGGCCGTGCACGAGCGTCGACGGCAGCTCGTACGACAGCGTAAGCTCACGCAGCTTCACGAACGACGCATCCTGGATGTAGGCCGTCTGCCCGGCGAAGAAATCGCCGGCGCGGATCGCGGCTGCAGCCGTGTCGCCCGACGTGCCGTTCAGATCGTACAGCGCCTGCGTGAGGTTCACCGCGTCGCCGCCGTGGTGCCAATCGAACAACCCGTAGAGGTGCACCGGGCCGACCGCAAAGTCGCTGGAGAAGCCCATGACGTACTTCGGTTGGGCATCGCCCATCTGCACCAGGTTCCCCGCCGAGTCAATGCCGACGAGCTGCGACGGCGAATGGCCCTGCTGGATGAAGCCCTCGCCGAACACGGCCGCGAATGCGTTAGGCGCTTCGAACGCCGGCACGGGGAGGTTGGTCACGGTGCCTTCGTTGCGGCTGAAGGTCACGCGCGCGTTCCAGGTGAAGTCCTTGCTCTGCACCGGGAAGCCGCTGATCGATACTTCCGCGCCGCGGTTGCGAATCGCGCCGCCGTTGAAAACACGCGTCGCGAAGCCGGTGCTCGGCGCCAGCGCGGCCTGTAGAAGCAGGTCCGTGTTGTCCTTCTGGTACACTGTTGCCGAGAACGACAGCCGCGAGTTGAAGAGACCCGCGTCGACGCCGCCCTCGAACTCGCGCTCGCGTTCCGGACGCAGGTTCGGGTCGGCAACCGTTCCACCGATGGCAACGGACTCGGATCCGTCCATGGTTTGGCCCGTGAACGAGGTGAACTTGTCGCCGTAGTTAGGCTCGTTACCCGTTTCGCCGAACGCCGCGCGGATCTTGAAGTCGTTGAACACGCCGAACGTCGGCAGGCGATACGACGCCGCCACCTTCGGGAAGTAATACATCCGGTTCACGAACGCGTTGTTCGTGCTCTTCTGGCCGAGGAGACCGGCGGACAGATAGAGCTTCTGGTCCATCATCAACACTTCTTCCTGACCGAACAGCGCCATGGTGCGGGTGCTCTGCCGATTCTCGAACACGGTCACCGCCGATCCACGGTCAATGTTCGATTCCGTGGCCAGCAAGTTTTGCGTGACGATGTTGGTCGTCGACAGGTCATCGTAGCCGCGGCGGAAACCAGCCGACGTCGTGGCCGAGAATCCGTTGTCGCCGTTCAACCACTGGTGCTTGAGCGTCACGGCAACCGGCGCGCGCGTCTCACCGGCATTCTCGTCCGTGGCCGTTCCATCGAATCCGTCGGCCGGCTCCCAATAGAGCGACGGCGGCGAGTAGATGCTCGAGTTGTATGAGTAGTGGTCGAGACCCAAGTCGAGTACGGCCTGGAGGCTCTGCGGGCCGCTCGTGAACACGGTATACGTGGCGTTCACGGAGCCGAGCAAGCGATACACGTCCTCTGGCGTACGAACCAGCGCGATGGTCTGCAGCGGGTTGCTGCCGTTGCTCAAGAACGGGTTCACCGGGTACACGCCGTTCACCGGCGCGAAGTCGAAGAACGACGGTGTCGCGGACAACACGACGTACGGGCTCACGTTCACGTTGTCGTTGTTGCTGACGCCGCGCTTGGTGAGCGAGTGGATCAAGTTCGTGTTGACCTGGATCTGCAACTTCGATCCGAACATCTGCGTGAGATTCGCACGGAGCGACTGCTTGTCGTACCCGGTGCTCTGCATGATGCCGTTGTCGTGCGAGGCAAGACCGGACACGAAGTACTGCGTGTTTTCGCTACCGCCGCTCACACTGAGGTCCGTCTCGTAGGACAGGCTGTGATCGCCGAACGCCTGTTGCTGCGCGTCCGCAAAGCCGCCGTCCTGCTGGAACCATTGCTGAACCGTCGCGGGGTCGATACCGAAATTGCTCGAAAAGGCTTGAGCACTCGCGAGATCGAAGTGTCGCAGGTCGAGTTTGTTCGACAGCGTGTTCGTCCCCAGCCGCTGCGTGAGCGAGAAATGTGGCTTACCCGCTTGACCGCGCTTGGTCGTGATCACGACCACGCCGTTGGCCGCTTCGGATCCGTAGATCGCGGCGGCTGACGGTCCCTTGAGGATTTCGATGGTCGCGATGTCGGCCGGGTTCAAGTCGGCGATGCGATTCACGCCGTTGTCCTGGTTCGACGCGCCCATGCCGCCGGCCGCACCCGTGAGGGCGTTCATGCCGTTCTCGATCGTGGTGTTCGAGATCGGCAGGCCGTCCACGACGTACAGTGGCTCGGAGTTGCCGAAGATGGACGTGACGCCGCGCATTTGGATTTGCATACCACCGCCGGGGGCGCCCGAGTTCGACGAGACCTGCGCGCCGGCCACCTTGCCGGTGAGCGCGTCGTCGAGCGTCGCGGCATGGGTATGCGAGATGTCTTCGGCGCCGACCTGTCCAACGTCGTTGGCCAGGTTTGCGCGGGAGACCTGCGTGGCCTGTCCCGTGATCACCATCTGGCTGAGTTGCAGCACGTCAGCCTTGAGTTGGATGGTGATTTCGTTTTGGTCGGCGCCTAACGCGACGCTCTTGGCCCCGTACCCGATGCGTCGTACATTCGAGCGTGAGCGCACCGGCCGGGGCGTTGTTGATCGTGAATTTGCCTGCGGCATCGGTGTAGGCGCCGATCGGCACGCCCTTCACGGCCACGCGGACGGAGAGGATTGGGGCGCTCGACTCGATGTCGACCACGGTCCCGTGAATTGCCCGCTGCGCGAGTGCGGCTGGGCTGCACATGACACTGAGCAGCGCCGCAAGCTTAAGGACACGACACGTTCGCACGTAACCTCCTGCATGCGGGAGAAGAGGGAAAAAGCCTACGTCGTCTCCCAACGAGTAGACCTGGAACTGGCGACGTTAAAGAACTGTCACCACTTCGTCAACACTCGCCAATCTCAGCAGGAGCGATTTGTCAGGGCCGGATGCACGTCCGGCCCTCTAGTGGGAGGGCCGGACGGGTCAACGTGAGGTCAGGGTTCTGCGGTGCGCCGGTGGCGCGTTTTCATTCGGCGACTAGAGCGACAGGAGGTACTGGACCAGGTCCGCCTTCTGCTTGTCGGACAGGTTGAGTCCCTTGGCCGTGTTGTAGCGGTTGACGACATTGAGCAACGTGGCCGCACTGCCGTCGTGGAAGTACGGCGGATGCTGCCACACGCCCCGCAACGGCGACGTGCGCCACATCTTGGTCGCGCTGCGAATAGCGTACTCGGAATCGGTCGGGATCTCCGAGGGCTTGTGGAGGCGGAGATTCGCGTCGGTGAACGACGGGCCCGCGTGACACTCGGTGCACTTGCCTGGACCCTGGAAGATGAGCTTGCCGCGCGCGGCGGCCGTGGCGTCAAAGCTCCCGGCCGGCGGCGCGGGCGCCGCGAGGCTGAGCTCGTACGCCTGCAGCGCGGGCAGCTTGGGGGCGACGAGATCCGGCGACTGCACGACGCTGATGCCGAGTCTCGGCTCGGAGAAGGAGCCCTGTCCGTGCATCTGCGTGACGGCGACGTATGCGTTCCAATATGCGACCTGCTGCCCGTCACCGGTGAACGTCTCGCTGTTGATGCCCTCGAGTCCGTACGCCGGCGGAATGACCGTTGGGCCGTTGATGCCGTCGAAGTTGAACCGCGGGTCGTACTTGCCGGCGCCCCACGAGTTGTAGACCTGCTTCTGCGCGGCGCTGAGCGCCGGCGAGAGCGCGATGATCGCGCCCGGATTCAGGTCTCGGTTAGGCCAACCGTCCAGGCGCGATCCGATGCCCGCCGCGATGCGGTTGTCGACCGTGGAGTGGCACAACGCGCACGTGATGCCGACGCGCGTGATGTTGTTGTTGGAGTCGACCGTGGCCTGGAGCCCGACCACCGCGTTCAACTTGAGCAGTGTGACAGTCGTCGCCGGGCTGTGAAGGTCCACCTGACCGGCCTCGATCGCCTGCAGCACCGGAGCGGGCAGTGCATCGGCGTCGACCTTGAAGCCCACCGACAACGCAGTCGTCGGGTCGACGGCGGTCTGGATGACGGTGTTCATGTGCAGCGTGTCGGTCCAGAACTTTTCGTCGCCGTACGTGTCGAACCGGAAAATCTGTTTGCCTTGCGCGACTAACTCGGGCGAAGGTCTGGTAGCCGCCACGCTGTTGCTGCACGCCAAAGGCACCAGGAACGCCGCACCCACGACCACCCAGCGCATGGCGCGCCGAGCTCCGGGCGTTTGGGCCCGAGAGAGGAAGCGCATAGTACACCCCCGCGTAATCGAGATACGCCCACCGTGCGACATCGTAAACTGATGCCGTACATCGAATTAGAGAAATACCAACTAAATCCTTGTCTTATTGTGTATTGGCGGGACGCGCACGGCAATCGTTACGGGGTGAGTTGCCCCGTACGACGTGCGCCCTGCTGCTATCGTGGGGTGAAAACCGCGGCCGTCTTTACCCGATCGCCGACCGCATTCGAGCCAGCCCGGCTTCCAGCGCAGGCACCGACACCGCGCCAATCGAGAACCGGAACCAGCCGCCGTCGTCCGGAACGCCGAACGCCTGGAACGGGATCACCGCGATGCCGGCCTCCTGAAGCAGGTAGCGACGCACGTCTTCACTCCCGTGCATTGTGCGCCCGTCCCGCGTTAGTCGGCCGTCCAACCGCAGCTGGACACTACCATAGATGGTCGCCGTGGGCGGCAGCGACGCCACCGGCAACCCGTCGGCGCGCATCGACTCGCACGCCGTGTGGATCGCGCCCAACCGGGCGGCGATGGCCGCGTGCATCGACTGATGGAACGTGTCGATCGCTTCGCCGTCGCCTAACAAACGCGCCGTCGCGATCTGCGCCGCCCGCGGCGCCCACGCCCCCACGTGGCTCAGGAAATCGGCCATGTGCCGCACGATGTCGGCGGGTCCGGTGACCCACCCCACGCGCACTCCCGTGGCGGCGAACGCCTTCGAGATCGCATCCACCGTGATCACGTACGGCTCGACCTCGGGACACACGATGGCGGGATGCACGTGGCGCGTCTCGCCTAACGTAAGCATCCAGTAGACCTGGTCGTACAGCAGGAACAGCGGCCGCTGCGATGGACCACGCCGCGCGTTCTCCTCCACCACCAGCTCGCAAATGTCCCGCAGCGTGTCCGCGTCGAACGCGGTCCCGGACGGATTGAGCGGCGAGTTGAGCACGAGCAGCCGAGCGCCGCGCACCGGTCCCTCGAGCGCCGCGCGAGTCGGCAAAAACGAATCCGACGCCGGACACACCACCGGCCGCGGCGCCGCGCCGACGATCTGGCAATAGTCCGCGTTGTTCCACGACGGCGCCGGATACACCACCGCATCACCGGGATCGAGCACCGTACGGTACGCGGCGTAAATCGCCGGACGCGCGCCCGATGCGACGATCACGTTTTCCGCCGTCAGCTCGAGACCGATCCGCGCGCCGTAGAACGACGCGATCGCGCTCCGCAACTCGGGAAGACCGCTCGAGGGCGGATAGTTGGTCTCTCCCGCCCGCAACGCCTCCTGAATGCCAGCCACCAGCTCCGCCGGCGCCGGGAACTCGCGCGGACTGAAGTCGCCAACGGTCAAGTTGCAAATCGATCGGCCGGCCGCGGTGAGCTCGCGAATCTCGGCGGCAATCCTCAAAATCGCCGAAGCGCGCAGCGACTCCGCCGCGCTCGAGACACGGCTCGGCCCGGCACCGGACGGGGAAGAGGTCGAACGAGCGTCGGCGACCGTGGCGACCGCCGTGTCTGGGGATGCGTGAAGCGTCATTCCTACTCTCGAGAACGAGACAGTCCGTGAACCGGACGGCAGTGCGATGAAGGTAAGCCATGGCCCCGCGGGCCGCGACTCGCTACCCGTCGCGGCCGGGCGGGCGGTACTCTCTAACGGCATTCTGACGCCGTGACCGCCTTCCGGGCTGGGGCCAGAGACACTACTATAGAATCTGCGACGGTTGCCCTCTCCTGCTCCGCCCAAGGCCAACGACTCCGGCCGAGCACCTCCAAGCGGGCCGATTTCCATGATTCGCTTTCGCACGCTTGGCGGCCTTGATCTACGCGACGAGAACGGGCGCCAGCTCCTCTCGATTTTGCGCCAGCCCAAACGACTGGCACTCCTGGCCTACCTGGCAATCGCCACCCCCACGGGGTACCGGCGGCGCGATACCATCCTGGGCCTCCTCTGGCCCGAGCTCGATGAAGAGCGCGCCCGAAGCGCGCTCCGACAGGCGGTGCACTTCCTCCGCCGCACGTTAGGCGCGGACGTCATCCTTGGACACGGCGGCGAGGACCTCGGACTCGGCGCCGAAAGCTTTTGGTGCGACGCTCGTGCTTTCGATGATGCACTTGCACGCGGCGCTCCGGCAGACGCGCTGGAGTTGTACGGCGGCGATCTCTTGGATGGGTTTTTTGTCACCGGCGCCTCGAGCGAGTTCGAGGAATGGTTGGCGCAGCAGCGGGCGCGCCTCCGCCACCAGGCCATCGAGTCGTCGTGGGCGCTCACGGATCACTTCGAAGCAAGCGGTTGCGGCACGGAAGCCGCGCGTTGGGCCCGTTGGGCAGCCGCGCGCGCGCCCGATGACGAGCGGACGCACCGCCGGCTCATCGCCTTGCTCGACCGCCTTGGGGACCGGACCGGCGCCCTGCGCGCGTACGAGGGCTTCGTCCGTCGCGCCCGCGAAGAGTTCGACGCCGAGCCTTCCGCGGAGACGCAGGCATTGGTGGCCGCGATCCGGGCGCGCACGACAGCCGCCCCGCCGGCGATCGACGCGACGCCGGCCGCGGTGCGCATCGCCGTTCCACCGTCGGAGCCGTCGGATGAGAGCGTGGCGGCGCCAGGCGGGCACTCGACCGACCTGGTTGCGCCGGCCGAGTTCGCCGCGCCGGCCGCGATCGCGGCGCGATCCAGGCGATCGCGGCGATCGTGGCGCATCGCCGCATCGGTGCTCGTCATCGCCGGCGCGGCGCTGTTCGCGACGCGCGCGCTGCGCGGCGGCGACGGACCGCCTAACGCAGCGGCCGGGACGCTGGCCGACGCGACGCCCGCCCTCCCGCACTCGCGGGCGCCGCGGCTCGCCGTCAGCACGTCGTCGCCGATCGCCTCCCGGTTCTTCAATGCGGGCCTTCGCGCGCTGTACGACCAGGGCGACCTGCGGCTGGCGCGATCGCTGTTCCTCGATGCGTTAGGCGAGGACACCACGTTCGCCATGGCCGCGTTCTACGCCGCCCAGTGCGCGACCGAGTTGGGCTCGCCCGAAGGGCCGGCCCTGATGGTGCGGGCCATGCGCCTCGCGCCGCGCGCCAGCGAACGCGAACGGCTTCTCATCAGCTCGGCGTGGTCCTCCGCGACCAACGATCCCAACCGGATGGAGATCGCCGAGTCGTTGGCGACACGGTACCCATTGGAGCCGGAGGGCCACGTCGCACTGGGCGCCGCGCTCTCTGCGTCCGGCGACTTTCTCGCCGCCGTCCCGCATTTACGGCACGCGATCGACATGGACACCGATGCGGTGATCGCCGCGCAGCCACTCTGCGCGGCGTGTGTCGCGTTCGAGGGTCTCGTCGGCGCGTACACCCTCAGCGACTCGCTCGGCGCGGCGGAGCGCGTGGCCCGTGAATGGGTGCGCCGACAACCGCACTCCACGTCGCCGTGGGTGGCGCTGGTCAGCGTCCTCGGCCGGGAGGGCCGGGAGCGTGAGGCCGACTCGGCCGAACGCGAGGTGGGAACGATCGATCCGTCGGAAGACGTCCCGATGCTGATGGCCGTGAACGCGATACACGCCGACGATTGGTCCAACGCGGACGAGCTGTTATCGGCCGAGCTCAAGTCGGCCACGCCGGCCGAGACGGAACGGGTGCTGTGGTGGGTGGTGATCGTGCGCCGCAGCGAAGGTCGGTTAGGCGAGGCACTGGCCGCCGCGCGGGCGCTCGGCGAGCCGGGTGCATCGCAGTTGGAGCTGGCCGGCATTGCGCAGGCGCAGGTGCTGTTCGAGGAGGAGCGATACCGCGACGCGGCGCGCATGTTCGACTCGCTCGCCGCGATCCTGCCGTCGCCCGCGCCGAACGCGCCCGGATCGCGGGCCCGCCAGCGGAGCTGGATGCTGACACACGCCGGCACCGCGTGGGCCGCCGCCGGCGACACCGTGCAGTTGGCGCGCATGGCGGATTCCGTCGAGGGGTCGGCGCGCCTCAGCTCGTACGGCCGCGATTGGACGCTGCCGCACTATCTGCGCGGCCTGCTCTGGAAGGCGCGAGGGGATTCACAGCGCTCGTTGGGCGAGTTTTCACGCGCCATCTACTCGCCCAACGAAGGCTATTCGCGGGCCAACTTCGAGCTGGCGCGCGCCTGGTTAGGCGCAGGCCAGCCGCGCGCGGCCGTGGCGGTCCTCGCGCCGACGCTGCGCGGACCGATCGAGGCCTCGAGCTTTTACCTCACCCGGACCGAGATCCACGAGCTCTTGGCGCAGAGCTTCGAAGCGGCGGGACAGGCCGACAGCGCGGCGGCGCATTACGCGATGGTCGCTCGAGCCTGGAAGAACGGCGACCCGCCATTTCGCCGGCGTGCCGCGAACGCCGCGGCGGCGGAGCGTCGCCTGATGGGGGGCGCGGCGCCGACGCGCACGCCCGGCTCGCCCTGCAACCGCCCGCGCCCGGCACCATCCGTTAGGCACGGCGCCTGGTCCACGGACTCCGGCCACGTGATGCTGGGCCGCCCGGAACCGCGTTTGTAGAAGCCCACCACCAGCTCGGGCTCGGACGCATGGTGCTCCTCGAGCCACGCGCGCCAGGCGGCCGGCGTTGCGAAGTATTTGGGCTTGGCCATCGGTATAAGCCTAACGGTGAGCGGTCGACCAGATCGGAAGGGCTTCGTCGACAACAATTCACGCCCCGTGGTGCGACGTCAATCGCGATGACCACGGCGCTCGGCCGCCACGCCGCTGGCCCGTTGGCGCCGGCCGAGCCCAAGGGCCTGCGTCCGGGTCGGGTCAAACCGATCCAAGTCCCCCTGCCCGGCACTTGTCCGATATCCGATATTGGGGGCGTTCGACGCAGGCCGTTCGCGTTCACCCCCGGCCAACACCAATAAGGACCTGCCGCCATGCTCAGAATCCGCGTGCTTTCGTTGGCGTCCACGTTGCTCGCGACGCTCGCGACCGTAGCATTGTCCGCCGTCGCACAGTCGGCGCCACAGAGCTCCGGGACGCGCCAGAATCCATTTCTCGAGCCGAGCCCGTTGTTCTTTCAGGCGCCGCCGTTCGACAAGATTCGCGACGGCGATTATCAGCCTGCGCTCGAGCGCGGCATGCGCGACAACCTGGCCGAGGTGAATCGCATCGCGAATCAGACGTCCGCGCCGACGTTCGACAACACGATCGTCCCCATGGAACAGTCGGGGGCAATCCTCACGCGAGTGGCGAAAATCTTTTTTGGACTGGCCACGGCGAACACCGACGACACGATTCAACGCATCCAGGCCATCGAAGCGCCCAAGCTCGCCGCGCACAGCGACGCGATCTATCTCAATCCGAAGTTGTTCACGCGCGTGAAGTCGCTGTACGATCGCCGCACGACGCTCGGTCTCGATTCGGTGCAGCAGTTTCTCGTGAGGCGCTACTATCTCAATTTCGTGCGCGCCGGGGCGCAGTTGTCGGATGCCGACAAGACGAAGCTGCGCGCGTTGAATGCCGAAGAGTCGAAGCTCACCACGCAGTTCCAGAGCAAGCTGCTCGCCGGGACCAAGGCCGGTGCGTTGGTGATCGACGATCGCGCCCAGTTGGCGGGTCTGAGCGACGCCGACATCGCGGCCGCCGCCCAGGACGCCAAGGATCGCGGCCTAACGGGCAAGTGGGTGCTGCCGCTGCAGAACACCACGCAGCAGCCGGCGCAGGCGTCGCTCTCCGATCGCGCGGTGCGCCAGCGCCTGTTCGAGGCCAGCACGCAGCGCGCCGAACACGGCGGCACCAACGATACGCGCGCCGTCATCGCGCGTCTCGCCCAACTTCGTGCCCAACGGGCCAAGCTCCTCGGATACCCGACGTATGCGGCGTACAGCCTCGACGACCAGATGGCGAAGACGCCGGAGCACGCCATCAAGCTGCTGAGCGATCTCGTCCCGCCCGCTACGGACAAGGCGCGCGCCGAGGCCGCCGAGATGCAGGCGCTGGTCGACAAGCAGCATGGCGGCTTCACGCTCGAGCCGTGGGACTGGCAGTACTACGCCGAGCAGGTGCGGAAAGCCGAATACGACCTCGATGAGTCACAGCTCGAGCCGTACTTCGAGCTGGACACGCGTGCTCAAGAACGGCGTGTTCTTCGCCGCCAACAAGCTCTACGGCGTCACGTTCAAGGAGCGCACGGACATTCCGGTGTGGCAGCCCGATGTGCGCGTCTTCGAGGTGTTCGACGCCGACGGCTCGCCGCTGGCGCTCTGGTACTGCGACTACTTCAAGCGCGACAACAAGGGCGGCGGCGCCTGGGAAGACACGTGGGTCGATCAGTCCGGTCTGTTAGGCACGCACACCGTGGTGTACAACGTCGCCAACTTCACCAAGCCCGCGCCCGGGCAACCGGCGCTGCTCACGTTCGACGACGTCACCACGATGTTCCACGAATTCGGACACGCGCTCCACGCGATGTTCTCCAACGTGCGCTATCCGACGCTGGCCGGCACCAACGTGCCGCGCGACTTCGTCGAGTTCCCGTCGCAATTCAACGAGCACTGGGCGCTCGACTCCACCGTGTTCGCCAACTATGCGCACCACTATCAAACCGGCGCACCGATGCCGCAGGCGCTCGTCGAGAAAATCGAGAAGGCGCGCACGTTCAACCAGGGATTCGCTAACGACCGAGTATTTGTCGGCATCGCTCCTCGACCTCGCCTGGCACACGCTGCCGGCGTCCGCGCCGCTGCAGAAGGTGGACACGTTCGAGGCCGATGCGCTCAAGCGCTTTCATGTCGACGTGCCGCTCGTGCCGCCGCGGTACCGGTCCACGTATTTCTCGCACATCTGGAACGGCGGCTACTCGGCGGGCTACTACGCGTATCTGTGGAGCGAGGTGATCGACGACGACGCATTCGCGTGGTTCACCGAGCACGGCGGCCTCACGCGAGCGAACGGACAACGGTTCCGCGACATGGTGCTCTCGCGCGGCGGCACCGAAGACGCGGCGGCCATGTACCGCGCCTTCCGCGGCCGCGATCCGAGTATCGAGCCGCTACTCGAACAGCGTGGACTCAAGCCGGCGACGACGACGCAATAGCAGGGTCGCACGCGGCGTGAAACAATTGCGGGAACGGCCCCGTCCCGTATAACATGGGGCCGCCGCGCCCTGCTGGAGACCGACACCGAACGAAGGAGACGCCCGATGCTGACGTCGTCACGCATGACCCGATGGTTCCTCGTCGTAGCGTTAGGCACAGCACCGATGCTCGCGGCCTGCATCGGCGGAGAGGTCGGGGGACCCGTCTGGACCGGCCCGCCGTTCTCCGCCGATCTCGTGGACCCGAGTCACCCCGACAGCACCACGACGCACATTTACCTCTCGGACGGCAAACTGCGCATCGAGTCGACCGATACGTCGCAGTTGGGCGCGCTCGTGCTCGATCCCGCGCACGGCAGCACGCTGCTCATCAACGATCAAAAGAAGGAGTATTTGGACGCCGGCATGATGACGTCGCTCGTCACGGCGACCTTCGGGCCGGTGCTCCGCTTCTTCCGCCCGGCCGGCGCCGGCGATCCGTGCACGCAGTGGAATACGACGACCGCACCCTACGCGTCGCTCTCGCACAACAAGTCGGATGCGCCGCCGCATTTCACGTGCAAGAGTCTCGGATCCGAGAGCGTCGACGGGCGGGGCGCGCACAAGTGGCAGTGGACGAACGATGCGCAGGACGGTGGAACCGGAACGGTCTGGATCGACGACAAGCTGCAAGTCGTATCGCGGGCCGAGGACAAAGACGACCACATGGAGCTGCGCCACATCAAGGAAGGCACGGTGCCGGCGTCGATGTTCACCCCTCCGGCGAGCTACAAAAAGTTGAGCGTCGCCAGCATCATGGGCAGCTTGATGAGCGGCTCGGGCAAAGGCCAGGGCTCGCACTGACAGGACAGTAGTTTCAGCGACGCATCATGTGCGGCGACGTGGCGCGTAGTGGCGCCGCGCGCCGCACATCGCCTTATTCATGGCTGCGCTACCCATTCCACCCTTACGCCGGTACCCCGTGACCATGTCTCTCACGCGCTTCTCCGCACTTCTCCTCCTCGCCGCCGCCCTGCCGACGACGGCGCGCGCGCAGCAGCGCCGCCCGCCCCAACGCGGCGCGGAGCAGCAGCGCGACTCGACCCCCAAGCCAGCGCCTAACGGTGACGACTCGCCGTCGGACACCAAGGTGCAGCGCGTGACCACGCAGCACTCGGTGGTGATCGGCGGCCAGCGCGTCGACTACGATGCCACGGTCGGCGACATCATTCTGCGCGACAGCGCGGACGAGCCGATCGCCGCGCTCTACTACACCGCGTACATCAAGCGCGGCATCACCGACGCGGCGCGCCGCCCGATCACGTTCGCCTACAACGGCGGCCCGGGCTCATCGTCGATCTGGGTGCAGATGGGCGCCTTCGGCCCGCGGCGCGTCGTCACGCCCGATACCACGCACGCGCCGCCGCCGCCGTACCAGCTGGTCGACAACGCGTACAGCCCGCTTGACAAGACCGACCTCGTGTTCCTCGACCCGATCGGCACCGGCTTCAGCCATCCGTTAGGCAAGGCCACCGGCAAGATGTTCTGGGGCGTCGACGAAGACGTGCGCTCGCTGGCGCAGTTCATCAGCCGCTATCTCACCGAGCAGGACCGCTGGAACTCGCCGCGCTATCTGTTAGGCGAGAGCTACGGCACCACGCGCTCGGCGGCGCTCGTGAACTACTTGCAGCAGGCCGACAACATGGACTTCAACGGCGTCATCCTGATGTCGTCGGTGCTCGACTTCCAAACCATCACGTTCGACCCGGGCAACCTGATGCCCTACGTGATGTACCTGCCGTCGTACGCCGCGGTCGCATGGTACCACCACGCGCTGCCCAACCAGCCGGCGCAGCTGCGGCCGTTCTTGAAGGAGGTCGAGCACTTCGCGACCACCGACTACATGCACGCGCTCATCCAGGGCGATGAGCTCGCCCCCGACGAGCGTGCGCGCGTCATCGCGCAGCTCCACAAGTACACGGGACTCGACACGGCGTACATTGACCATGCCGACCTCCGGGTCGACTCGCCGGAGTTCGAGAAAGAGCTGCTCCGCGAACACGGGGAAGTGATCGGCCGGCTGGATGCGCGCTTCACCGGCCCAACGTTCGACATGCTCGCCCAACGATCGCCGTACGACCCGCAGTCGTCGTCCATCAGCTCGGCCTTCGTCTCGACGTTCGAGACGTACCTGCACACGGAGCTCAACTTCCCGCGCGACAAGCAGTACGCGGTGAGCGGTCGGGTGAATCCGTGGGACTGGTCGCATGGACAGCGGGGCGGATGGCCCGGCCACACGAACGTCGCCGTCGATTTGGCCGAGGCGCTGCAGCTCAACCCGCATTTGCACGTGCTGCTCAACTCCGGGTTGTTCGATCTCGCGACGCCGTACTACGCGGCCGAGTGGACCATGGATCAGATGGATCTGCCCAAGGAGCTGCGCGGTCACGTCCAGTTCGCGGAGTACGACGCCGGCCACATGATGTACGTGTACGAGCCGTCGCTGGCGAAGCTCAAGGAGAACATCGCGTCGTTCATCGATGCGACGTCGGGCGTGAACAGCACGGCGGGCCGGGTGGCGACGTCGAAGTAGCCGGTTCCACCCGCCGGATGGACGAGGGGCGAAGCGCCGATCGGCGCTTCGCCCCTTCGTTTTCTTTGTAGAGAGTGGCCGGGGACGGAATCGAACCGCCGACACGCGGATTTTCAGTCCGCTGCTCTACCAACTGAGCTACCCGGCCAGGAGCACGAAAAGTTAGTCGGTGCCCGTGTCGTCCTCAAGCGGAAGGGCGTAGTTCGAGAGGTGCAAGCGATGTCAGTCGGCGCCGGCCTTCGCGAGGAGCGCCAACCGCTCGCGGATGGCGGTCACCTGCGGCTGCACATCGGCGTCGGCATTTGCCACAGGTCGACGAACGTCTGATCGTAATGCGCCCATTGGCGACATTCCCTTCTGCTCGTACAGCTCGCCTAACCGACGGGTCGCGGGCGCGTAGCGAGCGCGACCGCCCTTGACGCGACCTGACGGATCACCAAGTATTGCTTGTCCTTCCCTCCCTTACTCGCCACCCACAGAGCTTCTCATGCGGCATTCGCTTCGTTTCTGCCTCGCGCCGGCATTGGCGGCGGCCATCCTCGTTGCGTGCAACCACGCGTCGCAAGACGCCAAGTCCGCCGGCGACAGCACCGGCGCCGCGGCGCCGACCACGCCGTCGCCCAACGTCCTCGCGATCACGGCCACCGACTATGCGTTCGACGCGCCGGCGCAGATCCCGGCCGGCTTCACCACGGTCCGTGTCACGTCGAGCGGAAAGGAATTCCACCAGGCCGCGCTCCTCCGCATTGAGCACGGCAAGACGTTCGCGGACTTCGCCGCCGCCATCAAGCAAAACGGTCCGCCGGCACCGTGGATCGTCCCCGCCGGCGGCCCCAATCCGCCCATGCCTAACGGAACATCCGAGTCGATGCAGTACCTCGCGCCGGGCACGTACGCCATTGTGTGCTTCGTCCCGAGTCCCGACGGCACGCCGCACATCGCCAAGGGGATGATGCGCGAGCTCACGGTCACGCCGTCCGCGGCCGGCCCGCAAGCGCAGCCGCCTAACGCAGACGCCACGGTCACGCTCGCTGATTACACCTTCACCACCTCGGCGCCGCTCACGGCCGGACACCGCGTGATCCGCGTGACCAACGCGGGACCCCAGCCGCACGAGATCGCCCTCGTCCGCCTCGAGCCCGGCAAGACGGCCAAGGATTTCGCGCAGTGGGCCGGAGCGATGAAAGGGCCGCCGCCCGGTTCGCTCGACGGCGGCGTCGCCGCGATCGCACCGGGTGACACCGTCTACTTCCCGGTCGACCTCACCGCGGGCAACTACGCATTCATTTGCTTCGTGCCCGACAACAAAGACGGCAAACCGCACATTGCGCACGGCATGGTGCAGGACTTCGTGGTCAAAGGAGCGTGATCTATCGGCTCCCGTGACGCGCGGTGACCACCGCCTTGATCCCGCCGCGGACGTTGAAGTCGCCCACCACTTCCATGTAGGTGGGCGACGCGCACGCAGCGAGATCATTGAGGATCCGATTCACCGCGCGCTCGTAAAAAATTCCGTCGTTGCGAAAGCTCCAGAGATACAGCTTGAGACTCTTGAGCTCGATGCAGTTGTCGGCGGGCACGTACGTGATCCGGATGGTCCCGAAATCCGGTGCGCCGCCCTGCAGCAGCGACAACTCGGCAGCGTCACTCTCGATCCCGCCGACCGGACAGAGCGACGTGAACTCCGGGCACTCGAGACGAATCTCGTAGTTGCGGCCGGCATGCGGGTTGGGAAACGTCTCGAGGAGATCGGGGCGCGGCATGCTCAAGAATAGACGGACGCTTGGGAACGAGCAACGCGCGGGTCGCTCGGCGCTCAGTCGTTCCGCAGGCGCTTCGACATCTCCTCGAGCAGCAGACGCTCGTCGTGCGTCAAGCTGCTGATGCCGCGCTCGGAGATCTTGTCGAGCACGAGATCGAGCTCCTCCGTTTTCTTCTTGCCCACTTTGCTGGCGAGCGACGGACCCAGGCTCTCGCGCTTGGCCATGAGCGCGTTGCTGCGGGCCACGATCTCGTCCACTTCGTTAGTCCGCTCGCGCGAGCGCGGTTGGGCACGCGGAATCGCGCGCGGCGTCTCGTCGGGGATGTCCGGCACCTGCGACATGCGCTGTCGGAGCCGGTCGATTCCACTCCCGCCGCCCGCGGCGCCGTGGTGCGCCGCCGCGACGCGCAGATACAGATAGCCGACGAACAGTCCGCCTAAATGCGCCATGTACGCCACGCCGGTGTCGCCGCCGTTGAGCGATACCATGCCTTGCACGACCGTGATGCCGACCAGGAGCACGACGTACCAGCGCACCTTGATCGCGATGAACACGAACGGGAAGAGCGTCACTTCCTCATCGGGCCACCGCATCGCGTACGCGAGCATCACGCCGAAAATCGCCGCCGACGCCCCCATGAGATACTGCCCGTCGCGCGCGATCATGAGATGGAACAACCATCCGCCTAACCCGCACAGCACGTAAAAGAACGTGAAGCTGCGCGCGTTCCACGCGCGCTCCACGCGCGGGCCGAACATCCAGAGCATCCACATGTTCAGCGCCAGGTGCCAGAACCCAGCGTGCACGAACATGTACGTCACGATCGTCCACGGACGCGTCGTGAGGTCGCGCACCTCGAATGCGAGCGCGCGCTGCACGTCGGCCGGTCCCACCAGCGTCAGCTGTACGAAGAAGACCGCGACGTTGAGCGCGATCAACCACTGGACGGCCGGGGTAAGGCGCGGAGCTTCTTGTTCGTCGACGCTCGTGAAGGACATGCGGACCTGCGTACGTGACGGCCTTGTCGTTATAACACGATCGAATCGGGGCAGTTCCTCTCACCAGCCCCGCGGAACCGCTGCCATGCGCTAACGACCTCCGACCGGGCCCGGTATCCGCAGCCAAAACGCGAGGTCGTTATGGATGGCCATCCCCCGCTCCACCAGCGAAGCATATCGCCGGTCCACGCCCGTGCGTTCCGCCCCAACTACTGGATGGACAACAATCTTCGTGCCGGGGGCCACCTGGTGCGTTTGCTCGATGAACCAGAGCATCTGCCCGTCCGTCGTCCCCTCATGTGGCGCCAATACGGCAGCATGCTCGCGACCGGCAGCCGAGGCCGCAGCGAGCGATGCCAGCGCTCGATCGAGACTCGACGTCGTGTTCACAAACTCGACCGTCACCTGCACCATCGCCACGTGAGGCGCCACCTTCGTCACCGCCTCCGGTCGCTCCCCATCGCAATCGATCATGATCGGGATGGGCGACTGCCACCTTGTCAATGTGTCGACGATCAATTCTTCACTCGCCAACGGATCGCGTCCGCTTAGAGAGATCGAATGCAGCGGTGATTGGCCGACCACGCGCTGAACATGCCGCGCCAACATCTCGGGCGTGTAGAGCACAGCTGTCTCTGCTTCGGCGGCGAACCGCACGAAGAGTTGGCGTCGACCCATCCATACGCCCTGACTCTGTATGCCGGGCGAAATGCCTGCGATCGCTGCCGCCGGTCCCGTGGTGCGCGCCGTCACGTGTCGTGCCTCCCTCCCGCCGACGATGGTCTCGCCATCGCGAGTTGCACGATGCGCTCGCAGAGCGCACCGAAATCCATTCCCTTCGCCGCCGCGGCTTGCGGTAGCAAGCTCAGTGGCGTCATACCCGGCAGCGTGTTTGCCTCGAGACAGAAAAACTCGCCGCGCTCCGTCATACGGAAGTCAATGCGCGCGTAGCCGTCAAGCTTGAGCGCACGAAACGCGGCCAATGCCAATCGCTGAATTTCCGCCGTGTCTGTCGCCGAAAGTTTGGCCGGGAACTCTTCGCGCGCCATGCCCGGCGTGTACTTGCATTCGTAATCGTAGATCTCGTGGCTCGGGAAAATTTCGCCGACCGGAAGCGCCTGATCGCCGAGGACACTCACCGTGAGCTCCCGTCCCGGAATAAATCGCTCGATCATCACCTCATCGTCGTACCGCATCGCCTCGGCCACGGCAGGCGCCAACTGGTCCCCGGCACGCACGATCGAAAGTCCAACTGTCGAGCCCTGCTTGGATGGCTTTACGATTACGGGCCACCCGAGATCACGTTCGACGCGAGCGACATCGGGCGACGCCTCGCCGCATTGGCTAACGAGAAACCAATCGGCCGTGGGTACGGCCGCCGCACGGAACAACACCTTGGACAGGTCCTTGTCCATCGCCAACGCGCTGGCCAAGTGCCCGCTGCCCGTGTACCGAACGCCGACCATGTCGAGCAACGCCTGCACGGTTCCATCTTCGCCGTATCCGCCGTGCAACGCCAAAAAAACCACGTCCGCTCTGCGTACCGCGGGCAGGGTTCCGAGCGATGGCGACAGTGAGGTGCGGGTCATGTGCTCGAGCGTGGTCAACGTGGGCGGGGCGGGCTTCATCACCCCGGCGTCTTCCATGGCGCGCTCTTCGCTTTCGTCGATCACGCCCCGCGCCGGATCGAGCGACGTGACCTCGTGTCCTGCTTCCCGAAGTGCTTTCGCAATGCGCAGTCCGGAGGCCAGCGACACGTCGCGCTCTGCCGACGTTCCACCCAACAGCACCGTGATCCTCATGGGGGAAGGATGGGCGCGCTCAGATGGTGCGGCAAGGTAGACCGCGCGGCTACATTGATGCCATGCACGCGTTGAGCGCCATAGCTCGCCGTTCCGACCGTTGCGCGATGCGTCCGGGGTCGCGCCGCGTCCTCGCGGGCGCGTTGCTTGCGACACTCGCAGCGGCCGCCACGGCCTGCATCGACCAGGACACGGCGCAAAAAGCCATCGAGAGTGTGCAGGAGGCCGCGGGCGTCAAACCCGACAGCATGCCGGTCATGCTCAACGATTCCTCGCCGTTCCAGTATCCGGAATCGCTCTATGCAAAGCGCATCCAGGCTAACGTGACTCTTCGGATCCGCATCGACAGCGCAGGACTCGTCACGCCGGACTCGACGCTGGTGCAGGAGTCCTCGGGATATCCTGCACTCGATTCCGCGGCCGTGCACGGCGCGCAATCGCTGCGATTCAGACCCGCCAAGCTGCATGGCCAACCCATGAGCATCTCGATTCTTCTGCCGGTCTTTTTCCGACGCCCCGGCGAGCCGCCGCTCCCCGGCGACACCGTGCTCCACAATACGGCACACTCCGCCCATCATCGCACGCCATGAGCACCTCTTCCGTGTCGAGCAACGAGTCTCCCCCCTTCGCATCAGTCGCGAGCCAGCGCAACCGGATGCCATACGACGACGTCCTCCAAACCATTGGGTGGACGCCGCTCATCCGGCTGAATCGCGTAACGCAAGGCATCGCGACGCCGGTCTACGGCAAGGCGGACTTCTTCAATCCGGGCGGAAGCGTGAAGGACCGGATCGGCTTGCCGATCATTGAGCGAGCCGAGCGAGAAGGAAAACTCAAGCCGGGCGGGACGATCGTCGAAGGCACGAGCGGGAACACGGGCATCGGCCTGGCGATCGCGGCGGCGCTCAAGGGCTATCAGTGCATCTTCACGATGCCCGACAAGATGTCGCAGGAAAAAGTGCGGCTGCTCAAGGCGTTCGGCGCCGAAGTGATCGTGACGCCCACGGCGGTGGCGCACGACCATCCCGACAACTACGTGATGATGGCCAAACGCATCGCGTCCGAGTTGCCTAACGCAATCCTGGCCAACCAGTTCTACAACGAGGCCAACCCGCAGGCGCACTACGACACCACCGGCCCCGAGTTGTGGGAGCAGACGGCGGGACGCATCACGCACTTCGTCGCGTCGGCGGGGACGGGCGGCACGATCACCGGCGTGGGTCGCTACCTCAAGGAAAAGAATCCCGCCATCCGCATCATTGCCGGCGATCCGACGGGCTCGATTCTCGCCGAGTATTGGCGCAGCAACGGCAAGAACCACATCGAGGGTACGCCGTACAAGGTCGAAGGCGTGGGCCAGGACAAGCTGCCGAGCACGTTGGACATGAGCCTCATCGACGACTATCGCACGGTGAGCGATCGCGACGCGTTCGCGATGGCCCGCCGCCTAACGCGCGAGGAAGGCCTGTTCGTGGGCGGCTCGGCGGGGCTCATCGCGCACGTCGCGCTGCAGGTGGCCCGCGAGGTCAACGATCCGCACGCGCTCGTCGTGACGTTCCTCTGCGACACCGGCGAACGGTACCTGTCCAAGCTCTACAACAATGACTGGATGCGCGAGAATCAAATGCTCGCGCCCGATCGCGTCCGCATCGCCGATCTCCTCGGCGCGAAGCCGGATCATGCTCCGCCCGTCGTGTCGGTGGCCACGGGCGCCACCGTGCGGCAGGCCCTGCGGCTCATGAATCTGCACGATGTGTCGCAGCTGCCGGTGATCGACGGCGCCAACTGCGTCGGCTCGGTGAGCGAAGGCGTGGTGTCGGCCAAGGCGCTCGAGGACACGAAGCTGCTCGACGCCGCCGTGAGCGACGTGATGGACGCGCCGTTTCCGTTAGTCGAATCGGGGCAGTCGCTCGACAGCATCGTCAAGCTGCTCACCAAGACGAATCCGGCGGTGCTCGTGCGCGCGCAGGATCGGATCACGGGCATCGTCACGCGCTCGGACGTCCTTCAGTTTCTCATGGCGCGATGACGCGCGGCGGCCGGCGAGGGCGGGGAGGGGACAAGGCACGAGGGGTAGAGCTCGCCGACCGGAAGCAGCGCATCCTCACACACGGCACGCCATCGGTCACGCAAGGCATCGCCAATGCCATCGTGACCAAAGCCGAGAACGTGTTCTTCCTCACCGATCCGTCCGGCTGCGTGCCGATCGCGCCGGGCCACGGACTCGGACTCTACTATCACGATTGCCGCTACCTCCGCGGCTACGAGGTTCGGTTAGGCGCCGAACAGCCGACGGTGCTTGCCGCCGCCACCGACGCGGTCGGCCAGGTGTCGCTCCTCGAGCTCGCCAATCCGGATCTCCGCCTCGCGCACGGCCGATTGCTGCCGCGCGAGACGATCGGCATACAATGGACGCGCACGCTCCACGGCGACCCGCCCCGCCTCGACGACACACTCGAGCTGCGCAACCTCGGCCTCGAGCCGGTCACGGTGCCGGTGACGCTCGAATTCGACGCGCAGTTCGAGGACCTGTTCGCCGTGCGCGGATTGTTCCAGCAGACGTTGGGCACCCGGCATGCGCCGGTGTGGCGTGGCCGCTCGCTCCGCCTCTCGTACGACGGCCGCGACCACTGCGAGCGCACGCTCGCGATCACGTTTTCGCGGGCTCCGAACCGGCACAGCGGGCAAGCCGCGCACTTCGCGATCCGCCTCCCGCCGCGCCGTTGCGTTACGTTAGGCGTAAAGATGCGCATCGTCGAGCGCGCCGCCGCCGGGGCCCCCCGCACGGGGCGGCCGCGCAGCACGCATCGCGTGGCCCCGCGCCGCGCGCTGGCGCAGGAGCCGCGCACGACCATCGCATCCGACAACCTCTTGCTCGACTCGATTCTCGAGCGCTCGTTCGCCGACCTCCGACTCCTGCGGAGCAGCATCAACGGCGAGGAATACTACGCGGCGGGCGTGCCGTGGTTCGCCACCCTGTTCGGCCGCGATGCCGCGATCACCGCCATCGAGATGCTGGCCTACGAGCCGCGCGTGGCCGAGCAGACGGCGCGCCTCCTCGCGTTGTACCAGGCGCACGAGACCAACGAGTGGCGCGACGAACAGCCGGGGAAAATTTTGCACTCGATTCGCGTCGGCGAGATGGCCCGGTTAGGCCTGATCCCGCACACCCCGTACTACGGATCCGTGGACGCGACGCCGCTCTTTCTCATTCTCATCGCGCGCCACGCCGCCTGGACCGGCGAGCTCACGCTGTTCAACGATCTTCGCGATCAGATCGAGCTCGCGCTCACCTGGATGTCCAATGGCGCGGATTCGGACGGCGATGGCTACATCGATTACGTGAGCACGTCGGCTCATGGGCTGATCAACCAGGGCTGGAAGGATTCCGGCGACGCGATCGTGACCGCCGCCGGACAACTCGCGTCGCCGCCGATCGCGCTGTCGGAAGTGCAGGGATACGCGTTCCTCGCGCGCCTGTTGATCGCCGAACTGTATGAGCGCGCGGGCAACGCCACACGGGCGGCGACGCTGCACGCCGAAGCCGATGCCTTACAGGCGCGCTTCGAACGCGACTTCTGGATTCCCTCGTTAGGCTGCTATGCGCTGGCGCTCGAGCGTGACGACCGGCCGCTCGCCGTCGTGACGTCCAACGCCGGCCAGGTGTTGTGGTCGCACATCGCGAAGCCCGCCCGCGCGCGCCGCGTCGCCAAACGGCTCATGGCGCCCGACATGTTCTCGGGCTGGGGCATCCGCACGCTGTCCACGCAGGCGCGCCGCTTCAATCCGGTGGGCTATCACCTGGGCACCGTCTGGCCCCACGACAACGCGCTCATCGCAGCCGGCTTCCGTCACTACGGTCTCGACGCGGCCGCACGCCACATATTTTCCGGCCTGGTGCGAACGGCCGCGTACTTTCGCTCGTATCGGCTGCCCGAGGTGTTCGCGGGATTCTCGACCAGCGAGTTCCAGACGCCGGTGCGCTATCCGGTGGCTTGCCACCCGCAGGCGTGGGCCGCCGGCAGCGTGCCATACGTCCTCGGCGCTCTGTTAGGCCTGGAGCCCGACGGGTTCGCGCGGCACCTGCGCGTGGTTCGCCCCATGCTGCCCGACGGCGTGAACCGGCTCGACGTGCGCGACCTGCCGGTGGGCAACGCACGGATCTCCATCCGCTTCACGCGCGCCAAGAAGCAACGGGTGCACGTTGATCTCCTGTCCACCACCGGCAACGTGGAGCTGGTGGTGGAGGAGCGCGCCTGAGCGCGCCGGTGCTGCGTTAGGCGTTGGCCCGGCGCGCCGCGTCCACCAGGGCCGCGAGGTGCTCGAGCGCCTGGCGCGGCGTCACGCCGTCGGGGTCGATCGCGCGCAGCAGCTCCACCACCGGATGCGGCGCGGCGGCGAACAACGGCAGCTGCTCCACCGCCGCCGCGCGCCCCGGCGTCACGAGGTGCCCGCCCTCCAATCGGCGCAGCACCTCGCGCGCCCGCGCCAGGACCGGCGCCGGCAGGCCCGCCAGCCGCCCGACTTCGATGCCGTACGAGCGGTCGGCGCCACCCGCGGCGAGCGGATGGAGAAACAGCACCTGATCGCCCACTTCGCGCACCGCCACATTATAGTTACGAACTGCTACTAATTCGTCGGCGAGCTGCGTCAGCTCGTGGTAGTGCGTGGCGAACACCGTCTTGCACCCGACGCGGTCGTGCAGGTGCTCGCTCACCGCCCACGCGATCGACACGCCGTCGTACGTCGACGTGCCGCGGCCGATCTCGTCCAGCAGCACCAGGCTCCGCGCGCGTCGCCGTGTGCAGGATCGCGCTCGTCTCCGCCATCTCGACCATGAACGTCGACTGCCCGCGCACCAGGTTGTCGCTCGCGCCCACGCGCGTGAACACGCGATCCGCGATCCCGACGCGCGCACGCGTGGCCGGCACGAAGCTCCCCATCTGCGCCATCAGCACGATCAGCCCGATCTGCCGCAGGATCGTCGACTTGCCGGCCATGTTCGGGCCGGTGAGGATGATCACCCGCGCGCGCTCGTCCAACGACAGATCGTTCGGGATGAACTTGTCGCGCGGCATCATCCGCTCGACCACCGGATGGCGGCCGGCCGATGATCTCGAGCTCGAAATCCGTCGTGACATCGCCGGACGCACGTAGCCTTCGCGCTCCGCCACCTCGGCCAGCGCCGCCAGCACATCGAGCGTCGCCAGCGATCGCCGCCGCGCGCTGCAGCCGCGCGATCTGCGCGCCGACGCGCGCGCGCAGCGCCTCGAACAGCTCGCGCTCGCGCACCTCGATTCGCTCCGCGCCGTGAGCACTTTCTCCTCGTACTCCTTGAGCTCCGGCGTCACGTAGCGCTCGGCGCCCGTCGAGCGTCTGGCGGCGCTGGTAGTCCGCCGGCACCAGGTGCCGGTTGGCGTTCGTGATTCGATGTAGTACCCGAACACCTTGTTGTAGCCGACCTTGAGCGACGCGATGCCGGTGCGCTCGCGCTCCGCCGCCTGGATGCGCGCGATCGCGTCCTTGCCGCCGTCGCGCAGCGCCGCAGTTCGTCGAGCTCGGCGTCCACGCCGTCGCGAATCGACTCGCTCTTCGCCCACCGCGACCGGCGGCGCTCGACGAGCGCGCCGCCAAGCTCCGCCGCCAGGTCGGCGCACGGATCCCACGCGCGCGAGCATCCCGTCCACCAGCGACGCGCTCGCCACGCGCCGCGCCGCCCGCTCCACCTCCGGCAGCGACGCGAGCGAGTCGCCTAGCGCGCCGAGCTCGCGCGGCGTGGCGCGCGCCGCGGCCGCCTTCCCGGCCAGACGCTCGACGTCGCGCACGCCGTCGAGCGCCGTCCGTAAGGCAGCGCGGGCCAGCGGAATCGGCGGCCAGCGCCGACACCGCGTCAGCCGCGCGTCGATCGCCTCGCGTTCGGCGAGCGGCGCGAGCAGCCATTGGCGCAGCAGTCGCGCGCCCATCGGCGTCGTCGTGCGGTCGAGCACCGCGAGCAGCGTGCCTGCCGTCGCCGCCGCCGCGCAGCGATTCCACCAACTCGAGATTGCGCCGCGTCATGTCGTCGAGCGGCATCGACGCGCCGTCGCCGTTCGACGATCGGCACGGCGAGATGCGGCAGACCTGCCGGCTGCAGCTCGCGCAGGTAGCGCAGCAGCGCGCCGGCCGCGCCGACCGCCGGCGCGTCATCGGCGCCGATGCCGAAGCCCTCGAGCGACGCGACGCCGAACTGCCGCGCCAGCTCGTCGGCGCGCCAACGTGGGCTCGAACTCCCACGCCTCGCGCTCCGTGACTAACGCATCTTCCTCGCGCGCCGACGCCGAGCGCAGCGCGCTGCTCGGCGACCCGCGCGCCACGAGCACTTCGCTCGGCGCGAGACGCGCCAGCACGGCCGGCGCATCGCCCGGCGCCGCACACACGAGCCGAAGTTCGCCCGTCGACAGGTCGGCCGCGGCGATGCCGACGGCCGTCGCGCCATCGCACACCGCGCACAGGTAGTTGTTGCGCGCACCGTCCAGCAAATCGTCGGAGAACGCGGCGCCCGGCGTGATGGTCTCGACCACTTCGCGACGGACGATACCCTTGGCGAGCTTCGGATCTTCGACTTGCTCGCAGATCGCGACGCGATGCCCCTGCTCCACCAACCGCCGCAGATACTCGTTGAGCGCTTTCACCGGCACGCCGGCCAGCGGCACCTCCGCCGCGCCGCCGTTGTTCCGGCTGGTGAGCGTTAGGCCGAGGGCGCGGGAGCCCAGCTCCGCGTCCTCGTAGAACATTTCGTAGAAGTCGCCCATCCGAAAGAGCAGGATCGCGTCCTGATGGCGCGCCTTGATCTCCCGGTACTGCTGCATCAACGGCGTGGCCGTATCGCGGCTCACGGCGTCTCCGCGCTCGTGACGTACGCGGTCAATTTCTTGGCGCGCATGGCCGCGGCGGCGGCATCGGCTTCCGCACGCGTGGCGTACCGACCGACGCGCACGCGGAACGGTTTCGCCGTTCCGACCACTCGAGCCGGATAGCCGCGCGCGGCCAGCACGTCGCGCAACCCGTCGGCCAATGCCTGAGTGGAGAACGCGGCCACCTGAATCGTGTAGCGGCCGTGATTCGACGTCCCGCTGTTCACCGCCGGCGGCGCCGACGCCGTGGGCGCGGACGGCGCGGCGTGCGGCGCGGCACGCGATCCCGCCGCCTGCGCCGTGGTGTCCACCCCTTGGCACCGCTGATTCAGATAGCCGATCTGATTGACCAGCTCGACCTGACTCGACGGCGTTAGGCGGGACGCATCCGCCAGACGCGCACAGCCGGTCGGCATATTGCCCTCGTCGAGCAGCGTGCGCGCAATCCAGAACTCGGCGCGGCCGCGACTCGGGCTGTCCGGGTGTTCCACCACGATCCGCTGCAAGTGCGCCACCGCGTGGTCGCGATCGCCGCGCGCCAGCTCCAGCTGCGCGAGCCGCATCAGCGCATCGGCGCTCCGCGCGGACGCGGGATACGTCACCACGATCGTTCGCAGATCGCGCTCCGCGTCGGCTGCGGTCGCCGCCACCACCGCACGCCAGTAGAGCGCGTCCACATACTCGTTCGACCCCGGCGGCGCCGTGTTCAGCCGCTGCCCAACGAGCGCGCGCGCCGAGTCGCCCTGTCCGTCGGCGGCGAGTCGTTGGGCCGCGCGAAAGATGGTGTCGCCGGCCGTCGAATCGGCGCGCATGGAATCACGCTGCACCGAATCACCGTGCACGGAGTCGACGCGCGGCGCCGTCACGTGCGTCGAATCCGCACGCGTCGAATCCGGTGTCTGACCCCAGGCGACGACCGGCAGGAGCACCATCACACCAACGAGACAGCGTATCGTCATGACGATCGGGGAAGATGGTTAGGCGTCAGGCCACGGCCGCCCGCCGGCGCCCGGACGCCTCGTCGGCCGCGCACATCGCCAAGACGAGCCGCGCCAGAATCTCCTCGTCGGAAGAGACGCGCGTCTCTTTGAGCGCGATGTCCGCCGCCAACAGCGCGTCCATGGCGCGATCCAGCACCGCGTCATCCCACACATCGAGCGCCGCCACCCACGACCGCACGGCCTCGCCCCACGGACGACCCGTGTACGCGCCGCCCGCGCCCTTGAGGAGCTCGTAGTACTCGCGCTCGAGCCGCCCCGCCGACGTCCCGCGCGCGCGCATCGCGCGCCCCCACGCGAGCGCCTGCGTCTGCGACGTGAGCGCCATGACGATCGGCACCGCCGACACCTTGGGCTGATCCAGCACGTGCCCCAGCAACGCCAGCGCGCGCGGCGCGTCGCGCTGCCCAACGGAGTCGAGAAAATCGCCTAACGTCTCGCCGCGGCGCACCCCCACCACCGCCGACACCGCGTGCTCGTCGATCGCGCCGCCGTTGGTGTAGCTCGCGAGCTTGTCGAGCTCGCCCGCCAGGAGAGCCAGATCGTTGCCCGCATGCTCGAGCAACAACGCCGCCGCGTCCTCCGTGACCGACACGCCTAACGTAGTCTGCGCGTGGTGTACGATCCACTTCGGCACGCGATTCCCGGCGAGCGGCGCCGTCTCGAGCGCGAACGTCCGCTGCACCAGCGCGCGGTCCGGCTTGCCCCGCTCTGCCGGCCCGAACACCAGCACCAACACGATGTCCACGGGCCCCCGGTGCGACGCGCCGCGCTCGAGAAAATGGTCGACCACAGCGCGCGTGTCCTTCCGCAACGATGCCGCGTCACGGATCACCACCACCCGGCGCTCCGCCATGAGCGGCGGTGTCGCGAGCAACGACGCGAGTGCCTCGGCGGTCACCGTGCCGGCATCGCGAGTGTCGAGATTGAAGTCGCGCGTTCCAGGATCGAGCGCGGCCGCGAGCAATTGCCGCACGGCGCCGTCCTTCAGGAACTCTTCCTCGCCGTGGATGCTGTACGCGCGTTCGAAAGAGCCCGAGGCAATCGACTTATAGAAGGCGCGGTCGTCCGGCATAGCGGCGAATATAACGCGCGCGGGCCGCTATCGTCCCAACTCCTCCGCCGCGAAATGCTCCTGGGCTTGTTCCGCCATCATCGCCGCCGGCCACACAGGAAGCCCCATCGACGCCGACGCCACCAGCGCCGTGTTCACCCCGGAAGGTGTCGCGGTCGGCGCGATACGCGGACGTATCGCGACGACCGGTGGCAGACGAAGATCGCGCGCCGGACGGGCCACGTCGAACACGATCGCCGCGAGGAATCCCACCACCACGACACTCGCCGCCGTCGCCAAAAACGATCCGACGCCCGGACCGCGGAAGTGCTCCGCGCGGGCGTCGGCATCGTGAGCGGCCAACAACTTCTCGTGCAGCCGATCCAGAAAGTCGGCCGACGGCTCTAACGCCGGAAGATTGCGGAGCACCAGCAATCCACGCCGCATCGCCGTATCGTATCGCGAACAATGCACACACTCGGCGAGATGCAACTGCATTTCGACGACGTCGTGCACCGGCAGCGTCTGGTCGAGAAACGCCGGGTGCAAATTATGGAATTCGCGACAATTCATAGGTGCGGGCCAAGCTCCAGTGCGATACGACTCGCTTGGGATACCCGATCGTTGGAATGGGGTTCCAGCGCGAACGATGTGCTCTGGATTGACCGCCCGGAAGTGGCCCTAACCCGAGCCAATGGCTGCCATCGCGATATTGGCGCCGGGAAGCCTACCACCAACGCAACGGGCGGAGCCCAAGAGGCCCCGCCCGCTACGCTCCCCCACTCGTCCTGCCTAACGCTACCGCAGCGCCGGCTCGATGATCGCCGCGAACGCGTTCCGCGCGCGGTTCAGCCGCGACTTGACCGTTCCCAGATTGCACCCCGTAATCTCGGCGATCTCTTCGTACGACTTCCCCTCGAGCTCGCGCAAGATGAAGACCTGCCGATGGTGCTCCGGCAGCTGCGCCACGGCGCTCTCCACGAGCTGCCGCAAATGCCGCTTCCTGTAGAGGTCGTCGGGACGCGAGGCGCGATCCTCGAACTGCAACGGCCGGTCATCATCCTGCCAGTTCTTCCGAATGGTCTGGAAGAACACCAGCGGGCTGCGCGACCTGTTGCGGAGCTCGTTCTTGGCCAAATTCGACGCGATGGTGTATACCCACGTCGAGAACTTCTTCGAGCGATCGAAGCGATGCAGGTGACGATACACCCGGATGAAGACCTCTTGAACGAGATCTTCGGCGCGCTCACGATCGCCCATCGTGCGATAGATGAAATTCAGCAGTCGGGTCTGGTAGCGCTCCACCAGTATCTGAAAAGCGCGCTCCTCGCCCCCGAGGAACTCGGCCGCGAGCGCCGAATCGTCCAGAGCGTGCAACCGCTCACGAACCGGAACCGGCGACTCGACTGCGTGCCTAAGTGCGACGTCAGCCATTGCTGCTCCCCGACCAATGAAGGGTTCGCTCTGCATGAGAGACGAAGCGCCATGTGGCCGTGCACACATTGCGCGACACCTCGAAAAGGCATGGCCCGTGCCCGCGGCTCCGGACGCCTTTCGAAGCGCGTAAACCACTGCCTAACAATAGCTTGACCTGACTCGACCACTCGATGGAACGGACGCCGTACTCGGCGGCCGTGTCTACTTTCTGAGACGAAAGACCCGATACTTTGGGACACGTTTGCCAGCTCCGCGATGTCCGATCGCCGCTCGAACACCTCTCGTTCGACCAGCCGGGCCTGAAAACAGTTGCCGTGCGTCTATCTGATCAGTCTGTCACCGTTGCCTCCGCCTACGGGCCTAACTGTGAACACCACCATGACTCTCAGACTGCGCATCGCCGCGATGACCGCCGCGATCGCCCTCGCCGCGCCCGCCGCCGTTTTCACGCAGCAAGCCACAGCGCCGGACACTTCGGCCGGCACCGAAATCTCCGGCGTGGTCTACGACAGCATCGACGTCGCGCCGATCGGCGACGCGATGGTGCAAATGGTCTCCCAGACGAACTCGGCGCTCTCGTTCACGACCACGAGCGATTCGTTAGGCCGCTATCGGATCGCACACGTGCCGCCCGGGAAATACGTCCTCGGCTTTCTCGACGAGAACCTGGCCGAGTTCGGATTGAACGCGGTCGAGCGCTTGGTGGAGGTCGGCGCAGCCCCTGTGGATCACCTGACGCTGGCCATTCCCGGCTCCGCTGCGATGCACGACAGAATTTGCGGACCGGCGACGCCGGGCGATTCGAGCAGCGTGATGGTCGGATTCGTTCGCGATGCCGCGTCGGGGACACCGCTCGGGTTGTCCACCGTGGTTGCCGTCTGGAACCACGTCGCCGTCGACGCGCGGGGCTTGCACAACGATCGTCAGGAAGTGCCGGCCAAGACCGCGCCCTCGGGATGGTTCGCGGTGTGCGGACTGCCGTCTGACCGCCCGCTCGAAGCGCGCGCCGAGCTGGGCGGGCGCGCGACGGGCTTCGTCGAGGTCAGGTTGCCGAAACACGGCGTGCTCGTGCGCGATTTCGACATGGGCGCCGACAGCGCACTAGCGGCAGACGCCGGCATCGCCGCGTCTCCGTTAGGCGAACCGTTGCGGCACGGTACGGCGCGCCTGGTGGGGACGGTCACGGATTCCACCGGCCGCCTGCTCGAGGGCGCGCACCTGACCGTGTGGGGGTCGTCCACCGGCGCGACGAACGCCGACGGACTCTTCGCGCTGGATTCCCTCCCATCGGGCACGAGTACCCTCGAAGCGCAGTATCTCGGCTTCGAACCCGTACGGAGAGTGGTCGATCTCGCGCCGGGTCACACCGACACCGTGCGCGTCACCATGAGCAAGGCCGTGCAAGTCCTCGCGGCCGTCAAGGTGACCAGCAAGATGGGCCTCATGCGATATCAGGAGTTCGACGAACGTCGGAAAACCGGAACCGGCCACTATTACACGGAAGCCGATGTTGCCAAGACCCACCCGCTCTATCTGTCGGACTTCTTCTACCAGGTTCCCGGTATCCGCGTTCAACCCGTCTCCGGGGCGGACTACGAGCTTCTGTCGACGCAGGGTGGAGACCTCAATAGCCTGTGCAACCCGGCGATCTGGATCAACGATATGCGCCTGACCCAGGGCGGTCTCAACCAAATGGTCCAGCCCGACGAGATCGCCGGTATCGAGGTCTACGACGGGGCGACCGCGCCCCAGCGGTACAAGGACGGCGAGTGCGGGGTCATCATCATCTGGACCAAATGACCCTGCCCGCACCTAGCTTGGTTAGGCACGGAGCGTGAAGCCGGCCACATAGAGCAGCGAGATCGCGGTCTTGCCATCCACGATCTCGCCGCCTTTGATCATTTCCAGCGCGCGCGAGAGCGACGTTGGCAGCGCCTCAACGAACTCGTCGGCTTCGGGGCGCGCGTCGCCGCGCGACAATCCCGACGCCATGAACGCGTGGATCCGCTCGTCGGTGAAACCCGGCGTCGTGTAGAAGGTGTACACATGCTCGAGCCGCTCCGCCGTGCACCCGGCTTCCTCGAGCAGCTCGCGGCGCGCGCACGCCTCGGGTGACTCGCCCGCCTCGAGGCGTCCCGCCGGGCATTCGATCACGTAGCCCTCGGCCGCGTAGCGGTACTGTCGAATGAGCAGGATCTGCGGATCCGGGCCCGCCGGGTCGGTGAGGAACGGCACGATCAGGCTCGCGCCCGGATGCCTAACCATCTCCAGCTCGCCCGTCGACCCGTCGGGAAAGCGAACCGTGTCGAGGTCGACGTTGATGATGCGGCCGGAATACTGTCGCGTCGAAGACACCCGTCCGGGTTCAGCCATGCGTCAGTCGGTGATGTCGGCGCCGTCGGCGCCGTATTCGAGGAGAGGCCCGAACTCCATCGCGGCGAGCGGCGCTTTGATTTCCGATGCATCACCGACCACCACCACCTGCAGCGCGTCCGGGTGCAGATGCTGCTCGGCCGCACGCTGCACGTCGGCGATGGTCACGGCGCGCACCTTGTCGCGATAGGTGTCGAAGTAGTCGATGGGCAGATCGTACGCGGCCATCGCCGCGAGGGCGCGTGCGATCGCATCCGTCGTCTCGTATTTGATCGGGAACACGCCGCCCAGGTAGCTCGTCGCGAGCGACAGCTCATCCGCGGTCACCGGCGCGTCGCGGATCCGGTCGATTTCGGCGAGCACTTCGCGCGCCGCGAGGGCGGTGACGTCGCTCTCCACGGCGGTCGACGCCACGAACGGTCCGGCGCCCCGCCGCCACGCGAACCCCGAGAACGCCGCGTACGTGTAGGCGTGCACCTCGCGCAGATTCAGGTTGATGCGCGACGAAAAGAGCCCGCCTAACACCGCGTTCATCACCAGCACCCGGAAGTAGTCGGGATGCGTCCGCGGCAGGCCGAGGTGTCCGATGCGCAATTCCGACTGGGGCGCGTCGTCTTTGCGCACCAGGTGCATCGCGCGCGTCGAGCGCGCCGGCGCCTCGCCCGGCGGCGCCCGGCGCTCGGCGGTTCCGTCCCATTGTCCGAGCGCCCGGCGGGCCAGCGTTAGGCCTTGGTCCACGGACAGGTCGCCGGCCAGCACCAGCGTCGAGCCCCGCGCCCGGTACCGGCTGCGATAGAACCGGACGACGTCGTCACGCGTGAGCGTCGTCACCGTGTCCGACCCGCCTTCCTCGGGCCTCGCGTAGCGAGACAGCGGATCGTACACGAAGCGCGCGAACATCTCGTCCGCCAAACCGCGCGGTTCGGTCCGTATTTGCAGGAGGTCGGCCAGGCGCTCCGCGCGCAGACGCGCCACGTCGCGCTCGGGGAACGCTGGCTCGAGCACCAGCTCGCCCATCAGGGACAGCGCCGCGTCGAGATGCGACGCGAGCACCGTCACGCCCACGTCCGCCGAGTCCCATTCCGCGCCCGCGAACACGCCCGCGCCTAACCGCTCGAAGCGCTCGGTGAGCTCGTTCCCGCTGCGGCGCATCGTGCCCTCGAGCAGGCCGCGCGCGGTGAGGTTGGCCACACCGTCGCGTCCGGCCGGCTCGGCCGACGCACCGGCATCCACCAGCAGCAACGCCGTCACGACCGGCAACTTGCGCACCGGCGCGACGACGACGCGGAGTCCATTCTCCAGCGCCGCGATCTCGAAACGCGGAAAGCGATACGGCACCGGCGGCGCCGCCGGCGGGCGTACCGGCGACACCACCGCGCGCGGGGCCCCGCTCATCGCGACGCCCCCGATGCCGCCTCGGCTTCGTTAGGCAGGCCACCGTCGCCGGCCTTCGGCACGTAGAGCAGGCTCGCGCGATTGTCCGCGCCTAACCGTTCGCGCGCGAACGCGTTCACGCGTTCCACCGTTACCGCGCTGTAGCGCGCGGTTTGCTCGTTGAGCAAGGATGGGTCGTCGAACTGAGCGGCGAACATCGACAACTTGTCGGCACGCTCTCCGGCCGACTGCAGCGACGTCACGAACGCCGTCTCGATCAACGCGACCGCCCGCTCCACCTCGGCCGCCGTCACGCCGTCGCGCTCGAGCACGCCCACCTCGCGCGCGACTTCTTCTTCCAGCGTGTCGCTCGACACCTCGGGACGCGCCGTTGCGTCGATCACCAGCAAATCGGCCCCCTGTGTCAAATCGAACGTGAACGCGCCGGCGTCACTCGCGATCTCCCGCTCCCGAACCAGCTCGCGCTGCAACCGGCTCGCCTTCCCCAACCCGAGAATCGCGCCGAGTACGCTCCCGGCGTAGTACTCGTCGCTGCCGAACACCGGAGCGCGAAACGCCAAGAACAAGCGCGGCACCATCACCATGTCGGCCACCACCTCGCGCCGCGCGCCGCCGAACGTCGGCGACAGCCGCATGTCCGGCAACGGCGGGATGGTGCCCGGTCCCCGCGGGATGATGCCCAGATATCGCTCGACCAATGCACGCGCCTCGCGCGGGTCGAAGTCGCCGGCAATCGACAACACGGCGTTGTCCGGGCGATAGTACGTCGCGAAGAAATTGGCGATGTCTTCCAGGCTGGCCGCCGACAAATCTTCCATCGACCCGATGAGCGAGTGATGGAACGGATGACTGGGCGGATACGTGAGTGCCGGGAGACGCTCGGACCACGTGCCGTATGGCTGGTTGTCCATGCTCCAGCGCCGCTCGTTCTTCACCACGTCGCGCTGCGTGTCGAGCTTCTGTTGCGTCATGGCCGGCAGCAGGGCGCCCATGCGGTCTGCCTCGAGCCACAGCGCCAAAGCGAGCTCGTTGGACGGAACCGTCTCGTAATAGTTCGTCCGGTCGAGCCAGGTCGACCCGTTCAGCGTGCCGCCGGCGCGTTGGATGAACTCGAAGTGTTCGTTCGCCGCCACGTGCTCCGACCCCTGAAACAGCATGTGCTCGAACAGGTGCGCGAACCCCGTTCGTCCCACCCGCTCATTCGCTGACCCGACTCGATACCACAAGTTCACGGCGACGATCGGCGCCGTATGATCTTCCGACAACGTGACGACGAGCCCGTTGGACAGCTTATAACTCTCGATCGGAATGCGCATACGTGAAAATTGCACGGCGCGGTGAAGCGGGGAAACCCCGACGCGCCCGCTCATGCTCGCCTCTCGTGCTTGACATGCTTTGGGGTGGGAGTCATGTTCACGATCCCTACGACCCCGTGTGAGGCGCGCCGATCCGACGCGCCTCACGGCGTCGGTGGGAGAGGGGACGGGCGTGGCTCCGTCGATTGCTTCCACGCGGTCGCGTGTGCGTTCTACATCCACATTGGTACGGAGGTGGGTCCCATGGCAGCGGATTTCTTCATCGGTGAGTCCCTGGTCGGCGACGGGAACGAGGTCGCGCACATCGACCTCATCATCGGCTCCAAATCGGGACATGCGGGACAAGCGTTCGTGAATGCGCTGTCGAACAACAAGGATGGCTTCACCACCCTCCTCGCCGTCGTCACGCCAAATCTCCCGGCAAAGCCCGACACGATTCTGTTCAACAAGGTCACGATCAAGGGCGCCAAGCAGGCGGTGCAGATGTTCGGCCCGGCCCAGGCCGCCGTCGCCCGCGCAGTCGTCGATTCCGTCTCGTCCGGCGTCATTCCGCGCGACAAGGTCGATGACTACTGCGTCCTTGTCGGCGTGTTCATCCACTGGGACGCCAAGGACGACAAGAAGATCTTCGACTTCAATTATCGCGCGACCAAGCAGTCGATCGAGCGCGCGCTCAAGGGCCAGCCGCGCATCGACGACGTCATCGCCGGCGAGAAGACGGCTCGCCACCCGTTCGCCGGCGGCGCGGAAGGATAGTTGCAGACCTCGGCCGCGCGTTCACACATGGTGAAGCGCGGTCGATCGCGACGTTCGTTAGGACACGACCACACGGGGCGCTTCGCGGCGCCCCGTGTTCTTGAGACGGGTGGCCATCATGAAAAAACTCCTGCTCCAACTCGATTCGAATCGGCTCGCCAGCGCGTTCGACGAAGTCGTTGCGTACGATGGTGGCGCGGACGTCGTCATGCAGCGCGGCGGAGTGGTCGAAGCCGATGTTCGGGACCTCATCTACGGCTGCATTTTCACCCGCGGAGCCAAGGATCTGAACAACACCGCCGTGTTCATCGGCGGCAGCGACATGGGAGTGGGTGAGACGCTGCTCGCCGCAGCACAGAAGGCGCTGTTCGGACCGTTCAAGGTCTCGATGATGTTGGACTCGAACGGCTCCAACACCACCGCCGTCGCCGCGGTGGTCAAGATCACGCGCGCGCTGCGCGACGTCCGCGGGAAGAAAGTCTTGGTCACCGCCGGCACGGGCCCGGTGGGATTGCGGGCGGCGGGACTGCTCGCCAAGGCCGGCGCCGTCGTCACGATCACATCGCGCAAGCAAGACGAAGGCGAGAAAGCGCGGGCCGCAATCCAGTCGCGCTTCGGCGGCGAGATCGGTATGGAATGTTTGCGCAACGCGTCGGAGGCGGCCAAGGTGCTCGACACCGTACGCCCGGACGTCGTGCTCAATGCCGGACCCGCGGGCGTGCTGCTCGTGCCGAAGGCCGCCTGGTCCAACCGCCAGGGCCTCGCCGTCGCGTGCGACCTCAACGCCGTTCCTCCGTTAGGCATCGAGGGCATCGAGGTGAACGACGACGGCAAGCCGCGTGACGGCGTGACGACGTTCGGCGCCATCGGCGTGGGCGGCTTCAAGATGAAAGTCCACAAGGCGAGCATCGCCCGCCTGTTCGAGCGCAACGACACCGTCCTCGACGCCGAAACGATCGCCGAGCTCGCCGCGGGCCTACCGGCCTAACGGGCCGGCGCCCCGACCGCGCTCGCCATGCCCCGCACGCTCGGCATCGACCCGGGAACCGTCACCATCGACGTGTGCGGCCTCGATGCGGACGCGGTCTATCTCGATCAGTCGATCCCGACCGCGCAGGCCCTGGCCGACGTGCCCGCCTTCATCGCGCTGCTCCGCGGCGCCGGCGCGTCGCTCATTGCCGGCCCATCGGGATACGGCCTCCCGCTCGTGCCCGTCGAGCGCGCCACCGAATCGGATCTCCGGCTCGCCTACCTCGCGGCCACCGATGATCACGGCGGCATCGGCGGTCTGCGCACCTTGGCCCGCGCCATGCGCGACGCGCAGTTGCCGGTGCTGTTCACGCCCGGCGTCGTGCACCTCACGTCGGTCCCGGCGAGCCGCAAGGTGAACCGTGTCGACATGGGCACCGCCGACAAGGTGTGCGCCGCGGCGCTCGGGGTGTACGACCAGGCGAGGCGGCGCCGCTGCGCGTACGGCGACGTGTCCTTCGTACTCCTCGAGTTAGGCGGCGCCTTCTCGGCGGCACTCGCCGTGCACGAGGGCCGCATCGTCGACGGGTTCGGCGGCACCGCCGGGCCCATGGGCGCGCGCGCGTCCGGCGCGCTCGACGGCGAAGTCGCGTTTCTCGCCGGGACGATCGACAAAGCGATGCTGTTCCGCGGCGGCGCGGCGAGTATCGTCGGCAGCGCCGACCACCTGGCCGACCATCTCGCCGCGCCGCGCGCACCGCGCGACCAGGTCGCCCGCGATGCGCTGATCGAGAGCGCCGTCAAAGCGGTCGCCGCGCTGTGCACCGTCGTCCCGCGGCCGCACGAGATCCTGCTGTCCGGCCGCCTAACGCACTTCGATGCGATCGGCCGCGACCTGCAGCGCCGGTTGAGCCCCTTCGCGCCCGCCCGCCGCCTCCAGGGCTTCGCCCGCACCGCCAAGGAAGCCGCGCAAGGCGCTGCCCTCCTGGCCGATGGCCTCGCCGGCGGCGCCAACGAGCCCCTCGTCAATGCCCTCGGCTTGCGCGAGGCGTCCGGCACCGTGCTCGACCACCTCTTCGTGATCTCTCCCGATGCCGCGCGCCGCCGACTTGGCATCGATTGACGCCCGGAGCGTCGTCATCGCCGGATTCTCGACCCGCGCCATCGTCGCATCCGCGATCGCGGCCGGCTATCGGGTCGCGTCCGTCGACGCGTTCGCCGACCTGGACAACGCCGCCACCCCCGCGCTCGCGTTGCGCACTCCCGAATCGGCCATGGCGCGGTTCAGTCCGTTAGGCCTGGCCCGCGCCGCCCGCGCGCTCACGGGCGACTTGGCCGCGTACGTCGCCAGCTTCGAGAACCACCTCGACGCCGTCCGCACACTGGCGCGCGGACGGCGACTCCTCGGCAATCCGCCCCGTGTCTTGGCCCGCGCACGCGCCCCAAACGTCGTGGCGGACGTGCTCCGGGCTCACGGATTCGCCGCGCCCGAAGTCCGGCTGCGGGCAACCCATGATCCGGGCCGCATCACCTGGCTCTCCAAACCGTTCGCATCGGGCGGTGGACACGGGATCACGCGGTGGCGTCGAGGCACGTCCGTGCGCTCGACACATTTTCTGCAGCAACACATCGCCGGCATACCCGGCTCACTGGTGTTCGCAGCCGACGGCCGCGGCGCCGTTCCGTTCGCGTTCAGCCGACAGCTCATCGGCGAACTGGAATTCGGAGCGTCCGGCTTTCAGTACTGCGGTAGCATTCTCGTCCCGGCTCGAACGGCAACCTTCGCCAACGCCGACGCGTTGTTCGATGCCGCCTGCAACATCGCCGACACCCTCACGCGAGAGCTGCATCTGGTGGGAGTGAACGGGATCGACTTCATCGCCCGCAAAGGCACGCCGTTCGTAACGGAGGTGAATCCCCGCTACACGGCATCGATGGAGCTCGCCGAACGCGCGTTCGAATTTTCGGTGTTCGCCGCGCACGCTGCTGGGTCCGACGGTGTTGGGCCGCGCTTCGACCTGGCCGGTGTCCGAAACGACACGGCTGTGGACGTCATCGGCAAGGCGGTCGTGTTCGCGAAGCGAACGATCACCGTCGGCGACACTCGCGGGTGGCTGGAGGATTCGTCGGTGAGCGACATACCGCAGCCTGGCGAACCGATTCCGCGCGGCAGCCCCGTCTGTACGATTTTCGCACGCGGCGCCTCGGAAACCGCTTGCCACGCCGCGCTTGTGCGACGCGCGCGAAAGCTGTATGTGGAAATTGGGGGCAGCGGGAGGAAAAGCGCATGAGCGAGATGCCGGGGCTCGTCGAACATGTCACCTGTCTTGGATGCGGCTGCTCCTGTGATGACATCGTCGTAGTTGTGCGCGACGGGCGCATCGCCGAAGCCCGCGGCGCGTGCCCGCTCGGGTCGGCCTGGTTCGGGGACGGCAGCGTGCCCGCCGGCATCCGCGTCCGTGGCGCCGCGGCCACCATCGATTCCGCGCTCGACGCCGCCGCAACAATGCTGGACGAGGCGCGGCGCGCGCTCGTGTTCCTGTCGATCGACACGTCGTGCGAAACGCAGCGCGCGGCCGTGTCGGCGGCGGACACGTTGCACGCGGTGGTGGACGGCGTGAGCTCGTCGAGCGTCGCGTCCGGCATCCTGGCCGCCCAACGGCGCGGCCGCGTGAGCGCCACGTTAGGCGAAATCCGGAATCGCGCCGATTGCATCGTCTTCTGGGGCACCGACCCCGCCGCGCGCTATCCGCGCTATGCGTCGCGCTACGCGCCCGAGCCCGTTGGCTTGTTCGTCCCCGACGGCCGCCGCAGCCGCACGGTGGTGTCGGTCGACGTCGGCGATGCGCACGGGCCGCGCGACGCGGATCTGCGCGTCGGCATTCCCGCGGACCGCGAGCTGGAGGCGATCGCCGCCCTCCGCGCGTCGCTCGCCGGCCGATCGTTAGGCACCGAGCCGGTCGCCGGCCTGGCCGGCCTCTCGCGCGTGCTCGCGTCCGCCCGCTACATCGCGATCGTCTACGACGCCGAGCCGGGTGGGCTGCCGGCGGAGCCCGGCCGCGCGGAATCGCTCACCGCCCTCGGCGTCGCGCTCAACGCCGCCACGCGGGCCTGCGTCACGCCGCTGCGCGCCGGCGGCAATCGCCTCGGCGCCGAGTCGGTGCTCACGTGGCAGACCGGCTATCCGATGACCGTCGACTTCTCGCGCGGGCATCCGCGGTACCGGCCCGATGAAGGCGCCCGGGCGCTCGTCGCCTCCGGCGCCGTGGACGCGGTGTTGGTGGTCGGCCGTCCGTTAGGCCTGCCGTTCGCGCTCGACGCCACCCGCACCGTCGTCGTCGGGCCCGCCGCCTCCGCGACGGCATGCGAGATCACGATCGACACGGGCGTCGCCGGGATTCACGAAGGCGGCACCGCGTTCCGAATGGACGACGTGCCCCTGCCGTTGCGCGCGCCGGTGCCGGGGCCTCGCGTGGCCGCGGACGTCGTGCGCAATCTCGCCCAACGCCTGGCCGCGCGCCGGGCGCGCCGCTCGTGACCGACCGCCTCCGCGTGACCGGCGGCGCCGTGTACGATCCGGCCAACGGCGTGGACGGGGACGTGCGCGACGTCTGCATCGAGAACGGCCGCATCGTGGCGTCGCTGCCGGACGACGCGCCGCGCCTCGATGCGCGCGGCATGGTCGTGATGCCGGGCGGCATCGACATCCACGCGCACATCGCGGGCTCGAGCGTCAACCACGCGCGGCGCCTGTTGCCCGAGGAACGCACCGCGGATCCGGCATCGGCGCCGGCGCTGCTCGATGCCATCGCGCGCTCCGGCACCGGCGGTACGGTGCCAACCACGTTCACCACCGGCTATCGCTACGCGGGACTGGGCTACACCACCGTGTTCGATGCCGCCGTCGCGCCCGTCAGCGCCCGCGACACGCACGCGCAGTTCGACGACACGCCGATCATCGACGCCGGATTCTTCGTGCTGATGGGCAACGACGCGTATCTGCTGCAGCAGATCGCCGCCGGTGAGCGCGACCGTGCGCGGGACTACGCCGCCTGGTTGCTCGGCGCCACCGGCGCCTACGCGATCAAGATCGTGAATCCGGGCGGCGTCGAGTTGTGGAAGCGCAACGTCCGCGCGGTGACAAGCATCGACAATGCGTGCGGCGTGTCCGGTGCCACGCCGCGCGCGATCATCGAAACGCTGGCCGACGCCGCGAACGCCCTCGGCCTCCCGCACCCCGTGCACATCCACTGCAACAACCTCGGCCTCCCGGGCAACGTCGCCACCACGCTCGACAGCATGCGCGCGCTGTCGGGTCGGCGCGCGCACTTCACCCACCTCCAGTTCCACGCTTACGCGGGCGGCGCGGGAAACCGTGGGCGTCGGGCGCGAAAGAGCTCATCGAGTACGTCAACGCGCACCCCGAAGTCAGCGGCGACGTCGGGCAGGTGATGTTCGGCCACGCCACGACGGTCACCGCCGACGGCGCGGTCGAATATCTCCTCCACGCCAGCAGCGGACGCCGCTGGGTGAACGTCGACATCGAGCTCGAGACCGGATGCGGCATCGTGCCGTACAAGTATCGCGAATGCCGCGGCCGTCGCATCGCTGCAGTGGGTCGTGGGGCTCGAGCTGTTCCTGTTGTCCGAAGATCCGTGGCGCGTGGTGCTGTCCACCGACCATCCGAACGGCGGCGTCGTTCATGAGCTATCCGGAACTGATCCGATTGCTCATGGACAGGGCGTACCGCGACGAGCGACTCAAGCGCGTGAACCAGAAGCTGCTCGCTGGGAGCGCGCTCGCCGACGGCCTGTCGCGCGAGTACACGCTGCACGAGATCGCGATCATCACGCGCGCCGGTCCGGCCCGGCTGCTCGGCCTGACCAACAAGGGCCACTTGGGCGCCGGCGCCGACGCGGACATCACGGTCTATGCGCGCGACGCCGACTTCGCCACAATGTTCTCCACGCCGCGATACGTGCTCAAGGGCGGAACACTGGTGGTCGAAGAAGGGCAGCTGCGGCGCGCGCCGGCGACGCATCGCGTTCACGTGCGTCCGCAGTACGACCCGGCCGTGATGCGCGACTGTCGAGCTGGTTCGCGCGCTACGGGACCATCGCGCTCGCCAACTATCCGGTCACGCCGCCACGCGATGCGCCGGTTCCCGTCGGCGCGAGCGTCTGACGTGCAAATCCGCGGGGTCACGATCGAAGACACGTTCGCCGAAGCATTCGGCATGCGCGGCGCGCGCGTGATCATCACGGCGCGCGACATGCGGTGGGCCACCGAGCGGCGCGCGAGATGACCGGCTTCGCCACGTCGGTGATCGCGTGCAAGGTCGAAGCGGGCATCGAGCGCGAGCTGCGCACCGCGGAGACACCCGACGGACGCCCCGGCGTGAGCGTGCTGCTGTTCACCATGGACTCGGACAATCTCGCGAAGCGCCTGATCGAGCGCATCGGGCAGACGGTGCTCACGTGTCCGACGACGGCGTGTTTCGATGGCTTGCCCGATGCCGCCGAGCGCATGTCCATTGGCAAATCGCTGCGGGTCTTCGGTGACGGCTTTCAAGCCAGCAAGGTGATCGGCGGGCGACGCTACTGGCGCATCCCGGTCATGGAAGGGGAGTTTCTCGTGCAAGAATCGTTCGGCCGAGTGAAGGGCGTGGGCGGCGGCAACTTTCTCATTCTCGCCGAGAGCGACGAGGCTGCGCTCGACGCGGCAGAGGCCGCGGTGAACGCAATGGCGGCGCGCCGGGCGTCGTGCTGCCGTTTCCGGGCGGAATCGTGCGCAGCGGCAGCAAGGTGGGCGGCAAACGCTACACGACCATGATCGCCACCACGAACGATGCCTATGCCCCCACGGTCCGTGCGCTCACGCCATCGTCTCTGCCTAACGGCGTGAACGCGGCGCTCGAGATCGTGCTCGACGGACTGGATGCGCCGTCGATCGCCGCCGCCATGCGCACCGGCATCGACGCCGCCTGTCGCGCCGGCGTGCACAGCATCACGGCCGGCAACTACGGCGGGAAGCTCGGGCCGCATCACTTCCATTTACGCAAGATCATGGAAGAAGGCGCGGCCGCATGAGCGACGCCGTCACGCTCACCCTGCGGGTGCCCGTCGCCCGCCGCCTCGAGGTGGAGTGCATCACGCCCAACGGCTTGGCGACGCTCGACGAGTCCGCCATTGCGCGTCTTCCGATCTGGGATGGTCCTCATGTCGTTCCGTTAGGCGACGTGTTCCAGGTGCACGGCGGCCGGTCCGACCGCGTGCGCGTAGCCGGCGACCTGGCGATGATCAATGCCATCGGCGCCGGCATGACCGCGGGCGAGATCCGGATCGAGGGCGACGTGGGCCGCTATGTCGGCACGCGCATGGCCGGCGGCGTCTTGCACGTGTCCGGCGACGCCGGCGACGGCGCCGGACTCGAGATGACCGGCGGCCTGCTCGACATCGCGGGCAACGCCGGCGATCGGTTAGGCGCGGGGCGGCTGGCCGCGGCGCGCGGCATGGCCGGCGGCGAGATCATCGTGCGCGGCAACGCGGGCGCCGAGACCGGCGCGACGATGCGGCGCGGCACGGTCATCATCGCGGGCAATGCGGGTCCGCGGTCGGGACTCGGCATGATCGCCGGCAACGTCATCGTGTTGGGCAGTGCAGGGGAGGACGCCGGCCGATTCAACAAGCGCGGCACGATCGCCGTGTTCGGCCGCGTGTCGGTGCCGCCAACCTACCGCTTCGCGTGCACGTATCGTCCGCCGCACATCGCCGTGACGGTCGCGCATCTCCGCTCGCGCCGCGGACTCGCGATCCCAATGGACGCACAGACGGCGCGATTCCGCCGCTACAGCGGGGACATGGCGGAGTTAGGCCGCGGCGAGATTCTGGCGCGGAGCGACGAGCCGTGAGCGCCCTCCACCTCAACGAGCGCGCGTGGGCGCTCGCCGACGGCATGGTCGAGCGCGCGGGCCAGCTGCGCATCGCGAGCAGCCTCCTGCCATCGGGCACGCGGCTCCTCGACGCGGGCATCGAATCCGCGGGCGGACTCGGCGCCGGCGTGGCGCTCGTGCAGTTGTGCACCAGCGGCCTTGCCGACATTAGTCTCACTTGGTTACGAATTGGATCGGATTCGTATCCCGGCGTGCGCATCTGGACCGACCATCCCGCGCTCGCCTGCATGGCGTCGCAGTACGCCGGCTGGTCCATCCAGGTCGGCAAGTACTTCGCGATGGCCTCGGGTCCGCTGCGCGCGCACGCCCGCGTCGAGACCGAGCTGTTCACCAAGTTGGGATACGCCGAGCAGGCCACGCGCGGCGTGCTCGTACTCGAGGGGCGAACGCCGCCCACCGACGAGGTCGCGAATTACGTCGCCTCGCGCGCCAAGCTCGACCCGCGGCAAATCACGATGGCCATCGCCCCCACCGCCTCGCTCGCCGGCGGCGTGCAAGTGGTCTCGCGCATTCTCGAGACCGCGCTCCACAAGATGGAATCGTTAGGCTTCGACGTCCGCCGCGTCGTGAGCGGCCTCGGCGTCGCGCCCCTCCCGCCGGTGGCCAAAGACGATCTCCACGCCATCGGCCGCACGAACGACTGCGTGCTCTACGGCGGCCAAGCCCACTTTACCGTCCGCGCCGAAGACGACGAGCTCTCGCAACTCGCGAGCAAACTCCCCGCCTCCGCGTCGCACGATTACGGCACCCCGTTTTATGACATCTTCAAGCGATACGGCGGCGATTTCTACAAGATCGACAAGATGCTCTTCAGCCCGGGCGAAGTCTGGCTCACGAGCGACACGTCAGGCAGAACATTCCACGGCGGCAAGCTGGACCCCGAGGTGCTCCGCACCTCGCTGATCCAGTAACCGCGCCCCTACGCCCCTACGCCCCTACGCCCCTACGCCCCTACGCTCTACTCTCGCCCTCTTCGCCGTCTTTCGCCTAACGACTCTCACCTCCTTTCCCTTTTCCCTCTTCCCTCTTCCCTCTTCCTCGAGGTCTCCCATGTTCTGCGTCGTTGTCCTCTACAACCATCCCAAAGACCCGGCGGCGTTCGAGAAGTACTACGCCGCCACGCACATCCCGCTCGTCTCCAAGCACGCCAAGGCCATCGGCTTCACGCGCGCCGTGCTCATGAAGTTCCCCCGCAACCTCAATGGATCGAAGCCCGCCTACTATCGGAAGGCGGAGCTCTGGTTCGACTCCGAAGCCGCACTCACGCGCGGAACCGCGACACCCGGCTTCGCCGCTGTCGCCGGCGATTTGCCTAACTTCGCCACCGGCGGGTTCTCTGCACTCGTCGGCGAGGAAACCTGACACCCGTGTTCGTCGCCATCCTCGCCGCACGCACCGGATGGCACACCGATGAGCTCACGCGCGCGCTCGCAACCCGGGGCGCGCGCGCCGCCGTATTCCCGTACGAGTCGCTCGTCGCGTCCCTTGGCACCCGCACCGCACTCGCCGCGCGCGATGACGACCTGCTCGCCGCCGACGCCGTGCTCGCCCGCATCATTCCCAACGGATCGCTCGAACAAATCGTGTATCGCGTCGACGCCCTCCACTGGCTCGAAGACGCAGGCGTCCCCGTCATGAACCCGCCGCGCGCCATCGAACGCACCGTCGACAAGTTCTACACGTCGGCGCTCCTCTCGCGCGCCGGTCTCGCCACGCCCGATACCGTCGTCTGCGAGCGCGCCGATGACGCCATGGCCGCCTTCCGCGACATGGACGACGTCATCGTGAAACCGCTCTTCGGCTCCATGGGACTCGGCATGGTGCGCGTGAGCGACGAAGAGATCGCATGGCGTGTGTTTCGCGCGCTGGAAGCGATCCACGGGGTGTATTATCTTCAGCGCACAATCGAGCACGAAGGGCGCGACGTACGCGTCTTCGTCGTTGGCGACCGTGTCGTGGGCGCCATCGAACGCTCGGCGGCGGGTTGGCGCACCAATCTGGCTCGTGGTGGACGCGCGCGCGCGATCACGCTGCCAGCCGAATGGCACGCCATGGCATTGTGCGCGGCACACACCGTCGGCGCTGACATACGCCGGCGTCGATCTCCTGCCCGCCCGAGACGGCTCAGTCTACGTACTCGAAGTGAACGGAATCCCGGGATGGCACGGGCTTCAAACAGCTACCTCCATCGACATCGCTCAGGCGATCGTCGATCATCTGCTCGACGCCTATCGCGTCCAACGCTGACGCCCGGCGGTCGCGCGCCCGCGCGCCCAACCACTCCCGCCGACATCGCGAGCGCCGCCCAATTGGCCTGCCTCCTCGAGGCCAGCGCACCCAAACCAGGCAACGTTGCGCCAGCCGCGCGCACGCACTTCCACGACACGCGGTACGAGCACTTCCTCGCCAGTGCCGCAGCCATCGGGCCGGCCTTCGTCCTCTCGAAACGCCGATCGCTCGGCACCACGATTCGCGAGGCGTGCACCGCCACGGCGCGATGGACCCGCACCAACACCAACCTCGGCATCATCCTTTTGTTGGCGCCGATCGCGCGCGCCGCACTCGACACCCACGGCGGCACGCTGCGCGAGCGCGTGGCTCGCGTGCTCGGCCGCACCACAGTGCGTGATGCCGCTCACGTGTACGCGGCCATTCGCCTGACGCGACCCGGCGGCTTGGGACGCGCCGAAACGCAAGATGTGGCCGGCACACCCACACTCGCCCTGCGCGCCGTCATGGCGCTCGCGGCCGATCGCGATGGCATCGCCCGCGAGTACGCCACCGACTACGCCCTCACGTTCGAGCTCGGCGCACCGACACTCAGTCGCGCGCGACGCGACGGCCTCTCATGGGACAATGCCATCGTCGAGACTTATTTGACGCTCCTTGCCAGTGGCCCCGACACGCACGTGGCACGCAAGTTGGGCGAAGCCGCGGCCGCGGACATTCTCGCGCCGCAGCAGAAACGTTCTCGCCGCCGGCGGCGTACGGACCGCCGGAGGCAGGCGGCGTACCGCAGCGCTCGATCGGACCCTCCGCGACGAGTCCAATGCCCGGAACCCCGGGACCACAGCCGATCTGACTGCCGCCGCGATCTTTGTCGTACTTCTTGAAGGAGGCTGGAGCTAGCGCTCCGGATGGAACCGATGCGAACCCACGGCGAGTTTAGGATACGGGTCAAGAAGGACTACACCGTTTTCTCGTCGGCGCACTTCATCACGTTCGCCGGCCACCGGTGCGAGTCGCTGCACGGACACAACTATCGGGTCGGGGTCGCCCTCGATGGTGCGATCGACGAAGATGGCTGGTACGTGCTCGATTTTTCCTTCGTCAAGAAACTCATGCGTCAACTCTGTGACGAGATCGACCACAAAGTGCTGCTTCCCCTCGAGAACCCCAAGCTCGGCATCACCGCCAAGGACGACGCCGTGCTCGTCGACTACGAGGGCCACCAGCGGTACGTGTTCCCGGCCCGGGACTGCGCGCTCTTGCCCGTCCCCAATACCACCGTCGAGATGCTCGCCCGCCACCTCGCCAAGCGCCTGCTCACGGAGTTAGGCGAATGCGAAGCTCGCGCACCTCACGGCGATCGAGATGGAAGTGGAGGAAAGCTTCGGCCAGTCGGCGACGTACCGCGCAACGCTCGCCTGACGTGGAAATGCCTAACTGTAAAGGACGCTCATCATGCTGACTTTGCTTCTTGCTGCGGCGGCCGGCCTTGCCGGACCGGCCGTTCGTCCGGGTTCCGTTCCTGCCGCGGCGCCGCACATCGAGGTCCGCGTCGACTCGGCACAGTCGCGCATCATCGTGACCGCCGGACCGTTCCGCCTCCCCGCCATGGACTCGCACATGGACATGTCCAACATGGCGCCGAGTGAAGTGATGCCGTTCGCGTGGCCGGTCGACGGCTACCTGCGCGGCTTCGACGTCCGCATGCGCAACGCAGCCGGCGACTCGCTGCCACACGAGATTCTCCACCACCTCATCGGCGTCAACTTCGACCGCCGCCAGCTGGTCTATCCCGCGGTCGAGCGACTCTTCGGTTGGGGCGCCGAAACAGAACCCGTCGAGCTACCCTCGTCCATGGGCGTTCCCATGCACGCCGGCGAAAAACTCGGCATGTACGCCATGTTTCACAACGAAACAGGCAAGGACATCAACGCGGCATATCTCGAGGTCACGCTCCTCTACACGCCCTCCAAGGCGCACGACATCCTCTCCGTGATGCCGTTCTACGTCGACGTGAACAATCACATCGGTGGCGTTACCACGTTCGACGTGCCGCCCGGAAAATCTTCGCAGAGCTATCAGTTCGAGCTGCCGATCGGCGGCAAATTGGTCGGGATCGGTGGCCACCTCCACGACTACGGTTCGAGCCTCGAGCTCGAGGATGCGTCCACGGGGAAGGTGCTCGCACGCCTCAAAGCGCGACGCGATCGCGACGGCCACGTGGAAGGCGTCGGTCGCTTCATCTTCGGCTTCAACAGCGACGCCTTACGACTCCAAGCGAACCACCCCTATCGCGTCGTGGCCGAATACGACAACCCGACCACCGAGACGTTCAAGGACGGCGGCATGGGTCACATCAACGGCGCCTTCGTTCCCGATGACGACACCACGTGGCCGAAGCTCGACCTCAACGACCCGCTCGTGAAGCGCGACATTGCCACGCTGCCCATCATGAGCGAAATGAACATGCACACGGCCGGCACGGCGGCGCGCGGCAACAAGCCTAACGGCGCCCACGCGGGCTCGTCCGCCGGCAGCGCCAGCATGCGGGACATGCCGATGAGCGACATGCCCGATATGAAAAGCGATCCTCGCCAGCACGATCCGAAGACCGACTCCACGCACGGCCCCGACCATCCCTGAGTCCGCTGGGAGCGCCGGCCCAACAACCGGCGCTCCCGTCACCCGGCCACTCCGTTAGGCGGGAGGGTCGTGCTGCGCCAGCGCTCCCCCGCCGATCCGTCCGTCGTGCAGCGCGCTGGCGACCAGGACACCGGCCACGCCCAACGCGGACAAGCGGTGCACGGCACCCGCGTCCGACAGACCGCCCCCGACCAGCAGCTCCACCGGTGCGATACGCGCGCGATCTCGCGCGCCAACGCTTCGTCCACGCCCGCGCCGCTTCCCACGCGCGCCAAATCCAACAGCAGCACGCACGCCGCTCCCGCGCCCACTCCGGCATCCGCCAGGTCGACCGGCGACAACCGCCGCAGTGCGTCGTCGCGCGCTTCGGGAACGCCGTTCCGCAAATCCACGCTGAACACCACGCGCCCTGGTTCCACCGCGCGAACGATGTCGGCCAAGCACCCCATGTTGGGCATCGTCTCCAGCCCGACGATCACGCGCTCGACACCGCGCATGCCCAACCATCGCGCCGCCACGCCCGGCGTCGCGATCCCTGCGTCGATCCAGACCGTGGTCGTGGACCCGGCAGCCGCGCAGCACGCACGCACGAGCGACTCCTGCGGCTCCCGCCCTTCGATGGCGTCGAGATCCGCCACGTAGATGCTCCGGGCGCCCGACGCGGCGTACGCGGCGGCGATCGCCGCCGCGTCGCCGCGTCGGGCGTCGGGCGCGAGCCGCGACTCCACCGGCGCATACCGTGCACGCGCGCCCCCGCGCGCGTGCACGGCCAGGCCGCCGCGCAGATCCAGCACCGGGATCAGACGCATCGCCTGCCTAACGGAGTCGGCGCATGAACGCCGCCACCATTGCCGGATGGGACGTCGGCGGCGCCAACCTCAAGCTCGCAACGGTGCGCGACGGTGGCCTGGTCGCCGTGTACTCGCGGCCGTTCGAGATCCAGCACACACCGGACGACCTGGTGCGCGCGCTGCGCGACCAGGCACGCGCCGCGTCGCTTACCCCGGGCGCGCTCCACGCCGTCACCATGACCGCCGAGCTCTCGCAGTTCTTTCGCACCAAACGCGAGGGCGTCTCGTTCGTGCTCGACGCCGTCGAGTCCGCATTCCCGAATGACGACATCGGCGGTCTACACCGTGGATGGAACCTTCGTGTCCTCCGCGGACGCACGACGTGATCCGCTCCGCGCTGCCGCCTCCAACTGGCACGCGACCGCCTCGCTCGCCGCGCACACCTGGCCCGACGCTACGCTCGTCGACATCGGATCCACCACCACCGACATCATTCCGATCGCCGGCGGCGCTGTCGCGGCCTCCGGCCGCACCGATCCCGAGCGATTGGCGACCGGAGAGCTCTCTACCTGGGCGCGGTCCGAACGCCCGTCGAAGCCATTGTCCACGACGTGCCCCTCGGCCCAACGACAGCGGGCGTGTCCGCCGAAGCGTTCGCCCTCTCGGGCGACGTGCACCTCTGGAACCGCGATCTTGCCGCCGTGGACTACCAGTGCGCGACGCCCGATGGCCGCCCCGTGACGCGCGAGTTCACGCGCGAGCGGCTGGCCCGCGTCGTGTGCGCCGATCGCGAGCTGCTCGACGATCATTCGATCGACCGCATCGCCGCGCACGTCGCCGACGCCCAAGTCGCGCGCACGGCCGCGGCGCTCGAGCGCACACGCGCGCAGACCTCCGCCGGCGTCCCCATCGTGACCGCGGGACTCGGCGCCTTCATCGCCGATCGGGCCGCCCAACGGATCGGCGCACGGCGGGTGCGAATCGCCGTTGCGTTAGGCGCGGATGCCGCCAGGGTGGCGCCCGCGGCGGCCGTGGCCCTGCTCCGCGCCCGCGCGAAGCCGTGACGCCGCGCGTCGATACCATCGTGAAGGTGGGCGGCGCCCTCTTGGCCACGCCCCAAGCCCTCGACACCGTCGTGCGCGCGCTCGAGAGCGCCGTTGCACGCGGCCTGAACGTCGCCGTCGTTCCAGGCGGCGGTCCGTTCGCCGACGCCGTGCGCGACGTCGACGCCTCGCTCGGCTTGGGCCCCGACACGGCTCACTGGATGGCGATTCTCGGCGATGGATCAACACGCACTCCTCATCGCGTCCCGCACGCCGCATGCGCGCGTCGTCGAGCATCCAGCGGAAATCACCGGCGCGCTCGTGCACCGGCGGCTGCCGGTGCTCGCGCCCTATCGCTGGCTGCGCGCTCGCGACCCGCTGCCGCACTCGTGGGACGTGACGAGCGATTCCATCGCCGCGTGGGTCGCCGCCGAGCTCGAGGCCCGGCGGCTGGTGCTCGTCAAACCCGTCGTAGCCGAGCGGTCCACAGTCGTCGACGCGTACTTCGAGCGCGCCGTGCCTAACGGAACGCGCGTGGTGATCGCCGACGCAAACGGGCTCATGGAAGCGCTGCTCGCGACGTAGCGGCGTCCCGCCCAGGCGCTGCCCACGACACGACGTGGGACGCCGGCCAGCTTCGGCGGCCGGCGACCGCGCGAGCGCGGCGACCCGGTCGCGCGATACGGCACCGAGCCGCGCGCCCCCATCGCAGGCCGCGCTCCGCACGCCAGCGATATCGGCGCCAAGCACCCTTATCACGGCCAGCTCGGCGCCAGTAAGCCCGCCAGCCACCGCCACGGTCAGGTCGGCATGCCTGGCGTGTCGAACCCAATCGGCGACCTGTGACTCGGACATCGCGGTGAAAAGCCCCGGCCGCTCGTCGTCGCCCTCGGCGCCCGATGCCTTCACAGCAGTATCGAGCAGCACGCCTACGGCACCGGCCCTCTCAGCAGCTTCTACGAGCCACCATGGCGACAGACTAGCGACATCAGGCCGCCCACAGTCCGCATAGGCCACGGCAATCACTCCGGCGCTCGAGCTCACCAATCCGACACCCTCAACCGCGGACGCAATGAGCGATTCCACCCGATCGGCATCCGCAATCCCTGCAAAGCCAATCTTGACGTACGCGAGTCGCTCGGCGGCCGCCCGCCGCGCCGCCAGCGCCACCTCTCTCTCGTCTGCCAACGTCGCCCAACGCGGCACTCACCGGTCGGCGGCCATCCACGCACGCACGATCTCTCGCAGCACTGTCGTGCACACCGCACCCAAAGCTCCGACGTTGGGTCCTTCGCATCCATGATGTCCGCACCGCCCTCGAGCGCGGCTCGCGCCTCATCCACGTTCGCGACACTGATCAACAGCCGCACCGGAGCACTCCCCCATGAATCCCCTTGTGACGCGTCGCTGCGCCACTATGTTTGCGCTCTCCGGCTAATCTACGGGACCGACGACGGATGCAACCGGTTGAGTATCATTTCCCCACCCGCTGGCGACTTGCGACCCGGCAGCGCCGGGGCGGCACTGGCCGGCGCCAATGTCGCGCTCGTGACCGGCGCTTCCACCGGCATCGGGCGCGCCATCGCGCTCGCCGCCGCCAATGCCGGCGCCGACGTCGCCATCACGTACCGCAGCGAAGAGCGCCGAAGCGCGAACCGTCGCGGATGAAATCGAGCGCGCGCGACCGCCACGCGCACGTCTTCCAGTCTGGACCTGGCCGACGCCGGCCTCGATCGCCGACTCGTCGACGAAATGACGAATCGCGCTCTGGGGCGCATCGACGTCTGGATCAACAACGCCGGCGCCGACATCCTCACCGGCGACGGCGCCAAGCTGCCCGGCTCCGAGAAGCTCGACCTGCTGCTCGCGGTGGACCTGCGGGGCACGATCCTCGCGTCGTGGGAGGCCGTGCGCGTCATGCAGCGAGCAGCCGACGCGGCGGCGTGATCATCAACATGAGCTGGGATCACGTGCTCGCCGGCATGGCAGGACGCAACCCGGAGATGTTCGCGGCGGCCAAGGGCGGCGTGCTGGCCTTCAGCAAGTCGCTCGCGCGGTCCGTCGCACCCGCGCGTGCGCGTGAACGTGCTCGCGCCCGGCTGGATCGAGACGGCGTTCGGCGGCGGGCCTCGATGCCGTCAGGCGACGCAAGATCGCGCGTCCACGATCCGCTCGGGCGCTGGGGCACGCCCGGACGACGTCGCGCGCGCCGCGGTGTTTCTCGCGTCCCCGACCGCGCGTATCCTCACCGGCCAGACGATCATGGTGGGCGGCGGCGTCGGTGATGTAGCCGACGCATCCCGTTAGGCAACGAAGGCGCCGCGGCTGCGGCCCCGTCATTCGGCAAGGAGCACCACATGGTCGCCAAGGAACCACCTACACCGACGAGCAGATCGCCGAGAAGCTGCGCGAGCTCCCCGGCTGGTACTACGAGGACGGCTGGATCCGCCGCCAGTACAAGACCGACGGCTGGCCGACGACGCTGATGCTGGTGAACGCGATCGGCTACGTCGCCGAGGCGGCGTATCACCATCCGGACCTGACGGTGACCTGGGCGAAGGTGTGGGTGAAGCTGCAGACCCACAGCGCCGGCGGCATCACCGACAAGGACTTCGAGCTGGCGCGCAAGATCGAGGACATCGTGCTCTGGCGGCCGGCCGGGGCGCGCCGCTCGAGGGAACGCCGAACAAGTTCGTGCGGCGGCGGCGATCCCAGGTGAACGGGTTCGATCGTGCCGCCGCGTGGCCGACCCTCGCGCGTGCTGTTCGTCACCGGCAGGCTCGCCGAGCCGGCGCTGCGGCGCACGCTCGAGCGCATGGCGCCCGCCGTTCGCTACGACGTCGCCGTCCTGCAAGATCACGGTCGCGGCGCTGATGACGACGGCGTGGATCGCGCGGTTTCTCGACGCCGCCTACCCAGGGCACCGACCTCGTCCTGATCCCCGGGCTCTGCGAGGGCGACACCGACGTCGATCGCCGAACGGCTCGGCGTGCGCGTCGAGAAGGGGCCGAAGGACCTGCGCGAGATCCCCGAGTACTTCGGCCACGCGGCGCCCGCGCGCGACTACGGCGCCTGGGACATCGAGATCCTCGCCGAGATCAACAACGCGCCGCAGCTGCGCGCGAGGCGCTGCGCGGCCGAAGCGGATTACTTCCGCGCAGTCCGGCGCCGACGTCATCGACATCGGCTGCACGCCCGGGCCTCGCGTTCCCCGAGCTCGGCGACGTCGTGCGCGAGCTCGTCGCCGCCGGCATGCGCGTCAGCATCGACACGTTCGACCCGGACGAGATCCGCGACCGCGGTCGACGCCGGCGCGGAGCTCGTGCTGAGCGTCAACGGCTCCAACCTCGATGTCGCGCGCGAGCTCGCCGGCCGGCGACGCGCGTGTGGTGGCGATCCCCGACTTCGGCGCGCCGCTCGACACGCTCGAGCCCACGCTCGACGCGCTCGACGCGCTGGAGCGTTCCGTACCTCATCGATCCGGTCATCGAGCCGATCGGCTTCGGCTTCATGGCGTCGCTCGAGCGCTACGCCGAGGTGCGGCGCCGCTATCCCGACGCCGAGCTGCTGATGGGCATCGGCAACATCACCGAGCTGACCGCGGCCGACTCGACCGGCGTCAACGCGATGCTCATCGCCATCTGCCAGGAGCTGGGCGTTCGCGCGGTGCTCACCACCGAGGTGATCCCCTGGGCGCGCGGCGCGGTGCGCGAGATCGACGTCGCGCGCCGGCTCATGCACTACGCCGTCACGCAACAAGGTCGCGCCCAAGCGCGTCGACGACCGGCTGGTCACGGTCAAGGACCCGAACGGATCCTCGCCTACACCGAAGCCGAGCTGCGCGCGCTGCAGGCGCGCATCACCGACCCCAACTTCCGCATCTTCACCGACCGCGACACGATCACCGTGCTCAACAGCGAGCGCTTCGTCCGCGGCACCGATATCCAGGAGATCTTCGCGCAGCTCGGCGTCGACGGAGGCGACGCACGCCTTCTACCTCGGCAAGGAGCTGGCGAAGGCCAGGCTCGCCATCACGCTCGGCAAGACGTACCGCCAGGAAGGGCAGCTCGCGTGGGGCTACCTCACGCCGCCCGACGACCCGGTCGCGGAGCACGTGCGCCTGACGCAGCGATCGCGGCGCGCGGAACGGACGGCCCGATCGCGCGCCGTGGATGACGCACCGGACACGGGACCTAGGGGCGCGTGACCCTCCCGTGGTCGAGGAGCTCGTCCCCGCGCCCGATCCGAGTCGGCGTGCGCGCGCGCTCGTGGGGCTGCCGTATCTGCTCTTCCTGGACAGCGCCACCGCACGCGACGCGTCGCGCGACCTGGGCGGTCGCGATCGATATTCGTTCCTCGCCGCCGACCCGGCGCTGATCGTGCGCAGCAAAGCCGGACGCGCCGTGTGCATCGACCAACGCAACGCGACGCACACGCCGGTCGCGCGGCAACGCGCTCGCCGAAGTCCGTCGACTGCTCGCGCCGTTCACGCGCCGCCCGATGCCGGACTTGCCGCCGTTTCAGGGCGGCGCGGCGGGCTACATCGCCTACGACTGGGGCGCGGTCGCTCGAGCGACTCCCGCGCCCGCGCTACGATGACCTCGCCATCGCCCGACGTCGTGTTCGGGATCTACGACTGGGTCCTGGCGTGGGATCACGAGGCGACCGCGCGTGGCTCATCTCGACCGGCCTGCCCGATGCCGGTACGGCGCGCGGCAGCACGTGCCCAACGACGGCTGTCCGAGATGCGGCAACGCCTCGCCCAACGCAACGATGGACTCGTTGGCGTTCCGCGCGCCGACCAGCGCGGGTCGGGCATGCCGCGCGCGCCGTCGTACCCGCGTACCGGATGTCGGCGCGGCGGCGGCCATCGGGCTGCGGTCGTCGTTCACCCACCGCGGCTACCTCGACGCGGTCGCGCGCGTGCGCGAGTACATCCTCGCCGGCGACATCTTCCAGGCGAACCTGTCGCAGCGCTTCGAAGCGCCGCTGCGCGAGTCGACGTGGTCGCTCTACCAGCGCTTGCGCACGCTGAACCCCGCGCCGTTCGCCGCGTACCTCGACCTTCGACGACCTGCACGTGCTGAGCGCATCGCCCGAGCGCTTTCTCCGTCTCGACGAGGCGCGGCGCGTCGAGACGCGGCCGATCAAGGGCACGCGGCCGCGCGGCATCGGCCCGGAGCACGACGCCGCGTTGGGCAGGCGCTCACCGAGAGCGACAAGGATCGCGCCGAGAACCTGATGATCGTCGACCTGCTGCGCAACGACCTCTCGCGCGTGTGCGCGCCGGGCTCGGTGCGCGTCCCCGAGCTGTTCGCGCTCGAGCACTACGCCACCGTGCACCACCTCGTGTCGACGGTCGTCGGCGAGCTCGACGACGGCGCGATGCGATCGACCTGCTGCGCGCGGCGTTTCCCGGCGGCTCGATCACCGGCGCGCCCAAGGTGCGCGCCATGGAGATCATCGCCGAGCTCGAGCCGTCGCGGCGCGGCGTGTATTGCGGCTCGATCGGCTACTCGAGCCTCACCGGCGCGCTCGACACCAGCATCGTCATCCGCACCTATCTGGCGATCGGCGACGCGGTGTACTTTAGGCCGGCGGCGGCATCGTCGCCGACTCCGATCCCGAACAGGAGTACCGCGAGACGCTCGACAAGGCGCGCGCGCTCATCGATGCGCTACGGCGTCTGCATGATCCTCCTCATCGACAACTACGACTCGTTCGTCTACAACCTCGCGCGCTACGTGCGCGAGCTGGGCCACGAGCCGGTCGTTCGTCGGAACGACGCGCTGTCGCTGGACGAGATCGCGGCGCTCGCGCCCGAGCACATCATCATGTCGCCTGGGCCGTGCTCGCCCGCCGAAGCGGGGATCTCGACTGACCTGGTCCGTCGCTTCGGCCCGACGATCCCGATCCTGGGCGTCTGCCTGGGCCACCAGTGCATCGGCGCCGCGTACGGCGCCGAGATCGTGCGCGCCGGCGGCCAATGCACGGCAAAACGTCGCGCATCAAGCACGATGGCCACGGGCGTCTTCGCCGGCCTGCCGTCGCCGTTCATGGCCACGCGCTATCACTCGCTCGTCATCGCGCCGGCGTCGTTGCCCGATGTGCTTCGCGTGACCGCCACCACCGAGGACGGCGAGATCATGGCCGTCGAGCATCGCGAGCATCCGGTCGTCGGCGTGCAGTTCCACCCCGAGTCGGCGCTCACGGAGCACGGCTACGGCTGCTCGACCGCTTTCTGCGCGGCACCGAAGCACGCGGTGACGCCCTGCCCGACCGCGCGGACGTCGCGTTCGCCGTCCCGCGGGCCGACGAGTTCATTCCACCGCCGGTGGAGCTCGTCCGGTGACCGCCGCGCAGGCCGCGCCGAAACATGTGCCTCACGATGCCGCCGGGCCGCTGATCTGGGTCAACGGCCATCGCGTCGGCGCATCGGACGCCGGCATCTCGCCGCTCGACCGCGGCTTCACGCTCGCCGACGGACTGTTCGAGACGATGCGCGCCTACACGGCAGCGTGTTTCGTCTCGAAGCGCACCTCCGCCGCCTCGCCGCGGGCGCGGCCGTCCTCGGCATTCAGATTCCCGCCGGCGTCCCCCACACCGTGGCCGCGGCCGCGGGCGCCGTGCGCGACCGGGTTGGGCCGACGCCGCATTCCGCCTGACGGTGAGCCGCGGCGTCGGTCCGCGCGGCCTCGCCCCGCCGGTACGGACCGAGCCCACGGTGGTGCTCACCGTCCACGCGTCCCGCCGCGCGAGCCCGTGTCCGCGCGGTCGCTCCGCGTCGCGACAGCGCCCGCGCGGCGCAACGAGTTCGCGGCGACGACGGGCGTGAAGACGCTCGCCTATGCCGAGCCGGTCGTGGCGCTGGCGCACGCGCGCAGCGCGGCGCCGACGATGCGATCTTTCTCGACACCGCGGGCCACGTGTCCGAAGCGACGGCGAGCAATGTGTTCGTCGTCTCCGGCGCGACACTCCGCACGCCGCCGTGCGAGTGCGGCGTGCTGCCCGGCATCACGCGCGCCGCGGTGCTGGAGCTGGCAGGCGCGATGGCGCTCGCCACCAGTGAAGCCGTCCTGACGCCGCGCGACCTGGCCGGCGCCGACGAGGCGTTCCTCACCAGCTCCCTCCGCGAGATCGCGCCCATCGAGCGCGTCGACGACCGGCTCATGCCTGACGGAGCGCCCGGCCCCGTCACGCGGCGCCTGGTCCAGGCCTTCGCCGAGCTCGTCGCGCGCGAGTGCCGGCCGTGATCATCGAATCCATCCTCACCACGGTCGATGAACACGGACGCGTCAACTTCGCGCCCATGGGCGTCGAATGGGGCGACGATGCGATCGTCATCAAGCCGTTCCTCGAGACGACCACCTTTCGCAACGTGCGCGCAACCGGCGTCGCCGTCATGAACCTCACCGATGACGTGCTGCTCTTCGCCCGCACCGCGATCGACGGCGCGCCGTTCCCGACGCACCCCGCCACGCGCGTCCGCGGCGTGGTGCTCGATGCCGCGTGCTCGTGGCGCGAGGTCGAAGTCGTATCCATCGACGACACCCCCCCGCGATCGCGCATCGAGACCCGCGCCGTGCACCACGGCACCCAGCGTGAGTTTCTCGGCTTCAATCGCGCTCGCAACGCCGTGCTCGAGGCCGCGATTCTGTCGACGCGCACGCACCTCTTGCCCGCCAATGACATCCTCGGCGACTTTCGCCGCCTGCAGGTGATCGTCGACAAGACAGCCGGGCCGCGCGAACACGAGGCGATGGCGCTCCTAACCGAATACGTGCGCGAGAAACTCCGTGACGCGGCTTCGTCCCGTGCCGGCTGATACGTCGCGATTCGCGGTATTCGTCGAGGCGCCGGCGCGCCTCCACTTTGGCATGCTCGATCTCCGCGGCGCACTCGGACGACGCTTTGGCGGCATCGGTGCCGCGGTGCCGAGTCCGTCGCTGCTCATCGAAGCGTCGCCCGCGGCGTCGCTCACCAGCGAGGGCCCGTCGCCGGCCGCGAATCGCGCGGTGCAATTCGGTCGCCGATTCCTCGCGCACCACGGCGTCGACGCGGGCGCGCACATTCGCATCCACGCGGCGATCCCGGCGCACTCCGGACTCGGCTCCGGCACGCAGCTCGCGTTAGGCGTCGCCCGCGCGCTCGCCGAGTTGTACGACTTGCCCGTCGACGTCGATCAGCTCGCACGCATCACCGGGCGTGCCCAACGATCGGCCATCGGAACCTGGCTGTTCGCGCACGGCGGCTTCGTGCTCGAGGGCGGCCGCCGCGCCGGCAGCAAGGATCCCGCGCCGCGCCTGGCGCGCTTCGACATGCCGACGAATTGGCGATGCGTCGTCGCCGTACCGCGCGGCAAAGCGGGCATGAGCGGCGCCGACGAAAACGCCGCATTCGCGCACCTGCCGCCGCCGCCCGAGCGTAGCGTCATGCGCGTGTCGCACTTGGTGCTCATGGCGCTCTTGCCCGCGCTCGCCGAAGCCGATCTCGCCACGTTCGGCCATGCGCTCACCGAGATTCAGTGCATCAATGGCCGCTGGTTCGCGCCGGCGCAGGGCGGGGCATTCGCGCCCGGGCCGGGTGCCGCGCTCATCGAGCGCATGACCGAGTGGGGAGCGCCCGGCGTTGGGCAGAGCTCGTGGGGCCCCGCCGTCTACGGCATCGTCAATGGCGATGACGCCGCCCGGCAGCTCGCCGAGCACCTTCGAGCCGATGGGCCCGACTCCGGCGCCGTCTTCTGCGGCGCATTCGCCAACACCGGCGCCCGCGTCTGGCGAGACGCGCCGTCTAACGCAACTCCGGCATCGCGTTAGGAGCCAATGTTCTCGCCCTGCGCATACACGTACAGCACGTGACCGCTCACGGTGTTGCCGAGCTCGCAGTTCGCGTCCGCAGCCGTGTACAGAATGCAGAAGACGCCCGGCGCGTTCCATTTGTCGCGCCACAACGTCATCACGTAGCGGTCCGGCGCCGAGAAGATCGTGTACGGCAGGCCGTGGAACTTCGCAATGTGCGTATGCACGGTCCCGAGCCACGTCGGTGCCGAACACTCGCGCAGCAATGCGATCGCCGAGATGTCGGCCGAATCCGCGCGCGATGGCGCCAACAACTCCACGCGCGTGATGTACACTACGTCATGATCGATGCGGCCGCCCAGACACGCCACACGCTCTTGTTTGGCGTTGACGCTGTTCACCCACAGCTCGTGCAGTGGCCCGCGCGCCTGGGCGCCAATGCGAAACGGGCCCGCTGCGGGCGTGTTGCCCGAATCCGGCGCCTGCGTGTTCGCGCGGCCAGCCATCGCGGCGATCGCCACGGCGACAGCGCTCGCGATTACGCGCCCGTGAAAGTTGGTGAAGGCCATACTCACTCGCATGTGCAAGCCGTCGCTTCATCGGACGCACGTTTCTGCAGCCACGCCGCGCGTGCCTGCCCGACTTCTTTCACCGAGAACTCGTGATGACGTCTCGTATCGAGCCCGCCTCCACCATGCGAAATCCGCAAGCGGCGCTCGCTGGTCTACGCATTGTCGTCGGGATCTGGTTCGTCAAGAGCCTCTTCACCAAAGTCACCATCGCACTGGCGTGGGGATTCCTGCCCGTACCAGCGGCCAATCAACGATGGATGGCCGTCATGCCGAAACTGCTCGCGAAGTATGCCGCAGACAACCCGATCGGATGGTATCGCGACTTTCTGCTGCACACCGTCGCTGCCAACCCGCATATCTTCGCGCACCTCACGGGCGTTGGCGAAGCGGCCGTCGGCCTCTCGCTCACGTTGGGCCTCTTCACGTCGCTCGGCGCCTGTTGCGGGATTCTGCAGGTCATCTTCTACGGCATGGCCGTGCAGCACATGAGTTCGGGGCAGCAGGGCTTCCACATCATGCTGCTCGCCATGATGATCGCGTTCCTCTATACCCACGCCGGCCGTTGCGTCGGGCTCGATCGGTGGATTCGCTCTCGCTGGCCCAACTCCATCTGGGCAAAACTCGGCTGACTACCACGGGTTAGGCAGATTGCGCGCTTTGGCAAGCCCCACGATCGTGGCCTTGCCGCGGACGTGCGCCACAATCGCTTGATCGAAATTCGCATCGGACACGTCGGCGCCTGCGAGGTCGGCGCCGGTGAGATTCGCCCGTACGAGCGAGGCCTTACGCAAGTTGGCGCCCGAGAGATCGGCGCCTGAAAGATCCGCGTCGCTCAAGTTGGTGAACATGAGCCCCATCGGCTGATTGCCGCGGTCGGCGCCGAAGTTGGTGCTGTCGAGCTTCGCCCGTACGAGGATCGCGTTGTTGAGCGCCGCGATCACCCTCGCGTGCGACAGATCGGCATCGGTCAGATTCGCGCCGATCATGATGGCCGCATACAAACTCGCCCCACGCAACGTCGCGTGGGTGAGATCCGTCCCGCGCATCACCGACACGTCCAGAATCGCACTCGAGAAATCCGCGCCTTGTGCGACCGCCCCGCTCAGCGTCACGCCGAACAACTTCGCGCGCACGAATCGCGTCCCCACCAACCGCGCGTGGCTCAGATTCGCTTCTTTGAAGTCCACGCCCGATAGGTCGAGGCCGGACAGGTCATCCCCGCTGAAGTCGGCCGGCGCCTCGTCGGTCGCCTTGGCCAGCGCGTCGATCACCTCGTCGCGCGTGAGGCGCATCCCCGTGTCCGCCGCGATGGCCTGCGCCGCCCCGCGCACGCCTAACGGAGCCTCTCGCCCCGCCGCCCGCGCCGCGGCCGCCGAGATGGCCGCCGCCAGTCCCACGCCTAACGCAGCCGCCGCGACGCTCCGCATCTGTCCTCCCGTGCCGGTCCCCTGAAACACGAAGAGGGTGCTCACCCCGCACCCTCTCCCCCGTTCCCTATTCCCTTGTCCCCGTCACTTCGACACGGTCCCGACATGCGGCCGCCCCGGCGCCAACCCGCCCATGCTCCGCGCCGTCACGTAGGCGTAGAGATTGTAGATCTGCGTCGAATCGAGCAACGGGCTCCACGTCGGCATCCCCTTGGGCGGCCTGCCCGTTCCACACCGTGGTGATGAAGCACGTCCTGTTCACGCCGCCTTCCGGGCCTAACGAATGACGAAGATTGGGCGCGATGTCGCTGCCCATCGCATCCGTCCCGTGGCACCGGTAGCAGTACACGTGGAACATTTTCCAGCCGTCGTACTCCTGCTGCGACACGGCCAGCGGATCGCTCCGATGATGGTTCGCGTTGTTCCACACCTCGGCCGAGTCGTTAGGCGTGTCGCAGTACGTACCCGATGCGACGGTCACCGTGTCGCCGGTCTTGGCCGGCGTCGCGGTCGATCCCGCGGGCGTGGTGGTCGACGCGCTCGCCGCGCCGCTCCCGCTGTCCTTCGAGCAGGCGAATGCCGTCACGGCCACCAGGCAGACGGCAAACAAACAGAACCGGGCCGCACGATGGGCCGCGTTGTCGCTGCGATTCCTCGGAGTGTGTTCGTTCGACAGGCTCATTGATTCTGATGTTGCGTCGGCGTCGGGTTCGAGTGGTTTCAACCGACTTGAGGTGAATGGTTGACGATGCCGACCGCTGCTCAGTGTTTGACCTCGACCGTCGGCACGTGGTAGCTCCGCAGAATGCCTTCAATGGTGTCCCGTTTCTGCGTCAGCACCGAGTCCAGCGCCGCCTTCAAATCGCGATCCGAATGACGGACGCCGATAGCCACATTGTACGCAAACAACACACCGCTCGTGTTGTCGGAGTCCGGCAACGCGGTCAGGCTCAACGGGACGGATGATTCCTTGGCGAAGTAGCCGGCTACCGGGCCCCACACCAGCGCCACATTGATCGAGCCGTCCGCGACCGCATTGACGATGTCCTGCGGATGCGTGTCCTCGTCGTAGAACAAGCTGAATCCGCGCACGCTTTTCGTCACGCCGTGACTCGCCAGCGCCTGCGCCGGCGGCGTGTTCGTATAGTCGTCGCCGATGAGCCCCACACCGATCTTCATTGTCTTGAGCCGCGGGTCGTCGAGCGACGTGATGTCCAGGTGCCGGTCGGCCCGGGTCACGATGTAGTACGTCGATCGGTAATACGCATCCGTCGTTAGGACCGGGTCATATCCCGTGGGCACGCCCATGACCACGTCGCACTCCGACGCGGTGAGCGTGTTGCGCAGAAATCCGCGGCGATGCGGCCACCACGTGTACACCACGGAATCGCCTAACGCACTGGCGATGACCTGCGCGATCTTGTTCTCGAACCCCTGCTTCTTCTGGTCCGAGAACGGCATGTTCTCGGGATCGCCGCACACCCGGAGCATCTCTGAAATCCTTCCAGGCCTGCGTGATCGGGAAATCGGCCGAGGGCGCCGCGCCGTGCGGCATTCTGTCGCCTTGCGCCAACGCGCGCGGTCCCGCGCCGGCGAACAGGCCGGCCAAGACCAGGCACGCGCAACGCAACCACTGCTGCTGCGAGTACTGCATGTTGTCCTTCTGGCAAGAGTGTGACGAACACATCCTAACGCGATCAACCCGGTGCCGGAGCACGCTGGCTCCGACACCGGGTTCGATCACGCCCTGCACGTCGCCGTTGCTTACGGCTTCGCGGCGCCCGGCAGCATGAAGACCGTCAGCACGCCGCCCTGGTTGGAGAGCTGACCGGCGTCGCCGAACGCGCCGAGCGCGCCGAGACCGGCGGTCGGATCTTCGGCGCCGATGCCCGCGGCCACGCCGATACCCGCCCAGCCGCCGATGCCCGAGAGCACGGCGACATACTGCTTGCCATCAGGACCCGTGTAGGTCATCGGGTTGCCGATGATGCCCGACGGGGTCTTGAACTTCCACAGCAGCTTGCCCGTCTTCGGATCAACGGCCTTGAGCCAGCCTTCCATCGTGCCGTAGAAGACCACGCCGCCGGCCGTGGTCAGCGCGCCGCCGTACGCCGCGAGGTTCTCCTTGATCTCCCACACGATCTTGCCCGTCATCGGATCCCAGGCGATGAACCGGCCGCGGTTGCCGCCGGGGCCCGGGAACATCCGCACGATCGCGCCGACGTACGGCTGGCCGGCCGTGTACTTCACTTCGACGCCCTCGTAGTCCATGCAGATGTGGTTCGTCGGGGACGTAGAACAGGCCGGTCTTCGGCGAGTACGCCGACGGCTGCTGATCCTTGAAGCCGATCGCGGCCGGGCAGATGCCCTCGCGTGTTCTTCTTCGCGTTGGTCCGCTTGGACGGATCCTTCGACCGGGACGCCCGTCGTCAGATCGATGCCGGTCTGGTCGGCCCAGTTCACCGGGCCGAACGGCTTGGCGACGAGCACCTTGCCGTTCGTCCGGTCGAGCGTGTAGCCGAAGCCGTTGCGGTCGAAGTGCGCCAGCAGCTTCTGGCCGCCCTTGTCGAACAGCACATTCTCGTTGACGCCGTCGTAGTCCCACTCGTCGTGCGGCGTCATCTGGTAGGCCCACTTCACCTGCCCGTCTGCGGGTTGCGCGCCCAGATCGTCATCGACCACTTGTTGTCGCCAGGCCGCTGATCGGGGTTCCAGGTGCCCGGGTTGCCCGAGCCGTAGTAGAAGAGGTTCAGCTCGGGGTCGTAGCGAGTACCAGCCCCAGGTCGTGCCGCCGCCCCGCTTCCACTCGTCGCCCTGCCAGGTCGAGACGCCGAGGTCCTTGCCCTTGATCGACGGGTAGTTGGCGTTGGCGTGTCGCCGTGATCATCGACTTCGTTGTCCGGGCCCGTGCTGTAGCCGCGCCACAGCTCGTGACCGTCTACAGCGTCGAACGCCGTGACGCGGCCGCGGACGCCGAACTCACCGCCCGAGATGCCGGTGATGACGACGTCGCCGACCACGAGCGGGGCGTTGGTCATCGTCGCGCCCTTCTTGTAGTCCGCGCTCTTGACGCCGGTACACCTGCTTCGCCGAGTCCTTCGCATTCGAGCGCGAGCAGGTCGCCCTGCAGCAGCTCGATGTAGAACTTGCCGTACTTCGGGCTGTACGCGAGACCGCGGTTCACGAGGTCGCAGCAGGCGATCGGAATCGCGTCGGCCGGCTGCTCGGGCGTGTACTGCCAGATCTGCGGCGCGCCGGGCTTCGACAGGTCCAGCGCGTACACCTTGTTCGGGAACGACGAGTGCACGTACATCACGTTGCCCGATGACGAGCGGATTGCCTTCGTGCCCGCGAAGCGTGCCGGTCGAGAAACGTCCAAGCGACTGCAGGTCCTTGACGTTGGCCGTGGTGATCTGCTTGAGCGGACTATGCCGCTGCAGATCGTACGTCCTCCCCGGCATGACCCACTGGCCCGGATTCTTGGATGCCTCGATCAGTTCCTGCTGAGCGTTGGCGGCAACCGCGCCAACGGTCAACGCACCGGCGAGGACCGCCCAAGAAGAGAAGCGGGTAAAGCGATTCATGATGCTGCCCCTTGTGGAGAGTGAGGATTGAGCATGACCGCGCATCCGCACGCTGTGCCGCCAGGCCTCGCGGTTGGGGCCGCACTGGGGCTAGTTCCGCTGGGGCAACAGCGGAACAGCGTGCCACGTCGAGGAGGACTTCGCTCGCTGCAGACCATCGCACCTCACAATGCCGCGCACTTTGCGTGAGTTGAAAACGGTCTTCGCTCGATTCGTGCGATCTATTTCGTCACGCCGCGCGCCACACTTCGCGCGCTCACTTTGTTAGTCCTGTCGGCGCAGGGCAACTGCCTTCCGTCTGATCTCCCTCGTGGTCGGGGGTGGTCACGAACGAATCATTACATCCCTCCAACCCATATCCTGCACAACACGAGAGAAATCGGCAACCCCTGCATCAGGAATCGCTTCTCTCTGTCCTACGGTCCACGACGTCCAGTGGATCTCTCACCGACGCGTCGGTTCCGTCGGGGAGGAAGAAACTGGAGATGCCTGGGGAGCGTGTCAAGCAGGCCCAGCCCGGCTGAAACGCCAAAAGCACCGACAGGCCTGACCGGTCGCACAGATGAACAACGCGGGCGGATCCGTTGGGACCCGCCCGCGATGTACTGCTACCGCGCATCGTTCTAGAAGAACAGCATGAATCCAGAAGCACCCTGGTTCGACGTGTTTTGCGAACCGGAGTACGCCGCCGCGCGGGCCCACGTGTACTCTGCAACCCAGCGCAGAGACTTTGTCCACTGGTACGTCAGCATCACATCTGCGGCCCTGTTGTACTTCACGAGGGGATCGGGATCTCCATCCAACGAGACCCGGTCACCATCGCTCTCGTCCAGGTGGCTCTCGCCCCAGCTGCCGCCGATCGTCCAATGCGTTCCAGGCTGGCTGTACTGCACTTGCGCCAGGTAGCCCCACGACTTGCGGGCCTGAAGTGCCGGATCGATCGCGCTACCGTCCAGCTGACCGAACATGAGCGTCGTTCCAAGACCGCTACCATAGTAACCGGATCCGACGAGCGAGAATCCGTTCACATCGAGCTTCGCGCCACCACCGATACCGGCCGAGTTGATGCTCGGGTTCGTGTCCGGAGATTGGACGGACACCGCCGACATCTGCGTGTTCTGCCACGTGCCGTTCACCCACAGCATGATCTTGTTGGCGCTGCTCATCTGACCGCTCGAGCTCGACCCCATGTTGCCGGTCCAGCTCAACTCGGCTTCCACGCGCGGCAGCCGCGTCCCTTGATAGTTCGCGTCCGTCGCAGCGGCGCAAGGATTCGGCCCGCACACCACGCTCGGATCGAACAAGCCGATCGAGAACTGCGTCGGCTTGCCGGCCGGCGTGCTGTACGTGATCTGTGCGTTGAAGTTCGGATAGATGTACCCGAATCCAATGCGGCCCAGGGTCGTTCCGCCTGCGCCTAACGTACCGCCGCTGGCGCCCGTCCCGAACAACGTCATGTCGGTCAGGATGTTTTGCCGCTGGAAGAGTCCCAGCTCGCGGCCGGCGAGGATCTGACCCCACGATCCGCCTAACGTCAGGTACACCTCGCGCATGTCGATCTGCGCGCCGAAGTTGTCGTGCAGGCTGTTGCTGTTGATCTGCGGTGCGAATCCGAAGTGCACCTTGAGGTCCAGGTTGCCTTCCTTGCCCGAAGCCTCGAAGTTCGCGAAGCCCGGCAACAACCCCGTCCGGATACGCGTCACCCGATCCGGACTCACCAGACCGCCGTCGATCGGACCGAGCGCGGAATCCACGCTTCCATTCGTGTACACGAGAAACGCATTGACGTTGCCAGTGAACGTGAATGCCCATCCGTTACTCATCTGCATCGTAAGACCCTGCGCCCGGGCAGTGCTAACGCCGGCGAATAGCAAGGCGATACACCAGAGTGCGGATCGTTTCATAGCTACTTCTCCCTGTCGAGTTTTGAGTGTTCTGCCAAACCGTGGGGAGCTCGCATCACGGAATCGCTGAATCGACAACTGATCGTTCCCAATGGCCCCGCCGCTGCGGGCAAAAGCGGCGCGAAGAGAGAATGACCTCTGTGGCCCCACCTCCCAATGTGCTGTGCGTGATCGCATGCCGCCACCGGCACTGGATCGCTACTGGTCTTTCGTGTGACGATTGATCGTGACTAACACGTCCACGATCGGCATCTGCCGATGGTCCACCCACCAGTAGAAATCGTCGATCTGTGCCGCATACACCGATGGCGCATACGAAAAACGGAGCTGCTTCCCATCCCGTAGCCGCGTGATCGCGCTGCTCGAGACCGCGCTGCTGTCGAGTGAGTCGCCAGCCAAGGCCGCGAGCGCGCGAGTCTGTTCGGCTCCCGCCCCCGCAATGAATCCACTCAGGTACGCTTCCTTCTCCCGCGGGCTGTACGCCGCCCAATCGGCACCGTTCAGAAGCGCCGCATGACGCGGCTGCATCGCCGCATCCTGGCTCCGGCGACCCGCGGCAAATGCCCCCAGCACACACACCAGTCCGCCGGTTAGGCCCACCACCGATCGCCGCATCAGATCCCCCGTCTCGCATCCGGTCGCATACACGCCGAGCCGGCGCGAGCCACGATCGTTCGCATGGCCCACGCCGGCCGGCTCATTCGACTACTTCGGCGCTTTCGGCGCGGCCCCGGGAAGGGTGAACACCATCACCGCATCGCCTAACGGATAACCCATTTGGAAGTTTCCGCCGCACGCGACCGCAATGTATTGCTTGCCGTCTTGCATGTAGGTGACCGGCGGTGCGTTGCACCCCGCGCCGGCCTGAAACATCCACAACTTCTTGCCCGTGCGCGCGTCGAAGGCATTGAAGTGGCCGTTGCCTTCGCCCACGAACACCAGATTCCCGGCGGTCGTCATCGCCCCGCCGATCATCGGCTGCTCGGTCTCCACCTGCCACGCGATCTTCCCCGTGTTCAGGTTCACCGCGCTGAATGTCCCGTACTGCCGCTCGCCCGGCACCGCCTTGAACGCCGAGCCTAACCAGAGCTTGCCCTTGTCGAAGGGGGCGCTGTGGGTGATATAGTGCATCGGCTGCTCTATGCCTAACACATACATGTAGCCCAACGTCGGATCCACCGCCGTCGTCGACCATTCCGAGCCGCCGTTCGCGCCCGGCAACATCCGCGTGCCGTCCGCCGTCGGTTGCCCGAACATGTTCTCGAGACGGTTGAACGGCGCCGACTTCCGAATGAGCTTCCCCGTCGCTGCGTTCAACACGTACACCCACGCCGTCTTGCCCGCCTGCGCCACCGCCGTCGTCCCATCCTTGAGCTTCACCACCACCGGCGGACTCACCGCGTCCAGGTCCCACACGTCATGCGGGACTTCCTGGTAGTACCACTTCACACTGCCGTCGTTGGCGTCCACCGCCATGATGCAATCCGAGCACAGATTGTCGCCGGGGCGCACCGATCCGTCGAGATCGGGTGACGGATTCCCCACCGCGAAGAACAGGAGATGCGATGCCGGATCGTACGACGGCGTCATCCATACGCCGCCGCCGCCCCGCTGCCACGCATCACCGTACTGCGCCATCCCCGCCTTTTCCGCGTCGATATTGCGATGCAGCGGCTCGCCTTCGTTAGTCGTCGGCGTGAACTTCCCTTCCCATCCCTTGTCGAAAATCGTGTACGCCGTCCACAGCGGCTGACCATTGCTCTTGTTGTAGGCACGGACGAATCCGCGAATGCCGTATTCGCCGCCGGAGACGCCGACGATCACTTTGTCGCCCACGATCAGCGGCGCCATCGTCTCGCTGTAACCAGCCTCGGGATCCTCGACTTGCACGTCCCACTGCACGGCGCCGGTCTTCGCATCGAGCGCAACCAGATGCGCGTCGAGCGTCGCCATGAACACCGTGCCTTCCGAAATCGCGACGCCGCGGTTGTTCGGACCGCAGCAAAAGATCGGCGACGCGATACTCTGCTTGTGTTCGTACCGCCAGATCTCCTTCCCTGTGCGCGCGTTCACGGCCATCGCCGTGTTGTACGGCGTGGTGAGATACATGACGCCACCGATCACGATCGGACTCGTCTCGAACGAACCCAACCGTGAGATGCCTGTCTGGTACATCCAGGACACGTGCAACGACCCAACGTTAGACGTGTTGATCTGCGTCAGCGGCGACCAGCGTTGATTCCAATAGTCACGCCCATACGTCACCCAGTTGCTTTCGTTCTTCCGCGCGTCGAGCAGCATCTGGTCGGTCACGCTCGTAAAACTCGGCTCCATCGACGCCTTGGCCTTCGTCGTCTCGACCTGCTCCTGTGCAGCGGCGACTCCGGCACAGAGCGCCGCACCCGCGATGGCAACGAGAAGCCTTGGTATTCGCATGCACGGATCTCCCGAGAGAAGGTGAGTTCGACGATTGAGCGACTGCGAGTCGAGCTGAACTCGCTACACGTCTACCGGTCCGGCACTGCGTCCGCCACCACACGTCTCATCGAAACCGCCACCACGCAGGGGCGCGAGACGACCCCGGCTAACCGGGGCACAGCAAGGACGCGGGACTAGAAACAGAATGTTGAAACGCGCGTGCGAAAACCTCAGCACTGCGCAGCGCTGCGCGCGGAGAAACGTCTCGACGATAAGAGCCCAAACGGTACGCCATACGGTAGCCACCTGCGACCAGGAAACGCCGCGCCTGGGGCCAGACCGGTCCGGAGAGCTCCCCTCGCCACCAGGGATCTCCCGCGGCGAAAGATGCCGCGCTGCTCTGTAACGACAGCCGGCGGCGACCAATGTGTTGTGTTTCTTGGCAGGAACGCAAGAGGGAACGGCGCCGCGTGGCCCGCGTAGGGGGTGCCCAACGCAGACCGAGGCCCAATCCGCGAGCCGGACAGCCCCGGTACGTCCGCGACCCTTAAGCGGCGGAATTTCCCCGCAGGTCGTTGGATCGCCAACAGCAATTCGGCAATCCCGGCAATTTTCTCAAAGCCCTGCTCATCAAGCAATAGAAGGCCTGTAGCGACATCACGCAGACATCATCGCGCCCGAATACGAGCACCGCGTCGATTGGTGCGTTAGTCAGACATTCTTTCAATAACGTACGCTACCGGCGCCTTCAACGACTCCGTAAACACGTACTTCCATCGCGCACTCGCCCGATTCGAAATGGGACTCGTTCGCGTCGGAGACGTCAGCGGCGTCAATCCAAGCGCTCGCGCCAAGATCGACAGCCGCAGCATATGGAAAGGATCGCTGACCAGTATCACCCGCCGGCCGGGCAATGCGGACACGATCGCGGCCACGGCGTGGATCGACTGACTGGTAGTTAGACCGTGCGTCTCCATCACCACGCCGCTGTCCGGAACGCCGCGCTCGAGCAGGTATCGGCGACTCACCTGCGCCTCGCTCGTCGTGTCGCCGGCGCCCGTTCCACCAGTCACGATGATCACCGGCGCCAGAGACCGCTGATACAGTTCGAACGCGTGGTCTAACCGTGCGCGCAGCACCGGCAATGGGTGCCCCTCGTACTGCGCTGCGCCGAGTACGACGATCGCCGTCGCGGGCGCTGCTTCGTCGCGCGCACCAACAACCACCACCGCGACCACTATCGTGAGCCACGCAATGATGCCCAGCGCGACCAACGCGCCGATCACGCGCGCTCGCAGATGTGTCCGGCGCTTCATGGCGGCGAAGCTACACGCGACTGCCTATGCACCGTAAGAGACCGCAATGTCGACAGGCTGCGAGCGTCAGTCCGTCAGCGTCAGCAGCGACAGCCACAGGACGTCGAATGCAGCCCGCGGATTGAACTCGGGATCCACTCCCATCGTCATCGCGAGACCATCGACAAATGGCACCACCACGTCGGCCAGCAATCGCGCCGGAATGCGCGGACGAAGCGCGAGTAAGGCGAAGAGTCGCCCAATGGAAGCGGCGGACGCTTCACGCCGCGCCAAATTCGCCACGTGAATCGCGCGGCGTACGAGCGGATTGCGCCATTGCGCCAGCTCGAGCAGCACACGCAAATGCCCGCGATCGAGCTCCGCCGACAACCACGCCCACAGATCATCGATCGCGTGACGCGGCGCCGAATTCTCCAGCGCCGCCCGCTCGCGCGACACCAGGTTCTGACCCATCCACTCGACGACGCGCGCGAGCAACGTGTCCTTGTCGTGAAAGTGGTAATGAATGAGTCCTTTGCTCACTTCTGCTTCTTCGGCCACGTCGTGCATTGTAAGCGCGGCGGCACCCAATGACACGATACACCGCACCGCAGCACGAAGAATTCGTTCGGCCGCTTCGAGTCGAGGCCGGTGTTCCGCGTTCGTCACTCGGAGGTCCGCCCCCGCCCCCTCAGCCCGCGACACGCGACTCTCCCGACGATAGTCGCTGAAACACGACCGTTAGCCGCTGTCCGTCCTGCGTCATGAGAGCCGGTTCCCATCCGCCCCGGCTCCGTTCGTTGAGAAGATCCGTAAGTGCATCCTCATCCTCCTGCGATCGCCGCGTCAGTCGAAGAATCACCGCCTGATATTCTTTCATTCGGCCGAAGATACTAGTTTGCGGCCCATGCACACCACCCCTGCCCTGGGCAATCTGATCGTCAGCCGGCATCCGCTCATCGAGCACAAGCTCTCGATCGCACGCGATCGCACGACGACGACCAAACTGTTCAAGGAGCTCATCGAGGAGATCGCGATGCTCATGGCCTACGAGGCCACGAGTGATCTTCCGCTGGAGCAGGTGGATGTGAACACGCCGCTCGAATCGATGCACGGCCGCCGCGTGAGCGGCAAGAAACTCACGTTGGTCCCGGTCCTTCGCGCGGGACTCGGCATGGTGGAAGGGGTGCTGCGCTTGGTTCCGTCGGCTCGCGTGGGACACATCGGAATGTATCGCGATCACGATACACTCGAGCCGGTGGACTACTACTTCAAGGTGCCGGGCGACGCCGCCGAGCGGCATTTCTTCGTGCTCGATCCGATGCTGGCCACGGGAGGAAGCGGTGTCGCCGCCGTGTCATCCCTCAAGCGCGCCGGCGCTGCTCGGATTCGTTTTCTCTGCATCGTCGCGGCGCCCGCGGGCGTCGAGCGCATGCATCGTGCGCATCCTGATGTGCCCGTATACGCGGCCGCGCTCGATCGCGAGCTCAACGCCCAGGGCTACATCCTTCCCGGGCTGGGCGACGCGGGCGACCGCATGTTCGGCACGCGCTGACCCCGCATCCTCGAGGGCGGCCGTTGGGCGATTACTCGAACCAGTCGCGCGGACAACTCCGCTGTTGCCACGCGGCGTCCAACACCCACCGTTGGGCGGCAAGATCCATGACTTCGGACTCCACGCGATCGAACCATTCGCTGGCTAACGCAAGGTCCCCGACGCGACGCCACAACTCGCCCACCAGGTACGTGAGCACCGCGCGCTCCTCCCGTTCTGTTCCGTCGTAACTCGACAGCGCCGCTTCGAACTGCCACGCTGCATGACGACGGAAAAAGCGCTCAGCCTCGACATCGCCTTCGTCCACGCAGCACCACGCCGCACGCAAATACAGATCGGCGATGCGCCGCGGCTCCGCACCCTGCCACGCAGCGACCTTCGCGGCGAACTCATATTTCGCCGATCCGGGAATCGTGCCGCCTACCTCGGGAAGCTTTGGCGCAAGCTCGTCCCACACATGCTCGCGCAACACCGGACTCACGTCGGCATCGTCGCTGAAGTCGCGCTCGCCACCCGCGTACCCGCAACGCGCGCAAATGTGAATCAAATACGGCAGTGGCTGCGCGCCAGCGGCCCGCTCATGAAAGTCGGTCCGCTTGCCGCCGAACGAATTCGTTGACAGCACCGCGTGCGACGTGAAGCGGCTCTGGCAAATGGGACACGTTAGATCGATTTGCTTCAGCGTGGTCATCCTCGGGCTCCTGCCTCCTCTCACAACGAGGAACAAGGAAAGTTGCGTGCCACGGGTGTGTTTCCTCTTGTAGCACTTTCCGGTCGCCGGTATCTTCCCCGCGTTTCGACGACTTTTTCGCCGCCCTCAACCAGTTCCGGCTCCTTCCTTCGGTGCCATGCTGATCGATCTGGTTCCCGATTTCTTCGCCGTGCTCGACAACAGTGATCCAATCGCTGCCTACCACAGATACTTCGATGCCAACCGGCGCGTGCTCGAGCCGTATTGGCACAACTACGTGCTCGATCCCGAGAGCGAACATTTTGCGGAGGTGGTGAGAAACACCATCCAGGCGAATCGGCACGACCTGCTCGGGATGTTGGAGCGCACCGACGTCCTGTCGCTCGCGCGAGACACAATCGCCGCCTGCACCGACCTGCTCGACATAGATGTCGACATGGACGTCGTCCTCATGGTCGGCGTCGGAGCAGCCAACGCAGGCGAGCTTGTCGCGGATGGTAAAGGCGTCGCAGTGATCTGCTTGGAACATTTCACTGCAGTCGCAAGCACAGAAACGCACGGTCTTGGGCTCGACCCTGAGCTCATTCGTCCCTGGCTCGCGCACGAGATCGCCCACGTGGTGCGCTACACCGCGCCGCACGGGCGAAGCGAGCTGCATCGCCTCGTGCAGGCAGCCGGCGGCTATTACTCGTACTGGGACACGGCGCGTCGCGCCTCGCTGCGGGAACTACTCGTGAACGAGGGGCTGGCGGTCGAAGCCGCGCGCGTCGCGAGTCCCGGGCACGCGGAGTGGGAATACTACGGCTACGACAGGCGACAGTATGCGCGGGTTCGCGATCTCGAGCGCACCATCCTCGCCGACGTCGCCGAGGATCTCGATCGCGCGGCACTCGGTCTTCGGTTGCGTTTTCTCGCCGACGGCATGCCCGCGGATGCGCGCACAATGCCCGGCGGATACGTGCTGCCCGAACGAGCCGGGTACTACGTCGGCAGCCGAATGGTGGAGCACGCGGTGTCGACCCGCGGTCTCGCGTGGTGCCTCCGCGCCAATGCCTCCGAGATTCTCGCCGCCGGGGAGGCGGCTGCGAGCGCCTGACCGCGCTTGGGGCTTACTTCCCGACGCAGAACGTCCGGAAGAGGTGATCGAGAACGTCTTCGACATCGATCACGCCGATCAACGACTCGAGTGCCAGCGCCGCAGCGCGGAGATGCACGGCCGCGATGACGACAGGCACGGCGCTCGACGGGTCATCGCCCGACCACGCATCGCGGAACGCGGCGATTTCGGAGCGCGCTTGGGCGATGGCCGCGCGGTGCCGCTCGCGGGTGAGCAGGGGCGTGTCGCGCCAGTCGTCGCCCACCCGCACTTGGACCAGCTGCTCGAGCCGCGCGCGGAGCGCAGCGAGTCCGGCGCCGGTCAGCGCGCTCACGATCAGCGTCGGCGATCCGTTAGATTCGTAACTTTCCGCTACTAAATCGCCTTTCGTGCGAACGGCCACGACCGGCGCCTGGGTCCAGCGGGACGCCGCCGTCACCGCCTCGCCTAACGAAGAGGGGCTGTCCCCGCACGCCAGGACCACATCGGCGTCGGCCAGCGTCCGCTCCGCCATCGCCACGCCCAACTGCTCGATCGGATCGTCGGTCGCGCGAAGACCGGCCGTATCCACCAGCCGGATCGGCCACGCGCCCAGGTCCACCACCGCCTCGATCGCGTCCCGGGTCGTGCCCGCATATTGCGTCACGATCGCCCGCTCGCGACCCACCAGCGCGTTGAACAGCGATGACTTCCCGACGTTAGGCACCCCCGCCAGTACCACCCGCGCCCCACGCCGGATCACCTCGCCCGCCGCCGCCGTCGCCAGCAATCGCTCCAACGCGTCCATCACCGCCGCCGTTGCCTCCATCACGCGCGCCGGATCGATCGGACCGCTGTCTTCCTCCGGGAAGTCAATGTCGTAGGCGATCATCGCCTCGACGCGCAGCACGGCTTCTCGTAGCTCGGCAATGCGCCGCGACAGCCGGCCATCGAGTTGCGACAAGGCCGCGTCGTGCATCACCTGCGACTCGGCGTCGATCACGTCGCCGATCGCCTCGGCCTGTAGCACGTCCAATTTCCCCGCGGCCACCGCGCGGCGTGTGAACTCGCCCGGCAGCGCCACCCGCGCGCCCGCGGCCAGCAGCGCGCCTAACGCACGCGCCGGTCCGACGTGGCCGCCGTGCACGCTCAGCTCGACGAGATCCTCACCCGTGTACGAGCGCGGACCGCGATACACGGTCACCACCGGCCGCTCGATCAGCCGGCCCGTCACGGGATCCGACAGGCTCGCCCGGTATGCGACGCCGGGCGTGGAACGCCACGGGTCCAACAGGCGGCTCCCAATCTCGTGGGCCTTGGGCCCGCTCATCCGCACCACCGCGAGAGCGCTTCGCCCCGCCGGCGTCGCCAACGCCGCGATCGTGTCGTCCGCCCCCGGCAGCATCGCGTTCATCGACTGCGGCCGGCGGCTCCGCCTAACATACTCGCTACGTCGCCCTCGCCCCGGCTCCGGCCGCCGGTCCGGCCGTCGTCGCCGGCAGGCCGGCCTTCGCGCGCTCACGAGCGATGAGCCACTGCTGCGGCAACGCGGCCATGTTCTGCACGGCGTAGTACAGATTCAGCCCTGCCGCGAGCCGGTAGAAGAACAACACCATGACTAACGGCATCGTGTACGCCATCATCTTCGCCTGCGAGTTCTGTGGCGACGCCCGCAAACCGATCCACGACAGGACGAACATCGAGAGCGCCATGAGAATCGGCAGGATGTAGTACGGATCGCGCTGCGAGATGTCGACCATCCACAGAAACGACACGCCGCGAAACTCGATCGTATCCTGGAACACGAAATACAAGGCGTAGAGCACCGGCATCGGAATCAACATCGGCACGCAGCCGGCCAGCGACGTGAACGGGCTCATGTCGTGTTCCCGGTACAGCCGCATCATCTCCGAATTCAGCTTCTCCGGTGTGCTCTTGTACTTCTTCTGAATTACCTGCAGCTCGGGCTGGATCTGCTGCATCTTGAGCTGCGCGCGCATCGCACTCTGATTGAGCGGCCAGAGCAGCAAGCGCACGGCGACGCCGAAGATCACCACCAACCACCCATAGTTGATGCGCGACACGTCGTGCGCCCACAGCAACAACCGCATCACCAGCGTGATCAACGGCTGCACGACCGGCCGGAACACCCACCCGTGTGGATTCACGTTCTGAAGCTGGCGGCCTAACGACAAGAGTCTGCGCCACTCTTGCGGCCCCATGTAGAGCGTGAACGCGAACGTCCCGTCCTCGGGCAACGCTTCGACAACCCGACCCGTCGCCAGCGTGGCCAGCGTCTTCGCCGGCCTCGGCACGCCCCGAAAAACGGCGCCGGCGAACGGTGAATGCGTCGTGTCGGACAACAAGGCGACCAGGAAGTACTTGTTCTTGCCCGCAACCCAGTTGAGGGGACCGGTCTCGGTCCGCGTCACCGTCGAGTCGAGTTTCGAGAAGTCGATCGTTTGCGGATCGTCGCGCATCGATTTGACCACGTACGACAGATGCCGCTCGTCCTCCGCCGAGTCCGCTTCGGTCGACCGGAATCCAGAGGGCAGTGACACCAGGAGTGCCCGCGTCGCGTCCGATCCGCCGGCGGATCGCACCGATCCGCGCACCCGCACCAGATAACTGTCCGGCGAGAATGTGTACGTGATCATCGCCGTGTCGCCGCCTAACGCGCCGCGAAAGATGAGCACCGGAAGACCGCCGGCACCGCGCATGGTCGAATCGACGCTGAACACGGTGCGGTCGAGATCCAGCGTGTCACGCCCCTGCGCGACCCCATACGACAGCAGCGGTGCGCCGTCCCGCGCCAACTCCACTTTCCCGTCGCCCTTTGTGTACGCGCGGAAATCCTCCATCCGCGCGCCGATCGGCGCCGCCCCGCGCGTGCTGAACCGATACGTCGCGTTCGATGTTCGAACCGCGATCGTGTCGGCATGCGCCAATGACGATGCCAAGGACGTCGTGTCCACTGCCGGCGTGCGCGGCGTCGACGCCGCCGGAACCGCGCTCGACTCCGTCACGGCGTGATGTACCGTATCCAGCGCGCCAACCGAGTCGGCCGCTGTTCTCTTCGCCGCGGGTGGCGCCGGGAAGAGCCGCGGCGTCACCAGAAAAACGACGATCACCAGAGCGAAAAAAATCAGGAATCGTTTGTCCATTTCAGATTGCAGCCGGGCTCAAGGCACCGGGTCATAGCCGCCCACACAGAACGGGTGGCACCGCGCAAGTCTGCGGATCGTGAGCCAGCTACCGTGCAGCGCTCCATGTCGCTCCAGCGCTTCCACGGCGTACGCGGAACAACTCGGCATGAATCGACACGCCGACGGCAACAGTGGCGAGAGCGCGACTTGATAACCGCGCACGAGAAAAATGAGCACCCATCGCATCACTCGCGCTCTCCGGAGACCAGCCTATCTCCCATACGTGTCAACTCGCGCCGAAGTTCGGCAAACGAGACACGATATGCTACCGCGCGCGCTCGAATGATGGCGTCCCACGAACCCATCCGCGGCAGAATCTCGAGTCGCGCAATCTCTCGCAATCGCCGCTTGAGCTGATTGCGCGCCGCCGCCGTCTGCGCGTACTTCGGCACGATGAACCCGACCCGCGGATGCCCAAGAGGGGAAGCGACCCACCGAAGCTCGAGGCTGTCGGTTCGGATACGCTTCCCCTCGCGTGTCACTCGCTCCAACTCCACACTCCGCGTCAGCCGACGCGGACGCGAGAACCCCCGCCGCTCAGGCGCCCGCGTACTTCGACGGGAGCCGAACGGTCAACCGCTTACGGCCCTTCTTGCGACGACGGCTCAATACCTCACGCCCCCACCGTGTCGACATCCGCTCCATGAATCCATGCGTGCGAATGCGACGCTTATTCCGAGGACGATACGTTGGCTTGCCCATGTTCCAGCTCCAAAAGCGTTTCCGGTCACACGCAACAACAGAACTTGAAAGCTATCCACCACTCCGGCATCGGTCAACGCCGACATCTTTCCGGTCAGCTCGCCCATCACCTGCCTCGCACCCAACCCAACTGTCGACTTTCATCGGATTGACTTTTCCACACGCCGAATCTAGCTTCGCGTCCCCTTCCGAGTCGCACCCTGCATGACACTCACGGCAACAGAAACCTGGTCCCGCTTGCTCGATCGCGCACGCCTCGAGCTGCCGGAGCAAACCTATCGGACCTGGCTGGAGCCGACCGAAGCGCTGGAGCTGGAAGGGGACACGATCGTCGTCGTCGCACCGGATCGATTCGCCGCCGACTGGAATGAGTCCAAGCACGCGCAGTTTCTCGCCAGTCTGGCGCCAGTAGCGTTAGGCCACCCCATTAACATCGTCTTCCGCGTCGACGAAGAGCGAAAGACCCGGCCGCAGATGGATCTCTTCGTCGCTCCGCCGCCCGATCAAGCCCGCCAAACGACAGTCGGCAATGGGCCGGCTGCCGGCGTGCAACTCAGCACGCGCTACACGTTCCACAATTTCGTCATCGGTAAGTCCAACGAGCTCGCCGCTGCGGCAGCGCAAGCAGTCGCCGCCGCACCCGGAAAAGTCTACAACCCCCTCTTCATCTACGGCGACACCGGGCTCGGCAAAACGCATCTCGATGCAAGCGGTCGCCCACGAGATCATGCAGCGCGCTCCATCCACACGCGTGTGCTTCGTCGGCACCGAACAATTCACCAACGAGCTCGTCGCCGCGATCCAAAAGCGGTCGACTCCGGAATTCCGCCGCCGCTACCGCGAAACAGACCTCCTCCTGCTCGACGACGTGCACTTCCTCAAGCGCACCGAGGCAACCCAGGAAGAGTTCTTCCATACGTTCAACGCGCTCTACGAGGCCGGCAGGCAAATCATTCTCACCAGCGATCGCCCGCCGTCCGAAATTCCTGGCCTCGAGGCCCGCCTCGTCAGCCGTTTTCAATGGGGCATGGTCGCCGACATCGAGCAGCCTGATCTCGAACACCGCATCGCGATCCTTCAAAACAAGGCGCGGCTCGATCACCTCGAGCTGACGATTCCCGACGACGTCATTCGCTTCATCGCCGAGAACGTTCGGTCCAGCGTTCGCGAGCTCGAGGGCTCACTGATCCGACTTCTAGCCTACGCGTCACTCAAACATCGCGAAGTATCGGTCAGTTTGGCGCGCGAAGCACTTCGTGACAAGTTGCGACTAAATGGTGAGCCAAGTGCCGACGAAAAGCACGCGTTGAGCGTGCTGTCGATTCAGCAAATCGTCGCGCGAGAGTTCAGCGTCAATGTCGAAGGCCTCCGGTCCAAGAGCCGCACCAAGCAGCTCACCGTACCGCGCCAAGTCGCGATGTTCCTCATTCGCGAATTCCTCGGCCTTCAGCTCGTAGAAATTGGCAACGCATTCGGCGGGCGCGATCACTCCACGGTCATCCACAGCCTCGAGCGCGTCGAATCGGTCATCGCACACGACGCCCCTTTCAATGCGCGTGTGGAATCGCTGCGGAAAAGCGTCTCGGATCTTCACAGATGATGTGCATGCCGTGGGAAACCACCGGCATCTCCCACACTCATCGACTCCGTTTCCACGGTCCTGCTACTACGCCTTGGTTTCCCACACCCTTCTCAGTACGATAACTGCTGCACGCTTCGGACCTTCGACTGCTTTTCCCATATTCCACAGCCCCTACTACTTCTACTACTCTTTATTTAACAAGAACAGCTGTAGAAGAAGAACACCGCGAGTCCACACTCACTCCCAAAGCCCCCGCGAGCATCCAGGGATCAGAGGATCCGAATGCGCTTCACTATCGCGCGCGAAAAACTTCAGGATGGATTGGCGGCAGTGATCGCGTCCGTACCCGCGAAAACGACACTGCCAGTGCTGTCCAATATCCTGCTCGAGACCAATGAACGCGGGATTCGATTGTCCGGCACCGATCTCGACATGGCAGTGTCGACGGAGGTCACCGCCGACGTCGAGACGCAGGGTGCAATCACAGTTCCCGCCAAGAAACTCGCGGAAATCGTGAGAGAGCTGCCGTCCGCGCCAGTGCGCATCAGCGCTGTGGGCGAACAAAAGATCACGCTCGAGTGCGGTCGCTCGCGATTCCGGTTGCTTGGATTGCCTCGCGATGAATTCCCCACGTTCCCCGTCGTCCGCTTCTCTGAAAGCTGGCGCATCAAGTCGGGCGAGCTGCAAAAGCTCATCGCGCACACAGCGTTCGCTGTCTCGACCGAAGAGAGCCGGCCCATCCTGAACGGCGTGCTCTGGGAATTGCGCGCCGACAGAATGCGGATGGTCGCAACCAACGGTCATCGACTGGCGAAGATCGATGTGCCCGTTGTCGGCCACGACGGACGATCGGAAGATCTCATCATTCCGCCCAAGGCGCTCGAGCAGCTACGCCGTCTCTTTCCGGCAGAGGAGGATCTCGAAATTGCTCGCGGCGAGAATCACCTCGGGTTCCGTTCGCCGCTCACCGCGGTGTACACGCGGCTCATCGAAGGACCCTACCCGCCGTACGAACAAGTCATCCCGCGCGACAACGATCGCATCGCGCTCGCTGACAAGAACGCGTTGTCCCAAGCGCTCAAGCGGATGTCGGTCGTGGCGTCCGACCAGACGCATCGCATCCGAATTTCCCTCAATGCGGGCATGGCCAAGTTCAGCGTGCAGACCCCGGACCTGGGCGAGGCCCAGGACGAGTTGCCCGTGACCTACGAAGGCGACGCGTTGGACATCGGATTCAACGCGAGCTACCTGCTCGAGATCCTCCGCAACATGCCGACCGACGAGGTGCGCCTAACGTTCAAGGCGCCGGAGCGTGCGGCCACCATCGAACCCGTGGGCTGGAGCGACCCGGCACAGTACATGTGCCTGATCATGCCGCTCCGCCTCATCGACTAGTGCGAGAGAGTCACGGCTGGCCTGGACCGCGATGCTCGAGAAGCGTCACGGTCTCGGTCACTTGTTGCGTGAACGGAAGCGTTGTCTGTCGGCTGTGAACGGTTACCGCCGTGTTGCCCGTTGTCGTTAACGAGACGGGCATGAGCGATGTCGGATCGATCAACAACGTTCCCGACGACGTCCCGGTGCCTGCTAGTGAGATGCTATCGCCCGCGGCCGACGCCAGACCCTGTCCCGCGATGGCGGACGTCGCGCTCACCTTCACGCGCAGCACCGCCTGGCCGTTCCACGTCGCGGAGTCAACGAGCTCGAAGGTTCGCTGCAGCTTCGACACGATCGCGACATTCCCGCGACACGTCGTCGTCGACGTCGAATCGTGCCACACCGCTCCCTGTTCGACGGTCGCCGGCGCCGACACAAACAGCGCCAACCCTGACGCCACGAAGGGATTGACACCCCCGACGCACGTCGATCGCTCGGTGCCGCTCATCGCCACATTCGTTAGGCCGGATGTGGAGTCGATTTGCGCGGTGAATTCCTTTACCGTCGAGTCGGCCGGCCGGCTCGGTACGCGCCCGCCCGTAGAGAGCACTAAAGAATCCACGCGGCCCGCTATGCGAAACCCACCGCTCACCCCGGCCGTGTCGACGCCGAGTGAGTAGATCGCAGCCGAGTGAATGGGTGCGCTCGGTGCGGTGGAGTCACCCGCGAGTACCACCGTCGCGTTTGACTCGATTCGGTAGCGCCAACTCCCGGTCCCCCGTTGCAGCGCCCAACGCCGCGTGGCGGCTTGCGCGACGGAATCATGCTTCGCTGCGACGGGCGCCGGCGCCGGCGGCTTCGCCACGTTAGGCGCCGTCGAACAAGCCACACCCACGAGTGCCAAAGCCGCACCGACGAGACCGATCCGACGAGTCATGACCCTCCCGGTATAAATCGGCAGCGTCCAGCGCCACACGTGAAGCAAAAAACCGCAGCCTCTCGCGCCAACTTCAACACGAGAGGCTGCGGTGGAGCGAGACCGGCCTATAAGCCGGGTTCTGTCGGACGTTGCCGTCCGGACGGTCATTCCTCTAGGATCGTGATCACTCACGACCTCAAGCAGCCTACCCGCGGCGTCTGTGACGAGACGGGCCATCTCTCGCCGCCTATTCGGCCTTGCTCCGACCGGGGTTTACCCTGCCGCATTCGTTGCCAGATGCGCGGTGGGCTCTTACCCCACCGTTTCACCCTTACCGGCAATAAGCCGCCGGCGGTCTGTTCTCTGTGGCACTTTCCGTCACTGCAACGCAGTGCCCAGCAGTTAACTGGCGGTCTGCCCTGTGGAGCCCGGACTTTCCTCGGGGAGCTCACGCCCCACGCGACCGTCCGGCCAGCCTCGCACCAAGGGAAAAGATACAGTCTCAATGGTGCTCTCGCCATTCGGCCGTGACTGACGGCCCGCTGACGCGGCGCGCGATCGTGCTTCCATTCGTGATTCGCTCTGGAACGATCGTCACATTGGGAGGACGCCGTGAACCCGCTCACCTTCGCACCCGCGCCATTGGAACCGGTGACCACCGTCCTGCTGCCCGTGGAACGGACCCGGGTCGACGCCGCTGGTGAAGGTCGATATCGCGCGCTCCACCGCGACTCACTCGATGACGTGTTCGATGATCTCCGCGATCAGCGCGCGGGTGCCGTCGTACTGTCTGTCGCAAGGTGCGGGGAAGAGGAGCTCTGCGCCGTCGCGCGGCTCGTCCGCGAGTTTCCACACGTCACAGCCGTAGCGCTCCTCTCCCTCGAGCGACGTGACACGCCGCGCGCAGTGCTCGGGCTCGGCCAGTCCGGCGTCAAATCGTTGGTCGATGTCCGACATCCCGAGGGCTGGGGTCAGCTTCGCGATCTTCTGTCGACGCAGTTCTTCAGCGACATTGATCGGCTCGCGCTTGGCCAGCTCTCGCTCGATCTCATCGGCGCGACCGATGGCTGCTGGAGATTCTTCTCAGCCCTGTTCGATGAAAATTCGAACGCAGCGAGCGTGCGCTCACTTGCCGTGCGGCTCATGGTGCTGCCAACCACCCTAATGAGCCGCTTCTTTCGCGCGAATCTTCCGTCACCCAAACGATATCTCGCATTCCGCGAGATTGGTGCGCGCCGCCCGCGCGTTCGAGAATCCCGGCCTGTCAGTGGCGAGCGTGTCCGATCGAATGGAGTATTCCTCGCCCCAGAGTTTCGGGCGCCACGTTCGCACGCTACTCGGCATGACGGCATTGGAATTCCGCGAGCGATACAACGGAGAGTTAATGCTGCGCCGCTTCCGAGAAGACCTCGTGCACCCGCACGTGCACATGCTGACGACGTTCGACCCGCTGTCAACGCGCACGCCGGCGCCAGCTATCTCGCCACCTACGGCCCTGCGCGATGCGCGTGCTATGCCTAACGCAAGCTCGCCCGACTAATGCCACGGACGATGCTCACGGTGTTACGGGTCCGAGCCGCGCGACGATGTCATGCGCCCGAACCAGCGCCGCCACCGGGATGCCTCGCGCCTCGATCGCTTCGCGGCCGCCTTCCTCACGATCGACCAACGCTAACACGCCGGCCACGCTACCACCCTCCAACTGTACCGCATCGATGGCGCGGAGCGCCGACCCACCAGTCGTGATGACATCTTCCACAATGGCTACCCGATCGCCGGGCATGAACGGACCTTCGATTCGTTTCCCGGTGCCGTGCATCTTGGCTTCTTTGCGCACCGTGAACGCACGTCTCGGCCGCCCGGAGCACGCGCTCGCGTAGCTGATCGCGTACGCAATGGGATCGGCGCCGAGTGTGAGGCCTCCGACACAGTCGACGTCCCAGCCGCGCTCATCGAGCAAGGCGAGCCCAAGTGAGCCAATGAGCGCTAGTCCATCCGGGCTCATTGTCGTGAGGCGGGCGTCAATGTACAGTGTTGACGAGCGGCCCGATGCAAGAACGAACTGTCCACGCCGTGCCGAACGCGTGGCAAGCAGCGTCACGAGTCGTTCGTGTTCGGTCATGGCCGTAGCTTACCGGCGCGTGTCTCCGACGTCAATCGACTTGGCGCCCACGCAGCGTGGCGAGACGATTTCGCTCCCTGACGCCACCATATGCACTTGTCGACTAGAGCAGTTCGTCTCCGCGCGTCGTCGATCGCCCTGTCGCTGGCGCTCATTTTTGCGCTCGCCGGACTTTACGCGGTCGATCGGACGCTCTCTACGTCGAATCGCGCGCAGGTCCAAGTCGAAGCGGCGGAATCCGCAGCGCTTGTCAGCGGGTTTATCGCTGTCCACACCGAAGCGCTGCAGTCCATTCGCGGCCTGTATTTGGATACGACGCGCGTCGTGCAAGGCGAACAGTTTCAATCGCTCGTCAGCTCGATGACGCAGTACGCGAATTCGTTCCGCCGAATCTGGATTACCGATACGGCAGGGCGCGTGCGCGAACAACATCTCTTCGGTTCGGTTTCCGCACCGCTCGCCGCGGGTCTCGACGTCGACACCGTCACGAACCTCGATATCGGTCGCCTCGCCGCGCAGGCGCGCGCAACACGTAAGGGCCAGCTCACGAAACCCGGGCCCCTCCTCACCGGTGGCCGCGGCGTTCTGATGCTCGAACCTATTTACGTCGGCAACGGGTTTCGCGGTTTCGCCGGCGGAACGATCACAACCGACGCGATCTTATCGAGCGTGATGCAGGCGCGACCCCGTGTGCGCGGGCAACTCGCCCTCGTCGTCGGGAAGGACACCGTTGCAGCAACGGACCGCGTGTCCGTGCGCGAGTCCAACGTCGACACGGCATCCTCTTCGTTGACGGTCCCGGGCGGTGCGGAGTGGCGCGTGATCGTTACCCGCCGCTCGAGCTACGCCAATATTCGACCGCTCGTGTGGGGTATCGGCTTGGCGACGCTCAGCGCGCTCATCGTCATGCTGCTGCACGAGCGCCGACAGGGCATTCGCCTCAGCGAACGCTCCACGGAGCTCGAGCGGCTATCTGCCGAACTGCTCCGCGCGAATCGGTCGAAGAGCGAGTTTCTCGCGAACGTCTCGCACGAGCTGCGCACACCGCTCAACGCGATCGTCGGCTTCGTCGAGCTGCTGCGCGACGGCGTGTACGGCGAGCTCGGACAGCGACAGGTCTCGCCGGTCGAGCGCATCGCGTCGTCCGCCAACCATCTCCGCTTGCTGGTCGATCAGATTCTGGACCTGGCGAAAATGGCGGCCGGCCGACTCGAGGTGCATCGCGAATCCATCGACGTGCGATCCTTCGTCCTAACGGTAGCGAGCGAGGTCGAGCCCCTCATCGCGGAGCGCGGCCTCGAGTTTTCGATTGCGGTAAGCACGGCGTTGCCGCGCGTGCGAACCGATCCAATGCACCTGCGCCAGATCTTGATGAACCTGCTCAGCAACGCGACCAAGTTCACACCGTCGGGAAGCATCACCATTCGGGCCCGCTACGTCGCGCCGGTACCGCCCGCACCCACGGTGAGTCATGTCGGAGTGGCTCGGCCGTTGATATCGGCGGTCACGTCGCAACTCTCGCTGCCGGCGCTTGTCGCGCATCCTTCGCCGCAACCCGGCGGCCCGCCGGTCGCCGGCAGGCCGGCTTCGACGGACGGCGGCTGGATCGCCGTCGGGATCTGCGACACCGGCATCGGCATTGCCGCGTCGGAGCGCGAACGGATCTTTGGGGAATTCGAGCAGGTGAACGCCGGCCCGCGCGGAGATTCGATACGGCGTGGCACAGGCCTCGGTCTGGCAATCTCGCGGCGGCTCGCTCGTCTGTTAGGCGGCGACATCGCGCTCGAGAGCGATTACGGCAAAGGCTCCACGTTCACCGTGTGGTTGCCGATAGAACAGGACGCCGTGCGGCCGACATCACAACCGGACGCCTCGGCGGAGCCGATCTCCGTCGCGCACGGATCGTGATGGCTTAGAGACGCGGCGTTTCGGGGTCGTCCCAATGCAGCAGCGAGCGCACGCGTCGGAACAACCCATCCTTGCGGGCCGGCGGCGCCTCGACCGCCGCGCGCAACGCCGTCGCGAACGAAAGCGTGTCCGGATACCGATCGGCTGGATTGCGCGCGAGACCCTTCATCACGACTGCTTCGATCGCCGGCGAGATGTCGAGCCCCTTGCGAGACGCTAAGAGCGGGATCGGCGGCTGTGAGAGCAGTTGCGTGAACATTTCGCGCTGCGACTTCGCCGTGTACGGGAGCGAGCCCGAGAGCAGGTAGTAGGCGATCGTCGCGAGGCTGTACTGGTCTGCCGCTGCGGTCACCAACTGTCCCGACAACGCTTCCGGCGCCACGTACATGAGCGTGCCCACGAAAAAACCGGCGCGCGTTAGGCGCTCATCGGGCGACAGATCCGTCTGCGCCGCGATGCCGAAGTCGAGGAGCTTGGCCTGCTTCGTCGGCGGATCGTACATCAAATTGTCGGGCTTCAGATCGCGATGGATGATGCCGGCCGAGTGCGCAGCGTGCACTGCTTCGGCGATCTGCTGGATGATGCCCGCGACTTCGCCCGACGGTAACGGCGCGTGCCGTTTCGCATACTTCTCGAGCAATTCGCCAGAGGCCCATTCGGTCGCGAGAAAGTGCAACCCAGGGCGCGCCTCACCGATCTCGATTGTCCGGACGACGTTAGGATGAATGACCTTCGTCCCGTACGTCGCCTCGCGAAGAAACCGGGCCACGGCCGTCTTGTCGTTGCGTAATTTCTCGCGCAACACTTTCACCGCGACAGTGCCGTGCTGCGGATGATCGGCGCGGTACACTACCGCCGTTCCTCCTTCGCCGACCATATCGTGGAGCGTGTAACCAGCGATCGTCGTCCCGGAGAGGTTCTCGCGACTCACGCCGGCGAAGCTAATGGCACTCTTATGACCCAGCAAGCACGGAATTGCGCACGATTCGCGATCCCGCCTGCTCACCCCCATCAATCTCGCGTCGCCAGTGCTCTCAAGACCGCTGACCCGTAGACGACAATGCCGCGACAGAGTTGAAAAGTAAGCAGACGCAGAACCCAATGAGCCACATGGTTGGACGTTTGGGCACGTCTCTGCTGCGCGCTCGATCTAATGGCGCTGTACAGGCGCTAACATGTCGCCATAAAGTTCGCCATTTTGGCCCCACAGGAGGGGCAGCTCGCCGCCGGCACTCATTGAGGTTGAAACCCGCCCGGCTACCGGCCAAAGAACCAATGCCTAACGCGCCGCCAAGCCCTCAGCGTCCACGCGGCATATGTATCTTCTTGTGCCGCATGGCGTTTCTCTTGACAAAATCGCAGGTCGAAACTATATAGGCGCCCGCAAAGCCGCCGCCGGCCTTGCCCCGCACAACGCCGTGCAGGATCCGTGTCACCCCGCAGGAGGCTGCTCGAATGGCCAGAGGGAAAGTGAAGTGGTTCAACGATGCCAAAGGCTATGGCTTCATTGAACAGGAGAGCGGTGAAGACGTCTTCGTGCATTTCTCGGCAATCACAATGGACGGCTTCAAGACGCTCACGGAAGGACAGGAGGTCGAGTTCGAAATCCAAACCGGCGACAAAGGTCTGCACGCCGCCAACGTCCAGCGGGTCAGCTAGACACTCCGAAACTCACGGGCCATTCGATCCCAGATTTCGCCTGCCTGCATAATGTGGCGGGCGTTGGCGTCTGGAGACCGGGCTCGCGCGAATCCGCTTTGCGACCACCATCGCAAAGCGGATTCGCCTTTTCTATTGATTGCGCGCGCGCCCTCGCCCCTCGCGAATCTGATCCCTGGCTTCTCCGAGTCTGCATCGCGAGTTTTCGCGCATGCCGCCTAAAGAACCCGCGAGCCTTTTTCTCGTCAATGGCTACGCGCTCATCTACCGCGCCTTCTTTGCTCTGATCTCCCGACCCCTCACCACGAGCCGCGGCGAAAACACGTCGGCTGCCTGGGGCGTCGTGAACTTTCTCCAACGCCTGCTCGCAACGCACCGACCCGACTACCTCGGCTGGGTGCATGATTCCGGACTGTCGTTTCGACACGAGCGCTATCCCGCCTACAAAGCGACTCGTGAAAAACTCGGCGAAGAACTCCAGGCCGACTTCGATCGCGGCATGGAGCGAATCGCGAGCCTGCTCGACGCCTACAACATCCCGGTGATCACACTCGCTGGCTTTGAGGCCGATGATGTCATCGGCACAATGGCCAAACTCGGCGTGAACGCAGGACTCAATGTGATCGTCGTTTCCGGCGACAAGGACTTCCAGCAACTCGTTCGCCCAGGCGTTCGACTTCTTAACCCGGGTCGCGGCGGTCCGGCCGGCGTCGAGGAACAGTGGGTGTCCACTGAGAATGCGTCGGATCGACTGGGCGTCCCCGCGGATCGGGTCACGGATTATCTCGCTCTCGTCGGCGATTCGTCAGACAACATCCCCGGCGTGAAGGGCATTGGCGACAAGACGGCCGTCGAGTTGGTCGCCACCTACGGATCACTCGAGAACATTCTGGCCAACGCGCCTTCCATCACCAAGAAGCGTCCACGAGAAGCACTGCTCGCCCAAGCGGATGCCGCGCGCTTGTCCAAAGAATTAGTAACTATCCGCGAAGATTTGCCCGTTTCGCTCGACCTTTCGGCGCTCGCCATATCGAGCCCCGATCACGCGCGCCTCAAGGACCTGTTCGTCGAGTTGGAATTCCACTCGCTCGCCAAGGAGCACGCGACCGCCGCGCCGCCTCGCGCTCAGCGCGCGCAGTACACAACGCTCGACACGGTCGACGCTCTCGCGGCACTGGGTGCGCGCGTCCGTGCAGCACCGTACATAGCGGTCGATGCCGAAACCGTCGTTGATCCGGACAGCCCGCTGTCCGTCGATCCGCTGCGCTCCACGTTAGTCGGCTTGTCCATCGCCGTCGCGCCCGGCGAGGCCTACTACCTACCGTTTCGCCACCGCGCCAATCGCCCTGCGCAACAGGAGCTGCTTCCCGACGCAACCCAGACAGCCCTCACTGACTCCGCTGCTGCTGCGATTTGTAACTTGCCACCGCTCAATGCGCCCGAGTTGGCACCGCTTCGCGCCCTGCTCGAGGACCCAACCATACGCAAGACCGTGCAGAACGCGAAGTACGACCAGCTGGTGCTCCGGCGGGTCGGCGTCAGGCTCGCAGGCATCGACTTCGACACGATGATCGCGAGTTACGTACTGGATCCTGGTCGCCGTGCGCACGGACTGGACGTGCTCGCGTTGGAGTTCCTCGATCACAGGATGACGGCGTACGAGGATCTCTGCGGGAAAGGACGCAACGCGATTCCGTACGACGAATGCGCGGTCAGTGCAGCGCGCGACTACGCGTGCGAAGAGGCCGACATGACGTTCCGCTTGCGCGCCCTCTTCGAGCCGCAACTAGAAGCGTACGCACTCACGAAGCTCGTGCACGACATCGAAATGCCGCTCGTACGAGTGCTCGCAGAAATGGAGTGGCACGGCGTCGCCATCGATCGCTCGTGGTTCGCGTCGCTCAAGGAGCGATTCCAACGAGAGCGAGAGCGAGTGGAGCAGGAGGTCTACGAAGCTGCGGGAGCGCCGTTCAACATCAATTCGAATCCACAGCTCCGTCAGATCCTCTTCGAGAAATTGGAGCTACCCATACTGAAGCGCACGACGAGCGGCCCATCCACCAATGCCTCAGTGCTCCAACAATTGGCGGAACAGGGCCACGTGTTGCCCTCACTATTGATGGAATATCGCGAGCTGTCAAAGCTCGAGAGCACGTACCTGGACGCGCTGCCCGCTCTGGTTCATCCGTCGGATGGACGCATACACACGTCATTCAATCAAACTGTGGCGAGCACCGGTCGCTTGTCGTCGAGCGACCCCAATTTGCAGAACATCCCAATTCGCCGAGAACTCGGCCGAGACATCAGGCGCGGCTTCATTCCGCGCGCCGGATGGAAATTCGTCGCGGCCGATTACTCGCAGATCGAGTTGCGCTTGCTCGCGCATCTTTCGAACGACGCAGCGTTCGTGAACGCATTCCGGGCCGGCGGCGACATCCATCGGCAAACCGCGTCGATCATTTTCGGCGTTGCGATTGAAGAGGTGACATCCGACATGCGGGCGCGCGCCAAGACGATCAACTTCGCCACGATCTATGGCCAGGGTGCTAACGCGCTCTCACGCCAGCTTCGCATCGAACCGGCTGAGGCGCGGCGATTCATCAGCGAGTACTTCGAGCGCTTCCGCGGCATTCGAGTGTACCTGGATTCCATGGTGGCCTTCGCACGCGAACATGGATACGTGCAAACACTCTGCGGGCGGCGCCGGTACATCACGGAACTCCGCGATAGGAATTTCAGCGTGCGCCAGTTTGGAGAGCGCACTGCCACGAACTCGCCGATACAGGGTTCGGCGGCCGATCTCATCAAGATTGCAATGATACGAATCCACGACGCGCTGCACTCGGGCGGTGCTCGATCCATCATGATCCTCCAAGTGCATGACGAGCTCGTATTCGAAGCGCCGCCTGACGAGGTCGACTCGCTGCGCCAGCTAGTGACCCACGAAATGGAGCACGCTGCCGAGCTTTCCGTTCCGTTGGTCGTCGACGTTGGCGTGGGCGACAATTGGCTGGATACGAAAGGGTGACGCATGCGCGAGACATTGGGTGGCGAAGATCGTCTTAATCAACATCCTCGTCCCGCTCACGTTCCCGACTGCCGAGAACGCCCAGTGCCCTATCCCATTCTACAAGCACGTCACGAGCGCTCGAGGTCTCAGCGTCGGCCGTCCCGGTTGTCTCGTCGCGCGGCTCGCCATCGGTTAGCACGCGGCTTTTCACTGGTCGAGCTGTTAGTCGTGATGGTCGTGATCGGGATACTCGTTGGGTTGGCGATCCCGCGATATCGAGCGTACAAGCGGCGGTTCTATCTCACGACGATGGTCGCGGACCTGAGGAACCTGGCAACGACCGAAGAGTCGTTCTGGAATATCTCGGGCACGTACAGCACGGACCTTCAGCAGATTCAGTTCAGCGCCAGTCCTCGCGTGTCGATCAGCATGGTCTCGGCGGACACGCTCGGTTGGGCTGCCACGGCAAGCTATGCCGGCGACACTGCGATCTGCGCGATCTACTACGGCAATGCGCCGGTCCTCGCCCCCGCTACACTTAAGAACGTGATCGGCTGCACGCCGTGAAGCTTCCCGTATGTGCGTAGCCTTAGGGCGGTCTCATCTGGCCTTGCAGTCTGCCACAAGCATGGCAAATCGAGCGGTCAAATCGGCCTTTCTGCTGGGACATGACCTCGTAAGCTGTAATGGGGCAATCGCTTAGCTCTGGCCATCAAGAGCGGCACCTGCATTGCCCAAGGGACACCCCGAGCCACACGCCGTGGCTCTCCAATTTTCGCTCATGGGGAACGTCCTATGTCCCGCTCCCGCACATCCGGCTTCACGTTGATCGAGCTGCTCATAGTGGTCGTCATCATCGGCATCCTGGCGTCGATTGCGATTCCTAAGTTCGCTGCGACGAAAGGAAGGGCGTACACCGCGATGATGAAGTCCGACCTGCGCAACCTCGCGACGGCGGAAGAGGCCTATTACTACACGAATGACGTCTACTCGACTGACCTCGCCGCGATCAACTTTCAGCCGTCCCCTGGCACGACGGTGACGGTTGGCGCAGCGAATCCTGCGGGTTGGTCCGCAACTTCTAGTCACACAGGCGCGTCGTCCGCGCTGTGCGCCATCTTTATCGGCACGGCCACGCCGCCTGCTCCTGCTACTGTGGAGTCCGTCGTCGCCTGCAACTAGTAAGATATCGGTAGGCAGCACTCTCGAGACGCGGCAGTGACGGGCTGGTATCGCGAGTTCGACAAACGAAAAGAAGGAATGACCTACGCCATGGATGGCGGCTTATGGCTGCACCGGCATGTGTACCGGGGGCAGCCAATGGCGCATCTGGTGTCGACCGACCGGCAGAAGCTTCTCGACTACGGTCGGGAAGTTGGGCTCCCGCCTGAACGTCTCCAATACAAACCGCTCAAGGATCCGCACACCGGCCTCCGCCGCGAGGCGTGGCACTGGGATCTCGTCGGTCGTTTCCTGCCTCGTCGTTCGCGCTAAGCCCCGCCGCCGGCGCGCGGTTGTTGACGCCTGCACGAGGCACACGAAGATTGCACGGATGTTCGCACCTCGACGTGCCGCCCGCTACTCCGCACTGCACGCACTGTGGCTCGTCGCGCTCCTCTCTGCCTGCGAACGATCCCGACCGTCGGCGCCGGCACACATAACTCCGCCCAACGCAGCGGAATCGTCGGCCACAGCGGTCACGCGACCGCCAATGACGCAGTGGGACTCCACCGTGGGTCCGGTCATGCTGGCCCGCGGAGCATCGGCGGCCAATGCATACGTCGTGTTTCCCGACTACAGCGACAGCACTGTGCCCGACACACTGCAACTGGACGCGTCGACGCTCCGGGGTGATTCGGTGCAGCTGCTCGGGCGCGACGGAGCCATCGACGCAGTGCCAGTCATCTCCGCGGGAACCAAGCTGTGGGCGGGAGATGAATGCGTGGAATGGCCGACCGCAACGCTCGGCGTCGTCGACACGAGTCGTGCGGCCGGTTGGACAGTCGGCTTCGTGCAGCAGCACGTTACTACAGTAGCCCTCGACTCGCTCGATGGCATGCCGGGTCCGGACTCCGCGCGTCTTGCCGCGGATCTCACTCGACTAGCCTCCGCATTACCGGATGACACGAGCAAGACGTTTCGCGGCATCCCGTTTTCGGTTCGCTACGCGTATCGGTTCCAAGCCGCGCCCGGCGTGGAAGCCGTCGTGGCCGATCTCGTTAGGCGGCTCAACCAGGAAGCGTCACCGCTCGAGGAACACACCCTGCTCATAGCCGAACGCAATAGCGCGGTGTCGGATGCCGCGTTCCGCGTCGCGTATCATGAGCGAGCCGGCGGCTTGGAGGAAACCATCGAAACGACCAATGTGCTCGGTGCCCTGCGCCTCTCGTCAACGCCGCACGTGGCGCTCGTCGTATTGCGCGAAGGGCAGGACACGAGCGCGTACGCCATGCTGGAGCGACTGTCGGATGGATCCTGGCGTGTGCGGTGGACGAGCGTACACACAGGTTGTTAGGCGGCCCAGCCTACCAGATCGTTAGGCGGCGCGTCCGAGCGCGGCAGGCGCTTCGATCCTCCGGCCGGCAAATCCAGCGAGCGCGAGCAGCGTGAGTACGTAAGGCAGCGCAAGAAACAGCTGATACGGCACCCGCCATCCCATCGCCTGAAACAAATACTGGAGCGCACTCGCGGCCCCGAATAAGAGGGAGGCTATCAAGACCCCCATCGGCCGCCATCGGCCGAGCACCACGATGGCGATCGCGATGAATCCACGTCCCGCCGACATCCCCTCGGCGAACGTTCCCGACTGGGACAAGACGAGCAATGCACCGGCTACTCCTCCGAGCCCACCACCCACGAGAAGCGTCATCCAACGCCACCGATGCACATCGACGCCGGCGACCCGCACCGATTCGGGCCGCTCGCCGATCGCGCGCACGGCCAACCCGGCGTGGGTACGATACAACCACCACCACAATACCGGCACGGTGAGGTACACGAGATAAGTCGGCGGCGGCTGATCGAAAAATGTCGGGCCGAGTATGGGAATCCGTGCCAACAACGGTACGGCGACCGAACCAGTCGTCGGAATCGTGAGCGCCGCGCCTGTCGCGCCGTACAATCCGCGATACAGAGCTCCCGTTAGGCCGAGCACGAGGAGGTTGACCGCGGTGCCGGTGATGATCTGATCGGCGCGCATGGTGACCGCGAACAGCGCAAACAACGCCGCGACGGCCACGCCCGCCGCGCAGCCCGCGACGAATCCGATGGTAAGGCTGTTGCTGCCGGCACCGAGAAGCGCCCCGAACGCGCCGCCCAAAACGATCCCTTCGAGGCCGATGTTGATGACGCCGGCGCGCTCCACCAGCAGTTCGCCCAGCGCGGCTAACGCAAGCGGTGTCGCCGTGCGAACGGATGCCTCGAGAAAACTCGTGAGCGCGCCGGTCACGGCGTTTCGTCCGCGTTCGACGGGCGCGCACCCGCGAAGCGACCAATGATGCTCGTCGCGCTACTACGCCGGCTCAGCGCCAGGAGCAGCAACACGAGCGTGGCCTCGACCGCTGTGACCACGACCGACGGCACCGAGGCCTCGCGCTGCATCGAGAGAGCTCCGGCCTCGAGTCCACCGAACAAGATTCCGGTTCCGAGGACCCCGAGAGGACTCAGTCCGGCCAGTAAGGCCACGGCGATGGCGGTGTAGCCATATCCGGGCGAGATATTCTCATACAACGCGAACGTGACGCCGCTGACCTCGATCGCGCCGGCCAGTCCCGAGAGTGCTCCGCTGAGCAGCAGGACGTTCGTCGTCGTGCGTGACACGTTGATGCGTCCGGCGACGCGTGCGGCGTCGGCGTTGGCGCCGATGGCCCGGACGCGAAATCCGGCGGCAGTCGATCGCATGCCCCACCACAGCAAGAATGCCGCAGCGACTCCGGCGACGAATCCCCAATGAAGCCGCGTGCCCGGAATGAGAATCGGCAGGTGCATGTCCGCCGGAATCGGATTGCTTTGCGGATACGCGTGACTCGGCTCCTGCAACGGACCTCGGACGAGATATCCGACCAGGTCGAGTGCGACGAAGTTCAGCATGATCGTGCTGATCACCTCGAGTACGCCAAACTTCGTACGTAGAAACGCCGCGATTCCAGCCCAACAACCTCCTCCCACGAAACCGGCCAACAGCGCAAGCGGCAGGAGTACCCAAGCGGGAGCGCTGCCCAACGCGAGGCCCACAGCCGCGGCGACTGCGGCGCCGATGAGCAACTGGCCGTCGGCTCCGATGTTCCAGACTCCGGCGCGAAAGGCGACGGCAACGGCCAGGCCTGTCAGTACCAGCGGTGTGGCCCGGACCAGTGTCGACGACGTGAGCGCGTACCAGTTGCCGAACGACCCGCGCCACAGCGCGCCAAGCGCGAGCGATGCGTCAAATCCGGCGAGCCGCAGCGCTAACCAGAGAAGGGCAAGCGATGCGACCGCCACGACGGCTGCGGCTGCGCCCGTTGCCAGCGAGGGACGTAGACGCCGCCATGCGACAGTGGTCGCGGTGTCGAGACCTGGGAGCGGGTCTTCCATGCGGCGCCTAACCGAGTCCGCCGGCAATGCGCGACCGATAGGGGCTGACACGCAACTTGAACATCGCGACGGTGCCGAGGAGCGGGCCAACGGCCAGAGGGGCGAACGCGTACGACCAACCCCAATGCGACACCCAGACGGGAACAGCACGGATGCTCACGACCGTAAGCAGAAAACCGAGGCAGGTCTGCACGGTGAGCGCCGTACCGACGTATTCGGGCGGCGCGAGCTCGGTCACGCACGCCGAGAACTGTGCGGAATCCGCGACGATGCTCACGCCCCAGATCAGTGTGAGCGCGCCGAGCACGACCGGAGACGCGGCGGCGCGAAACGCGAGGCCGATGCCTAACGCGCAACCTCCGCTGATCACCATGGCCGTCATCGTGACGGTCGTGCGGCCGAAGCGGTCGGCGAGCGAGCCGGCGGCAACGCAACCGATTGCCCCCGCTGCGACCGCGAGGAACGCCATCACGTTCGAGACCACGCCCGGCAACCCACGCTGCAATGCAACGGCTGCCCAGAAGAGCGCGATCCAACTCCACATCGCGTACAGCTCCCACATGTGCCCGAGGTAACCGGCCGTCGCCAGCACGACGCCGCGATCGGCGACCACGCGGCGTAGTCCCGCAATATTCACTCGTGCTGACGGCGCCTGGTACGGCCCTTCTCGAACCGCCAACAGAAACAGCGCTGCGGATGCAAAGGCGGCGGCCGCCGAGATGAGCAGCACTCGTCGCCAGTCTTGATGCGGTGCCAAAGCCGTCACCAAGTGAGGCGATGCTGAACCGATCGTGAGGGCGCCCACCAACACGCCGATCGCCAGTCCGCGGTGCGAGCGCCACCACCCGGCCACGAGCTTGATGCCCGGCGGATACACGCCCGCGAGCGCCGCGCCCGTAACGGCGCGAAGTGCAATGGCCCCCGTCGCGCTGTGAACGCCTTCCGCGATGAGCAGCGTGGCGAGCCCGGCCAGCGCAGCGCTCCAGCCGGCAAAGCGCTCGGCGCGCCACCGATCGCTGAGCATGAACACCGAGCCGACCAGCGTCCCGGCGACGAATCCGAGTTGCACCGCCATCGTGAGCCATGGCCCGCTGGCAGCTGGGAGGCGCCATTCGGCTATCATCGCGGGTGCCGCCACGGTCGCACTGAACCACGGCGACATACCGAGCACGAGGCACGCGGCGAGAACGGCAAGCTGCGACCGCGCTCCTGCCGCGTTAGGCGTGCTCACGTAGCGCCTAACATCGCACGACCGGCCGCGTCGCGGTCGAGTGGCACCTCGCGCGCACGTCCGTCGAACATGACAATCAACCGATCGGCCAGGCCGAGTACTTCATCCAAGTCACTCGAGTAGACCACCACTGCGGCGCCGCCGGCGCGCGCGTCCCGAAGCCGATCGCGTACCGCCGCTGTGGCCGCGATGTCGAGTCCGCGCGTGGGGTTCTCGACGATCACCAATTGCGGCCGGGATTCGAGCTCTCGTGCCAACACCAGCTTCTGCTGATTGCCGCCCGAAAGCGTTCCGACGCGCGTGTCGGCGGACGGCGCTCGCACATCGTATGCGGTTAGGAGTGCGGCCGCACGGGCTCTCACAGGTGGCCACGCGATGCGTCCGCGCGCGGCACCGGCGCCGCGAAGCGTCAGGTTCTCAGCCACATCGAAATCGAGAACGAGCGCGTCGCGGTGGCGATCTTCGGGGACGAATCCGACGTCGGCCGGACTGTCGATGCTTCCGGACCAGGGCGCGAGCCGACCGGCCAAACAGAGCAACAGTTCGTGCTGACCGGCTCCGTCGACGCCCGCGATGCCTAGGATCTCGCCAGCTCGGACGTCGAGACTGATGTCTTGCGCGCGGACCACGCCTCGGACATCGCGCACGCAGAGGGTGCGAGTCGACACGACGACGGCGCCGGGCGCGCGACGTTCGTGACGTGTCTCAATGGGCGGTGCGCCTCCGATCATCGCTTGAGCCAGGCCGATGGAGTCAACCGCGCTCACGGGTTGTGCGAGCATGGTCCGACCGCGACGAAGGACCGTGACATCGTCCGCGATGGCTAGTGCTTCGGGAAGCTTGTGCGTGATGAGAACCACAGTTCCGCCCAAGTCCGCGAACCGACGGAGCACTCGCAGCAGATCGTCGGCCTCACGCGGAGCGAGCACGGCCGTTGGCTCGTCGAGAATCAACATGCGTGCGCCGCGCGCGAGCGCCTTCACGATCTCCAAGCGTTGCTGCGCTCCGACCGAGAGGTCGCCGGCTCGCGCATCCGGATCGAGGGTGAATCCGACACGCTCACATACTGCGTGCACACGCGTGCGCACGCGCTGAGCACGATACACGCCCCGACCACCAAGCGCGACGTTCTCGGCCACGGTCAAGCCAGGAACAGAACTGAAATGCTGGTGCACCATCCCAATGCCTAACGCAATCGCCGCCGCGGGCGAAGCGATCGTGGCCTGGCGACCATGGACGCGAATGCTGCCGGCGTCCGGACGGACGAGACCGAAGGCCACGCGCATGAGCGTGGTCTTGCCTGCACCGTTTTCCCCGAGGAGGGCGTGCACGGTGCCGTCCCGGGCCGTGAGCGACGCACCGTCGAGCGCGCGGACGGCGCCGAACCTGCGCGAAATATTCTCGAGGGCCAGTGATTCCGGCGCGGCGCTCACAGTCCGGTGGGAACGTGCAGAAACGTCCACGGGATCCCGAACCTCGAGCCCACGTGTTCGGCGAGCGCCTGGACGCCGAAGGTCTCGGTGGCGTAGTGACCCGCATAGATGATCGCGATGCCCAATTCTTCGGCGTCGATCGCGGTCCAGTGCGGACCTTCTCCCACGATGAGCGTGTCCACGCCGCGCGCGGCGGCTTCCGCGATCGTGTCGCGCGAGGCACCGGCTCCCGTGCACACCGCCCACCGTTTGGTCATGCGCCGCGGTTCACAGGTTGTATGGCGCACCATTCCGTCGTAGCGCGACGCAATGGCGGCCGCACGAGCAATGAGGTCCGCCGTCGGCGTGTCGGATTCACCGCCTACGCCGATATCCATCGTGTGGTATCGGGCGAACCCGAATGTCGGCGTTAGGCCGAGCTCCTTAGCGAGAAGGACATTGTTGCCGAAGGTGGCGTGGGCATCCAGCGGCAAGTGCGCCGCGTACAGCGCGAGCCGGCCCGTGACCAATGCCTGGACGCGGCGAAACGCCGGTCCGCGGAGTGGCTCGAGTCCGCCCCAGAAGAGTCCGTGATGAACCAGGAGAAGACTGGCTCCTGCGGCGATTGCGTCGCGGATCGTACGCTCGCGCGCGTCGACTGCCGCGGCGACGCGCACAATGTCATCACCGTTCTCGACTTGGAGGCCGTTGAGCGCGCTTGGGTAATCGGGGATTTCCCTAACGCGCAGCAGGTCGTCCAGGTACTGCGCAATCTCCGAGAGTGCCGGCATTGGTCAGTGCGCGCTGGTCGAGTCGACGAACTCGATGCGCGGCGGATGGAGCCGCCCGCTCACGATCGCCTGTTGCGTGGTGTCGAGACTCGCGCGGAGCGTTGGGGTAATGAGCGATTCGAGCGCGGGATTGATTACGAGTTTGGTCACGTCGGACCGCGTCCCCAGGTACAGAATGCCGGGTTTGAACGTGTGCGCCTTGACTTCACGCGCCACCGTTAGGAATGCGTGCGGCAGATCGATCACCACGCTTGCGATCACGACGTTTGGAGCGACGCTGCTCTGATCGGAGTTGGCTCCGAACACGTACACGCTCTTCGATTCTTTGGCGGCCTGAAAAATACCGAGTCCGGCGGCGTCTGCATTCTGAAGAATGAAATCGGCGCCACGCTGAATTTGCGCCAACGCCTGCTCTTTGCCGGCGCTGGCGTCATCCCAGTTACCGATGTACGACGTGAGGACAGTAACGCGCGGATCCACGGCGTGCACGCCCGCGGTAAACGCCAAGAAGCTGCTCTTGACCGGTGGAAGGTCCGTTCCACCGATCACACCGACGACGCGCGAGCGGGACAGGGTACCTGCGATGACACCTGCCAGGTAAGAAGGCTCTTCGAAGCCAAATATCATGGGCGCCACGTTCGGTCCTGAGCGGTTCCCTGAGGTGGTGATGTACACTGTCTTCGGGAAGTCGGGCCCGACACGCGACGCGGCATCTTGGAACTCGAAGCCGTGCCCAAAGACGAGGTTATATCCCTGTGCTCCGTACGCTCGGAAGTTTTCTTCGAAGTCCGCGGGCGTTTTCACTTGAATGTGGCTGATGTGGGCGTCGAGGCTGTCGCGGATGCGAAGGAGGCCCTGGTAGGCGCCGGCGTTCCAGGCGTGGTCCGAAATGGGCCCGGGCGTGAGAAGCGCCACCTTGAACGCGGTCGAGTCGCCTCCATTTCTCGAGGCGGCGCCGGCTCCGCAAGCGGTGAGCGCACAAATGTGGAACAGTGTGGAGAACAAGCGCACACGCCTGTGTACAGCTGACATAAGACCTTGGGAGGTATTGTGTTGTGAGCGTGTAAAAAACGAAGAAGGCGACAACCGAATGTGGGTTGTCGCCTTCAAGGTAGTGCTGAATGGCTCTACTGCGCAGTAGACCCTAGCGGCCGAACGCTAGAGAGGGAGTTTCGGCTTCGTCAGACTCCACGTGCTCTTTCGCGTCCGTGATTCGTACGGTGCCGTTGATTCGGCCCCCTTCGACGACGGCGATCGCCCGCGTGTTGATATCGCCGGTGATGACGGACGTGCTCTGCACCTCGAGTCGTTCGGTAGCGTTGATCGTACCCTCGACCTTGCCGCCGACGACGGCTTCGCGAGTCGTGATGTCGCCGCGCACCTCGCCTTGGCGGCCGATCAGCACCTGGCGACCAGCGTGGATCGAGCCTTCGACGCGACCCTCGACGCGAATAACGCCTTCGGTCTCGATGTCGCCATCGATGCTGGTGCCCGCCGCAATGATGGACAGCGATGAGCTCCCGCCGAGTGTGGTGCTTCGCGCGTCATCGATCGCGCGCGCGTCCTTATTGAAGATCGCCATTCGATGGTCCCTGTTTCATGAGCGACATGGGATCGACGCTCGTGCCGTTGTGGTGCATTTCGAAGTGAAGATGCGGGGGAACAGAAGAATTAGATTGGCTGCCTAACGCACCGATCACGGCGCCGGCGGCAATGCGACTGTTCTGCGTCACGCGTACATCGCGGACCTCTCCGTACATGGTCTCATAGCCGTCGCGATGGGCAATCCGCACCGTGGCATTGCCCGACGAGTCGACACTGACCTCGACGACCGAGCCTGCACCGGAGGCACGAACGAGCGTCCCGACGGGCGCCTCGATGTCCAGTCCGCGCGTCGAGGACGTGGTGTCATCGCGGGCGACGATCGTACCGGCGACCGAAAGGGGCCACTGACTGGGAAGGGAGGTGCTGGCGGTGTCGCTGGATGCCACCGCGGCAGCTGGAGCCGCGACATTCCCGCTCTGCGGGGTCGACGCGCCGAACATGTGTTGCACTTGCTGAAATCGGCTCTCGAGCGCACCTAGTGCCGCTTGCAACGTGTCGAGGCGAGTGACGTCGTGCTGAAGGGTTTCTACGCGATGCGTGAGACCGGGCACCCGAGCGGCCTGCGCCGCCAGGAAGAACCAACTGAGAATGACGATCGCGAGGACGGTGCCCGCAGCATAGGCGCCCCGCCGAAAGAGCCGGACCTGGCGCTGCGTTAGGATGATCGTGCGATTGGCGAGCCCGCTCTCTCGCTGCACCTGGATGATCATCGATCCAGCGTGCGGCGTGTAGATGTTGCCGTACCCACGGTCAGACACTTTTGAGCTGGGCTCTTTGGTCACATCGCGTCTCGGCTGCTACCCAGAATGAGATCGAGTAATCGATCAAGATCGTCGGCGGAATAAAAGACGATCTCGATTGCGCCGCGTCCCGAATCGCGTTGTGAAACGGATACGTCGGTCTGGAAACGCCGTCGCAACTCATCACTCGCACGACGCAATGCGGGTGGTGCTTCTGCCTTGGTTGTTCCGCGGCGGGAGCGTGGTCGAGGACGAGCGGATTGTCCGCCGCGTGCGCGCTGCTCGACTTCGCGGACGGTGAGCCCGTGCGCAACGATCTCATTGGCGAGCGCCGCGAGTTGACGCTCATCGGTTACGGCGAGTAGCGCGCGGGCGTGTCCCAGAGTTATGTGGCCTTCTTTAAGGATGCTTCGGACAGATTCAGGTAAACCCAACAGCCGCAATATATTAGCAACTGTCGTCCGATCCTTCCCGACCAACTCTGCGATCTGCTGTTGCGTTAATGTAAAGTCACTGATCAGACGCTGATAGCCAAGCGCCTCTTCAATTGGGTTCAGATTCGAACGCTGGAGGTTCTCGACTAGCGCCAGCGTCAACAGCATCTGATTGTCGATTTCCTTGACCACGGCTGGGATCTCGTCCCAACCGATCTTGGTCGCTGCGCGAAGTCGGCGCTCACCAGCTATCAGTTCGTACCCGTCGCCCCCGGCCTTCGGGCGCACGATAATCGGCTGGAGCAATCCGTTTGCTCGAAGACTCGCCTCGAGCTCGGCGAGCTCACCGGGCTTGAACTCCGTGCGCGGCTGGTACGGGTTCGGATGGATTTGCGACACGGCGATTCGCTGGAGCGATTGCCGATTAGCGGACTCGGTATTTGAGGCACCGGGGCGCGATGCCAAGAGTGCCTCGAGTCCGCGTCCCAAACGGCGCGGCTTTTCAGTAGACATGCTGAGGCTTTGGTGGGGTTGCCTGGTCAGCGCTCATTTGCGACCTCGAGGGATTTCGACGCCGCGGTCGTCCGCAAGCTTCGCGAATTCCGCAGCTTCACTCGGACGGTTCTTGCGGCGTCACTGGTTGAGGCTGAGCAAGAAGAGTGGCCGGTGTGAAGTCGCCGCTACGTCGGTACCGCTCGAGGAGCTCCCGTGCTACGCTGACATACGCCTGCGCACCCGCCGACGCGACGTCGTACAGAATGATCGGCTTTCCAAAACTCGGCGCCTCTGCCAGCCGCACATTTCTTGGGACCACCGCTCGAAGACCTTCGGCGCCGAAATACTCCCGGGCGTCTGCCGCGACCTGGCGCGACAGGTTCAGCCTCGCGTCGTACATCGTCAGCAGAACACCGTCGATCGCCAGCTCGGCGTTCACCCGCGCTGGACGCATGTGCACCGTATTCAGCAGCTGCGAAAGCCCTTCGAGCGCGTAGTACTCGCACTGAAGCAGGAATGAGGACGGCGTCGGCGGCCGCCAGCATGTTGACGGTGAGAACGCCAAGCGACGGTGGGCAGTCGACGAGAATGAAATCGTAGCGCGATCGAATATGCGCTATCGCATCGCTCATAGCGAGCTCGCGGCGCGCGTGGTCTACGAGCTCCACCTCGGCGCCGGCGAGATCCGGCGTCGCCGGAACGACGTCGAGATGCGGGAACTGGATCTGATCTGAGGATTGCTTCCGAGAGCGAGCACTCGCCGATCAGCGCGTTATACACGGTGCGCTGCAGTCGCTCACCATTCGAGGCCAACGCCGCTCGTCGCATTACCCTGCGGATCGCCGTCGACGAGTAGCGCCCGTTGCTCGGCCACAGCCAAGCTTGCGGCGAGATTCACGGCAGTGGTTGTCTTACCCACGCCGCCCTTCTGATTGGCGATCGCGATGACCCTAGCCACCAGTCGCTTCCGTCCACCTAAGGGTCTTTGGACAGCCTGTCGCGAGCCGCCAATATAATCAGTCGCCGTCGTCCGGTAGACCTTTCCATGTTCCACGTGAAACACAAATAAGCACTTCGAAGAGACGTTTCACATGAAACTCAACCGCGGGAGGCCATGCATTCTCGCGACAATATACCGACAGTCACAAGACATATGCCCACCAGTATGCGCTCTATTGCTTAATAAATCGCCAACGCGCCGCAACTTCTGCCGACAGCGTCTGGGTCCCCGCGTTTATCTGAGTGGCGGGCGCTTGGAGGGCCATGCGTGCACCGAAGGGCTGAGTAGGGCCCGTTCCGGTTTGCGAGGTCACCTCGATCAGGTCGCCTAACCGGCCGCCGGCGGCCTTTGCCATCGCTTCGGCATCGCCTCGGGCGCGCTGCACCGCCGCCGCAAGCGCCGATCGACGCGCATCGTCTTCGTTGGACGAAAAAAGCAACAGCGAATTGATCGCGTTCGCGCCTTTGCCGAGGGCAGCATCAATGAGCGCGCCGACCTGGTCGAGGCGTTGCACGTCGATGCGAACCGTGTTGGTCACGGTGTAGCTGACGATGCGGGGTACGCCGTCGCTCCTGCTGGTCGGAACGCTTTGCTCCGGATAGACGCTGTAGTCCACCGTCGAGATCTGCTGATCAGCGATGCCTAACGCTTTGATGGCGTCGACCACAGCGCGCTGCTTCCGCGCGTTGTCGGCGCTGGCCTGTGTGGCCGTTGCTCCCTTCGTTTCGACGCCGATAGAGAGGGTGGCGCGATCCGGCGTGACCCGCGCTTCACCGTGTCCACTTGCGGTTACGGTCGGACTGGATTCGCGGCCGTCGGCCGCATTTCTCGCGTCCTGCTGCGCGTGCACCGGGACCGCGATTGCAATGAAGAGAAGCAGCCCGCTGGCTCGCATCATTCACCTCCAGTGATGATCTCGGTGGCCGGCGAGAAACCGGACCTGTTTTAGTACCAATTGGACCATAAATGCGGGACGCGCTCGCCTTCAGGTGTCGGTCACTGTCACTGTCGCCGACTCTTCCGAGGCATCCAGAGTGGCAGCTGGCGATACGTGACGTTTCGTCACCTCGAGCACCAGATTCTGCAGGTCGCTCGGACTGATGCCAGGTACTCTCGCGGCCTGTGCGAGCGTCATCGGCCGAATCGCGCTCAACTTCTGGCGCGCCTCGAAGGACAGCGAGTGCATGTCGGCGTATGCGATGCCGTCGCCTAACGGAAAGTCGCCCATCCGCTGCATCCGGGCGACTTGGATGCGCTCGCGCTCGAAGTATCCGGCGTACTTGAGCTCCAACTCCGCCGAGCCAACGGCTTCCGCCGACAGCGTCCCGCGCACGCGTGTGGACCGTAACAGCGCGTCGAGTGATACGCCGTGACGCTTGGCCAACTCCGCCACCCGCATAGCGTGTGCGATGGGCGCGCTGCCGGCGGCGAGCAGCAGCGCGTCGACCGCCTGCGGCTCGGCGCTCGTCTCCTTCGCGAGGCGGAGCGCTTCATCCTCGTCGGCGAGCCGGCGCTCGACCGCCGCGATCTCGCGCAGGGACAGCATGCCGAGCGCGATTGCGCGCGGCGACAGACGGCGAATGGCGTTGTCCTGTCTCACAGTTAGGCGGAACTCGGAACGCGACGTGAACAGGCGATACGGCTCATCGACGCCGCGCGTCACCAGGTCGTCAATGAGAACGCCGATGTAAGAGGTCTCTCGGCCGAGCACGAAAGGACCGTCGCCCCGCGCGGCGAGCGCCGCATTGATGCCGGCGACGACGCCCTGCGCGGCGGCTTCCTCGTAGCCGGTGGTGCCGTTGATCTGTCCCGCGAGGTACACACCGGGCAGTGCCTTGAGTTGCAAGGCGGCGTCGAGTTGAACCGGTGGATAGTAGTCGTATTCGATGGCGTAGCCCGCGCGTGTCATCCGCGCGTGCTCCAAGCCGGGCACGGCGTGCAAGAACTGCAACTGCACTTCGGCAGGGAGCGACGTCGAGAGTCCATTGACGTACAGCTCCGATGTATCGTGGCCTTCCGGCTCGAGGAAAACCTGGTGGCGCTCGACGTCCGGAAACTTCACGATCTTGTCTTCGACACTGGGACAGTAGCGTGGACCACGCGACGCGATCGCACCGCCATACATTGCCGACCGGTTGATGTTCTCACTGATGATTTGCTTCACTTCGGCGCCGGCGTACGTGATCCAGCACGGCAACTGATCCGGATGTCTCGTGGCGGAGGCACCGCGACGCGGCGTGCTCCAGAAGTGGGACCACGAAAAGTCGAACGCCTCGACCTCACTGTCCTGGCGTTGCAGCCGAGACAGGTCGACCGAACGACCATCGACGCGCGGCGGAGTGCCGGTCTTGAAGCGCGCTACTTCGAGTCCCAGTTCCTCGAGCTGCTGAGCGAGATGAATCGCTGGCGCATCGCCGGCACGCCCGCCTGCAAGCTTGGTCTCCGTGCCAATGTGTATGCGACCGCGCAGAAACGTGCCGGCCGTGATTACTACGGCGCGCGCGGTGAATCGGCGTCCCTCGAGCGTCTCGACGCCTAACGCACGTCGCCCGTCCGTGTCGATGAGCAGTCGTGCAACGGTGCCTTGGATCGTGTGGAGTGTCGGCTGCTCCTCGAGCAGCGTGCGCACAGCTCGCCGATACAGGCCGCGATCGCATTGAGCGCGCGGCGCCCACACCGCGGGGCCCTTGCTCCTGTTGAGCATCCGAAACTGAAGCATGGCGAGATCGGTAGCGCGCGCCATGATCCCGCCGAGTGCGTCGACCTCACGAGCGACGGTGCCTTTTGCGATTCCGCCAATGGCGGGATTGCAAGACATCTGGCCGATCGTTTCGAGCGCCGCCGTGATAAGTCCGACTTTGGCGCCGAGTCGCGCTGCTGCGACGGCCGCCTCTGTTCCTGCGTGTCCGGCACCGACGACGATGACGTCGAGATCCATCTCCGCCCCGGCCACGGACGATCCGAGGTGCGTCGATTGCGCGCTCATGCCGGAAACCTAATCGCCTGGTACGACCATGCGTCCAGTGCCGGTGGACACGCCGTCTAGGCTGCAGCAGACTTCCGTCATGCCGCTCTTACTTTCTTTCGATGCGCCGACGATGCTCATTCTTAGAGCATTGTTCGAGCGCGCAGGTCTGGTGCGAAGTGCGATCGACAAGCGTTTCGCATTGACGCCGGACGAGTTTCGTGTGGAAGGCGACATTGTCGCGATCGGGCCGCTTCACGCGGACGACGCCATCATTGGCCTGACCGAGCACTTGGAATCACTCGGTCTGGTTTACTTCGACGACTTCGTGGAGATGACCGGCAATTGGCCGGCATGGCTGGGCGTGTGGGCGAGCGGTCGGCCTGCGGCGCTGCGTTAGGCGTCAGGTCTTGACGTCGTGGCGAGGCTGGCGGTGGGTCTCCGGCTGCGGCGAGAGCGCGCCTTTCCGTAGGAAACCTTCCCAATTGCAGGCATAGCACCAGCTAGTGCGGAACCACGGCATGAGCAGGTTCCATCCACGCGATTGAACGCGAAGCGTGGGCGCGTCACAGTTCGGACAGCGATCGCCGTCTGGCAGCAGACAGAGAAAGAATATCGTCGCCGCGACGATTCGCAGGACGACAAACGCGACGAAGACGATCCCGAAGACCAACGCGTCCGACATGGGGCGCACCTCGTATTGCACCATATACGGAGTGCCGGTCGCACGCGCAAGCGCGGCAACCGCCGAACGGCGAGGGCATGTTCTGGCTACGACGGCAACTCGAGCTGCTTGGCGATTGTGGTCCAGCGCTCCACATACGCGACGCCGTTCTCCAGCCGTTCGATCACGACTTCAGCGTCCACGGCAATGGATGTTCCGTCGAGGCTAGAGGCAGTCGCAATCTGACGGCGGCCTTCGACTTCGAACGCGATCTCGCCGTTGGCCGCGCCATCGACGGGTCGCGTGACACGCGCGAGGTGTCCTTGAAGGACGTAGCGCTCGTCAGGAACATCGCGCGCCGCGCTCGGCACGGCCCAGCCGGCAATGACGCCGACCATGCCCGCGCCTCCTGCTACAGCCGCGGCAGCAGCGATGGCGATCACCGCTCCCGGGTGCAGCGCTGTGTACTTCGCGAGAGGGTAACCGACGATGCCGAACAGAACAGCGGCAGTGCCGAGCGTGGGGAGATTGAAATACTTGACCCATCGACCGCGCCGCTGCTCACGATCAATGCCGGCGATCATGCTCACGACGCCGAGCACGAGCCCGAGTATGAATACGGAGAGGAATAATACGCGCATGTAGTGAGACGAAGGTCACGAATGTTAGCAGTACAATGCAGCGTGCGCGATGTTACTTGGACGAAGTTTCGCCCAGGCCGACGATATCGAGAAGGGCGAGCGCGTTCGTCGACGTCGCGAGGCCATCGCGTAGTCGATAGTCGAAATGCAAGACGGGTGTGCCACTGCTGCGGTCAATGGAGTCGGCGAACGAAACGCAGCGGGCTGCTTTTTGGATCTGCCCGTCGGCAGCGAGGGACAAATCGTGTGACGTCACCGCGCCAATTGCACCAGCTGCGAGAAGATGGCCGAGGACGATACGGGCCGCAACGCGTCGCTCGGACGAGTTGGTGCCGTGCAGCACTTCGTCGAACAGGTAGAGTACGGGCGGCTCTCCCGGCGCGCGCGTTCGCGCTGCGTCAACCACGCGCTTGAGGCGATGCAACTCGGCCATGAAGAGCGACACGCCGTCGGCCAGCGAATCCTCGATGCGCATGCTGGTTTGGATGCGCACGGTATGCGCTCGATAGCGAGCGGCGCAGACTGGGCCGCCGGCCTGTGCGAGGACGCAGTTCGCGCCAATGGCGCGGAGGAGCGTGCTCTTGCCCGACATGTTCGATCCGGTGATGAGGAGGAACGTGCCGGGCGGTCCCACTGTGACATCATTGGCGACGCGTTGGGCGTCGGCTATCAAAGGATGGGCGAGGCCCTGGGCCTCGAGCGTTGCCGGGTCCTCGTCGTGAATTTCGGGGAAGGCCCACTGCGGTTGATCGTGCGCGAGTGTCGAGAGCGCGCCCAGCGCCTCGATTTCGCCGAGTGTGCCGAGCCAGGTTCTGACATGGCGGCCTGCCGAGCGCTTCCAGCTGTCGAACGCAACGCCGACGTGGAAGTCCCAGAGAAGAAGCCAACCGAGCGCGAAGTGCAGCATTCGGGGAATGGCGGACCTCCGCCCACGCTGCGATGCGTTCGACGCGGGCGAGGGCAGTGGCGGCGCCCGATGCCTCTCGTAGCCGCGCCGCCAAGGAAACGAGCAGCGGCGCCTCGAACGTGCTGTTCTGGGCGAGGGCAAGCATGGCGCGATGCCCGCCTAACGCAACGAAGGGAATGCCGGGGATGCTTCCGCTGTTCCGCGCCCGCCGTCGAACGAAAACCCGGAAGCCGCGCGCCACGACGACGATGCCTAACCAGTACGGATAAGCCACGAAGCCAAATGCCTGTATCAGAGCCGCGGCCACGATTGAGGCGGTGAGCATGCGTGCGGACCAGACGAGTCCACGTCGGTCGGCCAGCGACCCTTCCGAGTCGCACCACTCGCAAAAGCGTTCGAGTGTCTGGGGGCTCAACTCGCCGACGCCGATCGCGAGAACGCCGAGCTCGACTCGAATGTCATCGCGAGCGGCGAGCTCCCGGACCGCGCGTTGACGCGCAGTGATCACCGCTGCTGGCGGCGGAGGACCGATGATCCACTCGAGCAGCGTCGGTCGACCAGGAGCGGAGGATGCAACGTCGAGAAGTTGCAGGAGGCTGGCGCTGCCGGTGATCGCCAGATCAGAGGCATAGGGATGCTCCGTCAGATTGGTGGTGACGCGGGGTACTGGTATCGAAGTCCAATCGCGAACGATTCGCCGAACGGCGCGGTCGTGATAGAGCCGCCGGTGGTCGAGCGCGACAAACGCAGCGCGGTTACGGCGATGGACTCCAACGAGGCCGACGAAGCTACCGAGCGTCACGACGAGCGCCAGCCACCAGAGCCAGAGCACGGGCGGCGTTGATGCGATGCCCCACACAACAGTGAGTGCGAAGAGACCGAACGCGATCAAACGATAGCGTCCGATGCGCCTGCCGGCGCCGGACAGCAGGGCGGCGCGGCGCGCGCTGTCCTGCGCGCGCTCGCGGTGCCAATCGATCGGCGCGGTCGAGGCAGTGTCGTTAGGCGAGAGCATCATCGTGCCACGGCTGTGCCGGCCAATGCGGTGTCGAGAAACTCGACCGCGCGCGCTTCCGCGTAGTACGACGGGCGCCATGGGGCCACGCCGGAAATGAACCCGACGTGACCACCTCTGGCGACGAACTCGACGTGCAACGCAGGGTTCGACTGTGCGATGCCTCGGACGTCATCGAGCACGGACGACGGTAGAAAGGGATCGTCCGCTGCGTTGAGGAGTAGCGTGGGCACGTGGACTCGCGCCAGCCAATGAATCGAGCTGGACTTGTCGTAATAATCTTTGGCGTCCCGAAAGCCGTTGATGGGTGCGGTCACGTCGTCATTGAAATCCCACAGTGTCGCGGCGCGCGAAATCGCCGCCGGATCGAGAGAGCCGGGGAAGCGGGCTGCCTTACCCAGCGCCTTCTTCCGCAGACTTCTGAGAAAATACGCCTGGTAAAGGCGCGAAAATCCACGTTGCAAGTATCGGGAGCTTCGGGCCAGGTCGAAGGGAACAGAGATCGCGGCGGCGGCGACGACCTGTGGCGGCACATGGCCGCCCGATTCGCCGAGCCACTTGAGGAGCACATTTCCGCCGAGCGAGACGCCAGTTAGGAACAGGGGTTGCGACGGGTTGGCTTCGACCAACGTCCGAACGACGAAATCGAGATCGCCGGTTTCTCCCGAGTGATACGAACGCAACAGGCGATTTGGCTCGTCGCCGCACGAGCGAAAAATCAGCAGATCAGCGGCCCACTGGCGGCGCTTCGCAGCAGCGAGAAGACCGCGCGCGTAGTGTGAGCGCGCAGAACCTTCCAAGCCATGCAGGATCAGCAGCCGTGGCTGTCCCTGGCGCGCATCGAGGCGATCGAGATCCACGAAATCACCGTCGGGCGTGTCCCATCGCACGCGTCGCGTCGGCACGCGCTCGCGCGATCGCATCATCGTAGCCCATAGCGTACGGAAATGGGGACCCGGCACCCACCATGCGGCGCGGTAGCGGAGCGGCGCGCTCACGCGGCTGAGCGTGAGATGTCGAGAGTATAGATTCCAGTCACGCACATATTCTCGCTCCCCGGTAGCCGGCCATGGAAGTCCAGATCTTCGGAACGCGCAAATGCGCGGACACGAGAAAAGCGCAGCGTTTCTTCTCGGAGCGTCGTGTACGGGCGCATTTTGTCGATCTCGCCGAGCGTCCTGCATCGCGGGGAGAGCTTGCGCGATTCGTCCAACGCTTCGGCGTTTCCGCGTTGGTCGATGCAGAGTCCCCTCGCTACGCCGACCTCGGACTTCATGCCGCTCGGTTGTCGGACGAACGATGGCTCTCGATGCTGACCGAAGAGCCAATGCTGCTCCGGACTCCGTTGGTGCGCTGTCAAAACCGCCTCACCGTGGGACTCGCGGAGTCCGAGTGGGCGTCATGGGCCTCCAGCTCGTGATCGACCCGCATGCGAGCCGCCGATGACACAGATCTCGATGGCGTCCGTCGGGATCACGTTCGGAGCGGATTCGCTGCTCACCGATGTGACCTTCACGGTGAGCGCCGGTGAACGTTGGGGAATCATTGGCCGCAACGGAACCGGCAAGACGAGTCTCTTCCGCCTCGTCATGGGCACGATGCAAGCGTCGACCGGTGCGGTGAGTCGCGCAACCGGGCTTCGACTTGCGCTCCTCGAGCAGCTCCGTGATTTTGGCGACGCGCGCACGGTTTGGGACGCGGCCGCCGCGCCATTCGCCTCGTTGATCGCGCTCGAGCGTTCGTTAGGCGAGCAGGCCGATCGGATCGGCGAGTTGGGCGATCGGGTGACGGACGCCGTCCTCAACGCGTACGCCAGCGACCTCGAGCGCTTCGAGCACGAAGGCGGATACACCTATTCGTCGCGAGTCGATGCCGTGCTCCACGGCCTTGGTTTCGATCCGGAGCGCGCGCGCGCTCAGGAGGTGGACACGCTGAGCGGCGGCGAGCGCGGGCGCGTCGCTCTGGCGCGGCAGCTCGTGACGCCCGCCGACGTGCTCCTCCTCGATGAGCCGACGAATCACCTCGACCTCGAGACGTCGTCGTGGCTCGAGTCGTATCTGCGCGACGCCGGTGAAACGGTGCTCCTCGATCAGCCACGATCGCGCCTTCCTCGACGGTGTCGTCGATCACGTGCTGCACTTGGAAGATGGGCGCGCGTTCTCCTATACGCGGGGAACTATCGGGCCTTTGTGCGCCAACGCGACGAGCGACGACTCGCCCAGCAGCGGGCCTTCGCGCAGCAACGGCGGACCATCGCTAACGAAGAAGATTACATCCGCCGCAACATCGCCGGACAAAACAGCCGACAGGCGAAGGGGCGGCGCACGCGGCTGGAGCGCATGCCGCGGTTGAGTCCACCGTTGTCCGACGATGACGTGATGGCGTTCCGTTTGTCGGCGGGCGAGCGTGGTGGCGACCAAGTGATCGTTGCGGATCGGGCGCGACTGGCGCAAGGCGATCGCACTCTCATCGACGACTTCAGTGCGGCGGTGCGTCGCGGCGATGTCATCGGGCTGGTGGGCGCGAACGGCGCGGGCAAGTCATCGTTGCTGCGCGCGATGATGGGCGAGGCATCGCTCGAAGGCGGGAGCGTCCGGTTAGGCGGTTCGATCTCGCCGGCGTACTATCGACAGGAGCTCACGCAAGTTCCGTCGGGGCGCGCGTTGATGGACGTGATCATGGCGCTTCGCCCGCACTGGGGGCGCGGCGCCGTCCTCAGCCATCTCGCGCGATTTGGCTTTACCGGGGACTCGGTCCAACGCAGCACCGACACGCTATCGGGCGGCGAGCGCGCGCGCTTGGCCCTCGCGATGCTGATGCTCGCGCACGCTAACTTGCTGTTGCTCGACGAGCCGACGAATCACTTGGACGTCGAGTCGATCGAGGCGTTGGAAGATGCCCTGTCCTCATACGACGGCACGATCGTGCTGGTCAGTCACGATCGTGCGCTGCTGCGGAGTCTCGCCACGCGTGTCTGGTCGCTGCACGATCTGCGCATTACCGACTTCGACGGCGGATTTGCCGACTGGGAACAGTGGACGGTCGAACGGAACCGAGCGACGGCGACATTCGAAAGCGGAACCGAAGCGACCGACGCGAGAGGAGCGGCAGGAGGCGGCGTCGCGGGAACAGCGTCGCGCTGATGAACGCGCGAACAGAGCAGCCCGCCGCAGTCTGGATGCGGCTGAGGCGGAGGTCATGCGCATTGATGCGCGCGTCGCCGAGCTCACCGCGCTGCTCGAAGATCCGTCGTTGTACGGCTCATCGTCAGGCGTCGAGCGTGCGCGCGAATTGAACAGCGAGCTCGATGTGGCCAAGCGCCAACTCAATGCCGCCGTCGGCCGATGGGAGCAAATGGCGACCGACGGTTAGGCAGTCAGCGTCAGAACGCGCCGATGAATCCGATTTCGGGCTCGAGGTGGTACCCGAATTTCTCGCGCACTTGCTCCTGTGCGGTAAAGATCACGGCGCGCACATCGGATGCCGTGGCGCGGCCGAGGTTCACGATAATGTTGGCGTGAATGGTGGAAATCTGCGCGTCGCCATGACGAAAGCCTTTGAGTCCGCACTGGTCGATCAGCCGGCCGGCGCCGACGCCTTCGATTTTCTTGAAGATCGAGCCGGCGCTCGGAAACCAATCCAGCCATGGATGCCGCGCACCGCGCCAACTCAGGTTCTCCTCCATGACGCGACGCATGGTGGCCGGTTCTCCGGCTGCGAGTCGCAGCGTGGCTGTGAGGACGATGTCACGCCGATGGTGAAAAACGGTATCGTCATAGCCGAAGTGAACGTACGACGCATCGACGCTTCGCCGCGCGCCGTCTTCGGCGAGGATTTCGCAGGACTCGAACACCTCGGCGAGGAACATCGTGCGGGTGCGCTCGGGTGCCGGCGAGAGAAAGTGCAGATTCTGCCACACCGCCCCGCCTAACGAACTCGGAATCCCGACGTAGTGCTCGAGACCAGACCAGCCTCGTCGCACCGACTCGAGAATCAGGTCGCGCATCACCGTGCCGCTTTCGCCGGTGAGGCGCCCATTGTCGGACCAGTGAACGTGCGACGCGGTATTGCGGATCACGAGGCCGCGGAATCCCCGATCGCCGATCAGGATGTTCGCCCCGAGGCCGAGTACGAACCACGGGATATCGGCCTCACGCGCCGTCGCAACAACAGTAGCCAGTTCGTCGGCGCTGGCGACTTCGACGAATAGGTCCGCTGGACCGCCGATCTTGAACGTCGTGAATGGAGCGAGCACCACGTCCGCGCGAAGGCGTCCGGGGCCAAGGCACGTGGTCAAGCGAGCGACCGCCTCCGAAGGCGGCGTGACGGCGCGGGTCATCGTCGAATCAAGAAACCAGGGTCGCCCGTGGATCGCCAGTCTCGACGCGTCACTCGGCGAGTGTGTGAGCGGCGAGCGGGCTCGACGCAGGCGGCGTGCGCTGGCCGAGCAGGCGCTGGACGTCGGCAAGTGATCCGCCCGCCGCACAGAGCGCGACGAGCGCCCGGTACACGAGGTTGGTGACTTCTGCCGTGCCATCGGTCACGTCGTCGCGAGCGCACGCGGTAATGAGCGCGGCTGCCTCTTCGCCTAACTTCCGAAGACGCGCGCGGGGCGTCTGGACGCCGGGCGCGATGGCGAAGTCCGCACTCGCCTGCTCCGCCGACGGCGTGTCATCACCCTCCGGCCCCGAGAAGCAGGATGACGCACCCGTGTGACACGCCGGTCCAGATGGCACGACGCGAGCGAGCAGCGCGTCGCCATCGCAATCGCACGCCAGGGAAACGACACGCTGACGGTTGCCGCCAAACGGGCGCCGTTGCCAGCGTCCATCCGCGCGTGCGTGATACTGCAGTTCTCCGCTGGCGAGCGTTTCGACGATCGAGTCGCGATCCGCGCGGGCCACCATGAGCACGAGTCCGGTGCCCGCGTCCTGCGCCACGACCGTCACGTACCCGGCGTCCTTCGAGAAATCGAGCTGGGACAGGTCGAACATGATGGCTCCGCGCGCGTGGTGCGGGTGGATGTCGAGCCTAACGCTGAGGTCCGGATACCGGTGTGCGTCCGGTCATCGCATCGCAAACTCGTCCGCCAGCACGCGCGGGTCGAGCCGGCCGGTGTAGAGTGCCCAACCCACGATGGCGGCCGAGATGCCGCGCTCCTCGAGATCACGTAGCTCGGTCATCGTGGTGATCCCGCCGGCAGCGATCACCGGGTGGACCGACACCTCCGTCAGATCCTCCATGAGGAAGAGGTCGGTACCGTCGATCTGGCGGTCGCGCTGTGCGACAGTCACGATCACCGCCGCGAGGGGTAACTCGTTCAAGTCTTCAACAATACTCAGCACGTCGCGCGGAAGCGCGCGTCCGCGGTCTCGCGTGACAACGCGACGATCACGTACGAGTGCCGCGACCGAGACGCGGCCGGGGACCTGGCTGGCTACGTCTCCGAGCCATTGGAGGTCCTCGATTGCACGAGCACCGACCACGACCCGTTCCGCGCCCGCCTGCAGATGACGATCGACCTCAGTCGTCGTGCGCACATCACCACCCACTTGGATCGCCGCCTCGACTCGATGGAGCAACGTGTCGACGACCGCCGTGTTGTTGCCGCGGCCCGCAGCTTCGTCGAGGTCGGTCACGTGGAGGGTACTGAAGCCGTGGGCGGTCCATGACAGGGCGACGTCGAGTGCGTCCACACGTTCGAGGCGCTCGCCATGGCGCAGACCACCAGCGGGACGGACGCCGGCTCCGTCGCGGACATCGATGGCTGGTATCACGATCACGACAGAGCTCCTCTCGATGATGCGAACACCGAGGTACGGGCCATCGTTAGTCCAAGACGAATATGGGACGGAGCGCGCCGCGCACACGCCTCACCTGCATTGTCGCAGCGTAGCGGCGCAAAAAACAGCGGCCCGTCCACGAAGTGAACGGGCCGCGAAGCTCGGAGCGCTCGCAAGAATCACTCGACAAAAGCGCCGCAACCGTTACTGGGCCGCAACCTCGAAGCAGCATTGCGGACGGTCGCCGTGCTCGCAGCACTCGCGCACCGGCGCGCCCACTGCCTCGCTGAGCAGCGCCTCCACCGAACCGCATACCTCGGGATGACCGCGTACAGCCGCTCCGAGCGGACAGCCGTAGCCGCGGATTCGCAACACGCCGTCGTGCTCTTCGACTGCGGTCGCGCCTCCCAATTCCTCGAGTAGGGCGGCCGCGCGATCGACGCGCTCACGTCGCGAGCCGGTACTGCGGCCATTTTCTTCTGCGAGTCGCTTGCCGACCGCTTGCATCAGCGCCTCGAGCTCGGTGTGACTCATGCGCTCGGCGAGAACGTCGAGCAAGCGACCGAACACGACGACGTACGCTCTCGAGAGCAGCTGATTGGTCTCTTCGGTGACGCGATACGTGTGCGCTGGCTTGCCGACAGAACCGCGCTTGGGCGCATCCTGCTCGACGAGTCCGTCGCGCTCCAAAGAAGCCAGATGGGCTCGGACGGCGTTGTCGGTGAGGTGCAGGGCGCGGGCGATCTGGTCGACGGTGAGCGCGGCGCGCCTGAGGAGTCCGACGATGCGTCCGCGAGTGCTGGCGTAAAACTTACGGTTCCAACGTGTTACGCTATTCATGTGGGCGGTCCTTGTCGTATCGATTAGGATAACAGGAAGCACCACTAAATACAATATCTACACGAATTGATTGACAAATTGTCATAACGCAGATCATCTTCTCCGCACGACAATCCCGGGGTTAATCGGCTCGGGACCACAATCCAGCACGGAAGAGGAGGATGTCATGCTGAAGATGGTATCCATTGCCGCGGTCGTGGGACTCGCATCGGCGTTTGCGATGCCTGCCACGTACTCGCCGAAGCCGCACCAGCCGAAGGCAGCGGCAGCCACGGCGAGCCGCCGGGCGCTCGATGACGCAACGATCGTTGCGATCTTCGACGAAGCGAATACCGCGGACATTGAGACGAGCGGCCTGGCTGAGAAGCGCGGGAGCTCGGCGGACGTTCGCGCTCTGGGCAAACAGTTCGCGCACGATCACACGGCCGTTCGGCAGCAGGGTCGCGACCTGGCGAAGAAGCTGGGCGTGAAGCCGACCAAGCCCAACCCCGATCCGGGCGCCGACGCCGCTGCGGCCGCGCTCAAGGATCTGCAGTCCAAGCACGGTGCCGACTTCGACAAGGCGTATCTCGCTCACGAGGTCGCGTATCACCAGCAGGTTATCGATGCGTTGAACAACACGCTCATTCCAGCCATTCAGAACGCGGAACTCAAGGCCTTCGTGCAGAAGATCGTACCGGCCTTCGAGGGACACCTGGCTGCGGCGAAGAATCTGCAAACCAAGGTCGGACAGTAGTCGTTCCGATGCTCGCTGCTCAGCGACTTGAAGTGCGGGCAGTCAGCTTGTAACTCTGCGACCACACGTCACGGAGCCTGTGCGATGAGCAGTGAGCAACCGAAGCTGGATGGGCCGGACCTTACGTTAGGCATCTCCCTCACCGCTCTCGCCGATGGCGTGATGCTGCTCGGTCACGCAAACGGCGAAGCGGTGTTGGTGGTGCGCCGGGGCGGGGATGTGTTCGCCATTGGCGCAGTCTGTACGCACTACAGTGGACCGCTCGCCGAGGGGTTGCTCGACGGGGATCGCGTGCACTGTCCGTGGCACCACGCGTGCTTCAGCGTGCGCACCGGTGAGGCGTTGCATGCGCCGGCGCTGAATCCGGTCGCATCTTGGCGCGTCGAGGTGCGCGACGGGAAGGCATACGTTACGGAGAAGGTCGAGCGCGAACCGCTGGCGCCGACGCCCAATCCGTCTCGACGGAGCACCCCACAACCCACGAATATCGGCATCGTTGGCGGCGGCGCCGCCGGCAACGCGGCAGCGGAGATGCTGCGTCGGGAAGGATACGACGGACGCATCACCGTCATCGATGCCGATGTCGACGCGCCGTACGATCGTCCGAATCTCTCGAAAGACTATCTGGCGGGGAACGCACCGGAAGAATGGATTCCGTTGCGGCCGCGCGGGTTCGACGAATCGAATGGCATCGACATAGTACGCGGCCAGGTCGCGTCCCTCGACGCAAAGGCCAGGCGCGTGACGCTGGACGGCGGCGCGCAGCACCAGTTCGATCGGGTGCTACTGGCTACGGGTGCGAGCCCGATCCGCCTCAACGTGCCGGGCTCCGACACGCCGCGCCTTCACTATTTGCGCTCGCTCGCCGACAGCCGCCGGATCGTCGCGGCGTCCGCGTCGGCCAAACGGGCGATCGTGATCGGCGCGAGCTTCATCGGGCTCGAGGTAGCGGCGTCGCTCCGCGCGCGCGGGCTCGAGGTGCACGTCGTCGCGCCCGAAGCGGTGCCGTTCGAGAAGGTGTTAGGCGCGGAGTTAGGCAAATTCGTCAGAGGGTTGCACGAGGAGCACGGCGTGGTGTTCCACCTGCAGCGCACCGTGGCCTCGTTCACCGCCGGCGGCGTCGTGCTGGACGATGGACAGGCCCTGGCCGGCGACCTCATCGTCGCGGGGATCGGCGTCCGGCCTAACGTGGCGATCGCCGAGGCGGCGGGCTTGGCCACCGATCGCGGCGTCACGGTGGACGAGCGCCTCGAAACGAGTGCGGCCGGCGTGTTCGCCGCCGGCGACATCGCGCGATGGCCGGATGCGTGGAGCGGCGAACCGATCCGCGTCGAGCACTGGGTCGTGGCCGAACGGCAGGGTCAGGCGGCGGCGCGCAACCTGCTCGGCGCGCGGGAACCTTTTCGTGCCGCGCCGTTTTTCTGGAGCGCCCACTACGACGTCACGATCGCATACGTCGGTCACGCGACGAGCTGGGATCACATTGAAATGCAAGGCTCGATCGACAAGCGCGACAGTGTGCTTGCCTACCAGAGCAAAGGCAAGACGCTGGCGGTCGCGAGCATCTTCCGCGATGATATCAGCCTCGCGGCCGAAGTGGCAATGGAGCGCGGAGACGCCAAGGCGATGATCGGTCTCTTCGCAAGGTCATGATTGCCAAGTGGGAGCCAAGAAAGTATTCCGTCCGCCTCATGGTCGGCGCTAACGTTCGTTCAAGATTGAACCTTGACCGTTGTTCTCTGTTTCTTCACTCGCAGGCCCGGGGGATTTTATGCGCGCTTCTATGGTCCTGATCCTCGCGTCGGTCGTGGCTGCCGGCTGCGGTGGTGGCGGCGGCGGCGGTGGTGTCGGACCCAACCCACCCGTCTTCACCAGCCTTCAGGTGCAACCGGACACTCAAACCATCTTTGGCGCCCCTGGCACCACGACGCAGATGTCGGCGACACCGCTCGATCAAAACGGGCACAGCATGAGCGGACTCGGCACGCCTACGTGGTCGTCGAGCGACGAAACGATTGCGACGGTGAACGGCTCGGGCTTGGTGACGTCCGTCGCGCTCGGCGGCCCGGTTACAATCTCAGCGTCGCTCACGTCGGGCGGCACGACGAAAAACGGGCAAGGCTCCGTCACCATCGCCGACATCCCGACCACTGCCTCAGTGACAGCGACGACCGGTCAGCAATTCGTTCCGCCGACCGTGACCATCAGAGGTGGGCGGCACGGTCACGTGGGTATTCCAATCGCTCGGGCATACGGTGACGTTCAACACGCCAACGCCTCCAGGAACGCCCTCCGACCTCGGAACGGTGGCTGCTCCGTATTCGAACACGTCGATCGGCCGCCAGTTCAACACCGCCGGCACGTTCGCTTACCACTGCTCGATCCATCCGGGGATGACAGGCACCGTGATTGTGAAGTAGGGCGGTGGTCTTGCCCAACGAACGGGAGCGTCGCTGTGCGGCGCTCCCGTTTGCGTTTGACGCCTGCTGGTTGGTGTGAGCCATGGTTGGCACGCCCAATGCCTCCCAGACCCAGTGTAGTTTGCCTTTCAGAATCCATGTGAATAAGTTCACAATGCTCCGCGTCAGGTGACGCGAAGCCAATCCTAGCAACTTTGCAACAGCTCGGCACTGGAGGCCTCAAGCAATGCGGTTCATCGGACAGGTGGCGCTGATCACCGGCGCATTCGTCCTTGGCGCGTGTGGCGGCGGCTCGAAGAACGCGGCATCGACCTCGGACTCAACGGCGGCAAGCGCGCCGGCAGCGAGCGAGAGCGCCGCGGCACCAGCCGCTGCTCCCGCCGCAGGCGGCGCGTCGGCTTCGTCGGCAGCTGCGGCACCGATCACCGGGAAGACGTGGGACGTGAAGATGGTGGGTGACGACAAGGGCTATCGCTTCGAACCTGCCACACTCACCATCAAGCAGGGCGATGGCGTCAAGTTCACGATGGTTACGGGTGGCCCGCACGACGTCGCGTTCGACTCGACGACGATTCCTGCTGGAGCGACGGCGCAGTTGACGGCTAACATGCCCAATCAGATGGCGCCGCTGCAGAGCAACTTCCTCATGAACGCCGGTGACAGCGAGACGATCTCTTTCGCGAAGGTTCCGAAGGGAACGTATCCGGTCCACTGCGTCCCCCACCTCGCGTTGGGGATGAAGGGTTCGATCACGGTTCAGTAAGTCAGGTAGTAGTTCGCGGCGTCGCCGTGCATACGGGGGCGAGGGTGACGATCACCCTCGCCCCCGTATAGTTTCTTCGGCGTCCGAGCTGCGCGTCGCGCAGGTTCCTTCCGCTCCTTCTTCCCACGACAACTATGGCACGAACACTCGCTCGATTGGCGATGTGCATGTGCGCGCTGGCGTGTGCAAGCCAACCGGCGCGCGTTTCGGCCGCCGAGGCGGCGTCGCCCGCGATGGGTCGCGACACGACTAACGCGACGATTGCAACGAAAACTGCCGGCATGAAGCACTGGGATGGCTTTCTTGCGCTCGACATTGACGCGAAGGGTGGCCGCGTATTGCTCGAGATCCCCCACGACTCGACGCGGGCGCTATTGTTCGTTTCTCTTGCGACGGGTTTGGGATCCAACCCGATCGGGTTGGACCGCGCGGACGATATCGGCGCCTATGTGGCGCGTTTCGATCGCGCGGGGAACAAGGTCCTGCTGGTTCTGGAAAACTGGAACTATCGGAGCTCTTCGCCTAACTCGGACAACGCGCGGAGCGTGAGCGAGTCGTTCCCGCCCAGCACGGTCGCGGCGCTTCCAATCATTGGTGAAGACGCCAGCGGCCGTGTGCTCGTCGATGCCAGCGACATGGTGTTTCGGGACTGGGTGCACGTCTCGGCGACGCTGAGCGACAACAAACAAGGCTCTTATTCTCTGGCGCGCGATCGTTCGACCGTTTTTGCGCCATACACCAAGGCATTTCCGGAGAATACGGAGATTGATGCGTCGTTGACGTTCGCGCTCACGGGGGGCGGACCAGGCGACATCGTGTCGTCGATCCTTCCCGATCCGACGGCGATCACGCTTCGCCAGCATTTGTCTCTGCTGCCGCTGCCCGACTCCGGGTATGAGCCGCGCACGCTCGATCCACGCGTCGGATATTTCGCGGTCACGTTCAAGGACTACGGCCAACCGATTCAGGCATTGCTCGATCAGCGATGGATCGGACGGCACCGCCTCGAGCGCGTGAATCCTACGGACCCGAACAGCCCGATCAAGAATCCGATCGTGTACTATGTCGACCGCGGGATTCCGGAGCCGATCCGAACCGCGGTGAAGCAGGGTGTGAGCTGGTGGATCAAGGCATTCGACGACGCGGGTCTCAAAGGCGCGTTTCGCGTCGAGGACTTGCCGGAAGGCGTCGATCCAATGGACGCGCGATACAACGTGGTGATGTGGGAGAACCGAAACGAGCGAGGGTGGTCGATTGGCGGGTCGCTGGGCGATCCGCGCACGGGTGAAATCATCAAAGGCGTGGCGCGGCTCGATTCGCATCGCGAGCGAACGGACTACAATCTGTACGCCGGCTTGATGGGCGCCGCATCATCGGCGGCGGACACGGCGTTCGTCCTCGCGCGAGCGAGGCAAAAGGCGGCGCACGAGGTGGGCCATACGTTAGGCCTGGCGCACAACTACATCGCGTCGACCTACGATCGCGGATCGGTGATGGACTATCCGCCGCCACGCGTCCGGATGGCGTCCGATGGCAGCATCGACATTAGCCAGGCGTACGCAGCGGGGCCTGGTCCATATGATGAGTGGGCCATTCGCTGGGGCTACGGCATCTTCCCGCGCGGTTCCGAAACCGACTCGCTCAGTGCGATCGTCGCGGACGGTCTTCGGAAGGGCTACCTGTTCCTCTCCGACGCGGACGCGCGCCCGGATTACGCATCCGATCCGCGCACCAACCTCTGGGATGACCAAGCGTCGGCGAGCGCGTTCTTGCGCGACCAGATGGCAGTGCGCCGGGCAGCGATCGCGAAGTTCGGCCTGCGGAACATCCGGTCGCGGCGAGCCGGTAGCGTTGCTGCAAGAGCGATTCGTGCCGGTGTACTTCCTTCATTGATTCGCGATCAGTTCGTTAGCCAAGACGATCGGCGGGATGGAGTACGCGAACGCGTTGAGCGGCGACGGCCAACAAGAAACGCGGCCACTGCCCGCCGCCCAACAGCGTTCGGCGCTGCATCAGTTGCTGGGAGCGCTCGATCCGGCAGAGTTGGCGATTCCCGACACGGTGCTCGGTTTGTTAGGCCCACGTCCCTATTCGTACGAGTCGTCGGTGGAGCTCTTCGGCAGCCGAACGCGTCCGGCGTTCGACGAGCTCGGTGCCGCGCGCACACTCGCACAGATGATCGTGGACGACGTCTTGGAGCCCGAACGTGCAGCGCGCCTCGTTCGTTTCGCCGCGGACTCGCCTAACGCGCTGACGCTCGAGGAAACGATCGATTCGCTCGTGGCCAACACATGGAATGCGCGGACGGCGTCGTCGGCAAGGTTGGCGGCGCTCGAGCGCGTTGCACAGCGAGCCGTGGCCGACAAGTTGTTGGCGTTGGCATCCGACCAGGACGCTGCGGAGCAGGTGCGGGCGATCGCCGATCTGGAGATCATCAACTTGCGGAGCGTCGCGTCGCGCCGTGCACATGCTGCCGGTCCGTTTGCCGAACGGGCGCATTGGCTCGCAATCGCGGGCGATTTCGGGCGATGGGTGGATCGCCGCGAGGTGCCTTCGCCGACAAAATCTCTCGTTGCGCCGCCGGGTGACCCGTTCGGCGAACCGTAGAACGCGCGCCGCTGACGGCGGACACGGGGTGGGCGTCCATCAAAGGTCGACGCCTGAACGGGGAGCAATGTCCGAGTCGGGAAACGTGATTGGAGAGGCAGGGCCGGACGATCCGGTGACCACGACGCAGGGCTCGGAGGCGGAGACTGCGGCACCGTTCGCGTCGTTGCCGATCGCGGCGACGGTGCGCGCGCCAACCTGGATTCGGCGTCGTGCGCGCAACGTGTACAGGCGTCCCCTCCTCGTGAGCGCCGTCGGTCTGGCCGTGTTCATTGTCGTGCTCGTGTCGACCGTGGTGGCGCCGGTGCAGGAGCGGCGCGCGGTTCGGGCAACGCTGCCGCCCGCGCGGGCGCGGCCTGATACCGCGGCGATTCAGGATCACATTCGGATGGCTGGGTCCGTGCTGCGCACGACGGATTCGACGCTGCGCGCCGTGTCCGACGGCGCGCACCTGGAACAGCTGGCCGACAACAAGCGATCGGCGCTGGAAGCGGCACCGGGTCGCATGGGCTCGGCGCCGGGTGCGGCGACCGACACTGCTTCGCTCGCGAAAACGCACGACTCCGCGGTGGCGGCACTTGGCTCGGCGCGGCGCTGGCTCGTGCAAGCGCGGGACGTGGATCACGACATGGATGCGGCGGATGCGCGCGAGCGGTCGGCGGCGGCGATCGGCGCGTCGGTGCCCGCGATGATCGCCGCCGCCGCCGCGTTAGGCTTGGTCCTGGGCTTCGCCGTGGCGCTCGCATTCGAGATGCGCGAGCCGCGCGTGTCCGATGCGGACGAAGCCGAGTTGATTGCCGGCGCGTCCGTGTTGGCGGCGGTCGGCGCGGCGCCGGCACCGCCGGTGCGCCGGCGCCGAGCGGACCTGGAGATGCCTCCGTTAGTCGAGCTCGCGTCGGACGCGTACCGGCTTCTCTTCGCGCAACTCGCCGATCGGTCGGACAACCTGCCGCTCCTGTCCATCGTGGGCGACGATGCGCTCACGACCGCCGTCGTCGCTGCGAATCTCGGTGCCGTCGCCGCGCGCCACGTGCGCACGGTGTTAGTCATCGACACCGACGTCGAGCGACAATCGCTGTCGTCGGTGACACGCCTGCGCGGCACGCCCGGGCTCGTCGACGTTCTCGCGGGGCGTGTCGAGTGGGCGGCGGCAGTGCGCAGCGTGGTGGTCGATCGCGATCAGACGGTAGACGTGTTGCCGAGCGGCGCGTTCGGCGCTCACGAGACGCTGGATGCGATGACGGCGGGCGTGGCGCAGCTGCTGGAGCACGTTAGGCGTCGATACGATTGCGTGTTGATGAATGCGCCGCTGTCGGGCGACGGTGCGCTGAGCTTGACGGCAACGTTGGCGTCGCCGGTGGTCGTCGTTCGCACCGCGCGGACGTCGCTCCGGGTGCTGGACGGACTAGCGGGCTTGATTCGGGGTCGCGGCGGGCGGATTCGAGGGATTTTAATGTGGAGCCGAGGGGAGCCGATCGCAGTCTCAGCTTGAGATAACCGCTCGCAACTCTTGAAAAATTCGCAGGTTGGGCGAATAATTGGGCCGGTGTCGGCGGCCGTGGGTTCGGCTGTGACCACCGCTAGGTTAGACTCGTCTAATGTGACAAGCAGGGCGGAGCGGCTTGGCGGTTCGAGCGCGGCTTCGCCACAGTCTCAAAACCTTGCTTCTGCGACTGGCGGTATCGGTCCAGAGCCTACTATGGAGAGCGCCGACGCAGGCGCTTCGGGGGAATGACGATGTCTCGGCGCCTTGGAATGACTTCGGCAATTCGCGCTGCGAGTGTTGCAGCTGCGGTGGTAGCTGTTGTCGGTTGCAGTGATCGTTCGAATTCGATTATGGGCGTGACGCCGCCGGCGCAGGCGCCGAGCGTTCTGCCGACGGGGAACCTCGGCGTGGTGATGGGTTCGGTGGACGAGAACGGCAACGTCACGTTGACGCCGTTGCAGGGTGGCGCGGGCGATGTCGATCTCGCTCCCGGAATCGACGGGCAGATCTATGGCACGCAGAACGTCAACGTTCGCGTGTATGCAGCAGCCGCAACAGTGACGACCGTTGGTTCGAAAAAGACGTGGACGATGAAGTTCGGAGTGCGGAACTTTCTTTCGTTCCCCATCGGCAGCAATCAAGCCGGCCCAATTCCGACGGACACGACTGGTGTGTTCCTAGCGGTAATCAGCGGGCCAACTGTTACGCAGACCTCGGGCACCTGTGCTCCTCCCTGCGCGATGCAGGTTGCGACCTTCGACGGCACAGGAACGTTTACTGCGCCTAACCAGCCGTATGTCCACTGGACTGAACGGTTGTCAGCCAAACAACTCGTGGCGAGCACCGACACCGTTAGTCAGCGCCGTACGATCACGTTCACTTCTCCGCTCCAGGTAACCAATTTCAAGTTCTTTCTAATCGTTGGGGCCGATTGGCCGGCGCCAAACCAGACCGTTTGGTCCCTGTTTTACAATGCTCCGACGGATTCTGCCGCCGATCAGCACGCGAAGCCGCTGTGGCGCACGGGTAGCATGTCGCCGTTTGGCAAAGCGTCCGAGGTCTGGTCTAAAGCAGCCGGCGTGGATTCGCTTGAAGTGACTAACGCGAAGGACTACTATCTTTTCAGGCGCGACTCGCTCGCGCCAGGCAACTCCGGCGTACATGGAGGCTCGCGTCGCGAAGTTGGCGAGCAATCAGGGCACGGCGCGTCCCGAAACTGTCTTTGGTTTCTTGGACGGTACGCGAATGGCTGCCATTGGGATTACCAATGCGGACGTTGGATTTGTCCAGTACGCTTTTCTTGGTGGCGGCTTTCATATTCCGCAGGCGCAATTCATAAGCGGCGTGTCGCAAGTTGCTGTGAGTGCGTCGACTGCCCACACTTATCTTCTGAGAAAGTTCGGGACCGACAGTGTGGTTCTACTCGTGGACGGCGCGCGCAAGCTCAAGGCCAAGTACTCGCAGCTTCCCAAAGGCGCTCAGATCGCTACCTTCACAACGGGCCCGGCAGAGTTCTTTGGCGATGGAAGCGTGTCGGGCAATGCGAATTCCGCTTGGAGCTTTGTCACCTACGGGATTGGCGCGTCGCAACCGTAGGCGGACGACTGGGCGACGTCTGGTGTGGCGGCGTCGCCCAGAAGTGCGTCTATCGTACATAACGGGTTACACTGCGATTTGACCCCTCCTCCTTGGCATCCGATTCTATGAGCTGGCAGACCGTCGAGCATGTGCGCGATTCGCAAGATGGCCGTCGAAAGCCATGGGTCGCGCCGCGCCTCACGACGCACGAATCGCTCACGGTTCTGACCCAGAATGTTCTTGGAGTGGCCGCGTTCGTCCTGATGCAATCAGGGATCTCGTGCACTGCCGGTAAGGGTTGCGGCCCGAATCCGGACATGCTGCCATCCCAGAGCCCGACTGTTCAGCCCGGCGGCGCAGGCCAGCCGCGGCATTGACCTAGCGTGGTGGCGACGTTGACGTGTGCAGATGAATCAGAGGGCGGGGGCGCGAGGGCTATATGCGCCCCCGTTCGCACATTGGTAGCGTTAGGCGAAACTCACTGGCGCTGCGGCCCGATCGATGGGTTGACGCACGGTTCGATATCCCGCCTCGTGGACGCCGAGCACCGTGCAGAGCTTCACCTATTGCATGGCCGGCTGCAACGCGGTCCGGGTTACGGCGCGGCTCCCCGATCGACGCGACAGATCTTGGCGCGGGTGGGCGCAATGCTCAAACTCCGCGCGCTCGGTCGTTACCATGTCCACGCCGCAGGCGTGCTCGCCCCGGATGGTCGCGCATGGTTGCTCGCCGGAGCGAGCGGGTGTGGTAAGTCGACGCTCACATATGCCCTCGCACGTCGCGGCTGGCCTGTGTTAGGCGATGACGGTGTGGTGCTGGAACAAAGCTCGGCCGGCGCCGTGGCGCACGCCTGGCGTGAACCATTGCACGTGAGTATCGAACTCGCGGCCTGGTTTCCGGAGCTGCGTCAGTACCAGCCGTTCGTCGACTGGCAGGACATCCGTCACCGCGTAGCGGTCGAGGCGACCTATGCACGCCACGCAAGTGTGGCCGGTGTCATCGTACTCGAGCGAGGGACGACAGATCGCTTGTCACCCCTCGCACCGACGGCAGCCTTGCTCGCACTGATCCGTCAATCAACATTCTTGCTCGTGACCGATACGTATAGCAGCGACAACCTCGCAATGTTACGCGCCATGGTTGAATCTGTCCCCTGCTTCTCACTGCAACACTCGCCGGAACAGTTACGGCGCATTCCGGATACGATCGTCGAGGCGATCGCCTGATGCACTATCGCATCGCCTCCGATACTCTGTCGGCGTCGCTGAGCGACGGGGCAGTACTGCTGCACCTGCACACCAAGCGCTACTTCTCGTTGAACGATGCAGGCTCACGGATCTGGGCGCTACTGGAGCAACGGTGCAGCGAAGAGCAAATCGCGAACACGCTCGTGAGTGAATTTGAAGTCGACCCGAGCGAGGCCATTCAAGCCGTGCGTCAGTTGCTCGAAGATCTTCTGGCAGAGCGGCTGATCGAAGCGAGCGGCCAGTGATGAGAGTGTTGCGCCCCCTGGGGTTCGCGGCGCTCGTACTGTGCGCGCCAATCCTGCCTTCATGCTCGGCATCGCCCACGTCGCCAAGGCCCAGTTTGCCGACGTTCGTGTACGTGTCTGACGTCGACGGGCCGTCTCAGCTCTATCTGTTCCGCAACGACAGCTCGATCCGGGTCACCAACGACGCAGGCAACGACACCGATCCGCGCAGCGCGGCAGGTTTGCTGGTGTTCACGTCCGATCGGGATGGGAATCAGGAGGTCTACATCTCCGACACGCTCGGCGCCGTGCAGCACCGCGTGACTAACAATGCGGCGAACGAGTTCGAGCCCGACTTGAGCCCGCACGGCGACCAGATTGCCTTCACTAGCAATCGCACCGGGCTTCCGCGGATCTGGATCGTGCCGGCGCCGGCGCTTTCGGACACGGGCTTTCCGACTGCGGTCCAACTCGCGACTGGATCGGACGCGACAGTGCCAGAGCAATCGCCCGCGTGGAGCCCCGACGGCTCACAGCTCGCCTTCACGTCGACTCGCACCGGCACGTCCCAGGTGTTCGTGGTCGCGGCAGCTGGCGGCGGTGCGGCAGCCCAGGTGAGCCACGAGGCAGGCGGCGCGTTTTCGCCGGTGTGGTCTGCGGACGGAAAGTCGGTCGTATACCAATCGAACACAGGCACGCCAACCATCGTCGAAACGAACGTGAGCTCCGGTGCTGGTGACGCCCGTGGCTAGCGACTCCCTTGGCATCGGCGAGCCAACGTGCAACGCGACGTTCTGCTTGGGTGTCACCAATCCGAACGACGTCTCGGGCGCGATCGTGTCGTTCCTCGTGTCGTCGCCCGCGACCACCGCCGTGGTGCTCACTCGCGCGAACAACGAACGGCAGCCGGCGTTTCTCGTTGCTCCGTAAGTCGCGCGTGTCGTAGATTGCACGCGTGACGCGGTTCTCGGGGTTTTTCAGGCGCAGGGTTTGAGGTGTGGTCGCCGACGCTGTACGCCGTGGAGCGAGTGCACCTGCTCCAGCTTCTCGTGTGGGGTGCGGCGAGTTTCGTGATGGGCGCCGGCGTCATTGCGGCACTGCGCCTGCGGCGCGACCGCGCACCGCTGGCCGCGTCGTTCGCGATCATGATGGCGCTCTGCGGCGCGGTGGAGTCGTGCTTCGTACTCATTCGGTGGCGCGGGCTCACGGAACGGGACTACGCCGGCGCGCTTCGCCTCACGACGCACGTGCGCCTCGCCATCATCGCGGAGCTCTGGTTGGTGGCCGGCGCCACGGTGCTGTTGTGGGCCGGCGTGACGCTGCTCAAGCGACTCGATCTGCTGGGCATCGCGGCGGCGCTGGCGGCGCACGGCGGCGTGCTGTTCGTTCTCGATCGACTTTTTCTGGCGCGCCTCACCAGCGGCGCCTAACGCAATGCCCGGAGACACCGTATCCATGGCTGAGGTAACCCTCGATCTGCGCGGCATGCCGCGGCCGGCGGCGTACGCCGAGCTCGATGCGCATCTGGACGCGGTGCTCGAGGGCATCTCCGACCGCATCGCCATCATGGCGACAATGGCGGCGGTGCTGCATCACGGATTCGGCTTTCTGTGGACGGGCTTCTACCAAGTGCTCGAGCCGGGCCGCCGCCTCGTCGTCGGCCCCTATCAAGGCACGCTCGGCTGCCTAACGATAGAATTCGGACGCGGCGTGTGCGGGCGGGCGGCGGCGACGGGCCGGACGGTGGTGGTGCCCGACGTGCGGGAGTTTGCCGATCACATCGTGTGCGACGCGCGGGCACGGTCGGAGATCGTGGTGCCGGTGTTCGACGACGCGCGCGCACTGATCGCGGTGCTCGACATCGATGCAGATACGGCAGGCGCGTTCGGCGATGACGATGCGGCCGGCCTCGAGCGAGTGGTGAAACGATTCGCGCATGCCGCGGTGCGCGCGTAAATGACGGGCTATTCGGATCGCATCAGCCACGCGTTGGCCTTCGCGGCCAAGCATCACGATCAGCAAGTGCGGCGCGGCACGCGGCTGCCGTACCTGACGGCGGCGCCTAACGTGGCGGTGATTCTGTCGCGCTACGACCGTGACGACGACACGGTGGTGAGCGGCGTGCTGCGCGATGTGGTGCAGGACTACGTGCGCGACGGATTCTCGGTCGAGATGCTGGAGGCGCGCATCGGCGAGAAGTTCGGTCCAGAAGTGCTCGCCGCGCTCCTGGGCGTCGTGGAGCGACGGTACGATGCCGACGGCGTCGAGATGTCGCCCGAAGAGCGCCGGACGGATCTCGTCCATCGCCTCGCTGCGGCGGACGAGCGCGGGCGCTGGGTGATGGCGGCGGTGGTGACGCATGCGGCGGGCACGCTGCTGGCGGACCTCACGCGGACGAGCTTTCCCGGCACGGTATGGGCGTACGCGATCGACGGCGCCGGCCGCGGGAGCACGATGCACTGGCTCCGCGGCGTGCACCTGCGCCTCGAGGCCGCGGGATTCGCGGCGCCCATCATGACCGAGTTGGGGACGATGCTCGCGGCGTTAGGCGAACGCGCCGCACGCATCGAGCGCGGCGCCTAACGGACGAGGTCGCCGTGGGCGACCGCGTTCTCGGGCGCCGGATAGGTTCGCGACACGTAGCCGTCGAGGATCGCGAGGAACTCGGCGACAATGCGATCGCCCTTGAGTGTGACGGCGAGCTTCCCGTCCACGTACACCGGCGCCTTGGGCTCCTCGAACGTGCCGGGCAGCGAGATGCCGATGTTGGCGTGCTTCGACTCGCCGGGACCGTTCACGACGCATCCCATCACGGCGACGCGCATCTCCTCCACGCCGGGATGCCGGGTGCGCCAGACCGGCATCTGCTCGCGCAAATACGTCTGGATGTCTTCGGCCATCTGCTGAAAGAAGGTGGACGTCGTACGACCGCATCCCGGGCACGCGGAAACCTGCGGCGTGAACGTCCGCATACCGAGCGACTGCAGGATCTGCTGCGCGATCAACACTTCCTCGGTGCGATCGCCCCCGGACGCGGCGTGAGCGACACACGAATGGTGTCGCCGATACCTTCGCCCAACAGAATCGACAGTGCCGCGGTGCTCACCACCGTGCCCTTCATGCCGAGTCCCGCTTCGGTCAGGCCCAGGTGAAGGGGGTAGTCGCAGCGTGCGGCGAGCAGCCGATATACGTCGATCAAGTCGCGCACGCCGGACACCTTCGCAGACAGGATGATCCGGTCGTGAGGCAGGCCCGTCTCCTCAGCGAGCTGGGCCGAGCGCAGGGCGCTCTCGAGCATGGCGTCGATATAGACGGCGCGCGCGTCGCGCGGGGCCGCGCTCCGGGCGTTCTCGTCCATGAGCGCGGTGAGGAGATCCTGGTCGAGCGAACCCCAGTTGACGCCGATGCGGACGGGCTTATCGTTGGCGACGGCGATCTGCACTATCGTACGGAAGTTTTCGTCGCGTCGCTTGCCGCCTACGTTGCCGGGATTGATGCGGTACTTGGCGAGTGTTCGCGCGCAAGCTGGATGGCGATCGAGCAGCAGATGGCCGTTGTAGTGGAAGTCGCCGATGATCGGGACTTGGACGCCGGCATCAAGGACGCGATGCGCGATCTCTTCGACAGCCGCAGCCGCTTCGGTCGTATTGACAGTGATTCGCACGAGCTCCGACCCGGCGCGTGCGAGCGCCACGACCTGCGCCGCAGTAGCGTCGGCGTCCGCCGTGTCGGTGTTGGTCATGGACTGCACGACCACCGGGTGGGAACTCCCGACGGGGACGCCGCCCACACTCGTTGTGACCGTATGCCGGCGAGGCGAAAAGGTCATGCGCGAAAGCTAACGGGACTGCTGTGCGAAGGGATGCGGCGTGGGCTGGCGTCGAGGGTGCGCGTCTGTCGCACGAATTCTACTCCAATGGAGCTGCCACATGGCTGAAGAACTGGAACATCCGCCGCGGGCCTACAACACGGAAGACGTGGCGACGCAGGCTCCAGCCCCGAAGAAACGTCGCCTCAAGTGGAAGCGGTACGTCGCCATGGTGTTTTTGATTCCGATCCTGATGTTCGTGTTGTACGGCTGGTCGGCGTTGACGTTCTCGTACGGCCACGGGGAGCGGTCGGGCTACGTGCAGAAATTTGCGAAGGAAGGCTGGGTGTGTAAGACGTGGGAAGGCGAGTTAGCCATGGCCAACTTGCCGGGCGCGATGCCGCAGATCTTTCACTTCACGGTGCGGGACGCAACGGTGGCCAAGCAGATCGAACAGAACATGGGGAAGCGCGTCGCGATCACGTTCGAGGAGCACCGTGGTGTTCCGACATCGTGTTTCGGAGACACCGAGTTTTACGTGACGTCGGCGCAAGTTGGGCAATGACGCCCGGGCGGGACCCGAGGGGCGCGGTATTGCTGGCGTCGGGCGCCTTCCCTATATTCGTGCCCGCACTACCCGAATTTCCGTGCAGACCCGGGCGGATCTCCGCGTCCGGGTCTTCCCGTATCCTTTCCCGGAGTTGGACATGCGTGTCACAGGCAAGGTGAAGTGGTTCAATGACGCCAAGGGGTACGGCTTCATCACTCCAGACGACGGCCAAAAGGATTGCTTCGTCCACTACAGCGCGATTCAAGGCAGCGGGTTCAAGACGTTGGCCGAGGGCGATGCGGTGGAGTTCGACATTGTCGAGGGGCAGAAGGGTCCGGCCGCCGAGAACGTCACGAAGCGGGAGTGAGCGATCGGCACCACTGATCACACGTGCAACGGGGGACGCCAAACGGTGTCCCCCGTGTTCGCATCCGCCTCACGATGCGGGCTAGGAGAGCGCGGCGTGCGCGGCGGCCATCTGTTCGCGTAGCGCGTTAGGCCCGGTGCCGCCCTCGATGTCGCGTCGTTCGACGGAGGCGGCGGGCGAGAGCGACTCGAACACATCGTCGGCGAACAACGCGTGCGCGGTGAGGAACGACTTGAGCGGCAACCCATGCAGCTCGACGCCGCGCTCTTCGCTCTCGCGTACCAGGCGCCCAACGCTGGCGTGCGCCTCGCGGAACGTCGCGCCTTTCGCGCACGAGATAGTCGGCAAGGTCGGTGGCCATCATGGTGCTCGAGACCGCGGCGTGCATCCGATCGGCGCGGAACGTCATCTCGCCGAGCGCGCCGGCAACGGCGGGCAGGACGAGGCGCATGGTGTCGACGGCGTCGAACAGTGCGCGCTTGTCGTCCTGCAGATCCTTGTTGTAGCCGCTCGGCAGTCCCTTGAGCGTCGCCAGCAGCGCGACGAGGTCGCCAAGCACGCGGGCGCTCGAGCCGCGCGCGAGCTCGAGCGCGTCGGGATTCCGTTTCTGCGGCATCATGCTCGAGCCCGTCGTGAAGGCGTCGCCGTACTGCACGAACCCGAATTCGCTCGGTGCCGAAGAGCATGAGATCTTCGGCGAGCCGCGACAGGTGGGCGCCGAACAGCGCGATGCGTGAACAGCAACTCGGCGACGAAATCGCGGTCGCTGACGGCATCGATGCTGTTGGGGCTCAGCCGGTCGAAGCCCAGGCTGCCCTGGAGCAGGACGCGGGAGACCGGGTAGGCGCATCCGGCGACGGCGCCTGCGCCTAACGGAAGGGTGGCGGTGTCGCGCGCGGTGCGGGCGAGACGGCCGCGGTCGCGCTCGAGCGGCCAGAAATGCGACAGCATCCAGTGGGCGGCGGCGATCGGTTGGGCGCGCTGCAGGTGCGTGTACGCGGGCATGAGCGTGCCGTCGTGCGCGAGCGTTTCGGCGTGGCCGATCATCACGCGCTGGAGCTCGCGCACGTGGGCATCGAGCACGGCGCAGGCGTCCATCGCCCACAAGCGCGTGGCCGTGGCGACCTGGTCGTTGCGGCTGCGGCCCGTGTGCAGCTTGGACGCGAGCTCGCCGACTTCTTCGTGCAGCAGCCGGTCGATCATGGTGTGCACGTCTTCGTCGGTGGCGACCGGCTTGGCGCCGGCGCGGAGGCGCGAGGCGACGGCGTCGAGCCCGCGCTCGAGGCGTTGGCTCTCCTCGCACCGTTAGCACTCCGGCGCTCCACAGCGCGACCGCCCACGCCTTGGACAGGCGCACGTCGAACGGCCAGAGACGGAAGTCGACGCCGATGGACCGGTTGAGCGCGTCGAGTGCGGGGGCGGTGTCGCCCGCAAACCGACCGCCCCACAGTTTGTGCGCGCGTGGCGTCGGCGCCGACGAGCTTGAGCGACGTCACGCGATCGCGAGCGCTTCGGGCGGCTTCCTCGGCGACGGGCGTGCGTGTCAATGGCGGCGTCGGCGAGCTCGCGATCCTTCAGCGCGCGCACGCGCTGCGAGAGGCCGAAGAGGCGGATGAAGCCGGCGGCGTCGCTCTGCTGGTAGACGTCGTCTTCGCCGAACGTCACGAAGCGTTCGTCGTAGAGCGCGTGCTCGCTCGAGCGGCCGGCGACGGTGACCGTGCCCTTGAAGAGTCGCAGCGTGATCGTTCCGGTGACGCGCTGCTGGGTGACGTTCACGAACGCGTCGTACGCTTCGCGCTCGGTGGTCCACCAGCGGCCTTCGTACACGAGGTCCGCATAGCGTGGCGCGATGAGGTCCTTGGCGGCGAGCGTGCGACGATCGAGCACGAGCTGCTCGAGCTCGCTGTGCGCCGTGTAGAGCAGCGTGCCGCCCGGCGTTTCGTAGACGCCGCGCGACTTCATGCCGACCAGGCGGTCCTCGACGAGATCAATGCGGCCGACGCCGTGGCGTCCGCCGATCGTGTTGAGCGTCTCGACGAGGGCGACCGGCGAGAGTGATTGGCCGTTGACGGACACCGGTGTGCCCGCGGCGAATCCGATGACGACGTCTTCCGGTACGTTAGGCGCGGCGGCCGGATTGGTGGTGAGCAGGAACAAGTCGTCGGGCGGAACGAAGTCCGGGTTCTCGAGGACACCGCCTTCGTGCGACACGTGCCAAAGGTTGCGGTCGCGGGAGTAGATCTTTTCGCGCGTGGCGGCGACCGGGACGTGGTGGGCCGCGGCGTATGCGATGGCGTCTTCGCGGCTCCGGATATTCCATTCGCGCCACGGTGCGATGACCGGGAGATCCGGGGCGAACGCGGCGTAGGTGAGCTCGAAGCGGACCTGATCGTTGCCCTTGCCGGTGCATCCGTGCGCGAGCGCGTCGGCGTTCACGGCGCGCGCGACTTCGACCTGGCGCTTGGCGATGAGCGGCCGCGCCATGGAGGTGCCGAGGAGGTACTTGCGGCCGTAGACGGCGCCGGCGCGGAGCGTGGGCCAGACGTACTCGGTGACGAACTCGTGGCGGAGGTCTTCGACGTAGCACTCCGCGGCGCCGGACGCGATGGCTTTCTCGCGAACGCCGGCGAGCTCCGACCCCTGTCCGATTTCGGCGGCGACGCAGACGACGCGGGCGCCGTAGTGCTCGCGCAGCCAGGGGACGATGATGGAGGTATCGAGTCCGCCCGAGTAGGCGAGGGCGATGGTGCGAATCATGACGGCTCCGGGCGGTCGGGATAAATATGCTTTGGCTCTGCATATTTAGTCTGGCGCGCGGGGCGCGTCAAGACGCGCGCGGCCGGGGTGCGTGGAGCGTGCGGGTCAGCCTTCGGCGAGTGTCTTGAGGCGGCGCATCACTTTCTCGCGTGCGGTGCTGGAGCGGCAGACGATGAGGATCGTGTCGTCGCCGGCAATGGTGCCGATGACTTCGGACCATTCTTCGGCGTCGAGCGCTTCGCCGATCGGTTGGGCGCCACTCGGCAGCGTGTGGAGCACGATGAGCTCGCCGACGCCATCGATCTGGGTGAAGAAGTGCGGAAGGAGGGCATCGAGGGGCGGCGAGCCATCATCGGCCGAGCCTGCGGCGACCTCGTAACGGGCGCCGCCATTGGGCAGGGGCACGCGCGCAATGCGGAGCTCGCGGAGATCGCGCGAGAGCGTGGACTGCGTGACGTCCCAGCCGCAATGCAGGAGGAGCTTGCGCAATTCCTCCTGGCTCTCGACGGCGCGTCCTTCGATGAGCTCGCGGATGGTGGCTTGTCGATCGCGCTTGTTGGCCATGCCCGGAGGATACAGCGGACGGGGCCGCGGGGGCCAGGGCTTGGGCGGGCTCGTCGCGATCCCGCGGCGGCATTGACAGCACCTGGATGCTTGTTTATGCATAGCTTGTGCATAAAGTCTCTGTGGGCGTTCTCGGGGCGAGCGGTTATGCGGGGCGCGAGTTGTGCGCGCTGCTGGTGCGGCATCCGGGGACCGAGTTGGCGTTCGCCTGCGCGAACGAGCAGCGCGGATCAACGGCGCGATTCGGGAGCCGGTTGGTGACGTTCCTGGCGCCGGACGACGCGCCGCTCGATCGGGCGCAGCTGGTGTTCAGCGCGCTTCCGCACGGCGCGTCGCGGCGGTGGGTGGACGCGGCGCACGCCGCGGGCGCGAAGGTGGTGGACCTCTCGGCCGATCGACGGCCGGGCAATGGCGGCGGCGAGGCTGCGGTGCCGTACGGCCTAACCGAACTCGCCCGCGACGAGGTGCGTGCGGCGCGTGTGGTGGCCAACCCCGGGTGCTATCCCACGGCGGTGCTGCTGGCGCTGTTGCCGCTGTTGGTGCGCGGTCTGATCGCGCCCGGCGGCTGCGTGAACGTGGTGGCGGCGAGCGGGGTGACCGGCGCCGGGATCGCGCCGCGGCAGGATTTGATGTTCGCCGAAGTGAGCGGCGACTACCGTCCATACGCGTTGGGCAACACGCACCGTCATCTGGCCGAGATGCGGGCGGTGATGCGGGCACTCGACTGCGACGCCGATCTCGTGTTCACGCCGCATCTGTTGCCGGTGGCGCGCGGGATTCTAGCGACGATCACCGTTCCGTTAGCCGAGCCGGTGGCGGAACCACTCGAGCTCTGGCGGTCGCACTACGCGTCGGAGCCGTTCGTCGAGATCACCGCCGATGTGCCGGCGTTGCGCGACGTGGTGCATCGCAACGTGGCGCGCATCACGGCGCACGCGGCGGCCGGGGTCCGCGTGCCGACGGTGATCGTGGTGGCGGCGATCGACAATCTGGTGAAGGGCGCGGCGGGGCAGGCGGTGCAGAACGGCAATCTGTTGGTCGGGTTGGATGAAGGGATGGGGCTGCCGGCGTGATGCGCGTGGTGAAAATCGGCGGCCGGGCGCAGGCGGACGTGCGTCTGCCGTCGGCGATCCGTGCGGCGTGGGAGGCCGCGCCGGGCGCGCTGTGCCTGGTGCACGGCGGCGGCGACCAGGTGACGGCGCTGCAGCATACGTTAGGCACGCCGGCCGAGTTCGTCCGGGGTCGCCGGGTGACGCGGCGGGCGGACATCCAGACGATCCGGATGGCGTTGTCGGGGGGCGTGAACAAGGAGCTGGTCGCCCGCCTAACGGCCGCCGGCGTCCCGGCGCTCGGCCTGTCCGGCGAGGACGCGGGCCTGCTGGGTGCGCGGCGCATCGCGGATGCGGCGCTCGGCCTGGTGGGCGACCCGGCGTCGGTGAATGTCGCGCTGCTGCGCCACGTGTTGGCGGGGTCGTACCTGCCGGTGGTGTCGCCACTGGCGCGCGACCTGGATGGTGCGTTAGGCGTGGCGTCGGCTCTCAACGTGAACGGCGACGACGCGGCGTCGGCGATCGCGGTGGCGCTGGACGCGGACGAGCTGGTGTTCGTATCCGACATCCCTGGCGTCCAGGCGAACGGTGCGGCGATCCCGCTGCTCGACATGGACGAGGCGGCGTCTGCGATTTCGGATGGTACCGCGACCGGCGGCATGGTCGCGAAACTGAGCGCGGCACTGGCGGCGTTGGAGCGCGGGGTGGCGCGCGTGCGCATCGGCGACCTGGATGCGCTTCTCGATCCGGCGCGAGGCACGGTGCTCGCGCCTTCACGGAGCCTGGTGTGACTGCACTTCCCCTCTCTGTTGCGACGTTCACGCCGGAGTCGACACCGGCAGTCGAGCCCGACGCATTGCTTGGGTTATACAAGCAGCCGCCGATGGAGCTCGTGCGGGGAGCCGGCGTGCGCGTGTTCGACGCCGATGATCGCGCCTACCTCGATTTCACGAGTGGCATCGGCGTCAATGCGTTAGGCTACGGCGACGAGGGTGTCGCGCTGGCGATGCACGAGGCTGCCGCGACGGGGCTGCTGCACACGTCCAACCTCTATCACACGCGGCCGGCGGCGCGGCTGGCGGCCGAGCTCGCGCGGCTGTCGTCGCTCGATCGCGTGTTCTTCTGCAATTCGGGGGCGGAAGCGAACGAAGGGGCGTTCAAGTTTGCGCGCCGGTGGGCGCGCGAGCTGGGCGGCGCGGCGAAGCACGAGATTCTCGCGGTGCGCGGCGCGTTTCACGGGCGGTTGTTCGCGACGCTCGCGGCCACGGACCGGCCCAAGTATCGCGCGCCGTTTCGTCCGTTGGCGGGCGGCGTGTCGGTGGTGGAGCGCGACCTGAGGACACTCGAGCACGTGTTGGACGGTGAGGCCGTGGCCGCGCTGGTGATCGAGGTCGTGCAGGGCGAGGGCGGCGTGCGCGTCCTGGACGCCGGGTATCTGCGCGAGGTGCGCGCGCTGACGCGCGCGCGGCGGGTGGCGCTCATCTGCGATGAGATCCAGTGTGGGTTAGGCCGCACGGGATGGATGTTCGCGTACCATCGGGGGGGCATCGTGCCCGACCTGGTGACGCTGGCCAAGCCGCTCGCCGGCGGGTTGCCGATGGGCGCGGTGTTGATGACGTCGGACATCGCGGCGGCGATCCGGCCCGGCGATCACGGGACGACGTTCGGCGGCGGTCCGTTCGTCGCCTCGGTGGCGCTGCACGTGCTGGAGCGGTTAGGCGATCCGGCGCTGCTGCAGCACGTGGCGGAGACCGGCACGTGGTTAGGCGAGCAGCTGGGTGCGCTCGCCGCGCGGTCGGGGCGCGTGCGTGCCGTGCGCGGCATCGGATTCATGTGGGGCCTGGACGTGATGCAGCCGGCGGTGGAGACGGTCCGGAAGGCGCTGGACGCGGGGCTGCTCGTGTGCTCGGCGGGCGAGTTCACGGTGCGATTGCTGCCGCCCCTCGTGGCGACGCGGGACGAGTTGTCCGAGGGACTCGCGATGCTCGAGACGGCGCTCACGTGAGCGAGGTCTTTCAGATGCGTGCGGCGCGTTGCGGCGATGCCGGGTGCGCGGGGGTGTGCGTCTCGCGGACGTTGGGCATCGAGGGCGTCGACGCGGCGGCCTGACTTCGCGCGGACACACATTAGTCCGCCGTTTGTGCTAACATAAACCGAACGACACTATTCCCGACGGGCGTGCGCGTCCGGCGGTGACGTGCGCGCGCGGCTGTTCGTGTGTCAAACAGCATACACGGTCACTCACCTGGAGCGTGCACATGGTTCGATCATGGTCAAGCGTAGCCGTCGTCGTTGGGCTCGCGATGGTCGGCGGCACCGCGGCGGCACACGCGCAAATTTCGAGTCCGATCGGAGTCGGCGTGGTGGGCGGCACGTCGTCGCCAACGGGGAGTCTGTCCGACATCGCCAAGTCGGGTTGGCACGCGGGTGCATTTGTCGAGTTGAAGGTGCCCGTGATACCCGTGGGATTTCGCTTGGAGGGCGCGTGGCATCAGTTCCATGACAAACCATTCGAGGGTGGCAGCGGTACAACGGGAGCACGAATTGCCGCCGTCACGCTGAATGCGACGTACGACATTTTGCCGGTGCCGATCATCAAGCCGTATCTGATCGGCGGGGTCGGTGAGTATAGCGCGCGATTGACGACCATTGACGAGGTTGTGGTGTCAAACCCTGGCGTCGGACCGGAGCAGACGACTGAGGTCGCGACGACGTCGACGCAAACGAAATTCGGCGTCAACGGCGGCGCGGGCGTTCGGGTGCAGCTCGGAGGATTCGCTGCCTTCGTGGAGGCGAGATGGCACGACATCTTCACGAGCGGCAAGAACGTGCAGATGGTGCCGGTCAGCATCGGCTTGCGGTTCTAAAAGGGGCGCACGACTTGCGCGTGGGGTTGTCACCGGTGAGGGTTGATCAATGCATTGGCGCGACCACTGGGTCGCCGAGTGGCAGGCATCTAACAGGGGGCGTTGCATGAGACGCATGGTGTGGAGTGTGGTCGCAGCCGTCATCTCGCTCGGTTGCGCCGTGCCGGCATCGGCGCAGCTGGCGTCGAGTCCGATGCGGTTCGGTCTCGTGGGCGGCGGGACGTTTCCCGTCGGCAACTTGTCCGACATCGCGTCATCGGGGTGGCACGCCGGTGCGTTAGTCGACCTGGGCCTGCCGCTGGTGCCGCTCGGCTTTCGCGTCGAGGGCGCGTGGCATCAGTTAGGCGACAAGAATTTCGTCGAGAATACGCCGGATGGCCCGGCGACGTCGACCGAGAAAACGCGCGTGATCGCGGTGACACTCAACGCGACGTACGCGTTCGGGCCGCAGCCGATCATCAAACCGTACATCATCGGCGGTGTGGGCGGCTACAACGTGCGATTCTCTCCATCGGACGCGGACGCGTTTTCCGAAACGCGGTTCGGCATCAACCTGGGCGCGGGTCTGCGCGTGCAGCTCACCGGGTTCTCGACGTTCATCGAGGCGCGGTGGCACGACATCTTCACGACCGGGACCAGCGAGCAGATGTTGCCGATCAGCGTCGGCGTGACGTTCTAACGGAAGTGTCCGTGGGCCGCGAGCGGGCGCCGCGCACGCGCGGCGTGCAGGCTGCGTTGGACGAAGCGCGATTCGGCCCGTCGCGCACGCTGAACCTCCGCGCGGTATTGCCGACGCCCACTCAGGCGACCACGCGCGCCGAGTCGTGGCTCAGACAGAAGCAGGTCGAACGCGCGGGCGACGTGCTCGTGATCACCGGGCGCGGGAACGCGAGCATCGCGGGCGTGTCCGTGGTACGCCAGGCGGTGCTCGATCTGTTGCGCACGTTGAAGCGGCGCGGCGTGGTGCACGCTATCGGCGAGCACACGCCCGGCTCCTTCGTGGTGACGCTCGCGCCGGTTTCGGCAATGCGATCGGCGCCGGCGCGTCGCCGGCATCCGACGCCCGTGCCGGAGCCAACCGATGTGAAAGCCTTGTCGGGTTTGTCCCGCGACACGCGAAAGTTGCTGCGCACCGTCGCGCTCCATTCGCTCGAGGCGCTGGGCGTGCGCGAACCCGCGGCGTTCGTCGAGCGGGAGATGTTGGCGCAGCTCTCGCACCTGAGCGCAACCGTGACGGCGGGTCCAATGCGGGAAGAACGGCTCAAGCGCGCGTTGCTCGCCGTGCTCGAAGAGCTCGAGCAGCGCTGAGCGCGGAGCGGCTCTGGCCGACGGCGGCCGGATGATTAACTTCCGCCGTTCCCTTGGGCCTTACGACCACTTTGCTCCGCACGTCTCCTCGTGAGTGATTTCCTGCAATTCGCGCTGATCACGTTCACGTCGGTGTTGTTCATCGTCGATCCGATCGCGGTGATCCCGACGTACCTGGTGATCACGCGGAACGAGACGCCGGCGCAGCGACGCACGACCGCGGTACGGGCGTGCATTGCGGCGGCCGTGCTCATGATCGTGTTCGGAATCGCGGGGCGTTTGATCTTCCGGCTGTTCGGCATCACGCTTCCCGCGTTCCGCATCGCGGGCGGACTCATTTTGTGGTACGTGGCGATGGACATGCTGCGCGGCCAACGGACCACGCAGGAGAGCAGCACGGAAATCGCCGAAGGCGAAGAGAAGGACGACGTCGCGCTGACGCCGTTGGCAATGCCGATGCTCGCGGGGCCCGGAGCGATTTCGACCGTGATGGTCCTGGCGAGTCAGGCGCGATCGGTGCCCGAGGGGATCGTGGTGTACGCGTCGGTGGTGCTGACGGCCGCGCTCTCGTGGGGCGCCCTTCGGTTAGGCGAGCGCCTGGTGGTCCTGATGGGGCAAACCGGGATCCGGGTGATGACGCGCATCATGGGCCTCATGCTCGCCGCCGTGGCGGTGCAGTTCGTGGTGACCGGGGCGCGCGACGCGTTTCTGACACACGGTTAGCGGCATCGCCGCCTTCGCCGGCAACGTTGCGCGCATGGCATGCGTAGCCCGTCCAACGCCATCCATCGCCGCGATTTTCACATCCACTGAACGTGAGAATGATGCGTCTTCAACTGCCAATCGCGATCGCCACGAGCGCGCTCGTCCTGTGTGTCGGCACCGTGGCCGGACAGCAAACATCGTTGCCCGGGTACACCGCCGCTGAGGCGCAGCACGAGCGCGCGCTCGAAGCCAGCACGACAGCACGGCCGGACAGCGCCCAGGCCCGCGCGGACTCCCGTACGCTCTCGAGCGACGTGCACGTCGCGGGCACGCCGGCTGACGCGCGCACGCGCGATTTCGTGGTCGAGGCAATGAAGCGCTGGGGATTGGAGACCAGCGTGCGCGCCTACGATGTGTGGATGCCGTACACGACGCTGATGGAAGCGTGGCGGGTGGCTCCGGACACTCTGGCGCTTCAGTTAGCCGAAGGGCCGGTGCCCGAGGACACGACGTCGTGGACGGTGAAGGAACCGGTGATCGCGAACGGATACAGCGGCACCGGCGACGTGTCGGCCCAGGTCGTGTACGTGAACTATGGGCTGATCGAGGACTACGCCGAGCTCGATTCGTTAGGCGTGTCGGTGAAGGGCAAGATCGCGATCGCGCGGTATGGGCGGTCGTATCGCGGGATCAAGGCGCGCGAGGCCGAGAAGCACGGCGCGGCGGGACTCATCATTTACAGCGATCCGGCGGACAATGGGTTCGCGCGCGGCGACGTGTATCCGCAGGGCCCGATGCGCAACGAGAACGGCGTGCAGCGCGGCAGCGTGCTCAATCCCGACGGCGATCCGACGACGCCCGGCTACCCGAGCAAACCGGGGGTGCATCGCGTGCCGCTCGATTCGGTCGAGATCTCGCACATTCCCGTCATTCCGATGTCGTACGGCAACGCGTCAAAGCTGCTCGAGGGTCTCCGCGGCAAGGACATTCCGCAGAGTTGGCAAGGCGGCCTGCCGTTCCGCTATCACGCGGGACCGGGGCCGGTGTCGGCGCATCTCATCGTGCGCAGCGACACGGCTACGGCGGCGATCAAGACGATCTGGGACACCTTCGGCATGGTGCGCGGCAGCGAGTTCCCCAATGAAATCGTGATGGTCGGCGGACATCGCGATGCGTGGGGTCCGGGCGCCGCGGACAATGTGAGCGGCACGGTGAGCGTGATGGAAGCGGCGCGCGCGGTGGCCGACGCGGTGCACGCCGGCTATCGGCCCAAGCGCACGATCGTGTTCGCGACGTGGGACGCCGAGGAGTGGGGTCTGTTAGGCTCGACAGAATATGTGGAGGACGACTCGCTGCGATTGCTGCGCGGCGCGGTGGCGTACTTCAACCAAGACGTCGCGGCGCAGGGCCAGTCATTCGGCGGCGGCGGCTCGCCATCGCTGCGTTCGACGCTGCGCGACGTCGTGAACCACATTCCCGATCCGAGCGGCGGCGGCACGATCTACGACGTGTGGCGCAAGCGGGCGAACGTGGCCGACACGGCACAGCCGCGCATGGGCGATCCGGGCGGCGGCAGCGACTTCGCGGGCTTCTACAATCACTTCGGTATTCCCATCGCCGAGTGGGGATTCGGCGGCGCGGGCGGCGTGTATCACTCGCTGTACGACTCGTATCACTGGATGGTGAAGTTTGGCGACCCGACGTTCGCGTATCACGCGGCGTCGGCGCGCATCGGCGCCGCGATGATCGAGCGATTCGCGGACGCGGATGTCCTGCCGTACGACTACGTGGAATACGCGCGGACAATGCGCACATACATTCCGAAGGTCGACCAAGCGGCGAAGGCGAAGGGCTGGAGCATCGACACGACGGGGCTCGCCGCGGCGATCGACCGCATGGAGCACGCGGCGACGGCGTTCAACGCGGCTCGCGATTCGGTGCTGGCGCGTGGAGCGCCGTCGCGCGACGTGGATGCGCGTACGAACGCGGCGTTGTTGAAGGTGGAGCGTGCGTTCACGCGGCCGGCGGGTCTCCGCACGCGTCCGTGGTTCCGCAACGTGATTTACGCGGCCGACGAGGACAACGGCTATGCCAACATGGTGTTTCCGTCGGTGAACGAGGCGATCCGGTCGGGAGACCACGATCTGGCGACGCGCGAGATCGCCGACTTGGCGACGCGCTTCGACGCCGCGACGCACGCGATCGAGGACGCGACCGCGGCGGTCACGGGCCGGCCGGCCCAGCGTTAGGCGATGACGGCGCGCTGCCTAACGGCGCGGTGCGTCAGCAGTTGGTGGGGGCGACGGGCGGGTGGTCGGCGGACGCCGTGCGCATCTTGGGGGGCGGCGGCGGCGCGTGCGGCGCCGGTGGCACGAAGGCCGGACGTTCGGTGGCGAGCGGGATGACCGGACCGGCAGGCGGCGACTTGGGCCGCGGGCGCGTGGAGTACGTCGTGGGCGGATGCGACTCAGGAACGCGCTCGCGCCGCTTGGCGAGCGCGCGGTGCGCGGCAAAGGCGCGCGGCACCGCGGTGTGCCGCAGCGCGGGCGGCGCGGGCGCGCGGACGACGTGCACTGCGTTAGGCAAAGGCTCCGGCGCCGAGTCGGGTGCGTCCGCGGGGACGTGCACCGCGGTCGCGGCACCCTCGGCCAATGCGACCGGCGCGAGGTCGACGTGCACGCGCGGATCGACCACGGGCCCGTGGGCGCGCGGCGGTTCGAGCGCGACGAGCGTGGCGCGCGCGCCGCGCACGGTGCCGGCGCACGCGCAGCCGGCCGCCAGCGAGACGTCGATCAGCGCGTGCTGCCGCGTCACGAGTCGCTGCGCCAGCTCGACCAGGAAATCCTCGCCCTCGAGCTCCACGAGCGCGCGGCGTGGATCGTCGGCCGCAAGCTGCTCGGCGGACGGCGCGCCGCCGGGAAGCGAGCGGTATCGGCGCCGGTCCGGCGGCAACACGGACTCGAAGAACTCCGGCAGCTCGGCGAGCACGATGCCGCGTTCGGCCAACGCATCGAGAAACGCGCCCGGCTCGAGGCGCGCGTCGATGCTCGGATCGTCGGCCGACGGACACGACCCGATGAAGGTGATGCGCACGCTGCGTTGGGCGAAGGCGGCGCGCAGATATCGCGCGGCGGCCACCGGCGGCGCCGCGAGCACGATCATTTGCGGGACGAGCTCGCCCCCGGCTCGCGTTAGGCGATCAATGACGTACGGGCACGCGGCGAGAATGGCGGGATCTTTCTCGGTGGTCGCGAGGTGTCGCAGGCAGCCTTCGGCGACGAGCTCGTCGCCCCACGTGGCGGGGAACGCCATGTCGTATCCGAGTGCCTGACAGGCATGCGCCAACTGGACGGATGTCGCGGGGAGCGCGGCGAGCACCGCGTCAGCACCGAGAATCGCAACGGAGGTGGGGCTGGCTTGAGACGTTGGGCTGCGCGACATTAGCGAGATATGGACGGGAATTAGGTATGTCTAATATTCACGCGTTCAGTTCGCCAGAACCAGTTGCGGCCCGTTCATTGCTGACCTGTGACGCCAAAGTGCACTCTGCCAATGTCGTTGTATCATTGGCGGGTGTGGAGCGCGAGCTCACAGTCCAGGTTGTCGGCAATGCGGCGGCGGCGCACATGAAAGAAATCACACGATTGTCACGCGAGCAACGGGAATCGATTGCGAAGTACGGGGCCCGCACGTTTTGGCCCGCTGGATTCGCAATTTACGAGCAAGGCGCGATTGCGGACGGCGTGTTCATCGTCGTTCGCGGGCAAGTCGCGCTGCGAAACCCTGTTGCGTCCGGTCGGAGCTTTGTCCCATGGGTCGCGACACCTGGAGAGACGTTCGGGGGCGAGGGACTGGAGACTGAGGCGCGGTATGCGAGCCAGGCGCGCGCCGAGGATGAGACGGAAACCCTGCACCTGAGCACGGCGCGCTTCAGCGCGCTGATGCGGGAGCAGCCGGCGCACGCGATGGCGTTAGTCCGGCAGCTGATGGCGGAGCGGACCGAAATCCTCGACAAGTTCGGCCAGTACGCGACGCTGACGGTGGAGCAGCGGCTGGTGGCGGCGTTGGTGCGGATGGCGCAGAGCCGCGACGTGCCCGCCGATGCGGCGCCGCAGGAGAACGTGGTGGTCTCCCGGCGCCTGTTAGGCGAATTGGTCGGCGCAACGCGGGAGTCCATTTCGCTGGTGTTAGGCAGGTTGTCCGCGGAGGGTCTGATCCAGCGTGCCGGGAACGGGCTGGTGATCGCGGATCTGGACGGCCTCGTTGGGCGGATGGCGCGGCAGGGCACGAGCGCGCGCCCGGCGATCACCCTCTACGACGAACGCGCGGCGAGCGGGGCGGACGTCGGGGAGTGATCCCGTACGTCTTGCTCGCGATCGTGGTCATTGCCGCCATGACGCGTGCCGCGTCGCGGCGGCGCGTCGAGCGCTCTGTCGCGTCGCGTCTCCCAGTCGGCGCCGACGGCATCGTGCCGGGCGCTGGTCCAATCGAGTTGTGCGTGCCAGGCTCGCGCGACGTTGTTCTCCTCATCCACGGTTTCGGAGATTCTCCGGACACGCTGCGCTTTCTCGCGGCCGACTTGTATGCGCGCGGGTTCTCGGTCTATGCGCCGCTGTTGCCTGGCCACGGGCGCACGCTGGAGGCGTTCCGCGCGTCGGCGCATGGCGCGTGGCTGAATGCGGCGCGCGACGCGTACGCGAACGTGGCGGCGCGCTATGAGCGCGTGGGGATGGTCGGGTTGTCGATGGGCGGCGCGCTGGCGGTGCTCGTCGCGACGGATCAGCCGCAGTTGGCCGCGCTCGCACTGTTGGCGCCATACATCGAGCCGCCGCGCGCCCTGCGATGGTTCGCGCGGGTGGCGCCGGCGGCGGGTACGGTGATGCCGTATTTCGGGCGCGGTGTCGGCAACGCGCGATCGATTCGCGATCCGGAGGAGCGGGCGCGGTCGTTGGGTTACGGTGCCGCGACGCCGCGGCTGCTCGCCGACCTCGACGCGCTGGCGACGGCGGCCCGCGCGGCGCTTGGCCGCGTGCGCGCGCCGACCTTGTACGTCCAGTCGCGCCAAGACAATCGCCTAACGATGCACGCCGCCGAAGAGACGTTCGCGGCGATCGGCGCGCCGGTCAAACGGCTGGAATGGGTGAGCGGGAGCGGGCACGTGATCACGGTCGACTACGCGCGGGAGCGCGTGGGCGAGCTGGTCACGTCGTGGATGGTGGATCACCTGCGCGCGCCGAGCGGCGCACGGATACAGTCCTAACGGAACGACGTCACGCGCCCGCGTCGAGGTGGTCGGCGGTCTCCCACGCACGGCGCAGGTCGTCGTCGGTGGCGAGCGTCTTGGCGTCGTCGGACACGACCGCGCGTCGCAGATGGCCGAGGTCGTCGCGGAAGAATACGAAGAGCCGCCGCTCACGCTCGGCGCCCCGTCGCGCGAGCTGCGCACGCTCATGCTGGAATTCGGCCGTCCACGATGCCCCATCCGACATGCGGATGCACCGTGGAGACTCGGGTTGCTCCGTCATGTGCGCACCATGCATCGCGGGCGCGCCCGCATCAACGGGGTGACGGCGCCCGAGTGCGGCCGGTATATTAGCGGCACGAAGGTTCACATCATCCAGCGAGGAGCAGTGCGTACCACCACTTGGACTCTGACCGCGCTCGCATTCTTGGCCACGGCGTGCGCGAAGGCGAGCAATGCCAGCAAGACCGGCGGCGATTCAGCGAGCGCACCGGCGGCGACGGCTGCGGCGGACACGTCGAAGGGAGCGCCGGGCATGGCCGGCATGGCGGATTCGGACAAAGCCGCGCCCGGAACGGGCGTACCGGCCGGGTTCCAGGCGATGACGGATCACGCCAATGCGAGCATGTCGACCGCGAAGTACACGGCGAACGCCGGAAAATGGGACGTGCAGACCGGACCGGCGCACATCCTTTATGCCGCGAAGGACTCGGGGTCAGGCATCTACGCCGTGTCGGCGGAGATCGATCAGCTCGAGAAGCCCAAACATCCCGAAGCGTACGGCATCTTCTTCGGTGGCCAGCACCTGGATGACCGCGCGCAGCAGACGTACGGCTACTTCCTCGTGCGCGGCACGGGCGAGTTTCTCATCAAGCGTCGCAATGGCGCGAAGACGACGTCGGTCGTGGATTGGACGGCGAACCCGAACGTGCCGAAGGAAGACGCGTCCGGTAGAGGGACGTACACGCTCAAGGTGCACTTCGCGAAGGACACGGCGCATTTCCTCGTGAACGACAAGCTGGTGGATGCCGTGCCGCGGAACAAACTTCCGTCGGAAGGGGTCGCGGGACTCCGCATCAACCACAACCTGCACGTCCTCGTCGCGCCGGTCGCGATCGAGAAGTAACCGACCTACCTTTCGTTAGGCGAGGCGCGCCGCGTCTCGCCTAACGAAAGAATCCAGAGACGTTCGGGATCCAACCCCATGCCGCCCCAGGCCGCACGCGCGAGCCGGGGCGGCTCGTCCATCGGCTCATCGGCGAGCGAGAACGCGCCCCAATGGACGGCGAGCGCGACGGGCGGCGTGCGGCCGGGATGCGCACCGGCCAGGTCGGCGTAGGCGCGCACCGCTTCCTCCGGATTTACGTGCACCGGGCGCATGAACCAGCGCGGCTCATACGCGCCGACGGGGAGCACGCACAGGTCGAACGGCCCGTGGCAATGCGCGATCTGGCCGAACTCGGGGTGGTAGGCCGTGTCGCCGGCGAAAAAGATCGCGTGCGGGCCGGCGCGCAGCGTCCACCCGCACCAGAGCGTTCGCATGCGATCGAACGGCGTGCGTCCGCTGGCGTGTTGTGCCGGTGTGCAGGCCACCTGAATGCCATCGGCCTCCACGACGTCCCACCAGTCCATCTCGGTCACCGCACGCGCGGCCCATTGCCTAACGTATCGCGCCACCCCGAGCGGCGCGAACCAGCGCGCCGAGGGATGGTGGGCCGCGAGCGTGCGCACGGTGCGCGCATCGAGGTGGTCGTAGTGGTTGTGCGAGAGCAGCACGACGTCGATGGGCGGCAGGGCGTCGAGCGCGATGCCGGGCTTCGTGAGGCGCGTGGGGCCGGCCCATTGCACGGGAGACGCGCGGTCGCTCCACATCGGGTCGGTGAGCACGTTGAGCGCTCCCACCTGGAGCAGGACGGTGGAGTGCCCGACCCACGTGGCATTGAGCGTGCCGGGTGCCGCGCGCGGCTGATCGATCTGCGACGGCACGGGCGTGGGTAGCGCGGGATGCGGACGCGCCGCCGCGCTGCGTGTGCGGCGCCACGCGACCACATCGCGAAAGGTCGGCGGTGTCGCGTTAGGCCAGGGGTTCTGAAAGCGACCGTCCGCGCGATGGCTCGACGTCTCGGACGCGACTCCGTGCCGCGCGCCCTGTTCGGGCGACGGCGCGTTACCCACGCCGCGCGGCCGCGAGGTTCTCGTGCAGGTGGCGAACCGACTTCATTCCGACGAGCGCCGTCGTGACCATGGGCAACGAGCGGACGAACGCGATCGCCCGTTGGGCATCGGTCGAGAACCCCGGCAGTGCGTCGTGCACCGTGGCGGGAAGGTCCCGGGCCAGCTTCCCTTGGAGCAGCGTGGCGCTGGCAACGACGGCCACCCCCAACTCCGCTGCCGCCTCCAGCAGCGGAACGGTGTGCGTGCCTAACGGCTGGGTCGGCACGCGCACCGCCTCGGTACAGGCGAGGTTGAGCGGCAGCTGCACCGCGGCGAAGTGGTGCGTGTCGCCGCATACATCGCGCGCGATCGACACGAGCTCGGCGAGGCTCACGTGGCCGCGCGTACCGGGCGTCACGCGCAGCCCGTTCCAGGTGGCGCAGCCATAGGCCGCAATCGCACCGGTGTCGCACTGGCGCTCGAGCATCTCGAACGCCGTTCGCAATCGCGCCGAGAGCTCCGTCGGGGTGACGGCGTCGAGCTGCTGCTCGGGATTGTGCACGTAGTACACGTCGATCGTTTCGACACCCAAGTTCGCGCGGCTGCGCGCGATCTGCGACTCGAGGAACGCCGGGGCGATGCAATGGCCGCCGGCCACGATGTCTTCGGCGCGAGCGAGACCGGTGGTGATGTACTCGCGTTCGACGTATGCCTGATATTCCTCGCGCGTGGCCGGCGGCGTGTCGTCGAGCGGGATGTAACCGCCTTTCGTGCACACGACGACCTCATCCCTTGCAACCGTGCCTTCCCGAACAGCGCGCGAAAGCGCACGGCCTACGGCACGCTCGGACCGCTGGCAGCGATAGTTGATTGCCGTGTCGATCAGCGAAATGCCCGATGCGAGCGCGAGATGCGTTGCGTCGGCGTAGTCGCGATCATCATCGGCGTTGCATTCGCCCAGGTACGTGCCCAGTCCGATCGATGAGACGCGGAGTTGAGTGGCGGTGAACGACCGGAAGTAGTCGGCGGCGAAGCGCGAGGCGTGTCGCTCGGCGAAGCGCGAGGTTCCGCTGGCGGTCGCACGTTCGGCAATGCCGGAGCCGGTGGGAATGCGACGACGCGGTACGGCGCTGGTTCTTGGTCACGGTCGACGCTACAATGGATCGAGCACGGCGGCAAGTCTGGATGGCGTTACCGGTGCCGCGCTGACCAGTCGACTGGAGACGGGCGGTTGACACCTGATTCGAATGTTGGCAGCGGGCACCACGGTGCTTAGATTGCCCCAGGAGTCCCGGTTCCCGTCGAGTTCATGGCAGGCCGGGTGCACTCGCCGTCCCGCCGTCGCACGAAGCGACATCTTTACTACTCCTGAGCAGGAGTCCGGAGAAGTATGCCAGGGTTCGCGGCTCTGGCTTCCCATTGGTGGAAGCCCGTTCTATTCATCATCCTCGCCGGCCACATCACGAACGTGTGCGTTACGCTCTTTTTGCACCGTTCGCAGACGCATCGCGGGGTGACGTTCAGCAAAATCGCCGAAGTTCCGATGCGGATTTGGCTGTGGCTCTCGACGTCGATCGTGACGAAAGAGTGGGTGGCCTGCCATCGGAAGCACCACGCGTTCGCGGACCGAGAGGGCGATCCCCATAGTCCGCTGCTCGAGGGTCTGCGCAACATCATCATCAAAGGTGCGTTCTATTACCGGACGGCGATCAAGCAGCCCGGAATGCTCGAGAAGTACGGTAAGGGCACGCCCAACGATTGGCTGGAGCGGTACGTGCTCGCGCGGCTGCCTTGGTTGGGCATCGTGCTGATGTTGGGCATCGACATCTATCTCTTCGGCTTTTTCATTGGCCCCCTCGTGTGGGGCATCCAGATGCTGTGGATCCCGTTCTGGGCCGCGGGCATCATCAATGGCGTTGGTCACGCGTTGGGGTACCGCAACTTCAACGTCAAGGACGAGAGCCGGAACATCTCGCCCATCGCCATCTGGTTGGGCGGTGAAGAGCTGCACAACAACCACCACGCCGATCCGAAGTCCGCGAAGTTCAAGGCGAAGTGGTACGAGTTCGACGTGGGCTGGGCGTACATTCGCATGCTCGAGTGGTTCGGCCTCGCGACCGTGACGTACGCGCGGGCGTAGCCTTCCTGCGCCCCGCGTGTGGGGCGCGGTGCCTGAGAGGGTCTCGGAACGGGCAGGAAAAGATCGCTATCTTTCCGCAGACTCTCTCGAGGCCCTGATCAAAATGGACATTGCTTGCACCCGCTGCGGCACCACGCGCGCGGGATTCGAACGCCCACCGTTCCCGGGTGCGATCGGTACGCGCATTCAGGCGGAGATCTGCACGGAATGTTGGGCGCAATGGTTGAAGCAGCAGACGATGCTCATCAACCACTACGGGTTGAATCTCATGGACCCGCAGGCGCGGACGTTCCTCACGCGAAACATGGAAGCGTTTCTGTTCAAGAGCGGCGCGGAGCAGTCGGTGGACACGACCAAGCAAGGGTCCATCGCCTGGTGAGACGCGTCTGCTGGTCGGCCTCGTGGTATGCGCTGCTGCTCGTCGCGTGCGCAGCATGCGCTACGGTGAAGCCTGCGTCGGGGCCGCTCGCGCCTCGTGAATCCGTAGCGAAGGCGTGCACTTCCCAGACTACATCGGATGGCTGGGTGGATTGCGTGCTTTCGCACATGACGCTGCGCGAGAAGGTCGCGCAGATGGTGTGGCCGCAATTGTACGGCGACTACGTGGCGGCCGATGCGCCGGCGTGGCGGCGTTTGAGCGGTCTGGTTCGCGACGATCACGTGGGCGGCTTGATCATGTCGGTCGGGTCGCCGCTCGAGATCGCGGCGAAGCTGAACGCGCTGCAGGCCATGAGCGATCTGCCGCTGTTGGTGAGCGCGGACCTCGAGGCCGGCGCCGGCTTCCGCGCCCGCGGCGGATACTTCCTGCCCAACGCAATCGACCTGGGCGGCGCCGTCGTCTTTCCGCCGGAAATGGCGTTAGGCGCGACAGGCGACACCACTCTGGCGCGCGAGCAGGCGCGCGCCACTGCCGAAGAGGGGCGGGCGATCGGCATCACGATCGATTTTTCGCCGGTGCTGGACGTGAACAACAATCCGGCGAACCCCGTGATCAACGTGCGCTCGTTCGGGGAAACGCCGTCGTCCGTGGCCGCGATGGGCGTGGCGTATCTGCACGGCATCGAAGCAGGCGGCATGATTGCCACCGGGAAACACTTCCCGGGACACGGTGACACGGGGGTCAACTCGCACCTGGCGTTGCCGGTGGTGGACGCGTCGCGCGCACGGCTCGACACGGTGGAGCTGGTGCCGTTCCGCGCCGCGATCGACGCCGGCGTGGGCGGAATCATGACGTTCCACGGCGCGATGCCGTCGCTCGATTCGAGCGGCGTGCCCGGGACGTTGTCGCCGCTCGTGTTGACCGGTTTGCTGCGCGACCAACTGCACTTCAACGGCTTGATCGTGACCGACGCGATGGACATGCGCGGCGTGCTCGATCTCTTTGGCGCGCCGGAGGCGATGCGGCGCGCGGTGGCGGCGGGCGCCGACGTGCTGCTCATGCCGGCTGACGTGCCGCACGCGATCGATGCCGTCGTACAAGGCGTCGAGCAAAAGCGATACGACGAAGCCAGGATCACCCAGTCGGCGCGCCGCATCCTGGCGCTCAAATGGCGGCTGGGCCTCGAGCGGCGTCGTCTGGCGGACTTGGACAGCGCGCGGGCCGTGGTCGGCGATTCGGCGCACCTGGCTCTGGCGGCGGAGATCGCGGAGCGGGCCGTCACGTTGGTGAAGGACTCGTTGAACCAGGTTCCGTTAGGCCGCCTGTCGCGCGGTGCGCGGGTGCTATCGGTGACCTATGCGCACCGTACGGATCTGGGCGCCGGCATCACCTTCGACGCCGAGCTCCGGCGGACGTTTCCGTCGCTCCGGAGCGAATTCGTGAGTGCCGATGCGTCGGCGCCCGACTATTGGCGGATCCTGTCGCTGGCCGACTCGGCGGATGTCGTGGTGGTGAGCTCTTATCTGTCGGCGGGATCGACGGTGTCGGACCTCTCGGCGCCCGCGGGCTTCCTGCAGTTCGTGACCACATTGGCGCAGCGCGGCGCGCATCCCATCGTGGTGGCGCTCGGCAATCCATACTTGCTGCAGCAGGTGAGCGAAGTGCCGGCGTATCTCATCGCGTGGAGTGGCGCGCCAGTGTCGCAGCGTGCAGCGGCTCGCGCGCTGGTCGGCGCGGCGCCGATCGGCGGCCGGCTGCCGATCAGCATTCCGCCGCTGGCGACGGTCGGGGACGGTGTAATGCGCGCCGCGCTGACCGGTGCAACGGTCTCGGCGGGCGCACCGTAATTCGATGCGCGGAATCGGATTGACGCGGTGTTGGGGCGCCGGTATCGTCGCACTCATCGGGGCTATCGGTATTTAGTTTCAGGGTGTTACGAATTAGCGGCCTTGACATTAGTCACAATTAGTGACTAATTCGTCATGCAATGCCTGAACGCCCTGCTTCTCCTTCTGGCCGCGGGTCCGCACGCCGGCCCGCGCTGTCGGTGGACATCGTCGCGCTGACGCCGCATGGCCGACGTCTCACCGTGCTGCTGGTGCGCGCCGGCGATTCGCGCGCGAAGGAACGCTGGGAGCTTCCGAACGACGCACCGCGCGGCGACGAAACCATCGACGAAGCCGCAGCGCGCGTGGTGCGTCCGACGCTCGGCGCGCAGCCGGCGATGCTGGAGCAGGTGGCCGCCTTTGGCGACCGTCGCCGGCATCCATCGGATGCAGCGGTATCGATCGGCTACGTGGCGCTTGTCGCGTCCGGCTCGGGTGCACCAGTCATTGGCGACGCGGCGTGGTTCCCCGTGGATGATCTGCCGGCGATCGCGCCGCGTCAGCGTGCGATCGTGGATGGCGCCATGCACGCCGTACGCGCGCGGCTGGATCAATCGCCGATCGCGTTCCGGCTGTTGCCGTCGACGTTCACGCTGAGCCAGCTCCAGGAGATCTACGAGCTGCTGCTCGGCCGTCGTTTGCACAAGGCGAGTTTCCGCCGGGCGCTGCATTCGTCATGGTTGGTCGAGCCGACGGACGAGTGGCGCAGCGAGGGCCGCGGGCGTCCGGCACAACTTTTCCGGTATGCGCCTCGTAAGCGGCGTGGGAGCCGGCGCGGGGTGCGGTTCGAGGGAGTGAGCGGGACAATCGGTGGCTGGGCCTCGTGACCGAACCATGACGGGATCGCGACCGGCGCGCGATTGCCGCTCGCGACATTTTAGTTGCAAAATGTGTCTAAGGACAAAGGAGTCCACCGTGGGAATGGAGACGCGCCACATCACGCTCCGTGATGGTGCCCGCTCGCAAGTCACCGTCATCGCCCGTCTGGTGTCGGACGACGGCGACGCCGGACAGGAGTGCGCATGCCTCGTGCTGCGTTTCGACTGTGCGGTGTCGCGTCGCCGGCCGGCGCGGGTCGTGACGGTGCGTGCGCGGTCGCTTCACGCGGTAGATGAACACGCGCTCCGCGGGCTGGCCGAGGGTGGGAGTGGGCCAGCCGGTCCGACGGACCGCGCGGCGATGGGGCCACGACAGCGTGTAGTGACGCGGCGGTAAATGGTGTTTGCCTAACGGAGAGTGGCGGCGCCCCGGCCGGGGCGCCGCCACTCCTTCGCATCATCCGGCCGCACCCGGTGCCGTGTCGCGTTTGAGGCGCCGTGCCTGCCAGATGAGGAGGCCGCGCGCGACGGCGACATTGTCGGCCGCTATTTCGTACAGCGTACGGAACGCCGCCGACTGGGTGGGCGCGCTGACTTCGGCGATGACGGGCGGCGTGTGTCCTTCGCGCCGACGCGAGTCGCTTCGCCGCTCGACCGCGAGCCGGCACGACACCGCCGACCCGTCGCCGCTCGTGGCTTCGATCGTCACCAAGCCGCCGCCGGGCAGCTCACGCAGATACAGGAACACGGCACTCGACCATCAAAGAAAAGGATGTGGGCGTACTGCCTGCCTAACGCATTAGCGGATACCGGCCGGGCTGCGCCGTCGTTTGTCCGCGGGCGCTGGGGCGTCGCGAACGGCAGCCACGGAATTACCGTGCTTGAGTCCGGCGCGCCACAGATCGCCCACGCGATCAAGACGGTCCGGCATCGTGGACGTCGTGAACTCGCGCGGATCGAGCGAGTCGTCGACCTCATCCCATGTCAGCGGAGCAGACACCGTCGCGTCGGCTTTGGCGCGCACCGAGTACGCCGCCGCCACGCTCTTGCCTCGCGCGTTCTGCAAACAGTCGACATACACCGCGCCGCGCGAACGGTTCTCCAGAGCACGCTCGACTGTGGTGTGACGTGCGTGCTGTTCGACGACGCGCTCGGCGGCAGCCTGCGCTGTGGCGATCGCGACGTGAAACGATGTCGAGCGGGGGAGCGGGATCGCAATGTGGATGCCGCGTGATCCCAATGTCTTGGGCACCGAGTGGAGACCCAACTCCGAGAGCGTCTCTTTGAGCCATTGCGCGACGTGCACGATGAGCTTGAACGAAGCCGACGGTCCCGGATCGAGATCGATGATCGCGTAGTCGGGCGTGTCGAGCGAACCGACGCGCGACATCCACGGATCAATGGAGATGCAGCCCAGTTGGACCAGGTGGAGCACCGTCGGCAGGTCGCCGCCCACGAATCGGCGTTGGGCGGCACCTTGTTCGGCGACGTTCTCGACACGAACGCCGTCGGGCACCGACTCGGGAGCATTCTGTTGAAAGAACAACTCGCCACTCACACCATCGGGAGTGCGCTTGAGCACGAGCGGGCGGTCGGCTGTGGCCGGCAGCAGGAAGGTGGCGATGCGGGCATAGTATCGCATCACGTCCCCCTTGGTCACGCCTGCGTCGGGGAAGAACACTTTGTCGAGGTGCGAGACTTCGAGCGACCGGCCCGGTGCGATGTCGATCGAGCCGGAGCCGCCGTGGTGCTCTATGACGTCGAGCGCGGACAGAATCGACGTGCTGCTCGCTTTGCTTCGCGGCGTACGACGCGCCGAGTGTCGCGGGCGGACCGTGCGTGAGCGGCGAGCGGGCATGCGGTCTCCAACCGGAATGAAGCGTGCACGGTCATGCGTAGCATCGTGAGGTTCGATGCACAAGAATGTGCTAACGATTCGAGACAGATTCCAAACGAAAAGCTCCGGCCACTGGGGCCGGAGCTTTTCATGTTGGGGTGCTCGAGAGCGGGATCAGAGCTTCTGCACCTCAGCTGCCTGCGGGCCCTTCTGGCCCTGCACGATTTCGAATTCGACCTGGTCGCCTTCCGCCAGCGACTTGAAGCCGTTGCCTTGAATCGCGCTGAAATGGACGAAGACGTCGGGGCCGCCTTCACGCGAGATGAAGCCGTACCCTTTTGCGTCGTTGAACCACTTCACGGTGCCCGTAATGCGAGACATGGTACCTTACCTCTTCCCCAGTATGGGGCGAAACTGTGATGCGTGATCCCGCTCGAGAGACTGAAATCACGACGTGATTTCAGAGTCTGCCCAACGGTGATCGGAGGACGAGCCGCAATCTAAACATCCGATTTTATGGATGCCACGGCGGCTACGACCCCAATACTTCATGAATCGGGCCATACACCGATTGATGCAGCGTGAAGTGGGGTTGAGAAAATCGTTCGCGCGGCCGTTGGTCGGCGGCCGAAGAAAGACGAGCGCGACGTATTGGGGCGAGACTATGCAGCGCCGGCGATGTAGCGCGCGATGCGACCGCAGTTCGCGCAGCGCAGCGTCACGTGTGAGCGCGGAGGAGGAGGACTGGAATCTGGGTCGCGCACGATGTCGCCGGAGCAAGAAGGACAACTGAGCGGCATTCCGCTGCGGTCGTGCGAGATGAGCTGAAGTGCTTGGGCGGGGTTATACGTGGCCGGTCGTGGCTTGCGCATTGAAGTCCTCCAGAGTGACACACAGCGGCATCCGTCGGCCGGGGCGGACGCCGATCGAGCACGGGTCACTTGGGCGGCAACCCGTTCACCTCCTCGTCTCACATGTAGAAACGCTCTTCGGCGCGAGAACGTTGTCGCGCCAGCGGACTGCGGGAGGGATGGGCTCGGCGTCATTCGGGGGAATCGCACCGCCCGAGCGCCGATCACCCGATCAGTACTTGCGAGCGTGCTGAAAAGTTCCAGCTATACCCGGCTTGGAATGATTAGCCGGTTATGCGCGCGGTCTCAACTCACGTAGACGATCTCCCCTTCGTCGTCAATGCCAAGTTCCTGCTGCATCCCGCACACGCCGCAGATCTTCACCGCGTGCCAGGCTTCGGCGAGCTCGCGTCGTAGCGCCGGGCTCGCCGGTTTGATAGTGAGCTTTTTGTAGCTGTACTCGCCACAATTCTCGCACGCGTGCGCTTTGGCGATTCGTTCGGCGCGATCTCGGGAGATTTTGGCCAACGCCTTACTTTCCTGTGGGCGCCGCCGGTGCGGCGGGTGGCGGTGTCGGCACCGTGCTTGATGGGATTGCTGGACGTGACGGCGCCGCGGTGTCAGGCGAGCTGTTGCTACGATCGCCGGAGCCGGTGCGCGCCATGAGCTCGCGAAGGCCGCCCAACGCGCCCATCACGCCTGCTGCCTCGGCCGGCAGGAATATCGTGGAGCCTTTGCCCTGCGTGAGCGTGGGCAGCGCTTCGAGATACTTGAGTCCCAGCAGGTAGAGTGCGACGTCCGCCGCCGGCATCGCGGCGCTGATGCGTTGGATCGCCTGCGCTTCGGCGTCGGCCATGGCTAACCGGGCCTGCGCCTGGCCTTTCGCGCGCAGCACTGCCGCTTCCATTTCACCTTGGGCGCGGCTGACCTGCGATTGTTGGACGCCCTCGGCCTCGAGGATCGCGGCGCGCTTCGACGCTTCGGCGTTGGTGACCGCGGCGCGACGCTCGCGCTCGGCGCGCATTTGCAGCTCCATGGACTGTTGGATGTCGCGCGGCGGCTCGATGGCTTGCAACTCGACGCGCGTGACGTCGACGCCCCACCCGATCGACGCCTCTTCGATGATCTCGCGCATGCGCTTGTTGATCTGATCGCGGCTGGCGAGCGTGCTGTCGAGCTCCATCTCACCCACAATGTTGCGCAGCGTGGTGCGCGTGAGCGTCTCGAGCGCGAATGGGAGATTCTGCACGGCGTACGTGGCTTTCTGCGGATCGGCAATGCGGTAGTAGAGCACGGCATCAATGTCGATGGTCACGTTGTCTTTCGTGATCACCGACTGGCTGGGGAAGTTGAGCACTTGCTCGCGCAGATCGATCCGCGTGGTGGACCCCGCGATGAGCCGTCTGGCGCCGCTCGGGTCGCTCATCGCGTAGCGCACGTCGATCGCGCGGGGCCGCTCGACGAACGGCACCAGGATGTTGAGCCCCGACCGCGCGATACGGTTGAACCTGCCTAACCGCTCGATCACCATCACCTCGGCTTGCCCAACGATGCGGAAGACGCGCGTGGCGCCGTACAACGCGATCAGGACGATGAGGGCGATCACGATGGCGGTCATCGAACACTCCGGTCGAAAACTGGGAGGAGGGAGCGGTGGTCAGCGGGCGGGGTCGGCGTCGGCCCACCGGGCGATGAAGACGTTGGTCTCGTGCGGGTCGGGCGCGTTGCGGCTCGACGCCCAGACCAAATATCGCCCGTCGGGACTGAATTGCGGGAACCCATCGAATCCCGGATCGGTGGTGATTTGTTCCAGGCCCGAGCCGTCGGCGTTCACGAGATACAAATCGAAATTGCCGCTGTGCGGATTCTTGTAGTTGGACGAGAAGATGATGCGCGATCCATCCGGTGTGAAGTACGGGGCGAAATTGGCTCCGCCCAGATGGGTGATCTGATGTTGATCGGTCCCGTCCGCGTTCATGATCCAGATTTCCATCTTGTTAGGCCGGACGATCCGTTGGGCGAGCAGCGCGCGGTACTCGGCGAGCTCCGTCGAATCGGTCGGGTGATTGGCGCGATAGACGATCCTGGTGCCGTCGGGCGAGAAGAAGGCGCCGCCGTCGTAGCCCGGCGTGTCGGTGAGGCGCCGGACGTGCGTGCCGTCGACGTCCATGGCGTACAGATCGAGGTCGCCATCCTTGAGCGACGTGAACACGATCGTACGGCCGTCGGGCGACAACGTGCCTTCCGCCGTGTAGACGCCGTAGTTCGTTAGGCGCTCGAGGTGCGAGCCGTCGGCGTTGGCGGTGTAGATGTCGAACGGGTCCAGCCCCCATACGTAGCCCTTGGAGGGATCGGGCTTGGGCGGACACGCCGTGTCGGCGGCGTGCGTCGACGCGAAGAAGATGCGCTTGTCGTAGGCGAAGAAGTAGCCGCACGTCGTCTTCCCGGTGCCCGTGGACACGCGGCGCACACCGGAGCCATCGACATTCATGATGTACTGCTGATCGCAGCTGCGTCCGTCGCGCGTGGACTGGAAGATCAGCCGCTTCCCATCGTGGCTGAAATACGCCTCAGCGTTAGCACCGCCGTGTGTGAGCTGGCGAACCTGGGCGAGGTGCGGCTCCAGCGCCGCGGGCGCCGGCGCGATCGCCGCGTTGGGCGCGGGGTGCCCACATGCGACCGCGGCCACGAGCGTGGCCGCGGCAACTCCGTGCGGGGCTCTCATGCCCCCAACTTACCGCTTCTCGGGCGTGCTTGCTTGCGCCATGGAGAAGAGATCCTTCTGCGTGGCTCCCTTGCGCAGGAGATCCATTGCGCGTTGCAACTGCGAGTCATCGGAAATCTGGCGGCGGAACGCGGTCGAATCTCCGAACGCGAGATCGGCCACCTGTCCGCCGATCCACCGATCGATCAACGGCGTCGCCGCGTTGTACTGCGCGCGATCCACCGGGATCTTCGCGGCCTGCAGGCGGCGATAGAACTCGTCACGCCATTCCGGCTTCACCGTGAATGTGGGCGAGACACTGCCCTTGAGCTCGAGCGCGTAGCTGTACAGGACTCCGCGCACCGCCGGATACTTGGGCGCGATCGCCTTGAAAAACAGCTGCTCCGGCGTCGAGATCGTGTCGTCCGCGACGATCACGTCGGGCGTGACGCCGCCGCCGCCGTACACGATGCGGCCCGCATCGCTGCGATACGCCGGCCGATTCTGCTTCACCGATTCCTTCTCCAGCGAGTCGGGCGCAACTTCGGTGTTATCCGCTTGCACGGCGTCTGGATCCACCGGCTTCCGATTCTTCTGAATCGAGCGGCCACTCGGCGTATACCACTTTCCGGTGGTGAGCTTGAGCGCCCATCCGCCGTCGATCGGGAAGACCGTCTGCACGAGTCCCTTTCCGAACGACGTGGTGCCGACGACCAGCGCGCGATCGTGATCCTGCAACGCGCCGGTGACAATTTCCGCAGCCGATGCAGAGTGACCGTCTACCAGCACTACGAGGGGTACGCCCTGCACGTGCTCATCGTCATGCGCCGTGTAGACCTGGGGCGGACCTTGGCGCATGCGGACGCTCGCGATTTGCTGGCCGCTCTTCAAGAACAGATCGGCGACCTGCAGGCCTTGGTCGAGGATACCGCCCGGATTGTTGCGCAGGTCGAGCACGATCGATTTCGCACCCTGCTTCACCAGTCCGTTGACCGCGTTGTCGAGCTCGTCCGCCGCGTCTTCATTGAAGGTTTGCAGCGGGATGTACGCGATCTTGTCGCTCAACATGAGCGAGTACGGCACCGCGGGAACGTGGATCTCGGCGCGCGTAAAGGTGTTGTCGATTGGCTCGGAGACGCCGGGCCGAGAGAACCGCACTTTCACTTGCGTGCCGACGGTGCCGATCAAGACATCCGACACTTGCTGTGACGACCAACCCCGGGTGGATGCGGTGTCGATGCCGACGATGTGATCGCCGTCTTGAACGCCGGCCGCCTGCGCGGGGCTATGCGAGAAGACGTGGACGACGACGATGTTACCGTCCTGATTCTCGATCTGCATCCCGATGCCGCCGTAGCGACCGGTTGATTGCGTCGAGAATCGCTTGAGCTCAGTTGGAGAAAACAGCTCCGAGTACGGGTCGTGGAGCTGCGTCACCAGACCGCGCGCCGCTTTTTCGTACAACGCGGAAGCGTCGACAGTGTCGACGAACCGGTCCGAAACGAGCGACATGACCTGGTCGAATACGCGAGCGCCATCATGCGCCGCGCGCTCCCGGATCGAAAACCCGCCGATGACGACGGGGAGGAGTAGGGCGCCGGCGACGACAGTCGCCCGGAGTCGACGAGTCATGAAACCATCCCGGTGGAGGGAAAGACGCGCCGGAACTCCGGCGCGTCTGCTGTAAAAGATACGACTTCAGGGCCCGAAGTGTTCCGCGCGCCCTCCCCTCCATCAGCACCGCTCATGCCGTGCCGAACGGTGCTCCTCCCCCCGCTGAACCGCCATCCTCGCTGCCGGTGGCGAGCAACTGCTTCCATGTCAGCTCCGGTCCTTTGCGGAAGCCCTTCTGGGTGATTTTCACGCCTTCGGGGGAGATCGCGACCATGTACGCTTGTCCTTCGATCTCGATCTCGCGCTTCAGCGTCTTCTCCAGCTTGGTCGCCATGTGTTGCTCTCCGTGGGAGTCAGGATGGAAACGAGTGGTGACGGCAGTCGGTGCCGCGCATCAGGTCGCCCGCGCCGACAAAACATAATCGACAAACCATTCGCGCCGGTGCTGCCGTACGGCCACGTCGCGGAGTAGCCCTGCAGCCAACAGCATCTCATGGGCCGGTTGTAGCACTCGCTGCAGGTGAGACGGGTATCGTTGAGCTAGTGGAATACGCTCGGCGAGCTCTGCCAGACCGACCCTCCAGGTCAAATTGTCCTCCTCACGAGCTACTTCTATGAGTCTGTAAAGCCGTCGAGCGACGGGGGAAGATAGCGCTTGATAATGCGGCGCCGAGAGCGATACGAGATGTCCGGCTGCAATGTTGGCGCGTGGACCGGCTGCCAGCGTGACGACTGCTTCGCCGGGCTCTGCTGCTGCGATCGATGGGAAGAGCGTGAGCTGGTCGCGGTCCAACATGCGCCGGCGTTCGATGAAGACGGCGCTCAGGACGTTGAATCGGCTCTCGACACTCGCGTTGGCTGCGGCGTCGAAGTACGCCCCCTGCGATTCGAGCGTGGTGTGATTGAGGCGAGCGAGCGCGGAGCGGAGTTGTTCGTACGTTCGCCCGTCGACTCGCCGGCCGATCGAGCGCAGAAATGCATGCAAGGTGAATCGCACGACGCCATCGGCTGGTGCGCCCAAGTCGTGATACCGATGCCAGAGCTCGATGTACACGTCCTGATCGAACGTGCCAGGCAGGCGATCTCCGGGTCGAGGGAGGACGCGCCAGCGCCCGCCTGACGGCGGTGAATACGCGATTGCGGTATCGTCGGCCGAGTCGCTGAGGCGAAAGAGCGGCAACGCTTCGAGCGAACGGTCGAGCGCGATGATGCGGGTCGTGATTCGTCGTCGCGCCGCGAGACTCATGCTCTAAGGTACGGGTAGGCGGGCATTGCGGGCCAGATGAGTCCGACGAGTCGAAGGTCATCCGAGACGAATGACTTGGCCGGTGACGGCGCGAGACGCGTCCGAGCAAAGCCACGAGACCGCCGCGGCCACGTCCTCTCGCTCCACGTATTTCGTCTTGTCGCCCATGCTCGACAGGTTGGCTTCGGTGCGGATGGCGGTGGGTGCAAGCGCGTTCGCGCGCACACCGCTCGCGCGTTCTTCTTCGGCGACGGCGTGCATGAGAGCGATCACGCTGCTCTTGGATGCGGCGTAAGCCCACATGCGGGCCACGTTCGCACCGGGGAGTGCGGCGGCCGACGAGAAGTAGACTATGGCTCCGCGCGCCGTGCGCAACATAGGCAAGAACGCTCTGGTGGCGAGGTACGCGGTAGCGACATTGATCGACAATTGGGTGTGCCACACCTCGAGCGTGCTGTCGGCGACGGGGCCGCTCATGCCGAAGCCGCCGGCAATGTTGACGAGCGCATCGATGCGCGGCGGCGATCCGGCGATTCTTGCGACGTCGCGTGCCAGTGCCGCCACCTGGGACTCGTCGGACAGGTCGCACGCGAACGACTGCGCGTCGTGTCCGGCCGCGCGCAGGTCGTCTGCGCGCGCTTTGGCTTCGTCTCCGCTGCGACCGACCGCGACAATGCGCATACTGTTTTGGGCAAGAGCGCGCGCGATCACTTCACCGCTCTGTCCCGTCCGGCCGATGCCGGTCACCACCGCAATGCGACGCGACTCCTGCGTCATCCCTGTCCTCCGTTGCGCATGGCGGGAGCATGCGCGGAGCGGCACGCCGTGGCAAGGCCGGCGTCCCTGCCCTGCACCGCCTCGCGATAACTTTGGTGATGCCCCGGCGCTCCTCGTCGCCCGATGCCGCGCTCATGCGGAAGTTCCACCCGGTCGTGAGCGCGTGGTTCGGCGACACGTTCGGCGGGCCGAGTGAGCCGCAACGGATGGGGTGGCCGGCGATCGCGAGCGGCGATCACACGTTGATCCTGGCGCCGACGGGGACCGGCAAGACATTGGCTGCGTTCCTGTGGGAGATCGACCGGCTGATCGTGCGCGGCCTCGACGCCCCGCTGCCTAACGCAGTGCAGATCCTGTACATCTCGCCGCTCAAGGCGTTGAGCAACGACATCCATCGCAACCTCGAGGTGCCGTTGGCGGAGCTCCGCCGCCGGTTCGAAGAGGCCGGCGAGACGTTTCCGGACATTCGCGTGGCGGTGCGCACGGGCGATACGCCGGCGAGCGCGCGGGCGAGCATGGTGCGGCGCGCGCCGCACATTCTCATCACGACGCCCGAATCGCTGCACATCATGCTGACCGCGGTGAAGGGTCGTGGGATGTTCTCGATGGTGCGTGCGGTGATCGTGGACGAAATCCACGCGGTGGCGGGCTCGAAGCGCGGCGCACACCTGGCCTTGTCGCTGGAGCGTCTCGAGGCGCTGTGCGAGACGCCGCCCCAGCGCATCGGACTCTCGGCCACGCAGCGTCCGTTAGACGAGATCGCCCGGTATCTGGGCGGGTGCGCGGCGCGCGGCGAATCCCAAGCGCCCGCATTTCGGCCGGTGCGCATCATCGACTGCGGGCTGGTCAAGCGGATGGCGTTGGAGATTGCGTCGCCGGCGTCCGATGGGACGATGGTGCCGGGCGGCGTGTGGCCGAAGGTGGCGGAGCTGGCGGTGTCGCAGATTCGCGGTGCGCGCACGACCCTCATTTTCGTGAACAATCGGGGGCAGGCCGAGCGAATGGCGGCGCGCATTAACGCGCTGGCCGGAGAGGACCTGGCGCGGCCGTATCACGGATCGTTGTCGCGCGAGCGGCGATTGGGTCTCGAGCGGTCCCTCAAGGCGGGCGAGCTCCGCGCGCTGGTGACGACGAGCTCGTTGGAGTTAGGCATCGACATCGGGTCGGTGGATCTGGTACTGCAGCTGCAGAGCCCCAAGCGGGTGTCGGCGGGCTTGCAGCGCGTGGGGCGCGCCGGCCATTCGTTAGGCGAATCGAGCCGGGGCGTGTTCGTGCCCACCTTCCGCGATGATCTCCTCGAAATGGCGGCGATCGTCGAGGCGATGCGCGAGGGCGACGTGGAGCCGACGCGCGTGCCGCAGAACGCGTTGGACGTGCTGGCCCAGATCCTCGTGGCCATGGCCTCGGTGGACGACTGGGCGCCGGCCGACGCGTTCGCGCTCGTCCGCCGGGCGTATCCGTATCACAAGCTCGCGCGCGCGGCGTTCGACGAGGTGCTGGCAATGCTGGCGGGCGCGTATCCGTCGGAGGTGACGGCGGACATGCAGCCGCGGCTGACGTGGGACCGGGTGGCCGATCGGATCCGCGGCACGCGCGCGAGCCGCATGCTCGCGGTGGTGTCGGGCGGCACGATTCCCGACCGGGGGTTGTACACGGCGGTGCTGCCGGACCGCACGCGGTTAGGCGAGTTGGACGAAGAGTTCGTCCATGAATCGCGGGTGGGCGACGTGTTCCAACTGGGCTCGGCGACGTGGCGCATCGGGGCGATCGAGCACGATCGGGTGGTCGTGACGCCCGCGCCCGGCGCGCCGGCGCGGATGCCGTTCTGGCACGGCGAGTACTCGGCGCGCGCGGCGTCGATCGGCGCGCGCGTCGGCGCGTTGCGGCGGGAACTGGCGTCGCTGTCGCCCGATGATAAGGCCGGACTCGCGGCGCTGTCGTCCCGGTTAGGCGCAGACCCGGCCGCCACCACCGAGCTGCGCGACTACGTGGCCGAGCAGCGCGCGGCGACGGGCGTGGTGCCGGACGAGCGGACGGTGGTGGTGGAGCGCTTTCACGACGAGATGGGTGCGGTGCGGATCGTCGTGCACTCGGTGTTCGGCGGCCGGGTGAACGCGCCGTGGGGCATGGCGGTGGCCCAGCGGGTGCGCGACGCGCTCGATGGCGCCGAGTGCCAGGTGCAGACGAGCGACGACGGGATCCTGCTCCGCTTGCCCGAAACGGGCGCGACGCTCGACGTGCCGGCATTGCTCCGCCTAACGGCCAGCGACGCCGAGCACCGCCTGCTGGACACCATCGGCAACACGTCGTTGTTCGGCGCGCGGTTCCGCATGAACGCCGCCCGCGCGTTGGTGCTCGCGCGCGGCGCGCCGCGCCGGCGCATGCCGCTCTGGCTCCAGCGCCTGCGGGCGCTCGATCTGCTGGACGCGGTGCGGGGCTTCCCGACCTTCCCGCTCCTCGTCGAGACGTACCGCGAGGTGCTCGACGACGCCTTCGATCTGCCGGCCCTGCGCGGCGTGCTCGATGCGATCGGCGCCGGCCGGATCACGGTGCGGGCGGTGGACACCGACGGCCCGTCGCCGTTCGCCGCGGGCCTCCAGTTAGGCTTCGTCATGGCGTGGCTCTACGCCGACGACTCGCCCCGCGCCGAGCGCCAGGCGGCCCTCCTCTCGGTGGACCGATCCCTGTTGGGCGACATCCTCACGGACGGCCTGTTAGGCGGCGACGTGGACGACGAGACGGCGCGCGCGATCGAGGAGGTGGTGGCCGACCGCCGCGGCACATCGGAACGGCGCCGCGCCCGGAACGTGGACGAGCTGGCGCACCTCCTCGATCGCGCCGGCGATCTGACCCTCGAGGAGCTTCGCTCGCGAACCGCCGGCCCCGATGCCCGCACGGCTCCGGGCGATCCGGTGGACGCGCTGCTGGCGACCAGGCGCGCCGTCCTGATTCCGATCGCGGGCGCGGACGAGCCGGTGCGCTGGCGCGCGATTCTCGTCGAAACCTTTCCGCGATACGCCGCCGCGTTAGGCGAAGACGCGCTCGCCCGTGTGCGCGCCGGCGCCGCCCTCGAAGACGTCGCGGTCGCTGCGGCGGTGCCCGATGCGTTCCGGCATTCGCCGCTCGACGCACGCGCCGCGAATCGAGAGATCCTCGCCAAGTTCGTGTCGCTGGCCGGGCCGGTGACCGCGGCCGAGATCACGGCGCGCTACGGCTGGAGCAACGAATGGGTCCTCGCCGCGCTCACCGACTGGGAACGCGCGGGACGCCTGGTGCGCGCCCGCTTCCGCCACGGCGTGGAGGGCAGCGAGTGGTGCCTCGCCGGCGTCGTCGAGCGCGCGCGCCGGCGGGCGCTCGCCGCGCTGCGACGTCAGATCCGCGCCGTGGACCTGGGTACCTTCGGCGCTTTCCTGCGGCGCTGGCAACACGTCGATCCGCGGGATCGCCTAACGGGTGCATCCGGGCTCGAATCGGCGCTGCATCAGCTGTCCGGGTTGCCGCAGCCGCCGGATCGATGGGAGCGCGATACGCTGCCATCGCGATTGGAGCGCTACGAGCCGGCGTGGCTCTCGCAGTTCGCATCGTCGGGCGAGCTCATGTGGGCCGGGAGCGCGCGACCCGTGGACAGCGGCGCAGCGCCGCTCTCGGCAATCCGGTTTTTCGCGCGTGGCGAGGAGGGAATCTGGCTCGCGGCACCCAGTGCGAACCCCCTCTCGGCGGATGCCCAACGGATTCGCGACGCGCTCGCTCAGCGCGGCGCGTCGTTCTTCGGCGACTTGCAGGCGGCCACTGGATTCGGGCCAGCGGCGTTGCGCGATGGACTTCGAGAGCTGGTTGCCAACAGTCTGGCTACCAACGACACCATAGAGGCGATGCGCGAAGTGGTTCGCACGCGGCCGCTCCCGTCACGCACATCGCGCACCGACCCGACGCGGTGGCGTTCCGATGTGCTCGGCGACGCGGCTCCGGTGGTACAGCAGCGGGTGTCGGCGCACAGACTTCCCAAGTGGCGCCGGCCAGACATCCCGGGACCGCAGGGTGGATGGGTGGGTCGATGGTCGCTGATCGCGATCGATGCTGCGGCCCGACCTCAAGAAGATGAGCACGCGGAAATAGTGGCGCGACGCTGGCTCGATCGATATGGCGTGGTCACGAGCGATTGGTGGCGTCGGGAGCGGCCGCCGATCTCGTGGCGCTCGATCTATCGCGAGCTCAAACGACTCGAGCATCGCGGGGAGGTGCGCCGGGGCTACTTCGTGGAAGGGCTGGCCGGCGCGCAGTTCGCGCTGCCAGCGGCTGTCGAGTTGCTGCGCGGTGTGCGTGACGAAACGGCCACGCGCGACGCGCCCCTGGTAGCCATCGCCGCAACGGATCCGGCCAACGTGTACAGCCTGCGGCTGCCGGCGCGGACGCCGACGCCGCTGGAGAATCCGCGCGGGCCGGGAGCCGTGCTCGTGTTCCGCGGCACGATGGTGGTATTGTCCGCGGAATCGTCGGGGCGTCACGTCACCGTGCGTCCCGATGCGGACGATACCGACGTGACGGCGGCCGCGCGATTGCTCGCCGAGCTCGTTCAACGGCGGCGGTCGTCGATCGGCCTAACGCGGCGACGCTACACCGTGGAGCGGATCGACGGCGGCGCCGCGGCGTCGAGCCGGTGGGTGGGCGCCTTTGCCGCGGCGGGTTATCGGCGGATTCCGCGCGGTCTCGAGTTCGAGCCGCTGGCGCGCTGACGGCGCCCCACCCCGGCGCGATCGCCTAACGGAAGGTCAGCGGATGTCGTCGCGGCCGAGCGTCGCACGGACGGCCTCGCGCATCGCGATCACCGCATCGTCGCGCGATGCCGGCGAATCGTCGCGCACGTGCAGCTCGATGCCGTTGGCCACCGTGATCCGATGCCACACGCCTTCGCTCGCCGAGTCCTGCGACACGGCCACGTCCGCGCCCATCGTGAGCGCCGGTGCGAGCGACGCCGCGACGCGTCGCTCGAGCGTGTCGCCCGTGAGCTCGCGCATCTCGTCACGAATCTTGTCGAGCGGCTGACCCTCGCGCTGCCGGATCTTCACGAACAGCAGTTGGAGCAGATGGCGATAGCCGTACGTGGCCGACGTTCCGGTGCCCTCGGGCCTGTCGAGCAAACCGCTCGCGACGTAGTACCGGACGGCGCGAGCACTCGGCTCCGCGCGCGCGGCCGCGTTCGTTGGGCGCATCGCTGCCGCATTGACCAGCGACGTCGCATGGCCGGCCAGCCCGCGAGCGTTCCACGGTGCGTGCCGACCGTGCGCTCTCAGAAGCGGTACTGGTGATTCGGCCATGGCAAAGAATAACGGACGCGCCAGTTACGCGACAGGAGCGTGCTGGCTAACGTTCGGCCACGGCCCGATGCTTTTCGGCAACGACGAAATCTTCCCTTCGGAGCGAGCCCATGTTGATGCGTAGTTGTCTGGTGTGGGTCGTCGGATTGGTCCTGCTTGGCTGTGGCGGGTCGGGCGCGACGGCGCCGATCGCCGCCGAGGGCACGTACACCCTGACCACTGTCGAGGGCACTCCGCTGCCGGCGTTGATCATGTCGGTGCCCTACGGCTTGACGCATGTCACGTTCTCTCGCATAGAACTCGCCGCGGGCGGGGCTTACCACGATTCGACCGTGCTCGATGATGCCACTCAGGTTGACGACGGGACGTGGAGCGCGTCGGGCAGCCAGGTCACGATTACCACGGCCTCGTGGACGGTGGTGGCGTCGGTGAGTAGCTCGAAGCTCGCGGTGCCCTTCGCCGGGACGCCGCTTGGCACCTACACGTACTCGTACGCGCGACAGTAGCTACGCCTCGGGGGCGGCTCCCACCATCACGACCTCGAGCGCGGGCACCGGTATTACCAATACCGACAGGCGCGTCCTGGTGTGAAGGTGAAAACGAAAAAGCGGCGAGGCTCTCCAGCGCCCCGCCGCTTTTTCACAACGCAGGCTGGACTTACTTTCTCCCGCGGCCGGCCTTCTTCGTCGACTTCTTTGCTGCTGACTTCTTTTTGGCGGCCTTCTTCGCCGGCTTCTTCTTGGCCGCTGCCTTACCCGGCGCTTTCTTGGCCGCTTTCTTGGCTGCCTTCTTTGCGGCCGGCTTGGGCGCGGCTTTCTTCGCTGCTGGAGCAGGCTTTGGCGCGGCCATTGGAGCCGCCTTCTTTGCCGGCGGACGTGCAGCCGATCCCATCCCCGCCCGCCGAAGGAGTCGCCGGCGTGCTGATGATTGTTACTTCTTCCTCGACCTCGGCACCCTCTTCCTCGACACCACCTTCCTCATCGTCATCATCGTCGTCGGTGCTGTCCCACAGGTCGTCGCTATGGGTCTTCATGCCCCAGCCGCTCGACTCTTCCTCCTCCTCCTCGTCATACGACGAGCCCCCACCACCATATCCGAGTTCGTCTTCGTCATCGTCGTGCTCGGAGAGGTGGAGCATCTCGTTGTACTCGTCACCGCGCGGCATGATTGCCTCCTGTCGTGTTGTCGCGTAGCCCGTGGTGCTGCGGGTATATGCTCGTTGAAAGTATCGAAGGCGGGAGCTCGTAGCCTCGCGTCACCCCACCCGAAACTCCCCAATACAACACATCTCCCGATCCGTCAAGACGAGGGCCAACACTCAATAGGGTGTACGGCGTCCAATGGCATCGACCATGAACCCGAGATACAGGCGAAGACGCGTCTGAGGCCTCGTTGGTCAAAGTTGGTCAATCGCCCGTCGCTGGCACCGGCGAACCTTCCGGCTGGGGCTCGAAGGCCGCGAGGCGCCGCTGCAAGGAATCCAGGTACGTGTAGATCACGGGCGTCACGTACAGCGTCACCAACTGCGAGAAGGCGAGGCCACCGCACACCGCAATGCCCAGTGGTCGACGCGATTCGGCGCCAGCGCCCGTCCCGATCGCGATCGGGAGCGTGCCCATCAGCGCCGCAAACGTAGTCATCATGATCGGCCGGAACCGAACCGACGCGGCTTCCAGAATTGCGTCGCGCGCCGATTTGCCCTCCTTCCGCTCCGCCTCGATCGCGAAGTCGATCATCATGATCGCGTTCTTCTTGACTAACCCGATCAACATGATGATCCCGACGAACGCGTAGATGCTCAGATCGGTATGGAAGATGAGCAGCGACAAGAGCGCGCCGAATCCGGCGAACGGCAGGCCGGATAGAATCGTGAGCGGGTGCACGAAGCTCTCGTACAAGATCCCGAGCACGATGTAAATCACGACCACGGCGAGGATGAGCAGGCCGAGAAGACCCGCCTGTGCCTGTTGGAATGCCTGGGCGGTTCCAGAGAACGCCGTGGAGACGCTCGACGGAAGAAGCTCAATGGCGGCCTGCTGCACGTGCGCGACCGCGTCGCCTAACGACACACCGGGCGCGAGGTTGAACGACAGCGTGACCGACGGCAACTGACCCGAGTGATTCACCGTGAGGGGTCCGATGTCGGGCGACAAGTGCGCGACCGCGGACAGCGGGACGAGATCGCCGTTGCTGGACTTGACGTAGAGCAGATTGAGCGCCGACAGATCACGCTGATACTGGGGCTCGAGCTCCATCACCACCCAGTACTGGTTGTTCGATGTGTAGATGGTCGACACCTGCGCCGCGCCATACGCGTCGTACAGCGCGTTCTCGATCTGTGACGCGGTGACGCCGAGCGACGACGCGCGATCGCGATCGATGGCGACGTTCACCTGCGGGTTCTTGATCTGCAGATCGGTGGTCACGTCCTGCAGACCAGGAATGTCCTTCATCCGCGCCAAGAGCTTGTTGGACGCCGCATACATCGTCTGGATGTCGGCACTCTGCAGCGTGAATTGGTAGTCGCTCTTGGTCGAGTGCCCGCCGATGCTGATCGGTGGCGGATTCTGCAAATAGACCCTCATGCCCGTCACGGACGCGAACTTTCGCTCGAGCTCCTGCAGGATCTGGTCGGCACTCAGCTTGCGCTCGCTGAGCGGCTTGAGGTGCAGCAGAACGCGGCCATCGTTGATCGTGTTGGTCGCGCCGCCGACACCCACCGACGTCATGTAGTCGGTGACGTTCGGATCGGCCTGGATGATCTTGGAGACCTGCTCCGAATGCGTGACCATCGCGTCGAACGACGTGCCCTCGGCCGATTCCGTCGTGCCGTGCAGGAATCCCTGGTCTTCGCTCGGCAAGAAGCCTTTGGGCGTCACCACCGCGAGCACGCCCGTGCCTAACAGCACCAGCACCGCGAACACCAGCACCTTGCGGCGATGATCCATCGCCAAGCGCAGGGTCCGCTCGTATCCGTGGAGCACGTTCTCGTAGATACGCTCGGTGCTGTTGAAGAACCGGCCGTGCGTCTCACCGTGCTGCGATTTGAGAAACCGGCTGCACAACATCGGCGTGAGCGTCAGCGACACGAAGCCGGACACGAGAATGGCGACGCCGATCGTCACCGCGAACTCGTGGAACAGGCGACCGATCAGGCCGCCCATGAACAGAATCGGGATGAACACCGCCACGAGCGACATCGTCATCGACAAGATCGTGAACCCGATCTCGCGCGATCCATCGAGCGCGGCCTGAAACACCGGTTCGCCGTGCTCGATGTGTCGCACGATGTTCTCGAGCATCACGATGGCGTCGTCCACGACGAACCCCACCGATAGCGTGAGCGCCATCAGCGACAGGTTGTCGAGACTGTAATTCAGCAGGTACATCACCGCGAACGTGCCGACTAACGACATCGGCAGCGCGAGACTCGGAATGATCGTGGCCGAAACGTTCCTGAGGAACAGGAAGATCACGAGCACGACCAGGCAGAGCGTGAGGAGCAGCGTGAACTTCACGTCCGTCACGGATTCTCGAATCGACTCCGAGTGGTCGTGCAGCACGTCGACGCGCACCGAGGGCGGGAACTCCTCCTCCATTTGCTTGAGCGCGTCCTTCACGCCGGTGGCCACCTGCACGGTGTTGGTGCCGGGTTGCCGCTGAATGGCGAGCACGATGGCGCGCGCGCCGTTGTACCAGCTCGCCTGGTGTGAATCCTGGATATCATCGAGCACGTTGCCGATGTCCTGGAGTCGAACCGGCGCGCCGTTGCGGTAGGCAACGACCATCGGGCGGAACGCTTTCGCATCCTGCAGCTGCCCGTCGGCCTGCACCGTGTAGGCCTTGTTCGCGCCCCAGAGCACGCCCGTGGGCAAGTTCACGTTCGCATTGTTGATGGCATCGACCACTTCATCGATGCCGATTTTGCGAATCGCCATGGCTTGCGGGTCGAGCTGCACGCGCACCGCGTATTTCTGCGAGCCATACACCTGCACCTGCGCGACGCCCGACACGGTCGACAGTCGTTGGGCCAGATACGTCTCGGCGTATTCGTCGAGCTGGGACAGCGGAAGCGTTTTCGACGTCAGCGCGAGATACAGAATGGCCGACGCCGACGGGTCGACTTTCTGATAGGACGGCGGGATGATGTTCTGCGGCAGCGTGCGCAGCGTCTTCGAGATGGCGGCCTGCACGTCCTGTGCGGCGGCGTCGATGTTCCGGTCGAGCGTGAACTGCAGCACGATGTTGGTCGAGCCCTGGCTGCTGCTCGACGTCATCACGTCAATGCCGGCGATGGTGGAGAACTGTTTCTCGAGCGGCGTCGCGACGGCGGAGGCCATCGTTTCCGGGCTCGCGCCGGGCAGCGAGGCGCTGACGTTGATCGTCGGGTAGTCGACCGTGGGCAAGTCGCTCACCGCGAGCCGCTGGTACGCCACGATCCCGAAGATCAGAATGCCCATCATGACGAGCGTCGTCATGACGGGCCGTCGAATCCAGATTCCTGCGATGTTCATCAGGGCCTCGGCTGATCGCCGTTAGTCGCGTTTTGGATCTGCACCTTGGTGCCGTCGGTGATGTTGAGTTGGCCGTCCGTCACTACCGTTAGGCCAGGGGTCAGTCCCTTTTCGATGATCGACATGTCCCCGGCCACACGCTCGACCTGCACGATGCGCTGCTCGGCGATTCCCTTGTCATCGACCGTGAACACCGAGGTTCCGGTCTGGCTCTGGACGACCGCCGTGGTCGGGACGACGATGGCGCCCTTTTCGAGGTAGAGCTCGAGCGCCACGTTCACGAACTCGCCCGGCCACAGCACGCCATCAGGATTGGCGAACCGGCCTTTCATCATGATGGTTCCCGTCGTCGTGTCGACCGCGTTGTCGAGGAACGACAGCGTGCCGCGGCTCGGTGCGCCAAGACCAGTCGCCGGTTGAGCCACAACGCTCAACGTATCGCTCTGGTATTTCCGGATGATCGGAAGGTGTACCGCTGAAACCGCGAAACGTGCCGTGATGGGTTTGATCTGATTGATCACGACGAGCGGCGTCCCCGCGGCGTGCACGAGATTGCCTTCTTTGAGCAAGATGGCTCCGGCCCGTCCGGCGATCGGCGCCCGGATCGTGGCGTACTCGAGATTGAGCTGCGCCGTTTCGATCGCGGCCTGATCCGCGCTGACTGTCGCCTGACCAGAAAGTGCATTGGCCTTCGCCTGGTCGTACTGCTGCTTCGTGACGTAGTCCTTCTGCACCAGTTGGGCGAAGCGCTGTTCGTCCTGCAACGCCGTAGTCAGCTGTGCACTGTCTTTGGCGAGTCCGGCGCGCGCTTGCGCGAGCGCCGCTTGGAACGGACGCGGGTCGATCTGGAACAGCACCTGACCCTGCTTGACGTCGTCGCCGTCCTTGAAGTCGATGCGGGTGATAACTCCGCCGACTTGGGCGGACACCGAGACCGTCTGCATGGGTTCGATGGTCCCGGTTGCGTCGACCTCGTATGGGATGTCGCGCTGTTCGACGTGCGCGACCGAGACCGGCACCGTTACCGACTTGGCCTTCTTTGGATCCTTGCACGCGACGAGCACGAACAGGACGGTCGCGGCGGCGATGACATTCCGCCGCCGCGTCGCCACCAACCGACGAGGTGCACGAACGACTGCGATATCGATCATTGTGGGGGCTTCGATTGTGTAGTGTCGGGCGTGAGATGAATCGGGCTGTTGCCGTGCACGTCGAGGATCCCCGCGTCGTGCGCCAGTTGCACCAGCGACGTTTCCCACGTCCACCGCGCTTGCACCTGCTGCGCGCGCGCGCTGGCTAACGCAGCTTGCGCGGTGAGCAAGTCGAGTACGCTTCCAACGCCTTGCTTGTAGCGGCCGAGTGCGACGTCTTCCGATTCTTGGGCGCTGGCCAGCAAATCGTCGGCGGAGCTCACACGCTTGGTAGAGGTCTGCAGCGTTTGGTACGAGCTGAAGACGTCGAAGATCACCTGCTGGCGCGTCTGGTCGAGACGGGCGCCCGCGGCGTCGGCTTCGGCCTCGGCACCGAGTTGGTTGTATTCGCGACTGAACCCGTCGAAGATCGGAATACTCAGCGCGAGCGACAACGTGTAACTGTTCGCGCCCGTCGTGAGCACCCTGGAGTACGTCCGGCCGCTGGTGCCGGTGAGATTGAGCGACGGCAGTCGCGTCGCCTTGACGACGCTGATGTGCGCCTTGGCCTGGTCGTAGTCCGCTTCGGCGGCCTCGAGATCGGGACGCGCCCGCAGCGCCATCGCAATGAGTGCGTCGACGCTGTCGGCGATCGCCGGCACCGTGGCCGGTATGTTAGGCGCTTGCAAATCGTACGGCACGTTGGCCGGCAAGCCTAACGCAAGCGCGAGCGTGCCGCGGGTAGTCGCCAGGTTGCCCTGCGTCGTTTCCAGGTCGAGCTCGGCCTGCGACACCGCGGTCTTGGCTTGCAGCTCATCGGCAATGGTCGCAAGACCGACTTTGTGGCGCTCCTGCGCCGCCGCGAGATTCGCCTGCGCATCCTTGAGCGTGCTTTCCTGCGCCGTGAGCAGCGCCTTCGCCGCCATGTAATTGAAGTACGCGGTCTCCGCTTCGAGCACCGTGTTCTGGATGGTTAGGTTGTGCGTAAAGTCCGCCGAGAAGAGCGCCTGCTTGGCTGCCTCGACGCTCCCCGACCGCCCGCCGAAATCGATCAGCAAATACGAGAGCGTGAGACTCGGCTCCAGCGTTTGCTGAGTCACGGCCGCGCGCCCCTGTGTGGCGGTCGTCTTGATCGCGGTTCCCGTGAGGTCGCCGTCGATCGTCGGGAGATAGTTGCCGCGTTCTGATCCGTACGCTGCCGCGGCCGCGCGCGCATTCTCCCACGAAATGCGCGTGGCGGGATTGTTGCGCAGTGCAAGATCGACAATGTCGGAGAGCGTCAACGATTGCAGACGCTGTTCGATATCCGACGGAACGGCGACGTTCTGTTGGGCGGCGGCCGCGCTGTCGTGCTTCATGTGAGGCGGCGGCGACCATGTCTGCGACGACAATGGTGCGGTGCCGGACACGCCGTCGACGGACGGCGTGTGCACGCATGCGGCGACGACGAAACACGCGCCGACAGCCGCCGCGCGGGCAAGCGCGCGCTGCCGGGCGATAGTTGGTGAAGGATTCACAACACAAATTACGTACAGCGGTACTCCCGTGTTGGTAACGACCGGGAGTGGCTAACTACTGCTGGGGTCGCTTGGGCGGGCCCGCGTCAGCCGGGCGTGTCGTCTATGAAGACGAGGCTCTTGTGGCGCACCACGACGCGCCGCAGCACGTCGTACACCGCCGGATCCAAGAGTTGCCCGACGTTATTCGCGAGATAGTCGACCGTCTCGCGGGGCGTCATCGGATCGCGGTAGGCGCGCCGCGACGTGAGCGCGTCGAACGTGTCGGCGGCGCAGAGGATACGCCCGCCAAGTGAGAATGTTGTGGCCCGCGAGACCGCGCGGATACCCGCTGCCGTCAACGTGCTCGTGGTGATCGTGGATGTAGTCCAGCACGACGCCAAGGTGCTGGAGCGGGGCGAGGATCTCCATGCCAATGCGCACGTGGTCCTTCACGTGCGCGAACTCCTCGGGCGTCAGCTTGCCGGGTTTGTTGAGCACTTCCTCTCGAATCCCGATCTTGCCGACATCGTGCAGATGGCCCGCCATCCGAACGGCCTCGACCGCGTCCGGGTCGAGCGACATGCCGTCGGCGATCAATGCCGCGAGCTCCGCCACGCGTTGCGAGTGTCCGCGCAGATAAATGCTCTTGGCTTCCATCGCGTTGATGAGCGTTTCGGCCACGCTCACGGTTAGCGACCGCAGCGCCGCTTGCTCGTGTTCGAGCTCGCGCGTGCGAACAGCCACTTCGTCGCGAATGAGATGCTCGACCCGGCGTTGCTCCAACACCAACGTGCGCTTGTGGAGTGCGCGCTCGATCGCGCCCTCGAGCTGATTGAGCTCGACCGGTTTTACGAGGTAGTCGAACGCGCCGCCCGCCAGCGCCTCGGTAGCCGTGACCGCATCGTTGACGGCGGTGAGCATCACGACCGCGAGATCCGGATCCTCGGCCAATGCCTGATGCAGCACATCGAGACCCGTCATGCCGGGCATGCGGACATCACAGAGCATCACGGTGAAGCGCTCGCGACCGAGCAACCGGAGCGCCGCCTGACCCGAGGCGGCATTCTCCACGTCGAAGCCGCGCGTGCTCAGAAAGCGGCTGAGCGCCGTGCGAATGGAATCCTCGTCGTCCACGAGCAGCAGGCGCTTGGGAAGCACCGGCACGTCGGCGGCGGAATCCGCGCCTTCGGCGGCCTCGGGGACGACCGACAATGCCGACGCGAGGCGCATTACACCAGCGACCGGGAGGCGGCGTGGTGGTCCCGATTCGCTGCGAAGTTAGGCATCGGCAACGGTGGACACGTGGGCGGAGCGAAACGGCGGGGGCGAACGGCGCCGGCCATCATGTCTCGAATGAAAAAGAAGGGGCCGCTTGCTGGAGACGATCCGTTTCGGAGGCGAGCAACCGATCGCGCATTAACGAACTCTCACTCGTCTACGAACTCCACCGCGACTTCGCGATCGATCACACCGGCCTGCACGCCGCGCGCCAACAGCTCGCGAACGGCGCGTCGTCCCGCCTCGCCGTAGTCGAGCGTCCAATCGTTCACGTACATGCCGACGAACGTGTCGGCGCGTTGGCGGTCCAGTCCGCGCGCGTACCGCATGGCATGATCGAGCGCGCCGGCGCGATGCTCGAGGCCGTACGCGATGCTCGCGCGCAGGTCGCGCGAGATGCGCTGCGTGAGCGCCGCGCCCAGGTCCTTGCGAATCACGTTGCCGCCCAACGGAAGCGGCAGGCCCGTTTCGCCGTACCACCATTCGCCAAGGTCGACGATGAGGTGCAGGCCGCGGTCGCCGAACGTGAGTTGTCCCTCGTGGATCAGCAGACCCGCATCGACCTTGCCATCGACGACCGCGTCTTCGATCTCGTCGAAGCGCGTGAACACCGCTTCGAACTCTTTCTCGTAGAGGCGCAGGGCGAGGTACGCGCTCGTGAGCGGCCCGGGGATGGCGATGCGCAGACCGCGCACGTTGTCGCGCGTGAGCGGCGTGCGCGCGACGAGACGCGGACCGTACCGGTCGCCCATCGACGCGCCGTGCGGCAGCAGTGCATACCGGTCGGCGATATGCGCGTACGCGTGAATCGAAACCGCCGTTACCTCGAGCTCGGCGCGCAGCGCGCGCTGGTTGAGGGTTTCGATGTCCTGCAGCTCGTGCACGTAGCGCACGTCGCCGGTGTCGATCTTTCCCGCCGCGAGCGCGTAGAACATGAATGCGTCGTCGGAATCGGGGCTGTGGGCAACGCGAATGGTGCGGACAGGCATGTGCGTCGGGTGCGACTCGGTGAAAGGAATTCGGCGACGTGCCTAACGTCAGCGTACGGACTTTCTGGCTTGGTCGATGGCTGCCGCGATCTCGGTCTGGTGGCGCTCGTATTCGGGCCGATTCCTGGCCAGCTCCGTCGCTTGGGCCGCGACTAACCGGCGCTGCAACCGTTGGGCGGTCGCCGAGTCGCCGGCGTCACGCGCCATGGAGATGGCCAGGATGAGTCCCAGAAGATGAGTGGAGTCCTGCGCCAGAATCGTGTCGGCCTGCGCCTGTGCGACCGGCGCGGCGCCGGCTACCTCGGCGATGCGGCCCATGTCGTATCGCGAATCGGCGTCTTGCTGCGGCAGCATCAGGTACGCCGAGATGCCCATCTGCGAGAAGAACGCGGCACTGTCTTTCTTGCCCTCGGAATCGAGACGCATGATCCGGTCGTACAGCCGATCGGCGCGCTCGCGCGGCGACATTGATGAGATGTCCGGCCCACGAACCGGCGTTGGACCGGTTCCATCATCAGGCGGGGCCGCGCCGGCCTCCTGCGCCGCTGCTGCCGGCGCGGGTTGTCTGCCAAAGTGCTGGCCGGCGACGAGCGCAATGAGCGCCAACAGCGCGATACCGGCGACTGCCCACGGGAGCGCGGCGTTGAATCCACCGTGCTCGGCAGGTTGAGGCGGCAGGTCGGTGGGCACGGCGGCCCCGGCCGCGGTACCGCAGCGATGGCAAAACTTGGCGCCCGGAGTCAGCGGCGCACGACACGAAGCGCAGAGCGCTCCGGTGAGCGGCGCGCCGCAACTGGCGCAAAACCGGCCGGTCGCGGGAGCGGCGCAGCTCGGACAGGTTATTTGATCGGTCGTTTGGGTGGTCGGCATCGATACGTCGGATCAGCGGTTCGACCGGAATGTAGCCGCGCCCATGGCACCGTGGCACTGCGCGCGGCGAACCTTGCACCGCCCCGGTAGGTGTCCCGACATTGATGGCTCGTGGCGGCGCTCGATCCGGGGCGCTCCGCCCGCTCCACGACCAGAGGACGCGACGTGCCGACGAAGAATCGATCGCTTGTTCCCGATACGGCGGGCGCCACCAAGAAAGACATCCTCGAGCTGACGCGTGCGCACGAAGTGCGTTTCCTGCGCCTGCAGTTCACCGACATCCTCGGCGTCAACAAGAATGTCGAGGTGCCGGCGTCGCAGTTCGAAAAGGCGCTCGACGCCAACATCATGTTTGACGGTTCATCGATCGAGGGCTTCGTGCGCATCGAGGAGTCGGACATGCTGCTCGCCCCCGATCTGAGCACGTTCCGCGTTTTCCCCTGGGGCGACGAGCACAATCGCGTCGCGCGTCTCATCTGCGACATCACGCTGCCTAACGGAACGCCGTTCGCGGGCGATCCGCGTGCCGTGCTCAAGAAGCAGATCGAGCGCGCACGCGCGATGGGCTATACGATGAACGCCGGCATGGAAGCCGAGTTCTTCATGTTCAAGCAGCCGACGGCCGGCGGTCCGACCACCGAGACGCACGATGTGGGCGGCTACTTCGATCTCGCCCCCGTGGACCTCGGTGAAGATGCGCGACGCATGATCGTGGACTTGCTGGAGCAGATGGGATTCGAGGTGGAAGCGGCACACCACGAAGTGGCGCACGGTCAGCACGAGATCGATTTCCGTTATGCGGACGCGCTCACCACCGCGGACAACATCGCCACGTTCCGTTTCGTGGTGAAATACGTCGCGCATCAAGTAGGATTGGTCGCGTCGTTCATGCCCAAGCCGATCTTCGGGCAGAACGGCAGCGGCATGCACACGCACCAATCGTTGTTCAAGGCGAGCGACAACGCATTCTGGGACAAGAAGGCCCAGTGGGAGCTGAGCCAGGTTGCGTTGCACTACATCGGCGGACTGCTCCAGCACGCTCGGGGCTTCTGCGCCATCACCAACCCGTTAGTCAACTCGTACAAGCGGCTCGTGCCGGGCTACGAAGCGCCGGTGAACGTGGCGTGGTCGATGCGCAACCGGTCGCCGCTCATTCGCATCCCGGATCGTCGCGGTTCCGGCACGCGGGTGGAATTGCGGATGCCCGACCCGTCCGCGAACCCGTATCTCGCGCTGACGGTGATGCTGGCCGCCGGCCTGGACGGCATCGAGACGGCCGCGGACCATCGCGAGCCGGTCGACGTCAACATCTGGGAGATGTCGTTCCGCGAGAAGCGGCGGCTGCGCATCGACGACCTGCCGCACGATCTGAACGAGGCGTGCGACGAGTTGGAGAAGGACAAAGTGATCGGCGCTGCGTTAGGCACACACATCACCGGTCATTTTCTGGATGCCAAGCGACAGGAATGGCGCGAGTACATCACGCAAGTGAGCGCCTGGGAGCTCGAGCACTACCTCGAGAAATATTGAGGCCGGCCGAATCCGGGCCGCCCCGTCTCGGGGGCGGTCCGGATCGGTGGCCTCACGCTACGGCCGCTTGATTGAATCCGTGGCCGGTTCGGTGACCGCGACTTTCCGCGTCGTCCGCCAGCCCTCGATCTGCTCCGCAAACGTGTCACCGAGCGATGCGACTGTCACCGAATCAAGACCGGGTTGGTCGCTGTGGCCCTCGAGACGCGCCAGGCTGACGCGCGCCTTGTCGTACGTCGAATCGATGGTGATCGCCGCCTGATAGGCCTGTCCGGCGAGGGTAATGTGTCCCGTGCGCTCGAGCGCCATGCCGAGATTGTTCTCGAACGTCGCGACGCTGTCATTCAACTGTACCGCGCGCGCCAACGGACCCAGCGCCTCGTCGAACCGGCCCGCGCTCAGCAACAGCAGGCCCATGTTGTTCATCGACCAGGCATCCTGGGGATCGAGCGACAGCGCGGCGTGGTACGCGCCTAACGCATTGTCCACGCGGCCGGCCCTGGCATGCACGCGGCCCAACACGCGCCACGCGTCGACGTTGCTCGAATCGAGCGCCAGTGCGTCGCCGACGCGCTCGCGGGCGTCGGCCACGCGACCCTGGTCGAGCAGCACGCGGCTCGCGTTGACGAGGCTCTTCACGTTCGTGGGATCGAGCGCGGTCGCCGACGCGAACGCCGTGTCGGCGCGATCGAGCTGGCCGCTCTTCCAGGCCGACAATCCGAGCATGTAGAACCCCCACGCATTCTTGGGGCGCCGCTTGGTGTACACATTGAACATGTCCGTCGCCGTGCCATACTGACGGGCGCGAAACGCCGAGTCGGCGGCGGCGTACGACACGTTAGGCGGGACCGTAGGGGTGGCCGGCGTTGCGTCCGGCACCACCGCCGGAGGCGTGACGGCGCTCACCGCCGGCTCCTTGACCGGCGTCTGGTCGGGTTTGCCGCCGCAGGCGGCAACAGTGAACGCGGCCGCGGCCGTGATCGCGAGATGAATCCGAGGGCGAAGCATGATGGGCCTCCGTGAGTGAATCGGCGCTGGAGCGCCGGACCGAGTTGACGTCTCGGCCCCACGGAATGGCAAGCGCGCGGCCCGCCCGCGGACATCGTCGCCGCGCCCGCGGAACGCGGCCCGCCGCCTTCAGTTAGGAGATGGTGCCCGGATGGGAGGCCAGGCGCTTCGTGTCCGGGCGGACACGGATTAACTACCGTCGCTGTGTCCGTCGGGACACGCGCCGCTCGGGTCGCGCCGTCAGTCTCGCGAGATGCGGTGACGCCGCATGATCTTGAGCAGGCTCGCGTGGTCGGCGAGTCCCAGATCCTGCGCGGTACGCGTGATGTGCCACTCGTGCCGCTCGAGCGCCGCCACGATGATCTGTCGCTCGGCTTCGGCCTTGAGCTCCACGAAGGTCTTCGCGTCGCGACCGGCCGATGGTGCGCGAGCCGCGGCATCGTCGCGGATTTCGGACGGCACATGCTCGACGCCGATGATATCGCCGTCGGTGGCGATGATCATGCGTTCGATCGCGTTGCGCAGCTCGCGCACGTTGTTGAGATGCCAATCGTACGCCATGAGGATGCCGAGTGCCTCGGGCGACACACGCTTCACGCGAAGACCGAACCGCTCGCACGTGATAGAGAGCAGATGCGCCACCAGCTCGGGAACATCGGACAATCGGTCGCGCAGGGCCGGGACGCGTAGCGCGTGCACGTTGATGCGGAAGAGCAGGTCCCGGCGGAAACGCCCCTCCCGCGCTTCGACGTCGAGATCGCGATTGGTGGCGGCGATCACGCGCGCCGGAACCGGGACCGGGCGGTTGCTGCCTAACCGGGTGACGGTGCGCTCCTCGAGTACGCGCAACAGCTTCGCCTGTGCCGGCGCCGAGAGCTCGCCGATCTCGTCCAGGAACAATGTCCCGCGTCCGGCGGATTCGAAGGCGCCCTTCCGCGTCGTGGCCGCACCGGTGAACGCGCCGCGCTCGTGGCCGAACAGTTCGCTCTCCACGAGCTGCTCGGGCAGCGACGCGCAATTGATGGCCACGAACGGTTCACGCGCGCCCGCGCTCAAGCGATGCACGTCGCGCGCGACCAACTCTTTGCCCGACCCGCTCTCGCCCATGATCAGCACCGCGCTCGGCACCGGCGCCACGCGCGCGATCGCATCCTTGAGCGCGCGCATGGCGGGGCTCGCGCCTAACAACGCGCTCTCGTCGTCGGCGTATCGCCGCAACACGGCAACTTCGGCCAAGATGCGCCGCCGCTCGACGGCGTTCTCGATCTCCCGCACCACGCGCTCGACGGGTTCGGCCTTGTCGATGAACGAGTACGCGCCTTCCTTGATGGCGTGCACGCAACGATCGAAATTGCCCGTGCCCGTGTACACGATCACCGGTATTTCGATTGACCGTTCGCGCATTGCGCGCAGCACCGCAAATCCGTCGAGGCCCGGCATCTCGAGGTCGAGCACGAGACAGTCGACCGACTCCGTGGCCATGACCTCGAGCGCCAGCGCGCCCGAGGCGGCCGTGAGCACGTCATAGGCGCCGAGACGCCGCAGGTCGTACGCATATTGGTCGGCCAGCGGCGCGTTGTCGTCGCACAACAATATTGTGGTCATGAAGGCTCGGCGGGTCGGGAGGCATCCGATCGTGTCTCGTTAGGCGGCAGGGTCACCATCACGCGAGTACCCGCGCCCGGCTCCGTCTCCACGCGGAGGGCGCCGCCAAGGTCCGCGACGAGCCGCCGCACGATCGAGAGACCGAGTCCGGTGCCGCCAGCCTTGGTCGTGAAGAAGTCATCGAACGCGCGATTCAACTGGTCGCGCGTCATCCCAGTGCCGGTATCGGCCACCGTGATTTCGGCGCCGCCGCCGGCCGCGCCCGCGGTCGTGATCGTGATCGTGCCGCCGCGACCGTCGAGCGCGTCGCACGCATTCGTCACGAGATTCTCGAGGATGCGTCGCAGCACGAGCGCATCCGCACGCACCGGCGGAAGCGGCTCCGCCAGGTCGAGCACGAGCGCGGCCGAGCGCGGCGGCAATGCGGTGGACGCAACGGCACGCGCCACCGCGTTCGCATCGCACGGCGACACGTCCATGCGCGGCGAGAGCCGTGCGTAGTTCCGGGCCAAGCGTGTCCAAATAGTCCACGCTCGCATTGAGCGTGGCGCGACGCTCCACGAACACGGCACCCAGTCGGTCCGGCTCGTCGCGTTCGACCTGTGCGAGATGGCGCAACACATGGCGAATCGGCGCCAGTCCGTTCTTCACATCGTGATTGACCTGGCGCGCCAGATCGCCCACCGCGGCTCGACGCTCGGCGTCGCGCTCCCGTGCCGCGCTCGCGCGCAGGCGCCGCGTCATCGCGCCTAACAGACGAGACAACGCGCCGATCTCATCGTCGCGGCCGCCGCCGAAGTCGACGTCCAATCGGTCCAGGTCGACGCGCGAGGTCTGCTCGGCGAGCTCACGGAGCGGACGGCTCACACGCGCGGCAAGCCAGGTCGACGCCGCCAGCGCCACCGACGCCGTCACGACGATGGCCGCGAGAAACCAGACGTCCACGGCTGCGGCGGAGTGCATCGAGTGCTGCCGTCGACCGCGATAGCGTGAGCGAAACCGATTGAACGCTCCGTCCACCAGACACTGCGCTTCCGATGTACGGCACGCGCTGTCGCGACACGACCACCGTCTGCGCGTCCGGCTCCGAAGAACCGGCACGCACGCTGTCGCCGCCCGGCAGCACGAGAGCGGCCGAGAAATCACCGCCAGGCGCGAGTCGCGCCAAGAACGCCGAATCGACCAGATCGCCGCCCACGAGCGTGAACGCGCGCCCGGCGATTTGCACGGAATCCATACGCGCGAGGATGAGCACGGGGCCATCGGGTGTGCGCGCGCGCACGAGCGCTGCGCCGCGGACCGACGCGACGAGCGCGGGCAGTTCCGGCTCGAGCCGGCCGTATTCGTTGCGGAAGTGTCCCGAGCTCACGATGCGCCCCGACGCATCCTGGATCTGCAGCATGGAGAGCCCCGTGAGGCGCATGTCCTGCCCCGCGAGGTCGAGCACGTAGCCGCGCTGGGTTACGTCGCCCTGGGTGACCGCGAGGCGGAAGCGGTTGTCGTCGCCTAACGCAGTGGCGAGCGACACGAGACGGCCGGCGATCGCGGCGCTGCGTTGTGCGAGGTCGGTCGCGGCGACCGCCGCCAATGCGGCCGCGCGACGGTCGTCCTGCGCCGTGAGGCGCCGATCCACTTCGCGACGCACGCCGGCCGCGATCACGACCAGCGGTGCGACGGCGACCACGCCGAACGCGATCATGAGACGGGCGCGATACGTCATGGGCCGCCCGCGGACGAGTCGGTGGCCGCCCGGAGGAGCGCCTCGAGCGGGCGGCCGGTTAGGCCGCGGCGCGCGATCAGGCGCTCGCGGGTCTGCACCAAGGCCACCGAGTCCATCGGGACGCGGGGGGCCGGCACGGACGCGGCCCGGCACGCCTGCATTGGGCGAGACGCCACGGCGACCACCGCGGCCGCGGCTCCGCCCGTCTCGAGCGCCCGATCCACGCCGAGCGCGTCCACGCCCACGGCGCGCAGCGAATCGCCGCGCGCCGCCAGCGACGGCGCCAGCCCGCCTAACGGAGTGCCCGGCGCTGCGCCTAACGCGACCAGGCGCGCGGCGATCGAGCGCGCCACGTCGTCGTCGGGCGGATAGACGATCGTGGGCCGCGAGCGCGCAGGCGCCACGGTCGCACCTGCCGGCGATGGAGTCGAGCACAGCCCCGCCTCGCCCGGCAACGCCGGCGGCGCAGGACGCGCCTCCACCCGGACCGCGCCCGCGGCGAGCTCGGCGCGCAGCGTGTCCAGCATCGGCGTCGATGCCGATGCGCGGTCGGCGGCCGGCCGCGCGGCCAGCACCAGCACGTACGTGCGGTTCCACGACAGCGGCAGCGACGTGAGGTCCGCCCGCGTCGCCGCATACGAAACCGCGTCCGGATCGCCGGTCAGCAACACGTCCACACCGGCATCGATCGCATCGCGTGCATCGCGCGCGCGAACGCGGTGCAGGACTAACGACGGGCCGCCGCCGGCTTCGGTCGGCACGAGCCGCACGGTATCGCGCGCACTCCCCGTGATGCGGTATCGCCCTCGCTCACTCAACCACGTCGCGACGGAGTCGGGTGCGTCGGTGACCGCGACGTCGAGCGACTCGGGCATTGGCGCCGGTGCGGACGCCGGCGCAACCGTGGCGTGTGAATGCGCACACGATGCCAGCGCAGTCACAACGACGATGCCGGCACAGATGGCGCGACTCACAATCGGGCCGTGGTGGCGGGCGGTGATCGGTGGGCCTCTCTCCTAATTGTAGGATGCGACGACGCCGAAGTTCCCTTCCCTCGTCCCTGCCGCCGTTGGACGCGTCGCGCTATCGCGCCATGTACGCGGTCCGCGACATCCGCGTCCCCAACTGGTCGCCCAACCCGATCGCGCCCATGCCGATCAGCAGGTGCAGCACCTGGATCACCCAATGCGCGGATCCAGGCATCAGTCGCACTTGAACGGCGCCGAATACCAGCATCACGAGCGCCCACACCGCGACGAGGGTCACCATGCCGGCGCCCACGCCGGCACGTGCTCCGAGAAACGCCAGCACCCAGAGCGAAATCGCGAGTATGAGACCGACCACCATGTGGACGGGGATCAGCCCCAGCGCGTGTCCGGTCCAGAAGATGATGCCGAGGATGATGAGAATCACTCCCGACAGCCGCACGAGGATACGGAAGGTGGTGACAGTGGTCGACATATGATGTCTCTCGGGGGTGCGTCGCGTCCTACGTGTCCCGGAAAGTATCACCGTTGGACGCAATTGCGCGACGCACCCGCCGCCTGAGTGGTGGGTGAACCCCGTCGTCCAGGCATTCGGGTGGCCGAGCAGAGGGGCTGGCTACGACGCTCATGTTGAAAGGATCAAAGCGGGAACAAGGAATAACGGCGGATAGGGCAACAACAGAAAAGGTTTTGTTCAAACAACAAGAACGGCTCTCGCCGGCGCGCGTCGCGCCTTCTCGCCTAACGGAACGATCCGCGCTGATCCCGCGTTTTCCGCTGTGATCCTTTCAACATGAACGTCGTAACCAGCCCGGCAGGCCCGCCGAGCAGCGAGGGAGCGGAACGGCGCGATGACCCGTGGGTGACTCACGGAGAAGCTCACCAAGCAGTATCATGCCGCCAGATTCATTCAACCTGACCCACTACCGCCGCCTGCGCCGCCGTCGCGAGTCCTACGCCCCGGGCCGGGCCATCAGCGCGGTGAGACGACCAGGCCGAGCGGTACCTTGCGCACGCCGCGCCACTCGTGGGTGTGCCCGCTGTCGTCGCGAAGGAGCAGTTGACTCGAGATGCCGCCGTCGAGCGCCACCGCTTGCCGGCATCCGAGCGCGCCCATGAGCGCGGCCATTTCCGGCGTCGTGAGACCGAACGGAACGAAATCCATCGCGCCGTCGAGCGCGTCGAATCGCGTCAGCGCGACGAGGAGCCGGCCGTCGCGGCCTTCGCCTAACGCAAGCCGCGCATCGCGGTGCCCCAGGTCGATGGCGGCGGCGCCGGATCCGGACGCGCGCAGCGCCGCCGGGATGTCGCCGTCTCCCGCCAGAAGTGTGGGGTACGATTGAAACGCCGCGTCGACATCGGACGCCGGCACGGCGAGACTGTCTCCCCGATTCCAGCGCACGCGGCCGGCGGTGTCGATCACGACCGCCGTCGACAACGGACCGCGGCCCGGCGAGAGGAACTGCCGTCCGTGCATCACCACCCAGCCCCACGGCATCGAGCGCGAGAACTGTCCCGCGTTGAACGCCGCCCGTGCGTCGTTAGGCGCGCGGGAGATGCTCCAATCGGCGGCCATGGCGGGCCCGGCGAACGCCGTGTCGAGACGGATGCGCACGAGACGCGGATCGATGCGCACCAGCACGACGCGAATGCGCCACGCTTCTCCCCGGCCCGAGAGGCGGATCGATCCCCACTCAATGCCGCGCGCCAACGGCCGCCAGGCGATCGCGCCGGCGAGCGCCGGTAGCGGCGCGGTCCACCGCACGGGTGCGCGCTCGGAGCGCCACCACGTCTCGAACGCGCCGTCGCGCTCGACCGCGAGCGATCCGGCCGGAAGGCCGGACGCCGCATGCGGTGGCGTCGCCGGAGCGGCGAGCGCCGTGCAGAGCACGGCGATCGCCGCCCCGGCCACGCGTCGGACGAACATCAGATCAGGTTCGCCTTCGAGAATGTCGTCCAGCAACTGGTGCAGCTCGGACGCCTTCGCGCCTAACGCATCGACCTCCTTTTGACTGTAGCCGGCAATGGACTGGTTGTTCTTGTACCGGCCGATGAACGTCTCGATGCGCTCGCGCGCCGTGGCGTATTGGGGCACGGTTAGGCCACTGGCCTTGGCGCCAGCCGCCGCCGCCGTGTCCTGCGTCGCGCGGATCGAGTCGGTGAGCGCGTTCTGGAGGTTGGTCAACGCGTCGCGCTGCGAGCGCCATGCCGGTACCGGCACGGCCTTGCCGCACTTGGCGTCGGCCGCCGCCGTGTCCTCCTTGGCATAGGGATACACCGACTGCGCCAACTGCTGCTGCAACTTGCGCACGCCCGCGGTGTCGCCCCGCGCATTCGCGGCGGCCATCGCTTGCGCGGCCTGCATGTACTTCTGCTGGAACGCTGGATCGCTCATGGCCTTGGCCTGCGCTTCCTTTTGGTGTGCCGTCCGCGATGACTCGATCGCCTGGCTCCGGCACGACTCGATCTGGGACGACGTTCTCTCGTACGCTTCCTCGTCCTTGTCGTGCGCCTTGTCGATCGCCTCGAGCTGCGTCGACGCGGTTTGGCGGCGCGCGACCAGCGCCTGCACGCCGTCCTGACCCGAACCCACCAGCATGCGCCGCTCTGTCGTTAGGCCGGAGATGAACTTGTCGACCTGTTCGGGGCCGAGCTCGATCGTGACCTCATCGAAGGTCGGCGCCGGACCCGTCGCCTTGTTCGATGACGGCGCGGCCTTGTCGGTCACCTTCTTCACGAGCTTGCCGAACTGCGCGTGCGCGGGTGCGGGCGCCCACGCCCCGAGCGCCACCGCAGCGGCGAACGCAATGACTCGGCGGCCGGTGGCTCGACGTGCGCCCAACGGTGCTGTCAATGCAGGCATGGTGCTCCTCCAAATGGGATGTCTAGCGGTCCAGTGGGTGCGCCAAGCTAGGCTGTCGAGGTCGTTTGGGCATCAACAATGTCAACACGTTGCGCGCCGATACTTTGGAGCAATGCGATGCACGATGGGGGCGGCGCGTCGTGCGCCACCCCCATCGCCCTACAGATGTCTTCGACGCCCGCTAGTGAACCGCGTCTGAAGTTCTGATCGCAGAAGAGTGGGAAGTGGGAAGCGCTCGCTCACGCTCGCCGCCGCTTCCCCCAGCAAAGCGCTTCCCGCAGCGAGCGTGAGCGAGCGCTTCCCTCTTCCCACGTTTCCGCGATCACAAATTCAGACGCCGTCTACTAGACGGGGAACAACATTTCCCGATACTTGGGGAGCGGCCAATGATCGTCGGGTACGATCAATTCGAGCGCATCACAGCTCGCGCGCAAATCGGCCATCCGGTCCGCGCCTTCGGACGTGAGCAGCTTGGCCTGGGTGAGCGGATCCTCGTGGAGGTGGTCCGCCTGGTCGATCACCTTGGCCAGCGCCGTGCGTCGCTTCTGGATCTGTTGCGCCACCGTGCCGACCTCCTTCGCCGTCTCGAGCTCCGGAATCGCCGTTAGGCCAAGCTCCTTCGCCTTGGCGGCCGTGTCGACCAGGGAGCCGTGATAGGCGTACGCCGCCGGCAGCACCATCGTGTCCACCATCTGGCGGACCGTGTGGAGCTCGATCAGCATGTCTTTGGTATAGCGCTCCATGTGCACGTGGAACCGCGACTCGAGCTCCTCGCGCGTCAGGATGCCCAACCGCTCGAACAACGCGCGGGCCGGCTTGGTGATGAGCTCCTCGAGCGCTTCCGGCGTGCGGCGCAAGTTAGGCAGGTGCCGGCGCGCGGCTTCCTTGACCCAATCGTTCGAGTAGTTGTTGCCCTCGAATCGCACGTCGGCGGTTTCCTTGAAGGCCTTGCGCACCACCTTGAGCACGGCGTCGTCCACCGACTTCGTGTTCTCGAGCGCCGCCTTGAGCTGCTCGGTCAGATCGCCGATCGCTTCGGCCACCGTGGCGTTGAGCAGCATCACCGGAAACGCGATCGTCTGCGACCCGCCCACCGCGCGGAACTCGAACTTGGCACCCGTGAACGCGAACGGCGACGTGCGGTTGCGATCTGTGTTGTCCTTCTGGATCTCCGGCAGCTTCGCCACGCCCAACTTGATCATCGCCTGCTCGGCGTTGGTCGGCGACGTCTTGGCCCCGGCAATGTCTTCGATGACGCGCGTGAGCATCTCGCCCATGAACACCGAAATGATCGCCGGCGGCGCTTCGTTGGCGCCTAACCGGTGCTCGTTGCCCGAGGTCGCGACGCCGGCGCGCAACACAGCCGCGTGCTTGTGCACGCCCTTGAGCACGGCAGCGAGGAAGATGAGGAAGCGCAGATTCTGGTGCGGCGTCTTCCCGGGCTTGAGCAGATTCACGCCATCCAGCTCGTTGTCGGACGCGATCGCCATCGACCAGTTGCAGTGTTTGCCCGAGCCGTTGATGCCGGCGAACGGCTTCTCGTGCAACACCGCCTGCAGTCCGTGCCGCAGCGCCACCTTGCGCAGCGTCGCCATCACCAGCTGGTTGTGGTCGACCGCGACATCGGTCTCCTCGAACATCGGCGCCATCTCGAACTGGCTCGGCGCCACTTCGTTGTGCCGCGTGATGATCGGCACGCCTAACTTGTACAGCTCGTGCTCGACCTCGGCAATGCAGGCTTGCACGCGCTCCGGGATGCCGCCGAAGTAGTGGTCCTCGAGCTGTTGTCCGCGCGGCGGCGGCGCGCCCAACAGCGTACGGCCGGCCATTACCAGGTCGGGGCGGAGCGCGAAGTGCGCGCGGTCGATGAGGAAGTATTCCTGCTCGGGTCCAAGCGTGGTGTACACGCGGTACACGCCCCGGTCGCCGAGCAGCTCGAGCAGCGCCATCGCCTTCTGGGAGAGGACGTCGGAGCTCCGGAGGAGCGGCGTCATCTCGTCCAGTGCTTCGCCGTTGTAGCCGATGAAGACGGACGGGATGCACAGCGTGCGCGTGGTCCCGGATTCGACGATGAAAATGGGACTGGCCGGATTCCACGCCGTGTAGCCGCGCGCTTCCCACGTCGCGCGGAGTCCGCCCGACGGGAAGCTCAATGCATCCGGCTCGCTTTGAATGAGCTGCTCGCCGGTGAACGACTCCATCGGCTGGCGGTCGTCGTCGAACGACAGGAAGGCGTCGTGCTTTTCTGCCGTTAGGCCGGTTTGCGGCTGGAACCAATGGGTGAAGTGCGTCACGCCGCGCGCGATCGCCCATTCCTTGATCACCTGGGCGACGGTGGGTGCGATGTCCTGATCCAGCTTTTTCCCGTGACGAATGGACGACAGCAGCTTGGCGTACACGTCGCGCGGCAGCTTGGCGCGCATCTGCCTAACGCCGAAAGTGTTGACGCCGAAGTATTCAGAGGTTGGAGCGTGCAGCGACGCCGCGTTGCCGTTCGTGCGCGCGGCATCGGGCGCGTGACGGTCCGCGATGTCTTTGAGGACCGCCGTGCGAGTGGTGGTGATTGGCATCGGTAACCAGGTTGGCAGGTGGCTGTTGGGCCGTTCGTGCTCCAGTTCTACGATGTGCTCAGTGCACCGTGAACTGTGCGCTACCTGCACAAACTACCTGACGAGAGACCCGATTTCCAGCCATCCTTCGGCTTGGCGAGAGCTAATTATGTAAAGTCTGCACATTTTGCGGGACGCGGCGCGCGTCCAAGTAGGCCGGATTCAGACCCCACAACGGGCCGCCGGCCAAGGGCTTAGCGCCAAACTGGTCGCCAGCGTCAAGCCCACTCGTCCCAAGTTGGCGCCTCGCCGCCGGCCGGGAAGGGTCCGATCCAACCCCTGCCCAGCCGGATCGCCTCGGCGCTCACTACATCTTCACGAGCTCGACGCGGCGGTTTTCCTGGCGTCCTTCGGCCGTCGTGTTCGGTGCGATCGGCTTCGTCGCGCCGTAGCCTTTGGCGGTCAGACGCGCCGCATCGACGTGCGACATCGTCACCAGGTACTGCTTCACGGCCGTCGCGCGACGCTCCGACAGCGACTGGTTGCTGGTCGCGCTGCCGACGTTGTCGGTGTGCCCCTCGATCGTGAGCTTGAGCTCCGGATGCGCCGTCAGCATATCGGTCAAGCTCTTGAGCGTCGGCGCGCTCTCGGCGCGAATGTGGTCGGAGTCCACGTCGAACAAAATGCCGTGCGTGGCCACGCGGCCGCTCGCGGCGAGCGCGTCGTACAACGGCTTGCCGCCCTCGGCGACGCGAATGTTGCCGATGAACGCAGGCTGCTCCTCGCTCGCCGTGACTGTGATCCAATGCCCTTTGCGCGGCCTAACGTCGCCTTGGGCACGTTGGCCACGCGGACGCCGTTGATGTACGCCTTCACGTAGAGATTGTCGACCATCACCGCGACGTGCGTCACCTTCCGCACCGCGTTATCGGGAATCGAAGCGGCCGAGTTGACCGGGCCCTTTACGCCGCCGCCCGTCGGGTAAAACTCGAGGTGTGACATCCCTTCCGGCTCGCTGTCGGGCCCGACGAATTGCATCTCGCCGCCCCAACCCGACGCGCAATCGAAATCCATCTCGTAGGTGAAACGTTGCGGCAGCGTCTCCGGCAAGGGGATCATGACCGAGCCGTGCGTACTCGCGCGCAGGAATCGGGCGCCGTTCCACTCCGCCACCTCGAAGTTGCCGTCCTTGAGCTCGAGGCGCTTCGGGAAGTCGCCGACGTTGTCGTTGGTGAAATCCTCGGCGTAGATCACGCGATCGCCGGGCACGAAGTCGTAGTTGACTAACACAGTGTTCGTCGACGGGGCCGCGGCGGGGCTCGCCGCGCCCGCGCTGTCGAGCGTCGGTTGGGCAGCCGCCGACGCCTGTGCGAGCGCGGCGCTGATCGCCGCTGTGGAGTCGGCGCTCGACACCGGCTTCCCGCTGGCGTCCGTCACCTTGATCGGCTGGTTGTTCGCCTTCGCCTTCGTGATGCACGCCTTGTCGGTGACCGCGCACGCCACCGCATGCGCCGCCTTGCTCACGGCGCTGTCCATGGCTTGATCGGCTTTGTCGTTCGCTGCCTGCTTCGCCTTGCTCCCAATCCGACTCAGGATCCCCTGGCTCGCCGCCGGCGCAGTTGTGCCGACGAACGCCGCGCAGGCCATTGCGAGTACTGCCGTCACGTGACGCATGGGTGTCGACTCCACATAAGGTTCCGCCCAACCACCAACGACCTGATTCGCATCGGGGACCGAGCCCGGCGCACGAAGATACAACTCCTGGGAAGAACAATCACGATTCCCTCCCCGCGTAAGGATGAGTCTGCCACAGGGAAACGGTTAGCCGGCCAATCCATAAATCCAGACGGCGACCGAGAAAATCATCGCCAATCAGACGTTTCACACTCGAGTGGCAACGCAGCGCCCGCCCCACACGCCGGTCACAAGCTAGCCGTTGGCGTCATGCAGACTTCAACAACCTCAACACCTTGAGAGAAGAAACCTTTCGACTCACGACGCTCGGCCAGCTCGCGCTGATCGCCTCCGACGGGTCGGAGGACGCGTCGCTCGCCACCCGACGGCGAAAGCTGGCGCTCCTCGCGGTCCTGGCGACCGCGGGCCGACCGCTCTCGCGCGCCGTGCTCGCCGAAATGTTTTGGGGCGATCAGGACGAGGAACGCGCACGGCATTCGTTGAGCAATGCGCTGTCGCACCTGAGGCGCGTGTTGGGACGCGACGCCATCACGGCGCGGCAGACCAATGTCTGGATCGCGCCCGACTGCCGCCTCGTGGTCGACGCGCTGGAGCTCGCCGCCGCCGGCGCGGCGCGCAACCCGGCGCGCGTCGTCGCATTGTATGGGGGCCCATTCATGGATGGCGTGTGCGTGCCGCGGTCGTGCACGTTCGAGCAGTGGGCCGTGCGCGAGCGCGATCGTCTCGAGCGGCTCTTCCTCGCGGCGTGCGACGGGCGGTGTTTTGCGTTAGCACGCTCCCGCGAGTGGGACGAGTGTGCGACCCTCGCCGCCCAATGGCTCGGCATCGCGCCCTTGTCGGTGGACGCGGCGCTCTACCGTCTCAACGCGCTCAAGGCGCCGCACACGCGCGACGCGTATGCGCGCGCGCTCGTCGCGTACGACCGTCTCGTGCGGCGTCTGCGGGACGAATACGAGCTGAGTCCCGATCCGCGCGTTGCCGCGCTGTCCAACGACATCGCGGCCGCGTTGCGCGCTGCGCCCATCGTCGCGACGAGCGAGACCACCACGTTCGCGGTCTCCGCCGCGAGTGACGCAGCGGCCATCGCGCCGGCGTCCGTTGCCGCCGCCGACGTGCCGCCGGCGAGCTTCGAGACACCGGCGCCGAACGTCGTCGCCGCGCCGCCGGCCACGGTGCAGCGCCGACGACTGTCGCGCTGGGCGACGGTGGCCGGGAGCCTCGCCATCACGCTCATCCTGGCGGCGCCCGGCGGGCGGCGCGGGCCATCCGCCACGCCTAACGCAACGCCGGTGGTGGCCGTCGCCCCGGTCCGCGTACTCGGCGCCGACCAATCCGACGCGTGGCTTGGCAATGGCATCGCACAGCTCCTGGCCTCGGATCTTGCGGATTCCGGCGCGGTAATCGTGGTGCCGCCGGAACGCGTCCTGAGCACGGAGCGCGCTGACGGGAAGCGGACGGGTCAGGGCGATGGGCCGACAACGTTAGCGTCGGATGAAGCCACCCATGCCCTGGGCGAACAACTCGGCGCCACCTGGGTGGTCGATGGCGGATTGGTTCACGGAGACACGCTCTACATGCTGGACGTGAGTGTGCGTGAAACGTCGTCGGGCCGGGTCGTGCAGCTGTTCACGGTGACGGCGCGCGACATGGCGGCGCTCGCAACCCGCGCCGCAGCACGCGTGTTGTCGACCGCGCTCCAGCCTTCCGGACGCGCCGTGGTTGGTACGACCCGTCCATCCCGGGACAGTTCTTCGACCTACGCAAGCCATTTCTAGCCCATCTACCTGCTTCAGCGTTAGTGCAGCAACAGCACCTAAAAGCGACATCTGCACGGTGATCACCGGCATCCATGACCGCTTTCTGTCACACTAAGTGTGCAGAATATGCAGAAACTCGCTGACGCGATGTCCTTCTCGCAGCGGGTCACCTATGGGAGCGCGCCCCCCGGAACTCGGGGGCGCGTCGTTTCATCCAGTAACTATGAAGTGAGATGAGCGACGCGCACCCAGGTCGCGGTGGAGCGCGTTGTTACAGGTCGGTCAGCGCTTCGTCCCGAGAGTACGCTTTGCGCCGGCGACACATCCCTGCATGAAGATCCTCTCATGATGCGGGCGCCGATTGCGGCGCGAGCGATCACAGGCGCACCGCTAATCATCTCGCACCTTCCAAAACTCGCCGTGAGCGCGCGTCCACTCATTGCTTCGCTGCTGTGTGTCATCGCCGGAGCTTGTTCCGGCGGGCCTCCCACAATTCAGCTTGGCGTCGCCGGTCCGTTTGCGCAGCCGTACGGCGATATGAACAAGAAAGGCATCGGAGATGGCCATCGCCGAAGTGAACGATTCGGGCGGTGTGCGCGGAAAGCATCTCGAGCTCAACGAGCGGGACGACGGCGCCGACGGTGGAAAGGCAGCGGGTATCGCGCAGGACTTCGTGGCCAATCCGGGCGTTGTCGGTGTCATCGGACACGTGACGTCGGGCGCCATGGTGGCGGCGGCCAAGGTGTACGATGCGGGCCGTCTGCCCGCCATCGCGACTTCGGCGACGACCCCCGAGCTCACAGGAATCTCACCGTGGGTCTTTCGCGTGATCTCGAGTGATTCGAGCAACGGAATCACGATCGCGCACTTCGCGTCGGCCATGGGCCGGAAGCGCGCGGCCATTCTGTACGAGAACGATGCGTACGGCCGCGGCCTCGCAGCGAGTTTCCGGCGCAGCTTTGCCGGACAGATCGTCAGCATCGATCCCATCTCCGCGACCCTGACGAACGCCGAGCCGTACATCGCCTACTACAAAGCGCGATTGCCCGACGTCGTGTTCGTGGTCGGCACCGAGAATTCCGGGTTGGTGGTGCTGCACGAAGCCAAGCGCGAGCGCTTCGCGTCGGATTTCCTGGGTGGTGATGGCTGGACCGGCATCGTGTCCGACACGGCGATGGCCGAAGGGGCATACGTGGGGACGGCGTTCACGGTGGAAGATCCGCGGCCCGAAGTGCAGCGGTTCGTTTCCGATTTTCGCGCCCGGTACCACGAGACGCCGGACGCCTACGCTGCGTTAGGCTACGACGCCGCCCGGATGATGGCGCGCGCGATCCAGCAGGCGGGCCCGAACCGCGCTGCGATCCGCGAGTACCTGGCTTCGCTCACCGAGGAGACGGCATATCACGGCATCACCGGCGTGCTGCGCTTCGGTCCCGACGGCGATCCGGTCACGTCGTCCTATCGGGTGACGCGGGTGCACCACGGCGCGTTCGATCTCGCGACGCCGGGCGACGGGAGCGGCCAATGAGCGAGACCACGCTCGTTCCGATGCGCCGGTCGACGACGATTCGCGCGCGGCTGCTCCTGGGCTTCGGTGCGTTAGTCCTGCTGCTGATCACGGCGGGCATCCTGGCGCGCGCCTCGATGAGCGCGACGGCATCCACGGTGGACCGCGTGCTGGAGGACATCCAGCGCGAGAACCGTCTGGCGGCCGAATTCACGGCGGACATTGCCCGTGGGTTAGGCGCAGCGAACGCGTATTTGGCGACGCACGATTCGACGACGGCAGAGTCGTTCCGCCGGTTCAGCTGGGATGCGCACGACGTGCAGCGCCAGATGAACGCGCTGCCGCGGCAGTCGGCGGAAGAGATCGCGTTGATCTCGGACATCAATGCGCGGTTGAGCGACGTCGAGGTGCGCTACAACCTGGCGCACCGCCTGCTGGACCTGGGCCGCGGACCGGCGGCGCAGACGGCAGCGGCCGCGGCGCGGCCGGTGGTCGACACGCTGCTCGGCCAGATCGATCGGTTGGGCCGGCTCAAGGCGAACAAGCTGGTGCTCGCGTCGGCGCAACTGCGCGACGATACCGACCGGCGGTCGATCATCCTGCTCGTGGTCGTAGCCATTGCGTTAGGCGTGGCGGGCACGATCACGGTGCGGACGGTGCGGTCGATCGACCGGCCGCTGCGCGCGCTCGTCGGCCATGCGCGGCAGTTGAGCGGCGGCGACCTGACGGCGCGTACCACCGAGGCGATGCCCGAGGAATTCCAGCGTCTTGCCGAGGCGATGAACCACGCCGGCGATTCGCTGTCGAAGGTCGTGTCGGTGACCTCGGGAACGGCGCAGCAAGTCGCGGGTTCGGCCACCGAGCTGGCGGAAGCGTCGACGCAGATCTCGGATGCGGCGAGCCAGGTGGCGTCGGCGATGTCCGACGTGACGTCGGGCGCGTCGAACCAGGTGCAGCAACTGCGGGACATCGACTCTGCACTGCAGGTGATTCGCCAGCGGGCGGACACGGTGCGCGGCGGCGTGCACGACGTGACCGGGTTGGCGCACGAAATCGCCGAATCTTCGGCGGCCAAGCGGCCCGAGCTCGATCACGCGTTGACGTTGCTCCTGCAGATCAAGACGACCGTCGAAGCCGCGGCGAAGGAAGTGCAAGCATTGAACGACACGACGGCGACGATCACGACGTTCGCCGACACGGTGCGCGGCATTGCGGACCAGACCAACTTGTTGGCGCTCAACGCGGCGATCGAAGCAGCGCGCGCCGGCGACGCGGGTCGCGGGTTTGCGGTGGTCGCGGTGGAAGTGCGCAAGTTAGCCGAGCAGGCGCGCACGGCGTCGGCGACGGTGGTGCAGATGACACGGTCGATCACCGAGCGAATGCTGCGCACGTCGGAAGCCATGCAGAATGGCGTGGCGCACGTTGCCGAAATCGAGCGCGCGGCGCGCGGGATGGACGACACACTCTCGGTGATCGCATCCGCGTCCGAACGTACGCGCACAGCGGCGTCTGGCGTCGGCGTGGCCGCCGAGGAAAATCTGCGCGCGGTGGAGCAGGCGGCGAGCGGCATCGCCGCGATTGCGCGCGTTGCCGAGTCGCATGCGTCGGCCGCTGAGGAAGTGACCGCGTCGAGCGAAGAGCAGAGCGCCGCGTGCGAGCAGATGAGCGCGACCGCGGCAGGGTTGCATTGCGGCGCGATGCGTTTGCGTGAGCTGGTGGAAGGGCTAGGAGCGCGCAGCAACGGGAACGGCGCGAACTAGATGAAGAGGGGAAGCAGCCGCCAAAGGCGGCTTGAGGGAAGGGGGAAGTGGGAAGCGGCGGCTCGCGCCGCCTGAGAGGAGAACGGCGCACCATCTTGCAGTGGTGGCTATTTTTCCCAGCGTTGGTGATCGCTCTTCCCGCAGCGAAGCGCTTTCCCCAGCGAAGCGCTTCCCCCAGCGAAGCGCTTCCCCCAGGCGGCGACAGCCGCCGCTTCCCTCGGAGTCACCATGCCCCTCATGCACAAGATGACCACCACGGCGTTCACGCTCGATGGCTACCGTGTGGTGCAGAATCTCGGAATCATCCGAGGGATCGTCGTGCGGTCGCGATCGATCGTCGGCAATCTGGGCGCGGCGTTGCAGACGCTGGTGGGCGGAAACATTTCGTTGCTCACGAATCTGTGCGAGCGGACGCGCGAAGATGCGTTCCAACTCATGTTGTCACACGCATCGGAAGTGGGGGCCAACGCGGTCATCGGTGTGCGGTACGACGCAACCGAAGTCATGAACGGCGTGACTGAAGTGTTGTGTTACGGCACGGCGGTGGTGGTCGAGGCGCAGGCGGGCGCATCGGTGTAGCGAACGCGCGCTACTTGTCACGCTTCGGCGCTGATCCTAAGCTCTGAGGTATGATTCTCGCGACAGGCGTTCGCGTGGAGGACCATGCCCTACACTCGCATCGTTCAGATCAACGTTAGGAGTCGCACCGCGGCGGCGGCGCTGGGTGTCGCGGCGCTGGTGGCCGGCGGCGTGCTGCTCGCGTTCGGCTTGACGCTGCTGGCGGGCGCGGCGGTGGTGGGCATGGTGGCCGGCGGCGGTCTCATGCTGTATCGCCGGTTGGCGGGACGGACGGAGCATCGCGCGCCGGTGCGACACGGACTCGATCCGTCGCTCGAGGTGTTTCCGGCGCGCGGCGCCGAGCGGCCTGGCCTCGAGCCGCGATCCCGCTGACCTCCACGTCGCCCGCCTAACGGAGCGGGCGACCGGCGCGACGGTCACCCGCCGCCGGCTCAGTGCGAGTCGGGCAATCGCTCCAGTGTGGACTTGATGGTCTGCGTGATCGGCGCGCTCTCCGAGATGGCGTTCTTCATCGTGAGATCGATGCGCTGCGTGGACAACGACCCCAGGTACACGCCATCATGGCTCAGCACGTGGACGGAGTTCACGGAGCCCTGTCCCTGGAGCGTGACCTTCTCGCTGTCGGGCGCGGCCGACGACTGTCCGCTCTGCACAATGTCGGTGTGACGGACCACGCGCCACGCGGGCTTGCCATTCACCGTCGTGTCACCGGTGACGCGCGTTAGGCTGATGGCGCGCGCCGTGACGTTGAAACCATCCTTGTCGACGTGTTCCGTGGCCGTGTCCGCCCAACTGGTACCGGCGGCGACGGGCGTGGCCGGGAATGAAACGAGAAACCGGCGAAACGCCCTGTAGAGCGCGATGAGCGCCGGGTCGGTGGTGCCGGCGGGCGGGTCGAACTGGTACACCTTGCCCTGCGCGGAAATCAGACCGGTCAGCTTGTCGCCGAAAAGATGGCGCACGTCGGGCGCGGGGGCGTCGAACTTGGTCGAGACCGCGACCGAGTCGACCGTGATCTCGAACTGCAGCGTGTCGCGCGACTTGGCGGCGAGATTCATCGTCACGAGCTGCGTGGTGGTGACGTCGAACTCGAATGGGGCCCGGCCGCCGCCCTGGACTTGCTCGCGATGGTTCTCGGTGACGATGCGGTAGTGCTGGGTGCCGGGGGCATAGGCAAAGTCGCCGCTCTGGGCCGCCGCGCCTGCGCCTAACGGGACGAAGAGGAGGAGGCCGAAGCCGGCAAGGGCGTGTCGCATGACGAGCTCCTTCGAGAAAATCGGGTGACGCCGCGCGCCGGCGGCCCCATGGGGCCGCCACGTGCCTCTCATTGCTAAGCATACTCCCCGGGTCGCGGCAAGCCAGGGCATCCGGACGGGCTTCGAGAGCCGCGGCCGTGGGCGCCCGCGACCGGCCGGCGCATCAATGGTGGCCCTTCACCGTATGCGGGCGGTACGGCGCCTCGAGGGCGCGCCGTTCCGCATCGTCGAGTGTGACATCGAGTGCACGAATCGCAGCGTCGAGGTGTTCGAGCTTCGTGGCGCCGACGATCGGTGCGGTCACGCCGGGTTTGCTCAAGAGCCAGGCGAGTGCGACTTCGGCGCTCGTGATACCGCGGGCGGTGGCCACGCGATGCGTGGCGGCCACGACGTCCTCGTCTCCCGGTGTGTCGTAGAGGGTGCGCGAGAACTCGTCCGAGTCGACGCGCGCGGTGTTTTCTCCGGGCGCGCGCGCGAGCATGCCGCGCGCCAGCGGCGACCACGGGATGAGCCCGATGCCTTCGGCGAGGCACAGCGGAATCATTTCGCGTTCTTCTTCGCGGTAGACGAGGTTGTAGTGATTCTGCATCGAAACGAACCGCGCCCACCCGTGGCGTTCGGAGGCGCTCAGCGCCTGCGCCATTTGCCATGCATAGCCGGAGCTCGCGCCAATGTAGCGCACCTTGCCCTGGTGCACCAGCTGGTCGAGCGCGGCGAGCGTCTCCTCGATGGGAACCGACGCATCGAAACGATGAATCTGATACAAATCGATGGTGTCGATGCCGAGTCGCGTTAGGCTGGCGTCGCAGGCCTGGACGATGTGTTTGCGGGACAGGCCGCGCATGTTCGGCGCGTTGCGCATCGGATTGAACACTTTCGTCGCGATGACGATTTCATCGAGCGGCGCCATCTCGCGCAGCATGCGGCCGGTGATTTCTTCGCTCTTGCCGAGGGAGTACACGTCGGCGGTGTCGAAGAAGTTGATGCCGGCGTCGAGGGCGCGCGTGAAGAACGGTCGGGCGGCGGATTCGTCGAGGACCCAGGCGCGCCAGGTGGGGCTGCCGTAGCTCATGCATCCCAGGCAGAGGCGGGAGACGGTGAGGCCGGTGGAGCCGAGCGTGGTGAAGAGCATCAGACGGGGAATGGGGAACGGGGAATGGTGAACCGGCGAGCGCAGGTAGTCGTTAGGCGCGTGTCATCATCCGTTGCGCATCGGCGTGGGTGATGGCGCCGTCGAACATGGCATCGAAGCGACCCTCCCGGCGCACGTCGGCCAGGCGCTTCTTCGTTAGGCCCAAGGCGGTGCGGAACACGCCGCCGCCAAGGCTGATGCGGGCGACGCCGAGTCGCGCGAGCTCGGCCGCCGTGGGAGAGGCGGGCGTGGCGAGCACGTTGAGCGGCGCGCCGAGCGCGCGGACGAGCGCGGCGATCGTGTCGCGGTCCGACGTGCCGGGGGCGAAGAGGCAGTCGGCGCCGGCGTCGCGATACGCGGTAAGGCGGCGGACGGATTCGGCGAAGCGCGTGTCGGGGGGGCCGACTTCGTCGAGGTAGACATCGGTGCGCGCGTTGATCACGAGGTGGACGCCGAGCTCGTCGGCGGCGGCACGGGCGGCGCCGATGCGCGCGACCTGCAGCGGGATGTCGAGCAACGGGTTGTTCGGGTCGCCGCTCGTGTCCTCGAAATTGAAACCGACGGCGCCGGCTTTGATCGCGCCGCGGGCCGTGGCGGCCGCATCGTCGGGGCGCGGGCCGTACGCGGCCTCGAGATCGGCGGTGACGGGAACGCGAACGGCGCGGGTGATGCGGGCGACGGCGGCGAGCATGTCATCTCGGCCAATGTGTTGGCCGTCGGCGTAGCCCAACGACCAGGCGACACCGGCGCTGGTGGTCGCGATGGCGGGGAAGCCCGAGTCTTCGACGAGCCGCGCGCTGATGACGTCCCACGCGTTCGGCAGAATGAGCGGTGTGGCGCCGCGGTGGAGCGCGAGAAAGTCCGAAGCCAGAGACACTGAGATAAGGGAAGAGGGAACGGGGGAAAGGGAATGGATGGATGAGAATCTAGTGAACCGCGTCTGAAGTTCTGATCGCAGAAGCGCTCATCCGATTAAGTTCCGTGTTCCTCAACCGCACTCGACATGCCTGGGCAGTTCATCTACGTCATGAAGGACCTGAAGCGGGTGGTGCCGCCGTCACGGATCATCCTCAATGGGATCTGGTTGTCGTTCTATCCGGGCGCGAAGATCGGTGTGTTAGGCGCGAACGGCGCCGGCAAATCGTCGCTGCTCAAGATCATGGCGGGTGTCGATCACGACTTCCAGGGTGAGGCGTGGCCGGCGGCGGGGACGCGCGTGGCGTACTTGCCGCAGGAGCCCCAGCTGGATCCGGGCAAGGATGTGAAGGGCAACGTCGAGCAAGCGGTGCGTGAGACGCGCGCGCTGCTCGAGCGCTTCGACGCGATTGCGGCCAGGTTCGCGGAGCCAATGTCGGACGACGCGATGCAAAAGTTGTTGGACGAGCAGGCGCGGGTGCAGGAGCGGATCAATGCCACGGATGCGTGGAGCCTCGATCACAAGATCGAGATCGCGATGGACGCGTTGCGATTGCCGCCGGCGGACGCGGACGTGTCGACATTGTCGGGCGGCGAGCGGCGGCGTGTGGCGTTGTGCCGCATCCTCCTCGAGCAGCCGGATTTGCTTCTGTTAGACGAGCCCACGAACCATCTCGACGCCGAGAGCGTGGCGTGGTTGGAGCGGCACCTGGCGGAGTTTCCAGGGACGGTCGTCGCCGTGACGCACGACCGCTACTTCCTGGACAACGTGGCGAAGTGGATTCTGGAACTCGATCGCGGTCGCGGGATTCCGTGGGAGGGCAACTACACGTCGTGGCTCGATCAGAAGCGGACGCGGCTGGCGCAGGAGGAGAAGCAGGTGAGCGCGCGTCAGCGAACCCTGGAGCACGAGTTGGAGTGGGTCCGCATGGCGCCTCGTGCGCGTCAGGCCAAGAGCAAAGCGCGCATCACGCGATTCGAGGAGCTGGTGGCGGGCGACGTGGGCGAGCGCGTGCTGCAGAGCGAAATCGTGATCCCGCCGCCGCCTCGGTTAGGCAACGACGTCGTGATTGCCAAGGATCTGCGCAAGGCATTCGGCGACACGCTGCTGTTCGACGGCCTGTCGTTCAGCTTGCCGCGGGGCGGGATCGTGGGTGTGATCGGTCCCAACGGCGCGGGCAAGACGACGCTGTTCCGCATGATCCTGGGACAGGAACAGGCCAATGCCGGCGCGCTCACCGTGGGCGACACCGTCCAGATCTCGTACGTGGACCAGGGGCGGACGCTCGACGGCGCGCGCACGGTGTACGAGGAGGTGAGCGAGGGTCGCGACACCATCGACGTCGGGAATCGCGAGCTCAACGCGCGTGCCTACTTGTCGAGCTTCGGGTTCCGCGGCCCGGACCAACAGAAGCTCACGAAGGATCTGTCGGGCGGCGAGCGGAACCGGTTGCACCTGTCCAAGCTGCTCAAGAGCGGCGGCAATTTGTTGCTGCTCGACGAGCCGACGAACGATCTGGACGTGGACACGCTGCGCGCGCTGGAAGACGCGTTGATCCAGTTCGCCGGATGTGCGGTGGTGATCTCGCACGATCGCTGGTTCCTGGACCGCATTGCGACGCACATGCTGGCGTTCGAGGGGAACAGCGAGGTGGTGTGGCACGAGGGGAATTATCAGGAGTACATCGAGGACCTGAAGCGGCGGAAGGGCGCCGACGCCGACCAGCCGCACCGCCTCAAGTACCGCCGCCTCGTGCGCTCCTAACGGGTTGGCCGCCGGCTCTGCGCCTAACGGAAGGCGCGGGGCCGGCGGGCGCGGCCTCAGGGCCGCGCCGGCAGACTCAGCGTGAAGATCGACCCTTCGCCCACGGTGCTGGCGACGGTGAGATCGCCGTCCATGCCCCGCGCCAGGTCGCGGCTGATGGCCAGGCCTAACCCAACGCCCGGGTGCTCGCGCACGAGCCGCTGATCCACCTGCACGAACGGATCGAAGATCGCCTCGAGCTTGTCGGGCGGGATGCCGGCGCCGGTGTCGCCCACGTACAGGTACGCCCGGTCCGCATCGCGCGAACAACGCACGGTGATCGTCCCGCCGGGCTCCGTGAACTTCACCGCATTCGACAACAGGTTGAGCAGAATCTGCTTCACCTTGTCCGGATCGGCCCGCAGGACCACGGTTGCCGGACAGGGGACATGCACGAAGGTGATCGACTTCGTGCGGACCTGGAGCTCGACGAACTCGCCCGCGGCCTCGAGCGCTTCGTCGGCGGGCATCTCGGTGATGGCGTATTGGACCGAGCCGCTTTCCAGCTTGGCGAAGCTCAACAAATCGTTGATCAGCGTGAGCAGCGTCATTTCGCTGCGGCGAATGCGCTCGAGATCGTTGAGCTGGTCCTGCGTGACCGGACCTCGCACGCCGAGCGAAATCAACTCGGTGAATCCGGCGATCGCGTTCAATGGTGTGCGCAATTCGTGCGACATCACCGCGAGAAAGTCGCTCTTCGCCCGGTTGGCGGATTCCGCCTCTCGCCGCGCCGACTCGGCGTCGTGCAGAGCCTGGGCCGTGCGCGCGAGCAAATCTTCGCGCTCGACCTGCGCGGACTTGCGCGCGGTGATGTCCGAGAGCACGCACACCGTGAGCGAGTTCTCCGGCGCGCGTCCGGCGACGCGCTCCGTCGACACGGACAGCCATCGTCCACGCTGACTCACCTCGACGTCGCGCAGGATCGGCCCGCGCACGATGCCCGCGAGCACGTCGGGTGTATCGAGGCCGAGCTCGCGGATCGCGGCGGACCACGAATGCCCAACGAGTGCGCGCGGATGTTGGTGCGCGAACTCGCCGGCGGCGCGGTTGCACCGCCGCACGATGCCATTCGTGTCGACGAGGAAGATGGCGTCGCGGATGGCGTCGAACGTCGTGCGCCACTCGACTGCCGCGCTGCGAAACGCGGACTCCGCGCGTCCGGCGCGCAGCAGCGCGTGCGCCGTGGCCAGAAAAAGCGGTGGATCGATCGGGTGCGTGAGATAGGCGTCGGCGCCGGCGTCGAGGCCGTACGCGCGGTCCGCGTTTCCGGTGTAGCTCGCGGACAGGTACATCACGGGGATCGACTTCGTCTCCGGATCCGCTTTCAGGCGCTGACAGACGTCGTAGCCCGTCATGTCAGGCAAGCGGATGTCGAGCACGATGAGATCCGGCAGCGCTTTCGAGAAGCGCAGGGCTTCGGCACCGGTCTCCGCCTCGGTGACGCGCATGCCGGCGCCGCGGAGCACACGCCCAACGGTATAGCGGTTTCCCGGTGTGTCGTCGACGACGAGCACCAATGACGGCGTGGACTCGACGGCCAGCGATTCCGGCGCATCGTCGTGCGCGCGGTGTTCTCGGTCGGGCGGTACGACCTGGTCGTCGGGCATGGGCGGACCGGCCGCCAGCGCGGGCTCGATCGGCACTCCGCTTTCCGCGGGCATCGTCATGGCACCGTCACCTCGTATGGCGTTTCCCGGTTAGGCGTCGACTCGACGACCCAACCAGGGTGGCGCCGTGGAATCATCAGGCTGAACGACGAACCGCGTCCTGGCGCACTCACCAACTCGATGCGGCCGCCGAGCAGCGTGGCGAGGTTGCGCGACAAGCGCAGACCGAGTCCGCTGCCGTGCACGCGGCGTTGCAAGGGGCTGTCGAGCTGCGTGAATTCATCGAAGATGCGCTCCTGATCGGCGGCCGCAATGCCGATGCCGGTATCGCGTACGTCGAACCGGATCATGTCGCCGATCTCGACGCGCACCGACACGCGGATCTCGCCGCGTTCGGTGAACTTGATCGCGTTCGAGAGCAAATTGCGCAGGATCTGGGCGACGCGCGCGTCATCGGTCTCGAGCACCGTATCCGCTTCGTGGTCGTCGAACACGAGGCTCACGGCGTCGGACGTGAGCAGCGGACGACAAATGCCGCGTAAGGCAGCGAGCAACTCGCCCACGGTGCACGAGCGATAGCGCAGCGTGCTGTGGCCGGACTCGATGCGCGCGAGGTCCAACAGATCGTTCACCAATTCGGTGACCGTTTGCACCGAATGTCGGATGAGCGACACCTGGCGTTCCTGCTCGCCGGTGAGCGGTCCATCGGTGTGATCGAGCAAGAGACGCGTGAGGTTGAGGACGGACGTCATCGGCGTCCGCAGCTCGTGACTCACGTCGGAGAGGAACCGGCTCTTGTGCTCGGAGACGCGTTTGAGATCTTCGGCGCGATCATCGAGCTCCGCGTAGAGCGCCATCACGCCGCGATTCGTAGCCTCGAGCTCGCTGTTCAACCACTCGACCTGCACGTGCGCGTGCCGGCTTGCGGTGAGGGCCCACAGCAACTCGCGGTTTTGCCGGTGCGCCTCGGCCTCGGGATGCAGCACCGATTCCTCCGACAGCACGCCGACAATGCGCGCGGCATCGCTCACGTCGAGTGGTTGGGCGGACGCGCTCAGGGGATGCCCAACTTCGATCATCGTGGCGCCGTCGTCGGCGTGCTGGATGCGGAAATGTTCGACGAGGTGTTTCGCCGTCGCAATGCCCGCATCGGCCGGTGTCGAAGCGACATCGCCATTGGCGGACGCGACCTCGAGATCGCGCATGGCCGGTCCGCTGGCGGCGATGCGCGCGATCAGCCACTGTCCGCGGCGTCCGTTGCGTTCGACCAGGAACTGCACACGCGGATCCGATCCCGACGCGTGCGCGCTGCGGGCAATCTCGCACACCGCGGTCGCGAAGCGCGTGCGGTCGTCGTGACCCAAACCGAGCGCTTCGGCAAGGAGCCGTGCGTGGTGCCGAGCGCGCAGGACATCGAGGTCCGATTCGAGCGCGATGGTCGCGAGCGGCAGCGTACGCGGAACGGATTTCACAATTCGCGCATCCGCACGGCGAGGACGGTGGCGTCATCGCGTCCGCGCGTGAAGTCGCGGAACAGGACCCCGGCAACGAGCGCCGGATGGTGCGCGGCGAGTCCGGGGTAGCTGCCTAACTGCCAGCGCGCTCGGAGACCGTCGGAGTGCATGATGAGGCACGCATGGCCGGACCACGGATACGTGAACTCGCGCACCGCGCGCATTTCATGGCCCGCGGTGCCGTTGAGCGATGCGAGACTCTTCGCGCCATCCGGCGACACGATCACGCCGGAAATATTGCCGACGCCGGCGAACGTCAGGCGTTGCTCCGACGGAACGATCTCGGCGACGGCGAGCGCCGCGCCGCGCGTGGCGTGCATGGCGGCGTGCGCGGCCTCGATGATCCGGGCCGGCGAGTGTTGCGCGTGCCTCTCCGCGGTGTGCATGGCGACGTCGGCGGCTCGTGCGGCGTCGTGGCCGTGACCGAGTCCATCGGCGAGGACGACGAGCGCGCAATGCGGCGTGCGATCAATGCGCCACGCGTCCCCGCAGTCACGCTCGGTGCCCATGGGCAGGCACACCACGCCGGAGGTCCCGGGATCGGACTCACCGGTCATCGAGCGCTGGTTGGCGCGGACGCAGGCGAACAGCGCCGTGCCCGTGTCGGGCGCCGAATACACATCGAACTCGGCCGCCATGCGCCGGATTGCGCCTAACCCGTGGCCGGCCGAGCCGGCCGTCGAGTATCCGTCGGACATGGCCTTGGCGAGATCGCGAATGCCCGGACCCTTGTCGAGCGCGAGAAGCTCGACCGCCGCCGGGGGCGTGCCGGCGAGGCGCAGCAGGATGACGCCCTCCACCGCGTGGCGCGCGAGATTGGTGGCCGCCTCGGTGACGACCACCGCGAGGGTGCCGAGCTCCGTCTCGCCGAGGCCGGCCGCCACGCCTAACGCGTTGGCGCGGCGGCGGACCTCGCCCACGTGGCTCGGGTCCGACACCGCGAGCGAGACGGATGCGGGCCCGCCTAACGCGCCGCCTAACGCAGGGCCCGGGCTCGACTCGGCCGTCGTCACGCTACCTCCATCTGGTGATCGTCACGCGCGTGCCCTCGCCCGCCCGCGACCACAAATCGAATTCGTTGGCCAGGCGTTTCGCGCCGCCCAGACCCAGACCCAGGCCGTTGCCAGTCGTGAAGCCATCGGTCATCGCGAGATCGACATCCTTGATGCCGGGCCCCCGATCCTCGAACGTCAGCCGCAGGCCGGCGCGGCCGTTGTCGCTCACCGCCTCGAGACGCGCGGTCCCGCCTCCGCCATGGTCGAGCGTATTGCGTGCCAGCTCGCTCGCGGCGGTGACGATTTTTGTCTGATCGACGAGGCCGAGGCCCTGGGCTACGGCCAACGATCGCACGCTCTGCCGAACGGCGACCACGTCTTGCTGCGAACGCACCGGCATGATTTCACACCGGAGCACTGTCATCGGAACTCTCGGACAGTGGGGTGGAACCGGAGGCGGGATCCCTGTCGTCGAAGCTGATGGCCCGGCGCAGCATGGCCATGCCCTTTTCCACGTTCAGCGCCGTGCGTACGCCGGGCAGCGACAGTCCAAGCTCGACCAGCGTGATGGCGACTGCGGGTTGGATGCCGACGACGACGGTCTCCGCATCGAGCACGCGCGATGTGCCGGCAATGTTCGAGATCATGCGCCCGATGAACGAGTCGACGATCTCGAGCGACGAAATGTCCAACAACACGCCGTGAGCGCCGGTTTCGGAAATGCGCGCCGCGAGGTCCGATTGGAGCGTCAACGCCAGCTTGTCGTGCATGTCGACCTGGATGCTGACGATGAGAAACGGCCCCATGCGAAGGATCGGGATACGCTCCATGGCGAGTCGCTCAGGCGCGGTCGTGGCCGTGGGCGTCAATGCGCGCCACGGTGCGTCCGGTCCGCTGCAGCGCCCATCGGAACGCGTCGGCGAGGCTCGACTTGGTCACGACGTCGCCCAGCTCGACTCCCAAGTGCACGATCGTTTGTGCGATTTGCGGCCGGATGCCGCTGATGATGCACTCGGCGCCCATGAGGTGGACTGCGTTGACTGTCTTGAGGAGGTGCTGCGCCGTGAGCGTGTCGACGGTCGGGACGCCGGTGATGTCGAGGATCGCGATGTCGGATCCGGTGTCCACGATTCGCTGGAGCAGCGACTCCATGGCGACCTGTGTCCTGCTGCTGTCCAGCGTGCCAACCATGGGCAGGGCGAGGATTCCGTCCCAGAGCTTTACGACTGGCGTAGACAGCTCGAGCAGATCCTGCTGCTGTCGTGTGATCAGCCCTTCCCGGCTCTTCTGAAAGACTTCGGTGGTGTACAGACCGAGCTCGTCCAGCATGAGCGTGGCGTCCCAGACGTCGGTGGCCAGCGCGTCGGCATCGGAGCCCGCGGCGGTGCGCAGTCGATTGAACAGCGGCTCCTTGAGCGAGAAGACGAACATGGCCGTCTCGGTCGGGGAGTACCCTTGCACAGCCCGCGATTTGGACAATTCGGCGAGAAATCCGCGGAGGTCGTCCCAGCCCGGACCGTTCACGTCATGCGAGCTCCTTGCCGTGGCCTTCTGCAGGAGCGCAATGAATTCCCGCGACTGCGTGCGCAATTCGTTGGCGGAGATGCTGCCCCGAGCGGACAGCGCATTGGCCTGTGCCGCGAACCAAGTTTCCAAAATATTGGCGCCGTCTTGCTCGAGGACGCGCGCGATCCGGCCGCTCTCGGAGCGAGCCGCGCGGCTCGTGTCAGCCACCGTGGGCCTCCAGGACATGGAAGGGGAGGACAACCGACCGGGACAGTAGGGCAGGTCGGAGTGGACGTGCGTCGAAGTGGGTTAGGTCGTCCGCGCAGCGGGTCTGCACGTCTTATACCGCGATAGGCCTAGGTGTCGGCGAGGTATTCGTGGACGAACTTGACGGCCATGGCGCCTTCGCCGACCGCCGACGCCACACGTTTCACCGAGGCGAGTCGTACGTCGCCGGCGGCGAAGACGCCCGCCCAGCTCGTTTCGAGCAGGAATGGGGAGCGCGTGCGATCCCAGTTAGGCGAATCGCCAGCCGCGCGTCCGGTGCGGATGTAGCCCTCGCGATCCGTTTCGATGCCGCGCGGCAGCCATTCGGTGCGCGGCACCGCGCCGATGAACGTGAACAGGGCCGGCGTCTCAATGGTCCGTTGGGCGCCGGTCTGCGTGTTCGCGACCACGATGCGCTCGAGGCGATCGCCGCCCTGCATCTCGCGGATTTCGGTGTGGGCGAGCACCTCAATGTTGTCGCAGCCTTCGATACGCTCGGCGAGATAGCTCGACATGTCGGCGCGGAGGTCGTCGCCGCGCACGATCAGCAGCACGTGCGGCAAGTGCTCGGACAGGAACACCGCGGCTTGTCCAGCGGAGTTACCGGCGCCGACGAGCACCACTTCGACATCCCGGCATTCGCCTAACTCGGTCGGCGTGGCCTCGTAGTATACGCCCAGTCCCTCGAATCGGTCGCGGCCCGGCACGTCCAGGCGGCGGTAGTCGGCGCCGGTGGCGATGAGCACGCAGCGCGCGGTGGCGCGCTCGTCGTCATCAATGTGCACAATGAAGTTGGCGCCGTCGCGTTCGAGAGTCGCGACCGGCGACGGAATGGAGAAGCGCGCGTCGAACTTCTGCGCTTGCAGCGTGGCCCGCGCGGTGAGCTGCGCGCCGGTGATGCCCGTCGGGAATCCGAGATAGTTCTCGATTTTCATGGACGCGCCGGCTTGCCCGCCCGGCGACGCGCGATCGAGGATGAGCGTGCGCAGTCCTTCCGACGCGCCGTACACCGCGGCCGCCAGTCCTGCCGGTCCCGCGCCGACGATCACGAGGTCGTAGACGCCGGTGCCGAGTTCGGGTTTGAGACCAACCGCTTCGGCGAGGTCGCGAATGGATGGATGGCGCATGAGCGGCCGGCCGTCGCACGCCACCGCCGGCAGATCCTTCTCGCCTAACCCAAAGTGCGCGAGCAACTCGGCGACGCCGGGATCGTCGTCGGTGTCGATCCACGTCACCGGCACCTGGTTGCGGCTCAGGAATTCGCGCAGGTGGTAGGCCTCGCGCGAGCGCGCCGATCCGATCACACGCACGCCTTGGAATCCCGAATCGAGAAGCAGCTCGCGCCGCGCGATGAAGGCGCGAAGCACGACTTCGCCCACCGCCGGGCGCTCGGCGATGATGCGGCGGATGTCGGCCGGTGCGATCTCCAGGACTTTCGTATTGCCGCGCGCGACCGCTGTCACGAGGGGGCGGCGGCGCGTGAGGAGGTCGACGTCGCCGGTGAACTCGCCGGGCTGATGGGTCACGAGCGTGCGCGGCTCGTCGCCGGACCGATCAATGATCTCGACGGCGCCGGAGACGACGACGAAGAACGCGTTGCTGCTGCCGCCGGCTTCGAACAGCCGGTCGCCTTCGCGCACATCGCGCGGCGTGGCGAACGCGGCGAGCGTCGCGACCTGGTCGTGCGTTAGGCGTGGAAACGCAATCTCGTTGCGGGGGTCGTCGCCGGGCAGCGCGGCGCCCTTCGGAGTGGCCGGCGCATCGATGTTCGCCATGACCACGAAGTTCGTCGGCCACGACGGCGTTTGCAACCGCCGTGGCCGCGATGCGCTACTTGCCGCGCACTCCGAAGGTGCCGTCGCCTCGTGCGTCGCGCGTCGCGCCATCGGTCGCGGGAAGCGCCGGCGGGGCGGCGGCGGGCAATGCGCCGTCGAGCATGCCGCTGCGCGTCACGAGCTGCGCGGCCAATACCGTTTGGATGACGCTGGTGATGTTGTTGGTCGCCAGCTCGGGCGCGCCGCCACCGGTGCCGGCGCCGGCGATCGTGATCAGCTTCGCATCGGACAACGCATCGGCGATGACCGGCGCGATCTGCGGCAGCATCTCGATCTGGCGGTAGCGGAAGTAGCTCTCGCCGCCCGCAGCGATCGCCTGATTGACCTTCTGGATGCTCTCCGCGGTTGCCTCGGCGATGCGGCGGATGCGAATGGCTTCGGCGTCGGCGGACGCCTCGGCTTCGATGCGCACGCGTGCCGCATCGGCCTTGGCCTGCGCGATCTGTGTCGCATCGAGCTCGGCTTCGCGCTGCACGCCCATCGCTTCCTGCCGCTTGGCTTCGGCTTGCGCGACTAACGCGGCGTTGCTGGCCTTGGTCTGCTCGAGCTCGCGCTGTTTGTCGGAGATGGCGCGCTCGGCATCGATCTGGGCTTCCTTGGCGCGGCGCGACTGGTTCGCGGCGACGATCTCGGCGTTGGCTTGCGCCTCGGCGGCCGACTGCCGGCGGCGCGCGTCGGCGACCTCGGACTGCACGACCTTGATGTTGAGCGAATTGAAGATGAGTCCGAGGTCGGTGAGCTCGCGCGAGCACGCCTTCCGGATGATGACCGCCAACGGGTCGTCTTCGTCTTCGATCACGCCGTCGCCCACCGGGACGATCGCCACCGGCGCTGCGTTAGGCCGGAGCGCCGTGCCGACGCCGGTGACCGCGGGGATCGCCCGCGGCGGGGCCGCCTTGGCGGAGAAGAGCTGGTCGTGCGTCAGCAAGTTGATCGCGCGGCGCCCCGAGCTCGAGAGCAGATCGGTGAGCGTGCTGATCTGGTCGCCCTCGGACTTGGAGAAGAACCGGTTGGCCGCCGTCTTGATGAGGGCGTCGGTGTCGCCCACGCGAGACAATGGCGCTCGCCAGCACGCGCACCTTGATGGGCCGAGCCGTGCCGGTGTCATCGACGTCCGCCGTCTGGTCCGTGATGTCGAGGTCGACGTTGATCACTTTGCTCGAGATCGTGGTGCCCGTCGTGAGCAGCGGGATCTCCTTGGACTTGCCCGGTCCGCGGTACATCACCGTGCCGCCATGCAGCCAACTGACCAGCCGGATGGTGCCCGCTTCCACGTTGCGGAGGAACCCGGCGACGATGAGCGGCACGCCGACGAACAGGATGCCTAACACGACGGCGATGAGAACCCAACCCGACAGGATGCCCGACATGTTTCCGACTCCGTGAGAAAAAAGAAAACCGATCGCCTCAGAGCAGCGATACCGTACAGCGGTTGCGACCGGCGTCGACTGCGTCGATGCGGACGCGGTCGCCGGCGCGGACCGTCGCTCCGGCGGTGCGCTCGCCCGCGACTAACGTTGCCAGCACCTGAACCACCTGCCCATCGAGCTCGATGGCGACGACGCCCTGGCCGTGTGCGTCGAACGACGTGACGGCGGTGGCGGGGTCGGTGATGCAGCTCTCGAGCGTGAGTGCGGGCCGCGATGCGAATCGCATCGTCGCGTTCCAGACGGGACGTGCGAGGGCCATCTCGAAGATGAGACCACCCGCGATGGCGGCGGCCGCGAGCGGCACGCCGTGAATGAGGCGACCGAGCAGCAGGCCGGTCGCGCCCGCACCGAGGAGTGCGGAGAACAGAACGCGCGGCGACATGAGCGACAACAGCGCGCGCGACGCGGCGCCGCCGCCGCTGTGGCCGGCGTGCGCGCCGCCGTGCGGGGCGCCGCCTGCATGGCCGTGTCCCGCGCGAACGGGCGCGTGACCCGCGTGGCCATGGCGCCCGATGCCGGTGAGCGACATGCCCACGAGGCCCAAGGCGCCTAACAACAGGCAAAACGTGTAGGGGTCCATGTGGACGGCCAGGTGGCCGAAGCGTCCGCGAGGGAGCAGGGGAGAGGGAGGGGGAAAGTCGCCTGCGTGCAGCCGGCGAGGCATCCCTCTCTCAGTAACTATGGTGAAACTCGGCGGGCTGGGCAAGACGGCGAACCCGGACGCTCGTTCGGCGAGGGGGTTGCGGGCGGCCGTGCATCCAGTGCTTAATCCCAGTCCGCAGACACTTGAATGGGAGACACAATGGATCGGAACGCTTCGGCGCGCTTTCGGCCCGACGCCTTACGCAGCGCGGCGCTCGGCGCCGTGCTGCTCGTGATCGCTACCCAGGCGCCGCCAACCCTCGCGGCACAAGTGCCCGAGGTGGGGCGCGCGGCAGGAGCGACGGCCGGACTCGCGAAGAACCCGACGCTTGCGCTGGCGCTGCATGACATCTCGCCATCGAACATCCGGCACACCGACTCGGTGCTGGTGGCGTTCGGTACCCGGCACACGTTGAGCGACACGACGAGCAGCACGCGCGGCATTGGCGCCGCGAGACGGTACATCTACGCCACGCTCCGCACGATCAGCACGCAGTGCGGCGGGTGTCTGCACGTGGAATACGATCCGGCCATGGTGCCGCTGCCGCGCGCGCCTAACCACCCGCCGGTGAACGTCGTCAACGTGTTGGCGTGGCTGCCGGGGCGCGACACGAGCCGCGTGGTGGTGCTCACGGGCCACTACGATTCGTGCCGCTGCGCGCTGGATCCGATGGATTCGGTGGGCGATGCACCCGGCGCCGACGATGATGCATCCGGCACGGCCAATGTGATCGAGCTGGCTCGGGTGTTCTCGCACCGGTTTCCAAAGGGACTCGATGCCACGATTCTCTTCGCCGCGGTCGCGGGAGAGGAGCAAGGGCTTCTGGGCTCCACGCACCTGGCGAAGCGGCTGCACGACGCCGGCGATCGCGTGTCGGCCGACATGTCGGACGACATCAATGGGAACGTCTCGTCGGACAACGGACACACGGATTCGACGAGCATGCGCATTTACAGCGGCGATCCGGACAACAGTCCGGGGCGCGAGCTGGCGCGCTACGCGGGCGAGCTGGGGACGCTGTATCACCCGGGGATTTCGATCCTCGAGGTATACCGCATCGACCGCATCGGCCGGGGCACCGACCACGAGCCGTTCGTCGCGTTAGGCGAACCCGGCATTCGCACCACGGAGCGGATGGAAGCCTTGGACCGGCAGCATTCGCCCAACAATGTGTTCTCGCACGTGAACTTCCGGTACGCGGCCAACATCGCGCGGGTGAACGCGCTGGTGTTGGGTGCGGCCGCCGCGGCGCCCGCCGCGCCCGACAGCCTGCGCATCCAACGGCTGCCGCCCTACGGACTGCAATGGCGCGTGTCGTGGCAGCCCGTCCCGGGCGCCGCGGGCTACGAGGTGCTGCTCCGCTCGACCACGTCGCCGGCGTGGCAGCGCGTGATCGCCGCCGGTGACAGTACCGCGATGGTGGTCGACGCCCAGCTCAATGACTTGTGGGCCGGCGTGCGCAGCATCGGTGCGCATGGAGAACGGTCCCCGGCCACGGTGGTGCCCGAAGCGCGGCCGGCCCGGCGTCCTCCACAACGTTAGACCTTCGCCCAACGACTCATGCGCCGCTCGATCATTGCTCTCGCCATCGCGTGCACCGCCGCGTGTGCCACGGCCCACGCCGCGTGCGCGCAGCAGGAAGGCGACTACACCATCACAGACTTTCACTTCGGAGATGGGGAATCGCTTCCCGACCTCCGCATCCACTACATGACGTTGGGCGCGCCGCGCCACGATGCGAAGGGGCTCGTGACCAACGCCGTGCTCATTCTGCACGGGACCACGGGCACCGGCCGCCAATTCCTGTCGCCGGTGTTCGCCGGCGTGCTCTATGGTCCGGGACAGCTGCTCGATACCACGCAGTACTTCGTCATCCTGCCCGACGGCATCGGCCATGGCAAGTCGAGCAAGCCGAGCGACGGCCTGCACGCGCACTTCCCGCACTACGATTACGACGACATGGTGAAGGCCCAACACGACCTGCTCGCCAATGCGTTAGGCGTGAACCACCTGCTGTTGGTGATGGGCACGTCGATGGGCGGCATGCACACGTGGGTATGGGGCGAGATGTATCCCGACTTCATGGACGGGCTGGTGCCCCTCGCCAGCCTGCCGGCTCCGATGTCGGGCCGGAACCGGATGATGCGCCGCATGATGATGGACGACATCACCGAAGATCCGGCGTATCAGGGCGGCGACTACACCACGGAACCACCCGGCCTCCACGCCGCCCTGCAGCTCATGTTCATGATGACGAGCAGCCCGCGCCAGCTGCAGAAGCAAGCGCCTACGACGGAGGCGGCGGACGCGTACATCGAGGACTGGGAGAAGCGCGTGTTCGCTCTCGAGGATGCGAACGACTACCTCTATGCGTTCGACGCGTCGCGCACGTACGATCCGAGTCAACATCTCGATCGGATCGCCGCGCCGCTCATGGCCATCAATTCCGAGGACGACCAGGTGAATCCACCGCACATGGGCGTCATGGAAGCGCTCATGCCGAAGGTCAAGCACGGCACGTACGTGTTGATTCCGATCAGCGACCAGACGCGCGGCCACGGCACGCACACGCTGGCGGCGGTGTGGCAGGGCCATCTGAAGGACTTCATGGCGCAGATCAAGCGCGCCACCGGTCGCTAGCGTCTGGTGCCTAACCGGCGCCAGTTCCTCGCCGAATCGGCGGCGTTCACGGCGCTCGTGCTGGCGGGCTGCGCGCCGGCGATCCACACGCCATCGCGCCGCCGGTTCGACCTCATTATCCGCGGCGGCACGGTGTTCGACGGCCTGGGCGCCGAGGGCGTCGAGGGCGACCTCGGCATCGCGGCCGGCCGCATCACCGCCCTTGCCCCATCGTTAGGCGACGATGCGCGCGACCTCATCGACGCGCGCGGCGTCGCCGTGGCGCCCGGCTTCATCGACATCCACTCCCACGCCGACGATGGCCTGTTCGTCGACCCGCTCGCCGAATCGGTGATCCGCCAGGGCGTGACGACGGTGATCGTGGGACAGGATGGATCGTCGCGCGCGCCGACGCGTGCCGGCGAAGCGGGTGAGCCGGCGTACCGCAGGCTGCGCGACTTCTTCGCCGCCATCGACACGCTGCCGAGTGCCGTGAACGTGGCCAGCATGATCGGGTTGGGCACTATCCGGCACGTGATCGTGGGCGACGACGATCGGCCGGCCACACCCGACGAGCTGCACCGCATGACCGCGCTCGTCGACGACGCGCTCGCCGACGGCGCGTGCGGCGCGTCGACGGGCCTCGAGTACACGCCGGGCGAGTTCGCTCCGTTAGGCGAGCTGATCGCGCTGTCGCGGCCCCTGGCGCGCCGCCGGCTGCCCTACGCCACGCACATGCGCAACGAGGACGACCGCTTGCTCGAAGCGCTCGACGAGGCGATCGCCGTGGCGCGCGGCGCCTCGTGTCCGCTCGAAGTCTCCCACCTCAAGACGGAGGGCCAACGCAACTGGAACAAGATCGACGACGTCCTGCACCGCATCGACCGAGCGCGCGCGAGCGGCCTCGACGTCACGTTCGATCGCTACCCGTACATCGCGTACCAAACGGATTTGGGCAACCTCTTCCCGACGTGGAGCAAGGACGGCGGCACCGACGCGTTCGTCGCGCGCCTCGGCCGGCCCGACCTCGCGCCCCGGTTGCGCGAGGCGGTCGCCGACAAGATCGCTCTGTTAGGCGGATGGGACAACGTGCTCATCTCGTCGGTGGCCGACGACACGGATCGCGCCGTCGAAGGGCAGCGCATGGGACAGTACGCCGCATCGATCGGACACGACCCGTTCGACGCCGCGGTCGCGTTGCTCGTCCGGAGCCACGGCGACGTCGGCATGGTCGGCTTCGCCATGAGCGAAACCAATCTGGAGCGATTTCTCGCCGATCCGCTGTGCACGATCTGCAGCGACGGCGGTGCGGTGTCGATCTCCGGCCCGGGACGCGTTGGGCATCCGCATCCGAGGTCGCTCGGCACCTTTGCGCGGATCCTCGGACACTACGTGCGGGAGCGCCACGTGCTCACGCTGCCGCAGGCGATTCACAAAATGTCGGCGCAAACGGCCGAGCGCATGCGCCTGCCAAACCGCGGCCGCATCGCGACAGGGTACGCGGCGGACGTCGTGGTGTTCAACCCGTCGACCATTCGGGATCGGGCCACGTTTGCGGACCCGTTCCAATACGCCGAAGGCGTGTCGGCGGTGATCGTGAACGGGGGAATCGCGTTTCGCGACGGGCAGCGGGGACCGCGGACGGGGCGAGCGATCGCGCTGAATTCGTAGGCCGGTCCGGTGCCGGATTCGGCTGTAGGTCGGCTAAGTCCGCGTCGTAAACAAATAGGGGCTCGAATCGGCCGCAGGCGTTACGCCGCAGGAGGTTAGACGGTCCCAATCCTATAGTATGGCACCGCACCCCCGTCCCGCCCTGTCCAGGTGAGCACGACAGCCGACTCGACGCGACCGACCAACACGGTCCTGTCGCGCGACCTGTCGGACTTCGTGATCGAGCTGTCGATCGCGCTGCACAAGCACGCCATGTATCCCGACGGCCACCCGTCGCTGGAGACGTCGCGGGAGCGGGTGCTGCGGCGCCTCGATTCGCTGTTGGCCGAGCGGCACACGCTATCGTTAGGCGTGGCCCGCGACCAGCTGATCATCGAGGGCGTGGCCACCGATCCGCGACACCCGCTGCTCCACGGGTTGGCGCGCCAGCTTCACGCGCACGATGCCGGCGCGGTCAAGTTCCTCGCCGGCATCGAGGATGCGGAGATGGACCAGGTGCTGCGGATGCTCGCGCGCGACCCGCTCCGCCATGGCCGGGCGGCTACGCCTAACGGAGCGCACGACGGGCCGGCATGGCCGCACGTGCGCTTGTTCCCGCTCAGCTACGATCAGCTCGAGCTGCTCGCGGACGGCGAGGAGCGGGGCGAGGGCGGCGATGAGCCGACCACCGGCACGCGCCAGCGCGCCTCGCAACTGTGGTTGGACCTCGCGCGCGCGGCACTTCAGACCGACGAGTCGACGGCGCCGGCCACCGATCCGGAGCTGGTCGCCGAGGCGATCAACGCGCACGAGCGCGAGCAGGCGTACGACCAGGTCATCATCGGGTATCTCCTCAAGATCGCGAACGAGCTGGCGTCGGGAGACCGCGCGGAAGCGGCCGTGCTGCGCCGGCGCGTGTCGCGTCTCATCAGCGCGCTCCAACCGGACCAGCTGCGGCGGCTCGTGTCGTTAGGCGGCGACACCGCGCAGCGGCGCCGGTTCCTGATGGATGCCTCCGAGGGGCTCGCGGTCGACGCCGCGCTGACGCTGGTTCGATCGGCCGCCGACGCCTCGGAGCGCGTGATCTCGACCTCGCTGCTCCGCTTGTTCGCGAAGCTCGCCGCGCACGCCGAGCGCGGCGACTCGTCCGTCCGCGCCGAAGCGGAGCGCGCGCTGCGAGAGCAGATGCAGCAGCTCGTCTCCGGCTGGGTGCTTCCCGATCCGACGCCGGGCGCGTACGCGGTCGTGCTCGATCGTTTGGCGCCCGACGCGTCGCTGTTCGTGAGCACGGTGGAGAGCACGCACGCGTGCGAGCCGGTGCGCGTCGTCCAGTTGAGCATCGAGGTCGGCGTGATCGGACGCGAGACCAATGACGCGATCGACACGATGGTCAAGAGCGGACAGATGGGAACGCTCTTTTCGGTGGTCGCGCAGGCCGATCCGGACAACGAGACGGCGAAAACGATCGGCGAGCGATTGGCGACGCAGGAGCACCTCCGCCGGCTGCTCGAGTCGCCCGCGCCGGACGCGGAGCAGCTCGACTGGGTGGTGCGTCGGTTGGGCGCGCGCGCGGCCGATCCGCTGTTGGACGTCCTCGGTGCATCCACCTCGCGCGCGACGCGCCGCAAGGTGCTCGGACTGCTGGCGCAGCTGGGACCGGCGCTGGGGCCGGCGGCCGTGGCGCGGCTGCCCAGAGCGCCGTGGTACTTCCAGCGCAACTTGTTGATCCTGATCGACCGGTTAGGCGCGTGGCCCGATGGGTTCTCGCTGGCGCCCTACGCCTCGCACGCCGACGCGCGCGTGCGGCGCGAGGCGGTGCGCATGCTGCTCCGGACGGCGTCGGCGGCCCAGCGTGATGCCGCGATTCTCACCGCCCTCGGCGACCCCGACGGGCAGGTGCTGCGTATTGCGTTAGGCGCAGCCGCGGAGGGATGTCCGACGGCCGCGATTCCGCGCATCGCACGGCGCGTGACGGAGCGCGACCTCGAAGCCGATCTCGACCTCCTCGCGATCAAGGTCCTCGCGGCATCCAGCGAACCGGCGGCGCTCGAGTGCCTGCTGTCGTGCGTCACCACCGGCCGCGGATGGTTCGGCGGGCGGCGCCTCGCGCCGCGGTCGCCGCGCTTGTTGGCGGCTCTGGCCGGTCTCGTCGCCCGTTGGGCCGCCGATCCGCGCGCCGTGTCCGTGCTCGCGCGCGCGAGCCGCCACCCCGATCCGGCGGTGCGCAATGCGATCGCGCAATGGGGCGGTGCCCAATGAGCGCACCGGTCGAGTTCCTGCTCTCGCTCACGCGGACGCTCGCCATCATGAGCCTCTATGGCGAGACGCACCCGCGACGGCAGGGCGCGGTCGAGCACTCCTACGAGCGCCTAACGACACTGCTGGCCGAAAATCCCCGGCCGCAGTTCAGCTTCCTGATGGACGAGGTGGTGTACGGAAAGCGCGCCATGCGCGAGCTCCAGGAGTGGGAATGGTCGCGGCGTCTCGCCGACGCCGGCGTGCAGCGTCTCGAAATCGACGACGGCGTCACGCTCGACGAGTACGCCGCATTCCTGGAGCAGGCGGGCGACTTGCTGTCGGGCGGCACATCGCGGACGACGGCCATGCGCCCGAATGTGGCTGCGCGCATCCGATTCGGCGCCGTCGGTCTGCAGGGCGAGGTGCGTGAAGCCGGCGAGGGCAGGTCGCTCGCCACCGCCACGCTGTCGTATTCGTTGGACGAAGAGATCGAGGCCGTCCGCTTCATCCACCAGGAAATGGGCGACGCCGGCACGCTGGCGCTGCTCGAGGCGGAGGCCGTGGTCCGATCGCTGTCGCTGGCCATGCACGGCAGCAATCGCGTGGTGATTCCGCTGCTCAAGCTGAAGGAGTTCGACCAGTACACCACCACCCACTCGATCAATGTGGGCGTGCTGACAATGGCGATGGCCGAAACGTTAGGCTTCGGCGCCAAGGACGTCCGCGCGTTCGGGACGGCCGGCCTGCTGCACGACATCGGCAAGGTGCGCGTGCCGCGGGACATTCTGGTCAAGCCCGGCAAACTCACCGCCGAGGAACGCGCCGTGCTCGACCAGCACCCGGTAGACGGCGCGCGCCTGATCCTCGAGAGCGACGAGAAGTTAGGCGTCGCGTCGGCGGTGGCGTACGAGCATCACATCATGATCGATGGCGGCGGCTATCCGGCGATGCAGTACCGGCGCGAGTGTCACTTCGCGAGCCGCCTCGTGCACGTGTGCGATGTATTCGACGCGCTGTGCACGGACCGTCCGTATCGCGCGGCGTGGGAGATCGACCGCGCGCTGGCGTACATCGGCGAGCGCTCGGGCTCGGAGTTCGATCCAATCATTGCGCGCGCGTTCGCCACGATGATGCAGCGGTTCGAGCTGCAGATCGGCGCGCCTCCCGCGGGCGAGGCGGCTCCCTCGGCACCCGCGGCGACCGCATTCTGACACCGATGCTATTACAAGAGCGTGATGACTTCGCTCCTTTCGGCGCGGCGAGTGGCGGTCCCGCAGTCGCGGTCGAACGCTCCCCGCCTCGCGATGATGGCCGCGCTGGCCATCGCGCTCGCTGCCGTGCCCGCAGAGGCGCGCGCCCAACGTAAACCCGCACCCGCCGCCGAGGCGGCGGCGTGGCAGCCCTTCGCCGCGCTCTTCGACAGCGCGGCGCACAGCGACAGTGTCGTGGGCGCCGCGGTGCTGCTCATGCGCGATGGACGCGTCGTCGCACACCACGAGTACGGCTGGGCCGATCGTGCCCGGGGACAGCGCGTCACCGAGCGCACGCTCTTTCACTACGGCTCGATCACCAAGCAGCTCACGGCGATTTCGATCATGCAGCTCCGCGATCGCGGCAAGCTCACGCTCAACGATCGCGTCACGAGCTACATCCCGGAGCTGCGCCAGGTGCACGACGCGTACGGGTCGATGGACAGCATCACGATCCGAATGTTGATGTCGCATTCGGCGGGCTTTCAGAATCCGACGTGGCCGTACAAGCAGGGCCTGCCGTGGGAGCCGTTCGAGCCGACCACCTGGTCGCAGCTGGTGGCGATGATGCCGTACCAGGAGCTGTATTTCAAACCCGGATCCCGCTACAGCTACTCGAACCCCGGCTTCATCTATCTGGGGCGGATCATCTCGGAGCTGACCGACGATCCGTGGGAGACCTACGTGCAGAAGAACATCCTGTCTCCGTTAGGCCTGACGCGGAGCTACTTCAATACCACGCCCTACTATCTGGCCGACGATCGCTCGGCGAACTACACCGTCGTGCACGACTCGGCCACCGGGCGACCGCACGTGCAGGACAACGGTCGCGAGTTCGATCCCGGGATCACGATTCCGAACGGCGGATGGAATGCGCCGTTGGCAGACCTCGCGACGTACCTGGCGTTCCTGACCGATGCGTCGCGCGGCGATACGGCGCTCGAGCGCCGCTACGGGATCGTGCTGTCGCGTTCATCGTTAGGCGAAATGTGGCACCCCCTCTATCTGACGACGCCCGATACTGCATCGCATCCGGAATGGATGGGGATGTCGTTCTTCGTGCTGCCGCGCGGCGGGTCGACGGTGATCGGCCACACGGGGAGTCAAGCCGGGTTTCTGGCCTTCATGTACTTCAATCCCGCCACCAAGGCGGCCGTCGTGGCCGCGTTCAATACCAGTGACGACTCGCAGCCCGACGGCAAGCCGACGGCATTCGAGACGATCCGGCAGGCGGCGCTGACCCTCATCCAATAGCCATTGCGTTAGGCGGACGCTAGCGTCAGATCGCCGGCGCGTCGGCGTCGGGTGCGGCCGGCAGGATGCCGCGCTCGACGTATATCGGCCGGATCAACGCCCGCAGTTTGGGCAATCGCAGGGCGAACCAGGCGCCGCCGGCCACGCACGCGAGACCGCCGAAGAAGATCGTCATCGGTACGCCGATGCGGCTGGCGACGACGCCGGCCACCAGGCTGCCGATCGGCGCCGTGCCCAGGAACGCCATGGCGTAGAACGCCATCACGCGCCCGCGCAGCCGCTCGTCGACGATCGTCTGCAGGATCGTGTTGGTGGAAGCCGTCTGCACCATGAATCCGGCGCCGGCGATGGGGAGCAAGAGCAGCGAGAGCCAGAGCGTGTGCGACAGCGCGAACGCGCCGAGGCCGACGCCGAACGTCGCGGTCGCGATCGCGATCGCGCGCCCCAGGCCTAACACCGACGGCCGCGCGGCGAGGTACATCGCGCCGGCGAGCGCGCCGGCGCCCGACGCCGTCATGAGGAAGCCGAGCGTGTGCGGTCCGCCGTGAAGGATCTCGGATGCGACCGCGGGCATGAGCACGACGTAGGGCATGCCCATCGTGCTCACCAGCGCGAGCAGCAACAACACCGTGCGGGCCGGCACGAACCCCGACACGTAGCGCACACCCTCGCGCAACTCCTCGAGCGCGCTGCCGCGGTGGCGCGAGGTGGCACCGGTATCCGGCAGCCGCATGGCGAGCAGCGACGCGATCACCGCGATGTAGGAGATCGCGTCGACCATGAAGCACCATCCCTCGCCGAACGCCGCGATGAGGATGCCGCCCACCGTCGGACCGATGATGCGGCTGCCGGTCACCATCGACGAGTTGAGCGCGATGGCGTTCGGCAGGTCCCCCCGCTCCTCCACCATCTCGATCACGAACGCCTGGCGGGCCGGCGTGTCGAACGCGTTGATGATGCCCTGCGCCACCTGCAGCACGAGGATCTCGGTGACGGTGATGATGCCGGCGAGCGCCAGCACGGCGAGCGCCAGCGACTGAAGCATCGACAGCACCTGCGTCGCGACGAGAATGCGGTGCCGGTTGGAGCGATCGACGAGCACGCCGGAAAACGGCGCCAGCAGCAGCGTGGGGATCTGGCCGCAGAAGCCCACTAAGCCTAACAGAAGCGCCGAGCCCGTGAGGCGGTAGACGAGCCAGCTCGTGGCGATGCGCGTGATCCACGTCCCGACGAGCGAGACGCTCTGGCCGCTGAAAAAGAGCCGGTAGTTGCGGTGCCGGAGCGCGCGGAGGAGCGGCGCGCGGCGCGGCGGCGGCACGTCTCGTTGCCTAACGGATGGCGTCGAGCACGTCGCGCGTCGATCGCACCCGGCCAATGGTCGGGAAGTATCGCGTGACGGCGAACGTATGAACATCGGCCTCGCGCGCCGCCATCGCGTCCTCGACGAACACGAAATTGTAGCCGTGATCGAACCCGGCCCGCGCCGTGGACTCGACGCCCACGTTGGTCGAGATGCCGCCGATCACGATTGTGTCCACGCGCCGGCGGCGGAGTTGCAGGTCCAGATCCGTGCCGTGGAACGCGCCGGGTTGGTGCTTCGTGACCCGCACATCGGATTCAGCGGCGCTGAGCTCGGGCACGATCTCGGACCAACCTGATGTCGGATTGAGCGGCGCGCGCTGCACATCCGTGAGCAGTCGTGGAAAGAGCACGCCGCCGGGCCCTGGGTCGACGTTCACCAATACGACGAGGGCGCCGCGCTCGCGGAATCGCGCCGCGAGTTGCGCGGCGTTCGCGATGACGTCGGCGGCTGCGTGCGGCTGTGTGGCGGAACCGGCAATGCCGCGCTGCAAATCGATCAGGACGAGCGCCGAGGTTTTCGGATCAAGCGTCAGAAAGGCCATGGTCGTGGGGATCGAGGTCGCCATCGGTTCGGGGTGAGGTGCGCCCAAGTCTCCGCAAAATACGCGCGGCGGATGCGGGGCGTTCGCCCTTGCCGGTGGCAGCCATGCACCCGAAGTTAGGGCTGCCCACGGACCGGCGCGCCATGACCTTCCCCCAAGCAGTGTTCGACAACGAGGAGATTACAGCGCTGCGCGCCGCGCTCGGCGGCCGGTACGTCGTCGAGCGCGAGCTCGGCCGCGGCGGAATGGGCGTCGTGTATCTCGCGCGCGAGAAGTCGCTCGACCGGCTCGTTGCGCTCAAGGTTCTGCCCGCCACGTTCATGGCGCAGCCGGTGCTGCGCGAGCGGTTTCTGCGCGAGACGCAGCTCGTGGCCAACATGTCGCACCCGAATGTGGTGCCGATCTACGCGGTCGAAGAACATCCGGGCGTGATCTTCTACGCCATGGGATTCATCGATGGCGAGTCGCTCACCGAGCGGGTGCGGCGCGCCGGTCCGCTGCCGCCGGGCGAGGTCGCGCGCGTGCTGCAGGAAGCCGCATGGGCGCTCTCGTATGCGCACAGCCGGGGCATCGTGCACCGCGACGTGAAGCCGGACAACATCCTCATTGAGCGCGCCACCGGACGCGCGTTGCTGCTCGACTTCGGGATCAGCCGGGTGGCCGATTCGACGGTCACGTCGTTAGGCGAATCGCTGGGGACCCCGCAGTTCATGAGCCCGGAGCAGGCGGCGGGCGAGTCCGCCGACGCGCGGAGCGATCTGTACTCGTTGGGCCTCGTGGGATTCTTCACGCTCACCGGCCGCGCGCCGTTCGACGCGCCGACCGTCCAGGCGATTCTGGCCATGCAGGTGACGCAGCCGGCGCCGGCGCTGGCGGTGGCGCGTCCCGGCACGCCGCGCGGGCTCGCGGCGGCGATCGACCGGTGTCTCGCCAAGGCGCCTAACGATCGCTGGCAGAGCGCCGACGCCCTGGTGGAGGCGCTGCAGCGAACGCGCGGCGCATTGGCCGAGGAGATCGCCCCGCCGGTGCGCAACTTCCAGCGCGTGGCCGAGATGACGTTGACCACCATCATCACGCTCTTCGTCCTGCTCCCCGCGGTCGCCGCCAGCCGTCCGCAAGCCGCGGACATGCTCGCGGTGGTCATCGTCATTTTTACGAGCATCAATCTGGTGCAGCTCGCGTCTAACGCACGACGCCTGCGTGCGCAGGGCTTCACCTACGAGGATGTGCGTGCGGCGTTCGATGTGGATGCGCGCGCGGCGCGCGACCCGGAGGACGCGGCCCGCTCGGCCTCCGGGCATCCGCTGCAGCGACTGGTTCGCCGGCAGTTCCTCAGGCTCATCGGGTTAGGCATGGCGACCTTCGCGACCGGGTTGCTGCTGTCGAGCCGCGTGCATACCCGGACGATGAGCATCGTGGCCGTGGTGATGGGTCTGGGCGGGGCGCTGTTCGTCGTGACGCTCGCCGTCATCCGTGCGTTCAGCGGGGACATTGGCCGCGGCGCGAATCGCGCGGCGGTGAAGCTGTGGCGAACCGGTGCGGGTCGCCTGTTCTTTCGTCTGGCGGCGCCGGCCAGGCCAGGCGCGATCGGCGCCGGCGGCGGGCAACGTCTTACGGGCCACACGATTCTTCGATTGTTCGACGAGCTGCCGCGCGACGTGCGCAAGCAGATCGGCGACGTCTCGTCGATCGTGAAGCGATTCGAACGGGCGATGCAGGCGCTCGACGCGCGCGAGCGCGATCTGGACCGCGCGCTGTCCGAGGTCGGATCCGGCGAAGGTGGGGGAGCCGTCGCGCAGGGTCGCGCCTCGCTGACAGGCGACCTGCAACGCGCACGCGACGCTGCTGCCGCACGCCGGGATGCGCTGCGGGCCGAGCTCGAGCAACTGCGGCTGAGTCTCGTCCGGGTGCGCGCGGGCGTCGGCGCCGAGGGCGATGTCCGGATGGCGCTCGACCGCGCTCGCGCCGTGGTCGCGGCAGCGCCGTCGTCGCTACCGAATGGCGAGCGCGCCGGCGGACCTGCCTAACGCACGGCGTTTCGAGCGCCGGAGCATCCACCGCACCCGGTACGCCGATCCCGCGGCGACGGCGAGCGCGCACAGCTCGATGTACACCTTCTCGCCATCCAGCCAATCCACCGCCTGTCCCTTGAGCGTGGGGTCCGAGAACAGCGAGTGCGCGAAGAAGAACGCGGCCGACACGTACGCCACGTAGTGCAGCAGCTTCCAATTGTGGCGCGTCATGCGATGGCGGAAGTACGATGTGATCACGACCAACGCCAACGCGTAGAGCCCGATCGCGCCCAGCGAATTGACCAGCGGCTGCTTGGGCGATTGCACCGGGATGATGATGTCGAACACGCGGAAGTTGGCGGTCGACGAAAACAGCACGATGACCGGGTGCAGCGCCGACACGGCGAGCGCCAGGTATCCGGTCCAGTTGTGGATGCGGAAGTAATTGAAGCGGCGGTGGGGCCAGTGCGTCCACGGGTTGTACCGCATGGACAGGAGAAGGCCCAACAGGATGTTGAGCGTGAGGAGTCCGCAGGCGACGAGCCCGACGTCGCTCGACAGATCGATAGCGCTCACACGAGGCGGGGAATGAGGGGGATGTGGACGTGCCGGCTCTACAACATACGCGGCTCAACGGACGTGCGTTGTCGGTGTGGCGTCAAGGCGCTCCGGCGACCACCGAGGCAGGGCGGCCGCCGACCGCTTCGGCGCGCCGCGTTGCGTACACCTCGACCCACGGCGCGCGCCAGCCGCGCTCGACGACGCGCTCCATCCACTTCACCGCCCGTTCCTCGAGCGCGCCTAACCGGGTGGTCCAGCGATCCGCCACCGGGACCAGCGTGTCGCCCACCACCCGCACCGGCGTGAATCCGGCGCGGTCGAGCAGCATCGAGAGGGACCGCTCGCTGAAGGCCTGGCGATAGGGAAAGGTGAGCAGGTTGTTGTGCGCGAGCACGCGCACGGCGACCGGTGCGAACGAGCCGTCCGCGCGCGCCCGCCACCGGCGATAGAATGTTCCGTTAGGCACGCGGAGCGCCAGGACGCCGCCGGGCCGCAGCAGCCGCTGCGCCGACCGGAGCGCCGCCCCGGTGTCGTACAGTTGCTCGAAGGTGTTGAACACGACCACCGCGTCGTAGGGCCGCGCCGGTTGCACGTCATCGATGTCGCCGTGCGTCACGCGGAGGCCGTGGCCCGCGGCGAACGCCACGGCGTCGCGGCTGATGTCGACGCCCTCGAAACTCCACCCCGTGCGCTGCATGGCCGACAGAAATGCGCCCACGTAGCTGCCCACCTCCAATCCACGGCCCCTTGCACCCGCCGTGGCGACGAGGCGCCGCGCCTGCGCCGTACAGGCGGCGCGCTGCGTGCGGTACAACTGCTCGAGCGATGCGCTCGACGAGTGCGCGCTGTGGTACGCGCGCTCCAGCGTCTCGCGCCGCTCCCACGGATTGCGATACACGTGCGCGCACGCGTCGCACGTCACGAGTCTGAGCGGCGGACGCTGCGAGAATACGATGCGGTCCATCAGCCGCGGCACCGGCGTGTCGACGCGCAGTCGTCGTCCCTGAAACGCCCACAGGCGTTCGACCTCGACGCGCATGTCGTCGGCGTCAGCGATCACGGTGGCCGCCGCCGCGCCGCAAATCGGACACGACGTGAACTCGTAGGATGCATCACGCACGATTCGATCGAAGCGCAACATCCGATCCAGTGCACGCGATTGGGGCACACGACGCGGCGTGGCCATCGGTGCGCTCGTGACAGCCGCGACGCTGTCCGGCTCCCGCCGGCCGCGCCGGGCACAAGCATGACGATACGCCCGGCGCCCCGATCGCGGTACGCACGCGGTCCGGAATTATATGGGATCGCAATGTATGTGGCGCGTCGCTTGCCTAAGATGGTAATCGACTAATGCAACGGGGTCTACGATGGGCGCAGGAGCTCGGGCACGAGGTGTGTCGATGGTCATCGCGGCGCTGGCGATCGCGGCATCGCGCGCGAGGGCGCAGGACTCGACTACCTGCAAGGCGATCTGCACGCCGCAGTTGTTGTTTCAACCCGGGTTGATCCGCACGCACGTCCTCTCCGGCCCGCGCGTCCGGTCGCTCACGACGGGCGCGGTGACGAGGATCCAGGGACAGACGAGCAGCCTCATCGTGCTCACCGGGACGGCCAAGACCGCGATTCCCCTCACGTCGATCTTCTTCAACGTGTCGTGGCTGCCTAACGCGACGGCCCACGCGAATCCGTATACGCAATACACCGCCAGCGAGGTCGGTGCGCAGAACATCCGCGCCAACTCGCCGGCGGTCGACCTGGGTGCGTTCGTGTCCGTGCTGCCGAAAACGAAGACCCACGGTGTGCTCGCCATCAACCTGCAGGCGGCGGACCAGTTCAGCGCCGCGGCCCGCCCAACGGACCAGAGCGACTACACGCACAAGCTCGACCTGACGGCGATCGGCGCATGGAGCCTCTTCTCGCGACTCGGCATCCCGTACCTCAAGAACGTCGACGTGCTCACGGTGTTCGACTATGTCGCCACCGGCCTGCCCAAGGCCGGTGACGACGTACCGTTAGGCGAGCGCGTCTTCCTCGACGACGCACACTCGGCGTCCCTCGAGGTTCAGCTCTCGTTCCCGTTGGCGCCGTTGTTCCCCAAGTGATGAACGAATCGAGGCACACGATGCGAACGGGAGATGGACGATGCGGATGATGGACGCGAGGTGGCGCGAGCGCTCGATCCGGTCGCCTGACTTACGGCTCGCGGCCGTCTGCCTGGCGATCGCGTCGCTGTCCGCCTGCACCAAGGATTCGCCGCCGCGGGCGCACGCAACCGAGACGCCGCGACTCGATGTCGCGACTGCCCAACGCGCGCACGATGCGGCCATGCGCGACTCGAGCCAATGGCCGGCCTACGGTCGCGACTACACGAATCAGCGGTGGTCGACGCTCGCGTCCATCACCACGGCGAACGTGGCCACGCTACGCCCCGCGTGGGTGCACCACTCCGGCATTCCGCACGCGTCGGAAACCAACCCGATCGTCGTCGACAGTGTCATGTACTTCACGACCGCGCTCAACAACGTGTTCGCCGTCGATGCGCGAACCGGCAAGACGCTGTGGCAGTACGCCTATCCCTACGCCGGCCACACGGTGGTCGACTGCTGCTCGAGCAACAACAAGGGCGTGGCGGTGTACGGCGGCCGCGTGTTCATGGCCACCGTCGATGCGCGGCTCGTCGCGCTCGATGCCCGCACGGGTCTGCCCGTGTGGACGATACAGGTGGGAGACAACGAAGCCGGCTATCACATGACCGGCGCGCCGACGGTGGTGGACGGACTCGTGATTACGGGCGTGAGCGGCGGCGAGCAAGGTTGTCGGTGCTACGTGGACGCGTATGACGCGGGCGATGGCCATCGCGTGTGGCGCTGGTACACGGTGCCGAGTCCCGCCGAAGGCGGATGGTGGGGCAAGTGGCGCGCGGCCGATGATTGGGGCATGTCGTTCTCGCGCGATCTGGCGCAGGAACACGCCGACAGCGCGAAGTACGCCGACGCATGGCGTCACGGCGGCGGCCCAATGTGGCAGCATCCGGCATACGACCCGTCGACCGGTCTGTTGTTCATCGATACCGGCAATCCGGCGCCCGACATCGACGCATCCGTGCGGCCCGGCGACAACCTGTACACCGATTGCATTGTCGCGCTCGACGTGAAAACGGGCAAGATCCGGTGGTACTTCCAGGAGATCTCGCACGACGTATGGGACTACAATGCAACCACGCCGCCGATGCTGGTGGATATCGCCGACAGCAGCGGACACCTGACGAAGGCGGTCGTCGAAGCCGGCAAGGATGGATTCGTGTACGTGCTCGACCGCGCGACCGGCGCGCCGATCCGCAAGAGCGCGCCGTTCGTGCCGTTCCTGCACTACATGGTGCGCCCGGACACGGCCGGCGTGGTGATCGCCCCCGGTCCGTTAGGCGGATCGGATTGGAGTCCCACCGCCTACAACCCGCAGACCGGGTACCTGTACGTGGACGGCAACTATCTGCCGCACAAGTACTGGATGGAGCACATGACGCTCAAGGAGCCCGCGCAATGGTGGGGCGGGACGGTGGAAGGCCAACCGAGCGGCACGTACGGCGTGTTCAGCGCGGTGGACCTCCGCACGGGACGCGTGGCATGGCGCGACAGCCTCTCCAAGCCGATCATCAGCGGTGCGTTGGCCACCGCCGGCGGCGTGGTGTTCACCGGCAGCTCGGACAACCAGCTCGTGGCCTTCGACGCCCGGAGCGGGCGGAAGCTCTGGAGCTGGCACACCGATGCCGCGGTCAACGCGCCGCCGATCACGTACGAGGCGGGCGGCGTGCAATACGTGGCCGTGGCCGTCACCGGGAGCCAGACGCTCAATACGCCGCGCGGCGACGAGCTGGTCGCGTTCGCCCTGCCTAACGGGACGGCGCCGGCGGGAGCGGCGCCGTGATGCCGCGGTCCATGTGCGTCGCGCTGGCGGTCGGCGCGGCACTCTGGTGCGCGCCGGTGCTCGCCGCACAGGCGGGGCACAACGCGCCGCACGGATCGGCGGCGCAGCCTGCGTCGCACGCGTCCACGGTCAAGACGCACGATGACCTCCAGCCCGATACGCTGCCCACGATGCCTAACGGGATGACCGCGGCGATGCTCGTGGCCGGCGACAGCATCTTCCACGGCCAAGGTCATTGCTTCGCCTGTCACGGACAGGAAGCGGAAGGCATGCCGGCCGCGGGCGACGCGCTCACGGCGGGACTCAACTGGGCGCAGTACACCTGGCAGTCCATCGATTCACTGATCGCCACGGGCATGCCGCAGGAACTGACGCGGAGTCCGATCGCAATGCCGCCGCGCGGCGGGAAATCGGATCTCACCGACGATCAGGTGCGCCTCGTCTCGGCGTACGTCTGGGCCATCAGCCAGGCGCGCGGCGAGCCGTGGCCGGGCGGCCACCAGTCGCACGATCCGCCCGTGCCTAACGCTCCGGTCGCGGCCCGCGCCAAGCCGGCGCCGCGACACACCGCGGCACACACCCCGTGACGCGCCGCCCACTTGGAGGAACAATGCGTACACACGAACGAGCCGTCGCGACCCGAACCGGATGGGCGCTGATGCTCGCGACCCTCGCGACCCTCGCGGCCGCTGCGTCGATCATGACGGCGTGTCACGGTTCCGCGAACGCCGAACCGGTCCAGACCATCCCCGGCGCCGATGCCCAACGCGGCGCGGCGGACATCGCCCAGATCGGCTGCGGCACGTGCCACACCATCCCGGGCATCAAAGACGCGGAAGGCCTCGTCGGTCCGCCGCTCGAGCACTGGTCGAGACGTACGTACATCGCCGGCGAAGTTCCCAACACGCCCGGGATGCTCGTCCGCTGGATCGAGATGCCGCAAGCCATCGAGCCCGGTACCGCCATGCCGAATCTAGGCGTCACCGAACAGCGTGCACGGGACATCGCCGCCTACCTGTACACGCTCCGCTGATCGCACGTCGCCTCGCCGGATCGACGGCGCCGGTTAGGCGTGGCGCGACTGGCGCTACAAGTGCGTGCAGATGGTTGCCAGCAGCGCCTTCGCCTTGTTGTAGTCGGCCGTCTCGAGGGACATCGCCACCATCACATCGTTGCGCACGGCGATGAGCTGCGTACCGTGCAGCAGCGACGCGTTGTCCCACGGACCCTGGAGCGTCGTGTCGGTCGTGAAGCCGACCGTGGTCACCGCGCCGGGCGCGGTGGTCGGCGTGCTGGCCATGGCCATCGCCTTCTTCATGTTCGCCGCCGTGGGTTTCATCGTGTCGAGCGGCGACGGCGCATTCGAGTGCGGCTGCCCCGCCGAGCCGACCATCTTCATCATCGCGCCCATCATCGCACCCATGTTGCCCGTGGGCTTCATCGTGTCCAACGGCGAGCTCGTCGGCGCGCCTAACATGCCGCCCACCATCGCCATCATGTGCTTCTGCATATTGTACGCATGGCCGCCGTCCGTCCACGTGAACCCCACTGGATAGGTCCGCGATCCTTCGGGCGTCGACACCTGATACGTACACGCTTCGCCCGTCGAGTCCGGAACGGGGGCGGCGCTCAATGGACCGATCGCCGCCTCGACCTCCGACCGCGGCACCAGATCGCACGCGTTCGCGGGATGCGGCTTGGGCGCGGGCACCATCGCCACCGCCTTGGCGCCGTCGTAGCCTAACGGATGCCCGACCCGGCCCATGGCGATCGTCCCGATCGCGACCGCGTCGGCCTTCTGGCCGCTTGCGCCGCTCACGTCGACGGTGACGGACGTTTGTCCTTTGACCGCTATCAGGACGCCGGTGGGCATGAACGTCGCCTGATCCCACGGGCCGGGTATGCCCTGCTGCGAGACGCGATTGGCAAGCGTGTCCATACCTGGCGCGCCTTTGGCCAATGCCTTCCCCACGGCGTTGGGAATCTGCATCACGCGGCCCATCATCTGTCCGCCGGTCCAGTCGGGTTTGATCACGAACATGCGCGCATTCGTCCCGCGATACACGCACTCCGTACCGTCGACGGCCGGCTTGTTGTCGCCGTCGGTGGCGCGATATGGCTGAACGGTGAGCGTCCCGACGTACGGCGCAGCTTCGGCCGCCGAGACGAGCGTGCAGGGATCTTGATCCGCCTGCTGTCCACTGCCTCCGATCGAGCCGAGTAGACCGCCGATTCCGGACTTGGACTGCGAATTGTCACCACGGTTACAGCCGGCGACCACGATCAAGGTCGAGGCGACAACGGCGAGACCGCTGAGCGGCCACGAGCGCGTTCTGGGCATTGCATCCCCCTGGGGATCACTCGGTTTCTGTCACGTGCGGTGACGCTGCCGCCCTAAGGCGCGCGTGTGATTCGTGCCCAAGATCCGCCAATGCCGTTATCCACGCGCTACACCGTCCGTTACGCGCGGGTTATTCGGGGATCTGACGTGGATACTTGACCAAAAAAATCGGCGGGGGCTTCGAGCCCCCGCCGATTGCAACCCGAGTTCAACCTGGCCTCAGGTGCCGAGCGGACTGCAGTTGGTGGGAAGGTTGCGGGCTGCGCACTCGTCCTGCGGAACGGGCATGCGCTGCGGTACCTGACCGCCGGGTACTCCCAACTCGATAGTGCCAAGCAGGTTGTAACGCCGCGCGTCGATCCATCGCGTGCCTTGCTCCCACATCAATGAGTACCAGCGTTCGTACAACAATTCACCGACCCGGTCGGCGTCGGACATGGAATTCCAGGTCCCCGAGGCGATCGCCGGCAGATTCCCCGAGTTCGTTCTGATGAAATTGATGTCGCTGAGTGCGTCCGTGAGATCGTTCGTGCCGAGTTCAGCTTCGGCGCGCAAGAGAATGAGCTCTTCGTCACGGATAATCGGCACCGGAGCGTTGGGATCGGGTTGTCCGCCGGTGAAATAGATGGTGTACTTGAGCACGCCCGTCAGCGGCACGTTGGCAATCGACCAAGGCGGCACGCGCGTGGCCCTCGCCGTCTTCTCGAGAACCCGCGCGTCGAGCTCGCCGCCCGACTGATGTTGGGCGTGCACCAACACGAACGTATCCGCGAAGAACGTGGTGCCGTCGAGCGGCTCGGCGAGCTCGTTCTGCTGGTCGCCGGACGCCGTCGAGAAATCGAACTCTGGCCCGACGCCTAACAATGAGGCGGTCGGGTCAATGAACGACTGCGGCAGCGTTGCCAACGCAGCCTGGAAGCAGGGCTGGCCGCACCCGGCCGTCGCCCGCAATACTTCCGCCTTCGCCTTGAGCGCGCGGTTGAACAGCAGGAACGTCGACGGCTGATCGAAGCCGGTGAAACCGGCGGGAACGGGGAAGGGGAACGACGCGCCTTCCGTGCTGTCGAGCGCAGTTTGCGCGCTGTCCAGCAATCCGATGATGAAACCGTAGACGCTGTCTTCGCTCACGAACGGCGCCGGCGGCGCGGTCACCGGCCGGTCGACGTCGACCGGTGCGCCTAACGCGGCGCGCGTTTCAATGACGTACATGAACGCCAGCGCTTCCATCGTCTTGCCAAATCCCTGAGACGCCGACACCTCGGCGGGTGACAAATCCTTCGCCTTCGGCGCGGCGTCGAGGTACACGTTGATCGAGCGAATGTTGTTGTATCGTCCTGCCCATTCGGATCCGCCGAATTGCGTGGACGAGAGCGGGCCGAAATAGGGCTCCTGGTAGTCGGGCTGGTTGTTGCCCGAAATGTTGATCCCTTCGCGGCCCATCGAACCGACTTGCCAGATGAAGCCCGTAATGTCCGAGCGCGCGCCCGAGAAGATGCCGGTCGCGGCGGCGCTCAACTTGGACCGCGTCGGATTGTTCTCGAGATCCGTTTGCGTCGGTTGGTTGGTGTTGGTGATGTTGAACCCGCCGCATGCGCCTAACGAGAGGCTGGCGGCAATGCGACACGCCGCCGCGAGCGCGGGCCCAACCCGGTGCACAGTGTGTGTCATGGTCAGAACCCCGCGGTGATGGAGAACATGAACTGGCGTGACGGCGGGTACGGGCCGAGGTCAATGTTGCGCGTGATCGCTTGCTGTCCGTAGTTGCTCGACTCGGGATCGTATCCCCAGTAGTTCGTGAAGATGAGCAGGTTGCGGCCGGTGAGCTCGAGTCTGACGTTGCTCGATCCGAAGAACCGCTTGGCCATGTTCTCGGATAGCGTGTAGCCGACGCTCACTTCGCGCAGCTTGAGGAACGACGTGGACTGCACGTACGGCGTGGCGATGCCGTCGAAGCAGTCTTGGATGCGGTTCTGGCCGGCCACCGTACCGGCGTCGGAGGTCAGCTCGTTGCAGTCGTAGAGCGAGAGCGTTTGGTTCTGCGCCAGACCGCCGTACTGCCAGTCCCACAGGGACGTCAGGAAGAAGCCCTTGTATGTGAAGTCGTTGCCCATCGTCCAGTCCCAATCCGGCGACGCGTGTCCGAACGACTTCACCACGAACGATCCGTCGGGATTGATGGCCGACTGTCCGATGATCTGATCGATCGGCTGGCCCTGTTGGACGAAGAATTCGCCGAAGGCGAGCCCGAAGCCCGCGGTGGATGGGCTGAATCCCGTGCCGGGGAGCTTCAACACGAGCGACCGCGTGCGGCTGAAGGTGGAGTGGACAGTCCACGTGAAGTCGTGGTCCTGGATCGCGGCGATGCCTAACGCAGCCTCGATGCCGGTGTTGCGGAGCTCGCCGCCGTTGGCGATCACCTCGCTGTAGCCGGTCGACGATGCGGGCGTGACCGGCAGCAGCAAGTTGGTGGTATGCCGCAGGTACCACGTGAGCTCGAGCGTCGCGCGCCCGTGGAAGGGCGACGCGTCGATGCCCGCCTCGAACTCGCGGACGCGCTCGGGCTCAATGGTCGGCGAGCCGGCCACGCCGCCGACCACCGTTCCGGCGCTCCCGCCAATGTTCTGGCCGCCGATCAGCGTCGTGAACTTCTGGCCGAACAGCGGCTGGTTTCCGGTTTCGCCGTACGCAGCGCGAATCTTGAAGTCGCTGCCGCTGCCTAACAGATCGGGGAACCGGTAGGCGCCTGAGATCTTCGGGTACACGAAGTACTGATCGGTATTGCCGAACACGCTGCTCCGCTCGGCGCGGAGGCCGACTTCCGCCAGCAGCCGCTCGTCGAATGCCTGGAGCTGCTCCTGCGCGTACATCGCGAACGTTTTCTCGTGCGTGTTGTCCTCGAACGGCTGACCGAAGATCGCGCCCTGGTCAATGTTGGACTGACCCTCGAGCAGGCCGGTCGCCGTGCTGCGCGACTCGTTGAGCTGGCGGTCCTCGAACTGCAATCCGCCCGATGTCGTGAACGACATCGTCCCGGACGACGACGGCGTGAACACGTCGATCGCGTTCAGGTTCCAGTTCACCTGCCGGCTTTCGGCGTTGCCTAACGTCGACACGCCGGGCGACGTCTGGTCCGCCTCGAAGTACAAGTCCGGCGGGGCGAACACGGTGTTGTTCTGGTTGAAGATGTCGGCGCCGGCGCCGCCCACGATCTTGAGGTCGTGTTTGCCGCCCGAGAGCGCCTGGTACGTTGCCGTGGCGCCGCCGGTGAAGCGGTTGACCGTTTGCTCGTTCGACGCCAGCGCGATGGTCTGCAGCGGGTTCGAGTTGAGGTACGTGAACGCGGGCAGCGGAAACACGCCGGCGGAGTCTTTCAGCGGCACGAAGCTCGGAATGTACGCCAGCGCGTACGTGATGCCGGCGCCGGAGTTGTCGTTGTTCGTCGTGCCGTTGTCGGTCGTCGTGCGCGTGAACGCGTTGCTCAGCGCGAGCGTGAGCTTCTGCCTACGCGTTGGTCCAGATTCACGCGCAGGTTCTGACGGCCGGCATCGGTGTTGTTGATGATGCCGCCCGTGCGCGACCAGTCGCCCGAGACGAAGTACTTCGTGTTGTCGTTACCGCCGCTCACGTCCAGCGACGTCTCGTATGCGAGCGGATGGTTGCCGGCCGCCTCCTGCAAGTGATCGAACGAGGGCAGCTTGCCGTAACGCAACACGAGTGAATCGATGGTGAGCGTATCCCGCTGCGAGTTGAAGAGGTCCAGCGCCTGCGACTGGGTGAATACCCGCGACGCCGGGCCGCGCAGAAGATCCGAATATCCGATACGCTGCGTGACCGTCGTTTTCGGCGCACCGCCTAACCCACGCTTCGTGGTGATGATGATGACGCCGTTGGCTGCCTTCGATCCGTAAATCGATGACGCCGCGGCGCTCTTCAAGACCTCCACCGACGCAATGTCGTTGGGATCGAGGTCGGCGAGCCGGTTGCCGGCATCATCCTGCGCTGGACCGGTGCCCGAGGCGCTGCCGCTGCCCGTCACCGTGTACAAGCCGGACGCCACCGCCACGTTGCTGTAGATGACGCCGTCCACCACGATCAGTGGATCCGACGCGCCGATCACGGTGTTGATGCCGCGAATCTGGATTTGCGCGCCGCCGCCCGGGGCGCCCGAATTCGTCTGGATGTTGGCGCCCGCGATCTTGCCTTGCAGCGCCTTGTCAACCGACGTTGCCGGCACCGTCGTCACTTGATCGCCGGTCACGAGCGACGTCGACGTCGTGGCAAGCCGGCGCGAGACGTTCGTTGCCTGACCAGTCACGACGACGGCTTGCAGCTGCAGCGGGTCGCTCTTGAGCTTGAAGTCCGCCACGCTGTCGGCCGCGGCGACCGGCACGTTCGCGGGGCCGTAGCCGACCGCACGCGCCAGCAGCCTAACGGCACCGGAATCTACCGTCAGCACGTACTTGCCATCGTCTCCGGTTTGCGCGAGACCGCGCCCTTCGCGAACGGTGACGATGGCGCCGGCAATGGGATGGCCATCCGCCGCATCGGTCACCGTTCCCCTGATACGTCGCTGTTGCGCCACGAGCACCGTGGGCATCACGAGCGCCGCAAGCAGGGCCCATTGGACCACGCGTGTGTGCATTGCTCCTCCCGGTTGAACTGGGAAATGAAAGCGCGTTCGTACGACAACAAAGCGCGGCTCGTGCACCAGATACGGTGACGCGTTGCCACGCGCAGGTACTCGGAGGGATAACGTACGCCGAAGACGCCGACGATCCGGCTGTTTGCGCGAGGATACGCCAGTGACAGACGGCGCGCAAGCATGACGACACAGTCCCGACGCTTCCGCGCGTGCTCCTCTTGCGGTGCTTCGAGAGGTAACGCAACATCGACGGCTCGGTCGCGCCGCGTGGCGCATCTCCCAAGTTCACTCCCGCATCGCCATGAACCGGACTCTGCTGATCCTCGCGTGCGCGCTCCTCGCGCCAACCGTCGCGCGCACCGTTGCCGCGCAATCCTCATCGTCGAGCGGGTTGCGCTTCGACGTCGCATTTCCCTCATCGCCGACGCCGCGCACCGGCCGCGTGTACGTCGCGATCTCCAAAGACGGAATGCCCGAGCCGCGGCTGCAAGCCGGAGAGCTCGCGCGCAGCACGCCGTTCTTCGGCACCGATGTCCGCGCGCTGCCCACCGGAAAGACGGTGACCGTCGACGCGCGCGCGGCCGGCTATCCGCTGCGCAGTCTCGCGTCGCTCCCCGCGGGCGACTACTGGGTCCAGGCGGTGTTCAACGTGTACACCGAATTCCATCGCGCCGACGGACGCACCCTGTGGCTGCACCAGGATCAGTGGGAAGGGCAGAAGTGGAACGAATCGCCCGGAAACCTGGTGAGCGAGCCGCAGCGCATCCATCTCGATCCGCATGGCGCGCAAACCGTCCGCCTAACGCTGACGCGCACGCTGCCGCCCGTCGTGCTCCCGGCGGACACGAAATGGGTGAAGCACATCAAGATCCAGAGCAAGCTGCTCACCACGTTCTGGGGCCACCCAATGTACCTCGGCGCCACGGTGCTGCTGCCGGCGGGATACGATGAGCATCCCAATGCGCACTACCCGGTGATTTACGAGCAAGGGCACTTCACGCTCTCGCCGCCCTTCGGCTTCGATCCGAACGGAACGCCGGAATCCGCCGAACGCGCCGCGCGCCGGCGACTCGGCACCGAGCGCGAACCGGGCTACGAATTCGCGCGAGCGTGGATGAGCGACACGTTTCCGCGCGTCATCGCGATCACGTTCCAGCATCCGACGCCGTACTACGACGACTCGTATGCCGTCAACTCGGTGAACGATGGCCCCTACGGCGACGCGATCATCCAGGAGCTCATTCCGTATCTCGAGAAACAATTCCGGATCGTCGCCAAGCCGTACGCGCGCATCCTCATCGGCGGCTCCACTGGCGGATGGGAAGCGCTCGCGTTGCAGATCTATCATCCAGATTTCTTCGGCGGCGCATGGGGCCTCTATCCCGATCCGGTCGACTTCCGCCGCTACCAGCTGAGCAACATCTACGAAGACACGAGCGCGTTCGTCGTCGCGCGCAGCCCGTGGCTGGCCTCCGAAGTGCCGGCCGAGCGCGAGATCAGCGGGATGCCGACGATCACCATGCGCCAGGAAAGCCAGCTCGAGGATGCGTTAGGCACGCAGGGGCGGTCCGGCGAGCAGCTCGAGGCGTGGGAAGCAGTGTTCGGCCCGACGGATGCCGCCGGCTATCCAGCCGCATTGTGGGACAAACGCACGGGACACATGAACCACGACGTGGCGGACTATATGCGCGACCACAACTACGATTTGCGCGTGTACTTGGAGAATCACTGGAGCACGGTGGGACCGCCGCTCAAGGGCAAGATCCACGTCGTGGTCGGCGAGATGGACAGCTACTATCTCGATCTGGCCTGCTACCTCCTGCAGGATTTCCTCGACAGCACCACGGCGCCGCACTACGACGGGTCGTTCACCTACGGACGCCCGCTCAAGCCGCACGGATGGCAGCCGTGGACGGATGCCCAGTTCGTCCGCATGGCGTTCGACACGGTCACGGCGCACGCGTCGGGCGATGCAGCCCGTTAGGCAAGGACTCGAGTCACCGGGAGGCCGTATGCGAATGGTGGACACCATCATTCAGGAGCTCGATCAGGAAGCGCCGATCACGCGCCGGGTGCTCGAGCGTGTGCCGCTCGACAAGAAGGACTGGAAACCGCACACGCGGTCGACGTCGCTCGGCGATCTCGCGGCATGGATGGCCAACGCGCCCGGCTTCACCGCGAAGATGATGCACACCGACGGTCTCGACGTGGGCAACTGGGAATCGTTTCCGGTTCCGGCGTCCACGAGCGCGCTCTTGTCCACGTTCGATCAGGGGTGCAATGCCGCGCGCGCCGCGTTGGCCAAGCTCGATGACACCGCAGCAGTGGGCGCGTGGAACTTCCGCATGGGCGGCAAGACGCTCAACACGATGCCGCGGATCGCGTTCGCCAGGCTGTTTCTGCTCAGCGATACGATCCATCATCGCGGACAGATGTCCGTCTACCTGCGGCTGCTCGAGGTCATGGTACCCGCCATCTACGGACCGAGCGCTGACGACAATCCGTACTTCTAGAGCTCAGGGCAGCATCACCAGGTGGAGCGCAAGCACCATCGCGCAGCTCTGCGTTAGGCGAGACGCCGGTACGCGGAGCCGCGCGCCCTGCCACGCGTACACGGCCAACAGTGCGATCACGACAGCCAGCTGCACGTACCAGTACGTCATCGCCGGCACGTTCGACAGCCCGAGGCTCAAACGCACGTGCGAATAGGGAAAGAGACCGAGCGGCTTGGGATGGATGGGGAAGTCCAGCACGAAGTGTGACAGCACGGCCGCTCCGGCCGCGATCGCGACGGGCCAGCCGCGCGACGCCACGAAACACGCCGCGTACAACGCCGCCCACAGCACGACCATGCAGAGCGAGTGCGACCAGTCGTCGAAGAACGCCGCCTTCGCAGCGGGCTCGATCCCGGCCACCGCCAACGCAACCCAAATGATGTCGGGTACGAACGCCCCGACTACCAGCGCCGTAACCGGCGCCCTCGGTTCGCGCGTCTTGATCGCGAGTGCGGCGGCAAAGTGCGCAGCGAACACTATCGGCTCCCGCGACGGCGCTCGCTCTCGTTCGCGTCGTCATCGTTGAGTGCCCGCAGCGGAATCAGACCGATGACTATGATCATGATCTGTTGCAACGCGTCATGGAGCGACACACATCCTCCGGTCAGTTGGTTGACATCAGATAGCTGAGCTTGACGAGCAGCGTATTCGAAGCGGGTGCGGCGAACAACTGCGACGCGTCACGGGAGAGCTCGAACGTGCCATTCGCGCCGTCCATCGATCGCTGCTGGCTCCAGACCACGAACAACGTCGAGCCGGGACGAAACTGCCAGCGGAGCACCGCATTCGCGTTGAGGTTCTTGGCGTTGAACGACGGGTCGTCGAACGTCGCCTGGTCTCCGCCGCGCAGCACGGTGTACCGGCGCGCGTGCGGATCGTACTGCAACTGGTCCGTCGTTAGGCGAACGACGCGGTCGCCAATGCGCGGCGCGCGCGGGTCGGCGACGGCCTGGAACGCATCGTATCGTGCGGCGCTCACGAACGGCTGCGCGTAGAGCTCGAGCGTGAGCGACGGCGAGAATGCGTAGATGGCGCGGCCCGTCAGCGACACGGTTTCCTGGCGTACGCGCGCGAGAATGTCGAGCGGCGCCGGCGGCGCGAACGCTCGATCGACGAACTGCCATGCGTACACCGTTCGCATCCACGACGGCCCCACCGTGAACCTGAGGCGGTCCGACGCGCGGACCACCAGCTGCGGCGCGATCGTCCATGACCGGCTCGCCGTGGCCGGCTCCCACCACGCGCTGCCGGTGAGCGTGAGCTGGCTGGTGCTCCGCGAATCGCTGGTGATCGTTCCGCTCACCGTTTCGCGCGGCGGCAGGAGCAGCGCCGGCCCGCCGCGCAGCGCGTCGGTGGAGAGCGCGGCGAGTTCGTGGCGCGCGCCTAACGTGATGTCCCAGTAATTGGGCAGCTCGGCCAGCGCACTCGCGCTGGCCACCGTGGCGCGGCGCAGCCGCCGAAATCCCAGCCCGCGCCTAACTGATCGAATCCGGCGCCCCAGTAGTGCCAATGGCTCGGATGATAGTCGTAGTACATGAGCGAGCCCGACGCGATCATCCAATCGGCGTTGCGCTGGAAGCCCAGGTCGTTCACGTCGAGCCGCGGCGAAAGCGCGTGCAGAATCGCCGCCCATCGCCAGTGTGCGCCGGCCACGCGCGCCACGCGCATCTGCGCCGCGGTGCCGGTCGCGCTCGTGCGTGTCGTGTCGTCGTGCGCGTAGCCCGCGTCGGGCCGCTGCAGGTAGTGCCCGGGTCCGTGCATGACGCTCGCAATGCCGCGCGCCGTGCCGCGGACAAAGCTGCCAAGCGCAAAGCCGCTCACCTCGTAGCCGTCGCCGAGCTGCTGGCGTGCCTCCACGCCGGCGGCGAATGCGTCGCGCGGCGCCACGGCGTCGAACGCCGAGTCGGTCCCGCAATGCACCACCGCGGTCGCGATTGCGCCCACGCTGCTCCGGCCGTCGTCGAACTCGCGCACGGCGCGCGCCACCATCGAGTTGGCGGGCGGTTGGAGGCGCATCGTGCCGGCGCGCCCAGTCGAATCGATCACTCGCGCGTCGGCCGATTCGGTGACGGCGTCGAGCACGCCGAACACCCATCCGGATTCGGTGCGTCCGGTCAGCTTGGCGGCCGCGGCGATCGTCGTGGTCGGCGGCGCGTCGCTGAAGCGCGCCGTGGCCGGCACCGTTCCGAGGGGCGCGCGGCCAATGCGCCGCGAGTAGAACGGCTGCTCGCTGTCGAACGCGTCGTCGCGCGTCGTGAACGGCAGGCCTAACGGAAAGCTGAAGAGTTGGGCGTCGGACACGAAGAACGGGCGGCGCTCGGTGAACAGGGATTCGAACGTCGTGAGATTGATCTCCGAATGGGTCGGCCTCCACCTGGCCGAAATCCGGATGCACCGTGCCGGTGAGTGATGCTGCCGGCGAGATGCGATCCGTGAAGTCGAGACCGGCGCTCGGGCTCATTCCGTTAGGCGGCGGCAGCGGATCGCCCGGCGTCCCCGGGATGTTCGTGGCCGACACTGCCACGTACGGCGCGACGGCCAGCGCGCTCGCCGCGGGCCGCACCACCACGCCGATGAGCGAGTTGAAGTGCGAGATGACGTCGGCGTAACTCGGCAAGCGCGGCGACCAATCGGACGCCTCGGCGCTGCGCGCCACGTACCGGTAGAAGTTGATGCCCCACACCACTTCGCCGTCGCGGCCGGGATTCGACGGCAACTGCGAGAGCGGAATGCGATACTCGGCCGTCCAGCCCGCGGAGTCGATGCGCGCCGCGCCTTCCCACACCCCGTCCCACGTGTTGTCGTAGGTGGCGCCGTTGGACCACGCACCGTCCGCCTGCACGCCGCGCGGATTGAGCCCGAAGCTGAATCCGGTGCGACGATCATGACGGCTGTCAATTTCGACGAACACCCAATCGGATGTGGTTTCGTCATCGCGCCGCGGATACGGCGCGACGATCGAATCGGGATGTGGATCGAATGCGCGAATCGCGACGTACAACGCGTGGGCATCGTACGCAACCCATGCCTCGGTCTGCCATCGTGCCATCGCGGCCGGATCGGGATTCGACTGGATGAAGTCTCGCGCCGGCGTCGCGTCCTTCCAGATCGCATCGTCCAGCCGGCCATCGATCGCGGGAGGCGCGCCCGTCACGCGCACCGCGACCAACGTTCGCGGAAGGAGCGCCGCGTGCGTGCTGTCGGATTGGGCGGTCGCGGCACGCGCGCTGCCCAACAACAGGCCGACCATGCAAAGCGAGGAGCCGAGGGACACGCGTCTACCCTAGACGCAGCGGGACGCCCGCGCAGCATGCGGCCAGTGAACGGCACCGACAATGCAGCGAGCGACCGCTGCGGCCAGTGAGCGGCGCCGAACCCCCGTGAAGGGTCGCGCGTTCACGCGTCGGCGAATTGCGCGGCACGGCTCCGCCGCTGTACGCTGGAGGGAGCGTGGACGACCCGCCGGCCGCGCACCAGCACCCACGAGCCCAGCGCCATATGCCTAACGCAACGCGACACGGCCACGATGCGCCGCCACGCCCGATCGGCAATGGCTGGGCGGCCGCGCTGCGCACGGCGCCGTGGAGCCTGATCCTCGTCGCGTGGTCGGTGCCGGCGCTGGTCGACGTCGCCGACACCTTCATCACCGGCCGCATCACGGGCCAGCCGATCGCGCTCTGGCGCGCGTTCGTGCTCGCCGCGCCGGCTTGGTACTACTGGGCCGCGCTGACGCCGGTCGTCGTATGGTTAGGCAGGCGGCTGCCCATCCGGCGGCCGCTCCAACCGCGCATCGTGCTGGCGCAGCTGGGCCTGAGCATCGCGGGCGGGCTGGCCCACGCAATGGTGCTCACGCTGCGCTCGCTGCTGTTCGATCCGCGGGCCGCCGGTTCCGTTCGCGGCGCGTTCTTCATGGCGCTCTCGGATTGGCTGCCGATCTCGATCGTGATGTACTGGGCGGTCCTCGGCGCCGGACACGCCGTCGATAACTTCCGCCGCTACCGCGAGCAGGAGCTCCGTGCATCGGAGCTCGAGGCGCGCCTCGCGCGCTCCGAGCTGGCCGTGTTGCGCGCACAGCTCAACCCGCATTTTCTCTTCAACGCGCTCAACACGGGCGTCTCACTGGTGCGCGCGGGCGACGCGGACCGCGGCGCCCAGGTGCTCACCCGGTTAGGCGACCTGCTGCGCCGCATGCTGCGCGCCGACTCGGCGCAGGAATGTACGTTAGGCGAAGAGCTGGCCGTGCTGCGCGACTATTGCGACATCGAGCTCGTCCGCTTCGGCGACAAACTGTCCATCGAGGTCGACGTGCCCGACACCGCGCTCGATGTCCTCGTGCCGAGCCTCGCCCTGCAGCCGCTGGTCGAAAACGCCGTGCGGCATGGGATCGCGCCGCGCGACGCGCCGGGCCGCGTGCGCGTGCGCGCGCGGCAGACGGATGGCGTCCTGCTGCTGAGCGTGGCCGACGACGGCCGCGGCCTGCCCGCCGGTTGGTCGCTCGACCGGGCGGACGGCGTCGGCCTGTCCAACACACGCGACCGGTTGGCCAGGCTCTACGGCCGGGACGGCGGCCTCGAGGTCTCGAGCCTAACGGAGGGCGGCGTCGAAGTGACAATGCGCGTCCCCATCCATCGGGGCCGACTCACCACCCACCGCACACCATGACCGACGCCCCTCGGCTCCGCGTACTGCTCGTCGACGACGAGCTGCCCGCCATCGCCGGACTGCGTGCGCTGCTGTCGCGACACCACGGCATCGCGATTGTCGGCGAAGCCCATGGCGGCCGTGCTGCCGTCCGCGCCATTCGCACGCTCGAACCGAACCTCGTCTTCCTCAATGTGCAAATGCCCGAAGTGAACGGCTTCGACGTGTTGCGACAAGTCGGGCCGGATGCGATGCCGGCCGTCATCTTCGTCACCGCGCACAATGAATTCGCCGTGCGCGCGTTCGACGTGCGCGCGATCGACTACGTGTTGAAACCGGTTCGCGAGGATCGATTCGCGTCGGCGCTCGCACGTGCCCGAGACGCCATCGAGTCTCGAGGCGACCTCGATCTGGCGCGTCGACTGCGCGGCCTATTGGATGATCACGCGTCTCGTGCCGCAGCCGACGCCGGTCCACCGCGCGCCGTTCGCGATGCGTTCGCTGAACGCCTCATCGTGCGCGTTGGGCCGCGCGACCTCGTCGTCTCGACCGCCGACATCGACTGGATCGAAGCCGAAGACTATTGCGCGGTAGTGCACGCGTCGGGCAAGCGATTCCTCGTTCGCGATACGTTGGGCGCCATCGAGGCGAAGCTCGATCCGCGTGCGTTCGCGCGCGTGCACCGGTCGGCCATCGTGGCGTTGTCCCGCGTTGCGGAGCTGCGGCGACATTCGGATGGGTCGCTCGAGGTGGTGCTTCGTGACGGAACTACGCTTCCCGTGAGCCGGTCGCGGCGAGCTGGACTGGCGGCAATCCTCGGCTCATCACGGTAGTCCGCCGAGCCAGCGCACTGGACATTGCACGCCGCGCAGAACAACATCAGCGTCTCCCTTAACCCGAGCGAGATCCATGCGTGTCCGTATTTGTCTTGCGGTCCTGGCTGCCGCCCTGGCGCCGGGACTGGCAATGGCGCAGTCGAATCCGGTGTCCGATGCCTTCCGCGACCACGCGAGCAGAATCGGAAAGAATCTCATGGCCGCGGCCGAGGCGATGCCGGCCGACAAGTACAGCTTCAAGCCGACGCCGGCGCAGATGAGCTTCGGTCAGATCGTCGTGCATCTGTCCCAAGGCAACGACAATTTGTGTGGCACGATCGGCGGCGAGAAGGCGCCCGAGCGCTCGAAGGTGGCGGCCACCGATAGCAAAGATGTGCTCGTCGCCCGTCTCAAGGAGACGTTCGCGTTCTGCGACCAGGCCTTGGCGAAGGTGGACGACTCTAAGTTAGGCGAACAGCTGCCGTTTTTCGGCGGGAAGACCTGGTCGCGTGCAGCGATCATGACGCTGACCACCGGCGACTGGGCCGACCACTACAGTCAGTCGGCCATTTATCTCAGACTCAACGGCGTGCTTCCGCCGACCGCGAAAGCAAAGCAGGAGTAGTAACGCGACTCGGCTTCGTCGGATTGACGGTGCCCGGGATGCGCTACTTGCAGGTGGAGTGTAGCACTCCCGCGAGCACGTCAATCCGTCCGAAGTTGTAGTTGATGTCCGGCCGCGACGTCCCCTTCACCACATCGGCCGTTTTCAGGATACAGGTCTCGAGTGCGCTCGGCGTCGGTTTGGCGCTCGCGTGGGCAATGATCACTGCGGCCTCCCCCGCGACGAGCGGTGCGGAGAAGCTCGTGCCGGCTCCCGACACGTAGAAGTCCTCGGCGGGACAACTGACACCACTGACAGCGGGATTGCTACTCGAACTGCAGGCGCCAATGATCAAATCCTTGTCGACCCGTTGGACGTCGTTGCCGCCCGGCGCGAACACCGCGACATCCGTCTTCCCGAAATTCGAGTACTCCGCGATCATGTCGAAGTTTTGTTGGTTGACCGGTCCCGTGGCGCCCACGCTGATCACGTGGCGGATGCCGCCGGCGATCACGTGCAAGCTGTCGGCGTAACTGCCGCTGGGCGACGTCGCGGTATTGGTGTTCAACTTTTCGTTGCCGGCTGCGGCCACGATCAGGGCGCCGCGCGCGGTGGCGTAGTCGACCGCGCGTTGGATCAAGTCGGAGACGGCGAGGTCGAAGGGATTGGAGCGGCTCAGGTATCCGCCCAGGCTGACGCTGATGACGTCGGCGCCGTGGTCGGCCGCGTACAGGATGCCGCTGATGACGGCGAAGTCATCGCCCGCGCCGTCGTTGTTCAGCACGCGCACCATGACGAGTTTGGCCTGCGGCGCGACGGCGGCCACGCCTAACGAATTCGAGGCGATGAGCGACGATACGAACGTGCCGTGCCCAACGCTGTCCTGCCCGAAGGGAAGCGGCAAGGTATCGACGGTATCGCTCGGCGCGAACGCGAACGACGTGGACAGCGAGCCATCCACGCGGCCCACGAGGTCGATCTGGAGCGTGTCGACGCCCGTGTCGAGGATGAACACCGTGACGCCGGCGCCCTGCGACGTGATCTGCCACGCCGAGTCGGCGTGGATCTGGGTCATGTTCCACTGATCCGTGTCCGCGAAGAATTCCGCCGTGCGCGGATCGGGATTGGCTAACGCAGTCACGCGGTGCGCGGACGCCTGTGCGGTCGGCTTGCCGGTGAACCGGAGAACGCGCGTGGCTGACAAGCGATCGCGCAGATATTTCCGCGTCACGTTGGGCAGGATCATCCCGACCGCGCCCGACGCGCGCAGGCTATTGGCCGCGTCCGCTGTCAGGCCCGTGACCAGCGCCAATCCCATGTCCGGCTGGACGCGTGCGATGCGCCCGCCGGCATTGCGAATGGCCTGCTGCACCGATTCGGGGATTTGCCCGGCCGTTCCCACCTGCACCATGTAGCTGTGTGCTGGCGGCAGCGGAACTTTGGCGAGCTGCTTGTCCGCCGGGGCGAGCGGCATCTTGTCGCTGCAGGCGGCGACCTGCATGGCCATCGCGAAGATGGTGAGCAGCGATGCCCAACGGACGGCCGGCGCCCGATGGGCGCGATGAGAGCGTAACGCGGAGTTCTCCATTGGCCGAAACTGGTATCTCACTGCGTACGAGTCAAGACTCCTGGGGCGACTTTCAGCGCGTGCCCAACACTCGCGTTTTGCGCCTCGACAGCCCATACTTGCTGGGTTCGCGTTCCCCACTCGCTTTTCGAGGTGTGTTGAGATGCAGAAACACTGGACCGTTCTCGCCTCGTTCACCACCGCGACCGCGGTCCTCTGTGTGTCGGCGCTCGCGGCGTGCGGCAGCTCCACCGCACCATCGGCGCCATCCTTCAACGAAGCGCGTCACCTCGATACGCTCGCGTTACAAGCGGCGTCGGAAAGCGCGTTCGACAGATTCCGGCTGCTGCAGTATCCAGTCGCGCTGCTCGCGCGCGGGGTGAGTCCGGAGTCGGTGACGGTGAGCGTCAACGGGACCGATCAGATCTTCGAGGTCGGCGCGTTGGAATTGGTCGGCACGTCGGCCGTGACCACGACTAATAAAACGCCGACGCCTAACGATTCGGTGTTCGTGCTGGTGGCGTGGCAAGGGACCGACGTGTCGCAGTTGGTGTACCTGCTCGTCGATCCGCAAGCGGACGTGATCGACGAGGCGCAGCTGCAGGATACGACACCGAACTTCGACCTCACGCTCGAAGCCGTGTCGGCATCGGTTACCAAGTCGGCTGGTGCGTGTCCGACGCTCAAGCTGGACGAGCCATCCAATCTCATCAACGCCAAGTGCACCAAGGCGACGATCACCGGCGCGTTCGACGTGACCTTCGTCGATCCGAGCGACGTCAGCACACGCTTCGTGTTGACCTCGCAGTCGATCCCGGGCGTGCGGCTGTTGCTCACCAGCTCGAACGGCGGCCAGGACATCATCACGGAGTTGAAGCGGCCGCACGTCCGCCACTAGTCCCCAGGCCGGATGAATCCGATCGGGACCTGACCGCCGTACACGCGGTGAAACGAGGCACGCGCACCCGGTATTCGTCCGGCGTCGCGAGGCACTCATCACCGAGGGAACGACGCATGAGCGGTCAGATGAAGGGCATCCCAATGTTGTTGGCGGCGGTCGTCGTCTGCGCGGCGGGGTGGACGTCGCGGGTTCCGGCCACCTCCGCCGCGACGCAGCCGCATAGCGACGCGAACATCGTGTTCGTGTTGGATCAAGCCAACGCCGCCGACAGCGCGCGCGGCGCGCTGGCGTGGACCAAGGGCACGAGCACCGACGTCAAGAACTTCGGCAAACTGATGGCCGGCGAGCACCACGCGCTCCGCTTGGAGGGCCAGCAGCTCGCCGCCAAGTTAGGCGTAACGCCAGAAGAGCCGGCCGGTTTCACCGGCAACACGGATGCGATGCAGGAGATGGACTCGCTCCAGGCGAGACCGAAGGGCACAGCCTGGGACAAAGCCTACATCGATTTCGAGGTGGCGTACCACCAGGCCGTGTTGGAGACGGCGACCAAGGCGTTAGGCGACGCGCAGAACGCCGAGCTCAAGGCGCTGATCACGCAGGCCGCGCCGGTGATCAAGCATCATCTGGCGGAAGCGGAGCGCATACAAAAGAAGATGATGTCAATGCCGGCAAGGGAAGCGGCGGCGGGCGCCGCCGCTTCCCGCAGCAAAGCGCTTCCCTCAGGCGCCGCCAGGCGCCGCTTCCCTCGTTAGCACATAGTAGTTCTGATCCACCTTGAACTCCTTCGCCCCCACGCTGACCTTCGCCGTCTGCCAGGATTCCGTTGGGCGGATCACGGCGTAATGGTCCGGCGAGACCGTCACCTGCACCGGCATCGCGAAGCCCGGCACCACGTCGGCCCAACGATACCTGAGCGTGGTGCCGGTGATCGAGTACTCGAGCATCGGGACCTTCGTCGTCGTCAGGTACTGCTCGAACACCGGGCGCAGATCGATGCCCGCGGCGCGGCTGATGTAGTCCTCGATCTGCGTGCCGCTCACCGTCTGGTGCCAGAACGTCTTGTTCAGGCCGCGGAGGATGCTGCGCCACTTCTCGTCGTTGTCGATCACCTGACGAATCGTGTGCAGCATGTTGCCGCCCTTGTAGTACATGTCCTCCGAGCCCTCGTCGTTCACGCCGAAGTGACCAACGATCGGGCGGTCGTTCTTGATCAGCGCGCGCGTGCCGATCACGTACTGCGCACCGGCGGCCTTGCCCTGCTGGCATTCCGTGTAGATCGACTCCGCGTAGTTCGCGAAGCTCTCGTGGATCCACATGTCGGCGTGGTCTTTGTCGGTGATGTTGTTGCCCCACCATTCGTGCGCGCTCTCGTGCACGATGATGAAATCCCACTTGAGGCCTAACCCGGTATTCGACAGGTCGCGGCCCATGTATCCGTTCTTGAAGTGATTGCCGTACGCCACGCCGCTCTGATGCTCCATCCCCAAGTGCGGCGCTTCGATCAGCTTGTAGCCGTCGGCGTACCACGGATAGGGACCGAACCAGTGCTCGAAGCACGCGAGCATCGACTTCGCCTGCTGCCACTGCACCTTGGCCGTGTCCACGTGATAGGCGAGCGGCCAGAAGTCCATCGTCAGGTCGCCGCTCTCGCCGTGATAGACTTCGGTCCAGTGCGAGTAGGTGCCCGCGTTCACCTCGACGTCGTAGTTGTTGATCGGACTCGTGACGAACCACTCGTACGTCGTGGTGCCGTCGGCGTTCCGCGTCGTGCTGCGGAGCCGTCCGTTAGACACGTCGGTCATCGAGTCGGGCACCGTGATCGCGATGCGCTGGCTGTCCGGCTCGTCGGCCGGGATGTCTTTGTTAGGCCACCACACACTGGCGCCCAGGCCCTCGTCGGCCGTGGCCACCCAGGGATGGCCCAGGCTGTCCTGTCGCCAGATGAAGCCGCCGTCCCACGGCGGACGCTTGGCCGCGCGCGGATGGCCGTGGTAGTACACGGTCACCGTCTTCGTGTCGCCCACCCGCTGCGGCGACTGCATCGTCACGAACAGCGCGTTGCCATCGCGCCGCGACGTGAGCGAGTGGCCGTCCTGGATGATGCTGTCGGCCTGCATCGGCACCTGGAGATCGATCTGCATCTCGCGCGACGGGCCGGTCACCCGATACGTGATGCCGTTGTAGCCGCGGATGCTGCTGTCGGCGAGGCTCACCGCGACGTGCAAGTCGTAGAAGGTCGCGTCCCACCACGACCGACCAGGACCATTGGTGCCGCGCAACGTGTCGGCGTGCGTGAACGTGGTCCGCTGCGCCGACGCGCCACCGGCGCAGACGGCTAGGAAGCAGAGAGCGAGAACGAAGCGTCGCATGAAAACGTGGGAGAGTGCATGGGTGGCAAGCCGTGACACCCTACTATAATAGATGGACACGAACATCGGGTGACCGCCGGCCGCAGCCCTCGCCGCAACACCCGCGATCTCCCTTGGTCCTCGCATGCTCATCGACATCCACAACCACTACTATCCGCCGGCGTACCTCGACGCCCTGCGCGAATCCGACAGCGTCGTCCGCCTTACGGAAGACGCGGACGGCAATCCCTGCGTGCACTATCCCGGCGACTACAACGTCGCCGTGCGCGGCCACCGCGATATTGCCTACCGGCAAACGGTGCTCGAGCGCGAGGGCGTGGACACCCAGGTCATCACGCTCACGACGCCCGGCACGCACGTCGAAGCGCCGGCGCGCGCGGTGCGCCTGGCGCGACTCGTGAACGACGCGTTCGCCGCGGTGGTGCGCGAGCGGGGCCCGCGATTCGCCGCGCTCGCCACGCTGCCGCTCTGCGATCCCGCGGCCTCCGCCCTCGAGCTGCGCCGTGCCATGACGGAGCTCGGCTTCGCCGGCGCGATGGTGTTCGCCAATGTGAACGGGGTTGCGCTCGCCGACGCGCGGTTCGAGCCGCTCTACGCCGAGGCCGATCGGTTAGGCGCGGTGCTGCACATCCATCCGACCAATCCCGCGAGCGTGACTGGCATGACAGACTACTGGCTCACCGCGCTCGTGGGCTTTCTGTTCGACACCAGCCTGGCCGCCGCGCACCTCGTGTTCGCCGGCATTCCCGAGCGGTATCCGCGCATCCGCTGGGTGCTCGCGCACCTGGGCGGCGCGATCCCGTACATTGCCGAGCGCCTGGATCGCGGATGGCACGCCTTCCCCGACTGCCGCGTCAACGTTAGGCGGGCGCCGAGCGCGTATCTGCGCGAGTTCTATTACGACACGGTCAACTTCGACCCGGCAGCGCTGCGTCTCGCCGTCGACTTCGCCGGCGCCGGGCACGTGTTGGCCGGCAGCGACTACCCGCACATGATCGGCAGCATCGCGCTCATGAAGGAGAGCCTGGCCGCGGTTCGCGTGACGCCGGAGGAGCGTGCCAACATACTCGGCGGCAACACGGCGGCGCTGCTCGGCCTTGCCTAACGGAATGACTACAGGCTGAAGCGCCAGGTGCCCTGGCCGTCCGCGCCGTCGCCCAAGCGCGTCGCGCGCACGCGGAACACCCGCTCGATGAGCTCGGCCGAGATGTCCTGGGCGCGCGACGTCTCGTAGGCCAGCTTCCCGCCGTCGATCACGAAGATGTGCTGCCCGTACTGGAACGCGACGTTGAGGTCGTGCAGCACCGCCACCACCGTGCAGTTATGGGCAAGCAGATCGCGCGCGACGTCGAGCAGGTGCAGTTGATAGTGCACGTCGAGGCTCGTCGTCGGCTCGTCGAGGAACAGGTACTTGTGCTCGTGCGCATCATCCTGATTCCAGATCTGCGACAAGACGCGCGCCAGCTGCACCTTCTGCTGCTCGCCGCCCGAGAGCGTCGGGTACGGCTGCCGCCGCTTCTCCGTCATCCCCACGAGCTCGAGCGATCGCGACACGATGTCGCGATCGCGGCTCGTGGGCGCCGAGCCGTAATGCGGATAGCGTCCCATCAGGACCACGTCTTCCACCGGCAACGGAAACGCGAGCTCCACGTGCTGCGACAGCACGGCCCGCGTGCGCGCGAGCTCGTCGGCGCGAAAGGCCGACACCGGCCGGTCTCCATAGCGCACGTCGCCGGTGGTCGGCTTGAGGAGGCCGGTGGCGAGTTTGAGCAGCGTCGACTTCCCGGCTCCGTTAGGCCCCAAGATCACGTTGAACTTGCACGCCTCGAACCGCGCCGTCACATCGTCGAGAATGCGCGGGCCATCGCGGCCGCTCACGCGATACGAAACGCCGACGACGTCAACCATAGAATCCCGCGCCGGCGCCCGAGTCGACGGTGGCGCCCGTTCCGCCCCGGGGCTGCTGGCGCAGCAATATCCACAGGAAAATCGGCGCGCCGATCACCGCCGTGATGATCCCGATCGGCAACTCGGCCGGCGGAATGATGATGCGCGCGACGATATCCACCAGCTCCATGAGCAACGCGCCTAACAATGCCGAGCCGGGCAGCAGGAACGTGTAGTCGCTCGACTTGAGAATCCGCAGCACGTGCGGCACGATCAGCCCGACGAACGCGATCACGCCCACCATGGCCGTCGCGACGGAGACCATGATCGTGTTCACCACCAGCAGACGGAAGATCAACTTCCGCGAGTCGACGCCCAGGAACGCGGCCTCGTCCTCGCCCAGCATGAGCGCGTTGAGCGCTTTGCCGTACCGCATCGACCACGCGAAGCACAGCGCGAAGAACAGCGCCACGAGGATCACGCCGTGCCAGTCGGCGGTGGTGAACGTGCCGAGGTTCCAGAAGGTGATGTTGCGCGCCTGCGGGTCGCGCGCCACATACGACAGGAATCCGGTGCCGGCGCCGCACACCGCATTCACCGCGATGCCGGCGAGCAGCAGCGTGAACACGTTCACCTTGCCGAACGATGTCGACAGCCGGTAGACCAGCATCGTCGCCGCGAACGCGCCCACGAAGGCCAGGACGGGGACGGCAATCGAGCCGAGCGGCGCCGTGAACGACAACGCGGTGCTGCTGCCGAACACGAACACCAGCGACGCGCCTAACGCAGCGCCGGCCGAGGTGCCGGCCAGGCCGGGCTCCACGATCGGGTTCCGGAAAAGCCCCTGCATCAGCGTGCCGGACACGCCTAACACAGCGCCGGTGAGCCCCGCCAGCAGCACGCGCGGCAGCCGGAGCTTCAAGAATACGTTCCGGCTCAGCGCATCGGCGCTCGTAGCGGGAAGCCAGCCGGCCGCCACCCCGAGATGCCGCACCATCTCGGCCGGCGTGAACGAGAAGGCGCCAATGGAGGCGGACGCGACGAGCAGGAGGGCGAGCAGCGCGGCGAGCAGCAGATACGTCTGACGATACGAAAGACGCGTCACGATCTCACGACGGATGGAACATCGCGCGAAGCTTGCGCACCGTTTCCGGCGTGCGCGGCCCGAAGTACAGGAGCTCGGTCTCTGTGATCCGGTAGATGCGCAGCGCCTTCCCCGCCGGCGTCAGCGAGATGCCGGGCATCGTCGCGAATGCCTTGGCGCTCCCGTACCGGTCGAATCCCAGATCGGTTGCCACGATGATGTCCGGCGCGATCCGCGCGATGATCTCGGGCGTCAACCGCTCCATGCCGCCCACCGAGTCGACGGCGTTCACGCCGCCCGCCCAACGGATCATGTCGTCTGCCGGACCGCCGCCCTTCACCGCCAGATAGTTGTTCGCGATCTGGCCGAAATGAATGATGAGCACGCGCGGCTTGGGCTTCCCGACATATTGCGCGGTGTCCTTCCACACATCCTGCATGCCGGCCTTCCACTGCGCGACCACGCTGTCGGCCGCCGGCCGACGATCGAACTTGTCGCCTAACTGAACGAGCAGCTGCTGCGCGCTGTCGAGCGTGTTGCCCGGAGGCATGACGTCGACCGGGATGCCGACCTCCTTCAGCTGATCGAGCACCGAGCTCGGTCCCACGTTGCCATCGGTCAGGAACAGCGTGGGCTTCATCGAGATGATGCCCTCGGCGCTCAGCGCGCGGTGGTAGCCCACCGTGGGCAGCTTCTTGATTTGCGGTGGATAGATCGAGGTGAGGTCCACAGCCACCAAGTGCTGCTCGGCGCCGATCGCGTAGATGAACTCGTTGATCTGCTTGGACACGCAGACGACGCGATCGCCGCCGGCGGTGCTCGCCGACTTCTCTCCGAATCGGCCGCACGACGCCAACGCCGAAACCGCCGCGAGCGCGGCGCAGACAAGAACAACCGCTCGTGCTTTCATGATGTTTGTCATGTTCGTGTAAGATCTCTACGCGAGCGCGCGCCGCAACGCTGCCTCCGAGCTCGTTCAGCGCGCGCGCAACGCGCCGAGTCCGGACGCGAGAGCCGACGCAAACGCCTCGGTGCCGATCATCTCGCCGACCGGTCGCGGTGGGTCCGGACGCTCGACACGGTCTTCGAGCGGCCGCTCCCACCAGCCGACGTCGTGCCAGCGTCCGAGCTTGTAGCCCACATCGTGAAACACGCCAACGCTGCGAAAGCCGAGCGCTTCGTGAAGCCCGACGCTCGCCGTGTTCGGCAGCGTGATGCCCGCATACGCGTTGCAGTACCCGAGTAGACGCAACGTCGCGAAGAGCGACGTATAGAGTGCGCGCGCCACACCGCGGCGTCGCGCGTCCGCGTGTACGTACGCCGACACCTCGGCCGACCATTGATATGCGGGACGGGCGCGATGCGGACTCGCGTACGCGTAGCCGTGGGTGACGCCGTCGTCCTCGAGGGCCAGCCACGGGAATCGCGCGCCAATGTTCTCGACGCGCCGCTGCATCTCGGCGCCATCCGGCGGGTCGATCTCGAACGAGATCGGACTGCCGACCACGGCGGGCCGATAGATCGCGGCAAAGGCCGGCGCGTCGACGGCGGTCGCGACACGAATGATCCGCATCCCCGTAGGATGTACGGGTGTCCAACGGATGGGCAGGCATCCGCTGGGGGAGCCGACTCCCCTTGCGTGGCGATGGGAGAGCATGCATCGTGAAGCCATGACGCCGGAGCGCCGGTTCCGCATCGACACGGGTCCACACCGTGTCGCGCGCGACGTGGACGACGAGATCGAGTTCCACCTGGCGATGCGCATCGCGAAGCTCATCGCCCTGGGTCTCGACCCGGCGGACGCGCGCGCCCAGGCGCTGCGCCAGTTCGGCGACGCGTTGGCTGTGCGCGACGAATGCCTAACGATTGACCGAGACCGGGAGCGGGTCATGCAACGAGCCCATCGTGTGTCCGATCTGTGGCAGGACGCCTCCTATGCGCTGCGCACGATGCGCCACCACAAGACCGTCGTGGCGGTGATGCTCGTGATCCTTGCGTTGGGCATCGGCGCCAACACGGCGATGTTCACGCTCATCAATGCCTTGATGCTGCGGTCGCTGCCCGTGGAGCATCCCGAGCAATTGGTATCGATCGGCGACCCGCGGCGCACGGGCGGGATGTCGGAGGGCACGCCCAATCCGACGCTCGCCTCGGTGCCGGTATACGAGGACCTCCGCGATCAGAACACGGTGTTCTTGGGGTTGTACGCAAACGGCCGCGTGTCGCTGCTCAACATGACCGCGCCCCAGACGGGCGCCGCAGGACGCGCGGCCGGCGCAGGCGCCGATTTCGAGCACCCGAGCGCCCGCTTCGTGTCGGGGAACTACTTCAAGGTGTTAGGCGTGCACGCCATGGCCGGCCGGACGTTCGCCGATGATGAAGACCGGAAACCCGGCGACGCTCCCGTGGTCGTGATCGGTTACGCCTATTGGCAACGGCGATTCGGTGGTCAGGTGTCGGCGATCGGCTCGACGATCACGCTCAATGGCGTCCCGATGACGATCATCGGCGTGGCGCCGGAGTCGTTCACGGGCGACGTCGTTGGGCAGCGGCCCGACATGTGGCTGCCGCTCATGATGCAGTCGTCGCTGGATCCGCACGAGGACATCCTCGAAGACCGGACTACGAGTTGGCTCTTGCTCATGGGCCGGCTCGCGCCCGGCGTCACGTTGGCGCAGGCGCGCGCGCAGATCACGACCATCTACAAGCGCACGGTGATCGATCACGCGGGCAGGTTCGTGAGCGACGCCCAACGCTCGTGGACGCGGCAGCCGTTGCAGGTGGACGAGGGGGCACGCGGCTTTTCGTACTGGCGCAGTGCATTCGCGTCGTCTCTCTACACGTTGATGGCAGCGGTGGGCTTGGTGCTGCTCATCGTGTGCGCCAACGTCGGCAACCTGATGCTGTCGCGCGCGGCCGCGCGTGGCCGCGAGATGAGCGTCCGCATGGCGTTAGGCGCGGGGCGGGGGCGGCTCGTCCAGCAGCTCCTCACCGAGAGCATCATCCTCGCTGCCGCCGGCGGCGCGCTGGGCTTGCTCGTCGCGTACTGGGGCAGCATCGCGCTGCTGCGGTTGGCGAGCGGTGGACCGAACCCCATCCCGCTCGACGTGCATCCCAATGGACGCATCCTCGGGTTCACGGGACTCGTTGCGTTAGTCACGGCGGTGCTCTTCGGCCTGGCGCCCGCGCTGCGCGCCACGCGCGTGCAGCTCGCGAGTGCGCTCCGTGCTCAAGGCCGCAATCTCGTGGGCGCCGCGAGCTCGCGTCTGCTGTCGCCCGGCAAAGTCCTCGTCATCGTGCAGGTCGCGCTGTCCGTGCTGCTGCTCGTCGCCACCGGGCTCCTCGTGCGCAGCACGATGCAACTCCGCACGAGCAGCGTCGGCACGGCGCGCGACGAGATTCTCGTGGCGCGCGTGGAGGCCGGAGCGGCCGGCTACGACGGCGCACGCCTAACGGCACTCATGCGCGACCTCATCCAGCGCGCGTCGCAGGTGCCCGGAGTGGCGTCGGCAACGCTGTCGGAAAACGGCATCTTCAGCGGCACCGAGTCGGGTACGACCCTCGGCGTCGAGGGGTTCACGGCGACCGCCGATTCCGATACGGCGGTCGCGTACGACAATGTCGGCCCGGGATATTTCGCCACGACCGGCGCGCATCTCCTTCGCGGACGCGACATCGAACCGCGCGACAATGAGACCGCCCCCAAAGTGGTCGTCGTGAATCAGACGATGGCCCACTACTACTATCCCCATGACAATGCCATCGGACACCATATCAACGTTGCCGGCGAGACATTCGAGATCGTCGGCGTAGTCGGCGACATCCAGGAGCAGGACGTGCGCGCGCCACCCATGCGGCGCTTCTACTACGCGACGCTGCAGCTCGGGTGCGCCCCCAATGCAAAGAACTGCACCACCGGGTTGCCGTCACAGTTCTACCTGGAGATTCGAGCACGCCCCGGCGTCGACCCGGCGCGCCTCGTGGAGCCGGTGCGCCGCGCCATCACCGCGGCGGATCCCACACTCCCGGTCTTGAGCGTCACGCCGCTCGACAAGCTCATCGAGGAGTCGATCAGCAACGACATCCTCGTCGCCCAGGTCGTGAGCGGCTTCGGCCTCCTCGCACTCGTGCTGGCGTCGCTCGGCCTGTACGGCGTGATGGCCTACGCCACCGTTAGGCGCACGGCCGAGTTCGGGCTGCGGATGGCCCTGGGCGCGCAGGCGGGCGCCATGACACGCATGGTGCTGCGCGAATCGATGCTGCTGGTGGCCATCGGCGCCGTGGTGGGCATTCCCGCGTCGCTCGCGGCGGCGCCGCTGCTCAAGGACCGGCTGTTCGGCGTGCGCGCGTTCGACCCGTCGTCGATCCTCATCGCGGTCGTCGCCATGGCGCTCACGGCCGGCGTCGCCGCCGCGCTGCCGGCGATCCGCGCGTCGCGCGTGTCGCCAATGGAGGCGCTCCGCGAAGAGTGACGCGGCGCGCCCCCCGGGCTATTCCGTTAGGCGGCTAGCTGCGACGTGCAGTTGGGGCAGCGCTTGGCCGCCAGCGGGATGTCCGTGGCGCAGTACGGACACGGCTTGGTGGTGGCCGCCGCCGCTTCGGGCGGCTTGTGCAGCTTGCTCACCAGCCGCACCAACAAAAACACCGCCGCGGCAATGATGATGAACGAGATCAGCGTGTTGATGAACGCGCCGTAGTTGAGCGTCACCGCGCCCGCGGCCTTCGCGTCAGCCAGCGACGCGTACGGCGGCGCCGCCTTGGTCCCCTCATGCAACAGCATGTACATGTTCGAGAAGTCGACCTTGCCCAGCAGTAGACCAATCGGGGGCATGATGACGTCGTCGACCAATGACTTCACGATGGCGCCGAACGCGGCACCGACCACGAAGCCTACTGCCAGATCGATGACGTTTCCTCGCATGAGGAACGTCTTGAAGTCTTTCCACATCAGTCGCCTCCGGGTGATGGTCTTGGAGCGCCTAGCGCTCCCGATCCCACGTCGCGGACTGCGCTGATATTGACGACGATCGGACACCACCGCCAGTGCGGGACTGCGTGCGCACCCGGACGCGCGCCACGAAGTACGACCCAATGACGAGCGCGGCGGCAACCACCTGCGCGGCCAACGACTCCACGGTGGGGAACACAGAGAACCAGAGTCCCATCCAATCCGGAATCCGATCCTTGAGCCACGGGATGGTGGTGGTGGAAATCCAATGCGCGAGCTGCATTTCCTGCACTTCCTCGCCCACCATCACGAGCAACACGAGCCCCAAGAGCGTGCCAGTGAGCACGAGCATCCGCTTGTACGGCAGGCGCCGGTGCGCCACGAACGTGAGCAACGCCACGAGCAGCGTCGCCACCGCGCCGATCACGACGCCCTCGAGCACGATCGTACCGCCCATTTGCAGCCGATAGCTCTGCAGGAACAGCACGACCTCGAATCCCTCGCGGTACAGCGACGTAAAGCCGAGGAGGCCCAATCCCCACAACAGACTGCTGCGGGTCGACCCGCCGTCCGCGTCGTCCATCAGCTTCCGCTTCTTGCGCGTGTGGAGCGAGATCCAACCAGTCCAGTAGACCTTGTGAAAGAACCAATTCATCACCACGAGCAGCACGACGATGGCGAGCAAGCCAGTGGCGGCCTGGATGTCGAGCGCGGGAAGGCTCGTGGTGAGATCGTCGACGATCGCAATGACGATGCTCCACGTGAGCAGCGTCGCCACGAGTCCGGCGCCGACGCCGGCGGCGATCGGTCGGCGATACGTGCGCTGCGCGTCCACCATGCTCGCCGTAATCGCCGAAAGCACGAGGATGGATTCCAGTCCCTCGCGGAACACGAGCACGCCAATGTCGAGCACGGCGACGGCGGCGGTGGCATGACCGGCCGTAGGATTCGGAACGCCGCCGCTCGTGAGCCCCTGCCAGACGAGCAGTGCAAGCACGAGCACAGCGGCCACGGCAATGCCGATGGGTGCGCCGACGCGTGTGAGGCGATGCGGTGTTCTGGCTGCGGGAACCGTTCGAGCCATTCGTGAAAGCTTGAGCCGGGACGTCTGAATGACAACGTGTCCGGACCTCTCGAACGTCAGAGCGAACGCTCCCACGTCTGGCCGGTCAGGCCGTGGCCGAACTCGTCGTGCGGCGCTTGGTGGACCAGTGTGAAGCCGGCCGCCTCGTAGATCCGGCGCGCCGACACGAGGACACTGTTGGTCCAAAGCGTGAGCGTATGGTAGCCGCTTTGCCGCGAGAAGCGAATGCACTCATCGACCAGGCGTTGTCCGAGACCCAACCCGCGGGCTGATGGTTCGACTAGCAACAGCCTCAGTTTGGCGACGCCTTGGCGTTCGGGATGGTTCACAACCATCACGGAGCCAACGTTTTCCCCATCGCGCTCGGCGATCCAACAGCGTTCTCGGGCGGCGTCGAAGTTGGCGATGAAGTCGGCGGCGACACGGGCGACGAGCCCTTCGAACCGCTCGTCGAATCCGTACTCGTCGGCATAGACGACGCCGTGACGCCAAACGATCCAGCCGATGTCGCCCGGCCGGTGGGTACGGAGGAGGTAGGGTGGAGCGGCGCGGGGCGTCTCGCCAGCCGGAGCCGGGCCATCGTCGAGGATGCTTTGGATGGCGTCCATGGAGGCGACGAGGCGGCGGCGCGACGCATTCGGGCAGCGGATCGAGGATGGCGGCGATGTCGTCGGACGCGCGGGTATCGAACACGGCATAGCGGGCTCGTCCGCGAGCCGTTAGGCGGAGGACGCTGCGGCGCGCGTCGTCATCGGCGCGTTGCCGGGCGACGAGGTGGCGGCGTGCGAGCTCGCGGAGGATGCGGCTCAGGTAGCCGGCGTCGAGGTCGAGGTCGCGGGCGAGTTGGGCGGCGCTGGCCGTGTCGCGGTGGGCGAGCTCGTAGAGGACGCGGACGGCGGCCAGTGAGAAGTCGCTGTTGAGGTGCGCTTCGTCGAGGATGTGGATGCGCCGCGTGTAGAATCGATTGAACCGGCGGACGGCCTCGACGGCGGTAACGGCGGCGCGGGTGCGGGCAGCGGACGGCATGGCTCTCGGCTGGTCGTATGTAGATGCCAATGTCAACAATATGGTTGCTATTGTCAACTATGTGCGCGCCGGGCCCTCGCCCGCTGCGCGCGGCCGCGGTAAGCTTGGAGGACACCCGATCTGGGAGCGTCCGCATGATCCACCAGCCGCGCACCGCGTGACCGCCGACCTCGCCGGCCGGACAATCCTCATTACTGGCGCCAACTCCGGACTCGGCCGCGCCTCGGCCGCGGCGCTCGCCGCGCGCGGGTGCGCCGTGATCCTCGCCGCGCGCTCCGAGGAACGCACCCGGCCGGTGCTCGACGACCTCCACCGGCGATACCCATCCGCGGATCTGGACTTCCTGCACCTGGACCTCGCCAGCCTCGCGTCGATTCGCGCCGCCGCCGAGCGCGTGCTGGCGTCGGGGCGGCGGCTGGATGTGCTCATGAACAACGCGGGCGTCGCCGGCACCCCAGGCCTAACGGAAGACGGTTTCGAGATCACGATCGGCACCAACTACATCGGGCCCTTCTATTTCACGTCGCTGGTGTTGCCGCGTCTCCGCCAGGCGCCCAACGGACGGATCGTGAACGTGGCCAGCGTGGCGCACGAGCGCGTCAAGGCGTTCGATTGGACGTGGATCGATCGCCGCACGGCCGGCGCGCCGAGCGGGTTCGCGATGTATGCGGCGTCCAAGCTGATGAACATCCTGCATGCACGGGAGCTCGCGCGGCGGCTCGCCGATACGCGCGTCACCACCTATGCGCTGCATCCCGGCGGCGTCGCGTCGAACATCTGGCGCTCGTTGCCGTGGCCCGTGCGGCGCGTGCTCAATTTGTTCTTGATGTCGAACGAGAAGGGCGCGCGCACACAGGTCTGGTGCGCCACGGCCCCGGAGCTCGCGACGAGCTCGGGCCGCTATTACTACGAGTGCCGCGAGGCCCGCGGCACAGCGCTCTCGCGAGACGAGGCGCTGGCCGCCGAGCTGTACGAACGCACCGAGCGTGCGATCGCCGGCGCGTTAGGCCGTTAGTTGGACGCCTTGTCGCTGTAGAGCGTCGGCAGCTGCGCGCGCAGATTCCGAACCTTCGGTGCATCGTTGATCACGATGTACGCCTGGTCGGGGTGGTGCACGGCGTAGTCCTGGTGATAATCCTCGGCGGCGTAGAATCCCTTGAGCGGCACCACCTGCGTCACGATCGAGTCCTCGAATGTCTTCGCCTTCTCGAGCTGCGCGATGTACGACTCCGCCGCCTGCTTCTGTTGGGGCGACGTGTAGAAAATCGACGACCGGTACTGCGGACCTGTGTCGGGTCCCTGGCGGTTCAGTTCGGTCGGATCGTGCGCGACGGAGAAATACACCTGCAGTAGCTGGCCATACGTGACCTGCGACGGGTCGAACACCACGCGCACCGACTCGGCGTGTCCCGTCGTCCCCGTTTCGACTTGCTCGTACGTGGCGGTGTTCTTTTCCCCGCCCGCGTAGCCGGCGGTGACGCCCGTGACGCCTTTCACGTGCTCGAACAACAGCTGCATGCCCCAGAAGCATCCGCCCGCCAATACCGCGGTGTCCTGACCGGGGCTCGCGGCGCGCGCCGCGTCGACCACGGGGTTCGGCGCACGTACGCTGCGCGTGCTCGAGAGCATTGGGCGGCCCACGAGCACAAAAGCGCCGAGGGTCGCGCCCAACAGGGACGTCGTGCGGAACAGGGCAGTACGCATTTGCAATGATCTCCCTAGTGTCGTGCATCGGACGAGCACGCTAACGCGGCGGCGAGCTCGGGCGGAATGGACTTGTCGAATGTTCTACACCCAACTAATGAACGAGGTTCGTACGCGGGAAGTGCCCGGGCGTGTCTGCTCGCGCCCTCGCCATCTTCACCCTTTCGTCAGGTACTGCCCCATGAACGTTCGATACGTGTTCGGCGCGACCACCGCGCTGTGTTTCCTTGCTACGGCCGCGGTCGGCGCGCAGCAAGCCGACACGGCCAAGAAAACGGTCAAGTTCACCGGCGACGTGGGCTTGGTGAACGCGTCCGGGAACTCCAGCGTCACCACCGTGAACGCCGACGAACGCGTCGATTGGGCAGCCGGCGCATGGGGTCTCACCGAGGGTTTCTCCGTCGTGTACGGCAGGAACGACACCGCGACTAACGCCAGCACCTGGCACGGGCTGCTGCGCGGTGATCGCTCGTTGGGCTCGCGACTGTCGCTGTATGCTCTGGTCAACTACGACCGGAACACCTTCGCCGGATTCGACCGCCGCTTCGAGGAAGGCTTGGGGCTCGGCATTCAGGCGTTGCGCGCCGCGCGCGACTCGATCAACGCCGAGGTCGGCCTCTCGTACACGGAACAGCACTCGACCACGGACGTGGAGGATGACTTCCCGTCTGGGCGCGTCGCGGGCACGTACACGCACACGTTCAGCAAGACGGCGCAGTTTCGACAGGGCGTCGAGGTGCTGCCCGATCTCAAGGTGTCGAAGAACCTGCGCGTGAATACGGAAACTGCGTTAGTCGCGTCGCTCTCGGCGAACATCGCGCTCAAGTTCTCGTACGTGGTGCACTTCGACAATCTGCCGGAGCCGGGTTTCAAGAAGTCCGACCGGTTGTTGACGTCGGGCGTGCAGGTGACGTTCTAGTCCGTTGGGCGCGCCCGGCGGCCAATGCCGCCGCCGGGCGCCCTGGCGGCGCTCACTGCGCCGCGCCGGGGGTGAACCAATTCGCCGGGACCACCGGGTTGGCCTTGATGTCGGAATACTCTTCCTTCTGCGCCAACTTGCCGCCGGAGTACGATTCGACGAGCGCCGAAATCCAGCCGCCGCCTAACGGACGATAGTCGTCGAAGCGCGTGTCGTCCATCTTGGTGGAGTCGCCGCGCGATGGCTCGAGGAGCCGCACGAACAACAACCGCTCCTTGTCGACCCAGAACTGCTTCGAGTGCAAATCGCCTTTGGCCGCGCCCACGACGTACACCGGCCGGCCCTCCCACGTGTCCTCGTGCAGCGGCGTCGTGTTGAATCCTTCGGCGTGCAGCACGTCCAGCGTCTTTTCGGCCGGCTGCCCGTAGACATCGAAGCCGAGGATGAGCAGGGGATTGCGGCCCGCGACGCGGCGGAGCACGCTGTCCTTCCGCGTCACGTAGATGCTGTCGTTGGCGAAGATGTACGACGTGCCGGGGCGCGGCGCGATGTCGATGCGCAGGCGGCCCGGGACGGCGGCCGTCTCGTACCATGTTTCGATGACCATCGTGTCCGCGGGCGTGCGGCGCGTCGTTTTCTGCGAGAAGCTGAGCGTGTGGTACCACTTGCCCTGGTAGCGGTCGTGCATGGCGCGCACCACCTGGTCGCCCGACGTGGGCGTTTGTGCCCGGGCTGATCCCGCCGTGGCGCCGGCGATCGCCAGCGCGGCCACGGTGCCGGCGACCAAACGGAACAATCCGGTTGTCATGCGTCCTCCGTTAGTAAAGTGCCCGAATCCACCCGCCATCCACCGCGATCGATTGCGCCGTGATGTAGGCCGCGCGCTCGGATGCGAGGAACGCCGTCAGCGCCGCCAATTCATCGGGTTCGCCTAACCGACCGGCCGGAATCTGCCGCTCCCAGTCCGCGAACGCCGCCTGCTTGGTGATGCCCTCGCCCGTACTCCGCGCCGCGGCGAGTGCGTCGATGCGCTCGGTGCGCGTGTAGCCCGGCAATACATTGTTCACCGTGATGCCGAACGGCGCTACCTCCGTTGCCAGCGTGCGCGCGAAACCGGTGACGGCCGCTCGCAAACTATTCGACAAGATCAAATAGTCCACCGGCTGCTTCACCGCAATCGACGTCACGTTCACAATGCGTCCCCATTTGCGCTCCTTCATTCCTGGCAGCACGCGGCGCGCCAGCTCGACCGCCGATGCGAGTGTCAATCGGAACGCGCTCTCCCATGCGTCGGCGGTGTGCGACTCGAACAGACCAGCCGGCGGGCCGCCTGCGTTTGTGACCAGCACATCGACGCGTCCGAATCGTGCGAGCGTGGCGTCAACGAATCGTGCGACGTCATCGGCGCGCGAGACGTCGGCGGTGACGGCGAGCGGTTGGCGACCCGTGCGCGCTTCAATGTCCTGTTGCGCACGTGCGAGCAATGCCGCGTCGCGTGCGCACATGGACACCGACGCACCTTCCACGGCCAGTTCGGTGGCAATGGCGCGTCCCAGGCCGCGGCTCGCTGCGGCTACGAGCGCGACCTTGCCTTCGAGACCGAGATTCATCGTTAGCGTTTCTCGCGAAGGTACGCGTCGGTCCGGTTGAGCCAGTCTTCGCGCGGGGGCGAGAACACGTCGAGGTCGAGCGTATCCTCCAACGCCTCGGCTTTGTGCGGCAGGTTGGATGGGATGTACAGGATTTCGCCCGCCGCAACGACGAGCTCGCGTTCGCCGGCCTCACCGAGCCAGAATTTGAGCGCGCCCTCGAGGATGTAGGTGAGCTGCTCGTTGTCGTGCGAGTGCTTGGGCACAATCGCGCCCTTCTTGAGGTACACGTGCGCGATCATCATCCGCTCGCCGGTCACCAGGCGCCGCTCGAGCGTATCGGACACGCGTTCTTTGGGCATTTTGTCCCAGCGGTACCACATAGCCTTGCCCGCGTCGTTCACGATGGATCTCCGTGGAATGGTGTGGGTGTCGTGTGCCCGGGAGAGATAGCGAACGGCGCAATCGGGCGCGAGCGCTGCGACGCAGGCAACCCTTTTTGGGGGCATCCAAGAATTCTTGCCTACTTTGTAGGTAAGGATTGTCGGATGGCCCCGTAAACGCATCCCGCCCAATCGGTGTCTCGCGGCGCGAGCGGCCGACATTAGATTGAGCAGGTCCGATCGGCTTCCCACTGGCCCGGAGGGAGTATGGGGTTCGGCGGATTCGGCATTGAAAAACTGCTCCTCATCTTCATCATCGTCCTGCTCGTCTTCGGGGCAAAACGCATCCCGGAGATCGCGGGTTCAATGGGGAAGGGGATTCGCGAGTTCAAGAAGAGCATCAATGAACTGCAATCCGGAACGATGGAAGACACCGTGCGGAGTCCCAGCGAGACCGCACCTCCGGTGGAGCGCAGCGCTGAGCCGCAGCGCGAGGTCAAGCGGTTGATGTAACGTGATCAGGCGACTGCAGCGTCTCTTTTCCGATGACGCGGCCGACGTGCGCGGCCGCGTCATCGGCATCTATGCCCTGTTGGGCGCCTTCAACGTCGCGGCGTGGATCTGGGCGCTCACCGCGTTTCATTCGTATCCGCTGCTCCTCGGTACGGCGCTCCTGGCGTACGGATTCGGATTGCGTCACGCCATCGACGCCGATCACATCGCCGCCATCGACAACGTGACGCGAAAGCTCATGAATGATGGCAAGAAGCCGCTCACGGTCGGATTTTTCTTTTCGCTTGGCCACTCGACGGTCGTCGTGCTCGCGTCGACGGCGATCGCTGTCACGGCGATGGCACTCGAGACGCGCGTTACATCGCTGCACGAAGTGGGCAGCATCATCGGCACCGTGGTGTCGGCGCTGTTTCTGCTCGCGATCGCGGTGATGAACCTGTTCATCCTCGTCGGCGTGTGGCGCGTGTTCCATCGCGTGCGAAGCGGCGGACCGTTCGTCGCCGAAGACCTGGACACGCTGCTCGCCGGGCGCGGCTTGATCGCGCGCGTCTTCCGCCCGCTGTTCGGCATGGTGCGCCGCAGCTGGCACATGTATCCACTCGGCTTGCTCTTTGGCCTCGGCTTCGACACGGCCACCGAGATCGGTCTGTTAGGCATCTCGGCCGCCGAGGCGTCCAAGGGGATGCCGATCTGGTCGATTCTCGTGTTCCCGGCGTTGTTCACCGCCGGGATGTGTCTGGTCGATACCACCGACAGCATCGTGATGCTGGGCGCGTACGGCTGGGCGTTCGTCAAGCCGGTCCGCAAGTTGTACTACAACCTCACGATCACGTTCGTGTCGGTCGTGGTGGCGCTGTTGGTGGGCGGCATCGAAGCGTTAGGCCTGATCGGGCGGCGCTTCGCGCTCGACGGCGCGTTCTGGCGCGCCGTCGGAGCGCTCAACGACAACTTCGGTGCGCTCGGCTACGTGATCGTGATCGTGTTCGTGGTCAGTTGGGCGGGTTCGGTGCTGCTGTACCGCCTCAAGCGCTACGACGAGCTCGAGCCGAGTTCCTAACGCAATACCGCGCCGCGCCTCGCCTCGTGCTCAGGTGCCGAGGATGAGCAGCGTGAAGGAATCGGGCAGCATCGGGGGCCGGCGACGCGGATTCTGCGCCGTCGACTCGGCCGGCGGCGGTCCGAACTTGGCCGACACCGTGAACACGCAATGCGTCTGCCCGTCGATCTCCATCGTCCGCGCGCCGCGCATCGTGGTGTCGGTTTCCGCCACGCTGAACTTGTCGGGCGCGTCCTCGTGGATCACCGTGATCGTTCCGTCGCCCGTCGAAGCGAACGCGTTGCCGCTGCCTGCATCGTAGCGCGTCGCATCCACGCCGGCGCCGATGGGCAGCGTGGTGATCAGCTTGCCCGCGGCGGCGTCGGAGATTGCCATCACCTTCGTGCGGCAGCCGCTGAACAGAATGTGATGCGCGCGATCGATCGCCAGGCCCGTGGCGCCTTTGCATGGTCCGAGCGGCCACTTGCGCGTCACCTTCATTGTCTTGGCATCGATCTCGGCGACTTCGCCGTCTTCCTCCAGATTGACGTACACCTTGCCCGCGCCGTCGGACACGCCGAACTCGGGACCCGCGCCCAAGTCGATCGTACCGACGCGTTTCCCCGATTTGCCGTCGATCACCGACAATGATTTCGAGTCGCCGTTGAACGTGAAGACGTTGCCGGTGGCCGGATCGAAGAGGATCGCGTCGGCGTCGGGCGCGGCGGTGGTCCTGCCTAACACCTTGAGCGTCTTGAGGTCGAACATGACGACGGAGCTGTCGCCGCCCGACGTGGCGAAGCCGTGGCCGGTCTTGTAGTCGAACGCAATGCCGTGCGAGCGATTGAAACCGGGAATTTCGCCGAGGAGGCGTCCGGATTCCGGATCCACGACCATCACGCGATCCTGCCGCGAGATGAAGAGCCGGTGCCCAACGGAGTCGTACGCCAGGTAGTCCCAGCCGCCCTCGCCGCCTAACGAGTAACTCTTGACAATGTGGTAGCCGGGCCCGGGTGCCGGGACCGCCGCCAGTGTGACGATCGCCGCGGCGGCCAGCGCGAGTCGGTGCAATGTCATGTACTCGAAGCCCTCGAACGTGGCGTGAGAGGTCGATGCCCCGGCCGCGCATCGAACCAATGCGAGACCGCAAAGACAATAGTAGGAATCCGACCTGTCAGTGCGATTACACGCGACGATCGCGGCATGCCGGCCTCAGCGCGGTGCGGCGGCGCCCACGGTCGCCGCACCTGCGGACGCTGTGTGCACCACCTCGCGCAACACGACGCCATCCAGCGGCTCGGACGGCTTGAGGCCGAGGTACGCGGCGAGTGTCGGCGCGATGTCCACCGTGCGCACGGGACGGTCAATGCGATGCGGCGTGATCCCCGGCCCCATGAAAACGATCGGCACGTTGAGGTCCTCGCGATTCATCTGCCCGTGATCGGCGCCCAAGGATTTTCCGTTAGACCAGATCCAGTCGGGCACGACGGCCGCGCACACGAGCCACGGAAAGTCCGACGGGAGCGTTCGCCGCCACCGCACGGCCGCGGCGTCGGTGGCGGTGCGCAGCGACCGCGGCGTGTACACGTGCGCGATGCCGGGTCGCGTCCGCATGCCGGCCGCGATCGCGTCCGACAGGCTGTCCACGTTCACGCCGCGCGCGCGGAGTGCGGCCACGTCGCCTAACATCACGCCGCCCGACACCCGCACGCCGAAATCGACATGGAATCGCGCGTCGAGCGCATCGTTCACGCGTCGCGCGATGTCGTCGAGCGACACGCGGCCGGCCGGCTTGTGCCGCACGGCCACCGTGTACTCGGGGATTGATGTCACGCCGTGGTCGCCAGTGAGCGCGACGACCATCCGATCCGCCGGTACGCGCGTGGCGAGCGAATCGAAGAACCAGCCGAGCCAGTGGTCGACGCGCAGCACCTGGTCGTGGATCTCTCGCGAATCGGGCCCGTACGCGTGGCCGACGGCGTCGGTGGTCGAGAGCGAGACGACCAGCACGTCGGGATGCGCGCGCTCGCCTAACTTGAGCTGCCGTGCGCCCTCGAGCGCGAAGTCGAGCGTCACCGAATCCATCCAGGGATAGCTCGCGATGCGCGACGCGATCGAGTCGGCGGTGGATGGCAAGCGGTGTGGAAACGCAATGTCGGAGCCGTCGTGTTCCCACGGCGCGCTGTCGGGTTCCGTGTAATCCGATGCGGGCCTGAGGAGCGTCCACAATGTGCCGGCCAGCGCGGCGACGCCCGGCCTCGCATCGTATTCGCGCACCCACAATGGCAGTGTGTCCGCGTAATACGTGCTCGTGGTGAATTTTCCGGCGACGAACCAATAGACGTTCCCGCGCGCGCGTCCGACCGGCAGGATCGCGCCCCGATCCTTACGCGACACCGAGAGAATGCGCGTGTCCGGATCGCGCGCGATGAGCCAATCGGCGAGCGTCGTGCCGCGAAACCGCGCCGGCGACGCGCCCATCGCGCGCGGCGCGCCAATGATCGACGTCGACGGATCGGGAACGCCGAGGTCGTTGAGCACGATGCCGGTGTGCGCGGGCTCGCGACCCGAGAGCATGGTCGAGTGGCCGGGTGCCGTCTCGGTGGTGGCGTGGTCTTGCAATCCGCCCATGTAGACCACGCCGTCGCGCCTGAGTCGCGCGAGACCACCGGTGAACTGCGGGCCGAATCGGTCCAGATAGTCCGCGCGCATCTGATCGATCGCGATCAACACGACGAGCGATGGATGCTGCGGGGTGGGCGCGGTGGTTTGCGCGGCGAGGCGCGATGCGCCGAGCGCGATCGTGAGCGTGACGAAGCGGTGGTAACGCATGGCGGCGAGCTCGTGGTGAGGGCGTGGAGGTCCATCCAATCTTGCGCATCGGCGGCGGCCGAGCATGGGCACGCGTGGTGTCGTGACCGTTTCGTTGCGTCGCACGGCCGCGCACGCCGTGATGCATCCGTGATCCAGCGAGAACGAACGGTGACGCATCGGAACATCTTCGAGACCCGCGGTCGTGTCCTAACGCCATATGGTACACGCTTCACGCAACACGCATCCACGACTAATGGGAGGGTCAATGATCTCCGTCGTTCGCGCGGTGGTCGCATTCGCACTTGGCGCCGCGCTCGTCGCGGACGGCGCCGCGGCACAGACCGGCACGCAGCAGGCGCCTAACGGAACGGGCCGGGTGGTGGGGTACGTCACCGACTCCACCGGCACGCCCCTGGCGGGCGCCACGGTGCAGGTGAAAGGCGCACGGTTAGGCGCACGGACCGGCGGCGACGGCCGCTATCATCTCGAGGCGGTGCCCGCCGGCAACGCCACGGTCATCGTCACCTACATCGGGTTCGCGCCGGATTCCGGCGTCGTCGCCGTCGCCGCGAACCGGTCCGCGACCCACGACATCCGCATGCGCGGCCTGAGCGCGTACGCGCTCGCGCAGGTGCTCGTCCTCGCGTCGCCGCGCCTGAGCGAGACCAAGGCCGCGGCCCTCGCCCGCCAGCGCGATGCCGACAATATTTTGTCGGTGCTCTCGGGCGACGAGATCCGGTCGCTGCCTAACTTCAACGCCGCCGAAGCCGCGGGTCGCATCCCCGGCGTGTCGCTCGAGCGCGATGAAGGCGAAGGCAAGTTCATCCAGGTGCGCGGCACGGAGCCCCGCCTGTCCAACGTCACCATCGATGGCTCGCACGTGCCGGGCACCGAATCCGATCGCATTCCGAAGCTGGACGACGTGCCGTCCGATCTGCTCGGCGCCATCGAAGTGAGCAAGACGCTCACCGCCGACATGGATGCCGACGCCATCGGCGGCTCGGTGAACCTCGTCACCAAGACGCCGGAAGGCGCGCCGCGCGGATATGTCGCCGGACAATACGGGCAGATCAATGTCGCCGGACGGAACACGTACCAGGGCGGCCTCACCTATGGCGGCCGATTCGGCGATGACGGCAAGCTTGGATTCCTCATTGGCGGCTCGGCCGACCAGAACAACCGCGCCATTGAGGATGTGGAGCCGAGTTGGGGCGTGTACAACGACGTCACGTCGGCGCCTAACGATTGGAGCCAGCGCGACTATCGCTATGACCGCTCGCGATACGGCATCGGCGGCGATCTGGACTACCGCTTCGACAGCCAGAACCAGGTCTACATCAAGGGGCTCTGGAGCTTGTTTCACAATTTCGGAACGCGCTACGTGTTCGATGTCTCCGGCGACAGCGCGGCGCCCAGCAGTGCCACCGGCGGCGCGCTCGTGAACCCCGCACTGCAGCGCCAGTCGGAGTTCCGCACGCCATCCGAGCAGATGTGGGGATTGACGGCCGGCGGGAAACACGACGTCGGGCGATGGACCATCGACTACACGGTCAACTACGCGGGCACGCGGCAACAGGACCAGAACTATCGCTCGAACACGTTCGACTACACGGGCCCAACGTTAGGCGACTTGCCGTACAGCACGGCGAACCCAACCTACCCGACGTATCACTATCAGAACGCGGGCGACTCGTCGGCGGCGATGAATCCGAACAATTACATGCTCTCCAAGTACAGCACCAGCGACCACCTCACCACCGGACGCGACATCGGCGGCGGCCTCAACTTCCTGCTGCACTGGACGATGGCGGACGATCCGGGCCAACTGAAGTTCGGCCTCCACTACCGCGACGAGCGAAAGGTGTTCACCGACCAGGAGCAGTCGTTCAAGTTCGACGGCGAAACGCCGCTCATGCTGGCGCAAGTCGAGAGCGGCTTCAGCGACCCGGGGTTCTACAACTCCCTCGCGCCCGGCTACTCGATCGGTCCGGTCGACAACAACTCGGCCGTGAACGCGTACGAGAATACGCACAGCGGGTCGTTCGTCAACACGACCGATCCGTTAGCCGACGATTCACTCGGCAGCTTCAGCGGGTCGGAGAAGATCTACGCTGCATACGTGATGAACACGACCGACTTCGGCCCGCTGCGGCTCAACATGGGCCTGCGCGTCGAACGCACGCACGCCACGTATCTCGGCCATTCGGTATCACAGGCCGTCGATTCGAGCGGCGATCCGACGGGACCCGAAGTGCTGCAGCTCATTACCGGGACCAGGGACTACACCGACCTCTTCCCGAGCGTCCAGCTCCGCTATGCGTTGGACACGGCGACCAACCTGCGACTCGCCTTCACCCGCGGCATCGCTCGGCCTAACTATACCGATTTGGCGCCTAACTTGTCGGGCACGATCAATCCGCTGTATGCGCACGATCCGTCGCTCAGTGGATTCAGCGCCGGCAACCCGAATCTGCGCGCGCAGCACGCGTGGAACTACGATCTCTTGTTCGAGCACTATATCTCGGCCACCGGCATCATCTCCGCCGGCGTGTTCTATAAGAACCTGAGCGACGTGATCCTCACCCGAACCTTCACGTACACGGGACCGGGTCCGTTCAACGGGTACGTCGGCCTGCAGCCGCAGAACGGCGGCGATGGGTGGTTGTTTGGACAAGAGCTCGAGTGGGCGCAACATTTGTCGTTCCTCCCAGGATGGCTCGCGGGCATGGGCTTCGATGCCAACTATACCCACAGCGATTCACGCGTGCTCGTGGATCCGGTGAGCGGGCGGCACGCGCCGCTGCTCCGGCAGTCGCCCGACATTGCCAACGTCTACCTCACCTACGACAAGTCACCCGTGTCGGCGCGCATCGGGTGGACGTACAACGGTGCGATGATCGACTCCTACGGCGACGGCAGCGCCACGGCCAACGGCGACAACTACTTCTACGCGCACGCGCAGATCGATGGCTCGATCATGTACAACGTCAGCGACCAGGTGCAGCTGCAGTTCCAGGTGTTGAATATCAACAATGCGGTCTTCGGCTTTTTCCAGGGCACGCCGAACCACGCCTTCAATTTCCAACGCGAGTACTACGGTCAGACGTTCTTCCTGGGAACGAAGCTCGCGTTCTGATACAATGATGGGATGGGCACGTCGCGCGCCGTTCTCACGAGCGGCGCGCGATTTTCATTTCTCCGGGTTGCATTTTCGTATCGACTAAATTATTCGTTAGCCATGCGAGAAATACGGCCGGCCTGCGAATGGCGGCACGTGGCGTCATGGCAACGCGCCTGACCGAGCCCGAACCCGGCGCGACGGCGCCGCCGCCGCAACCGGCCCAACAGGGTTGGCGGCGCGCGCGTGTCACGCCGAGTTTGGCGGAGGCGTATCGCAGCATCTCGATACCTGGCGTCGGCCGCTGGCGGAAGGCGCTCGCGTTCGCGGGACCCGGGTTCCTCGTTGCGGTCGGATACATGGACCCCGGGAACTGGGCCACGAGTCTCGCCGGCGGATCGGCGTTCGGCTACCAGCTCCTCAGCGTCGTCGTCATCTCCAACCTGCTGGCCATTCTGCTGCAGGCGCTGGCGGCAAAGTTAGGCATTGCGACCGGACGCGACCTGGCGCAGGCGGTCCGCGACAGTTACTCGCGGCCCACCGTCATCGTGCATTGGATCCTGTGCGAGGTCGCCATCGCTGCCTGCGATCTCGCGGAGGTCATCGGGTCCGCCATCGCGCTCAATCTCCTGTTTCATATCCCGATCGTCATCGGCGTGCTGCTCACGGGACTCGATGTCCTCATCATCCTCGTGCTGCAGCACCGCGGATACCGGACGCTCGAAGCGCTGGTCATCGCGCTCATCGGTACGATCGGCGTGTGCTTCGTATTCGAGATCGTGGTCTCGCGGCCGGACCTCGCGGCGGCCGCGCGCGGCGTGGTGCCGTCGCTCCAGATCGTGCGCAATCCGGCGATGCTGTATCTGGCAATCGGCATTTTGGGTGCGACTGTCATGCCCCACAACCTCTATTTGCACTCATCTATAGTGCAAACGCGCAGGTACGATGAAAGCGCGCGAGGCAAGCGCGAAGCGATCCGCTATGCAATCCTCGACTCGACGGCCGCGCTCATGGGCGCGCTCTTCATCAATGCCGCGATTCTCGTCGTCGCGGCGGCCACGTTTCACAGCACGGGACACACAAAGGTCGCCGAGATCCAGGACGCCTACAAGTTGTTGACGCCGCTGTTAGGCGTGGGCGGTGCCAGCACCGTGTTCGCGCTCGCCTTGCTGGCGTCGGGTCAGAACTCGACGCTGACGGGCACGCTCGCCGGGCAGATCACCATGGAAGGGTTCCTGGATATCCGCATGCGGCCCTGGCTCAGGCGACTCCTCACCCGGGGCATCGCGATCCTGCCCGCCGTCATCGCCGCCTTCTATTTCGGCGAAAGCGGCACGGCCAAGCTGCTGATCGTGAGCCAGGTGGTGCTGAGCATGCAGTTGTCGTTCGCGGTCTTTCCGCTCGTGATCTTCACGTCGAACAAGGCGAAGATGGGCGAGCACGTGAATCCGCCTTGGCTCAAACGGTCGGCTTACGCGGTCGCGTTCGTGATCGCGGGGCTCAACGTGTGGTTGCTCGCACAACTGGTGCGTGGCTGATGGCCGGGCGCGAGAAGGGCCGGAAGGCCGGAACGGGGTCGCCGGCTGCCAGCGCAGCGCTCCCCGATCTCACCGCGTCGGTCGAGGACTACCTCAAGGCGATCTACGAGCTGGAGCGCGCGGGCGAGCCGGCGGCCACCACCGACCTCGCGGCGCAGCTCGGCCTAACGCCGGCGTCCGTCACCGGGATGGTCCGCCGCCTGGCCGAGCAAGGGCTGTTGACGCACGAGCCGTACCGCGGGGTCCGCCTAACGCAAAAGGGACGCCGGGGCGCCCTCCGAACGCTGCGCCGGCACCGCGTCATCGAAGCGTATCTCGTCCACGCCCTCGGCTATGGCTGGGACGAAGTCCACGTCGAGGCCGAGCGCCTCGAGCACGCGGCCACCGATGCGCTCATCGACCGCATGGCCCTGGCCATCGGGGAGCCCACCGTCGATCCACACGGCGCGCCCATTCCGAGTCGCGAGGGCGCGGTCGAAGAAGCGCGCTATCGCGCGCTCGCCGATCTCAACGCCGGCACCGCGGCCACGGTCATGCGAGTCGCGGACGAAGATCCCATGTTGCTCCGCTATCTCGCCGATCTCGCGCTCACGCCGGGATGCACGGTGCGTGTCGTGGAACGCGCGCCGTACGGCGGACCGATCACCATCGAAGTCAATCGCCGACGCAAGCTCATCGGTCCCGCGCTGGCGGAGCGCGTCCTCGTGCGCGCCAACCGCGTCTAACGGCAGCGCTCGCTGCACGGTGTTGCGGCATGCGCGGAGCACGCGATATGCTTGCGATGGGTGCTGCCGCGATCACTCGCGGCCACGATTTCGGAGAGACACGCATGCGCATCGAGATCCAGGTCAACGGGCATCGGCACTCGGTGGACGTCGATCCCTCGCAAACGCTGCTCGAAGTCTTGCGCGACGAGCTTGGCCTCACCGGCACGAAATACGGTTGTGGCGAAGGACGGTGCGGCGCGTGCACCGTATTGATGGGCTCGCACGCCGTCGCGTCGTGCACGATACCGGCGCAATCCGCCGCCGGCGCGCCGATCACGACCATCGAAGGGCTGGAGCACGACGGCCATCTGCATCCGGTGCAGGACGCGTTCATCGCCGAAGAAGCGTTCCAGTGCGCGTACTGCACGTCGGGCATGATCATGGCGAGCGTCGCGCTACTCCGCGCCACGCCCCAGCCGACGGCGGATGACATCGCCCGCGCACTCGAAACGAACGTGTGCCGCTGCGGCACGTATCCACGCATCGTCGCCGCGGTTAGGCGCGCCGCCGCGTCGGTGCGCGGAGACGAGCGGCCATGATCATTCGCGACCCTACCGCGGGCGCGTCGCGCCGGGAGTTCTTGAAGATGGTGGGTGGTGGACTCCTGGTGGTGCTCGTGTCGCGCGACGCCTTCGCCGCGCCGGCCGGTGGCAGCCTAACGGACGGGTTGCTCCCGGGCCAGCCACAGCTCCCCGACGCCGTGAGCGCGTGGCTCCACATCGACCAGCATGGCGCAGTCACGGTGTTCACCGGGAAGGTCGAATTCGGACAGGGCATCCGCACGTCGTTGGCGCAAGAAGTCGCGGAAGAGCTGCGCGTGCCAATGTCGTCCATTTCGCTCGTGATGGGCGACACGATGTTGACGCCGTTCGACATGGGCACCTTTGGCAGCCGGTCGACGCCGCAGATGGGGACGCAGCTGCGCAAGGTGGCCGCGACCGCGCGCGAGCGACTCGTCGCGCTGGCCGCCGACCATTGGCACACCGGCGCCTCAGGCCTAACGGCAGCCGGAGGGCGCGTCACCGACCCGCATCGGCGCCGCTCGATCGGCTACGGCGAGCTGACGGCCGGACGCACGATCACCGAACACGTGCGCGACAATGTCGCGCTCACGCCCGCGTCGCAGTGGACCGTGGCCGGCACGTCCGCGCCGCGCGTCGGCGCGCACGACCTCGTCACCGGCCGTCATCAGTACACGTCGGACATGCGGGTGCCCGACATGCGCTACGCCAAAGTGCTGCGGGCGCCATCGATCGGCGCCACGCTGGCGTCGCTCGATGCGAGCGGCGCGGAGTCGATGCCGGGTGTCGTGGTGACGCGCGATGGCGATTTCGTGGCCGTCACCGCACCGTCCGCGCCGGCGGCAGCCAAGGCGTTAGGCGCACTGCGCGCCACGTGGACGCCGGCGCCCGGCACCCCGCCCTCGTCGCGCGATATCTCCGACTACTTGCGCCGCACGCCGGCCCCCGCGTCCGGCGGCGGCCGGGAGGGTGGCCCGAGCGAACCGTTCGAACGCGGCGACGTCGTTGCTGCGCTCGCGGCCGCGCCCCACCGCCTCACGCACACGTACACGGTGGCCTACATCGCGCACGTGCCGCTCGAGCCGCGCGCCGCGCTGGCGCAATACGCCAGCGACGCCGGCGGCGACCGGATCACGGTGTGGACCGGAACGCAGCGCCCGTTCGCCGTGCGCGACCAGGTGGCCGAAGCGGTCGGCCTGCCGAACGATCGAGTCCGCGTCATCGTGCCGGACACGGGATCGGGCTACGGCGGCAAGCACACCGGTGAAGCGGCCGTCGAGGCCGCGCGCGTCGCGAAGCAGACGCGCCGTCCGGTGAAGTTGGTGTGGACCCGCGAGGAAGAGTTCCGTTGGGCATACTTCCGCCCGGCCGGCGTGATCGACGTCAATGCCGGCGTGGGCGCCGACGGCATCATCTCGGCGTGGACATTCGACAACTACAATTCCGGACCCGCTGCCATACGGCCGCCGTATCCGATCGCCAATCAGCGGGTCGCGTTCCATCCGTCGGACTCGCCGCTCCGGCAGGGGTCGTATCGCGCGCTCGCCGCGACGGCCAATCACTTCGCGCGCGAATCGCACGTCAGCGAGCTCGCGCATCTGTTGGACATCGATCCCGTCGCGTTCCGCCTGAAAAACCTGGACGATCCGCGACTGCGCGACGTCGTGCAGAAAGCCGCCGATCGCTTTGGATGGCCGGGGACCAGTCACGGATCGGGGCGCGGTGTCGGCATCGCGTGCGGATTCGAGAAGGGCGGATACGTCGCCACGTGCGCCGAAGTCTCGGTGGACAAGGGTTCCGGCGACGTCCGCATCGTGCGCGCCGTGACCGCGTTCGATTGTGGCGCCATCGTGAACCCGAACGGGCTGCGCAATCAAATCGCCGGTGCGCTGGTGCAAGGTGTGGGCGGCGCGCTCTTCGAGGCGATCGACTTCGACCACGGCGTGGTTCGCAATGCCCACCTCGCCGAATATCGCGTGCCGCGCTTCAGCGATGTTCCGGCGATCGATGTCGTGCTCGTGGATCGCCGCGATGCACCATCGATGGGCGCGGGCGAAGCGCCGATCATGGCGCTCGCTCCCGCGGTGGCGGCGGCGATCTTCGACGCGACAGGGACGCGCCTGCGCGCGCTGCCCATGGCGCCGGACGGCCTCAAGGTGGCCGCCGCCGGCGCCGGCTCTCGTTAGGCGGGGCCGCGCCCGCCGCTGTCGCGCGGGAAGCGGCGCGAATGCCGGTGCTGCAGCGAACGGAACTGGTCCCGCTGCTCCGGCGTCAACACGCTGTCGATCTGCGCCCGCGTCGCGCCGATGAGCGCGCGAACCTTCGGGCCGGTCTCTTTCCGGATCGAATCCAGCGCGGCCATCCGGCGCTGCATGATCGTGTCAATGCGCGCCGCCTGATCGGGTGTCAGGTGGAGTTGCCGCGCGAAGGCCGCGCGCATGTGCTGTCGCACGCTGTCTGCGTTCGTCCCGCGGGCGAATTCTCCGTAAGGCGGCCGGATGTGCGGCGGCCGGAAGAACGCACGGTCGAGACCGATCCCGACCAGAATACCGGCGAGGAGCGTCACGCCCACGACGACCGCCGCCATGACGCGCGGCGAGAACGATTGGTCGGGCCGTGCCGACGACGGCAGTCCCGCGCGAGGATCCGTCATTGCGCCAGCACCTCGGCCGCGAACGATTCTGTGGTGGGTTGGCCGACCACCGACACCGCGACGTCCTGTTCGGTCGCCGCGCCCGTCACCGCTTCCATGAATGTCGGCGCCTCGGGCGTCCGCGCCGCCGACCGGTCGCTCGCGATGAGCGCGAATGCGGCCAGGCCGGCGGCCACCGCCAACGGAATAGCCGCGCGCGTCCACCCGGCGGCATGCTCCCACCACCGGTGCGACGCCGGCCCGACCCTCCTGCCTAACGCAGCCGAGTGGATGCGGCGCGCCAAGGCGTCCCAGCGCACTTCGTCGTAGGGCGGCTCGCCGGCCGCGCGTCGCAGCGCCGCCGCGAGCTCCGCATCGCGCCCGCCGTGCAACTCGTCAGTCATGGGTCCGTTCTCCGCGCAAAGGCGCCAACGCTGTCCGCAGTGTGTGACGCGCCATGTGGAGATGCCACCGCACTGTCCCCTGTGACACGCCTAACATTGCCGCGATCTCGACGCCCGATAGTCCGTCGACGTCCGCCAACTCGATGATCATCCGCTGCCGCTGCGACAATCCCGCGAGCGCCGCCTGAAATCGCTCGCGAATCTCCGTCCGCTCGTAGTGTCCGGCCGGTGACGGCTCGGGCGTCTCCAGCGTGTCCGTCGGCATGGCCTCCGTCCGGCGAATCGACCGCGCCTTCCGCGCGTTGAGGCCGCGATTCACCACGATGCGAAAGAACCATGGCCCGAACGGTCGCGTCAAATCGAACGACGCGATACGCTCGAGCGCCGTCAAGAACGCATCCTGCACCAGGTCTTCGGCGTCCTCGCGATGGCCTAACACACGATACGCGATCGCGAATGCGCGCCGCATGTACCGGCGGACGATCGTGTCGAACGCCGACACGTCCCCATGCTGCACACGGGCGAGCAGCGCCGCTTCTTCGGCGAACGTGCGCTCGGTTTCCGATGGCTGCGCAGCGCTCGCGTCCACCAACGCGCTCACGCGAGCCGGGACGGCCCAAACGGGCGCGGATGCGACTTCCAACGTGCACGACACGTGCGATCCATGCCTCTCGCGAGATGGAGAGCGATCCGCGGCCCGCGTCGGCGGGCCGTACCACACGCTATACCGGCTGGCGAGCCAGACCGTTGGGCGTCAGGGACCGTCGTCGCCACCCATGCGCGAATGCATCTGGTCGTCGCGCTTCTCTTCGTCGGAGTGAATCTTCGTGACGTTTTGATCGAACTTGGGTTGCTGATCGGCAGTCAGGAGTCCGCGTGCCTCGGTGAATTCCTGATCGCGCAGCGCGCGCGCGCCGGTGCGGAGCGACTTGGTCGAGTCCGGATCCGCGCCGCCATTCTGTGTCAGCGACCACAACGCGCGACCGTAGTCACCGAGTTGCGGGCGGTAGGCCTTCTCGAGCTTGTCGAGCGTGTCCTTCTGCGTGTTGTCGAGCCCGATGTCTTTGAGCGCCGGCTTGAGCGCCGCCATGTCCTCGAAGTGCTTTTGCATGTCGTCTTCGGACATTTGGTGATGTTGCTGGCCGTGATTGCCGCCGAAGCCCCGATGGCCGCCACCGCCACCCATGCCGCCCATTCCGCCCATGCCCCCGCCACCAGGATAGCCTTGCGCAGCCAGGACACCGGGCCCAAAAGCGAGCGTCGTTGCCGCGACGCTCGCGAGTGTCAGCAGAGTCATCCGTCGCATCGATCCATCTCCAGCTCGAGGCATCCGTGCGACGCGCGAAGGCGCCGCGGTGAGCCATCATGATACACCGAATCGGGTGGATTTGTTGGGGACGAGCGCACCGTTGACACTCATCAGAGCCCGGGTTATGCTGCGCGCCGGCGCATGGCGGACACGCCGTGCATCGCCATGCAGCTCGGTAGGCGAGGTTCCCGCGTCACACACAGGCCACTGCCCGGCGGTCTCGAGAGAGGCTCGACCGCGGTAGAGCAGGCACTCCCGAGCAAGGGTTTGCCTAACGTGGCTGAGATTCCCTCCGGGAATCTCTCACGGGACGCGGTGCCAAAGCTCAAACGAGTGAGGGTTCGGCTGCCCGCGATCGGGCCGCCGGCCGGTGCCTCGGGCCCCTTCGCTCACTCCCGGCGATGGGGCCGTTGTGTTGTGAGCGGGGAGGGTCTTCGCGATGCCGATGACGTCATTGCGCCCCGGGGCGCGCGGCGGACAATGGACGGACCAGGCGCTGGAGCTGCTGCGCCTGCGCCTGGGCAGCCGCGCGTCCTCCGACGCGGGTTCGGCCGGCGTGAGCGACCCGCGCGCGCAAGCGCTCTTCGTCTACGCCGGCGCGACCGCCCTTGCCGCGCTCGAGCGATTGGACACGTCGCGCCACGGCCTAACGAACAGCGCCGCCGAACAGCGCCGCGACGCGATCGGGCTCAACGAGATCGCGCACGAGAAAGCGCCGGCGTGGTACGTCCAACTCGTCCACGCCTTCATCGAATCCGTTCATCGGCGTTCTCGCCGTGCTCGGCGTCGTGTCGTACGCCACCGGGGACGTCAAAGCCGTGATCGTGATTTCGGTGATGGTCACGATCAGCGCGCTGCTGCGGTTCTTGCAGGAGTTCCGATCGAATCGCGCCGCGATGGCGCTCCAAGCCATGGTGCGCACGAGCGCGACGGTCGAACGCACCGATGATCCGACGGAAGAGGATCCCGCGCCGCGTGCGCGACGCCGTGAGCTGCCGATCGAGGACGATCGTCCCCGGCGACATCGTTCGCGCTCTCCGCCGGCGACATGGTCCCGGCCGACGTGCGGTTCCTGTCGGCCAAGGATCTGTTCATCAGCCAATCGGCCCTCACCGGCGAGGCGATGCCAGTCGAGAAGGGCGACGCGCCGGTCGACGTCGCCTCGGGCACGCGTCACGCTTGCGCGACCTCCGCAATATCGGATTCATGGGCACCACGCGTGGTCAGCGGTACGGCGGCGGCCGTGGTCGTCGCGACCGGCGATCGGACGTACTTCGGCTCGATGGCCAAGGAGCCTCGTCGGCCAGCCGGCCCGTCACCTCGTTCGACATCGGCGTGAACAAGGTGAGCTGGCTGCTCATCCGGTTCATGCTCGTGATGGTGCCGATCGTCTTCGTGATCAACGGCGTCTCGAAGCGCGACTGGCTGCAGGCGTTCATGTTCGGCGCTCGCGGTGGCTGTCGGCCTAACGCCCGAGATGCTGCCGATGATCGTCACCGCGAATCTGGCCAAGGGCGCCGTGGTCGATGGCGCGGCACAAGACCATCGTCAAGCGGCTCAACGCCATTCAGAACTTCGGCGCGATGGACGTGCTCTGCACCGACAAGACGGGCACGCTCACGCAGGATCGCATCGTCCTCGAGCACCACCTCAACGTGATCGGCGAAGAGGACGAGGAGGTGCTCGCCCTCGCCTACCTCAACAGCGTCTATCAGACGGGACTCAAGCAACCTGCTCGACGTCGCCATGCTCGAGCACAAGCGACCTGAGCGAGGACCTGGCGTCGAACGCGACTACAAGAAGGTCGACGAGATCCCGTTGGACTTCTGCGCGCAGGCGCATGTCCGTCGTCGTCGAGCGGGAAGAGACCGCGCACGAGCTCATCTGCAAGGGCGCCGTCGAAGAGATTCTCGCCGTGTGCACGCAGATGCGCGACGAGGATGTCGTACGCCGCTCGACCACCGATGCCGCCGCGAGACGCCGCTCGATCTGGCGCGCGAGCTCAACGAGGACGGATTGCGCGTCGTCGCGGTCGCGTATCGCGAGTTCCCCGTGCACGACCGGGCCTTCACCGTGAGCCGACGAGGGCGATCGCTCGATGCTCGCCGGGTTCATGGCGTTTCTCGATCCGCCCAAAGAGACCGCCGGCCCGGCGCTGACCGCGCTCCGCGAGCATGGCGTCGCCGTCAAGATCCTCACCGGCGACAACGACGTCATCGCGGAAGGTGTGCCACGACGTCGGCCTCGAGCCGGGGGACATTGCGTTAGGCGCAGACCTCGAAGCGCTGTCCGACGACGAGCTGTCGGACCTCGCCGAGCGCACCACGATCTTCGCCAAGCTCACGCCGACGCAGAAGACGCGCATCGTGCGGCGCCCTGCGCAGCCGCGGCCACACGGTCGGATTCCTCGGCGACGGCATCAACGACGCGGGCGCGCTGCGCGAAGCCGACGTCGGCATCTCCGTCGATTCCGCGGTCGACATCGCCAAGGAATCGCCGACATCATTCTGCTCGAGAAGAGCCTGATGGTGCTCGAGGAAGGCGTCCTCGAGGGACGGAAGATCTTCGGCAACATCATCAAGTACATCAAGATGACGGCGAGCTCGAACTTCGGGAACGTATTCAGCGTGCTCGTCGCGAGCGCGTTCCTGCCGTTCCTGCCGATGCTGCCGATCCAGCTGCTCATGCTGAATCTGCTCTACGACATTTCGCAGACTTCGATTCCGTTCGACGACATGGATCCCGAGTATCTCACGCGTCCGCGCAAGTGGAGAGCAGACGACATCGGGCGGTTCATGGTGTGTATCGGTCCGACGAGTTCGATCTTCGACATGGCCACGTTCGCCCTCATGTGGTGCGTGTTCAAGGCGAACGCGGTGCAGCACCAGGCATTGTTCCAAGCGGCTGGTTCGTCGAAGGACTCTTGTCCCAGACGCTCATCGTGCACATGATCCGCACCGCGAAGATGCCGTTCATTCAGAGCCGCGCCACGTGGCCCGTGCTCGCGCTCACGGCGACGATCATGGTGATCGGGATGGTGCTCCCGTTCATCACGCTAGGCGAACGCCTGGGACTCGAGCCGCTGCCGGCCGGGTATTTCGCGTGGCTGGTCGCCATCCTGTTGTCGTACGGCTTGCTCACCCAGGTCGTGAAGACCCGTTACATCCGCCGTTTCCGCGCCTGGCTCTGATCCGCGATGCGATTCTCTTCCATGATCCACGCCGTCGATGCGCACGCGTGCGGCGAGCCCGGTCGCGTGATCGTCGGCGGCGTGCTCGACGTGCCCGGCGCGTCGATGTTCGAGAAGATGTGTCACCTGCGCGACCATGCGGACGCGCTGCGGCTCCGCATGCTGCGCGAGCCGCGCGGATATCCGGCCGCCAACTGCAACCTGATTCTTCCGCCGACGCATCCCGGATGCCGACGCCGGATTCGTGATCATGGAGCAGGTCGAATATCCGCGGCATGTCGGGCACCAACACGATCTGCGTCACGACGGTGCTGCTCGAGACGGGCATGATCCCGATGCGCGAGCCGGTCACCGAGCTCACGCTCGAGACGCCCGCCGGCCTGGTCCGCGTGCGCGCCGATTGCCAGCACGGCAAGGTGACGTCGCGTCACGTTCCGCAACGTCCCGGCGTTCGCCGTGCACCTCGATGCGCCGGTCGAAGTGCCGCACCTGGGCACGGTGACGGTCGACGTCGCCTACGGCGGGATGTTCTACGTGATCGCCGACGCCGCGCCGCTTCGGCCTGCGCCTAACGCCGGATGAAGGACGCGACATCGTCCGCATCGGCGAGATGATCAAGGCCGCCGCCCGCGAGCAGCTCCCGGTGACACACCCCGAGCAGCCCGGATTCACCGGCATCACCATCGCGCAGTTGTCGGGCCCGCCCGCCGCCCGGAGCGCGCACGCGCGCAACGCGGTGATCGTGTCGACGGGCACGCTCGATTGGAACCGGCCCGCCACGTGGACCGGCGCCATCGACCGCTCGCCGTGCGGCACCGGCACCTGCGCCAGGATGGCCGCCCTCCACGCGCGCGGACAGCTGCCCCTCGACCGCGACTTCCATCACGAGGGCGTGTTAGGCACGGTGTTCACCGGACGCCTTGTCGCGGAGACGATGGTGGGGCAGTACCGCTGCCGTGGTGCCCACGTTGAGCGGCCAGGCGTGGATCACCGGTTTCAGCTCGTACGTGGTCGATCCGAGCGATCCGTTCCCCGACGGGTTCACCGTCGGCGACATCTGGTGACGGGCGTCCGCCTGGGCGCCGCCCGCGGCTCCGCCGTCATGCGTCGCGCGACGCAACCTTCCAATAGACGGCGTAGCGCTCGTCGATCACCGTGTTGAGCGGCACCAGCGTCACGTCCGTCGTCTGCCCAACGGTGCGAAACTCCAGCGCCTCGCCCGCGCCCGAGCGTCGCGTGATCCACGTCGAGAGGTCGCCGTGAGCCGCCACGAACGACGGCGCCGACACGGGATCGGACTCGTAGTCCGGCACGGTGCGCGGCTTCGTCGGCGCCGCCCGCAAGACGTCGGACGTGAGGCCCGTCGTGCCTAACCGACCGGCCAGCACCAGCGGGCCGTACATGATCGCCTGGACCGTCCCGTCGTCCGGCATCGGATGCGCGTGCAGCGCCATCGGCATCGTCACCCGCACGCGGTCGCCGTCCCGCCACGTGCGGTCGAGCACCAGATAGCTGCTCGGCGCCGCGAAAGCGTCCAGCGCGTGCCCGTTGAGCGACGCCGATCCGCCGCGCCTTACCCAGTACGGCACCCGCACCCGCAGCGCGAACCGCGTCGGCCGCGCGCAACGCACGGTGAGCTGCGTCGCCTCCTCGAGCGGGAACCGCGTCTCCTGCACCAGCCGGACGCCGCGCTCCTGCCAATCCAGCTCCGACGCGATGAACAGATTGACGTACACGCCGGCGTCATCCTGGAAGTAGATGCTGTCGCCGAACTTGGAGAACGACTCGAGACCCGTGCCGTTGCAGCACCAGAAGGACTCGTTCGGATGTCCGAAAAGTTTCCAATAACCGGACGCCAGCGGCACGTAATAGAGCGTCATGCCGTCGCTCGGATGCTGCGTCCCCAGGATGCCGTTGAACAGCGCGCGCTCGTAGTAGTCCGCACAGCGCGGGTCCGCCGTCCACCCGAATACGTGCCGCGTCAACTTGAGCATGTTGTACGTCGTGCAGCACTCCTGCGTGTACCCGCTCAGCTGCGTCGACAGCACGTCCGGCGCCGCGCCCCAATCCTCGCCGTTGCTCGTGCCGCCGGTGCAGTACGCCCGATGCCCCGTCACCTCGCGCCAGAAATAATCGGCCACCGCGTGAGCGCGCGTGTCACCCAGCACTTCGTAGCGGCGCGCGGCCCCGATGATCTTCGGGATCGTCGTGTTGACGTGCAGCCCCGTGAGCTCGTCGCGCCCGTCGGCTAACGGAGCGAATACCCGTTCGTGGTCGAACCGGTGCGCCAGCTCCGCCCATTGCCGGTCGTGGCTGACGGCCGCCAGGTTGTACAGCACCTCGTTCATCCCGCCGTACTCGCGCTCCAACACGCGCGCCATCGCCTCGTCGCCTAACGGAGAGACCCATCCCCGCGTCCACGCCGCCAAACCCAAGAGCACCGTCATGGCTTGTGCATTGCCGGAATACGTGTACGTGTCCAGCAATCCCGCCATGATCTTGTGAATCGTGTAGAACGGCGCCCACACGTTCTTCCCGTCGCGCAGCCGGTCGAAAAACTCTTCCGGAAATGCGCTCACGTATCCGCTGCCGTGTGTCTGCTGGCATTGCGCCAACACACGCACCACGTACGCGCCGCGCGTGCGAAGCTCTGGATCGCGCAGGCTCGTGCTCATGAGCGCGCACGCCGACATGAAGTGGCCGGTATAGTGGCCGCGCAGCTCGTTCACCGGCGCCTCCCATCCGCCCAGCGGCTCGGCGGATGATGGCAGGCCCGCGGTGATGCGGAACATGTGCAACAGACGGTCGGGATCGACGCTCAGCAGATGCCGGTGGGCAATCTCCGCGGCGTCGAGGAATGGGCCCGGTCTCAGTTGGACGCGCGCCAGATCGAATGGCCGCACCATGGACGGATCCGCGACGCGCGGCGATGCGTGTTGCAACACTCGACCCGCCAGCGCCGCGCGCGGCCACATGGTCGCCGCCGCGGCCGCGGCTGCCGTTCCAAGCACGAACTCCCGGCGCGTCACGTTGCTACGCATGGATCGACTCCGAGCTCACTCGACCCGAAACCTCGAGCCGCATCGCACGTTCGGTGCGCATGCGACCCCCGATTGCGATGCTACCCCGGAGCAGTCGCCGCGTCAATGCTGCGTCGCCGAACCGCTTGACCCGGCGTCGTCGAGACACGTAGTCTCCGAACCATGCCATCTCATGCGACCGCATTCCATCAGACGACGCTCGATGCCGTGCTCCGCCGCGATCTCTCGGTGCTCGATCACGCGGACTTGAGACGGGAGACGCATCCCGTGCGCGAACGTCGCGGCGCCACCGTGTCCGCCGCCGGTCGCCCGGCCGTCGATTTCTCGTCTAACGACTACCTCGGCCTCGCCGGAGATCCGCGCATTGCCGACGCAATTGCCGGCGCGCTCAAGCGCGAGGGTACCGGTGCGGCGGCGGCGCGTCTCATCTCGGGCACCAACGAGCTGCACGAGGAGCTCGAAGTCGCGCTCGCCGCATTCAAGGGCGCCGAGGCCGCGCTCCTGTTCGCGAGCGGCTATGCCGCCAACACGGGCGCCATCCCCGCGCTCGCTTCGCGCGGCGATGTCATCTACGCCGATGCGCTCAATCACGCGTCGCTCATCGACGGCTGCCGACTCTCGCGAGCCGAAGTCAAGATCTTCCCGCACCTCGATCTCGATCGGTTGGATGACATGCTGCGCGACGACGCCGATCGCGACGGTCGCCGCTGGATCGTCGTCGACGCCGTGTTCTCGATGGACGGCGACCTCTTCCCGCTCGACGCGCTCGCGGCGCTCGCGAGTGAGCACGGCGCGTTCACGTACGTCGACGACGCGCACGGCACCGGTGTGTTAGGCGCCAACGGCCGCGGGTCCGCCGAGCGCTGGAACGTCGAACGCCGCATCGACGTGACCATGGGCACACTCGGTAAAGCGATCGGCACGACCGGCGCGTTCATCGCCGGCTCGCAGCTGCTCCGTGACTGGCTGCTCAATCGCGCCCGCGCCTTCGTCTTCACCACCGCCGCGCCGCCGGCGCTGGCCGCCGGCACGAGCGAGGCGCTGCGCATTGTCCAGACGGAGCCATGGCGCCGCGATCGGCTGCGCGCCAACGCGCGCGCGCTCCGCGACGGACTTCGCGCGTTAGGTCGCGACCCGGCCGGCGACGAGGATGGGCACATCATCCCCCTCATCATCGGCGAAGCCGCCGCCACGGCACGCGCCGGCGCCGCGCTGCGGGAGCGCGGATTCCTCGTCGGCGCCGTCCGGCCGCCCACCGTTCCGTTAGGCAGCTCGCGCCTGCGCGTCACGGCGAGCGGCGCGCACACGCCGGAGCAGATCGCCCATCTGCTCGACGCGCTCCGCGACGTCCTGCCCCGTCGCGCATCGTGACCGCACCCACCGACTGGGCCGCGCTCGACGCACGCTACGTCTGGCACCCGTACACGCAACACGCCACCGCACCGCTCCCCGTGCCGGTAGTGCGCGCCGAAGGCGCGCGGCTCCATACCGCCGACGGCCGCGATCTTGATCGACGCCATCTCGTCGTGGTGGGTGACCCTCCACGGCCACTCCCATCCGGTCATCGCCCAAGCCATCGCCGACCAGGCGCGAACGCTCGACCAGGTCATCTTCGCCGGGTGCACGCACGAGCCCGCGGCGCGCCTCGCCGCCGAGCTCGTCGACGTTCTGCCGCCCGGCCTAACACGAGTCTTCTTTTCCGACGACGGATCCACCGCCGTCGAAGTCGCCGTCAAAGCCGCGCTCCAATTCTGGCGCAACAACGGCGAGACGCGGCCGCTCATCGCCGCCATCGAGCACGCGTACCACGGCGATACCTTCGGCGCCATGAGCGTCAGCGCGCGCGGCACGTTCACCGATGCGTTTCGCGGACCGGCTGTGGCCGGTGGAACGGCTCCCCGATCCCACCGAGGGCGACACCGTCGCCGCACTCCGCGCGCTCATCGACCAACGCGGGACGGAGCTTGCCGCGGTGATTGTCGAGCCGCTGCTCCTCGGCTCCGGCGGCATGCGCATGTGGCCCGAGCACACCCTGCGCGCGCTCGCCGAATGCTGCAACAAGGCGCACGTGCTGCTCATCGCCGACGAGGTGCTCACCGGATTCGGCCGCACCGGCCCGCTCTTCGCCTGCGCGCGCGCCGGCGTCGCGCCCGACATCATGTGCCTCTCCAAAGGCCTAACGGGAGGCACGCTCCCCCTCGGCGCCACCGTCACCACCGAGCGCATCTTCGAGGGCTTCCGAAGCCAGGATCGCAGGCAGACGTTGTTCCACGGCCATTCGTACACCGCGAATCCCATCGCCTGTGCCGCCGGGCGCGCCAGCCTCACGCTGCTGGACGCCGCGTGCGCCCAACGACGCGAAGCCATCGAAGGCGCGCATCGCGAGCATCTCGGCGCGCCTCGCACCGCATCCGCGCGTGCGCCGCACGCGCGTCCTGGGAACCGTCGCTGCATTCGACCTCGACGGCGAAACAGGATACCTGAGCGCGGTCGGCGGCGAGCTCGCCGCGTTCGCCTTACGGAACGGCGTGCTGCTGCGCCCGTTGGGCAATGTCGTGTACGTGCTGCCGCCGTACTGCACGACCGTCGATGACCTTGCTGTCGTGTATCGCGTGATCGAGCGGTTTCTCGAATGGCGATGATCCGGTTAGGCGTGACGGGCACCGACACCGGCGTCGGCAAGACCACCGTGAGCCGCGCGCTCATTGGCGCGATGCGCGCCGATGGCCTGTGCGTCGCCGCGATGAAGCCCGTTGAAACGGGCGTCACCCGCGATGGCCCGACATCCGATGCGCGCATCCTGGCCGCCGCGCGCCGGCGGCGCCGATGCGCATGCGCGACGTCTGCCCCATCGTTCTCCATGAGCCCCTCGCGCCCTGGATGGCCGCGCGGCGCGCGGGCCGCGTGCTCTCCGTCGCGTCCCTCGACGCATCGTTCGAACGCCTCGCAGCCCGCGCCGATGCCGTCGTCGTCGAAGGCGCGGGCGGACTGCTCGTCCCGATCACGCTCACCGCCGTTCCTCTCGCTGTTCGCAGCGTTGGCCCCTCGACGCGGTCGTCGTCGCCGCCAACCGACTCGGCGCGCATCAATCACACCGCTGCTGACCGTGCGGCGCGCTCCACGCGGGCGCCCTGCACGTGCTCGGTGTCGTGTTGAACGAAACCGATGCGCGAGAGCCCGATCTCGCGCGCCGCACCAACCGCGAAACCATCCAGGCGTTGCTTCCCGACACGCCCGTGGTGAGTTTCCCGTGGCTCCCCGCGTCGTCCGACGACATGGCCCTGGCGCGAGCGGCCGCGGTCGCCGGATTGCGCGACCTGCTCGCACGTGCCACGCACGACCAACAATCGACGAAGGACAGCCGAACCGATGATGCTCGAGCCCGACACCTGCGATTGGGATGGCCTGGCCGACGAATGGCGCTCGCCGGCCAGATCGTTCGGCGCGAGGATGCGCGCGCCGTGCTCGCGGCGCCCGACGAAGCGCTCCTCGCCCAACTGGCCGCCGCCTATCGCGTGCGGCGCCACTACTGGGGCAATCGCGTGCGCTGCACTTTCTGCTCAATGCGCAGAGCGGACTCTGCCCCGAAGACTGTCACTACTGCTCGCAGTCCGCGGTGTCGACCGCCGAGATCGAGAAGTATCCGATGCTCGCGCTGCGAGAAGATCCTCGCCGCGGCCGACCGCGCCGCGAGCGCTCAAGGCGGGCACGTTCTGCCTCGTGATCTCCGGTCGCGCGCCCGGCGAGCGCGTCTTCCGGAAAGTGCTCGATGCGGTGCGCGCCGTCCGCGAAACGCTACGACCTGCGCGTGTGCGCCTGTCTCGGGCTGTTGAACGAGGAGCAAGCGTGCCGCTTGCGCGAGGCGGGCGTCGACGCAGGTCAACCACAACCTGAACACGTCGGAGCGCTTCTACGACGAGATCTGCACGACGCACACGTTCGAGGACCGCCGGCGACGGTGGAACACGTCCGCGCGGCCGGCCTCAAGACGTGCTCCGGCGGCATCGTCGGGATGGGCGAGATCGGACGATGACATCATCGACCTCGCGCTCTCGCTGCGCGAGCTCGACGTACGGAGCGTGCCGGTCAATTTCCTGATCCCGATCCCGGGGACGCCGCTCTCGAAGCGCGCCGCGCTCGATCCACGCCGCTGCCTCCGCGTGCTGTGCCTGTTCCGGCTGCTCCTGCCGTCCCAGGAGCTCCGCATCGCCGGCGGGCGGGAGGTGCATCTGCGCTCGATTCAGGTGCTCGGCCTCTATCCCGCCAATTCCATTTTCATCGGCGACTACCTCACCACGCCGGGCCAGGCCGCGCACGCCGATCTCGAGATGATCCGCGATGCCGGCTTCATCCTCGAGGCGCCCGACGGGTCTCCGTTAGTCGGGGACCCGCTCGACGGTGTCAGTGAGACGGTGCCAGCGTGAACGTCAGCGTGCCGCGCGCCGGATGCCCATCGCGCGCCATCGTCCGCCACCGGATCACGTAGGATCCCGGTGCCAGCGCCCCGCGCACGGCGGCCACGACGGCCGCGGTATCGCTGCCGTCCGACAGCGCGAGCGGTGCTAACGCCACCGCCGAGCCGTCGGCCGTGCTGAGCGTGACGCCCGTCGCCGCGAGCTCCGGTTTTTCGGTGAACCAGAGCTGCACCGCCTTCGGCGCCTCGCCTAACGTCGCGCCGTTGCTCGGCGCCGACCGCTTGAGGTGCGTATGGAACGCCGCGAATCCGCTCGCGGCGCCCACACACACCATCAGGGATGCCAGCGCCAGCGCCAGCCGTTTGATCGTCTGCGCGCGCCCCCGTCCGACCGTCTCGTGCGAAGCCTGCATTGACGCTCCTCGATTCCTATCAGTGATCGCGCGGGCGCCGCACCGCGCCCCTCGGCTATGCGCAAGATGACGGCCGTGCACGCCATGGTGAAGAGGTTACACCCGCGCGCCCTTGGGCGCATCGCCAGCGCCGCACTCATTGTAGGTGTGGCGGCTGCGTGCGCCGACCACTCGGGCACACTCAGCACGACCCCCGTCGCCAAGCCGCTCCCGCTCTTTCATCTCGCCATCCTCCGCCGCACCGCCGACTTTTTCTACGGCCTTACGGTGATGCGGTGCGGAGACAAGACACCGTACTGGACCTTCGGTGACCACGGCGCCAAAGGGTCGCCACCCGACACCGTCACCTACGGTGCGCCGCCGCGCGGATACCAAAGCGTCATCGGTCCGCTTCCGCTCGACCCCGGCTGCTATCGCGTGCTGATCACCGGCGGCCAAAGCACGCGTTTCAGCGTCGGCTCCGACGGCCGGATCACCGCGCTCGACGATTCGACCATCGTCACGACATCCACGAGCACACCCGCACCCACGCCCTAAGTCGCCCGCCACGGCCTGGCGCCCAACAGGCCGGGCGGTGACATTACGTCCATGCGTCGCCCGTGGTCCACGCGTCTCGCCTCCGCCTTCCTGGCGATTTGGTTCGTCCTGTGTGTGACCGAACCAGTCGCCGCCATGCATCGCTGTCCAATGCACGACGGCGTCGCGGGCGTGATGGTGATGACCAACGGTCACGCAATGCACGCCGCGGCGCAGCCCCGGCACGACTCCGATTCCACGCCGTCCGCTCCAGCGCACCACGATTGCACGTGCCTCGGCGATTGCGCCGGCGCCGCGTTCGCCGGGCTCCCCGCGAGCAGCGTCGCCGTCGTCGCTGCCATCGCCCGCGCGGCCCGCGTTAGCACGCCGGCGGCGCAACTGGCGGTTCTGGTCCCCGCGCCGTACGCACGCCCCTTCGCCAACGGACCTCCCGCCATCGCGTGATGCACGCACGAGGCGCGTCGCGCCTCGTCGCCCTTGCTCACGCGCTCGTTCACGTCATGCTGCCGCGGCCTAACGGCCCTCGGGCGGCACGTGTCGCGCGCACTCGGAACCGATTGACCGCGCCCGTCGATGGCCGGAGCGCCAGCCGACGCCGGTTCCTCAGTCCTGGACGCTGGACGACACATGACCTTCTGCCTAACTGCGCGTCCGTGCGCGTGTCCCGGCTCGACGACGGCCCTCGTCGCCGCTGCCGTCGCCTGCTGCCTGGCGGGGCCGCTCGCGGCGCAACGGACGGCGCCGCGCGACACGGCCGCACGTGACACGACGGCGCGCGACACCACCGCACGCCCCGACACGGCCGCGCGCCGCGACTCGCTCGCACGACGCGCCACCAGACTCGCCACCGTGACCGTCACCGCGGCGCCCGTCCGTCGCAACGAGCCGCAATCGGCGATCACGGTAACGCCCAGCGTCATCGCGCTCACGCCCGCCACGTCGCCGTGGGATCTGCTGCGCCAAAGCGCCGGTGTCGAAGTGCATCTCCAGGGACAAGGTCCCGGCTTCGCCTCCAATGCATCCATCCGTGGATTCAGCTCGGATCACTCCACGGACCTCGCGCTGTGGATCGATGGCGTGCCGATCAATGAGCCCGTGAATGGACACGCCGAAGGCTACAACGATTGGGGACTGATCTTCCCCGCCGCGGTGCAGTCCATCAATGTCATCAAGGGCCCAACCAGCGCGCTCTTCGGCAACTTCGCGCTCGCCGGCATCGTGAATGTGCACACCCTCGAGCGCACGCAGGGTACCGAGGCGACCGTCAATGCGGGCACCGCCGGTCACATTGATGCGACAGTGCTCACGGGGTTCGATCACGGACCCGCCGGCGGCGGCGTATTCGGCGCCCGATGGGATCACGAAGAATGGCTGGCGGCCTAACAGCCGCTCCGACGTCGAGCAAGGACACTTTCGCGTCGTGCACGACCTCGACTCTGCGTGGCGCATCGATGGCGGCGTGGAGCTCTACGGCGCCGATTGGAAGTCACCCGGCTTCTTGAGCGAGGACGAGTTCGCGCGACACGACTACGACATCGTGTCCAATCCAACCGACGGCGGACGGAAGTATCGCGCGCAGGAGCGCGTGAGCCTGCGATATCTCGCAGGACCGCTATTGTGGCGAACGACCGTGTATTCGACGCAAGGCAATTGGAAATTCTTTCTCACCATTCCGCCTGCCGGCGGCCGCTTCGAGGGTTCGGGCAGCCAGACCGAAGAGGTGGATCATCGCACCGGACTCGGCGCCACCACGGCACTCACGTGGGCGCTGCCTCGCGTCGAGTTCACCGTCGGTGCCGAATCGCGATGGGACCAGTCGCATTATCAAAACTGGTTCACCACCGATCGTGAACCCGATTCCGCGGCCACGCTCGTGCACGCGCGACAGACGTCCGGAGCGCTGTTCATCCAGTCGGACATCGATCCGACCCCGCGGTTGCGCCTCAGCGTGGGCGCCCGCTACGATCTCGTCGACACGCACTCCACGCCTAACGACGAGGCTCGGCACCGGCGACACACACGGCGTGGCGTCCCCCAAACTCGGCGCCCTCTTTCGACTAACGGACGATATCGGCGCCTATGTCAACGTGTCGCGCGGATTCCGGTCCACCGACGGTATCATCAATGACCCGACGCTGCCCTTCATCACGGCGTGGGCGTACGAGAGCGGACTCAAATTCGATCATCACGATGTCCATGGATCGGTTGCGCTCTTCCGCATGGACGTGAGCAACGAGCAAACATTCGATCCGCTCTCCGGCGCGTCGAGCAACGGCGGTGCCAGTCGCCGCCAAGGCGTTGAAATCGGAGATGCAAGCGCCGATCGCGCCCACCCTCTCCTTCTCCACCGACTGGACCTTCAACGACGCGCGCTATCGCCGCTTCATCACGCAGGAAGAGGATGACCCGTCCGCTATCGACACGCTGTCCGGACTTCGCGTGTACAACACGGCGCAGTACGTCGGCATCGCATCGCTGCAGTTCGCGCCGCACGCAACATCGTGGCGACTGCGTCTGAGCACGAACGTCGTTGGTCCATACTCCCCCTTCGACGAACCCGGCGTCGTGCTCCCGGCATATGGACTCGTGCACCTCGGAGCGCTCGTGCAGATCGGCGTTGCCCAACTCGAAGTCGGTGTACGCAATGTTCTCGACAAAGCGTATCCGGAACTTGTTGCCGGCCACGTCGTGTCTCCGGGCCAGCCACGATCCTTCTACGGCACCGTCCACTACGCGTTCTGACGCCAAACTGTCCGCGACCGCATGTAATGCGCAGTAACAACGATACGGTCAATTTGTTAATAATTCCTTACTTGACTGGCGATAAGGTGACTCACAGTGTTGCAATCCCGTGTCCAGGACTCCAAGAGCTCATGTACGAATATCGCCGCCGCGCGCGCTGGTTGCGTTCAATTCCGGCGCCTTCCAAGATCGAGGCCGTGCTCCTTGGCTCGGTGGTGGCGCTCCTGCTCGGTGAAGTCGCCTTCTTCTGGTTTCGTCAGCATAGCTGATCAATCGGGAGCGGCGTGATGCGCGCACGCGCCTAACGGGCCGCCGTGGACATCCCGCTCCCCGCCGACGCGCTCGACCGGCCCGCCGCCGAAACGGCGCGGCGCATCGCGCTGGCGCACGTTCGCGCAGCGTGCTCCGCATACCAGGCGCTCGATGACGTGACGTCGCCCGACGCCCTGCACGATCTTCGCGTCGCGCTCAGACGCCTGCGCAGTTGCAACCGCACGTTCCGCGGCCAGCTGCGCGACAGCATCACGAAGAAGCGCCGCCGTAGGCTCCGCCGCCTGGCGAAGGCCACCGGCGCCGGCCGCGATGCGCAGGTGCACATCGCGTGGATCGAACGAGAAGTGCCGTCGCTGTCGCGGCGTCAGCGCGTCGGCGCCACGTGGATTCTCGAGCGCCTTCGTGCATCCAAGGCGCAAGACGACGCGCGCTTGCGCGCACGCCTCGTCGATCGGTTCGCACCGCTCGCCGAGTCGCTGCAACGGGCGCTCGCGAGCTGGCAGCTCACCGTTCGCCTCGATGAGCCAATCGTCCCCGAAGGGGCCGCGCGCGTCCTCGGGCTGCGCCTGGCCGCTTTCATTGATGCGCTCGAGTCCCGTCTGGCGTCGGTGCACGACGTTGCCGATCAGGCGAGCGCGCACCGCGCGCGCATTGCCGCCAAGCATCTCCGCTACGCCCTCGAGCCGGTCGCCGAGCTCGCTGCCAATGCCGCTCCGTTAGTCAGCAGCCTCCGCGCGCTGCAGGACACGTTAGGCGACCTGCACGATGCGCATTTGCTGGCGACGTTGGTAGCCGACGGCATGGAGGAGGCCGCGCACGACGCCGCGCACCGATTGGCGGCCCTGGTCCGCGACGGCTCGTCGCTCGACGGGATGCGACCGGCGGGGCCCGTCGGACGGGATCCGCGTGCCGGCCTCCTCGAAGTGGCGCGGCGGCTGCACGAGCGCAGCGAGTCGCTGTTCGCGACGTTCGCCGGCGGATGGTTAGGCGACAACGCCCGGCCGTTTCTGGACGACGCGCGCGCGTTCGCCGGGCGCCTCGCCCGTCACCGGACGCAGGGTACCGAAATCGAACGCAAGTACCTGCTCACCGATCTGCCGCCTGTCCCGTTAGGAGACTCTGCCGCCACGACGGTCCAGGACATCGACCAGGGATACTTGCCGGGCGGGCACGTCACGGAACGCGTGCGCTCGATCGCCGCCGGAGGCGTCACGCGCTGGTATCGAACGGTGAAGGGCGGGAACGGCCTCGTGCGTTTGGAGCTCGAGGATCAGATCGACCGTGACTTGTTCGACGCGCTTTGGCCCCTCACCTCGGGCCGCCGCGTCCACAAGCGCCGGTACCTGGTTCGTGAGGGAGGCGCCGAGTGGGCGATCGATCAGTTCCTCGACCGGCCGCTCACGCTCGCGGAAGTCGAGCTCGCCCATCCCGACGACGCGCCGCTGCCGCCGCCGTGGCTCTCCGCGCACGTCGACCGCGAGGTGACCGGCGATCCGACCTACGACAACGCGCGCTTGGCCCGCTGAACTACGTTAGGCAGGTGCCGGCGCCGCGGCGTCGCGCACGTCATCGGCTGGCGAGCGTCCCCGGCACGTGTACTGGTCGAAGAACGCGCGTGCGGCGTCGAAGTCGGCGCCGGTGAGAAACTCGCTCCCCAATCTCGCGCAACCGCCCAGCGCGATGTCGACCAACTGACCTGCCGCCGTGGCAATGCGCGGATCGCGCAGTCCCGCGTGACCGGCCGGCTCCAAGCGGCCGGCAAAATCGCCCACCACCTCGAGCCCCTCGGCGAGCGCCGTGTCGTCGTACGCCAATCCGCCTAACAATGCGAGCGGGGCGGCGCACCAGGCCGGATCGATCGAATCCGCACCCCGCATCTCGAAGTACCCGCGAGGACGCACCTCGGGAAACAACGTCGTGAGATGATGGTGCCAGTCGTCCAGCGTCGCGCAGTCCGCGTCCAACCAATCGCCGAACGGACGATACTGCCCGTCGCTCGTACGCCGCATCATGTCCGGCGCCCGCAACGCGAACGACAGGTACGACGATACCGGGTCATCGCCGACAACGACGCCCGTGCGCAGCGGGTCGAGGCGGCGCCAGGAGTTCGCTCGCATGCTCTGATGTTCACTGAGCGCGCCGTCGTAGCGCGGCGAGTTCGCGAAGATCGCCACCACGTACGGCGCAGCCGCATTCAGCATTCGCCAGCGTCGCCCGGCCACCGTCCCCGCGCCGACGTCCAAACACACCTGGAACGACGCCGTTTGCCGCATCATGCGCGCGCCGTGCGGACCGATCGTGGCGAAATACGCTTCCATCCGCTCATAGCGATCGGCGTCGAGTTGGCGCGGGGTCGACCATACGTCGCGCTCGGCCTCAATGCCGGACGCCACGAGATCCAACCCGTCTCGCGACGCGAATCGGCGCAGCGGCTCGAGCACCGCACGAACGTCGGCGATCAGCGCACTTGCGTTAGGCGCAGGCGGCGCCGCGTACTCGATCTGTCCGCCCGGCTCGAACGTCAGCCGCCCGCCCGCCGGCGCGCCGAAGCACGGCGTACCCTTTTCCGTCCGCGATTCCACCCAACATCGCGTCGCGCCGAAGCGACGGAGCATCGGCAACACGGCGTGCGGGCCGCGCTCGAGCGACGCGATGCACCGTGTGTCGGCATCGATCGGGAGTAGCTCGACCTCCGCGCCGATCCGCCGCGTGGCCCCGCGACCCGGCGAAAACGCGCGCCGCCCGAGATCAGCCGCCAGTAGTGCGCGTCCGCGCGCGCGGCCCGGAACGAGCATCGTCACGTTGTGTCGCGCAGCGCAATCGCGAGCGCGTACGCCGGTGTGTCGTTAGCCACCCACTCGTCGAGGACGAGCCCTGCTCCGGCGAACAAACGCTCGACGCTCTCCCGGTCGTACTTGCAGCTGATCTCTGTGCGGATCGACTCGCCCGCGCGGAACGCAATACGCCCAACGTGCGGGACGTGCACGCCGAGCGCGCGTCGTGCGACGAGATGCATTTCGATCCGGTGTGCCAGACTATTGTAGTGCGCGCGATGCTCGAAGTCGTTCGGATCGAAGTCCGCGCCGAGCTCTCGGTTGAGCACGCGCAGCACGTTGCGGTTGAACTCCGCCGTCACGCCGGCCGCATCGTTGTACGCCGCCTCGATCACCCGAACGTCCTTTTGGAGATCGACGCCGAGTAAGAAGTGATCGCCCGGGCACATCGCGTCGCGCACGCGCCGCAGCAACGCGATCGCCGCATGCGCATCGAAGTTGCCGATCGTGCTGCCCAGGAAGGCGAACAATACGGGCCGCGGCAGAACGCGCGGCAGCCCGAGCCCTTCGCTGATATCGGCCACGATGGGGACCACAGTGAGCCCCGGCAGCTCTTCGACTAACCGTGATGCCGTCTCGCGCAGAAACTCGGCGCTCACGTCGATCGGCACGTAGGTGGCCCGTTCGCCCGATGCGCGCACTGCGTCGAGCAAGAGCCGCGTCTTGGCGGCGCTGCCGGCGCCCAACTCCACCACGGTGCGAGGCGCGAGCCGCGCGATCACCGGAGGATGCGCGTGGCGAGCAACGAGCGCTCGGTGCGCGTGAGGTAATACTCGGGAAGATGCGTGATCTTCTCGAACAATTCCGATCCGCGACGATCGTAGAACAGCGTCGGCGATAGTTCCTTCTGCGGGCGCGTGAGTCCCGCGCGAACCTCGTCGACTAACGGTGACAGCGGCCGTGCCGCGGCGGCGGTCATGTGTCGCTTCTCGCACAGCGAAAGCCGCTGAAAATCTGTCGGCGGATGGGATAGTCCCAGTTGCGGAACGAACTGCGAATTGCGCCGGGACGCGTCGCCCAGGATCCGCCGCGCAACACCTTGTACTCGTCGCCGAAGAACACCTCGGAGTACTCGCGATACGGATAGCTCTCGAAGCCCGGGTACCCCAGGAAATCGCTCGCCGTCCATTCCCACACGTCGCCGATCATCCCGTGACAGCCGATCGGCGACACGTTGCGCGGATAGGCGCCGATTCGCGCCGTCCCGAACGACAGTTGGTCCACGTTGGCCAGCGCGGCGGTGGCCGGTGCATCGCCCCACGGGAACCTGAGTGCGCGACCGGCCGACGGGTCCCACGATGCCGCCGCTTCCCACTCGAACTCGGTCGGCAGACGCCTGCCGGCCCAACTGGCGAACGCCGCCGCCTCGTGGAAGCACACGTGGCAGACCGGCTTCGCCGGATCCACGCGCTCCACGAGATCCATACTTCGCGTCGACCACCCGTCGGCATCACGTTGCCAGTACTTCGGCGCGCGCACCTGCGCCTCGCGCAGCCACTGCCACCCTGCGTCCGACCACAGGCTCCGCGTCTCGTAGCCGCCGTCGTCCATGAAGGCCAGGTACGCTCCGTTAGTCACCGGATGCACGTCGATCCAGAACGGCGCGAGGTCGACCGTATGCGGCGGGCGTTCGTTGTCGTACGCACGCGTCCGGTCCGCGGTGCCGATGGCTACGTGTCCACCCGGGAATCGCACCATCCGGCCATCGTTAGGCACGCCCGCCGCACTGGCGGGAACGCGGATCGCGCGCGGCGCGGGATACGGAGCGCCCCGCTTCAACTGCAGCGTCTGGAGGATAGTCTCGTCGTGTTGGTATTCGTGCTGGGCGACCATCTCGTACACGTAGCCGTCGCGCAATAACGTGTTCCCGTCCTGGAAGTCCGCCGTGCGGAGGCGTTCGAGTACGCGCTCGCGAATCTCCGCCATCAACGACCGACACTCGTCCAGAGTCGGCAGCGCAAGCGTTCCGCGCACGCGTCGCGGAAATTCGAACGGATTGTACATCCCCGGCATCTCGACGAATTCCACCGGCCCGTCGAGATTGCGGGTGAGCCACAGCTCCTCGAAATGCGCGATATGGCCCAAGTCCCAAATCACGGGACTCATTAGAGGATCGTGCTGCACGTGCAGATCCTGTTCGCTCAGCGGCTCGACGAGCGACAACGTTCGTGCGCGCGCCTCGTCGAGCACAGCAGCGATTCGATCGGCCGCGGGAGCGGCTGCTTCCAGGTGAGCGTGGGTCATCCGTCGAGCGGCTGGAGTGACGGCCGCTACCGCGCGGCCGTTCGGGCGCCGCGCTCCGGTGCCCGAATCGAAGTAGATACCACCCACCGTCCCAATGGCAAGCCGCACCCGGCCGACCCTTGGGCGGACGACCTTCTCAAGCAAATCGCGTTCTCGATCGTTCCCTCCGAGTCCGGCACACCTCGCCTTGATTCGCGTCGTGCGACAGGCGCACCGTTACACGACAGCCTAGCCCTTCACCCGTTCATGAAAACGGAGCACGCCCATGTCCGACCTGCACGTGGATGCACTCGTCATCGGATCGGGCCAGGGAGGCGGTCCGATTGCCGGCGCGTTCGCGCGCGCTGGCCGCCGCACGGTGTTGATCGAACGACGCTACATCGGTGGTACGTGCATCAACGATGGCTGCACGCCCACCAAGACAATGATCGCGAGCGCTCGCGTCGCCTGGCTTGCGACGCGCGCCGGCGATTTCGGCGTTCGTTGCGACGACGTGTCCATCGACATGCCTGCCGTCCTCGCGCGGAAGCGCGCGATCGTGACCGACTTTCGACAGGCAAGCGAGCGAGGCCTCGCGACCGCAGGCGTCGAGGTGATCTTCGGCGATGCGCGATTCGTCGGCGAACGCCGCGTCGAAGTGCACGCGACCAATGGCTCGACGCGCACGCTGAGCGCGGCCACCATCGTCATCAATACCGGGGCCCGGCCGGCGCGCCCGGCAATTCCCGGACTCGACCACGTGTCCGCGTTGGACTCGACGTCCATCATGGAATTGGAAATGGTGCCGCCGCACCTTCTCGTCGTCGGTGGCGGATACGTGGGCGTCGAGTTCGCGCAGATGTTCCGGCGATTCGGAAGTCGTGTCACGATCGTGAACCGCGACGCGCAGCTCTTGGTCCACGAAGACGCGGATATCGCCGATGCCGTCGCGACGATCCTGCGCGACGACGGCATCGACATCCTGCTCGACACGCAACCGACGGGCGTGGCACGGGCGCCTAACGGAGTCCGCGTGGATGTGACGACGCACGGCGACGCCCGGCGCATCGAGGCGACCCACGTGCTCGTCGCGACGGGGCGTGTGCCCAACACCGACACCCTCCAGGCCGACGCCGCAGGGGTCGCCGTCGACGAACGCGGCCATATCAGGGTCGACGACCATCTGGCGACGACGGCGCCCGGCGTGTACGCCATCGGCGACGTCAAGGGAGGACCCGCGTTCACGCACATCTCCTACGACGATTTCCGCGTCCTGCGCGAGAATCTTCTGCGGGGTGGAGCGGCCACGATTGCCGGCCGCCTCGTTCCGTACACCGTCTACATCGACCCGCAATTGGGCTGCGTCGGACTCACCGAGCGAGAAGCGCGTGCCCAACGACGCAACGTCGCGGTGGCTATGATGCCGATGTCGCACGTCGCGCGGGCGATCGAGGTCGCCGAACCACGCGGCTTGATGAAAGTCGTTGTCGACCGCGATACGCGCCAGATGCTCGGCTGCGCCGTGCTCGGCCTGGAAGGCGGGGAGATCATGAGCATGCTTCAGCTCGCCATGATGGGAGATTTGCCGTACACCAGACTCCGCGACGCGGTGTTCGCCCATCCGACGCTCGCCGAGTCGTTGAACAACCTCTTTGCGGGGCTCCGTTCGGTGTAGTACCGAGGGGCGAGGCGCTCGGCGAACACGGCCGCACCATGTACATTCAGAAGCAGCAGAGGTTGGCCGCATGCCCCGATCTGTTCGATAACGGCACTCGATGACGATCGAACTCCAACCGGATACGCTGTCAGGGCGCGTCCGACTCACGCGACAGTGGCCTACCGTCCGACCGTGGGTCGTGTGGGGCGCCATCCTCACGGCTGCGACCGTCGCGATGTACTTCGTGCGCTACGACATCAACGAAGGCCACGTCGCGCTCGCGTACCTGTTGATCGTGCTCGGCGGCAGCGTGAGCGGTGGACGTGCGCTCGGCCTAACGCTGGCGTGCTCGGGCTTCCTCCTCATCGACTACTACTTTCAACCGCCGTACGACCAATGGAACGTCAGCAAACCGCTCGACTGGGTGGCGCTGATCTCGTTCCTGGTCGTGGCCGCGGTTGGCACGCAGTTGCTGGTTCGCGCGCAGGAAGCCGCGAGTCGCGCGCGACAACGTGCCAATGAAGTCGCCTCGCTGTCGCGAGTCGGCGCCGAGGCGCTGAACGCGGGTCGGGCGACGGATGCCTTGCACGCGATCGCCGAGATCGTGCAGCGGACGTTGAAGGCGATCGAGTGCGTGATTTTCGTATGGACGGACAACCGGCTGAGCGCCGAACCGATTGCTCGCGCGGGCCAGGATGATCGCGCGCCGGGAACGGAGGATCGTGAGCTGGCGACGTGGGCCGGCACGCACGGTTTCGCCGCCGCGGTGCGGGCGGACGGCCGCGTCGTTCGCGGGGTCGCCGTGGTCGCCGAGGACGTGTTAGGCGTAGACGCCGACGATGCGTTGGAGATTCTGTTGCCCCTCCGTGTGAACGCGCGCACCGTGGGTGTGCTGCGCGTGTCGGCGGCGGAGCCGATCGCGCGCGGCGCGGCACGCCGGCGATTCCTCGGTGCGCTGGCCTACTATGCTGCGTTAGGCATCGAACGCCTTCGCCTCGAGACGGAGGCCGACCACGCCGGCGCGCTGCGCGAAGCGGATCGGATGAAGGATTTCGTGTTGGCGTCGGTGTCGCACGATCTCCGGACGCCGCTGACGGCGATCAAGGCCCTGGCCCACGATGCCGCCGGGCGCGGCGAGCCAAGTGCCGTCGTCATCGAAGAGCAGGCGGATCGACTCGGGCGGATGGTTGGCGATCTGTTGGATCTCTCGCGCATGAAAGCCGGACCGTTCCCGGTGCGCACCGAACTGAACACCGCCGAAGATCTCATTGGCGCCGTGTTGCGCCAGGTGGGCCAGCCCCTCGACGGCCGCTTGCAGACACCGCGGCTCGATCTCGAGCAGCCCGCTCTGTTAGGCCGCTTCGACTTCGTGCAGTCGATGCGCATTCTCGTCAACCTGATCGAGAATGCCGACCGGTACGCACCGCCGGGTACGACCATCGATCTCGACGTGCAGCGGCATGGTGAATCGATCCGCTTCACCGTATCGGATCGTGGTCCCGGCGTCCCGCCAGCGGAAGAGCAGCGAATCTTCCATCCGTTTTATCAACCCGCTACGCGCACCGGAGGCCGGTCGGGCGGCGCCGGGTTGGGCCTCGCAATCGCCCGCGGCCTGGCCCAAGCACAGAGCGGTGACCTCAAGTACGAGCCTCGGAGTGGCGGCGGCAGCGTCTTCGCGTTGTCGCTGCCTGCGCTGGACGACGCTGCATCAGCGCGTCCGGCTGCGCCGTTGGCGACCACATAGCCAGCGCGATCCGTTTCTCGCGTGCGGCACTTGGTGTCGCAGAAGAACCCCACCACGGCAGTTAGCAGGGTCTAACTCGGACTCGGCGCCTCGCAGCATTCCGTAACCACGGTGTTCAGGTATTGGACACCAGTTTCGCTGGTCCTAAGCGCAACACACGAGCTGATAAGTCTTTCCGTCCTTGATGCCGATTGTTGCGCATCGGTCAAATCGGTCATTCTGTCTCTCCGGTACGGCGGTTGCCCTGCTGTCGGCCGCGATCCCAGTGGGGTTGCCGCCGGTGGCAGAAGCGCCGGGCGAGCACAAGTCACCTATAGCGACGTGATCCGGAGACCCAATGCTGCGAACCAGAATGCGCACGCTTATCCTGTCGGCGGTGCTCGTTGCAACGAGCGCCAGTTGCTTCTCCGACATGGGGCCGACGGGGATCGCCACTCCCGAGGTCCCGAAGACCAACGCATCACTCAACTTGCCGATTCTGACGCCGGTGCTGGGCTCGGTTGGCAAGTTGGTCGGCACCCTCTTACAGTGTACGCCGCAGCCGTTCGCGGCGGATACTGAGGTAGTCGGCCCGGCTGGCGGCGTGATAAAGATGGGTCGCCACCAGTTGGTGATTCCGGCCGGTGCGCTGTCCGGCCCCGTGCGGATCATCGGTTCGGCCCCGGTGGACCACGTGGTATCTGTGCAGTTCCAGCCGGAGGGCCTGCAGTTCAATCCGCTGCACACGCCCCAGCTGACGCTCGACTATAGCGCGTGTCCGCTCATACCCGTGTTGCTGCCGAAACGCATTGCCTACACGGACAGCAAGCTCAACATCCTTTCGTACCTGTTGTCGGTCGACAACCTGCTGCAGCGCCGCGTGACGGGGCAGGTGCATCACTTCTCGCGGTACGCGGTTGCGTGGTAAGCAGGTTCTCCGTCATGTGTCAGTGACGAACGAGATAGCATCGTCGGCACAAGGGTTCGCCGGCGCAATGGTGCGCAGAGTCGTGCGGATCATCGCGCCGGCGATCTGCTTGCCCGGGCGCGCGAATTCGAGCGCGGCGGCTGTGCGCCGAGGCGATCGAAGCGTATAAGAGCGCGATCGAGGCCCGACGTCGAATGGCGAGCGAACGGTATTGTCGGAGGCGTCCGCCGACTTGGCGGTCATGCATTATCATCGGCAACGAGTGGAGAAGGCTGCACGCGCTTTGTGCGAGAGGAGCTCGCGATGGCGCCGACGCAGGCGCAACAAGCTGCTGGCCGCCGAAGCATTGAATGTGCTGGCCGGCATCGAATTCCAGACGGGCGACATCCGCCGCGCGCGCGAGACGTTCCGCGCGCACTTTCGTTAGGCGGCGAGGGCCTGGAGCTGCGTGCGCGCATGGAGCAGAACCTCGGAGTACTCGCAAACATCGCAAGGTGACGTGGCCGGGGCGCTGTCGCCCACTACCAGCGGTCGCTGGACGCGTGCCGCACGCTCGGCGATGAGAAGGGCTGCTGCGATCGCCTACCACAACCTCGGCATGTTGAGCGCGGACCGCGAGCTGTGGGACGACGCGGACCGCTATTACACGCAGAGCATCGCGATCGCCGAGGCGATCGGCGATGTGCACCTCCGCGGCCTGTGCCTCCTCAACCACGCCGAGGTGCACCTCGCCGGCAGCGCTACGACACGGCCCGCCAGAACGCCGAGGCTGCGTTAGGCATTTTCGATCAGCTGGGCGCGCGGGTGGACAAGGCCGATGCGTACAAGGTGATCGGCGTCGTGTTCCGCGAGACGGGGCGGCACGCGCTGGCGGAGTCGCGGTTGCGCGCCGCCATTGAGCACGCGGTGTCGACGGGCTCGGTGCTGAGCGAGGCGGAGAGCTCGCGCGAGCTCGCGCGTCTTTATCAGGCGATGGGCCGCAATCAGGAAGCGCTTACGCTCCTCAACTCGGCCCACCGGTTGTTCGGGCGCCTGGATGCGCGGCGCGACCTGGTGGACGTCGACGCCAAGCGCGCCAATCTCGAGGAGACGTTCCTCGCCATCGTACGCGACTGGGGTCAGTCGATCGAGTCGGCGGACAGCTACACGTACGGCCACTGCGAGCGTGTGGCTCAATACGCGATCGAGGTGGCACAGGCGTTGGGTCTCGATGACACCCAGCAGGCCACCGTTCGGTTAGGCGCCTATCTTCACGACCTCGGCAAGGTGCGGGTGCCGCACGAGATCCTGAACAAGGCCGGCCCGCTTACCGCCGATGAGTTCGCGGTGATGCAGATGCACCCGGTGTGGGGCCTCGAGCTGCTCGCGACGGTCGAGTTCCCGTGGGACCTCAAGCCGATCATTCGCTGGCACCACGAGAAGTATGACGGCTCCGGCTATCCGGACCGGTTGCGCGGTGAAGAGATCCCTCTGTCGGCGCAGATCATCTGCATCGTCGACGTGTTCGACGCGCTCACCACGACGCGCAGTTATCGCGGCGCGCTCCCACTCGAGGAAGCCCTGCGTCGGATGCGCGAATCGCGCGGCTGGTGGCGTCCCGACGTCTACAACGCGTTCATGCGCACGGTGGCACTGGGCGAACGTCCCGCGGCGTAAGGCGCGACGCACGAGACGCGATGTCAAAACCCCCATGCCTAACCGGGCATGGGGGTTTTGACATCACGCGAGCGGACGCGCGGGGCGCCCCGGAGCGCCCCCCGGTTCCGCTGGTGGCAAACCGGGAAGGCGATCGAGAGCGTTAGTGGCTTGTCGTGTCGTGCGGCATGCTCGACGAGTCGCTCTTCACCGTGAAGCTCAAATTCAGTGCTTTCAGCACGTCATTGATGTCGGTGCTCGTGATGTTCTTCTGCTGACGGATGCACTGAACACCCTGTTCCGTCTTGGCACTCCACACACCATCGGCCGAACCAGCATCACAGCCGTTGGAGTTGATCGCCTTCTGCAGATCCTTCACCTGACTGGTGGTCAGGCCGGGATTCTTCGCAGCCTGCAGTGGCGTGCCGAGTTTTCCGTACGAGGTGTCCTGGGTGACCTTGGTCGCCGTGTCCATCCGCGTGGTCGTGTCGTGCATCGGTGGGGTCGGTGTCGTCTGCTGCGCGAACGCCAACGCGGGAACCAGCGCGAGCGTGCAAACGAGCGAGGTGATCTTTCCAATCATAGTGAGCCTCCTCAAGCATCTACGATGACGATCGCCTTCCGTGTTGCTCGTCGCTGAAGTGCGCGAGTCCGGGGCGCAGGTAGCATCAGAGCAAGCACTGGACCGAAAATTTGCGCAAGTGCGAGTACGTTCACGCGCAGGGCGATCATTGTGCGACTTTAACGCCACGAGCAGCGCGCGCGATGCGCAGAGTGAGAATCGTGTAATGAATCGGGCTTCACTCGGGCGCGCGACGCGCGCTGCGCGAGGCGCTGTCGTGCACGGAGGGTGCCACATACTCGCTCGGGTAGTAGAAACGGAACGCTACCCGATCACACTGAATGACCGCGAAGGCATCGCCGCGGTCGATCAGTTTCTCATAGTCGTCGCGGCTTGGCTGACAACTGTACGCCTCGGGCCCGCCGGGCGAGCAGTACTTCGGGTCGTCGGTGAGGCAGGTGGCCGGCGTGTGCGTGTGCAGCTCGGGCGTACCGTGATGGCACGCGAACGACACGTGGTTAGGCGAAGCCGCATCGACGTGCGCCGGACGCACCTCGAGTACGTGGAAAATGCTGTCGACCTTGGTCGGCGAGACGACGCGGGCGACAATGCGTGCGCGTCGCACGCAATACGCGCGTTCCGCTTGCGCGGAATCGTTGCGCCACGAGGCGCGGAGCATCGCGCGTGCGCTATCCTCCATCACGCCGTACCGCACGACCTGCGCTCGCGCGCCGCCGCCCGCGACGCACGCCGCGAGACATGCCCAACGCAACGCGCGGGTGCGCGCGTGCCGTGCCGGCCTCGTCATCGCGTGCGTGCTGGCGTAGCGGGAAGGAGCGCGCGCGCGAGAAACGCCGCGATGCGCCGGTAGGCCAGCACCCGGTTCAATGTCTTGCGAATTCCATGGCCTTCGTCGGGGAATCGCAGATACTCCACCGACCCGCCGCGCGCGCGAACGGCGGCAACGAGTTGGTCGGCTTCCGAGACCGGATCACGCGGGTCGTTCGCACCGTGAATCACCATCATCGGCGCGCGAACGCTGTCGGCGTGGGTGATCGGAGAAATGTCGATCAAGAATTGGCGATCGGCGCTGTCACGCACATCGCCGTACTCGGCGCGGTCGGTGGCCTTGAGCTCGGGCGACGCACCAGCGAGCGCGGTGATCCAGTTGGACACGCCGGCCAGTCCCACGCCGGCCTTGAAGTGGGCGGGCAGCAAGGCGAGTGCGGCGAAGGCCATGAAGCCGCCGTACGATCCGCCGTAGACAGCCGCGCGCGAGGTATCGGCGAGATGCGTATGCGCCAGCCAATCCAACGCGCCGGCCATGTCGCGCACGGCGTCCATGCGGCGACGCCCGTCATCGAGCTGCGTGTACCGGCGGCCATATCCGGTCGAACCGCGATAGTCGAGATCGAGCACGGCAATGCCGCGCGTTAGGAGATACTGGAAGAGCGGTTGAAAGGTCGCGCTGGCGTGACTGGACGGTCCGCCGTGCACGGCGAGCAGAACTGGCGGTGCGCGCTTTCCGGCGTCGGGCGGGATGTACAGCAGTCCGTGAATCGTGTCGCCATCCCAGCTGGGGAACGTCGCGGCGCGGGGCGCGACGAATTGCTCGGGGTCGAGGCCGGCCGTGGCCGAGCGCGTGGCGCGCGTTAGGCGGTGTTGGACGACGTCGTACCGGTACACGTCGCCCGGCAACTGCGCTCCGGCGACCCGAATGGCGAGCGTGGCCGCATGCGGCGCCCACGCGATGTCGTAGGTGCCGTTAGGCAACTGGGGCTGTGGCTCGGTGCCGGTGCCCTGGAGGTCGAGGAGGTGCAGCGCCGTGGCGCCATCGGCGTCTTCGGTCCACGCGAGCCAGCGGCCATCGCCGGAAAGCGACACGGCGTCGACCGGATGACGGCTGACGCCGATCCACGTGAGCGCTTTGGCGGTGGTGTCGTAGTACGCCAGGCCGGCCACGTCGCGCCCGTCGTCGGTGGAGAGATAGAACCCGCGGCCGTCCGGGGACCATGCGATGCGGCGAAACGACGCGGCGCTGTCGGGCGCGAACAACGTATCGAGCGCGCCGGTGGTCAGGTCCAACAGGAAGAGATCGTTGGTCGTCTCGCCGCGGGCGCGCGAGAGGATCAATGCACCGCCGTCGGGACGCCAGGCGTCGACGGTGAAATCACCGTGCGCGTCGTACACGCGGCGCGGGGGCGCCGGCTCTCCGTTAGGCGAAATGTCCTGGACGTAGACGTCGAAATCGGATCCGTCGCGTTCAGTCGATGAGTAGGCAATGTGCCGGCCATCGGGCGACCAGGCGCCGAACTCCCGGTACGCGCTGTCGGGCGGCAGCAGCTCGCGCTCCTCGAGTCCATCGGGCGACACGAGATAGTATCCCTGGCGCTCGTCGCCGCCGCGATCGGCTGCATAGAAAATCCAGCCGCCCGCCGGTGACCACGCCTGCATGCTGACGCCGCTCTCCGTGAACGTCAGTTGCTGCGGCGCGGGGACTCCCGGGTATCCGCTCGCGAGGCTCACCGCCCACACTTGCGGCAGTCCCGTGGTGTTCGTGATGAACGAGACCTGTTCGCCATCGGGTGACAGCGAGGCATCGCTCGCCGAGCGAACGGCGAGGAAGCGGGCGATATCCGGCGACGCGGAGCCGGCGAGACCAATGTCACCGATGACGGGGCGCGGTATGTCGGCGGTGTCGGTCGTGTCCGCGGACTGCGCTGCACCGTGCGGCGCGAACGCGAGCAGCGCGACTGCAGCGGCGCGCCGGGCGATCCTCGACCGCGTCGCGCCCATGGCGGTGGTAGCCGGCGTCAGCGAGCGGCGGCGCTCGATCGCCGGCGCGCGGTCGACGAACGGTTAGGCCGATCGATGCCGTCCTCGAAGAGCATGGGCGCGTCGGTGGCGCCCATCTCGCGCACGATGCGGCCCAAGTGGCGGGCGAGCACGCGACAGTCGCTGCCGGACAGGTTGCGCAGCGCGCCAATGAGACGGATCTGCGCGACCTCGGGCGAGGAGCGGAGCAAGGACCGGCCCGACGGCGTCAGGGCGAGCACGACGCGCCGGCCATCTTCGTCGGACCGGGTGCGCGAGACAAGGCGGCGGCGCACGAGCCGGTCGACGACGACCGAGACGGAGCTCTGATGGGTGAACGTGCGCGCGGCGAGCTCGTTGAGCGAGTGCGCGGGCGCTTCGGCGAGCGCGTGCAGCACGAATAGTTGGGCACCGCTCACGCCGAGTCGGCGTTCCGCCGCGCGTGCGGAGACGCGGAGGGACTGCACGATCCGGCGGATGGCATCGAGTGCGGCCGTGAGGTCTGCCGAATCTCTGCGGGGGCGGGTCGGAGTGGTCCGACGAATCGTATTGGTGGCCATGCGTGACTAATTCGGGGTTTGTCCCGGGAGCGTTTCCGCCGTCGTCGAGACAATATACGCCTCCCAACGAAGTCGGCTACGCGACCGCATGGGCGCGTCGAGCGTCGCGGCAGGCTCGGCGCGAGCGCGGGTGGCGGCGGTACTGGCCATCGCCGGGGACCGCCCGTTATCTTCACACCCGGCTCGCATGGTCGCGGGTCACGTTGTCGGGTCCATTTCGTCGAGGACAACTATGGTCGACCGTCGCCGTCACGGTTTGCTGCTCGCGCTGTGCTGGGTTCTCTCAGCGGCGCTCTTCGTGTTCCTGTTCATCACGTACGACAACACGAAGCTGTCGTACTCAATGTATTTCCCGGGAATGCCGTTGTATGGCGCAATGACGTGGTGGTTTTTCTTCACGATTCCGGTGATCGGTTGGACCTGGGGGTACTTCAATGACCTCAAGGACTCGATCGAACCGGAGGCTCGAAAGGGGCCACCCGCACCGCGCGTCAAAGACGACCATCGATAGGTCTCTCTGTGAATCGGAGCTCGGCGAAAGCCGGGCTCTTTTTTGTTGTCGTCGCCTCTGTCCCAGTATGTAAGTGGTTACTTGCTTTGGCGTCCGGCGCTTGGTAGGCTTGGCCCCATGGACATACGAGAGCGATTGCTGGGTGCAGCCGCCCAGGTGTACGCCGAAGCCGGGTACCGCGGTGCGACGACGCGTCGCATCGCGCATGAAGCCGGGGTGAGCGAGATCACGCTCTTCCGGCAGTTCGGCTCCAAGGAGGCGTTGATGTTGGAAGCACTCACCGCGGCGAGTCGGACGGCGGTGTTGGCGCTTCCCAATGTGCCGGTGGATCCGGTGCGTGAGCTCACCGAGTGGAGCCGCGGGCGATTCGAGACGTTGTTCCGGATTCGCTCGCTGCTCAGGAAGGTGATGTCCGAGGTGGAGGAGCATCCGGAGATCATCGACTGCGCCAAGAGCTACCCGCGGCATCCCGTGAGCTTTCTCGAGCAATACGTGCGGCGCCTGCAGGAGCGCGGTTGGGCGACCGACGACACACACCCGAAACTCGCGGCGGCGATGCTGGTCGGCGCGATCTTCTCGGAGGCGATGGTGCGGGACATGATACCCGAGGTGTACTCGTACGCGATCGACGAGGCGCTGGACGGCTACGTGCGGATGTTCTTGCGCGGGATCGGCTGTGAGGCGGGTTCGGTCGAGGCAGGGAAATCATGAGCGTGCGGCGGATGACGGCGGCCGCGCGGGCGTGCGCGGGGGCACTGGCGATCGCGGCGGCGGCGCTTCCGTTAGGCGCACAGACCGCTGACTCGACGCGCGCGGGTGCGGCGGCCACGGACTCGACGCAGCGCATGTCGCTCGATGACGCGCTGAACCTGGCCGAGACGCGGAGCGAGGACATCGCCATCGCGCAGGCGGGTGTGTCGCGGGCGAATGGGCAGGAGGTGAAGGCGCGCAGCGGCTATCTGCCGCAGATCTCCGGCTCGCTGTCGTACACGCGCACGCTCAAGTCGATCTTTCAGGGATTCGGGGCAGCCGACACCTCCGGCGCGCCGCCGTCGTGCAGCTCGTTCCATCCGAATCCGTCGTCGCCGGTGGACCAACGGCTCGCGCTGCTCGAGCAAGCGTTAGGCTGCGCGCCGTCATCTGGAAACCTGTTCAGCGACTTCTCCAGCGTCGGATTCGGGTCGGCGAATCAGTACACGCTCGGGCTATCGCTCACACAAAATTTGTTTTCGGGCGGTCGCGTGAGCGCGCAGGTGCGCCAAGCGGGTGCGCAGCACGAGACGGCGGAGATCGGGCTGACCGCGACGCGCGCGCAATTGATCTTGCAGGTGACGCAGGCGTACTACGACGCGGCGCTGAGCGACCGACTGCTCGAGATCGCGGTGGCGACGCTGGCGCAAGCGGATACCACGCTCGCGCAGACGCAACTGGCGAAGAACGTCGGCAATCAGCCCGAGTTCGACCTGCTGCGCGCGCAGGTGACGCGCGACAACCAGGTCCCGGTGGTGATTCAGCGGCGGTCGAGCCGCGACCTGGCGTACCTGCGTCTCAAGCAGGCGCTCGATTTACCGTTGGACGAGCAGGTCCTGCTGACCACGTCGTTAGGCGACACCGGGTCGGCGGCGTCGTCGCGGCTGGCGGCGCTCATCGCGGCGACGCCCGACACGACAGCGAGCGGGCGTGCGCCGGTGCGCGAGGCGGAGCAGACGGTGACGGCGGATCGCGCGGCGCTCACGGTCGCGCGCTCGCAGCGCATCCCGACGCTGACGCTCTCGTCGCAATTTGGACGCGAGGCGTTTCCGAACGGCGGATTCCCCGACTGGAGCCAGTTTCGATCGAACTGGACGGTGACGGGCGCCATCCAGGTACCGATCTTCACCGGCGGATCGATCCACGGCAATGAGATGGTCGCCGAGGCGAATCTGCGCGAATCGCAGGCGCGGCAACGGCAGACGCGTCAATTGGCGTCGCTCGACACGCACGACGCAGTGTCACAGCTGCAAGCGGCGCAGTCGCAGTTCGCGGCGAGCGAAGGCACGGTGGAGCAGGCGGTGAAGGCGTATCAGATCGCCGAGGTGCGGTACCGCGAGGGGATCTCGCCGCAAACGGAACTCTCGGATTCCCGTATCTCGCTGCAGCAGGCGCAAGCGAATCGGGCGCAGGCCGCGCGCGATTTACAGGTGGCGCGCGTGCGCGTCGCGCTGCTGCACGACCTGCCTATTTCAACCATGGCGGCGCCCGGCGCGCCTACCATGCAGGGTGCGCCGCAACAACCGTCGCCGACGCTGACCGTGCCGCCGGGGATGACGGTGACTCCGGCCCAACCGGTGCCCGGTGTACAGACGAACGCGGTGATCAATCCTTCGGGGGTGACGCCATGACGCGGCGCGGACGTGGGGGACTCAGTTGGGCGGTGGTCGCGGCACTCGCGGCGTCGGCGTGCGGCGGGAAGGGCGCGTCCAAGGTGGCGGCGGCGCCGGCGGCCGTGGAAGTGGGCCGCGAGAACATCGCGATCGCATCGACGCAGCAACTGCAGAGCGGTCCGTCGGTGTCCGGCACGCTCGAGGCCCGGCAGACGGCGACGCTGCGCGCGGAAATGGCGGGGCCGGTGGTGCAGACGTACGTCGATCGGGGCCAGTCCGTTAGGCGTGGGCAGCTGCTGGCGCGCATCAATGACACATCGCTGCGGCAGGCGGCGCTGTCGGCGCAGTCGGGGGCGCGGTCGGCCAAGCTCTCGCTCGACAACGCGCAGCGCAACTTCGATCGGTCGAAGGCATTGGAGCAGGCGGGTGCGATCGCCGAGCGCGACCTGGAATCGGCACAGAGCCAATTGGCGGCGGCGGAGGCAGCGAACGACAATGCGCAGTCGCGCCTCACGCAGGCGCAGCAGATGTTGGACAAGACGTTCATTCGCGCGCCGTTCGACGGGCAGGTGAGCGACCGGCAGGTGAGCGCGGGCGACGTCGTGCAGCCCGGGAGCGCGTTGCTGACGGTGATCGATCCGGCGAGCATGCGTCTCGAGGCATCGGTGCCATCGGAGCAGATCGCCGCGATCAGGCGCGATGCGCCGGTGCAATTCTCGGTGTCGGGATATCCCGGCCGCATGTTTGTTGGGCACATCGAGTTCGTCAGCCCGGCGGCCGATCCGGTGACGCGGCAGATCAAGATCGACGTGTCGATTCCGAACGACCGCAGCGATCTGGTGGCGGGGTTATTCGCACAGGGGCGGGTGGCGGCGGAGACGCGGACGGCGCTGGTGGCGCCGGTGGCTGCGGTGGACCAGCGCGGCGTGACGCCGGCGGTGGTCCGGATCCGCGGCGGCAAGACGGAGCGGGTAGCGGTCCAGTTAGGCATTCGTGACGATGCGCGCGGGCTGTACGAGGTGACGGCGGGGTTGACGGCGGGCGACACATTGCTGGTGGGTGCGGCGCAGGGGATCACGCCGGGTACGCCGGTCAAGGTCGTGGTGTCGTCGGATCCGGCCGACCGCGGCGCGTTAGGCGGGCGAGCGGGACCATGTTCATATCCGATTTTGCCATCAAGCGGCCGATCGTCACGATCTCGGTGATGGTGGCGCTGGTCGCGTTCGGCGTCGCCTCGCTCGCTCAGCTGCAGACGGACGAGTTCCCGGACATTCACGCAGCCGATGATCGCGGTGAGCATCTCGTATCCCGGGGCGTCGCCGGATGTGGTGGAGCGAGAGGTGGTCGACCCGATCGAGGAGGCGTTTTCGTCGATCACCGGCGTGGATGGCAGCAGGACCACGTCGACGTCGAGCGACGGGTTGGCGCAGTTCACTCGTGTTGTTCGACTTCGACAAGGACATCCAGCAGGCGTCGCAGGACATTCGCGATGCAATTTCGACCAAGCGCGAGGACCTCCCCACAGAAATGAAGGAGCCGGTGTCTGAGCCGGCTCGATCCGAGCGAGATGCCGGTGATTTCGCTGACGCTCACATCGACGACGGTTCCGCCGGCGACGCTGACGCGGCTCGCCGATCCAGGCATCGTGCGCGACCTGCGGTCGGTCCCCGGCGTGGGCGAAGTGAGTGTGGCGGGAGGGATCAAGCGCGAGATGACGGTGCAAGTGCATCCGTCGGACCTGCAGGCGAACGGCGTGAGCATCGCCGACGTCGTGCAGGCGATCGGCCAGCAGAACCTCGCGGCCCCGGTGGGGCGGCTGAACGGCGCGCTCGAGGAGCAATCGATCCGCCTCAAGGGCCGGCTGGACGATGCCGCAGGATTTTGCCAACCTCGTCGTGGCCGAGCGCGGCGGGACGGTCATTCGGTTAGGCGAAGTGGCGTCGGTGTTCGACGGGACGGAGGAAGCGCGGACGAGCGCCGTGTTCAACGGGCGCGACGCCGTCGGCATCGACATCAAGAAGTCGAAGGGTTACAGCACGACGGCGGTGAGCAAGGCGGTGCTCGAGCACGTGGCGCGGCTGCAGCAAACACTGCCGGCCGGCGCACGCCTGGAGGTGGTGCAGAACGCCGGCGACCGGGTGAAGCACGCGGTGGCCAACGTCGAGGAGGCGCTCATCGAGGGCGCTTTGCTCACGGTGCTGGTGGTGTTCCTGTTCCTCAATTCGTGGCGATCGACGGTCATCACCGGGTTGGCGCTGCCGGTGAGCGTGCTGGCGTCGTTCATCGCCGTGTGGGCGTTCGGGTTCACCCTGAACACGATGTCGCTGCTAGGCCTGTCGCTGGCGATCGGCATTCTGATCGACGACGCGATCGTGGTCCGCGAGAACATCGTGCGGCACATCGAGATGGGGAAGAACCATTTCGAGGCGTCGCATGAAGGGACGGACGAAATCGGGTTGGCCGTCGCGGCGACGACGTTCTCGATTGTGGCGGTGTTCGTCCCGATCGCGTTCATGTACGGGCTGGCGGGGCAGTGGTTCAAGCCATTTGCGCTGACGATCGCGTGCGCCGTGCTGGTGTCCCTGTTCGTGTCGTTCTCGCTGGATCCGATGTTGTCGGCATACTGGGCGGACCCGCAGGTCGAAGCGCACCAGCATCGCGGTTTCATCTCCGCATCACCTGGAGCGATTCAATAACTGGTTCGATCGAATGGCGGACCGATACAAGGGTGTGATCGGGTGGGCGTTGGATCATCGCGCGGCGATGGTCGCGCTGGCGGTGGTGAGCTTCGTGGCAACGTTAGGCTTGGTGGGCACCGGGATGGTGGGCGCGGAGTTCGTGCCGGTGAGCGACCGGAGCGAAGTGGACTTCATCGTCGAGACGCCGCCGGGCTCCAACCTGGAGTACACGAAGCTCAAGGCCGAAGAAGCGGCGCGCATCGCGCGCGCGCATCGCGAGGTGGCGTACACGTACACCACCGTCGGGGACCGAGCTGTTAGGCAGGGCGCCGGGCGTGGACCAGGCGTTGGTGTACGTGAAGCTGATTCCGAAGGCGGACCGGTCGTTGAGCCAGGATGAGTTGGGCGACATCCTGCGGCGCGAGCTGCTCAAGATCGGCGGCGCGACGGCGTCGGTGTTCACCAGCGGGTTCGGCGGCGCGATGAAGCAGATCCAGATCCAGTTCCGCGGGAGCGACGCGAACGTGTTGACGACGTTCGCCGAACAGGCGGCGCAGGCATTGGCGCAGGTGCCGGGCGCGGTGGACATCGGGCTGTCGACACGCGGGCAGCAGCCGGAGCTCGAAGTGCAGGTGAACCGGCCGCTCGCCGGCTCGTTAGGCATCACCGTGGGCCAGGTGGCGCAGTCGCTGCGGCCGGCGTTCGCGGGGCTCAAGGCCGGCGACTGGGTGGATCCGTCCGGCGAGACGCGGGACGTGACGGTGCGCCTGGCGCCGGAGTCGCGCGAACGGCCCGCGGACCTGGCGCGGCTGCCGCTCGTGGTGGGCGGCGGGCAGGGCGCGGCGCCGGTGACGATTCCGTTAGGCCAGATCGCGACGGTGACCGAGGGAGTCGGGCCGGCCGAAATCCAGCACTTGGATCGCGAGAAGGTGGTGAGCGTCGAGGCCAACATGCAGGGCGCCCGCTCACCGAGGTGTTGAACGACATGAACGCGCGCATTGCGAAGCTCAGGGTGCCGGCGGGCGTACGGCATCACGCAGGGCGCGCAGGCGCAGGACCAGGCGGAGGTGTTCACGCGCGTGTTCGTGGCGCTGGGCATTGCGGTGCATGCTCATGTATCTCATCCTGGTGGTGCAGTTCGGGTCGTTCCTGGATCCCATTGCGATTCTGGTGTCGCTGCCGCTGTCGCTGATCGGCGTGGTGCTGGCGCTGATCGTCACGGGGAGCACGCTCAACATCATGAGCTTGATCGGCGTGATCCTGCTCATGGGGATCGTGGCCAAGAACGCGATTCTGCTCATCGACTTCGCGAAGTGGGCGCGCGAGCGCGGCGTGCCGTTGCGCGAAGCATTGATCGAGGCGGGGCGGATCAGGCTCAGGCCGATCATCATGACCACGTTCGCGCTGATCGCGGGCATGATGCCGGTGGCGATCGGTCACGGTGAGGGCGCCGACTTCCGGGCTCCGTTGGGCCGGGCGGTGATCGGCGGGGTGATCACGTCCACCCTGCTGACCTTGTTGGTCATCCCCACGGTGTACGAGATTCTCGAGGGGTGGAAGGAGGGATTGGCGGCGCGCTTCTTCAAGCGGCGCGGCACGGGCGAGTACGTGGTGCCGGGGGCGGAACCGGCGCACGGCGACGACTGATCTCGGGCTGGGGGATGACGATGGATCTCAAGAGCGCGAAGGTGCTGGTGACGGGCGGCAGCTCCGGCATCGGATTGGCGACGGCGAAGCGGCTCGCGTCGGCGGGCGCGACGGTGGCGATCTGCGGTCGCAACGGAGCGCGGGTGCGGGCGGCAGCGAAGTCGGCCGGGGCCGTCGCGATCGAAGCGGATGTGAGCCGGGAGGCGGACGTGGGGCGATTGGTCGAGACCGTCGTGCGAGAGTTAGGCGGGTACGACACGCTCATCAACAACGCGGGGTTCGGCCGCTTCGCACCGTTGGTCGACATGACAATGGCCGATTTCCGGAGCGTGTGGGAGACGAACGTGCTGGGCGCGATGCTGGTGGCGCGGGATTCGGCGCGCCATTTCGTGAAGCAGCAGGGCGGGAACATCGTGAACGTGGCGTCGACGTCGGGGCAGCGGGGCGGGGCGAACGGGACGGCGTACGCGTCGAGCAAGTTCGCGCTCGCGGGCCTAACGGACGTGTGGCGGACGGAGCTGCGTCAGTACGGCATCCGCGTGATGCAGATCAACCCGAGCGAAGTGCTCACGGAGTTCCGTGCGAATTCAGGGCGGCCGAGTCCGGGAGAGAACGCGACGAAGCTGCACGCGGACGACATTGCGGACGTGATCGTGGGCATGTTGGCGCTGGGCGACCGGGTGTTGATCAAGGACATCACGGTATGGGCGACGAACCCAAAGGACTAACGGCCTCGCGAGCGACGCGGCCCGCGCCCGGAGATGGGCGCACGTACCATGCTATGGGTGCGGCCGCCGACCTGGCCTTTGCCGTGCGCCAGCTGCGGCGGCACCCCGCGTTCTCGGCCATCGCGATTCTGACGCTGGCGTTAGGCATTGGTGCCACCACGGCAATGTTCAGCGTGTTGCATCGCGTGCTGCTCGATCCGATCCCGTTCCGCGACGGTGATCGCATCGTTCGGTTGTACGAGGGCATGAACGGCGCGTTGACGAGCGGGCCCGGCGAGGATGTGCTGGTGACTCCATCGATCGGACTCGTTCGGGCGTGGCGTGCGCGGTCGCGTACGCTGGAACAGATTGTGATGCTGCAGCCCAGGTATCAGAAGGCGGCGCTGGGTGAAAGCCGAGAGCCTGAGCTCGTCCGCGCCGAAGCGATTTCGGCCGATTTCCCGTCGTTCTTGGGCGTTAGGCCCGTGCTCGGTCGCGGTTTTGTGGCGCAGGAGACTGAACCGGCGTCCGCGCCGACGGCTGTCCTCGGCTACGGCTTGTGGCGCAGCCGATTTGGCAGTGCGCGCGACGTGATCGGTCGGACGGTGGTGGTCGACGACACGGCGCGCACGATCGTCGGAGTCATGCCGCCGGGGATCGCGCTGCCTGGCGAGGATCCAGTCGCGGTGTGGTTGCCGCTGGTGATCCGAAGCGACAGCGAGGACGTGATCGCTTGGGCGAGATTGCGCCGGGGCGTGTCGGTGGAATCAGCGCGGCGCGAGCTAGCCGGCATTTTGTCCACGACAACGAATCCGCAGCGGTGGGAAGGCCGGCTCTCGGTGCACGTCGTCCTGTTGCGCGACTATCTCGGGCCGCGCGTCGAGCGGGCGCTGGCGCTCATCGCGTCGGCAGTGGGATTGGTACTGCTCATTGCGTGCGGGAACGTCGCCAATCTGCTGCTGGCGCGTGCAGCGGGCCGCCAGCGCGAGCTCGCGATGCGGACAGCGTTAGGCGCAAGCCGCTGGCGCCTGATGAGGCAGTTCGCCACCGAGAGCTCCTGCCTCACGCTGATCGCGGCTGCGTTAGGCGTGTTTCTCGCGTGGCGGGTGATAGTGGTGGTCGCCGCGACTCGGCCGGCCGCACTCGACGCCCTGGATGCGGCGCGCTTGGATCCGACGGTACTGCTGTGGACCGTCGGCGTTGCGGTCGCAACTGGGCTGTTGTTCGGAACAGTCCCGTTGTTGCTCGGCGCCGGACGGAATCCCTCGGATGTCCTCAAGAGCGCCTCGCGTACGGCGGCCGGTGGGCGCGACGCCGCCCGATTGCGCGCAGCGTTGATCGTCGGCGAAGTGGCCCTGGCGGTCACGCTCCTCATGGGCGCGGGGGTGTTGCTGCGGGCCGTGCGCGTTTTAGAGGGGGAGGATGTCGGTTTCGACCCACACAACTTGACCACTGCCTACGTCGTTCTTCCGATTCCGCAGTACAAGAGTTCCGTGCAGGCCAAGCTCGCAATCGAGCGACTGGCAAGCGAAGTACGCTTGCTGCCCGGCGTCACCACAGTGACTATCGCCGGCGGCGCCCCGCCGTTTGCCGGGATTTCCTTCGGAAGCATCAATGTGGCCGACCGCCCGTCAGGCGTGGCCGATTCCACCGCCCGTCTCGGATTCAATGAGGTACAACCCGACTATTTCAGCGTGCTCCGTCTGCCGATCCTTGCCGGACGGATTCTCGACAACGACACGACGGCTCACACGGCGATGGTCAGCACGGAGATGGCGAGTCACTATTGGCCCAACACCAGTGCGTTAGGCAAACGGTTTCGGTTTGGGCGGACTGGGCCGTGGCAAGTCGTGGTCGGCATCGTGCGCCAGACGCAAGCCCCCGGCGCAACAATGGCGCTTCCATACCAGCTCTACGAGCCGTTGACGTTCGGCAGGGGCGGCGCGCTGATCGTCCGCACGCGAGGTGCGTCTCCCACCCTCATTGCGTCAGTGACGCGCCTGGCGACCGCGATCGATGGCCGGATTCGTGTCGACGGCAGATCAATGGACGAAGAGTTCGCGGCGCTCTTCGCCGGGCGCCGGTTCGCAATGTTGTTGCTGACGGTGTTCGCCGGCTTTGCGTTAGTCCTGTCGACAGTCGGACTCTACGGCGTGATCGCGTATTCTGTCGTGCAGCGAACCCGTGGAGATGGGAGTTCGAATGGCGCTCGGCGCCCGGCCAGCGGCCATTACACAACTGGTGGTCTTCAATGGTGCGAAGCTCGCCGGCGCCGGAGTGGTGGTGGGCGCCCTCCTCGCGCTTGTGTTGGGCCGGGTACTGCGGTCGCAACTGGCGGAGGTCGGGCCGTTGGATCCGGTGCTCTTCCTCGCGGTCGGCACACTCATGTCGGCGGCAGCGTTAGTCGCGGCATACGTGCCGGCTCGGCGCGCCGCGCGCGTCGACCCGGCCATCGCCCTGCGCGCGGAGTAGCTACTTCCAGCGGAACAGCTTCAGCGACACCAGGAAGCTCGCGACCAGCCACGCGAGGGCAATGCCTAACTCGCCGGTCACTTGGCCGAGCGACGCGCCCTGCAGCATGTTGGCGCGGAGCGCGTTGTTGACCGCGGTGAGCGGCAGCGCCTGAATGAACGGCTGCATGGTGTGCGGGAAGTTGGACGCCGAGAAGAACACGCCCGAGAACACCCACATCGGGAGCATCACGAGGTTCATCAGCCCCGAATGCGCCTTCCACGGTGCGGGCACGCGACGCGACCAACAGTCCCATCGCGCCGAACGTGAGCGACGCGACGAGGCAGATGAACGCGAGCACGACAAAGGACCCGCGGAGCGGCACGCCGAAAATGAGCGCGCCGAAGCCCAACAGCGTCACGACCTCGAAGCCCAACATCGTCAGACGCGACAGCAGAAACGACGCGAGATACTCGGGCTTCCGCATCGGCGTGGCGATCAGGCGCTTGAGCAGTTTCTTCTTGCGCGCGTCGACGATGGCGAAGCCAATGCCCCAATGCCGCTGCCCATGAGGTTCATGCCTAACAGGCCGGGGATCACGAAGTCAATGTAGCGCGAGCCGCGCTCGCGGATGTGCTGATCGGCGGCGGCGACCGGGTCGCGGCGGCCGGCGGCGCGCTGGACGGCGGCGTCGGCGATGAGGCGCGCGGCGCGCGCTTCGGGTCGCGTGTCGTCATAGCGGTACGAGACGGCGCCGCCTGACTGTGGAATGACCACCAGGGCGACGGTGCCCGTACGCAGGGCGCGCATCGCGGCGCTGTCGTCGAGCAGATCAACGTCGAGCGTCGAGTCGCTGCGTAAGGCGGCGGCGAGCGGCGCAGCGCCGGGCGCGCTGGACAACACGGCCACGTGCTGGCGCTCGGCGGGTCGGTTGCGGAACGCAATGCCGAGTCCGGCGGCGAGCAGCACGGGGAACACGAACACCCAGAACACGGCCTCGGGCTCGCGCAGAAACTCGCGATAGCGCACGAGCGTGAGTTGGGCGAGCGAGCTGTCGCGGAGTCGCCGGCGGTGACGCGGCGGCGGTGGCGCGGGGTTGTCGCGCGTCGGCGGAGCGAGTGTCGTTTCAGTCATCGCGCAGGTGGCGTCCGGTGAGGGACACGAAGACGTCCTCGAGTGTGGCCGAGTGCGTGCGGAGCTCGCTCATCTCGATGCCGCGATCGGCGAGCTCGCTGAGCAATGCGGGGACGGCGCGGTGGAGCTCGGCGACATCGAGCTGATAGCCGCCGTCTTCCGCGCGGGCGTCGAGCACGCCGTCCACCGCGCGCAGCGTGGGCAGGTCAATGCGGCTTGCGTTAGGCGCGGAAAACGTCACGACGTGCTCGGCACATCGTTCGCGGATGAGCTCGCGCGGCGTGCCGAGCGCGATGACCTTGCCGTGGTCCATGATCGCGACGCGGTCGCAGAGGCGTTCGGCCTCGTCCATGTAGTGCGTGGTCAACACAATGGTACGGCCGGCGGCCCGGAATTGTTCGATGAGCTCCCAGAGTTGTCGGCGCGCTTGCGGGTCGAGTCCGGTGGTCGGTTCATCGAGGAAGAGCAGCTCGGGGTCACCGACGAGGGCGCAGGCGAGCGCCAAGCGCTGCTTCTGTCCGCCTGAGAGTCCGCCGACGCGCGAGTGCTGCTTTTCCTCGAGTTGAACGAGGGCGATGACGTCGCCAATCTCGCGGCCTTCGCGGAAGAACGAGCGAAACAAGCGAACCGTCTCTTCAACGGTAAGCTTCTCGGACAGTTGTGTTTCCTGGAGCTGGATGCCGAGTCGTTCGCGCAGCTCGCGGGGCTGCTCGGTCCAGCGGCGGCCGAGGACGAGGACGTCGCCGCTGTCGGGCGCGGTGAGGCCTTCGCAAATCTCGATGGTGGTCGTTTTGCCCGCGCCGTTGGGTCCGAGGAGTCCGAAGCACTCGCCGGTGCGGACCTCGAGGTCGAGACCATCGACCGCGACGACATCGGGGTATGATTTGCGGAGCGCGCGAATAGTGAGGGACATGGGCGCCGGCAAAAGGGACGGGAAATATAGCGAGCCGGGGAATGGGGAATGTGGAGCGGGGAAGTCGTGACACACGGCGGTGGGCGGGCGGTGGGTGCAGATCGGCGACGGTTGGGGGCGGGGTCGCGGTTCGGGGGTTGTCACACCAAGCGCGCCTCGGATACTTTATCCGACGTGGTTGTGCGCGCGCCGCGTCTGCGGCGCGGCGATGGTCGTTAGGCACTCGAGCTCATCCCAATCCATGGCACAGGCTCCTTCGCGCACGAGCGTCCGTACAGGCTCGGCGCCGGCGGCGGCGAGCGGACGCATCGAACGGTTCACGCTCGCGGGCGCGACGCTGCAGGCGATGCGCGAGCGGATCTTGTCGGGTGCGTACGCCGAGGGCGATCCGCTGCGGCAGGACGCGATCGCGGCAGAGTTAGGCGTGAGCCGGATCCCGGTGCGCGAGGCGTTGCGGCAGCTCGAAGTCGAGGGCCTGGTGACGTTCAGTCCGCATCGGGGCGCGGCCGTGTCGAGCTTCTCGATCGCGGAAATCGAGGAGTTGTTCGAGCTGCGGGCGCAAATCGAGGCGGATCTGGTGCGGCGCGCGGTGCCGAGCATGACGACGGCGGACTTCGGGCGGGCCGAAGAGGTTCTCGACGCGTACGATGCGGCCTTTCGCCGGCGCGACGTCGCCGCGTGGGGCGAGCTCAACTGGCAATTGCACTCCACGCTGCTGGCGCCGGCGCAGCGGCCGCTCACGCTCGCCATCGCGGAGCGGTTGCACCGGCACGCCGAGCGATACGCGCGGATGCAACTGGCGCTGACGCACGGCGAGTCGCGGGCGAGCGAGGAGCATCGGGCGATCGTGACGGCGGCGCGCCGCCGCAACGTGGACCGGGCGGCGCAGCTCATGAGCAGTCACATCCTGGGTGCGGGCCGGTCGCTGGTTCGCTTTCTACGCGCCCAACGGGGCGACGCGTCGTGACGGCAGTGGTCGTGGCCGATCTGGTGGCGGGCGCCTTCCGTCCGGCGAACGGCGGTCCGACGGTGCCGTCGCTCAACCCGTCGGATGCATTGGACGTGGTGGCGTTGGTGCCCGAGGGGACGGCCGATGGGGCGAACGCGGCGGTCGAGGCGGCGTCGGCAGCGTTAGGCAACTGGCGCGGGATGTCGGGCCCGGCACGCGCGGAGGTACTGTACACGTGGGCGGGCGTCGTCGCGCAGCGGGCGGACGATTTGGCGCGGGCGATGACGCGGGAGGTGGGCAAACCGATCGCCGAGTCGCGCGGCGAGGTGGCGCGGGCGGTGGTGATCCTGCGCTACTACGCGGGCGAAGCGGTGCGGGCGAGCGGCGAGGTGATTCCGGCGCAGGCGGCCGGTGCACTGCAGTTCACGATGGGCGAGCCGTTAGGCGTGGTGGCGCTCATCACCCCGTGGAACTTTCCGCTGGCCATTCCGCTCTGGAAGGCGGCGCCGGCGCTGGCGTTCGGGAACACGGTGGTGCTCAAGCCGTCCGAAATGTCGGCGCAGGTCGCGTCGCTGCTGGCGGAGACGGCGGTCGCGGCCAAGCTGCCGCCGGGCGTCTTCAACGTGGTGCACGGCACCGGGCCTAACGTCGGGACGCCGTTGCTCCGGCATCCGGCGGTGCGCGGCATCTCGTTCACCGGGTCGGGCGCGGTGGGCGCGCAGGTGGCGGCGTTGGCGGCCGGGCGCAACGTGCGCTTCCAAACCGAGATGGGCGGGAAGAACGTCCTCATCGTGGCGCGCGATGCGGATCTCGATGCGGCGGCCTCGTTGGCGGCGGCGGGCGCGATGCGATACGCCGGGCAGAAGTGCACGGCGACGAGCCGCGTCGTGGTGGTGAAGGATGTGGCGGACGAGTTCCTGACGCGGCTGCGCGCGCAGGTGGAGCGGTTACCGTTAGGCCCGGTGGATGATCCGGCGGCGGCGGTGGGGCCGGTGATCAGCGCGCGGTCGCGCGATGCGATCGCCGAGGCGCTGCGCGCCGGGAAGGCCGAGCGACTGTTCGGCGGCGTGCTGCCCGACGATGCCCGCTTCGCGCGGGGGTTCTATGTCGCGCCGCTGGTGATCCGGCTCACCGATCCCGACGAGCCGCTCGCGCAGCGCGAGCTCTTCGGGCCCGTGTTAGGCGTGTTCGTGGCCGACGATCTCGATCACGCGATCGCGCTGGCCAACCGGACGCCGTACGGGCTCTAGTGCGTCGCTCTTCACGCGCGACATCAAGACGGCGCTCACCTACGTGCGGCGCATCGACGTCGGACTGGTGCGTGTGAACGGCGACACGACGGGAGTCGATCCGCACGCGCCGTTCGGGGGAATGAAGGGGTCGAGCTCGGGCGGCCGCGAGCAGGGTCCGGCGGCGCGCGAGTTCTACACCGAGACAAAGACCGTTCAGATCAACCCGTGACCACAGCCATGCGCAATACAGGATCAGTGGCGGGGGGTCTTCCCCGCGATCACGACGCCGTTTCGCGACGATTTGAGCGTCGACCACGAGTTCTTGTGCGAGCACGCGGCGTGGATGGTGGCCACCGGGTGCCGCGGCATCGTGCCGCTCGGTTCGTTAGGCGAGGCGCGCCGCGCTGTCGTTCGACGAGAAGGTCGCGCATGCTCGAGACGTGCCGGACGGCGCTGCGGCGGGGCGTGCCTCGTCGCGGGCATCTCGGCGCTCGAGCACGGCGGAGGCGGTGGCGCTGGCCAAGGACGCGCATGTGCCGGGTGCGACGGCCTCATGGTACTGCCGCCCTACGTCTATCGCGGCGATTGGCGCGAAATGAAGGCGCACGTGACGGCGATCATCCGCGCGACGCCGCTGTCGTGCATGCTGTACAACAACCCGATCGCGTACGGCACCGACTTCCTGCCCGAACAGATCCGCGAGCTCGCGCAGCACGAAAACCTGCACGCGGTGAAGGAGTCGAGCGGCGACGTGCGCCGGATCACGGCGGTCCAAGCAGTCGTTAGGCAACCGTCTCGCGATTTTGGTGGGCCTCGACGACCTGGTGGTCGAGGGCGTGGCGGCGGGCGCGGACGGGTGGATCGCGGGATTGGTGAACGCCCTTCCTGCACAGAATCGATGCGGCTCTGGGAGCTGGCGACCGCGGGGCGCTGAACGACGTGCGCCCGCTGTACGAGTGGTTCTTGCCGCTTTTGCGGTTGGACACCATGCCCAAGTTCGTCCAGCTGATCAAGCTGGTGCAGCGCGAAGTCGGCAAAGGAAGCGCGCGTGTGCGTCCGCCGCGCTTGCAGTCTGGACGGTGAAGAGCTGGAGTCGGCACTCTCCGGCATCCGGGCGTCACTCGCGGCGCCGGAAGGGCGCGTGTGAGCACCGGATCGCCTGCGATCGACGCCATCGAGGTGGTCGACTCGCATACCGAGGGCGAGCCGACGCGCGTGGTGATCGCCGGATGGCCGCAGCCGGCAGGCGCAACGATGGCCGAGCGGCGCGAGTCGCTGCGGCGCGACTCCGGATGACGTGCGGCGCGGCGGTCGTGCTGGAGCCGCGCGGCCACGACGCGATCGTCGGCGCGCTGCTCACGCCGCCGGTCGAGCCCGGACGCGGTCGCGGGCGTCGTCTTCTTCAACAACGTCGGGTACCTCGGCATGTGCGGCCACGGGCTGATCGGCGTGGTGCGCACGCTCGAGCATCTCGGCCGCATCGCGCCCGGGCACGGTGCGCGTCGACACGCCGGTCGGGCACGGTGGCGCCGAGCTGGCGCGCGACGGCGCGGTCACGATCGAGAACGTGCCGGCGTTCGTGCACCGGGCCGACGTGGCCGTGCGCGTGCCGGGCGTCGGGGCCGTGCACGGGGACGTCGCGTGGGGCGGCAACTGGTTCTTCCTCACCGAGTTAGGCGGCCGCTCGCGTTGGCGCTGCCGAACGTGCGGGAGCTGACGCGCGTGACGTGGCGATCCGCGACGCGCTCGATCCGCGACGGCGTCACCGGCGCCGGCGGCGCCGATCGTCGACCACGTCGAATTGTTCGGCCCGCCGACCGGCGCCGGACGCCGACAGCCGGAACTTCGTGCTCTGCCCCGGCGTGGCCTACGACCGCTCGCCGTGCGGCACCGGGACGTCGGCGAAGATGGCCGTGCTGCATGCGCGCGGCGAGCTGCGCGCCGGGCGAGCGCTGGCGGCAGGAGAGCATCACGGGCAGTCGTGTTCACCGGCTGGCTGGAGGAGCGTGGCGGCACGCGCGGCTCGTGCCGCGCATCCAGGGCCGGGCGTTCGTGACCGGCGCGCGCCACGCTGCTCTTCGATCCGCGCGACCCGTTTCGGTAAGGCATCGCGGGCGCGTGACGGCGCCTACCGGGGCCGGCGCGCCGCATGACGCGGCCGGACGTCGTGTCGTCGGCGCGGGCATCGTGGGCGCGGCGTGCGCCGAGGCGCTGGCGCGGAGTCGTTGGACGTGCACGTCCTCGACTCGGCGTTCGCCGGCGGCGGGGCCACCGCCGCCGCGATGGGCCACCTCGTGGTGATGGACGACTCGCCGGCGCAGTTCGCGCTGACGGCGTATTCGCGCGGCTCTGGGCGAGCCGCGCCGACGAGCTCCCGCACGAACTGCGAGGACGACGCGCTGCGGGACGCTGTGGGTGGCGGCGGACGGGGAGAGGCGGCGCGCGCCAAGGAGGCGGCGTACTACGCGCGCGCGGCGTGGCGCGTCGAGTCCTGGACGCCGCCGCGCTGCGCGCGGTGGAGCCGCAGCTGCGGCGCGGGCTGGCGGGCGCGCTTGCGTGTCCCGGCGACCGCGTGCTCTATCCGCCTGCGGCCGCGCGGTGGTTCCTGGAGCGGGCGGTGGCGTTGGGCGCGCGGCTGTGCGAGCAGTGCGCGGCGGTCTCGATCGGCGGCGGCGCGGTCCGCGTGCGCGGGCCGGGCGGCGTCGAGGAACCATTCTCGGCGGCGGTCGTGAACGCCGCCGGCGCCGACGCGCCGCGCCTCACGCCCGGCCTCCGATCGTGCCGCGCAAGGGCCACCTCGTGATCACCGACCGCTATCCGGGACTTCTGCGCCACCAGCTCGTCGAGCTCGGCTACCTGAAGAGCGCGCACGGCGTCGCGCGCGAGTCGGTGGCGTTCAACGTCCAGCCGCGCGCGACCGGCCAGCTGCTGATCGGCTCGTCGCGCGAGTTGGCGGGGCTGCGACGCCTCGATCAACGCCGCCGTGTTCGCGCGCGATGCTGCGGCGCGCGACGCGGTTCATGCCGGCGTTGGCGCGGCTGCGACGCGATCCGCACCTGGGTCGGCTTCCGGCCGGCGACGCCCGACAAACTGCCGCTCATCGGGCGGTGGGAACGGGAGCCCGGGCTGTGGATCGCCGCCGGCCACGAAGGGCCTCGGCATCACCACGGCGCCGGGCACGGCGGCATTGCTCGCGGCCGACATCATGGGTCGGCCGGCGCCGATCGATGCGGCGCCGTATCGGCCGTCGCGGGCGATGCCGGAGCCGCACGACGCGGAGTCGCGGGGGGCGCCGTGTCCCGCGACGTGACGATCACCGTCGATGGGCGGCCGCTCCCGGCGCCCTTTGGCGCCACGCTCGCGTCGGTGCTGGTGGACGCGGGCGTCACGCGTTTTCGCACGTCGGTGGCCGGCGAACCGCGCGGCGCCGGTGTGCGGCATGGGGGCGTGCTTCGAGTGCCGCGTGACCGTGGACGGCCGGCCGCATCAGCGGTCGTGCCTCGATCCCGTGCACCGAAGGACTGCGCGTCGAAACGCTGCCTAACGCAACGGCCGCGCCGCCGCCCGTGACCATGGGCCCTGCCGAGACCACGCTGTGCGACGTGGCGGTGATCGGCGGCGGGCCGGCGGGGATCGCGGCGGCGGCGACGGCCGCCGAATCGGGTGCGCGCGTCGTGGTGATCGACCAGGGCGTGCGTGCCGGCGGACAGATCTGGCGGCATCGGACCCGGGAGGCGCTGCCGCGGACCGCACGGACCTGGATCGACCGTGCCGAGCGCGCGCTGGCCGGCGGTGCGTCGACGTGGCGCGCGCGGTCGACGGTGTTCGACGCATCGCTCGGCGACGACATCGCGCTGCGCCTAACGGAAGGGGCAGGCGATCACACCGTGCGGGCACGGCGGGTGATCATCGCGACGGGCGCCAGGGAGCTGTTCCTGCCCTTTCCCGGATGGACGCTGCCGGGCGTGATGGGATTGGGCGGCGCGCAGGCGCTGCTCAAGGGCGGAATGACGGTGCGCGGGCGGCGCGTGGTGGTGGCAGGGTCGGGGCCGTTGCTGCTGCCGGTCGCGGCGGCGCTGGTGCGCGCCGGCGCACGCGTGGTGTGCGTCGCCGAGCAGGCTCCGTTAGGCCAAGCGGCGGCGTTCGGCGCCGGGTTGTGGTCGCATCCCCTCCAAGCTCGCGCAAGCGATCGGATACGGTGCGTCGCTGGTTGGCGCGCGGATGCGGTTCGGGACGTGGGTGGCGGCGGCCGAGGGCGACGCGGAGCGCGTGGCGCTGGTCCGACTCACGAACGGCCGACACGCCTGGACGGTGGCGTGCGATCTCGTGTGCTGCAGCTACGGCGTCGTGCCCAACCTCGAGCTGGCCCGTCTGTTGGGCTGCGACGTGCAGCGCGGCCGCGTGGTGGTGGACCATGCGCAGCGAACGAGCGTGCCTAACGTGTGGTGCGCGGGCGAGCCGACGGGCGTGGCCGGCGAGGCGGCGTCGATCGTCGAGGGCCGGATCGCGGGGCTCGGCGCCGCCGGCGCGGAGACGCTGGCCGAATCGCCGGCGCTGCACCGCGCGCGCGACGCCTGGCAGCGCTTCGGCGACCGCCTAACGGACGCGTTCCGTCCGCGCGACGAAGTGCGCGCCCTGGCGACGGGCGCGACGATCATCTGCCGCTGCGAGGACGTGCGGCGGGACGCGCTCGATCCGGCGTGGACCATGCGCCAGGCCAAGCTCTACACGCGCATCACGATGGGCCCGTGTCAGGGCATGGTATGCGGCGCCGCGTGCACGAGTCTCTTCGGCTGGACGGCGGGCACGGTGCGACCGCCCGTGGGCGGGGCCGAGGTCGCGCGCCTGGCGTAAGGCCGGTCACCGCGCGCCGCGCGGTACGTCGTGCGCGTAGCCGACACGCTCGCAACGAAACCCGGTTGCACACCGGCTCGTACGGCCGCACACAGGACACTCAACGCGCAGGGGGCATGCTGGTCTGGCTCGGAGTTCTGGTCGCGCTTCAAGGCACGGCGGCCTCCACGCAGGCAGCGCAGGACACGTCGGTCTCGCGTCGCGACACAGCACTCGTCGCGACGCCGGCGCAGATGGCGAGCGCGTACAATGGGTCCAATGTGCGCGCGCTCGTCGCACGCGCGCGGGCGGCACGCACGAGTCAGGATTCGTCGCTGATCGCGTACGACGCGACGGCCAAGCGGCGCCTTACGGTCAACTTCGGATTCGGCGCCAGCGGTCCCGAGCGGCTGCTCCTGCGGAGTGAAGGTGCATCGCGGGTGCGATGGCGCCGCGGCGTGGGCGCGCACATCGATGTGCTCGCCGCGCGCACGGCGATCCCTCTCGCGTTCGCGGGCGCGCGCGTGTTGTCGGACATGCTCGATGACAATCCGGTCCCGTATTTTCCGGGCCGCGAAGGACTGGTGGGATTCTCGGACGTCGTGCGGTCGCGCAATAACCATTGATCGGCGATGATCTCGATCCACTCGAAGATGGCGCCGAGTCGGTGTATCGGTACGCGTTGGGCGACTCGGTGTCGCTGGCGTTTCCGGACGCGCGAAATATCCGGCTGCGAGAGATTCGCGTGATTCCGCGAGGGCCGCGGTACGATCTCATCGTCGGGTCGCTGTGGATCGACGAAGCTTCGGGTCAGATCGTGCGCGCGGTGTATCGGCCCGCGGCGGAGATGGACATCGCGGCGATGGCGCGCGCGGACGATCCGCATTCGTTCGACGACGTGCCGACGGTCGTCAAGCCATTGATCTTTCCGATGAGTGCGACGATCTCGGCGTTCATCGTCGAGTACGGCTTGGTGGATGAGCGGTGGTGGATGCCGAGGGTGCAAACCGTGGAAGGGCGGGCGCGAATCGGGCCGACGCACGCGACGTTCTCGGTGCAGCAGAATTTCCGGTATGCGAGCGTGAACATCGCGGACTCGCTGCCGCCGATAGCCGTCGCATCGCTCAGCGACTCGGCGCGTGCGGCGCGGCGCGATTCGATCCGTGCGGCGCGTCGCGAGGCGCGTCGCGAGGCGCGGAAGAACGGCGTCGACGACGATCCGGACATGCAGACCATCGATTGTCCGCGGGGCGATACGCTGGTGCGGCAGCAGTCGCGGCACGACGGCGCGCTGCCGATCGAGATCCGGATCCCGTGTGACACGGCAGCGTTGGCGCATTCGCCGGAGCTTCCGCCCTCGATCTTCGATGCGGGCGAGCAGACGTTCGGCGTGGCGGATCGCGACGCCGTGCTCAAGTCGCTGGGGTTAGGCGTGCAGCCGGGGTGGGGTCCGCTGGCGCCGACGCTGCACTACGGGGTGCAGGACGGACTGACGCGCTACAACCGGGTGGAAGGCTTGTCGTTAGGCGCGCGCGTGGACGAGCAGTTCGGCGCCGGCCTCACCGGGAGTGTCACGGGACGGTTCGGCATCGCGGACCTGCAGCCGGGGGTCGACCTGCAGGTGAGCCGGTCGGACGGCGTGCGGACGTTGTCGCTCGGCGCCTACCGGCGCCTGGTGCCGGTGAATCCGTGGGGCGATCCGCTGTCGTTAGGCAGCTCGCTCGGCGCGCTCATGGAGGGAAACGACGATGCGCTCTATTATCGGGCGTGGGGCGTGGAGTTCGGCGGGCGCCGCGACGGGCCGGCGACGATCCAGTGGCGCGCCTTCGCCGAGGACGAACGGAACGCCGACGTCAACACGCAGTTCTCGCTCTACCATGTGTTAGGCGTGCGCGATGGCGCGCCGCCCAACATTCGGGCGGCCCGCGCCGGCGAGGCGGGGGGGACGGTCTCGGTGCACCAGGCGTTCGGCCTCGACCCGGTGGGCTGGCGGTTCGGCCTCGGCACCTCGCTCGAGGGCGCCGGCGGCACGTTCGACTATGGGCGGGCGTCGGTCGACGCGACGGTCTCACGCGGGTTAGGCGCGAGCTGGAGTGCGTCGCTGAGCGGGAGTGCCGGCACGAGCGTCGGGACGGTGCCGCCGCAGCGGCTCTGGTATCTGGGCGGCGCGCAGACCGTACGCGGGCAAGTCATGGGCGAGCAGTCGGGCGACGGCTACTGGTTCAGCCGCACCGAGCTGGCGTACGGGCTCGTGTCGTTTCGCCCAACGGTGTTCTTCGACGCGGGCTGGGCCGGGTCGCGGTCCAACTGGTGGTCCGAGGGTCGCGCGATCATGGGTGCGGGGGTCGGGCTGTCGTTACTGGATGGTCTGCTGCACGTCGATCTCGCGCACGGTATTCAGCCGTCCCGTTCGTGGCGGGGCGCCACGTACCTCGACGCGCGATTCTGACCGCGTGGGGCGCAGCGCTTCCTGGAGCGGCTATCTTTCGACCGTGGCAGTACCGGACGGCTCCTCAGGCGCCGGCCGGCGACCCGGGTTTTCACCAGCGAGAGCGCGGACGGACCATGCGTCGCAAGATGTGCAAGTCGAAGATTCATCGCGCCACGATTACCGGCGCCGATCTCCAATATGAAGGGAGCTTGACCCTCGACCGCGACCTGATGGATGCGGCGGATCTCGAGCCGTACGAGCAGGTTCAGGTCGTGAACGTGAACACGGGCTCGCGGTTGGAGACGTACGTGATCGAGGGCGAGCGGGGCAGCGGGACCATTCAGCTGAACGGTGCCGCGGCGCGCATGGGGGCCGTGGGTGATCCGGTCATTGTCATGAGCTACGCAGACTACGACGAGGTGGAGCTCGAGACGTTCGCGCCTCGGGTCGTGTTCGTGGACGAGCGAAACCGGGTGGTCAAAGGGCGTATTCGGCGCGCGAAGTAACCGGTACCGACGGCGGAAGTCCGCGTCACAGCGTTACATTGGTCCTCGGGACGTCGTCGAAAGAGCACGCCCGCTGCATCAATCGCCCGGTTGCCTTCGTCGCAGCGCCCGTTGCTTCTCCTCGAGCGACCCGCGCCGGCATCTGCGCTTCCACCTTGTGGCGTTCACCACGCAGCCATAGCGGATGCCCGACGCACACTCGACATCAACGCCGCCACACGCCCACGAGCAGACGAACGCCGAGGTGCTGCTGTGGCAAGGCAAGGTTCGCGCAGGGTTCGCGGCCCTAGCCGGCGCCGTCGGGCTCACGCTGCATCTCACCGGAACTGTGACACGGTCGCCGCGCATCGGGTTGTTCACGCTGCTCGGCTATCTGGTCATCACGCTGTTGTTGAGCCGGAGCGCGCGGCGGCGCGGGGCGGCGCGCGACTGGATGGTGGCGGTGACGATGGCGTCGGACGTGGTGTTCATCGTGGCCGTGGCGTACCTGCTGATCCCGCCGGCGCACTACGACCGACTGCTGTTAGGCGGGTTCGCGGTTCTGCACTTGACGGAGTTCTACTTCGGGCGGCGACTGGCGTGGCTGGTGTTAGGCGGGCTGGTGGGGGGATACCTGTTGCTGGTGGCGACGGCGATTTCGGGCGGCGCCCCGCTCTTGTGGCGGTCGGAGCTGGGGACGGTGGCGGTGTTCCTGGTGGCCGCGGTGGCGTTCATCGTCCACTACAGCAACTTCAACTGGCGCCTAACGGAAATCGTGTCGCTGTTCGAGCGGGCGGAGGGCGGCGACTTCTCGGGCGAGTACGATGCGGCGTCGGACAAGCGGCCGGACAGCGTGACGCTGGTGGGCCGGGCGTACAACCGGGTGCGTCCGCAGCTGGCCAACCTCGTGATGACGGACGCGTTGAGCGGCTGCCAGAACCGGCGCGGGCTGGAGCAGCAGTTGGCGCGCGAGGTGTCGCGGGCCGCGCGCACGGGCCGCGAGCTGGCGCTGATCGCGATCGACATCGACCGCTTCAAGACCATCAACGACACCTTCGGACACCTGGCGGGCGACGCGGTGATTCAGGAGGTGGGCGAGCTGTTGCGGTCGGTGGCGCGGACGGGCGACGTGGTGGCGCGCACGGGCGGCGACGAGTTCATGCTGCTGTTGCCGGAGACGAACGCGGCGGGCGCGTTCCGGTTGGCGACGCGGATGCGCGAGGAGGTTTCGAAGCGCCGGTTCCAGGGGATTTCGGGGAAGGTTCCGGTGACGGTGAGCATCGGACTCGTCGCGGACCGGGTGGCGGACGAGAACGTGGTGCACGATCTGCATTCGCGGGCGGACGAGGCGTTGTACGCGGCGAAGGATGGCGGGCGGAACCGGGTGAGCATCTGGACGCCTAACTTGCGGGCGATCGCGGTGCAGCGGGCGGGCCAAGCGCTCATGAGGACGGGGACGTGACGTCGGGGAAGCGGCGGCTGGCGTCGCCTGGGGAAAGGGGGAAGAGGGAAGGGGGCAGGGGCTAGGTCGCTCTCGCCATGAGTTGACGGAAGGAGGGGCGGTGCTGGCGGACGCGTCGCCCATGGGTGCTGCCCGGCGCGGCGGGCCGCGCGCCTCGATCCGTTGACGGCGCTGCAGGCGGAGTAAGCGAATCGGTATGGCGGAACGACGCGCAGCGAGTAATTCTGTCGCACATGAAGTATCCGTTCATCAGATGGATCGACACGCCTCCGCGGAGCTGCTGCTCCGCGGCACGCGCCTAACACGAGTACTGGACGTGTTCCGCGACAGCGATGAGAACGACCTGCCCGGCGGGGACGTCAAGGGGATTGCTCTCGAGTCGTGCGCAGTCGTCGACAATGGCGCCCGCCCGACGCAGCTGGCTGCCCTTCTCGCGCGTTACCAGCAAGAAGTCGCCGTAGTGAACAAGGGAACGGTCGATCTGCCATCGTTCGCTGAGCGCATTGTGGACGCATACCACGCGGAGCCGGAGGCCTAGCCAAGGTGCCTAACTGTGGTATCTGCGGGCAGCCGGTTCCGCAATGTCGCGATGCGCATCCGCAGTGTCTGCAGAAGGCGGTGCGTGACAAGATCAAGGATCATTGGGATGAGGTGCGCAATGCGAAAGCGAACGGCGCGCTCGCCACGATCGGGGCGACCCTCTTCGTATTCGACGCGGTGCGACCACTCGAGCCGACTCACGCCGAGCGCGTCGAGTTGGGAAGGTTGTGTTGGGCGTATCGTCGGCGGGTCAGACACTGGTCGATGCCTTACATGTGGCTGTTGTTGCCGTTGCCTTACCGGCACACGCACGAGCTGGTGATGCACGCGCACGATGGGGTGGGCCTCACTACCTGGAAGCAGGTCGTGTTTCCCGGCACCAAACAGCAAGTGCATCAATCGATTGCCGAATTGATGAAGCGTGCGCCATGGGCGCTCTTCGGCTTCGCGGAGGAGGCGTGCCTCGCGATGTCGGTTGGGCGACGTGTCGAGACGACGCGCGCGATTGAGGCGCGCCGATTGCGCGCTATGGCAGAAGGTGTGCGCGTGGCTCACCCGGTCCATGAGGCGGCCGTTGCCAGCCTCGAGCCGGAGCGAATCCGCACATTCGCGGGGCGCACTCGCGACTGAGCGCCGGGCGCAACGACTACGTTATGCAGTGCGGACCTTCAGCCGCCGAACCTTCTCACCGAGAACGCGATCGGCAAGCCAACGCAGAACCAGTGCTCCACGAACTCCGCGCTCTTGAGCGCGAACGACATGTGGCTCGGCCCCGCCGCCGACAGCGGGATGATCACGTAGTGCATCACCAGATACACGCACGCGCCGAAAATCATCCCGGCGATCACGGGCCGGTCGACGAGGAACCGCCACCTGCGGCTCGCCAGATAGTACACGGTCGCGGCGCCTAACGCAATCACGAAATGACAAATCACGCCGAGCACGGCCGACCGCGCGCCGTCGGAGAACGACGCGCGCCCCAGCAGGCCGGACGCGATCGCTTGCGGGATGAGAATGGGACGCTTGGGGCTGTACACCACGATCGCGTACGTCAGATCCAACAGTCCCACGATCACGCCGCCCACGGCGATCGCGGGAAGGGGCCGGCCGGCTGCGCGCGGCGGGTTGGGAGCGGGGGCGGCCGCGGCGTGTGCGGGCATGGTTGGAGGCATGTCGCGGGCCGGTTAGGCGCCGGTCTCGATCTCGCCTTCGGAGACCATCACCGTTTCGCCGCCCACCTTCACGCTCGTGATCTCGCCGCCGCTTTTTTCGACGACGATCTCGAGCACACTCGGCCGGCCCATCTCCAGCCCCTGCTCGAGCACCCAGCGGAGCGTGCAGTCCGCTTGCGTGTCGCGCGTGGCGAGGTATGCGCCGAGCGCCGTGGCCGCCGATCCGGTGGCGGGATCTTCGGGCACGCTCAACCCGGGCACGAACACGCGCGCGTGCAGGTCGGCGCCCTCGCGCTCGGCGTCGCGTGAGAACACGAGTATCTGCGGCGCCCAGTACGATTTGATCGACGACTCCCAATGGTCCATGCGCACGTGGGCCCGCCTAACGGCGTCGCGATCCTTGAGCGGCACGATGAGGAACGGCAGACCGCACGACACGCCCTGGGGCGCGGTCATGCCACCCTGGATGTCGGTGGCCTCGAGGCCCAGGACGTCGGCAATGGCGGAGCGGCCGGGTGTGGGCGGACCCACTTCGGGCGGCCGCGCGGCCGTGAGCTGCGCGAAGGTCGGCGTCCCGTTCGTTGCGCGGATGAGCACGGGCACCGGGCCCACGCGTTCCTCGAACACAATGTTGGTCTCGGCGCCGCGGAGCGGGATCTTGCCTAACTTTGCCAGCGTGTACGCGGCACCGATCGTGGGATGGCCGGCGAACGGGAGCTCGGCGGCCGGCGTGAAGATGCGGAGGCGCCGCGCGTGCTCGCGCTGCTCCGGCGGATACACGAACACCGTCTCCGAGAGATTGAACTCGCGGGCAATGCTCTGCAATGCGACTTCGGGAATGCCGCTCGCGTCGGGGAACACCGCGAGCGGATTGCCGCCGAACAACTGATTCGTGAAAACGTCGCAGGTGACGAAACGCGCCCGCGTCACGCTTCACCCATGAATGGATACGTGTGGTCCGTGGGCGGGTTGAAGTTTTCCTTGATCGCCCGCGCACTGACCCAGCGCGTGAGATTGAGCTTGGAACCGGCTTTGTCGTTGGTGCCGGACGCGCGCGCGCCGCCGAACGGCTGCTGCCCAACGACGGCGCCGGTGGGCTTGTCGTTGATGTAGAAATTGCCGGCGGCATCGCGGAGCGTGGACGCGGCGAGCCGCGCGGCAGCGCGATCGGTGGCGAACACGGCGCCGGTGAGCGCATACGGTGACGTGCGATCGATCACGCCGAGCGTCTCCTCGTACTTCGCGTCGGGGTACACGTAGGCCGTGACGACGGGTCCGAAGATCTCCTCGCACAAGAGACGGAACCCGGGATCGCGCGTCTCGACGAGCGTCGGCTCGATGAACCAGCCTTCCGCTCCGTTAGTCCCGCCGCCGGCGATGATGCGCGCGTTGCGTTTCCCCTCGGCGACATACTCGCTGATCTTCGTGAACGCTTTCTTGTCGATCACCGCACCCATGAAGTTGCGGAAGTCGGTGATGTCGCCCACGGCGATGTCGTCGATCATGGCGGCGACGCGATCGCGGACATCGTTCCAGAGCGACTGCGGGACGTACACGCGGCTGGCCGCCGAGCATTTCTGGCCCTGGTACTCGAACGCGCCGCGCGTGATCGCGACGGCTAACGCAGCCGGATCGGCCGATGCGTGCGCGACGATGAAATCCTTGCCGCCGGTCTCGCCGACAATGCGCGGATACGAGCGATAGCCGGCAATGTTCTCGCCAATCTGTTTCCAGATGCCGTTGAAGACACCGGTGCTGCCGGTGAAGTGCACGCCCGCGAAATCGCGGTGGCCGATCACCTGCGACGAAATCACGGCCGCGTTGCCAGACACCATGTTGATGACGCCCGGCGGAAGGCCGGCGGCTTCGAGCACCTTCATGATGTAGTGCGCCGAAAGCATCGCGGTGCTGGCGGGCTTCCACACCACGGTGTTGCCCATGAGCGCGGGCGCCGTCGGGAGATTGCCGGCGATCGACGTGAAGTTGAACGGCGTCACGGCGTACACGAATCCCTCGAGCGGACGATACTCCAGCGCGTTCCACTGCGAATGATCCGAGCGTGGCTGTTCGCCGTACAACTCCTGCGCGAACCACGGATTGTAGCGCCAGAAGTCGATCAGCTCGCACGCCGAGTCGATCTCGGCCTGGAACGCCGTTTTGGATTGGCCGAGCATCGTGGCCGCGTTGAGCGTCGCGCGCCACGTGGTGGCGAGGAGCTCGGCGGCGCGGAGGAACACGGCGGCGCGATCGTCGAGCGACCACCGCGACCATTCGCGGTGCGCGGCGCGCGCGGCGTCGATTGCGTTAGTTACGTGCGTGGCGTCGGCCAGATGATAGTCGGCGAGCACGTGGTGGTGGTCGTGCGGCATCACCGTGCTGGCAGTGGCGCCGGTGCGCACGTCGCGTCCGCCGATGACGAGCGGGATGTCGATCCGCTCGTTAGTCATGGACCGCAGTCGCGCCTTGAGCTCCTTTCGCTCGGGCGAGCCGGGCGCGTACGAGCGAATGGGCTCGTTGACCGGCGTCGGAATGGCGCGTCCGCCGTTGAAGGCGGCGATCACCGGCGCGCCGTGCTGCGGGGACGGAGCGGGTGCAGGTGCGGCCGCCACGGGCGCGGCGGTATCGATCTTGGCGCGCGGCTTTTCGGCGGTGCGCTTGCGTGTGCGGGCAGCGGGTGCGGACATGTGGTCTCCTCCGTCGGGCCAACGGCGGACGCGTGATGTCCGGCCGGGCGATAAAGATACCGCGCGACGTGAGGCCGGGCCAACGCATTGGGCGCTCTGGACGACGATCACCGTGGGTGGCATCATAGGGCTCCCGTCGTCTCATTGCGCGCCCACCCGCTTGCCAGGGCCGCGCACGTCCCGATCCGGCACACCGTGGCCATGACTGCGTCCAAGATCGAGAGCGGCGGACGACTACTCCGCGTGTTCGGTGTGGTGTTCGGGCTCGCGGTGATCATCGGCAACACGATTGGGGCCGGCATTCTCCGCACGCCGGGTGAGATCGCGGGCCGACTACCGACGGCAGGTTTGTTCTTCGGCGTCTGGGTGGCCGGCGGCCTCTATGCGCTGCTCGGCGCGCTCAACCTCGCGGAGTTGGGCGCGATGCTGCCGCGGTCCGGCGGGCAGTACGTGTTCGCTCGACACGCGTTCGGATCGTATGCGGGATTCGTGATCGGGTGGAGCGACTGGCTGTCGACGAACGCGAGCACGGCCGCGGTTGCGATCGTGATCGGCGAGTCGGTGGGCGTGCTGGTGCCGGCCATGGCGCCAATGGCGACGTGGGTGGCGATGGCGACCGTCGTCGTGTTCGCGGCCATTCTTTGGCGCGGCCAGCGCACGAGCGGGACGGCGCAAACGACGACGAGTTTGCTCAAGGGACTGGCGCTGGTCGCGCTCATCGCCGCGTGCTTCCTGCTGCCGCACCCCGCGCCTAACGCGCCGGCGCCGCGCGCCGTGCCCGCGGGCGCGGCCTTGCTCACGGCCATCGTCCTCTCGATGCAGTCGGTGATCTACACGTACGACGGATGGAACGGCGTGGTGTACTTCTCCGAGGAGGTTCACGATCCGGGACGCGACATTCCTCGTTCGATGCTCGGCGGCGTCGTGTCGGTGATCACCGTGTACGTGCTGCTGAACCTGGCGTTCGTCTTCGTGTTGTCGCTGCCGGGGATGGCGGGTGAGCCGTTCGTCGCGTCATCGGCGGCGCGGGCCTTGTTCGGGGCGCGCGGCTACCCCATCGTGAGTTGCCTAACGGTGCTGCTGCTGCTGAGCACCGTGAATGCGCTGCTCCTCATGGCGTCGCGCGTTCCCGTGGCCATGAGCCAGGACGGCCTGTTCCCGGCCGTCGCGGCGCGCGTGTCCGTATCGGGCACGCCCAAGGCATCGCTCGCGGCGAGCGCGGCCGTGGCGCTGCTGTTCATTGCGACGGGCGTGTTCCAGAGCGTCATTGCGATCGCGGCCTTTTACTTCGTGGCGAACTACATCGTGTCGTTTGCCGCCGTGTTCTGGCTGAGATTGCGCGAGCCGGACCGCCCGCGTCCGTACCACGCGTGGGGTTATCCATGGACGACGGGACTCGCCCTGGTGGGCTCAGCCGCGTTTCTGATCGCCGCAGCCATCGGCGACACCAAGCAAAGCGCGTATGCCGCCCTGCTGCTCGCGTTGAGCTATCCGGTGTACCGGTTGGGCGTCCGCGCGAATGCCCGCTCTCGCGGGACGCCCACCGGCGCGTAGGGGCGCTGGGCGGCGGTTAGATTTGTCGACGTGCGCACGGCCACCGGTTGGACCCCCCGAACGATTTGCACACCCTCGACCGCACTGCGCGCCGGCGCGGTAGCGGCGGTGATCGCGTGCTGCGCCTCGTGCAACCGGCCTCCAATGGCGTGGCGAGAAGCGATGCGGACGCCCAACGCACCGCGCGCCGGCTGGCGCCTCACGCTCGACGCGCGCGCCGTGCCCACTGTAGGCGCGCAGCCCACGACCTCGTTCGTGGCGCCGGCCGGCGCATGCGCGGGCTCAATGGTGTTCGCGCGCGCAGGCGGCGCCGATTGGTTCGTGGCGTGGTGGCAGCCGCGCGCCGACAGCAGCGCCCAACTGCTCGTCTCGCAGTCGACGAACGGCGGTGCGTCGTGGAGCGCCCCCGTGGCCGCCGACGACCGCGACCGCAAGCCCCTCGGCTGCACTCGGCCTAACGCAGCGTTGGGGGTGGATTCGGCGAGCGGCTACGTGCACCTGGCCTACTTCGTCGCGCCCGCGCAGGGCGCGGGCGTGTGGTACGTGCATTCCCAGGATCGCGGCGCCACGTGGCACGCGCCGGTCGGCGTGTTCTACGGCGACGATCCGGCGCGCGCGGACGTCGCGGCGCACGGCGACACGGTTCTCGTGGCATACGAGTATCCGAACGCCGACGACGAGCGTGTCGGCGTGGCGGTGTCGTACACCGCAGGACACACGTTCGACACGCGGATGCCGGTCTCGCCGAACACCGAGCGCGCGAGCGACCCGCGCGTTGCCATTGGCGCCGGCGAGGCGGCCGTCGGCTGGACGTCGGGTGCGTCGACCGCCAACGGCGGCGGCGGTGCGGATTTCACGGTCGTGGATGTGGCGCCGTTGGGCGGGCGCCAATGACTAACGCGAGGATGCGCTGATGCGGGTGGTACTCGCCGATGATGATCCGGTGCTGCAGCGCCTCTTGCGCGGCGCGCTCGAGCGACGCGGACACGATGTGCTCGTCGCCTCCGATGGCGACGCCGGCTGGCGCGCGATCGAGAGCGACCCGCCTCCCCTGGCGGTGCTCGACTGGAACATGCCGGTGGTGGACGGTCTCGAGGTCTGCCGCCGCGCGCGCGCGGGCGAAACCACGCGCGACACATTTTTGCTCGTGGTCACCGGCCGCGACAAAGCCGAGGACGTGGAAGCCGCGCTCGAAGCCGGCGCCGACGACTACCTGACGAAACCCCTCGACCCCGCGAGTCTCATGGCGCGGTTGGCCATCGCCGAGCGGCGTATCGCGCTCGACGCCGAGCGTCGCGATGCGGTGGCGAAGTTGGCGAAGGCCCGCTGGTTGGCCGGCATCGGCGAAGTTGCGATCGCGGTGCAGCACGAGGTGAACAACCCGCTCACGGCGCTCATGATCGAGGCGCAGGCGATCGCGCACCTGGATGGCGTGAACGCCGAGCTCCGCGCCCTGGGCGAGTCGATCCACGCGCAGAGCGTGCGGATCGCGACCATCGTCCGTCGGTTAGGCCAACTGCAGGACCCGCAGAGCGTGGAGTACCTGCGCGGCGGCTCGCGGATGATCGACCTTTCGTCGGGCGAATCCTGATGCCTAACGGAACGCCGGGCGGCGCGGCGCGCCGGTTGATCCTCGGGGCGCACGCGTCCGACTCGGGCGGCATCGACAAAGCGGTGCTCCGTGCCGGCGCGGCGCACATGGATGCGCTGCAGCTCTTCACCGCCATCCCCACCTACTACGGGGACAAGTCATCCATCCGCGCCGAACGCGTCGAGCGGTTTCGCGCCGCGCTCGACGCAGCGCACATCAATGCGGCGAACGTGGTGGTGCACGCGGCCTACGTGCTCAATGCGGCCACCGGCGACGAGCAGAAATGGAGCCGCTCGGCCGCCGGCCTCGCCAAAGAGCTCGAACGATCCTCGGCACTCGGCGTGGGTGCGGTGTGCTTCCATCCGGGCGCGGCGCTGGGTGGCAATCCGGACGAAGCCACGGCCCGCGTCGCGCGCGCGATGATGCAAGCGCTTGAACGCGTGTCGGGCCAGACGCGACTGCTCGTCGAGAACACGGCGGGCGCGGGACTCACGGTGGGCCGCACTCCGTACGAAGTCGGCGCCATTCTTGGAGCTATTCCCGCTGGATTGCGCAAACGCGCCGGGTATGGCCTGGATACCTGTCATCTGTTTGCGGCGGGTCACGACATTGGTTCGTCTGCGGAGTCACAGCGCTCCGTGCTGGATGCGTTCGAGCAGGCGTGTGGGGAGGCGCCGTCGTTCTTCCACCTGAATGACAGTGTGAATCCGTTCGGCTCGAACCGCGATCGTCACGCCCTCATAGGGCAGGGCGCGATCGGGAGCGAGCCGTTCCGGTGGCTGTTGGCCGATCGGCGCGCGTCTGGTGTACCACTGATTCTCGAGACGCCGCATCGCGACGAGGTCGAGCCGGAGGACGATATCGCACCAGATCCGAACAATGTCGAAATGTTGCAACTCTTACGGTCGTTGGTGGCGTCACAGGACTGACGCGTCGGCGAAACTGCCTTTCGCGACAAGCCGTATGTAAACCATGTAGCGAAGCGAGCCGTCCAAACGAAGTCCGGACAGAGTTCGGTATTTGTTAGGTCAGCCCTCCTACGGTGCGCGTTGCACATTGTCGGAGATCGGTCCGGTTCGTGTTCGACTGAGATCGTTTCGTATGCGAGGAGTGCATGGCCAAGAGTCTGCCGCGCCCGTCGTCCTCTGCTTCGGCGGCACCGCTCGTAGCGGTTTTGTTGCTGACCTTGTGCGTGGCCGGCGCGATCACTTGGGTGGCGTGGTTGTCGACCAATTCGCACCGGGCGGCCGCGGAAGATGCCATGCGCGACTATGCGGAGTTCGCGGCCGCGAACTTCACGGACGCGGCGGGGAAAGCGCTGTACGGCGGCGCCATGGCCATTCTCTCGTCCGTCGGCGCGAGCTCGACCACCATGGAAGCCGACCACGTCTATCCGCTGTCGACGTTGCAGAACGCCGCCGGTCAGAGGCGCGACTGGGGTTATATGTACGTCCCAACGCCGCGCTACGTGTTCAGCTACGACCTCTCGACGCACGCGGTGCAGGTGAGCGGCGACACAGTGCCCACCGGTGTCGAGCTCCAGCGCTTGCAGGATTCGTTATCCGCGAACTTCGACACGTTGGCCGCGTCGCGGAGCGAGAGTGACGTGCACGGGCGTTCGCTGTACGTGATGTCGGACAGCGTGGCGAATGGCACCGAGATCGCCCTCATGGCGTACATGCGCGGCGTGCACGGGACGCCCGACATGGTATACGGCTTCGCGACGGGATTCCGGACATATGCACAAACGGTGTTGCCGCAATTGGCCCAGGCCACGCCGTTGGTGCCGCGGTCGCTGAGCCACGGCCTGCCTAACGACTCGCTGCTGGCGATCACCGTGCGCGATGCCAACGGCCGCCAGGTGTATCAATCGCCGGCGTCCGGTCTCACGACGTACGGGGCGACGCAGCGGCTATGGACGTTGATCCCCGACGGCCCGACGGTGCAGATCGCCATCCGCCGTCAGGCGGCGGACGTGCTATTGCGGGGCGGTATTCCGCGAAACCGGGTGCCGCTCCTGGTGGCGCTGCTGCTGTGCACCGGCGCTCTCGTGGTGGTCGCGTTCCACCTGGCGCGCCGCGCCGAGGAACTCGCCCACTTGAGGGCGGATTTCACATCAAGCATGTCCCACGAGCTGCGCACGCCGTTGGCGCAAATCGTGTTGTTCGCCGAGTCGCTGTCGTTCGGCCGGGTGGCGACCGAGGCGGGTCGAAGCGATGCGCTGCGCGTGATCCTGCGCGAGGCGCGCCGCTTGGGCCACTTGGTCGACAACGTGTTGCTCTTCTCGCGCACGGAGCGCCGTGCCACCCACGTCTCGGCGCAAGCGAGACCGCTGGCGCCGCTCGTGCGCGATGTCGTCGAGTCATTCGAGCCGTTGGCTCGGGTACGTCGAACGGCGCTGGGTCTCACGTTGGACGAGCAGATCGTGGCGCCGGTCGACGAAGGTGCATTGCGACAGATTCTGCTCAACTTGTTGGACAACGCCGTGAAGTACGGTCCGGATGGTCAGACGGTTGGCGTTAGTCTCAGGCTCGAGCGCGGTCGCGCGGTGTTGTGCGTGGATGACGAAGGGGACGGCGTTCCCGAATCGGAGAGCCAACGGATCTGGGATCCATTCGTTCGGTTGCACAGCGGGGAGTACTCCGTATCCACGGGCAGCGGCATCGGATTGTCCGTGGTGCGGCAGTTGGTGACGTTGCACGGCGGAACGTGCCGCGTCGATGAAGCGCCGTCAGGCGGCGCGAGGTTCGTCGTGGAGTTGCCTGGCGCGCGGGTCGGACGCGCCGACGAATTAACGGGCGGTCTACCGTCAGAAGGAGGAGCACATGATCTCGCTGCTGCACGATAATACGACGCAGGGAGTGACGAGCCAGGGAGTTCGTATGCACCGCATCCTGATCGTGGAAGACAACGCCGACCTGGCGTCCGGCCTCAGAACCAATCTCGAGCTGGAAGGCTACGACGTGTCGTTAGCCGGCGACGGCGTGAAGGGGCTGTCGCAAGCGCGCGCCGTGCATCCGGATCTCATCATGCTCGATCTCATGCTGCCGAAGTTGGACGGCTATCGGCTGCTGCGATTGCTCCGGCAAGACGGCTACGCCGGACCCGTGCTGGTGCTCACGGCGCGGGGAGACGAGGCGGACAAGGTGCGTGGCTTCCGCTGGGGCGCGGATGACTACGTGACCAAGCCGTTCAGTCTCATGGAGCTGTTGGCGCGCGTGGAAGCGCTGCTGCGTCGCAGTGCGGCGTCCCCAATGCCCGTGGCGCCCAAGGTCGCGCCGCCGCCCGTGCGGTTCGGCGAAGTGGAAGTGCGGCCGGCCACGCACGAGGTGCTCCGGTCCGGAGAGCCCGTGCCGCTTCGGCCCAAGGAGTTCGACTTGATCATGGCGCTCATTCAGCGCAACGGTCAGGTGGCGTCGCGTCTCGAGCTGCTGCACGAGGTGTGGGGTTACGATGCCGAGATCGTGAGCCGCACGGTGGACACGCACATGGCCGAGCTTAGGCGCAAGCTGGAGCGCGATCCCGGCTCGCCGCGCCATCTCCTAACGGTGCGAAAGACCGGCTATCGGCTGCAGGTGTAGATCAGCGCGCGGCGCCGAGCAACACCGGCGTCGACGTGGGTTGCGGCGATCCGCCGGCCGGCTCATCGGTCACGGCGATCGCCGCAAGTGCATCCTCGGCCAGCGCGTAGTGCGCGATCACGAGCGCGTCGCCGGATGCATTGGTGGCGAACACGCCGGCGCTGATCTTCCGTTGGGCACGCGTGATCAACCAGAGCTGGTACGTCCGGTTGGGCGCCGAGCGCGGCAGGTTGTGCGCGACGAACGTCCATTGATCGGTGGGCTGATCCCAGAACATTTTGCCAACCGGCTGACGCGCGTTCGTGGTGCCGGCTTCGATCACTTGCACACCCGGCCCGGTCATTGCCTCGAGCAGCGCTTGGCGATCGGCGATGGCCGAGTCGCGCGCGGCGATTTCCCTCTCGAGTCCCCGTTGGGCGGCGACCAGCCGCTGATTGTCGCGTCGCGCGGCATCGGCGTGCTCGCTCGCGGTGAGACCGTAGAGACCGAGCGCGACGCCGATGACGACGATCGCGGCGGCGGCGATGAGACGCGAGGTGGTGAAGCGTGAGAATGCGGCTCGGCGTATCGGTTGCATGGTGACCTTGAGGCTCGGTGCGTCGCTCGCGGCCGCTGTTCCCTCGGGCCGTGCGCGCTCGGCGGCGCGAGCCATGAGATGACGCCGAACGCGCGCTTGGCGCGCCGGATCCATCGGCGCCGGCGACGACAACTGCGCCATGCTCTCTGCCGCGTCGCGCAACGCACCCAGCTGTGTCGTGCACTCGTCGCACACGACGACGTGCGCGAGCACCGCTTCGCGTTCCGCGCTCGTGGTTGCGTCGAGCGCGACAGCGGCGAGCAGCTCCTGCGCTTCGGCGTGCGTCGCGGGGTTGTTCATGGCGCGGCCTCGCGCAGCAGCGACAATCGCGTTTTGAGTTTCGCCATCGCGAGACGAATGCGCGTTTTGATTGTGCCGAGGGGTTGACCCGTGCGCTCGGCGATCTCGGATTGGCTCAGGCCGCCGAAGTACGCGAGCTCGATGGATTCTCGCTGCTCGGGAGGCAGCTCGTCGAGTGCGCTGCGCACGAGCGAGCGTTGCTCGCTCTGCTCCGCGTCGCCTAAAGGACCGACGTTGGTCGAGACGATGGTGTCATTCTGCGTCGTCGCCGGCGACGGACGTCGTGCGTTCGGAGCGCCGTCGTGCAGAGCGCAACAGATCGAGTGCGCGACTGCGCGCTATGGAGCAGAGCCACGTGGGCACCGAGCCTCGCGATGCGTCGTAGCGTGAGGCCTGTCGCCACGCCTGCCAGAACGTTTCCTCCACCACGTCCTCTGCGTCGTCCGCGTCACCGAGGAGACGCATTGCGAGCGAATGCACGAGCGTCACCTGTCGGTCATAGAGCGCGCCGAGCGCGCGTTGGTCGCCACCGGCGATGCGGTGTACGAGCTCCGCATTGCTGAGCGCCGCGCGATCGCTCGCGGGAATCTCTTCTCGATACGCTGGTGAGCCTGGTGGCGGATTCATGGCCGAGCCCAATGTATCGCGACTGGAGAACGCCGCCAGAGAGGAATTCCCCAGGGGAAATCGGCGCGTACAGAGGGGAAAATCGTGCGCGCCCCTATTGCGTTGCCGTAGGACCTTCTTAGTTTGTGGCCCGACGGACCCCTGTTCATCTCTAGGACGCGATCCTTTCAACCAATCGGGAGAGACCATCGATGGCCACCAAAAAGAAGCGCGGCGCGAAGAAGGGAACGAAGCGCACAGCGAAGAAAGCGGCCAAGAAGGGTGGACGGACGGCAGCACGCAAGGCGGCGCCGAAGAAGAAGCGCGCGCCCAACCCGGCGTTCATGCGTCCTATGATGCCCGATGATGCGCTCGCGGCAGTAGTCGGCGCGGGTGGAATGCCTCGCACCGAGATCACGAAAAAGTTGTGGGCCTACATCAAGCGCAACAATCTGCAGGACGCGAAGAACAGGCGCATGATCAACGCCGACGACAAACTCGGCCGCGTGTTCAATGGCAAGAAGCAGGTCTCGATGTTCGAGATGACGAAGCTCGCCAGCAAGCACATGAAATAACTCTCACTCGACGGCACGTTACGCGTCGAGCAGACGAAGGGGGCGTACCATTGCGGCACGCCCCCGTCGCACATCCAGGGTCTTGGATTTCCGCGAGTCACGGCCCAGAATACGCTAGCAATCGCGAAGCGCCATAGTGCAGAATCCGCTCGCGATGGTGCAGCCCTCACGCCGACACGACATGGCAGCAGGCGCAAAGAACAAGAAGACGAAACAGCGGAACTCGACGGCTGCCAAACCGCGCAACGTCGTTGCGGAAGCACGCGGCAAGAGTTCGACGACTCGCGAGACGGCGTTCGAGTGGGGGCGCTCGATCATCGCGGCGGCGGTGATCTTTCTCTTCATCACCACGTTCATCGTCGAGGCGTATCGGATTCCGTCGGGCAGCATGGAGCCGACGTTGCTCGTGGGCGATTTTCTGTTCGCCAACAAAGTCATCTTCGGAGCGCACGTTCCCTTCACGCACTACAATCTGCCCGGCATTCGCGATCCGCATCGCGGCGAAGTGGTGGTGTACGAATCGCCGTCGCAAGCGCGATTGTCGCCGGAGTTACGCTTGAAGGATGAGCTGACGCCGACGGTGGTAAAGCGATTGGTCGGCGTGGCCGGTGATACGCTCTACATGCGCGACGGCATGCTGTACGTGGACGGCATCGCGCAGCGACAGGGATTCGGCGTGGGCGAGAAGCCGTACGACTTCGTCGACACGCCGGACTCCAATTTCAATTGGCAGATTCAGTACGGACTGAAGACGTCGCGGTTCGGCGCCGCGCCCGCGCATCCGTCGCACGACAACTGGGGGCCGTTCGTCGTGCCGGCGGGTCACTACTTCTCGTTGGGCGACAACCGGTACAATTCGGTCGACGCGCGATACTATGGCTTCGTGCCGCGAGCGAACGTTCGCGGCAAGCCAATGTTCATCTACATGTCATTCGACTGGGACGACCTGCTGGTTCGCTGGAGTCGGTTCGGAAAGATCGTCCGATAACGGGACTCGCGCACTGGCATGCGCTTCGGGAATGGGGAGCGCACGGTTAGGCATTGGCAGTTCGCGTGCTCAGGGCTCGTCGTCCGCGATGCGTTTCCACATTTGATACTCGGGGCCTGCATCCCACTCGGGCCATTCGGTGTCGTCGCGCTGCCAGGCGTCCTGAGCGGTGTCGTACACGCCGCCGCGCCACGCATTGGGGTCAGCGAATGACAATTCCTCCGACCACTGAGGCTCGTCCGATTCTTCGTCCTGCCAGTCGTGGTCATGCCACGGCTTCCACATGTGGGTGTTCTCCTGCACCTGCCGCTCGCGTCGCCGTAAGGCACCGGTCCTTGTATCGGTTTGCCGGGCGACATTACGTGAGCGACGCCCGGCGGGCGAACACGCAACGAAACGGGCGTTCGGGCGTCATCACCACGAGCGGCCCCGAGCGCGTGCACGTCCGCCGTCCCAGCACTTCCGCGCCGCATTGTTCCTCTCGTCCACCCGCCTTCCTGTGATACCCCGCAGGGAATGAGTCGGTCTACTTCGATTTCATCGCAACCCGCGGCCGTGGTGGTCGCCGGCGCGCTGGCGATCGCCACGATCGCGGTGTTCGGCTTGGTGCCGCATGCCGCGGGCGCCGTGATCGCCGACGTGCTGTTGTGCGCCGAATTCGCGGCGTCCATGACGATGTTTGCGGGTGCGCGGAGTACATCGCGCGGGACACGGCGAGCGCTGTTCACGGCGCTTGCGTTAGCCTCCGCCTTCGCGCTCATCGGTCGCGCGTCCTGGACCATCGTCGAAATCGCCACGGGCCATGCGCCGCAGCCGCCATACGTGGAGGCGGTGACGGGCATCGCGCTGCAACTGAGTGCGATGATCGGATTCGCGATGGCGCTCACCCGCTATCGGCATCAGAACTGGATGCGATTCGAGGCGATGGTCGATGCCTTACTGCTCATTTCCGCGGCGGCGATCGTCATCTCGCAGATCTCGGTGTATCCGTCGGCGGCGACGTCGGCGGGGGCTCCGATGCGGCTGGTCGCGTTGGGCTGGAACGTGTTCGGCGCGGCGAACCTGATTCTCATCGTGCTCCTGCTCGTGTGGCGCGGCGAGGTCCTCGGCACACGGCTCGCCGCCGGCATCACCGCGGGCGCCGTGGCCTTGGGTCTGGCGAACTTCGTCTACGGACGCGCGGTGTTGTTAGGCGGCGGCCCGTTCCCGAGATCGGCGGGGATGTTGTGGTCGCTGGCGATCCTCTGCGTGGCGGCGACCATCCACGAACCGCGGCGGAACGCGGGGACGGGTGAAGATTCGATCGAGTCGCCCACCTACAACAGCGACGCGGCGCGCGTCCGCACGTTCTCCATCGTCGTCGCGATTCTCATCGCCACGCTCAGCGCGTCAATGCTCGCGTTCCGCCGCGGCCACAGCCTTGCGTTAGGCGTAGCGCTGGCGGCGTTCGGCGCGCTGCTGGCGCTGCGCGCGGGACACGCCCTGTGGACGCACCGGCGCACGACAATGGTGCTGGAGCACGCCGCGATCGCCGAGCGTGAGATCGCGTCGCTGCTCGAGCGGCGCGTGGACGAACGCACGGCGGAGCTGGCCGAAGCGCACCGGGTGATGCAGCGCATGTGGACGCTGGGGCAACAGATCGCGCTGGAGCTGACGCCCGATCGCGTGCTGCGGCGGTTCATCGAAGCGGCGATGGACGTGCTGCGTGTCGACGGCGGCGCGGTAGGCCTGGTGTCCGGCGATCGCGTGCAGGTCGCGATCACCGCGGGCCTGGATGGCGCGCCGTCCATTGCCGGCCGCAGTTTCGCGGTGTCGGGGTCGGCCATGGGCCGCGTGGTGCGAACCGCTGCCGCATGGTGGACGGCCGATGCGCCGCGCACCGCGGCTTCGGAGGAAGACCTGCCGGTGGCCGATGGCGCGCGCGGCGTGGTGGTGATCCCGTTGCAGCGTCGCGGCGAGTGCATCGGCGCGATCATGCTCGTGTCGCGCGCGTCGCGCACCTTTTCGGAAACCGAGATCGCGCACGTCGAAGCGATGGCGGACCTGTTGTCGGTGGCCCTCGCCAACGCGGATCTGCTCGAAACGCTGCGTAAGGCGGAGTGGCGGTTTCGCACGTTGTTCCGCGTGGCGCCGGACGCCGTGCTGACGCTGTTCGCGAGCGGCCGGATCGCCGAGGCGAACGACGCGGTGCGCGACATCCTCGGCTTGTATCCGGCGCAGGTCGTTGGGCGAACGCTGGATGAATTCGTGATCGAGTCCGAGCTGGAGCGATTCAAGACCGAATTCCAGAACGTGCTCAGCGGCCGTCCGACGCGGCTCGAGCTGCACCTGCGCCACGAGGCCGGCGTGCGCGTGGTCGCGGTCGCCGCGCGGTTGTTGCCGGAGACGGATCCGCCGATGATCCTGATGTTAGGCCGCGACATGACGACCGAGCGCGAGATGCGCACGCGACTGGCAGAGACCGAGCGACTGGCCGCGGTGGGCGAGCTGGTGGCCGGCGTGGCGCACGAAGTGAACAATCCGCTGTGCACTATCAGTGCGTTCGCCCAACTGCTCCAGCGCGACGGCGGTATGACGCCCGACCAACGCGAGTCGGTGGACATCATCGCGTCGGAAACGATGCGGGCGAGTCAAGTGCTGCGCGACCTGCTGACGTTCGCGCGGCGCAGCGAATCCGAGTCCGAGAAGATCCACCTGAACGAGCTGATCGAGCGGACGATGCGGTTGCGGAGCTACGAGATGACGTCGCTCGGCATCACCGCGGAGCAGGTGCTGGCGGCGGAGCTGCCGACGGTGCAGGGCGATCCGCGCCAGCTACAGCAGGTGCTGCTCAATCTGGTGATGAACGCGATGCAGGCCATGGAGTCGTTAGGCGGCGGGTCGCTGCGCATCGCCACGCGGCGCGACGATGAACGCGTTCTGATCGAAGTGCAGGATTCGGGGCCGGGGATCCCGATCGAAGCGCGGGCGCACGTCTTCGAGCCGTTTTTCACGACGAAGCGCGACGGCACCGGGCTCGGCCTCAGCGTGAGCTACGGCATCGTGGCCGCGCACGGCGGCACGATCTCCATTGCGCACACGGGTCCCGAGGGCACAATGTTCCGCGTGACGCTGCCCGGGATGGAGGAGATCGAGGTGCGCGAGCAGGCGGCGCCGGTCGCCGCCGCGGTGCCCGCGTCGCCGTTGTCGGGGATCCAGATGCTGTTCGTGGACGACGAGCTGGCGTTGCACCGCGGCATTCGGAGCTACGCGCGCCGTCGCGGATTCGGCGTGGTCACGGTGCCCGACGGGGCGACGGCACTGGACGCGGCGCGCCGGTCGCGCTTCGACGTCGTGGTGTGCGATCTCCGCATGAGCGGCATCGACGGTCCGGCGTTTTACGAGCTGTTGCGGCGAGAGCATCCGTCGTTGGCGATGCGGACGCTGTTCATCACGGGCGATCTCGTGAGCGCGAGCAGCCGCGCGTTTCTCGAGTCGGCGGGGCAGCCGGTGCTCGCGAAACCGTTCGACCTGGAGCGCCTGGAAGTGTCGGTCGCGTCGCTGCTGCGCGAGGCGCCGGCGGCCGTCTAACGGAGACGCATGATGGGAAACACCAGGGCCGGGATGTTGTGGGCGGTGTTGATGCTGGGTGCACTGTGCTGCGCGGTGTACATCGGAGTCCGCTTGCGGCGGCTCTCTGCCCAACGCGCCGACGCGGCCGTGCGCGCGGCCGCGACGCTCGCCGAGCTGCGCCGGACGACCAAGGAGTTGCGCACGCGACACGCGGCAGAGCCCGCGGACGATCCGCGCCTGTCTCCGGGCGAGCGGTTGCGGCGCCGGTATCCCGGCATGGCGACCCAGTCGGGGTCCACGTCATGAGCACGCTCAGCCGCGCGGCCACGCGCGCCGGTCTCCGTTAGACATGCCCGAATTCTTTCCGCGCAAGACGATCGAGTTCCGCGCGCTCGAGCTCAAGCTGCCGCGCCGGGTGTCGCTGTCGCTCATCGGCATGGCGGCGCTCGCGGCGGTGCTCGTGCGGCTGCTCCGGTTGGCCGTACTGTCCAACGGCACGCTCAGTGTGTGGGAAGTGCTGCCCATCTTCGCCGTGGGCTACATCATTCTGTTAGGCATAACCGCCGCCTACCTGGGCAACCACCCGGTGCACCAGTGGATTTGGCGCGCGCCGCTGTTCGCCGTGCTCGAGAGCGTGAGCGAGGCGATCGTGAGCGCGATCCTCATTGCCATGAACACCGAGCGCATCGGACAGGCGCGCGCCGAGTGGGCCAACTGGCTGCCCATGTCGCTCACGACGCTCGTCCGGCGCTCGATCTCGGTCCTCGTGTTCGCGCTCGTGCTGGCCTTTGTGGTACAGACCGTGCGCCGCAGCCTGATTCACAAGGAACGGGGCGAGGAAGGCAAGCACGCCTGAGTCGGGAGCGCCCTGTCGCGCCGCATCGTCACCGGCCGTTATCTTTCACGTCGAGGCGCGCAGCGGTCGCTGCCCGCGAGTCCCACATTCATCCCGATTCCGTGCCGCCCAAGCCGCGTAGCTCGAAATCACTGATCGTCGTCGGCGACCGCGTCCTCATTGCGCTCGAGGAAGGCGAGGAGCGAAGCAAGGTGGGGCTTTACCTTCCGCCCACGGCGGTGGACAGCCAGGCCGTGCAGGGCGGACGCATCGCGGCCACGGGCCCCGGGCTTCCGATGCCCGATCCCGGCGAGTTGGGCGACGAGCCGTGGCGCACCGCGCGCCGGGAAACGCGATTCGTGCCGATGCAGGCGCGCGTCGGCGACTATGCACTGTTCTTCCGTAAGGCGGGCGTCGAAATCACGTTCGAGGGCGACCGCTATCTCGTCGTTCCGCAAACGGCCATTCTGGCTCTGGTTCGCAACGGCGCGGGCGACGAATTCTGAGCGCCCGAGCATCCCTTCAGGACAGGTCTCATATGACGTACGATGAACGGTTCGTCACGCCGATGCGCGAGGAGCTCACCCGCTTGGGCGTTCGCGAAATGCGCACACCCGCAGACGTCGACCAGACGCTGCGCGATGCCGAGGGCACTGCGTTAGTCGTGGTGAACTCGATCTGTGGATGTGCCGCGCGCAACGCGCGACCGGCGGTGGCTCTGGCGCTCAAGCACGAGCGCGTGCCGCGCACGCTCACCACCGTGTTCGCGGGGCAAGACATCGACGCGACCGAACGCGCGCGCAGTTATTTCACCGGCTATCGGCCGTCGTCGCCGCAGATCGGCCTGCTCAAGGATGGCAAGCTGGTGTACATGCTCGAGCGGCATCAGATCGAGGGCCGGAACGCCGCGGCGATCGCCGAGGACCTGGTGGCCGCGTTCGACGCGCACTGCTGAGCCGGCGGTCGTGCCTGGCAGCGCGTTCGGCTGAGACGCCCGCCATGCGTGCCTGTCCATGCTCCGGTTAGTCCCGTACCTGGCCGCGCTCCAGTGGATCGGGGGCGTCATTCTCGCGGCGAGCGCGGCGGGACGTGCGCGCGAGTTCCGCCAGCGCGGCGCGTGGCCGCGCGTCATGGCGCAAACGGCGCTTGGCCTGTTCATCGTGGCAGCCGTTATCATCGCGCTGACGGTGCCGGTTGTGGCGCGTGTCGTTGGGCGAGTGCTGTCGGCGTTCGCGGAGCCGGCGCCGTGGCGTCTCTCCGTGTTCCTCACGGCGTGCCAAGCCGGATGGATTCTGGTGCTCCTCTCAATGGGGTGGACCGGCATGCTCGGCATCGTGAATCGGAAGCGGGCTGCTCGCGAAGAGCTCGAGCGGCGGCGCGAGCGCGTGAAGGGCCAGAGCGACGGCGACGCACGCTGAGCGCGGGCCACCATTCCGGCGGCGCGGCGTCAATGTAAGCTTCGGAACGCAGGCACCCCAACGGTAGGTCGACGATGACCGTCCGCCGCAAGCTCCTTCTCGGTTTCGCGCTGATGGTGATCCCCGCGCTGCTCATTGGCGGGGAGGCCATTCGCACGAACGTACTGGAGCGGCGCGCGCTGCAAGCGTTAGGCGAAAACATGGCGCGGACGCGCACCTACGCCGAGCTGGAAACGGCCATGTTCAACGAGTCGCAGGTCATTTGGCGCTACCTGAGCGGTATGGATCCCACCGCGCGCCGCGACTTCGACGTCAACCAACAGGTGGTGACGTACTGGCAAGGACGGTGGCGCCAGACGCTGCGGCCCGGCGAGTCGGATCTCGCCGACGGCGTGGATGCCATTCAGCGGCAGATCGCGCGCGTATCGGACAGCGTGTTCGCGTTGTACGACGGCGGCCATCACGCCGACGCATACCGCCTGGCGCAGGTCGAGCTGCGCGACCGGTTGCTGCCCGCGCTCACCGACGTCAATCGCGACGTGTACCGCCGGGCGCGAGAATCGAGCGTGCGCGGGGCGTACGCGCGGCTCGAGGACATCCTGGCGGGCGAGGACCGCGTGTTGATCGGCATCCTGGTGCTTGCGTTAGGCCTGGGGACGTTCGCGTCGTGGCTCATCGCGCGGGGCATCGCGCGCCCGATCACCGAGTTGGGCAAAGGCATGGCCATCGTGGGCGGCGGGCAGCTCGATCATCCCATCGCGGTGACGTCCAACGACGAAGTCGGCGAGCTGGCGCGCGCGTTCGGCGACATGACGGAACGGCTGCGCGAGTCGCGGGCGGAGCTCGAGACGAAGATGGCGCAGCTCCAGCAGACGCAGCGGCAGTTGGTGCACGCCGAGCGGCTCGCATCGATCGGCGAGATGTCCGCCGCCGTGGCGCACGGTCTCCGCAATCCGTTAGCCAGTCTCCGCGCCGCCGCGCAGCTCGCGCTGCGCCGCACCCGGAACGATGAATCGCGCGAGACGCTCCAGGACATCATCTACGAAGCGGACCGGCTGGACAAGCGCGTGACGCACCTGCTCGACTTCTCACGGCCGGCGCCGTTCCATCCGCTCACCGATACGGTCTCGCGCATCGTCCAGGACGCGCTGCCGCCGTTCCGGAAACTGGCCGAGGAACGGCGTGTGACCGTGGAGGTGGCGCTCGCCCCGTCGCTGCCCGACGTGCGGGTAGACCCGGTGCAGATCGAGCAGGCGCTGGTGGAGATTCTGTCCAACGCGCTGGACGCGATGCCCGAGGGCGGCGTGCTGCGCGTGACGGGCCGCGCCGACCGGGCCGGCGGTGCGTTAGGCACGGTGGCGATCGAGATCTCGGATACCGGCCCCGGCATTGCGGCGGACGTCCTGCCGTCGGTGTGCGAGCCGTTCTTCACCACGCGCCAGGGCGGCACGGGACTCGGACTCGCCACCGCCAAGCGGTACGTGGAACAGAACGGCGGGCAGCTCGAGCTCGAGAGCGGTGCGGCGCACGCCGGTGGTCGCGGGACGACCGTTCGCGTCAGGCTGCCGGCAGCCGGCGTGCACGCGCCCGACGCGGCGCGGACATCGGACGCACCGGCGAGGGTGTCGTGAGCGGGCCGAGCGTGCTGGTGGTGGACGACGAGCGCACGCTCGGCGCGCTCGATCAAAGCGTATCTCGCCGAGAGCGGCTACGAGGCCGAAGTGGCCGGCGACGCCGAACACGCGCTCGACCTCCTGGCCACGCTGCGCCCGGATGTCGTGTTCGCCGATCTCCGCCTCCCGGGCATGGGCGGCATCACGCTCATGCAGCGCATCCACGAATTCGATCGCGCGATTCCGGTCATCATCATGACCGCGTTCGGCACGATCGAAGGCGCGGTGGAGGCAGTCAAGTTAGGCGCGTTCGACTACCTCAAGAAACCGGTCGACCTCGAGGAGTTGCGGTTGCTGGCCGACCGCGCGCGCGAGACGTCGCTCCTCAAGCACGAGCTGTCGTATCATCGCAAGCGCGCGGCGGCCGATCCGCACTTCGCCCAACTGGTGGGCGATTCGCCGCCCATGCGTGCGGTGCTCGATCGCGCCCGCCAGGTCGCCGCGCTCGAGGACACGCCGCCGGTCTTGATCACCGGCGAGACAGGAACGGGCAAGGGGCTGCTCGCGCGCACGATCCACGCGTCCGGTCGCCTGGCGTCGAAACCGTTCATCGAGCTCAACTGCACCGCGCTGCCGGCGAATCTCATCGAAGCCGAGTTGTTCGGCTACGAGCGCGGCGCGTTTACGGACGCCAAGGAAGCGAAGATCGGACTGTTCGAGGCGGCGGAGAGCGGCACGCTGTTCCTCGACGAAGTGGGCGACGTCGAGATGGCGCTCCAGGGCAAACTGCTGCGCGCCATCGAAGAGGGCGTCGTTAGGCGGGTGGGCGGATTGCGCGATCGCAAGGTCGAACGTCCACATCATCGCCGCCACCAACCGCGATCTCGAGCGGGACGTCCACACGGGCAGCTTCCGCAAAGACCTCTTCTTTCGCCTCGCCGTGATCGTGCTGCAGTTGCCGCCGCTTCGCGAACGCGGCGACGACGTGTTGCTGCTCGCCGATCGCTTCCTGGCACGCTTCACCGCCAAGTACGGCAAAGTCGTGCAGTCCATCAATGCCGGTGCGCGTGCGGCAATGCTCGCGTATCCGTGGCCAGGCAACGTGCGCGAGCTGAGCCACGTGATCGAGCGCGCGGTGCTCTGGAGCCAGGGCCCAACGCTCGAGGCGGGCCACCTCTCACTGATGACCACGGTTGCGCCGCCGGACACGCGTCACGCCGGCGATACCGATGCGAGCCCGGCGCTGCCGCCCGATGGCGTGGAACTGTCGCAGTGGGAGCGCTCGTTGATCGAGCAAGCTCTCCGCGAAGCCGGCGGCAATCAAACGAAAGCCGCCCAGCGACTCGGCATCAGCCGCGACACGCTGCGCTACCGGCTCAAGAAATTTGGACTGTAGGGGTATCGAGATATTGACGCACTGGGTGAAATCACCCAACTCCGGGTGATGTCACGCAGTCACCCATCTGACCCAGCGCCAACGCCGGAGCAGAGTATATGGGACAAGATGTTGTCGCACGGACCTTTGGATAGATTTCCATGCACCGGCCCACCGCGGCACGGCGGGTGCTCTAACAACTGATCGTCATTGACACAACGCGGCGGGTTTTGGCGGAGATCGTTCATACTTCGGTGGACCGGTCGAGCCTCGAATCCGTTGCGACAACCGCGGGAGATGTACCATGACCTGGACCAAGCCCCAGTTCGAAGTGGTGGAAGTGACGATGGAAGTGACCGCTTACGTCGCTCGGCGCTAAGAGCGCCTGGTGGTGCAAGGAAGGGCTCGCCTCGGCGGGCCCTTTTTGCTTCTATTCGAATGATGGCCACTGAACGCCGACCCACGACGCTGCTGGCGGAGCTCACGCACCGCTGCCCGCTGCACTGCCCGTATTGCTCCAACCCGCTCGACCTCGTGCTGTCCAAAGCCGAGCTCGAGACGGAGGAGTGGAAGCGGGTGATCAGCGAGGCGCGGCAGTTGGGCGTGCTGCAGCTCGGCCTGTCGGGCGGCGAGCCGCTCATCCGGCGCGACCTCGAGGAGATCGTGGCGCACGCGCACGGCGAGGGTCTCTACAGCACGCTCGTCACGTCTGCGTTAGGCATGACGCGCGAGCGGCTGGACCGGCTGGTGGACGCCGGGCTCGAGCACGTGCAGATCTCGTTTCAGGATTCCGAGCGCGCGAGCGCCGAGCGGATCGCGGGCACGCGGAGCTGGGATGCCAAGCAGCCAGGCGGCCCGGTGGGTCAAGGAGCGCGAGGTCGCATTCTCGGTGAACGTCGTGCTCCACCGCGCGAACCTGGACCGGCTCGAGCCGATCATCGACATGGCGGCTGCGTTAGGCGCGGACCGCGTGGAGCTGGCCAACACGCAATACTACGGGTGGGCGGTGACCAACCGCGAGGCGCTGATGCCGACGCGCGCGCAGGTGGACCGGAGCGGCGAGATCGCGGACCGCAAGGCGGCCGAGTACAAGGGCCGCATGCAGATCATCTACGTGCTGCCCGACTACTACAGCGAGTATCCCAAGCCGTGTTACGGCGGCTGGGGCTCGTTGTACATCATGGTCGCGCCCAACGGCAACGTGCTGCCGTGCCACGCCGCGTCGCAGATCACGTCGCTCGCGTTCGACAACGTGCGCGACCGCAGCCTGCAATGGATCTGGGACCAGTCGAGCGCGTTCCAGGCATTCCGCGGCGACGACTGGATGCGCGAGCCGTGCCGCAGCTGCTCGCGCCGCGCCGTCGATTTCGGCGGCTGCCGGTGCCAGGCGTTCGCGCTGACCGGCGACGCGCGCAACACCGACCCGGTGTGCACGCTCTCGCCGAACCGTCCACTGATCGACGCGCTGCTCGACCGCAGCGACGCGCCCGACGACGCGTACGTCTACCGCGCAATGCCCGGGCCCACCGATCGCCTGCGGGAGTCCGAGCCGTCTCGTCGTTAGGCCGACACGCCCCTCAATTGCTGGCCCGAATCCAGCGCAGGATCTCGCGCGGCGACGGACGCTTGCCGTACATGAGCAGTCCCGTGCGATAGATCCGCGCCGCCACCCATACGGAAAACCAGCATCCCACGACCAACGCACCCAGCGACAGCGCGATGCGCCACGCGGGAATCGGGATGAGACTCATGCGCAGCGGCATGATGATCGGCGACGAAAACGGGATGAACGACAGCACCTCGCCCAAGCGGCCCTCGGGCGTGAACGTCACCGGCTGGATGAACAGCGCGGTGATGATGAGCAGCATCGCCACCGGCATCTGGATCTGCTGCGCGTCCTGCTCGCTGCTCACCATGGAGCCGATCGCCGCAAACAGCGCCGAGTAGATGATGTACCCGAGAACGAAGTAGACGACGAGCAGCACCGCGGTCACGGGCGCGACGTGCGGCAACGCAATGACGGGCGCGGTGACGCCCATGCGGGCGAGAATCGGGCCGCGGTTGGCAATGAAGATGGCCGATATGATCCCCGAGATGATCAGCTGCGCCCCAGCCACGCCGCCCACACCCAGAATTTTCCCGAACAAGAGCGTATCGGGCCTAACGCTGGACACGACGGTTTCGGCGACGCGGGTCTGCTTCTCTTCCATCACGCCGCGCAGCACGATCTGGCCGTAGAAAAAGATGGTCATGTACAGCACGAACGCGACGAAGAACGCGACGAGGATGCTGAGTTCGCCCGAGCCGCCGCGGCCGCGCGCCGAGAGGCGCTCGGTGGACATCTGCATGTCCAAGGCGGTGAGTGCATCCACCTGGTGTGGATCCATGCCGGCGCTGCGCAGCCGCGTCGCAATGAGCTCGTCGTGGACGATGCGCTGCAGACGCGCCATGTCGACGGTGGATGTGGCGTTCGATCCGGCATAACGGACGTCGGGCTTGGGCCACAGCGCCGGCCCGAGCGCGAGATATCCTTTGCGCGCGCCGCTGATCACCTCGCGCGTCGCACTCGACTCGGCGGCGGCGAGGCCCGCCGGCGCCACATCGATCACGCGTGCCGTGGTGTCGCCGGTGACGTCGCCATCGAGCTTGGCCGCCACGTGCGCGCCGAGTCCGCTGGCGGTCGCGTCGAGGATGGTGATGTGCGCCATGTCCGTGGAGGGCACGGCGCGCGACGTGAAATAGAGCGGGATGAACAGAATGAGGCCCAGCAGTCCGGGGACGAGCACCGTGCTCACGATGAACCAGCGCGAGCGGATGCGCTCCATGAACTCACGTTGGGCGACGATCCAGAGTTTACGCATGGGCGCCTGCCATCGATTGTCCGTTAGGCTGGAGGGCCGAGACGCGATCCACGAACACGCGGTGCAGCGACGGTTGGACGAGCTCGAATCGTTGCACGATCGCTCCGGCGTCGATGAGGGCGCGGAGCAGCCGCTGCGGATCCGCGTTGGGCGCGAGGTCGACGTCGATCACCTGGTTGGAATCGTCGACGCGCTGCACGAGCGTGCGGTCCTCGAGCACGCGGGCGACGCCGTCGCGGGCCCCGCCATCCAGGGCGAGCGCCACCTGCCGAATGCCGTGCGCCCGGCGCACTTCGGCCAGCGTGCCGTCGACCAGCTTGGTACCTTGGGCGATGATGCACACGGCGTCGCACAGGCGCTCGGCGCTTTCCATGAGGTGGGTGCTGAAGATGACGGTCTTTCCCGCGCGTTTGAGCTCCATGATGATGTCCTTCAGCGCCTGGGCATTGATCGGGTCGAGCGCGCTGAACGGCTCGTCGAGAATGATGACCTCGGGATCGTGCACGAGCGCGCCGATGAACTGCACCTTCTGCTGCATGCCGCGCGACAGCTCTTCGACGCGGGCGGCGCCCCAATCGCGCTCGGGCGTGACCAACTTGAGGCGCTCGAGCCATGCGTCGATGCGGCGGGCGGCTTCGGCGGGCGGCACGCCCTTGAGTTGGGCGAGGAAGAGCAGCACGCGGCGCACGGTCATGCGGCGATAGAGGCCGCGCTCCTCCGGCAGGTAGCCCACGCGATCGACGACGCCCGGCTGTCCGTTAGGCGCACCCAGAATCTGGATGCTGCCCGAGTCGGGCTCGAGGACGTCGAGGATCATCCGGATGGTCGTGGTCTTGCCGGCGCCGTTGGGGCCGAGCAGGCCGTAGACCATGCCCGTGGGGATCTGGAGCGACAGATCGCGCACGGCGACGTAGTCGGCGAAGCGCTTGGATACGTGGTCGATCGAAACCGCGAAGGGCATGGACGAGTCCGGTGGGTCGGGGTGGATGGGTCGTACAACAATACGGCCCCAGGGACGCGGGGTTCCAGTCCGGCCCGCAGATCGCCGGGCCTTGCTGTGCCGCGGGCGTCGATACAGGTTGGTTGTTACCAATTGGTAACAACGACCTCGTCCCCCACCGCTCTCATGCGACTCACTCGTCTTCGCGCCCTGCTCGTCGCTGCGTCACTGGTTGCCGCGGTCCCCGCGGCGGGTGCGGCGCAGTATCCGCTCGTCCCGACGCCGGTCATTCCGTTAGGCACGCTCTCGAGCAGCATCAAGGTGGGCGGCTACGTCTCGATCCGCGACACGAAGCACGGCGACTCGACGGCGTTCTCCGTCAATCGCGCGCGGCTCACGGCGATGATCGCCCCGCTGCCGTACCTGGCCGTTCGGGTGCAGGCCGACTTCTCGGGGAATCAAAGCGAGACGGTGTCCGACAACACGGTGCACGGGTTCGAGCTCACGGACGCGTATGTCGAGCTCGCGCAGCCGGCTGCCGACTCGCTCAAGTGGGGGCAGTGGCATCCCGCGCTCATCGTCGGGCAATTCAAGCAACCGTTCAGCCTGGAGTATCTGACATCGTTCGCGTATCTGCGCACGGCGAACCGCGCTGCCGCGATCGACGCGTTGACACCGAAACGTGACATCGGCGCGATGGCGCAGATGCAGTGGTCGAAGTATGTCACCGCTGATGCATCGGTGACGAACGGTCAGGGCGCGAACGCGCTGTCGAACCCGAATGGGCTCGAGCTGCTGATCGGTCGGGTGACGGTGACGCCGTTCCCATGGCTGGCGCTCGCCGCGAAGCTCGGCAACGAGGGAACGGATCACATCAAGGGCTACGACGGGCGCATCGAGTGGCACGACCTCCTCATCGAAGGGGAGGGCATCCATCGATCGCGGCCGCTCTCGGGCGAGCACCAGGATGCCGGCGGCGGGTACGTGTTGGGCGCGTACAAAATCCTGGCCTGGCTGCAGCCCGTGTTCAAACGCGAGTGGTTCAGCGACACGAGGCAGCTGGACGGCACGAACACCAATACCCAGCAGGATTGGTCGACCTTCGGCGTGAATTTCCTCACGCATAACGAGCATCTGCGGTTTGTGACGAATTGGATCGTCAAGTCCCAACGTCCCACTCGCACGCAAAATGAAGTCGACTTCCAGCTCGTCGCCAACTTCTGACGGCGCGGTGCGTCCCTGTCGCAACAGCATTCGGTGGCGCGGCGGGGCGCGGGCGCGCGCCGTGCTCATCGTCCTCCGCGACGGCGACAAGATCATCGGGCCGCGGTTCATTCAACTGCTGGATGGGATCGAGGTCCGCGGGTCGATCCGCGCCGCCGCTCATGAGTTAGGCATCGGCTACCGGCATGCGCTCGACTGGATCACGCGTGCCGAGGCGCTGGTCGGGGAGGCGCTGGTGGAGCGCCGCGTCGGCGGCGCGGCCGGCGGCGGCGCGGTGCTAACGGACAAGGCGCGGCGCGTGTCGCGCGCGTACCGCCGGGTCAATTCGTCGATCTACCGTCTCGTCGAGCGCGCCGAGCGCGAGATACTCGACACCTGATTCCCCGTTTCCCATAGGGAGATCGATGCGCATACGCGCTCTCGCTCCGGTCGTGCTCGCCGCGGCTGCATCGTGCAGCAAGCCCGCGCCGAAATCCGGCAACGCCGCGGGCGGCGCCGTCGGCGGCGCCATCGTGGTGTACACCGCGGCGAGCGTTGCCATTCCGATCCGCGCCGCGCTCGACATCTTTGCCGCGCGCGAGCACGTGACGGTGCAGCAAGAGAACGGCGGCAGCCTCGACATCGCGCGCAAGCTCACCGAGCTGCACGACATCCCCGACGTGGTGGTGCTCGCGGACTACGACGTGTTCCCGAAGCTGCTCATGCCCGAGCAGGCCACGTGGTACGCCGACTTTGCGCGCAACCGCATGGTACTGGCGTTCACCGACAAGTCGCACTATGCGTCGGAGGTGGACAGCGCGAACTGGCCGACGATTGTGCAGCGGCCCGGCGTGCAGTTAGGCCGAGCCAATCCGGATCTCGATCCGAACGGCTATCGGACGCTGCTCACGATGCAGCTCGCCGAACGGTACTACAAGCAGCCCGGGTTGTACGACAAGTTGATGGCGTTGTCGCCGGCGAAGAACGTGCGACCCAAGGAGGCCGACCTGGTGGGCGTGCTGCAGGCGGGCGAGTTCGACTACATCTGGTCGTACGAATCGCTCGCCTTGGCGACCAAGTTGCGATACATCACGCTGCCGGCGGCGATCGATCTCGGCACGCCGGCGGACACGGACATCTACGCGAAGGCGTCGGTAAAGGTTGCCGGGAAGACGCCCAAGGATACGCTGACGATCAAGGGTGAGCCCATCGTGTATGCGTTGTCGATTCCGAAAACCGCGCCGCATGCGGATGTCGCCGAGAAGTTCGTGGCGTTCCTGTTGTCGCCCGAGGGGCGGAAAGTTGATGCACGCGACCAAGCTCAATGCGTTAGACACGCCGGTCATCATCGGGAGCGGCGAGCCGGCATCGGTGCGCGCGGCGGTGTCGGGAGCCCAGACGCCCAACTGATGACGGAGATCCATGGCTGATCCGCACCGAGTCACAACGGACGATGGCGCAGAGCTCTACGTTCGCTGGTGGGGTTCAGGGCGAACGATCGTTTTCGTCCACGGTTGGGCCGCGCATTCGGACATCTGGCAATATCAAACGTCGTCGCTCAGCGACATCGCTCGGTGTGTCGTGTACGACAAGCGCGGCCATGGGCGCAGCAGTGATCCCGGGTGCGGCTACGACTATGATTCGCTTGCCGACGATCTGGCTCGAGTTCTGGATGTGCTCGATGTTCGCGATGCGATTCTCGTAGGACATTCAATGGGCCCCGCCGAGATCGCGCGGTATCTGCGGCGGCACGGGAATGGTCGCGTTGCGTCAGTCGTGCTGATTTCGTCGGCGCTGCCGTTCATCCTGAAGACCCGCGACAATCCCGACGGAATCGAGGCCAAGGTCTTCGCGGACCGGCGTGCGACGTGGATGAGCGACATGCCGAAATTCGTATGGGAGAATGCGCGATCGATCGTGCTGGCGGCGACGTCCGAGGAGACGGTTGCCTGGATCGCGCGGATGGGCGAGGCTGCATCACTGCCGGCACTCCTCGCAATGAATCACACGATCACCGAAACCGATCTGCGCCCAGACACTGAGGCCATCTCGTTGCCGACGCTCGTGATTCACGGTAACTCCGACAAGTCTGCACCGTTGGGCCTGACGGGAATACGCCTTGCAGCCATGGTTGCCGGCAGTGAACTCCGCGTGTACGAAGGGGCGCCCCACGCGCTGCTCGTGACGCATCACAGCCGATTGAACGACGACCTGCGCGATTGGATCCGACGTTCGGCCGTGTGATGCGCGTTGGCGCGTGATAGGTGTAGGATCCGTCCGCGAGGACGTGCCGACGGCCAGCCGGTGACGTACATTTGATGCCGTGCGAGAACTCCTCGAGAAGGCCCTCGGCGACAGTTACCTGATCGAGCGCGAGCTCGGCCAGGGCGGCATGGGCGCCGTGTACCTCGCCGCAGGACCAGCGGCTGCAGCGGCCGGTCGCGATCAAGGTGCTGCCGCCGGAGCTCGCCGTCCGCGCCGAGCTGCGCGAGCGCTTTTTGCGCGAGACGCGCGTGGCCGCCGGCTTCTCGCATCCGAACATCGTCCCGGTGTTCGCGGTGGAGGAGCACGCCGAGCTGCTGTGCTTCGTCATGGGGTTCATCGAGGGCGAAACGCTCGGCGCAGCGCGTGCGGCGCGCGGGGCCGCTCAACGCGGCCGAGGCCGATCCGGCTGCTGCAGGAAGTGGCGTGGGCGCTTGTCGTACGCGCACGGCCGCGGCGTCGTGCACCGCGACATCAAGCCCGACAACATCCTCATCGAGCGCGCCACCGGGCGCGCGCTCGTCACCGACTTCGGCATCGCGCGCTCGACCGCCGTCGCGGCGCCGGCGAACGCTCACGCGCGTCGGCGAGGTCGTCGGCACGCCGCAGTTCATGAGTCCCGAGCAGGCGGCGGGCGAGCCGCTCGACGGGCGGAGCGATCTGTACTCGCTCGGCGTCGTGGCGTTTTTCGCGGTGACCGGGCAGCTGCCGTTCGAGGCGCCGACAGCGCGCACGGCGGTGATGGCCATGCACCTCACGCAGGCGCCGCCAACGGTGGCGTCGCTGCGGCCGGATCTGCCCGCCGGCGCTGTGCGCCGGCGATCGATCGATGCCTCGAGAAGGATCCCGGCCAAGCGATTCGAAGCCGGCGAGGCGCTCGCCGCGGCGCTCGAGCCGCTGCGCTGCGTCGCGCCGCGAGGTCGCGCCCGGCGCTGCGGATGTTCCAGCTGCAGGCGACGCAGGGCGTTTCGCGCTGCGTGATCATTGCTGATGTCGAGGTGTTGTTCATCGCCCATCCGATCGGCGCAGGGCAACGCCGAAGTTGTGCTTCCGCTCATCATCGGCGCCGGCGATCGTCTGGGGAATTGCGCTGCAGACTCGTTGGGCGCGCGTGGTGCGCTGCTTGCGGCCGGGTTCTCGTTCGACGATGCGGGCGCGGGCTTCAACGCGATCTCGCCGAGCGCGTCGAGGCGCGCGCGCAGGAGCGGTCGATCCGCGCGGCCGGCGTCGACCACGCGGCGCCAGCGGCGGGTCGTCGATACGTCGGCGGATTTTACGTGGCGTCTTCACGTGGTTCTGGGTCATGACGTACCATGCGCGTGCAGACCGCGCCGTAACGAGTACACGGTGAATCTGCCTGGGCACGATCATCGCTGTTCAGCCGCCGCGACCATGATCGGCCTGAGCATGGCCGTGTTCATGATGAACTCCGTCGCGCGCGTCGTTGGTCGACCGGGCGGTGTGCGGCGTTGTGGCGGGGACCGCTGGGCCGGTCGGCGTTCCGGCTCGCCGCGCGGCGGGTCATGCCCACGGCGAAGTGACCGCGACTGCCGATGACGACGGCGTCGGGTGTGAAGGCGTTGATCGCCGCCTGCCGGCGGCGCGACGGCGCGAGTTAGGCGACGTGAAGCGACAGGTGCAAGAGCTCGAGGACGCGCTCGCTGCGTTGGCTGCAACGCGTTCGCGGGCTGGACGACGCGATCGACGCAGGCAGGCGACGCGGCGTTCGACAGCGACGCGGCATCGCGCGCGCGTCGAGCGGAGTTGGTGGCAGACTCTCGTTGCGGCCCGCGACGAAACGAGCGTCGCGCCGCGCGCGCCTGGCGGGCGCGTTGGAGAACGTCCGGCTGCAGCTGCTGCGCCTCAAGAGCGGCGTCGGCGCGAGCGCCGATGTGGAGGCGGAGCTGCGGACGGCGAAGTCGCTCGCCCGCGAGCCGGCGTCCGTGACCGCCGCGGCGTCGGCGCAGTGACCCAACCCAGCGCGGGAGAGCACGCCCTTCCGCGCTCGTTGGCGGCGCACCGTTCGGCGAGCATCGTCGCGGGGCTCTGCGGGTCGATTTTCCTCCTGTTTCTCGTGGCGCCGATCGCGCGCCTCGTGGCCGGCGGCGGCAAGTCCGGCGTCGCCGAGCTGTTCACGGACGCCGAGCTGCGCGGCGCGTTGTGGCTGACGGCCGTCACGGCGACGCTGGCGATGGCGGCCGGTGCGTTAGGCGGGACGCCGCTCGCCTATCTGCTGGCGCGGCGGCCGTTCCGCGGCAAGGCGCTCGTGGCCGCCGTGCTCGACTTGCCGCTGCTCATTCCGCATCCGGTGGCCGGCATAGCGCTGCTGTTGATGCTGGGACGAGAGAGCGCCGTCGGGCACGTGCTGCTGCACGCCGGAATTCGCGTGGCCGGTTCGCCAGTCGGCATCGTGTGCGCGATGGTGTTCGTGTCGGCGCCGCTCTACATCAGCGCCGCGCGCGAGGCGTTTGCGCGGGTGGATTCGCGGTACGAATCGGTGGCGCGGACGCTCGGCGATCCGGCGTGGCGCGCGTTCCGGCGCGTGACGCTCCCGTTGTCGATGCGGGGGCTGGTCGCGGCCGCGGTGGTGATGTGGGCGCGCGCGGTGAGCGAGTTCGGGGCGATCGTGATTCTGACGTACAATCCCAAGGTGGCGAGCGTCCTCAGCTACGACCGGTTCACGAGCTTTGGCCTAACGGAAGCGCTGCCCGTCGCCGCCGTACTCTCGATTCTCGCCCTGGTGCCGCTGGTGGCATTGCGGGCGCTGCGCCCCGATCGCGGGGCGGGCATGGACGTGTGATCCACGTCGAGGGTCTCGACGCGCAGGTGGGGACGTTCCGCTTATGCGACGTGACGTTCACCGTGCCGCGGGGGCAATACGGGGTCGTGATCGGACCGGCCGGCTCCGGCAAGACCACCCTCCTCGAGACGATCGCCGGTGTCGTCGCGGCGCGGGCAGGGCGGGTGATGCTGGACGGCCGCGACATGACCGGCGCGTCGCCCGAGAACCGCCGGTTAGGCATCGTGTATCAGCATGGCTACCTGTTCCCGCATCTGAGCGTGGAGCGGAACGTGACATACGGCGCGTCCGACTCCGCGTTTGCCGCCGAGATCGCCGAGCGGGTCGGCGCGCGGGCGCTGTACGACCGGCCGGTGCGCGCGCTGAGCGGGGGCGAGCGGCAGCTCGTGGCGCTGGCGCGTGCCCTGGCGGTTAGGCCGTCGGCCTTGTTGCTCGACGAGCCGTTCAGCGCACTGGATCCCCGGACGCGCACGCGGACGCGGCGTACCGTACGGGCGCTCCATCGCGAGCTCGGCATCACCGTGCTGCAGGTGACGCACGATTTCACCGAGGCCGGCCTGTTAGGCGACGTGGCGATCTTGCTCGATCAAGGGCGCGTGTTGCAATCCGGCCCGCCCGACGAAGTATTTCGGCGGCCGGCGTCGGCGTACATCGCGGAGTTTCTTGGCGCCGAAAACGTGTTCGCGGGGACGGTACGCGCGTCAGGCGACGGAGCGCTGGAGGCCGGCACGCCGGTGCATGGGCAACGGGCGCTGGAGTTCCGGTGCGGAGCGCTCACCATCCATACTGTTGGGGATGCGGCCGAGGGCGCGACGCACGCAGTGATTCGGGCGGAGGAGATCGTCTTGGCGCTGGAGCCGAGTCCGACGTCGGCCCGGAACCAGTTCGCCGGAACGATCGAAGAAGTGGCGACCCTGGGCGCGCTCACGAAGGTGACGATCGACGTGGGCGGCGTGCCGCTCGCAGCGGCGCTGACGACGCGATCGGCCGTGGAGCTTGCGTTAGTTCGCGGCGGACGCGTGTACGCATTGTTCAAGGCGATGGCCGTGCACCTCTGCTGACGCTGCCGTGGCTCTGGACAGCCCGCGATCCGGCGGTATATGGTGGGGCGACTGGCAATCCGCATGAGCTCACTCGCCGGCACCTTCGATATCATCGCGCCGAGCATTCCCGCGGCGCTGGTCAGCGCTCCCGCCCTCGAGCGTATGCGGAGCGTGGCCGCCGAGCTGCCGGCGGCGCTGACCAACCGCGTGTACGCGGAGTGCCGCGCGGCCGATGACGCGCCACAGGGCGATCTCATCATCAGCGTCAACGGGCAGGGACGGTCCGTGTTGGTGAACGAACACGGACCGCTTGCGTTAGGCAAACCTCTTCGCGACGCGCCGGCGTGGCGCCAGGTCTGCGCGCTCGCGCGCGCGTGGGCCGATCCGCTGCAGCCAATGCATCGCGCCATCCGCCGCCTGTGGCTCGAGTTCGATCTGGACCCGGACGGCGCATGGCAGACGTCGGTCGAACGCCCCGGACTCTTTGTCGATTTCGCAGCCGAAGTGTATGCGCATCCATCGCCGGCGGTGCGTCTCGCCGCGGCGACCGATGCGCTGCGCACGCTTGGTGGGCCGGCCGCATCCAGCATCGACGCACTCGCGCAATGCATCACGGCGCTGCCCGCTGACGGATGTCTCATGTACCTCGGCGTTTTCCCGGGGCGTGATGCCGCGATGGTCCGCGCGTGCGTGGGCGGGCTGTCCGATGGCGAGGTCGAGCCCTATCTCGATGCGATCGGATGGACGGGATCGCCCGAGGCACTTCATCACATGGTGGCGCCGCTCGCGGCGCATCCGGACGCCCGCGGTCGCGCCATCACCATTCTGCATCTCGACCTCCACGGCCGCACCGTGCAGGCGCGCCTCGGCGCCGAGCGGGCGTTAGGCCGTCGTGCCCAGGTGCGCGGCCGGATCGATGACGCGGATCTGTTGGATGCGCTCGTGACGGCTGGCGTGTGCAGCACGGTCAAGCGGCGCGCGGTCGACGCGTGGCCGGGCGTCGCCAAACTGGTCATGCCGCACGAGCTCTGGCCGGCCGTGGTCGCGCGGCGCGTGAATCACATCAAGCTCGTGGGCGGGAGTGGCGACGCCCCGCACGCCAAGATCTATCTCTGCGCGACGCATCAGTATTTTGAACGGCACATTGCGGTCGACCGGCTCCAAACCGCCCCACCCGTCTCGCCGTCAAAGGCGACGCGCCAGTCTATTCAGTAGACCTCCCGCTCGCGGCGACGAGGCGCGCCCCACAACTCGCATCATCTAACCCGTTGCGTTCAGCGCAGTTGTCGCGCGACCGCGATCGGAACGGCGCTTGCTCTCGGCAGGCACCACACGGTCGAACGTAACGACTTCTCCGCATGGGGAGATGATATGGCGACTGATGGCGGGGAGCAGCAGGCCCTCGAACGCATTCTCTCGCGCGCCGCAACCGATTCCGAGTTCCGGCGCCGCCTCCTAACGGAACCGAAGGAAGCGATCCGGGACGCTTTCGGGGTCGTCATTCCGAGCAATTTCCGCATCAAGTTCATCGAGCGCGATCCGGATGTCGACGCGCTCGTCGTGCTGCCCGACCCGAAATCCCTGGACGGCGCCCTGTCCGACACCGACCTCGAGTGGGTATCCGGCGGCGCCGATGGATCCGACGACTTCTGGGCGGATACGTCGGACGACGACGGCAACCTCGGCTGACCTCGCGTCGCCTGACGATAACCGCTGCAGCGCGCCCGGGCGCGCCACTTTTTCGAGGAGGAACGACATGAATACCGCACGCGACTTCCGCGCGGCGAAAAATGGCGAACCGGCCGTCGCTCGCGATCCGGACGAGCTCACCGACGACCAGCTCGAATCCGTGCTGGGCGGTCTCGCCCGGCCATGGATCGACGGGCTGTCCGCACCGGTGACGCACCGCGCGACCGAAGGGCCGGCCGTTGTCCCGCCGGCGCTCGTCGCCTAGAGCGGATCGCAGGACGGTGCGCCTAACTCGCGGCCCGATGATCGGGCGACGCCGCTCGCGCGTCGTATGCGTCGCGCTGCTCATCGCGATCGCACCACCCGCGATCACGGCGCAGCAACCGTCGACCGCGCAACCGGCGACGCTCACGCTCGAGAGCGTGATCGCGGCGACACTCCGCGGTAATGCGTCGATTCTCTCTGCCGCCCAACAAGCGGAGGGCGACCACGGTGCGTTGCTCTCGGCCCGCGGCACGTTCGACCCGCAGCTCACGACGTCCGTTGGGCGGGCGCGCGCCGACCAGCTCACGCCGAGCGCGGTCGATCCGGCGGCGCTGCTGCCGGTATTGACGAATCAAATGAGCTACCAACTCGGCGTCCAACAACGGCTCCGCAACGGGATCCTCCTCACGCCCAATGTGCAGATCTCACGGAGCGACTACTCGAGCGTTCCGGGAGCCGCGACGGCGCAATCGTCGGTGCAGCTGAACGCCACCGTGCCGCTCTTGAAGGACCGGTTTGGCGCGATCACCGCGGCGTCCGAGCGCGCGGCGGAATATGGCTATCACGCGTCCGCGCTCTCGTTGCGGCACACGATCGCGCAGAGCACGCTCGATGCGGCCACCGCGTATTGGTCGTACGTCGCGGCCGTGAAGCAGCTCGCCGTGTTCGTGGCATCGGAAGCGCGCGCCCAGGGAGATGCTCAACGATACGCAACGGTTGGTGGACGCCGAAGAGCGCGCCGCCTCGGACGCCGAGCAAGCGCAAGCGAATCTGGCCGCCAAGCGGGTGGCCCGCATGGGTGCCGAGCAGAGCGTGATCGAGGCGCGGGCGCAGCTCGGCATCGTGATGGGCATCGCGGCGGCCGCCATCGACACGCTCGCGCTCCCGGCGACCGAATTCCCGGCAATGCGCGACACGGCGGCATCGCTTGCGCCGGGCGGCGGCTCTGCGTTAGGCGATCCGTTGATGCAGCGGGCGGACTACGCGGCGGCCCAGCAGAACGAGCGCGCGGCCGAGGCGCTCGCGGCGTCGACGCAGAACGACCTCAAGCCGCGGCTGGATCTCACGTTAGGCGTTGGCTACGTGGGCACGGCCAATGGGTTCGGCGTCGGGCACTTCATCGCGCCACTCTACCAGAACGTGCCGGGACTCAACGCCTCGGTGCAAATCACGTATCAGTTGCCGATCACGAATACCGGCGCGGAGGGACGCGCGATCGAGCAATCGGCGGTGTACGAACAGCAGCGCATCGCGCGCGTCGATCTCGCGCGCCGCATCCGGAGCAACGCCGCCGTCGCCGAGGCCGCTCTGGCGCACGGGCACGCGGCGCTGGTCGAATCGCATCAAGCCGTCGCGCTGGCCCAGACCACGGTACAGAACGAGCAACGCAAGTTCCGCCTCGACGCGTCGACGATGTTCAATGTCATCCAGGCGCAGGACGCGTTGACGAACGCAGAACTGAACGAGATCACCAGCGCCCAACGGTACGCGGTTGCGATCGCGACCCTGCGCTTCGAGTCCGGTGCGCTCACCGGCGCCGATCCGGCGTCGACGGTGGACGTCGGCCGGCTGCTCACTCCACCCTGACGGCCCAGCATCCAAGGAGCCGCTCTCGTGAATCAGACCGCCATCTTCCGAAAAGTCTCGCTCGATCGACTTGCCTCGCCCGAGCAGCTCGATCAGCTGCTGCGCGTGACCGATGCGCGTGGATGGGTCGTGCTCGCCGCCATGGCCGCCGTATTCCTAACGGCCATCGCGTGGGGCATCGGCGGCACCCTCCCCGAAGATGTGAGCGGCACGGGCATCCTGATCAAGAGCGGCGGCGTGTACGAGGTGATTCCGTCGGCCGGCGGACGCGTGACTGACGTCGCCGTGGGCGTGGGCGATCAGGTGACCGAAGGCGAAGTCGTGGCCCGCGTCGCCCAACCGGAGCTGTCCGAGCAACTGCGCGCGGCGCAGCTCACGCTCACCGATCTCGGGACGCAGCAAGAGCACCTGGCGGCGTACGGCACGAAGGACGTGACCCTGCAGCGCCTCTACTTTGCCCAGCAGCGCGTGACGATCGAGCAGTCCATTGCCAGCGAGCAGCAGAATCTCCGCTGGCTCGCCGAGAAGATCACGAGCCAGGAGAAGCTCGTGCAGGACGGGTTGCTCCCGCGCCCAACGCTGCTCAACACGCGTCAGCAGTACAGCTCCGCCGCGCAGAAGATCAGCGATGACAGCAGTCAGCTCACGCAGGTGTCGGTGCGCGGCTTGGAGATGGCGAACCAACATCAAGCCGATTTGCGGTCGGGCCAGATCAAGATCGACGAGCAGCAGCGACAGGTGGCCGAGCTGCAGCGCGAGTTGGACGCAAAATCCAAGGTCGTGGCGCCATACACCGGCAAAGTGCTGGAAGTGATGGCCGAGCGAGGCAGCGTGGTCGGAGCAGGGGAGCCCATCCTAACGCTGGACCTCACCGGACGCGCGGTGACCGATCTCGTGGTCGTGCTCTACGTCCCGTCGATTCACGGCAAGCAGATCAGGCCCGGCATGCCGATCCGCATCGCGCCGTCCACGGTCAAGCAAGAGGAATACGGCCTCATGATGGGCCGGGTGACGTACGTGTCCGATTTTCCGGCGACGTCGCGCGGCATGCAGCGCGTGCTCAAGAACGAGCGGCTGGTGTCGGAGCTGTCGGGACAGGACGCCCCGTACGAAGTCCACGCCGATCTCACGGTCGATCCGGCCACGATGAGCCGGTACAAGTGGACGTCGTCCAAGGGACCGCCGCTGCGCATTCAGAGCGGGACGCTGGCGACCGCGAACATCACCGTCGCCACGAAGCGGCCCATCGAGATGGTGTTGCCGATCCTCCGCGAGTACACGGGAATCTGACGTGAGAACACCAGTCTCACTTCGCGTGCTCACGCGGAGCGGCCTAACGAAACGCCTGCCGGCGGAGCGGCGTCCCGCGGCGCCGGCGCCCGCGGCGGAGCCCGTCGAGTCCGGGCCGGCGCACAAGCGGGTGAAGACGCCCACCGTGCTCCAGATGGAGGCGGTGGAATGCGGCGCCGCGGCCCTCGCGATGGTGCTTGCCTATCACGGCCGTTTCGTGCCGCTCGAGGAGCTGCGTGTGGCGTGCGGCGTGTCGCGCGACGGAAGCAAGGCGAGCAACGTGCTGCGCGCGGCGCGCACGTACGGCCTGGCGGCCAAAGGCTACAAGAAGGAGCCGTCGCAACTGGCGCATCTGCCGACGCCGATGATCGTGCACTGGAATTTCAATCACTTTCTGGTGTTCGAGGGCTTTCACGGCGGCAAGGCGTACCTCAACGATCCCGCCGCGGGCCCAACGGTCATCCCGGCGGCCGAGTTCGACGAAGCGTTCACGGGCGTCGCCATGGTCTTCGAGCGCGAACCGGGCTTCAAAGCCGGCGGCGAGAAGACGGGGCTCGTGCGCCCGCTCACGCGCCGCCTAACGGGATCGGCGTCGGCGGTGGTGTTCGCCGTGCTCGTTGGACTGGCGCTGCTCATCCCGGGTCTCGTTGCGCCGAGCTTCAACAAGGTGTTCGTGGACGAAATCCTCGTGCGGGGTTTGACCACGTGGCTCAAGCCGCTGTTGCTGCTCATGGGCGCGGCGGCGTTGTGCTCGGGCATCCTGGTGTTCGTGCAGCAGCACTATCTGCTGCGCCTGGAAGGCAAGTTCTCGCTCGATACGTCGAGCAAATTCTTCTGGCACGTGCTGCGACTACCGGTGGAGTTCTTCACACAACGATACGCCGGCGACATCGGCAACCGCGTGAGCATCAACGACCGCGTGGCCAGGCTGCTCTCCGGAGATCTGGCGACGACGGCGGTCAATACCCTGGTGATCGCGTTTTACGCGGTGCTCCTCTTCCAGTACGACGTCGTGCTGAGCCTCCTCAGCGTCGTGATCGCATCGCTCAACATCGCGGCGCTCAAGTACGTGTCGAGGCGGCGGGTCGATCTCAATTCCCGCCTGCTGCAGGACCAGGGAAAAATGATGGGCACGGCGATGGGCGGCCTGCAGACCATCGAGACGCTCAAAGCCACTGGATCCGAATCCGATTTCTTCGCGCGGTGGTCGGGCTATCAGGCGAAGGTGGTGAACGCGTATCAGCAGCTCCACCTCACGACCACGGCGTTGTCGACGGTTCCCCCGCTGCTCATGGCGATCAATACGGCGCTGATGTTAGGCCTGGGCGGGCTGCGCGTGATGGAGGGGCACCTCACCGTCGGCATGTTGATCGCGTTCCAGGCGTTGACGATCACCTTCCTGAACCCGGTCAACCAGATGGTCGACCTGGGGAGCACGCTGCAGGAAGTAAAAGGCGACATGAACCGCCTCGACGACGTGCTGCGCGCGCCGCGCGATCCGATCGTCGATCGGCCCTCGTTAGCCGTGGATGGCGATCCGGTCAAGCTCGTCGGGCGTCTCGAGCTCCGCGACGTGACGTTCGGCTACAGCCGACTCGAGCCGCCGCTCATCGAACGGTTCAATCTGAGCCTAACGCCGGGGCGGCGGGTGGCGTTAGTCGGCGGGTCGGGGTGCGGAAAGACCACCGTGGCCAAGCTCGTCGCCGGATTGTACGAGCCGTGGAGCGGCGAAATCCTCTTCGACGGCCGCCCGCGCGGCGCCTGGCCAAGGGGCGTGCTGGCGAGCTCCGTGGCGGCGGTCGACCAAGAGGTGTGCATGTTCGAAGACACGATTCGCGAGAACCTGACGCTCTGGGATACCACGGTGCCCGACGCCGACATCGTCGATGCCGCGCGTCATTCGTGCATCCACGAGGACATTGCCGCGCGCGCGGGCGCGTACGCCGCGATCATCGAAGAGGGCGGCCGAAACTTCAGCGGCGGCCAGCGTCAACGGATGGAGATCGCGCGGGCGCTCATCCCGAATCCAACGATGATGGTGCTCGATGAAGCAACGAGCGCCCTCGACACGGCGACGGAAAAGACGATCGATGACAACCTGCGCCGCCGCGGTTGCACGTGCCTCATCATCGCCCACCGACTGAGCACCATCCGCGATTGCGATGAAATCATCGTGCTCGATCGCGGAAAGGTGGTGCAGCGCGGCACGCACGCGGCGATGAGCGCCGTGGACGGACCGTACCGCAGCCTGATTGCCGCCGAATGAGCCATCCCGCGATTCCGCTCCCGCCGAACGCGCAGGCCGACAGCGATGTCGTGCTGCCGGAGGCCGGCGACCCGTTCGAGATCGGCAACGACCGGCCGTTCCTGCTCGACGATGACAGCGTCTGGATCGTCCGCGCGGGCGCGGTCGACATCTTCGCCGTTCCGTTAGGCGACGACGGGTCCGCCGGACGCCGGACGCACCTCTTCCGCATCGAGCGCGGCGAACCGATGTTCGGCCTCGCCGGCAGCGCGCTGCCCGGTCGGGCGCTGCTCGCCGTCGGGACGCACGGAACGAGCGTGAGCCGGACGCAGCGCGACGTGCTCCGCGAGTTGAGTCGCGATCCGATGCGCGTGGGCGAAGTGCGCACGCTGCTGGAGCGATGGATCGAGGTGGTGTGTGGCGGGATCGCGCGCGACGTCGTGCCCGCTCGCTGCGCGGACCTGGAGCCGGGTGCGCCGATCGCGATCGAACAACCATCGAGCGCGCGCCCCGGGCCGAACGTGGTCTGGCTCCGCCATCTCCGCGGCCACTCGCTGCTGCTCGGTCAGGAATCGCTGACCATCAACGGACACGGCTACATGCCGCTGTCGCGGCGTGCGTGGCTCGAAGTGCGCGAGCCGAGCACATTGACGCTCTCGCGAGCCGACGAGCTGGACGATCCGGACGAGCTGTGGGATGGGTTGGATCGGCTGCACGTGCTGGTGCTCCGCTACACGGAGATCCTCGCCGCACAGACCGATGCCGTGGCGCTCGACCGACTGCGCCGCCGCACCGCGGCCAGCGACGCGATGCTCGAGCGGGCAGTGACAAAGCTCGCCGCGAGCATCGAGCGCGACCGGGAGTCAGTCGTCGACGATTCAGCGCCGCGCGCGCGGATGACGCCCGCGGCGGCCCCCGATGCTACCGCCGCACTTTTCGCCGCCGCGCGCCTCGTCGCCGCGGCGAGCGGCATCGCGCTCGACAGCTCGGCCAACCTCGACGCAGCAATCGTCGCACGCGATCCGTTGCAAGCGTTGCTGCGCGCGTCGCGAGTGCGGAGCCGCAAGGTCGCGCTACGCGACAAGTGGTGGGAGCAGAACAGCGGCCCGCTCCTTGGGTTTCGGGCGGCGGAGCCGCAGCCCGTGGCGCTGCTGCGGCGCGGCCGGCGCGGATACGTGCTCAGGGATCCGACGACCGGCGCAGAACAGGCCGTCGACGCGGGCGTCGCTGCATCGCTCGCGCCATTCGCGACCACGCTCTACCGGCGGTTCCCCAATGTCGCGCTCGGCGTGCGTCAGATCGTCGCCTTCGGTCTCCGCGACTCGCGTAAGGATCTCTGGATGGTCGTCGCGATGGGACTCTGCGGCGCGATTCTCGGAATGGTGCCGTCGGTGGCCACCGGCATGATCTTCAACACCGTCATTCCCGGCGCCCAACGATCGCAATTGCTGCAGCTGACCATTGTATTGCTGGTGTGCGCAGTGACGAACGCGATGTTCACCCTGGCGCGGGGCATCGCGTTGTTGCGCGTGGAAGGTGCAATGGGGAGCAGTGTGCAGGCCGCGGTGTGGGACCGGTTGCTCAGTCTTCCATTGCCATTCTTCCGCCCATACACCGCGGGCAATCTCGCGGTGCGTGCGATGGCGATCGACTCCATTCGCCAAGTGATCTCGGGCACGACGGTGACCGCGATCATGGGCGGCATCTTCTCGATCGGCAATTTCGCGCTGATGTACTACTACAGCGCGACAATGGCGTGGCGCGGCACGCTGCTCATCGCCGTCGCCATCGTCATCACGGCGTTCGGCAGTTATCTGCAGCTCCGACCGCAGCGCGGCGTGATGGCGCTCCAGGCCAAGACATCCGGCCTCGTCCTGCAGCTCCTAACGAGCATCGCGAAACTTCGCGTGGCGGCGGCCGAGGCGCCGGCGTTCGCGCTGTGGGCGCGCCACTTCAGCGCCCAACGCCGGCTGCAGTACCGCGTGCGGCGAATCGCGAATTGGGTATCGGCATTCAACGCCGCATTCCCGGTGGCAGCGTACATCCTGTTGTTCTGGACGGCGCTCTCCCTGTTGGGAGGAGAGCACACGCTGCGCATCGGAGATTTTCTCGCGTTTCTGTCGGCGTTCGGTTCGTGCAGTGGGGCGTTGCTCTCCACGTCAGGGGCGCTGCTCGGTGCGCTGAGCGTGGTCCCGCTGTACGAACAAGCCAAGCCGATTCTGCAGGCGCTTCCAGAAGTGGACGTCGGTAAGACGGATCCAGGATCGTTGTCGGGCGACATCGAAATTCAACACGCGATGTTCAAGTACAACGCCGACGGTCCACTCGTGCTTCACGATGTATCGCTTCACATTCGCGCCGGCGAGTTCGTGGCGTTCGTCGGCCCGTCGGGCTCCGGAAAATCCACGCTGCTCAGACTCTTGATCGGCTTCGAAGCCCTCGACTCCGGCGCGATTTACTTCGATGGCCAAGAGATCGCCGACCTCGATGTCCAGGCCATTCGCCGACAGATGGGCGTCGTGCTGCAGAGCGGACGACTCATGTCGGGCGACATCTTCACGAACATCGTCGGGTCGTCGCCGGTCGGCATCGAGGAAGCGTGGGAAGCGGCCCGCATGGCGGGATTCGCCGACGACATCAAGAGCATGCCGATGGGCATGTACACCGTGGTCAACGAAGGCGGCGGCACGCTCTCCGGTGGACAGCGGCAGCGACTCATGATCGCCCGCGCCATCGTGCACCGTCCGCGCATTCTCCTGTTCGACGAAGCCACGAGCGCGCTGGACAACCGGACGCAGGCGATCGTGAGCGATAGCCTAACCGGACTGCAGGCGACGCGCGTCGTGATCGCGCACCGCCTGAGCACGATCATCAACGCCGATCGGATCTACGTGATGGAACGCGGCCGCGTCGTGCAGTCGGGCACATACAGCGAGTTGGTGCATCAGGAGGGGTTGTTCGCCGAATTGGCGCGACGCCAGATCACGTGAGCAACGCCGCGATGCACAGGAGATACCCCATGTCGTCGCAGCATTCGCCCGGCCGTGCCGGGTTTGTCGTCACGCTCATGGCGCTGGCGACATTGTGCGGCTGCCAACACGCTCCCCGATCCATCGCGCAAGAACGCGCGTCACGTGCGGCACGCGCGGCGGGGGATGTCGAGATCGCTGTCGTCTGGCCGTGGGCCGAGCAACGCGAGGTGCGATTCGGCGACGGCGTCCAGCTGGCACTCGAAGAAGTGAACGCCGCGGGCGGCGTGAACGGCCGCCCGGTTCGGATTCTCCGCTTCGATGATCGCGCGTCGGTCGATCAAGGCCGGCTGATCGCCGAGCAGCTGAGTGCTAACCCGGACATCGTGGCGGTGATCGGACACCTGCAGTCCTACGTGTCCGTGCCCGCCGCGGCGATCTACGATCTGACCGGTCTCGTGATGATCTCACCGGCCGCGACCGATCCGGCGTTGACGTCGCAGGGCTACCGGCGTGTGTTCCGCACGACATTTACCGACCGCACGGTCGGCAGCCGCATGGCCGAGTTCGCCGCGAGCCGCGGGTATCGTCGCATCGCGATTTGCTACATCCGCGACACATACGGCCGCGATCTCGCCAATGCATTCGAGGAGCGCGCGGCGGAAATCGGGCTGAGCGTCGTCGCACGTCAGTCGTACGACGGCAGCGGGCAGGTGAACGAGGACACGTTCGACGCGACGTTCGCGGAATGGAAGGGAACGCCGATCGACGCGATTTTCCTGGCGGGAGAAGTGCCGTCGGCGGCTCGATTCATCGCCGAAGCTCGGCACGAGGGATTCAACATGCCGATCATCGGCGGCGATGCGTTGAACTCGCCTGCGCTGATGCAGCTCGCGGGAGCCGCTGCCGAAGGGACGGTGGTCCCGTCGGTATTCCATTCCAGTGAGCCTCGTCCCGAGGCCGAGCAGTTCACCGCGGCGTTTCGTCGGCGGTACGGGTCGCTCCCCAATGCCGGCGCAGCGCTCGGATACGATGCGCTGCACTTACTGACCGACGCGATGCAGCGGGCGCACTCGACTGTGCCTGACAGCGTTGCCCGCGTGCTGCACACGATGCGCGACTGGCGGGGCGTCACGGCGACGTTCGGGTTCGACAGCACCGGCAATTTGCTGCAGCAACAGTTAGTCACGATGGTCGTGCAGCACGGCGGGTTCGAGTTCCTGGGCGATCGGGCCGTCGCGTCGTCGCTGGCGGCTACTCGGGGCGGAGGCCAATGAGCGCCACGGCAGTTCTCACGCAGCATTCAATTCGTCGCGATTTGTGGCGTGAGCTCGGCGCCACCGAAAGCGAGGCAGAAGAGTTACTCGTTTACGCGGGCGACGCGTACGAGAACGTCGTGCCGATTGCGCGCGATGCCGTGCTGCCTGACGAATCGTTCGTCGGCACGTGGCAGGCGTATGCGAATGAGGCCGCACGCACGGGTGGAGGTGCGTGCCTCGAGAAGCATCTCGTCCAATTACGATTCCCGATCGCTGAAGGAGTGAGCGCGACGCCGGAATATCGGGCGGCGACGAGAAGAGGAGAGGTGAGCGGCATTCCCGACGGGGGCGGCGTTCGGTTCGCAGCGCCGAATGCCATTCGCATTTTCCTCCACGATACCGCAGCCGGCCGCGTGCCGGTGGTGATCGCGGAGGAGCGCGCCGATTTCGAAACCCTCGTTCGCGCGCTGACGCGCCGCAACGAACCCGCGGCGATCCCGCCGTCCATGGGCGCCTGCATCGTGGCCGGATACAACAACTGGGAGCGCGTTGCCGGACTGCGGGCGCAATGGGAAGACGGCGCCGCGGACACATCGACAGCGGCCTGGTGGGTAGCATTCGGCGAGCTTGCAGACCGGCGTGAACTGTACCAAGATCGTTTCGTCCTGCTGAGCTCCGGTCCGTACAGCGGTCTGCCGGCCGATGCTCTCCGCCTAACGGAGTCTCAGTGGCGCACCCTTTCCGTCACGATACGCCTCGAGCACGAGTCCACCCACTATCTCACCCGTAGATTGCTCGGCGCGATGCGGAACAGCCTCCTCGATGAATTGATCGCCGACTACGCCGGCATCGTCGCTGCCTGCGGGCGGTATCGGGCGGACTGGTTTCTCAATTTCATGGGACTCGAATGCTTTCCGGCGTACCGGGCCTCGGGCCGCCTCGGGAACTACCGCGGCGACCCCGCGCTGTCCGACGGCGCGTTCGCGGTGCTGCAGCGCGCCGTCGTGCGCACGGCGCAGCAACTCGAACGCATCGATGGTCGGTTGAGACATGACGCGCGATCGCTCCCGGAGCGAGCCCGGTTCGCGATCGCGTTAGCACGAGTTGGACTGGAGCGCCTGGCCGGACCGCAGGCCGACGAACATCTCGACGCGATGTTGCGATAGATGATGGGAGCCGATGGACGTATGAGTCTGACTTCGATGCGAACGGGGGCGGCTGTGAGGTACACTGCGACGGCTGGCGATGACATGGCGCAGCTCGCGCTGGCGACACAGGTCGAGCGACTGGCCGACGAACGTTGGGCCGGTAAGAAACCGACAACCATCATTGGCCGCGACACGGCGCTGGCCGCTGCCCTCGAACGCATCTCGCGATTTGCGCCCTCGAGCAACCCCGTGCTCCTCACCGGCGAGACCGGCACGGGCAAGGAGTTGTTCGCGCGCGCCATTCACGTCCTGTCGCCCGTGCGCGCCCGCCCATTCGTGAGCGTCAACTGCGCGCAGTATCACGACGGCCAGCTCATCGCGAGCGAGTTGTTCGGGCACAAGCGCGGCAGTTTCACCGGCGCGGTGAACGACCATCGCGGCGTGTTCGAAGAAGCCGACGGCGGCGTCGTGTTTCTGGACGAGGTAGGCGAGTTGTCGCTGGCTGCGCAGGCGATGCTGCTGCGCACCCTGAGCGAGGGCGAGGTGGTTCCGGTTGGCGACACACACCCGCGGGCGGTGAATGTGCGGGTGATCGCCGCGACGAGCCGCGATCTACCTGCAATGATCGAGACGGGCACGTTCCGCGTCGATCTCTACTATCGTCTGCGCTACCTGCACGCGCACATCCCGCCCGTGCGCGACCGCGGCGACGATTGGGAGCTCATATCCGAGTACTATCTCTCACAGCTCCGCCAGAAGCACTCGCGCACGAAGATGCTCGCGCCGGACGCCGTGGATGCGATGAGCGCCTATCACTGGCCCGGGAATGTGCGTGAGCTCAAGGGCATCGTCGACATGGGATTTCACTTGAGCGACGGTGCAATGATCGAAGCGCGCCATTTCATTCAGGAATTGGAAATCGTGTCGCGCCACGAGCAACTCAAACGCATTCCGGTGACTCGCGACACTGGCGGCGACCTATTCACGAGAATGGTCGACGGCGGTGAGAGCTTCTGGGATGTGATCCACGCGCCGTACATGCGCCGCGAGCTGAGTCGCGCCGAAGCGCGGGACATCATCGGCAAGGGTCTCGAGCGGGCGCGCGGAACCTACAAGCGACTGCTGCCGCTCTTCCACATCGGGGAAGAGGACTACTTGAAGTTCATGGACTTCCTGCGCCACCAGCGACTCAAACCGAACTGAGCACGCGTCTCGCTACGGTTCGGTCGGAACCTGAGCGTATCACCGGCAGGCCAAGGCGGCCTGCTTCCGTCGCCAGCCAGCGGCCGTATCGCCAACTCTTCTCCACTTCGCGATCGCGCTCTTCGCCGCTCAGTCGGGCGAAGCCGCGGCCGCGCGACTCGAAATTCTTGTACAGGCGATCGCGATCGGGCTCGTGCAGGAAGACCGCCTTCACCAGGCGGCCGACCGGTACGCCTGCCATCGTCGTGCACGCGCCGAGCCACGGCATGAGCGTATCCCCCTCGACGATGAGCGGCGCGTCGGTCGCGACGTGAAACGCGATCACGACCTGCAAGGCGTGAGACATCTGCTCGGCGACCGCGCGCCAGCGATCGACGCGCTGTTCCACGGTGAGCGTCGCGACGTGCGCCGGGTCGGCGAGCAGGTGCAGGGTGGGGAAGGCGTCGGCGGAGACGGCGTGCTGCAGGAGCAGCCGGAAGCTGTCGGCCTGCACCAGCGCGACCTGGAATCGGCGCGACAGTCGTTGGGCGAGCGTCGTCTTGCCGCTGCCCGAGCTCCCGCCTAACAACAAAACCCGCCAGGTCCGCGCCGGTCGGTTAGGCATTGGCCATCGCGCCGGCGGCCTCGAGCCGCGCGGCGATCGCCGGCAGGAGCCGGCCGGCGATCGCGCTCCACGTCAGATGGCCGACGGCGCGCGGGGATGCGTCGCCCGTTGGCGCGCGGCGGAGAAACGCCTCAATGCCGTCGCCGATCTCGCGCGAGCCGGACCCCGGCACCGTCGTGTGGTCGGGATACGCCTCCAGATATTCGTGCATCCCGCCCGCCGGACTAACGATTACGTGCTTCCCGAATGTCATCGCCATGAGCAACACGCCGCTCCCATATCCTTCGAGGTACGGCAACACGACCGCGTCCGCGGCCTCGAACAACTCCGCGGTCTGCGGTATCCCGAACGGGCCGGGCAGCAGGCGGACCTGGTGCTCGAGACCTCGAGCGCGAACGGCGGACCGCGTGCGGGCGAGCGGATCGGCGTATTGCCCATACCCCCACTCCCATCCCGCAACCAGCAGCCGCAGCCGCGGATCGGGGCGCTCGACCAGCGCGTCGAGCACCGCATCGAGGTTCTTGTACGGCCGGATTCCTCCGAAGAACAACACGGCTCTCGCCCCTTCCGTTAGGCCGAGTCTGGCGCGGACCGGCCAGCGGGCCGCGTGGCGGCGCGGGTAGATCGAATACAGGCCGTGGCGAGACGGCACGATCCGATCCGCACCGTCGGGACTCATCGCGCGCAGTGCCTGTGCCGCGGCGCCGCTGTGCACGACCAACGCATTGGCCGCGGCATACACCGATTGCAACGCGGCGATGTCACCCGGGTAGCGCTCGTGCGGCATCACGTTGTGCACGGTGTGCACGAGCGGAATCCCGCGACACTTGCATGTATCCCAGAAACTGGCGGACCCGTCGCCGAGGTCGGGCCACTGGGTCCACACGACGTCGTATGGTTTCTCCGAGAGCAGGCGAGCCAGCTCTCCGGGATCCTCGCGATGCGCGAGGTGCGCGCGCATCGGGGCGCTGCGCGGAGGAGTCGCGTGGGCCGTTAGGCGGCCAGAATCGGCGGCGCGGCGATCGAGCAGATCGAAGTACCCCTCCAGGGCGCTCGGTGTCGCCGGGATCGTCGCGGGTGGGATCACGGCGGCGGCGCATGGCATACGCACGCGGTCGGCCAGCGAGCGCGAGGCATCGCCGAACAACGGAATCAACCGATAGCGTCGTCCGGGAAGCGCCGCGGCGAAGGGCGTCCGCGTGGTATAGACGTCCACGCGCGCGCCGTGCGCCGCGAGCCCGTTTGCGAGCTCGTGCGTGAAGCCGCCGATGCCCGCGTCGCCGACGGGATCGACCATCCCGATCGCAGCATGCTCCCACCAACGCGCCGAGTCGCGCACGACTCAGTATCTCGGCTTGGCCGAGTCGACCTCATCGCTCCAGGCGAGAATGCCGCCGTCGAGATTCCACACGCGCTCGAAGCCATGGTGCATCAGCAACCGCACCGCCTTGGCGCTGCGGCCGCCGGCCTTGCAGTGCACCACCAGCGCTTCGTCGCGCGGGATTTCGGTCATCCGGCTATCGAGCTGATCGAGCGGGATGAGTCGCGCGCCTTCCTCGGCGAGATTCACGATGTCCCATTCGGCCGGCCCGCGCACGTCGATGAGGCGCAGCCGTTCGCCCGCCGTTAGGCGGGCGCGCAGCTCGCGCGGACGCATGCCCGGGATCGGCGTGTCATCGCGCGCCGGCAGCGCACATCCGGCGGGCACGTCGTGGAGCGCGGTAATCGTCGGGTGGGCGCCGCACACCGGGCAATCCGGATCCTTCTTCACTGCCACCTCGCGCGTGCTGAGCTCGAGCGCGTCGAACAGCAACAGGCGGCCGATCATCGAATCACCGGCGCCCAGGATCAGCTTGATCGTCTCCAGCGCTTGCAGCGATCCAATGATTCCCGGGAGCACGCCCAACACGCCGCCCTCGGCGCAACTCGGAACGAGTCCGGCCGGCGGCGCTTCGCGAAACAAGCACCGGTAGCACGGTCCGCGCGTCGCGTCGAATACCGAGAGCTGGCCCTCGAACCGGAAGATCGATCCGTACACGTTGGGCTTGCCGAGCATCACGCAGGCGTCGTTGATCAGAAAACGCGTCGCGAAGTTGTCGGTGCCGTCGACGACGATGTCGTACGGCGCCATGATGTCGAACGCGTTGGCGCTCGACAGCCGCTCGGCGTGCGTGTTCACGCGCACGTGGGGATTGAGGTCGCCTAACCGATCGCGCGCGGAGTCGAGCTTCGGCCTGCCCACGTCGGCCGTCCCATGCAACACCTGGCGTTGCAGGTTGCTGACGTCGACCACGTCGAAGTCCACGAGGCCGATCGTGCCGACGCCGGCAGCAGCGAGATACAGCGCGAGCGGCGAGCCGAGTCCGCCCGCACCGATGCTGAGCACGCGTGCGTCGCGCAAGCGCTGTTGTCCCGCGACGCCGACCTCCGGCAACAGGAGATGCCGGCTGTATCGGATCACCTCATTGCGGCTCAACGCCGGCGGCGGCGCCGTGTCCGGAAGCGGGAGTGCGAGTGTCACGCGCGATAGGAGGATAGGGTGAGCGTGCGAGTCGGAGCGGAGCGTCAGCCGCCCGCAATGGTCGGGACGATGGCAATCCGGTCGCCATCGACGACGCGGGTGTCGAATCCCAACAGATCGCGCACGTTCGTGCTGTTGACGAAGATGCTCACGAATCCGCGGAGCTGGCCCGTTTCACCATAGAGGTGCGGCTTGAGGCCGGGGAAGCGGTGCGTCGCGTCGGCGAGCGCTTCCCCGACCGTCTGTCCGGTGACCGAGAGATGCTTTTCGGTGCCGGTGAACTGGCGGAACGAGCTGGGAACGAGAAGCGAAGCGGGCATTGCGTCCACCTTGGCCGTGGAATGTGGGAACCGTATCTGCCTAACGGAAGGCGGCGGACGCGACTCAGGCCGCCTCGCCGGGTCTGCGCCGTATCACCGCGAAAAACGCCCCGGTCGACAGGCCGCCCACGAACCCGCACGCAAAGAACGTGAGCTTGGCGGCGATGGGTACCAACGGCCAGATCACCACGCTCGCGCAGGCCGCGATCACGACGAAAAGGAATCCGGGCAACAGGGGGCTCACTCGACGGAGGGCCGTGGGGTTGCTCATGTGATCCATCCTTTTGAAAAGAGTGTCGATATGCCGGCGTTCGACTAACGGCGTGGCTGCGCCCTAGTCTACACCGTAGTCGACCGGTCTTCAACGAAGGCAAGTGGTATGCCTGCCATCGGCGGCGCTGCGCCGCCCGGCGCGCGCCGCAACTGGCGCCCGGCGCGCGGTGCAGAGGCAGGGCTCTATTCGAGTGGAGCGCTGCCACTACTCCACGCGATGCCGGCGCATCGCGAGCGCGCGTTTTCAGAGGAGAACCCGCCGATCGGCGCCAGGCATGGCACTTGCCTGACGCGGCCCGTGATCGCGTTCCGTTAGGCCGCGATCCAGTGCCGTCCACTCACCCGTTCAGGAGGAGTCCCATGTCGGTCCAGCGTGCCAAGCAGTTCCTCGAGACGCTCGCGAAGGACGAGAATCTTCGCAAGCAGTTGGCGGTAGCGGACTCGTACGACAGTCGGAAGAAGATCATCGACGCCGCCGGCTTCGCCGACGTGTCGCTCGACGACATCAAGGAAGTGCAGACGGCGCAGGTGCGCTCGGAAGAGCTGTCGGATGCCGAGCTCGAAGCGGTTGCCGGCGGACGTACGGCGACGTGGACCGTGGTCATCGCGACGACGGTCGCCGCCACCATTGTCGGGGCGGCCACGGTCGGCCTCATTCCCTGACGGTTGCACTCCGTTAGGCGAGTGGGCATGACAGAGCGATCAGCGGGCCAGGTGCGCACGTGCCTGGCTCGCGTTGTTCTCCATCATCCGTGCGTCATCAACCGTTCCGGCTCAGCGACATGACTCTCCCGGCGGAACCCCAGGCACTCCAGTATCGCGGCCAGTCCTACCGCGCACGGAAACAGTTCTGGTACGGCACGCAGCGCACGATTCCACCGAGCGAGACGCTCGAGCGGATCCGGCCGCACTTCAAGGAAGTGGGGTTGACGCGCCTGGCCAACGTGACCGGACTCGACCGCATTGGCATTCCGACCGTCCTCTCCGTTCGCCCCAACGGCGCGTCGTTGTCGGTCGATGCGGGCAAAGGGTTCACACTCGAAGCAGCAATGGTCTCGGCCGCCATGGAGTGCATTCGAGCGCTACCATGCCGAGACCGTCGAGCTCGAGGAAATACACGCGTCGTACGATCAGGTGGCCGCCACGCATCGCGTGATTCCCCTGGAGCGGCTGCCGTTGAGCAAGCACTCGGTGTTCAACCCGCGCTGGCCGGAGCGATGGGTGCTCGGGTGGGACGTGATGAATCAGGTCGAGGTTGCGGTGCCGGCCCAAGCGGTCACGCTCAGGCGATTGCGATTCGGACGCGCCGAGTTGATGCCGTTCCAGGGGGGCTCCAACGGTCTCTCGAGCGGCAACAATCTGTGCGAGGCTGTCGAAGGCGGATTGCTCGAGCTGATCGAGCGTGACGCGATCACCTGCTGGCGTGTCGCGAGCCAGCGGCAGGGGCGGAGCGCACCGCGCGTGCGACTCGAGACGATCGAGCATCCGTTAGTCCAAGACCTGCTGCGGCGATTGGAGGCGGCCGACATTGGTGTGGCGCTCTTCGATTGCACGGTCGACACCGGCGTGCCGGTCGCGGAAGCGTACATTTACGATCGGCTCACCAGGAATCTCGGCTGGTACAAAGGGTATGGGGCGCACCTCGAACCGGGCATCGCGATGGTGCGCGCCCTCACCGAGGCCGTGCAGGCGCGACTCATTTACATTGCCGGCGCGCGCGACGACATGTTCCGCCGCCAGTTCATGAGCCACAAGCAAATCGACGATGCGTCGTCGATCGCATTGCTCGCGCGCCTAACGCCAACCGTGGACGCACGCGAGCGCCCGTCGCTCGCCACGGAGACGTTCGAGGGAGACATCCACGTGCTCTTCGATCGGCTGCGCCACGTCGGGCTGGATCAGGTCATCGTGTTCGACCTCACGCTGCCGCAGTTCTCCGTGTCGGCGATCCGCGTGGTCGGTCCCGGTCTCGAGGGCTACGTGTTCGACAACTACGCGCCGGGGCCGCGCGCCCGCGCGTTTCTCCGGAGGAGCGCCGCGTGACCACGGTCATTTTTCTCGGTCCGTCGCTTCCCGTGGACGAGGCGCGCACCATTCTGGACGCCATTTACCTGCCGCCGGCAAAGGTGTCGGACATCGTGAGCGTCGTCGGGACCTACCGTCCCGAATGCATCGGGCTCATCGATGGCGAGTTCGGGCAGTCGCTCTCGGTCTGGCACAAGGAAATTCTCTACGCGTTGGAGCAGGGCGTTGTGTGCTACGGCGCGAGCAGCATGGGCGCGCTGCGCGCCGCGGAGACCGAAGCGTTTGGAATGATCGGCGTCGGGGATGTGTTCCGTCTCTACGCGAGCGGCGAAATCAACGACGACGATGAAGTCGCGCTGGCGCATGGTCTCGAAGAGACGGGCTACTGCAACCTCTCGGACCCGATGGTGAATCTCCGATTCACCTTTCGCCACGCGTGTCAGTCGGGGGTCATCGATCCCGGCATCTGTGCGCAGCTCACGGCCATCGCCAAGGGCCTGTTTTTCCCCGAGCGCAGTCTAACGCGAGTGTACGAGCTCGCCGCCCAAGCCGGCGTGCCGGCTCGGGTCATCGCACGATGCCGCGACTTCACCGCCGCGCATTACGTGAACGTCAAGCGGCTCGATGCCATCACGCTGCTGGAGACCATCCGCGACCTGCCGCGGCCGATCCCGAAGCAGGCGCCGCGCTTCACGCTGTCGCGCACGACGTTTTTCCGGGCGCTCTACGAACGCGATCGTACCGTTAGGCACGACGGGGTCGACGTGCCGCTGTCGTCCATCGCCGCGTACGCGGCGCTGCACCATCCCGACTTCAACCGGCTCAATACCGACGCGCTCAACCGCGCGTTGGTGGGCGTGTTGGCGCAGATGTTGGAGATCCAGGTATCCGACGCCGACATTGATGATGAAGCGGTCCGGTTTCGCCGCGGCCGCGATCTCGCGACGCCCGAGCAGTTGGTGGAATGGCAGTCGCGCGTGGACCTGAGCGCCGACGAATTCCGCGACATGATGGCCGAAGCGGCTCGCGCGCGCCGGCTGCAACGCTGGCTGGTGACGCGGCGGATGGCCGAGGGCACGGTCAAGCTGGTGCTCGACGAGCTGCGCTCTCGCGGCGACTACGAGGAGACGGCGCGCGAGGCGGCGAATCAGGAGCGCATTGTCGCCACGTACCACCCGCACTTCGCACACACGAGCTTCAGCGATCTGCCGCTGCAGCAGCTGGTGCGCGATCACGTGCGCGCGACGCCGTGCCGCATGGACACCGTGTTCTATCGGTGGGCGGAAGAAGCCGGGTTCGCGAAGAACGAGGAATTGCAGGTCGAGCTCCTCCGCGCGCGACTGGCGCGCGAGGTTTTGAACGACATTGCGCGCGAAGCCGCGAGCGCTCTCACCGCGCAGGATCCGGAACGGTGATCGCGATCCTTCGGCTCGCGCGGGCGACGGACCTCATCACGGCCCAGGTCTTCGAACAGCTCTTCGCGCGCCAGCTGGGATCCGCATTCGCGGTGCGCCAGGCCCCGCTCCAGCCGTGGTGCGATGCCGTCATGGGACCTGCGTTAGGCCCGCTCGCCTGGCGCGAAGCGGCGCGACGGTTTGCCGCCGAGACCGCGGGCATCGATTTCATTCTGTCCGAGCTACGAGGCCGTTGCGCTGACGCCCCTGCTCGCGGCGCTCCGCAATCGGTCCGCGTCTCGTGCCCGGCTGCTCCTCATCGCCCATTCCGCGGGCATCTACGCGATGGAGTGGGTGCTCCTGCATCCGCTGCTCGTGCCGGGCGATGTCATCGTCGCGCCGAGCGAGAGCGCCGGCGCGACCATCGACTACATGTGCCCGGCGCTGACGCCCTTCGTGCGCGTCATCGGCCACCCAATGGAGCCCCTGCCTAACGCGCCGGGCTCCGCCGCACCGCGGCTGGTGAGCCTCGGCCGCCTGCATCAGGGGAAACTGCTCCATCGCCAGGTCGAAGCGATGGCGCTGCTCCGCGACCAAGGAAGCCCGCCACTGCGCCTGGACATCGGCGGAGCGTTGGACGAGGGCTCGACGACCGGCCCGCATCCGTATGCGCGATCGTTGGCCGAGAAGATCCGGCGGCTCGGCGTGGGCGACTCCGTCCGGCTCGTGGGGCCGATCCGCGGACGGGCCGAGCAGGCGCGGTTCCTGTGTGGCGCGAGCGCCCTGGTCAATCTGTCGGTGACGCTGGAAGAGTCGTGTCCCAAGACGCCCATCGAGGCGTTAGGCGTCGGCGTGCCGGTGCTGGGAACCTGGTGGAACGGATTACGCGATACCGTTGGGCGGAGCGGCGTGCTGCTGCCGGTGGATACCGCGGGACCGGCCGACGTGTCGGCCGCGTCCATCGCCCTTGGCCTGACGCGACTGTTGGCGGATCCGCCCACGGCCGACTCGTGTCGCGCGCAGGCGGCGAGATTCCATCCCGATGTCGTCGTTCCCCTCTATCGGGACGCGTTGGCCGCGGCGCGCGAGGCGGCGGCGAATGCCAGCGCCTCGCATCCCTGGCCGTCAAGCTCGCGTGCCGCGTCCGACTGCGGCGGCCTGCTGGGTCGCACGCCGCCGCTCGCACAGTTCTCGTGGAGCGAGCTCTTCGCGTCGTATCGGGAGAGCTGCTCGCTGCTCCGCGCCACATGGGATGGCGGTGACCTGTCGCGCCCGGTGCTCGCCGATCACGTGCGTCTCCTGCTGCAAACGGGGACTCGAGGCGCGCTCGAACGATTCTACGCCGGCGCGGCGCCGGAATCGGATATGGAGTGCTCGGCGCTGCCGGATCTTCCGTTAGGCTCGATCGCCGACCGGCTTGCGCGAGCCGCCACCGGTCCGCAGCCGCTGCTGGCGAGACTCGGCTGCCTCGCTCGACTCGCCCAGGACGGTCCCGTGAGTCGCGCCCGCAGCGTCCTCCGCTGCTTGAGGAGCGAGCCCGGCTGGACGAGCGAGATGGAGATGTTCGCCGCCGAGACGGAAGCGCGGGCCGGGAACTCGGTGTTCGCACTGGCGCTCGCCGTGGCCGCCTGTGAACAGCGTCCGCCCGGCGAACACGGCGCCAGCCGCTTGCAGCAGCTCGCGCGCCTCGCACGGCAGGCGGGCGATCCGGGGGCCGCCTTACGCTGGATCGCCCCATGGCTGGAGCGCTTTCCGGACTCGCCGGAGTCCGGAGCGATCTGGCTGGAGCGGTCGCTCACCGCCTCGCAGGCGGGCAGCGCGCGTTTGTTGGAGGCGTCCGAGGCGTTGGCGCGCGCCCAGACTTTGTTAGGCGAGTTGCCGGTGGTGTCGCGCGCCGCGCACGAGCTCGTCCGCCGACTGGCCGCGGCATGATGGAATCGCCCGGTGGGATGATGCGCAGCCTCGCGATCTGCGGTCGTGGGATGGGAGGCGCCGGCCGGCTGGATACCGTGTCGATCGAAGGCGTCGCCGTCCGCTGCGGCGTGCTGCATCTCGTTCCGCCGGAGTTCGACCCGCGCACACCCGAAAACAGGCAGCGGGTGCAGGTGCGCGTGCGCGCGTTCTCCTGCAACTATCGCGACAAGACGCTCATTCTCAAGATGGCCACGCGAGGTCCATCCGATCGGTTTTATGTGATCGGCAGCGAGTTTGTTGGGCAGGTGGTCGCCGTCGGCGAGGACGTGTCGCGGGTGTCCGTGGGCCAGCGGGTCATCGGCGACAACAGCTATCCCGACCTGCGTCCCTCCGGGTGGGCGCGCGGCGTGCCGACGAACAACGCGTCGCGCGAGTGTCTCGTATTGCGCGAAGAGAAAGTGTTTCCGATTCCGGACGCGATGTCCGATGCGGTGGCGGCGGGTTTCAGCATCGGCGCCCAGACCGCCTACAGCATGGTGCGGAAGGCAGACCCTGGACCCGGCAGCCACGTGCTGGTGACCGCGGCCGGATCGAACACGTCGTTGTTCGTGATCGGCGCGCTCCGGAGCAGGGGCGTGCACGTCTATGCCACCACCACGTCGGCGCGGCACGAACGCCGGATCGGAGCGTTAGGCGTTAGGCAACTGTTCTCGATCGATCGGGCCGGGGGCACCTTCGCCGACGTGCCGGAGATCCGCGAGGTGGCGCGGCGTCTCGATGGCTTCGACGCGGTGATCGACCCGTTCTACGATCTCCACTTGCCGCGTGTGGTGCCGGTGATGGCGTTCGGCTCGCGGTATGTCACATGCGGCCTGTACGATCAGCACCTGCAGCTGCTCCCATTGGCGCGTCCGTCCGCGCCACCCGACTACCGGCAGTGCCTCGAGCTTGCGCTGCTGAAGAACATCAGCCTCATCGGCAATTGCGCGGGAGTGACGCGCGATCTCGAGGATGCGGTACGCGATCTGACGACGGGCGCCTTCGAGGTGTTGGTCGACTCCGTGCACCGCGACGATCAGGCGGGCGCGTTCCTGGAGCGCACGTACGCAGCGAGCGATCGGTTAGGCAAGGTGGTCTATGCCTACTAGCGCGGTGGCGGCAGACGTGTCGCTCGACATCATCGCGCGCGCCGCGTCGCCCGAGGAGCGCGCGGCCGGCGGATGCTTCGCGCCCAACCCGCAGTCCGACGCCGGCGCGATCGCGGCGCGCGAACGGGAATGGACGGCTGCCGCCGCCGGTGGCGACCCGAATGCATGGGCCCGGCTGCTCGCCGCCCAAGGCCTAACCGAGGAGCGATTTCGCGCCGGCTTGGCGGAGGTGGTCGTGGCCGATGCGAGCCGGCTGCCTCGTTGGGCGCGGGAGCTGCGCCTTCTCCTCGCCGGACCCGCGGCGCACGCGCCCGACGTCGAGCCGTTCTGCTTGCGCGAGGTGTTCGGCGACGACACGATTGCCGCCGCGCACGCCGATCGCGATGGCGTGTGGTCCGCGCACCGGCTGTTCGAGCCGTTCCTTCGCGTGGCGGCGGCGCGACTCGACCACATTCTCGCCGCGTCCCGCATCGCGGTGGCGCCGTCGGCACGGCGTCAGATGCTGGCACAGCTCGCAGCACGCTGGAGCGGCCTCGCCGCGCAGGCGCTGTATCATCGCATTGACGTCCTCGACCTGTTGGACGGCCTTCCCGGTGAGTTAGGCAGCACCGTGTATGCCGTGCACTGCGCCGGCGGCGAGACGGCCCTGGCGCAGTGGCACGGTGTGCTGCGGGTCTACCCGGTGCTGGGCCGGCTCATGGCGATCGCGCATTGGCATTGGGCCCGGGCAATCGGCCGCCTCGTTAGGCGCCTAGCCCGGGATGCCGCGCTCGTGGCCCGTGACTTCATGCAACGCGACGACCCGGGCCCGCTCGTCGGCTACGCGGCCGATGCGGGCGACGTGCACGATGGCGGCCAGACCGTGACGCTGCTCACGTTCGACTGCGGCCGGCGCGTGGTCTACAAGCCGAAGGATCTTCGCATTGCCGCGTGGTACATGGCGCTCGTCGGCCGGCTCAACGACGAAGGCCTGTCGCCGCCGCTGCCGCGCCGCCGGATCCTCCCGCGTGGCGCGTACACGTGGGAGGAGTTCGTGTTCGCCGGGTCGTGTGACCAGCGCGATGCCGTGAGACGGTTCTACCGGCGCATGGGGATGCACGTCCGATTGATCCAGCTCCTCGATGGCACGGACTTCACGACCGACAACGTGCTGCCGTGCGCGGAGCACCCGGTGTTGGTGGATCTGGAGATGCTGCTGTCTCCGCACCGGCGTCTGGCGCCCAGCGCTTCGCCTAACGAACGGGCGGCGCACGAGCGAGCCTGGGATTCGCCGCACCGCAGCGGCCTGGTGACCGCGAAAATCGCGGGCGACCCGGGTGTGAAGCCCGCGGATGTCGGCGCCCTCGCGCCGGCCTCGGCGCGTGTGGCGCCGTTCAAGCAGACTGCGATGTGCCGCGGCGAGGATGGCAGCGTGCACCTGGCCCGGGAGTATCCGCGCTTCGGCGGCAACTCGGCCACGCCGCTGTTGAACGGCCAGCCGGTGAATCCGGATGAATTCTACGGCGACGTCGTCGACGGCTACCGCCGCATGACGGCGTGTCTCCGCCGTGCCGCGCCCCGCTTGTTCGCCGAGGGCGCGATGTTGGATGCCGCAGCCGCGCTCCCCGTTAGGCTGCTGTGGAGAGACACCCACATTTATGCCCGGCTGCTCGAGGAGAGCCTGCGCCCGCATCGATTGCGCGACGGCGTGAGTCGCGAGATGTGTCTCCAGCGTCTGTGGAAGTCCGGCCTCGAGAGTCCCGACGTCGTGCGATGCGAGATCGACAGCCTGCGGGATGTGGACATCCCGCTCTTCGGCGGCCGCCCGTCGGACGACATCGTGCGCGGCCCCGCGGGGTTGGCCGCGCACGATCAGCTGGAGGGCACGTCGCTCGAGCGCTGTCGCGCGCGCATTCGCGCTCTGCCTAACGCAACGGGCGCGTTCGCCGCCGACCAGATCCGCACCGCGCTCTTCCAGTTGGCGCCCGCTCACCGGCTCAGGGTTCCGGTTGCGCCCCGTCCTGCCGCGTGCGACTGGCTCGGGGAGGCCGTTCGTATCGGAGACGCCATACTCGGCGCCGCCATTTCCGGGCGGCATGGCGCGCCGAGTTGGGTCGGACTGACCTACGATCCGTGGACCGACGCGTGGGCGTTCGGTCCATTGCAATCCGATCTGTTGTCCGGTACGGCCGGTCTTGCCGTCGTCTTGGCGGACCTCGGCCGCGTGTCTGGATTGTCGCGCTTCGGCGACGCGGCGCGGTCCATCCTGTATCCGCTCGCCGACAGGCTGGACACGCTGGCGAGAACGTTAGGCGACCCGGCACCGCGTCGGCGCGCTGCGGAACGGCCGCCATGCGGCGCATGGGTCGGCTGGGGGGCGTGGCTGTATGCGTGCACACGGGGCGGTCGCGTGCTCGGCGAGGGCGAGCTCGCGCGTCAGGCACAGCGTTGCATCGAGCGGATTCCATTGGCTGCGCTTCGCGAGGACGGGGCGGATATGCTCGCCGGCACGGCCGGGCTGCTCACGGTGTGGCGTGCCAAGCCTGAGCCGCCGACCCACCTGCCTAACGCGATCGGACGCGACCTGCTCGAGGCGTGGAACAGCGCGGACGGGTTCCAGCAGCCGCCGTTCCCTGCCAATGCCGACGTTCTTCGATGCCTGCCGTCGAACGAATCGGGCACGTGCCTCGCGCTACTCGGCCTGGCCCGGCGGACCGGCGACGATCGATTCGCCGAGCCATGGCGGGAGCGGACGGCGCGCAGCGCGGCAGACGGATGCGCGCCGCCGGCCAGCTCCAGCGCCGCTCTCGACCTGTTCGCTGCGTTAGGCGCGGGGGCGGGGGAGCCCGAGCCGGCCACCCGCGCCGTCCGCGCGTTCATGGGTGCGCTCGGTCGCGTGCCCACTGCGCGCGAGCAACTGGAGGCGGCCGAGCTGGCCATGACGGCCTACCAGTTTACCGGAGACTCCACCCTCGCAGCCGCTGCCGCAGCGTTTGCACGCCGGTTGATGGCTGGGCACGGCGCGACTCGACGGTGGTTTCCGGAGTCGCTCGCCGCCGATCGATATCATCTGTCCGCGGTGACTGGAGTCGGAGCCCTGGCCCACCTGTTCCTGAAACTCGAAGACCCGGCCCGCGTACCCTCGCTGCGATTGCTTTCTCCCATCGCATAGACGGGCGAGCGACGGCTCCACGCCTAACGATGAGGCCCATCGCGCGGCGGCTCCCGCCGTGCGCTCTCCGACCTGGCATTGGTCTGTTCCGCCGGAGCAGACTCGGGCGGCCGCTGGCCTTCGATCTGGGTGAAGTGATGCGTCAGAAACCGCTGGCCCTCGCCGATCCGCTCGATCTCGATCGCCATCGCGTCGACGGAGTGCTCGAGGTGCTCCAGACGGTCGCCGATTCCCGCGGGCAGCGCCTGGGTCGTCGTTGCCTCGCGGCGCCGGCGGGCCGCGTCCACGAACCACCACATGAGCAACAACGTGACAAGCGTGAGCCCGCCGTGCGTGCCGCTGTGCAGTGGCTCGCCGTCGGCAGCGGCCACCAAGCCGCCGAGGAAGTTGAGCGAAGCGAAGGCCGCGCCCACCGTCATCCAAACCTTGAAGCGTCGAGTCATGTGGACCGCTCCCGTCGTTGCCAACGCACTCCCATGATGCTGCACGGGGATCGACTTCGCTCCATCCGTTAGGCGCACGCCGAGGATATGGCGCCCGACCGGGCGGACCCTGGCCCCACTGGGCGAGCTGCTGCATATTGAATTCGCTCACTCAGAGATAGTGACGTCCCCCCGACTCCGCCAATTTGCGAGCACGCCCGAGCTCCCGAGAGGGAGCGGCGAGTGCGCTTGCCCTCTGCACAACTCGGATGACCACGCCGCCCACGTCCGGGATGGACGACCGATCTGGTTTTGCTGCCGCCATCGCCGAGCGATACCGCCTCGAACGCGAGCTTGGCCGCGGCGGAATGGCGACCGTTTACCTCGCGGAAGACGTGAAGCACCATCGCGGCGTGGCGATCAAGGTGCTCCACGCCGAGCTGTCCGCGGTGCTGGGACCGGAACGATTCCTCAAGGAAATCGAGCTCACCGCCAATCTTCAGCACCCGCACATCCTGCCGCTCTTCGACTCGGGTTCGGCGGTTGGCCTGCTGTACTACGTGATGCCGTTCGTCGAAGGCGAGACGTTGCGCGGACGTCTCGAGCGTGAGAGCCAGCTGCCGGTTGGCGACGCATTGCGCATCGCGACCGAGGTCGCCGACGCGCTCGACTATGCGCACCGGCATGGCGTAGTTCATCGCGACATCAAGCCGGAGAATATTCTGATTCGCGACGGCCACGCGCTGGTGGCCGATTTCGGCATCGCGCTCGCCGTCGAGCACGCGGGTGGAACGCGGATTACCCAGACGGGCCTTTCGCTCGGGACGCCACAGTATATGAGTCCCGAGCAGGCGATGGGCGAGCGGACGATCGGGCCGCGCTCCGACCTCTATTCGCTCGGCGCGATCACGTACGAGATGCTGTTAGGCGAGCCGCCGTTCACCGGCCCAACGGCGCAGGCCATCGTGGCGCAGGTGATCACGGCGGAGCCGCGGTCACTCACGGCCCAACGGAAGAGCATTCCGACGGCCGTCGGAGATGCCGTGCGGAAGGCCCTCGAGAAGCTCCCGGCCGACCGGTTTGCCAGCGCGAAGGAATTCGCGACCGCGCTGGCGGCGGAGTCGCCGACCGGGGGTCACGCGGCGTCGCCTCCCGGGCTCGCCCGCGGCCGCCGCATGGCGCTCGCCGGTGGTGCTGCGTTAGGCCTGATGGCCGGACTGGCCCTTGGTGCCGCGTGGGCCGGCGCGAGGCATGCCGGGACTGGGGCGGCCGTCACGGCGCGCCGCAGCATTCTCGACCCGGGCGCGTCCGACACCCGCGGCAATTTCGTCCGGCACACGGTGTCGCCCGATGGCAGGATCGTCGTGTCGATCGACGACAACGACCCCACCGGGCGTCTCACGCTCCGCCGGCTCGACCAGCTCACGACGACGACGATCGCCGGCACCGAGTCCGGCCGGAGTCCATTCATCTCCTGGGATTCGCGCACCGTGGGCTTCGTGAACGGGGAATTGCTGCAAACGGTCCCGATCGATGGTGGACCGCCGACGTCGGTGCCGAACGCGCGCACCGGCGTGATCGGCGCGCCGACGTGGACGCCCGATGGCCGCATTGTGTTCACCGACTTGCGCGGCGGTCTGTCGGTGATTCAGCCCGATGGCACCGGCCTGCGACCGCTCACGACGCCGGACAGCGGCGACGTGCACATCCGCCGAGCCTGCTGCCTAACGATAAGGGCGTGCTGTTCACGATCTCGGCCGTGTCGGCCGACACCCGGACACAAGCGCCGAAGGCCGCCGTCGTTCCGCTGGCCGGCGGACGGGTGCGGATCGTCGCCAGCGACGCCGCCGCGCCGCAATACGACGATGGGCGGATACTCTTCGTGCGCGGCGATGGCGGCTTGGCCGCGATGCCGTTCGATGAGGGAACGCTGGGCGCCGCCGGGGATGCGCAGTCGTTAGGCGATCGCGTCGCGATGGGGTTGGGCGGCGTCGCGTACCTGAGCGTTGGGCGGGGCGTGCTGATCTATCAAAGCGCCACGCCGACGCGCCTGGTGCTGATGGATCGCACGGGCGTGCAGCGGACGTTGCTCGGCCAACCGGCTGGGTATCACCGGCCCAGCATCTCACCGGACGGGCGGACGATCGCGCTCGACATCCAGGGTGACCGGGAAGGGCGGCGCGACGTCTGGTTGCTCGACGTCGCGTCGGGCACGCTCTCTCGCCTAACGAATGTCGGCGATGGGCACGATCCCGACTGGACGCGCGACGGCCGCCGGATCACCTTCCTGACGAATCGACCGGCCCAGCCGGTGTTCACGGTTCCCGTCGATCGCAGCACGCCGCCCGTGCCGTTTCACTTCGCGCGCGATTTCGACTGGCGCCAAATCGACACGCCGGGTGGCTGGCTGCCCAACGACGGCGGCTATTTGGCCGGGTCGCTCGATGACATCTCGGTTGCTCCACGCCGACGGGTCGGCGCCCATCCCGCTGGCGAATTCTCCGGCGAAAGAGACGGCTCCGACTGCGTCGCCGGATGGGCGGTGGTTCGCCTACGTGAGCAACGAGAGCGGGCGCGAGGAGGTGTACGTGCAGGCGCTCAAGCCGTCGGGCGCGCGCACGCAAGTGTCTCGCGCCGGCGGGTCGTCGCCCGCGTGGGCTCCGGGGGGCCGGGCCCTGTACTACCTCGAGCCTAACGGAACCAGATCGAACCTCGTCGAGGTGACACTCGACCTCCGGGCGGCGCCCGCCGTGTCGGGCCGCGAGCAGCTCGTCGCCGGCCTGGCAAGCGATCGCGTCGACAACCACGCGAATTTCGCCGTCATGCCGGACGACAAGCACTTCGTCGTCGTAGTGCCCGATTCGGGACAGGGTACGGTCGAAGTGACGGGCTGGCAGGCCGCACTGAAGCACCGATAGGCGCTGACTCCGTTAGTATGGATGAGACCATTGTAAATCGGCCTCCATGGTGTTACATTCCCTCATGAGGACACGCGCCGATGGGCGCTGTCGAGAGGCGTTTGGATCTGGGGCCCGCCAACATTGCGGGCCCTTTTTTGTTCGAGTCGTTGCCGTCAGTTGACGGCGCCCCTTCGTGAGGGTTGTCACGAGCACGTTGTCGTCGGTCCGTACAGCATCTCGGTCGAAAGACCGCGCTCCGACCACAGCACAGATCATTTCGAGGAGCACATCATGCGTACGACCGGCGTAGTAAAGTGGTTCAACAATGCAAAGGGGTTCGGCTTCGTCACCCCGGCCAATGGACAGAAGGATTGCTTCGTGCACCACTCAGCCATCCAGGGCGAAGGCTTCAAGTCGCTGTCAGAGGGCGAGACGGTAGAGTTCGATATCGTGCAGGGCCAGAAGGGCCCGGCGGCGGAAAACGTCACACGAGTGGCCCGCTAGCGAACGCGAGGAATCCACATTCATCGGGAGCGCGCCGCTTGCGGCGCGTTCTTCGGTGATGCGAGCGCCGGTTGGTAGACGCAAGTCGCACCAGCCGGCGCTCGATCCTTGTCTGGAGATTCGATGATCGACACCCTGAACCCGACCCCGCTCGCCGACAGTCCCCTTTGGGCTGACCGTCCCTCATTCCTCGCTTCGCACCGTGCGCTTTCGGTTTGCACACGCGAGCTCGAACTGCTTGCCACTAGCGTCGTGCGCGGGGTGGCCGCGCTCACCAATGCAGGTTTGGAGCAGAAGTCGAAGGAACGGCTCTCGCCGGGCCGCTGCATCGTCCAACTGGGACCGGTGGCGCTCACCATCACGTGGCTGCGGAGCACCATCGACTCGGTGGCCGACGGCGATTTGCTCGCCATCGTGTGGCGCGGGAACGTGGCGCCGCGCGGAGAGCATCTGCCCGAACGCATGACGGCGCCGCACGCCCCGACCGCCGTGAAGTCGCTCTGGGAGCAGGTGTTCGTGGCGGCCGGTACGGATCAGGCGAGCTGGGCATGGCACGCGAAGGGCGCCGGCGACTCGAATTATTCGTCGGTCGAGCTCGCGGCGCAGTGCGTCGAGCGATTGCGTGTCGCGTTCGAGGAATGCCGCATCGAGGGTGTCGAAGTCGCGTGATCGGCACGGCTGGTGAGGATGTCGACCCTGACCGGCGCCGCCTACCGCGGCCTCCGATGTCGCATCGGCCACCCGTCAGCTCGTCGATCCCCGCTCGACGGTTCGCCAGACGCTCCTGTCGCTGTCCTTTCTCGCCGCGTTAGTCCTTTCGGCCGCTGCCCCGTTCCAAGCGCCCGTCCGTGCCGCGTCGCGGCGTCGGGTGCAGGCACGTCGAACCTCCGCGCCCGCTGGTCGACGGCGGTCACATCACCGCCGTCTCCGTCCGTGGAATCGCGAGATCGACTTGGTGCCGCCTGCTGCCGTTGAATTCGATCCGCAGCGACCCCCCTTCGATGATGGCCACGCTACGAATCGAGTGCTTTGGGCGAGATCGCATGCCCGATATTCGGCCACAGCCTGGGCCTGGCTTGTCGCCGGCCGGATAGCGGGCGTCTCGTCGCGGTCGTGTATGATCCGAGCGTCAACGCCGCTCGGGCGGGCGCGCCGGACGACAGCGGACGCCATCGACGCCGCGAGCGTCATCCGTGCGCGAGCTCCGCTACGTTATCACGAGTCGTGACGTCGACTCGGCGTACGCGGCACGGAGCGACCGACGGCGGTCGCGTTGATGCGCGTGGCGCTCGCGGCGATACGAAGTGCCCGGCACCGCGCCTACGCCCGCACCGTGCTCATGCCACGGTCCGACACCTGTAACCAGGCGAGACGACGTGGCGCGCACCGCTCGCTCTCCGCGAATCGGCAGCGCGCATCGTGATGTCGACCTTCGACATGGCTATCACCGCAACACCGTGTGGGCGCTCGAGCGCCACGGATGGGCGGCGACGACCGGGCCCTTTCGAGCGACGCAGAGATTCGGCCGCTGTTCTCGCCGAGGCCCAGCGTCCGAATCAGAGCGGCGCACCATTCCCGGCATGAGCGACGGGCTACTTGGAAGCGGGCGCTCGTTGGCCGGACGGACGGCCAGGCATGGCGTCGTATCATGCGCCCGACGCCACTTCGTCCTGAGCGACGCGACGTTTTCGCCGCAGGCGTTGGGCGTGGCCGATCCGCACCCGATTCGCCTCCTTGACGCCGGCGGATGCGCGATGGTATTTAACCGTAAGGTTAAATACATCATGCCACATCGATTCGCTCAGTGCCACGCTCGCCGCCATCGCCGATCCCACCCGGCGCGCCATCCTCGGACGGCTCGCCCGCGGCGACGCATCGGTCACCGCGCTGGCGAAACCGTTTCGGATGAGCCTCCCCGCCGTCTCCAAGCACCTCAAGGTGTTGGAACACGCCGGACTCGTCGAGCGAGGGCGGGACGCGCAGTGGCGGCCGTGCCGCCTTCGCGCCCACCCACTGCAACAGGTCGCCGATTGGGCCGAGCCATTCCGCCGGTTCTGGGATGGAAGTTTCGACCGGCTCGACGCCTATCTCCGCGACATGACCGGGCCGCCTGCGCCGCCGGCCCACGACCGGCACGGCCTAACGAAGCGCACGCGACGGCAGGCTCGTGCGGCGCGCCCCGGACGGCGGCGGTGACGGTGCACGGCGGCCGCGCCTCCCAAAGGAGAACGGCGTGAATTCCTCCGCGCACGATGATACGGGATGACCGCGCCGATCGCGACGTGGTCGTCACGCGACGGTTCGAATGCGCCGCCCGAGGCGGTGTGGGAAGCGTGGACCAATCCGGATCACGTGGTCCAATGGTGGGGGCCTAACGGCTTCACCACGACGAATCACGAGATGAATGTGCGCGTCGGAGGCGTCTGGTCGCACACCATGCACGGCCCCGATGGCACAGACTATCCAAGCCGCGCCGTCTTCATGGAAGTCGTCCGCCCGCGACGCATCGCGTATCGGCTCGACGGGGGCTCGGAAACGACGCGCACGCAATGCGAGGTGGAGTGGACGTTCAGGGCCTCTGGCCGTGGAACGCTCCTCACCATGCGGATCCGATTCCCGTCGGTTGAGGAGCGCAACCGCGCGTTGAAGGCGTTAGGCGTTCACGATGCCGGGGTCGCGACCCTCGAGCGGCTCGCCGTGCATCTTCACACCCACCGGGAAGCTCGATGATTCGCTTCGATCGATCGCTCGCCGTGATCGCGCTGCTCCTCGTCGCCCGAGCCGCCGTTGGCCACGCGCAGAATGAGGCGGCCCAGAATCCCCACGACTCCGCGTCCCGTTATACACGAATGCTGCCCCTCGCCGAGTACCTCATCGCTGATCGGACAAGCGAGATCGCGATGGCGCGGAGCGCCGCGCCCGCCGTCATTTCCGAGCACGCCAATGTGCTGGTACTTGGCGCCCGCGGATACGAGGTCGCTGTGCACGGGACCAACGGCTTCGCCTGCATGGTAGAGCGCGCGTGGACGTCCGACTTCGACGATCCGGACTTCATGAATCCCATCGCTCGCGAACCGACCTGCTTCAACGCCGCCGCGGCGCGCACCATCGTGCCGCGGATCGTCGCGAAAACCCGACTCGCACTCGCCGGCATGGCGAAGGCGCAGATGGTGGACAGCATTCGCGCCGCGTACGCCCGGCACGAGCTTCCCCCGCCGGCCAACGGCGCGATGAGCTACATGATGTCGAAGGACACGTACTTCGGCCCGTACTACGGCCACGGCGGGCCGCACCTCATGTTTTACTTTCCGAGGACCGACAGTCTCGCCTGGGGCGCGGGAGTGCCCCACTCGCCGGTCATCGTGCATTAGGATTTTCCGGAGCCGATCACGACGTTTGTGATTCCGCTCGCGAAGTGGGCGGACGGGACGCCGACGGCCTAACGCCAGCCGCTCCATCGCGCGTGCACGGCCGGCCCGCGCGTCGCGGCGACAATGCGATCCAGATTGACGGGCCGGATCCCGCCGGCGGCAATGATTTCGATACGCCCCGCCGCGCGCTCCGCCAATCGCCGGAGCGCGTCGACGCCGTCGACGGCCGACACGGCGCCGCCCGAGGTGAGCACGCGCCGCACACCGAGCTCGAACACGACGTCGAGCATATCGTTCTCCGCTGGGTACATCGACTGATGCGTCGGCGTGGGCGGGGCAATATGGGTGCGCCGGCCGAGTTGGCACAGTACGGCGCGTCCGCCACGCGTCTTACAGCCGCGTTCGGTCGTGCGGCGTAGATTGCGCGGATCAGCGCGACGCCGATATTTCATCCCGCTGCGGGCGACCATAATCGTTAGGCACACATCGCACTGCTTCATTGGCGCCGATGCACCCACGAGGTCCGACGTGAGCACTGAGTGGAAACCCAGGGACGACGCGTACGAGGCGCGTGTGCGCGAGAGCTTCAGCCGCCAGAGCCACATGGCTACCCTCGGCGCGACGATCGTGCACATTGCGGCAGGCGAGGTGCATCTCGCGCTGCCGTTTGCACCGCAGTTCTGTCAGCAGAATGGGTTTCTCCACGCGGGCGCGATCACGAGTGTCGCGGACTCGGCGAATGGCTATGCCGCGTACACGCTGGCGCCGCCCGATACCGATGTGTTGGCGGTCGAGTTCAAAATCAATCTTCTGGCGCCGGCCACGGGTGAGGGGTTCTTGGCGTGCGGCCAGGTGCTGCGCCCCGGGCGGACGCTCACGGTGTGCCGTGCCGACGTGTTCACGACGGGGACGGGCGAGCGGGTGTTGATTGCCACGATGCTTTCGACCATCATCGTGCGACCCGTCGGGCGACGCGGTGAGGCATCGGCCTAACTCGTCAGGCCGCGATCACACGCATTGCGCATCCATGCGCTTTTCCGCTCTAGAAAACCCTTGGAAACGGGAGACAACGATGAACCAAATCCAGAAACTCGCAGCCATGCTGGTGCTTGGCTTCCCCGCACTTGCCGGCAGTGCGACCGTCGCCTGGTACGGCGCCCATCTTCCGGCTTTCACAAGACCCACGCGTATGGCGTCGACCGATCCCAAGACACGTTTTATAACGCCAATGGCACACTGATTGTCTCCATATCCGGGAACCCTGGAAAGAATGGCGAGGACGTAGATGCGCACTCTGTTGTCTACGCCCGCATTCAACCCGGGCTTTCTGAGAAAGAGATAGCGGGCGTGAACGCTGGACATCTCGTCTGCACTTGAACGCGTAGGTGTTTGTGGAAAATGCTGAGCGCCACTGCATGAGCGCGCGGGATGTCGCGGCGCTCGACGCTTGACGACTTGGCCGGCCTAACGCCAAAGCAATTCGTCCTGTCTCTCGCGCTTCAGCGACCCGCTATCTTTGCCCGCATGACGGCGATCGACGTTTGCCTGCTCGGATCTCACGACATCGGTGTCCTCGACCGCGTGGCCGAGGGCGTCTTCGATTGCCCGGTGGACGCGCGTTGGGCACGAGCGTTCTTCGCTGATGGGCGCCACCACCTCGTGGTCGCCCTCGACGCCGGCGTCGTCGTCGGCATGGCCTCGGCCGTCGACTACGTGCACCCCGACAAGGCGCCGCAACTGTGGATCAACGAGGTCGCGGTGGCGCCCACGCATCGGCGCCGCGGGATCGGCGGCCGCATGCTCGCCGAGCTCCTCACGCTCGGTCGCTCGTTAGGCTGCACCGAAGCATGGCTTGGCACCGAGGAGGACAACGTGCCGGCGCGGCGCTTGTACGAGAGCGGCGGTGGCGCGCCCGAGCCATTCATTCTGTATTCGTTTCGTTTCGACGCGGAGGCCTAACGAGGTGATCGACTCCCTGCCCGCCACTCATGGCGCTCTGCCGTCGCGCGCCGCACGGACCCTTCTTTCGAGTGCATCGCCACAACCGGCGCGGCTGGGTCGGTCATTCTGCTCAACGCTTCGACCTCGCACGGCCACACGCGACGCCGTGGCGCGCTACGTCGTCGGCGTCGCGGAGAACCCGTGCGCTCAGTAAGGCGAAGGCGGAGAACGCCCCATTCGGTGAGTCACTGAGTGGAGCTCCTGAACATCGTGAAGCTCGCCTGGATGACGGGCGTGATGCTCATCGCGCCCGGCATCATCATCACGGCGCCACTCGCCATCCTCGCGAGCAACACAGGCCGGGACGGCAACGGCCGCCAGCGGCCGGCCTGGCAGACCCATCGCGCACTGCTGCTTCCGTTCGGGCCGGTGATCCTGATGTGGATCTGGGCCGCGACGTACGCGCGTGGCAACCAGCACGCGCCGCTCGTCCGGTGGCAGAGTCAGGGCGTGTTCGCGCTGGCAGCGTTCGCCCTGGCGATCGCCGGGGCGCTGGTGATCCGGTATCGGCGTGAATGGCGCACGGTCATCGCGTTTCTCGCGCTCGCCTCTTGGATCGCGATCGTCGCGTGTGTGGCAGGGCTGTGGGCCGTTCAAGGTTGGCCCTCACTCTGAGCCGCGCGCGACCGGTGCTCCCCCGTTCACTCATCGTCCGCGCCTATCTCGCGCGCAGCCTTCTCCTCTGGCTCGGCATTCGCGTAATCCTCGCCCTCGCCGGCGCGCTCGCCGCGTCCGACCTCGTTCGCCTGTCCGCCGCTGCGATCCCCCTCGTCGTCTGCCTTACGGTCGTCGTCGCGTTCGTCGACACGCGCCGGCGCCATGAACGGGTGCTACTCGGCAATCTGGGAATAGGGCCGGTCGTTCTCGCTTCGCTGTTCGCCGTGCCCCCGCTGGTCGCCGAAATCGCGATCCATGCGCTCGTGGCGCGGTGACTCCCATTCTAACCGCGGACTGCGTTGCGAAGTCGTTTGGCGCAAGGCGAGTCCTGTCGTCGGCGACGCTGCGTGCGGTGCCCGGTGAGCTGCGCGTCCTCTTCGGGCGGAATGGCGTCGGGAAGTCGACGCTCCTCAAGATCGCGTCCGGGTTGCTGGCGCCGGACAGCGGCAGCGTGCATTTCGACGGGCAGGTCCATGCATCCGTTAGGCTGTCGCGTCTCGCGGCGCGCGGCCTGTTCTATCTACCCGATCACGACCTCCTCTCGTCCGCGTTTTCAGTGAGACGTCGAGCTCGAGATGATTCGTGCACAGTTCCCGGGCGGCAGCGTCCTCGACGCCGCCGAGCGCCTCGGCATCGCGGGCCAACTCGATCGGCGACCGTTCGCCTTGTCGGCCGGCGAGCGCCGGCGCGCCGAGCTGGCGGCCGTGCTCGTGCGGCGCCCCACGTGCCTGCTCGCCGACGAGCCGTATCGCGGGATCGCGCCGACCGACGCCGAAGTGTTGACCGCAGTGTTCAAACAATTGGCCGCCGACGGCGTCGCTGTCGTCCTAACGGGCCACGAAGTGCCGACGCTCCTCAATGCCGCCGATCACATCACGTGGTGCATGAGCGGGACGACGTACGAGCTCGGCCCGCCCGCGACCGCGACAACTCATCACGCCTTCCAATCGGAATACCTCGGACTCTGGCCGCACACGCGTGGCCCCTGACCCGCCTGCCTTACGGAGCGATGCGCACCATGCCGAACCCAACACTCTGTCCGTTCTGCGCGAAGCCCGCGACGATGATCTTCCAGTCCGGCTGCACGACGACTGCCCTGGCTCCGTCCAGGCCGCCGGCCAAGTCCACCTGCATCGTGTCGCCGGCGCCGAATCCCGTCTCGAGCCCGCCGGAGCGCGTGAATTCCGCGATGCCCAAGTCGCTCGACTGAAGCACCGCCGATCACGATCTCGCCGTCCGGCTCAATGGCCAGCGCGTTGGCAGAATCAACGTGTTGAGAAACCCGTCTATGTTGAGCGACCCGTGCACTCGCTATGCCTGGCGCGGATCCGCCGACCCAATCATAATAGAGCGGATCAAGCGGGCGCGGTCCGCGGAAGTGTGGGACTACTCACGAAGGTCGCATGCAGCGTTACGTCAATCTCCACGGAAGCTCGGGCGTCGAAAGTTTCGAGAACGGACCCGATTTGCTCGATATGCTCGAAGACCTGATGCGCACCGCCCAGTTGCTCGATCGCGACGTCGCGCAAACGCTCGGCGAACGCCACCGCAAGATTGTGCGCTTCGAGACAAGTGTGGTCGCGATTCTCGATCGGCCTGATATCAATGACGTGCTGGTCGAACACGTCCAGCAGACTGTTCACCACAGCGTGCATTCGACATGGCCGGTGTGTCCGCGGCATCCGAACCACCCGCTCTGGTACAAGGACGGCGCGTGGTGGTGCACGCAGGATCACGTGCGCATTGCGCCGCTCGGCGAGCTCTCCGAAGCGTCACCCTCGGCGGGCGGCCGCGCGTGACTAACGCGTGCGCCGGCAAGTGACCCTGCCTGCGAGCGGAGGGTGAAGATGGAAGAACCCAATTTCACTCGCACGCCGAGTGCCTTCGCGATGATGGAGCACTTCTCCGACCTCGTCTTCGCGCTTGCCAAACGCACGCGTCCTGATTTCCAACCCATCTCTCGAAGCCTACGGCAACGACGCCAAGCGCGAGGCAGGGCGAGTCGCAAGCGCCGCGTGACAAGTTGGCTCCTCGACGCCGACCCGTCGATTCGCTGGCAGGTGATGCGCGATCTCACCGACGCACCGGCCGATGTCGTTGCCGCCGAGCGTGCGCGCGTCGCGTCAGAAGGCTGGGGGCGGAGCTGCTCGACGAGCAGCGACCCGACGGCAATTGGGGCGACGGCATCGCTACGCCCCTCTGGTGGTCCAACGTGTACTCACTCGTCTTCGCGCGCGACCTGGGTGTCGATCCGGCGAGTACGCGCGTGCGCATCGCGATCGATCGCGTTCGCGACAACGTCACGTGGGGATCAGAATTCGGGAACTCGCCGTTCTTCGAGGGCGAGGTGGAGCCGTGTATCAATGGCCGTGTCGTCGCACTCGGCGCCTACTTCGGCGAGCGCAGCGATCGGTTGGTCAATCGACTGCTGAATGAGCAACTCGCCGACGGCGGCTGGAACTGCGAAGTGGAGCGCGGCTCCGTGCGCTCCTCGTTTCACAGCACGATCTGTGTCCTCGAGGGTTTGCTGGAATTCGAGAGAGCGTTCGGGCGCGACGCCGATCGCTGAAGCGCGGAAGCGCGGGCAGGAATATCTTCTCGAGCGTCGCTTGCTCCGAAGGAAATCGACCGGCGAGGTCATCGACCCGTCGTGGACACGGTACGCGTTCCCTCCGCTCTGGCACTACGACGTGCTGCGCGCGCTCGACTACTTGCGCTCGGCCGGCGTGCGCGCCAATGCGCGACTCGACGAGGCCGTTGCGATCGTGCGCGAGCGCCAGCAGGCCGACGGACGTTGGCTGCTCGACGTGCGACATCCCAACACGCTGCACGAGGACTTCGCGGGCGTCGTCGGTGCACCGAATCGCTGGATCACGCTGCGCGCGCGCCGCGTGATCGACTGGTCTCAGGCCTAACGGAAGCGCGACGAGGTTCGCAATTCGCGCGAGCTCAGAATCGTGCCAGCGCCTTCGTCGCCAACTGCTGCTCCATCTGGAGGAGCTGGGCGGGGGATGCTTTGATCTGCGTGCCCGCCACGACGGTCACGCTGAACGCGCGATCGCCTTTCCGGACGCCGAGTTTGAGGTAGGTTCCCGAACCCACGGTGTACGCGTCGTCGCCGACACCGCTCACCGCATGCATCATCGCGGCATTCAATACCTTTCCGTTGTCGAACGCAGCACGCGGCATGACCATGAGCGTGACCGACGCTGCTCCGGTGGTGTTGGTGGTGTCGGCTGCGTAGTAGCACACCCTCTTGCTGCCAAGAAACGGCCTGCCCGGCAGCGAAGCGATACCGAGCACAGCACTTACCTCGGCCCCGGTGAGCAGGCTGCACGGATCGACTATCGTCGTGTCCTGTGCGGTTAGGCGCGGTGCTGCGCAAAACGAAATCATCGCAAGAGTGGGAGCTCGGGGCTGGCGGGCCCCAACGCACTGTTGCGTCGCGCTGGGCCAACTCCGATTGTAGGAGGAACCCGTGTACCTGCCCCGGTTCGGCCGTCTTCGTCTACCAGCGACGCTTCGCAACGCATGATCACTCCTGCCGCCGTCATCATCACGAGCTGGATCTCCTTCCTCATCGTCTGGATCGGCCTCTCCTTCTTCGTGAAACGTGACGTGCGAGGCGGCCGATCGGCGAGAATGTACCAGGTGCGCATTCTTGTCGTGGCGATCGTCGTCGTCCTCGCCGTTCGAGCGGCGCGTTATCGGGCGTTGAATACGAACCTGTTCCTCAATCGCCTGTCGCTGTTCTGGCCATCGGTGTCGCTGGCGTGGATCGGCGCCGTGCTCACGGCGATCGGCGTCGCAGTGGCGATCTGGGCCCGATTGTATCTTGGCCGGAATTGGAGCCCGGTGCCCGCCCGGAAGGAAGCGCACGAGCTCGTCACCGGGGGGCCGTACGCCTTCGTTCGCCACCCCATCTACACCGGCATCATCCTGGCTGCGTTAGGCACAGCGCTCACCGGCTCCATTGTCGGCACCTGCATCTTCCTCTATGCGACGACGGTGTTCCTCTTCCGGGTCCGCAAGGAAGAGCGCATCATGCTCGAGCTGTTTCCTGGCGCATATCCGCCGTATCAGTCGCGCACGAAGCGGCTGGTTCCGTTCCTGTGGTGAGCGCCGGGCGCGCGCGCGGCCTATTGGCCGCCTTTGAACTGCGCCCCGATCCACGCGAGGCTCTGTCCCACGTGCCGGCTCCAGTACTCCCAATCGTGCGTGCCCGGATACTCGTGGTACTCGTGCGGCACGTGCAGCGCCGTGAGTCCGGCGTCGAACGCGCGATTCTGGTCCACGAACGGATCGTCCTGCCCGACGTCGAAATAGAGGGCCGGCATCATGGAGGGCCGGGAGGTCTGCACCCGCTCGACACGCGCGAGCGGGTCGCGCGACCGCCACGCCGTCGTGTCGTTGCCTAACGCTTCGTGCAGCGACGGCCACGCGCCGTCCGACGACTGTTCGAGTTGCTCCATGGTCGTCGCGTAGACGTCATGCCCGGCGTACGGATGCGGGCCGGCGTACATCAACTGCAGCGTGCCCGAATGGCTCGCCGCGGCGCGCCACACGTCGGGATACTGCAGAGCCAGCTCGACCGCGCCGTATCCGCCCATACTCAAGCCCGCGATCGCCCGGTGCGCACGATCCGGTATCGTCCGATATACCGAATCCACGTGGTGCACGAGATCGCGCGCCACGTAGTCGTCGTAGTGCGGCCACGGCACGCAGAACTGTGACGCCGGCTCCTTCCTCGTCGTGTCCCGCTTGCAGGCGGTGTAGTCGCCCATCGAGTTCCACGTCGTGTACCAGCTGTTGTCGCCATCCGGCATCACGACGATCATCTCGGCGCCGCCGGCGGCGATCACCGAATCCATTGCGACGTCGAGATGGCCTAACTGAACCCAGTTGGTCTCGTCGCCGCCGTAGCCGTGGAGGTAGTATGCCACGGGATAGCGGCGCGACGTACTCGTCGCGTACGAGGGCGGCAGGTAGACCAAATAGTGTTTGGTGACGCCCAACGCCGACGACCACAACGAATCCGTGCGCACGCTGCCTGGTTGGGGCAGCACCGTGGACGCGGCGAGGAGCAGCTCGAGAAGCACCGTTCCTAACGGCGCGATGCCAGGGCTTCGGTGAGCGCGTCGGACGCCAGGAGCGCACACGGATGACGCACCGGCAGCCGCGACACACCCGACAGCGCACGCAGATCGCCGAGTGATTCATCGGCCGCGCCTTCTTCGCCGTGCACCATGCGCGTGAAGCGGTCGAGAATCTGCGCGGCGTCGGCGCTCGACTTGCCCTTGAGCCGCTGCGTGAGCATCGACGCCGCCGCTTGCGAGATGGCGCAGCCCTCTCCGGTGAACCGCACGTCGCGCACCGTATCGCCGTCGAACTGCAGGTGCAGCTCGATCACGTCGCCGCAGAGCGGATTCTTTTTTCGCAGCGCGACGTCTGGACTCTCGAGCTTGCCGCGGTTGCGCGGACGCCGGTAGTGATCGAGGATCAGCTCCTGATACAGCGCCGCGACGTTCGCCCGTTGGGCATCCGGCGCGTCGGGCGCGCGATGCCGGTCGTCAGGCGCCGACACGACTGAACATCTCCCGTGCGGCCATCACGCCGTTCACCAGCGCGTCAATGTCCGCATCGTCATTGTAGACGTAGAAGGATGCGCGCGCCGTGGCGCTCACGCCCAGCCGCCGCATGAGCGGTTGGGCGCAGTGATGCCCGGCGCGAATGCACACCTGGTGCGAGTCCAAAATGGTCGCCAAGTCGTGAGGATGCACATCTCCTACGTTGAAGCTGAGCACACCGCTGCGATCCTCGGGGCCCGGGCCGTAGATCCGCACGCCGTCGATGGCCGCCAACCGGCGGTAGGCGGCGCCGACGAGCGAGCGCTCGTGCGCCCGCACGGCGTCCATCCCCACGCGCTCCAGCACGCCGACGGCCGCCGCCAACCCAACCGCGCCTGCTGCGTTAGGCGTGCCGGCCTCGAACTTGTGCGGGAGCCGGTTCCACGTGCTGTGATCGTCTTCCACGAACTCGATCATGTCGCCGCCGGTGAGGAAGGGCGGCATCGCGTCCAGCAGCGCGCGCCGGCCGGCGAGCACGCCGATGCCCATGGGCCCGAGCATCTTGTGACCGCTCGCCGCGAAGAAGTCGACGCCGGACGCATCGAACTGCACCGTGAGATGCGGCGCTGCCTGCGCACCGTCGCACACGGCGATCGCCCCCGCGCCGTGCGCGAGCTCCACGATCTCGCGGACGGGCGCGATCGTGCCTAACACGTTGGAGACGTGCGCGAACGCCACGACCTTGGTCGTGGGTCCGAGCATCGCGCGCAGCCGGTCGAGGTCGACGGCGCCGTCCGCGTCCAGCTCACAGATCCGGAACCGCGCGCCCGTCTCGATCGCGAGCTGCTGCCACGGGACGAAGTTCGCATGGTGCTCGGCGCCGGTGACGACGATTTCGTCGCCCGCGCGAATGTTGGCGCGCCCCCACGACGCGGCGACGAGATTGAGCGACTCGGTGGTGCCGCGCGTGAACACCAGACAGTCGGCGTCGCGCACTCCGAGAAACCTGGCCACGCGCTCGCGCGCACCGTGGTACCGCTGCGTGGCGCGCACCGAGAGCGCGTACGCACCGCGGTGCGGATTCGCGTTGTCGGTTTCGTAGAAATCGCGAATCGCGTCGAGCACGGCCAGCGGCTTCTGCGTCGTCGCGGCCGAGTCGAGATAGACGAGACGCGGCGACGCGGCGAGCAGCGGGAATTCGGAGCGGGGCAGGGCGCTCATCATCGGACGCGGCCTCCGACCCAAATTGCGTCGTGCTCCACCCGCACGTCGTAGACGGGCAGCGGCTCGGTGGCGGGGAAACGTTTCACCGCGCCGGTCCGGCAGTCGAACCGGGCGCCGTGCCACGCGCATTCGATGAGGCCGCCGGGAATCAGCGCGCCGTCGGACATCGCGAACTCCTGATGCGTGCAGACGTTGCCTAACGCAAGAATCTCGCCGTCGGCGTTCACCAAACAGACCCGCTCGCCGTTCGACAACGTCACGCCTTTGAGAGCGCCCAGCGGCACGTCGTCGATCGTGGCGACGCGCTCGAGCGCCGGTTTCGCCGCGGAGCTCACGACCCGGCGAGCGCCCCCGCGAAGCGCCGCAGCGTAAGGGCTTCGAGCTCGGCGCGCACTTCCGGCACGCCGACCGCCTCGATGACACCCGCCGCGAACGCATACGTGAGCAGCTTCCGCGCCTGCTCGGCGCCGATGCCGCGGCTCTTCATGTAGAAGAGGGCGACCTCGTCCAGGCGCCCAACGGTGGCGCCGTGGGTGCACTTCACGTCATCGGCGAAAATCTCCAGCTGCGGTTTGGTGTCCACACGCGCGCGCGGCGAGAGCAGCAGGTTGTTGTTCTCCTGCTTGCCGTCGGTCTTCTGGGCCTCGGGCCTAACGTACACCTGGCCGTTGAAGACGCCGTGCGACGACCCGTCCAGAATGCCCTTGTAGACTTCGCGGCTGAACGTGTTCGGGCTGGCGTGCTCGATCCGCGTCTGCTGGTCGACGTGCTGCCGGCCATCCAGCAAGTACAAACCGTGCAGCGTCGCGCCGCTGCCTTCGCCGGCGAGCAGCGTGTACACGTTGGTCCGCGCGAGCTCGCCGCCCGCGGCGTACGAGAAGGACACGAGATGGCTGTCGCGACCCTGGTGCGCCTGCAGGGTGCCGACGTGGAACGCCTGCTCGCTCTCGCTCTGCAGCTTGACGTGCGCCAGAGTCGCGCCGTCGCCGAGCACTGCTTCGGTGACCGCGTTGGTGAAGTAGCCCCCGGCGCCGCCTAACGAAACGTAGCTCTCGATGACCGTCGCCTTGGCGTGGTGGCCGGCCACGATGAGCGTCCGCACGTGCGATGCCGATCCCGCGGCCTCGGGCGTGGACACGAACACCAGGTGCACCGGCGTCTCGAGCTCGACGTTGGGCGCGATCTGGATCGCGGCGCCGTCGTGCATGAACGCGGTGTTGAGCGCCGTGAACGCCGTCCGCTGAAAGTCTGCCACCTTGCCCACGTGACGCTCGAGCAGGTCCGGCTGCTCGCGCCACGCGGTGGCGAGATCGGTGACGGTCACACCCGTGGGCTGCGGCACGCCACTCGAGAGCGACGCGTCGAACCGGCCGTTCACGAACACGAGCCGGCTCCAGTCCGTGCGGCCGAAGGTGAACGCCGCGACGTCCGCCGGTTTGAGCCTAACGGAAGGCGCCGGCGAATCCGGCAGGGCGCGGAACGAGCCGTCGGCGATGGGCTCCACGCTGGTGAAATGCCAGTCCTCGTTCTTGGGCGTCGGGAACCCCAACGCCGCGAAGCGATCGATGGCCTGGCGCCGCAAGGGCAACAACCACGACGGCCCGCTGCCGCCGCCGTTCGCCGCGAACGTTTCGAACTCGCGCAGCAATACGGGAGCGGTCACGCCACGACCTCCGCGGGCGTTTCGAGCCAATCGTATCCCTTCTCTTCCAGCTCGAGTGCCAGCTCTTTGCCGCCGGACTTCACGATGCGACCCGCCGACAACACGTGCACGAAATCGGGCACGATGTGGTTCAAGAGCCGCTGATAGTGCGTGACGACGATCGTCGCGTTGTCCGGACGCCGCAGCTTGTTCACCCCTTCGGCCACGATGCGCAGGGCATCAATGTCGAGGCCCGAGTCGGTCTCGTCGAGAATCGCCAGACGCGGCTGGAGCACTGCCATCTGCAGAATCTCGTTGCGTTTCTTCTCGCCGCCCGAGAACCCGGCGTTCACGCTCCGGCTGAGCATCGACGGATCCATGTCGACCAACGCGAGATTCCGCTCCATGATGTCGAGAAACTCGAGCGGATCGACTTCCTCTTCGCCCTTGGCCTTCCGGATCTCGTTGTAGGCCGAGCGCAGGAAGTACGCGTTGGACACGCCGGGGATCTCGACCGGATACTGGAATGCCATGAACAATCCGGCTTGCGCGCGCTCCTCGGGCTGCATGCCTAACAAGTCGCGGCCGTCGAATGTCACGCTGCCGCCGGTGACTTCGTAGACCGGGTTGCCGGCCAGCACTTGCGCGAGCGTGCTCTTGCCCGAGCCGTTCGGTCCCATGACCGCGTGCACCTCGCCTGCCTGCACGGCGAGCGTGATGCCCTTCAGAATGTCGTTCCCGCCGCCGACCCTGGCCTGCAAATCACGAATATCGAGCACGATGTCCGTTCCCCGGGTAATGTGACCGCGAATGTGCGGTGCCTAACCGACGCTTCCTTCCAGCGTGATGCCGAGCAGCTGCTGCGCCTCGAGCGCGAATTCCATGGGCAGCTCCTTGAACACCTCCTTGCAGAACCCGGCGACGATCATCGAGACCGCGTTCTCCTTGGAGATGCCGCGCTGCTGCAAGTAGAAAATCTGGTCCTCGCCGATCTTGGACGTGGACGCCTCGTGCTCCACCTGCGCCGTGTCGTTGGCGACCTCGATGTACGGGAACGTGTGCGCGCCGCACCGGTTGCCGATGAGCATCGAATCGCACTGCGTATAGTTGCGAGCGCCCGCTGCCTTGGGGCCGACGTACACGCGTCCGCGATAGCTGTTGTTGCCCTGGCCGGCCGAGATGCCCTTGGACACGATGGTCGACCGCGTGTTGCGGCCCAGGTGCAGCATCTTGGTGCCGGTGTCGGCCTGCTGGTGATGATTCACCACGGCCACCGAGTAGAACTCACCGACCGAGTTGTCGCCCTGCAGAATGACGCTCGGATACTTCCACGTGATGGCCGAGCCGGTTTCGACCTGCGTCCAGGAAATCTTCGAATTGGCTCCGGCGCACTTGCCGCGCTTGGTGACGAAATTGAAAATGCCGCCGCGTCCCTCTTCGTCGCCCGCGTACCAGTTCTGCACCGTGGAATACTTCACGGTGGCATTCTCGTGCGCCACCAACTCGACGACGGCGGCGTGCAACTGATGCGTCGCCCGCTTGGGCGCGGTGCAGCCCTCGAGATAGCTCACGTACGCGCCTTCATCGGCGATGATGAGCGTGCGCTCGAACTGTCCGGTGTTGGCCGCGTTGATGCGGAAGTACGTGGACAGCTCCATGGGGCAGCGGACGCCGGGCGGCACGTACACGAACGAGCCATCGGAGAACACCGCCGAGTTGAGCGACGCGAAAAAGTTGTCGCTGTAGGGCACGACGGAGCCGAGGTACTTGCGCACCAGATCGGGATGCTCGCGCACCGCTTCGCCCAACGAGCAGAAGATGATGCCTAACTTGGCCAGCTGCTCGCGGTACGTGGTGCCCACGGAGACGCTGTCGAACACCGCGTCCACCGCGACGCCCGCCAACACCTGCTGCTCCTTGAGCGGGATGCCGAGCTTGTCGTACGCCTCGCGGAGCTTGGGATCCACATCGTCCATGCTGCCTAACGGCTTGGCGGTGCGTGGCGCCGAGTAGTACACCTGGCCCTCGTAGTCGATCGGCTCGTAGCGGACGTTGCCCCAGTGCGGCTCGCGCATGGTGGTCCAGCGCCGATAGGCCTTGAGCCGCCAGTCGAGCATCCACTCCGGCTCCTGCTTCTTGGCGGAAATCGCACGGACGGTTTCCTCGCCGAGTCCGGCCGGAATGGTGTCCGCGTCGATGTCGGTGACGAACCCGAACTTGTATTCGCGATTGACCAGGTTCTCGATCGAGCTGCTCATCACGTCTCCTTGGTCGTCACGGCGCCGCCCTCGCGGAAGCGCACGCTATATCCGCACGCGCCGCATCCTTCGAGGATGTGCGACACGCGATCTACCGATGATGCATTGAGCGTACGCGACAAAAACCGACGCTCCGCGTCGCACAACTCCGGGAACCGCTCGGCCACCGCGAGCAAGGCGCAGTTGTGGGAGACCACGTCGGCCGAGTCGGGAGTCTGGCGCCACTCGGTCATGAACCCTTCGTTAGACATGGCGCGCGTCACGAGCTCCAAGCGCGTTGCGGGCGGCGCATTGGTGAGCGACGGCTCGAGGCGATCGGCGATCGCGTCGAACTGCGACTCGAGCATCGAGACCGCGGCGTCGCGACCGTCGCGCTGCGCCACTTGATCGAGGAGTTGGAGCAGCGTGCCTTCGTAGCGACGCGGAAAAAGCGCTTCGCCGCGCTCCGTAAGGCGGTAGGCGAACGCGGGCGCGCCGACCCCGCGGCGCTCGCGATCGTACTCGACTAACTGCTCGGACTCAAGCTCCTTGAGGTGGTGGCGCACCGCATTGAGCGACACGTCAAGCCGCGCCGCGAGATCGGCCGCCGTGAGGCGGCGCGCCGCGGCCGGAGCGCGTTTGAGCTCGATGAGAATTGCTGCCCGCGTCCCTTTCGGTCCGCCGGCAGCGAGTTGTAGGTCGTTATGCAGCACGACATCAGCTCCACATTCGGTCTTGGAATCCTAAGTGAATCTCTCGGGATTGTCAAGATAATGTGGCAATTTTGGTCTGAATTGTAACCGCTTGATGTCGATCGGCTTACGCTGTGTTCTCTAGCGCTTGAGAGCTATGAACGCCACGAGCAAAACGACCGCGGCGCCGAGTCCGATCAGCCAGGGGATGAGCGGATTGCGGGGGCGTTTGGTGCCGCGCGTGTACTTCCGCGATTCGTTCGTCACCACGCGATCGAGCAGCACGGTATTCCGGCGGCTGAACGAGTCATCGGCGTGATCCTCGAACTGTACCAGGCTGATGCCCGAGGGCAGCGCGCGTCGCGTGAAGGTGAACGTGGTGTCGCCAATGGCGATGCGGTCGCCTTCGACCAGCATACGCGGCATTGTCACCGGAGCGTCATTCACGCGCGTACCGGTGGAACCCATTGAGTAGATCACGAACTGTCCGCCTTCCGATTTCACGTCGGAATGGAAGCGCGACACCGTGGGGTCCTTGAGCACGATGCTGCAACCGATCTCGCGTCCGATCTGCACGACGCGCTTGCGGAGCGAGTAGCCACGGCGCGCAGTCGAGTCGATGAGATACGACGGAGACGGGTCACCCAACGGATCAGGACGCGGCGAGTCCTTCTCCTCGAGGAAGACGAAGCGCGCCGAGCCCGCGGCGATGATGTCGCCGGAGGTCAAGGTGGCGCCTTCCGTGGGCGCCTGCGCGTCGTTCAGGACGACGATATTCTGCGCCGACGCCGGGACGACGCGCGTGCCGTCCGATTGGGCGTGCACTCGGAAGTGCCGTGCGGCGAGGTCGCGGCCGGGGAGGCGCCAGGTGGCCTGCGAGCCGCTCCCGACGACGAGCTCTCCATTCAGCTCGCGCGGATTGTCCTCGAGGTCGGGCGTTCCTTCGAGCTCAAGAAACGGCATTTGTGAATCTCCAAGTCAGCAGTCTTCGTGTTCAACGATTCTAGTGTAAAACTCGCGCATCCAGGTATACCCACGAAGGATGGCGGAGTCACACGGAAAAACGCACCGGCCACGTCACGGCGGACCCATCGGGCGGGACAGCGGTGTCCGCGACCAACCGGCCGAGGCAACGTCGCCAACAGGTCCGGTTCCCAGCACGTCAGGAGCGGGCAGTCCGCATCGTATTAACGCTCGATTGGACGGCCTGGCAACATTCGCGGCGTGGACGTACGGGAATATGGGGCGGTGGCGTTGAGCTTCGTGGCGTCTGCCCGCATTTTCCATGCATTCGAGCGCCTTCGGCGCGCTTTTCTCCCCTTGAGTCGGTCTCCGTTGCGGTCTTGAGCGTAACCCGTACCCCACACAGCACGCGTCACCTTCGGCATGTCCGGCTCGCGATGAGCTTGGGCGTGCTCGTCGCAGCCGGGTGCACTGGAGGCGAGAAGAAACCTTCACCGACGACCAAATCCGCGCCGGCCGCCATTGAGAGCACGACGTTTGCCGACACGCTCTCGTCCGACACGGGCGCCGATACCGCGGGGCAGAATGCGACCGCAACCGTGCACGTGCAGGACACGGCGCGCGTGCGGAGCGCGGGAATCGAACAGATCGGGCAGCTGCCGCCGCTGGCCGATTCGATCGCCAACGAGATGACATTTCTGGCGACCTTCCAAACGACGTTCGTCGCGGCCTCGCGTGCGAAGCATCTGCTCATGGACATCGGACGGGTCGACGCCACGCTCAAGGGCAAGGCGCGCCTAACGGCGTACGGGGAAGCGGTGCGGCAGTTGTCGCCGGTGAAAGTGGGCGACCACTATTTGCTGCACGGGCCGTGGGGCTCGAGCGACGCGGTGGTGACGGGGTTCGGCCAGTGGAACGGGCGCATTGTCGCCAGGCTGGACGTTCCGCCTAACGTAGACAGTTTGGCGCGGGAGAAGCTGACGCTGGTGGCGTTGGCGGTGCGCCAGGACAGCGCAATGGTGCACGGCGACAGCTCGGCGCCGCAGAAGGACACTGCGTCGGCGCAGACGGATAGTGCCGGGACGCAGAAGGACAGCGCGGCGATGCAGAAGGACAGTGCCGCCGCGCCCACGGTCGACAGTTGTGCGTATCGCCAAGCGCCGGATTCGGCGACCTTGGCGCGGGCGGCGGCGGTGCGCGACTCGCTCATGCTCATCTTGCAGGGCGACACGGCGCATTTGCCGCCGGACGTCCTCAAGGGGCGCAAGCTCACGTCGTCGCAAGTGTATGGATGCTTCGGAGCGGCGCACGTGTTGCTGTTCGCGAACGCAGCGGCGGACATCAATCGCTACACGCGTGAGTTCGCGGTGCTGCTCGATACGACGGGGAAGGTGGTGCCGTTGCACGTCGCCGACGTGCGGTTCCGCGTGCACGATGCGATTCGTGCGCTGGATGTGGACGGAGACAGAGTGGATGACGTGGCGGCGATTGGACGGGGAGAGTTGACGGGTGGAACGGTGCTGTTGCGGCTCGATCTCGCCAAGAAGAGACTGAGCTATGTCATGAGCGGGTTTGCGTGGGAGGCATACTAGGGGCGGGGAAGCGGCGACTGGTCGTCGCCTGGGGGAACGGGGAGAGGGAAGAGTGAACGGCGAGCGTAGGGGAAAAAGGGCGAACATAGACAGCGATCAGTACATGCTTCCCTGATTCTGCGGGCGATCTAAGTTCCAAAAATCCGACGGATGGAGCCTGAAATGAGTGCATACAGCACGCAGATGAGCGCGGCCCGGGCGGGCGAGATCACCGACGCGATGCGGGTGGTGGCGCGGCGTGAGGGAGGGGGACTCGATGCGGAGGAGGTGCGCAGCGAGGTCGCGCGCGGGCGGCTCATCATCCCGGCGAACGTGCGGCATCTCGGCGGGGAAGCTCGAGCCGATGGCCATCGGGAAAGTCGCCAGCGTCAAGATCAACGCGAACATCGGGAACTCGGCCGTCACGTCCGTCGATCGACGAAGAAGCTGGAGAAGCTGCATCTCGCGGTGCAATACGGCGCCGACACCGTGATGGACCTGTCGACGGGGCGAGATCTGACGCGGTGCGCGAGGCGATCATCGCGGCGTCGACGGTGCCGATCGGCACGGTGCCGATCTATCAGGCCGTGCTCATGGGGAAGGAGCTCGAGGAGCTCACGGCGAACGATCTGCTCGACGTGATCGAGCATCAGGCGAAGCAGGGCGTGGACTACATGACCATCCACGCGGGGATTCTGCTCGAGCATCTGCCGCTGGTGTACGGCCGCGTGACGGGCATCGTCAGCCGCGGCGGCTCGCTGCACGCGGTGTGGATGATGCACCATCGCAAGCAGAATCCGCTGTACGAGCACTACGACGATGTGCTCGAGATTCTGCGCGCAGTACGACGTCACCATTTCGCTCGGCGATTCGCTGCGGCCGGGCTCGCTGCACGACGCGAGCGACCGGGCGCAGTTCGCGGAGCTCGAGACGCTGGGCGAGCTGACCAAGCGGGCGTGGGCGCGCGACGTCCAGGTGATGGTCGAAGGGCCGGGGCACATCCCGATGCACCAGATCGAGATGAACGTGCGCAAGCAGAAGGAGATCTGTCACGAGGCGCCGTTCTACACGCTCGGGCCGCTCGTGACGGACATCGCGCCGGGATACGACCACATCACGAGCGCGATCGGCGCGGCGATGATCGGCTGGTACGGCGCGGACATGCTCTGCTACGTGACGCCCAAGGAGCACCTCGGGCTTGCCGAACGCCGAGGACGTGCGGCAAGGCGTGATCGCGTACAAGATCGCGGCGCACGCGGCCGACATCGCGCGCGGCCGGGCGGGCGCGCGCGACCGCGACGACGCGCTGTCGCGCGCGCGCTACGCGTTCGACTGGAACGAGCAGTTCCGGCTGTCGCTCGATCCGGAGCGGGCGCGGGAGTATCACGACGAGACGCTGCCCGCCGAGTACTTCAAGAGCGCGGAGTTCTGCGCGATGTGCGGGCCCAAGTTCTGCTCGATGCACCACTCGCGAACGATCGACGAAGGCATCGCGCAGCTGGCACGCGAGCGCGGCCTAACGGACGACGCGCCCGCCGAGGAAGCGGCGGCCGCCGCGGGCGATTGACCGTCGCATGGCGCTATCGTCCCGCGAGCGCGCGGCGCTGCGCGCGCACGCGCATCATCTCGAGCCGACGGTGTCGGTGGGCGCGGCGGGCATCTCGCCGACGCTGGTGCAGTCGCTCGAGGATGCGTTTCGATCGCGTGAGCTGGTGAAGGTGCAGATCGGGCGCAACGCGAGCCTCTCGGCGCGCGATGCGGCGGCGGAGCTGGCCGGCGCAGCACGAGCGGAGGTGGTGCAGGTGATCGGCCACACCACGACGCTCTTTCGCGAGAACCCGGAGCTTCGCGCGCGCGAGGCGGCGCGCGCGGCCCGCGCCGCCAAAGCGGATCAGTGACCTGTCGTCGTGTCGGCCGGCAGCGTCAGCTCGGGAAGCCCGTCCGTTTTTAGGCGCGCGTTGAGCGCCGGGATATCCGCGGATCGCACATGACGCCAGCGCGAGAGCGCGGCGGTGACGCGCTGCTCGAGCGCCGGCACGGCGGCCGCGGTCTGCGTGGTCGGATCGGCGTCGGCGCCATCGATCGCGTTGAGCACGGTCATCAGGTCGCCGTTCAGGCGCACCAGGTCATCTCCGTTAGGCGAGGCGCCGCCCCGTCGTTCGCCGACGAGCGATGCCAGGCTGGCGTCGAGCTCGGCCGCCGTGCGCGCGGTCGCGGTGGTGCTGTCCGTGGTGCGCGCGCGCAGCGATGCCAATTGCGTGCGGAGCGCGCGGGCGCCGGTGAGCGCCGCATGGTCTTTGTGCACGGCGCTGGCGAGGCGCAGCGCCAGCGCGAGCTGGCGGTCGAGCGCCGCCGGAGTCACCGGGACGCGCGGATCCATGCGCACGTCGAGCGGCTCGGTGAACGTGCGGCCGGCGGCCGTGAGGCGCACCGTGTAGCGGCCCGGCACGACGGCCGGGCCTAACGGATCACGAGGCGTGTCGTGCACGATGGCCGAGATTGGGTAGTCGTGCTCGAGCGCGTCGGGCGGCGGATAGTGCAGATCCCACACGAAGCGGTGGACGCCGGCGGCGGCCGACAGCGCCTCGAACGGCCGCACCCAGTAGGCGGGCACGTTGAGGGCGGTGTCCGGCGCCGGCGCGGTGTCGGCGCTCGAGAAGCGGCGGACGAGCGCGCCGTGAGCGTCGCGGATCTCGAGGGTCACATCGTTAGGCGCCGCGCCGGCGCCGATCCAGTAGTCGATGATGGCCCCGTCGGGCGGATTCCGGGCCGCCGGCTCCTCGGGCGGAAGGGGGGTGTCGGTGTTCGCGTCGCGGCGCACGCGGTAGGCGGGCGCCGGCGTGAACAGGAACGCCGGCGACGCCACGACGCGGGCGCTCGCCTGGCGCAGCGGCGCGATGTCGTCCAGCACCCAGAACGAGCGGCCGTGCGTCGCGATCACGAGATCGTTGTCGTGCACCATGAGATCGCGGATCGACGTGACCGGCATGCCGAGCCGCAGCGATTGCCACTGGGCGCCGTGGTCGAACGACACGTAGACGGCGTGCTCGGTGCCCGCATAGAGGAGACCCCGCCGCACCGGATCTTCTCGCACCACGTTCACCGGCTCGTCGTCCGGGATGCCCGTGGTGATCGTCCGCCACGTCGTGCCGCCATCGTGCGTGCGGTAGATGTAGGGATGCAGGTCGTCGACGCGGAGGCGCGACGCCGACGCGTACGCCGTGGCCGTATCGAAGTGCGAGGCGTCGATCTGCGTGATCTTGCTCCACGCTTCCATTCCGTTAGGCGTGACATTGCGCCAGTGCGCGCCGCCATCGCGGGTCATCTGGATCAGGCCGTCGTCCGTCCCGACCCAAATGCGCCGCACGTCGCGCGGCGACGGGGCGATCGAATAGATCACGCCGCGGTGCGGCGATGCGGCCGCGCGTTGGGCATACACGCCCAACGTCAATGGCACGCCGGGATCCGGACGCGTGAGGTCGGGGCTGATCGTGGTCCAGCTGCGGCCGCCGGTGGTCGTCTTGAACAACACCTGCGCGGCGAAATAGAGCACGTGCGGGTCGGCCGGCGAGAAGATGACCGGCGCCGTACGATCGAAACGATAGGCGCCGCTACGCAGGGCAACCGGTCCGACATCCTGCACCTGACCGGTGCGCTCGTCGTAGCGCGTCACCTTGCCGCCGTAGATGATGCCCGGGTGCAGCGGATCGGGCACGGCATACCCGTACTCCTCGACGCCCACGGGGTGCCAATCGCGGAACGTGATCGCGCCGTCGCTGCCGCGGCTCGAAACGCCGGCGGAGCCGCTCTCCTGCTGGCCTCCGTATACGCGATACGGGAATCGGTTGTCGGCGGCGACGTGGAACATCTGCCCGGTGGGCTGATTGTACCACGAGCTCCACGTGAGGCCGCCGTTCACCGTGATCGTGGCGCCCTGGTCGCTGCCGATCAGGATGATCTTCGGATTATCGGGGTTGATCCAGATGCGATGGTAGTCGTCGCCGCCCGGGGCGCCTTTGATGGCGGTGAAGGTGTGGCCGCCATCCATCGAGCGATACGTCGAGGTGTTGGCGACGTAGATCTCGTCTGCGTTAGTCGGGTCCACCTGCACCTCGGCGAAATCGTCGCCGCGGCCGTACACGCGCTCCTCGCTGTCCGTGCGTGTCCACGATTCGCCGCCGTCGTCGGAGCGATACACGCCGCCCAACTGTGGCGGCGCCTGCACCATGGCGTAGAGGCGTCGGCCGTCGGTGGGCGCCACCGCAATACCGATGCGGCCGAGTCCCTGCGCGGGGGTGGGGAGGCCGACGGTGAGCGGCTTCCAGGTGGCGCCGCCGTCGACCGATTTGTACAATCCGCTGCCGGGGCCGGCGTACGCGTTGTCGTATTCCCAAGGGCCCTGGCGGGCTGCCCAGAGCACGGCGTAGATCACCTGCGCATTGCCCGGGTCGAACGACAGGGCGACGGCACCGGTGTTCTCGTCCTTGAACAGCACCTTGTCGAACGTGGCGCCGCCATCGGTGGACCGATACACGCCCCGGTCTGCGTTAGGCCCGTACGGATGGCCGAGGATCGCGACGAAGAGGCGGTTGGGATCGTGCGGGTCGACGATGATGGATGCGGTCTGTTGTCCCTCGCGCAGCGCGGGCAGGTGGGTCCAGGTGCGGCCGGCGTCGGTGGATTTGTAGAGGCCGTCGCCGATCGAGAGATCGGGGCGTTGCAGTCCTTCGCCGCTGCCTACATAGATGATGCTGGGATCCGATGGCGCGACGGCGAGCGCGCCGATCGATCCGATCGGTTCCTGATCGAAGATCGGGGTCCACGCACGGCCGTAATCGGTGCTCTTCCAGACGCCGCCATTGGTGGCGGCGACGTAGAACACGTTAGGCTGACCGCGCACGCCGGTCGACGCGACGGTGCGGCCGCCGCGATACGGACCGATCATTCGCCACTGGAGTCCGGCGAACACGGCGGAATCGATCTGTTGGGCGGACGCGACGGGCGCGCCGGAGCACAGCGCAAGCAATGCGGTGAGCAGCGCGAGACGGAAGCACGAAGGCATGGATGGCCGGGCAGACGGGAACGGACGGGAACGAGGCGACAGGCAGAAAGCAGACAGCGCGGGCGCGGCGCGCGCAAGATCTTTCGTGGGCGCAGCGCACGGGCTCATCATCGAGTACGACCGTCATTGGGGAGCATGGCATGAACGTACGACCGGCCCGGACCGGCGATGCGTCGTCGATCAAAGCGCTCATCGATCTCTATATCTCGGACGGCACGCTGCTGCCGCGCACGCTGGAATTCATTCGCGAGCACATCGCGGATTTCCTGGTGGCGACGGACGACGACGTGGTGGTGGGGTGCGTGCACGTCGAAGAGTACGCGCCGAGTCTGGCGGAGATCCGATCGTTGGCGGTGGATCCGGGCGCGCAGGGGCAGGGGATCGGCGCGGCGCTGGTGCGGAGCGCGGAGGAGCTGGCGGAACGGCGCGAGCTGTCGACGTTGTTCGCGGTGAGCAACTCGGAGCAGTTCTTTCGCGGGCTGGGCTACGGGGCCGAGCACGTGCCGGAGCTGGACCGCGAGCGGAGCGAGGTGAGCAAGTACAAGGGCGTGTACGCGCGCGCGATCCGCCGAAAGTAAGGCGAACATCGGCCGGCGCCGCGGACCGAAAATACATTGGACATCAATATATTTGCCGATGGGGGCACGGATCTGGCAGCGCATGTGCCTCGGTCTCCCCACCAACGGCAGGAGCCCGAGAGTCGCGGGAACAGCACACACGAGTGCGCAGTGCGCTCACGGCGCGTCGACTCGAATCCACCAATGTCCCGCGGCTGCGACGCGATCCGAGCGCGGGACGGACACGACCATGCAGGGCAACAGGATCGTCTCGACAATGGCGGCGCTCATGGCGGGCGCCGGCGCGGTGGCCGCGCTGAGCGGCTTCACGCGGCCCGTGGATCAATCGCAGGCCAAGGCCATCGCGATCAAGGCGTGCGGGGGCGGGACGGTCACAGCGGAACGCGATGGCGGGATGCGCAATGGCGACACGGTGTACACGTTCGACGTGAACGTGGCCAACAAGTCGTTCGTGGAGAAGGTGAACGTGGATGCCAGGACGGGGAAGGTGCTGGACGTGACGTACGACGGCCAGCAAGCCTGACGCTCGGGCGGGGGCGACGAGCCCCCGCCGTTTTGCGTTAGGCGCGGACCGGGCGGTCGAAGCGGCCGGTGGCGAGAAACGCGAACGCCTGGTGCAGGGCGTGCGGGTTGCACGGCAGCAGCGCGTGACCGCCGCGCACGATGATGTGGTCGCGCATGCCGACGAGGCGCGTGGCGCTCACCGAGACGAGGCCGTCGTTGGGCGAGCCGATCCAGCGGCCGAAGATCGCGGGCCGCAGGCGCCGGCCGGCGACGACACCGAGGTCGAAGGCGGCGTCGGGGAGCCGGCGCGGGACGCTCTCGCCGCCCGTGCCTAACTCGAGGCCCGGCTGCCCCATGATGCGCACGAACGCGCGGGTGTGACGGAGGTGCTGGGCGATTTCATTCCCGGTGTTGGGCGGCCCCAGCATGACGACCCGGCCCAGGGTGGGTGGCGCGCCGCGGGCCAGGAGGGCGCGAACGATGATGCCGCCCAACGAATGGGTGAGGAAATGGACGCGCCGCTCGCCGAACGATGGAAGCGCGTCAAGCGTTAGGCGGAGCGACGCCGCGTGCGCGGCAATGCCGGCCGCGGCCGACGGATAGCCCCAATTGAGCACGGCATAGCCGTGCCGGCGCGCCGCCAAAGCCGCGGGCCACATCGAAGCGCGCGTCCGCTTGAGCCCGTGCACCAGCACGAGCAGGTCGGGGGGCACCGGAGTGGACAGCGCGCGCTCAGAACTCGCGGCGCTTCATCTCCTTGAACATGCGCTGCGCTTCGCCTGCTTCGTCCGGTACGACCGGTCGCGTGGCGTCGATAGTTTGATCGTACGCCTTGTTGCGCGGCTTGCTCTGCGCGATGGATTTCGCGGCGTTCTTCCGGGCGAGCGCGAGAATTTTTTTGTCGTCCATGGGCAGCGGTCGAGGTTGTGTGAAATCTAGGGACGGACGACGCCGGGGGAAGCGCCCGGCGTCGGCTCGCGGGTCACCGACCGCACAGCCTTGTCGTCGCGCGTGCCCAGGAACACCGGCTGCCGGAGCAACCCGTCGTCGGTCCATTCGTTGAACTTGACTTCCACCACGAGCGCGGGCCGTACCCAGTGCGCCGGTTCGTTGGGCTTGGGCGGATTGGCGAACGGCGATGTCTTGCGCGCCAATCGGACCAGCTGGCCATGCACCTCGCGCAAGGACTCCTGGTTGAATCCGCCGCCCACGTGTCCGGCATAGACGAGCCGGTCGCCCTCGTAGTATCCGACGAGCAAGGACCCGAAATATTGACGTGAGTTGCGTGGCTCGGTGTATCCGCCCACGACGAACTCCTGCCGGCGCTCGAGCTTGAGCTTGAGCCATGCGTTGGGGCGTTCGCCCGGCGCGTATGGCGCGTCGGTGCGCTTGGCCATGATGCCCTCCCACCCGGACGCGCGCGCCCTGCGCAGCATCTCACGGGCCCCGCCGGGCGCCGAGTCGCCTAACCGAAGATGCGTGTCGGTGCGGTTGCGGAGGCGAAGCTCGAGGCGCTTGCGGCGCTCCGACCACGGTTCGGCGATCAGGACGTCATCGCCATCGAGCAGCAGATCGAACACCATCAGCGCCGCCGGCGCGTCCGCGGCCAAGCGCTCGATGTCGGCGCGGCCCTGGACGTGGACCCGCGACTGGAGTCCCTGAAAGCGTCCCGGGTTCCCTCGGGAGAGCGCGACGATCTCGCCGTCCAGGACTAACGGATGCCCCACGCGGGCGACGAGCCGCTGGATCGCGCTCACGATCTCGGGGAATTGCGTGCGCTTGTCGAGATCGTTGCGCGTCATGAGGCGCACGTCGTCGCCCGTCGCGTACGCGAGCACGCGAATGCCGTCGTACTTGGGCTCGAACGTCCATCCATCGTCCTGCGGCACCTCGGCGCCGACGCGCGCGAGCATGGGCTGAAGCGCGGGGAGCGCGGACCGTGCGCGGGCCGTGCGCGGCGTGTCGCGTGTCGTCGTGCGGCGGCGGCGCTTGGGTGCGCCGTCGGCGATTTCATCCATCGTGCGGCCGGTGGCGGCCGACGTCTCGACGTCGGCAACGATGTCGGCGCCGGACTCGGCGGCCTCATCGCGGTGTTTGATGAGGAGCCACTGCGGCTTGTTCGGGGCCCCGCGCCTGGTGCGCACGAGGACCCACGAGCCGTGCAAGCGCGCGCCGTGGAGCGCGAACTTGAGATCGCCCTTGGCGTACGCGCGCCGCAGCACGTCTTCCGCGTTAGGTGACGGCGGATCGCTGGTGTACGTGCCGCGATCCCACACCATCACCGTGCCGCCGCCGTACTCGCCCTTGGGGATGGTGCCCTCGAAGGTGTTGTACTCGATGGGGTGGTCTTCCACCTGCATCGCGAGGCGCTTCACCGACGGGTCGAGGCTTGGTCCCTTGGGCACCGCCCAACTCTTCATCACGCCATCCAGCTCGAGGCGCAGGTCGAAGTGGAGATGGCTGGCGTCGTGCTTTTGAACGACGAACTGGAGCGCGTGCCGGCGCGCGGGTGTGCCGCCGTCGCCCGACGGCTCCGGCGTCGCGTCGAAGTGGCGCTTCGCGCGGTACGTGCGGAGCTTCGTCGAGCCGCGCGGGCGCGTGGGGCGGGCACCGGAGCGTTTCGTCGTCGCCATCGTCACGCCACCGTTAGGCTAATCGTTAGGCCGAGCGGGCGGCGCGAGAGCGGGGGTGGGAGCGGGGGCCACGCGCCGCGGCGCCGCGGGCGCGGTGCGTCGACGCTTTACCGCGTTTGCCCGTTCCGGCCAGACTCTGTTGCAGCCGCTCCATGAGATCGACCACCTTCGCGTCGCCCTTCGCGTGCACCGGTTCTTTGAGCGCCGCGTGCGTGCCCTTCGTTTTCGCGCGAATCACCTTCATCAGGTTGGCGTGATACTGGTCCCGATACTGTTCGGGATGAAAGTCGGCCTTGAGACCGTCGATCAACTGCCGCGCCATCGCCAATTCGGGCGCGCGCACGTCGCGCTTGCCGGGGAATTTGTAATCCGACTCGTCCACGAGCTCGTCGGCGAAACGCATCAGCTCGAGCACGAGCGCGTTGCCCACGGCCTTGAGTCCAGCCACGTGCTCGCGCTGGTGCATGACGAGTGTGCCTAACCCGATCGTGCCGGTCTCGCTGATGGCCTGGCGCATGACGGCGTACGCCATCTCGCCGCCTTTTCCGGGCGTGAGAAAGTACGGCGTCTCGAAGTAGCGCGGATCGATAGCGTCCGCCGGCACGAATTCGCGCAGCGCGATCGTCGACGATGCCGAGAGCGCGGCCGACTTGAAGTCGTCATCGGTGATCACGACGTACTCGCCTTTGCGGTACTCGTATCCCTTGACGATGTCGTCCCACGGCACGACGGCGCCATCGGCGGTGCAAATCCGTTCGTAGTGGATCGGCGCCTTGTCTGCATCGTGCAGCATGTGAAAGTGAATGCGCTCTTCGTTGCGGATCGCGCGTTTCAACTCGACCGGTACCGTGACCAAGCCAATGGAGAGCGTGCCTTTCCAGATCGTCGCCACCGAGTCCTCGCTTGAGCCGACGATCATGCACGTCAGCAAGTCCGGTACCGGCGCGACCAGAGCTAACCGCTCGGCCGTTCCGTGGGCGCGCGCTGTCCCGGACCTGGCAGCGGCGGGAACTCGCCGCCGGATTCTTCGGCCTTGAGCAACTGGTCGATGTTCGGATAGCGATAGATCACCGCGGCGCCGTTCTGGAACAGACCGCCGGTGTCCGCGCTCGGGCCGTAGGTCGAGTACAACGCTTGTCCCCAGAGGCGCAGATACACGGTGAGCTGTCCGCGGTGATGCGCCGAGTGCGTGAGGCGGCGCGTGACCACCCAGGCGCGCGAGCGCTGCGTGTCGAAGAACGTGGTCGGCTCCTCGAACCACGGCTCGGCCCGTTGGCGGAGCTCCGTTAGGCGGACGGCCGACGCGCCGGCGTAGTGCTCGAGGAACGCGAGCCGCGTTTCCGTGGGCGGGACGGCGGGCATCGGGACCGTGATGCCGAGCATCGTCCGCATCCAGGTGTCCTCGCTCACGCACTGATGCACCATGTGCTCGTGCGGGGTTCGTGCGCGCGGCTCGGGCCTGAAGGTCATGCGCGCATCGGGGATCTGCGACCAAACGCCAAGCGTCTTGATTCGCTCGGTCTCGTACGTCTCGATCAGGAAGTCGTACCGCACGGGCGTGCCTCTCCAATGGGTCCGTTCGGGCGCTCGGCAGACCCCAAACGGCCATTGCGACGCCCGTTACAGGCTGAAGGTAGGCACGGGGGCGGTGCCGATGGTAGATTACGGTTCAACCCGATTGGAGATCCCAATGCTGAAACCGTTCGACTTCCAGGATAATGGCCGGACGTTCAGCTGCAGGACCGAGGGACCGAGCGCTTCGAGAGCTGAGTCCTGGTGGTGGTTTCAGGTGTCCGGCGACCAGAACCGGTACGCACCATTCCAGGCGAAATCCGGCGACACACAGGAGTCGGTGCGCACGCGCATCGCCGCCTACTACGCCGACCTCTTGTTCAAACGGTCGCAGCCTGCTCAGCCGCGCCAGCATTGGGCGCACCGCTCCAAGAACACCGCAAACACCGCAAGCACCCCGGGAACCGCAGTAGCAGTACCAGAGGGCGGCGAACCCGCGCGGGAATCAGCCTAGGCGTCGCGATCGAGTCCGGCCCGGCGCGCCAAAGTTTGTTTGAGCCACGGCGGCACGTGTAGCGCATCGAGATCGGCCTGCGCCACGCGCCGCCGTGCTACATCCCAGTCGATGGCCGGTGCAACGTCTTCATCGCTCGCGGCGAGGGACGCCAGCGCGCGCTCGACGATGGGCTCCCCGCCCGGAACCGACATACCCAGTTCGACCTCGGCGCGCCGGCAGAATCGCTCGTGGCGCGCCGCAATCTCGCGCGTGAAGGTCACCCCGCGCCGATCGAGGCGCGCGTGCATGGCCTCGTGCACGATCGTCGATGCAACCTGCGCCGCGGTAAAGTCGGGATTCACGCTGAACGTGAGCTCGATCAGACACGTGCGCTCGTCGGGGAAGTACGCGCCGCGACACGGATAGCGGCGCACCGCGATACGCGCGAAGTCGCGCACGAGATGACGGAAGTACCAGGGCTGGTACTCCTGGATGACGCCGAGTGACGCATCGAGACGCGCGAACACGTGCTCGGTGTCTATGTCCGGGCGCGTGTTGACGACGTCGACCGTCACACCGCGAATGGCGCGGCTCCGAGACACCGAGCCGAAGAGCGACCGCGCAAGGCGGTCTTGCCAGCGTTCCATCTCGTCTCCCGTCGGCCCCTCACGCTGCCTAACGATCCGCTTCGCGCGGCACGAGGATGGTGCCGACTTCCGCGCAGACCGCAATCAACCCGGCGCAGAGTCCGATCGATAACAGCAGTATACCGATGGTGAATGCCGGTCGCGCACGCAGCAGGAACCACACCGGCCGCCACACCGCCGTACTGTGACGCGGCATTGGGATCATGAAAAAGAATCCGCGCGGATGGCGGATCCGGTCCAGGGCAATGAGCGCGATGCTCACGAGCAGCGACCCGACGGCAAATCGTTGCAGGCCGCGAATGCTCACCCGTCCGTCTCCATCACCGGTCCATAATCATCGGTCGCGCTCGAGCGATCACTGCGCGATATCGGGTCCCGTGTCTGGTCCGGCGTCGGGCTTGCACGCCGACGAGCGCTTGATGGTGCGCACGAGCCAGACGATCGCGGCGATGGGCAAGACGATGAAGACGATGAACTTGAACGCGAGGATCGTCAGGAGCCCCACCGCGATGAGCAGCAAAATCGGGATGCCGAGGATGGCCATGCCGATGAATGGGCGCAGAGCGATGAGGCGGAGGATTGCGGCAATCATTTCAGGAGTCCGGTGACTTTCTAGACACTACGAGTAGGGACCCTGGTTGAGTTTCCGGGCTTGGAGTGCCCGCGCCGTCAGTCTTTGTACGGATAATCTGGATCGGACAACCGTTCCGCCAGCGCGACGCCCTCGGGACCCGCAATTTGTCGGGCGAGATCGAGAAGCATGGGGCTCAAGTGCTCGCCGAAGCGGAGCAGGTTCACCGCGCGCGTACGGCGCGCGAGCAGGAAGGCGAGGATCGGCTTGTCGGCTTTCACCGCGTTGCAGTCCGGACAGGCGAGCACGAGGTTGTCGCGGCGATCGAATGCAGTTTTGCCGCGGCGGGGCGTCACGTGATCGAGCGTAATCGCGTCGGGATGAACGCGTCGTTCGCAATACGTGCACACAGCGCCATGGCGTTCGAGGAGCCACTCGCGAGTGTTCGTGTAAGCCGTGCGACTTGTGGGCAGCGAGGTGTGCTGCGTGTGGGCTCGCGCGGGGCTACGGCGTCTACGCGCGGCTGGGCGGGTGCGACTCAGTGGTACAAGGGGCTTGAGGGTGATTGATGCAACATCTGACTACGCTGTAACATACCGCTGTCTTGTTGACGTGGGAAGGTCCTCGGTCGTCACGCGGCCGTTCGTTCGTCGCAATAGCGGACCCGACCGTGGCGGGACGGCTCAGAGAATCCATCCACCAAGTGCAACGCCGAGAGCGCCGAGCGTGAAGGCGAGCGCCGCGATCAAGCCCAGGACGACGAATGCACCGCGGAGGACGCCCAACGCGGTGCGAGGCGCGCCGGCCGCGCGTCCGGCGAACTCGCGGTCGGCGATTCCCCAAGCGCCGTACGCGGCGAGCACCACGGCCGGCATCGCGAGCACCCAGAGTGACGGGCGAATGAGCGCGATCGTGGCGGCGAGCGTCGTGCCGATTGCGGCGTCGACAACGAGACGCGTGTCGGTGGCGTGTCTCGCGCGCGCGGCCAACACGCCAAAGAGCGACGGATGCTCGGCGGCGCTCTTGGGCGGAGACGGGGCGTTCATGCCACGGGCTGGGCGGGGCGCGTGGCCGCCGCGGCGCCGCGCACGAACGCAATGTAGTCGGTTGCGTTAGGCTCGGCGCCCGCGCCGCGGATGAGCAGCGCGACTTGACCGCAATGATAGGAGCCGTGCAACGCGACGTGGATCAGGATGTCCTCGATGCGCGACTCGAACTCGACGCCGCGACTGTTGCGATAACGGACGCTCCGGTCGAGGTCGGCCGCCGGGAGGTGCGACAGGTATGCCGCGTATTGCTCGCGATTGCGGAGCGCCATCGCGCGGCACCGGGTGAGGTCGAAGGACGGCCAGATCGCGACGTCGCATGGACGCTGCTCGAGACGCGCGAGCCATTCCGCTTCCGCGCCTAACACATGATTGAACAATTCGAGTGCGTGGGCCGGATCGCCGTGCGACGTCTCGAGCGCCGACAGGGCGCGCTCGTCCGCCCAGGCGACGTGCCCGAACATGGACTGGATATGCTGCGGAAGTGGCATCAGAACAACCCGACTTTACCCTTCACCGATGCGATGAGCTTCTCGGGATCATACGCGATCCCTTGACGGAACACCAATTCAACGTGGGTGATGTCGGAAATGTTCGCTGACGGGTCGCCGTCGATCACGACCAGATCTGCTTGCTTGCCGGCGGCGATCGAGCCCACGTCCTTGGCGCGACCCAAGTAGGTGGCGCCGTTCAGCGTGCCCACTTTGATCGCCTCGAGCGGCGTGAGGCCGCTTTCGACGAGCAGCTCGAGCTCGCGCTGATTGGAGTATCCGGGGATCACGCCGCCGCCGCCCGTGGGGTCTGTGCCTGCGATGAGCAGGCCGCCGGCGCGCATGTACGCGACCTCGAGCGCGCGGGCGTGCGCGAAGATGCGGGCGAAGCGTCCCGTGGTGTCGCGCTGCGTCGCGGCGTAGCGCTGCTCGAACTCTTCTCGAAGGATGGGGTCGAGGACATCCAAGCCGGGCGGCATCGGCCGGCCGGCGACGAAGGTTTCGAACACCGTCAGCGTGCACGTGACGGCCACGTGGTGTTGCACGAGATCGGCGATGAGATCGCGCACCGGCGCGGTGTCCGGCGAGAGCGTCGCGATGGCGGCCATGCCCACGTTCTGCCCGGGGCAGACGTCGGGTTTCTTGTCGGGCACGAAATCGGTGGAGACGAAAAACCCATGCTCGAGGTTGTCGATGCCGAACGCAGCAGCCTCGCGATAGGTGACCGAGCACAGGTGGCCGGTCACCTTGAGGCCGCGCTTGTGCGCTTCGGCGACGGCCGCGCCCAACTCGGCGCGCGTGATGTGCATGTAGGCTTTGAACGACGTCGCGCCCTCGTCGGCCCAGAAGTCGACCATGCGGCGGGCGTCGTCGGGTCCGGTGAGCTCGTGGACCTGGATCCAGGCCTAGACCCGGGACCCTCGAGGTAGGGCGCGGTGGCGTCGATCCACGGGCCCGGCTTTCTGGCCGCTCGCGATCGCGTGCGCGAGGCCAATGTCGCCGAAGCCGTTCATGTTGCCGCCGGTGCGCATCGACGTCACGCCGCCGGCGAGATAGAGCCGTGACGAAACTCTCGGCGACGTTGCCGTAGACGCCCGGGCCCGGTGGGATAGAACAGGTGCTCGTGCACCATCACGAGTCCTGGGATCACCGACTTGCCGGTGAGGTCGAGCACGCGCGCACCGGCCGGGACCGCGGTGCACGCGGCCGTCGCCCACTTGCGGCGATGCGGCCATCGCGCACGATCAGCGTTTGATCGGGCCGCGCCGGTGCGCCAGTGCCGTCGATCACGCGGACGTGGGTCAGCGCCACGACGTCGGTGTCGATGGCCACCATCGCCCGGACCTCGGGCGACAACGTTGGGCGGCCCCGGGCGGCGGCTTGTGCGTGCGCGACACCGGGGGCCGCGACGAGGGCCGCCACGAGGGCGGCGGCCGAGCGCGACAGGTTCATGAGTCTCGTTCGTTAGGCAGGGCCGCCCGGCCAAGGCCCCGCGATCAGGATCCCAATGCCGGGACGAGATCGAAATCGTACACCAAGTGGATGCTGTCCGCCACACTCAGCACCGATCCCACCTTCGGCTTCTCGATCTGGAAGTCGTCGAACGTGAACCCGGTGGACGCGGTGCCGCGGACTTCGCCGTGGCGCATGAACGCCTCGACCATCCACGACGTCGGCTTCGTCACGCCGCGCACCGTGAGGTCGCCTAACAGCGTGAACGAGACGCGTCCGGAATCGGGCAGCGGATTCGGCAGCCCTTGGACTTCCTTCGGCATCAGCGTGACCGTCGGATATTTGTCGGTCTCGAGCGTGCGGTGCTGGATAAAACCATCGCGCATCGAGCGGTCGCTCTTCAGGTCGCGGATGTCGACGACGAATTTCGAGTCGGCGGGAATGACCTGGCCCTTGTCGTCGAGAGCGAGTCCGCCCGCGACGCTGTCCGTGACGCCAACGGCGTCGCTCGGAAAGTTGATGCGGGCCAGCTGTTCGCGCACGAAATAGCGCGCCTGATTGTTATTGGGCGCGGTGACAAGGTGCACTGGTCCCGTCGCGTGCGCGGCGGGCTCGGCAGTCGCGGCGAGCGCACTCGTACGCGCTGGCGCCGCATCGAGCGCAACGACGCCGACACCGAAGACCAGGATCGCGCTGACTGCCACACCAATCTTTGACATTCCGAATTTCCTCCAGCCTGTAGGACTCCAGAGCCGCGGCCCGGTTGGGCCGTGCTACGGCGAGGATGTTACTACGCGGTGCGCGCGGCCAGCAACCTGACGCGGCGATGACCTGCGAACGGCAGCGAGATCGGGGCAGACGGCTGTGATGACGGGGTGGGCTTGACGAGGTCGCCACACTCTATCACTGTTGCGCTCGGCGCTCTGGAACGGACAAAAACGCTGGTTTCCGGCGGGCACACCGCATTGCGCCACGACGTCCGGTTCGCATGTCCCACCCGTTAGGCACACCGCCCGCCCAAGGTCCCTCGCTGTCGAGGTCTCATGTTCGGTCATGCCGTTCGTCGCATCGTGCGGTCATCCCCTCTGCTTCTCGGCGGCGCCGTCGTTGCCGTTCTGGCGCATTCCGCATTGGGAGCCGTTGCGCCGGCGACGCCGCGCGCCGCAGCGCCCAGGGGCACGTTGTTCATCGTCGGGGGCGGCGAGCAATCGAAAGAGCTCGTCCAGGCGTTCGTCGATCTCGCGGGTGGAACGCACGCGAACATTGCGGTGGTGCCGACGGCCACCGAGGAGTCGGCGGCATCGGGGCGTGAGAAGGTGGAGGACCTCGAGTCGCACGGGGCGAAGGCGTTCGTGATCGAATGTGTCGCGTGCGCAGGCGCAGAGCGACTCGATTGTGAAATTGATCGGCACGGCGACAGGGATCTGGTTCGGCGGCGGCGATCAAGTGAAGCTCGCCGATTCGCTGGTTGGGACCGCGGCGCTCAGGGCGATGGTGGCGCGCTACGAAGCGGGCGCGGTAGTTGGCGGCACCTCGGCCGGCGCCGCGGTGCTGAGCGATTCGATGCTCACCGGCAATCAGAAGCGCCCCGAAGCCGACAGCATCGGCTACTACGGCGACGAGTTCCCGAACGTGGCGCGCGGGGCGATCCAGATCTCGCCGGGGTTCGGCTTCATCAAGAACGCGATCGTCGACATGCATTTTCTGCGTCGCGAGCGGGCGAACCGTTTACTCGCTGTGGTGCTCGAGCGGCCCTCTCTGTTAGGCGTAGGCATCGACGAGGGCACGGCGGTGCGCGTCGATCCCAACGGCACGTGGACGGTGCTCGGCCGGAGCGCCGCCATCGTCATCGACGCGCGGGACGCCCGCGTCACCGGGGCCAGGGCCCCACGGTTAGGCGCGTCCGGCATTCATCTGTCCTTGCTGCCTGCCGGCAGCACGTACGACCCGCGGACGGGACGGGCGACGCTTCCCACGCCCTGATCCGCGGCACATCCCCCTTCGTTTCGCAGCGGGCACGCCCGATGGTTCCCGCGGCTTCACCGTCACTCCCACCGGGAGGCTCATCAATGAGGCGCTTTCCATTTACCCGGGCGGCAGTCCTGCTGCTCGGTCTCACGCTGTTAGGCGCTGGTCCCGCGGTTGCCCGAGCGCAGCAGACGGCGACGGTGCGCGGCACCGTGACCGATTCGGTGTCGGGGCAACCCGTGAACGGCGCACAGATCACAGTCGGCGGCCAGCCGCACGGCGCGACGAACGATCGCGGCGCGTACACCGCGAACGTCGCGCCGGGGACGGTCACCCTCCGCGTGCAACGCATTGGGTTCTCGCCGGGCGAGCGGCAAGTCACGCTCTCGGCCGGCGACACCACGATCGTGAATTTTGCGTTGCACAGTGTGGCCGTCACGTTGGCGCAGGTGCTGGTCGTCGGATACGGAACGGAAAACCGCGCGCGCGTCACTGGTGCGGTGTCCACGGTGAACGGCAGCGACGTGGCGGACCAACCGGTGGCCGGTTTGGATGCCGCGCTCCAGGGCAAGGCGCCCGGTGTGCAGGTGATCCAGAACTCCGGCGATCCGGGGAACGGCATCACGATTCGCGTGCGCGGCGCGGCGTCGATCTCGGCGTCCAATCAACCGCTGTACGTGGTGGACGGCGTCCCGGTCCAGAGCAGCGACTTCTCACAGCTCGGGCCTAACGGGCAAGGGCTCACCGGCGTGACCGGGCTCGATCCGAGCGAGATCGAATCGATCACCATCCTCAAGGACGCCGCGTCGGCGGCGATCTACGGATCGCGCGCATCGAACGGCGTGGTCCTCATCACCACCAAGCGCGGGAGCGCGGGCAACGCGCACTTCTCGTTCGACGCCAACAGCGGGTGGCAGCAGCCCGAGCGATATCTGAGTCTCATGAACGCGAAGCAATACGTCTCGTTCATGAACCAGGGCGCGGCGAACGACGACGAAGATCTGCCGTTCACGCCCGGCGTGGATGACGCGACGTCGACCGACTGGCAGAAGGCCATTTTCCGCACGGCGCCGGTGGGCAACGTGCATTTGGGGCTGAGCGGCGGGACCGATCGCCTGACGTACTACCTGGGTGGTTCGTACTTCGGGCAGAACGGCATCGTGATCGGCTCATCGTACAGCCGCGCGTCGGGCCGCGCCAACATCGATTTCGAGGCGTCGCCCAAGTTCTCGGTGAAAACGTCGCTGGCGTATTCGCGCGAGGACGACCACCGCATTCCGGGCGACAACAGCCTGACGGGAGTCGTCACCAACGCGATCGGCGAGGCGTCGATCTATCCGGTGCGCGCGCCTAACGGGACGTTCGCGGGCAACGACCAGAATCTCTACTATGCGAATCCGGTGGCGATCGCGGATCTGAACAGTCTGCCCACCACCACCGATCGGTTCCTCGGCAACGTCGAGGGCACCTACCATTTCGTGCCGAGTTTGTCGCTCACCGGGCGGGTGGGGACGGACGTGCTGACGATGAACGAGCTGGAGTGGGACTCGCCGCTCGTGGACGGCACGTACGCCGCGCAGGCGCGCGGTGTCGCGAAGAGCGGCTACAGCACGGGCAGCCAGTACGTGCTCGAGGGATTCCTCACGTACGACCACGAGAACGCGGATGCGGCCAGTCTCAACATCGTGGGCGGCAGCAGCGTCCAGTACAACACCGATCAGCTCAACTTCGTGCGCGCCGAGGGTTTCAGCAGCGATCAGTTCCACTACGTGCGGAACGGAACGGTCATCACGAGCTTCGACGGCTTGCCGTTCAACAACAATCTCGTCTCGGCGTTCGCGCGCGCGAACTACTCGTGGAAGGATCGCTACCTGCTCTCGGCCAGCGTCCGGACGGACGGTTCGTCGCGCTTCGGGCCGAACAATCGCTATGCCGTGTTTCCGGCGATCGCCGGCGGCTGGGTGATCAGCGACGAGCCGTTCATGGGCGACGTCGGCCGCAAGTTAGGCACGCTCAAGCTGCGGGCGAGCTACGGCGTGACGGGCAACCAGGGGTTGACGGGCGACCAGGAAATCTCCGACTTCGCCTACCTCGGCCTCTACGGCACGTCCAACTACGGCGAGAACCCCGGTATCGCGCCGACGAACTTCGCCAACCCGAATCTCAAGTGGGAGTCGACGCACGAATTCAATGGCGGCATCGACTGGTATCCCTTCGGCGGGCGCCTAACGGTGATCGCGGACTACTATCATCGTCTGACGTCCAACCTGCTGGTGAACCGTCCGATCCCGGCCACGACCGGCTTCGCGACGTACTGGGACAACATCGGCAACGTGTTGAACCGCGGCGTCGAGCTCGGACTGAGTTCGGTGAATATCCGTGCCGACGACAAGAACGGATTCTCGTGGAACACCGACTTCAACATCTCGTTCAACCACAACGAGGTGACGGCGCTGTTCCAGGACCAGCCGTTCGGCGATGGCGACAACTTCCGGCCCATTAGCCGCGTCGCGGTCGGCCAGCCGATCGGCGAGTTCTACGTGCTGCATTTCAAGGGCGTGAACCCGCAGACGGGCGACGCCGAGTACGCGGACGTGAACGGGGACGGCGAGATCACGTCGGACGATCGTGTGGATGCCGGCAGCCCGCAGCCCAAGTTCTTCGGCGGCCTGCGCAATACGGTGTCGTGGAAGGGCTTCTCGTTAGGCACGTTCCTCGAGTTCAGCTACGGCGCCAAGGTGTTCAACCTGATGCGCATCTTCGCCGACGACGGCGGCTACAACTTCGACAACAAGTTCACCTACGCCCTCAACGCCTGGACGCATCCCGGCCAGATCACCAATGAGCCGCGGGCGAGCTTCGACGGCACGTCCGGCGCGCGCGAGATCTCCGACCGGTTCATCGAGGACGGCTCGTACCTCCGCATCTCGGAGATCACGCTCAGCTGGCACATCCCCGACCACCTCGTGCCGGTGGGCAATTTGCAGAACACGACGCTCTACGTGTCCGGCCACAACCTGCACAATTTCACCAAGTACACCGGTTACGACCCCGACGTGAACAGCAACGGCTCGACGTCCAACATTGCGTTAGGCACGGACTACTATGCCTATCCGCGGGCGCGGACGATTTCCATTGGCGTGTCCACCAACTGGTGAGCCGACTCCAGGCATCCGGGACCTTCGCATCGAGGATGACATCACACATGAGAACCCGATTCTTCCTGGCGGCTGCCCTGATCACCGCGGCGGCCGCGTGCAACAACCCGCTCGACTTGAAGCCGGCGGGTTCGATTCCCGAACAGACTGCCATCACCGATCCCGTCGGCGCGCGCGCCGCGCTCTTCGGCGCCTACGGCGGACTCCAAAGCCTGTCGTACTACGGCGAGGACTATCCCATTCTCCTCGACCTGTCGTCCGACAACAGCGAGCACACCGGCACGCTGACGTCGTTCGGCGACGCCGATCTCAACGAGCTGCGCGCCGACAATGAAACCATCGCCGGGATCTGGATCGCGATCTACGACGACATCAACCGCGCGAACGAGATCATCGCCAAGGTGCCGCAGGTGCCCGGCCTCGATCCCGACGAGATGCACGAGATCATCGGTGAGGCGTATTTCCTGCGCGCACTCAACTACCACAATCTGGTCAAGGTGTTCGGAGGCGTGCCGCTCAGGCTCGCCCCGGCCACCTCGATCAACGATCCGGTGGGATCGACGCGCGCATCGGTGGCCGACACCTACGTCCAGATCCTCAAGGACCTCGACTCGGCGCAGGCCTTCATCTCGAATCCCGATCAAACCACGCAGGCGTCGTTAGGCGCTGTCATGGCCCTCCGCGCTCGCGTGCTCCTCTACAGCGGCGACTATCCGGGCGCGTTGCAGGCCGCGAAGGCGGTCGAAGATCTCGGCCAATACTCGCTCGCGCCTAACTTTGCCGACCTCTTCGCCGAAACCGGCGCGCCGACGCCGGAAGACATCTTCCGGATCATCTTCACGGCGCAACAATTCAACAACCTGTCGTTCTACTACCTCTTTGACGGACGCTACGAAGTCGCGCCCACCACGGATCTCATGCACGACTTCGATCCGTCGTTCGATCCCGAAGACAATGTCGCGAACTATGCGCCGACCGACAAGCGCGGCCAGTGGTCGATCACGATCGAGGACGACAACCAGCAGGGTGCCAAGTTCCGGTCGGTGCAGGGCACCGAGTTTCCGCACGTGATCCGCTTTGGCGAGGTGCTCTTGATTCGCGCCGAGGCGGAGGCGCGGGTGGGAAGTTTGGACACCGCGCGTGTGAAGGTGAACGAGATTCGCGCGCGAGCGGGTCTGGCACCGATCGGCTCGCTGTCACAAACGAACATGATCAACACGATCATCGATGAACGGCGCAAGGAGCTGGCGTTCGAGGGCGATCGGTGGCCGGATCTGGTGCGACTCGGGTTGGCGACGACCGTGCTTGGCATCCCGGCTCAGCAGGCGTTGTATCCGATCCCCCAGCGCGAGATCAATGTCACGCCGGGATTGACGCAGAATCCTGGGTACTAGTCGGACCGTAGGGCCATGCACGGTGCGGCCGGCAGGGGCGAAGCCAAGCCTCTGCCGGCCGTATCGCACAAACCATTCTGTGCGCAGGAGTGTCTCAAGCCACAGTGCGCGGGACGGACCGCGTCTCACCCGGACACGTTGACATGGCCAATTTCAAGCTCGCCCTTCGGACGCTCCTCAAGTCGCCGTTCGTCACCGCCGTTGCGATTCTGTCGCTGGCGCTCGGCATCGGCGCGAACGCCGCGATCTTCTCGATGTTCGACCGAATGTTGCGGCAGCCGCTCCCGGTGCGCGATCCCGACCAACTCGTGAACTTCGGGATGACGGGTCCCGCGCCGGGCAGCAATTCCTGCAATCAGGCCGGGGACTGCGATGTCGTGCTCAGCTATCCGATGTTCCGCGACCTCGAGAAAGCGCACCCTGGATTCAGCGGCGTGGTCGGTCATCGCGCGTTCGGGACCAACATCGCCTATCACCATCAGACGCTGAATGGCGACGGCATGCTGGTGTCCGGGTCGTATTTCCCGACGTTGGGGGTGCGGCCGGTGCTCGGCCGGCTGATCGGCTACGACGACGACCGTGTGCTCGGGCAGAACTTCCTGGCGGTGCTGAGCTATCAGTATTGGACGAACGACCTCGGTTCCGATCCCGCACGTCATCGGCCAGCAGATCATCGTGAACGGACATTCGATGACCATCATCGGTGTCGCGCCGGAAGGCTTTGAAGGGACGACGCTCGGCGTGGAGCCGCTGGTGTTCGTTCCGATCACAATGCGCCAGCGAATGATGCAGGGATGGACAACGCGATTCGACGAGTCGCCGGGTCGTACTGGGTGTACGTGTTCGCGCGGCTCGCGCCCGGCGTGTCGATCGAGCGTGCGACGGTGCTCGCCAACGCCGTGTTCCACCCGATCATCACCGACGTCGAGGCGCCGCTGCAGAAGGGCATGAGCGACGCGACCATGAAGCGGTTCCGCGCCAAGGTGTTGACGATCGAGGACGGACGCCGCGGCCAGAGCTCGATGCACCAGCAGACGAAGACGCCGCTGATGCTGCTGATGGCGATCACCGGCATCGTGCTGCTCATTGCGTGCGCCAACATCGCGAATCTGCTGCTGGCGCGGGGCGCCGGCCGGTCGATGGAGATGGCGGTGCGGCTCTCGTTCGGCGCGACGCGGTGGCAGCTGCTGCGGCAGCTGCTCACCGAGTCGTGCCTGCTGGCGCTGATCGGCGGCGCGGTGAGCCTGCTCGTGGCGTAAGTGGACGCTGCATCTGATCGCCAGTCTGCTGCCGGCGGACGCGGTGGACGTATTGCACTTCGCGCCTCGAGGGTTCGGCCATTGCGTTCGCCGCGGTGCTGTCGGTCGGGACCGGCGTGCTGTTCGGGATGTTCCCGGCGCTGCACAGCACGCGGCCTGATCTCGGCGTCGACCATCCGCGCCGGCACGGGCAAGCATTCGGGCGCGCGCTCCGCGGCGCGTTTCCGGACGTCGTTAGTCACGGTGCAGATCGCGCTCTCGATGGCGTTGCTGATCTCGGCCGGACTGTTCGTGAAGAGTCTCAGCAACGTCAGCCGCGTGGATCTCGGTTTCCGGATCGACAGCATGGCCACGTTCATGATCGAGCCCGAGCTCAACGGATACGACCCCGCGCACTCGCGCCAGCTGTTCGCGCGGTTGCAGGAGCGGCTGGCCGCGCTGCCGGGCGTGACGGGCGTCACGCCAGGCGCTCGTACCGCTGCTCGCGGGCAACAACTGGGGCTCGGCGTGTCGCGTGCAGGGATTCCAGAAGGGCCCGGACACCGACGCCAACTCGCGGTTCAACGAAATCGGACCCGGCTATTTCAAGACGGTGGGCATCACGCTTGATGAGCGGTCGTGAATTCACGCACTCGGACGTCGCCGGCGCGCCCAAAGTGGCCATCGTGAACCAGACGTTCGCGAAGAAGTTCGGGTTAGGCAGCGACGCGGTGGGCAAGCGCATGTCGACAGCGGCGGCGACACGCTCGACATCGGAGATCGTGGGGCTCATCCGCGACGCCAAGTACAGCGAGGTGAAGCAGGAGATTCCGCCGGTGTTCTTCTATCCGGCATTGCAGGACACGAGCCTGGGCTTTTCGTATTTCTACGTGCGCACGTCGCGGAGCACGCAGCAGGTGCTGCAGCGAGATCCCGCGGCGTGGTGAAATCGCTCGACCCGGATCTCCCGGTCGGAGCAGCTCAAGACGATGACGCAGCAGGTGAAGGAGAACGTGTTCCTCGACCGGCTCATCAGCACGTTGTCGGCCGCGTTCGCGCTGCTGGCGACGCTGCTGGCGGCAATGGGCCTGTACGGCGTGCTCGCGTACTCGGTTGCCCAACGGACGCGCGAGATCGGCGTGCGCATGGCGCTGGGCGCCGACGGCGGGCGGGTGCAGCTGATGGTGCTGCGGCAGGTCGCGCTCATGACACTCATCGGCGGCGTGATCGGCATCGGAGCGGCGATTGCGTTAGGCAAGGCGGCCCAATCGCTGTTGTTCGATCTGCAGGGGCGCGACCCGCTGGTGATCGTGATTGCCGCGGTCGTGCTCTCGGTCGTGGCGTTGATCTCGGGCTACATCCCGGCCCTGCGCGCGTCGCACATCGATCCGGTCGTCGCGCTGCGCTACGAGTAGGATGTCACTCGGTGGCGGCCGGCCGTCGGAGAAAGGCCGGCCGCCACGTGACCTGCGTCCCGATCACCGCCGCGAGCACGATGCACATGCCGGCGATGATGCGCGCGTCGATCTGCTCGTCCAACAGTCCCCATCCGAGTAGGACCGCGATCACCGGATTGACGTAGGTGTACGTGCCGACCAGCGTCGCCGACGCGTGGGAGAGCGCGTAGTTGTACGCGCTGTATCCGAGCAGCGAGCCAAACACGATCAGGTAGGCCAGTGCGCCGGCGCCCGACGTCGTGAGGTGGAACTGCGGACCTTCCCCCAACGCCAGGCCTAACGCGGTGACGACGACGCCCGCGGCCACCATCTCGACCGCGGCGCCGAGGTACGTGCCGGCCTTGGGATGGCTGTGGCGGTAGTAGACGGCGCCGGACGCCCAGAGCAGCGTGCCGCACGTCAGGATCGCGGGGCCGCGCCAGTCGGCGTGCGCCAGATCGTCGGGCGTGAGGCCGACCAGCACGACGGTGCCCAGCAGGCCTAACGCAAGCCCGATCACGACCCGCGTCGAGAGCCCGCTGGCGCGTCCGGCCACGAGCGTCTCGAACACGGCGGTCCACACCACGGCCATCACCACGAACACGCTCGCCACGCCGGCCGGTGTGAACCGCTCGGCCACGACGACGCATGTGTTGCCGGACAACAGCAGCAGTCCGACGATCGACAGGTCGCGCCAATCGCGCGCTCTGGCGGGCAGTTGTTGGCCGGCCGCGAGCGCGCCTACGAAGAGGATGATGCCGGCGGCGAGGAACCGCAGGCCGGCGAACAAGAGCGGCGGCAGCGTGCGGTCGCCGATGCGGATCGCAATGTAGGTGGACCCCCACAGCACGCACACGACGAGATATGCAAACAGGACTTTTCCGCGAAGCACGACAGATCTCCCACGAACACGGACCCCAACGCAGATTGCGGCGGACCACTCGATCGCGATCCAGCTCGAACTGGTAGGCGAGGCGCCGGTCAGCGACAAGCGCCACTTCCTCAATGACACATGGCCAGTCTTTCCACCATCGCGCGCGATTTGCGGCGCGACACGGCGCGACTCGAGTTCGGACCGCCGGTCGCGTACGTGTATCGCCCGCTCGAGTACGCGTGGGCGCCTCACGAACAATACCTCGAGCGCTATGGCGCGCGGACGCCGCGCGACGCGATGCTGGTGGGCATGAATCCGGGTCCGTTCGGCATGGCGCAGACGGGCGTGCCGTTCGGCGAGATCGCAATGGTGCGCGATTGGTTGGGCATCGAGGCTCCAGTTAGGCAACCACGCCGTGTCCATCCGAGCCGTCCGATCGCGGGATTCGCCTGCAGGCGCAGCGAGGTGAGCGGCCGGCGATTCTGGGGTTGGGCGCGCGACCGATTCGGCGCGCCGGAGCGGTTTTTCGCACGGTTCTTCGTCTGGAACTATTGTCCGCTCGTGTTCATGGAAGCGAGCGGGCGCAATCGAACGCCCGACAAGCTGCCCGTTGTGGAGCGAGAGGCGTTGTTCGCGGCGTGCGATCGGGCGCTTGCGCGGTGCATCGACGCGCTCGGCCCGCGCGTGGTCGCGGGGTTGGGCCGGTTCGCCGAAGCGCGCGTGCGTCACGTGCTCGCTGCGACGGGGAACGACCGCGTGATCATGGGCGGAGTGTTGCACCCGAGTCCGGCCAATCCGCGCGCCAACGCGTCATGGGTTCGCAATGCCGAGCGCGATCTCCGCGCACTTGGCGTGGAGATACCCGGCGTTCGTCCGAGTGCCGTCAAATCGGGTTGACATCTCGAAACCGCGCAGCACGTTGGTGGCGAGCGCACAGGAGAACGCATGCACGCCATGACTGATCGCCGCGCGAATCGCGGCGGCCAATGGTTGGAGTTTCTCGCCCAGGATGCGCGGTTTGCGTGGCGTTCGGCGCGCGCCTACCCGCTCTTCACCGTGATCGTCGTCTTGACCATCGCGCTCGGCATCGGCGCCAACACGGCGATTTTCAGCGTGGTGGACGCGGTGCTTCTTCGGCCGCTGCCATTCACCGACGGGAATCGCATCGTGTCGTTGTGGGCGACGAACCCGGACAAGAGCGTGTCGCGGTTCGGCGTCTCGATGCCCGATTTCCGCGACTGGAAGGCCCGCACGCACTCGTTCACGGACATGGCGCTCTACGCCAACGGCCTCACGACGATCGCGGGGCGCGACGGGCCCGAGAGCGCGACGTCGCTCGTGGTGACGCCCAACTTTCTCGACGTATTGGGCGTGCACCCGCTGCTTGGGCCGCTCGTTCGGTCCGGACGACGCGCGCGGCGAGACGAGCAACGCGGTGCTCATCACGTACGGCTTCTTCCAGCGGCACTTCGGCGCCAATCGATCGGCGATCGGGTCGCAGCTCTCGATCAACGGCCGGTTGCGGACGGTGATCGGCGTATTGCCGCCTAACGCAGAGCTGCTGGGCCCGGCGTTCGTCGGCGCGCCGCTGGACGTGATCACGGTGGTGGAGTTCACCGCATACGCGAGCGTCGAGCGCCACGCGCAGCACCTGTTCGGCGCGATCGCCCGGCTCGAGCCCGGGGCGACGCTCGAGGGCGCGCGCCAGGATCTGTACGCCGCCGAGGTGCGGGTGGCGAGCGAGAATCCGGAGATCGCGGGATGGACGGCGAGCGTGTTCCCGCTCAGCGAGGACCTGTCGTTAGGCACGCGGGGCCCGCTGCTCGTGCTGCTGGGCGCGGCGATGCTGGTGCTGCTCATCGCGTGCGCGAACGTGGCCAACCTGCTGCTGGTCCGTGGCGCCGCGCGGGGCCGGGAGATCGCGGTGCGCCAGGCGATGGGCGCGTCGCGGGGGCGGCTGGTGGCGCAGCTGGTGGTGGAGAGCGTGCTGCTGGCGCTGGTGGGCGCCGTGATCGGGTTGGGCGTGGCCGCCGCGGCGCTCGCCGGTCTGCGCGGCGCGATCCCCGCCGGCGTGATTCCACGCAGCGGCGGGTTTGGACTCGACGTCACGGTGATCGCGTTCGCCTTCGCGCTGAGCCTTGGGTCGGCGGTGTTGTTCGGGCTGTGGCCGGCCGTGCGTGCGAGCTTGCCATCGTTAGGCAAGGCGCTGCGCGACGGCGGTCGCGGCAACAGCGGCGACGTGCACGCGCACCGAACGCGCCGGTTGCTGGTGATCGGCGAGCTGTCGCTCACCGTGGTGCTGGCGGTGTGCGCCACGCTCGTGGCGCAGAGCCTGGCGCGCATGATGCGCGTCGACCCGGGATTCCGCCCCGAGCACGCGATCACCGCGCAGATCACGTTGGGCCCGGGCTATCCGGATTCGACCGGCATCGCGTTCTACCGGTCGCTCCTGACGGACCTCTCGGGCCGCCCCGGCATCACCGCCGTCGGCGCCACCGACACGCCGCCGCTGGTGGGCGGCGGCGTGTTCACATCCATCCGGCTCGTCGGCCAGCCGCCGCGTCCGCCTAACGATCCGCTCATGAGCACCATTCGCTTCGTGACGCCCGGGTACTTCCGCGCGATGGGCATGCACGTGGTGGCCGGCCGCGATGTGGCCTGGGACGAAGCCGCGCCGACCATGGTATTGAGCCAGGCCGCCGCGCATGCGTTCTGGCCTAACACAAGCGTGATCGACCAGCAGATCGCCTTCAACACGCAGCCCACGGGACTGCAGATCGTGGGCGAGGTGAACGACGCCGCGCAGACGAGCCTGGCCACGCCGCCCGCGCCGGTGGTCTACGCGTCGATGCGGCGATCCGTGCGCCTGCTGCACACCATGACCCTCGTGGTCCGCGGCCGCGGCAATGCCGCGGCGCTGGCGCCGTTGGTACGCGAGGCCGTGCACGACATCGATCCTGGACTCCCGATCTACAACGTCCAGACGCTGCAATCGATCGTCGACTTGTCGGTGGCGCAGCCGCGCTTGAACGGCGCGCTCATGGCCGTGTTCGCGGCGGCGGCGCTCCTGCTCGCTGCGTTAGGCCTGTACGGCGTCATCTCGTACTCGGTCACGCAGCGGCGCCAGGAGCTGGGGCTGCGGGTGGCCCTCGGCGCCCAGCCGGGCGCCGTGCTGCGCCTGGTGCTGCGCGAAGGCGCGATGCTCGCCGGCGTGGGCATCGCGGTCGGCGCCGTGGGCGCGCTGTTCGCGGCGCGCCTGATTCGCTCGTGGCTGTTCGGGATCGGACCCGCGGATCCGGCGTCGTTCCTCGGCGTCGCGGTCGTGCTCGCGGCCGTCGCCCTCGCGGCCAGCTACCTGCCGGCGCGCCGGGCCGCCCGGGTGAGCCCGCTCATCGCGATGCGCGGCGACTAACGGAGCGCGATTCGGACCACCAGCGGAAGGCCGCGGGAATCCCGCGGTCCGGTGTGATCGCCGGTGCCCATCCCAGCTCTCGTCCCGCGCGGTCCGCGGGGAATGGATTGTTCTTGGTGAGCATGTCGAGCGTACCGCGGCTGCGTTTGGAGACGGCCCGCCGGCCCGCCACGAGGAGCGCGACCTCGAGCACGCTGAACAGCGCACGGCCGGCGGCCAACGGAATGCGCGGCGCGAACACGCGGCGGCCGAGCCCATCGGATGCCAGGCGCACCAAATCGCCTACGGTGATCGGGTAATCGGCCGTCAGGTTGTACGCCCGGCCCTGCGCGCCTAACGCAAGGGCCGCGAGGATCGCGCCGTCGGCGACGTTCCGCGCGTGGACGAGCGGCAACGTCGTGGTCCCGCCGCCGATCAGCGGGAACACGCCCCGCGACAACACGGCGCCCACGCGCGGCACGAAATGCCGGTCGCGTTCGCCGTACATCGGCGGCGGACGCACCACCGCGCACTGCACCGCGCCGCGCGCGTGCGCGTCGAACACGAGTCGCTCCGACTCCTGCTTGGAGCGCCCGTACGCGTCGTGCTCCGGGAGTGCGGGCAAGGGTGTGGACTCGTCCACCGGCGCCATCTCGTAGCGGGCCGCGCCGTACACCGCCGTGCTGCTCACGTGCAGCAACCGCGCACCCGCATCCGCGCACGCGTCGAGCACGTGCTGCGTCCCGTCGACGTTCGCCTCGCGAAACGGCGCGTAGTCCAATCCCGGGCCGACCATCGCGGCCGCGTGGAACACCACATCGCATCCCGCGGCCGCTTCGCGCACCACCGCCGCATTGCGCACGTCGCCGGCCACCAGCTCCGCGCCTAACGGACGCAACCACGCCGCGGCGTCCGCGTCGCGCACCAGAGCGCGAACCGGGCAGCCCGAACGCGCCAGCGCTTCGGTGAGGTACGCGCCCAGCATCCCGGTGGCGCCCGTGACGAGCGCGCGCCGCATGGGGAGTTTGAGCAACGACGATGATGCGATGGGAGCCTGCGCCGTCCGTTAGGGTCGCGCCGATCTGGAGCAGCGAGAATACGCGGCGCGAACGGCCGCGGTCAAGCGCATGCTCCGCGCGTGCGACCGGCGCCCGCGCGCGATGCCAGCGACCCGACGTACGCCGCGTGTGCGGACTCGATGACGGCCATGTTCCGCGCGATCCGGCGGCGATCCCGCACGCCGAACAGCACCATCGGCACGCCCAGCGGGGCGAGAACGACGGTGCAACACACCAGCGTGCCGGCAATGATGATCCACAGGCACACTATCCGGTGCCGGTCGAACGGCGCCGCCAGCTCCTGCTTGGCCGCGTATAAGACGTCCAGATCGGATGAGCCGGTGGCCTTGAGCCGGCGGGCGACATGTTCCGCGCTCGTGTCGGCCGGCCCGTGTGGACGTCTCACCATCCGAACCTCGGGGATTTGCGTGGTGCGACCGGTATCGCTACGCTAGAGGGCCCCCGGGATACGTCCCGAACAGCCGCGTCGAGCGTCGGTCCGCACGTCGGCTCCAATGGCTTTGCGCAGAGCTGTGGAGAATCCCGTCATGCCGCGTGGTGTCACCCGCAATGCCGTCGTTCACGGACTCGGCAACGCCGACTTGGGCGGTGTGTTCGAGGAACGTCGTGCGCTCGACGATCTCTTCAGTGCGACGTACGAAGAATTGCGACGACTCGCGTCCGCAGTGCGCCGCGACGATCCTAACGCGACGCTCACGCCGACGACGCTGGTCAACGAGGCGTGGCTCAAGCTCGCGCAATCGCCGCACCTCGCGTCCGTTCCGCGCCTGCACTTCAAGCGGATCGCGGCGCGCGCGATGCGCCAGGTGCTCATCGAAGCGGCGCGGCGTCGGAAGGCAACCAAACGCGGCGGCGCGGTGGCCATCGTCACGTTCGACGACGCACTCTCCGTCGCCGCGACCAGCGCGGCCGCGGCCGATGATCTCCTCGCGCTCGACGAAGCGCTCGAGGAGCTGGCGCGGATCCATCCGCGACAAGCGCTGATGGTGGAGTGCCGCTTCTTCGGCGGACTCGACATCGCCGAGACCGGCGCGCTCCTCGGCGTGTCCGAGGCGACGATTCTGCGCGATTGGCGGGCGGCGCGCGCGTGGCTGGCGCGCGAGCTGCGCCGCGCCCGCTGACCAGCGCCTAACGGAACGCCATGGACGCCGAGCGCTGGACGCGCATCCAGGAGCTCTTCCACCGCGCCGTGGAAATGCCGCCCGCGGAGCAGCCGGCGTTCCTCGACGCCGAATGCGGCGGCGACGCCGAGCTCCGCGACGAGGTGTCGGCGCTGCTCGACGAAGACGCGCACGGCGGCTCGCTCCTCGACCGCGACGTGGCGCACGTCGCCCATCAAGTGTTAGGCAGCGGCGCGTCGCATCAGCTGCCCGACACCTTCGGGCCGTATCGCATCACGCGCCTGCTCGGCGAAGGCGGCATGGGCGTGGTGTACCTGGCGCGCCGCGATGATCTGGGCAGCGACGCCGCGATCAAGATTCTGCGCGACGCGTGGCTCTCGCCCGCGCGCCGCGAACGCTTCGCGCTCGAGCAACGGACGCTGGCCCAACTCAACCACCCGCTCATCGCGCGGCTCTACGACGCCGACACGCTGAGCGACGGCACGCCGTGGTTTGTCATGGAGTACGTCGACGGCGTGCCCCTCACCGACTACTGTCGCGACCACGCGTCGTCGATGGCGGACCGGCTGCGGTTGTTCCGCAGCGTGTGCGAAGCCGTACAGCACGCACACGGTCACGCGATCATTCACCGCGACCTCAAGCCGTCGAACATCTTCGTGATGCAGGACGGCACGGTGAAGCTTCTCGATTTCGGCATCGCGAAGCAGCTCGATGAGAGCGGCGCCGATGCCGATCACACGCGGACCGGCATGCGCTTGATGACGCCGGCCTACGCGGCGCCCGAGCAAATCCGCGCCGGGCGCGTCGGCATCCATACCGACATCTACTCGCTCGGCGTGGTGTTCTACGAGGTGCTCACCGGACGCCTGCCGTTCGACGTGGCGCACTGCACGCCGGCGGAGGTCGAGGCGCTGATCGCGGAGCACGATCCGGTGCAGCCGTCGGCGGTGGCCCGGCGCCGGCGCGAGCACGAAGGCCCCGACGCGCGCCTGCCCGCGGCCAGCACGAGCGAATGGGATGACCTGGATGTCCTGTGCCTAACGGCAATGCACAAGGAACCGGCGCGCCGCTATGCCACGGTCGACGCGCTGATCCGCGACATCGACCGCTACCTGGGCGGCCAGCCGCTCGAAGCGCGGCGCGATAGCGTCCGTTACCGGACCGCCAAGTTCCTGCGCCGCAACTGGCGCTCCGTGTCCGTTGCCGCCGCGATGTTCGTCACCGTGATCGGGCTGGTCGTGTTCTACACCGTGCGCGTCACCAACGCGCGCAACGCTGCGTTGGGCGAAGCGGCGCGCGCCCAACGGGTGCAGGGCTTCATGGTCACCCTGTTCCAGGGCGGCGACGAGGACGTCGGCCCCGCGGACAGCCTGCGGGTCGTCACCATGCTCGACCGCGGCCTCAAGGAAGCCCGCGCCCTCGACGGCGTCCCGCAATCCCAAGCCGAGCTCTATGAAACGCTCGGCAGCATCTACCAGGAGCTCGGCAACTATGATCGCGCCGACACCTTGCTCCGCGCCGCGCTCGCCGAGCGCCATGCACTCTTCCACGGCGACCACCCCGACATCGCCAACAGCCTCGTCGCCCTGGGCCTGCTGCTCGACGCCCAGGCCCAGTACGATTCCGCCGAGCAGTTGATCCGGCAGGCGCTCGCGATGCAGCAGCGCCTGCTGCCGCCCGGCGACCCCTCCATCGCCAAGACCACCGCCGCGTTAGGCCGCGTGTTCGATGACCAGGGACGCTATCCGGACGCGATCGCGACGCTCGGCCAGGCCGTACAGCTGCTGTCGGCGCCGGGATCGCAGCCGTCGGAGCTCGCCGCGACCATCACCGAGCTCGCCAACTCGCATTTCTATGCCGGCCATTATGCGATTTCCGATTCGCTCAATCAGCGCGCGCTCGAGATGGACCGGAGTCTCTACGGCCCGCGCCATCCCAATGTGGCCGATGACCTGATCAACTTGGGCGCCATTCAATACGAGTACGGGCACTACTTCGCCGCCGAGCGATACTATCGCGAAGCGCTCGGCATCATTCGCGCGTGGTACGGCAGCAACAATCCCGAAACCGCATCCTCGCTCACCATGCTCGGCCGCACGCTCATCGACGAGAAGAAATACGACGAGGCCGCAACGCTGCTGGCGGAAGCGCTCGACATCCAGCAGCGCACCTACGGGCCCGTGCACCCCCGCGTCGCATCAGCGCTCAACGAGCTCGGGAAAGTCGCACAATCGCGCGGACGGTTGGATGAAGCCGCGCAGGATTTCCGGCGCATGGCGGACATTCTATCGACAGATCTACCATGACAAGCACTACCTCATCGGGATCGCGCTGTCGAATCTCGCCAACGTGTACCTCGAGGAAAAACAGTACGCCGTAGCCGACTCGCTCTTCCGCGACGTCATTCGCCGCTACGGCGAGGTGCTGGCGCCCGACCACCAGTTGGTCGGCATCGCCCGCGTGCGCCTCGGACACACACTCGTGCTCGAGCACCGGTACGCCAATGCCGAGACGGAGCTGACCACCGGCTACGGCATCCTCAAGGCCTTGAAGAATCCCCCGGCGAGTTGGTTCAATCTTGCACGGAATGACCTCGTCGCCGTGTACGACACCCTCAAGCAGCCCGACAAAGCGCTCCCATTCCGCGCCGAGTTGGCCCAGGCCAAGAAGGCGTCGGACACCGCGCTCGCCCACTGAGCCGCGATCGAATACTCCCGCCGCCGAGGATTCTCATTAGGTTAGGGGTGTTCCCCGTCGCGCACATTTCGAGGCGAGCAATGCCCTACGTTATTACCGAGACCTGCATTGGCGTAAAGGACAAGGCGTGCGTGGATGTGTGTCCGGTGGACTGCATCTACGAGGGCCCGGACCAGTTGTTCATCCATCCGGACGAGTGTATCGACTGCGGCGCCTGTGAGCCGGAGTGTCCGGTGACCGCGATCTTCCCCGAAGAAGATGTGCCGGGGAATCAGAAGCAGTTCGTGCAGATCAACCGGGATGTGTTCAAGGGCGATGCGCCGCCCACACGACCGACGCGCTGACGCCCCGCTCGGGGCGCCGATCACGGGGGACGTCACGGTTAGGCGTGGCGTCCCCCGTGCTTTTGCCTAACGATTGGCGCGCGTGCGTCGCGACTCGCGTCCGGCCAGCGCCCACGCGAGCGGCCCGATGATCGGCAACACCACCGCGACCACCGTCCACACGATCTTCGCCCGTCGCGAGTGGCCGTGCGCGTGCCAGATCGACACGAGGGCGAGCACCAGGAGCACCGCCGCTCCGGTCACGATCCACGCCAGTCGCGTCATGTCCCAGCCAAAGACAGGCATGCGCCACGTGGCGTCCGCTCTGGCGACGACCATCAGTGCGCCTGCGCCGTGTCGCAGGCCGTCGCCGCAAAGGCGCTCACCACGGCGTTGAAGGCGGCCGGTCGCTCCAGATTGCTCAGGTGCCCGGCCCCGCGGATCACGTCGAGCCGGCTTCCCGATACGAGCGCGTGCAACTGCTCGGCTTCGAGCGGCGGCGCCAGAATGTCCTCGTCGCCGACGACGATCAGTGTCGGGACGGTGACCGTGGCGAGGGTGTCCGCGGAATCCGGGCGCGCCATCATCGCGTCGAGCGCGCCTAACACACCGCCGTCGCTCGCCCGACGCGCCATGGCCAGCACCGTCGACTCGAGCTCCGGCTGTCGCGTTCGCGTCGAGGCGCCGAGCTGCGCCGCGGCCAGCCGGGCGGGAATGGCGGACACGCCGCCGGCGCGCACGAGCGCGATCATCTCGCGGCGTCGGGCGCGCACTGTGTCGCTGTCCGCACCCGCGCGCGTGTCGACGAGCACGAACCCTTGCACGCGCCGCGCATGACGGCGCCACATCGCGAACGCGATGTAGCCGCCCATCGACAATCCGGCCACGACCGCGCGCTCCACGCCGATCGTATCGAGGAGCGCAGCGAGATCATCGGCATACTGGTCCATCGAGTAAGGCGGTGCGCTGCTGCTCTCGCCGAACCCGCGCAGATCCACGGCCACGCACCGATACGTTCCCGACAACGCATGCATCTGCGGCGCCCAGAGCGTCCGATCGTGTGGGAATCCGTGCACGAGGAGCAGCGTTGGGCTGCGCGACGCACCCGACACGTCGTATTCGAGGTCCACATCGGCGAGTCGGCATTTCATGCGACCTGCCCTCCTGTCATGGTCGCGGCATCGTCGGCGCCCGTCGGCGCACCCACGGATCGTGCGTCGAACGTGAGCCAGTACAGGATGGTTGCATCCGTCGTTTGCGCCAGATCCACCGCCGCCGCGAACGCTTTGGCGCCGTAGGTCTCATCCAGTATGACACCCGTGATGCGTGCGGCGATGTCGCGCACCTCTCGTGCCGTGTCCAACGGCCGGCCGTACGCGCCGCCGAAATATCAATGCAGTACCCTGACGCCGCGACGCCGCACGCGCGGCACGCTGCTCGCCGTCGCACGTTCGATGAAACGGGCACAGCGGTGCGCGAGCCCCAGCACCCGCCGATGGTTGGACACGATGCGCGGTACCACGCGGACCCCCACCACTTCCGTCTCGAGGCCGGCGATCGCGAATCCGAGCGCGAGGCCGCCCGCGGTCCCGCCCGTGCCTAACGGAAGGACGACGTGCGCCGGTGCCGGCGCCTCGCCGCGCGCCACCTGCGCCGCGAGCTCGAGCCCTGCGTTCACCGCGCCGAGCATCCCGAGCGGCGACGCGCCCCCCGGCGGGATCCGCCACACGACGCCCGATCCGCGTGCATGCCGCGCCGCAAGCCATCCGCGCGCGATCGCGCGGACCGGCCCGCGCTCGCTGTGCACCGTGTCCGCCAACTCCCGCGCGCGACGATCCACCTGTCGCGCGACGTCGTTCATTTCGTGTCGCCAGCGGATCGCCACTGTGCGCGCGCCAAGTCGGCGCGCGAGCGCGACGGTGGCCAACACGTGCGTCGATCCGTCGCCGCCCAACGCGAGCACGGTGTCACCACGCGCCACACGCCCCAGCAAGAATTCGAGCGCGCGCAGCTTGTTGCCGCCTGCGCATCGTGCGTCCGTGTCCGCGAGGCGTCGTGCATTCAGATCGTCGCGCTTGATCCAGAGTGCGCCGCGCACACCCGGCATTTCCACGCGTTCGACCGGCGTCGGAAACGCGCCCAGCGCGACGCGGCCGAGTCCCGCCAGCGACGGAAAGCGCGCGAACAGCTCCAGCAGTTCGATTGGGTACGGGCTGGTCACGCTCGACGATGCGTCCGTGCATGGCGCGGTGCGCGCGCCGTGGGTATCGTTGCCTCGGGAGGAATCCAGCATGAAATATCCGGTCGACTACATGCGCTATGCCGCGCGCGAGGTCCGCAAGGTCGAAAGCCGCATGCGCGTCGGCGAAGACGCGCCGCTGTCGAAGGACGAGATGGCCGATCTGTTCAAAACCATCTGGAAAGCGCTCGACGAAATCGGAGATGCCATCGAAGGACTCCAGCGGTCGCGGGACTGATCCTTTGCGATGAGGGCGCGATGGCGGCGCGGCCGTCGCGTCCGGCCGCGCCTCGAGCAGTTGCCTAACTGCTCTCGAGTTGCGCTTCGGTGAGCGGACCCTCGCGATCCACGTACAGAATGCGCAGCGGCACCATGATCGCCGCGAGCAGCGGCACCGCCGTCATGAGTCCAAGGAATCCGAACAGCATCGCCATCACCGCCTGCGCCAGAATCGTGAGGACCGGCGGCAGATCGATGCCTCCCTTCATCAGCATCGGAATCAGCACTTGCCCCTCGGCTTGCTGAATCGCGATGTACGCGATCGTCACCGACAGCGCCTTTTCGGGCGAGTCGAGGAATCCCATCGCGATGGCCGGCACGGCGCTCAGCACCGGTCCAATGGTCGGCACGAACTCGAGCAACCCGGCGAGCAGGCCTAACGCAAACGGCGCCTTCACGCGCAGGATCAGCAGCACGACCGTGCTCACCACGCCGATCACCACCATCGCGATGAGCTGCGTGACCAGCCATTTGCGCAGCTTGACGGCCATTTGACTGAGCACCCGCGACGCCACGCCTCTCGATTCCGGCGGCACCAGCACCAGAAACCCGCGCCGGTACAATCCTGGATCCACCGCGACATAGATCGCGAGAAACAGCATCACGATGAGACCGGCGATCGCCGCCAGCGTCGACGTGAGGAACGGGAACACGTAGCGCGTCGCGCTCTGCAGTTGCCGCCCGATGCCTTCGGCTAACGGACTCGGCGCCGATCCTTGCGCGGTGTCGGCGCGCGCAGCTTCGCGGGTGCCGCGCTCCACCGGTGCCGCCGCACCACCGAGCTGCGGCGCCGCGACGGAGTCGGTCGCGGCGCCCGCGCCCATCGCGGCCCGCATCAATCCGCCCTTGTGCTGCATCCATCCTTCGACGCGAGCCTGCGCCTCAGGCAGTCGCGACTTGAGCACCGCGAGCTGATCGCTCACCGTCGGCGCGATCACTGCCCCCGCGCCATACAACAGCGCGAAGAACGCGACCACGATCGTGGCCGCGCCGATTGCTCGCGGAACACGGAATCGAACCAAGAGGTCGACGCCCGCGGAAATTGCGAGCCCGAACAACACGCCGAGGAACGCGACCAGGACCAGCGCGTTCGCGAACCACAGCAGCCGCAACACGAAGTACAACCCAAACACGATAGCCGCCACGCGGAGCACGTCGCGTGACCGCCAGGCATTCCCGGCCGGCGGGAATCTGCGTGATACCGCGTCGGACATGGATAATGTCGCCGAAAAAAGGTGTGGGCAGCGCTACGAACGGACTCCAAAGTAGCAGTCCGCTTCCTTTCGCGCGTCCCGTGCGAGAGAATTCACGAACGCCTGGCTCGACCACCTCCTGCCCCCAATGCCGCCAGGCCGGCCAGCTTGACGAGGTAAGTTCGAGTGCCGTCGCATCACTCTTCGCCATCCCCCTATCGACCGGACACTCGGACTAGCACCTCGTCGACCTTGTACATCGATACGCCGGAAGCTGCCGACCGCTTTCTCACCTCCATCGGCGAACCCCCCCGGTTGGCCGTCGACACCGAGGGTGCGAGCTTCCACCGTTTCGTCGACCGAATCTATCTGCTGCAGATCAGCACGGCATCGGCGAACGCGATCCTCGATCCGCTCACCATTGGCAAGCCGCGCCGGCTCGGCGAGCTCCTCGAGAGCACAGAGTCCGAAACCGTATTCCACGATGCCGACTACGACCTGCGGCTCCTCTTCCAGGATTACGGCTGGCACGCGCGTCACCTGTTCGACACGCGCATCGCTGCTCAGCTCCTCGGCATCCGTCAGTTTGGACTCGCAGCGTTGCTCGAGCAATTTCTCGGCGTGAAGCTGGACAAGAAACACCAGCGAGCCGATTGGTCGATGCGCCCGCTCCCGCAGGACATGCTCGACTACGCGACGCAGGACACGTTGCACCTGCTGCAACTCCGCGATCGGTTGGCCGCCGAGTTGGAGCGCCTGGGCCGGTCCGGCTGGGCGCGTGAAGAGTTCGAGCGACTCGAGGGCACGCGATGGGATCACGACGCTTCGGTCGACGCCTATCAGCGCATCAAAGGCGCGCGCGACTTGTCGCGGCGCGAGCTGGCAATTCTTCGCGAGCTCGCGGCTTGGCGAGATGGCGTAGCGCGCGAAATGGACCGAGCGACGTTTCGCGTCGCGGGCAACGAGACGCTGCTGGGGCTCGCGCGCGCGGCCCCGCGTTCGATCGACGGTCTGCGCGAGATTCGCGGCATGCCGCGCGGCGTGGTCGAGCGGCGCGGCACCGACGTTCTCGATGCGATCGGCCGCGGCCTTGGCGCGAGCGAGGATCAGCTTCCGCGCTTCCCGCGCGCCCCGCGGTGGGACCGCGATCCCGATTTCGACGCGCGCGTGAACCGGCTGCGCACCGTCCGCGAGACGGTCGCCCAACGACTCGACCTCGATCCCGGGTTTCTGATCTCGCGCGAGCGGCTGGAAAGCATCGCGCGCAAGCGTCCGGGCTCGTTGGACGAGCTGGCGGCCGCGGATGACCTCCGCCATTGGCAGGTGGACGTGATGGGAGCGGACCTGCTGCGCGCGCTCACTGCCTAACTGAGATACCGTTAGGAAATTGTCGCGCGGTCAAAAGCCCAGGTAGGCCTTGATCCGCGGCTCCATCCGGTCGGGACTCCACATCGGATCCCACACCAGGTTCATCACCACGTCCTCGACGCCGGGCAGTGTACGCAGCTGTTGCTCGGCCATGGTCAGGATCTCGGGCCCCGACGGACATCCCGGCGACGTGAGCGTGACGTCCACCGTCACCAACCCGGCGTCCACCGTTACGGCATAGACGAGACCCAGGTCGACAATGTTGAGGTTGAGCTCGGGATCCTTCACCCGGCGCAGCGTCGCCTTGACGACGTCTTCGGTGAGCGCAGAAGGAGCCGGCGCGGGCGCTGGGGCTGGCGCATTCGGTGAATCGGGTTGGACGGGCTCGCGGTCGTCACTCATGTCGGCGTCGGCAGGCATCTTCCTGCAACTTCACCGGCGCCGAACCGCCAGGCAAGCCTACTTCGCGTGCGTCGTGTGGCTCTTCTTGGCTGTGACGACCACTTTCTTGCTGTGCGACGACGTCGCCGAATGGCGCTTCGCGATGCGCACCGTCGACTTCGTACCGCGGTGCCGCACCCGGCGAAGATGCCGACGCTCGGTGTGGTTCCATCCGCGCGCGCGATCGGCGCGGAACGACACCGGCATTGCAATGAGCTGTTCGGGATCGTCCGTCACCGCGATCGCCGCCGCGTCGGACAAGTCGGCGCGAATGTCGGCGATCACTTTCTCGGGACGTCGAGCGCGCGGCTCGTGCACGCGGTTCGTGAGCAGGATGACGAACATGTCGCGATCGGGATCGATCCAGAGCGACGTACCCGTGTACCCGACGTGTCCGAAGGCTTCGTCGCTCAGGAAGCGCCCCGAGCCCCACTGGCCATCGGCCATCGCCCACCCGAGCGCGCGGCTGCCCGCGGCGCGATGCGTGAACAGCTTGATCGTCGAATCGCTCACGATGCGGATGCCGTTGAACACGCCGCCGTTCAACACCATCTGGGCGAAGATCGACAGATCGGCCGCCGTGCTGAACAAGCCCGCGTGTCCGGCCACGCCGCCTAACGCATAGGCGTTCTCGTCGTGCACTTCGCCTTGCAGCGGGTAGCCGCGCGGCGGCGTGTCTTCCGTGGGCGCGGTGCGGTACTTCACCGAGTCCGCCGGACGATAGAACGTGTTGGTCATGCCTAACGGCTGAAACACCCACATGCTGAGGTATTCATCCAGCGGCTGTCCGCTCAGCTTCTCGACCAGGAACCCGAGCGTCATGGCGCCCAGGTCGGAGTAGACGTATTGCGTGCCCGGCTTGTACTCGAGCGGCGTGGTCAGCACGATCTGTCGCGCCTCGGCGGGCGACGATGCGAGCCGCCAGAGCTCGCGGTCCGCGGGCAGACCCGACCGGTGCTCGAGCAGCTCGCGAATCGTGACGCTATCCTTGCCGTCTCCGGTGAATTCGGGCAGATACTTCACGACCGGGTCATCCAGATTGAAGAGACCCTTGTCGTAGAGAATCATGATGGCGGTGGTGGTGCCGACAACCTTGGTGAGCGAGGCGAGGTCGTACTCTGTCTGGGTAGGAGAGACGTGTTGGCTGGACGACTTCCAATCGATGCGTCCGAATCCCTTTTCCCAGACCACGGCGCCCTTCCGGCCGACAACAACCGCGGCGCCTGGGAAGCCGCCGGCGTGGATGCCGCGCTCGACTACCCGGTCGATCACTTTGAGCCGAGCTGCCGACATGCCGACGGACGCCGGTGTCTTGACCGGCAATCCACCATTTCCACCTACAATGGCAAGCGCAGCAAGCAAGGCAATGACCACGGCAACCCCTTTTTCAAAAACGACCACGCGAACCCCGGCTTCTGGAGCCCTGGACTATGCCATGACTCGGAGCTTAGGGTTTGTACCCCGGGGCTCAGCAGACAGCGACGGCCATCAGTTGTCGCAAGAACGAGAGCAGCAGCGCGAACCGTAGTGCGAACCGGAAACTGGCGGGCTAAGATCCGGCGGGACGACCACACGACTTGAGGTCGGGCGAGCTATCCTACTTCAATATGTGGAGTTGCATTCAGTTGGCAAGACGAAATACATAGGCGCCCGTCACCGTTCGACCGTTCCATCGATCTCAGGCGTGGTGGTGGGAGTGCCACGGCGGCCTGCGGCGGGCTCGCGGCATCTCTCGGTCGGTTCGACCGGCTTGCACTAATCTTCGGTGGGTCCGGCTCAAGGCCGGTGATTTTTTCGGCAACCCGAAGGACACGCGCCGGTGACCAATCAAGCAACCGGGATGGAAACGGATCACTTACTCATTCGGCGCGCCATCGATGGCGATGAGCGGGCGCTGCGACAACTCTGGTCGCAGTACTCGCCGCATATCGACGCCGTCGTGCGGCGCCTCGTGGGCGGCGATCCGGACCTGAGCGCCGACATCGCGCAGGATGTGTGGATCCAGATTTTCCGCGCGTTAGGCAGCTATCGCGGCGACGCGCAGTTCGGGACCTGGGCGCACCGCATCGCGGTGAACCGGACGTTGAACGCGTTGCGCAAAGCGCGCCGGCTGGGACGCCTGGAAGTCGACATCGAAGAAGATTCCTCGGCCGTCGAGATGGACAGCGATCGCGCATTTCTGGCCGCGTCCATCGAAGACGCGGCCGCACGGCTTCCGGCCGGTGCGCGCACGGTGTTCATGCTGCACGACGTGGAAGGCTATACCCATGACGACATCGCCCGCGAGTTAGGCATTACGGCGGGCGCTTCGAAATCGCAACTCTTCAAGGCACGCGCGAGGCTTCGCCGGCTGCTCGCGCACCTGGTGGATGTCCAAACGCCGGCAACGGAACTCAGAACTCATGCTGCACCTCGATCCTGAGCGCCTGGCGGCGTTGGCCGAAGACCAGCCGACGCATGATGAAGCGGCCCACCTGGCGACCTGCCCAACGTGTGCGCGCGAACAGGCGGCGTACGAGGAGCTGGTGGCAATGGCGGCTCGCGAGCGAAACAACGTCCTGGCCCGTCCCCTCACCGACTGGCGCTCCCTGTCGGCGCGGCTGGCGGACGAGCGCGCGCGGGTCGCACCGAACCGCTTGCGCGGTGGCCTCTCGCGCACCTGGATGCAAATCGCAGCCGGTCTCGTGATCGCGGCCGGCGGCATGGCCGTCGGGCGTGCCTCGGCGGCGCGCACGCTTGGCGGATCGAACTCGGGGGCTCCGTCGAGCGTCGCCGAGAATGCGTCCGTGGATTCGTCGCACGCGCAGTTGGCGAGCGTCGGCAATGCGATGGCGCTCATGCGCCGCGCGGAGAGCGACTATCGTTTGGCGGCGGCATTCGTGGTTGCGCACGACACCTCGTTCCGCGGCGAGGCGGGCGTCGATCGCTATCGCCTGCGGTTGGCCGCGCTCGATCGCGTATCCGACGCTGCGCTCGCAGCCGCCAATCAGGCGCCGGCCGATCCGGTCATCAATCAGTACCTCATCTCCGCGCGGACGGCGCGACAGGTGACCCTGCAACAGCTCAACAGCTCGTTGCCTGCGGGCATGTCGCTTACGAGCTACTGATGGCGGCGGCAATGCGCATCCGCAGAACAGTGAACCGCGGCACGGTGTTGATCGCATCGGCGGTCGCGTCGGGCGCGATGGCCGTTCCGTTAGGCAGAGCCGCCGCGCAAGACACGCCGGCACCCGCATGCGTGGAATGCGACAGCACCGCCGACGCGCACGCCGATCGCGAGCTCGCCCAAGCGACGGCCCGCCTCGAGAGCGCCCGTCAGGCGATGGTCAATGCGATGAAGCTCGCCATGGCGGGGCACGATTCCACGGGCGCGGCTGCCGAAGCACTAGCCCGCGCCAACGGTGAGCTGCGACGCGCGCAAGAACGCTTCGAGGTGGTGACGAACTCGCTTCTGCGTCGCCGCATGACACTCGAACGGATGGATGAGGACCGTGCGGAACGCGCGGCGCGTGTTGCAACCGGCCTGACGTTCGGGCTCGCGACGTACGGGCCACCGGGCTACTTGGGCGTCACGTTTTCGGCCAGCACGCACGACGTGCAGCAGGAGGGAGGCAAGACGCTCATTCGGTTCGATGGCTATCCGACCATCGAGTCCGTGGATCCGGACTCGCCGGCCGACCACGCCGGCGTCGAGTCCGGCGACAAGCTGGTCGCGCTCAACGGGAAGGATGTCACCGTCGGGTCCGAGCCGTTCTTGACGCTGCTGAAACCGGGCTCGCATCTGCGTTTGAGCGTGAAGCGCGGCCCCGACACCAAGCAGCTGATCGCATTGATCGCGAAGCGTCCCACGTCGAATTGGGCGCAAGTCTGGACGGGCCCCAACGGTTCTGCCACGACCATTCGCGCCGCTCCAGTGGCTCCGTCGTCACCGTCGTCACCTATCGTGGTGCTCGCACCGCGCGCACGCACGCCCGAGCCGGACTCGGGCGATGTCGAGATCACGGTGACGCCGTTCGCGGCGCCGTCGCCGCTGCCCGAGATCTCGTCACTCGTCACGCGATTGACCGGAGCGTCGCTTTTGGTCGTGGCCGGCGCCGAAGTCAGGCCGGTAGGCAACCTGTCCGACTACTTCGGCGTGAGTCAGGGCGTGCTCGTGCTCCGCGTCGAGTCGGGCACGGTAGCGGCGCGCTCGGGACTGCAAGACGGCGACGTGATCGTGCGCGCCGACGGTCATCCGATCAGTACACCATCGGGCTTGAGCCGCGCGATGTACCGTGCGTCCGACACGCAACTCCAGTTGGACGTAGTGCGGCTCAAGAAAAAAAAATCGATCGTGCTCAAGTGGGACAAATAAAAACGGCGCGCGCCGGCAGAGATGCCGGCGCGCGCCGCATGTGGGACCCCGCTCGCTGCTACTTGCCTTCGCGGATGCTACCGGGCGGTAGCGTGTAGAGCAGCTTCATGGTCGCGCGGTCGGCGTTCGACAAGTCGCGCACTCGGACCCGCGCCGTCATGATGTCGGTGGTGTCGTTCGTGTGGTCAAGGCCTAACAGGTGGCCGACCTCGTGCAACGCGATCGCCTTGACGCTCGAATCGTCGAGCGCCTCGCCGGCGTTGTGGTGCAGCGCCAGCGTGATGTTCGCGTTCACGATCCACCAGCTACGATCGCGCGCCCACAGCGTCTTGCCACTGATCGGCGTGTCGAAATGATCGATCCATGCGACGTGCACGTCCGCGTCGGCCGAGTCGGTGACGAACTCGAAGCGCACCGGGATTCCGAGATCACTCCATTCCTCGAAGGCATCGCGAACACGCGCGGGGAACGTGTCACTCCACCCGGCGATGCCGGTGCCGGTGCCGATCCATACCTTGATCGGCTGCGCCGTGCGATCCGGCCAGCGGGCGAGCGACGAGTCGCGCTCCAACAAGATCTCGTCGATGTAGGTGCCGGCGGCGCCGGTCGCCAAGCGCTCGCGCACGCCGCCGAGATCGCGCGTCGCTTCGGCGGGCGCCGCGGGCAACGGTGCCGGCGCGTCGACCACCGGTTCGGCGCCGTGGCGGGCCACGCCTAACCGACCGGCTTCGGTGTGTGCTTCGACGGGAATTGCGCTCACGCGCGGCTCGGGCGCAGGATGCGAGGTCTGCGTGACCTGGGCGGCCACGAAGCCGAGCAACGGGAGCAGAATGACGACTGGAATGAGGTCCGTACGCTTCATCGCGATCGGGTACCGAATCGGGGCCGGGAAGGAGGAGCCGACATCGGCTCCGCTCATCCAGCTTGACGAGCGAGCGGCGCGCTGGGGCACGAGCGAACAGCGCGCGCACTAGCAGCGTGATGACTCTATTGAGAGTGAATGCGGAACGGCGGTGGGAGCAACATTTTGTGACAGCAGCTAGATACAACCGAAACATGACGACGAGGCGCGGCGGAGACAACTGGTTGAGTAAAAACGGTATGCGCAACCGTCTGGCACATCCGCCAAGACATCCGTAAGCTGGGACGGCATTTCACGGGACGGAACTGCCAGATGGCTGCCATGGATCGCGAGCGGTGGAAGGAGCTTGAGCCGCTCCTCGATCACGCGCTCGATTTGCCTGATGCGGAGCGCGAGCGGTGGCTGAGCGAGCTCAGCACGAGCTCTCCCGCGATCGCTTTCGAGCTGACATCGTTGTTGTCGGGTGAGGAGGAAGCCGATCGCAGCGGTTTCCTGTCCGAACCCGTCGCGGTGTCGCTCGCCGGACTCGAGTTGGGTGCGTACACACTCGACGAGCCGATCGGGCAAGGCGGCATGGGCTCGGTGTGGCTCGCGCGCCGGACGGATGGCCGGTTCGAGGGCCGGGCGGCAGTGAAGCTGCTCAACCTGGCGCGGTTGAGCCCGTCGGGTCAGGGTCGATTCCAGCGCGAAGGCTCGGTGCTCGCCCGCCTAACGCACCCCGGCATCGCGCGGCTACTCGACGCCGGGCTGAGCCCGAGCGGACAGCCCTACCTGGTGCTCGAGCACGTGGATGGCCGGCCCATCGACGTGTACGTCCGCGACCAGCGGTTGGACGTCAATGCGCGCATCCGGCTGGTGCTGGACGTGATCGCGGCCGTCGGGCACGCACACGCGAACCTGATCGTGCACCGCGACCTCAAGCCATCCAACATCCTCGTGACGCGGGATGGCACGGTCAAGCTCCTCGATTTCGGCATCGCAAAGCTGCTCGATCGCGCGGACGCCGGCGTGCAGACCGCGCTCACGGCAGAGGGCGGTCGCGCCTTCACCCCCGATTACGCGGCGCCGGAGCAGGTGCGCGGCGGCGCCATCACGACGGCGACGGACGTCTACGCGTTAGGCGTGTTGCTCTACGTGCTCGTGTCGGGCACGCACCCGACGGCCGAGGGCCGCGCATCGCCGGCCGACGAGCTCCGCGCATTGTTCGACGTCGAGCCGGCTCGGCTCGGACTGGGCGATCTCGACAACATTCTCGCCAAGGCGCTGCGCAAGGATCCGCCCGAGCGGTATCAGACGGTGGCGGCGCTCGGCCTGGATCTCGAGCGGCTCCTGCGGCACGAGCCCGTGAGCGCGCGCCGCGACTCGCTCGCCTATCGCGGCCGCATGTTCGTTAGGCGCAACCGCGCGACGGTGGTGGCCGCGACGGCGATCGGCCTCGTGCTCGTCGCCGCGACGGCGTTTTCGGTTGCCAAGATGCACGACGCCCAACGACAGCGTGACGCCGCGTTCGAGGCGACGCGCCGGGCCAATGCCCAGGCGGAGTTCCAATCGGTGCTCGTGAGCCAGGTCGGCGACAAGCCGATCACGATGAAAGAGATTCTGGATCGGGGGCGCATCGCGGTGGAGCACGAGTATGCCGGCGAGCCGCGCCTGCTGTTGCCGATCCTGTTGCAGCTGGCCGATCAGTACGGCGCATTGAACGACACGAGGATTCGCGGCGAGCTGATCGCTCGCGCGGATTCGCTCGCGTCGGCGATTCCGGACAGCGCAGCGCTGCTCGAGGCGCGATGTGACGAGGTGGACAACCTGCGAGAGGATGGGAAATACGACGTCGGGCACACGTTGTTGCACAGCCTCGAGCCGGCGTTCGAGCACGCCGATCCGCGCACGGCCTCGCTGTGCCTGTTCGACGCCGCCCAGCTCAACGTCGAAGCCGGTCCGCAGGAGCGCAGCGGTCCGGAGATCCACCGCGCGCTGGCGATCCGCGACAGTCTCGGCCTAACGAACGACCTGGTGTATGTCGCGATGCTGTCGACGTCCGCCAATGTATCGTACGCAAGCGGGAATCATCGCGATGCGCTGGCTGCGCTTCGCCGCGGCATCACGATCATGGACAGCACGGGTCGCGGCGAAACGCTGACGCAGGCCACCCTGTTGCACAACCTCGGCGACATGCTGAGAGAGCTGGGTCAGACTGCGGAAGCAGAGGCGACGCTGCACGGGGCGCTCGAACGGGTGGCGCGGAGCGATCCGTCGGGGCGAATTCCGGAACAGGTGCTCATTCACTACGGACACGTTGCACTGTTCCAAGGCGACGCCGACTCGGCCGCCAAGTATTTCGGCGTGCTGGCGGATCAGGCGGCTGCCGGTCACAACACGTATTGGCGAGGGCGCGCGCTCTTTGGCCTCGCCCTGGCGCAGCTGCAGTTAGGCAAAGTCGCCGACGCGCAGCGCAGCGCCGCGGCGCTCAAGGCGATCGAAGTGCATCTCGCGATTCGGAGCGTCGACGATCAGATCACCGATTCGCGCCTCATCGATGCGCGCCTCGCGATGGCGCGGCATGACACCGCCGCCGCGCGCGCGAGCGTCGACGCGGTGCTGCGCGAGCAGGGCTACTTCGATGGCAAGCGGCGCCGCGTGTTCGACGCGGCCTTGGTGCTGGCGTCGCAGGCGGCGCTCGGCTCGCGACAACCGGCGGCCGCGCTCCGCTACGCGCGCGATGCACGCGATGTATCGTCGCTGGACCCGGCGACGGTGCCGCACGACGCGTTCGTCGGCGAAGCGCGTGTGGCTGAGGCGCGCGCCCTGCTTGCGACAGGCGACACGACGTCGGCGAAGGCGGCGTTGGACTCCGCGGTGGCCGAGCTGGCGGCCGGCGCGGGCGCGCGACAGCCGAGCGCCGTGGAGGCCGCGCGGCTGGTGGCCGCGCTCCGTTAGGCACGCGCGGCGGCGCGGCGTCCGGCGTCCCGGCGTCGCCCGTCAGCTGGCGGAAGGTTCGCCGTCGCCGAGGATCGAGCGGTGGAGGAGGGCGCGGGCCTTGCGCCAGTCGCGTTGCACGGTGCGGTCGGACACACCACGGAGACCAGCGATCTCGGTGAACGAGAATCCACAAAAGAAGTGGAGATCGACCAGCTCGGCCAGGCGCGGCTCGATCGCCGCCAGCTCGTCGAGCGCGTCGCCTAACTGGGTGAGGTCCTGCGCATCGGCGGCGGTGAAGGCGGCCGCGCCGTCGGCGGTGTCGAGCGTGACCTCGAAGTTGCTGCCACGTTTTCGTGCCCGTCGCCGCCGCGCGTAATCGATGATGAGACCGCGCATCGCGCGCGATGCGTACGCCAGGAACCGCAGCCGGTCCGGGAACGCGAGCTGCGGCCGCCCCGAAATGTTGAGGTAGGCTTCGTGGAGCAGCGTCGTCGTGCCTAACGTGACGGATGCGTTGGCGCGCCGGAGCTGGCTTTCCGCCAACCGGTGCAGCTCGTGGTACAACATCCGGAACAGCTTGTCCGCGGCAACGGGGTCGGCCTGGTCGGCGCGCTGGATCAGGGCATCGAACTCGGTTTCCACGTGTCCTCGACGACGGAAGGTGCGACGGTCATACGCCGTGAACGTACTGCGCGTATGACCATCGCGAAACGTCCGTCGCCGACTTAGTGGCTGGCGCGCGGGGCCGAGGCTTCGCGTTGCAGGAGAGCCTGCTTGCGCTCGACGCCCCAACGGTATCCGGTGAGGTCGCCATCGCGCGCGACGACGCGGTGACACGGAATGATGATCGCGATCGGATTGACGGCGCATGCGGCGCCGACGGCTCGCGCGGAGCGGGGACGGCCGAGTTGCGCCGCCAAATTGCTGTACGTGGTTGTCGTGCCGGCCGGGATCGCGCGCAAGGCCCGCCAGACTTCCTCCTGGAACGGAGTCCCGCGCGTGTCGAGCGGGGCGTCGAATGCACGGCCGGGCTCGTCGACCAGCGCGACGACGCGCTCCGCGAGTTCGTCGAGCGCCGGGTCGGCGCCGGCGAGTTGGCCTAACGGAAAGCGGCGGCGGAGCTCGCGGCGCAGGTCCTCGCGATCGTCGCCCAGGAGTACGGCGGCGAGGCCCACGGCGCTGCGCGCGACGAGCACGAGCCCGATCGACGAGCGGACGATGGTGACGTGCATGACGTGGGCGATGTCGCCACGGGTGGGCGACGTAGCGCGCGCACGGGGCGCGCGATCGCGGGTGCTCGGTGTTGCAGTCATCGGAGATCTCCCGAGGCAAATGTCGGTCGGTATGAACCTCGGGAGCAATGTGCATCCGCGTCCGTGGGCTTCGCTGGCCATTTTCGGACATGCCTGCGACGGGTTTCCCGTTCTCCGGATCGCTCTGGCTGGTCGCATTTCCTCGGCCACGAAACCATGTCCGAAAATGGCTAGTAGTGGGGACACGACCGGCCTAGGTTGTCAGTCATGACCCACGACGCCAATGCGCTCTACACCGCGTTCGCCTCGCACGATCCGCGCTTCGACGGCGTGTTCTACGTGGGCGTGACATCGACCGGTATTTATTGTCGGCCGGTGTGCACGGCGCGCACGCCGAAAGCCGCGAACTGCCGGTTCTTCGACAGTGCGGTGGCCGCCGAGAAGGCAAACTTCCGTCCATGCCTCCGGTGCAGGCCGGAGCTCGCGCCGGGCAACGCGCCGGTGGATGATGCGCATCGCATCGCGAGCCTCATCGCACACCGCATCGATGAGGGCATGCTCGACGGCGGCGGCGGTCTGGAGACGATCGCGGCGCGATTCGGCTGGAGCTCGCGCCAGATCCGGCGCATGCTGCAGCGTGAGTTAGGCGTATCGCCCATGGATCTGGTGCTGACGCGGCGGTTGTTGTTGGCCAAGCAACTGCTCACCGAGACGACGCTGCCGATTTCCGAGGTCGCGTTCGCGAGCGGATTCTCGAGCGTGCGGCGATTCAACGACGCGTTCAACGGCCGATACGGGATTCCACCGACGCAGTTTCGTACGGCAACACCGGACGCGCGCAGCGGCGCGGCGCCGGCGGTCACGTTCACGTTGCAACTGGCATATCGCCCGCCGCTCGAGTGGGGCGGGCTGCTCGCGTTTCTCGGGGCGCGGGCCATGCGCGGCGTCGAAGCGATCGAGGGCAATGTGTACGGGCGGACGGTGCGGTTAGGCGGGCGGACCGGATGGGTGCGCGTGCACCACGCGCCCGAGCGGCGCGCACTGCTGGTGGAGCTGCCGCATTCGTTGACGCCGGTGCTGCCCGCACTGTTGGGGCGCCTTCGTGATCTGTTCGACGTGAGTGCGCGTCCGGACGTGATCGCGGCGCATCTCCGCCGGATCCGGTGCTGGCGGATTCGGTATCGCGGCATCCCGGATTGCGCGTGCCCGGGGCATTCGACGGTTTCGAGTTGGCCGTGCGCGCGATTCTGGGCCAGCAGATCACGGTGAAGGCGGCCACGACGATCGCCGGGCGCTACGCGCTGGCGTTAGGCGAGCCGGTCGCGACGCCGCACGGCGGCCTCGATCGCCTCGCCCCGACGGCCGAGCGCGTGGCGCAGGCGCGCGTCGACGACGTGGCCGCGTTGGGCATCGTGCGCGCACGGGCCGAGAGCATCGTCGTGCTGGCGCGCGAGATGGCGGCCGGACGTCTGGTGCTCGAGCCCGGCGCCCAGCCCGACGAGACCATCGCGCGGCTCACCGCGTTGCCGGGCGTCGGTCCGTGGACGGCGCAGTACATCGCGATGCGCGCCACGCGGTGGCCGGACGCCTTCCCGAAGGAAGACATCGCGGCGCGCAAAGCGTTAGGCGGTGTGAGCGCCGCCGCGGCGGAGGCGGCGTCGCAGGCGTGGCGTCCGTGGCGGAGCTACGCACTGCTCCACCTGTGGCAGACCGCATCCCGATCGCGATCGTGATGCGGTCTGCCGCGGGCAGCGCCCGTCAGCAGCCCGACCGCGAGGTGGGCGGCGCCGGCGCGTGCACCTCGGACAACGAGTGCCGGCTCAGCACCGCGTCGAGCGCCGACAGGCCGCTCGTCGTTAGGCGGCGGGCCGCCGCGTCGACGGTCGCCAGATCCTTGCACACCGAGTCGGTGCCGGCGAGCGACGAGACCGTGGGCGCCATGTCGCCGTTGTCCTGCGCCTCGAGCTGCTGCACGAGCGTTCCGCTCACGCGCACGTAGTCGGGCGCCGGCGCCGGACCGCGTCCGAAACGGAAGCGGCCGCCTTCGGGATTCCCGGCCACGCTGTCGATCTGCTCGTCGAACGTCTTGATCGCCGCGGAGACGTCGGCGGGCGCCGATGCGCCGGCTGCCTTGTCGGCGTCGGCGCGCAGGCCGGCGAGCGCCTGGTAGCCGGACCAGGCGTTCGTTAGGCCGCGATCGAGGCGCATCAGGAGCGTGTTCTGCGCGCGGAGCGCGACCTGGGTGGCCGGCGATCGCGGATCGTTGCGCACCGTGGCGGTCTGTGTGTACGTCGTGCCGTCGACGGAGAGTCTGAGCGTGTAGACGCCGGGGAGGGCCATCGGTCCCTCCGGCGACGCCGGCGTCAGGCCTGGATTGGCATTGATCTCGTACGTATGCCCGAAGGCGGGCGGCGCGTCCCACCGCAAATCCCAATTGACGCGATTGAGACCGACGGCGGTCGGCATCGGTTCCGGCTTGGCGAGCCAGAAGCCGGGCTCGGGTGGTTCCGCGGCCTCGGCTAACGGCTTGATCATGGCGCTCGACAGGTGGCGAACCACCGCGCCCGACGCATCGACGACGTCGAGCGTGATGTCGCCGCGTGGCGGGGCCGCGAGCGTGTAATAGATGATGAGGCCGTCGGGCGGGTTGAGCTCGTGCGGCACCTCGGGCGGAAACGGTGTGTCGGCGCCGTCGTTGCGGCGGACGCGAACGGCGTCGTCGGGCTTGAACACGTGCACGGGCGCCGTGGCGATGGCCGGCGTGAGGTCGCGCAGCACCGTGTAGTCATTGAGCACCCAGATGCCGCGTCCGTACGTGCCGACGATGAGATCCGATCCGTGGACGGTGATGTCGCGGTACGATGTGTTAGGCAGGTTGAGCTGCAGCGACTGCCAGTGGTCGCCGTCGTCGAACGACACGTACATCCCGCTCTCGGTGCCGGCGAACAACAAGCCGGCGCGCTTGGGATCGTTCCGGATGACGTGCGCGAAGCTGCCGCTGGGCTCGTCGGTGGGGAGGCCGGTGACGATCTTGGTCCACGTCTTCCCATAGTCGCGCGTGCGGTAGAGATACGGGGTGTCGTCGCCGAGGTTGTGCTCGTCGACGGCGACGTAGGCGGCGGCCGCGTCGGTGTGCGACGCATCGATGGTGACGATGTCGGCGCGGGCAGCGTTAGGCAGGCCGGCGATGGACACGTCGGACCAGGTCTTGCCCAAGTCGCGGGTGACGCGGATGAGGCCGTTGGTGGTGCCGACCCAGATCGTGCCGGCGGCGACCGACGACGGCGCGATGGTTTCGATGACGCCGCCGTTAGGCGGACCCGGAGGTCCGCCGCGCGACGGCGGCGCGGGAGCGGTCGGCTCCTGGCCGTGCGGCACACCCAGATCGGGGCCTAACTTGGTCCAGTGCGCGCCGCCGTCGGTGGTGGCCAGGAGATACTGGAATCCGGTGAACAGCTCGTGCTGGTTCCACGGCGCCCACACGAGCGGCTGCGTGGAGGCGGTGCGGAGCTTGAGCGCCGGATCCTGCGCCGGGCTCACGTTGATCCACTGCTCGCTCGGATACGTGATCTTCACGATGCCGTTTCCGCTCGCGTACACCGTGTCCGGGTGGAGCGGGTCGGGCACGATGGTGCCCCACTCCCAACTCGGCACCGGACTCCAGTCGAGCGGCGTGATCGCGCCCATGTTGCCGCGATTGCGCGTGCGGACCGCGCCGGCGTCCTGCTGCGTGGCGTAGATCCAGAACGGGAACGATGCGTCGGTCGAAATGTGATAGACCTGCTCCGTGGACTGGTTGTACCACAGGCTCCACGTCTGGCCGGCGTCGAGCGTCACCGTCGCGCCCTGATCGAGGCCCAACAGCATGCGCTTTCCGTTAGTCGGATCGATCCACAGCTGCTGCGGGTCATCGCCGCCCGGCGCGCCCTTGAAGCCGGTGAACGTGGTGCCGCCGTCGGTCGAGACGTAGCTCGAGGTGCTGATCGTGTACACGATGTCCGGATTCTGCGGGTCGACATAGACGCCGCAGTTGTACCCGCCCTGTCCGTTGGCGATGCGATGGTCGGTGGAGTCCATTTGCCGCCACGAGGAGCCGCCATCGTCCGAGCGATAGAGGCCGGAGTTCTCGATGAGGAAGACGCGCTGCGCGTTCGTGCGCGCGGCGACGGCAATCGACGTGCGGCCGACGAGGCGCGGCAGCCCGCCGCCGGTGATCTCGTGCCACGTTAGGCCTTCGTCGGTGGACTTGTAGAGCGCGGTGCCGGTGGGGCCGGATTCGGGCGCCGCGCCCCGGCGCTGAATGGCGCCGGGCGCCGAGTAGTGCCGGTCGGTGGTCGCGAACACGACCTGGGGGTCATCGAACGCGCTGGCCAACTTCTCGACGCCGATCGAGTCGTCGGTCGCCAGCGTGCGCGTCCACGTGGCGCCGCCATCGGCGGTGCGGAACACGCCGCGCGCGTCACTCTTCTTGTGCAGGTCGCCCTGCGCGGCGGCGAGCACGAGGTTCGGGTCGCGCGGGTCGATGATGAGCGATGGGATCTGCCGCGACTCGTCGAGCCCGACGTGCCGCCACGTTAGGCCGGCGTCGACCGACTTGTACATGCCGTCGCCCTGATTGAGCGAGCCGCCGGTGGGCATGTCGCCGGTGCCGGCGTACACGATGTTGGCGTCCGATGGCGCGACGCCGATGGCGCCGACGGCGGCGACGCTCTTGATCGAGTCGAAGACGGGGAACCACGTGGCGCCGGCGCTGGTGGTCTTCCAGACGCCGCCCTCGGGAAGGCCGGCGTAGAACACACCAGGCTGGCCGACGGCACCGGTGACCGACGCGATGCGTCCGGCGCGAAGCGGTCCGACGTTGCGCCAGACGAGTCCGTGATAGAACGCGGGGTCGATCGGTCCCGCCGGAGCGGGCGCGATGCGAGGAACGAAGAGGCCGAGCACCGCGAGCGAGGCGGCCGGCAGCCACTGGTATGGGCGAAGCGATGTCATGGTCGAGAGTCCGGGAAGAGCCGCGGAGATGGGTCGTGCGCCGAGTATGTACGGGTGACACGCGTGTGGCAAGCGGCTCCGTGGGCGGGTTGGCGCGGCGGCCGGCGACGGCCGGGGACGGCGCCCGGCATTGCTACGTAGCACAGATGCAGTACATTGTAACACATGCGAGACATGCACCTCACGCTTCGCCTGTCGCGCGACCTCGCCCGAGCGGTGTCGCGCTGGGCACGCTCGCACGGGGTGGCCAAGTCACAAGTGGTTCGCGATGCCGTCGCCCGGTATGTCGGCCTCGCGGCGCCCGCGGCCCAACCGGCCGAGCTCGCCGCGGCGATCACGGCACGGGCAGCGTCGGTTCGTTGGGCAACGCTGCCGCATCTCTCGGCCGAGGAGGCGGGCGGACTGGCCGGTGGGATCGCGGCCAGTCGGACGAGCCTGCCAACGGTTGCGCCGCCGTGGGAGTGATGCTCGACACGTCCGTCATCATCGCCGGCGAGCGTGGCACGCTGCGTCTCGACGCGATGCTGCAGTCGCTCGGCGACGAGCCGGTGGCGATCGCCGCCATTACGGCGTCGGAGCTGTTGCACGGCGCGCATCGCGGCGCGGACGCGGGCGTGCGGGCACGGCGGGCCGCTTTCGCGGAGGCCGTGCTGGAGCTCGTGCCGGTGCTGCCTTTTGGCTTGCGTGAGGCGAGGCGGTATGCGCAGCTGTGGTCCGACCTGTTGGCGACGGGCGCCATGATCGGGCCGCAGGCGCTGCTGGTCGGCGCCACCGCGTTAGCGCGCGGATACGGTGTCGCGACGATGAGTCAGCGCGAGCTCGAGCGCGTGGAAGGCCTGCGGGTGGTGCCGGTGGCGCCGTTCCTCGTCTGACCGTACTCCGTTAGGCCCGCCCGACGCGGCGGCACCCGATCAATGCCACCCTGGCATCGCCGGCGATGCCGCAGGCGTCAGGACGCGCGCCGGTAGACCGAGATGTGCTTCGTGCTCTCGGCCCCGAACGGGGCTCGCGCCCAATCCGCAAACCGATCCTCGAGGCGCAACCCGGCGATCCGCGCCATGAGGTCCATCTCCGACGGCCACGCGTAGCGCAGCGTCACCGGGTATAGCCGCACGCCGTGCTCCGTTAGGACGACGTGTTGGCTGGTGATGCGCTGCTGCGCCAGGTCGAGCTGCGACGCGTCGATCCGGACCTCGTTCACGGCGACGCCCGCGACGCGCATGGTCTGACCCCCGACGAATCGGGCGAGGTCGGGCACGAATGCCTCGATCACGAACCGGCCGCCGGGCGCGAGGTGGCGCGCGACGGTCTCCATGCAGCGGATCTGCTCATCCTGCGCGAGCAGCGCGAAGAAGGTGTTGAACGCGATGAACGCGACCGCAAAGCGTCCGTCCGTCGCAAAGTCCGAGAACGAGCCCAACGTGACCGGAATTGCGCCGCCGCCGGGTTTGGCGCGCAGCTTCGCAACCATGGCCGGGGACGCGTCGACGCCGTGCACGGCGATTCCGCGCTGCGCGAGCGGCAAGGCAATACGTCCGGTGCCAACGCCGAGCTCGAGCGCCGGGCCGCCGCGCGCGAGATCGGCCAACAGGTCGATGCACCGCGGGTCATAGGCGGCGTACCACGAATCGTAGACGTCGGCAATGCGTTCGCCGTAGGTGTCGGCGGAATAGTCGTGCATGGCGCGTGTGAGGGTTCTCATCGCAATGTCATGCGCCTGGGCCGGGAGAGCAAGCAGCGCGAGTGCGTGTCGTCGTGCGTGCGGCGCTGGCGATTTACTCCACGAGACCGGATATTCGGCCTGCACACACGCGGCGTCGTGAACCACAGCGCGGGGGATCACATGCGCGCAGCATGGATGCGGAATGCAGTGGCGGCGTCGTCGTTCGCGGCGTGTCTCATCAGCCGGTCGGCGCCGGCACAGGCGTCGCAGGCAATCACGGTGGCCGGGTTGGGCACCGTGGACTTTCCGACGTCGACCACGTCGGTGGTTGCCCAACGCGACTTTTCGCGCGGTGTGTTGCTGCTGCACCTCTTTCACTACGACGAGGCAGCGGACGCGTTCCGCGCCGCGGAGCATGCCGACACCGGCTTCGCCATGGCGTACTGGGGCGAGGCGATGACGTACACGCACCCGGTGTGGGATGAGCAGGACACGGCGGCAGGGCGCAGAGCGTTAGGCAGACTCGCGGGGACGGCGCAGGCGCGGGAGCGGGCGGCGCCGACGGAGCGCGAGCGGGGATACGTGCGCGCCGTGGATGCGTTGTACGCACACGGGCCAAAGGCGAAGCGCGACACGCTTTTTTCCGAGCAGATGGCGGCGGTGCTGCGCGCCAACCCGCGCGATGACGAGGCGCGATTGTTCTACGCGCTCTCGCTGATGGGGTTGAGCCAAGGCGTGCGCAACGTGCCGACGTATCTCCAGGCGGCGCAGATCGCGGAGAGCGTGTTCGCGCGGCATCCGAATGAGCCGGCCGCGGCGCACTACTGGATTCATGCCATGGACGACCCCGACCACGCGGCGGAGGCGCTGCCGGCGGCGCGCGCGCTCGCGCACATCGCGCCCGATGCGGCCCACGCCCAGCACATGACGTCGCACATCTTCATGGCGTTAGGCATGTGGGACGAGATGGTGCTCGCGAACGAAAACACGAAGCGGATGGTCGACGCCATGGCGGCAACGCGGGGCGCGGGGCCGTTCTACTGCGGCCACGGCAATTCGTGGCTCGCGTACGGATACGTCGAACAGGGCCGGCTCGCGGATGCGGGGCGGATGGTGGTCGGGTGCGAGCGTGAGGCGGCGCAGGCGACGCACAAAGGCGACACGCGGGACCTCGATCCGGATCTCTCCGCCATGGGGGGCGCGGTGGACATGTGGGTGCACTACGTGATCGACACGGAGGACTGGTCCGGCGACATGGCGCGTTGGGCGCCGGATCTCGACAGCGCGGCGGCGCCCCGCGCGGCGTATCAATTCGGGCGCGCATTCGCGGCGGCTCGACGCGGCGACGGTGCGGCGGCGACCGAGGCGCGTGCGGCATTCGAGCAGGAGCGCGCGCGATTGGCAGCGATGGTTCAGGCAGAGCGCGAGCCTGATCCGTCCGACGCCGAGTACATCAAGGGATTGGCGGTGCTCGGCATGGAGCTCGAGGCGGTGACGAAACTCGCGGCGCGCGACGGATCGCTGGATTCGGCGGGCGCGGTGGCGCTGCTCACGCGCGCGACGGCGGCCGAGGATTCGCTGGCGTATGCGTTCGGTCCGCCGCCGGTGTACAAGCCGTCGCACGAGTTGTTAGGCGAGCTCCTCCTGGGGCTCGGGCGCTACGGCGAGGCGGAGCGGCAGTTCCAGGCGGCGTTGGCGCGCCAGCGGCGCCGGGTGCTGTCGCTGCGCGGTCTGGGCGCGGCGGCCGCCGGCGCGGGCGACGCGGCGATGGCTGCGCACGCGCGCGCGGAGCTCGCGTCGATCCAGCACTTCGGCGGCTCGCGCGCGGCCGGTACATTGTGACCGGCCGCCTCGCCCAACCCCGTTCGTCAGCCGAATTGCGTGAGGACGCGGGCGAGATCGGCGGCGGAGGCCGTGCGGTCGGCGGGGTCCTTGGCGAGCAGGCGTTGGACGAGGTCCGACACGCCGGCCGGGATTTCGGGGTCGAGCGAGGATGGCGCCGGCGCGGGGTCGCGCAGCACGCGTGCGATGAGCGCCATCGGGGAGCTGGCCTCGAACGGCAGCCGGCCGGTGAGGCACTCGAACAGGACCACGCCGGCCGCGTAGAGGTCCGCTCGCTGGTCGAAGTCTTCGCCGAACAACTGCTCGGGCGCCATGTAGGCGGGCGTGCCGACCAGGAGTCCGACTTCCGTTAGGCCGTTGCCCGCGCCGGTGGGCCGCGCGACGCCGAAGTCCATCACTTTGAGCACGCCGGCGGCATCGAGCAGGAGGTTTTCGGGTTTGATGTCCCGATGGACGACGCCCTGTTCGTGGGCGGCGGCGAGCGAGTACGCGAGCTGGCAGGCAATGGCCAGCGTCGGCGAGACGCCTAACCGGCCGCGGGTGTGGAGCAGCTCGCGCACCGTGATGCCGTGCACGTACTCCATGGTCAGGAAATACACGCCGCCGCTCTCGCCGATGTCGTACGTGCGCACGACGTGTTTGCTCGAGATGTGGCGTGCGAGGCGGATCTCCCGCTTGAATCGCTCGACCGACGCCGCATCACTCACCAGCTCCGAGCGCAGGATCTTGAGCGCCACCTGCTCGCCGAGCTCTCGATCGAGCGCGCGATACACCGTGCCCATCCCGCCGGCGCCGATCTCCTCGGCGATCTCGAACCGATTGGCGAACAGCTCGCCGGCGGCGAGCACCGGTGGTGAGCGTTGGGCGGTTTCGCGCGGCGTGTTGCGGACGACGCCGATTTCGCGCTTGAGCGCTTCCACTTGATCGCGCAATCGCGTCTCGCGCTCGCGGACTTGATTGGCCATGCCGTCGAAGACGCGGGCGAGCCGGCCTAACTCATCGCCGCGGCGCGCGACCTGAGCGAGCGCGCCGGTTTCGTAGCGGCCGGCCTCGACCGCGGTGGCGGCGTCGATGACCCGGGCGACTTCGCGGAGATACTCGAGCTCGGTGTCGCGGAGCCGTTTCTTCTCGAGGCACGCGCCGATCCGCGCGCCAAGGAGCACCGGGTCGAACGGCTTGGAGAGATGGTCTTCGGCGCCGCGCTCGATGCACCGGACGACGCTCGCGACGTCGTCGAGCGCGGAGATCATGATGACGGGGATGTCGCGGGTCGCGGCTCCGGCCTTCATGCGCTCGAGGACCGCGAGGCCATCGAGATCCGGCATCATGACGTCGAGCAGGACGAGGTCGAAGCGGTCGCGCGCCAGCATGTCGAGCGCGGCATGGCCGCCGGCGGCGCACACCACCGCGTGTCCCTGGCGGCTGAGCCGTCGCTCGAGCACGGCGCGATTGTCCTCGATGTCATCGACGACGAGGATGCGCGCCGCCCCGACGGCCCGTGCGGCGGCCCGCGTGCCGTCCACCGCCGCGTGACCGCCGGTGTTCGTTAGGCGTGCGCGATCCACCTGGTGCGGCAGCTCGACCGTCAGCAGTCGCTCGGCGGAGCTCCGGATGCGGCGCACGTCGCGCTCGAATTGCGGGTCGGCGTCGGCGCCGGCGAGCGACGCCAGCAGCTCGCCGGTGGCGACGACGATGCGCTCCTGCGGCTCGCGCAGTGCGTCGCGGAGCACGGCGAACTCGCGCTCGGTGATTTCACCGCGCGACGGCGGCACGGCGATGTTGATGCGCTCGAGGATGTCGCGGCCGGCCGCCAACGTGCGCTCGAGGGCGCTCCGCCGCGGCGCATCGGTGGCATCCTCGAGGAGCATCTCGCAGTAGCCGATGATGAGATTGAGGGGCGTCCGCAGCTCATGACGCAGCTCGGCCACCGACTCCTGCGTGGTGAGTCCGCTCACGCCGGTCTCGCGAGCAGCGCCTCGATCTTGCCTAACAGGCGATCGAGCTCGACGGGTTTCGTGTCGTAGTCATCGCAGCCGGCGGCCAGGGCCTTCTCGCGGTCGCCCGACATGGCGTGGGCCGTGAGGCCGATGATCGGCACGTGGCGCCCGTTCGTCTCGGCGTCGCGGACGCGGCGCGTCGCTTCCCAGCCGTCCAGCTCGGGCAGGCTCATGTCCATGAGGATGAGATCGTGGCCGCCGGCTATGGCCATGCGCACGCCTTCGAGTCCGTCGACCGCGAGGACGACGTCATATCCCTTTCGCTTGAGGCGGCGGGACAGCATGTCGCGGTTCATTTCATTGTCCTCGACGAGCAGAATCGTCGGCATGACCTACCTCGCAGAGTAAAGCACGACGCCGGCGGCGCGGGGCGTCATCGGTTAGGCATTCCGCTGCCGGCGGCGGCGGCGCGGACCTCGGCGAGGAGCGCGTCGGTTTGCAGCGCCCGCTTCTGCAGCACGCGCTCGACGCCGCCGGCGAGGCGGCGCCGGTCGTCGTCCGAGAGCGTCCGCGCGGTGATGACGACGACGGGTATCGTGCGGGACGACGGATCCTGGCGGAGCACGTCGAGGAACTCGAAGCCGTCCATTTCCGGCATCATGAGATCGAGGAGCACGAGCGCCGGGCGCGATTCGGCGATGCGCTCGAGCGCCACGCGTCCGTTCTCGGCTTCGGTCACCGTCCATCCCGCCTTGGCGAGCGTGCGGGCGTACAGGGCGCGCGTCTGTTCGTTGTCTTCGACCACGAGGACCGGGCCGGCCGACGTGCTCGGAGCGTGGCGCCTAACGAGCGACGTCAGCTGCTTGCGGTCGATCGGCTTGGTGAGGTACTCGGCGGCGCCGAGGGCGAATCCCATGTTGCGGTCCTCGACGATGGTCTGGAGGATCACGGGGATGGTCGCGACCGCGGGATCCGCCTTGAGGGCGGCCAGCACCGCCCAGCCATCCATGCCGGGCATCAGGATGTCGAGGGTGATGAGATCGGGGTGCCGGGCCTTGGCCGCGGCGAGGCCCGATTCTCCGTCGGCCGCTTCGACGACCTGGTAGCCATCGCGCGACAGGGCCCGGTGCGTGATGGCGCGCGCCGCCGGGTCGTCGTCGATCACCAGCACGAGCCCGCCGCGGCGCTGGGACGGTTGGGCGGCGTCGGCGGCGTTCGCCAGCGCGACCGGGGCGGCTTGTGTGCCTAACGGAACCGCGGCGTCCACCGGCAGTCGCACGGTGAACGTGGATCCGCGTCCGATCTCGCTCGCCACGTCCACGTCGCCGCCCATCAACTCGCAGAAGCGGCGGGTGATCGCCAGGCCTAACCCGGTGCCGCCGTATTGCTTGCTGGTCGTGGCTTCGGCCTGGGAGAACGGCTCGAACAGGCGGCCCATCTGCTCCGGCGTCATCCCGATGCCGGTGTCGGTCACGCGCAGGACGACCGCTCCGTCCTGGCGCGCCGCGTCCAGCGTGATGACGCCGTGCTCGGTGAACTTGGATGCGTTGGACAGGAGGTTGAGCAGCACCTGGCGCACGCGGGTGAGGTCCGAGTGGATCGCACCGAGGTTGGTCGCGCACCGCACCGTGAGGCGGTTGTGCCGGCGCGTGACTAACGGATCGACGGTCGTGGCGACGTCGTCGATCGCGGTGGTGAGATCGAACGTCTCGAGGTACAGGTCCATCTTGCCGGCTTCGATCTTCGACAGGTCGAGCACGTCGTTGATCAGCGCGAGCAGATGACGGCCGGCGGCGCGGATCTTCTGCAGGTCCGGCACGTAGGCGTCGTGGCCGCGATCGGCGGCGTCTTCCTCGAGCATCTCGCTGTAGCCGATGATCGCATTGAGCGGCGTGCGCAACTCGTGGCTCATGTTGGCGAGGAACTGGCTCTTGGCGCTGTTCGCCGCCTCGGCGACCTGTCGCGCGCTGAGCAACTCGCTGATGTCGTGATAGAGGCCCATCATGCCCGTGCGCACCCCATCGATGATCACCGGCACGGCGAGCACTTCGACGTCGACCATGCTGCCATCTTTGCGCCGCCGCTGGCCGATGCCTTGCACCGTGTGCGATTGCGCGGCCTGCACGGTGTACGACACCGCTTGGCTGCGCGTTTCCGGCGTCGTGATGAGGTCGTCGAGATTGGCGCCGATCACTTCGCTCTGCGCGTAGCCGTAGAGCTGCTCGAAGGCCGGGTTGCACGAGAGCACGTGGTGCTCGACGTCGAGCACGACGATGGCCACCGGGCTGTTGCGCACGAGGACCTCGAAGTGCTGGCGCTCGCGTTGGGCAGCGGCGAACAAGCGCGCATTCTCGAGCGCGATCGCGGCCTGCTGTCCGAACAGCGAGAGCAGCCGGCAATCGGCTTCGGAGAACGTGCGCGCCGGATCTTCGTGCCACACGTTGATCGCGCCCACGGCGCGGTGCCCCATGAGCAATGGCGCCACGACCACGGCCCGCGCATCGATGCGCGCGTATTGCGCCGCGCGTCCCTCCCAGGTTTGGTAGTCGGGAATCATCATCTGCTCGCCGGTTTTCACGACGAGCCCCATCGCGCCCTCGTTCACTTTGAGGTGCGTGCCGCGCGAGTCCTCGACCATGTTGTGATTGGCGGCGATCACCAGCTCGCCGGTGCGATCGTCGTACGTCGCGAGCTCGCCGCCCGCGGCATCGATGAGCGTGACCGCTCGCGTTAGGACGGCGTCGAGCAGGCGCGAGAGCTCGAGGCTGCCCGAGAGATCGGTGATCGTGTCGAGCAGCGCCTGCCGCTCATCGGCGCGGCGGCGTTCGGCGGACGCCAGGCGGCGCTGCTCCTCGATGAGGCGGATGCGCGCGAGGGCGATGCCGGCGTGTTGCGCGGACGCGGCGAGGATCTCGCGGTCGACGGGTCCGAACGCATCGGGCTCGCGGCTCTCGACGACGAGCACACCGAGCACATCGTCGCCGGCATGGAGCGGGACATCGATCTCGGATCCGCTCCCGAGTCCCGGCACGTACTCGGGCTCGAGCGTCACGTCGGGCGTGTAGTACACGGCGCCATCGCGGAGCGGGCGCGCGCTCAGTCCGTGACCGGCGGGGATGCGCATGCCGGGCGGAATGTCATCCCAGCCCACGGACGCGCCTAACACACGCTCGCCGGTGGCGGCATCGAGCAGAAACACGCCGATGAAATCGTAGCCGATGGCTTCATCGTGCAGTCCATCGACGACGGCACGGCACACGCCGGGTTCGCTTTGGGCGGACGCGATAGACGCGCTCAGGCGGAGCAGGGCGGACTGACGCCGAGCAAGGCCAGCGGTTCGGTGCGTCGCGGATGGTGGGGCTTTTCGAGCTTGCGCCATGGGGTGGGTGGCCTCGCTCGCACTAAGCTACCGTCTTTGGCGCCGGGCGCCAGAATGCGATCAACGGGCGTCAGACGCGAAGCTTCCCGGGTGTGCGCTAGGCGTCGATGCCCGTGTCTCCGAGATTCGCGAGCACGACCGCGGCGTTGCGCTCGAGGCCGAGTCGCTTGGCGCGTTTCATCGGCGAACCGCGGAACGCGGTGCGGAACGCGTCATCGTCCATGGCGAGAATGTCGTGCGCGAGCGTGCGCGCGTTTTTCCCGGCGACGACGGGGCGGGGGAGGAACGGCGAATCGTCCGCGAGGCGCCGCGAGAACTTTTCGTTCCAGGGACACACCTCCTGGCACACGTCGCAGCCGTACACGAGCTCGCCAACCGGCGTGCGCAAGTCGGGCGGCATCTCGCCGCGGAGCTCGATGGTGAGATACGAGATGCAGCGGCGCGCATCCATCACGTGCGCTTCGGTGAACGCCTGCGTCGGACACGCGTCGAGGCATCGCGTGCACGTGCCGCAGTGGTCGGCGGCGAACGGCGCGTCAGCGGCGAGATCGAGCGCGAGGAACAGCGACCCGATGAAGAAGTACGAGCCGAACTGCGGGTTGATCAGCGTCGTATTCTTGCCTAACCAGCCGAGTCCGGCGCGGCGGGCGAGGTCGCGCTCGAGGACGGGGCCGGTGTCGACGTACGGCTTGCCGTGCACCGCTCGCCCAACCTGGGATTCGATCCACGCGTGCAACGCGCGGAGCTTGCCGAGCATCAGGTCGTGGTAGTCGTCGCCGCGCGCGTAGCGGGCGACGGGTCCGGCGGGCTCGCGTCCACCGTAGTCGAGTCCGACGACCACGGCGCACGTGGCGCCGGGCACGGGCAACCGGGAATCGCGGCGCACATCGGCGCGCCGCTCGAGGTACGCCATGTCGCCGGCGAATCCACGGGCCAGCCAGTCGTCGAACGCGCCGGCGGAATCGGCAATGCCTAACGGAGCGATGCCCGCCAAATCGAAGCCGAGGCCGTAGGCCTGCGCCTTGATGCGGTGCTCGAGCGGCGGGACGCGGCCGGTGGTCACGGCATCCCTACCCAGCGGGCGTATCGGATGACATCCTCAGCGGGCGGCACAGCGTCGTAGTCGCCGTACGCGGTGTACATGCGCCAGCGCACGTAGTCGCGCGCCGGCACCGGCAGAAACGGGGCACGCCGGTACCAGCCGCGCCGGCGGAATCGCCATGCGACGCGCAGGAGGTCGATCGCCAACGGCGGCCGCACGGCGGCGCGGGCGGCGAGCGTGACGACGAGGCGCGGCCAGGAACGACCAGTGGTCGGACTATCGTTTGTCGTCAGCGGCGTCTCCGCCCGGGTGATGTCGGCAACTCACATTCAATGTCACGAGGAGCGTGTGCTCTCTCAACTAGGATATCAAGTCGTATCGCTGAGCGGCGCCATTCTGGTGCTCATTGGATACGCCGCGCTGCAGCGCGGGTGGCTCCAGCGCGACGACCGCTGGTTCAATCTGCTCAACTTCGTCGGCTCGGCGCTGTTGGCATGGATTGCGATCCTCGATCGCCAATGGGGGTTCATCTTGCTCGAGGTCGCATGGGCGCTGCTCTCGATTCCGCCGTTGTTGCGACGCGCCGAGCGCCGGTCACGCATCACATGAAGCTGCGTCCATCCATGTTCGCGGGGGCCTCGAGACCCAGCACGCGGAGCGCGGACGGCATGACGTCGACCGTGCGGCGCGGCTGACTGGCCGTGGGGCGGTTGGTGAGGAGCGGCACGAGCATGTGCTCGCGGAGCAGCGCGCCGTGCGTGCTGACGTGGGGGATCGGTTCGTAGCGCGCGCGGAGGTCCCAGCCGCGGGCGGCGGATACGATGATGTCTCCCGCGCGCGGGGCGCCGGCGAGCGCCATGATCTGGACTAACGCATCGGGATAGTGTCCGGCCAGCGTGGCGTCGTGGCACTCCATCGCGTCGAGCGGCGGCAGCTCGCCGAGGCCGAGCGGGTCGCCGGTCGCGGGTGTGTACGCGATGCGACCATGATCGCGCTCGATGAACGCGGCGCCGCGGTTGTGCGCGCGGATTTCGCAGCGGTCCGCGCCGTGCGGAAGGAGCAGGAGGTCGATCGATTCGCGCTCGAGGAGCCCGTCGGCGAGCGCTGCCCAACGATCCGTTAGGCGCGGCCACCAGCGGCGGCCGCGCTCGGCCGGATCGAAATAGACGTGCGCCATCGCGTTGCCGCTGACCATGACCGCGACGTCGGCATGGCGGGTGAACACCCACGGGTGGGCGATCACGCGGTGGCCCGCGCCGCGGATGGCGTCGGCCAGATCGTCGTGCGCGGCCACGGGCGCGTGGCCGTGGTCGCTGGCGATCCAGAGGTGCGTGCGCTCCCATCTGCCGGCGCGCTCGAGATCGGCGCGCAACGCGCCCACGAATTGGTCTAACGCAAGCAGCGCGCGGTGCGCGTCGGGTGAGGCGTGGCCCGTCGCGTGCGAGCACTTGTCGAGCGCCAGGAGGGCGAGGAAGGTGATCGCCGGATCGTGCTCGAGGATGCGGGCGTGCGCCGTGCGCGCCGCGAGCTCGTCGATGGCGAACCACGCACCGGCGTCGCCGCGCCAATGCGTGCGCGCGAGATTCCAGAGGAGCCGCGCGTTCCGCCCCATCTGCGCGCGACCGCGGGCGCCGCGCGAGATCATGCTCATGGCGGTGAATCGCGACGGCGCGAGCTCGAACACCGTGGGCGTTTGTGGATCGAGATCGCGATCCATGTGCCGCATTTCGGCGCCGAGATAACTCCGGCAGTAAGGCGGAACGCGGCAACGCGTGTGTGCGCGATCGTACCACCGCAGACCGGGAAGGCCGACGGGCCCGGGATATCGGCCGGTGAGAAACGGCGCGTACGCCGGTCCGGTGACCGACGGGAACACGGTGGTGACGGTGTGGAGACCACCCTCGGCGCGCAGTCGCGCGAGATGGCCGAGCTCGCCGCGCGCGAACGGTTCATCGAACGCGTCGGCGCGGGCGCCGTCGAACAGAATCACTACGAGCGACAACGCAGCACGTCGTGTATCGGGACTCGGTCCATGCGCGCGCGTCCCTCCCAACAGGCGGAGCGGCGGGCTAGCTTAGGGCTTCTCATTCCGCGCACACATGGCTTCACGACAGAAACCTCGAACGAAACGCGCTGCGGTAGTCACGGCATCAGGAAAGAAAGCCAATGTGCGGCAGATGGCGGAGGCCGAGCAAGGCGCGCGCGAAGGATTACGCGAGCGGACGGAAGCAGGACACCTCAAGGCCGGTCGGGTCCCGCCGTCGCAAGTCGAGCGCGGGCGGCAATCGGGCGCGGTGAAGATCGTCGAAGAGCGTCCGATCGACCAGTCCATTCGCGACTACATCCCGCCGCTCATCACCGAAGACGAAAAATTGCTGCGCGCACCGGGCTCGCGGCTGCCGTCGGACGATTTCACACGCACCGATCCGTGGCGGTTGATGCGCATCATGTCGGAGTTCATCGAGGGGTTCGACACGCTCGCGACGGTGGAGAAAGCGGTGACGGTGTTCGGCTCGGCGCGCGTTGGGCCGGACGATCCGCAGTACGCGGCGGCGCAGGAGACGGCGCGATTGCTCGCCGAAGCCGGATTCTCGATCATGACGGGCGCGGGGCCGGGCATCATGGAGGCCGCCAACAAAGGCGCACGAACGGGACACGGCCGGTCGATCGGGTGCAACATCGAGCTGCCGTTCGAGCAAGGCGCGAACCCGTACGTCGACACCCTCATCAACTTCCGCTACTTCTTCGTGCGGAAGACGATGTTCATCAAGTACTCGTCGGCGTTCATCATTTTCCCCGGCGGATTCGGCACGTTAGACGAATTGTTCGAGGCGTTGACGCTGATTCAAACGGGCAAGATCTATCACTTTCCGGTGGTGATGTTCGGCCGGCACTACTGGGCCGGGTTGATCCGCTGGCTGCACGCGCGGGTGCTGCAGGAGCGCAAGATCTCGCCGGGCGATCTCGAGTTGATGTTGGTGACGGACGATCCGGCGGAAGCGGCGAAGGCGGTGATCGACGCCTATGAGGCGCGGCCGATGGGGTCGCGATCGTGAGCGCCGCACGGCGCGTGCCGGTCCACGCTAATCGTTAGGCGGCGGGCGATGGCGAAATCGAAGCAGGGCGGCGCGGCGCGCCGCGGTCCGACGGCGGCGGCGCCCAAGGCGGCGCAGAAGCGCGAGGCGGAGGATCGCGAGCGCACGCGCACGGCGCACGTGGCGCGCGAGACGAGCCGCTTTTTGCGCGGGCAGCGCATCGACCCGCGGCGCATCGACGGCACCGAGAGCGTGGCACAGCTCATCGACGAGACGTTCCTGGCGTACAACGCCGGCCGGCTGCGCGAAGCGGCCGGACTCTTCGCGCAGAAGATGCTCGAGCGCGACGTGACTGTCGGGTTGACGCTCACGGGCGCGCTCACACCGGCGGGCCTGGGTCTGGCGGCGCTGATCCCGCTCATCGAAGCGGGGTTCGTGGACTGGATCGTCTCGACGGGCGCCAACTTGTACCACGACACGCACTACGGGTTAGGCCTGTCGATGCACCGCGGGAACGCGCAGGAGAGCGACGTGGTGCTGCGCGAGGAAGGCGTCGTGCGCATCTACGACATCTTCTTCGACTACGACGTGCTGCTGTCGACCGACGCGTTCTTCCGGCAGATCATGCGGAGCCCGGAGTTTCAGCGGCCGATGTCGAGCGCCGAATTCCACTGGCTGTGCGGGCGGTACGTGCGCGAGCGCGAGACTACGTTAGGCATTGGGCAGCGGTCGCTGCTCTCGGCGGCATACGCATCGGGCGTGCCCATCTTCACGTCATCGCCCGGCGATTCCTCGATCGGCATGAACGTGGCCGCGCTGGCGCTCGAGGGGAACGCGTTGGTCCTCGATCCCAACCTGGATGTGAACGAGACGGCGTCGATCGTGCTGGCGGCGAAGCGGGGCGGCGGAAAGAGCGCGGTGATGATCATGGGCGGCGGCAGCCCCAAGAACTTCATGCTGCAGACGGAGCCGCAGATCCAGGAAGTGTTGGGCATCGACGAGAAGGGGCACGACTACTTCCTGCAGGTGACCGATGCGCGCCCCGACACGGGCGGGTTGTCGGGCGCGACGCCGGCCGAGGCGGTGAGCTGGGGCAAGATCGACCCGGACCGCCTGCCGGACGCGGTGGTGTGCTACACGGATTCGACGATCGCGCTGCCGCTGCTCACGTCGTACGCGCTGGCGAAGCGGAAGCGCCGGCCGCTCAAGCGGCTGTACGACCGCCGCGGCGAGATGATGGAGGCGCTGGTCCGCGAGGCGAAAGCGGCGGCGCGTCGTTAGGCAGAGGCCGGCGCGGCGCGGCCGGCGGCGGTCAGTAGTTGGACCAGTTGTCCAACCACGCGTTCTGCATCGCGACCAGCGATCCCAGGCCCGTCAACGCCCGTGACACGAGGCACGAGTTGTAGGAAAAGCTCTTGTTCCCGTTGCCGACGGCACCGGTGCCGGGCCACTGCGACGGCGGAAGGATCTTCACGTTGAGGCCGGACACGATCGCGCCCGCGACGGTGTTGTTCCCGTTCGACGTGAGGTTCCCGCCAGCGAGAATGACGCCGTTCCAGGTGGCGCTGCCGCTGATCGTCACGTCGCCGGTCACGATCAACAGTCCGCGCCCGCTGCTCGGCAGCGTGAAGCTCCCCGTCGCCATGATCACGGGCCAGTAGCTGGTGTCGGCAAACGACGGCCACGTGCCGCCGGGCATCGTAATGTTAGGCGTGATGGCGTTCTGATTGACGATGCCGTTCCAGTCGATCTTCACGGAGTTCGCGGCCTGCTGCTGCGTGCCGAGGCTGTCGACCGGCGGCGATCCGGTGGGAACCGTTTTGCCGCCATTCTGGCTGTAGCCGGGCGACGCCGGCACGGCGACGCCGGCGACGTTCGGTCCGCCCGCGCATTGGTTGACGCCCGAGAGGGTGCCGCTGGACCCGTTCTTCGTTAGGCCGGTGAGGCTGGTCCATGCGCCGATTGTCGTCATGCTGCCGGGTTGCCACGTGGCAATCTCCGCGACCGTGTGTTGGGCATTGCTGGGGGACCACACGTGGCTGACCGTGCTCGTGCCACGCGACCGGACGATGTACACGGCGGGCGCACCGGCGATGCTCGGGCGCATCCGTTGGAGGACGACGTCGGCATAGCCGTGCACGAGCGTGATGCGCACGGACTCGGGTGCGGTACCCGGCATGCCGGTGTGTCCGTACGACGCGCGGTTGGCGAGATAGCGCTCGAGCCCTCCCTCGGCGAGCGCATACGCTTCGGAGCGTTCGTGGTAGCCGTCGTTCACGTGGCGTTCCGTGGAGATGAGCGTGAACAATGCCGCGAGCGTCAACACCATGATCGTCATGAACAACAACGCCATGGGAATCGTGAAGCCCTTGCGGGCGACGAGCCGATGAGTGATCACGTTGCGCGTTCTCAGTCCGGACGGTTTTTCAGGAAGACAGCGGTCGTGACCAGCTCCGAATCGGACGAGGCGCGTCCCTCGATGATGTTCTGACTCGCTCCGGTGAGCGAGATCTCGAACCCGCGAATCGTATTGAGGGTCGGAACTGGGGTCTGGGCCGTATCGCTGTTCATCACGTAGAAGCGAAAGCTCGACGGATTCTTGAACGGCGCGACGATCTCCTCGGTCGCGCCCGACGCCAAGACGGTGCGCCAGATGCCTAACGATCCGGGCACGGCGGCTGAATTCCGAATCGCGTAGCGCAGCTCTTGATAGAAGAAGACCGGTGCACCGATGGGCGGCGCCGCCATGGACGACGTGATTGCCACCACCTGGCCGCGGCCCGCCAGGACGGCGACGCTGTCAACCGTGCACCTGCTGGCCGTCGAGGCGGCGACGCTGGCGATACTGTCGTAGACGTAGGTGCCGCTCGTGGAGTCGCGCCACGCGTAGCCGCTGAACGTCGCACCGGCGTACATGGCCGAATCGGCCGGAAAGAGACTCACGTACGTCGTGGTCCCCGACGTGTGGCACGCGACGCCTAACGCGTAGGGCGCCTTCACCTGGATCGTCGTCGACGTGGCGGATTCGATGCCCGACGTCGGATCGACCATCCGCAGGTCCGCGAGCATCATGCCCATGGCGCCGCGGGTCGCCGAGCGCGCGCTGCGTTTGGCCGCGAACTGGCTGAAGAAGCGCGCCTGCGACATGGTCAGCTTCGTCAACGCCGTGCCGATGATCGCGAGGATGACGAACGAGATCAGGAGCTCGACGAGCGTGACCCCCCATCGCCTGTTCGTTAGGCGCCGGGTCATGGCGTGTTCAGCGGGTTGGATGCCCCGGTCTTGGTGCGGTCGATGACGATGGTGTCCGGGATCGGCGCCGTCACGACGTAGGCACGGATCAGCGGCGTGGTGACGATCGTCACACGGGCCGTCGTGCTGTTCACGCTGCTCACGGTCACGCACTGCTGGAACGTCTCCGTGGCGGCGGTCAACGAGTCGCAGCCGTCGTGGGTGGACAGCGAGTCGAACGGCAGCACCGAAAAGCGGTTCACGTCCCGCGACACGGCGGCGTTGAGGCCGGTCCCGCGCGACACCTCGATCATGCGCCGGGATACGTGGAACGTGAGGCCGGCCACCGTCGACACGAGGATGGCCAGGAGAGTCATGCCGACGATGATCTCGGCCAGCGAGAAGCCAGCGCACGCACGCGTGCTTGCGTCAGGCACGCGGCGGCTCACGGATTCCCCAGGCGCACTTGGCCGGCGGTGGTAATAGCCACGGATCGCGTGTAGCCCGGCATCGCCACCCACACGGTTTCGGCGCCGGCGGTGACGCCTGTCGGGAAAAAGTCCATCTGCGACGGACGTGCGACGAGCGACTGGAGGCGATACTCGGACGTCGAGCTCATCGATCGCTGCACGAAGATGCCGCCCGTCGTGCGGTCGGCGATCTGGTACGACATCTTCACCGAATCGAACGTGAGCCTCGTCGGGCGCTGCTCGCGCTGCGCGAGCGCAACCGCCAGCTCCATGTCCGCGGCCACTTGGGTCTGCGCTTTGTTCGCCCGGGCATGGTTGACGATCGTGCCGAACTTGGGCATGGCGAGCAATGCGCCAATCCCGACGATGACGAGGACGATGATCAACTCGATCAGGGTGAACGCGGAGCGTTGACGGTACATGCCGAGCCTTGGATTTCAGTGATGGCCAAAAAGCTGCCGGGTTGCGGCCTGCACGACCGCCGGCACCAGTTCGCGAGCGAGAGTTATGCTCGGGTGCGCGACGATCTCAACGCGCGCGGGGCCATGGAGTTGAACGATCCGCCCCGAGTTTGGCCGACGTCACAAGGTTGCGAGTTGCACATTTTTTTCGGGGCTCGCGACGTTCAGAATCCGTTGTGTGCCGCGACCGCGCCTACCGCCAGTTTCGGCTCGCTCAGCCATGACTTTAGCAACCGCCGAGATGTCACGTCGGCAGGTTAGGCCCCTCGGCGCGGACCTGCGCTACGAACGTGACCCGCGACATCCCGCCGCGCGACACGTAGTACGCCAGGTCCTCGCGGCCAAGAATCTCGCGCGCGATCGCGCGATCGGACCAGCCCTGGCCGATGCGTTGCTCGATCGCGGCGATCGTCTCCTCGAGCCAGTCGGCTTTGGCGCCTAACGCTGACACTGGATTTCGGACCGGCCCGCGATGAGCGTCGAAATATCGACGCGGCCGAAGCGCGGCGGTCGCACGCAGACTCCGCGCGAGCTCGCGCGGCCGCTCGTCGTCGTGCGCGGCGCGCACCTTCACGCCAAGGAACAGGTCGCCGCCGAAGATCGTCTCGCGCTCGGCGTCCCACACGATGTGATGATCGGACGCGTGACCGGGCGTGGGCACGAGCCGCAGCGTGTCGCTAACGAAGCGCACGATCGGCGTGCGCAACGGCGCCGGCGTTCCCCAAATGACTCGCCGGTGCAACTTCGAGATGCTGGGCCTCGCGCAGCATCGCGAGCGTCGCCTCGGACCCGCCGATGGGTACGGCGAGCCGAGCCGCGAGCTCGGCGTTCCCACCGTGGTCTTCGTGATGATGCGTGATGAGTGCGCCGTCAGGTCTCGTGTCGGTGAGATATCGGCCGAACTCGCGCGCGACCAACGGAAACCCGAGGTCGATTACCACGCCCCGGCTGAGGAACGCACTCACGTCGTATCCGATCGACCGTCCGATGACCGTCGACATGCAGATCTGCGTTACGTCGCCGTGCGACACGACACGAAGTGTCATTGTCTCCCTCTTCCCGTATCCCTGGTCCTCTACCCTATCGTAGGCTAGACACGGCCCCGTTTGGCGTCTACTATGGAGATATGAGGCCTCTGTCCGGAGCACGAGCGCGGAGATTCGCGCAGGCGACGCGGGCGCACACGGTTGCGCTGCCCAGCGCGCGGCCCGGATTCGCGCCCATCGCTCCGTAGAGAGAGGCTCCCAGGCATTTCAGCTCGCAATCGCCCGGCCGCCTTCCCGGTGGCCGGGCGCTCCACTTTTTGCGCCGTGACACATTGATGATCGAGGAACTCAAGCAAAAGCTGCACGGCGAGGTCGAGCGGTTGCAGCACGAACTGAACGTCGTTCTGCCGCAGGAGATCCGGAAAGCGGTGGAGCTCGGCGACTTGCGCGAGAACAGCGAATACAAGGCGGCGCTCGAGCGGCAGCAGTTCGTGCAGGCGCGGTTAGGCCAACTGCGTCAGCGGTTGAGCAAGCTCTCGCAGATCGACATCGCGCAGATTCCGACCGACAAGGTCGGGCTGGGCTCGCGCGTCACGGTGAAGGACGTGAAGAGCGGCTCGCTCGAGGTGTACAACCTCGTGTTCGGAGATGCGGTCGAGTTCGAGGAAGGACACGTGACGATGGCGTCGCCGATCGGACGCGCGCTGGTCGGTAAGGCAGTGGGCGAAACGGCGATGCTCAAGCTGCCGACGGTGACGCGTCAGCTGGAAATCATTCGAGCTGCTCACGATTCACGCGAGGGCGTGACCGGCCAAGCGCGACGAGCGGCCGAACATGGCCGTGGTGTCGCGCGTGTAGTCGGCGACGTCGGCCGCCGACCACCCGTAGTGTCCCGCGATCGCTTGGGCGAGCGCCGCGCCATGGTCGGTGAGCTGCCACGCCAACGGCACGCGGCGGATGAGCGCGTCGCCTAACGACAGCGCCATCTCGCGCCTCACGGCCCAGGAGATTTCGGCGCGCACGTGCGGGAGCGGCGGCGCCAGCGGGAGCGCGAGCGCCGGGTCGTCTTCGGCGAGCGACCACACGTCCACCCACTCGGCGCCGTATCGATGGATGAGGTGCGCCGCCAGGACGTGCGATCCGGTGCGCTGCGCCGCAACGTCCAGTTGGGCATTGATCGCGACGTCGCCTCCGGGCAGCGGCACGGAGCCGGTCGCGGCCTCGCGCACCGGTTGGCCCAACGCGCGTTGGACCGCGTTCACGGTGTCGCGCGCCATCAACCGGTGGGTGGTGAGCTTGCCGCCCGAGATCGTGATGAGCCCGGGCGCCGTGGACGTGACGGCGTGTTCGCGCGACAACGCATCGGGATGCCGCGGGTCGCCGCCGATGAGCGGGCGAATGCCGGCCCACGCGGCGATCACGTCGCCAGGCGCGAGTCGCGCCGCGGGGAAGTACGCGTTCGCCGATTCGAGGAGATACGCGATGTCCTCGGGAGTGGCGCACACGGCCTCGGGCGCGCCATCGTAGTCGGTGTCGGTCGTCCCGACGATGGTGGTTGCGCCCGACGGCAGCACGAAGAACACGCGACCATCGATGGGCGACAACAACGTGAGCGCGCCGGCGTTGCCCACGCGCTCCGCGGGCAGCGACAGGTGGACGCCCTTGGTCCCGCGCACCGACTCCTTTGCGTTAGGCTCGGCGAAGCGGCGAATGACGTCGCTCCACGGACCGGTGGCGTTGACCACCACGCGCGCCTGGATGTCGAACGAGCGGTTGCCGATCGTGTCGCGCGCATGGGCGCCGCGCACGGCGTTGTCGAGGACCAAGCCGTCCACGCGCACGCGGCTGGCGATGACGGCGCCGGCGTCGTGCGCGGCGCGCGCATTGAGAAGGGTGAGACGAGCGTCGTCCGTCGATGCGTCGAAGTAGGTGGCGCCTCCGCGCAGGCCCGCGTGTCTGAGCGCCGGCTCGAGCGTCGTTACCGCGGCCGTGCTGAGCGCGTGGTGCGGCGCCACGTTGCGGAACAGCGCCAAGGCATCGTAGATCGTAAGGGCGGCGCGCAGTTTCCATTTCGGGATTCGCGCGCCGTCGAAGACGGGCCACAGAAACTGGAGCGGCCGCACGATGTGCGGCGCGATGCGCATGAGCGTGCGACGTTCCTGACTGGCCTCGAATACGAGGTGCAACTGACCGTGCTCGAGATATCGGAGTCCGCCGTGCACGAGACGCGACGACCGGCTCGACGTGCCGCTCGCGAAATCGTGTTGCTCGACGAGCGCGACACGCAGCCCGCGCATGGCGGCATCGCGTGCGATGCCTGTGCCCACGATGCCGCCGCCGATCACGAGCACGTCGAACGGCTCGCGCGCCAGTGCGTCGACGAACTCCGGTCGTTGGGCGGCGCCGAACGGAGGACGCGGGTGGCGCGTCATCGAGCGACGGCCCCCGGCCCGGCATGACCGATCGCGAGCGTTGGGAAATCCGTCACGGCGACGCGCACGGCGCACCGCACGGCGCACCGTCGGCGTGGGTGATGGCGCGCGCGCTGTCGCTGAGCGCGCGCGACACAATCGTCGATCTGGCTGCCGGACGCGGCCGTCACGCGGTGCCGCTCGCGCGGGCGGGACGTCGCGTGATCGCGGTGGACTTGGTGGCGAGCGCGTTGGCCGAGTTGCGCGCGGTGCCGCATCTCGAGGTCGTCGCCGCCGACGCATCCGCGGTGCCATTTCGTGACGGGTCCATCGATGCGATCGTGTGCGTCAACTTCCTGGATCGCGATTCGTTCGCCCGACTCAAATCGCTGCTGCGTGGCGGCGGCACGATGATCATCGAGACCTTCACGGTTGCCCAACGAACGCTCGGCCGCGGCCCGACGAGCGACGCGCATTTGCTGCAGCGCGACGAGCTGCCGTCGCTGCTGGCGCCGCTCGCGATGCTCGAATATCGGGAAGGGCTGGTGCGGGACGATGCGGGCGAGCGATACGTGGCGCGGGCCATGGCGATGAAGGAAGTCAAAGCGACACCGCGAGCGCAATAACCATATGGGCGAGGGCGGTGCCGCGGGGAGGGTCGGAGCGTGGCGCTGGACAACCCTCGGGTCTAAGTTTCCGCCATGGAAAGCTATGGACGCAACGGCCGGCGCGTGGCACTGGTAGCCGGGTTGCGGACGCCGTTTGCGAAGGCGGGAACCATCCTCAAGCCGATGAGCGCGCAGGACCTAGGGCGCGCGGCGGTCGCGGAGTTGCTCGAGCGCACGTCGCTCGACCCGCGCGAAGTCGACATCATCGTATTCGGTACTGTCGTGCCGTCGGTGCTCGCGCCGAACATCGCGCGTGAAGTTGCGCTGCTGCCGGTGTTCCCCAAGGCATCCCCGCCTTCACGGTGAGTCGCGCCTGCGCTTCGGCCAACCAGGCCATCACCGACGCCGCGGACCAGATCGTGCTCGGGCACGCGGACGTGGCGATCGCCGGCGGCGCCGAGTCGTTGTCGAACGTCCCGATTCTGCATTCGCGGCGATTCTCGGACGTGCTGGTGAGCGCGGGTCGGGCCAAGTCGTTGGGCGGACGCATCGGGGCGTTCTCGCGCGTGCGTCCGCGCGATCTCGTGCCGATTACACCTGCGATCGCCGAGCCGTCGACCGGCGAAACGATGGGGCAATCGGCGGAGAAAATGGCCAAGCTCAACCATATTCCTCGCGACGAGCAGGATCAGTTCGCACTGCGGTCGCATCGGTTGGGGGCGGCGGGCACCCAGGATGGCCGGCTGACCGCCGAGATCATGCCGTTGTACGTGCCGCCCGCGTACAGCACGTGGGCGACGAGCGACAACGGCATTCGCATGGACACGAGTCTCGAGCAGTTGACGGCGCTCAAGCCGGTGTTCGACCGTCGCTACGGCACGGTGACCGCGGGCAACTCGTCGCCGCTCACCGACGGGGGCGCGGCGGTGATCCTGATGAGCGAGGAGAAGGCCCGCTCGTTAGGCATGAAGCCGATCGCGTATCTGCGGTCGTACGCGTACGCGGCGCTGGATCCGGGCGAGCAGCTGCTGCAGGCGCCGGTGTTCGCGGCGCCCAGGGCGCTCGAGCGCGCGGGCCTAACGCTGGCCGACATCGACCTGGTCGAGATGCACGAGGCGTTCGCGTCGCAGGTGTTGTCCAACCTGCAGGGATTCGAGAGCCAGGCGTGGGCGGAGCGGGCCGGCTTCCCGCGGCCGATGGGCGAGGTCGACCGGTCGCGGCTCAATGTGATGGGCGGGTCGATCGCGATCGGGCATCCGTTCGGCGCCACGGGAGCGCGGATCACGACCACGCTGGCGAACGAGCTCACGCGGCGCGGCGGCCACTTCGGATTGATGACGGTGTGCGCGGCCGGCGGGATGGGATTCGCGATGGTGTTGGAGAACGCGGCGTGAGCGCGGCCACAGAGACGGTCGAGACGGCGTCGGCGCTGTCGGTCGACGTGCAGAACGGCATCGCGATCGCGACGCTCGATGTGCCCGACGCATCGGTGAACGTGCTCGACGCGCAGGTGGTGACCGAGTTCGCGACGTTCTTCGATCGGGTGGACCGCGATGCGGCGATCCGCGCGGTGGTGCTGATCTCGGCGAAGCCGGAGAATTTCATCGCCGGCGCCGACATCGAGCAATTCACGTCGTTGCACACGGCGCAGGATGGCGAGGAGCTGAGCCGCCGCGGGCAGGCGCTGATGAGCCGGTTGGAGCACCTGCGCGTGCCGGTGGTGGCGGCGATGCACGGCGCCTGTCTCGGGGGCGGCCTCGAGGCGGCGATCGCGTGTTCGTACCGCATCATCACCGATCATCCCGAAGAGCGTGATGGCGGCGCCGGAGGTTCAGTTAGGCATTTTCCCCGGCGCCGGCGGCACGCAGCGGCTGCCGCGGCTGGTGGGGTTGCGCGCGGCGCTGGACATCATCCTCACCGGCCGCAACGTGCGGGCGAAGAAGGCGCTTCAGTTAGGCCTGGTGGACGAGATGGTGCATCCGGCGATTCTGCGCGACGTCGCCCTCGATCGCGCGCGCCAACTCGCCGACGGCAAGGTGTCGCGCTCGCGGGGCCGGGCGTCGCGCGGACTCTCGGCGGCGGTGCTCGAGGACAACCCGCTCGGCCGCCGCCTGGTGTTCTCGCGGGCCCGCGCCGGCGTCCTGGCCAAGACGTTAGGCAACTACCCGGCGCCGATCGCGGCCATCGATGCGATCCGCGCCGGATACGAGCTGGGTGTCGATCGCGGGTACGCCGAAGAAGCGCGGTTGTTCGGCGACATGGCGGTGACCGATGTGTCGCGCCAGCTCGTGTATCTCTTTTTCGCCACCACCGCGCTCAAGAGGGATCCGGGCACCGCGGTGCCGGTGGCGGCGCTGCCGGTGCACAAGTTAGGCATTCTGGGAGCCGGATTCATGGGCGCGGGCATCGCGTCGGTGGCGGCGATGCAGGGCACCATCGTGCGGCTCAAGGACGCCGAGTACGCCCGCGTCGCCAAGGGGCTCAAGGCGGTAAGCGACGTGCTCGGCGAGCGCGTGCAGAAAAAGCAGATCACGCGCCGCCAATACGAAGACCAGATGACGCTCGTCGGCGGCACCATTGACTACTCGGGATTCGACAGCTGCGATCTCGTGATCGAAGCGGTGTTCGAGGACCTCGAGCTCAAACATCGCGTGCTCCAGGAAGCAGAGCGCATGATGCCGAGCGATGCGATCTATGCGTCGAACACCAGCACGATTCCCATCTCGCGCATCGCCGAAGTGTCGGCGCGTCCCGAGCAAGTGTTGGGCATGCACTTCTTCTCGCCCGTGCACAAGATGCCGCTGCTCGAGGTGATCGCGACGCCGCGCACGACGCCCGTGGCCACGGCGACCGCGGTCGCGTTCGGCAAGAAGCTCGGCAAGCACGTGATCGTGGTGAACGACGGGCCGGGATTCTACACCACGCGCACATTGGCCGCCTTCCTCAACGAGGCCGGCTATCTGCTGGACGAAGGCGTCTCGATCGACGCGCTCGATCGCGCGTTGGTCGATTTTGGATTTCCCGTTGGGCCCATCACGCTCATGGATGAGGTGGGGCTCGACGTCGGCGCCAAAGTGGCGAGCGTGTTGCGCGATGCGTTCGGCGACCGGTTGACGCCGTCGCAGTCGTTGTCGCGGGTCGTCGCGTCGGGCCGGTTGGGCCGCAAGGGCGGGAGCGGTTTCTATCGGTACGACGGGCCGGGCGGCAAGAAGGCCGGCGTCGATGAAACCGTGTACACGCTGCTGCCGACCGGCGTGAATCGCACGGAGATTCCGGTGCTCGAGATGCAGCAGCGATGCGTGCTCGCGATGGTGAACGAAGCGGCGCGGTGTCTCGAGGAAGGCATTCTGCGCTCGGCGCGCGACGGCGACGTGGGAGCCGTGTTCGGCATCGGGTTTCCGCCGTTCCGCGGCGGTCCGTTCCGCTATGTGGACTCGGTCGGCATCGCGCACATCGTGCGGCAGCTCGAGGTGTATCACGGCCGCTTCGCGCCGCGTTTCGAGCCGGCGCGCATCCTGCACGACCGCGCCGCGCAAGGCGGCGGACGCTGGCTCGATTGACTGGACTGCCGGTGAGCGCGAGGACTCGCGTATGCGCCGCCGCGCCATCGTTGGGCGCCGGCCGGCCGCGTCCCGTTCTCCGTCCCTGAATCATCAGACGACATGCTGCGTCGAACGTTCCTCTATCTGTCGAACCAACCTCGTCTCTTCCATTTCGTGCGGCACAACGGTATGGCCAAGCGTTTTGCGTCGCGGTTCGTCGCCGGCGAGACGCTCGATACCGCGTTGGCGGCGGTGCGCCAGCTCAACGCGCGGAAGATCCGCGTGTCTCTCGATCTGTTAGGCGAGAGCGTGACGAACGACGCCGAGGCGCGCACGGCAAGCCGGTCGTACCTCGGGATGCTCGACCGGATCCACGAGGCGGGGCTCGATGCGAACGTCTCGGTGAAGCTCACGCAGATGGGGCTCGACATCAGCGAAGAGCTGTGCGTCGACCTCATGCAAGAGATCCTCGAGCGCGCGCGCGGCTACGGCACGTTCGTTCGGTTGGACATGGAAGGGAGCGCGTACACGGAGCGCACGTTGCGCCTGTTCGAGGACCGCTTGTACCCGAGTTTCCCCGAGAACGTCGGCATCGTGCTGCAGAGCTATTTGTACCGCACGCAGGCCGACGTCGAGCGCGCGGTGGAGCTCAAGTGCCGGGTGCGGTTGTGCAAGGGCGCGTACAACGAGCCGGCCACCGTCGCGTTCGCCGAGAAGCGCGACGTGGATGCGAACTACGTGCGCTGCATGCAGACGCTGCTCACGCAGGGCAACTATCCCGGCATCGCGACGCACGATCCGGCGATTCTGGCGCAGGCCAAACGCTTCGTCCGCGCGCAGAACATCCCCGCCGAGCGATTCGAGTTCCAGATGCTGTACGGCGTTAGGCGTGACCTGCAGGACCAGATCGTGCGCGAAGGGTTCAACATGCGCGTGTACGTGCCGTTCGGCACGCAGTGGTACCCGTACCTCATGCGCCGCTTGGCGGAGCGTCCGGCGAACGTGGCGTTCATCACCGGCAACATGGTGCGCGAGCTCGTGGCCGGGCGGCATTGATGGCGAGGCCGGGCGGCGTGCGGATGTCTCGTGGGTAGGTTCCTTCCCCCCGATCACTCGAAGGGCGACGAGCGAACGCTCGGCGGCTACATGGCGGTGCACGCGCGGCCGGCCGCGTTCGAGGGGCGCGACGGCCGGTCGTACAGCGTGTCGATCGAGACGGACGAGACCGGCGATGCATCCGCACCGGTAGGCGCCTACCTATTGTTCGTGCAATGGTCGCCGGGCGAGCCGCGCGTGAGCGGCCACCTGGAAACCGACTTGCTCGAGCGGGCACAGACGATGGAGGAGGCCGTGGCCCGAGTGGGCGCGATGCCGTTGGGGCGGGCGCGGGAGATCCTCGATGCGCTCATCGCCGGGCGAGCGCCTAACGCAGAGCGCCCGTGGTGGGACGCCATGCGCGACGAGGGCGACGCGTGAGCGCCGCCGTGCGTTCGTGAACGCCGTCGTGTTGCGGGGCACCGGCGGCGTGTGGCGCGCCCGCGATGCATCCGGCGCCGAGTACGACGTGTCGTTGCGCGGACGTCTCAAGCAGAGCGATTCGATCAAGCTCGCGGTGGGCGACGAAGTGCAGTTGGAGCGCGACACGCGCGACGGAACGTGGGCGATCGCCGAGATTCTCCCGCGCCGGACGCGGCTGGTGCGTCGCGCGCCCGGCGGCGCCTACGGCGAGCGCGTGGTAGCGGCCAACGTCGACCAGGTCGTGGTGGTGATCGCCGCCGCGCACCCGACGCCGCACACGCGGATGCTCGACCGGTTTCTGGTGATCGCCGCGGCGAACGACGTGCCGGCGCGCATCGTGGTCAACAAAGTGGACCTCGTCCCGGGCGACCCGCTGCTGCCGTTCGCCGCCTACGCCGCGGCGGGCTACGAGGTGCACGCGACCAGCATGCCTAACCGGAAAGGCCTGGACACGCTGCGCGACGCGCTCCACGGCCGCGTATCGGCGCTCACCGGTCCATCGGGCGTCGGCAAGTCGTCGCTCCTCAACGCGATGTATCCGGGGTTGTCGCTGCGGGTGGGCGAGATCAGCAAGTCGGTGGACAAGGGGCGGCATACCACGGTGGGCGCGACAATGCATCCGCTGCCCGACGGCGGGTACGTGATGGACACGCCGGGGCTGCGCGAAGTCGGCGTGTGGAACGTCGCCCCGGACGAGTTGGATCGCTGTTTTCCCGAGTGGCAGTCACTGCGGACAATGTGCCGGTTCCGCGACTGCCGGCACGATGAGGAGCCGGGGTGCGCCGTCCGCGCCGCCGTCGCATCCGGCGCCGTGAACGCCGATCGATACGACAGCTATCGCCGGTTGCGGGCCGAGCTGGAATCCGACCTGCCTAACCGATGACGAAGCCCGGCGCGTCGTCGCGCGCGCGGTCGCAGCAGTTCCGCGAAGCGCTGTTGTCGCGGCTCGAGACGCCGTGGGCGCGCGTCGTGACGCTGTTCGCCCGCTCCGACTGGGATGAAGGCGCGCTGCTGATGGGCTTCGCGCTCGTCATTGGCGTGGGCGCCGGGTTAGGCGTGGTCGGATTCTATCACCTGATCGACGCGGCGTACGACTTCTTCATCGGCTTCATTGGCGTGCGGCTCCACGTAACGACCCACGTGGCGTACCGTCCGGCGCTCACGGCGCTCGGGCTCTGGGCGGCGTGGGCGGTGGTGCGCCGTATTCCCGAAGGGCAAAACGTGCCCGATGTCCAGCTCGCCGTGGCGAAGCGCGGCGGCGTGTTGCGGTGGCGCCCGATTGCGCTGCGGACGCTGGCGTCGGCGGTCACGTTAGGCTCGGGCGGATCGGCGGGCAGCGAAGGACCGACGGCGGTGTTGGGCGCGGGCATCGGCTCGTTCATCGGACAGGCGCTGCGGTTCCAGCAGCGGCGCATCAAGATTCTGGTGGGATGCGGCGCCGGCGCCGGTATCGCGGCCGCGTTCAACGCGCCGTTCGCCGGCGCCTTCTTCGCCCTCGAAGAAGTGCTCGGCTCCTTTTCGATCGGCGCGTTCGGTCCGGTGGTGGTCGCGAGCGTCGCCGGCGCGCTCACCGTGCGGCCGTTCCTCGGCTCGCATCCGGCGTTCCACATCCCCGCGTACGGCCAGATCCGCGTCGCCTCGATTCTGCTGTTCTACCCATTGTTAGGCGTGGTGTGCGGCATGTGGTCGGCGCTCTACACGCGGACGTATTTCGGCGCCGCCTCGGTGTTCGGCAGGTTTCGCGGCCCGCCCTGGCTCCGCCCTGTGGCCGGCGGGTTGCTGGTGGGGCTCATCGTGTACGCATCGGGCGGTTTGCTCGTGGGCAACGGCCACCTCGCCATCCCGACGCCGATCTTCGGCGGCATCGCCTGGTATTTGCTGTTAGGCATCGCGCTCGCCAAGTCGGTGGCCACCGCGGTCACGCTGGGCTCGGGCGGATCGGGCGGCGTGTTCACTCCCACGCTCTTCATCGGCGCGGCGTTAGGCGGCTCCATGGGGCGCTTGGCGCAGCTCGGCTTCCCGCACTTCGGCCTGCACCCGGAGGCGTGGGCGCTCGTCGGCATGGCGGGACTCATCGCCGGCGCCAACCGCGCGCCGATCACCGCGATCTTCATGGTGTTCGAGATGACCAACGACTATCAGCTCGTGCCGCCGCTGATGCTCGTGTCGGTGATCGCGTTCGCGGTCGCCAGAAAGTTCGCACCTTATGGCCTCTATGATGGATGGCTCGAACGGCGCGGCGAGCATCTGGCCCACGGCGCCGACCGCGACCTCATGCACCGCATCCGCACCGCCGAGGCGCTCGAGAAACATCCCATCGTCGTGCGTCCCGACGATACGCTGGCCAATGTGATCGCCGCGGCCGGACGAACGCGCTATCCAACGCTGCCGGTGGTCGATCGCGATGACATGCTGCTCGGCGTCATCACGTACGAAGGACTGCGCCAGGCAATGCTGGACCGCGTTGCGCTGGCGGGCGTGGTGCTCGCGGCGGACCTTGCCGCGCCCACCGAGATCGTGCTTCCCTCCGATTCCCTCGCCGACGCGCTGCGCAAAATGAACGCGCGCGCGATCGACGTGATTCCCGTCGTCATGAGTGAGTCCCACCCGCGGATCGTCGGCGTGCTGAGCCGCGCCGACGTCCTGAGCGCCTACGAGCGGGAGTTGATGCAGGAAGTCTGACAACGGGGAAGCGGGCCGCTCAGGAGCGGCCCGCGGGGAATAGGGAACGGGGGATGATAGTACGCAACCCTTCCCGGGCACGTCGTGTCCCACGGACAAGTCAAAACGTGGGATCGTTTTCGCCCACACCAGTTGCGATCGAGGTTCGGTGGACGAGACGGATCTGCTAACCAGAGCCAGAGCTGGCGATCCCGCGGCCGAGCGCGCGCTGTACGACGCGCACGTCGACCGCGTGTTTCGGCTCGCGTTCCGGATGGCGGGCGGCGAGACCTGGCGCAGGACTTCACGCAGGAGACGTTCATCCGCGCGTTCGCGCGGTTGGCGATTTCCGCGGCGAATCGACCTTCGGCGACGTGGTTGCACACGATCGCGATCGTCGGTGATCCTGAACGGGCTCGCAAGGTCAAGCGGATCCGGGCGCGCGAGACCGATCGGCGACGAAGCTGCGGGATCGCCGGTGGCACGGCGCGGCGGGCCGAGCCGGACCTCAAGCAGCGGCTGGCGGCGGCGATCGACGCGTTGGCGCCGGGGTTACCGCGCGGTGTTCGTGATGCACGACGTGGAAGGGTACACGCACGAGGAGATCGGTGCAGCGCTAGGCATACAGCCGGGCACGTCCAAGGCGCAGCTCTCCCGAGCCCGCGCCAGGCTGCGTGAGGCCTTGGCGGAATTTGCAGGAGAATGGAGCGCATGACCGACGACAAGTTCGACGAGTTCCTGGAGCGCGAGGCGCGGTCGTACCACGAGCCGCCGCCCACGCCGCGCGACGCGATGTGGACGCGGATCGAGGCCGAGCGCCGGTCGCGCCGGACCGTGGTCGAGCCGGCGCGGCGCCGCTGGTGGATCACGCCGGCCGCGCTGGCGGCGACGCTTCTGTTAGGCATGGCGATCGGCACGTGGATGCATCGGGGCGCGGCCGGACCGGCGGCGACCGGGCCCGCCGTGGCGGTGGCGCCGCCGGCGCCGGGCGCGCCCGCCACCGTGGCGTCCGCGCCGGCCGGGCGCGCCGCGCCTACGCCCGGCCGCCCGGCCATGCCCGCGCCTAACGGAACGGCGTCGATGGCGTTCGATGCGGCCGCCGCCGACCACCTCGGCCGCGCCGAGGCGCTCCTCACGACGTTCAATACGGAGTCGGCGCACGGCACCATCGACCCGCAGATCGGCGCCTGGGCCGGCGATCTGCTCTCCACGACGCGGCTCCTCATGGATTCGCCGCGCTCCCGCAACCCGCAGACGCGCAAACTCCTGAGCGACCTCGAAATGGTGCTCGCCCAGATCGCCCAGCTCAAGGCACAACCGGATTCGCAGCCCGATGAGCTCGAGATCATCGAACACGCGGTCCGCCGCCAGAACATGATGACCCGACTTCGCGAGGCGACGCCGTCCGGGCCGATGCCTCTCGTGACAGGCTCCTGAGGAGATCTTCGATGCCGAATTTCTTGATGATGCTGGCGCTGTACGTCGCGGCGACAATGTCGCGCGGGACGGCCGCCGTGCCTAACGCACTGCCGGCGCAGGCGGTCGCGCGGGAAACCTTCGCCACGCAGCCGCCGGCGGCGATGTTCCCGGGCGATTCGGCGGACTCGCTCTATCGCGTGGCGCGGAAAGCGTTGAACAATGGCGACTATCGCCGCGCGGCGACGCTGTTCCGGCAGATCGCGGAATCATATCCGGACTCGCACTACGCCGGCAATGCCCTGTACTGGCGCGCGTTCTCGCTCTACCGGCGCGGCGGGTCCGACGATTTACAGAGCGCACTCGATGCGCTCGATGCCCAACGGTCGAAATATCCGGCCGCGGCTACGCACGGTGACGCGTCGACGCTCGCGGCGCGGATCCGCGGCGAGTTGGCCAAACGGGGCGACCAGGGCGCCGCCGTGCAGGTGGTCCGGAGCGCCGACAGCGCCGTGAACGGCTGCCCGAGCGAGGATGACGACATGCGCGTCGCCGCGCTCAACGCGCTCATGCAGATGGACTCGCAAGAAGCGCTGCCGGTGTTGCGGAAGGTCCTCGCGCGGCGCGACGCCTGCTCGGAAACCCTCCGCAACAAAGCCGTGTTCATCGTCGCGCAGAAGGAAGGCGACGAGAGCGCCGACATTCTGTTAGGCGTGGCGCGGAGCGACCCGTCGAGCGAGGTGCGGCAGAACGCGGTGTTCTGGCTGGGCCAGGTGTCCGGCGACCGATCGGTGTCGCTGCTCGACTCGATCCTCCTCTCGACCAAGGACGAAGACCTGCAGGACAAGGCGATCTTCGCGCTGTCGCAGCACGGCGGCGAGCGCGCCGGCAAGATTCTGCGCGATCTCGTGACCCAACCCGGCATTTCGGAAGACGCCAAGTCGCGCGTCATCTTCGCGCTGGGCCACTATCGCGGCGACGCGAGCGACTTCGCCTATCTGCGCGAGCTGTACCCGACGCTCCACAGCGAGGAGCTCCAGGATCAGGTGATCCAATCGATGGCGCAGAGCGACGATCCGGCCAACCGCCGCTGGTTGTTAGGCGTGGCGCAGGACGCGCACCAGGACGTCGAGATCCGCAAGAAGGCGCTCTTCTGGGTGGGACAGGGCGGGGTGCCGATCGCCGATCTCTCGACCCTCTACGGACAGATGACCGATGAGGCGCTCAAGGAGCAGGTGATCTTCGTGCTCTCGCAGCGCGACGAGCGCGAGGCGACCGACAAACTCATCGACATCGCCCGCCACGACGCGGACATCGGCCTCCGCAAGAAGGCCATTTTCTGGTTAGGCCAGCGCAACGACCCGCGCGTCCGTCAACTTCTCGAGGACTTGATCACCAATGGCTCTCACTAACCGCGCGGCGCGCGCGGCGTGCGGCGCGGCGGCGGCGATCGCCGCCGTGCTCGGCGCCACGGCTGCACGCGCCCAAACGATCGCCGATCGCATCCATGGCGCGTCCGGCGAGGTCGAAATCCACTTTGCCGCGCGGCCCGGCGTGTGCGGGGACGGCGAAGGATCGATGTCGTTCCGGTCGCGCGACTCGATCGGCGACGACGACTATCGGCAGCACTGTGAGCCCGGCCCGGTGCGCGTGCGCCTCACGGTGAACAACGGGACGGTCCAGGCCATCCACACGCTCGTCGGCACCCGGCGTCGCGCCGTCGCCGGCCTAACGGATTACGGCGCGGTCGGCGACCGCGATGCCACGGCGTACTTCCTATCGCTGGCGCGCACCGCGGAAGCGTCCGTGGCGCGCGAAGCCGTTGCGCCGGTGGCGCTCGCCGACTCGGTGACCGTCGCGCCCGAACTGCTGGCGCTCGCCGGCGACCGCGCCCGACCGGTCGACGTGCGCAAGAACGCGCTGTTCTGGGCCGGCCAGGTGGACGAACGCAATGTCAGTACGCCCGTTGGGCGCATCGCGGACGACTCGACCGAAGACCGGCGCGTGCGCGAGCAAGCGGTGTTCGTGCTGTCGCAGCTGCCGGAGGGCGAAGGCGTGCCGGCGTTGTTAGACATCGCCCGGTCGAATCGGGACTCCTGGCTCGCGGCCAAGGCCACGTTCTGGCTCGGCCAGATCGACGACCCGCGCGCCAGCGCGATGCTCCGCCAGCTCGTCACCGATCCTGCCGTGTCTCCCGACGTGAAAGGGCAGGCGGTGTTCGTGCTGGGCCAGCACGACTCGCCGGACGATCAGGCGTTTCTCCGCCGCCAGTTTAATGCGTTAGGCACAAAGCAGCTGCAGGACAAGATCCTGATGGGCGTCGCGCAGCACGGCGGCCCCGATGCCTCGGCGTGGCTCATGGGGATCGTCACCGACAGCGCCCGACCGGTCGACGTGCGCAAGCAAGCGCTGTTCTGGGCCGGACAGGGCGACGCCATCAACACGCCGGAGCTCGCGGCGTTGTATGAGCGCCTGCAGGGGGATGCCATGCGCCGGCAGGTCATTTTCGTGCTGTCGCAGCGCACTGACTCCTCGGCCACCGACGCGCTGATGCACATCGCGACCACCGATCCCGACCACGCGCTCCGCACGCAGGCAATGTTCTGGTTAGGCCAGAAAAACGACCCGCGCGTCGCCAAGTTCCTGGCCGGTATTCTCGAGCATTGAGGCATCGACCAATGCGATACGGATCGATCGCGGCCGCGGCGGCGCTCGCTGCGGCGTTAGGCAGCGGACGCGCCGGCGCACAGGCGCTGGCGCAACGGGTGACCCGTGCCGGCGACGGCACCGTCCAGCTGCGCTTCGCCTCGCGGCCCGGCGTATGCGGAGACGGCCGCGACATGATCTCGACTGGCGAACACACCTACATGCGCGGCGGCTGGTCGACCGACGACCACACGACCTGGCGGCACTCCTGCGCGGCCGGCCCCGTCCGCGTCGTGCTGTGGACGTCGCACGGCGACGTGGACCGCCTGCGGGTATCGATCGGCGGCAACGACAGCGACGGCACGGTGCACGACCTGGGCACGGTGTCGGCGCACGACGCCGCCGAGTATCTGCTCGACCTGGCGCGCGACGCCGGGAACTCCGTGGGTGACGACGCGGTCCTCGCCGCGATTCTCGCCGACAGTACCACGCCGTGGCCGTCGCTCCTCACGCTGGCGCGCACCGCACGGGCCCGGGACACGCGCCAGAACGCGGTGTTCTGGTTAGGCAGGGCCGCGGCGGCGTCGGTGAACGGCACCCCGCTGTTCGGCGACTCCGATGCGCCGGCCGAAACCGACGACGAATCGGTGCGCGGCGAGGCGATCTTCGCGCTCTCACAGCAGCCGCACAACGAGAGCGTCCCGGTGCTCATCCAGGTCGCGCGCACGAACGCCGACCCGGTGCTCCGCAGCAAGGCGCTCTTCTGGTTGAGCCAGAGCGACGACGACCGCGCGATCGATCTCTTCGGGCAGATCCTGCACCTGCAGCACTAGCGGCGCCGGTCTTCCGCGCGCACGCGCACGACCCCAACTTACCCGGCCGCGTCGCCAACCCGCGACGCGCGCCGGACCTCCCGTCCGTCGCGCGGCGCGGCGTGTCCCCGGGGGGAAGCCATGCTGTCCAGACGGAAGTTCATCGGTGCGTCGGCAATCGCCGTCGCCGGCACGGCGTGCCACGCGTCTCGAGCACCCGCCAATCCCGAGCCGGCCGCCGACGACGGCGGCGACGGCCCGATGCCGCCCGCGATCGCCGCGCTCACCTCGGCGAAGCCGCAGGCCCAACCGATCACGGTGGACGAGCGTCGCGCGCGCATCGAACGCGCCCGCGCGCTGATGCACGACAACGGCCTCAATGCCATCCTGCTCACCGGTGGAACGTCGCTGGATTATTTCACCGGCATCGAATGGGGCCTGAGCGAGCGGTTGTTGGCTGTGATCCTTCCGGCGAGCGGCAGCCCGTTCCTCGTGACGCCGGCCTTCGAGCACGCGCGCGCGATGGAGCAGGTGGCCGCCGGCCCGCTCGAGACCGGCACCGACGTCATGACGTGGCAGGAGCACGAGAGCCCGTACGCGCTCATCGCGCAGGGCCTGCAGTCGCGCGGCCTCGCGACCGGCAAGTTAGGCATCGAGGAAACGGTGCACTACGTGTTCAGCGAGGGCGCCGCGCACGCGCTGCCGGCGATGTCCGTCGCCAGCGCGACGCCGGTCACCGCCGGATGCCGCATGGTGAAAACCGATCACGAGGTGGCGCTCATGCGCCTCGCGGCCGCGGTCACGCTGCGCGCGTACCACGCGACGTGGCAATCGATCCGCGAGGGGATGACGCAACACGACGTGAGCGAGCTGGTCGCGGCGGGCCATCGCCGGCAGGGGTTCGACGGCGAGGCGACGGTGCAGGTGGGCGAGTACTCCGCGCTGCCGCACGGCTCGCGCACCCCGCAGACGATTCGCGATGGGACGATCGTGATGATCGACGGCGGCTGCAAGGTCGAGGGCTACACCTCGGACATCACCCGCACCTTCGCACTCGGCGCGCCTAACGGAGAAATGAAGGCGGTGTTCGACATCGTGTATCGCGCGCAGACCGCCGCGCTCGAGACGGCGCGCCCCGGCCTCGAATGCCAGGCCGTCGACGCCGCGGCGCGCAAGGTGATCGTCGACGCCGGCTACGGGCCCGACTACACGTACTTCAGCCACCGGCTCGGCCACGGCATGGGCATGGATGGACACGAGTGGCCGTATCTCGTGCGCGGCAATACGCTCGCCATGCAGCCCAACATGATGTTCAGCGATGAGCCGGGCATCTACATCCCGGGCAAGTTCGGCGTGCGCATCGAAGACGACATGCACATCACCGCCGACGGCGCCGAGCTCCTCACGCCGCGGAGCCCGTCGCTCGACCACCCGTTCGGACCGGCTGCCTAACGCAGCGGCGCGGCCAGCGGCGCCGGCGTCAGAAGCTGGTGAGCAGCGCGCGCGACACGTGCGTCGTGTCGCCCAGGTACGCGAACGTGACGTCGTGGATGTAGCGGCGGGCCGCCCGTTGGACATCCTGCGGCGTCACGCGCTCCAGCTCGGACGCGAACTGGCCGGCCGTGTGCCAATCGCCGCGATACAGCTGGGCGCGAGCGAGAAAATTCGCCTGCTGGTCGTTCGTCTCGGTGTTCAAGAAGTATTCGGTGAGGAACTGCGCGACAATGACGTGGAGGTTGTCGGTATCCACCAGTCCCTGCTGCAGCTCGTGCACCTGCTCGCGCATGATGGCGAGCACCGAATCGGGATACACCGTGGTCACGTACAGTCCTCCGGCCGCGATCGCATGCTCGAGGAACGGCGCTTCCACCGCGTAGGTGAGATTGCGGCGCGAGCGCACTTCGGCGAACAAGCGGCCGCTCAGCACCGCCGTCGCGACGCGCAGCGCCTGGTAATCGGGGCTCGTCGCAGCGGGACCGTTGTAGTAGCCGAGGATGTAGTTGGTGGGCAGGGCGCGCTGCTCGAGCACCGCCGGGGGGCGCGACGCGCCCGGCGCCGGATCGCCCGACGTGGTTGCCGCCATGCCGGCCGGCACCGCCGTCCACCGATACGCGCCGGCGGGCAGCGTGCCTAACGTGCGTTGCACGTCGCGCGTCACCTGGTCGCGGTCGACGTTGCCCACGACCACCACCAGCATGCGCGACGTGACGAGCGCCGTATCGCGGAAGTGGCGCAGGTCGGCGGCGCTGATCGACGCGATCGACCGCGCGGTGCCGGCCGGCGCGAGCCCGTAGGGCGTGCCCGCGAACGCGGCGCTGTCGGCGAGATACTCCACCCAGTCGTCGGGCGATTCGCGCCGTTCGCTCACGGCGCTCGACACCTGCGACCGCACGAGCTCGACGTCGGCCGAATCGAGCGTGGGGTGCATGAGGCGATCGGCGAACAGCATCCAGGTGCTGTCGAACGTGGAGCGGATGCCGCGGAAGCCGAACATGGTCCAATCGGGCTCCGGCTCGACGACGATCGAGCTGCCCAGTTGGGCGGTCGCGAGTCGCAGGGCCTCGCGCGAGAAGTGTTCCGTGCCGCGCTCGGACACCCAGAGCATCATGGGCGCGACGCCGACCGTGGTGTCCGTTAGGCCTCGGGTGCCGCCGAGCAGGTAGAGGTTGACGGCGACGACATCGTTGGCCGTGTTGCGGCGCAGGATGACGTGGACGCCCGAGACATCGAAGCTCGTGGTGAGCGTGTCGGCCGGCGGGGCCTCAGGCGCGGGCGCGGCCATGGCCGCGCCCGTGCCTGAGCCCCCGCCGGCCCCCGCGAGGCTCGCGCTCAGCGCGAGCCCGATTGCCAGGAGCCGCGCGCTCATGGCGTCGGCGCCGTCCTGGCCGGCGCCGCCGGGTGCAGCAGGTCGGCGTCCGTTAGGCCGATCAGCTGCCGGTCCTCGGGCGAGATGAGCACGCCCACCACCCGCGGCTTGCCGGCGATGTACGTGCGCACGTACTGGCGGAGATCGTCGGGCGTTTGCCGCGCCATGTTGTCGATGTATCCCAGGTAGTAGTTGAGACCCGCCACCGACCACCAGAATCCGAGCTGGTGCGCGAATCCCGACGCCCGCTCCAGGCCTAACGCCGTGCCCACCGCGCGCTGCTGTTTCTGCAGCGCGACGTCGGCGGCGCTGAAGTAGCCCGGCGTGTCGAACTTGGCGATCTCGGAATCGAGCGCGGCGAGCGCGGGGCGCAGCTTCCCGGCCGTGGTCTCGCCGCTGATGGTGATCGGTCCCGTGTGGTCGAGCGTGTAGTAGTTCACCACCACCGAATGCCAGAGGCCCGAGTCGACGAGGCGGCGCTGGAATCGCGAGCCGTCCTGGTTCATGACGTCGGAGAACACGTCGGCGGCGTACGTCGACTGCGGATCCTTGCGCACGCTCGGCCCCAGCCACTGCTCCTGCACGAACACGGTGCTCACCGGCTGCTCGACGATCTCGGCTTCGTCGTGGGGCAGGGGCGGCACGTCGGGGATCGGATACTCGGTGAACGGGTCGTCGCCGCGCGGGATGCCGGCGAACGCGCGTTGGGCGAGCGCAAACACGCTGTCCGGGCGCACGTCGCCGGCGACGATGAGCGCCGCGTTGTTGGGCACGTAATACCGGTGCTCGATTTCGCGCATCTGCGCCGGCGTCACGTGCAGGACCACGTCGCGGTTGCCGATCATGTTCTTGCGGCTGTATTGCGAGCGCCAGAGCAGGTGGTTCATGTCCTCGGTGAACTTGAAGAACGGGCTCGACTCCTGGCGGTCGTACTCGCCTAACACAACCTGGCGCTCGCTCTCGAGCTCGTCGGGGCGGAAGAGCGGCGCGCGAAACGCCGACGCGAGGAACCCGAGCCCGGCCGCGACGCTGTCGGACGGGAGCGTGATGAAATAGTTGACCACTTCCTCGCGCGTGCTGCCGTTGAACACCGCGCCCAGCTCGGCGGCCCGTTGGACGAACTGCTCCGGCTCCGGGTAGTCGGCGTTGGATTTGAAGAACATGTGCTCGTACATGTGCGCCAGCCCCTCGTACTCCGGGGTCTGCGTGAAGGCGCCGTTCTTGACGTCGATCTCGACCGTGGCCAGCGGGACGCCGTGGTTCTCGATGACGATCACCTCGAGCCCGTTGGGCAGCACGATGCGGTGGATCACCTTCTCGAGCGTCGCCCGCATGCCGGCGGCCGCGGCCGGCAGCGCGCCCGCCGGGCTCGAGGCCGCGGGCGCGGGGCGCCGCGGTTGTTGGGCGAGGCCGGCGCCGGCGCCGCCGCCAAGCGCGGCGGCGAGCAGCAGGGCGAGGCGAACGCGGTGCGTCATCGCGGCGTCGGGGCGGCGGTGGACGCCGTGGCGTCGCGCACCAGCTCGCGCTCGCCTAACTTCTGCAGGCACTCGAGCACGTCGGCGCGCACGTCGGCCGAGTAGCGTTCGCCTAACGCAACGGCGATCTCGTCGATCGTCCGCGCGCCGTCGCACAGCGCCAGGATCTCGGCCGCGGTGTCGTTGAGCATGATCGCCCCCTCGGGATAGAGCAGCACGCGGCGCTGCCGCACCGGGTCGAAGTCGACCCGGGCAAACCGCCACAACGCAGGACGCGAGCCGCCGGTGAAGGCCACCGTCACTCGTCCCGGTACGCGTTGTGGATCGTGTCGATCATCGCCCACAGCATCTCGATCTTGAACCGGAGCGCGTCGAACGCGCGCTGCTGCGTCTCGACGGTCGTGCAGTACGTGGTGACGATCGCGAGCCCCTCGCTGCTGTCGCGCGGCGCCTGGGTGAGGCGGCTCTCGAAATACGCGTACGCCTCGGGTTTGATCCACGGATAGTGCGTGGGCATCGACGCGAGCCGCCGGCGCATGATGTCGGGCGCGAAGAGCTCGGTGAGCGACGCCGCCACGGACTCCACCCACGGCCTGGTCTTGCAGAAGGTGACGTACGCCTCGGCCGCGAACCGGACGCCGGGCAGCACGTGGCGCTCGTCCTCCATCTCCTCGCGCGTCAGTCCCAGCCCGATGCCTAACTGAATCCACTTCTCAATGCCGCCCTCGCCCTCGCGCGTGCCGTCGTGGTCGATGAGCCGCTGGATCCAGCGGCGGCGGACGGCCGGCACCGGACAGTTGGACAGGATCGCGCCGTCTTTTCGCGGCACGGCCCGCTGGTAGACCAGGCGATTGGCCACCCACCCCTGCAGCTGGCGCTGGGTCAATTGCCCGTCGTGCATCAACTGATGGAACGGGTGCTCCACGTAGTACGACGAGTGGAACGCGCGCAGCGCGTCCGCCAGTTCGTTAGGCGTGAGGGCACGCTCGAGCCGCGGAATCGGCGGCGGCGGCGGCGCGGAGACGGTGCTGAACGATGACGCGGCCATGTCAGACCTGGAATGTCATGCCGTCCCGCCCCACCACGACGCCGGCCCGCTCCACGGCGCGGCGCTCCAGCGAGTCTTCCAGCAGGACGAGATTGGTGTTGTTGATGTGAGTGTACACCTTATGCCGGCAAGCGAGCCCGGCGAATCGGGCGAGCGTCCCAGTTCCGCCGCCGATGGGCGCATGTCCCATTTCGGTGGCGGTGCGGTCGCCCAATCCGAAGCGCTGCGGCTCGTCGTCGGTGAAGAACGTACCGTCGAGCAGCGCAACGTCCGCGCCCGCGAGACGGGCGGCGAGCGGCTCGTCGAGCGCCCCGCACCCGGGAACGAACGCGCACGTGCCGCCCGTGGCCCCATCGTGCACCACCAGACCCACCGTGTGACCCGGCTCGTTGGCCGTGGCGAATCGCGGCGGGTCGCCAGACACCTCGATCGCCTCGATCGACAAGCCGCTCGGCGACCCGTCGCGATAGCGGAGCGGCGCCGGCACGCCGCCCGACTCCATGACCGTGACATCCACGCACGCGAAGGCGCGCGTCACCGGCAGCACGCGCGAGTCGCGCTCGAGTGTGCCTAACACGGACGACGTGGCGTACAGGTGCAGCGCCCGCCCCTCGCGCAACAGCTCGATGCCTAACGTATGATCGAGCTCGGCGTCGGTGAGGGCAATGCCCTCGATGGGCACGAAGCGCGTCTCGGTGGTGCGCGCCGTGGGCAGCGTCGCGATCTGCTCGCGCACGTCGGGCGAGGCGTCGAGCAGGAACCACCGCGCCGCGTCGGCGCTCACGGCCACCGATGACTGCGTGCGGGGGCGCGCACGGTCGGGCGCTTCGCGCGCGGTGCGGCAGGACGGACACCAGCAGTTCCATTGCGGGAATCCGCCGCCGGCGGCGGTTCCCAGGAGCTTTACGTGCACACGCGGGCTAGCCTCTAGAAAAGAAAAGAGCCCGGGGTCACCGGGCTCTTTCTTCCGTGGTCTTTAACGCCGGGCCACGTACGCCGTGACTTCCATCGTCACTTCGACGACCTCGAATTCTGGCTTCGTCCACCGCATGAGGATGGTCCTCTCGAGAGAAAAAAGTGAATGATCCGGCGCTGCCGCACCGGTGATCCCACTTTGGAGGCCGCGGCGTCAAACCTCCGCACTCCTCCATCGCCACTATATCACTCAGTCCTGACGTCACGCAAGACGTTTTCCGGTCGCGCGCCGCGCATGGCCAGGTCGAGAGCGCTGATCCGAATTGAGAAAAACTCCGCTCTTCAAGGTGGCGGACCCATGCTCGACACTGGCCCAAGGCCAAGAGAAAGATGGCGCCGATGCCGTAGAGTAACGGTAACTCGTTCAGCAATAGAGCTTTGATGAGACGCCGGCGTCGGGCGATTCCCGTCCGCCGCGTTGAACTGAAATAAGCCGGACAGCGCCGAATGGCACTCCCGGGAACCATCCGGGTATACGCCTGCATCTGTCGGTGTTGGTGCCGGAGTCAACAGCTTTCACGAAGACTTGTGAGAGCGCCACGAGGCCTGTCATGACCGGAACTGTGCCCGCCGCCGAGTCGCACCGCGTCGACGCGAGACGCTTTGAGGTTGAAGCATTGCCGTGGCTCGACGATGTCTATCGGTTCGCGCTCTCCATGACGCGCGACGAGTCCGACGCCGACGACGTCGTCCAGGAGACCTTCCTCCGCGCATACCGGTCGTGGCACACCTTCGAGCCGGGCAGCGAGTGTCGCAAATGGCTCTTCACCATTTGCCGGAATGTTTTTCTCAGGGTTCGGGAACGAGAACGCCGTCGTGTGGATTACGGCGGTGAAGACGCGCAACTCGAAGCGCTCGCCGCGGAACAAGAGACCGACTCGTCGTTCGGCGAGAACGCCGAAATCCTGAGCCACGTCGACTTGGGGCCGGCGCTCGAGCGCGCGATCGGCGAGCTGCCGGAAGTATTCCGCTCAGCGGTCGTCCTAGTCGACGTCGAAGGGATGGCGTACAGCGAAGCAGCGTCCGTGCTCAGCGTACCGGTGGGAACCATCCGGTCGCGTCTCTTCCGCGGACGGCGATTGCTGCAGGAGTCGCTCGTGGTATTCGCACGGGATGCGGGACTCACCGCACGCGATCCGTGCGAAGTTTGACATGTATCTCACAGAGACGGTCGCCATGGACTGCTACGACGTCGTTCGACAACTCTGGGACTACCTGGACGGTGAGCTCACGGACGAGTCGATGGACGCCATTCGGGCGCATCTCGCGGAATGCCGGCAGTGCTACCCGCAGTTCGATTTCGAGCGCACGTTCCTCAATGCGCTGGCCGCCACGCGCCGCGAGCATCCGGCGCCCAACATGGTGCGGCGCAAAGTGCTCGCCAAGCTTCGCATCGCGGGCCTCGAGGTCTAACGGAAGGCATCGTTAGGCAGAGGCGCGATCCAGGTCGGCGAACAACGCCGTGGACAGGTAGCGCGCGCCCGAATCCGGCGCGATCATGGCCACGCGCTTGCCGGCACCCAGCTCGCGCGCCACGCCCAGCGCCGTGTACGCGATCGCCCCGCTCGACATCCCGACGAACAATCCCTCTTCACGCGCCAGGCGGCGCGCCAACGGGAAGGCATCTTCTTCCCACGCCGTGACGATGCGGTCGATGACCGAGCGATCGAGGTTATCGGGAATGAAGCCCGGCCCCATGCCTTGGAATTTGTGCTCGCCGCGCGGGCCGCCGCTCAGCACCGCGGATCGCGCCGGCTCGACGGTGATCACCTGAATGTTGCGGTCGTGCTCCTTGAGGAACCGGCCGACGCCGCTGATCGTGCCGCCCGTGCCCGAGCCATAGACGAACGCGTCAATGCGTCCGTGCATCTGCTCCCAGATCTCCGGGCCCGTCGTCTCATAGTGGACGCGCGGGTTGGCCGGATTGGAGAACTGGTTAGGCATCCAGGCGCCCGTGGTGTCGCGGATGTGTTCCGCTTTCTCGATCGCCGCCAGCATTCGCCGTTCGGGATCGGTGAGCACCAGCTCGGCGCCGTAGGCGAGCAGCGTGCGTTTGCGCTCTTCGCTCATCTGCGCCGGCAGGCAGAGAATGAGGCGATAGCCGCGCGCGGCCGCCACCTGCGCCAGCCCCACACCCGTGTTCCCCGATGTCGGCTCGACGATCGTGCCGCCGGGCGCCAACAGCCCGCGCCGCTCGGCGTCGACCACCATGCCTAACGCTGTACGGTCCTTGATCGAGCCGCCCGGGTTCATGCCTTCCATCTTGACCCACACTTCGGCCATGTCCGGCTCGACCACGCGCTCGAGCCGCACCATCGGCGTGCGGCCGATGGCCGACGACACTGTGGGATGCAAGATGGTTGTCGACATGGACGGCAGGCGGCTACAGCAGCTCGACGTCCCACGCGACGGGAATATCGCGATCGAGCGACGAGCGCACCGAGCAGTATTTCTCCACCGCCAACTGCACGGCGCGTTCGGCGTTCGCGCGATCGAGTCCCGGCGCGGTGATATGGAAGCGGAGCAGCACGTGCGACAAGCGGCGCGGAATGGTTTCCACCCGCGTGCCCACGACTTCCACGGTGAGCGCCTGGATGGGCGTGCGGCGCTTGGCCAGGATGTCGATCACATCCACGGACGCGCAGCCCGCGAGGGCCGACAACAACGTATCGACGGGGCCGGGTGCCGTTAGGCCGTCGCCGTCGATGGGAAGGGTGGGCCCGCCGGGCCGGCCCGCCGTGAAGCGATGATCCGCGTGCCACACCAACTCGACGCGATTCGGCTTGTGCTTCACGACGGCCGCCGGCGCGGCGGTCCCTTGGTCCTGCTCGGTCACACGCCCGCTCCTTTTTCGATGGGGAGGCGGACCGAGTTCCCCCACTCCGTCCAGCTCCCGTCATAGTTGCGCACCGTGTCGTAGCCTAACAGATAGGTGAGCACGAACCACGTGTGCGATGACCGTTCGCCGATGCGGCAGTACGCGATGACGTCGTCGCCCTGCTTGAGCCCGGCTTCCTTCTCGTAAATCGCGCGCAGCTCATCGGCGCTCTTGAACGTGCCATCGGGATTCGCGGCGCGCGCCCAGGGAACGTTCTTCGCGCCCGGAATGTGTCCGCCGCGCAGCACGCCTTCCTGCGGATACTCGGGCATGTGGGTCTTCTTCCCGCTGAACTCGTCGGGCGAGCGCACGTCGATGAGCGGGCGCTTGGCTTTCGATTGCTCGAGCGCGTCCTCGCGGAAGGCACGGATCGGCGCGTCGTTCCGCTCGGGTGCGGTGTAGTTCGTGCGCTGGAAGTGCGGCACGTCGGCGATCAAGCGGCGGCCTTCCTGCTCCCACTTCACGCGACCGCCGTCCAACACGCGCGCGTTCTCGAATCCGAATAGGTGGAATACCCAGAGCGCGTAGCACGCCCACCAGTTGTTCTTGTCGCCGTAGAAAATCACGGTCTTGGATTCATCGATGCCGCGCGCGCGGAGCAGCTCCTGGAAGTGTTCGCGATCGACATAGTCGCGCACCACGGGATCATTGAGGTCGGCGTGCCAATCCACTTTCTGCGCGTTCGGGATGTGGCCCATGTCGTAGAGCAACACGTCTTCATCGCTCTCGATGACGCGGATGGATGGGTTGTCGAGGTTGGCCGCCAACCAATCGGTGGACACCAGCAATTCGGGATGGACGTATCCCTTGGCGAGGATCGTCTTGTCCGATGCGGAGGGAGCGGTTGCGGTAGCCATGCGTTGGTCCTCGTGCTCGAGTGGATCGATGCTGATGACGAACGCCGGCGCGCGACAGATGGTTCGCGCGTGGCGTCGTCAGCGGAGACAAAAAAGCCGGCCGCTGATTCAGCGACCGGCCGGAACGCACGTTGCGACTTAAGAGGTCAGCAGCGACGACGCGCGAATCCGCCCGGCCACCCGTTGGCGGCCTGGCAGCAACACGCGCACATGCATTGCCCTGCGCGCGAATGAGCAATCGACACTCTCATGAGACAACAAGTATCCTGCAGCCGTCGCGGTGTCAAGGATGCTCGAGTGTCAGCGGTGTGTGAAAGGCGCTAGCCAATGCGCGTGCCGTCATCTACGGCGCGATCGACGGCGAGCAACACGACGTCGCGTTCCGAGGGCATCGCGCCGAGGACGAGGACTTCACTTTCGAAGCCGGCGATGCGCCGCAAAGGAAAGTTGACGACGGCCACGACTTGCCGTCCTACGAGTTGCTCGGGTGTATAATGGACCGTGAGTTGGGCGCTCGATTTTTTCACGCCCAACTCTGGTCCGAAGTCGATGCGGACCTTGATCGCCGGTTTCCGCGCTTCGGGAAACGGTTCCGCCGCAATGACGGTACCGACGCGGATGTCGAGCGTGAGGAAGTCATCGACCGTCGCCATGGCGACAACCTCGCGCCGCTGGCGGCCGGCGGCAACCCCCTTCGATTCGATGCGACTTCGCGCGGACGACCAGGATCCCACGGCGTGGCTGGACCATGTGATGCCGTGGCTCATCGGCGCGTACGTGGTGGTCGCGGTCGCCGCGTGGTACACGCGCGCGGTCACGCCGCATCATCACTGGACGTTCCCCGTCTTTCGGCAATCGTACTATCACCTCGTCGCGCATCGGAATCTCTACGCGCCGGATCCGGCGCAGGGATACGATCTCTTCAAGTACAGTCCGACGTTCGCGGTGCTCGTCGCGCCGATCGCGCTGTTGCCGGCGACGACCGGACTGCTTGCGTGGGATCTGTTGAATGCGTTGGCGCTGCTCGCCGCCGTGCGATGGCTGCTGCCGCGGCGCCAGGCGGCGATCGCGGCGGCGGTGATGCTGCCCGAGGTGTTCGTGGCGGCGCAGGCGTCGCAGTCTAACGCACTGGTGGCGGCGCTCATCGTGACGGCGTTCGTGGCGCTCGAGCGCTCGCGGCTCACGGGCGCGGCGATCGCGATCGCGGTGGGGGCGGCGATCAAGCTCTTCCCGTTGGCGGGCCTGAGTTTCGCGCTGCCCAGCCGCGCGCGCCGGGGTTTCGCGTGGCGGTTCGGCGTCGTGGCGCTCGCCATGCTGGCGCTTCCGTTAGGCGTGATCCCGCTGCCGCTCCTGGCGCATCAATACCAATGGTGGGCGAGCGTCGAGTCGGTGGACGCGCTCGCGCGCGGCACATCGGTCATGGGACTGGTGGCGGCCGTGGCGCACGGATCGTGGCCTAACTGGCCGGTCCAGCTGGCGGGCACGCTCGTGTTGGTGGCGCCGCTCATCGCGCGCCCGCGGGCGTGGAGCGACCCGCGGTTTCTCCGACTCTATCTGTGCTCGGTGCTCGTGTACGTGGTGCTGTTCAACCATCAAGCCGAGCGACCGTCGTACGTGATTGCGGTTGCCGGCGCGGCAATTTGGTACGCGATGTCGCCGATGACCTGGTGGCGAACGGCGCTCGCGCTCTCCACGCTGGTTGGCCTTCGTGCGGCGCCCTGTCTCGCGGTGTGGATCGCGATGCAATACGACCTCTGGTCGTACTCCACTAATGAAGAGCTCGCTGTAACTCATGGAGCGTCAGCAAGTTCCGACTGATGTCGATTTCAGGTCTTCTCGTTCGACGTGATAGTGAAGGTAGCAATCAACTCACGACTCGAACATTTGGAGACCTACCATGACCGCCATCGCCATTTCCCGCGCCGAGTCCAGCGTCCGGTCCTCTCGCCGTTCGGTGGTCCGCGCGATTGCGCGCCGGATGCCCACCGTTTCGCGTGGCCTGTTGGGATTTCTGTTCTTCCTGGCCGGGCTCAACGGCTTCCTGAACTTCATGCCTGCGCCGACGTCGATGCCGAAAGGCGCGCTCGATTTCATGGTGGCGATGATGCACACCGGGTACTTCTTCCAATTGTTGGCGGGCACGCAGTTGATCGCGGGCGCACTGCTTCTCGCGAACCGGTACGTGCCGTTGGCGCTCCTGCTGCTGGCGCCCGTCATTGTGAACATCGTGGCGTTCCACGCGTTCCTGCTGCCGTCCGGTTTCGTCATGGCGGCCGTCGTGTTCACGCTGGAGCTGCACCTGGCGATCACGTATCGCGCGGCCTATCGCTCGGTGCTGGCCGCCCGCGTGTCGTCGGCAACGCGATAGCATTTCCCGGCGCATCGGAGAAACGTTGCCTACAAAGTAGGTAAGAATTCCGCGATGGCGCCGTGCGGGTCTCGATGTTGCCGCGTCGTGCCCGCCTCCGGATGTCGAAATCGTGAACAGTCGCTCGACGTACCAGTACAGGAATCCACAAAGACCATTGAACCCTGAAATGGAGACACGACAATGCGATTCATGATCATTGTGAAGGCGAATGCAGACAGCGAAGCCGGCAAACTGCCCAGCGCCGAAGAGTTGACCGAGATGACGAAGTTCAACGAAAAGCTGATGAAGGCCGGGGTGATGCTGGCCGGAGAAGGTCTGCTCGACAGCTCCAAGGGTGCGCGCGTCCACTTCAGCGGCGGCAAGACGAAGGTGATCGATGGGCCGTTCGCCGAGACGAAGGAGCTCATCGCCGGCTTCTGGCTCTGGAACGTGAAGTCGAAGGACGAAGCGATCGAGTGGATCAAGCGCGCCCCGTTCAAGGACGGCGACATCGAGATCCGGCAGGTGTTCGAGGACGCCGACTTCGGGTCGAACATCACGCCGGAGACGAAGGCACTCGACGAGCGCATCCGCGCGGAAATCGCGAAGAAGAACGCACGCTGACCACCACCGCACGAGGACACGACGATGCGCTATCTGGCGGTGTACCGCTCGCCCGAGACGGGCAAGCCCCCCACCGAACAAGAAATGACGGACATGGGGCGGCTGATCCAGGACATGACGAACGCCGGCGTGCTGCTGGCCACCGAAGGATGCCAGCCGACGGCGAAAGGATTCAGAGTTAGGCGGACGGGAGACTCGATCACGGTGAAGGACGGCCCGTTCACCGAAGCGAAGGAAGTGATCGGCGGCTTCGCGATCTTCCAGGTGAAGAGCAAGGAAGAGGCGGTCGAGTGGACGAAGCGCTTCCTGCGCGTGGCCGGCGATGGCGAGAGCGAGGTCCGTCTCATTCACGAAATGGCGTAGTGTCGGACACGCATCGCGCGATCGAAGCGGTGTGGCGGATCGAGTCGGCGAAGGTGATCGCCGGGTTGACCCGCCTCACGCGCGACGTGGGTCTGGCCGAAGACCTGGCGCAGGACGCGCTGGTGGCGGCGCTCGAGCGCTGGCCCGAGTCGGGGATTCCCGACAACCCGGGCGCGTGGCTCATGGCCACCGCCAAGCATCGGGCAATCGATCACGCGCGCCGCGACAAGCTCCTGGACCGCAAGCACGAACAGTTAGGCGCAGAGCTGGACGACGAGCAGACCACCCCCGAGACCGCCTTGGCCGAATCGATGGACGACGAGATTGGAGACGACCTGCTGCGGCTGGTGTTCATCGCCTGCCACCCGGTGCTCAACACCGAGGCGCGCGTCGCGCTCACGCTGCGTCTGTTAGGCGGGCTCACCACCGAGGAAATCGCGCGGGCGTTCCTCGTGCCGGCGGCGACGATGGCGCAGCGCATCGTGCGCGCCAAGCGCACGCTCTCGGAGGCGCACGTGCCGTTCGAGGTGCCGCGCGGCCCCGAGCTCGAGGCGCGGGTGGCGTCGGTGCTCCAGGTGATCTACCTGATCTTCAACGAGGGCTACACCGCCACGGCGGGCGACGATTGGATCCGGCCGTCGCTGTGCGAGGAGGCCATGCGGCTGGGCCGCATCGTGGGCGGCCTCATGCCGAACGAGGCGGAGACCCACGGCCTGGTGGCGCTCATGGAAATCCAGGCCTCGCGCTTCACGGGCGCGCGTGGGTCCGTCCGGCGAGCCGATCCTGCTGCTCGACCAGAACCGCGCGCGGTGGGACTACGTGCTCATCCGCCACGCCCTGGCGGCGCTCGACCGGGTCCAACGGTTAGGCGGAGCGTTAGGACCGTACGGGCTGCAGGCGGCCATCGCCGCCTGCCACGCCGAGGCGCCGTCGGCGGCCGACACCGACTGGCGGCGCATCGCGGCGCTGTACGACGCGCTGGCGCAGCTCGCCCCGTCGCCGGTGGTCGAGCTCAATCGCGCGGTGGCCGTCGCGATGGCGTTCGGACCGGAGGCCGGACTCGAGATCGTCGATGCGTTGCGCTACGAGAAATCGCTCGAGAGCTACCACCTGCTGCCCGCCGTGCGCGGCGACTTCCTCGCCAAACTCGGCCGCCACGACGAAGCACGCGCGGAATTCACGCGCGCGGCGGCGCTCACCCAGAACGCGCGCGAGCGCGACCTGCTGCTCTGTCGTGCCGCCTCGTCGGGCCAATCGCCCGGCGACGGGCCGGCCGCTGCCTAACGCAAGCCGCGCACGGCCTTGGCCGTGGCGATCGCTTGCCCGGTGTGCCGCTGCGTATGCTCGGCCGTGTGGAAGATGAGCCCGAGCACCGTGGACGGCAGGCCCTGTCGCCCCACCGTACGCGCCTCGAGCAACACGTCGCGCGGGGTCGCCCGCATCGTGTCGATCGCGCCCGTGACCGCGGTCCGCACGTTCGCAATCAGCTCGACCGCGTCGCCCGGCGCATTGCCGCCCGTCGACTCGGCCACCAGCGCGCGGCGCTGCGCGTCGGACAACGGAACGCCGCGTGCGTACGTGAGCAGCCGGTCGATGCTGCCGGCGACGTGCCGAAGATGAAACGCCACCGACGCGGCGTCGCCCGGCCGCATTGCCAACTGGTCGGGCGTGAGGTCGCGCGCGGTGCGCTCGAGATCTTCCGATGCTTGCAGCAGCGCGTGCGCCGCGGGCTGCAGATACGCGTCGACGCCGGGCACGGGTCCGCGGAGCCACGGCTCGACGTTCTGGGACTTGGGAGCAGGAGCAGTCATGCGTGAAAGGTGACGCAGCGGCGGCCGCCGGGCGAGGGCGGGAATGCGGCGGCGTCTCGATCGGTCTATGTTCCTGCTATGGGTCAATACAAATACCACGTTTTCGTGTGCACATCCGGGAATACGTGTCCCACGCAGGGATCCGATGCGGTGCACGCGACGCTCAAGCGCGGCGCCGCGGCCGCGGGACTCAAGGGCACGGTGCGCGTGAATCACGCCGGGTGCATGAATCAGTGCGGCCATGGTCCCATGGTCGTGGTCTATCCGGACGACGTGTGGTACGCGGGCGTGGACGTGCACGGCGCCGAGCGCATCGTGCGCGACCATCTGGTGGGCGGCCGCGTGGTGGAAGCGTACCGGCACCGCGCGCCGCCCGGCGACAACAAGCTGGTCGACTGACCGTGCGCGATCCGGGAGTGCGTTAGGCGTGAGAGTGCTGGTGCTGAACTGCGGCAGCTCGTCGGTCAAGCTGCGCCTGGTGGACGCGGATGCGCGCGCCGACCAACACGAGCCGCTTCCCGTGCTGGGGCGCGGCGGCGTGCAGCACATCTCGTCGCCTAACGCAACGTGGTCGGTGGATGTGGGCGATCGGCACACGGAGGGCGAGCTCCACTTGCGCGATCACTCGGCGGCGGTGCGCGAGCTGCTGGCGCGGTTTCTGGAGGCGTACGGCGAGGGCGCGATCGATGCCGTTGGGCATCGCATCGTGCACGGCGGCGCCCGGTACCTCGAGGCCACGATCATCGATGCGGCGGTGCTCGAGTCGCTCTCCGGCCTCGAGGAACTGGCGCCCTTGCACAACGGGCCGTGCGTGGCCGGCGTCCGTGCGGCGCGCGTTGCGTTAGGCGCCGGGGTGCCGATGACGGCGTCGTTCGACACCACCTTCCACCACGATCTGCCCGCCGCCGCCGCGCAGTACGCGATCCCCGCCGGGCTCGCCGAGAAGTACGGGATCAGGCGCTACGGATTCCACGGGCTTTCGTATCAGAGCGTGCTCGCGCACTACTGCCATCTCACGCACATGCCGCGCGAGCAGGCGACACTCATCGTGCTGCACCTTGGCAGCGGATGCTCCGTGGCCGCGATTCGCCTGGGCCAAGCGGCGGACACGAGCATGGGATTCACGCCGCTCGAGGGACTCGTGATGAGCACGCGGAGCGGCGACCTCGATCCCGCGATCGTCTCGTACCTTGCCCAACACGAGTGCGTGGACGCGGGCACGGTCGAACAGTGGCTCAACACGCGGTCGGGCCTGCTCGGCGTGTCGCGATCGACCGGCGACATGCGCGAGCTCATGGCCGTGGAACGCGATGACGAGCATGCCCAACTGGCGATCGAGATGTTCGCGTATCGCGCGCGCAAATACGTGGGCGCGTATCTCGCCGCACTCGGGGGCGCGCAGGCGGTGGTATTCACCGGCGGCATCGGGGAGAACTCGCCGGGGTTGCGCTCGCGTATTTTGGACGGCATGGAGTGGTGCGGGATCCGGTTGGACCCATCGTGCAACAGCGCGTGTGTCGGTGCACCGACGCGCGTGAGCGCCGACGATTCGCGCGTGGCCGTGTACGCCATCCCGACCAATGAAGAAGGCGTGATCGCGCGCGACGCCGCGCGCCTCCTGAGCGCCGCCCGGTGAGGCGGACTCGAGCATTGGCGACCGCGGCGCCATTCGCTATAGTGTGTGAGACCTGAATCTCTCGTGTCGTTCGATCCCATTCCTCCTCGCCGCGCTCTCATGGGTGCGGCCAAGCGATTCCTTCTCGCGAAAGCCGAAGCGAGCATCAAGCCGCCGGCCGAGATAGAACCGCCGCGTCTCATCCTTCGAGCCCTCGAGGCCATCCGTATGTCCCGTTCCCGCGACCGCATCCTGTCCAACCTCGACGAGATGTACCGCGAGGCGTTCGAACGCGCGAAGGCGACCGCCGATCAGTCGCAGATGTCGACGCTCGATTTCGCGTATCGGCGCGAGCAGCTGTACTTCGAGATTCTGTTGGACATTCGCGACGCGATGGAGCGTCGCTGAGTGCGCGCGTCGTTCGTCGCGCTCGCTCTGTTGAGTCTGCTCGTGACCGCATCGCCGCCCTCCGCTTCGCCTAACGTGACGATGGCCGTGGTGAACGCGCGGGTGTGGACGGGCGACAGCGCGCGTCCGTGGGCCGACGCGATCGCGGTCAGTGGCGACACGATCGCCGCCGTGGGCTCGAGCGCCGAGATCCGCAAGCTGGCGGGCGCCGGCGCGCGCATCATCGATGCGCACGGCGCGATGGTGACGCCGGGATTCATCGATGCGCACGTCCACTTCCTGGACGGCGGATTCGCGCTGTCGTCGGTGCAGCTGCGCGATGCGAAGACGCCCGCCGAGTTCGTTAGGCGGATCGCGGCGTACGCGGCCGGGCTGCCCAAGGGCGCCTGGGTGTTGGGCGGCGACTGGGATCACACGTTGTGGGGCGGCGAGCTGCCGCGTCGCGAATGGATCGATTCGATCACGCCCGATCATCCGGTGTGGGTGGCGCGTCTCGACGGGCACATGGGTCTCGCCAACAGCGCCGCCTTGACCGCGGCCGGCGTGACGCGCGCGACGGCCGATGTCGACGGCGGCACCATCGTGCGCGACGCGAACGGCGAGCCCACCGGTGTGTTCAAGGACAACGCGATGGGGCTCGTCACCAAGGCGATTCCCGATGCGCCGCCCGAAGTCGACGATCGCGCGCTCGAGGCGGCAATGACGTACGTCGCCGAGCAGGGTGTGACGCAGGTGGATCACATGGGGACGTGGCACGACCTGGCCGTGTTCGAGCGCGCGCGGACGGCCGGCCGTCTGCGCGTGCGCATCTCGGCCGCCGTTCCGTTAGCCACGTGGGAGCGGTTGCGCGACACGATCGCCGCGCGCGGGCGCGGCGACGCGTGGCTGCACATCGGCGGCCTCAAGGGATTCGTGGATGGGTCCCTCGGCTCCCACACCGCGGCGATGTTGCAGCCGTTCACCGATGCACCGAAGGACACCGGGCTGCTGGTGAACACGCCCGAGGATCTGTACGCGTGGACGAGCGGCGCCGACAAGGCCGGGCTGCAGGTGATCTGTCACGCGATCGGCGACCGGGCGATCCGGTTGCAGTTGGACATCTACCAGCGCGTGGAGCAGGAGGACGGTCCGCGCGACCGGCGGTTCCGGATCGAGCACGCGCAGCACCTGGCGCCGGCGGACATTCCGCGGTTCGCCCAGTTAGGCGTGATCGCGAGCATGCAGCCGTACCACGCCATCGACGACGGCCGGTGGGCCGAGTCGGTGATCGGGCACGAGCGGAGCAAGACGACGTACGCGTTCCGGTCGCTGTTGGACGCCGGCGCGCGATTGGCGTTCGGTTCGGACTGGGATGTGGCGCCGCCGACGCCGATCGAGGGGATTTACGCCGCGGTGACGCGGCGGACGTTGGACGGGAAGCATCCGGGCGGGTGGATTCCGGAGCAGAGGATTACGGTGGAAGAGGCGTTGCGGGCGTACACGACCGGTGCCGCGTACGCGTCCTTCGATGAGCAGCGGAAGGGGTCGTTGGCGCGGGGCAAGCTGGCGGATTTCGTGATCATCGACCGGGATCTCACGAAGATTCCGCCCGAGCAGATTCGCGACGCGAAGGTGGTGATGACGGTGGTGGGCGGCGCCGTGGTCTATGAGCGACGGGCGAATGACTAACGTGGATCGCGCGGCGATCCGTTAGAATCGGCTGCCATGCTCTCGCGTCGCGTGAGTGCGGGCGTGCTCGCGGCGCTGTCGGCGAGTCCGATTCTCTGGGCATGTCGGGGCGCCGATCACGCGACGCACGCCGCGTACGACGTCACCGCCCGGTATCCGCACGACCCGGCCGCCTACACGGAGGGGTTGGTGGTGGGCGAACGGCGTGCTCTTCGAGAGCACGGGGCTCAACGCGCACTCCGAGGTACGGCGCGTCGACCTGCAGACCGGGCGCATCCTGGCCTCACGCGCGCTCGCCGCTAATCGGTTCGGCGAGGGGCTCACCCTGCTCGAGGGCCGACTGTACCAGCTCACGTGGAAAGCGGGCGTCGCGTACACGTACGACGCGGCGACCCTCACGCCCGGCGATTCGTTCCACTACGCCGGCGAAGGCTGGGGCCTAACGACCGACGGAACGAACCTGATCATGAGCGACGGCTCCGATTCGCTGCGCGTGATGTCGCCGGCGACGTTTCGGGTGGAGCGCGTGGTGCACGTGCGGTATCGGGGCACGCCGCTCCAACAAGTGAACGAGCTCGAGTACGTGCACGGCGAGATCTTTGCCAACGTGTACCGGACCAACTGGGTGATGCGGATCGATCCCGCCACCGGCGTGGCGAGCGAGGCGATCGACTTCGACGATCTGTATCCGGACCGGCCGGTCACGGCCGAGGTGATGAACGGCATCGCGCTGGCGCAGGACGGGCAACAGCTGCTGCTCACGGGCAAGTTGTGGCCGGTTCTCTTCCAGGTGCGTCTGCGCGAGGCGCCCGTGGGACACTAGCTCGCGCATCCCCTTGACTATCTACAATCCCGCCATATTGTAGATAGTCGAGGTATTCATGGGCAGACCTGTCGATTTGGTCCAGGGCACGCTGGGCCTTCTCATCCTCAAGAGCATCGCCACCCGGCCAATGCACGGCTGGGCGATCGCGAAGCACATCGAAGAGCGCTCTCGCGACATGCTCAAAGTGCAGCAGGGGTCGCTCTATCCGGCGCTGCATTGACTCGAGCAGCAAGGGTGGACCGTCGCGCATTGGGAGGAGACTGCGTCCGGCCGGAACGCAAAATTCTATGCGCTGACTCGTGCCGGCCGGGAGCAGTTACAGCGCGAACTGACGGGCTGGAAACGACTCTCGAGTGCCGTCAATCTCGTGGTCGATCCGGCGTGACGTCGGTCCAGGCTGCGGCGAAACGCGCTGTCGCGATGATCCGGCTACGTGTCCGGTCGGTGCTTCTTCGATCCCGTATCGAACGCGAACTGGATGCCGAACTTCGCTTTCACCTCGATCAGCAAGCCGAGGAATATGCGGCGCAAGGCGTGTCGCAACACGATGCTCGCTTGGCGGCGCGCCGAAAGTTTGGAACGGTCGCACTCATTGAGGAGGAGTGCAGGGATGAATGGCACGTGAATCTGCTTGACCGAATCCGGTCCGACGTCCGCTTCGGTGTGCGAATGCTGACGCGCACGCCGGTTCTAACGGCTGTCGCCATCGGTACACTCGCGGTCGGAATCGGCGCGACCACGGCGCTCTTCGGCCTGCTCTACACAGTGCGATTCGGCACGATCGCTGCGCCGCATCCTGAGCAGCTCTATGCCGTGCAACGCGTGGATGACTCCGAGATCGGCGAAAGCGTCTCGGGTACGTTGTTCCGGGCGCTGGAGTCCGGTCCTGGCACGCTTGGCGAAGTCGCAGGCTATGCGTTCCGAGTCGGCATGCTCGATGGGCAATCCGACTCCGTCGTCGCACAGCTCACATCGGATAGCTGGTTCACCGTGGTCGGGGTTCACCCGTCTCTCGGCCGTTCGTGGACGACGAGTGGCGATGCATTGACGATCGAAGCGGTCGCGGTCATCAGTGACGCGCTGGCTCGCCTGCGATTCGGCAATGCGTCGCACGCTCTTGGGCACACGATCCTGCTGAATGGCAGACCGCTTGTCGTGGTCGGCGTGATGCCCCGCGGATTCACGGGCGTTTCACTCGATTATCGCACCGACGTGTGGGTGCCGCTCGCACGTCAAGCCGAGTTCGATGGGGCGTCGTTGCTCGACGACGGCACGCGCAACTGGATTCGCGTCGTCACTCGACTCGGTCCGTCACGATCGCCGACGGTCGCCGTTGCAGCGGCGAATCTGGTCATCGCGCGGGAGCGGCAGGCGCGGTTGGTCGTCGCCGACTCGCTCGAGCGCCTAACGCTCGTGCCGGCAGCGCAGCCCGATCTTCGCGGCCGCGGCAACATCGCCGCCACGCTCATTCTCCTCATGGTTCTCTCCGGCTCAGTCCTGCTCATTGCCTGCGCGAATCTCGCGAATCTCCAGTTGATTCGCGGAGCGACACGGCGACGGGAGCTTACGATTCGGGCATCGCTCGGGGCGAGCCGATCGCGGCTGCTGAGCCAGCTGCTGACGGAGAACGCGCTGATGGCGATAGCAGGCGGCGCCGTTGGCCTCGCGCTCGCTGTGGTCATCCAGCGGGTGGTCGTCGCCGCGGCAGCTTCCGGTACGTCCGGCATCGCGGCTCATTTGCCCGGTGTCCTCGACGCACATGAATTCACGTTCACGGCGGCGTTGACTCTGGTCGTGGCCTTCGCGTTCGGCGTGGCGCCGGCCTTCGGCGCGACGCGCATCGACGTCGCCGGCGCGCTGAAGGAGACCGCGCTGTCGATTCGGGGAACCGTCGGACGGCGCGGCCGTAGCGTGCTGCTGGTCGTGCAGCTTGCTGCGTCAGTCGTGTTGCTCAGCGCCGCCGGGATGGTCGCGCGCACGCTGCACGCGGTGCAGACGCTCGACCTCGGCTTCTCGCCCGAGATGTGGTGCAGCTCAGCTTCGACTGGGGCAGCACGCCGGAGGCGCAGATTCAGGCGTCGATCGAGGGTATCGCGAGCAGGCTGCGCGCTGTGCGCGGCGTGAGCGGCGTCAGCATTTCGATGCCTGCTGCATACGGCCGGCCGACGGCGTCTTCGAGTGCCTATCACGTCGCGAACGACGCCTCACCGGCGCCGCATTCGGTCGAGCTGATGTCCATTCTCGCCCGAATTCTTCGCTACGCTGCGGATTCCATTGCTTCGTGGGCGCACATTCAATGCTGGCGATCGAAAGGGAGCGCCAATGGTGGTCGTGCTCAATCAGGCTGCGGCACGCCGATTCTTTCCCTCACAGAACCCCGTTGGGCGGCGCTTTGATTTTCTCGGCCTCGGTCGGACGACGGAGGTCGTCGGGATGGTTGGCGATACGCGCGTGCACAATGCGGTAGCCGCGCCGCCGGCGCTCGTGTACATCCCGTTAGCACAGGACCCGGGCATCTTGCCGGGTGCACGCACCATCGAGGTCCGCGGGCTGCCCGAGGCGCGATCGGTCGATCGTGTGAGCCGCCTGGTGGCCTCGGTGGATCCGCGCCTGCACGTCGCCGTACAACCGATCAATGCCGCCCTCGCAGAATCGCTTGCGCTCGAGCGATTGAGCGCGCTCACGACGGGCGCGTTCGGCATCGCCGGACTCGTGCTCGCGGTCATCGGGCTCTACGGATTGCAGTCATATTTCGTCGCGCGGCGCACCGCAGAAACGGGGCTGCGGCTGGCGCTCGGCGCATCGCCATTGCAGGTGCGGCAGTTAGTGTGGCTGCATGGCATGCGTCCCGCGCTAATTGGAGCAATGCTCGGTGTTGCGATCACCATCGCCGGCGCTCGTCTGTTTCAAGGCGCGGTGTTTGGATTGTCGCGTGTCGATCTGTGGATTGTAGCCCAAACCGTCGTGTTGATGGTTGCGGTCGCGGGTGTGGCGTGCTACCTCCCGGCGTCGCGCGCGTCGCGGTTGGATCCGGCGATCGCACTTCGCGCCGAGTGATTGGGCTGGATCGATGCGCGCGGGTTCCGATCCAGACGGAGCCTAACGGCGTGATCTGGTCTAACGGAATCGACCGCACGACTCACGGACAGGCGTGCCAGTACCCCGGCGTCCCCGGAGTGCCCGGGATGTAGGTGTCGGGGGTGCCCGGGGTCCCCGGCGAATCGCCGACCGGCGGCGTTCCCGGCGTGCCGGGAACGTAGATGTCCGGTGTGCCGGGCGTACCCGGCGTGTAGCATTGCTCCCCGCCGCCTGGGTGCGATTGAACCGGCGATGAGATCTTGGCGGCGTCCGCGGCGCGTTGCGCATCGAGCTCCATCGGTCCCTGCGATTGGAGTTCCAGCGGGAATCCCGGCGCCAGCGCGTAGTCGCTGCTGCGCGTGAACGCCACGATGGCGGTCGCGAGCCCAACGGCGCTTCCGATCGCCCCGCCAATGAAGGCGTTGCGGTGGCCGCCCACAACCTCGCCGATCGCGAGCCCGGCCAGCGGCGCGGCGCCGCTCACGACCAGCAGCATCGTCGACTGTTCGCCTGGGCCTAACGCAGCCGGATCCCGTGGCGTGGCGTGCGCAGCCTGCCGAACCATCGCGACGTAGCCGTTGGCGAACACCAGCGACGTGAGGCGGAGCTGGAGCGCAATGGTATGATGGAACCCGCCGCTGCGCGCCACGCTGTCGAGCGTCGCCAGAGCGTACGTGCCGGCGGGGATCAACACTTTGTTGTCCACGGTGACCGGAAACGTGACCTGCATGTAGACGCTGTCGCCGACCTTCGCCGCGCGCGTGTCGAGCGGGCGTTGCAGTTGCGCGAAAATGTGCGCGCCCGCGGGCACGGTGACGGTCGAGTCGAACGCTCCAACGACTGCGGAATTCACGCTCGCGAATGCCGTGACCTGACCGTGCGCGACGGATCCCACGGCCAGCAGCATCGCCGGAACTGCGAACACGCTGCGCATGCTCTATTCCCTCCATCGGCGGGACAGCCCTCGTGACCTGCGTCATCTCACCAAGATTACGTGCACGGGCGAAGTTCCGTGGCAGGACGTGCCGGCCGTTGGGCACCGTGGTAAGGCGTTCGCGCCAAGGCCTTGCGCGCGGCGTGGCAGGCGAGCGATCCTCACAGTGCTGGCTCCGCTGGCGGATTCAACCATGGCCCGGTACGAGCCCAACCGCTCTCTCGCACATACGCCAATGACTCGTCTCGTCAATGTCATTGATCACGCGCGACAGGACTTCGCGTACGCTCTGCGGAGTCTGCGCCGATCGCCCGGCTTCGCGGCGATGGTGGTCGCGACGCTCGCCCTCGGCGTCGGTGCGAACACGGCGCTCTTTTCTCTCGCCGACCAGTTGTTCTTGCGGAATCCGGCCGGCGTGACCGATCCGGGGTCGCTGCGGCGCTTCTACGCTCGGTCGACCGTCTTCGGCCAGCCGAGAATCGTCAGTGAGATGGGCTACCCGCAGTATCTGGCCGTTAGGCAGAGCATTGCGTCGCGCGCACGGACGGCGGCGTACATGGCGCCGGATTCGATTCACGTCGGCGATGCCGACGGCACGCAGGCGGTCCAGGGTGTGTACGCGGCCGCGGATCTCTTCCCGCTGCTCGGCGTGCACGCGGCGATGGGCCGGCTGTTCGGTCCCGATGACGATCGCATGGGAAACGGCGCGCTCGTCGCCGTGATCAGCTATGCCTTTTGGCAGCGTCGCTTCGGCGCCGATCCGCACATCATTGGCCGCGTCGTGCCCATCGCTCGACAGCAGTACACCATCATCGGCGTGACGCAGCGCGGATTCACGGGTATCGACCTCGAGCCGGTCGACGTGTGGCTTCCGTTGGCGACGTATCCGTCTCCAGTGATCGCCGGCGAGCCGTGGTACGAAAGCTGGCGGAGCTTCGGCCAAGTGCGCATCCTGGCCCGGGTCCGGCCGCACACGCCTAACGAATGGCTGGAGTCGGCGGCTACTGTCGCCTTCAACCGCGGTGAAGCGGCGAACGTACCCAAGGAAGCGCGCGAGTCGGCCACATTCCTGATCGGCCCCATCCAGGCCAGCCGGGGCCCCGCGCTGCCGCCCAAGACCGACGTGACGATTACGACGCGGCTCCTGGGCGTCGCGCTGATCGTGCTCCTCATCGCGTGCGCCAACGTCGCGAACCTGCTGCTGGCCCGCGCCGACAAACGCCGCCGCGAAATCGCGGTGCGCCTTGCCCTTGGCGTCTCGCGCGGGCGCCTTATCGTCCACCTCCTAACGGAAGGCACGTTGCTCGCAGTCGATCGCGGGCGCGGCGGCATTGCTCGTTGGCGCGTGGGGTGCGGTGGCACTACGCCACGCGATTCTGCCCGCGACGGAGGCGGGCGGTTCGGTGCTCGATTGGCGCATGACCGCGTTCGCCGTTGGAGTCGCCGTCGCGACCGGCTGGTTGCGAGCCTAACGCCGGCGCTGCGAGCGAGCCGGCCGGATCTCACGAGCTCTCTCAAATCCGGCGCACGCGAGGGCCAGTCGGCGGAGCATGCGCGGTTTCGGGCGTCGTTGTTGCTCGTGCAGTCGGCCCTCTCGGTGGTGTTGCTCGTCGGCGCCGGCCTCTTCGTGCGCAGCCTCTCGGGCGCGCGCGCGATCGACGTCGGATTCGACGCCGATCACCTCATCTGATTCGACGGTGTTCTTCGCAGATCGAAGGGCCACTACGTGGACTCTACGATCAGGCTCACATGGTCGAGGTGACGACTGGACTCCGGCAGGTTGCGGCGCGAATGACCGCCGTGCCGGGCGTCGAGGTCGGCGACGCTGGCTTCGGCGCCGCCGATGCGCGGCTTCCTGGCAAGTGAGCATTTTTCTTGACGGCGGCCGTATGGCTCCGAGCGTCAACGGCGTTCCGCCCACCGTCAACGCGGTGGACGCCGGCTACTTCCGCACTACGGGTGTGCGGCTCGTGCGCGGTCGCGTGTTCGATGCCAGCGACAATGCAGGAGCTCGCCGCTCGTGGCCGTGGTGAACGAAACGGCAGCGCGCGCATACTGGCCCGGGCGTGATCCGATTGGGCAGTGCTTGGTGATCAGGATGGCCACGGCACCGTGCACGCGCGTCATCGGCGTGACGCACGACGCGCACTTGTTCTCGCTCGTCGAACGCGCCGGAGGCGAACGTCATCGTTCCGTCGGCCCAGGAGACCGGTAAGGGGGTTCTCGCGTACCCGGACTATCTCATCGTTCGCGCGGCGCCAGCCCAACGAGGTCGCCGTCATCGCGGCGCTCCGGCGAATGGTACGCGACGTATTGCCCACCGCCGAGCCGCCGTGGATCGAGGCGAGCGCGAGCTACGTGACACGATCAGTTGTCGCCATGGCGCGAAGGCGCGTCGCTCTTCTCGGTGTTCGGCGCGCTTGCCCTCGTGGTCGCGGCGATCGGCGTGTACAGCGTGCTCGCGTATTCCGTGAGTCAACGCACCCACGAGATGGGCGTGCGGATGGCGCTCGGCGCCCGCAACGAGCAAGTGATGGCGCTCGTGGTCCGCGAGGGCGTGCGCGTGGTATTGGTCGGCGTCGTGGTCGGCGTGGCCGCGTCGCTTGCGTTAGGCACAGTCGTCGCGTCGATGCTCTACGACACGTCGCCGCACGATCCCGTCGTGTTGGCCGTCGTGGCCGCCGTGCTCACCATCGTCGGCGTCGCGGCGTCCGCCGTGCCCGCCTGGCGCGCCTCCCGTACCGACCCGGTGGTCGCCCTGCGCTCCGACTGATCTGCGCCGAACACCTACGTGGACTCGCCGAGCAAGTGCCTGGCGAGTCGCACGGTGAGCGCGACGATCGTCAGCACCGGATTGGCGAACCCGGCGGTCGGGAAGATCGACGCGCCGGCCACGTACAGGTTGTCCATGCCGTGCACGCGCGCGTCGCGATCGACCACGCCGAGCGCCGGATCATCGTGCATGCGCGTCGTGCCGGCGTGGTGATGGGCGTTGGGATCCGGGCGACGCGCGTCCTCGACGGTCACGCGACCCACGCGGCCGAGCTCTGCCGCTACGAGCGCGCGCAGGCGATCGAGCCCGCGCTGGTCGTCCGGCCGCCATCGCCACTCGAGCACGGGCACCGGCACGCCTAACGCATCGCGGCGGCGGCCCAACGTGACGCGATTGTCCGGATGCGGCAGGTGTTCGACGTTGAGCAACACCGTGAAACCGTCGAACCACCGCGCGGCATGCGCTCGCCGCGACCACCCGTGACCGCCGGCCGGCAGCCACCGGCGCCCGCTCGCCGGCATCGCGGCACGAACCGTCGCCAGCGGCGCGCGCGGGCGCGCGAGCAGCGTGGCCAATGCGTTAGGCACGCCGCCGGCGTGCAGCACATTGTCGTCGAGGGCGAGCCGGCCGAGAATCCACGTGTCGCTCGCCGAGTGGTGCAGGTCGTAGAAGCCCGCCGTCGCATACAGCTCGCTCGTGCGCGGACGCAGCACGATCGCGCTGTCGCGCGGATGCTCCATGAAACCGCGGCCGAGCCATCCCGAATCGTTGCCGGCGCATCCGGCGCCGTCGTCCGTTAGGAGCAAGAGGCGCGCATTCTCCACCGCGCCGGCCGCGAGCACCACGCGCGACGCGCGGACATCCCACGGCGCACCGCCGGGCGTCGCCACCGAAAGGCGTGTCACCCGCCGCCGTGCGGCGTCGCGACGCAGCGCGATCACGGTGGCATGCGTGCAGAGACGCACATCGGTCGCGCGCTCGACGGCGGCGCAAAGCGGCGCCGACAACGCATGCCGCGTGCCGAGCTGGTATACCCGCGACACGAGCGCGCCGGTGTCGGCCCACGGCGCACGCCCGGCCTGCACCCACGCGGCGGCGTCGTACGAGAACGAGCCGAGGCCGCACAGCTGCTGGGCCCGCACGTAGTCGCCGTGCAGTTCCGTTAGGCCAAACGGCCAGTCGCCGAACGGGCGGGCGGTCCCGCGATGGAAGTCGAGCGCCTCGAGCGGCACGTACTTGGCGCCGGCGGCACCGTCCACCGGCGTATTCCAGATGTTCGAGGTCCCACCCACTTGCCTATGGCGCGTGGCGCCCAAGCCTGCATATTCGTTCCCGATGAGGTCGCCATCGTTGAGCGCCTGCGCATCGGGCTCGTCGTGATCGCCGCCACTCTCGAGGAGAATCAGGTCGCATCGGCCGGCGAGTTCGGCCGCCAGCACCAGGCCCGCTGGACCTGCGCCGACGATGCACACGTCCGTATCGAGCGTGGTTCCACCACTGAAGCGTCTTGCGTCGAGCAGCACGTCGTCTCCTCAAAGCGGTCATGAATCGTGGCTCCGACCGATCCGGCTGTCACAATTATCATCCCGACGCGCGGTCTTCGCGAACGCGCCGCGTCGCTCGCGGACGCGATCGACAGCGCGTGGGGCCAATGCGACGTGCGGCCGGTACTGATCGTGGTGCTCAACGGTCCGCGCCGCGATCCCGTCGTGGAGTGCGCACTGCGCGGCGATCCGCGCGTCACGTTGGTGGTGCGTGAAACGGCCAGCCTCCCCGCCGCGCTCTCCACTGGGCGCGCGATGGTGAACACGCCGTGGTTCACGGCGCTGGACGACGACGACCTGCTCGTGCCTAACGCACTATCGCTCCGCCTGCGCGCGCTCGACGAGCACCCCGACTGCGCGGCCGTGGTGACCAACGGCTGGCGGCGCACCGGCTCCGACGACGCGTTGCACGTGTTGCCGCACGAGCACGTGTCGGCCGATCCGATGCGCGCCATGTTGGCGCACAACTGGCTGCTGCCCGGATCGTGGCTGTGCCGCTCCGACCGCGTCGGCGCCGATGTGTTCGACGCAATGCCCGACTTTCTCGAGTGCACGTACCTGGGACTCCGTCTCGCCTCCGAACATCGGATCGTCTGGCTCGACGCGCCGAGCGTCATTTACACGGTCGGCAGTCCGGGCGCCGAGTCGAGCTCGCGCGCATACGTACTGGGGCAGGTCGCGGCGCTGCGCCGGATTATCGCGCTGCCCTTGCCCCACGATGTGCGGCGGACGCTCCGCGCGCGCATCGCCGGCGCGTACCACGCGGCCGCGAATCACGAGCGCGAGGTCGGTGCGTTAGGCGCGGCCTGGCGTTGGCACGTGCGGAGCGTGCTCGAGCAGTCGGGATGGCGGTACGCGCCCTTCATGCGCCATCTCGTGCGCGATACGCTCGGGCGACTCCGATGACCGACGGCCACACTCGCCTCCTGGTGATATGCCTCAATGCCGCGAGCCCTGACCTGCTCGACAAATTTATCGCCGACGGCACGTTGCCTAACTTGGCCGTGCTCGCCGCACGCGGCCTGGCCGGACGCACCCGCGGGCTCGAGGGCTTTTTCGTGGGATCCACGTGGCCGTCGCTGTTCACCGGTACGAATCCGGCGCAGCATGGCTTCCACTATCAGATGCAGTTGGTCCCGGGCACCTATCGCATCGCCGATCGCACCCGCGGCGCCCTCGTCGAGCGCGAGCCGTTCTGGCGCGCGCTCACCCGCGCCGGGAAGCGCGTCGCGCTGCTCGATGTCCCGCTCGCGCCGCCGGAGCGCGAAGGACTGAATGGCATCCAGGTGGTCGAGTGGGGCGCTCACGATGCCTTCTTCGGATTCTCGACCACGCCGCCCGAGCTGGCCTCGTGGATCGCAACGAACTGGGGCCGGCATCCGGCAGGTGCCTCGTGCGACGCCGACCGGCACGGCGCACGAGACTATCGCGAGCTCGTCCTGGCCCTCGAAGCGGGCGTGCGTCGCAAGGCGGCGTGGACGGTGGAGCTCTTGCGGCGCGGCGGCTGGGATCTCTTCATGCAAGTGTTCAGCGAGTCGCACTGCGTTGGGCATCAGTGCTGGCACCTGCACGACACCGGTCATCCGGCTCACGACCGCGCGATGCTGGCGGTTGCCGGCAATCCGATGCGCTCGGTGTATCGCGCCATCGATCGCGCGATCGGGGAGATCGTCGCCGCGGCCGGCGACGTGCCGTGCATCGTGTTCGCGGCGCACGGCATGTCGCACCGGTACGGCGCGCATTTCCTGCTGCGCGACGTGCTGGTCGCGTTAGGCGTGGCCGCGGTGCCGGCGCCGACGATGCGCGACCGGGCCTCCGGCCTCGCGGCCGCCGCGTGGCATGCGGTGCCGGCGGCGGCGCGCGCGCCGCTGTCCGCCATCCGGTCGCGCACTCGGCAGCCTAACGCAAGGCGGGCGGGGCGGGCACGCTCCGTCGGCGTCGTGCCCGCGTTGAGTCGCTGCTTCCCGGTGCCTAACGGCCTGGCCGTGAGCGGCATCCGGCTCAACCTGGCCGGTCGTGAGCCCCGCGGCATTCTCGCGCCCGGCGACGACGCGGCGCGCTTCGTCGACCGGCTCGAATCGGACCTGCTCGCGATCGTGGACGAGACGACCGGCGCGCCGCTCGTCTCGCGCGTCGTGCGCACGCGCGATCTGTACCAGGGCGACCACCTCGACGACCTTCCCGATCTGCTCGTCGAATGGAGCGAGCGCACGGCAGCGGGCAGCCTTGCGTTAGGCGGAACGGGCGCGCGGGTGATCGCGCGATCGCCGCGCGTCGGGACCGTTGAAGGGGCGAACGACTACGGGCGCAGCGGGGAACATCGCCCCGGCGGAATGGTTCGTGGCCGCGGGCCCTGCGCTGCGCGCGGGCCGACTGGACCGAGAGCCATCGCTGCTCGACCTGGCACCCACCTTCGCCGCGTTGCTTGGCGTGGCCCTGCCCGATGCCCAAGGTACGCCGATCCCGGAAATCGTGGCCATGCGCACAATGGACAGCACGTAAATCCGCGCCGCACTTCTCCTGTAGCCCGTCTTGCGCCGCCGCGATTCCCGGCGCCTCTTTCAGCACCACACGTCGCCCTCTCTCCCACGCCACTCTGCCCGAAACGACGATGCGAGACGCGCAATGCAATCGCGGGAGCCTGGAATGAAATACGTGGTGATGTACGAATCGACCCCCGACTTTCTGCAAAAAGTCCCGCTGCACATTGCCGCGCATCGCGAGCTATGGCGCGTGTTCCAGGCCGACAACCGGCTGCTGCTCATTGGACCGTTCACCGACGCGCCGGCGGGCGGCGCGATGGGCGTGTTCTCGACCCGCGCCGCCGCCGAGGAGTTCGTGCGCGCCGATCCGTTCGTGACCAACGGCATCGTCGCGCGCTGGACGATTCGGGAGTGGCACGAAGCGCTGATGCCCGACCGATAGTTGCTGCTCGACCACTGATGCTCGACCGTCGCGGCCCGTCACGACCGCGCTGCACCATCCGGGGATCCCATGTCATCGTTTTCTCTGCCTAACGCGGTCGGCCGCGCCGCCCTCGCCTGTGCCCTCGTGGCGGCGGTAGTCCCGTTGGGACGCCTCGCGGCGCAAGCCACGACGCTGCCCAGCGAGACGCCGGCCAAGTTCGCGCCCGCCACGTCCACGTTCGACTACGAGCGCCGCGACGTGATGATCCCGATGCGGGACGGCGTGAAATTGCACACGGTGATCCTCGTGCCCAAAGGCGCGCACCGGGCGCCGATCCTGCTCACGCGCACGCCCTACGACGCCACCGCGACCACCTCGTATGCCCAGAGCGCGCACCTGGCGCCGGAGCTCAACGGCTACGACAACGCCCTCCAGGTGATCATCCCCGGCGGATACATCCGCGTGGTGCAGGACATCCGCGGCAAGTACGGGTCCGAGGGCGACTACGTGATGAACCGCCCGTTAGTCGGGCCGCTCAATCCCACCAAGGTCGATGAATCGACGGACACGTACGACACCATCGACTGGCTCATCAAACACATCCCCGAAACGAACGGCAACGTCGGCGAGCTCGGCATCTCCTACGATGGGTTCGAGCCGCTCATGGGCCTCGTGCATCCGCATCCGGCGCTCAAGGTGTCCGTCCCCATGAATCCGATGGTCGACGGCTGGATGGGCGACGACTGGTTCCACAACGGCGCGTTCCGCGAGCAGAACATGCCGTACATCCTCGAGCAGGAAGCGACGCGCGACAACAGCGCCAAGTGGTGGACCGACCACTTCGACGACTACGATGTCTACATGCAGTCCGGCTCGGCCGGTGAGTTAGGCAAACGGCACGGGCTCGAGCAGGTCGGGTTCTGGAACAAGATCCTCGCCCACCCGAGCTACGACGCGTGGTGGCAGCAGCAGGCCATGGACAAGATTCTCGCCGCCCAACCGATCGGCATCCCGGTGATGCTCGTGCACAGCCTCTGGGATCAGGAAGACATTTACGGCGCCATCGCCGTGTACAAGGCGATCAAACCGAAGGACACGTCCAACAACGTCTTTCTCGTGATCGGCCCGTGGCATCACGGCCAGGAAATCGAGGATGGCAGCGCGCTCGGCGCGATCAACTTCGAGGCGAACAGCTCGCTCTATTTTCAGCGCAACATCCTCGGGCCCTTCCTCGCGCACTATCTCAAGGACGGCGCGCCGCCCATGGACGTGGCGCCGGTGAGCGCGTATGAGACCGGCACTAATCGATGGGAGCGCCTCCGCGCGTGGCCCGCGGGCTGCGACGGCGCCTGTACCATCACGCCGACGCCCCTCTACCTCGGCGCCGGCCTAACGGCGAGCTTCGGTGCGCCCACGTCCACCGCGGCCGACGCCGCGTTCGACGCGTACGTGTCGGATCCCGCCAAGCCCGTCCCGTTCCGCGTGCGGCCCATCCAGCCCGTCGGCTACACGGCTCCGCTCACCTGGGTGCAGTGGCTGGTGGACGACCAGCGCGAAGTCGGCGGACGTACCGACGTATTGTCGTACCAAACCGCTGTCCTAACGGAACCCGTCAAGATCAGCGGACAGCCGATGGCCAACCTCATTGCGTCCACCACCGGCACGGACGCCGACTGGGTGGTCAAAGTGATCGACGTCTACCCCGACGAAGTGGGCGACGACCCGGCGATGGGCGGCTACGAGCTCGCGGTGTCGATGGACATTTTCCGCGGCCGCTATCGCGAGAGCTTCTCCAACCCGAAGGCGATCACGCCTAACGAGCCGCTGGCGTACACGTTCGCGCTGCCCACGACGAACCACGTCTTCCTGCCCGGCCACCGGATCATGGTCCAGATCCAGTCCAGCTGGTTCCCGCTCTATGACCGGAATCCGCAGACCTTCGTGCCCAACATCTTCTGGGCGAAACCGGGCGACTACAAGAAGGCCGAGCAGCGCGTGTTTCATCAGCCGGGCCACGCGAGCTTCGTCGAGTTGCCGGTGGTGACCGGCGATCGGTAAGGAACGCGTCAGAACACGCGCGCCGTCGTCCGCGCACCTTGACCCATGCGCCCGCTCGGCGCATGGTCATGCGATCCGGTGTGCAAGGAGCCGTGTGTGCTGAACACCCAAGCCATCGAGCAGCAGCCTGCGCGCCGCGCCACGGCGCGCTCCATCGCGCTGCGCGTGCTCGTGCACGTTGGCCTCCTGGTCGTCGCCATCGGTTGTCTCGGTGCGTACCAACATTTCAAGATCGAGGGACAGCCGACGGCATCGATGGCGAGCCTTACCGGCGCCGCGCTGTTCGGGTTCGCGCCCCTGCGCGACGTGGCGCACATCGTGTTCGGCGTCGAGGGTAAGGTGCTGCACCTGGTGCACATCGTCGGCGGCGTCGGGCTCGGCGCGCTTCCGCTCACGGGCGCAGTCTCGGGAACGCCGGTGTTGAGGCGCGCCGCCATGGCGCCGTTCGCGATGATGGGCGCCGCGCAGGCGCTTATGCATTCGAATAGTCCACGCAACGCGGAGCAAGCGGCGGCGATGCACCGGTTCGTCGAGAGCATGCCCGAGCTCGGGGCGGTCGGGAATCCGCGCAGCTTCTCGTCGGGCGCGAGTGCGCAGCGGGCGATCTCGGCCCTGTCCGACGTCATTGGCAAGGCGCAGTCGTTAGGCGAAACGGAGCTGCAATCGGATCCGGCGTTCCAGAGCGCGTGGCGCCAGGCCTCGACGCGTTTCGGGGCGACCCTCGGCCTGGACGCGGTCGATGACGCGCTCGGCAAGCTGGCGCGGAATCCCGCCACGGCGAGCGCCGTCCCGGGGCTGCGGGCCCGGCTCGCGCTGGCCCGGCGGACGTTGTCCGGCAACACCGCGGTGGCGGCGCAATGAGGCCGCGCGCGAAATCCATCTCCTATGCGGCGCTCATCGGCGCGCTCGCCGGCGCGCTCGCCGTGCGCCTGTCTGGTCACATGCCTAACGGTAAAGGTTCGGTGTTGGGCGGCCTGGACGGGCTGGTCGCCGGATTCACGCCGTACCTGTGGGCGTCGCTCGGTCTCTGGTTCGCGTTCAGCATCTACTGGGAGATCGCGGCCACTGGTGCCGCTCCAGCCGAACGGCGCGAATCGAGCGGATCGCGGTCCGTGCACCTCGTGCTGGTGTCGATTGGCCAGCTAATGGTATTTCTGGCGATCCCGGGATTGCGCGCGCGATTCCTGCCCGCGTCCACCGCGCTCGCCGTGGCCGCGTTGGCCATCCAGGTGGGCTTCCTCGGACTCGGCGTGTGGTCGCGACTCGCGTTAGGCAGGAACTGGAGCGGCGCGATCGCCGCCACGCAGGGCCAGGAGCTGGTGCGCGACGGCCCTTATCGCACGCTGCGGCATCCCATCTACACCGCTCTGTTAGGCATGTACGCGTGCGCCACGCTCATCTCCGGCGAGCTCCACGCGCTCATCGGCCTGGCGATCCTCCTCGCCGCGTACTGGCGGAAGGTCCGCTTCGAGGAGGAATTGCTCGCGTCGCGGTTCGGCCCGGCGTACGGTGAGTATCGCGGCGCGACATGGGGCGCCGTGCCGGGCCTCTTCTAGCGCGCCTGCCGGCCTTGCGGCCTGGATCGGCCCAGACCATCCGCGGTGTGCCCGATGATGTGCCTACCTGAGTAAGGCGCTAGCGCGAGGCGGTCCGGCCGGCGTCCTTGGCCGTCCACTTGACCAGCCACGCGTTCACCGCGTCGTGCCACTGCACGCTGTTGTGCGGCTTGAGCACCCAGTGGTCCTCGTCCGGGAACGTGAGAAACTCGCTCGGGATCCCGCGTCGCTGCAGCGCCGTGAAGGCGCCCATGCCCTGGGTGATCGGGATGCGGAAGTCCTGGTTGCTGTGCACCACGAGCATCGGGACCCGCCAATCCTTCACGTGGTCGAGCGGGTTGAACTTCTCGTAGTTCTCCGGATGCTCGAACTGCGTGCCGGCGTTCTCGCGCTCCTCGAACCACAGCTCCTCGGTGTCGTAGTACATGGCGCGCGTGTCGAACACGCCGTCGTGGTCGACGAGGCACTTCCACGGCGTGTTCCACACGCCGGCGATCCAGTACGTCATGTACCCGCCGTAGCTCGCGCCCAACGCGCACGCCCGGTTGCCGTCGAGGAACGCGTACTTGCCTAACGCAGCCGTCCAGCCGAGCTTGAGATCCTCGAGGGGTTTGCCGCCCCAATCGCCCGAGATCGAGTTGGTGAACGCCTGTCCGTAGCCCGTCGAGCCGTGGAAGTTGACGGCCACCACCGCGAATCCCTGGCCGGCGTACGTCTGCGGATTCCAGCGATAACTCCAGCCATTGTCCCACGCACCCTGCGGTCCGCCATGGATGAGGAAGGCGACCGGGTACGTCTTGCCCGGCTGGTATCCCACCGGCTTGACCACGTAGCCCTGCACGGTTTCGCCGTTCGCTCCCTTGAACGTGAAGAATTCCCAGTCGGCTTCTTTGGCGTTCGCGAGGTCCGCGGCGTTGAGGTGCGTGATTTGGTCCGGGTGTCCGCCAGCGCGCGCGTCGATGGTATAGAGGTCGGCAGGGCGTTTCAGGTCGTCGCGCGCGAAGAGGATGCGGCCGTGCGCCTGCGAGTATGCGTCGACCGTGCCGTCGCCCACCAGCTTGGTCGCGTTTCCGTTAGTCACGTCGATCGCGAACAGCGGGTGTTCACCGTTCTCGTCCGCCGTCGCATAGAGCGTCCTGCCATCGTCGGAAATCGTGAGGCCGCCCGGCGAGCGGTCCCACGCCGGGTCGATTTCGCGCGAGCGGCTGGTGGCGAGATCCATCGCCATGATTCGAAAGCGGTCGGACTCGAAGGCCGGCGTTTTCATCGCCAGATAGTACAGCGTCTTGCCATCCGGCGATGCCACCGGATACGCGTCCCACGCCTTGTTGTCGGCGGTCAGATTGTTAGGCAGGGCGGAGCCATCGGCCGGTACGCTATACACGTCGAAGTTGGTCGACCACGGTTCGGTGGTGCCGGCGATGCGCACGCCGAAATACACGGTCTTGCCATCGGGCGAGAACGAGAACTCGCTCTCGTCGCCGAACGGTTTGCTCGGCACGTCGCCGTCGATACCCTTGCTCAGGAGCGTCGGCTCGGCCGGCGTCTGGCCCGTGGCGTCGATGGCTGCGATGTAGAGCTGGTTGCGGCGTCCCTTCGCCCACGTATCCCAGTGCCTAACGAAGAGGCGCGCTGTAGAGCGTGCCGCTCGCCTTGTCGGCGGCGCGGTCGGCGATGCGCTTGGCCGTGCACGCCAGCGTTGGGCAATCGGTGTCCACCTCGTACGAGAGCAGTACGTGCGTCCCGTCGGGGGACAGCTTGAACGTGTTGAGGTCGAGCGGCGCGTGACTCACCTGCATCGGTGCGGCGTGGCCCGCCGGGTCGAGGCCGCCGGCAGTGCCCAGGTCCACCCGCCACAGCTGCTCGACGCCGTCGGCCGCGCGCCATGTAGTAGAGGTGATGGCCATCCGGCGCCCAACGGGGCGAGGCGGCTTTGTCGATCACCTGCACCGGCGCACCGGTGCCGCTCAGATCCTGCACGTAGATCGCGGTGATGCCGCGGTTGGCGGCGTAGTCGGTCCGGCGAACCGTGAACGCGGCGTACCGCCCGTCGGGGGAGAGCTGCGGGTCGCCCACGCGCTCCATCATCACCAGGTCGCGCACGTTGAACGGATGCGGGCCCTGCACGTTGCCTAACGACGTGTTCACCGCCTGCCCGAGTACGGCGGGCGCCGCGGCGAGGATGATCGACAGCGCGGCCGTCATCGACTTCATGCGAAGGCTCCTTGAGTCCGGATGCGAACGGAATCGTGGTGAGACGAGCGCGGCCGGCCGGCCGCCGCTACCAAGTTACTCTGGGCGGTGCGCGCTGGCGAGCGCGCCGCACTGGCAGTGCATGGGGCCGGGAAGCGTACCGGATGCATCTGGCGCGTCACCGCGCACCGCATACTATCTACGATCGCCTGACCGACTAACTCGAGGATGTGACGTCATGTACGATGTGGTTCCCATTGGGTTCGTCCGGTCGACGCTCGTGGATCGCGAGGCGGCGCCCAAGCAAGGCATCGAGGGCGCGCCGGATGCCCAGCTCGTGTTCGACCGGCAGTACCAGGATGGTCTGCGCGACCTCAATCAAGGCGACGAGATCCTGCTGCTCACGTGGCTCCATCGCGGCGATCGTTCGGTGCTGCGCGTGCATCCGCGCGACGACCCACAGGCGCCGCTCCGCGGAGTCTTCGGCACGCGATCGCAGGACCGTCCGAACCCCATCGGCATCCATCGAGTACGGCTCATCGCGGTCGAGAATCCGTTGCAATTCCGCGTTAGCAATCTCGAAGTGTTCGACGGCACGCCGATCATCGATGTCAAACCAGTGCTCGACCCGGCGCGCGAGCGGTGACCATATGGATCCCGCCGCGGCTGGTTCCTGATCGCCTTGCGGAAACACCCGGTCGGCCGAATTATGTGGACCCGCTGCGTGATCTCGACCGTGCCGACAGGAGCGCCAACCCGTGCTGGAACACGCCGACCTCGTCGCCGACTCGTTGGGCTTTGTGATTCTCGTCGCCAAAACGTGGTTCGATGTCTACGGCAACGAGGCGCGCACAAAAAAAGATCAACTCCGCTTGGAGAGACAAGGAACCGAGACGAGCATGGCGGCAACCCGGGCCCTGTCGGCCAAGATCAAGCGGCGTGACACCTCGAACATGCTCACGTTCCTCGCGCTGGCCGTGTCATTCTTGTTCTCGATCCTCGGTGACCTCCATGGAAAAGCATGACGACCTGCTCACCACGGTGATCGCCACCGTGCACGAATTGAACGCGCGCACCAAGCGGCTCGAGAAAGCGGTGTTCGGCGACGGCGGGAGCGGCGGCGGAGATGATCCCGGGTTGGGCGGACCGCCCTCGCTGCCCGCGCTCGCGAAGCGGCTCACGCAGCTCGAGGAGACGGCGGCACTCAGAAAGGACTTGGACGAGTTGCGCCAACAGGTCCGCCAAATCGCCCGGGTGCCCGCCTAACGAAAAAAACAGGGCCCGCGTCTCTGCGCGGGCCCCGACCTGCCTAACGATTGCGCCCCGAGTTGCCGCGGCCGGCTCAGAACGCCGCCAGCTCGCGATACGCCCGAACGAAATCGTCCGTCTGCGGCAAAATCGCATCCTCGAGCGACGGCGCGTACCCGACGAACGTGTCGGTCGACGCCACCCGCTTGACCGGCGCATCGAGCCACGCGAAGCACTCGTCGGCGATCGCGGCCGCGATCTCCGCGCCGTAGCCCCACGAGAGGGAATCCTCGTACGCCACGATCACGCGCGACGTCTTCTTCACCGACGTCATCACGGCGTCGCGATCCCACGGCGACAGCGTGCGCAGGTCGATCACCTCGACGTCGATCCCATCCTCGGCCACCGCGTTCGCCGCTACCAGCGCCCGCTGGACCGTGGCGCCGTACGTCACCAGCGTGATGCCCGATCCCTCGCGTACGATCTTCGCCTTCCCGAACGGGATCATGAAGTTAGGCCCGGGATTGCGACCCTTGTTGTACGTCTGCCGGTAGAGATGCTTGTGCTCGAGGAAAATCACCGGGTCGTCGCACCGGATCGCGGTGCGCAGCAACCCGTTCGCGTCCAACGCCGTGGCCGGACACACCACGCGCAGTCCGGGACAATGCGTGAACAGCGACGCGCCGGTCTGCGAGTGATAGATCGCGCCGCGGATGTAGCCGCCATACGTCACGCGCACCACGGCAGGCGAGCTGAACGTGTTGTTCGACCGCCAGCGCATCGTGGCCATCTCGTTGCGAATCTGCATGTACGCCGGCCAGATGTAGTCGAAGAACTGAATCTCGACCACCGGCTTGAATCCGCGCACGGCCAGTCCCACCGCGCGACCGGCGATGTTCGCCTCGGCTAACGGAGTGTTGTAGACGCGGTCCCCGCCGAACTCTTTCTGCAGGCCCCAGGTCACCTTGAACACACCGCCCTTGCCCTTGACCTTGCCCAGGTACTGCGAGCGCGACACGTCGGCCACGTCTTCGCCGAACACGAGGATCTTTCCATCGCGATGCATCTCGTCCTTCATGCACGCGTTGAGCAAGTCCACCATCGTCGTCGGCTCGCCCGAGAACTTGGGGTCGTCTTCGGTGTCGAACTGCTCGCTCGTGGGATCCACGTCGGGCGAGTACACCGCGTACATCACCGTGTCGGCCGCCGGCTGCGGTTGGGCCAGCGCGTCGTCGGTCGCCGCGAGAATCTCGGCGTCGACTTGGGCCGTGAGCGCCTCGAGCTCCTTGTTCGTTGCGTGTCCTTCCGCCACCAGCCACTTGGGGAACGTGACTAACGGATCGCGCGCCGCATCCACCTCGCGCTCCTCGGGCGGCCGGTACATCGTCTCCTGGTCGGAGAGCGAGTGCGAGTACGGCCGGATGACGTGCGCGTGCACGAGGGCCGGTCCGCGCCGCGCGCGCGCATACGCCACGGCTTTGGTCATGGCGCCATGGCTCGCGACGAGATCGCACCCATCCACTTCCTGGATGAGCAGTCCCGGCATTGCCGCGAGCAACTTCGAGATGTTGCCGCCGGCCGTGTTCACTTCCACCGGTACCGAGATCGCATACCCGTTGTCTTCGATCAGATAGACGACGGGGAGACCGAGGTTGCACGCCGTGTTGAGCGACTCCCAGAATTCGCCCTCGCTGGTCGTTCCGTCACCCGCCGACACGTACGTCACCTCGTCCGACTCGAACCCCTCGGTAATCGAGAGGAGCAATGCGCGGAGCGACGCTTCGGCGCATCCGGTGGAGTGCAGAAACTGCGTGCCCGTGGGCGACGATGACGAGACGATGTTGAGCCGCTTGCTGCCCCAATGGCTGGGCATTTGGCGACCGCCGGAGCTGGGATCGCGCGCGGCGCCGACGGCCTCGTACAGCATCTCGGCCGGGGTCATTCCTAACTGGAGACACAGGGCGCGGTCGCGATAGTACGGGAAAAACCAGTCGTGCCCGCCACGCAGGGCCATGCCGGCCGCCGTCAGGACGGCTTCATGTCCGGCTCCCGAGATCTGAAAGAAGATCTTGTTCTGCCCTTTGAGCTGGATTTCCTTGTCGTCCAGCTTTCGCGACAGATACATGGTCCGATACGCGGCCAAGAGCTGGTCGCGGTTGAGCGTCGCGCCCGTGCGGCGCTCGGCACGTGTCTGAGTAGCCATGTGTCCCCGTAATGAGTGGTGCCAGCACCTGAAGATACCATTTACGCCCGGCGATTGGCACCTCGGTCGGCCACCGTACTCGCCGGCGGGACCTGACATTGGGCCATCGCGCGTTGCCCATTTGGCGGACGCGTCAGCCGCTGGGCGCGGCACGTTTCGAGTCGGCCGACGCCGTTGACGACGCGTGTTTTGCGGGCACGCGCCGGGCTCGCTAGCTTCGCGCTATGGGTGTTCCCAACCTCACCGATCAGATCTCGCCGGCGATCGAGGCCGTCCTGATGCGCTTCTCGGCCATGGTGCGCCGGGTGGGGATCCGGCATGGGCTATCGGAGAGCGACGTCGACGAGGTGTTCCAGGAGGTGCGGATCCGACTCTGGCGTGCGCGGGGGGAGGGCTCTAACCGAGCGTTGGACGCGGCTCCGGCGGGTCCAGTCGCGGGTGAGCAAATTTCGTCGGTGGGTTCGTCATACCTGTACCGGACGGCGGTATCGGCGGCGCTCGACGTGCTGCGACGCCATCGCCGTCCGCGCGAGGACGCGTTGGAGGACGTTGGGCAGGAACCATCTGCGCCGTCGCGTCGCGAGCCAGCGCAGTCGCTCGAGTCGTCGGAGCTGGTGCAGCAAGTGGCGCGCGCGATCGACACGATCACTCCGTCACGGCGGCCGGTGGTGCGCATGTATCTCGCCGGCTACACGCGCGAGGAGATTGCGTCGTTGCTGGGGTGGTCGGAGGCCAAGACTCGGAATTTGCTCTATCGCGGACTCGCGGACTTGCGCGAGCGCCTAACGGAGCAGGGGATCGGACCGGAGGCAGTCGCATGAACGATGCACGGCTGCAGGAGCTCTATCGGGAGGCGATGGCGGCGCGCGACGCGTCATTCCACGCGTCGTGTCCGGAGCCGGAGGCGCTGCAGGCGCTCGTCGAGCGCGAAGGGAGCGAGGAGGCGCGGCTGGCTGTGCTCGACCATGCGCTCTCGTGCCTGTCGTGCCGCCGCGAGCTCGAGTTGCTGCGCGCGCTTCGCGCCGGCGCGCCCGCGGTGCGGCGTCCGCGGATCGCAATGTCGTGGCTCGTCGCGGCGTCGATGCTCATCGCCGTCGCTGCCGGCACGATCGCGATTCGCTCGATGTCCACGCCGCCGAGCACGCTCCGCGGCGCGGGAGACGATCGAGGTGTCGCGCTCATCGCGCCGCCGCCTAACGCAGCGGTGCTGCGGTGGCATGCGGTGCCGCGGGCTGCATCGTACGTCGTCGAAGTCCTGGATGCGCAGGGCGCGGTGCTGGCCGCGGATACCACGGTCGACACGGCGTTCGCGCTGCCGGCGTCGGTGCGCTCGACCGGAGCGGCCGGCGATCAGTGGTGGGTGCGCGCGCGGCTGTCGGACGGATCCGAGCTGCGCTCGGCGATCACGCCGCTCGCGGCGCGCTGAGGTACGCCTAACTGAGTGGTCGCGGCCCGCGCGTATCGCCGGGCCCGATGGCCTGAGGGGGCGAAGCCACCTCGCGGATGAGCGACACCAGCTCGTCCAGCAGGGCCCGGTGCCGGCGTTCGCGCTTGCGCGCGGTGAGGGCGTAGATCGTCCGGGCGAGACCGAACACTGCGACCAGGTAGCCGACCAGCACGATGCCGATCGATCCGCTGCCGAACAGTTTCTGCGCGAGCGCCACCACACCGCCGACGCCGCCGCCGCCCACGCCGCCGCCGACTCCGCCGAAGATCCCGCCGATGAGCGAGCCGAGTCGCTCCTGAATGGTGACCGTCGTCCGGCCGGCGCGCGACGAGATGGTGACGTTGAGTCTGCGGTCGGTGCCCGACGGACTCCACGATAGCGTGCGTGCGAACATGCTCATGTGGCCTGCGTCGCCCATCGCGCGGCGAATGGACCGCAGGAGGACCTCGAAATCCGCCTCGGAGACGTCGGCGTCCACGACAGCCTCGAGATGAATGCGCGTCGGCCCACCGATGAGCGCGCGCACGAAGCGACCGGTGGTCGGGGCATTGAGCGGCGCCACCGGCGACGCGGGCGGTTGCGTTAGGCCGGAGGCCGGAGCGCCTGCCGCCGGCAGCGGCGCGGCGAGGCCCAGCTCCTCCACCGCGCGTTGGATGTACGGCGCCGAAATGCCTGCTTCCACCGCCGCATCGCGAACGTGCTCGATGCGGTAGCCGTGCGTGTATGCGCGCGCGGCTTCCGCCTGCTCCAGCAGCCGAACGGCCGGCGCGGCGCTGGTGAGCGCCTGCAGCTCGGCGGCGCGCTGCCACACGGCCATCGCCTGGCGCTCCGACAGGACCGCGGGCGCGGCGGGTGCGCTCGGGACGGCGGGCGCGCTCGCGCGCGCGTTGTCGAGCGCACGGGCGAGCGTCTCGCCGTCGGCGAATCGCGCCGCGGGGTCGCGCTGGATGCAGCGATCGATGATGGTCGCGACCGACTCGGGAATGGCCGGCGCGACTGTCCGCACCGGCGGCGCGAACTTCGTGACGTGCGCGACCAGCACCGCCGATGCCGTGGCGCCGTCGAACGGAAACAGGCCGGACAACGCCAGATACCCCACCACGCCTAACGAATACAGGTCGCTTCGGCCATCGAGCGCGTCGCCCGACACCTGCTCCGGGCTCATGAAGTGCACCGTGCCCAACACCTGGCCCGTCGCCGTGAGCGGCGGCGCCTCGGCCAATCGCGCGATGCCGAAGTCGGTGACCATGGCGCGGCCCGATGCCGCGTCGATGAGCACGTTCTCCGGTTTGATGTCGCGGTGGATCACGCCGTGCGCGTGCGCATATCCCAGCGCTCGTGCGACGTCGGCGAGCAGCGGCACCACCTCGACCGGGCCTAACGGTCCCCGCGCCCGAATCTGCTCGGCGAGGGATTGGCCTTCCACCAGCCCCATGACGAAGAACACGTGGCCGCCTAACTCGTCGGCGCGATGGATCGGCACGATGTTCGGGTGGGTGAGTCGCGCCGCCGTGCGCGCCTCGCGCAGAAAGCGTTCGCGCACGTCCGCCACGCCGGCGAGATGAGGCGGCAGCACCTTCACCGCCACCAGGCGATCGAGCTTGACGTCGCGCGCCCGGTACACGATGCCCATGCCGCCGCGGCCGATCTCGCACTCGATCACGTAGTCGCCGGCGAGCGCGGCGGCGAGCGCGGCGATGTCGGCCGCGGCTGGATCCGACCTCGAGACTATCGCCACCAGGGCCACCCAAAAAGTCCGCGCGACTGGCGGAGCGGGATGCGAACGTTGGGATCGCCGACGAGCCGGAACGCCGCCCACTCGCGCGGGGGCGCGCCTTCGCGCAGGGCGCCGAGTGCGGATTCGCGGAGGGCGTCGGCGGTGGTGCGGCCGTCGGCGAGCGCGGTATAGAACGCGACGATCATCGGTACGGTGCGGGCGTCGTCCACCGGCCATTCGGTGGCCAGCACCGCGCGCGCGCCCGCCTGGAGCAGCGGCGCGGTGAGGCCGCGCACGCCCTCGCCGCCTAACATGGCGCCGCCGGCCGTGTGGCACGCCGACAGCACGACGAGGTCGGCGTCCAGTTGCAGCGCCGCGAGATCGCCGTCGCTCACGAAGCCGTCGCTTCCGCCGCCGGGCGCGAGGGCGAGACCGGCGTGCGCGATGCCGTTGTCGTCGGTCACGGCGTGGGTCGCGAAGTGAATCACGCGATACGACGTGAGCGGCGCACGCTCCAGAAACGCCGCGCTCGCGTCATCGCGCAGGCGGATCACGGCGTCGGTTGCGAAGCGCGCCACCTCGCGCACCTCGCGCGCCGTGGCGGGCAGACGCGGCAGCGGCTCGTTAGGCGTGGCCGCGCGCAAGGCGATCGGGCCCGCGCCGGGGTCGTCCTCGCCCGCGAAGCGCGGATCGCCGAACGCCAGCAGCCGCGCCGGCCCCGACCGCACCGGTCGCTGCCACAGCATCACCGACACCGCGGCCGCCGGCACCGTCGTGATGGCGTACCGCTCGATCGCCCATTTCCCGTCGGCGAGCATCAATGCCTGGAACGGGATCAGCCACACCGCGTCATTGGGCACCATGACCAGATTGGTGACGCCGGGCGGCAACACGGCCAGCGCCGGTTGGAACAGCGCCTTGCCTAACTGTTGGGCGAGCGCGCGCACGTTGCCGCCGCTCTCGATCAGCGCCTCGAAGCGCGCGGCCAGGTCGCGCACCGAATCGAGCGGCGCGAGGATCCTGGCGCGCACGGTGTGCCGGGTGATCACGAATACCGTGGTCGGTTGCCCGGCGCGTCCGGCGACGTACTCGACCAACGCCGTGCGATCGTCCGGGATCGCGCGTTGCACGTCGGCCGCCGACACCGGCGGCGCGCCCGCGGGGTTGGCGTCGTCCGCTCCGGTCGCCACCCGCAATCCGGCCGCGCGCGTGAGCCTGTCGCGCAGGTCGCGCGCGCGCCGCCGCTCGGCAAGGGCAAAGGCCTGCTCCACGCGTCCCGACCGCGCGATCCCGGCGATCAGCATCGCGATGGCCGGGGGACGCCCCCCGAACACGTCGCGCACCTGGAACGCCAGCTGCTTGAACTGCTGGTCGCCCAGGGTCTGCCGCCACGCGTCCAATTGCGTGCTGGCTTCGCCTAACCGTTGCTCGGCCGCGAGCGTGTCGCCCTGCCGCAGGAGCACCTCGGCGAGCATCGCTTGCGAGAGGTAGCGCCGGACGTGCTGGCTGCTGTCGAGCGTCGCCAAGTCGCCGCGAAAGCGGCGCTGCGCCTCGCGCCAGTCGGCTTGCCGCACGGCCAGCACGCCGTAGAAAAAATCCTGTCCGGCCGCCCAACCCGTCGCACCGCCGCGCTGGAACGCCGTCTTCTGCGCCGCGAGCTCGCGCCGCGCCCCGCGCCAGTCGCCGGCGCGCACCGCCAGGTCGGCGAGCGCGAGATGCGCCCCGCCGATGCCTAACGCAAGCCGGTCCCGGTCCGCGAGGTCGAGCGCCACGGTGTACTGGCGCCGCGCCGCCGCGGTGTCGCCAATGTCGAGCGCCACCTGCCCGCGAAGTCCGATCGCCGTCGCCAAGCCCCACTCGTCTTTCGTCGCCCGGAACGTCGACTCGGCCCGCGCCGCGCGCTGCTCCGCCGATGACAGGTCGTTCATCGAGAGCGAGATCTGACTCAGGTTCACGAGCGACCACGCCAACGACGACAATTCTCCGGAGATTTCCGCCTCGTGCACCGCGCGCTGCAGCATCTGTTGCGCCCGGCCATAGTTCGCGATGGAGACTTCCATGAATCCGTGCCACTGGAGCATCGCCGACAACCCCGCGTGCTCGTGCACCCGCTCCAGCATGGTCTCGCTTCGCGTGAGGAGCACCGCGACCGTATTCATGTCGCCCTGCCGGACGTAGTCTTGCGCGAGCGTCCACGTGCACCGCGCCTCGAGCCGCGCGTCGCCAGCCCGATGGGCTAACGCAATGCCCTGGGTCGCCAGCGCCGCCGCCGTCCGCTCGCCGATGCGCGCCGCCAGCGCGGCGCGCTCGCATCGCCACGCCGCATCGAGCGCCGGATCGCCCGGGATGCCGCGCCCCAGGCTGTCCAGCATCTGCAGCTCGGCGCCCGCGCCTAACGTACGCCCCCGCGCCATCGCGACGCCGAGTGTGGCGTCGAATGCAGCGGATCGCGCGCCGGCCGCGCGGGCGTACCGTACGCCCTGCACGAACGTCGATTCCGCCCGGACGAGGAGCCCGCGGCTGAAGAGTGTCTTGCCGTGCTCGATGGCCGCGTATGCGGTGAAGCTGTCCGGCGCCGTGCCCTGCGCGGTCAAACGGTTGTAGTACGCCGTCGCTTTGGGAAAGTCGAACTGGCGCTCGGCCAACACCTGCAGGCCAAGCAGCGCCTCCCGATCGTTCGGGTTCCCGCGCAGCCGGCTCACCCACATGTCGCGAGCCTGTCCGGCGCTGTCCTGGTCGACCGCCCGTGTCGCCAGCGCAACGACCTGTGTCGGCGACCCCGCGTTCCCGGGAGCCGACTGCGAGAGGACAGCGAACGCCAACGCGGCGCGGGCGAGGATCATCACGCTACTAACTAAGGATCGGCCTGCATGTGCAGCAAGGGCGAGCGGCCGCTCGCCTCTCAAATCGGTGGCACCGGCCGTGCGTAACAGGGCAGTCTCACTGGAGGGAGGCTCCATGAATCGGCCCAGCGGTAACCACTGCATCTTCTGCGACATCATTCAGGGCGCCGCGGAAGTCTCAATGTGCTATGAAGACCGCGATGCGCTGGCGTTCTTGGACATCCAGCCCGTGAACCAGGGACACGTGCTCGTCGTCCCGCGACAGCACTACGAGTCGCTGCTCGATTTGCCGACGGATCTCGGCATGCACCTGTTTTCGGTGGCCATGGAGCTCGGCCCGATCATCAGGCGAGTCACGGGCACCGAGGGGATGAACCTGGTGGTCTCGAGCGGTGAGTCGGCGGGCCAGGACGTGTACCACTTCCACATCCACCTGATCCCGCGCCGTGTCGATGATGGGTTCGACGTCCCGCTACCGTTCCCGGGGTCGTCCATGCCCGACCGGACTCAGCTGGATGCAACAGCGGCCCGCATCATCGCGAACCTCAGAGATCCGATGAAGAAGAGTCGTCGCGTGCCGGAGCTCACCGCGCGCTAACTCGAGCGATCCGCGCGGCCGGCAAGTACGCCGGTTAGTCGGCCTTTCGAACTGCGGCGACTGCGCCGGACAGCTCGTGCGCGGTCATGCTGAGCCGCGTGGCCGCGTCGTTGAGCGCTTCGATCGCGCTTTCCTGTTGCGTGCTGGCGCCGGCGACCACGTCGGTCTCGGTGGCGGCGTGCGCCGCGTCCTGCTGCGCGCCGGCCAGCGCTAACGCCATGATGTCCGACCGCTGCGCGTTCTCGCGCGCCGCGTCGACGATGCGATAGCCCGCGGCGGCCACCGTCTCCGAGGCGGCGACGATCCGGTCGAGCTCGTCCACCCACCCGTTGCTCGCCTGGGCAACGCCTAACACTTCCTCGCGCGTGCGCTGCATGAGCGCGACGGCGCGATCGAGCGTCGCGCGAATGTCGCGCACCGCGCGATCCATCGCTTCCGCCTCGGCCGCGCTGCGATCGGCTAACGCGCGGATTTCCTGCGCGACCACCGCGAACCCGCGTCCGTGCGTACCGGCGCGTGCGGCTTCCACCGCCGCGTTGAGCGCGAGCAATCCGGTTTGGTCGGCCAACGACGTGATGGTCTGGCCGAACTTCTGGACCGCACTCGACACGTCTTGCAGGCGCGACACTTCCTTCGCGCCTTCCTGTACGATCGCGGCGGCGGCCGTGAGCTGCGTCGACGCCTGCTCGGTGGCTCCGCGCACGATGCGCGCGTCGCGCAGCATCTGCTCGCCCTTCACCTGCGTGCCGCGCCCTTCGGACACGGTGCTCTCGGCCACCTCTTGCGCGGCGCGTGCTTCGTCGACGCCCTTGGTCAACGTGTCCGTCAGGGCGCGCACCGTCGACGCGAGCACGCGCGCCGTGTTGGCGCTCTCCTGCGACGACGCGTGCAGCTGCTGCGTCGTGGCCGTGATCGCCTCGACGTGCTGGGTCATGTGCTCGGAGGCGTCGAGCACCGGTTGGATGAGCGAATCGAGCGACAGCGACAACGCGAGCTGCGGCGCGACGCCATCCAGCAGCTGCGCATCGTAGTCGCGATACATGTCCGTGCGCGAGTGCCTAACGGTCCACAGCCCCACCAGCCGGTCGCCGTACTTGAGCGGCACGGCGATCTCGGAGCCGCGGTGCCGCGTGATCTCGTTCAGGTCGGCGCCCGCGTCGCGGCGCGTCACCGCGCGTCCACGCTCGAGCGCGAGCGCCGGCATGCCCTGGCCGGCCGGGAAGCGCAGTCCGCCGCTCAGCGCGCCGCCGGTGTCCGTGAGCACGACGAATTCGCGCGTCGATTCGTCGTAGCGCGCGATGCCCATCTCTTCCCACGGCACGAGCGACCGCGTCAGCTGTTCGATGTCGCTCATCGCCCGGTGCAGCTCGGGGCGGGCGCTCATCACGCGCGACAGCCGCTGCACCATCTGCAGACTCTCGCCTAACGCACCTTTCTTGACCAGCCAGTGCGTGAGCGCGGCCACGCCGATCAAGATCGCGCCTTCGACGAAATACCAGCGCGAATCAGCCTTGCTGTACGCGAGACGCATGGCCGTCAGTGCGAGCAGCGTGGCCAGCACCGACACCGTGCTCTCCCATCGCGCGGTGAGCCGCGCGTCCACCCACGCGATCGCCGGCGACAGCCGGAGCTGCAGATAGAAGGTCGCGTTCAGGATCGCGATGAACAGCACGATGAACAGCGCCAGCCGCCACGAATTGGACGACGCGAACACGTTCACGCCCATCTCGCCGTTGGCCGCCCAGAAGTACGCCATGCCGCCCAGGCTGCACGCGGTGCAGAAGTGGGCGGCGTTGCCCACTGCGTTCCGGCAGGGGCAGGCGACGCACGATTGCGTCGCCGATCAGGATGCCAAGTCCGGAGGCTAACGCGCCCGCTGCCCAACCGAGTGCCACCACGGCCGCGATGCCGGCGCCCACTGCGAAGCTGGCGAATCCCTTGCCGGGAAGCGGAATCCCGAACGCACGCGTCGCGATGGCGACGAAGAACAACAGCACCGCGCCCAACCAGGGGAACGGACGCGCGTACTGATGCAGCGCGAATCCCACCGGGATGGCGAACGCAGCGTACGTGACCACCAGCCGGCGGACGGTTTCGTCCGTCAGCCAGGATGGCCTGTTCGGCAGCAGGATTGCGGGTTCGGCGGCGGTCGAGGTCATCGCTCGCCCGACCACGTGCGCAGTGGCATCGCGGTGACAGGGAGGAGAGACATTGCTCGGTACGGTGGGGACAGCGCAAAGCTCTTGCGCGGAAGCCGGTCGGCGTGCAATGCTGTGACGCACGGCGCGGTTGTAGCGTCACGCCTTTCGGAGGATCATGAGCACTCACGGTCCGCGACGAAGGACATCAACGGATCGATCAGGCGTCGAGACCAATGCACGATCGAAAGAACGTGTGGACGCGTCTCGTTTTCCGGCGACGCCCAGCTCGGGAGATCCCCGATGCTGGGCGTCGCTGCTTTTCGGCGAGGTGCAATGTCACGACATGCTCTTCACCGCATCGCCCCTTCACTCCCGCGGTGCACCCGCGGGCTTCACCGCAAACCCCTCCATCCCCGCCGCTACGAGGAGAAACGCGCGCTCAAACGCGCCATGATGCGTGATTGCTGCCGCCGCTGCGTCTACTGCGGCGCGGCACTCGACCTCGCCGTCGCCACCATCGATCACGTCTACCCGCTCGCTCGCGGCGGCGCGCACGTGCCGGGCAACCTCGTCGTCGCGTGCGGTCCCTGCAATCGAATGAAGGGTGACATGCTCCCGCACGAATTCTTCATTCGGTATCCGGTCGCTGGTCTCAATTTTCTGACATATGCGCGCGTGGTCCATCGCGCGCTCAAGCGCGGCGCCCGCCGCGCGATCAGCTTGGCGTTCGCAGCATAGCACACGGTCTCCGGCGGCGACTCGCGTCGCCGCCGGTCACGACCAGATCTTGTCGAGGAGCGTGTGGAGCTCGCGCGGCGCGAACGGCTTTTGGAGATACGCCACGACACCCAACGAGCTGCCGAGCTTGTCCCGCATCGCATAGGCGCGGGTGCTCGAGAACATCACCGGGATGTCGAGCGACGCATAGTCGCGTCGCAACCGGTCGAGGAACGCCGGACCGTCCATCACCGGCATGTTCACGTCGAGCACGATGAGGTCGATGGCCGGGCGCTGCTCGACCTGGGCGAGGGCCTCTTCGCCATTCGACGCATACAGCACTTCCAACGGCTCTTTGGCATAGGACGCCAGGGCGGCGGCGTACGCCTTCTGGAACAGAGCCGAGTCCTCGACTACCAGCACCGTCTTTGACATCACGGCTCCAAAGTGGAGGACAGGTGCGCGCTTCCACACCGACGAGCTTGCCCGTCCCACGCAACCCTTAGTGGTTGCGTCCGTTGGTCGCGCGCGTCAATGACATGCATCAGCTGCACCGCGCCCGCTCGGGCCGCCCGTCCCGCTCTGCCACCGTCATCGCGCATCCGTTCGCGTGCCCAAAGCATCTCGTCCATCCGCTCGCTCTCTCCTCGTCCGATTCGATAAGCTGAGCGTCGCCATCGGTCAACTCGGCGCCTCGGATCTCGAAACACGTGGGGCACTCCGCATGGACGTGCTGGGTCTCATCGACCGAGTTCCGGCGCACGAAACGCGAGCCTGCGTGTCCCTGCGCCTCGTGGCCGAGTCGCTGCGGACGGACCGCGACCGCGGCGACCGGCAGTCCGCGCTGCACCGCGCGGCGCACGGGCTGCTGGATGCAGTGCGCGACTACCTCGCAACGCCCGCTGCGCCCAACCGCCTGCAACTGCTCGAGGAGCCAGAACGGTCGGCCATCGCGATCATGCGGAATTTGCCGGAATCGTCGCCGGCGCTCAAGCCGCGGACGTCGGATTTGATCGGGCAGCCGGACCGCCCGCCGCGATCGGTCGTGGCGCGTGCAGGCACGCTCCCGCCGCTCACGCTCCCGAATGACACCGACCGCGCACTGCTGGGCGATTTCTGCGATGAGGCGCGCGAGTACATCGAGAGTGCCGAAGCGGCCCTGCTCGTGCTCGAGCGGGTGCCGGACGACGGCGAGTCGGTGCAGACCGTGATGCGCGCGTTCCACTCGATCAAGGGCACGGCCGGCTTTCTCAAGCTCGACGGCCTGGTCGCGCTGGCGCACCACGGCGAGTCGTTGTTAGGCGAACGCCGTCGCCGCGAAGGATTCGCCGGGCGCATCGCCGCGCTCTCGCTGCGCGCGCTCGACGCGTTGAGCGCCGCCATCAAGAACCTCAATGCATCGCGCGACGGCGCGCCGCTCGCGTATCCGGCCGGATTCCTCGAGGTGCTGCGCGAGTTGGAGGGAATCGACGCGACGCCCGCCGGGCCCGCTCCGGTTTCCGCGTCGGCGCGCCCGTCGGCGCCGGCAGTGACGCCGCGCGACGCCGGCGCCGCGCACAGCGCGCGCGTGCGACTCGACCGCTTGGATGCGCTGGTCGATCTCGTGGGCGAGCTGGTCGTCGCGCACTGGATGATCGCGCAGGATCCCGCGTCGGGCCACGATCATCCCGAGTTCTCGCGCAAGGTGGCGCACGCCGGCAAGCTCGTACGCGACCTGCACGACATGAGCATGGGCATGCGCATGGTTCCGCTCCGCGGGACGTGCAACAAGCTCGTCCGCCTGGCGCGCGATCTCGCCCAACGGGCCGGCAAGGAGGTCGACTGCCAGGTCGAGGGCGAGATGACCGAGCTGGATCGCAACATGGTGGAACTGGTCGCCGATCCGCTCATGCACATGGTGCGCAATGCGATCGACCACGGGATCGAAACGCCGGACGAGCGCCGGGCCACCGGCAAACCCGCGGCCGGCCGCCTCACGCTGGCCGCGACGCAGGTGGGCGGGCAGGTGGTGATCGATCTGCGCGACGATGGCCGCGGCCTGCAGCGCGATCGCATTCTCCAGCGCGCCCAGGCGCGCGGGCTCGTGAGGCCGGGCGACCAACTGAGCGACGCCAATGTGCTCGACTTGATCTTCGCGCCCGGCCTCTCGACCGCCGACCAGGTGACCGACGTGTCGGGGCGCGGCGTGGGCATGGACGTGGTGCGCCGCAACATCCAGGCACTGCACGGTCGCGTCAATGTGCAATCGGCGGCCGGCGAGGGCACGACGATCACGCTTCGCGTGCCGCTCACGCTGGCGATCACCGACGGCATGCTCGTTCGCGTGGGCGCCGAGCGCTACATCGTCCCCACGACCAACGTGGTCGTGAGCTTCCGCCCCGAGCGCGGTGCGCTGTTCACCGTGGCCGGCCGCGGCGAGATGGTGCGGCTCCGGCAAGAAGTCCTTCCGTTAGTCCGGCTCCATCGGTTGTTGGGCGTGGACGGCGCGTGCGACGATCCGGTGTCCGCCCTGCTCATGGTGGTGGGCGCCGCCGACCGCCGCTGCGCGATTTTGGTCGACGCCATCCTCGGACAACAGCAAGTGGTCGCCAAGCCCGCCACCGCTGGAATCGGCGAGGTGCCCGGTATTGCCGGCGCCGCCATCCTCGGCGATGGGCGGGTCGGTCTCATCCTCGACGTGCCGCAATTGTTCGAGCTCGCGCGGCGCGCCCAACCGTTCCTGGCCACACAGGCGGTCGCATGACGACGCACGCGACGGCGGGCAAGTACCTCACGTTCTTCCTCGGCGCCGAAGAGTACGGCATGGAGATTCTCGCCGTACACGAGATCATCGGCGTGCTGCCGATCACGCGCGTGCCGCGCACGCCGCCGTTCGTGCGCGGCGTGATCAACCTGCGCGGACGTGTGATCTCGATTCTCGACCTGCGGCTCAAGTTCGATCTGCCGGCGGTCGAGCCCGGCCCGACGAGCTGCATCATCGTCGTCGCGGCGCACGCCGCGCACGTGGGGCTGCTCGTGGACCGCGTGTCCGAGGTTGCCGACATCGCGGCCGGCGACATCGAGCCGCCGCCGTCGTTAGGCGCCGGCGTCCACACCGACTATTTGGTCGGCATGGCGAAGTCGGCGTCCCGCGTGCGCCTCCTGTTGGACATCACCCGCGTCATCGACGCCGGGGACCTCGCGGGCTCCGGCGCCGCCGCCGGCTCGCCGACCGCTGCCTAACCGAACCGCCGCCCCCTCCATCCGGGATCGTTGGCCATGACCATGAACTGGTTCTACAACCTCCGCATGCGCTCGAAACTGACGGTGGCCTTCGCGGCGGTGTTCGCGATGGTCGTCGCCGAGGGGCTCTACATGCACGAGTCGATTACCACGGCGGCGGCGGACCGGGGCGCCACGCAGCACGCGATCGACGTGATCGACGGCGCCCAGGACGCGCTGGCCGCGCTCCTTACTATGGATGCGGGCTATCGAGGCGCCATGCTGGGCGTCGGCAATGCGGCGGAGCACGATGTCGAGAACGGGTGGGAGACGTTCCGCCACCAGGTCGATTCCCTGCAACGCATGTCGGCCGACAATCCGGCGCAGCGCGCCCGCTGGGAGCAGCTCGAGCGGTTAGGCGTGTCGCTGCACGACAATGTCGTGGTGCCGGCGCTGCGGAACCGGCATTCGGCCGCGGCCCCGGCGGCCGAGTTCGCCGCCGCCAACGAGCAGAAGCAGATCGATGACATGCGCCGCGTCATCGCGACCGGCATCGCGCAGGAGCAGGCGGTGCAGTCCGGCGTACGGGTCGCCGGAGCCGAGCGCGACGCGAACGCCGGCCGCGCGCTGGTGTGGGGCACGCTCATCACCGTGCTCGTCACCCTGATCGCCGCGTTCCTGCTCGAGCGCGGCGTCAACTGGCCGGTCTCCGAGCTGTCCACTAAAATGGATCTCATCGCCAAGGGGCAGGTCGACGTCGAGGTGTGGGTCACGTCGCACGACGAGAATGGGCGACCTGGCGCAGGGCCTGCGCCGCATCATCGATGCCCAACGAGAATTCGCCGCCGTGGCGCGGCACCTGGGCGAGGGCGACATCGCCGTGGCGCTCAAGCCGCGCGGCGCCAACGACGTCCTCAGCCACTCGTTCCAGGAGATGGTCCAGGCCTTGGCCGGCCTAACGGGAGAGGTCCGCGCCCTCATCGACGCGGCCAAGCAGGGCGAGCTCACGCGGCGCGGCGACGCGACGCGGTACCGCGGCGCGTTTCACGATCTCGTGTCGGGCTTCAACGAGACGCTCGACGCCGTCATCGCGCCGGTGCACGAGGCCGCCGAGGTGCTCGATCGCGTCGCGGCGCGCGATCTGCGCGTGCGCATGCGCGGCGAATACCGCGGCGAACACGCGCGCATCAAGAAGTGGCTGAACAAGGCGTTAGACAAACTCGATGAGGCGCTGGCCGAAGTGGCGATGGCAGCCGAGCAAGTCGCCGCCGGCGCCGGACAGATCAGCTCGGGCAGCCAGACTTCTGGCGCAGGGCGCAGCCGAACAGGCGAGTTCGCTCGAGGAAGTGTCCGAGCAGCTTGCAGGAGACTGGCGCCGATGACGCGCCAGAACGCCCTCAGCGCACGCGAAGCGCGCGGGCTGGCCGAGAGCACCCGCGACGAGCACGACGCAGGGCGTGGAGCACATGAAAAGCCTCTCCGACGCGATCGAGAAGATCAAGCGGTCGTCGGCGACGGCCACGGCGCGATCGTGAAGACGATCGACGAGATCGCGTTCCAGACCAACCTGCTGGCGCTCAACGCGGCCGTGGAAGCGGCACGCGCCGGCGACGCCGGCACGCGGGTTCGCGGTCGTCGCGGAAGAAGTGCGCAACCTCGCGATGCGCAGCGCCGAAGCGGCGAAGAACACCGCGCAGCTCATCGAGGAAGCGGTGAAGAACGCCGAAGGCGGCGTGGCGATCAACCGCGAAGTCATGGCGAGCTGGCGAGATCAGCGAGAAGACGTGAAAAGGTGAGCGTCGCGATGGCGGAGATCGCCGCCGGACCAGCGAGCAGCAGAGCCAGGGCATCGAGCAGATCACGACGGCCGTCGAGCAAATGAACGGGGTAACGCAACAGACCGCGGCGAACTCGGAAGAGTCGGCGAGCGCAGCCGAAGAACTGTCGGGCCAGGCCGAGAAAATGGAATCGCTGGTCGGGCACTTCCAACTCGCGAGCGCGCCCGCCACGTCGCGCCGCGACACGGTCGCGCGCTCGGCGCGCCGCACGCCACACCGGGGCGTGCCGGCAGGCCCGTCGCCCATCCGCCCGCTCCCGGCCCGCGGCGGGAACGGCGGCCGCCATGCGTTGAGCACGCCCGCATCGCCCGCGCCTAACGCAACGCCGCATCCATTCAATGGGGGCGATGACGACGTTCTCGAGGAGTTCTGACGTACCCGCCGCCGAAATGGCGGCCGGGCCGTGGGCGCTCATTCCTCCGCTTCGGCCGCACGAGTTTCGCCGCTTGCGCGAATTGCTGTACGAGACGTGCGGCATCCGCCTGCGTGCGGGCAAGGAAGAGCTCGTGCGGTCGCGACTCGGCCGCCGCGTCGTCGACACGGGCACGCCGACCTTCGCGGCCTATCTCGATCGCGTCGAACAACGCGCCGCGCAACGCGAGTTTGCGGAGCTCGGCGCGCTGGTCGATGCGCTGACGACGAACCAGACCGCGTTCTTTCGCGAGCCGGCTCATTTCGATTTCTTCCGGGCAAAGGCGCTGCCGGCGATGGCGCATGGCACGCGGCCGGTTCGCATCTGGAGCGCGGGCTGTTCGACGGGTGAAGAGCCGTTCACCATCGCGGTCTTGATGCGCGAGCATCTGCCGCTCGATCGGTTTACCAGCGCGCGCATTCTGGCCACCGACGTGTCATCGCGCGTGCTGGCGCGCGCGCGCGCCGCGACCTACGGCGCCCGCGCGGTGACGGCCGTCCCGGCGACGTTGCGCCGGAGTATGCTCGACGTCTCGTCATCGGGCGATCGATTCGTGGTGCGCGAGGAGCTGCGCGCCATGGTGCGATTCGCCCGGCTCAACCTGATCCGCGAGTGGCCGTTGCGCGGGCCGTTCGACGCCATTTTCTGCCGTAACGTGATGATTTACTTCGACGCCGGCGTGCGGCAGCGCCTGATCGAACGATTCTGGCACATGCTGGCGCCGGGCGGGCACCTGTTCGTCGGACATTCCGAGAGTCTGGGAACGCTGACGCACGGGTTCCGCTACGTGCAGCCGGCCGTGTACGTCCGTTAGGATGGCGACGGCGCGGACCACCGGGGAGCGGATCGTGGGCGTGGGCGCACTGTGCGTGTCGAACCTGCCGGGCGAGCGCCTCGTGGCCCATGCGTTAGGCAGCTGCCTCGGCGTGGCGGTGTTCGATCCGGTGGCGCGGGTGGGCGGGCTGCTGCACGTGCCGCTGCCGTCGTCGATCGAGGATCGCGACCGGTCGCGCGGCCGCCCGCTCGAGTACGTCGACACGGCGGTGCCGGCGTTGTTTCGCGATTGCTATAAGTTAGGCGCGACCAAGGGCCGGTTGCGCGTCGCCGTGGCCGGCGGCGCGTCGGCCGGCGACGCGAACGCGGACGGATTCCAGATCGGCAAACGGAACTTGATCATGCTGCGCAAACTGCTGTGGAAGAACGGGGTGCTCATCCACGCCCACGACGTCGGCGGCGAACGCGTGTGGCGCACGATCTCGCTGGACGTCGCCACCGGGCGCGTCTGGCTCAAGATGCCCGACCGGGAAGGTGAGCTGTGATCGATCGCAACCGAACGCCCACCGCCGACGCGCCTCCATTGAGCGTGCTCGTCGTCGACGACAGCCGGGTGATGCGGGCCATGATCATCCGCACGCTCCGCCTCTGCGGCCTTCCGTTAGGCACGGTCCACGAGGCCGCCGACGGCCTGGCCGGACTCGGCATCCTCCAAGCCGAGTCGATCACGCTGGCGCTGGTCGACATCAACATGCCGAAGCTCAGCGGCCTCGACATGCTCGCGCGCCTGGGACGCCCCGCGGCGTCCGGCCCGATCGTGATCGTGGTGTCGTCCGACGGCAGCGACGCGCGCGCCGCGCAAGTGCTGGAGATGGGACACGGCTTTCTCCACAAGCCGTTCGCGCCCGAAGACCTCCGCGACGCGGTCCTCCGCGCCCTCGGCGCATCGGACGATGACCGATAACTCGATCGCCCTGCGCGTCGCCGCGACCCTGGCGTTCGAGGAGCTGGGACTCCTCTGCGTCGGCTCGGCCGTCGACACGCCGAGCGGGCCCGACGCGCTGCCGGCCGCGGTCAGCGTGGCGTTCGACGGCGCGCACACCGGCTGCCTCACGCTGCGCGTGTCGGACGACGTGTTCCGCGCGCTCGCCGAGAACATGCTGGGACTCGAGGGCGACGACGCCGAGCCGTGGCGATGGGATGCGTTAGGCGAGATGGCGAATGTGATCTGCGGCAACGCGCTGCCGTACATCCTCGGCGCGAACACGCGCCTCACGCTCGCCCCGCCGGCGCGCGGCGCGCCGCCCATGAGCCAGGCGGCGTCGCACGTCGAGCTCGAGGTGGAAGCGGGACGCGCCCGCGTCCTCCTCGAGCTCGCCGAGCAGCGGCGTCAGTAGTCGACCGGCCGCAACCAGCTTTCGCCGATCGCGGTCGAGCTCAAGATCGCGACCGTCGGCAGCCGCCGCTTCCAATGGGTGCGCTCGAGGCGCCGCCGCACCAACTCCACCTCCTCGCGCACGAATCCGCGCGCTTCGAGCTCGGCCGGCGCGTACCCGTGCAGCAACCAGTGGAGAATCCGATCGGCCTTGGCGTAGGAGATGCCGAGGTCGCCTTCGTCGGTCTGGCCGCTCACCAGATCCGCCGTCGGCGCCTTGTCGATGATGTCGGACGGCACACCGAGGTGGCGCGCCAGGTCCCACACCTGGGTCTTGTACAGGTCGCCCAACGGATTGAGGGGCGGGGAATCGTCGGCATGCCAGGTGAAATAGCCCAGCAGGCGCTCGGTCTTGTTGCCCGTGCCTAACGGAATGGCCGCGTAGCGCGCCGAGAGGTCGAACAGTGCGATCATCCGCGTGCGGGCCATCACGTTGCCCCGGCGGGTGGCGTCGGCGTCGGGCTCGTGGCCCAGGTAGCCATCCACCGCCGCGCTGATGTCCAGCGTCCGCCCCTCGATGCCTAACGCATCGATCACCAGCTGGGCGTGCGCCAGACTGTCGCGGCTCGATGCGCGATAGGGCAGCCGGACGCCGATCACGTTCTCGGCGCCTAACGCTCGCGCCGCCAGGGAGGCGGTCACCGCCGAGTCTACGCCGCCCGACAGCGCCACGATGCTCTTGCGGAACCCGCGCCCGGCAACCTCGTCGCGCAGGAACGCGGACAGCCATTCCTCGGTGAGCGCCGGATCGATGTCCAACGGCGGCGGCGTCCCCGCGGCGGCCGCGCCGCCGTCCACCACCGCCACCGACCGCGCCCGTACCGTTCCCACGGCCGCGGGCCGCTCGCGCACCGTGCGCGCCTCGCCGTCGTCGGTGTCGTACACCGGCGGCGCCGAATGGCCCGATTGAATCTTGCCTAACGAATCGACGAGATGCGGCAGCGCCGTCCGCAGGTCGGCCAGGAGCGGCATGTCGGCGCGCGCGCGCGTGAGATCGCCCAGGTCCATCGCGATCGGCAGCACGGCCTCCGTCCACATCGGCCCCCGGATCCGCACGTCGCCCTTGGGACCAGCGACCAGCGCGCCGCCCCGGAAACGACTTGCCCGCCTCGCTCGACGCGAGATTCGAGAACGACACGAACACGCCGTGCTCCTCGGCGATGTCCCGCACCAGTCGCTCCCAGCGTGCGACGCTCGACGGACCGGGAATGCCGTCGTCGCGGGGCCAAGGCCCCCGCGCCGGCGCCGCCGAGCAAATGAAAATGGCGCGCGCGCCGTCCAACGCGAGCAAGGTCCCGGTCAGACTGTGCCAGGCGTCCTCGCAGATGAGTACGGCGCAGCGGCCCCACGGCGTGTCGAATGCGCCGAACGATTGGCCGCGCTCGACGAACCGTTCCTCGTCGAACAGCCCGTACGTGGGGAGAAAGTTCTTGCGGTGCACGTGCCGCACGAGCGGCGCCGCACCGCCCACGCGTACCCACATCGCGCTGTTGTAGAGCGTGTTGTTCCACACTTCGTAGAAGCCCAACACGATCTCAAGGGTCCGGTCGGCAGCCTGCGGCACCGCGTTCCGGTACACGCGCTGCAGATCGGAAGCCTGCGCGCCCGCGGTCAGCGCGAACTCGCGAACTCCGCCTTCCAGGAAGTAGCCGGTAAGGGCCGTCTCCGGCAGATGGAGGACCTGCGGCCTGGGCGTGAGCGCGTCCAACTGCGCGAATAGCTCGCCCAGATGTGCGAGATTCGTCTCGTATTCGCCCTTTCGGGGCGCAAACTGCACGGTTGCGACGTCGATGACTGGAGCCATGACAAAAAGGTGGCGCGACGGACTCAGTGGAGCAATGTCACAGAAATTCTGAACGGGCGGGTTATCTTGCCGCCCGCTGATCGTGTGTCATTCGGAGCCCTGTCGGGTAGTACCCAGGGATGTCCGGCGCACGGTGCACCGGGATGATGATGGAGCTTTGGTGAACGATATGAACGTCGGAGGTGCCGTGCGTCTGTGCCCGCACTCGATGTGGGCGGTGCTCGCGGCGATTTCGGTCATGATTGCCGCGCCCCGAGTCGCGGGCGCGCAGAGTGGTGGCACGACCGGCGAGGCCTGGCAGATCGTGCAACCGGCGCAGTCCTCGCTGGTCTTCGCGCGCGACGGCACCTCGCTCATTGGCGAGATCGGCCGCGAGATGCGCACCAGCATCTCCCTCCGCTCGCTTCCCAAATACGTCGGACAGGCGTTCGTCGTCGGTGGAAGACCAGCGCTTCTACCAACACGACGGCGTCGATGTCGTGGGCGTCGCCGCGGCGCTGCAGGACGCGCTCCGCGGACACGCGCGCGGCGCGAGCACGATCACGCAGCAGCTGGTCGGCAACATGCACCCCGACCTCATCGATCGGAGCGACCGGAGCATTTCGCGCAAGCTGCGCGAGCAATCGGCGGCGCGTGAAATGGAGCGCCACTACACCAAGGAGCAGATCCTCGAGGCGTACCTCAACGAGATCGACTTCGGCCACGGGTGGTACGGCATCGAGGCGGCGTCGCGCCACTATTTCGGCACGGAAGCCGCCCGCCTAACGCTGGCCGAAGCGGCGACGCTCGCCGCGCTGCCCAAGGGCCCGGCCATCTACGATCCGATCAAACATCCCGACCGGTCGCGCGAGCGCCGCGACCTCGTGCTCTCGCTCATGACCGATCAGGGCTACATCACCCGCGAGGACGCCGATCGCGCCGAGCAACAGCCGTTAGTCACCGCACCCGACGCGGGCATGGCCGCGGCGGCGCCGTACTTCGTGGACCTGGTCCGACAGGAGGCCGAGCAGGCCGGCGTCCCGGTGATGAACGGCGGATACCGCATCGTCACCACCATCGATCCGGACCTGGAGCGCGATGCCACGCTCGCGCTCGACTCGGGTCTCACGCGTGTCGAGGAGCGGCCCGGCTACCGGCATCCGACGTACGCGCACCACGCCAAGGGCAGCACCGATTTTCTCGAGGGCATGGTCGTCGCGATCGATCCGCAGACGGGCGACGTGCTGGCGATGGTCGGCGGACGCGACTACGCGGCCTCGCCGTTCAATCGCGCCGTGAACGCCATGCGCCAGCCCGGCTCGGCGTTCAAGCCGATCGTGTACGCGAGCGCGCTGCGCGACAGCATCCCGCCCAACGCCTTGATCGACGATTCCGCGCTCGCCATCCCGATGCCTAACGGAACCGTGTACCGCCCGGGCAATGCCGACGGACGGTTCGTCGGGCCCCTCACCATGCGCGAAGGCCTCGTCCGGTCGCGCAACCCGATCGCTGTGCAGTTGGGCATGCGCGTCGGCATGGATACGGTCATTGCGCTCGCCAAACGGCTCGGCATCGACACGCCGATCGCCCCGTATCCGTCGAGCGCGATCGGCGCGAGCGCGGTGCGGCCGCTGGACCTCGTGGCGGCGTACACGGCGTTCGACAACCTCGGCGCCGTGGTCGATCCGCGGTACGTCGTGCGCGTTGACGATCGCGCCGGCCACCAGGTGTGGGCGCCGCCGGCGCAGGCGCCGCGGTTCGCGCTCGATCCGCGCATCGCGTTCATCGTGCGCGACATGATGCGCGACGTGGTCGAACGCGGCACGGCGACGTCGGTGCGCAAGGTGGTGCCCGACGCAATTCCGGTGGCGGGCAAGACGGGCACGACCAACGACAACACCGACGTCTGGTTCGTCGGCATGACGCCCGATGTCGTGGCCGGCGTCTGGTTGGGCTTCGATACGCCGCAGTCGATCGTGCCGGGCGCAGCCGGCGGCACGTTGGCCGCGCCGATCTGGGGCGACATGATCGCGACGTACTATCAGGGCAACCAACCGGCAGGCACCTGGGACGACGTTCCAGCCGGCATCGCGACCGCCGAGCTCGACCGTCTAGACGGAGAGCCGGCCACCGACAGCACTCCCGCGGACCAGCGCTATACTGAATACTTCATGGACGGCACGCAGCCCGGCGCGCCGGCTCAGGCGGCGTGGGCGCTCTGGTCGTGGGGTCCCATCGGGCTGCAGTAACCCGGAGGCTATGTGGGCGAGATCGGCATCGACAAACTGCTCCTCATCGTCGCGATCGCGATCCTGTTCTTCGGACCGCGCCGGCTGCCGGAGCTGGGTGCGACGTTAGGCAAGGGGATTCGGGACTTCAAGCGGAACCTGGCCGGTCACGACGACCCGCCCGCCATCGCGCCGCCGGCGGTGCATCCGGTGCACGATGACGCGGCCCAAGCCGCGCCCGCCGAGCCCAAGCGCCTGATTCCGTAACGGCGCCGGCCGCGGCGTGATGGCACTGGCGCGCGTCACCGCGCGCCGGCCGTCACCTCTTCCTCGACCGGCGGTGGCGCGGCCGCGCCGACGACGTTAGGCGCGAGCGCGATCGCAAACACCTCGTCCAGCGTCATCACCGGGTGGAAGGTGAGCGTCTTCCGCACCTCCTCCGGGATGTCCTCCAAATCGGCCTCGTTGTCCTTCGGCAGCACGATGGTCGTGATGCCCGCCCGGTGCGCGCCGAGCACCTTCTCCTTGAGGCCGCCGATGGGCAGCACGCGTCCGCGCAGCGTGATTTCGCCCGTCATCGCCACGTCCCGCCGCACCGGACGTGCCGGACATCGCCGACACCAGCGCCGTCGACATCGTGACGCCCGCCGACGGCCCGTCCTTCGGAATCGCGCCCGCCGGCACGTGGATGTGCGCCTCGACGACTGCCCAGACGATCCTCGGCGATCTTGAGATTCCGCGCGTGGGTCGTCGCGTAGGTGAGCGCCGCCCGCGCCGACTCCTTCATCACGTCGCCCAACTGGCCGGTGAGAATGAGCGACACCGTGCCCAACCGGACCGGCCTGTGTCGAGGCTGTCCGGCGACGCGGTGCCGTACAACTGGCGCATCGACGCCTCGACGAACATGATGTCGCCGCCCGCCGGCGTGTAGTACATGCCGGTCGCCACGCCCACTTCGTTCTCCTCCGCCGCGTGCTCGGGATGCACCTTCGGCCGGCCAAGCAGCTCGCGCACGTCGGCCGCCGTGAGCTCGTGCGGTGATCTGCTCACCCGATGCGAGCTTCCGCGCCACCTTGCGCGCCACCGCGCCGATCTGGCGCTCCAGTTGCCGCACGCCGCTCTCGCGCGTGTAGTTGCTGCACGACGCTCATGACCGCGTCGTCGGAGAACACGACGCCCCTTGTCGAGAGGCCCGATTCCTCGAGCTGCCGCGGAATCAGATACTTCTTCGCGATCTCCGCCTTCTCGCGCTCGGTATAGCCGGCGAAGTCCACCACTTCCATGCGGTCGAGCAGCGGCGCCGGAATGTTCTGGATGAAGTTCGCCGTCGCGATGAACAAGCACCTCGCTCAGATCGAACGGCACGTCCAGATAGTGATCGGTGAACGTATCGTTCTGCGCCGGGTCGAGCACCTCGAGCAGCGCGCTCGCCGGATCGCCCTGGAACGACACGCCCAGCTTGTCGACCTCGTCGAGCAGGAACACCGGATTCTTGTTGCCCGCCTGCTTCATCCCCTGCATGATCCGCCCCGGCATGGCGCCGACGTAGGTGCGGCGATGCCCGCGGATGTCCGCTTCGTCGCGCGCGCCGCCGAGCGACGACCCGGACGTACTCGCGGCCTAGCGCACGCGCGATGGACTTGGCGATCGACGTCTTGCCGACGCCCGGCGGACCGACGAACAGCAGGATCGGACCCTTGGCCATCGCGCGCGCTTTGGCCTCGCGCTGGTCGGTGATCGCCCGGTCCGTCATCGGTCGCCGTCAGCGACGGCGTCGCATCGTCCCGCTCGCGGCTTGAGCTTCGCCGCCGGGAAACTCGCCCGTCTTCTCGACCTCGGCGGCCAGCTGCTGCGCGCGCAGTTGACGCACGGCGAGGAACTCCAGCACGCGGTCCTTCACGTCCTTAAGACCGTAGTGATCCTCGTCCAGCACCTCGGCGGCGTGCTTGAGATCGAGATTGTCGTCGGACCGGTCGTTCCACGGCAACTCGGCGATCCATTCCAGATAGGTGCGGATCACCTGCGCTTCCATCGACTCGCGGCCCGACCGCTCCAGCCGGCCCAACTCGCGCTCGACTTCCGGCGCGCCGTCTTCGGCAGCTCGAGCTTGGTCAGCTTCTCGCGAAGCTCTTCGATCTCCTTGGCTCTGATCGTCGTCGCCCAGCTCTTTCTGAATGGCCTTCATCTGCTCGCGCAAGAACATCTCGCGCTGGCGCTCGCCCAACTCCTCCTGCACCTGCGACTTGATCTCCTCCTGCGCCTCGAGCAGACCGATCTGCCGCTGCACGTGCACCAACACGCGCCGCAGGCGCTCCTCGACACTCAGCGTCTCGAGCAGACCCTGCTTCTCCGGCACCGAGAGATCGATGTATCCGGCGACGAGGTCCGCGAACTTGCCGGACTCGGTCACGGAGTCGAGTACCTGATGGACGACTTCTTCGGGCAGCCCGCGTCTTTCGCCGAGCTCGGCGGCCCGCTCGCGAGCTTCTTTGTGCAGTGCCTCGAACGCCGGGTCGTGCTCGTCCAGCGGAGTCATCTCCTCGACCGGGACCACCACGGCCGCGAGATAGTTGTCGGTAGTGGTGTACTGCAGCGCCGTCGCGCGCTGCTCGCCCTGCAGCAGCAGCTGCACGCCGCCCAATCCGCGCTGCACCTGGCCGATGCGCGCGATCACACCCATGGAGTACAAGATTTCGGGCGTCGGCTCGTCCGTGTTGTCGCGCTGCGCCACCGCGAACACGAGCCGGTCGGCCTTGAGCGCGGCCTCAATGGCGCGAAGAGTGCCCGGGCGCCCAGCCGCGATGGGCTGCGGTGAGGCCGGGAAAGATGACCGTCCCGCGAAGCGGAAGAACTGGTAGTGTTTGTCGTTGTGCCATGATCGTGAGTTCTCTCAGGGACGTTGCAGCCTGAAGCGTGAATCGAGCCGCAGGATGCACCGGTTCCGGATCTCACGCACCGGCATGAGGTACGCCACGCGGGCAGGATTTGCAACTTCCTCCCGTCGCTTTGACGTAGTGCAACTGCCGACGTCGGCCGGGTCGTCCTTTTCAGACAGTGCCGGGCATGGTACACTAAGCATCTGTATTCCCCGGCGACCCCTTCCTAGTGCCCGATCCGACCGCCCTCTCTGTCAGACTCCGAATTGCGCGCGCATGGTCGAGCGCGTGCTGTCGGCGAACTACGAGCTGGACCGCGAGATCGGGCGCGGCGGCATGGGCATCGTGTATCGCGCCAAAGATCGCCGCCTCAAGCGCACGGTGGCGATCAAGGTGCTGCCGCCGGAGCTCGCGTTTCGAGGCGGAGATCAAGTCGCGCTTCCTGCGCGAAGCCGAGACCGCGGCGCAGCTCATCCATCCCGACATCGTTCCGATCTACAGCGTCGACGAGCGCGAAGGGCTCGTGTTCTTCGTGATGGCGTGCGTGGACGGCGACACGCTGGCCAAGCGGCTCATCGATCGCGGACGCGCTTCCGGTAGAGGATGCTCGACGCATTCTCCGTGAAGTCGCCGACGCGCTCGCCTACGCCCACGCACGCGGCGTGATCCACCGCGACATCAAGCCCGACAATATTCTGCTTGGGCGAAGACGACCGCGCAATGGTGACCGACTTCGGCATCGCGCGCGCGATCCAGGAAGGCGCCGACTCGCGTCTCACGGCGACGGGCGTGGCGATCGGCACGCCGGCGTACATGTCGCCGGAGCAGGCGGCGGGCGACCGCGAGATCGACGGCCGCAGCGATCTCTATTCGCTAGGCATCGTGGCCTACCAGATGCTGTCGGGCGAGCTGCCGTTCCAGGCGTCGAGCACCGCCGCCATGTTGATGAAGCACATCTCGGAACGGCCGGTGCCGTTGGACCAGGTGCGGCCCGATGTGCCGCCCGATCTGTCGGACGCGATCATGGCGCTGCTCGAGAAGGAGCCCGCGCAGCGGTTTGCGAGCGCGTCGGCGTTCGAGGCGGCGTTGTCCGGTGACATGAGCCAGAATGCCCGCGCGCACCGGACAGACCACGGCGCCGCAGCCGGCCTGGGGACCGCCATCGCAGTCGCCGTTGCCCGTGGCGCAGTATCCGACCCCGTACGGCACGGGCGCGGGCGTGATGCCTAACCAAGTGCATCACACCACGCCGACGGCCGACGACGTGGCACGCTGGTCGGCGCCCGAGGTACAGAAGTTTCGGTCGAGCTTCCTCAAGTACTTCTCGGTCAACGTCGTCATTGTTCTGGCGTCGATCTTCTGGAGCTCGGGACTGCTCGGCATCACGGTGATTTGGAGCATGATCATGGCGGCGCGGTACTCGCGCCTCTGGTCGGCCGGGTACGATTGGCGCGACGTGTTCCGCCAGCCGCGCGACCGCCGGTTGGTCGACGTCGCGTCGGAAACGGTCGAGCAGGCGCAGTCGGTGTTCAACAAGCGCAAGCGGGACGAGCTCCGGCTGCGGGAGCAGACCGCGCGCGCCGCGCTTCCCGCCGCGCCGACGACGCCGCGCGGCACCCCCTCCGCCGACTTCGGCCGGTACACGGATTCCGTGCGACGCGCCGAGGTGGACCGCGGCGAGATTCTTCGGTTAGTCATGGCGTTGCCGGCGTCCGATCAGAACCTGGTGGACGGCGTCATTCCCGCCGCCGAGGGGTTGTATCACCGCGTGCAGGCGCTGGCGCTGGCGTTAGTCGACCTCGATCGCACCTCGCGGCCCGACGAGGCCGAGCGCATCGAGAAGGAGATCGCGACGCTCGAGGCGCAGGCCAACCCGCTGGACTACGCGGCGAGCGAGGAGCGTGTGCGGCGGCTGGCGCGGCTCAAGCGCGATCGCCGCGCCGTGGCCGATACCACCAGGCGCCGCAGCGAGACGTGGGGCAAGCTCGAGAGCTGCGCGGTGGCGCTGCAAGGCATGCGCGTCGACGTGCTGCGCCTCCGTGCCGGCGGTGTGGCCAGCGTTAGTCAACACATCACCGTGCTCACGGAGCGCGCGCGCTCGCTGGCCGACGAGGTCGATGCCGCCGTGGGCGGCGTGGATGAAGCGCGGCGGGCCGCGACGACCCGTGGCGCTGCGCGCGGAGCGCGGTAGCGTGTGACGGATCCCATGCGCGATCGCGTGACCGCGGCGGTCGGCAATGCGTATCTGGTGAACGCCGAAGTCGGGCGCGGCGGGATGGCGGTGGTGTACCGCGCCACGGATGTGCGCCTCAAGCGCGACGTCGCCATCAAGGTTCTCCCGCCCGAGCTGGCATTCCGCGAGGATGTGCGCCGGCGGTTCCTGCGTGAAGCGCAGACCGCCGCGCAGCTCAGCCATCCCAACATCGTGCCCATCTACTCGGTCGACGAACGCGACGGGATCGTGTTCTTCGTGATGGCCCTGGTCGAGGGAGACAGCCTGGCGGCGCGCATCGCGCGCGGCCCGCTGCCCGTGCCCGAAGCCCGGCGCGTTTTGGCGCGATGTGGCCGGCGCGCTGGCGTATGCGCACGCGCACGGCGTGGTGCACCGCGATGTGAAGCCGGACAACATCCTCATCGACCGCGAGAGCGGGCGACCCATGGTCACCGACTTCGGCATCGCGCGCGCCGTGGAGGCCGATTCGCGGCTCACGGTCACCGGGATCGCCGTCGGGACGCCGGCGTACATGTCGCCCGAGCAGGCGTTAGGCGAGCGCGACGTGGATGGACGGAGCGACATCTATTCGTTGGGCGTGGTCGCGTACCAGGCGTTGTCGGGCGTCCTGCCGTTTCAAGCCGGCAATACGCCGGCGATGATGATGAAGCACATCAGCGAGACGCCGCGCCCGTTGCGGTCGTTGCGCGCCGACGTGCCGCCGGCGCTCGAGGGCGCCATCGCGCGTGCGTTGGTCAAGCGTCCCGAGGACCGCTGGCCCACCGCCATCGCGTTTCGCGATGCGATCCTGCGCGACGAGCCGCCGCGCGTCCCGTGGCAGCACACGCCCGCCTCGGCGCCGCAGCGCATCGAGGCGCCGCCCGGCGCGTGGCCGCCGCCCGCCGATCAGACGCGCGTCGCGCCGCAGCCCATCGCCGCCCCGGCGCCCATTCGGCCGCCGCCGATCGTGGCACCGCACGCGCTCGCCACGCGGAGTCGCGCCGAGGCGCTGCAGCTCGCCGGGCAGGCAATGACGTACCGCGATGCGCGCCGGGCCGCGCGCGACGACCGCTGGCGGTCGCGGCCGCTCGACGAGCGCATCACGGTGTTCCGCCGCAACCTCGCGAGCACGGGCATCGTGGTCCTGATGCTGGGCGGCATCAACATGCTCACCACGCCGGAGTTCCCCTGGTTCCTGTTTGCCGCGTTAGGCATGGGCGCCTCGGTGATGAAACAGTGGAGCGGCCTGTGGGCGGAGGGCGTCACCTGGAAACGCATCTTCAAGAAGCCCGATCCCGACGCCGTGCGGAGCGTCGGCTCCGGCGCCGGCGCGCCGGCGCTGCCGGGGCCGTCGCAGGCCGAGCTCGATGCGGCCGCGCTCGCGCCGCCGGAGGTGCTGGCCGGCCCCCACGGCGAATCGGTGAGGCGGGCAGCCGCCGATCGCGCGACGATCTCTTCCATCATTGCGTCGCTGGGGAAGGCGGATCGCGACCTCATTCCGGATGTCGCACCGACCGTCGACGGGCTCGCACAGCGCGCGGCGTCCATCGCGCAGATGCTGCATCATCTCGATCGCGATCTGTCGCCCGAAAGCATCGCGCAGCTCGAGCAGCGCATCGCCCAGGTCAAACGCGAGCCCGACGGAACCACGGAGCACGAGCGTCGGCTCTCGATGCTCGAGCGCCAACACGCGTCGCTCATGCAGCTCACGACGCGCCGCGAACGGATGGTGGGGCAGTTGGAGAGCGTCGGGATCGCGTTGCAGAACCTCAAGCTGGATCTGCTCAAGCTGCGCGCGTCCGGCGTGCAGTCGGCTATGGGCGAGGTCAACAGCGCGACCGTCGAAGCACGCGCGTTGTCGCGCGACATCGGCCACGTGCTGGAAGCGGCCGACGAGGTGCGCAAGATCTGAGCGGCGCGCCGGCCCCGCTGCCGGCTAACGCTGCAGCCAGGTGGCCAGGATCGTCCCAATGGTTTCCGGCGCTTCCTCGGGCGTGAAGTGCCTAACGTCGGCGATGATGTCGAGCGACGCGCCCGGGATGGTCGCCTGCAGGCGCTTGGCCAGGGCCGGCGGCAGGAACGGATCGTGTGCACCGGAGACGATGGCCGTCGGCGCCACGATGTCCTTGAGGCGCTGCTGCAGCGCCACCGTCTCCTCCGCGTCCAACGCCTCGAGGTGCGATACCAAGACGTCGCGACCGGCGGGCAGACAGAACGGACGCACGTAGATATCGATCGACCGGGCGCCATTGTCCTCGTGCGCGTAGCCGCGCTCGAGCTCCGAACGCAGAATCGAGAGGATCCACGTCGCCGGCAAGAAGCGCGTCAGCGGGAGCGTCGTTCGGGCCAGCTTCAATTGGCGCGTCGGCCAATCGTCGAACGCCACGGAATCGATGAGCGCCACGCGCGCGACGCGCGTCGGATGGCGCACCGCGAGGTATTGGGCGATGCCGCCGCCCAGATCGTGCCCAACGATCGACGCGTACGAAATCCGCAGCGCGTCCAGGAGCCCGATCACCCGTTCGGCGTGGCCTTTGATGCTGAGGTCGCGCCCGTTAGGCGGGTCGCTGCGGCCGTAGCCGAGGAGGTCGAGCACCACCACGCGGTGGCCATCGGGGATGAGCGGCGCGACGTCGCGCCACAAGTGCGACGAGGTCGGGAATCCGTGTATGAGGACCACGGGCTCGCCCACGCCCCTCGTGCCGCTGGCGTAATAGTAGAGGCGCGCGCCTCCGACATCGACGAACTCACCCCGCATGTGCGATCATCGCCGCAACTGCGGACGCGGCGGGTCTGCGGGCAGCATGCGTCGCGCCTGCGCGCCGGACGCCACGGCGCCGGCGTTAGGCGTGGACAAGCGCATCGATGTTGGCGGCGTCACGCTCGCCGGCGCCCGGCGTCCATTCGACAATCCGGCCGGCGATCGCCGACGCAGCCACCGTGTACGGAGAGGCCAGATACAACTGACCGGGCCCCGACCGACCGGGGAAGTTCCGGTTGATCGCCGAAATGGTCACTTCGTCTTTCGTGCGCGACACGCCGGGACCCGCGTTGATGCACGCACCGCACGACGGCTCGACGAACGTCGCGCCGACCTCGGCGAAGATCCGGTCGTAGCCGCGCTCCTGGCAGTACTCGAAGACCTCGCGCGACCCGCATTGAATGAAGCACCGCACGTGTCCGGCCACATGCTCGCCCCGCTCGAGCGCCTCGGCGAACACGCGCGCGTACATGTCCATGTCTTCCTTCTTGCCCGCCGTGCAGGATCCGGCGTACGCGATGTCCACGCGAACCTCGCCCGGAAGCTCCTCCACGTACAACCCGTTGCCCGGATCGCCCGGAAGGGCCAGCATCGGACGCAGCGTCGACGCGTCGATCTCGATCACCTTTACGTACGACGCGCCCGGATCCGATGCGAGACCCTTGCACAGCGCGCGCGCCGCTTCGGCTGTCATGCCCCGTTGGGCAACCAGATACGTCACCGTCCGCTCGTCTGGGGCGATGATTCCCGTGAACGCACCAACCTCCGCCGCCATGTTGGTCATGGTCGCGCGTTCGTCCACCGAGAGCGCCTCGACGGCTTCGCCGGTGTACTCGATGATCTGGCCGATCGCTTCGCCATTCTTGATGTACGGGTGGCGCAGAATCTCGAGCATGAAATCCTTGGCCGTGATGTTCGGCGGCTTCCGTCCGCGCACCACCACCTTGAACGACGGCGGCACCTCGACGCGCACGTCGTTCGTGATCCACGAGTTGAAAATGGCTGTGGTCCCGACGCCGAAGGCAATGCACCCGACCGCTCCGGCGTGCGGCGTGTGCGAGTCGGAGCCGATGATCACCTGACCTGGTTGCGCGTGCGCCTCGAGAATCTTCGAGTGACAGATCGCTTCCGAACCGGCGGCCGAGAGCGCGCCGTGCAGGTTCAGCCGATGGTCTAACTGTCCGTACAGCTTGATGCCCTTCGCGGCCGCGAACTCCCGCTGCTTCTTCTCCAGCTGGTTCGCGACATCGAGCAGGCCCATTTGCAAGTGCTCGGGCCGCATCACCTGATCGAGGAACGTCAGGTGGTCGCGGAAGAAAAACACCGACAATGGGTCGTTGACCGGCTCGTTGGGCCCGACCAACTGATCGAAGAAAATCGCCGCCATCGGCGTCACGTATTCATGGCTAAAACGGATGTCGGTGCGGACAAAACCCTGATCACCAGGCTTCACGGCGGGAACGCCGATTGCGCCGGAGGCCGGGTCCGCCACCCAGTGCCGCGCGAAGATTTTCTCGGCGATCGTCATCGGGTGGCGCGGCGTGTCGACTGTGGGGACCGTCACTTTCCCCTGGAGTCGCGCGAGATTGTAGTTGAACAGGCCGCCGTATTCGATGATGCCGCGCGAGATGCCGCCCTCGTCCTTCGTGAACGCCGTGAGCGGAATTTCCTCACCGCGGCGAACGCGCTCGATCAGTCCGAAATCGGTGGATGTAAACACACCGAGGTTCTGGCAGTTCTCCCGGTAAATCCGCTCAATGTTCTCGGCGATGACGAGCCTGATGCCGGCGCACGAGCTCCGCGTACGGCGACTGCTCGCGCGAAGAACCCTTGCCGCGCCGTGTGCCAGACACCGCGGCGACGAAGTGCCCCGCGCGGACGGCGCCACGCACGATGGGGAACTCGTCGCCCGCCTTGAGCCCGAGATACGGGAAGTCGCCGAGCGTGTCGTCGAAGTAGTAGCAGATGTACGCCGGCGTGATCTCGTCGGTCGAGATGTTGTCGCGCAGCTTGGGGTGCAACGGCGAACCCACCGCAGCGTGCGGATCGAACGGGAGATCCTCGCCGGCTAGTTGGCGCTTGATCAGCTCGGGAGACTCGGTCAGGAACAAGACGCGTCCGTCGAAGCGGACGCGATCAGATACCTTGTGCACCGGTCGTGTTAGCAGGCTCTCGATCATGCTCCCGCGCTGAGAGGGTCTTGCCGTCAAGATGACCGTTCGAATACCGGTCCACAAGCCAATTCTGTACCGGCGGTAAACCGCGGGCCGTTTGGCTTGCCAAAAAAAACGCGGCCGATCACATCGATCGGCCGCGGTTCCGTCAGCTGAGGCTACTGGCGGTGCGCGCCGCGCAAATCATGCCCGCGATCGCGCCTATCCGAACGCAGTCCCCGGACATCGTGGCGACGGTCGAACCGATTCCGCTTGAGCGCACGGTGATCACGACGAGTGCGTCGAACGTCCCGTCGGAAATGCCGACGGTCGGTACGGAGACCAACGAGATTCCCATGACGCCGATCGCGACGAATGGCGCGCCGGTCGCGCATGAGGCTGCGGCCATCGCTCCTGACATCGCGCCTGTCATGACGGATGCCCTTCGTGTCAGAGCGAAGGTCGCGGCGGTCCGATCGGATGTCGCGCGTGTCGTGCCGCACTTCCTGTCCCGCCGGCGGAACCACGGTCTGCGCAGAAACCATGGTCGCAAAACCAGCTGCCATCGCGGCGCCAAGCGCCACTACTCGTAAGCTCAACATGGTGCCTCCCGTCCAGGTCTGTCGCGTGCAGCCGCACGCTCGGTGCTACGGGAAAGTGGACGTGTTCGCCGGGCTGACGTTAAGGCGCTCTGGACGGGAGCGCTGCATGCCCTCTGGCGCGATAGCAGAAAACTGATATCGTTTAGCCCGACGGCCGGCCCTCTTGGGCATTGCGATTTATTGCGTTGTCACTCAACGACTTACAGGATCGATGAGGGCGCCGTGACCGTTCCGACAATGCCCGGGGTGCCAGCGCCTACCCCACCGCCACCTGCGGAACCGTTCGAGTTTCCGCTCTCTTGGCTTCTCAGCAAAGCGATATCTCCCATACAGTATCGCGCCAGCACTGAAGTCGCTCGGCTGACCGGTTTGCCGGCGTCCATGTTGGGGCTTCCGTATGCATATGTGCCGGCAATGTCGTTGGCGCTTGCCCAGCGGTCTGACGGTACGTGGAATGGCGCGATGTTGACGGTGCCGGGTGCGCGGGCTGAGGAGTTCGAGGGCGTGGGGACCATTCCGGCTGTTAGGCGGATGGTGGAGTACGGGTGGGATCGTGAGTCGCCGCCGTTGGTGCGCGCGCGCCGATCGTTGTTCCGGTTGTTGGCTGAGGACGACGATCCCGCGTTCTTGTACGAGCTGTCGCCGCATGTTGGCGGAGAGCTCGAGGTGGTGCGACACGGGCGCGGGATACTGCGTGAGGCAGCGGCGGCCGTGTTGGCGCAGGCTGGATACGAGGGGGATCCGCGACTCCGGGGCGCGGCTCGTCGGATTGTCGGGCGTATGGATGCGTATCTGCGTTCGCCGTTGGCGGAGAAGCCGTTTGTGCGGTTGGGCAACCAGCATGTGTTGGCGCCGGAGGCTGCGCCGCCGTCGGTGTACGTGTTGGCGATGCTGGCGTACATGCCGCAGTTCCGGAGCGAGAACTACGACATCATGGAGCATGTGTCGGCGCATCTGTCTCAGCCGGCGCCGCGGGCGGTGGCGGCGCGTGCCGTGGGCAAGCGGGTGGTGTCCGAGGCGCATCTTGTGTTAGGCGATCCGTTGCCGCATCGGAGTGCCGCCGACGCCGACGTGGCGGGCGCGCTGTTCTGGCTCGAGATGTTGGCGCGTTTGGGGTTATTGCGGGGCAATGAGACATGGTCGAGGGCGTTCGATCGTTTTCTTTCCGAGCGAGATGGAGCGGGGGTGTGGCGTTCGCGGCGCCGATCGGCGTTGGAGCCATCGACCGTGCCGTTCGCGTGGGCGAGTTTTCCGTTGGAGTCGCGTCCCTCGGTGGAGTCATTGGCTGTCGAGGTGACATTCCGCCTTGGCGTGATTGCGCGGAATTCCGGACGGCCTATCGAGTTGATCTGACCAGCTTCACCGCACTCGACCGACGCGGGACACCGTAACCGTTTCGGCCGCCGAGCCCGTGCGGAGGATGAGGGTGGAGTTCGAGACGCCGAATGCTCGCCCGGTTGGGCCAAATCGGATGGTGTCTCTGCTCGCCGAGAGGCGTGAGCGAAAGTCCCCAGTGAGGAAGTGACGGAGGACGGTATCGCGATTCACGACGACCGTGATCGCGGGGATGGTCGCGTCTACGATTGCCAGCGCGGCCGCCCCTCGGGTAAGTGCCGCATCGCGGGCCGAGGAGAGGGTGGCGCGGAGGGTGGTCGCGGCGGCGCGGACGGTGGCGCGATCGCGTGCGTGAGTGATGGGCGGCGTGGCGATCGCGATGATAGTGCTGAGGATGGTGAGGGACGCCAGCAGCTCCCACAGGGTGTGTGCGTTGCGCATGCTATCTCCTGGAAGTCGACGCGTGGGAGATAGCGGAGTGGGCGGATCGGTGCGTGAGCAAAACGTTGGAGGGCGGTGCAAAACATTGCGTGCGCTGGCGTCTCCGTGCGCACACCGGATACTGTTCGTGAGGTATGTCCGAGGTGGCAGTGGTGACTTGTGAGGGGCGCATGACGATTACGATCGAATACTGCACGGTTTGAAACTACGAGCCGAGAGCCACCAGTTTGGCGGCCGAGCTCAGAGAGCGGTTTCCGGACGCGACGATTGATATGCAGCCGTCGCGGGGTGGGCGATTCGAGGTGGGCGTCGACGGTAAGTTGGTGTTCGAGAAGTCGAAGCTGGGTCGTCACGCGAAGCAGGGTGAGGTTGCGGCATTGGTGCAGCGCGCGGTGGGCGGCGGCAGCAGCTGAGGGGCGCTCGCCGTGTTTCCGTTAGGCTTGACCCCAATGCGAGTCGTCGGGAACGTGGCCATTTTGCGCTCGTTGGTGGCTGAGGCTTGCTGCAGAGGCCAGTCCCGCCGTACGGACGGGCCTGTCCGGAGTGGTGGACACCGGGCGTCGGACTCGACAGTCGTGCATTCGCAAGTGCCAACGAAATAACGGCTTACGGTATGTCGAAACGGCGGGAATCATGGCATTGGGCGTGCAGGCCACCGTTCAATGTGAGACCCGCAGGTTTGGAGGTTTGATGACTCGCCTCGTTTTTGTCCTTCTCTTTGCCGTCACGGCGCCTGTCGCGGCCCAGGCGGTGGAGCAGGGGAAGGGTGGCGACCAGAGTGCGGTGGCGCACCGGCCGCCGCCGGGGATGTGCCGTATTTGGATCGACGGCGTCCCGGCGGAGCGTCAGCCTGCGCCCACGGATTGTGCGACGGCGATTCGCCGCCGCCCGTCCAACGCGCGGGTGATCTTTGGCGAAGAGGTCCGGTCGCGTACGGCGGTGCCGCATTTGGCGGAACCGGCGCGAACGACCGAGGCCGCGCAGCCGACCGATCCGCGGGCCAACGATCCGCGCGTGACCGAGCCTCGGACTAACGAGCCGAAGACGGCGGAGCCTAACTCGAACGATCCGCACGCGCAGCCGCCGCACGTGGTGCAGCAGCCGGCGGCGCATCCGCCGGTGCGTTTGCCGCCGCGGCCGGTGGTGAAGCCGCACAAGCCGAGTGGTCCGCCGATGGGTCGCATCAGGATTCACTAGGCGGCCGGCTTCCATTGATGTCTCGCTTGCCGCAATCTTCGCTCGTGGCGAGTGACACGTCTCCAATTCGACAACCGATCGGTCACGGTCTTCCGCCGGATCACGACGCATTCGTGGCGGCCGAGCCGCCGACTGGTCGCGTGATCGTGATCGCGCCGACGCGAGCGGCGTGCGAGACGATCGAGATCGCGATCGGGCTAAATTTGGAGACGCTGCTGGACCGCGAGCATGGCGCCGAGATTCGCGAGCTCGCGGGCACGGGGCAGGGATTCGGGATCGTCGCCGGCACGGGCACGGGGAAGACGCTCGCGATTCGCGCGATGGCCGAGACGATTTTGGGCGGCGTGCTCAAGGTGGGCGTGGTGAATCGCGAGCGGGAAGCGACGCCCGAAACGCCGACCTGGAATGTGGTAATCGTCACGACCGGCATCGCTCGGCGATGGTTCCAGGACGGCGACATTCTGGCGCGCGACACGCTGATCGTGGACGAGATCCATCAGACGTCGGCCGAGCTCGAGCTGTGTCTTGCGTTAGGCAAGCGCGTGGGGTGCCGGTTCATCTGGCTGTCGGCCACGGTGGATCCGAGCTTCTACGCGCGGTATCTGCGTTCGGCCGCCGTGTTGGAGACGCACGCCTTCGATCCCGAGAGGGCGGCGAAGGTCGTCGTGCTCAACCGGCATCCGCTGGATTTTCTGGACGAGCGATTTCTCACGCGCACGCAGCGTGAGCGGCGCGGGGTGGGTGTCTTTCTACCGACGCGCGCGGCGGTAGAGGACGTGGCGGGCATGGTGCATCGGCGGGCCGGTCGCATCGAGACCGCGTTCTATCACGGCGGCGAGCCGATTCGGGTCATTCGGCCATTTCTGGATGGCGAGGTGCGGAAGCCGTATTTGCTGGCGATGACGGCCGCGGGTCAGAGCGCGTTGAACGTGAAGGGGCTCGACACCGTGGTGATCGACGACACACGGTTCGCGAATCTGATCGAGCAGGGTCGCAACGTGCTCACGCGCGTGCATCTTGGCGCGAACGAGATCCTGCAGATGGCGGGGCGGGTGCACGGGCGTGTGGAGGGTGGACGGGTCTTCATCCTCAGCGATCGCGACATCGATTTCCGCTCGCTCCGTCCGACGGAGCCGGACTTTCAACTCGCGGGCGATTCGGAGCGGGTGGCGCTCACGTGCGCGGATCTGGGCGTGCGGGCCGACGAGCTCGATCTTCCGGTTCCGTTAGACCGGGTGGCGTACCGGGCGGCGGTGGCGCACCTGGAGGAGCGCGGCATCGTGGAGGCCGGCCGTCTCACTGCGTACGGCAGGTCGGTGGAAGCATTGCCGGTGGAGCGTCCGTGGGCCGAGCTGCTGGTGCACGCGGACGACGATCTGGTTCCGTACATCGCCGTGGCCGCGTCGATCGACTCGCTGCATCGGATGACGCGCGACGAGCGCGATCTCGATGGGCTGATCGTGCCGGGCAGCGATCATCTCACGGCGTACAATCTGTATGCCGACGCGTACCGGGCGCACGGCTCGGTGGGCGACGTGTACGGCTTACCCCGTCACGTGTTCAACGCGGCGATCGACGACTGGGCCGACCGGCGCGGGGCGCTGGTGAAGGCCATCGAGGACGCAGCGTTAGGCATGGCGAGCGTCTATCGCGCGCTGGGGATGCCGCTGCCGTCGCGTCTCGAGCCGGCGCGCGATGCGGTCTACGGGCGCTTCGCCGACCTGGTCGCGCGCATCATGCCGTTCGATCTGGTGATCGGCGAGCAGACGGCCGACGGCGGTGAGGCGCGGGTGTCGAAGGGCAGCGTGTGCGGCAGCTGGGGCGCGGTGGCGGGCGCGCTGCGTTATTTCGCCGACCGTAGCGGCACGCCGCGCGCGGCGATCGAAGGCACGCAGATCTCCCTGGACCTCATCCGCCGCTACACCTCGTTAGGCGAAGCCGAGTTGGTGTACGATCCGGCACGGAAGCGGTCGGCGCTGTCGCTGTCGCGGCGCACGCGGTATCACGGCTTCGAGTTAGGCCGGGAGCGCGAACCGATCGACACGTTCCCCGAGTCCCTGGCGCCGCAGGCGCGGCGCGTGCTCGCGGAGGCCTTGGCGCGCGGCGACGCGCGGCATCCGGCGGTGCGGCAGAATCGGAGCGCGATCGACGAGATCCGGGCAGTGTACCGGCGGTCGGGGGGCGCCACCCCTCGGTTAGGCATGGCCGAGTTGGCGGCGCTCTATGAGAGCAAACTGGCGGGCGTACGGTCGATGGACGACTTTCGCGCGGCCCATCTCGCCATCGACGCCGACGCCATCGTGCCGCCGGCGGAGCGCGCGAGGTGGATGGCGCTGGCGTCGTCGGTGCCCATTCGCGGCGTCGACGTGCCCTTGGACTACGACGTCGACGACGACGGGGTGGGCGTGGTCCGGCTGCGCGTGCCGGAAAAGCTGGCCCGCACGCTGACGACCGCCGAGCTCCCGGAGCTCGGCCGCCCGCTCAGGTTCGTGGTGACGCGGGGACAGCGCGGCGCCGTGCGCGCGTCGAGCCTCGACGAATTGCAGGAGATGCTCGATCTCCCGTGGTCGCCGGGCGAACGCGAACAGGTGCACGAGCGGCCGCGCGGGAGGAAGCCGAACATACAACACGCGCGGGGCCGCCGCCGGCGCCGCTAACGATCGACGTCAGGACGGCGCGTCGATGTCGGCGACGTAGTGTTCCTCGCGGAACGGCACGAACCCTCGGGCGCGATAGTTAGGCATCGCGTGCGGGCTGTCGAGCGTGCAGGTGTGCAGCCACACGCGCCGCGCGCCATCCGACCACGCCTGGCGCACGGCGAGCGTGAGCAGCTGCTTGCCCCAGCCCTGTCCAGTCCGCTCGGGCATCAAGCCGAAGTATACGATCTCGGTGTCCCCCACTTCCGCTCGGCGCAGCTCGAAGTAGCCGGCCGGTGCACCGTCGAGCCACGCCACCCAGAGCGCCACGCCGGGCGCGGCGAGGTACGTCGCGATCTCGGCGTCGCTCCAGCCGTGGCGGTCTCTCCAGTGGTGGTTGCGCCCAACTTCCGAGTACAGATATCGGAAGAACGAAGGTGGACACGACTCCACGCGCGCAACTCGAAGTCGCGGGTCGACTTCGACTCCGCGGAAGAGAGCGGGTTCGGCGAGCTCCAGGTAGGTGCGCGTGACGTTGACTGGAGGCATGAGAGCGGATTGGCCAGTGGATCGAGCCGACAAGATAACGGATTCGGGGTATCTGGCGGCAAGTGGACCGTCTGGTCCAGTATTCGTAGTCAGAAAATGGTTAACGACTCGTTTTCGATTTGACAACTATAATGTAACTCATTGTAAACAATCTACTTGTAGCTGTGGCCGAGGGCCTCTTGCATTTAGGACCGACCGGTCTTATTATCCGTCGCCATGAAAGATCGTCGCATGCAAATCGTGGAAGCCGCGACTGCGGTGATGGGTCGCCAGGGTTTTCAGCAAACGTCCATCGAGGACGTGATTCACGAAGCTGGACTCTGCGGCAAGGGTCACTTCTATCACTACTTCAAGTCGAAGGAAGAACTCGGCTACGCGGTGCTGCTCTACCAGTTCGACGTGTTCGCAGAAAGCGGACTCGCGGTGCTGCGAGATCCAATGCTGCCGCCGCTGGCTCGGTTAGACGAATTCATCGATTGGGTGGTGGAGAGCCACGCTGAGCGCGGCTGCTGCGAGGGTGTGAGCCCGTGTGGCGCGCTGGCAACCGAAATGGCGGAACAGCACGAAGGCTTTCGCAAGCACGTCGATGCGTTGTTCGAGCGATGGACAGGTCAGCTGCAAGCGCTGTTCTGGGAAGCACGGCCGCAGATGGTGGATGATGTCGATACCGAAGGGTTAGCGCGGTTTATCGTCGCCTCGCTGGAAGGAGCGTTGTTCATGTCGCGCGTCAGGCGCGACGTCGCGGTCCTCGAAGACGTGGCAACAGGTCTCAGGCGTTTCGTGATGTCCCATGTTCGTGTCGACGAGCGGCGCGAGGCACCGCTCGCCATTCGAGAAATGGTGGCGGGCACGGAGCGGTCGGTTGGGAAGGAGAGTGGCCGATGATGACAAGAGAATCGAATCAGCAGCGCGAGGAGTTGGCGCCTCTGCGCAGCGAGCCCACCGAGGCTGCGGCACCGGTGGTGGAATTGGAGAAAGTACCGGCGGATCCGCGTGAGCGGCGCGCGATGTTCGAGGCAGAAGTTCTGTCACAGCTCGATGCCTTGTTCAGCTTCGCGCTCAAGTTGTCGCATGCACGCGATGAGGCCGAAGACCTGGTCTCGGAAACGGTGCTGCGCGCCCTCGAGCGCTGGGAGCAGTATCGACTCGGCACCAACGCGCGTGCGTGGCTGTTCACGATCCTGTATCACGTGTTCGTGAGTCGTCGCCGGCGCGTCACTGCGCGCGAGTTGCCGCTACCGGAAGAGATCGATGGGTGGTCGGGCAACGAAGTCGTCGGTGAGGCGGATCCCGAGGGCCGGTTTTACGATTCGTTCGTTGACGACGAAGTCACGCGCGCGATCGATGCGCTGCCCGAGGAGTATCGCACCGCCGTCGTGCTCAGCGATGTGCACGGTCTGCGCTACGCCGAGATTGCGGAGATTCTGGGTGTGCCCGAAGGCACCGTGAAGTCGCGGCTATTCCGCGGACGTCACATTCTGCAGAAGAAGCTCGTCGACTACGCAACCGAGATGGGTTACATCAAGGGTCGCGGTCCACAAACGGTGGGCGTGTAAGGCGTACAAGAACGGAAGAGCCGGCGTCGCGAGATGTTCGCGACGCCGGCTCTTGTCGTTTCAGCGGCTGACGACGAGGCGGTCGTCGCTCAGCTTTCGGCAATGTCGCGCCGCCTTCGCGCGATTGCCGCACAATGACATGTCGCACCAGCGGCGCCGGCCGTTTTTTGTCCCGTCGAAGAACACGCGGGGGCATCGTTGATCGGCGCAGCGGCGCACACGCACGAGCTCGCCCAACACGAGAGCATCGGCCGCCGATTCGACCACCGGAATCATGAGGCCCGCGAACGCGTCGCCTACCGGAACAAAGCTGCGCACGAACTCGCCGTCTGGGCGGCCCTCGAGACGCCGAATGCCCGCGCTGCGTCCGAGCACGCGATTGATTTCGCGCAACGCGTTCTGGCGTACGTCGTTCGCGGTGATGCCGCGCTCCGCCAGCGCGCGCAACGCGGCGCGCACGCGGCGCGCGTCTGCCAACGCCGCGGTGGCGCCTGCGGGTTGTTGCTGGGCGCGCCGGCGAATTGCGGATGCGCGCTCGGCGTCGAGCACAGACGCCGCTTCGAGCCAGCCGAGGAGCGCGTCAAAATCGCGCAGCGCGTCCGTGCGGACGCCGCGATGGAGGTCATCCGTGTTGACGAAGTCCAGCCATAGCCGCTCACCGAGAAAAACGAATTGGTGAGGTGTATGGGTGAGAGGTCGGGGCATGGCGGGAAGTGGCGAGCGGGGTGTCTAGTCTATCCGCGCCCGTGGCGCGTTGCAAGTCGCGCCATTTCTCGATTCGCGCAAGTCCCGAAATGCCCTACACGAGCACCGCGTCAGCCAATGCGGTCAATGCGGGGAGCGAGGCTTGCGGCGTTTTCGCGCACAGCGGTTTCACGATCACGATGCTGAACGTGGAGCCCGAGCCCGGCTCGCTGCGTACGTCGAGCGAGTAGCCCATCAACTGGCAGAGCGCGCGCGAAATCGCGAGACCGAGGCCCGTTCCGCCATAGCGGCGGGCGGTACCGACGTCGGCCTGCTCGAACGCCTCGAAGATTTTCTGTTGGCGGTCCGCCGGGATGCCGATCCCGGTGTCGATGACGTCGATGCGAGTTGCCCGTCCCGTCGCGGCATCGGCGCGGACGTGCACGCTCACGCTGCCGTGCGCGGTGAACTTGAGCGCGTTGCCGACCAGGTTGATCGAGCACCTGGCGGAGTCGTTGGGCATCGGCGTCGATCGGCAGCAGTCCCGAGGGCACGTGGGCGATGAGCTCGACATCGCGCCCGTGCGTCTGGTTGTCGAATTGGGCGAGCGTGTTGGCGACGAGCGGCCCCAAGTCGACCGACGACACCGAGAGCGTGCCGCGTCCGGCTTCGATCTTGGACAGGTCAAGCAAGTCGTTGATCAGGCCGAGCAGGTGCGTTCCGTTAGACGCAATGCGTTCGACGTATTCGCGGTCCTGGTTGGCGAGATTGACGCGCTTCGACTTGAGCAGCACGTTGGAGAAGCCGATCACCGAATTGAGCGGCGTGCGCAGCTCGTGGCTCATGCGAGCGAGGAAGTCGCTCTTGGCGCGGTTCGCGGCTTCGGCTGAATCCTTCGCGACGCGCAGTGCATCTTCGATGCGTGCGCGTTCGGCGATTTCCGATTGCAGGTCGGTGACCGCGCGCGAGAGCTCGTTGGTGCGGACCGCGACCAGCACCTCGAGCTGTTCGCGTACTTGGCGCAGCGCATTCTCGGCGCGTTTGCGGTCATCGATGTCGGTGCACGTGCCGATCCATTTGACGATGCGCCCATCGTCATCGCGCACGGCGACGGCGCGGCCCAGGTGCCAGCGGTAGACCTCATCGCTCGCGCGGCGGAAGCGATACTCCACTTCGTAGTCGTCGCCGTCGTTGCAGCTCCGGGTCCAGCGTTCGGTGACGCGGTCGACGTCATCGGGATGGACGGCGGCGTGCCATGCCCAACCGAGGCTCTGCTGCTGCGTGAGGCCCGTGTAGGCATACCAGTTCTGGTTGAAGTAATCGGTGCATCCGTCCGGGCGCGCGGTGAACACGATTTGCGGCAGCGCTTCGGCGACGGTGCGGTAGCGCTGCTCGTTCGCCTCGAGCAGGGCGCGCGTCGACTGCTCCTCCAGGTGCGCCATGCGCTCTTGCTCGGCGCGTTTGCGCTCCGTGATGCGCTCGGTGGTGACGATGATGCCGCCGACGGCGCCGTCCTGCTCGAGCCATGGGCGGACTTCCCAGCGGAACCAATCCTCGGTGCCGTCAGGGCGGATCACGCGCTCTTCCTCGCGGCGCACGATCGTTCCGCCTAACGCGCGGCGGTGCACGGCGCGCGCATCGGCGCCGACGTCGGGCACGAGGTCGTAGTGGCAGTGCCCTTCGATCTCGGTCTTCTGCAATCCGTACCGGACGCGCCACTGGTGGCTCGCGAAGAGATACCGCAGCTCGCGATCGAACATCGCGACGGCAACGGGCATGTCCTCCATGACCTGCCGCATGCGCTCGTCGTCGCGGCGTTGGCGCTCTTCCACCTGCATGCGCGCCGTGATGTCGCTGAGCGTGCCGCCCATGCTGAACAGGCGCCCGCTCGCGTCGTGGTGCGCCTGCGCGTGCATCTGGACCCAGCGCACGGTTCCGTCGTGGGCTAACAGACGCAGCGGTTGCGCGATATTCTGCTCGGCGCGGCTCGAGAGGTCGCCCAGGCTGCGGAGCAGCTTCTCGGCGTCGGCGGGATGCACGTGCTCGATCGCGGGCCGTCCGAGACAGTCGGCCACGGCGAATCCGGTGATGCGCATCCACAATGGATTGAGGAGCACCCAGCGTCCGTCGGCGTCCGTTTGGAAAATGACGTCCTGCACGTCGGCCACGAGCGAGCGGTAGCGGTCGTCGCTCTCGGCGAGCGCGGCGACGGCAGCGCGATGGCGGCGGTTTTCACGAACGAGACCGGTGGCCGCCGTGCCGACCGCGACGCAGCCGGTCATGGTGAGCACGACGAGCACGAGCAGGGCGACGGTGACCGAGCGGCGGCTGTTCGCGATGCGCCCGACGAGCAACGAATCTTCTTCGGCGCGCACGGCCGTGGTGAGAATGTTGATCGAGTCGAGCAGGGTCGTGTCGGCGCCGACGAGGACGTGGGCGGCGAATCCCCGGGCGCGCGCCGATCGGACCACGGTATCCAGTTGGGCGTGACGCGCGCGGATCAGCCGGCCTAACCGAATGATGCGCACCTGCTGCGACGGATTGTCGGCTGTGGACTCGCGCAACTTGCGGAGAATATTCCCGATCTTGATGACCGCGGGCGCGTTGCGTTCCGGCGTGCTGTCCAACGCACTGAAGGCCCGCCGGGCGTGGTCCATTTCCAGCACGCCGAGCTGCGCGCTCAGCCCATTGACCATGGACTTCACCTGGTACGAATGCGAGATCCAGTACTCCTGGGTCGCCACCTCGCGCGTGTGCATGGCCGCGATGGCGCCGACGACGCCGAGGAGGACGACGCACGCGGCGAGGGTACCGGCGAGCTTCGCGCGCGGGCGTGTCACGCGGCGCTCCTGCCTAACTGGCGGTCGATCGCGTCGAACAGCACCGTCTCGTCGACGATCGGCTTGGTGACGTAGTCGTCGAATCCGGCGCGCAGGTAGGTCTCGCGGTCGCCGGCCATGGCGTGCGCGGTGAGCGCGACCACGGGAATGGGCGATGTACGCACATCCTCGCGGATGCGCGACAGCACTTCGATGCCATCCATGCCGGGCAGCGAGATGTCGACAGCGCGAGCTCGGCGCCCGCGCCGGGAAGTCCGGCGATTGCCTCTGCTCCGGTTTCGAACTCGACAATGTGGAAGCGCTCGTCGAGCAGGGCCCGCAGCAGGAGCCGGTTGTCGGCGTTGTCTTCGACCACGGCGATGGTCTTCATGACGCCGCCTTGTCGTCCGGGCGCGCGGCGATGAGCAGCGGCTTGACGAACTCGAACTCGCGCTCGAGGGTGTCGAGCAGGCCCGGCAGCGCCTGCGGGTCGGTGCCCGCGGCCTGCTCGGCGTCGGCGCTCACGCGCCGCATCCGCTCCGCGCCTAACTGAGCGCAGCTCGAGACCAGCGAGTGCACGGACAGCTTGAGCGGCGAGAGGTCGGTGCCCGCGAGCGCTTGCCGGGAGGCAGCGATACGACGCGGCGCGTGCTCGAGAAACAGGTCGATCATGTCGCGCAGCAGCGTGTCGCCCCCGAAGCGGCGGAGGCGCTCCAACGCGCGGTCGATCTCGGCAATGGTGGTGTCGGCGGATTGGGTAATCGTCATGGCGATGCTTACGCGGCGGCGCGGCGCAACACGGCGCGGACGCGGGCCAGAAAGCGGGGAGGGTCGGCCGGCTTCGACAGATAGTCGTCGGCCCCGGCGTCGATGATTTCGACTTCGGTCCCGGCGTCGCTCGAGCCGGTGAGGACGACCACGGGCATGGCGGCGATGTTGGGCGTGCGGCGGATGTGCGCGAGCACCGCGCGTCCGTCGACGCGCGGCATGTGCAGGTCGAGCACGACGGCGGCGAAGCGGCGATCCGAGGACAGCATCTCAATGGCGACGGCGCCGTCCTGCGCCTCGTGCACCTCGAAGCCTTGTTGGGCGAGCAGCGCGCACGCGAGGTGGCGCGCGATCTCATCGTCGTCGGCGACGAGGACGCGGCGCGGCTCGTTAGGCCGAGGCGCCCCGTGCGATTGCGGCGTGCAGCCGATCACGCGCTCGGCCTCGCCGCGCGTGGTGTGCGCGGCCTGGATGCGCGCCGCGACCGCCTCTTCCATGGAGCGCGCCCCGCTCGCCACCATGGTGCGCTGCAGCACGGACGGCGGCGCGCCATCGGCGATGAGCTCCCGCAAGGCCGGTGTGGCGGTGACGATCTCGATCACCGGCACGCGGCCGCGGAATCCGCTGCGACCGCAGGTGGCGCAGCCGGCGGCGACCGGTTTGCCGCCGCACACCGAGCACACGCGGCGCAGCAAGTGCTGGGCAACCACCCCGTGCAACGCCGCCGCGATGCGCGTGCGGCCCAGTCCCAGCTCGCCTAACCGATCGATCGCGCCCAACGCGCTCGACGCTTGGAGGACGGCGACGACCACGTGCCCGGTCGTGGCGGCTTGCACCGCGAGGTCCGCCGTTTCGCGGTCGCGCAACTCGCCGACGAGGATCGCGGCGCCGTCGGTCGCCATGGCTTCGCGCGTGAGCGCCGCGACCGTGAGTCCGGTGCGCATGTCGACCTGCATCTGCGACACGCCGGGGACGCAGGTCTCGATGGGATCCTCGATGCTCGTGACCGGGGTTCCGTTAGCGACGATTTCGCGTGCGAGTGCGTATGCCGTCGTGGTGCGGCCGGAGCTCTGCGCGCCGCAAACGAGCACGAGACCCGATCGCGCGGACACGAGCTCGCGCAGGCGCGCGACCACGTCGGGCATGGCGTCGAGGTCGGCGAGCGACCGCGCGTCGCCCGGCGTCGGGATGCGCACGGTGGCGCGCTCGCCTTCGCGGGTCGGGATCGTCGCGACACGCAGCTCGAGGCCCGTCCCCGGACCAGCCGCCAATTTGATCTTGCCTTCCTGTGGCCGTATGCGCACGGCGGTCGCCAGGCGTCCCATCGCTTTGATGCGCGCCACGAGGCGCTCGAAATCGGCGGCGTCGAGCTCGGCGTACGGCCTAACGACGCCGTCGATGCGGAAGCGGACGATGCCGCCCGTTTTTGCGGGCTCGAATTGCACGTCGCTCGCACCGGCCGTGATCGCGTCGGCGATCAGGCGATCGGCGAGTTGCGCGACGGCGGGCGCGTCGAGGGGCGCGGCACCGGCGGCGACCGGCGTACTGCCGTTGACGGGCGTGGTGGTCGCGGGACGCGACGCGTGTCCCGGCACGGCGAGCGCCGCGTGCAGCGTCGCCGGACTCGCGATCTCGAACAGCACGCGCCGCCCGGAGGCGAACGCGATGGCTTGTTCCGCCTCGACGTTGGACGGATCGCTCGTCGCCACCACGATCTGCCTGTCGGTCTCGCGCAAGGCGATGATATCCCAGCGTCGCGCGATCCGGTCGGGGACGAGACGACGCGCCGGTGCATGCGCCTGGGCGAGGTTCGCGACCTCGAGTCCGGTTGCCGCGGCGACGGCGCGCGCGAGCTCATCTTCGTCCAAGCCGCAATGCTGTTCGACACCGGCCCACGCCATCGGCGTCGACACGTCGGTGGCAATGTCCAGCGTCTGGGCGCGCGGCAGTCCGGCGCGTTGGGCGATCTGTACTAACCAATGCATGGCGTGGGCGTTCCGTCTAACGGAAGACAGCGGACATCGGCGCGGCGAGGGCGCCGAACGGGTTTAAGGGCTTGGTGCGACAGGCGATGCGATTTCTCCGTCAGCCTGGAGTATCGGACCGGGTGCGTCACCCTTGAGACTTGGGGGGCGCACCCGGCAACGCTCTCCGAGCGTCGCCCGTTCGGCGACTAGCGGGGGCAGGCAGCGCGCTGGCGCGCCTCGTCGGCAAGGGCCGACTGGGAGGTGGTCGCGTCGAAGAGCGCATGTTCCATCTCGCCATAGACCCGGACGGCGTTGCGGCGGAGGCGGGAATGGAGCGATACCGGGCGGTCGCGATCGGCGGCCGGCAGTCGATCGAGCGCCTGTCCCATGCGCACGCCGTCGGCCACGGCCCGGCGCATCGTGTCGCGCAGTGCGAGCACGTAGCAGCGTGTGGCGGCGACCAGGGTTGCCGGCTGGGTGGCAAGTCGTCCGTGGCCCGGCACGGCGACGCGGGGCCCGAGCGAATCGAATGCGCGCAAGGGCTGTGAGCATCGCGCCGGAGCTGCCGTCCACCATCATCGACACACCGTCTTCGACGAGCACGTCGCCGGTGAACAACACGCGATCGGCGGGAATCCACACCATGAGGTCGCCCGCCGTGTGCGCGGCGCCCGGGCGCACGATCGCGATGCGCCGGCCGCCCACCACGAGCACGGTGTCCCGCCTAACGGGAAGATCCGGCGTATCGGCGTAGGCGAATCCGCGCATCTGTTCGAGGCCCATGACGCCGGTCCAGTCGCTGGCGAGGCGGTCGTCGCCATCGATGCTGGCGAGCGTCCGGCGGTCCGGGTGGGCGATCACGCGCGCCCCGGCGCGCGTGAACACGATGGCGCCGAACGTGTGGTCCGGGTGGTGGTGCGTGAGGATCAGGTAGCGCACCGGCTCTCGGGTGACGCTCCGGATGGTGCGCAGGAGCACGCGTCCTTCGCCCGGGCTTGCGAGCGCGTCGATCACCACGACGCCCGCTCGTGTCACCACGAAGCCTGCGTTAGACCGGCCCTCCACGCCCCGGCCCGTGTCGCCGATCACCGCGTAGACGCCGGGCGCGAGCCGGTGCAGCGGGAACACCGGGAGCGTATCCGACCGGTCGCGCGGATAGCGGCTGGCGAGCGCGGCGCGCGTCGCCGAGTCGGCGGTCAGCGACCGCGGGATCACCGATTGTTGGGCGGGCGCGGCGCGGCTGCGCCTAACGGGCGGCTGCGCCTAACGAGACGGCCGCGGCCATCGCGGCGCCTCGCGCGCGAACGACCGTCAGCCGCCGAATGCGATGGCGGCGGTCTGCGTGTAGATCTTGCCCTTGGTGTCGGTCCACGCGATGCGCAGCGGTCCTTCGTGGGTCGCGCGGAGCGGGAACGCGACGTACGGATCACGGCTCAAGCCCGACGTCCACTCGAAGCGGGCGACGCGCTGGCCGCCGTAGTCGATCTCGACCGACTTGATGTAGTACTCGGGGATGAGCGCGCCGTGTTCGTCGCGCGACATCCCCGTGTACATCGGGTGCGAGACGAGTGCCCGGACATAGATCACCGTGTCCTTGCGGATGCCGGGAGGCAGCAGAATCCGAGGGTCGCCGGCGGACGGTGCGGTGCGGGGCGTCATACGCACCCGTTGAGCGTCGTGTACACCAGCTTGTGCGCCCACCACAGCTCGCCCGTGTTGGTCTCGACAATGGCGCGGACCTGCGAGCTGCGGCGCATCTTAATGCGCGTGTCGATCGACGCTTTGCCTAACGCAGGCGTGAGCTCGAAACCGGCGACGTAAATGTCGGGGTTGTGGTCCACGACGAGGTGGATGGCCTTGACGTACCGGTCGGGCTCCATCGGCAGATCGGTCTCGATGAACACGGGCACCTCGCGGCTGTCGGGCGCCACCTCGGGGAGGTCGAGGCTGACGTGTCCATCTTTGATTTCCCGGGCGCCGAAGTGCTCGCGCAACACTTTCTTCGCGGCGTCGGGCATGTCATCACCCGGGCCGGCCACGCGCGGCCACACGGGCGCGGCACGCACGTCGCGCGTGGCCGCGACCAGCGCGGCGAGGCCGACGGCCGCGGCCCGCAAGAACGAGCGCCTGGTATTGGAACGTCCATGGTCCATGGCGACCTCCGCGCGGGCGACCACACGATGCGCGCGTGCGTCACGCTCGCATCGGAATAACTAACGCGCGCCGCGCACGCGGGCCAGACTCGCGTGACATGACTGCCGGACGCGTCTACTATTCATCGCATGTCCAAGACGCCCTTCGTGGTGGCCGAGTACGTCCGCTGGGGAGACATCGACCTCGCCGGCATCATCTGCTACGGCGCGTACATCCGGTTTTACGAACTCGCGGAAACGGAGATCTTCCGCGCGTGCGGACTGCCGTTCCGCGAGATGTTCGAGCGGTATGACATCTGGCTGCCGCGGAAGATCATGCACACGGAGTTCTACCGGCCGGCGCGACTCGACGACCGCCTCGAGGTCGTGACGTACTTCAGCCGCGTCGGGACATCGTCGCTCACCATCAATTTCGACGTGTTGGATGCAACCGGGCTCGCGTTGCACGCAGCGGCGTATCAAGTCCTGGTGTGCGTGTCACGGCAGACGTTCGACAAGGTCCCGCTGCCATCCGGTGTGTCGGGCGCGCTCGAGCGGTTCGTGATGGACAGCGAGACGGCGCGCGCGGGGAGCAAGGGATGGTTGGACGAGCGCGCCCGCGCCGGCGAGGCGCGTTAGGCGGTCGTCAGCGCGCGGCGGCGGCCGGCTCGCGCGGCGGCGCGCCGGGATCGGCGGCCACCGGCGGCGGGTCCTTGCTCGGCGCGTGATCGCGGGGCGCCTCCTCGAGCGCGTCTTCCCGATACGCAATCCAGCCGCCGGTCTCTTCGGCCACCAGCTCGACGTCTGTGCCTAACGGAACGGTGAGGTTGGGCACTTCGTGGCCGGCCGGGAAGTCGGCCAGCACCGGTACATTGAGGTCCGACACGAGGTCGAGCAGGAAATCCTCGAACTCGTCTTCCTCGGACCGGTCGATCGACAGCTGGCCGAACACGATGCCCTTGACCGCGCGCAGCAGCCCGGCCGCGCGGAGGTGCACCAGCCGCTCGTCCAACACGCTCATCGGATCGCGCGTCTCCTCCAGAAACAGGATCGCGTCGCGCGTGTCGACCTCGTACGGCGTGCCGATGGTCTGCTGGACTAACGAGAGGTTGCCGCCGATCAGACGGCCCGTCGCCCGCCCAGGCCGCAGCACGCGCGCCATGCCTTTGCCGAGTTTCGTCGCCGGCTTGGGTATCATGAGCGCGTTGAGCAGCGACGCCATCGTCGGGTCGCGCGCGCTGGGAATGAGATCGTCCACCGTTGGGCCGTGAAAAACGCGCAGGCCCGCGCGACGCATGAGCCACAAGTGCAACGCGGTGATGTCCGAGTAGCCGACGAACGGCTTGGGATTGCGGCGGAAAATCTCGGGCTCGAGATACGGCAGCATGCGCACGGCGCCGTAGCCGCCGGTCCCGCCGACCACGGCTTTCACCTTCGGGTCGAGCCACACGCCCATGAAATTCTCGGCCCGTCGTTCATCTTCGGAGCGCTTGAAGCGGCGGCCCTTCGAGATCTCGGGGTCGAGCACCACGCTGAACCCGACGTGCTCCAACGCCTTTACCCCGCGCACCAACCAACCCGGTCTCGGCGCGTACGACGGCGCGACGACACCAATGGCGTCGCCTTTTACGAGTGCTGGTGGTTTGATGAGGGGCGCGGGTGTGTCGCCGCCGTCAGAAATCATGGGGTGACCTGTGTATCGAGCATGGCCTCAGGCGGCGCAGGGCATGATGCCAATCCTAATCCGACATCAGGGGCGGTCGCCAGCCGAGCATCTACCGTAGCGCAAAGGAATGGTACACGCCGTCTGGTGTTCGAAAGCGGGACAAAAAATTTACAGCACTTCACGGGTGTTGTGCGTCGTTTAGCTTATCCTCGCCCGCGTACCCAGTTCGACCCGCCGCTCGTTCTGCCCGTGCGTTCTACTCATCCTTGGCGGTACATCCTGTGACCAATCGCTCGCTCGTCCCTGCCCTGGCGCTCGCAGCCGCGACCGCCGCTGCCTGTGCCCACTCACCAGCCCAGCAGGCGCCGCAGCCCACGCGCCAGCCGGCTACCACCATGATTGCCGAGGATCGCGCTGACCGTGCGCCGGCCTGCGGAGGCGGAGGCGGAGGCGGAGGAGCCGGAGGCGGCGCCGCCGCGGCCGGTGCGCCAGCTGGCGGAGCGCTGGCCGCCGCTGCACGCGACACCGGCGCCCGCGCGATAGCGACGGGCCCGGGTCGTCCGCGCCCCTATGACCGTGTGATCACGCGCGGGGCCAAGACGCAGCGCGGCATGTTCATCGTCCACGAGCTGTGCGACCATCTCTACTTCGAGATTCCGCAGAGCGAGCTCGACAAGGACATGCTGCTCGTTGGACGGTACGATCGCGCGCCCGCCGCGGAGCCGGATTTGCCTCCGGGCCAATTCGGCGAATACGGTGGTGATGAATTTGGCGAGCGCACGCTCGTGTGGCAGCGCGACGGCAATCGCATCATTCTGCGTTCGCCCACGTTTGCCATCACGGCGGACACGACGCTCGCGGTGTATCGGGCGGTGAAGGCGGCGGACTACGCGCCGATCGTCGCGATCTTCAACGTGGAAGCGTACGGACCCGATAGTGCCGCGGTCATCAATGTGACGCGGCTCTATACGACGGATGTGCCGGAGTTCTCGGCCATTCGCGGCCGGATCGACGATCGCCGCTCGTTCATCGAGAGTGCGCACGCGTTCCCGGACAACGTCGAGATTCAGGCGGCGCAAACGGCGACGCCAATGCCTAACGCAGGCGGCCGCGGCGGTGCGCCGTCGCCGTTCCAGCCGGAAGCCGAGCCGACGGCGCGCAGCGTCCTGGCGCACTGGAGCTTGGTGCGGTTGCCCGATCACCCGATGATGCCGCGCCGCTTCGACGAGCGCATCGGATTCTTCTCGATCGAGCAGGTCGACTTCGGCCTCGAGCAGCGTGCGGCGCGCCGGCAGTACATCACGCGCTATCGACTCGAGTGCTCCGACCAGCACGTCGGCAATCTGTGCGTTCCGAAGAAGCAGATCGTGTACTACGTCGATCCGGGGACTCCCGACGTGTGGAAGCCGTGGATCCGGAAGGCGATTACCGATTGGCAGGTTGCATTCGAGGCCGCGGGGTTCAAGGACGCGATCATCGCCAAGGATCCTCCGGCGGACGATCCGTCGTGGTCGCCCGAAGACATCAGACATACGATGATCCGATGGCTGCCGTCCACGACCGAGAATGCCGTGGGCCCGCACGTGAGCGATCCGCGCACAGGTGAAATCCTCAATGGATCGGTGCGTATCTTCCAGAACGTGCTCAACCTGCAGCGCGATTGGTATTTCACGCAGGCGTCGCAGCTCGACCCCCGCGCGCGCACGTTCCCGATGCCGGATTCGCTCATGGGCCGCATGCTCGAGTTCGTCGTGGCCCACGAGATCGGCCACACCATCGGCCTGCGCCACGATCAGCTAGGCAGCTCCACGTATCCGGCCGACAGCGTGCGCAGCGCGACCTGGGTCCACAAGATGGGTCACAGCCCGAGCATCATGGACTACTCGCGCTTCAACTACGTGGCCCAACCGGACGACCACATCGATCTCGCGGACATCATCCCGCGCATCGGTCCATACGACGAGTACGCGATCCGGTGGGGCTACACGCCCATCCCCGACGCGAAGACGCCCGACGAAGAGCGTCCAACCCTCGATCGTTGGGCGATGGAGCAGGACACGGTTCCGTGGTATCGCTTCTCGGAGAACAACGACTTCGGCGATTACGGGACGCTCACCGAAGCGGTGGGTGACGCCGATCCCGTCTGGTCGACCACGTACGGCTACAAGAACATTGCGCGCGTCGCCGGCTATATCGCCGAGGCAACCACGCGCCCCGGTGAGGACAACAGCGACACGAAGGAGATTTACGATCGCACCGTTGGACAGTGGGCAACCGAGGCGACGCACGTCGTGACGGTGATCGGCGGCGGCGAAGTGCAGTACAAGTCGGGCAGCCAACCCGGTCCGGTGTACACGCCGCTCTCACGTGCGCGGCAGGTAGCCGCGATGAAATTCCTCACCGACAACGTGTTCAGCACGCCCACGTATCTCATCCGTCCCGAGCTCAGCCGGCGGATCGAGGCCGAGGGCATGATCAACCGCATAGTGGCCGGGCAGTCGCGCGTGCTCGCCTCCGTGCTGAACGACAGCCGCATGAACCGCCTCCTCGAAGAAGAGGCACTGGCCAAGGATCGCACGACGGTCTATCCGCTGGCCAACATGCTGGATGATCTGCAGCACGGTGTTTGGTCGGAGCTGTCGGCGAGTCGTGTGGCCATCAACGCGTATCGCCGGTCGCTCCAAATGGTGTACCTCACGCAATTCGATCAGAAACTGAATCCGGAAGACGAGGCATCGCGGCCTGCCGGACCGCCGCGCAATCCTTTCGGCCGGCGCAATATTCCGCTGTCCGAGGACGCCAAGTCCGAGCTCCGCGGCGAGTTGGTCGCGCTGCGCGATGATATTCGTCGCGCGGTTCCGAAGGCGGCGGACCGTGAGACGCGCATGCATCTCGAAGCCGCGGACCACCGGATCGGAGACATTCTGGAGCCAAAGAAATAGCTGCGGGAGCCGCGGGGCGGGCACTAGATTCCATTGGATGCCCGACCCCGCGGACTCTACTTACTTTCGAAAGGGCTTCGGTCTCAAAGCCGAGGTCGCGGCGACACTCGACTCGGACTACTCGGGGCGATTGGTCGACGTGCTGCGCGAGCGGGAATTCGTCCTCACCGTCGGTGACACCACGGTGCATTCGGCGCGCGAGTTCGGGTTCTGCTACGGTGTCGAGCGCGCCGTCGAGTACGCCTACCAAACGCGCGCCAAATTTCCCGACCACCGCGTCGTGTTGGTCGGCGAGATCATCCACAATCCGCACGTGAACGCGAAGCTGCGTGCCATGGGAGTCGAGATCCTGCTGCCCGATCCCGCCGGCACGGGCTTCGACTACTCGCGCGTCACGCCCGAGGATGTCGTGATCATTCCGGCGTTCGGCGTGACGATGCGTGACTTCGCGACGCTGCGCGACATTGGGTGCGTGGTCGTGGATACCACGTGCGGATCGGTGCTCAACGTGTGGAAGCGTGTCGAGACGTACGCGCGCGATGGATTCACGGCCGTCATTCACGGGAAGCACTATCACGAGGAGACCCGGGCCACGGCGTCGCAGGTCCGGCGTCACGAGGGCGGCGCGTTCCTGATCGTGCGCGACATGGCGGAAGCGCGTCTCGTGTGCGACTACGTCGAGGGACGGGGTGCGCGGGACGCATTTCTCCAGCGGTTCGCGCATGCGGCGTCGCCGGGATTCGATCCCCAAGTCCACTTGGCGCGCATCGGCGTCGCGAACCAGACCACGATGCTGGCCGGCGACTCGCTCGCCATCGCCGCTGCGTTAGGCGAAGCGCTCGAGCGGGCGCACGGGGCGGCCTACCGGGCGGCCAACTTTCGCTCGTTCGACACCATCTGCAGCGCGACGCAGGACCGGCAGGACGCGGTGGCGGCGCTACTCGAGCAGCCGCTCGATGCGATGGTCGTGGTGGGCGGATACAACTCGAGCAACACGCTCTCGTTGGCGGCGATGTGCGCGCCGCGTGTGGCCACGTATCACGTGGAGGACGCGACGTGCCTCGACGCCGGCGCCGGTACGATCCGGCACCGGCCGATCGGCGCGCCCGGCGAAGTGCAAACGCCGGACTGGCTCGCGATGCCGGGCCCGGTGCGTGTGGGGATCACGGCCGGCGCGAGCACGCCCAACAACAAGATCGGCGATGCGGTGGCGCGCATCTTCGCCACGCGCGGCGTCGATCCGCGCGGCGCCGTATGACCACCGTCGCCGCGCCGCCGGTCGATTTCGGCTCGGCGGAGCTGCGCGCGGGCGCGACGCGCGTCGTCGTGGTGCCGGCGTTAGGCGGCAAGATCGTCGCGATGGAATTGGCCGGGCGCGAGTGGCTGTGGCGGAGCCGCGCGCGCGCGGCGCGTCCCGCCGATGGCGCGTCGTACCGGGACACGGGCGACACGGGCGGCATCGACGAATGCTTTCCCACGGTGGCGCCGTGCGTGCTGCCGGCGGGCGTCGCGCGCTACGGCGGACTGGCGCTCCCCGACCACGGCGAGCTGTGGTCGCAGCCCAGCACGTTCGCGCTGGATACGCGGGACGACGGCGTGTACGCGTCGTGCGCGTGGCACGGACGGCGCATGGCGTACCGCTTCGTGCGCGTCATCGTCGCCCGCGCGTCGGCGCAGGTGGAGCTCCGCTACGCGTTGACCAACGACGGCCGCGTGCCGCTGCCGTTCGTGTGGTCGTCGCACGCCGCGTTTCCGTTAGACAAGGACACCCGCGTCGTGCTGCCCGAGAGCACGCGCGTCCGCGTGTGGGAGGAGCAGGGCATTGCCCTGGGCGGCCCCGGCGCCGACATGCGCTGGCCGCGCGCGGTGGCGCGCGGCAAGATGCTCGACCTGTCCGATCCCGATGCGGTGGCGCGCACCTACTCGTGCACGGTGTACACCGAGGGAACCGGCGACCGCGCCGCGATCGATCAGGCCGGCGCGCGGTTGGAGGCGGTACTGACTGGAGCGCCGCGGGGCGGGTTCCGCATCGCGTTCGACAAGCCGGCGTGGTCGCCGTTCCGCCGCGCGCGGAGCGCGCACCGCGTGGTGCTCGCGCCGTCGATCGGCGCGCCGGCGTCCCTCGCCGAGGCGATCGGCCCATGGCATGGCGCCGCGTCCGTCGAGCCCGGGACGACGCTCGAGTGGACCGTCACCTGGCGATCCGCCGCCTAACGCTACCATGAGCCGGCCCGCCCCCGATCTCCGCGAGACCTTCGACCAGCTCGACGAGCTGCAGCGGCACGAGCGGCGGGTGGCCATGGCGACGCTCGTCTCGACCAAGGGGACGACGCCGAAAAAAGAAGGGGCCAAGATGTGGGTCGGCGAGGACGGACGCATCCGCGGCTCGGTCACCATCGGCGGTTGCGTGGATGCGCAGGTTCTCGCCGAATCGGACGCCGTGCTGCGCTCGGCCAAACCAGTGCTGCTGTCCCTATCGTTAGGCGACGAGGAGGCCTGGGATCTGGGCCTTACGTGCGGCGGCACCGTCGAGGTCCTCATCGAGCCCGTCCAACTGGACGACGCGGCCGATCCCGTGGTCCAGGCGTACCACGCCATCCGGGCCGAGGCCGAGGCGGGACGGCGCGCCGTGGCCGTCGTTCCGTTAGGCGATCGCGGCAGCGGCCCGGCGCGGCGGCTCGTGGTGCGCGAGGACGGCACCACCGCCGGCACGTTGGGCGACGCGCCGATAGACGCGGCGGCGACCCTCCAGGCCCTGGACGCGATCGCGCACTCGGCGTCGCGCACGATGGACATCGACGCCGGCGGCCGCCGCGCCACGCTGTTCTTCGAGCTCCACGGTCCCGCCACCACACTCGTGATCTTCGGCGCCGGCCAGGTCGCAAGGCCGCTCGTCCGTTTCGCCAAGGGCCTGGGCTGGAACACCGTGCTCGTCGATGCGCGCGACCGGTACGCCACGCGCGAGCGGTTCCCCGATGCCGACGAGATCCACATCGGCGCGCTCGGGGAAATCGCACAGCAGATGCGCTACGACGCGTCGACCATCGTGGTGCTCGTCGCGCACGACTACAAGTTCGAGCTGCCGGTGCTGCGCGTGGTATTGGCGCAGCGCCCCGCCTACATCGGATTGTTAGGCAACCGGCGCCGCGGACGCGCCGTGCTCGAGTTTCTGGCCGCGGAGGGGTTCGACGCGTCGTCGTTGGGCCGCGTCCACGTGCCGGTCGGACTCGATATCGGGGCGCGCACCGCGCCGGAGATCGCGCTCGCGGCGCTCGCCGAAGCCATCGCCGTGCGCAATGGACGGCCCGGCACCGCGCTCTGCGCGCGCGACACGGCGCCGGACGAGTTGCCTAACGGATGATCGCCGGCGTCGTGCTCGCCGCCGGCGCGTCGCGCCGGTTCGCCGATGGCCGCGGCGCACAGAAGCTCGTCGCGCTCGCCGCCGGCAAGCCCGTGGTCCGATGGACCGTCGAGCGGGTGCTTGCGTCACGCGTCGACGAGGTCGTGGTCGTCACGGGGCACGAGCGCGACGCGGTGCGCCACGCGCTCGACGGTCTCGACGTTCGCGTGGTCGACAACCCGCGCTTCGCGACCGGACTCGGCGCGTCGCTCGAGACCGGTATTGCGGCGCTGCGCGCGGCCGTCACCGGCGCCGTGATCGCGCTGGGCGACCAACCCACCGTGCCCACCGTCGTGATCGACGCGCTCATCGACACGTGGCACGACCGGCGCATGCCGATCGTGGCACCGCTCTATCGCGGCGTACGCGGCAATCCTGTGCTCTTCGCCGCGTCGCTGTTCCCAGAGCTGCGGAGCGTCGCCGGCGACCACGGTGCGCGCGACATCATCGCGCGCGCACCACAGCGCGTGACGCTCATCGATGTCGATGCCGACATGCCGCTCGACGTGGACGACCGGGCGTCGCTCGACGCGGTGGCCCGTTTGCTCGCGCCGCGCCAGTGAAACATTCGCGCGTCGGCGGCGTAGGGAAAATGTCTCGGACACGCGCGTGGGGCGCGGAACAATGATTGGTGTCTTGAAGGTGTTGCTCGGTGTGGTGTTCGGTCTCGTGCTGCTCGTGCCGGCGGCGATCATCCTCGGCGTCATCGGGCTTCCGGCCGTCGTCATTCTGGCCGTGTTGGCGGTGCCCGTGCTCGCCGTGCTGGCCGTCATCGGCTTGCCGATTCTGCTGTTGTTGATCGCGGCCGCGGCCGTGTTGGGCGTCGTGTTCGCGGTGCTGGGCGCGGTGTTGTCGGTGGGCGCGCTGCTGTTCAAGCTGCTGCTGTTCGTGGCGCTGCCGGTGCTCGCGGTCGCATGGTTGATCAAGCACTTCGCGACGCGCCAGCGTCACGAAGCGGTCTGACGCTTCGCCTAACGATCAGCTCGAGCGAAAGCGCAGCACCAGCTCTCCCATTTCCACGGTGTCGCCGTCCTGCAGCCAGCGCACGCCCTCGGGCGTGTGCAGCACTTGGCCGTTCACCGCCGTCGGGTTGGTCTGCGAGAGGTTGATGAGCTTCCAGCGGCCGCCCTCGTAGCGCAGCCGCGCTTGCTGCCGGCTCACCGTGGTCACCGGGAGGCGGATGTGCGTACGCGGCGGTCCTTCGCCGCGCCCGAGCGTATAGTCGGCCATGCCGTCGCCATCGATGCGCGGGAACCGGATCGCCTCGCCGCGGTGCGGACCGCCGGTGATCTCGAGGCGGCCGGGCAGATATCCGTTAGGCGAAACCGAGCTGCCGCGCGGCATCTCGACCGTCCGGCCATCCGACGGCGCATACGGCCACGACTCGGCCTGCGGCGGTTCGTACGCGCGCACCGGCTCGGGCGGCGCGTACACGGGTCCCGGTCCGGATATGCGGAATGCCGCGGGCCTGAGCCGCGGCTCGCGCCGATCGTGAACCGCGAACACCAGCGGTGGCAGCGCCTCGATGCGATGCGCTCCGCGCCGGCGCCGCAGGAGCAGCGCGGCGATCACGAGCGCCGCGAGGGCGCATCCGACAAGAATCCACGTCGTCTGGTCCATGCCGCCGGTCGCCCACGAGGGAAGTGCATTCATGGGGTAGCTACCATAACGTGCTCAGAGGGGCAAGACCCATTCCCCACAGAGAATTATTCACCCTTCGCGACGCGATGTTCTGGCGAGCTCTACCGTCTTACTCCGACATGCTCGGATGCACCACAGGACTCTCACGTCGGGTAAATTGATGGCGTCCTCGCCGGTGCCATTACGCCTCCGGCGCCTTTGCGTCCTGACGCCATTGATCCTGCCATGCCCAAAGACTATCCCGACCACCACGACGCCGAGTTGGTTCTGCGGTTGTACGAGTTGCGCCGTGAGCCCGCGATGCGCGCGTCGCGCCAACAGATCCGCGAGTTCCTACCCAAGTCGTACGAGGATCTCGCGGCGGTCACCAAAGCGGACCATCCGCTCAACGCCGCGTACCGGCAAACGACGACGTATTGGGAGATGGTCTACGGCATGGCGCGCCACGGCATCATCCACTCCGACTTTCTGGCGGAGACCAGCGGCGAAGGACTGTTGCTGTTCGCAAAGGTAAAGCCGCACCTCGAGCGCTACCGCAAAGAGATTTCCGAGCGTGCGTTCCGGAACGCGGAGTGGTTCGTATCCGACAGTGCGACGGCGCGCGACATCTTCACGCAGCAGTCGCAGCGCATCGCCAAGCAACTCGGCGTGAAATAGCGGCACGCGCCGGCACGGCGTCTGTCGCCGGCGACGTCTATATTGTGAGATGATGACAACGCCAGCCACGCGCATCGCGCACGAGCAGCGCCGCGCACGCCCAACGGGCTCGTCGTCGGCCGCGGAAAAAAAGAAAGTAAACATGACCAACGCGTGGGCCGAGGCGCGCGAGTTGATCTGGCGGAATCGCCGTCAGATCGGACTCGGCCTTGCGTTGATGCTCGTGAACCGGCTCGCGGGCCTCGTTTTGCCGGCGAGCCCCAAGGTGCTCATCGATCGGGTGATCGGTAAACACCAAGCCAATCTGCTGGTGCCCGTCGCCCTGATCGTGGTCGCGGCCACGATCGTGCAAGCCGCGACCACGTTCGCGCTCTCGCAAGTGATGAGCGTGGCGGCACAGCGCGCGATTGCCGACATGCGGAAGCGCGTCAACCAGCACGTGCTGCGGCTGCCGGTCTCGTATTTCGACGGGACGCAGACGGGCATTCTCATTGCGCGCATCCTGAACGACGCCGAAGGGATCCGCAACCTGGTGGGCACCGGCCTCGTGCAACTGAGCGGCGGCCTGGTGACCGCTGTTCTTGCGTTAGTCGTTCTGTTCTGGCTCAACTGGTCGCTCACCAGCATCACGCTGCTCATCCTGATCGCGTTCGGCGGCGGGATGGCGATGGCGTTTACCCGGCTGCGCCCGATCTTCCGCCAGCGCAGCGTGATCACGGCCGACGTCACCGGCCGGTTAGGCCAGTCGCTGAGCGGCATTCGCGTGGTGAAGACGTATATCGCCGAGCGGCGCGAGCAGCTCGTGTTCGCGCGCGGGGTCCACAAGCTGCTGCGGAACATCGCGCAGACCATCACCGGCGTGTCGGTCCTCACCGGATTCACGACGCTGATCGTCGGCGCGGTGGGCGTGCTGATGATCGTCGTCGGCGGCCACGCGGTGCTCTCCGGGAAGATGACACTCGGCGATTTCTTCACCTACGTGCTGTTCATCGGGTTGGTCGCCGCGCCGCTCGTCCAGATCGCGTCGATCGGGACGCAGATCAGCGAAGCGTTCGCGGGCCTCGACCGGATCCGCGAAATCCGCATGATGGCCACCGAGGACGAGCACGACGCCGAGCGCGGAAGCGTACCCGACGTCGAGGGCGACGTCCGCTTCGAGGACGTGAGCTTCGCCTACGCCGAGGACGTCCCCGTCCTGCGCGACATCTCGTTCCACGCGCCGGCGGGATCGACGACCGCACTCGTGGGATCGAGCGGCGCCGGCAAGAGCACGCTCATCAGTCTCATCATGGCGTTCAATCATCCGCAGTCGGGCCGCATCCTGATCGACGGACGCGACCTCGCCGGCCTGCGGTTAGGCGAGTACCGCTCGCATCTGGGCGTCGTGCTGCAAGACAATTTCCTGTTCGACGGCACGATCGCCGAGAACATCGGCTTCTCCAAGCCGGGCGCGACGATGGACGAGATCACCGCCGCCGCGCGCGCCGCGCACTGCGACGAGTTCATCGGCCGCTTCGCCGACGGGTTCGACACCATCGTCGGCGAGCGCGGCGTGCGCCTGTCGGGCGGCGAGCGCCAACGCGTCGCGATCGCGCGCGCGATCCTGGCCGACCCGCGCATCCTGATTCTCGACGAGGCAACGTCGAGTCTGGACAGCGAGAGTGAAGCGCTCATCCGCGATGGCCTCCGTCGCCTGCGCCGCGGTCGTACGACGTTCGTGATCGCACACCGTCTGTCGACCATTGCGAGTGCCGATCAGATTCTGGTGCTCGAGGAGGGCCGGGTGGTGGAGCGCGGCACGCAGCCCGAGCTCTTGGCGGCGCGCGGCCGCTATCGCCAATTGTACGACAAGCAGTACGGACTCGAAGTCGACCGCTTCGTGAATCCCGGCGAAGATTTCACCCCGGACGAATCGTTAGGCGATGACATGCCGCGCGTCAGGGTCACGCCGGACCGGTCGTTGTAGCCCGCCGTTCGACGCATTCACGCCGTTCGCATCGCATGCCGACCATATCCCGCAATCCGTATTTCGAAATTCGCCGCTCGCGCATCCAGGGACGGGGCGCGTTCGCGCGCCGCAAAATCCGCAAGGGCACACGCATCATCGAGTACACCGGCGAGCGCGTGTCGCACGAGGAAGCGGACCTCCGCTACGACGACGAGCACATGGCGCGCCACCACACGTTCCTGTTCACGCTCGACAAGAAGACCTGTCTCGACGCGGCGGTCAACGGGAACGACGCGCGCTACATCAACCACTCGTGCGATCCGAACTGCGAGGCCGTGATCGACGACGGCCATATCTGGATCGAGGCGCTGCGCACGATCGAGCCGGGCGACGAGCTGGTGTACGACTACCAGTACGAGCGCGAAGACGGCGCCGGCGACGACGATGAGAAGCTGTATCTGTGCCGCTGCGGGTCGCCCAAGTGCCGGGGAACGATTCTCGCGCCGCGCCGCAAGAACAAGAAATCGGGGACCGCGCGTCGCGTCGCCCAACGGAAGACGTGAACGCGTTCAAGGACTATTTCTCGCGCCAAGCAGGAGCCTACGCGGACTTCCGGCCGACCTATCCGGACCAACTGTTCGCGTGGCTGGCCGGCCTAACGCCGGGCGCGGCCAGCGCCTGGGACTGCGCCACCGGCAACGGCCAGGCGGCCACCGGGCTCGCCCCGCACGTCGAGCGCGTGATCGCAACGGACGCCAGCGCGCCGCAGCTCGCCCACGCGCACCGCGTGCCGAACGTCTACTACATGCGCATGCGCGCGGAGGCGGCGGCGCTCGCGTCGGCGTCGATGGATGTCGTGACGGTCGCCCAGGCCCTGCATTGGTTCGACATCCGGAAGTTTTTCGCCGAAGCGAGGCGCGTGCTGCGGCGCGGCGGCGTCGTGGCTGCGTGGTGCTATTCGCTGGTGCGGATCACGCCGGCCATCGACCGCGTGATCGACCGGTACTACTTCGAGACCCTGCGCGACGCGTGGGCCCCCGAGCGCCAGCTCGTGGACGCCGGCTACCGCGGCATCGACTTCCCGTTCGCCGAGGTGGACGCGCCGGACATGTCGATCGTCGCGTCGTGGACGCGCGATCACGTGATCGGGTACCTGCGCACGTGGTCGGCCACCCGGGTGCTCCAGGAACGCGACGGGCGCGATCCGGTGCTCGATGTCGAGCAGGAGATCGCGCCCCTGTGGCCGGACGCGCACGCGTCGTTGGACGTCCGGTGGCCGCTGGCGTGTCGCGTCGGACGCGTTACCACCGCCTAACGGCGACGTCCGTTAGTCGGCTGCCTGCTCCATGCCGCGGAACGCCACCAGGATGTCGGACTCGTCGCGGCCGTTGACCAACCGGTAGCGGAAATCCCCATCCTCGACGATCGGTGCAAAGCGCACGATCACGTAGTCGCCGGCGCGCCACTGCTCGACGCGCGGGCGATCGGCGAGGGCGATCTTCCAACGCGTGCCGTCCTCGAGAACCAGGTAGCCGCCGCCGTCGCTCACCGATTGCACGCGTAGCGCGCCGACGATATTCTCGCTCTGCGTCGAATCGTCGGTGCGTCGCGACACGTCGGTGTTGGTGTGGCGCATCAAATCGGCGCGCGTCGCGCGCGATGGGGTTGCGCCCAACGAGTCGTTCGCCGGCTGCGCACCGGTGGCGCGCGACGTGTCGGCGCGCGCCGGCGACGCCACGGCGTACGACGCGCTCGACTGCGCGTGAGACGTCGCGGCAACGGTGATGAGCGACGCGATGGCGCCGGCAACACGAAGGCCTCTCATGACTTCCTCCCGCTCGTGGCGCGCTTGCCGGTGCGGTCACCCGGCCGACATCGGAGCTCGGCGCCCTAGTCCACTTTTGTAAGGTACCCGCCGCCGACGAAAGGGGATGGGGGCGTGTTACAGGGTGTTTCGAGGGGTGTAACGTTTTTTAGCCCCGCCGTCTTGTTTTTTTTCGTGTTTGGCATTTCCTTAGCAGTGGTTCGGCGCGCCGGCGGCTTGTTCGATCTCCGATGCCGGCGTCGGGGTCCTTGGGGTGGAATTCGCGACGAGCACTTCCTGCCACACCGTCGCGGTGGGACGGCTGACCGCACTTCCTGCAGTTCTGTATTCCTCCGAGTTACACAATGCGGCTACGACAATCTGTCGCGACAGCCTCGCTGGCGCTTCTCATGAGCAGCACGCTCGCGGCTAACGCACGCGCGCAAGTCTGCGAATGCAAGTTCCCCGACTCGAATGAGAACGGCCAGGTGGCCGGCGCATTCGGCGGTGGACTGTTCGCGGGGTTGGTGGCGGCGGTGCTGCACTTCAAGCACACGAAGGAAGCGTCGCTCGACCCGAGCGTGATTCCGTTCTCGGCGGATCCGGTCGGCATCGCGCCGGTGGTCGAGACATCAATGGGGGCGCTCGCGAACACCGACTCGAGCGCCGGGCCGCAGCATGCCGCGCCGGCAGGCGATCGGGCGGTGCCCGCCGGTGCGGGCGCCGCGTCGCCGGCGCATGCGCGCCGCTACGCGGCGGGACGCGCGCCGCAGTTGACGTCCGATGAGGCGATGCAGGAAGGGTTGGTGCCGCCCAAGACGGCGACGATGATGCCGGCCTACGCGATGATCGGGTTAGGCTCGTTGCTTCTGGGGCTGTTCCTGCTGCGCCAGCGGGCGAGCCAGCGCCGCCGGCGGTACTGACCATCCGGGCCGGCGTGCGCCGGCCTCCTGCCTAACGGAAGTCGTGGGGGCGGATGCCCTCGGCGCCCACGTCGATGCGCAGGGCGCGAAACACATCGCCGCGCAGGTTGACCACGCGCTGCTCCACCTGGAGCACGCCCCGTACGAGGAGCAGCGGCGCCGTCGTGATGAGGAGCGCCTGCCGCTCGAACCGCTTCGGCGTCACCACCACGTTCACCAGACCGGTTTCGTCCTCCAGCGTGAGGAAGACGAACCCCTTGGCGGTGCCTGGCCGCTGGCGGCAGATCACCAGGCCCGCCACCGCCACGTCGCGCGAGCCGTCGGGGAGCGCCAGCACCTCGCGCGCCGTGCGCACTCCGTTAGGCGTGAGCAGCGGCCGGAGGTGCTTGAGCGGGTGGCCGTGGAACGAGACGCCCGTGAGGCGGTAGTCGGCGGCGGTGAGCTCGAGCGTCGACATGGCGGTCACGCTCGCCGGCACGTCGAGCTTGGGGCGGTTGGGCGCCAAGGCGCCGGCCTCGCCGCGGAGCGTCTCGAGCATCCGCCAGATCGCGGCGCGCCGCCGGCGGGCGTCCGGCTCATCGGGCACGAAGCTGTCCAGCGCACCCGATTCGGCCACCGTGCGGAGCGCCCGGCGGTCCAATCCCGACCGCCTAACGAAGTCGGCAATGGACTGGAACGGCCCGCCGCCGCGCAGCGCGGCCTCCACGACGTCCCGCGACCGGGAGCCGAGTCCCTTGATGAGGCGGAATCCGAGGCGCACGGCCGGAGACGCGGTGGGCGTCGCCGCGTCCCGCTCCAGCGTGCAATCGAACGCCGAGCGCGCGGCGTCGACGGGGCGAATGGGGACGCCGTGGCGGCGTGCGTCCTCGATGAGGGTGCCGGGCGAGTAGAAGCCCATCGGTTGGGCATTGAGAATCGCGGCGGTGAATTCGGGCGCGTAGTAGTGCTTGAGGTACGCGCTCGCGTAGACGAGCAGCGCGAAGCTCGCGGCGTGCGATTCGGGGAATCCATAGTCGGCGAAGGCGTTGATCTGGTTGTAAATCCGGCGCGCGGTGTCCTCGGGAATGCCGTGGCGCCGCATGCCCTCGATGAGCCGCTCGCAGATCGCGGCCATGCGCTCGTGGCTGCGCTTGTGTCCCATCGCACGGCGCAAGGCATCGGCTTCGCCGGGCGTGAACCCGGCGGCGGCGATCGCCACCTGCATGCCCTGCTCCTGAAACAGCGGCACGCCTAACGTTCGCTCGAGAATCGGCGCGACCGACGGATGCGGATACGTCACTTTCTCTTCGCCGGCGCGGCGCCGGAGGTACGGGTGTACCATGTCGCCCTGGATGGGCCCCGGCCGGATGATCGCGACTTCGACGACGAGGTCGTAGAAGCAGCGCGGCTTGAGCCGGGGCAGCGTATTCATCTGCGCGCGGCTCTCGACCTGGAAGACGCCGATCGTGTCGGCGCGGCAGAGGTCGTCGTACACCGCCTGGTCGGTGGAGTCGAGTTGGGCGAGGTCGACCGTGTGGCCGCGGGTGTCGCGGATGTAGAGGAGGCAATCCTGGATGAGCGTGAGCATGCCCAGGCCCAACAGGTCGATCTTGACGAGGCCCATGGCTTCGACGTCGTCCTTTTCCCATTGGATGACGGTGCGGGCATCCATGGCGGCGGGCTCGATGGGGACGATGTGCGAGAGCGGCTCTTCCGTTAGGACGAAGCCGCCGACGTGGATCGAGCGGTGGCGCGGGATGCGGCGCAGGCCGCGGACGATGGCCGGGAGGGCGCGGACGCGGCGATCGGCGGGGTCGAGGGAAGCGGCGACGGCGTCGCCTGGGGGAAGAGGGAAGGGGGACGCGGGCGGGATGGCGGCGTTAGGCGTGGCAGGGCGAAGTGTGGGAGCGGGGGCGTGGGGTGTGGGGCGTTCCTGTTCCTGGAAATGGTCGCTGTGGAGCGAGAGCGCGTCCGCTTGTTCCACCGAGAAGCCCAACACGCGCGCGGCATCGCGGATCGCGGATTTCGTGCGATACGTGATTTGTTCGCACACCATGGCGGCGTGTTCGCGGCCGTAGCGCTCGTACACGTACTGGAGGACGCGCTCGCGGTCGCGGTGGGCGAAGTCGATGTCGATGTCGGGCGCGCCTTGGCGGTCTTCGCTCAGGAACCGTTCGAAAAGCAGGCCTAACTTGACCGGGTCGACGGCGGTGATGCCGAGGCAGAAGCAGACGACGGAGTTGGCGGCGGAGCCGCGGCCCTGGCAGAGGATGCCTTCGCGGCGGGCGAAGCGGACGATGTCCCAGACGATGAGAAAGTAGCCGGCGAGCCCGAGCGTGCGGATCACGTCGAGCTCGCGGGCGATCTGGGTCCGATAGAGGGAAGCGGCAGCTCCGCGGCCTGGGGGAAGTGGCCTAACGGCCTGGGGGAAGCGGCCTGGCGGCCTGGGGGAAGCGGCTCCGCCTGAGGGGAGCTCGGGGCGGACGCCCCGTTCCCCGAGGCGGCGCCAGCCGCCGCTTCCCGACGCGCGCCTCTGGCGCGCGCTTCCCGCAGGCGGCGGAGCCGCCGCTTCCCTGAGCGCAGGGACTCGCTCCGCCGCCCCGCCCTCGACTAACCGAGCCAAATACTCATCGGCCGTGACGCCGGGCGGGAGCGGGAAGGCGGGAAGCGTGGGCCTGAGCTCGTGCATCCGGAACGCGCAACGCTCGGCGATGGCGAGCGTGGCGCGCAGGCCGTCGGGGTGCTGCTGCCAGCGGCGGGCCATCTGCCGGGCGCTCTTGAGGTACCATTCTCCGTTAGGCCGGAGTCTCGTCCCCATGGTGTCGAGCGTGCGCTGGTGGCGGAGCGCGGTGAGCACGTCGTGCACGATCCGCCCGCGCGGCTCGGCGTAGTGCACGTCGTTGGTCACCACCCACGGGATGTCGAGGGCGCGCGCGATCGCCATGAGATGTGGGATCACGCGGCGCTCCTCCTCCAGCCCGTGGTCCCAGCATTCGATGGCGACGTGGGCCGCGAAGATGTCGAGCAGCGTGGCGGCAGCCTCGCGCGCGCCAACGAGATCGCCGCGCGCCACGCAGCGCGGCACCCAGCCGCGCGGACAGCCGGTGAGCGCGAACACCCCCGCGGCGTGTTGGGCAACGATGTCGAGCGACACGCCGGGCTGCCCGCGCGCGCTCTCCATGCGCGCGCGGGTGATGATCGTGGACAGGTTGGCATAGCCGTCGCGCGACTCGGCGAGCAGCACGAGGTGGGAGTCGCCGGCGTCGGGCGGCGGTGCATCGTGTTTGATCGTGATCTCGGCGCCGATGATGCCGCCCAGCCCGGCGTCGTCGGCGGCTTGTGCGAAGGCGACGGCGCCGCCTAACTCATCGTGGTCGGTGAGCGCGAGCGCGGGGAGGCCGAGCCGTCGCGCGCGGGCGACGAGCGCGTCGGGGTGCGATGCGCCGTCGAGCAGCGAATAGGCGGAGTGGCAATGGAGCTCGACGTAGCTCGCGTGAGGCATCAGTCGTACCAGCCCTGCACGTACCACGCGTCGCGCTCGCGGAACAGCACGAGCTCCATGCCTTCCCCTTCGCCTTGCCAGTACGTGCGGCGATACCCGTCGTCGCGCCACCAGTCGCCCGAGATGAGCTCGGGGCCGGTCACGTGCGCGAGGGCAATGCGGCGTCCCCGCCAGCGCACGGCGCGCGGCGCGTCGCCCTCGCACGCGACCACGGCCGGCTCCGGCGTCTCGAGCAAGCGGAGCGCACTGTGCCCGGCATCCGCATCCGCGGTGCCGTGCGTCGTGCCGGCATCGGCATCGCCGGCATCGTCTCGCCGGCATCGTCGTCGCCCGGCACCCACGCGCCGGCGCGGTCCGGCGCGTGCTCGTCGCGTGCGACAGGTTTCACGACGCCGCCCAAGCCTAACTCAGCGCGCAGGCGCGCCAGTGCGGCGTCGATGGCCGACGGGTCGCGCCACTCGGTGGCGAGCAGGTCGCCCTGCTCGCCGGCGAGCGGCGCGGTGGCGGTGATCGACACGCGCACGCCGCAGGCGGGCGCGGTGAGCGGCCATCGCTCGAGCAGCGCGCGGCAGTGGTCGAACAGGTGCGCGGCGCGCGCCGTTGGGCGCGGGATGCGGATCTCGCGCGTCACCGTGTGCGCCCGCGCGCCGGCCTTGGGCATCGCGCTCCGGGCATCGTCGAGCGTGAGCGTGATCGCGACGACGGCGGCGGCGCGTCCATCGGTGACGAGCGCGGTGGCGAGCGTGTCCAACGCGGCGCGCGCGAGGAACAACAGGGGCTCCATGGTGGGCGTGGGCGCGGCGAGCTCGGCGTCCACGGTGCGCGGGGTGCCAAGGCGGGCGAGCACGGGGCGTCGCTCGTCCTCGCCGCGCGCCAGGCGCCACGCGGCGAGCCCCTCGTCGCCCCAGCGCCGCTCGACGTCCTCCGCCTCGAGCGCGGCGAACGCGCCGGCGTCGCGGAGGCCGAGCGCGGCGAGGGTGTCGCGCATCTCGTCGTCCATCGGGATGAGCGCGAGCGGGGCGCGGGCCAGGTAGCGCGCGTCTCCGCCTAACGGAATGCGCACCGGGCCCACGGTGGCGCCCAAGGCCCAGGTGGCGGCGCGCGCGGCGATGCAGGAGCCGGCGATCGCCACGCGCGTCCGCGGGTGCCAGCGCCGGCCCACGTCCAGGAGCGCCCGGGCGAGCGCGCGCTCGCCGCCTAACGCATCGAAGCCCGCCGCGCCCACCCACCACAGGCCGGGCTCGTCCGCGACCGGCGTCACCTGGGGACTGGCGGCGAGGAGCGCGGCGGTGACGGCGGTGGTCTCCGCGGTGATCATATCATCAGACCATGGAAGGACCGCGAGCGCGGCGCACACCGCCCGCGCTTCGGGCACCGTCATGCCCGGCCGCACGCGCGCCCGCGACGCGGCCGACGACACGGCGCTGAGCCGCGTTCCATCCACCAATGCCAACGGCTGCTCATCCCACGCCGGCACCCAAGAGCCGCTCGTCGAATTCGGGAGGCTCGGCGGCGCGGCGGGAGCGGGCGAGGACGGGACGTGTGTGAGGCTCGGCTGCGCGTTGCGCGCTGCGTCCCACGCGCGGGCGTTCCACGCCGCGGCGATCGGGAACCTCGGGATGCGCACACACGCGACGCGCCACACTGACGACATACTCGACCTCCACAGTTGTTCGACGTCCCCCCTTCTCGACCGTGATGGCGATCGCGTGTCGTCGTCGGTGCCGCGTTCTGGTTAGGCGAAGCCGGAGCGCGCCGGCGAGCTGCGTGGCCGGCGCGCCGTCGCCCACGCCGGTCACCACGAGCGCGGTGTTCGTGTCGTGCGCCAATCGCAGGAGCCGCGTGGCCACCGGGGGCGTGAGCGGCGGCGCGCCGTCGAGCACCACCAGCGCGAACGCGCCGCCGCGCAGCAGGATGTCGGCGCACCACGCGCCGCGCGCCGGATCGCGCGGCCGCACCACCCAGAACCCATCATCGCGGCCGAGCGATGCCCAGTCGCGCGGCGCGAGGGCGCGCGCGGCGTCGACGTAGGCCACGCCTAACCCGCGGCGCACGGTGGCGTGAGCCAGCGCGCGCAGGAGCGTCGTCTTCCCGCTGCCGCGGCGGCCCACGAGCTCGGTGAGGCGGCCGCGCGGCACGCCGCGGTTGGCCAGCGCGGCGTCGAGCGCGGCGATCCCGGTGGAGAGCCCGGTCGCCGCGGCGGGCATCGAGCTGTTAGGCAGCAGCGCGCGGAGCTCGGCCACGGCGCGGCGGCGCTCGGCGGCGCTCGCCACGGCCGGCGCGACGGCCGGGACGAGCGCGGATGCGGCTGCCGTCACGGCCGGCTCACAGCGCGAGCGCGAGCTGCATGGCGGCAGGCGCGTGCGCGGCGATGCCTAACGATGGCGCGCCGGCGGCTGCGCCGGGAGCGGCGTCATCGCCGGGGGCGGCGTCATCGCCGGGGGCGGCGTCATCGCCCTCGTAGGTGTGGCGGCGCAGGCCGTGCGCGCGACAGAGCCGGGTCATGAGCGCCGCCAACCGCTCGCGATACACGTCGCCCGGCACGTACGCGTGCGCATAGGTGCGCGCGTAGCGCGGCGCGAGCTCCGGAAACTCCTTGGCGATGAACGGGAGATAGCGCTTGCGCGCCTCGTGCTGCAATCGCAGCGCGCCCGTGGAAATGTGCGACGCACCCGCCTCCGCCACCCGCTCGACCAGCGCCTCGAGATCGCGCGGATGATCGGTGATGCCCGGCAACACCGGCATGCAGTTCACGCTCACGGCCACCCCCGCCTCGTGCAGCCGCGCGATCGCGCGCAGCCGCGCGTCCGGCGTGGGCGCACGCGGCTCGATCCGCCGCGCCAACGCCCGGTTCACGGTGATCAGCGACACGTGCACGCAGATCGACGAATGCCGAGCGATACGCGCCAGGACATCCACGTCGCGCGTGACTAACGGACTCTTGGTGGTGATCGAGACGTGGAGCCCCGGATGCTCGGCCAGCACCTCGAGGATGCCGCGCGTGATCGCGAACCGGCGCTCCGCCGGCTGATACGGATCCGTGGCCGTCCCGATGGCGATCCAATCGCCCTCGGCGAGCGCGCGGAAGCGATCGCTTCCGTGGCGGAGCGTGCGCGCCAACAGCTCGGGCCCGTTGCGTTTGACGAAGATGTGACGCTCGAATGCCAACCAAGGCGGGATGCGCCCCTCTCCGACGTCCTGCTCGGCGGGGCCGGTCAGGCGGTCGGCGTCGGTGGCGCGCTCCATCACGTAGCGGTGCGCGTAGCGGGCATAACAGTACGCACACCCGAAGGCGCACCCGATGTAGGGGTTGATCGACCAGAACCCCATCCCGGTGATCTCGGGCCCGTTGAGGATGCTCCGGGCGTGGCTGCTGTAGTACGTGATGTCGCTTTGCTCGCCAATGACGGGCAATTGGCGCAGGGAACGCTCGACGGCGGCTGAAAAAAGAGCGGGTTGCTGCATAACGCTGCTGGGGGTTGCGGGGAAACGATGATACCGAATAGATACCGAAGAGACAAGATGCACTCTAGGGGCGATTTGCTCCTCAGCAGCTTCTTCCTAAGCAACTGCTTAGTAAGACGACACTTCGCGACAGCGCCTGCTCTGAGATATCCATGGCCGAGAATCCGTTCCGCATCCACGGGCTCGTCACCGGCGAATTCTTCACCGATCGCGTGGCCGAGCTCGCGCGCATCCGCGACGCGCTGCGCCGGCCGGCGAGCAAGCTGCTCGTCTACGGCTACCGCCGCATGGGGAAGAGCTCCGCGCTCGCGCTGGCCGTCGACCAGGTCAACCGCCAGCGCGGGCACGCGTTCGTCGCCGACCTCTCCACCGCGTCCACCGTGGCCGACGTCTCCAACCGCATCCTCCAGGGCGCGGCGGCTGCGTTAGGCAAACGGTGGAAGAACGTGGCGGCGGACCTCGCCATGCGGCTCCAGGCCACCGTCTCGCTCACGCCCGACCGCGCCACCGGCCTCCTCCTGCCCACCGTCTCGCTCCAGCTCCGCCGCGCCGATCTCGAAGACCAACGGGCGACGTTAGGCAGTGTCCTCGACGCGGTCGATGACCTGGCGCGCGACCGCGGCGTGACCATCGGCCTGGTGCTCGACGAATTCCAGGACATTGCCCGCTTCGGCGGCGAAGACGCCGAATGGCATCTGCGCGGCGTCATCCAACGCCACGATCACGTGAGCTACGTGCTGGCCGGCTCCAAGCCGCACCTCATCCGCCGCATGATCGAGCCGGGCCGCGCGTTCTACGACATGCTCGATGTGCTCTACTTCGGCCCGATCGATCCGCCGTACTTCGCGTCGTGGATCGAGCAGCGGATGCACGGCGCGGGCGTGACGTGCGACGGCGTCGGCGCGCGCATCATGGGGATCGCGGGCCCGCGCACGCGCGACATCACGCAGGTGGCGCGCACCTGCTTCGACCGCGCGAGCGTCGCCGGGAAAGCGGACGCGTGGGACGCCGATCTCGCCTTCGCCGACTGCGTGGCCGAGCGCGACGATGCGTTCGCGGACTTCTGGCAGCAGCTCACGCCGCATCAGCAGAACGTGCTGCGCGCGCTCGCGATGGCGGGCGAGGGCCTCACGTCGGCCGAGACGAGCGGGCGCTTCGGGCTCGCGTCGAGCAGCGCAGTATCGCAGGCGCTGGCGGCGTTGGTCGATGCCGGACGGCTGACCCGGGAAGAGCGGGGCGCGCGATACGAATTCGACAGTCCGTTTCTGCGCGGGTGGGTGGTGTCGCGTGCGCTGCCCGACATCGGGATCGCGCTGCCGGTCACGTATCGCGCGCCCGCGCTGCCGCCACCGAACGGCGCGAGCGGCTTGCGAACACCGCTCCTGGAGGCGAGCGTTTCGCGACACTCGGAGACGTGAGAGCACGATCGTGCCGGTGATGCGACGAATTGGCTTGTTGGCGACCTGCGCCGCGGACGGCGGGCAGGGCGACATCCACCCCATCGCGAACGCCGCGCTCGCGTGGCGTAGCGGACGCATCGCGTGGGTCGGGCCGGAAGCCGAGCTGCCGGCCGAGTTCGCGGACGATGAGCAGGTCTTCATCGACTGGCCGCTCTCGTCGCGTGGGCTGGTGATTCCCGGCCTCGTGGATTGCCATACGCACCTGGCGTTCGGGGGCTGGCGCGCCAACGAGTTCGTGGAACGCATTCAGGGGCGCACGTATCAGGAGATCGCGGCCGCCGGCGGCGGCATCGCGTCGACGGTCGCGGCCACGCGCGCGATTTCATCCGAGGCGCTGCTCGACAAGTGCGGGCTGTTCCTGCGGCAAATGCTTTCGTTAGGCGTGACGACGGTCGAGTGCAAGAGCGGCTACGGCCTCACGGTCGCCGAGGAGCTCCGGCTGCTTCGAGTGTACCGCGATCTCGCGGCCCAGGGTCCGCAGCGGATCGTGCCGACGTTGTTGGGCGCGCACACCCTGCCGCCCGACATGCGCGACCGGCGCGATGCGTATGTCGATCTGGTGATCGACGAAATGATTCCGGCGGCGGCGCGCGAGGGTCTGGCGGCGTGCTGCGACGTGTTCGTGGAGCGCGGCGCGTTCACGGTGGACGAAGCGCGTCGCATCCTGCGCGCGGCGCGCGATGCGGGGCTCGCCGTGAAACTGCACGCCGATCAGCTGAGCGATGGCGGCGGCGCGGCGCTCGCCGCCCAGGCGCACGCGATCTCGGCGGACCACCTGGAGCACGCGTCCGATGCGGGCATCGCGGCGATGGCGCAGGCGGGCGTCGTGGCGGTGAGTCTTCCGTTAGCAACGTTGTACCTGGGACAGGCGCCCATGCCGGCGCGCCGATTCCTCGCCGCCGGCGTCCCCGTCGCGGTGGCCACCGACTTCAATCCGGGCTCGGCGCCGAGCGCGCACCTGCCGCTGGCGCTCACGCTCGCGTGCACGATGCAGCGCATGACCCCGGCCGAGGCGCTCAAGGGCGCGACGCTCTACGCGGCGCGGGCGGTGGGCCTCGAGCCGGAGATCGGATCGCTCGAGCCGGGCAAGCGCGCCGACTTCGCGGTGCTCGACGCGCCCAGCGTGGACCACTGGCTGTACAACTTTCGTGCGAACGCCTGCCGCATGACGGTCATCGACGGCGTGGTCCACCCACACGCCTAACGGAACGAATACGGGTCAGCGGTCGAGCATCGGGATGGCGATGTCGTGTTGGCGGGCCGTGCGGATGGCGATGTCGTAGCCCGCGTCGGCATGACGCGCCACGCCGATGCCCGGATCGTTGGTCAGCACCCGCTCGAGGCGGACGCGCATCTCCGGCGTGCCGTCGGCCACGATCACCTGGCCGGCGTGGAGCGAGTTGCCGATGCCGACGCCGCCGCCGTGATGGAACGAGACCCACGATGCGCCGCTCGCCACGTTGAGCAGCGCGTTCAAGATCGGCCAGTCGGCGATGGCATCGCTGCCGTCGCGCATCGCTTCGGTTTCGCGGAACGGCGAGGCGACGCTCCCGGTGTCGAGATGGTCGCGACCGATCACGATGGGCGCCGAGAGCTCGCCGGTGGCGACGAGATCGTTCAAGGCGACGCCGAACCGCGCGCGTGCGCCTTGGCCTAACCAGCAGATGCGCGCCGGCAGTCCCTGGAACTGCACCTTCTCGCGCGCCAGGGTGATCCACCGCACCAGGTGCTCATCGTCGGGGAACAGCTCGAGCACGAGCTCGTCGGTGCGCGCGAGGTCTTTGGGGTCGCCCGAGAGCGCCACCCAGCGGAACGGGCCCTTGCCCTCGCAGAACAACGGCCTAACGTAGGCCGGCACGAACCCGGGGAACGCGAACGCGTCGGCGAGCCCGGCGTCGTGCGCCACGGTGCGCAGGTTGTTGCCGTAGTCGAACGTGATCGCGCCGCGCGCGCGCAGGGCGAGCATCGCGCGCACGTGCTCGACGATCGACGCCGTCGCCTGCCGAACGTACCGCGCCGGATCGGTGCGCCGGAGGTCGGCCGCGGCCTCGAGCGACAGGCCGGCCGGCACGTAGCCGTTGAGCGTGTCGTGGGCGCTCGTTTGGTCCGTTAGGACGTCGGGCACCACGCCGCGCCGCTCCAACTCCGGCAGCACGTGGGCGGCGTTGCCGACGAGGCCGACCGACAGCGGCGCGCGCGCGGCGGTCGCCTCGGCGATCCACGCCAGCGCCTGATCGAGGCTCGCCGTCTGGCGGTCGCAGTAGCCCGTGGCGACGCGCTTGGCGATGCGCGCCGGGTCCACGTCGATGCCTAAAAATGCCGCGCCGTGCATCGTCGCGGCGAGCGGTTGGGCGCCGCCCATGCCGCCCAGGCCCGCGGTGACCACCATCCGGCCGGCGAGCGTGCCGCCGAAGTGCGCGCGGGCCACCGCGCCGAACGTCTCGTACGTGCCCTGCAAAATGCCCTGCGAGCCGATGTAGATCCACGAGCCGGCGGTCATCTGCCCGTACATCGTTAGGCCCTGGCGCTCGAGCTCGCGGAACACGTCCCAGGTCGCCCACCGGCCGACCAGATTCGCGTTGGCGATGAGCACGCGCGGCGCGCCCGGATGGGTGCGGAACACGCCCACCGGTTTTCCGCTCTGGACGAGCAGCGTCTCGTCGTGCTCGAGACGCCGGAGCGCCGCGACGATGGCATCGAACGACGCCCAATCGCGCGCCGCCTTTCCCGTCCCGCCGTACACCACCAGATCATCCGGTCGCTCGGCGACGTCGGGGTCGAGGTTGTTCATCAGCATGCGGAGCGCGGCCTCCTGCTGCCATCCTTTGCAGGACAGGGTCGTCCCGCGAGGCGCGCGGACGCGCTCGGTGTCAAGCGATGTCACGAGTTCACTCCCATGAGCAAATCAACGGCGCCCGAGTTCGGGCGCGACGGGTTCCGTTCATTCTTACGGTCGAGGCGGGGGACGAGGCAACCCCCGCGCCCATCAGCGGCCTGGTCGGACGCCGCCCGCGAACAGCGCGACCGCGGGCAGCGCGAGGCCGAGCCACCGTCGCATGCGCGTGAAGCGCGTGGCGGCGGGGGCGCCCTCGGCCGCGGTGTCCTCGAACGCGGCGAGGAACTCCGCGACGCCGGTGAATCGCTCGGCGGGCGCGCGGGCGAGGGCGGTGGCGACGGCGCGCGCGACGGACGCCGGTGCGTCGGGCCGCTTTTCGCCTAACGGAGGCGCGTCGGCCAGGAATCGTTGGGCGAGCGCCGACTGGCCGCGCGAGCCGGGGAAGGGCGGCGCGCCGGCCAGCATCTCGTAGAGCACGCACGCCAGGCTGTACTCGTCGCTCCGTGCATCCACCGGGTCGCCGCACGCCTGCTCGGGGCTCATGTACGCGGGCGTGCCGACCGCGTAGCCGTCGTCGGTGAGGCGGCGGCCCGCGGCGCGGGGCGCGCCGCGCGCAATCCCGAAGTCGCCCACGAGCGCGTGCCCGCCGGAAAGCAGAATGTTGGCCGGCTTCACGTCGCGGTGGATGACGCCGTGGGCGTGCGCGTGCGCCAGCGCGTCGCCCGCCTCGCGGGCGATCCGGAGCGCTTCGCCTAACGGAAGAGCGTGCTTGGCGTCGAGGTGCTCGCGGAGCGATTGCCCGGTGATGTACGGCATCACGTAGTACAGCGAGCCGCCCGATTCGCCGGAGTCGTACAGCGGAAGAATGTGCGGGTGCTGCAGGCTGGCGACGAGCGCGATCTCGCGCTGGAACCGGGCGAGGGCGTTCGCGTCGGCGGCGTCCGACCGCACGAACTTGATCGCGACGTCACGCTCGTGCTTGATGTCGCGGGCCAACAGCACGGCGGCCATCGCGCCGCGGCCCAGCTCGCCTAACACACGATAGCGGCCGGCAATGATCGCGCCCCGCTCGCGGCTTACGGCGGGCGCCGACGTCGCGGCGTCGAGCACCGCGTGCGACCGCGGCGTGGCCGACGCGGATCGTTTGATGGCGGGGATCCCGGCGGTGCGACCGGTGGGCGTGTTGCGCAAGGCGAGCATCGCCTGCGCACTTCGAAGACGCCGCTCGAGGCGCTCCCGCTCGCGAGCGGCCCACGCGTCGAACGCCGGCGCGTCGGGCAGCGAGAAGCCGCCGAGAAACGGACCGGTGTACAGCGCGACGGCGATGCGCGCGTCGCGATCGTCGAGCGCGCGCTCGAATTCGGCCACATCGGAGCGCACGACCGTGGGGTTCACGTGCAACGTGCGGTCCGTCCGAAGGTCGCCCGGACCAACGGCGTTCCGGATCGCATCCACGGCCACCGTTAGCGCATCGGGGTCGCCCTTGTCGGACAGACCGAGCAGCTCGCACGCGCGGTCGCGATCCACACCACGCTCGCCCGCAACGGCGAGCAGCGCCAACAGCGCCATGGCCCGTCGATTGTCGGGTGCAGCGTCGTCGAAGTCGACGACACCCCGCAGGGACAAACCGCCCAGCGTGTGGATCGTGACCATGTGCCGACCCTCGGAGGAGCAGACACGATACGCGGAACGGGTCGCGAAGGACAGTGGCGACGCGTTTCCGAGAGCGGGCCACGGGCGAACGAATCGTGGTTGGGGTATACTTCGGCCCGGCATGTCACTCCGAACACGGCCCACGCGCCTCCCCTCGTTTCGCGTCCCGCTGGCAGTACTCCTCGGCGCCGTCGCGTGCTGGTTCGTGTTCGAGTGGACGCAGCCGGCAGGGCCCGGTCTCGATCCGGACGCCGTGCAGTACGTCGCGGCCGCGAAATCGCTCGCCGCGCATGGCACGCTCGAGGTGCCGGACGACAGCTGGGACAGCCCCGACAGCGCCGAGCCGCTGGCCCACTTTCCGCCCGGGGTGTCGACGGTGCTGGCCGTGCCTGTTGCGTTAGGCGCAGACGCCGTGCAGGCGGCGCGCGTGGTGAACGGGGTCGCGGCCCTGGCGCTCATCGCGATCGTGTTTCTCGTCGCGAGTTGGGCCGAGGGGCGCGTCACCGGCACCATCGCGGCGATCGCGGTCGCCGTGACGCCGGCGGTCGCGTACGTGTACCTCGACGTCCTCAGCGAGCCGTTGTTTTTCGCGCTCATGGCCGTCGCGCTCGCGTGCATGATCGTGCGTCCGCGATCGCCGGTTGCGGCCGGCGTCGCGGCGGCGTCGTCGGCGCTGGTGCGGTATGCGGGGGTATCCGTCGTGGCGGCGGTGGGCGTGTGGGGGTTCGCTCTCCCAGGCACGTTGCGTGAGCGCGTGCGGCGCGCGGCGGCGGGCGTGGCGCCGGGCGCGATCGCACTCCTGGCGTGGATGATCCGCACGCGCCACGAGACGCACGGCGGCGGCATCCGCGAATTCAGCGTGTACGGGCAGATCGCGCCGACGCTGCACGAGGGGGCGCGCACGGTGGTCGCGTGGACGGCGCCGCTCGTGGGCGGTCTCTGGCGCGTCATCCCGGCCGTGATCGCGGCCGTCGCATTCGTCGCGTTAGGCCGCGATGCGGCACGCCGATGGGCGATCCGAGAGCGGGTGTTCGGCAGGCGCGCCGCGCCGGCCACGAGCGAAACGGCGGACGATCGCACGTCGAGGGCCGTGGCGGCCATCGGGGTGATGGCGGTGTGCTACGTGGCGGTCGTGGTCTCGGCGCGGATGTTCGCCGATCCGGCGATTCCGTTAGACGAGCGGCTGCTGTCGCCGCTCATGTTGCTGGTGATCATGGCCGTCGTGATCGCGGTGGGCAACGGCTGGCGCGTGTGGCGCCGGCCAGCGCGCGTCGCGGCGGCCATACTGTTGGTCGCCTGGTGCGGGGCGTCGGCGTGGGCCACGGCCCAACAGGGCAGCTACGCCGTCGACACGGGCAACGACTACGCGGACGAGAATTGGGTCGGATCGCCGCTCATCGCGTGGGTGCGGGACCATGCGGCTGGCCGGCCGCTTTACACGAACTACACCACCGCACTCTACTTTCACGCGAACCGATGGTCGCGCGCGCTGCCGCAGGCGCCGACTCGCGACACGGCGCAGGCGGTGGCCGAGGTGGTGGCACGCGAGCATGGACTGATCGTCGCGTTCAACCGATCGAGCCAGTTTGCTGCCACGCCGACCGCGCTGCTGCAGCTCGTTCCGCAACGCGTGCACCTCCTGGTACGCACGCACGACGGCGCGGTCTACGAGCTCATGCGGTGACCCGCCCAAGCACGCGGCGGGTCAGTCTCCGAAATCGCCGTCGATCCTCATGCCGACCTTCACCCCTCCTCGATCACTCGGCGCCGTGAAGAAGTGGGCGTACTTGGCCATGCCATGAATTCGCACCGCGTGCAATGCTGCGATACCGCCGTAAATCAGCGACACCTGATCTTTGGACAACTTGGACGTCTGCGCCATGTACGCGACGTCGCTCACGGATCCGTTCCGGCCGAGCGTGATGTAAAAAAGGACTGTGCCGATGCCGCCGGCCAGCAACCCGCGCTCGAAGGCCGACCCGCCGCGATGTGGGACGTCGAGAATCGATTCGTCGAGCAGGGATTGAACGGTCAGGCCCGCGCTCGAGAAAATGAATTGCTTGGTGGGATGGAGGCTCGCGTCGATGCCGGAGTAAATCGTCGGTCGAAATTTGTTGAACCCGAACGACGGGTGCGCTCCCAGGGCGAGCGACGCCACGACGTGTCCGGCCTCGTGTGCCAGAATGCTGGTCACGAAGCCGAGGACGAAATGCGTCCGGAAAGTGCGGCGATCGTGCGCACGCGAGCGCGCTTCGGCTCGCGCAGCGGCAGAGTCGGCTGCGCCGGTGTCGGGCGGCGTGGTTGCGGCCGCTCGATGAGCCGGGAGTGTGTCGCGTGCAGCCGCCGTGTCTTGGGCATGCAAGCTGGCGATGGCCAGCGAGAGTGCGACGAGCGCGAGCGGCAGGCGGCGCACGACGCGCGGGAGGGCGATGTGCGACGGCACGCGCGAAATGTATGAACGGGCACGCAACGCGCTACGGCATTGAGGCGAGATCGCTAGCGAACGTGGTGGATAATCAGTAAGCTCTCCGCAGACAGGCGGATCGGTCCGCCAGGTGCGATCCGCTTCGATTTCGGAGGAGATGTGTACCGCGACATCATCATGCAGGCGCTCGAGGACCGGCGAGTACTCGACCTCTCGTACGCCGGCGGCGCTCCGTTCACGGTTCAACCGCATGCGATTCTTCGGAAGCCTGACGGCACCGAGGTGTTGGAGGCGTATCAAGTGAGCGGGTTCGGCAACGACACCGCCGAGCACGGTTGGAAGACGCTGGATGTATCGCGGATCGAGCTGGCGAGCCTGCGGGCCGAGCGATTCGAGCCGCGACGCGATTTCAGGCCGGTGAGCGGCGGGTCGGGTCAGGTGACGGCAACGGTTCTAGGAGACGTGGCCGCCGGCCTGTAGTGCGCGCGGCAACGGCGCCATTGAACATACAAGAGGCGCGGGGTGGCCGGTTCACCGGCCACCCCGCGCTTCATCTTCCGTTAGGCAGGTGCCGTCACGCGTGCCTGAGGAGGGTCACGCTGCCGTTCACCGTGGACAAGTCGATGTGACGCGATCCGCCTGCGCCCACCGTGCCGCTGAGTTTCCTGGTGCTCGCCGGTCCGTCGGTCGTCAATTGGAAACCATTGGAGATGTGCCCGGTGACGGTCTTGAAGTCCACGGTCCCATCGAGTTTGGGCGGCAGTACCGCGGTGATCGAGCCGTTCACCGACTTCATGGAGATGTCGCCGGTGGCCGGTAGTGTATCGAGTGCAGCCGTCACGCTCCCATTCACGGTGGTCAGGTCCAACGCGCCCTGATGCGAGGCGACGTCAATGTCGCCGTTGACCACCTTTGCGTCGACGGTTCCGGAGGTGCCCGAAGCGCGGACCGACCCGTTGATGCTGCCGAGGTCGACGTTGACCCCTGCCGGGACGTTCACGATGAAATCCACGCGTGCGTCGCTATGCTGGCCGAAAATGCCCGAGAACAAGCCGTGGTGTTCGTTGCTCGAATAGCGGCTGGGACTGCAGCTGTCGCCGTTATGGTAGACCGCGCAGATCGTGACGCCGTCATCACCCGCGCTTTCGATGAAGTGCACCATGTCGCCGCCGCGCGACCAGCGCTTGGACGCATGGACTTCGACGTTCGCGCCGGTGCTCGGGATCACGCTGATGGTCCCGTTCAGATTTCGGACGTGCACCCACTGGCCCGTGGGCACGGCGCCGTTCCAGGCAAAGGCGTTCGATTCGTAGCGCGTCGTATGGATGCAACCGGCCGCGACTAACGCAGCGGCAACGCCGACGGCCATCAGGATCCGACTCATGTCGACCTCGTGTGCGATCGAGTGGGACATCGCGAGCGCCTAACGCCAAGCCCCGCCGCACCCGGTGCAGCAGGGCGGGCGGGGCGCCTGCACCCGCACTGTATCCTACGAGCGCGCGGTCAACTGAGTTTCTTGAGCTCGACGCTGCCGTTCACGGTGTGGAACTCGATGTGCCGGCCGCCGGATCCGATGGTTGCGTGAATATGGTGGCGCGGGTTGATGCTGCCGGTGAGCGTGATCGGGAAATCCGACGTCAGCGAGCCGTTGACGGTTTCGAGGTCGATCTCCGCGTTCAGGTTGGCCGGGAGGTCGGCGGTGATGGAGCCGTTGACGGTGTTGTAGCGCAGATCGCCGTCGCCGGCGAGCGCGTCCATGCGAACGTGCACATCGCCGTTGACCGTGCTGGCGTCGACCGGTCCGCTGGTCGTGGACGCTTCGATAGATCCGTTGACCGTGCTGGCTTTGACCGGCGCCGTGGCGCCGCTGACGCGCACATCGCCGTTGACCGTGGCGGCGTTCATCATGACGCCCTTGGGCACTTTGACGGTGAAGTGCACCGCGACGTTGTCATTGTGATCGCCGTCGTGGTGCGAGTGGTAGCCGTTTTCGTCGCAAGTGTCGCCGTCGTGCCAGAGCGCGCAGACGGTGACGTTGTTTCCGTCCTTGGTGACCACAAAGTGGACGCGCTTCGGATCGGCGTCGCCGTGGTATTCCTTCACTGCGTGCACCGACGCCTGGTCGCCGGAGGCCGCCTCGACCTCAACCGCGCCGTTCAGGTTCTGTACGCGGAGCCAACTGCCGGCGGGAATGGCCCCCGACCAATCGAACGTATCGCCATTCTGGACGTCGGCCGATTGGGCGCCTAACGGAGCGGCGAGGGCCGCCAGGGCCGCGAGCGCAATGGTACCGCGAAGGATGGTTCGCATCGCTGTCTAGTCCTCGTGGGAAGAGTGGCCGGGGCGTTCGACCGTGACGCCACCGCTGAACGTCTCGGCGGTAACCCGGGCGCCGCCGCCATTGATCGAGAATTCCATGTGCTTCTCTCCGACTTCGGAGCCGGGCTGCAGGGTCATTGGGTAGTCGCTCTGCACGTCGCCGCTGAACGTGCTTACGTCGAAGGTGACGCCGGTCGCCGGGACGGCGAGGACAATGTCACCGGAATGGGAGTGGAAGTCGTAGCGGCCCGCACGGTCAATGGTGCCGCCGAACCGTGTGTCACCGCTCACGGTCTCCGTATGCACGAAAGACGAGTGCGTGGCGCCGAGGACGATTTCGCCGCTCGTCGACTGGGCGTTGATGTCGCCCGTGACGTCGGTCGCCTTGATGTCGCTGCTCACGCCATTGACACGCAAGCCATGCCCAATGTGCATGGCTGTGAGGCCACCGGATACGGATTCGAGCGTCGCTCGACCCGTCACGTTGCTCACGCTCACATCGCCGCTCACGGAGTGCGCTTCCACATCGCTGCCGCCGTCGGTGGTGATGTCGGCGGATATGCTGTGACTGATGAGGCGCGCGCCGGCCGGGATAGTGATCTCGAACTTGGTGTCGCCCATGTCGCCGCGATCGGAGCGGACGGAGAGACTCACGCGGCCGTTCGTCGCATCGAACTGCAGGACGCCGCCATCACTCAATGCCTCAATGCGGACCTGGTCACGATTCCAACTGGTGACTTTGATCTCGCCGGAGATGAGCGAGAGCTCGACCACGCCGCCGCTCGACAGGGCGACGGTCGTGTCGACGCGGGACGACTCATCATCATCATCCCAATGTTGTCGTTGCGCCGGCAACAGCGCAGGGGTGGCCGCCAGCACCGCGGCCAGGCAGAGGGCACTATAGAGTCGGGCACACATTTCGGGCCTCACGTGCGAGCAGGGAGTAAGGCAACAGTCCGAAGCAGCGAGATCTTCTGATTCAGTGCGTCGTTCAGCTGGTGGTTCAAGAACCCACTATTGGGATCATGCGCGAGCGCGACACGGCTCTGCGCGATGGCCTGGTCGATGATGTGGAGATTCTTCTCGATGACGGCGACGGTCGACGTGTCGAGGTGCGAGCGCCGGTCGCGGACGATCGAATCGAGCTCGGCGATCTCGCGGGCGTAGATTTCCTGGACCGGCACTGCGTTAGGCCTGGTGCCGGACGCGTTGGCCACGCGGGGCGCCGGGGCTGGAATGTCGATTTGTGCGTCGACGGGCTGCGCCGCGGGCGCCGGGTTGTTCGCCGCCACGACGTCGGGGGGCGCCAATGCGCGCCCCGAGCGGGTGGCGACCATGGTAATGGTAGCGGTGGCCGCAACGAGCACCGCTGCCGCCGCGGCGAGCGACACGGGGGCGAGATACCACGGCCTAACCGACGACCGGCGCTCGCGTCGCGCCGCGGCGGCCGGCAACGCGACCACCGGGGCCGAGATGCGTTGGGCGATCGCGGCCCACAGATCATGCGACGGCTCGAGAGCGGGGAGCGCCGCGGCTCCGGTGGTGATCGCCGAGAGTTCGGCGAGCAGCGCGCGACAGCGGTCGCACGTCGCGGCGTGCGATTCGAGCGCGGCGCGCTCGGCCGGATCGAGGGCATTCTCCAGGTGGTTGGAGAGCGCCGCATCGAACTGGTCACAGCTAAAGGATCGATTCATCATCGGTTCAATGCCTCGCGCAACAGAAGTCGGGCGCGGTGCAGCTGCGCCTTACTGCCGCCTGAGGTGACGCCGAGCATCTCGGCGATTTCCTCATGTCGATAGCCTTCCACGTCGTGCAACACGAACACGCGTCGTGCGCCGGGAGGCAGGAGCTTGATTGCCGCCTCGAGGTCCATCCGATCGGCGTGCGAGGGTGGCGCGCTGGCGCCGTACAACTCTTCGCCATCCTCGTCGTCGTTTGTCGCGGCGCGCGATCGCTCGCGGCCCTGCACTTTCCGATCGTTCAACACCACGTTGACGGCTAACCGGTGGAGCCACGTGCTGAAGGCGCTTTCGCCGCGGAACAGCGGGAGTTTTTCCCACGCCCGGACGAATGCGTCTTGCGTCAACTCTTCCGCTCTCACGCGATCGCCGCACATGCGTACGCAGATGGAAAACACCCGCTGCACGTTGGCGCGGTACACGCGCTCGAAGGCTTGCCGATCGCCCGTCGCAGCCAGAGCGACGTCGGAGTTCGGGTCCTCACTCGGAATCGTTGTCACCACGTCTTCCATCGTGGCTGTCAACATTTACTTCGCGCCTTGTTGCCGTCGCTGAATCAGATGGTTGGAGCCACAGAAAGGTTTGAACGGTCATTGGCGTGATGCCGCCGTGTTGGCAGGCGTCAGGGTGTCGATGAGGGGAGGCAGGTCGCGGATGTCGGCGATGAGGCGATCGGGGTGTGCGGCCTCGAGCGTTTCGCGCGTGAACGGGCCCCACAGTGCGGCAATGGTGAGCACACCGGCCGCATTGCCCGCCGCGATGTCGTGCGGGGAGTCGCCGACGAAGATGGCGTCCTGCGGCGGGCGGCCCAGTTGGGCGAGCGCGTAGAGGACGGGCTCCGGGTTGGGTTTGTGCGAGGCTGTGGTATCAGCCCCAATGACGTGGCCTAAGAGCGAGTCGATTCCCATGAGGCGGAGCGCCCGCATAGCCGCGTCGGTGGCTTTGCTGGTGACGAGCGCCATTGGGTGTCTGCGTTGGCGGAGGAGCGTGAGCGTTTCGCGCACGCCAGCGAATTCGCGAAGCATCTCGTCGTGGTGCTCGTTCTGCCATGCGCGATACGTAGCGGTCATCGGGTCGATCAAGGCCTCATCGACCACGAGCGTGCGGATCTGCGACGCGAGTGGCGTCCCCATGCCGGCAATCCACGCTTGATCGGCGGGCACTGCTCCCAAGTGGGTATTGAACGTGTGCCTAAACGCGCCGAGGATGAGCTCGATCGAATCGGCGAGGGTGCCGTCGAGGTCGAAGAGGATGGCGAGCGGTGCAGAAGACGGCATCGCCGCAATTTATGGGGGTGGGGCAGCTACGCGACTCCAAGGAGCATCGCAACGAGGGTTTGGGTGTGTTCCACCAGAGTGCCCGAGCGCTCTTGGACATCGGCGAACGTGCCGAGGGCGCGAAGCCAGGCCTCGTCGGGTAGCGTGGCGGTGGCAAGGTCGTTCAAGACCCGTTCGGCGCCGATGCCGAAGGGCAAGGTGATGGCTCGGCGCGCGCGGGCGGCGAGGGGCGCGAGGGTTGGGCGGAGGTGATGCGGTGCGCGGGCCGTGATGGACACGATGCGACGCATGGCGTGTCGACGCCCGGGCGCGTGCAGTGGGAGCGTTCCGCCGGTGGCGGCGATCGCAGCGCGACGGGCGATCCAACGATCGGACAGTGCAAGCGAGGCGGCAATGTCGTCTGTCGGTGCCGGGCGTGCCGTCGCGTCAATGTACGGCACGTTCAGTAGAGTCGCGATTTCGAGGAGGAGTGCCGGGTGATCGTCGAGGGGGCCGTGATCAATGGAGCCGGCGAGTGTGCAGGCGAGCGTGTCGTGAAACAGCGCCAGCATACACGGCCTGGGTGTGACCTGGAGGGCGACGAGCGGTAGTAGTTCGTTGGCCCTGGCTGGAGCATCGGCCCCGCGCCACGTGGCCACGATGCGCCGCAGCGCCTCCCGTTGCTGCGGCGCCGACGGTGTCTCGTTAGGCGGCGACGCGGGGAGGATCGTGCCCGCGATGCCAATGGCGCGGTTCGCGGCGCGGAGTTTGTCGTGGAGGCGCTGTTCGACGCGGAGCAGCGCTTCGGCGGCGGCTGGCGGCGCCATGGTATAGGCGGCGACTCGATGGTGCGTGGACCCGATCCGGCGTGCGCGGCCGACGCGTTGTTCGAGGCGGGCCGGAGTCCAGGGCAAATCGAGATGCACGACGACGGACGCGTCTTGCAGGTTGATGCCTTCGCTGAGCAGGTCGGTGGTGAGCAGACAATCGATCCGTTCGACGTCGCGCGGCGGCGCTGCCGATTGCGCGCGCGGCGCGAAGCGCGCGAGGAGTTCGGGGCGGAGGATGGGGCCGCTGACGACGAGTCCGCCGCGGGCCGTTAGGCCGGCGGCCGCCGATCGGTTTGGCAGGCGCGAGAAGAGTGCGCGCACGGTGTCGGCGAACTGCGAAAAGGCGACGACTTTCTCGCCGGGGTGGGCGCCGCGGACTTCGTGCAGGCGCGCCGCGCGTTCGGTATCCGTCCAGGCGCTGGCGAGTGTCCGGGTTCGCAAGGCCTGGATGGCGTCGGCGTGGGCCGCGACGATCCGTCGCATCGGCTCCGTTAGGCGGTGCTCCGAATCGAACAATTGCGGGAAGGCGAGCTGGACGGCGTCGTCGCCGCAGACCCAGGCGCTGAGGGTGGCGCGGGACGGGTAGCGGCCGGTGGCGAGAGACGCGTCGAGCGCGGTGGCGATGGCGATTCGCCGTTCGAGTGCGCGGAGGAGGGCGCCTTGGCTGGAGGCCCAGAGGCGGGCGAGTCCCCAATGGACGAGTGCGCCGCCGTCGTCGCCATCGCGCGGCGGGAGCGGTGGGGGCAGCGCGGTGATGTGCTCGAGGAGGGCTTCGTCGTTGCCGACCGGGAGCCAGGCCGACGGGAGCAGCGCCGGGAGCATCGTGTCGGTAATGTCGGCGCGTTCGCGACGAATAATGCAGGCGGCGCGTTGGTCATCGGTGAGTTGCGCGGCGCGGGCTCCGAGAAACAATGCGAGCAGGGCGGCCAGATCGCCGGCGTGGTTGTGGACCGGGGTGGCGGACAGCAGGAGCACGGGCGTGCCGGATGTGAGGGCAGCGATGCGCGCGTAGCGTTTGGCGGCCGGATTGCGGGCGTGGTGTGCCTCGTCGAGCACCACGAAGTCGAACGTCTCGTTAGGCAACGCGCCGCGGCTGAGGGCATCGTACGACACAATGCGTGCGCCGGCGCCTCCGCGTTCGAGTGCGTCGCGCCACATGGGACGGAGGGCCGCGGGCGCGACGACGAGGGCGCGGCGGGATTCGCGGATGAGGGCGACCGCGACGAAGGTCTTGCCGAGCCCGACTTCGTCGGCGAGGAGGGCGCCGCCGAATTCGGCGATCACGCGGCGCACGCGATCGACGGCAGATCGTTGGTGGGGGCGGAGCGTGATGTCTCCGACGTGCGCGATCGACTCCGATTCCCGATCCCGGAGAAAGAGGTCGGCGATGACGGCGCGTGCGCGGGCGACGTCGACGCGCTGGGTTAGGACGCGGTCCATTCGAGGAGCGGTTCGATGTCGGGCCGGCGGACGCCATAGGCGTGGAGCGTGGCGTCGAGCAACTCGCGGGCGTCGGGATCGAGTCCTTGTTGGGCGCGTTGGGCGAGTGGTGCGAGGATGTCGCGTGCCCGCGACCAGTCGCGCGGCGTGGGGAGGAGCGCGATGGTCCAGGCCAGGAAGCGGCGATAGCCTCCGCGCGCGGGTTCGGCGATGAGTGTGAGCCATGCGCCGAGGAGCGGCGAGTTGAGGAGGGCGGCAAGCGTGTGCGCGTCGCGGGGATCGCGGCAGGCGAGGACGTAGCAGCTATTGAGCGCGACGGATGCGTCGTTGGGTGCGAGCACGAGTGCGCGGGGTGCGCGACCGACGTCGGCCCACACGACGCGCGCGTATGCGCTGGACGCGCCGCCGGTGCGAAAGAGCGCCCACCACGGTCCGCGCGACCGCGCATCGGCACGACGGGACAGCGCGGCGCGCCATCGCGCGAGCCATGCGTGTGCGTGCGGGGGCAGGCTTCGGAGGGGCGCGCCTCGCTCATCGTGCGTCCACACGATCCATTCGCCCGTTCCGTTAGGCGGCTGGCGCCACGCGCAGAGCCCGTCGCCGCGCAGCAGCGGCCTCAAGAGCTGGCGTTCGACGCGACCGGTGCGCTGGCCGTCGTGCACGGTCGCTATGGCGGACCCGGCGTCAATGCACCGCACGATGAAGGCCTCATTCAACCCGCATTTGACGCCGAGTTGTGGCGGGCCGAGTGTGCTGTGGACGAGTGGGATGCCGGCTGATGCGAGGTGGTCGAAGGCAACGCGGACCGGCGGTGGCGCGAGGACCCACGGGCTCGCGGGATCGTCGTCGAAGCCGAGGCGTGAGCGTATCGTGCACCACTGCGTGGTACGGTTAGGCCGGTGTACGGTGGCTCGAATCGTGTCGTCGTCGCGGGTTTCGCGTTCGAAGAGTGGCTCGTGCGCGGGGTGCTGCTCGTGGCGCGTGGCGACGAGGAGTGATGGGTACACGGCGGCATCGAATTGGCGTGGCGCTTCGCTCCAGTCTTCAATCGAGACGACTCGAGCTCGCTCGTGCAGCGTGGCGCGGACACCACCGCCGGCGAGGGCGCGCCAGAGTTTCGTTGGAAGCAGTAAGGCGAGCGTGCCTCCGGGTTGGAGGAGCGAGACCGCTCGTTCGGCGAAGAGCGCGGCCAAGTCGACTTGGGCGGCGAAGCCGAGCGTTGCGCGCGCGGCGACGGCGCCGCGGGTCCAGGGTGCGTTGCGGTACGAGAGGAAGCGCCGGCGAAGTTCCGCGCGTGCCGCGGCGGGAATCCAATGGAGCCTAACCCAGGGCGGGTTGCCGAGTATGGCGGTAAAGCCGCCGTTGCGGGCGACGTCGGGGAAGTGGGTGATCCAGGCGAACGGGAGGGCGCCGCCGTTGCGCACATCGCGGAGCGAGAATGGTGAGCGAGCGGCTGCGATCGCGTTCGGCGGCGAGGCGTTGTTTGGCGACGGATGCGGGAGCGGCTCGCGTGCCGAAGAGGTCGCGTGCTCGGAGGGTGGAGAGGATGTCGCGTCGTCGTGCGGCGCAGGCGGTGAGTTGTCGTTCGAGGTGTGCGATGACGAGTGTGCGTTCCACGCGGTCGAGCGCGCGCTGGAGGGTATGTTTCCGAGGACCGCAAGAGCGGGCGTATCGTTCGCGGAGTTGGGCGAGGCGCGGACTTCCGGGTGTCCACGCGCGAACGGCGGGATCGAACGGATCGCCGGCGAGGGAGTCGCCAATGCGGATATGTCGATCGAGGTTGGGGAGTGGGGGGACGAGCATTGGGTCGCGGACGTCGCAATCGATGACGACGGACAGCCAGAGTCGGAGCTCGCAGAGCCAGACGGCGGTCGGGTTGATGTCGACGCCGAAGATCGACTTCGTGAGCATGTCGCGTCGGATCTGCCACACCGGGCGCGGGTCGCCGAGTTTGGCGCGGAGCGTGGCAAGTTGCTCGAGGATGTGGACGAGGAAGGCGCCGCTTCCGCAGGCGGGATCGAGGATGGTGATGGATGCGCAGCGATCGCGGAGGGCCGCGGCATCGCCATCGTTAGGCATCTGCCCATCGAGCGCATCACGCGCGGCGTCCGGGCGGATGGTGTCGGACGCGAGGGCCTGGGCGAGCGCGGCGTGGCTAACGGTGGCGACGAGGCGGCGCGGTGTGTAAAACGCGCCAGCGGCACGCCGGGCATTTGCTTCCATGAGGGATTCGAAGGCTTTGCCCAACATTTCCGGATCGACGGCGGCTTCGGACCAATTGGCGGATTCTTCGCGCGGTGAGAATCGGTACCGTGCCAGCAACTCTCCGAAGACGACGCCGAGGGTATCGTCGGGAAACTTGAGATCGGGGTGGTGTCGTTCGAGGTGGGTGCGAGCGAAGAGTCCACCATTGAGGAACGGGATGCGTCCGAATGCGCGAGCGGCGGCGGCGCGTGCGCGGGGCGGTGTATTGAGTGTGCCGAAGAAGAGTGGGAGGAGGACTTTGCGGTGGTACTGACCGCCGCGTTCCATGCAGCGGGCGAAACTATTTTCGAGGAATCTGCGGTCGTGGTCGAGCCAGCCTTTGGTTTGGAGGAAGCTGAGGAAGAGCAGTCGCGACACGTACAAGAGGGCGAGGTCGGCGCGTTCGGTTGTGGAAACGCGTCGGGGGCGACTGAACTCAGCGGAGTCGGCGAGATTGGCGACGACTTGTTCGAGTGTGCGATAGAACCGTCTCGTCAGGGCATCGCGGCCCAGTGTGTCGAGCCATGCTGCGTGGGCGAGGATGTCGGGTTCGTTGGCCGCGGCGGCGAGTGCGGCAAATGTTTCTGCGTCGCTGGGGACGACGTGTGTGCGATCGACGTGGAGAGCGAATGCGCGCGGTTTGGATCGGTCGGCCGACCAGGTCGCGATGGCGAGGTCGCATCCATTGTATTGTGTGGCGATGAGGAGCCAGGCAAGTTGGGGCGCGTGGGCCGAGCAGTGTTGGGCGACCGTGGTGGCGAGGGTGCGGAGCGGCGTACTGCTATCGCATTCGACGAGGAGTGCGCGGAGCGCGCCGACGCCGGTGGCGATGCGGGCGGAGCGGACGAACGATTCTGTTAGACCGAGCGTAACTTGGGTGTCCGCGTCGAGCGGGAGCACGTCCGCGGCGAAGCCCAGCTCAGTGGCGAGCGTCATCAGTCCGGCCTGGGTGCCGCTGGCGGCGAGGAGCGCGGCAAACGATTCGAGTGATCGCACGCCGCGAACGTAGTGGGGGAGGGATCGCGGGGGCGGAGCGAAACATTGCGGGGCGGTACAAAGGATCGCGACGTGCGGTGGCTCGCATGAGAGACGTCCAACGGACGGCGAACGCTTGTACGGTGCGGTACGCTTTCGAACCCTTCGGCGCAACGCGGGCGTCGCGTTGGGCGTCAGTTAGATACCTTCGTCGGCACGTCCTGAATCGGGAAATGCGATGCGATTAGTGTTGAGTCTGGTGTGCGGGGGATGCATGATGGCGTCCGCGGTGCACGCGCAAGATTCGTTAGGCAATCACCGTTTCGCACTCCGCGACATTTTCGAGCTGCAGTGGGCGGCGGATCCGCAAATTTCGCCGGACGGGCGGCAGATCGTCTATGCGAGGTCGCGGTACGATATCATGAAGGATCGCGAGCGGTCCACGTTATGGATCGTGAACGCCGACAATGGGGACCAGCGTCCGTTGACGAGCGGCGGCGCGCGAAACGACGGGAATGCGCGGTGGTCGCCAGACGGCGGGCGACTCGCGTACGTCTCGAACGCAGACGGGTCGAGCGAAATACACGTGCGGTGGATGGAGTCCGGCGTCGAGGGTGTGGTCACGCATCTGGAGCACGGTCCATCGTCGCTGGCGTGGTCGCCGGATGGAAAGTGGATCGCGTTCGTGATGTTCGTACCGGAAGCGGCGCCGTCGATCGTCTCGCTGCCGGCGAAGCCGGACGGTGCCGATTGGGGTCCGCCGACGCGGTACACGGAAGCGTTAGTCTACCGGCAGGATGGTGGCGGCGACGTGCCGGCGGGTCACGTACACATTTTTGTGGTGAGCGCCGACGGCGGCGCGCCGCGTCAGCTGACGAGCGGCGAATTCAACGATGGCGAGCCGGTGTGGTCGCCCGATGGCAAGACCATCTTCTTCTCGGCGAACCGGCATCCCGACGGCGACTACACGCCGCTCAACACCGAGGTCTATTCGGTTCCGGTCGAGGGCGGCGCGATTCGCGCGTTGACGACGCGCGAGGGTCCGGACAACGGGCCCGCGATTTCGCCGGACGGCAAGATGGTGGCATATTCGGGATTCGACGACCACCATCAGGGCTATCAGGTGACGCATCTCTACCTGATGAACGCCGACGGATCGTCGGCACGCGAGCTGACGCCTAACTTCGACCGCGACATGTTCGCGGCATCGTGGGCGCCGGACGGGCGCGGGATCTACGTCTTATACGACGATCAGGGCGACACGAAAATCGGGTACGTGACGCTGGACGGAAAGGTCACGCCGGTTGCCTCGCACGTCGGCGGCCTGGACCTCGGCCGCCCGTATCCGGGCGGATCCTACTCAATGTCGCACGCGGGTCGGATCGCGTTCACCGAATCGGACCCGGACCATCCGGCCAATGTCGCCGTGACGGCCGGCCGCGCGGGCGCGCCGGCGGCGCGGCTGACGCGGCTGAATGATGGGTTGTTCGGGCCCGGCGGCAAGACGTTAGGCGCGGTGCACGAACTCCACGTCAAGTCCTCGTTCGATCAGCGCGACGTGGAGGGATGGGTCATCACGCCGCCGGGATTCGACGCGACGCGCAAGTATCCGTTAGTCCTCGAGATTCACGGCGGCCCGTACCTCGACTACGGCGACCGCTGGTCGGCCGAGCTGCAGATGTACGCGGCGGCCGGCTACGTGGTGCTGTACATGAATCCGCGCGGCAGCACCAGCTACGGCGAGACGTTCGGCAATCTCATCAACCACGACTACCCGAATCACGACTACGACGACTTGATGTCGGGGGTCGACGCGGTGATCGCGAAGGGCTCCGTCGATCCGGACCAATTGTACGTCACGGGTGGCAGCGGCGGCGGGGTGCTCACGGCGTGGATCGTCGGCCACACACACCGGTTCCGCGCGGCCGTGGTGCAGAAGCCGGTGATCAATTGGTACAGCTGGGTGCTCACCGCCGACGTCTCCGAGTTCGGCCTAACGTACTGGTTCACGGGCATGCCGTGGACGCAGGCCGACACGTACATGAAATATTCGCCGATCACGTACGTCGGCAACGTCACGACGCCCACGATGATGATCACCGGCGACGTGGACTATCGGACGCCGAGCTCGGAGGCCGAGCAGTTCTACGGCGCGCTCAAGCTGCGCAAAGTGCCGGCGGCCCTGGTGCGGGTGCCTAACGCATCGCACGAAATCTCGGCGACGCCGAGTCACATGATGACGAAGCTGGCCTACGTGATGGCGTGGTTCAAGAAATGGCAGAACGCGCCGCCGCAGACGGTCGGCCAGCAATAAGACCGGCGTACAAATGGAACGCCTCCGAATACCTGTCGGCACAGGTATCGGAGGCGCCCCCACTCGGAGGAAATCGAAGCCCGAAGGCTTCGTTCATAAGACGAACGCGGCCCCAAAAAGGTTTCCCGCCCGCCATCTTCAACCGGACACGTACACTCGGCCCCGCCATTCCACGCGACGCCCGCGCACGACGGCGCGAGCGATGATGTACGCCAACACCAACGAGCCCAACGGGTAAATCGCCGCGAACCGCAACGCGCGCGATGGGCCGACGACCGGGGCGCGCAGGTACACCTGGATCCACCACAGCACCGTGGCCGCGGTCGCGATGATCGACCAGTCCAGCCAAACGTTCGTGACCAAACCGAACGCCGCCAAGATCAGCACCACCACCGGCACGATGCTCGCGAGCGGCGCCGCCAAGAGCACCAATGGAAGGAGCGCGCGGCCGGTCGACCCGAACGGCGTCGCGCGGATACCGCCGGCGTAAATGTTCTTCATCCACCCGCGGACCAGAGAGCCGAGCGACGTGTACATGCGCGTCGACAGATAGTTTCGGCCTTGAACGAGCTCCGTCCGCTTTCCACGTTCGAACAACAGTTGGGCGAGCGCCAGGTCTTCAGCCACCTGATCGCGCACCGCCGCGTGTCCACCGACTTCATCGTACGCCGCGCGCGTGATCAGCATGAACTGACCGTTTGCCAGCTTGTCGGTCACGCGCGGCGATTCGTTCACTTTGCGCGCACCGCCAAATCGCATCGCGAGCATCGCGAACACTTGAGGCTGGATCAGCCGCTCCCAAAATGTCAGCATCAGCTGACGGCCCAGCACACTCACGAAATCGAGCGAACCGCCGCGCAGACGATGAACCGCGCGGCCGAGCAGGTCGCGACCATGACGCGTGTCGGCGTCGGTGAAGCACAAAATTTCACCGGACGAGACTGCGGCGCCCTCACGGCATGCCCACTGCTTCCCGAACCATCCGTCGGGTAGCGACGCTGCCTGGATCGTGGTAACTCGCCGGTCGAGCGTGGCCATGGCGCGGGCGATGGCGAGCGTGTCATCGCTCGAATGGTCGTCGACGACGACGATCTCGAGCGACGGGTAGCGAGACATCAGAATCGATTGTACGCAGGCGGCAATGTTCCCAGCTTCGTTCCGTGCGGGAATGACGACCGTAACTTTGGGGGCGTCCGCCGGGTCCACAGACGGCTCGCGATCGAGCGATGGGTCGCCACGCGCGCGCCACAGCGCGGCGACGGGTATGACGATCCACGGCGCCGCGGCGACGAGCGCAAGCGTCAACACGCGGGCGCGGCCGAATCGTCTCGCTTGGGTGTCGTCACCCGAGAAACCTAGTGACCGGTTTTGCGCGCGGGGAAGCCCGAGCGATACCTTGATGACCGCAGCCCGCTGGTCAACGTTTGGAGCGCTGGACAAGTGGCGCCGGGCGCGTCAACCATTCGGAAGGACCAGAATCGCCGCGACTGGAGCGAAACGCTGCACGTGAGCACACAATCTTCGAACATCGGGGTTCGCGAAGTGCCGGCATCGTCGGTCATCGCGATGCGGGAACGGGGCGACGACGTTACGTTCGTCGACGTTCGCGAACAACACGAATGGAATTTATTTCGCATCGGCGGCGCGGTGCACATCCCGCTGGGCACGCTGCGTGACGAAGCGCCGCGCCGATTGCGGCCCGAGCAGATGGTCGTACTTTACTGCGCGCGCGGTGGACGGGCGGCGACCGGCGCTGCGACGCTCGCCGCGTTGGGGTTCGCCAACGTAATTTCGGTCGAAGGCGGACTCATGGGGTGGGTCAACGCGGGCGGCCCGCTGGAGGAGTAGCGGGTGCCGGCTGGCGCGGGCGATCCGTTAGGCAGCGAACGGCAGCGCGCGGCGCACGTGCTGGCGCGCCGCGACGTGGCGCAGCTCATCGAACGCCTGCGGACGCGGTCGCCGCGCGACATCGAAGTGGGACCAGGAGGACGCCGGGCAGCAGTGACGCTGCTGCTGCGTGCGCGCGATCGCGAGCCGGTGGAGCTCTTGATGATCAAACGCGCGACGTACGCGAGTGATCCGTGGAGCGGACACTTCGCGCTGCCGGGCGGACGACAGGAGCCGGGCGAAACGCTGGAGCAAACGGCCATCCGCGAGACCCGCGAGGAAACCGCCCTCGATCTCTCGCGCGACGGACTGCTCCTCGGCCGCCTCGACAATGTGCAGCCAGGGACGGTCGCACTGCCGCGACTCGTGATCACACCGTTCGTCGGGGCGATCGGCGGTGACGATGCGCTGACGCTCAGCGACGAAGTTGCCGAAGCGTTCTGGGTTCCGGTGGACGCACTGCGCGCACCGGATGCGACACGCGAGGTGGTGTTGGAGCTGACGGGCGGTCCTCGGCGCGTGCCGACGTTTCAGCACGGCGGCCGCACGATCTGGGGCCTAACGGAGCGCATTCTGCGGCAGTTTCTGGCGCTCACAGACAGCGGGTGACGGACCATGTACACGCGCATCCTGGTGCCGCTCGAGAACTCGCCGTACGACGACGCGATCCTGCATCACGTCCGGACGCTGGCCCGGTTGTGCCATGCGTCGATCATCCTCATCCACGTGGCCGACGGATGGGCCGCGCGCAATTTGCGGCAGCTCGATCTCCGCGAGAGCGAAGAGATGCGCGCGGACCGCGAGTACCTGAGCCGCATCGCCGCCGAGCTCGAGGCCGATGGTCTGGATGTCGACGCCGTGCTCGCCAACGGCGACCCTGCACGCGAGATCGCCGACGCCGCCACGCGCGAACGGTGCGACCTCATCGCCATGTCCACGCACGGCCACCGCTTTTTCTCCGATCTCATCTATGGCAGCGTGGCCGACGGCGTGCGACACAAGTCGGACGTCCCGGTACTGTTGGTCCGCGGCTCGAAGACGCCGCGAGCGACTCCAGTGCCGCCAAGCACTCCGGCCTCGACCCGCGCCACTTGACACCGCCGTGCGGCGCATGGCGATTTACGCCATGCCCTCCACGGTTCGCATCGGCACGCAAGGGTGGAACTACGATGCCTGGGTCGGTCCATTCTATCCGGCCGACACCAGAGTCTCGGACTTCCTCGCCGTCTATTCGCGCGCCTTCGATACCGTCGAGATCGACTCGACGTTCTATGCCGTGCCGCCCGAGCGCACGGTGCAAAGCTGGGCGGATCGCACGCCGGGTCACTTCACGTTCGCGCTGAAATGCCGCAGGAAATCACGCACGAGCACCGGCTGCGCAACTGCGCCGACCTCACCGAGCAATTCTTTGATCGTGCCCGAACACTCGGCGCCAAGCTGGGACCTGTGTTAGTCCAGCTCGGTCCGGAGTTCGGTCCGTCCGAGCTCCCGGCTCTGGCTAGCTTTCTTCCAACACTGCCGCGCGACGTGCGCGTGGCCGTCGAGTTCCGCCAGCGGGCGTGGATCCACGAGGGCGTGCTCGCGTTGCTCGCCGAACATCACGTCGCGCTCGCACTTACCGACGCGCGATGGATTCCGCGTCGCACGATGCTTGCGTTGGCCGAGAAGCCGACCGCCGATTTTGCGTATCTCCGGTGGATGGGCCCCGATCGCGACATCGTGGACTATTCGCGCATCCAAGCCGACCGGACGCGCGAGCTCGAAGCCTGGGCCGACGCGATGCTCCTGCTCGCGCAGAAGGTGACCGCGGTGTACGGTTACGCCAACAATCATTTCGCCGGACACAGCCCCGCCACGGCGCGCCACCTGCAACGGCTCCTCGGCCAACGTCCGGTGGACCCGAGCGAGCTCGGCGAGCAGATGTCCTTGTTTTGATGCGACTCGTTAGGCAGGGTGTATGAATCGGCGCACGGTGATCGGATGCGTGGTGGCCGCGGGCGCGGCGGCGTTGTTCGCTCGGTTAGGCGTATGGCAGCTGCACCGGCTCGGGGAGCGGCGGGCGTTCAACGCGCAGTTCGAGCAACGGCTCGCCGCCGCGCCCGCGCCGCTCGACAGTATCCCGGCCGATACCGCGCTCGCCAAATATCGGCGCGTGCGCGTCCACGGGACGCTCGACTACGACCACCAGTTCGTCATTACGGGGCGATCGCGCGACGGCGCACCGGGCGTGTTCCTCATCACGCCGATCCGTCCCGACAGCGGCGGTCGCGCGGTGTTGGTCAATCGCGGGTGGGTGTACTCGCCCAATGCGTCATCGGTGAACAAATCGCTGTGGCTGGAAGCGGAACGAACCACGGTCGATGGATTCATCGAGCCGATGCCTGCGCACGCCAGCGGCGGCTCGCAATCGGCCACCAATCCGCGCGCTTGGCGCGAGCTCGACTACGCACGGGCCAGCGCCGAGCTTCCGTATCCGATCGCGCCGTACACCATCGTCGAGCTGGCCAACGGACCGCGCCCGAACGGAGCGCCGACGCGTCTCGCGCTGCCGGCCATGGATGACGGCCCACATTTGAGCTACGCCATCCAGTGGTTCACATTTGCGGCGATCGCGTTCTACGGCGCACTGTATTTGCTCTGGTTGGAACGTCGCGCTCGAGCGTGAGGCGACGTTCACCCGCTGCGCGCCCGATTGTCCGGCCTCCTGCAAACCGTGTACGTTTCGAGTGCGCGACGCGTGGCGCCGCCCTCCCGAGTCAGTGGGAGACAAACCGACCAGGGTGATCTCTCATGGCAGACAGTACACACGCACTGGCGTCCGAGCAGGAAGCCCGCGACGTCGCCGAAGCGGCGCGCGAGAGCGAATGGACCCAGCCGAGCTTTCTTGCGGAGTTGTTCCTGGGACGCTTCCGGCCTGAGATCATTCATCCGTATCCGGCCGACGATCCCGAAGAAACGGCGCGCGCCAAGCCGTTCTTCGATGCCTTACGGAACTACCTCGAGCGATACCCGTCGGACGACATCGATCGCACGGGTGAGATCCCCGAGGCCCTCGTGCAGGAATTGCGCGAGATGGGCGCGTTCGGCATCAAGATTCCGCGCGAGTACGGCGGCCTGGGCCTGTCGCAGACGAGCTACATCCGGGCGATGGGCATGGTGACGTCGCAGCGACGGCTCGCTCACCGCCCTGCTGTCCGCGCACCAGTCGATCGGCGTGCCGCAGCCGCTCAAGCTGTTCGGCACCGACGAGCAGAAGAAGAAGTACTTCCCCCGCCTGGCCAAGGGCGCGATCTCGGCGTTCGCGCTCACCGAAGCCGACGTCGGCTCCGATCCGGCGGACATGCGCACCACGGCCGACGCCCACCGACCGACGGCACGGCACTGGATCCTCAACGGCGAGAAGCTGTGGTGCACCAACGGCACGCTCGCCGAGCTCATGGTGGTGATGGCGCGCACCGCCGACGCCGTGGTGCACGGCAAGCCGAAGAAGCAGATCACCGCCTTCATCGTCGAGGCCAACTGGCCCGGCGTCGAGGTGGTGCACCGGCTGCCACTTCATGGGGCTCAAGGCGATCGAGAACGGCGTCATCCGGTTCACGAACGTGCGGGTGCCGAGGGAGAACATGCTGTGGGGCGAGGGCAAGGGGCTCAAGCTCGCGCTCATCACCCTCAACACCGGCCGCCTGACGCTGCCGGCGAGCGCGGCCTCGCGGCCAAGCGATGCGTCGCGTCGTGCGCGGAATGGGCCAACGAGCGGGTGCAGTGGGGCCAGCCGATCGGCAAGCACGACGCGGTCGCCCAGAAGATCGGGCGCATGGCGGCGAACACCTTCGCCATGGAGGCGGTGGCCGAGCTGGCCGCGCTGATGGCCGACCGCGGCGGGATCCGACATCCGGCTCGAGGCGGCGATCGCCAAGATGTGGAACACGGAAGCCGGCTGGCGGATCGTCGACGACACGCTGCAGATCCGCGGCGGCCGCGGCTACGAGACCGCGCGACTGGCTGCGCGCGCGCGGCGAAAGGCCGGTCCCGGTCGAGCGCATGATGCGCGACTTCCGCATCAATCTGATCTTCGAGGGCTCGTCGGAGATCATGCGGCTGTTCATCGCGCGCGAGGCGGTGGACATCCACTTCCGCATGGCGGGCGACCTGGTCGAACCCCAAAGCACCGGCGCGCAGAAAATGGCGGCCTGTCAGGCGGTCGGCCGGCTTTTACGCCGATGTGGTATCACGTCGCGCTGGTTCAGGCGGTTTCCGGCTCCTACGGCGAGTTCGGCCATCTGGCCGCGCACATGCGGTTCGTCGAACGCGCCACCCGCCGGCTAGGCCGCGTCGATCTTTCATGCATGGTGCGGTTCGGCCCCAAGCTCGAGAAGCGGCAGATGGTGTTGTTCCGCGCCGTCGAGATCGGCGCCGAGTTGTTCGCCATGTCGGCGTCGTGCGTGCGGGCGGTGAAGGTCGCGGCCGACGGCGACGCCAACGCCATCGATCTCGCGGACGTGTTCTGCCGCGAGGCGCGACTCCGCATCGCCGACCACTTCCGCATGCTCTTCGGCCCAACGGACGGCGCGCTGTTCCGCCTCTCGCAGCGCGTGCTGCAGGGCGAGTTCATGTGGCTCGAGCGCGGCATCGTCGCCATGGAATCGGAGGACGCCGAAGCGACGGACAAGGCCGGCGAGCTGATCGGCGCGGCGCGCTAGACCACCGTCAGAGGAGCGGCAGCCGGCGCTCGTCGCGAATGTCGGACACGCGGTAGCCCGCCAGCGCGATCGCATCCACGATTTGCTCATGGGTCGCGCGACCATCGTGCTCGATGGTCGCGCGACCCACGTTCACGTCGGCCGTGATGATGCCATCCACGCCGGCGAGCGCCGTGTACACGGCGTGCGCCGCGTGCACGGCCAGCATGCCCTGGATGGTGACCGTCGTCGGTGATGCGCACGCCGGAAACTAGTGCGACGCGACACGCGCGGCGACGCGGAGTAGTGGGTCACTTGGAATGAATCTGGCGGCAGGATTCTGCCTCGTGCGCTTCTCCGTCAATCACCCATCGGTCATCGCGCCGTCCGCTCCTCCGCTGCTCGGAGTTGCGCGAGTGTAGACGCGGACGAGCCCGAACACGGACGGACACGGCCAGACCAATGTGTGTCGGACTTGCCCAGCTGGCTACGACGTTCATGTCGAAAGGATCAAAGCGGAAACGAGGGATCAGCGCGGATCGTTCCGTTAGGCGAGAAGGCGCGACGCGCGCAGGCGGAAGCCATTGTTGTTGTTTGAACAAAGGCTGTTCTGTTGTTGCCCTATCCGCAGGTATCCCTGGTTTCCGCTGTGATCCTTTCAACATGAGCGTCGTAGCCAGCCGGCTCTGGCCGGCCACCCGAATGCTTGGACGACGGGGTCACCCTTACTTAAGACTCGCGTCGGCATCGGAGTGGGCCACGGGCGATCAATCACCACAGCCCATCACCACAGCCCATCACCACAGCTCAGCACCATTGCCGGTGCGCTGGCCTCAGATCATTCAAACTGAACCACCACTCGACGCGGGCCCGGCTTTGACATCGCGGCGCCGGACGACGAAGTTCCGGTGTCTTCGCCCAATCCCTCGCATGACCCAGATCGCTTTTCTCGGACTCGGCGCCATCGGCGCGCCAATGGCGCGTCAACTCGCCCGACCGCCATTCGAGCTCACCGTCTGGAATCGCACCCGCGCGCGCGCCGATGCGTTCGCGCGCCAGTCCAAGGCGCGCGTGGCAGCCACGCCGGCCGACGCGGCGCGCGGCGCGGCCTTCGTCGTCACGTGCCTGCCCACCTCGCGCGAAGTCGAATCGCTGCTCGACGGCGCCGATGGGTTGCTCGCGGGGATGGAGCGGGGCGCGATCGCTCATCGATTGCACGTCGGGCGATCCCGCCACCTCGCGCCGCATCGCCGCCCGGCTCGCGCGAACGCGGCATCGGCGTTCATCGACGCGCCGGTGAGCGGCGGCACGATCGGCGCGGAGCAGCGGCACGCTGACGGTGATGTGCGGCGGCGATGCCGCGGCGTTCGACGCGAGCGGCCGGTGCTCGACGCGTTCGGCGAGAAAATCGTGCACTGCGGCCCGGTCGGCGCGGGGCACGCGCTCAAAGCGGTGAACAACGCGCTGCTGGCGGTGCACATCTGGGCAACCGGAGAGGACTCGCCGCGCTCGCCAAAGCGGGCGTGTCGCCCGCGATCGCGCTCGACGTGATCAACGCGTCGAGCGGCCGGTCGCAACACGTCGCAGAACCTGTTTCCCGAGCGCGTGCTCACGCGCGCGTTCCCGCGCACGTTCCGCCTGGCGCTGCTCGACAAGGATGTCGGCATCGCGGCCGAGTGTGGCGCGCGAGCAAAAGGTGCCCGTCGCCGCTGCTCCAGCTCACGAGCGAGCTCTTCCGCGGCGGCGCACAATGAGCTCGGCGAAGAGGCCGACCACGTGGAAGCGGTCCGCGTGATCGAGCAATGGGCCGGCGTGGAGATCTCGTGACCGACGCGTCGACGACGGCCCAGGCGCGCGTGCCAGTCGCACGGACGCCATCCGCGCGCACTTCCCGGCGCTCGAGCGCGCGAGCACAGACGGCCAGCCGGTGGCGTACTTCGACGGCCCCGGCGGCACGCAGGTGCCGCGGCGACGTGGTCGAGGCGATGACCGGACTACCTGCTGCACCACAACGCGAACACGCACTGGGCCTATCCCACGAGCGTCGAGACGGACGCCGCGATCGCGCGGCGCGCGCGGCGCTCGCCGATTTCCTGAATGCGCGCGCGCGACGAGATCGCGTTCGGCCAGAACATGACGACGCTCACGTTCCACCTGGCGCGCGCGCTCGGCCGCGCGCTGGGGCCCGGGCGACGAGATCGTCGTCACGGAGCTCGACCACCACGCCAACGTCGCTCCCTGGCGCGCGCTGGCGCGCGAGCGCGGCGTCACGGTGCGCATCGGTGCGCATGCACCCGGAGACCGGCCAACTCGACTGGGCGGACCTCGAGCGGTCGATCAGCACCCGCACCGAAGCTGGTGGCGATCGGCGCGGCGTCCAACGCGCTCGGCACGATCAACGACGTCGGCGCGCGCTGCGCGGCTCGCGCACGCCGCCGGCGCGCTCGCCTTCGTCGACGCCGTGCACTATGCGCCGCACGAGCTCGTCGACGTGCGCGCCATCGGCTGCGATTTCCTGGCCTGCTCGGCGTACAAGTTCTACGGCCCGCACGTCGGCGTTCTGTACGGCACGCAGCGAGCTGCTGGAACGCTCGACGTGCCGCAAGCTCGAGCCCGCGCCCGACACGGCGCCCGAGCGCCTCGAGACCGGCACGCAGAACCACGAGGGCATCGTCGGCGCCGCCGCGGCCGTGGACTTTCTCGCGTCGCTCGGCGCCGGCGCGACGCGCCGCGCGCGCGCTCGCGTCGCGTGTTCGATGAGCTGCACGCGCGCGGCGACCGCGTTGGTCGACGCAACTGTGGAATGGCCTCACGGCGATCCCCGGCGTCGCGCCTGTTACGGCCCGCCGCCCGCGGCGCCGCGCACGCCGACGGTCTCGTTCGTCGTCGCCGGCCACTCGTCCACCGACGTCGCACGCCGCCTCGCCGACCGCGCACTGTACGCGTCTCGAACGGCGACTTCTACGCCACCACGGTGATCGAACGCCTCGGCCATGGCGCCCGACGGCGTGGTCGAGCCGGCTGCGCGTGCTACACGACGGAAGATGAGATGGAGCGGCTGATTTCGGCTGTGGCCGAGATTGCGAAACAATAGGGAAGCGCTGCGCTGGGGGAAGCGGCGGCTCTTCGCCGCCTGGAGGAAGTGGGAAGAGGGCGCCCCTTCCCTCTTCCCCCAGGCGGCGTCGCCGCCGCTTCCCTCAGCGCAGCGCTTCCCTCGTACCAAACGGTTTCTTCCTCGACACCGTCGTCTTCTCCAACGCGCTCAGGTACGGTTCATACACCGAGCCCGGATTCCACAGCGTCCAACTGTCGTACCCGGCGTCGTACACCGCGCGCTTCTGCTCCTCGAGCTCGTGCGCGCCGTAGCGCGGCTTGCCTAACGTGAACGCCTGCAGCCACGGCCGCACGTGGGCCGTCGACAGGATCTGGAGCTTCACGTCGCGCTGGTGCGCGCGGCTCGTCGCGTCGTAGATCACCTGGTACGGGTTGGCGTTGGGCAGCGCGAGCCCGAACGCGCCGTGCGGGTAGAGCGACGGATAGACCATCGGGAGGAGCACGTCCGCCCGCGGCGACAACGGCTCCCACGCCTGGCCCACCTCGAGCGCGCCGGGCACCGTCGTCACCAGACCGAAGATGTCGGCCGTGCACCACGCGCCTAACTTACGGATGCGGGGACACGCCGTGTCCAGGAATTTGGCCAACGCCTGCGGTTTCGAGAGTCCGCGCGCATCGCGGAAGACCTGCGGCGGCAGGCTGGGGTACGGCTCCGGGAACCGGATGTAATCGAACTGCACCTCGGCGAAGCCTAACCGAGCCATCTCTTCGGCGACGCGGATGTCGTACTCCCAGATCGTCGTGTCGTATGGATCGACCCAGGTGAGACCCTTCTTGTCGCGCCAGGGCTGTCCGTTAGGCTGGTGGATCACGTGGTCGGGATTCAGGCGCGCGGCCACCGAATCCTTGAACACCACCAGGCGCGCGATCGGCCGGATGCCGTGCGCCTTGAGCGTGTCCATCAACTCGGCGAAATGCGGAATGCGGCCGCCGCGTCCGGCGTTCCGCTCCACCATCGGATCCGTGGACTCGTAGTTGAGCCCGAATTCGTCCTTCATGTCGATCACCAGCGCGTTGATCTCCGTCGAATCGGCGAGCGCGATCAACTGGCGCATCCGGCGCGGACTCTGCGACGCCCACCGGTTCACGTACAGCGCGCGCACGATCGTCGTGTCGTCGAGCGAAGCCGGACGCACGTCCGACGCGGGCGCCGCCGACTGCGCGGCGACCGTTGGGCACAGGAATGCCGCTCCGCACACGGCGGACATGGCGACGAGCCACAAAGTTTTGCGCATGGATGATCGGTGCTCCAGCACGATCCGATAGAGAGACCTCGGGGCGCTGCCTTGCAACGCCCGCACAATGTACGACGCTCGGCCGGCTCCGGTCACACACTATATTTCGAGATCGCCGCATGACCGCTTTGCGACCTGGTCCCCCACCCGAGCAACCATCCGCACGGCCCTTCGCGAGCGCGCACCGTGCGCGACGCCAACAGGGTCGCGCTTCGCGACGCGCCGGTCTCGCTCTCGTGGTCAGCATTGCGTGCGGATGCGCGGTCGGCTGTCACGCGCGAAAGTTCGGCCCGCCGGCCGCCGACTTCCTCGTCTTTACCGCGGATTCGACCTACTGGGTGCACTCGGGTCCCAATGGCGTCCACGCGCGCGGATCTCCCATCCAGCTCGCTCGCTATGGCGGCAAGTTCTATGAGGTGTACGTCGCCGACGACGATCGCTCGTACAGCGACGCTGAAATCGTCGGCCAACAGGTTTGGCGGCGCGACATCGAGAGCGGAGATTCGTCGCTCATCTTTCAAGACACGACCATCGACGGGATCGAGCACTGGTACGCGCGCACCCACCCCGATGATCGTCCTCTCCAACCCGACGATGATGGGGAAGACGACCCGCGCGTCTCGGCCACGAGCGAGGTCGATCTGCTCGATCAGTTCGGGCCCTACGTGTCGTACGAGTACCGGGCCGATCTCAAGTTGGACGCGGGCGACGAATGGCACGTCGCTCGCCGCGGCGTCCTCGACTTGCGCCGCGCACGCGATGTGAGCGTGCACGATCTCTTCGGCGAACCGTCGGCGCAGACGATCGTGGCCAAAGGTCGTACCCTCTTTGCCCAGGCGCTCGACTCGGTACTCGCGTCTCGCGACGTCCGCGCACGCGAGGCCGCCGAGGCCATCGGCGACTTTTCTTTCGATAGCGCGAGCTACAATCTCGTCGAGCGCGATGGAAAACCGGCCGTCGAGTTCGTGTCGCCCGGCAGAGGATCGCGCGGCGGCGGCCTTACGCTGCCATTGCCGCCGATCCCGGCCGGCAATCCGGCATGGTGGAGTCCAAACGAAGCCGGGCTTCCAGACACGACCGACGCCGCCGACGCGCGCTGGCGGCGTGGCCGCCTCCAAGTGGTAGCGCGTTCGTCATCCGGCGGCGACTCGACCACCATCACGTTGATCGACAGCACTCGGCACGCGTGGACGGTCGGCGAGGTGTCGGGTCCTGTGCAGCGTGTCTATTGGTTGAACAAGCCGGCAACCGACACCACGACATTACGGGCACTCGCCCGCGCATTCGACGAAGCCGCTCTCTACTCCGACCAGGCCAGAACCGCGATGACCAAAGTCCAGCCCGACTCCAGCCCTGCTCAGACCGCTCACTTGGCTTCGCGCGACGGACGTCCGGTGCGCGCGTCGCAACACGAAACGTCCGAGATCATGATGCCGCAGCATGCCAACGTGCTTGGGCACGTGTTCGGTGGAGTCATTCTGTCCATGATGGATCGGACCGCAGCCGTGGCCGCCATTCGCCACGCGCGCGGGAATTGCGTTACGGTGTCCGTCGATCGCGTGGACTTCCGGGAGCCCATTCACGTGGGCGACTTGGTCATCATGAAGGCCAGCGTGAACTACGCCGGCCGCACATCGATGGAAGTCGGTGTGCGGGTCGAAGCGGAGAACATGATATCGGGCGTCAGGCGGCACACGAACTCGTGCTACGTCACGTTCGTCGCGATCGATCGGAACGGAAGGCCTGTTGAAGTGCCACACGTGATTCCCGAGACAGACGTCGAGCGCCGCCGATTTGCGGCTGCCATAGAACGTCGGCGTCGTCGGCTCGAGGAGCGCAACGCCGAGGAATCCGGTCGCGGAACCAGCGCATCTGGCGATGGGACGGTGAGCGGATGACAGAATAACAGTCCGGTCGTGCGATCAATCGCCGCGCACCGGGAAGGAGATGGTGCCATGGCGAATCGAGTGGTCGTGCTCGCGGCGTGCGCCGCTGTGCTGGCAGCGGGGGCGGGATGCGAGGGCGGACAAGCGAGTCCGGTGAGTGCGGCCACAATGGCGCGCAAACCAGCGCCCAAGGCATCGCGCTTCAAGAACGCCGCCGACAGCATGCAGATGGTCGCCATCAAGCACAGCATCGACTCGGTCACGTCGGACCTGGACAGCATGTCGGCCGCCAACGGCGATGCCCAACGGCACATGCTGCCGGCACACGAAGAAATGGTGAGCGAGTTCCTCACGCGCAACGATGCGAAGATGCGCGCGATGCACGTCAAGATCGACCCCGACTGGGTGACCGTGATCGACTCCGTGCGCAACGATCTGGCGCGGATGCCTAACATGTCGTCGACACAGCTGCACGCGTTTTTCCCGGAGCACGCCCGGCGGGTGATGCGCATCGTGGCGTGCATCGACATGCGCGACATGTGAACGCGCGCCGGGCCGCTTGCGAAGGCCCGGACGAACACGCAACATCCGTCACATGAATCCGCCGCCGTTCACCGCCGAGCAAGCCACGAAAACACTTCCGTTGGTCAGCCGCATCGTGCGCGACATCGTGCGGCTGTACGCGAAGTGGCGCGAACGCGTCGCCGAGTTGGAGCTCGCGGCCGCGGCGTCGCGCGCCGACGTGCCCGACCCGCGACTGCCCGAGCTCGAGCGCGACACGCAAGCGCTGGCCGCCGAGATCGAATCGTGCATTCGCGAGATCCAGGCGCTGGGCGCCGAGTACAAGACGCCGCTCGATGCCGGCCTCGTGGATTACCCCGCCGACCTGGACGGCCGTCCGGTCTACCTTTGCTGGCGGTTGGGCGAGACGGCGGTGGACCACTGGCACGAGATCGACAGCGGATTTGCCGGACGGCAGCCGCTCGTCGAGCAACCGATCGCTTGAGACGACATGGCCAAACGAAAATTCGAACGCACGTTCACCGACCTCGAGGGCAGGACCTGGCGGGTCCTGGTTCAACTCGCGGGGTCGAGCAACGCAATGGTGGTGTTCCGGTTGGCCGGCGCTCCGAACTCGCAACTGGATCGCTACGCATGGTTCAACTCGGATAGCGCCGAAGCGCGCAGCGTGACGTCGCACCTGGACGCATCGGGCATTTTGCGCGCGCTCACGGACGATGGCTTGGCGCTGCTCTTCCGCAAGTCAATGTTGATCGCGGCCGCCTCGAATCCACTCGGCGTCCCCGTGACCCAGTTCGCGGTCTGACGCCTGTCCGGCCGGCTGGTTGCGAATGCGGAGACAGGTCGTACGTTCTAGCTCCGACGCGGCCGCGGGTTGCGCTGCGTGCTACTGGGCTCCAATGTGGGGCTGGGTGCACGGGGTGCGACGGCGCAGTCCGTTCGAGGTTGGCGTTTCCACTTCAACGAGGGTCGTCCAATGACTGACGTTGCTCGACGGGTGCGGGCCGGTTGTGCAGTCACTGTCGTTCTGCTTGCCCTGGCCGCGTGCAACAGCGGCGAGGAGAAGGGGCCGAAGCCGGACGAGCTCATCGTGCGCGGCACGGTGCACATGGTGACCGGGGCCGACAGCTCCACCTGCTGGAAGTTCTCGTCGACGAAGGGCAAGGACTACGAGCTCCAGCCGGCACAAGTGCCTAACGATCTGCTGGTGGACAACGCGACCGCCAAGCTGATCATCAAGCCGCTCGCGGGCGGCGGCAGCTTCTGCAAGCTGGGCCCCGTCGTGACGGTGGACTCCGTGGATTCGGTGAGCGCGGGAGCGCCGGCCGGGTCGGGCACCTGAGGCGGGCCGGCGCGGCGCGCTCAAGCGCCCAAGCCTAACGTCGCATCCGGCGCGTGCGGGATCTCGATGTCCATCCCGTCACGCGCCGCGACTGCGTCGGGGAACCGTTCGCGGGCTTCCCGCACCAGATCCGCCGTATCACGCGAATAGCGCGCGGAAAAATGCGTGAGGGCCAGACGCTTGACGCCGGCGCGCGCGGCGAGCTCCGCGGCCTCGCGCGCCGTGGAGTGTCCGGTCTCCACCGCCCGCTGGGCTTCCTCGTGGCCGAACGTCGCCTCGTGCACCAGCAGGTCCGCCCCGCGCGCGGCCTCGCCTAACTGGTCGTTAGGCCGAGTGTCGCCGGAGAGGGCAAGGCGCCGGCCGGGGCGCGTGGGCCCGACCAGCACCTCGGCGGGAATGATGCGGCCGTCGTCCAGCGTCACCGGCTGGCCGCGGTGGATGCGGCCCCACAACGGCCCCTCGGGGATGCCTAACGAACGGGCGATGTCGGGATTGAACCGCCCTCGGCGCTCCTCTTCGGTGAGCACGTAGCTCAAGGCAGTGGCGCCGCGGTGGTCGGCGGCGACTGCCGTGATCGCGTAGCCGTTGCGCGACACGCTGTTCCCGGACTCGAGCTCGGTGATCTCGAGCGGGAAGCCGACGCGGTCCACGCCGAAGTGTGTCGCCGCGCGCAGCACGCGCGTGCCGCCGCGCGGGCCCCAGAGGCGAAACGGCTCCTCGCGGCCCTGCAGCGCCAGTGTGCGAAAGAGCCCGACAATGCCGATGAAATGGTCGCCGTGGAAATGCGTGAAAAAAATGTCCGAGAGCGCGAACGAGATGCCGTAGCGCATCATCTGGCGCTGGGTCCCTTCGCCGCAGTCGAACAGCAGCGTTTCTCCCTCGCGAATGATCGCGAGTGAGGAGACGCCGCGCTCCACTGTGGGACGGGCGGCGGATGTGCCGAGGAAGCGGACCGAGAGCGACATGGCGATCGTCGCGGAATATATAGTAGGAGCGCCGGCCTCGACCGGGGTCAGCCGGCAATGATCGCGTCGAACCGGTCGCGGTCAATGTTGCCGCCGCTCACGATGATGGCCACGGGTCCCGGCCATTCGTGCGCGTGTCCTTCGAGGATCGCGGCGATGCCCACGGCGCCTGCGCCTTCCACCGTGAGCGATTCGTCGCGCGAGAGTAAGGCGATGGCGTTCGCGATGCTCGATTCGGCGACGGTGACGATGTCATCGAGCGTGTGGCGGCCGATGTCGAGTGCGAGGTCGTCAATGTCGCCGGCGAGACCGTCGGCCAGCGTGGGCTCGGACGGAATCGACACGAGTGACGACGCGGCGATGGAGCGCGCCATGGCGGCGGTGTTGACGCTCTGTGCGCCGACGATGTGTGCGTTGGGCGACACGCGCCGGAGCAGCAGTCCGCAGCCGCCGAGCAGTCCGCCGCCGCCCACGGGTGTGACGAGCGTCGCGAGATCCGGGAGCTCCTCGAGTATCTCGACCGCCACCGTCCCTTGCCCGGCAATGAGCGCGTCGCCGGTGCACGGGTGGATGAACGTCGCGTTGTGCTCGCGCGCGAATGCAATGGCGCGGGTCATCGCCGCGTCGTAATGCGGTTCGTCGGCATTGACCGTGGCGCCGAGTGATGCGATGCCATCGCGTTTGACGCGGGGTGCGGTTCGCGGGACGAAAATGGTGGCTGGTGCGTGAAAATGGTTTGCGCTCCAGGCCACGCCCAGTCCGTGGTTACCGGCCGACGACGCGACGATGCCGCGTGCGCGGACGTCCGGCGGGAGTGTAGCGACGGTGTTGAATGCACCGCGGAGTTTGAACGAGCCCGTGATCTGCGTGCATTCGAGCTTGAGGTAGACATCGCGCTTGGCGCGTTCGCTCAAGCTGAGCGAGAGTCGGAGCGGGGTGCGGCGCACGACATCGCGGAGGCAATGTGCGGCGGCGAAGATGTCGGTCGGTCGAAGGTCCGGGAACATCTTGGCATGCTAAGTGAATAAGAGAGAGACAGGGAAGAGGGAAAAGGGAAAAAGGGAAAAGAGAATGACGTGACTGATGCCGAGGACGGTGCGTCATAGGGGAAACGCGGCGTAGTCCAGCTTGACCGGCCCTAGCGAAGCGAGTAGGATTCCACAGCTTGTTGCGGCCCCGCCACGTGCGGGGCTTTTGATGAGCAGAGCGAGGCGGGAAGTTCAACGACCCGATCGCTGCAAGTGGTTGACGGGGCTGTAGCTCAGCTGGGAGAGCGCTGCAATCGCACTGCAGAGGTCAGGGGTTCGATCCCCCTCAGCTCCATGGCATGCCGGCTGCTTGGAATCGCCGGAAGCCGAAAGTTCTGCGGCGTGCGCCTTCGATCGGTAGGACATAGAGTTCCAATGACGAGGGTGTCACCCGCTCTGCGAAGGGGTCAAAAATAGCCCGCCACCGTTCGGTAGGACGGAGAGTTCCAATGACGGTGTGCGTGGCGATCCCCTCGCGGATCTGAAGGTCGGACGAAGAATTATTGGCTGAGCGCCGCGGTGGTCCGCGGCGCTCTTTTTATTGTCCGGTCGGACCGTTCAGCTGCTGGACGTCGGCGCGGAGGGCGGAGAGGGTTTCGCCTGAGAACTGGTCGAACTCGACTTCGGCGCCGGTGCGAAAGTCTTCGACGGCGGCGTCGCTCAAGCTTCCAAGCCAGCGCATGATGCGGCTTTCGCGGACTGTGAGGTCGTATTCGCGGAACGCCACCGACGGGGCGTCTTGGGCCTGGCCATCGCGGAGGTCGAACGTGAGGCTCGCGCCGGCGCCCTGGAAGGGGCGTTCGAGCGGCGAGTGGAGCATCTGTTCGACGAACGGCGGGAGCTGCCAGTCGGGTTCTTTGCGGAAGGTCGCCGTGAACGCGTGATCGTTAGGCGCGCGGGTGAGCGAGACGTCGCCGATGAGGCTGGCCAGGCCCACCCGAAAAATGAACGTGTGCGTGGCCGCGTCGATGCGGACGTGGAGGCGATCGGGCATGCGGTCGGGCGGCCCGCGGAGCGGCGCCAGGTTTCCGTTAGCCACGCGGAGGTCCAGGGACCACGTGTCGCCGCGTTTGGCCGCATCCCACCAGGCGCGATTGGCGTCGTCGAACACCAGGATCTCGCCGCCGGTGGGCGACACATAGTGCGACAGGTAGTGGGCGAGGCGCGGAAACGTCGTCGTGAGGCGGTCGGCGTGGACGGTGCCGGCCAAGTGGACGTCGGCGCCGCCGTCCTTGTTCGGCGTGAGGCGGAGGGTGTCGAGCGACACCGCGCGGCCTAACGCCGCCGAGGTGCGGGGGAGGTCGTGGGCGAGCGCCGCGCGCGCCGCCGCGGGGTTGCCGGCCGCGTGTTCGGCGGCCGCGAACAGCGTGCCGAGCGCGGCGCCGAGCTGGTCGCCGGTGACGGCGCCCACGGCGAGCTCGTCGCGGACCGTCCACGCATAATCATCGTCGCCGACATGCGTTAGGCGCATCACTCGGCGATAGTCGGCGGGTTGGGCTGGCGGCGGCGCGTCGCCGCCGACGACGAGTGCGTAGTGGTTCGGCGTGCCGTGGCCGGCGAGGACCAGTGTGCGCGTCTCGCCGCTCGAGGCAGTCCAGGCCGTGTTGTCGTGGAAGAGCTTCGACGGGACGAGCGCGGACTTGGCGAAGCGCGGCCGGAGCGCGTCGAGGCGGGAGTCGCGGTCGTGCGGGCCGAATCGGGCGGCGAGGGATTCGAGGAGTTGGTCCGACGTTGCCGGTGTGCCGAGGGCGGCCGCGGGCGCTTGGCAGGCTGCGGCGACGAAGAGAAGAGTGGCGAGCGCGAGTCGGGAATGGCGGCGGAACGGCACGCGCGCAATCTCGACGGGGGGCGAGGGCGGTGGAAGGGCGAAGCGGCTTGAGGTGGTCGCGTTGCGGGGCTAAATTGGAGCCTCGTGCATGAGCACGGGACAATCGAGAGCACTGCCCCTTGGTGTAACTGGCAACACGCCTGACTCTGGATCAGGAGAGTCCTGGTTCGAGCCCAGGAGGGGCAACTAAAAGCCCGACCAACGCCTTGCGCGTGGTCGGGCTCTTTGTTGCCTGCCGCGTTCGACCCGTGGCGCATTAAAGGGGTTGCGGTCGTATCCCAAACGAGATACATTCCACGCTACCACCGCTGGAGACGAACGCAATGTCCAAGACCGCCATGATACGGGCTCGGATCGAGCCCGAGTTGAAAGACCGTGCCGAGGCAACGCTTGAGCAGCTGGGCCTGTCGGCCACGACAGCGATTACCCTGTTTTATCTCCAGATCATTCAGCGACATGGCCTGCCGTTCGAGGTGCGTATGCCGAACTCGTCCACGCGACGCGCAATTCAGGACGCCAGAGTTGGTCGCGGCGTGACTGCGGCCGAGTCGATGGAGGACTTGTTCGCCAAGCTTGATGCGCCCGTGAGGAAGAAACGGCGGCGCGTCACGCGTCTGGCGCGGACGAAACGGTAACGATGCTCCGCCCGCGGTTCACCTCGGCGTTCAAGAAGGATCGGAAGCGGGCGGATCGACGAGGAAAAGACGTCGAAAGACTGAACGCCGTGATGCGCCGTCTTACGAATGAGGAGCAACTCGAGCCGCGATACAGAGATCACAAGCTCGTTGGCGAGTGGCAGGATTGCCGCGAATGCCACATCGATCCGGACTGGCTCCTCGTATATCTGGTTTCTGGGGACACAATCACGTTCGTGCGAACAGGCACGCATTCCGATCTCTTCAATGAGTAGCATCGTGAACCACACGCCGCCTGCGATCGGTTGAACGGCCTCGATCCAGCAGCGGGTGCTACTCACGTTGCGACCCTGAGAGCGCTGGGTCCTAACACGAACTGGTAACGACACACTCCGTCAACTTCGACCGTGAACTCCGGCAGCGGACGTCACGGCCTCGCGATTTGGCGGCAACTTGCCAGAGTTTCACGTCCTAACGGGCCCCCTCTGGATCAGGAGAGTCCTGGTTCGAGCCCAGGAGGGGCAACTGCAACGCCCGGCGCTACTTCGGTGGTGTCGGGCGTCATTGCGTTAGGCCCGGCTGCTACGGTTTCTGCGACGGATTGGCCGACAACCGACACGAGATCTCGTTCGTCCACTCTCTGGAGAGATGGAACGTCACTTCGGACAAGACGGCTGGGAGGTGCAATGATCGCTGTAGTGAGTTGTCTGCTCATCGCGCTCGCGTGCCAACGCGTCGAACGGGTCACTGCTCTACCCAGAATGCCAGAGACGGCGCACGCCGTGGCGGGACCTCCCGTCATGCTCTCCGTCACCTGCACGCTCTTGCGCAGCTCGAGCACGATTTCCTGCGCGCCGGCTTTGGCGGCCCGAGCCGCTGGCGTTAGTGCAAACGTGATCCTCGGGGCAAATGGTACGTACGCGCAGTTCGTTCCTTTCAACCTGGTCAAGGACACGGTCAAGCAGAATGTGGTCGTTCAATGCGTTTGTCCACAATCTGCTGCAACAGTCGATCGGAACGCTCAACGGTACGACTGTTATCGGTTCGAAGGTTTTCGTGACGCACATCTATGCGACGCAGGGGAGCGGAACGGCCAGCATCATCAGTGCGGATGGCGTAGGAAACATCACTGCTCCGAACCAACCGTACTTCCGCTACGACCAGATCGTGGGACCCGGCTCCAATTCCAACGTGAGGCTGTGGGAAGTCAGCGTGCCGAATTCCGTCACAGCTGTGAACATGGACATTCTCGTGACGACGGATTTTCCCGCTGAGCAGACGGTCACGTTGTTACCTCTCGATACGATACCGGCTTGGGTACACTCTGATACGAACGTCACTGCTGATTCGCCCAGGTTTTCCAAGCACATTGTCCTGGTGGCGTTTCGCCCGACCGCTACACTGGCCGATCGCCAGCTTGCGGTTGCGTTGGTGAATGGAGTTGTCGTCGGCGGGCGGCACAGTCGGGACGGTAGCAATGGCGTCTACTACGTGAAAGTGGCCGACAATGGTTCCGGAAGTGGAATACTCGCAGCGGCTAAGACACTCACGGCTCTGCCGCAGGTGCAGTTCGCGATCTTCCAGGTAGCCCTCAACGAACTCTAAGTTCGCCAATATGATGTTGATTGGCGGCACGGAGGTGTTCGCGTTTCTCGACCACAGGAAATGGGCGGGAGAGCGAGCGCTCTCCGCGCTTCGGCCATCAGTTCGCCGACTCTGCTCTGCTTTGACGACGGTTCGCGTTGCGACGCGGTAAGCGAAATTCGGCGCGTTCTCATTCGCTTACAAGCTCGCCGAACCGCGGAGGCTTCTTGCTCGGCTTGTGCCGAGTACTTGTGGCGGTCGGGCAAGTGAACGTAGGCGCAGCACGAAGTCCGGCAAACTCCGGCACTTTGAGCAATGAACTCCGGCAGCGGACGTCACGGCCTCGCGATTTGGCGGCAACCTGCCGGAGTTTAATGTCCTAACGGGGCCCCTCTGGATCAGGAGAGTCCTGGTTCGAGCCCAGGAGGGGCAACTTGAAGCGGGACGCTGCATTGAGAGGCGTTCCGCTTTTGCTTTCTGCAGCGGGTGAGTGAGTTTCTGAGTGAGTAACTGAGCGAGTCTGCGGCTCAGTTAGGCGGTCTGTTCGCACGACGGCGTCGCCGAGGACGCTCGCGGCTCCGGGCACTCGACGACTAAAGTATCGACCAACCAACGTGCCATACGGTTCGACGATTTCAGCCAATTCCTCGTTCGACAACGTTGCGAGCTTCATCCGAGATTGCGTGGCGTTCCGGCCCATCGAAAGAGAGAGTGAGACGACGTATCCGACGACCGAGCAAGTCGCGGCAAGCTTGACCTCGTGCCGGCGTCACTTTCAAACCGGCCCGCCTCCCGCCAGGGGTCGTGGTTTCAGAGTTTCGTTCCCAGCGCCTTCGGCATGGCGACGCGAGGCATCCCTCACCGTGATCAAACGAGGCTGAGACGTAAGGTCACGAATGGAAGATAGAGATGGAGATGCACGGCTATGTGAGATGGTCACGTGTCATTCGTATCGCAGTGCCTGCATAGGATCCACCCGCGATGCCCTGAGTGCGGGCAGGAAGCCCGCCGCAAAGGCGACCACTGCCAGCACGGCCGCCGCCCCCGCGATCACCACCGGATCGGCCCCCTGCAGCTCGTACAGCAACGACTGCGCGCCGTGGGCCATTGCGAGCGCGGCGGCGATTCCGATGGTCCCGCCGATCAGCGTCATCACGCCCACTTGGCGCAACACGAGCCGTTGCACCTTCCCGGCGTCCGCGCCGAGCGCCATGCGCACGCCGATCTCGCGTGTCCGCTGCGCGACCGAGTACGCCAGCACCCCATACAGCCCGATCGCCGCGAGCAGCGTCGCTAGGAGCGCGAACGCCACGGTCAGCATGCTGATCATGCGGTCGAGATAGACGTTGTCGCGCACCTGCTCGGGCAGCGGCTCGAGCGACTCGAGCGGCAGATTCGGATCAACCGTCTGCACCGCCGAGCGAATGGCGCGGATGCTCTGGTCGGTGGGCAAGGCCGTTCGCACGTAGAACGTGTTCTCGCCCTGGAGGCCCGACTGCGGCAACGGAAGATAGTAGACGGGGGGAATCTTGCCCTTCACCTGCGAGTACTTCGAATCCTGGCCAGCCCCACGATCTCGATGTTCAACGAATCGTTATACACGGACATGTGCTTGCCGACCGCATTGCGGCCGAGATTGAACTTCGTCGCGAATGCCTCGTTCACGATCGCGACTCGCGCGGCCCCCGCGTTGTCGGCGGCGGTGAAGTCGCGGCCCGCCAGGAGCGGCACGCCGAGCACATGGAAATAGTCCGGCCCCACGTTGCTGTAGCGTGAGACGTCGTCCGCGTCGGCCACCTTGCGGAATCCCTCGACCGAGACCCATTGGCCCCGGTTGTTTCCTCCGAATAGGGGAACGGTGGACGACGTAACGCCTCGCACGCCGGGAAGCGCCGCGAGCGTTTGCTCGACACGGTCGTACAGCGCCATGGTGCGAGCGCTGTCGTACCCGCTGCGCGCCGGCGAGATGCCGAACTGCACCACGTGCTCGATGTCGATCCCGAGATCGACGCGGCTGATGTTCCGGAGGCTCTCGATGAAGAGTCCCGCCCCGATCAGGAGCGCCATCGAGAGCGCGATCTGGACGGTGACGAGCGACGCGCGGAAGCGTTCCGCGCCGCGATCGCCGGCGAGCTTGCCGGAGTTGTTGCGCAGCGCCGTCACCAGGTCGGGCCGCGTGCTCGAGAGGGCGGGCGCGAGCCCGAAGAGCACTCCGGTCGCCAGCGAGACGATCACGGTGAACACGAAGACCGGCGTGCTCAGATGAAAGTCGTACGCCCGGGCGGCCTCGGTCGACAACAGGGCGCTGATTCCGCCCAGCGTCCAGTATGCGATGACGATGCTCACGATCCCGCCAAGCACGGCGAGCAGCACCGACTCGGTGAGGACCTGCGTGATGAGCTGCCCTCGGGTAGAACCGAGCGAGAGGCGCACCGCCATCTCGGTGGTTCGATTCGACGCGCGCGCCAGCAGCAGATTGGCGATGTTGGCGCACGCGATGAGCAGTACGATCCCCGTGACCGCGAACAGGAGGGTGAGCGGGAGCCGCGACGTCGTGATGGCCGAGCTCTGGCCCTGGTGCCCGTCGGTGAGTGTGATGGACTCGGCGCGGAATCGTGCCGCGGTCTGGGCACTCAGGCCTTTGATCCGCGGCGCCTCGACGTCGTTGATGATCGCGTGATACGTGGGGTTCAGCGACGCCGCAGCCTGCTCCGTCGTAGCGCCCGGCGCGAGGCGGCCGAAGATGTACACGAAGTGCTCGTCGCGGTCGCTTTCGACGCCCTTCCATCCGTCGATCATGAGGCCGGCCATGCTGATCGGGACGAACACGTCCGGGCGCACGCCAAGCGTTGTGCCACTGAATCCGCGCGGCGCAACGCCGATGATCGTCAGTGACTGGCCATTCACGGTGATCTGCTTGCCGAGCACTGCCGTGTTCGCGCCGAGCGCGTTCACCCAAAAGGCGTAGCTCAGCACCGTCACGTAGTTCGCCTCGATCGGCTGATCGACCGTCCGATCGAGCAAGCGCCCGAGCGCGGGCTGAAGACCGAGGACCGAGAAGTAGGATCCGGAGACCAGCGTTCCATTGCCCGTGATCGGGGTCTGGCCGGGCATGGCGAGACTTACGTTGAACGGCATGTGGCCGGCGATCCCGCTGAAGGCCGTCTTCGGCGCCGCCTGTTCGATGTCGCGAAACATTGGGTAGTCGAAGGCATTGTCGCAGTCCCCGGCCGCGCCGCAGTTGTAATACATCACTTGTGGGCCCGCATTGGCGAAGTTGACCAGCCGGTCGGGGTGCGGAACGGGCAGCGGCGCCAGCAGGAGCTCGTTGAACAGTGAGTAGATCCCAGCGTTCGCGCCGATTCCCAGGCCGAGCGACAGGATCGCGACGATCGTCACGAGTGGGGTTCTAAACGATGTCCGGAACGCGAGCTCTAGGCGGTGCAGGACGGAGCGCATTGCCGAGTGGGTCGAGGAGCGGGGTTGACGGCCGCGGCGTCAGGACATCGGCGGCCTCGGTCGAGCGTGACCGCTGGATGAGACAGTTCAGGTGGCGCGAAAGGTTGGCAGTCTAAGGTATGAGCTCGCGGCTGCGGCATCCGTCAATGGGGGCGACGGTCCGCCGAATCGAAGCTGACCAGACTCGCCTCGGCTGCCGACCACTCGCTCGCGTACTTCGCGCCCACGGACTCGACGTGTAAGACTGTCGCCACTTCGCGATTTGGCTGCAACTTGCCAGCGTTTGAGGTGCTAACGGGCCCCTCTGGATCAGGAGAGTCCAGGTTCGAGCCCAGGAGGAGCAACTGGAGTTGACGACGGCGCTCCTTCGTTTCCGGAGGCGGCGCCGTTCGCATCAATCCCGTATGCGTATCGCACCATTCGCGGCGCGCCTACGTTAGGCACATCGACGCCGATCAGTCGATCTCCCGCACCGGCCGACGAGCCGTCGCTAGTAGTGTTACCAGAAGCACCAGGGAACCACCGACCAAGAACACGCCGGAAAGACTCCACTGAATGGCAATGCCGGCGAGCGCGAGGGAAAACGGCATCAGTCCGACGGCGGAGAACATGATCAAGCTCATCACCCGTCCCATCATCGCCTGGTCGACCCGCTGCTGAAACCAGGTGATCAAAAGGACATTCAAGAAGGCCGACGCCACGCCCATCGCGAAGAGCACCGCGGCCAGCGTGATCAGGCAATGCAGGAACCCCAAAGATCCCAAGCAGATTCCGATGGCTGCGCTGACCAGCAACAGCGACACGCCTCGATTGCGGTGCTTCGAAAATCCGGCGAGCACCGTGCCCCCCAAGGCGCCGGCGGCCAAAGCGGACATGAGGACGCCAAACGCCGTCGCCGTGCCGAAGTCTCGTTTTGCGATAACCGCGATGCCGATGCTCGCAGGGCCGGCTATAGCAAAGTTCAACACCGCGATCATCAGCATCAGGGAGGAGAGAGCGGCATCGCGTCTGACATACCTGCAGTCCATCGCCGATGTTCGTGGTGTCGCTCGCCCAACTGTTCGCCTGGACCGGCAATCGCTCGGCGCTCGAGCGCCACTGGGACGCGGCACGCCGCGTGCTCGACTGGGCACGAACGTACGGCGATCCCGATGGCGACGGCTATCTCGAGTACGAAACGCTGTCGCCGCTCGGTCCCAAGCATCAGGGATGGAAAGATTCCGGCGATGCGATCGTGAACGACGACGGCACGCCGGTGCCGGCGCCGATCGGCACGTGCGAGCTGCAAGGCTACTGGTTCGCGGCGCAGGAGCTCATGGCTGTGATGAGCTGGGTGATGGGCGCGCACGATGATGCGAAAGCACACTGGCGGAGCGCGCAGGCGCTCAAGACACGATTCAATCGCGACTGGTGGCTGGAGGACGACGGATCCTTCGCGCTTGCGATGGATCGCGAGAAGCGGCGGGTGCGCGCGATTTCGTCTAACGTTGGGCATTGCATCGCGTCGGGCGTCGTGAGCGACGAGCATCTGCCCCGTGTCGTCGCGCGGCTGTTCGAGCCCGACTCGTTCAGCGGCTGGGGCGTTCGCACACTCGCGACGACGCACGCGGCGTACAATCCGCTCAGCTATCATCTGGGCAGCGTCTGGGCGGTGGAGAACGCGACGCTCGCGTTCGGCCTCCGGCGATTCGGCTTCGACGCCGAAGCCCTCGACGTCGCGCGCGCGCTGTTCGATCTCGCCGGGCTCTATCCTAACGATCGCATTCCAGAAGCGATCGGCGGCTATTCGCGTGCCGCGCGCCCGTCGCCCGGTGCGTACCCTCGATCGAACAGCCCGCAGCTGTGGAACGCGAGCGCGTTTCCGATGCTCGTGCAGACATTGTGCGGACTGCAGCCGGTCGCGCCCCTCGACACCCTGGTGGTCGACCCCGTGCTCCCGCACTGGCTGCCCGAGCTCACCATCCGTCGCCTGCGACTCGGCGCCGCCACGGCGACGTTGCGCTTCTGGCGTGACGATGACGGTCGGTCGCATGGTGAAGTGATCGAATCGACAGGCACGCTGCACCTCGTGCACCAGCAGCCGCCCGAGTCGCTCTCGGCGGGTGTGGGCGACCGGTTCCGGGCGCTGGTCGACAGCATCTTGCACCACTGAACGCCGGTCGGCTTTTTATAGCGCACGGAACAGTTAGTGCAGCCACTGAACTCGACACCCAACCCGCACGGAGCACAACCATGGAAAGTCGCGCGAAGCTTCTCGGACACTCGGTGCACCAAATGCTGATCGTGTTTCCGCTCGGGCTCCTCGGGATGGCCGTCATCTTCGACGTCATTCATCTCTGGCGCGGCGGCACCTGGTCGATCTCATCATATCATATGATCGCTGCCGGTGTGGTTACCGGGCTCCTCGCCGCGATCTTCGGCTTCATCGACTGGCTCGGGATTCCGGCCGGGACGCGGGCCAAGGCCATCGGCGCGTGGCATGGACTCGGGAACGTGGTCGTGGTCGTTCTGTTCGCGATCAGTTTCTGGCTCCGGCGTCACGGCGCGGGCAATCCCACCACGCTCGCGTTTCTGATCGGCGTGATGGCGCTCTTGCTTGCGTTAGTCACGGGATGGTTGGGCGGTGAGCTGGTCAGCCGCCTCGGCGTCGGCGTGTACAGCGACGCGAACGTCGATGCGCCAAGCTCGCTCTCCGCATCGCCCCCGGCCGCGCGTGCCGGTCGTTCGCGCTGACACCCGCCGGTGGCCCGTCGTGCCTAACACTTGACAACCGCTCTGATGGGTAAAGGACGAATCGAAGCATTCAGCGACGGCGTGTTGGCGATCATCATCACCATCATGGTGCTGGAGATGAAGACGCCGAGCGACGTCGAGCTCAGCGCACTGCGACCATTGGCCCCGGTGTTCGTGAGCTACGTGCTGAGCTTCCTTTACCTCGGGATTTATTGGAGCAATCACCATCATCTGTTCTACGCCACCCGCCGCATCAGCGGGGGCATCATGTGGGCGAACTTGCACTTGTTGTTCTGGCTGTCGCTGGTGCCGTTCGTCACCCGGTGGATGGGAGGCAGCGGCTTCGCGACGGGGCCGACAATGCTCTACGGTGTGATCCTGCTGTTATCCGGCATCGCGTACTCGCTGTTGCAACACGCGATAGTCCGGGCGGAGGGCGCCGGGTCGACGTTGGCACGAGCCGTGGGCAGCGACTGGAAGGCGCGCATCTCGCTGCTGATCTTCGTCGTGGCGATCCTGCTGGCGCTTCTCAGTCCGTGGGTCGCCGCGGTGCTCTACGTGCTCGGCGTGTTGCCCTGGCTGGTGCCGGATCGCCGGATCGAACGGGAGGTGTCGCGCGCGGGGCGGGAGGCCGGCACGGCGGGCGACTCATCAGCCTAACGGAGCAGACACCATGCACGTCGCCGATGTGCAACACCTGTACGACTACCATTATTGGGCTAACGGAAGGCTTTTTGCCGCCGTCGGCCAACTCACTCCGCAGCAGTTCACCCAATCGGTCGCCGGCAGTTACGGATCGGTGCGCACTACGCTGGTGCACATCGTGAGCGCCGAGTGGGGATGGCTCGATCGCTGCGGCGGCCCGCCGCGCGGCGACCGGCTGAACGCCGACGACTACCCGACATTCGACTCGGTGCGCGAAACGTGGCGACGCGTCGAAGGTTACATGCGCGGGTTCCTCGGCACGCTCACCGACGCCGATCTCTCGCGCGCGATCACGTTCAGCCTGGGCAGCGGGCCCGCGCACACGCTGGCGATGGCCGATTTTCTGACGCACAGCATCATCCACGCGGCGCATCATCGGGGACAGGCAGCGCTGCTGGTCCGCGCTCTCGGGTACGCGCCGGGCAACTTCGACTACATGTTGTTCGCGGTGGAGCGCGCCGAATCGCCGGCGGCTCCTGCCTAACGCAATATCGCGCGCGGCCACCGAGCACGCGCAGCCCGTCCGGGTACCGCGCATCGCTCGAACGCGCCGTGAAGAGCCTTGCGACCGGCCCCGTCGCGCCCTATATCGACTGTGCACGCGGCCGTCGAGGCCGCTCGCCCACACCGTCGTTCATTCCACATGCAATCCGCGAGGTCCGCCCGATGTCGCGCTCCTTCCGAGCCGCACTGCGCCTGACCACGATCGTCTCGATGTCCGCGTTCGTCGGTGTGTCGGCGCAGGCGCAGCAATCCGAGTCCCGCAGCAAGGAAGCCAAGAAAACCCAAGGCGCGACGCAGTCGGCGAACGGCTCCGCGCCGGACTCGGCGTTTCTCGCCACGCTCAAGTGGCGCTTCATCGGGCCGGAAGGGAATCGCACCGACGCCATCGCCGGCGTCCCCGGCGATCCCAACACGTACTATGCCGGCGCGGCGAGCGGCGGTCTCTGGAAGAGCACCAATGGCGGCGCGCACTGGAACGCGATCTTCGACGACCAGCCGGTGCAGTCGATCGGCTCGATCGCCGTCGCGCCGTCGGATCCGAACGTCGTGTACGTCGGCACCGGCGAGCCGTACCTGCGCAGCCACGTCTCGGTCGGCTGGGGCATGTTCAAGTCGACCGATGCCGGCAAGACGTGGTCGCGCGCCGGACTCGAGAAAACGGGGCGCATCTCGCGCGTTGCCGTCGATCCGTCCGACCCCAATCGCCTGTACGTCGCTGCGTTAGGCACGACCTACGGTCCGCAACCGGATCGCGGCGTGTTCCGCAGCACGGACGGCGGCAAGACGTGGGACAAGGTGCTCTTCGTCAACGACTCCACCGGCGCCGTGGACGTGCTGCTCGACCCGAAGAATCCGCGCGTATTGTACGCGAGCATGTGGCAGGTCGAGACGCACACGTGGGGGCGCGAGAGCGGCGGGGCGGGGAGCGGCATCTGGAAGTCCACCGACGGCGGCACCACCTGGACGCGCCTAACGGGCCACGGGCTCCCCACGCGACCGGTGGGCAAGGTCACGCTCGGGATCAGTCCGGCCAACTCGCAGCGGATTTACGCGCAGATCGAAACCGGCGACGGCGTGCCGTGGCACGGCGTGCCCACCGACACCGGACGCCTCTGGCGCTCCGACGACGCCGGCGCGTCGTGGAAGCTGATGAACAGCGACCTACAGCCCATGGGGCGCACGGCGTACTACTCGCGTATGGGCGTCATGCCCGACAACGCCGACGAGGTGTACTTCCTGGCCTCGGACTTCACCAAGACGCTCGACGGCGGCGTCACCATGATCGACCTGCGAGGCGACCAGTTCCCGCGCGGCGATCACCACGACATCTGGATCGATCCGACGAACGGAAACCGGTTCGCCGTGGCGCACGATGGCGGCGTCGCGATCACGATGAATCGAGGGAAAAACTTCCTCCGCGTGCAGCTGCCCATCGCGCAGGTGTACCACGTCACCGTCGACAACCGTGTCCCGTACGACGTCTACGGGAACAAGCAGGACGGCACGTCGTACATGGGACCGAGCGATTCTAAGTTAGGCGCCGGCGGCGGGATCTGGCGCGGCTTGTGGCGCAGCGTGGGCGGCGGCGAGAGCGGCTTCGCGATTCCGGATACGGTCGATTCGAATCTCGTCTGGTCGAGCGCGTCGGGGTCGGGCGCCGGCGGCGGCATCGTCGTGCGGTACAACGTCGCGACGGGCATCGTCAACAACGTGGAGGTGTGGCCGGACAACGTCGGCGGCGATCCGGCGAGCATGGCCAAGTACCGCTTCGTCTGGAATTTCCCGCTCATGGTGTCGCCGCACGATCACAACACGGTGTACACCGGCTCGCAGATGCTGCACCGCACGACTAACGGCGGCCAGAGCTGGGACGTGATCAGCCCCGATCTCACGCGTAACGACAAATCGAAGCAGGGTATCTCCGGCGGCCTGACGCCGGACAACATCGGCGTCGAGTACGCCGACGTCATCTACTGGATCGCCGAGTCGCCGCTGGCCAAGGGCGAGCTGTGGGTGGGGACGAACGACGGCCTCGCGCAAGTCACGCGCGACGACGGCAAGACGTGGACGAACGTCACGCACTTCCCGGGCGGCGCTCCCGCGTTAGGCACGGTATCGAGCATCGAGCCGTCGCGCTTCACGGCGGGGACGGCGTACCTGACCATCGACGGCCACCAGGTGAACGACTTCGACCCCTGGGTGTACCGCACCACCGATTGGGGGAAGACCTGGACGCTGATCACGCACGGCCTCGCCAAGTCGCCGCTCTCTTACGCGCACTCGATCTACGAGGACCCGGCGCGCAAGGGTCTGCTCTATCTCGGCACCGAAGGCGACATGTACGTGAGCTTCGATGCCGGTGACAACTGGACATCGCTGCAGAACAATCTCCCGCACGCGCCGGTGTACGGCATCACGGTGCAGCCGCACTATCAGGATCTGGTGATCGGAACGTACGGACGCGGGTTCTGGATTCTTGACGATCTCACGCCGCTGCACGAGTGGAATCCGTTGCTCGCGTCGAAGCCGTTGGCACTACTGGAGCCGCGCGCGCAGTATCGCTACCGGGGCGTCGCCGAGCCGGCCACGGAGCTCGATGACATCGTGGCGGGAAACAATCCCGCGGACGGCGCGACGCTCGACTTCTGGCTTGCGTCGGCGCCCAAGGACACGACGGACAGCGCGAAAGTGACCGTCGCCGACAACGCGGGCGCCGTGGTGCGCACGATGAAAGTTAGGCCGCACGCTGGGCTCAATCGCATCCAATGGGATCTCTGCGGCGACGAGACGAAGCAGGCGAAGCTGCGCGCGAGTCCGCTGTACATGAATTGGTTCCAGGTGAAGGCGTCGGGCATTCCGACGCCGGACGTGGGCCGCTTCGCGCTGTTACAGCCGCCGGGCACGTACACGGTGACGGTGGCGCTCGATGACCTGCACGACGCGCAGAAGCTCACGGTGCTCGAAGATCCCGCGGCCGGCGGCACCGAGCAGACGATTGCCGCGCAGAACGCGCTCGAGCGCGGGCTCTACGCCGACATCAACGACGCGGTCGATCAGATCAACGCAATGGAAGTCGCGCGCGCGCAGGTCGAGGGATTGCTCACGCTCGCCGGCAAGGATTCGGCGTTCGCCGACGTGCGTAGTGCGAGCGATTCGCTGCGCGGCAAGCTGGTGAGCGTCGAGCAGCAGCTCTTTCAGATGAAGATCACGGGACGCGGACAGGACGATGTTCGCTGGCCGCCGATGCTAACGGAACGGCTGATGTATCTCGCCGATGAGGTGCAGCGGTCGGACGCGGCGCCCACGGACCAGGCGAAGCAGGTGGCGGAGATGCTGCACGGCCAGCTTCTCACGATCAAAGGGCAGGTCGCGCAGTTTCTCAAGGCGGATGTGACGGCGTTCAACGACCGGCTCAAAGGGCGCAACGTCCATCCGATCGTTGGCGACCGGCAATAGCGGGCGGCAGACTAGATGTACTTGAGCCACCACTCCGTGCGGCGCGCTTTCACGCCGGCAAACCAGCGGCACACGAACGTCAGGATGACGAGGGCCACGGCCCAGACGAGGTAGAGCTGCCACAGGCGACCACGTGTACCCGGGCGGCGGCTCGGGGTTGCCCATCGGGTGGTTGGTGAACAACCACGGGCTCACGCTGCCTAACCGAATGGCCGACATGCCGAGCGCCAGGGCGTGCACAAGGGGGATGTGGAGCACGTAGTAGAAGAACGGCACGCGTCCGAACACGGTGATCCAGCGTGCGATGGCGCCGCGCGCCCGCTCGGCGAACGGCACCAGCGCGATCGCGGGTCCGAGCGTCATGAGCAGGAACTGGAGCGACGCCGGGTACTTGTTGGTGTTGAGGAACGCGAGGAGCGCGGGCATGCCCGGCCGTCCGTTAGGCCTGGGCTGCGTCATCGCGGTCCACGAGCCCGGGTCGCCGTACAGGTTGAACGCTCGAAGGATCACGAACAGCGCGATCGCGCCTAACCCGATACGCAGGCACAGCCGGTCGCGGCGGGCCGGTTCCATGCGTCGCGATCTGCGCGAACGCGTAGCCGGCCGCGATCACGCCGATCCACGGAATGAGCGAATACAGCACGATGAGGCTCGGACCGTTCGACCCGAACTGCACCGGGCCGGCGAAGAAGCCCACGTACATGATCTTCCAGAGGGCCGAGCGGACTCCGCCGTCGAGCGAGCCGACGATGGCGCCCAAGTGCGGGTCGAGCAGGTTGTGGCCGGCGATGATGACGATGCCGATGGCGGCGATCGCCTTGGTCGGCAGCTTGATCATCGCGGCGAGTGCGATCATGCACCATCCGATGCACCACAACACTCCCGCCATTTCGTAGTGCGCGAAATCGAAGTTGAAGGTCCACGCCAGGCGCAACACCGTGAGCTCGAGGAACACGAGCCACGCGCCGCGAACGACGAGGAAGCGGGCGAGGTCCTTGTGACGTCGGCCGTACAACGCCGCGCTCGTGCCGGCGAGGAAAACGAAGGCCGGCGCGCAAAAATGTGTGATCCACCGCGTGAAAAAGATGCCAGGCGTCGGACCGCCCGCCGGCAGTCCGGAATAGACGCGCACGTGATCGATCGCCATGAGGATCATGACGGCGCCGCGAATCAGGTCGACCGATGCAACGCGACCTGGAGCCGGCGTGATCGATGGTGTGGGCGGAACGGGCAGGCCCGACTCGCGGATGGCTGTCGCCATGGGCGCGAACATACAACGGCTGGCCGCACGCACAAGACTGTGCCAGGTGACGTCACAACCATTTGACGGCGATCTGACCAGCCGGGGACGTGTCCGGACAGGTTCGCGGCAACATCAGAGAAATCGCACCTACTTTCCAGGTAACAATCCTATGATGTGCCGGTTCGATACCTCCCAGGCCGGCGGCCCGCTCGTTCAGGCGATGGCCGATGTTCGGCCGACCTTCGACACGCCAACGCCGAAAAAGCGGGCAGATGGTCGATTAGCATGCTGGTCCCATACAATTGCGGCGATCTACCGGGCGCAGAACGGACCAAGCCACTTCGCGAAGTCGCACTACTTCGAGGGGACCCGACGTACTTCGACGTCGCAACGTACTTTCGCGTCGCTCTCTCCCAAGAGCGAGTGGTTGTAGGAACGAGGGGCCGGCGATACCGCCAGCCCCTCGTGTCATCAAATGGGAGCCAATCAGAATCCACAGAGTTACAGGCTGCAACTTTTACGGCCATTCTCCATATAGTAGCCATTTTTATGGAGAAATCGGCTGTGATATCGTTGCTAATATGGATATTAACCATATTTTGTGGGGAAGTAGGCACCAAAGAGCAGAGGCATCCGTATTCTGAATTCCGTCCGCACCAAAGGTCGCCGACAAGAGGACCCCATGCCGAGGAAAAGTCGCGCCGCTGTAGCCAGAGAAGCAGCAGAAGTGCTTGAAACACTGACAGGATTCTCTGACGGGCTCAAGCAGGAGGAATTGCGCCGAGCGCATCGGATCTCGGACTGGACGTCTGATTGCGTACAGCACTCTGGGCCGACGCCTTCGTGAACTTGTGAAACAGGGTCTGGTCACAACGAGTCACGAAGGTCGAAATCCCAGTTATCTCGCCGTGGCCGTGCAGCCAGCTGCTCCCGCGAAGTTGACGGAGCTCGACAGAAGTCCTGCTCCCACTGGGGCAGAGAACAAGGAATACTGGCGTCCGCTCAACGAAAACGCCGACATTGATCGGACGCCCGACATTCCGTTGTCCAAAAACGCTGGCCGCTGTCCTATCGCTGACCCGTCAGCCGCGCGGCCAGAGGCCGCCAGTGGCGTATAGCCCGCAGTTCCTCGATGACTACCAGCCGGGCCATACGTGGTATCTGCCGACAGCGTTGCGAGAGCGCCTAACCGGACTCGGTACGACAGCCTATGCCGGCCAGCCGGCTGGAACGTATGCCCGGGACATTATGCAGCGTCTCGTCATCGACCTGTCGTGGGCATCGAGCCGCTTGGAAGGCAACAAGTACAGCCGCATTGACACAGAAGAGTTGATCAACGCCGGGCGCGAGGCGCAGGGCGCATCGGACATTGATCGGCAGATGATCTTGAATCACAAGGCTGCTATCGAGTTTCTGGTAGAGAACGCACAGGACATCGATTTCAATCGACACACCGTTCTGAATCTGCACGCGCTACTTGCAGAGAATCTGTTAGACAATCCAGGCGACGAGGGGCGACTACGCACTCGTGCCGTTGCGATCGGCACGTCGGTCTACACGCCGACGGCCATCCCCCAACTGATCGAAGAGAAGTTCGACCAAATTCTGGCGAAGGCCCGCGAGAGTACGCAGTCCCACTCGAGCAGTCCTTCTTTGTTATGGTCCACATCCCGTACCTGCAGCCTTTCCGAGACGTCAACAAGAGAACGTCTCGCTTGGCAGCAAACATCTCCCTGGTCAAAGCGAACCTGTGTCCACTGTCCTTGGTAGATGTTCCTGAGCAGAGCTACACTGACGGCATACTCGCCGTTTATGAACGCACGGACGTAGCGCTGTTACGAGACGTATTTGCATGGGCGTACGAACGATCGTGCAGTCAGTTCGCCGTTCTGAGGGAAGCGATGGGGAGGCCCGATCCCATACGTCTGAACTACCGGACGCAGCTCCGGGCGATCGTCACCGACTGTGTCAATGAGCGTGTTTGGCCAAGCGACGCCGACCTTCACGCAAAGGCACCCGGCATATGGTATTCCGGAGGCAGACCGGCTCGGCTTCGTCGAGGCTGCGCGCCGCGACCTGCTCTCAATACGATCCGATAACCTTGGCCGCTATCGACTTCGACACAGCGATTTCGTCGCTTGGCTCGATGCGATTGGCGACGCGCGGAACACGTTAGTCAACCGTCCGACTTAGCCTTCTTGCCGCGTTTGCGGGACGGCACGAAGTACTCGAATGGCTTGTCATAGATATCCATCAGCTTCGCGAGATCCACCGGATCGATCCGGCGCTCGCCAAGCTCGCACTTCGAGACGAAAGACACCGGACGATCGAGCGCCGCCGCAACCTCCGCTTGCGTGAAACCGGCCTCGACCCGTGCTTCGCGCACGCGGCGGATCAAGGACCGATACTCAGGATCGTAGACAGCGCTCTTCCGGCGGCTGCGTGCCATCGGCGGATGATGCAATCCGCCCATGGATTTCCCCATGTTGGGGAATTACCTTCGGCGCAGCCTGCGGCGGCTTTTTGTCGAAGCTGCGACCGTCCAGCGGTCGCCCTGTGCCGCTGTATGAGTTGTCAGTCTGCCCAACGAATGCCTCTTCCGAAAATCTTCGACGTCTGCAAGCTGCGCGACGACGTGCGGACCGGCGCGATCGCCGAATCCGATTTCGCCGCTGATCTGGCTCAGGTGGTGCGCGGCACGGCGCCAAAGGAGTACACTGAGGCCGCGAGATTCTTCGAGAACACCTACCCAACGCGCGGCCTCAAGAACCTCCTGGCGAATGTCTGCCGGCGATTGAGCGGCGCTGGCGGCGAGGCGGCATTCGATTTTCCGCCTCGACACGCAATTCGGCGGCGGTAAGACGCACGGGCTCATCGCGCTCGTCCACGCGGCTCGTGGAATGCGCCGGCGTTAGGGACGTCGGCGAGTTCATTGGACCCGGCGCTCGTGCCAAAGCGTGGCGTGCGCATCGCGGCCTTCGATGGCGAGAACGCGGATCCGCTCAACGGCACGCACGATGGATGATGGGCCGCGCGCGTTCACGCCTTGGGGGGAAATCGCGTGGGCGCTCGCAGGCGCGGCCGGATATGAACGCATACGCGCGAGCGACGAACAGCGGGTCGCTCCAGGCGCCGACACGCTTCGCGAGCTGTTCGGCGGAGAGCCGGCACTCATCCTCCTCGACGAGCTGTCCGTGTACCTGCGCAAGGTCAAGGGGCTTCGCCGGTGCCCGCGACCAACTATCGGCGTTTCTCTCATCGCTTTTCAAGGCAGTCGAGAGCGCGCCTAACGCAGCGCTCGTCTATACCTTGGCGATCGGGAAGGACAACCGAGCGTCGGACGCATACGGCGAAGAGAGCGAGTTCATCGCGGCCCGAATGGCCGAAGCCGAGAGTATCTCGGCGCGGAAGGCCACGCTGCTCGATCCGACAGAGGACGACGAGACTGGTCAGGTGCTGCGCCGTCGGCTCTTTGCATCAATCGATATGTCGCGAGTTCCAGCGGTGCTGGATGCGTATCGAGCGCTGTGGAAGCAGCACGAGGCCGGACTCTCGCCCGATGCGGCGCGTTCGGAGACGCTCGACGCCTTCCGCGCATTGTACCCGCTCCACCCGGATCTGCTCGACACGCTCACCGAAAAGGCCGCCACGCTCTCCAACTTTCATCGTGTGCGCGGCATGCTGCGTCTCTTGGCGCGTACGGTTGGGCATCTGTGGGAGCAGAAACCGGGCGACGCCTACGCGGTGCACGTCCACCACATTGACCTGGCCTACGAGCCCATTCGCCAGGAGTTCGTCACGCGGCTGGGCCTCACGCAGTATGCGCCGGTGCTCAAGCGAGATGTGGCTGGCGACGGAGGCAGCGCGTCGTTGGCGCAGCAGATCGACCACGACCACTACCGCGGGCTGCCGCCGTATGCCACCTACGTGGCGCGCACGATCTTCGTGCACACGCTCGCCTTCAACGACCAGCTTCGCGGCCTGTCGCCCGAACAGCTCCGGTTCTCGATGATCGGTCCCGGGCATCGACGTGAGCTTCGTCGACGACGCCCGCAAGCGCTTCGTCGCCGAGTCGGCTTACCTGGATGACCGGCCGGGCGTGCCGCTCCGCTTCCTTGGTGAGGCAAACCTCACGCAGATCATCCGACGCCAGGAAGCGCAGGTCGACTCCGAAGACGTGCGCGCGTCGTTGCGCGACAAGATCAGGGAAATCTTCAAGGGGACGGGCGCGACAGTGTTCAATCTCGTCGCGTTCCCCGGCGGCGCGTACGAAGTGCCCGACGAGATCGGCGACAACCGGCCGCTCCTTGTAGTGATCGGCTACGACGCGGTGTCGATTCCCGCGGTCGTGGATACGGTGCCGCATCTCGTTGAGCGAATCTACAAGCACAAGGGCGCTGACGATCGAGCGGTGAGAGGCAATCGCAATGCGCTCGTCATGGTCACCGCAGACGAAGCGCGCAAAGACGAGATGCGGCACTGCATGGTTAGGCGGCTGGCGCTCCGCGAGCTCAAGAAGGCCGAGCGCATCGGCGAGCTGGCGGAACATCAGCAGGCGAAGGTGCGAGAGCTCGAGTCGAAGTCGGAGACGGAGGTGGCCGTCTCCATTCAGCAGTGCTATCGACACGTGTTCTATCCATCGCGTGCCGATCGCGCAACGGCCGACCTCGATCTCGGTCACACGGCCATCGACGTTCCATCCGCGAGCGCGAGTCCTGGCGTGGGACAGCGACAGGTGGAACGCACGCTGCGTGATTTGCGAAAACTACGGACGACCGAAGATGAGCCTGACTCTCCGGCCTATATCCGTGACCGCACGCCGCTCAAGAAGGGTGAGATCACAACGAGGGCGCTGCGCGAGGAATTCCGCCGCGACCCCGGGCTCCCAATGCTCGTGGGCGACGACGTGTTCGTGCGCGGCATTCGGCGGGGCATCGAACAGGGCGAGTTCGTCTACCGAAGCGGCGGTTTGCTCTATGGCCCGGGCGATCCGCACGCCGCGATTGCGGTGGACGAGCAGTCGTTCGTATTCACGATGGGTTTCGCGAGGGAACGCGGGATCTGGCCGCGGCCGGCGCCCGCGACGGAGTCAACACCGGCCGCCGCCGGCGCGCGCCTAACGGACGGATCGGGCGGAGAGGCACCGGTCGCGCCTGGCCACGGTCGAGCCATCGATGGGTCGCATTCGGCCCCCGCGGCCGACGCGTTGTTCGCGGAAGGCGTGTTGAAAGAGGCGCTCGCGCGACTATGGGAGAGAGTGCGCGCCCGCAAGCTCGACCGCGTCGATGCCGTGCGCATTCGCATGTTCGATGCGGGCGATGCGTTCAAACTTCTCGGCGTAATCGGCACCGTGCAGGGCGCCTCAAAGGTGGTAACACTCGAGGGCGAGTACGAGACGACCGAGAGCGGCGTCTTCCAGTTCAAGTTCGAGGGGCCGGCGACTGACGCGCAGGTGGTGCGTGAATTCCTGGAGCCGCAGCTTCGCGCGGCTCCGGAGAAGACGTTGACGGCGGAGTTCGAGCTCCGAATGGAGACGGGGTTGGCGATGACCGGCGATGCGCCCGAACGCCTAACGGAACGGCTGGCACGGCACGTCGCCGGCGCCGCGCACGTGACGGCGAGTATAGACGCAGCGGCCGCGCCCAGCCGGGTCGCGACGTGAGGCGCGCGCACGTCCGGCTCGCGGCGATCGAGGCGCACGAGTCGTCGCCCAAGTACGAGCTGCGTATGCGCACCTATGGCGCGGGCGACGACGAGTTTGAGGTGTGGCAACTGCCGGCGCCGGCGACGCCGCACGTTCGTTGGGCTACGCGCGTGGCGGGGCTCCGCGGACGGAATCTCGAGCTGGTGCAACATCGCGTGCTCAGGCGACTGACCAGCGCGGGCGTACGCCTTGCAGCTCGGGGTCCGTTAGGTCTTATCGATCTTGCCTCGGCGCGATACGGAATCGACGAACATCTCGCGCTGGTGCTCGGGCTGCTCTTTCGTACGCTCGCGCCGATGCGCCGGCGCGAGAGCATGTTGCGTGTGGCCGAAGGGATCGAAGCGATGGGGCAGGAGGAGGCGGCATACTGGCTGGGGATGGCCATGCATCGCTTGAATCCGCGTCGCGTCTTGAGCGCCCTGCGGATGCTGTTGACCGATCCGGCTGGGCACGTGCACGCGACTCGATGAGCAGCAAGCGACTGATCGAAGACTGGCTGCCGATTGCGGAGTTAGGCATTGAGAGTTTGCGCGAGCGCACGCTCGATGACGCCGTTTCCGGCCGCCGAATCGACCTGCATGTCTGGTGGGCAAGGCGACCCTTGGTGGCGTCAAGAGCGGCGGTGTTGGGGTCGTTGCTGCCGGTGGACGCTGATCGGAAGAAGTTCGTGCATGTGCTCGGGATTCATGGCGACCCGGTCAGGGCGCGGCAGGAAGTCGATAAGGCACGCCGTGACGCGCATCGTGTTCCGGACCCCTACGGCTATAAACGAGCGTTCTCCTATGCGCCATCCGAAGACGAGCGCATGTGGATCGTCGACGAAACAGATCGAGCAGGAGTTCCCCATCCCGTTGTTCTCGATCCAACGGCCGGAGGCGGCAGCATCCCGTTCGAAAGCGTCCGGCTCGGACTTCGCACATTTGCTAACGACCTCAATCCCGTCGCTGCCTTGATTGAAAGGGCAACCGTGGAGTGGCCGGTGCAGCACGGGCTCGCCGTGCGTCGAGCCTTCGATAGCGCTAGCGCGCGAATGGCGCCTACGTGTTGGCCCGCAGCTAGAATTCGCGTTTCCACAATTGCGTGCGCCGGGATGCCCTCGACTGCGACGTATCTCTGGGCGCGGACTATCGGGTGTCCATACTGCGGCGGCCTGATCCCGCTTTCGCCTAACTGGCGCCTCGCGTCCAACGGCACGGGCGTTCGGCTACAACCACGACTGCAGCGTGGCCCGGGTTCAACCGGTCGACGATGCGACTTCGAAATCGTGCCGACAGCAAAGCACCAATCGAGGGGCACGGTTTCCGACTGGGGACGCGACGTGCCCGTTTACGGACTGCGGCCGTGTGGTGGACGGTGACGAGGTGAAGCGGCAGGCGCAAGCCGGCGAAATGGGTGAGCAGCTGTATCGCAGTCGTCTATAAGCGGCGCGTCATGAACGAAGACGAAAACCGGCAAGTCGCGCGAGAAATGGGAGCGCGGCTATCGCGCGCCGCGGCGAGAGGACGACAATTCGCGAGAGATTGAAAGCACGGCTCGCCGAGAAGGATGCCCGAGTGGGAGGCTCTCGATCTCGTGCCGAGCGAAGCGATACCCGACGGGGAACAAGACGACCGAGCCATTGCGATACGGGATGAAGCTATGGCTGGACATGTTTTCGCCCGCGGCAACTATTCGGTCATGGCACTGGCGTCGAGATATTCCGCGAACTGCTTGAGCGAAGCCGAAGACGCTCGAAGTCTCACCGAGACGTCGATCGTGCGGCCTTCGGGTACCTGGCGCTTACACTGGACAAAATGCTCAACTACAACACGCGCATGTCCGTCTGGATGACCACGCGCGAGGTCGTCGCGATCACTGTTCGATCGGCACGACTTCGCTTTCTACGAGGTCGTACGCTGAGATGGCCCCACTCGTGAGTGGCCTTGGCTACGACTGGGCCATCGAGAAGACCGCGAAGTGCATTGAGGAGCTGGTCGAGCTAACACGTCCCGACATCGACGTAAAGGCTGCTCGTAAGAGCACCAGCATCTCGCGAGCTCTTCGAAGGGCCCGCCTTTGTTCCGCCGCCGATAACTGTCACCGCTCGCTCCGCCGATGCGCTCACCCACATCGCGGACGCCAGCGTCGATGTGGTCGTGATCGACCCGCCGTACTACGACAACGTCATGTACGCCGAGCTGTCAGACTTCTTCTACGTCTGGCTCAAACGCACGGCGGGCCACGTCTTCCCCGAGCTCTTCACCCGCGCACTCACCGACAAAGAAAACGAAGCAGTCGCCAACCCCGCCAAGTTCAAGGGCCAGAGCGGGCGCCAAGACGCTCGCCGGCCGCGACTACCAGGAACGCATGGCCGCCATCTTCGCCGAGTGCCGCCGCGTGCTCAAGCCGGACGGCATCATGACGCTCATGTTCACGCACAAGGCACGGGCGCCTGGGATGCACTCACCAACGGGTCTGATGGAGCTGGCTTCACGATCAGCGCAAGCTGGCCGATCAACACCGAGGCGGAAGGGTCAGCCTCCACATCAAGGACAAGTCGGCCGCCAACAGCACGATCTTCCTCGTCTGCCGCCCGCGGCCCGCTGCACGTAGCACGGACGAGATCCACGTATTGGGAAGACGTCGAGCCACTCGTCGCGCGAGCCGTGCGCGACGCGCGTCGAGGAATTCCAGAAGGCCGGCATTGGCGGCGTCGACCTCTACCTCGCTTCCTTCGGCCCGGCGCTGGAGGAGTTCTAGCCGACACTGGCCGCTCAAGCGCGGCACGCCGCGTCCGCAGCCCGAGGCGAACGGCGCCGGCGAAGCAGACGGAGCTGTTCGACGAAGACGTGGGACCCGTACGCCGTCACGCCCGAGGACGCGCTCGACGCGGCGCGGCGCGAGGTGAAGCGGTGGCGACTGGAGCAACTCACCCACGCGCAAGGCCGAGAGTAGAGCTCGACCCGCTGACATCATTCTTCGTGCTCGCTTGGGACGCGTTTCGGGCGCCCGTCTTTCCGTACGACGAAGCACTGCGTCCTCGCGCGCGCCGTTGGCGTCGACCTCGACACGCGACGTCATCGGACGCATCGCCGAGAAGAAGGGGAGCGACGTGCAGACTGTGGGACAGCGCGCACGCGCGCGGCAAAGCACGCGCTCGGCCCGCCCGACGGCTCGCGCGGCATGGATCGACACCATCCATCACGCTGCGCACTTGGCGCGTCACGCGCACGCTCGACGCCGCGACGCGAGATGCTCGAGCGAGGCCGGCGTTGTCGGTGAACCCGGGTTCTTCGCGTCGCTCGAAGCAGTACTCGAAGTATTGCCCGTTAGTCGCATCGTTCAGCGGAGTGGAGTCTAGACGGCGATCTCGCCGCGAGCGGGCACCGATTTCGAGGTACTCGAGAAGCTGCGCCGTCTCGCGTTCGCGTCGCAGGTGGACGAGCCGGAGCAACTCGAGCAGCGGTGTGGAAGCGGGAGACGGTCGTCGTGAGTCGAGCGAAGCAGCGCGCCTAACGTTCGACGCCATGCGCGATCCGTGCCTGAGCTCACGTCGCGCATGTGGCGATGCTCAAGTACACGCCGGACGACGGCGACCTCGTCGAGCAGTTCTATGTGCCGGCGCTCGAGTGCGCCGTACGCTACGATCGCTCGACCGGCTACTTCGGCGCCGCCGCGCTCGCACTCGCCGTGCGCGGCATCGAGGGGCTCGTGCGCGAACGGCGGCCGCATGCGCCTCATCGTCGGCTGCACGCTCGATGAGGCCGAAGTCGCCGCGATCGAGAAGGGCGAGGCGTTGCGCGACGCGGTCGAAGCGCAGCTTGGCGCGCGCTCCGCTCGACCCTCCGGATCGACGCCGCGACGCGATGCACTCGAGCTGCTCGCGTGGATGATCGAGCGATGGCCATCTGGATGTGAAGGTCGCCGTTCCTTGCGACGCGCAGCGCCGCCCGACTGAACGCCGACGGGATCTTCCACGAGAAGTCTGGGATCATCGAGGACAAGGCCGGCAACCGGATCGCGTTCAGCGGCAGTCGATCAACGAGACCGTCGGCGGGCTGGAAACGGAACTGGGAGAGCTTCAACGTCTTCACCGAGTTGGACGGGCAGCGCCGGCCATGCGGTCGTGCGAAGCCGAGAATTTCGCGCAAGCTGTGGAACAACCAGGCGATCCACGCGCTGACGCTCGACGTGCCCGACGCCTCGCGGCGACGACCTGCTGCGTTTTATGCCTAAGTCGGACATGCCGGCCCGGCTGACGGTCGAACGGCGCAGTGGCACGGCGCGAGCTCGGAGACGCCTCCGCGCCGCGCAGAACCGATCGACGGCCGGCCGCTCGTCGGCTTCACCGTTAGGCGCTAGCGATCGTGCGCCGCGAGACGTGGCGATACATCGCCAAGCGCGCCACGCTGCCCGAAGGGCGGCGACGCGTGTCGGCGAAGCCACGTGTGCGGTGAATCCGTGGCCGCATCAGATCCGCGCCTTCGACCGCTTGTATGCGATGGACTGGCTCCGCGCCTGCTCATTGCCGACGAAGTCGGCCTCGGAAAGACGATCGAGGCCGGGATGCTGCTCCGGCAGATGTGGCTCGCGGGTCGGGCGCAGACGCATCCTCGATCCTCACGCCGGCCGCGGTGATGCGCGCAGTGGCAGGTGGAGCTTCGCGAGAAGTTCAATCTCAACTGGCCCGATGTACGACGATGGATGCCTAACGCTGGTGTCGAGTCGCCGGCCACGCGCGGCGTCGAGCACGAGCGGTCGTAGCCGAGATCGGCGTGGCATAAGTGAGCCGGTCAGTCATCGCGTCGAGCCATCTCATGCGCCGGCCGTGATCGGCGAGAAGGAGCTCTGCGACGACGCCGAGCCGTGGGACCTCATGGTTCTCGACGAGGCGCACCACGCACGGCGTAAGGGCGCGGGCTCGGTCGCCGAGGAAGGGCCTAACGCGCTGCTGCGCCTCATGCGCGCGCCTGCGCGGAGCGCACGAAGGGTTTGGTCCTCCTCACCGCGACGCCGATGCAGGTGCATCCGGTCGAGCTCTGGGACCTGCTCGACCTGCTCGGTCTTCCGGCCGACTGGAGTCAGAGCGCCTTTCTGCGGTTCTTCGAGTTGATCGCGAAACCGGCGCCAGCTCACGACGAGCTCGACGAGCTCGCCGCGATGTTCCGCGCAGCCGAGCGCGCGTACGGCGAGACGAGCCCCGACGCCCTCACAGCGGGTTGGAGTCGACGGAATGGTGCGCGCCCGAGGCGCGATCCTCGCCGCGCTGCGCGACGACTCGGACGATTCCTCGCCGAACGCTGGAACGCCGGTGACCGCGCGGTCGGCGCTCCGACTCATGCGCGTGCACGACGCCGGTATCACGGCTGGTGTCCCGCGAATACGCGCGACTTGCTGCGCCAATACTACAAGGCCGGTGCAAGATCAACACACCGATCGCAAACCGCGACGTGCGCGATGACTTCATCGAGCTGACGCCGGACGAACGCGCGCGTATATGACGCCGTCGAGGACTACATCTCGACGACGTACAATCATGCCGCGGCAAAGGAACGAAACGCCGTCGGGCTTCGTAATGACGGTGTATCGGCGTCGCCTGGCGAGCAGCTTCCGCGCTCTCCGGGATACGTTGGAAGCTCGGCTCGAGCCGCTGTCGCGAGCTCGACGATGTCGAACCATCCGTCGCCGATCGACGGCCGCGGACGACGCATCGGACGACGAAAGCCGCGACGAGGTGATGGATGCAGACGAGGCGGTCTGCGCTCGAGACGGAGGCGATCGTAGCTCGAGGAACGAGCAGGCCATCGAGGCGCTGCTTCGGAGCGTCGCGGCTCTGCCGGCGGACACCAAGGCCGGCGGCTGAAGGAGACGCTCGATTACGTTGCGTCGCGATGGCTACACGCAGGCGATGGTGTTCACGCAGTTCACCGATACGATGGACTTTCTGCGCGGCCATCTCGCAACCGCGAGTGCCGCGTCGATCCTCTGTTTCTCCGGGCGTGGCGGTGAAGTGTTGGGCACTGACGGCACGCTGGCAGATCGTGTCGCGCGACGAGGTCAAGCGACGCTTCCGCGAAGGGCAGGCGGACATCCTGCTGTGTACCGACGCGGCGGCGGAGGGGTTGAACTTTCAGTTCTGCGGCGCGCTGGTGAACTACGACATGCCGTGGAATCCGATGCGCGTAGAACAACGAATCGGCCGCATCGATCGCGTTGGGCAACAGCATGCCAAACGGTTCGCATCGTGAATCTGCACTACGTGGACACGGTGGAAACGGACGTGTACGTGGCCTTACGCAAGCGTATCGGGCTCTTTGAATCGGTAGTCGGGTCGCCTACAGCCGATTCTGGCGCAGTTGCCGCGGACGATCACCAGTTCCGTTCTTCGGAGCCCGCCCGCGAACAGCGACGAACGGGCACGAATCGCATTCGGAATCACACACCGGGTCGATGAGTTGACACGGGAGCATACGGGGCTCGATCTCGACCTCCTCGCTGCGGACGTGCTGGATATGCCGGTGCGACAGCCACCGTCGCTCGACCTCGATCGCCTCAATGACGTGCTTCGGAATCCAGAATGCGATGCCGCCCGACATTCGCGTGCGTTCGCTCGGACCACGACAGTACGGGTATCTGGCGCCGGGCATGTCAGCAGAACTGCGTGTCACGACTGACGCATCGGTGTTCGACGATCACGCCGATAGCTTCGAGCTGTGGTCGCCTGGCTCGCCAGTGTTTCCCACTCAAGGCGCTCCGTAGACGGCGCCCGAGGTCCATACCTGGCACGGTCGCATCGCGGATATCCTACCTACTTTGTAGGCAACGATTGTGTGATGCGCCGGCTCGAGGGTACGAGCGCTCGGCGCGCGTTTTGGATTCGTTAGGCAATGATTCGGTCCGACGATCCGCGCGAGCGCGAAATGCGACGGCTACGCCACCTTCCCCCGGCGAACCGGAACGACCAGTATTGCTGCGGCAACGCCCTTGAGTCCCGAGTTTGGAGGTCCTATGCGAGTGTGGCGGCCGGACGTCGTATGCACCGTCGTCGCAGCAGCATTGATGGCGTGTCTCTCGCAAAGCCTGGTTGCCCAAGGCAAGGACCGAGTCTTCATCAGCAAGGACACCACAGCGGGTGGCATAGCGGCGCTCGGCCGCTCGCCCCATCAAATTCGCGGCTACATCACCCAATTCGCTCCCGAGCCGCTCAAGCTGAACATCGCCAACGTCGCCTCGCCCGAGCAGTGCGTTCGCATCAAAGTCACCTTCACCTCCCTCTCGGGCGCTTCGAGCGCCGGGGACGTCAAGTCGGCGGAGATACAGGCGCACTGGGATACATCCGCGATGAGCCCCGATTCACCGGGAGATTCGATCGTTCAATGCGTGGCCACCTACTTGTGGCGCTTTGGAGATTCGCCTGGACCACAACGGCTCGCGGTTCACCTCCACGCCGACAACGATCCCGGCGCTCCGAAGTTCTCGGCGATCGGCTCATATTTGGAATACAAGGCAGTCGCGCACGCCCTACCAGGGCCGTTCGTCGGCGAAGCGTGGGTGGGACACAATCCAGGAGGGAAGGCAGTCGAAGCCATTTTCGGCGCCGACTTCACGCCAGTGTTGCTCATTCCGGCTCACGGCCTCCCAAGTTGGCTCGATCGCATCCGAGCCGTCGCCGCGGTAACGAGCGACGCCCACGATATCTTCTATGGCCTGCAGCTCAATTCGCTGATACTCGGTCCGACCGCCGAAGGGCTGCCCTTTCAAATCGCCTTCGGCGGACGCGCCGGAATCGCCGCGGGAACCCACAATGGCCTGTTCCTGTCGGTGTATCTGAGCGGCAGCAGCATCGTGAGCACACTGACCAAGGGAGTTGGCATCGGCAACTAGCCGTGCATCGAAGAGTCTTGAACAAGCGAGGCGCCACGACGCGAAGTCGTGGCGCCTCCTTCGTATCACCAGCTCGGCACTTCGGCGCGCAACAGCTTGGCGTAGTCGCGCAAGAGCTCCTTCCAGCCCTCGGACTTGAACGCGCCCGGTCCGGCAATGCGGCCCATGGGTGTTCCGTCAACGAACAGGTCCAGCGCATCCAGGCAGATGTGCCATCCCGAGGCGCCCATCGCGACGTAGCGTCGATCGAGGCTCGCCCACAGCGTTAGGCGCGTGCCGCCGGCCATCGGTTCGAGCTCCCAGCGCATGTCGGTGAACTCGAGCACCGTGGGAGCGTCCGCCCGCGTCACGGTGAGCTCGATCGGCGTCGGCGATCCCACCCACGTCAACTTGAACGTGACGCCGACGGTGTCGAGGTTCCGGTCGACGTCGAACGGCGCCCACTCCTTGAGCTCCGCCGGATCGGTGATCGCCTTCCAGACCTTTTCCGGGGGCTGCCGCAGTTGCCTAACGAGAACGAGCGTCCACGTGTCGCCCTCCCGCTTCTGGATCGTGGCGTCTCTGGCGGGTCCCGGTACGTACTGCTCGCGCGTAATCATGGCTTCCTCCGTGGTCTCTTCTTCGTTCGGGGTGGTCGATCCATGCGATCGAGGTGACGTTCGAGTGCATCGAGGTGAGCCGACCAGAACTGGCGGAACTGCGCCAGCCATACATCCACTTCCTCCAACGGCTTCGGCGTGAGACGGTACACACGGCGCTGTGCATCCACGGTGGCCTCCACGAAACCGGCCTCGCGCAACACGCGCAGGTGCTTCGACACCGCGGGTTGCGGTAGACGTAGGTGACGCTCGATCTCTCCCACCGACTGCTCGGACGCGACCAACAAGCTCAAGATCGCGCGCCGGTTCGGCTCGGCGATGACTTCGAAGACGGATGTCATGGGTATTATATAACCCAATAGGCATATGCTTGTCAAGGCATGTATAACGGCCCGAAAACCACGGGCGCGGTCATTCTTGTGAATGCCGGGCTCGAGAGGCACAATTCTCCACGCACCAGCAAGTCCGTGCCCACCCGATGGAGACATCCATGAGCCGCATCGGCGCTTCGTTGTTGATTCTTCTCACCATCGCGGTCGCCCAACCGCGGACGCCGTCCGCGTACGCCCAGCAAGCGAGCCGAGCGGTCGCGGTGAGCGACGGCGCGGCGGATCCGGCCGTGTCACCCGATGGTGCGCAGATCGCCCTCAGCATACTTGGCAAAATCTGGATCGTACCCGCGGCCGGCGGACAAGCGCGACAGATCTCCAACGGCTTCAGTTGGGACACGCATCCCGCGTGGTCGCCCGACGGACAGTTTCTCGTGTACGCGCACGAAGACGGATATGGGAGCGATCTCGTCATCGCTAACCTCGCCGCCGGGACGTCCTCGGCGCTCTATCACGCCGACAAGAGCATTGGCCAGAGCGCGTTCACGCCCAAGGGCGACGAGATCTATTTCGTCGCGCAGTCGGAGCAGTTGGACGCGCACGTGATGCACGTGCCCGTGGATGGCGGCGAGGCGAAGCCCGTCACCGAGACGCACGACTGGCACGAGTGGAGCTTCGCGCTGTCGCCCGACGCGCAGCACATGGTGCTCGCGTCCGGGCGCTACGGCGGCGCCAACCTCTATCGCGTCGACCTCCCGGGCCGCCAGCCCACGCGCCTAACGAACACGCCGCGCAATCAGTTCGCCGTGGCGTGGAGCGGCGATGGCAAGACCATCTACTACATCGAATCCGTCAACGCGACGGATTCGATCATGGCGATGCCGGCGTTGGGCGGCGCGCCGCGCCGCATCTTCTCCAGCCCCTACGACGACAAAGAGCTCGCGCTGGCCCCCGACGGCAAGACCGCCGTGCTCTGCGCGGGCCGCAAGCTCTACCGGCTCGACCTCGCGAGCGGCGCCGCCACGCCGATACCCTTCACGGCGCGTTTCGAGTTGCCGCCGCAGTCGGCGGCCAACATGGTGATCACGCACGCCCGCGTCTGGGACGGGACGGGCTCGGCGCCGCTCGACGACCGCACGATCGTGATCGCGGCCGGCAAGGTCGCGTCGATCGGCGCCGGCGCGCCTAACGCAGCGTCCGGGGTCCCGGTGATCGACGCGCACGGACGTACGGTGATGCCGGCGCTGATGGACAATCACTATCACTTCTGGGACTACGCGCAGGGGCCACAGCTCCTGAGTCGTGGCATCGTCAACATCCGCGACCCCGGCGCGCCGCTCTCGCTCAGCATGTCGTTCAAGGAAGCGATCTCGCTCGGCCTCTTCCCCGGACCGCACATCTACTCGGCGGGCCCGCTCATCGATGGACTCGGCGACTACCATCCGTTAGTCGACGTCATGATCGACGATACCGCCCAGGCGGCGACGCTCGTGCGCGCGTTCAAGGCGCAAGGCGTCGACCTGCTCAAGGTGTATTTCATGCTCGAGCCCAATGTGTTGTGCGCCGTCGTCCGTGAGGCGCACAAGGTCGGACTGCGCGTGACGGGCCACATCGGCGTGCACACGAGCTGGGGCCGCGCAATGGACTGCGGGATCGACGGGCTCAATCATGTTCGCGTGTGGGCGGATTTCCTTCCGGCGAGCGAGCAGCCGCAGGGCGAAGACGAGAGCCTTGACGATGACAAGAACCCGATTCCGCGCATGCAAGCCGACTGGCGTGAGATCGATCCCGATTCGCCGCGGGTGGCGGCGCTCATCGGCAAGATGGCCAAGACGCACGTGGGCTTCGACCCGACGCTCTCGATCCAGCAGATCACCGACGACATGCGGAAGACAGTCGGCCTGGACCAATTCGCCGCGGCGCAGCAGAGCTACAAGCGCATGGGGCGGTTCGTGGCGCTGGCCCAGCAGAAGGGCGTGTTTCTGCTCGCCGGCACGGATGACGGCAGCCTGTTCGACGAGCTCGACGCCTACGACAGCGTGGGTGTGCCTAACGCGGCGATCCTCCAGGCGGCCACAGCCAACGGCGCCACATGGTTGGGCAGGGAAGCCGAGTTCGGGACGATCGCCGTTGGGCGCCGGGCCGATCTGATCATCGTCGACGGCGATCCGCTCAAGACCATCGGCGACATTCGCAAGATCGACATCGTGGTGCAGGACGGGCGGATCGTGTTTCGGAAATAGTGTGATCGACGAACTCCGCGGTCGCGTGCAGCGCGCGCTCGAGCCGCTGCGTGCGGGTCGCACTGCGGTGTGGCACGCGTTCGATTTCGCCGCCGGGGTTCGCGCCGACGGATCGTATGGCATGTCCACCGAATCGGTTCGCCGCGATCCGGCGCCCGTGCTCATTCTGGACGGTGCGTACTCGTCGCGCCCCGAACTTGCGGATCTCGTCGACTGCACGATTCTCGTGGAGGCGCCGAGCGCGACACGTCACGCACGACTGGCGCGGCGTGAGGACGGCGCGTTTCTCGAGGCGTGGCATGAGCGGTGGGATGGCGCGGAGGACTACTATTTCAGGGAGATTCGTCCGCCGTCATCATTCGACATCGTCGTGGGGCATCGGTCCGATCATCTCGAATAGTCCAGTTGGAGGGGGAGGCAGTGTCCAAGCTTCGATTCGTGATTTCGATATCGCTCGACGGCTTCGTCGCCGGGCCTAACCAGAGCCCCGACAACCCACTCGGCGTCGGCGCTATGCGACTGCACGACTGGGTATTCGTGCTCAATGTGTGGCGCGCGCAGCACGGCCGAACGGGAGGCGAGACTAACGCCAGCTCCGCCGTCCTCGAGCGCCGGATCGCCAACATCGGCGCCACGATAATGGGGCGCAACATGTTCGGCGGTCATCCCGGTCCGTGGAAGGCGGACCACATGTGGAATGGCTGGTGGGGCGGCGAGCCGCCGTTCCATCATCCGGTGTTCGTCCTCACGCATCACGCGCGGCCGCCGCTCGCATTGAAAGGCACGACGTTCACGTTCGTCACCGACGGTATCGAATCGGCGTTGGAGCAGGCGCGGCACGGGGCGCACGGGAAAGACGTCGCACTCGCCGGAGGCGCGAGCGCGGCCCAACAATATCTCGACGCGGGTCTGGTCGACGAAATGGAGCTCAGCATCGCGCCGATCCTCCTGGGCGGCGGCGAGCGCCTCTTCGACAACGTCGGCGATGACTTGCACGGATTGTCGCTGGTCGAAATCGTGCCGGCGCCCGGCGTCGCACACCTCAGATTCGTCCGTTAGGCCGTAGTCGCACCGATCACCGGGGGGAGCATCAGATGAGAGAGCTCATCGTCGCCGAATTCATCACGCTCGATGGCGTGATCCAGGCCCCGGGCGGCGCGAACGAAGACACCGAGGGCGGCTTCACACAGGGCGGATGGACGTGGGCCCATTGGCACGACGACATCGGCGCGCACTTCTTCCAGGCGATGTCGGAGTCGGACGCCATTCTGTTAGGCAGGAAGACGTGGCAGATTCATGGCGGCGCCTTCGAGCCGATGCCCGCGGGCGACCCGTTTGGCGACCTGATGAACAACGTTCAGAAGTACGTGGTGTCGCGCACGCTCGCGTCGACGGCCGCGTGGCGGAACTCCACGCTCATTCGCGATGATGTGGTCGAGGCGGTCCGCCGGCTCAAGCAGGAGCCGGGGAAGAACATCCTGCTCGACGGGAGCAGCGTCCTGGTCCAACAGCTGGTGCAGCACGATCTGGTCGACGAGTACCGCTTGCACGTGTACCCGGTCTCGTTAGGCGGTGGCAAGCGGTTGTTCCCGCCGGGGAAGCGGCTGGACCTCATGCTCGTCGAGGCGTCGCCGCTGCCGAGCGGCGTGGTGTACACGCGATATCGCCGGGCGACGACATAACGCGGAACGCCGCGCCGGCGATTGTAATGGGAGAGACAGGTGGTCGTGCGTAGGTTGGGGCTGACAGGCTGGACCGTCCCACGACCACGAGGAGCTCTCCCATGCGCACGATCACGATCGCGATGTTCGCCTCGGCCCTGCTCGCCGTTGCACCGACTGCGGCCGCGGCGCAGGCGCCGGCGTACACGCGCGACGTGCCGGATTCGCTGCTCAAGACGGCCAAGGTCACCGAGGCGCGCGCCGCGGCCATCGCGCAGCAACAGGTGCCTAACGGTAAGATCCGAGGCCTGGAGCTGGAGCGCGAGCACGGCAAATTGATCTACTCGTTCGAGATCAAAGTCGCCGGCAAGCCGGGCATCACCGAAGTCAACGTCGACGCGATGACCGGGCACGTCGGGCCGCTCGAACACGAGAAGGACTAACGGTGCGCCGCAGGCGTTGACGCGCGGCGCGGCCACGCCAATGCGGCCGCCGGTCAGCGCGCAATAGCGAGGACGCATGTCGCCTGTGAAACTGGACCCACGATCGCTCGCCGGCCGGCTCCGTGCAGTCGCGCTCGCTTTCCCGGAGACCACGGAGGATTTCCCGTGGGGTGAGCGCGCGATCAAAGTGCGCGGCAAGGTGTTCCTGTTTCTGCATGCCGAAGGGGGATCAGTGAGCTTCTCGGTCAAACTTCCGCACTCGTCGGCGGAAGCACTCGAAATCTCCGACGTGGAGCCCACGGGGTACGGCCTCGGCAAGCACGGCTGGGTGACGGCGCGGGTCGATGCGACGCGCGACGCGCCGTTCGAGACGTTCGAAGCGTGGCTCGAGGAGAGCTATCGCGCGGTCGCGCCGAAACGTCTCGTGGCGGCGCTCGACGCGCGCGGGGGCGGCAAGGAGTAGCTGGGCCCGTTAGGCGCTGCCGACGGCCTCTACAGATCGCGCTCGCGGAACCGATAGATCGCCGCCACGAACAGGGCCGTCGCGAACACGGCCGCGTACACCAGCGCCGCGCCGCTCGGAATCGACACATTGGCGAACGGCGAGAACGACAACGATCCGGCGAGCGGCGTCTGCATCTCGAATGCCGCGCGACGCCACACCGATTCGCTCGGCATGATCAGGCTCGTCACGACGCCGAGCGTCACGATGTGCTGGCTCTGCGAGAAACCGCTCACCTGCTCCAGCCATCCGCCCATGAACGCCACACCCTGGAGCCCGAGCGCGAAGACGCCGGCAGTGATCGTGGAGAACCGCGTCCCGAGATAGAACGTCACGGTGAGGGCGATCAGGCATTCGAACGCGATGAGCAGGAATCCGCGCAGCGCATGTTCGGGCAGCACACCGGTCACCGCGTGCGCCACGGCGATCGTTCCGCCAAACGTCAGCGCGACGTACACCACGACCATCGCCGAGAATCCGAGAAACTTCCCGATGAGGATCTGCGCGCGCGTGATGGGCTTGGTCGCGATCGCGAGGATGGTACCCGATCCGATTTCGCCGGCGAGCGTGTCGATCGACGTCAGGATCGTCATCACCACGGCGAGAAGGTCGCACGTGTACAATCCGATCATCAACATGCCGCTCTCGACCTGATACCGGACGAAGGGCGACATGGGGCGGCCCTGGAACTCGAGCACCTGCAGGCGCAGCGCCACGGCGAAGATCGCGAGCAACAACACGGCCGCGCCTAACGCAACCCACAGAATCCGGCGGCGGGCCGCCTCACGGAGCGTGACGCCGGCGATGATCCGGAGCACCCGGGCGTTCTCGCGCCCGCTCACAGCGCGTGGTCCTCGCCGACGAGCCGCATGAACTCATCCTCCAATGACGTTCGCTCCGGCGACACACGCACCACCTGCGCCCCGGCTTCGACGAGGGCCCGCACGACGTCCGCGATGGCATCCTCGGACGGCACATCGAACCGGATCTCGTCGCCGCTCAACGATGGATTCGTCGCCGGCGGAGTGATGCGGCCGAGCATCGCGGCTGACGCGTTGCGCGCGCGGACGGACACGTGTCGCGCACCGGCGGCCGATGCGTCGGCCATGTCGCGACTGGCGACGATCTCTCCGTCCTTGATGAATGCGACGCGATCGCACGTGATCTCGATCTCGCTCAGCAGATGCGAATTGAGAAACACCGTGGCCCCGCGATCGCGCTGGAGCCGGATGACGTCGCGCACCATCCGCCGCCCCATGGGGTCGAGTCCGGATGTCGGCTCGTCGAGAAAGATCAGGGCCGGCTCGTGAATGAGGGCCTGCGCCAGGCCGAGGCGCTGCAGCATCCCCTTCGAGAATCCGCGCAGGCGCCGGTGCGCGTGCGGACTCATGGCCACGAGCTCGAGCACCTCGGGCGCGCGGGCCCGCGCCTTCGCGTCCGTTAGGCCGGCGAGGCGGCCGTGCAGCACCAGCAGCTCGGTGGCAGTGAGCCAGTCGTAGAAGCGGAAGTCCTCGGGCAGGAATCCGATATCCCGGCGCACGCTCGGCGCGCCTAACGGAGCACCGAGGACGGAGCCCTGGCCGCCGGTCGGGTGGACGAGTCCGAGCAGCATCTTGATCGACGTGCTCTTGCCCGCGCCGTTAGGCCCAAGGAATCCGAAAATCTCGCCGCGGCTCACGGTGAGCGAGAGGTCGCGCACGGCGGTGCGCGTCCCGAACCGCTTGGACAGCCCGCGCGCGTCGATCGCGAACCCGCCGTTGGGCGCGCTCATGGAGCAGCCGACGCGGCGAGCGGAACGGCATCGCCGGGACTGCCGTAGCCGGTGAGCGCGTACACGACGCCGGCGTCGACCCACGCGAGCTCGTACGCCGCTCCGCGCCGTCCGGCGGTGATCATCAACATGGCGGGCGCGCCGCCCACGCGAACGATTTCGTACGAGCGCATGAAGCGCGGCGGCGCGAGCACGAGACTCTCGCGCCACGAGAACAGCCGCCGGAAGTCCCGCGCCTGATCCGGACTCATGCCGGTCAGCTCGAGTGCGAGCTCGAGCACGGCGGCCGTATCGAGCGCCGCCGGCGCGCGCACGGCGGGCTCGGCCGTCTCCGTTAGGACGACGCACGAGCTGTTCTGCGACGTCGGCGGCGGCGGCCCGTTGAGCTGCGCCGCCAGGGTGCTCGCTTCGGGCGCGGGACAGTTGCCGTACGCGACGCGTACTCCGGTCGGAACGCTCACCGACACGGCGGCGCCGTCGATGCTTTTAGGAACCGAATCGACCGCTCGCCCCGCTTCGCCGAGCAGCGTGCGCAATTGCGTCGCGTCCACGCGAGCGCTCGTGCTGTGCGCGCCGATAGTGCTAACGGAAGGCGGATCGGTGCGCGCGCGCAGCAGGCGCGGCTGGAAGATCACCAGACGAGCCGCGGAATCGATTGCCACGACGCGATCCGTGTCGTCGCTGGCGACCACGGTGGTCTCGGCGAGGATGCCAAGGACGACGTCGTCCAGATGCCGGCTGTTGGTGGCCGGAGCGAGCGAGGGTGCGCCCGCGCTCACCGGCGCCGGTTTGGCGATGCGCAGCGACGCAATGAAGCGCCCGCCGAGTGATTCCCCCGATACCGGGATCGACAGCAGCGCGATTGCCACGACGGCGATGATGTACCCGCTCCATCGCCGCCTGCTGGTCGCGTTGGTCATCGTGACGTGAAGCGCACGACGTGAACGTACACGGCGTACCTGTCAACAGCGTGACAGAGGTTTGGTCGATAGTCGAGGGTTGGTCGCCGCGGATGGTGGCGATCGCAAGCGTGCGGGTGTTGATTCGAGTGGTTGCTCTATCTGGTTCGGCACCCCTGTCCGCTACACGACACCGGAGATCACGTGCCCATCATTGCGCTCCGCTCGGCCGACAAAGTGAAGCAATCCACTATGCGATGGAGCAAGCCGAGCGGATGGGGCGGCCGGCTGAGCGTGTGGTCGATGAATCGCCGGCATTCCAAGCTCACCGACTGGGGGCTCGAGCACGTGACGATCGCCGCGGGCGACACGATCCTCGACGTGGGGTGCGGAGGCGGGCGAACCGTGGCCAAGCTCGCGGCGCGTTCGGGCAGCGGTCGCGTTCACGGCATCGACTTTGCGCCGGCGAGTGTCGTCGTGGCCCGCCGAACGAACCGAGCGGCCATTGCGTTAGGCAATGTCGCGATCGAGCAGGCGTCGGTCGAGGCGCTGCCGTTTGCGTCCGAGACGTTCGATCTGGTCACCGCCGTCGAGACCCACTTCTGGTGGGGCGACGCGTTAGGCAACGGCATGCGTGACGCGTGGCGCGTGTTGAAGCCGGGCGGCCGCATGGTGGTCATCGCCGAGTTCTACCGCGGCGGCAAGCACATCAAGTCCGCGGAGCGGGTGGGGCAGGTCACGGGGATGGCGGCGCTCGATGTGGCGCAGCACGAGGCGATGTTCACCGACGCGGGGTTCACCGGCGTTCGGATCGTCGAGGATGCGCGCCGCGGATGGATTTGCGGGGTAGGCGCAAAGCCATCGTGAGCCGCGACTGCCGGGTTAGTCGCCCATCGCTTTGAGGATCACGCGCTTGGGCCGGCGGCCATCCCATTCGCCGTAGAAAATCCGCTGCCATGGGCCAAGGTCGAGCCGGCCATCGGTGACCGGCACGAGCACTTCGTGGCCAATGGTGATGGACCGCAGGTGTGCGGCGGCGTTGTCCTCGCCGGTTTCATTGTGCCGGTAGCGATCGGGATCCCACGGCGCGATGGTCTGGTCGAGCCAGTCGAGAATGTCCTGCCACAAGCCCGACTCGTGATCGTTCACGAAGACCGACGCCGAGATGTGCATGGCCGAGGCGAGGACGAAGCCCTCGGTGATGCCGGCGGCGTCGCGGCACTTCTCGACGTCGTCGGTGATGTCGATGATTTCCTGGCGGCGCTTGGTGTTGAACGTGAGGTAGTCGGTGTGCGTCTTCATGGCCGCGTTAGGCCCGGTGCGGCGCCGCCGCGGACTTCTTGAGCATCCAGCGGTAGAGCCAGATGATGATCGCGATGAAGGCGAGGACGCCTAACCATGGCGCCGGTTTGAATGATTCGGGCACCAGCGCGATCGGCGCCTCGGTCGCGAGTGCGACGATGAGGCCGGCGTTGATGACGCCCCACACGCTCTCGCCGACGATCAACCCCGACGCCACGAGCGTGCCTAACCGCTCGGCGCGCCCGGGGTCGGGCAGGTTGCGCGTTCGGCGCTGGTACCAATACGAGATCAGCGCGCCCACAATGACCGCAAACGTCGCCGACATCGGGAGGTAGATCCCGATGCCCACGGCGAGCGGCGGAATGCGCAGCTTGCGCATCACGCCGAGGCTCTCGTCGAGAATGATGAGGGCGACGCCGACGAGCGCGCCGATGCCGATCATATTCCAATCGAGTTGTCCGCCGATCACGCCCGTGGCGAGCGCGGAGATGAGCGTGGCTTGCGGCGCCGGCAGCGGGTTGTGGGCCACCACGCCAATGTTAGGCGCGCCGGCGAATCCGTACGCCTTGGCGAGCAGGTTGAGCACCCACGGAACCACGGCCGCGCCGGCGGCGACGCCGACGATCAGCGCGATCTGTTGGCGCATGGGCGAAGCGCCGACCAACTGGCCGGTCTTGAGGTCCTGCAGGTTGTCGTTGGAGATGGTGGCGCACGCGAACACGATCGCGGTGATGAAGAGCGCGAACGCGACCAGAGCCGACCGGTTCTCCACCGTTGGGCGAATGGCCAGGACGAGGATGGATGCGCACACGACGACCGACAGGATGCCGACGCCGGAGATCGGGCTGTTGGATGCGCCGATGAGTCCCGCCATGTAGCCGCAAATGCCGGCGATGATGAAGCCGACGATGATGACGAACGGCACCGCGATGACGGTGAGCAGCACTGCGTGGTGCGCGAGCACCGTGGAGCGCGCGAACGTGAACGCCAGCCATCCGGCGATCACCGCGCAGGCCGCGGCGAGCGCGAAGATCCAGGGCCGGGTGAGGTCGCGATCCAGGTCATCGGTGGTGGCGGCGGCGCGCGACGCGGACAGCGTCGCTACGAGACCTGCGACGACGGGTCGCGCGAGCCGCGCCAAGCTGTAGATGGCGGCGATGCCAATGGTGCCGGCGCCGAGGAATCGAACCTGGGTGCGCCAGACCATGGCGGTGTGGGCGGCCATGGTCATGCCGGCCGCCGCCGGCTGCATGGACGTGAGGATCGGGACTGCAATGACCCACGAGATGATCTGTCCGACGAGCATCGCCATGCCCACGGAGAGTCCGACGATCTGTCCCACGCCGAGGAGGGCGAGGGACCACGCGAAGTCGTATCCGGTGGCGGCGCTGGTGCCTAACGAGATGAATCCAGTTAGGCCGCCGGCGACGATGCGCGTGCCGGTGAGGATGGCGAGCGCCGCCGACGTGATGGAGCCGAGGATGACGGCGATGAGGCCTTCGTGGGCTTCGCCGGTATCGTCTTTGGTTTCGCCGCGCGTGCCCGATCCCACCTTGAGGACTTCGGCCGCGGCGACGCCTTCGGGGTAGGGCAGGTCGGAGGTGGTGACCAGTGCGCGGCGCAGCGGAATCGTGAAGAGAACGCCCAACACGCCGCCGCTCAGGCAAATGAAGAAGGATTGCCAGAACGGGAATCCTGTCCAATAGCCGACGATGACGAGGCCCGGCAGCACGAAGATGATCGCCGACAGTGTACCGGCCGCCGAGGCGACCGTTTGGACGATGTTGTTCTCGAGGATCGAGGAATCTTTGACGACGCTGAGGACCGCCATGGAGATGACGGCGGCGGGGATGGACGAGGCGAACGTGAGTCCGACTTTGAGTCCCAGGTAGACGTTGGCCGCGGTGAAGAGCGTGGTGATGAGCACACCGAGCACGAGCCCGCGGATGGTGAGTTCTTTGGGTTTCATGTGGTTAGGCGGAGCGGGGGAGCGGTCGGCGCCGGTCGAGCCGGCCGGCGGCGGCGGTGTGCCGCGGGAATGGGTGCGGCGGTGCTGGGGGTCTAATGTTCGTCCAAGTTGGTGCCGTCGCAAGGTGGCGACGAAGCGAAAGGTTGCGGCTGCTACGCAGAACCAGGCGGTAGCGGCGCTGGCCTTTCTATACAAGGTCGTGCTGAATCGGCCTTTCGGGTTTCTGGGCGAAATCGTGCGCGCCAAGCGTCCGCGCCGGCGGCCGACAGTGATGACGCGCGATGAGGTGCGACGGATGCTGGATGGATTGGACGGCATGCCGCGTCTCGTGGCGCAGCTGATGTATGGGAGCGGCCTCCGATTGATGGAAGCGGTGACGCTGCGCGTGAAGGACGTGGATGTGTCGGCGCGCGAGATCGTGGTGCGGGGAGGCAAGGGCGGAAGCGATCGCCTAACAATGTTGTCGGGCGTTGCCGCGCGCGACCTTGGGCCGCACATCGAACGCGTGCGCATGCAGCATCGCCGCGACTTATCGGCGGGCTGCGGGTACGTGATGCTGCCCGGCGCCTACTGGCGCAAAGCTCCATCGGCGGCGCGCGACTGGAAGTGGCAATGGCTGTTTCCAGCCGTGCGCTCATATCGCGACCGCGAAACACGCCGCTGGGCGCGACATCACTATCATGAGACCGCCGTGCAACGCGCCGTTGCTGCCGCGGCTCGCGCGGCGGATTTGACCAAGCGCGTGACGTGTCACACGTTCAGGCATAGCTTCGCGACGCACTTGCTCGAGCAGGGCTACGACATCCGCACGATTCAGGAACTGCTTGGGCATCGCGACGTGAGCACGACGATGCTGTACACGCACGTTCTGAATCGCGGCAGTCGTGCGGTGTGGAGTCCCGGCGATTTGTTGGGCGTTGGCCCAACCGACGGAGCTGCCCCCTCCGTCCCGGATGCTCGGCTCCAGCAAGGCGCTAGGCTGACCAGCCCTGTCAGTCTAACGCCTGGGCGAATGGTTGACGGTCGCTTTCTCAAAGCTAACTGGCGCCGCGACTTGCCTAGCCGATAGCCGTCTTTCATTGGGCGTGTTAGACTGCAAGAGAAGTCCAGAACGTTTTCCTCTGCAGTCTTTCGACGCAGCCTAACACGCGTTAGGCGGGCAACAAGGTTTGAACTTCGCCACATGTGGCAACATGCTCAAACGAACGATGCTTGCTCTCGCACTACTGTGCTCCCCTGCCGCGGTGCTCGCCCAGGCGCTACCTCCCGACTCGCTTTTTCCACGCCTGGTGGGTCATTGGGTCCTGCGCGGCTCCATAGCGCGCAAGCAAACCGTCCATGATGTGGACTTCGAGTGGCTGCTTGGCCGCGAGTATGTGCAGATGCACGAGGTATCTCGCGAGCGGGCGCCTAATGGCAGCCCCGCCTACGAAGCCGTCGTGCTCTTCGGACGAGACCCCAAGACCGGCGCTTACGCGTGCGTGTGGATGGACAATACTGCGGCAGCGGCCTTCCCGCTCGAGGGTACCGGCCGCGGGATGGTCATCGGAGATTCCATCTCCTTTCTCTTCCAGTACGCCGCCGCTACCAGTTTTCATACGACATTCCGCTACGACCCAGTGAAGGATTCCTGGCAGTGGCACATGGACAACGACAGTTCCGGAGTGCGCAGTCCATTCGCCCGTGTCATACTTACCCGCCGATAGACGCCGAGCCGCCTGCCACCTAACGGGAACGTTGAAGCAGTCGGGCGATCCAAGGAAACTCTCTGCGCTCGCTTTTATATGATTCGGCCGCTGCTTAACTGGGGCGTTAGCTCGCAACGGCTTCTGGGGTCATCAATGGTACGGATATCGGCATTCGCACTCTCCTTTTTGTCGGCGGGTCGATGCTGAATGAAATGGAAAGGCGCGTCCTGGAAATGCTCCTCGCCGGCGACAAGCCTGAGCTTGCGGTATTTCGTGCCCAGCTGAGTTTCGCAACGGTAGCGAGTCGCGAGTTCACAGGCGTCGGCTTTTTCACATACCTCGCAGTGCCTGCGGAGCTGCCGCGCGTGCGAGGCCGCGCGCGGCTCGTGCTCAGCGATCTCTACGCAGAGGTCTCGGGGCTCGAACACGATGCAGGCTTTGTGCTGTTCGTGACAGACGGCGCCATCGCCACATTGGAGTGCTACATAGTCGACGACCGTTGGCCCGACGACGCCATTATTTTGCGTCCTTACTATGTCCGTCCGGTAAGGCCAGGCAGTTGCGGCCTCATTGAGACGAAGGATCGTGACATTGAATATGCCTTCCGTGACGCTGTCTAACGAACGCTGCACCCGGCGGGCGATCTAAGGACTTGCGAACGCTGCGTGGTCGCTCTTGATTTGACTCGCCCGCAGGTTGGCTCGTGCGTTAGGCAGGCCCCTCCTTGGCATGCGAGACTCATGAGTCGCTCTCGGGCATACTGGTTACTCCTCCTGCTACCCGCGGTGCTCTCCGGCTGTGCGCACCAGAAGTCCGCGACTGTTCCCGAGCCCACTGTCAGAGACACCATGGTGAGTCCAGCGCCACGCCAGTTCCCCATGTCGCCGGAGACAATGGATGGCCGCCGGATCTTACTCATCGCGATCCCCAAGGACGCAATGGACTCGGCGTACTTCCTAACGGGCACTGCTCACTGGACGGGCGCCGCCCTGCAGGTGCGCGTCGGAACAGATACGATGGCCGTCGTCGTCCGTGGGACCCGTGCGGCGCTGAGCGGGTTCAGCCCTGCAACGCTCCCGAAACTCATTCTGCCCCCCTACTATCCGCGTGTCGCCGCCCTTGCTGGCCAGGTCGAAGCATGCGTCGTCGCAACTGTGCCGACCGCGCCGCGTGCAGGACTCGTGTTCAGCCGACCATTTTTCGGGCTCGCCCTGGGGCGCGACGGCGAGGTGTTCTTGTTTCGGGGCGATCCGTAAGAGCCTCGAGGCCCCATGCGGCCAGGACGGCCGCCTAACTCCTCCTCACGCTAGACATTTTGTCGCTGGCCCTGCTGCTGTTTGCGTTAGGCGGACACGACTACGTCCCATACTCAGACATGACGCATTCCGACGCGCTCCTCGTAGGCATCCTCGCGCTCTACTTCGTGGCCGTCCTTCCTACCGACGCCATCCTGTTGCGTCGAGCCGGCAAGTTGGTTCGGGAGCGTCACGCGAATGATTGGGCGGCCTTGAACGTCAGCACCGTGCACTCCATCGCCTTTATGCAGTTCGTCCGCACCAAGGCCTACCTCGCGCTCAATGACCCGGACTTGACCAACCTGCTGCAGTTCAAGCGCCGCTTCGACGTTCTCACGATTCTTGCATTCGTCGCGGCGGTCGCGGCCGTCCTGCTGTAACCGGGAATCGTTGTGCTCGCGAGTCGATCGCTCGGCAGTCAGCTCTGCGTTAGACAGCACACGACGTACGCGATAGCGAGAGACGCGATGCCTGCTATGTCCGGCACCGGCCACTGGATACAGCTGGACGATCCCGCCGGCTTCCACCTTGCGCTGGACGAGTTCCTCGACGGCATTTAGGATAGTGATGCTCAATCCCTTGAACCGGGCAGCTTACGAGGTTCTCGAGACTCGTGTCGATTTTGGCCGGTCTCATTCGACGTGTAAGTGTGGCCGCGAAAGCGCGGCAACCCGACACGAACCGCGTTCAGAAGAGAACAATGCGTTTCATTCTCATGGGAATCGCAACGAAGGAATCGGAAAGGGCCGAGCCGCCGACGCCCGAAGCGTCTGCCGCGATGCGCCGAGGCGAAAGAAGTCGTCGCGGGCTTCTCGATCATTCGCGCAAATTCGTTGGAAGAAGCGATCCAAGTGGTGAAGCGTACTCCGAACATCTTTCCGAACGGCAAGGCAGAAGTCGAGATCCGCAAGCTGATGGACATTGAGGATTTCGGTGACGGATTCACGCCGAACGCAGAAATCGCGAAAGTAAAGTTCAAATAGCGGCCAACTCGCTTGTTGGGCGCGATTCGAGATCACCAGCATGAGCGACAAGCCGTCACCCAATGAAACCGCAATCTGGCAACGGCGTTTGGCGAGCCAAGCGAACAACCGAGCGTGGACACTGTCCGAGTCGCTGAACCGCACGCCGGGGGAAGACGACGAGATGTTGCAGGCTGCGCATGCAGCCATGTACTTCTGGAAGATCGTTGGCAACGCCAGGAATCACGCGCACGCGGCGCAGCTCGTTGCGCATGTGTGCGCGCTACTTGGCCAGGGTGGTCCGGCGAAGCACTTTCAGGCGAAGTCGCAACCGTTCTTTAGCGACGGCGCGGAGCCCTGGGAGTTGGCGATGACGCACCTCGTGGCAGCAAATGTCGCGGCCGCAAACAACAATGTGACGGGCCACCGTGAACACTACGGGAAGGCTGTGCATCTCATCGAGACCGTACCTGACGCGGAGAATCGACAAATCCTGGGCGCCACTTTGCGAGTCGTGCCCGCGCCAAAGGATAATGCGAGTGCGGCCTAACGTAATCCACGCCCGCTGGAGTGGCGAAGCATGTTGGATTCCGCTCGGTAACGCGAGGCGCGCTCCGGATTCGCTGCCTCGCTATGTTAGGCATCGGTGCAGCCTGGTGAGAGGCAACACGACATGACTCAAGTCTTCGATCTGTCAGCCAGCATTGCCGTCCTCGAGCGCACGCCGCACGCGCTGCGGGCCATGCTTGGCGGCCTCCCGCCCGTTTGGACTAACGCAACGGAGGGCCCCGAGACCTGGAGCCCGTACATCATCGTCGGGCACCTGATCCACGGCGAGCGCACCGACTGGATCCCGCGAGCGCAGATCATTCTCGCGCAGGGCCCGCAACGTCGGTTTGCGCCCTTCGATCGCTTCGCGCAGCTCCATGAAAATCAGGGCGAGTCGCTCGCGGTCCTGCTGGACGAGTTCGCGCGGCTGCGAGCGGCGAACGTCGCCACGCTCGCGGGGTGGGAGCTCACGGACGCCCAACTCGTCTTGGAGGGGGAGCATCCCGAGTTCGGACGGGTCACGCTGCAGCAACTGCTGGCTACCTGGGTGGCGCACGATCTAGGACACGTGGCTCAGGTGGCCCGCGTCATGGCGAAGCAGTATCGCGCCGCGGTTGGGCCCTGGCGCGCGTACCTCCCGATCTTGGACCGGTGACATCGATCGCCCACACGCGCTATCAGATCATGCCGGATCGCGGTGAGTTATCGAAGTTCAAGCTCTCCCTCCGCCGGCACGTCGAATGATCGACCTGGTCACGATCACGGTCGCCAACGATTTCGTTTTCACGGCGAAACTCCTCGCCGATCGCGCGCCTAACACTTGCGCCGCGTTCAGCGCCCTGCTTCCCTACCGCCGGCGGGTGATCCACGCCCGCTGGAGCGGCGAAGCGTGTTGGATCCCCCTCGGCGACTATCAGCTCGGCGTCGGATACGAAAACCACACGAGCCACCCGTCGCGGGGCGATCTGCTCTGGTATCCGGGCGGCATCAGCGAAACCGAGCTGCTGTTCGCCTATGGCTCGTCACACTTCGCCAGCAAAGTCGGTGAGCTCGCCGGCAATCATTTTCTCGAAATCGTCGAGGGCAGGGAACGACTCGACGAGATGGGACGCCACGTGCTGTATCACGGCGCGCAGGACATCGTGTTCGAAGCGCCGTGATTCGCACGCCGCGCGGCTCTTGCGTTAGGCGTCGATCACCTTCGATGCTCGTCAAGGAGGCGTTCGCCGATCACCGTTCAAGGGACCCGATCATAAATTGCCATGATGACGCCCGTCGGCGTGGTCTCGCATTTCACGAGCTTCAGCGCGACTTGGTGGCTGGGGTTGCCGAAGATCCTCTTGCCCTTTCCGAGAATGATCGGCACGGTCAGCACCTGAAGGCGGTCAATCAGATTGGCATCCAGCAGTTGCGGATAGAGCGTTGAGCTTCCCCACAAGACAATATCCGCGCCCTCCTCCGCTTTCACCTTCTTCAATTCGTCAAGGTTGCGCAGCTTGTGGCTATTGGCCCACTCGAGTGCGGCTGAACCGCGCGTCAGCACGTATTTGTTGGCTTTGGTGAAGACAGGCCCAATGGGGTTGTCGGCCGGAACGTTAGGCCAATAGGCGGCAAGGATGTCATACGTTTTGCGGCCCAGCAGCAGGTCGTAGGGTCTGTCGAGGGTGCCCACCATGTCCAATACCGCCGCCCCAGACTTTTCACTGCGATAGTTGGTGATCCATCCGCCAAGATCGAATCCACCGCTTGGATCCTCTTGAGGGCCGCCGGGACCCTGAATGACGCCATCGAGCGAAACCAATGCAGTTGCTACGATCTTTCTCATTTTCCCTCCGAATGCGTTGTTGCTCTGGCCGTCGATGCCTAACCGCCCGCCGCGAGTCGCCAGATCTACTTCATCCCCATCACGTGCGCCACGAACTGATCGACGGCGATCTCGGTCCCCTGCTGCCAACCCGACGTCTTGTTCTTCTCGAGGTCCGCTTCATCCCGGTGCAGCGCCGTGAAGACGTAGCGAGTGCCGGTGCCGACGGGTTCCATCGTCACGATGGCGGTGATCGGAATGTCGTCAAAGACAGCCGGACGATAACCGGGAAACAACATGGAGGTCCAAACCAGTCGCTTCATCGGAATGGCTTCCAGGAAACAGCCGAGGTTGGGGAACTCCTGACCGTCTGCCGTTGTGATGTCGATGCTGAAGATGCCGCCCGGCCGCACGTCCATTTCGCTTCGCGACACACGACCCCAAGCCTTGGGCATGTACCACTCCTTGAGATGCTCCGGTTTCGTCAACGCTTCCCAGACGAGCCGCGTGGGCGCGTCAATGAACCGTTCGATCGCGAAATCAAGTTTCGGATTGATCGTGAGTTGATTGCTCATGATTTTGACTCCTTCTTCTTGAGGTGTTTGACGTACTGGTCGAACCGGTCCAGTCGAGCTTCCCACAGCTGACGACGCGCGGTCAGCCAGTCTTCAGCGACCTTGAATCGTTCGGGTGCGATCTCATACGTGCGCACTCGACCGCGCTTTTTCGACCGCACGAGTCGGCTCTGCTCGAGCACCGAGAGGTGCTGCACGAATGACGGGAGTTGCATGTCGAACGGTGCCGCCAGTTCGCTGACGGTGGCTGGTCCGATAGACAGTCGCTCCAGGACCTTCCGCCGAGTCGGGTTGGACAGGGCGTCAAAAACTTCGTCGGCGGCTGCGGCTTGAACCATTGCCGATACCATCCAAATGCTTGGGTTATCCGATCTGACCGAAGAATTCTACAGCCGTGCAATACTTTTGTAAATACCTAAGTATTGGCTACGACGGTGAACGCGATAGTTTTGTTGATTTCTCGACGCTCGTGTCGATATTGACCCGTCTCGTTCGACGTGTTAGTGAGGCCGCGAAGGGAGCGGCATGGGATGAAGCGCCTCGCGCCGCAGAGAATAGGTTGCGGGAAGAGATCACGAAGCGACAAAGGAGACGCAAATGAGAAAGCTCAAGATCATTGAACACATCTCGCTGGATGGCGTGATCCAGCACTCCGCCGATAACGACAATTTCCCCTATAGCGACTGGTCTGCACCCTATCGGACCGCCGCTGGCCGCGACGCAATCATGGCCGCACATGGCGAGCGGTTCGATCTGCTGCTGGGCCGACGCACCTACGATGCCTGGTCGGGCTATTGGCCCAAGGCGCCGAGCAGTCCGATGGCGGACCGCCTCAATGCGGCAACGAAATTTGTCGCGACCCACCGTCCGGAAAGTCTCGCATGGGGCCCGTTCGAGAGCCTTGGACCGGACATCGTCGAGGACGTTCGCCGCATCAAGTCGCAGGACGGCCCGCACCTCGTTCTCTCGGGTAGCTCCACGCTGACATCGACGCTGCTCCAACATGGGCTTGTCGATGAAGTCGTGCTGGCCGTCAATCCGGTTCTGTTAGGCACGGGGAAGCGCCTGTTTGCGGAGGGAACCCCGGCACGCTCATTCGAGCTCGTCAGCACGCAAGCTTTCCCTTCCGGCATCATCGGCAGTACGTACAAGGTCGCCGGCCCTTTGAAGGCGGGATGACCGGCGCAACCCGCCCGCGCATTCCCCACCGCAGGCCAGTAGGGAGATGTCTATGGATCGCTCGCGAACCGCCCGTGTGATCGTTTTGCCCGTCGCCCTACTGGCCGCCATCATCGTCGCCGCGGGGTGTGCGTCGACAACGCCGCCGCGACAAGTCAGACAGGTCGCGCTACCGGACACCGCGCGGCTGCCCATTGCCATCCGCCCAACGGACAGTGCCGGTATCAGCGGAATCGTGAATGATCCACGCGGCAAGCCGGTGCCATGGGTCCACGTTGCTCTCTTCGGCACGCATGTCGAGGCGCTCGGTGACGCGCATGGACGTTTCGCGATGAAGCTCGCACCGGGCTCCTACGCGCTCTGGACGAAGCGCATCGGGTATCATGCTCGTTTGGACACGATTCAGGTGCCGCGCGACGGCGGCGTCTACGTAAAGATTCCGCTCAGAGAATATGCGTTTTGGCTCGACGCCTCGTGCCATCGCCTCCCGTCAGGCGGAAGCATCGTTAGGCCCTGGTGTTTCGGAGGCGTTCCGAACCAGGTCGCCAGCGCTTCCGTTAGGCTCGGCGATGCTCCGTCGCCTGCCCAGGCGACATAGCCGTCGGGCCGGATCAACACCCCGGCGGGCGCAGCGACTTTGCCGAGCACCGGAAGCTCCCACGCGCCATCGTATTTCGCGTCGACACACTGAACGCGGTCTGACCACGGAGCAATGTCGATGGCGCGCGGCGCGCCGAGGTTGAGCAGCACCGGCCGCGCCCTGTGAAGGAAACTGAACACGCGCCGCGGGCCGTTTGCGGTAACCACGTCGAGATCGGGCATGCGGCGCCCCTGCAGCGGATGTCCCTGCCCCAGTTCGTACCGAATGTCCAGGCCGGACATCATCCCGGCGATGTATTTGCGCGGCTCCTCCATCTTGATGAGGTCGCCGACGATGTCGCGCACGGCCAGCGAGCGATCATCCTCGCGGTGCAGCGCGACCTGCGCCATGGTGGCCTTGAGTATGCGCGCACCCACCGGATGACGCTCGGCGTGGTACGTGTCGAGCAGGTTGTCCGGTGACGTGCCCTTGATCACCTGCGCCAGCTTCCATCCGAGGTTCACCGCATCCTGCACGCCGATGCCGAGTCCCTGGCCGCCGATCGGCGAGTGCACGTGGGCGGCGTCGCCGGCGAGCAACACGCGTCCGCTGCGATACGTTGCGGCCTGCCGCGTCGTGTCGGTGAACCTGGTGATCCAGGTTGGGCTGTGAACGCCGTAGTCGGTGCCGCACGCGGCGATGAGCAGCTCCTTGACATCGCGCAGCGTCGGTTCGGCGGTCGCGTTCGCGTTAGGCTCAGTGACCATGACGCCGATGGGGCCGACATCCTTGTAGATGATCTCGCTGCCTTTGATTTCGAACTCCGACCTGCCGAACGCATACGTGCCGAGGGCCGAACGATGCACGCCATAGGGCGGCTTCTCCGTCATCTCCACTTCGGCGAGGATGTTGCTCGTAGTCGGATCCCAACCCGGGAAGTCGATGCCCGCGGTCTTGCGGATGAGGCTGCGTCCACCGTCGCACCCGACGAGATATTCCGCGCGCAGTGACTGACCGTCGGCGAGCGCGATGTCGACACCGCCGTCGTGCTGCACGAATCCCGTGATGTCGTGGCCGTAGAGGATTGGCACTTCGAGCTCGGTGACCCAGCCGGCGAGGATGCGCTCGATGTGCTTCTGCCTCAGCGCGAGCCCGTAGTTGTGGCGCGTCGGGAAGTCGCTGATGTCCAAGCGGGTGACGCCGAAGCCGGTGACCTGCGCGGTTTGTCCCGCCGCGAGGAATCGGTCCGCGATGCCGCGCTGGTCGAGCACTTCAATGGTGCGCGAGGAGATCCCGAGGGCACGCGCGCCGTTGAGTTCCTGATTGGGCCGGCGCTCGACGACGACGACGTCCACTCCTGCCAGCGCCAATTCGCCTGCGAGCATGAGCCCTGTCGGTCCGCCGCCCGCGATCACGACCGAATGATTGGTCATCGCAACTCTTCGTTAGAATGAGGCGCGAAGTATCACCTTGGGCGGGGGCCTTGTCGCAAGCCTCCACGTCGGTGATATATATCGGTGGGAAGCGTGGTGACCTAAGGCTGAGGGTTCTCATCGCCGGTGCGAGCGGTCACGATGTACAGTTCCGGCACGTGCCGGATCCGGGCGTGCGTCGCCATATTCGCGCGTCTCCAACCGGACTCTCATCATCAGCTCGAGCGACGCACGTAGCGACGGCGCCTCCATCGTGCCGCAGGACTTCACTGGCCGCGTCGCGATCGTCACCGGAGCCGCACGCGGACTCGGCCGGGCTGTCGCCGAGCGGTTGTATGAACGCGGCGCCGCTGTCGCGGTCAACGTGCGCGACGCGACCCGCGCGAATGCGCTGGCTGCGTCGTTGGGCGACCGCGCGCTGGCCGTGCCGGGGGACATCGCCGCCCAAGGTGCGCCGGACGCGATCGTCCGCGGCACGCTCGACCGATTCGGCCGCGTCGACGTGCTGGTGAACAATGCCGCCTTCGCGCGCTCGACGCGCTTTCCGAACCTCTCGGCGCAGGAGTTTCGCGACGCGCTCGAGGTGAACCTCGTCGCGCCGTTTCTGTTCACGAAGGCGGTGCTGCCGGCAATGCAGGCGCAGCACTACGGCCGCATCATCAACATTTCGTCGTCGGCCGGCCGCATGGTCAGCACGTTAGGCGGCGCCCACTACACGGCATCCAAGGCCGGCCTCCTTGGCCTAACGAGGGCCTCGGCGAAGGAATTGGGGCAGTTCGGCATTACCGTGAACGCGGTGTGCCCGGGCATGATCGACACGGAGCTGACGCGCGAGCACGCGTCGCCCGAGCTGCTCGAGCGCCTGGCCGCCGGGTACCCCGTGCGTCGTCTCGGGACCGCACGCGAAGTGGCCGACCTGATCTGCTTCGCCGCCTCCGAGGCGGCGGGATACATCACCGGAACGTCGCTCGATATCAACGGCGGCGACCTCATGATGTGAAACGCCTAACCGTGACCGCATGAAAGAAAGCACGCGCGTTCTCGTGGCGCTCGCGGCGGCGATCGGCGGCGGAGCCATCATCGCCGCGTTAGGCAGCAAGCCGCTGCTCCACGCGGCCGACGCCATCGCGCCCGTCGGGACGCTGTGGGTGAACGCCATTCGGATGACGGTCATCCCGTTGGTGGTCTCGCTCCTCATCACCGGCGTCGCATCGGCCACCGACGTCAGCGCGATCGGCCGCATCGGCGGCCGCTCGCTCGTCGTGTTTCTGCTGTTGTTGGCCGCGACCGCGGCCGTCGTCCTGCTCCTGGCACCGACGTTGTTCGCGCTGCTGCCGCTGCCGTCGACATCGGGCGCGCGGGCGATGCTGCCCGCGGGCGCCGCCCAAGCGGCGAGTCAGCTGTCGTCCGGCGGGCAGGCGGCGAGTTTCAGCACGTGGCTGACCTCGTTGATCCCGTCCAATCCCATCGCCGCCGCGGCGGACGGCGCCATGGTGCCGATCATTGTCTTCACGCTGATCCTCGCCATCGCGATTGCCCGCAGCCCGGAGTCGACCCGAACGCCGCTCGTCGGTCTCGCTCAAGCGTTAGGCGACGTGATGATGCGGATCGTCCGATGGGTGGTGTTGGTCGCGCCGATCGGTGTGTTCGCGCTCGTGCTGCCGCTCGCGGCGCACTTGGGCGGCGCCGTAGCCGGCGCGATCGGCGTGTACATCGCCGCGTACACGATTGGGAACGTCGCGATCATCCTGCTATTGTATCCGGTCGTGGCGGTGTTCGGCGGGATTCCCATCGGTCGCTTTGCGCGAGCGGCGCTTCCGGCGCAGCTCATCGCGTTCAGCTCGAGCTCGTCGCTCGCGACGCTGCCCGCGATGATCGAGACCAGCGAGCGCGGGCTCGGGCTGCCGAGTCGTATCACGGGTTTCGTGCTGCCGCTGGCCGTGTCGGTGTTCAAGATTGGCGCGCCGGTGTCGTGGACGATTGGCGCGTTGTTCGTCGGTTGGTTCTACGGCGTCCCGCTGCATGCGCGCGAGCTGGCGACGGTTGCCGTTGCCGCCGTCTTCCTCGCGTTCACGGCGCCGGGTGTGCCGCGTGGCGCGTTCATCATGCTGACGCCGTTGTTCCTCGCGATCGGACTGCCCGCGGAGGGCATTGGCATCTTGATCGCGGTGGATGCGCTACCGGACACGGTCGCGACGGCGCTCAATGTGACCGGCGATCTCGCGGCGGCGGCGTTGGTGGCGAGGGCGGATCGCCGGGCTCAGCCGTTGTCAAGTGCGGCCGAGGCGTGACCCTGCTCTGCACGGCTAACGAACGCTGAGGTGTCGAGCTACTGAACTGTTTGTAGCTTCGCTGCAAACTCTTAACCGTTAGGCGGATGGTAGTCGCCGAATGATCAACGCCTGGGATGCGATCGCGTGCCTCATTTTTCTCGGAGGTATAGGCGTGGCTGCCGTATTGATCAATCGCGCCGCGAAGCGGTATGGCGCGGAGCGCATCGCCGAAGGCGAGTGGGATCAGAACGGACCCAAGCATCCGACGGCACCGAAGCGTTGGGAGGAGGTGAGTCCGCTGGGGTATATTGGGCTTCATCTGGACGACGAGTCGCCCACCCCAGCCAACCGAACCGCCTCCGGAGCACACGCCGAGACATCATTCCTAATTCGTCCGTGACGCGCGCAATCGAAGAAGGCTTTCAACGTTCGCGCGTATGTCTAGGGCTGAATTTTGGCGATGGGGAGTCCGACAGCACGCGTCTTTCTTGGAATCGCAAATCCCACCCTCTGGACTGGTGGCGCGCGTAGTAGCCTGGGAGCGTGGCGCCTTGGCACATGCCGACGATACAATTACTGACGTCCGTTGCCGCGCCGCTCGAGCGCTGCTTCGATCTGTCGCGCAGCATCGACTTGCATCGAGATTCGCTCGATGCGAGCGGCGAACGGGCCGTCGCGGGAATAACGGCCGGGCTGATCGGGCTGGGAGAGTCGGTAACGTGGGAAGCCACGCACCTCGGCGTGCGGCAGCGCCTAACGACACGCATCACTGCATTCGATCGTCCCCGCCATTTTCGCGACTCAATGGTCGCCGGCGCGTTTCGCCGGTTTGACCACGATCATTGGTTCGAGGCTGACGAGGTTCGCGGAACGCTCATGCGAGACATCTTCGACTTCGCGACACCGCTCGGCATCTTCGGGCGACTCGCCAATGTGACGTTCCTAACGCGCTACATGCGGCGCTTGCTCGCGGAGCGGAACGCCGCCATCAAGCATGTCGCCGAGTCCGGCGAGTGGCAGAGATATCTCACCACGGTATCTCCCGGTGCGAGATGACCAACCTTGCTAAACGTGATTTACGGTCCCAAATCAGGCTAGGCACTGGCGGCATGTATTGTCGCGCGTCCGCGGCCACGCGTTCGGCAATGTGCAGTCAGCCGTCCTTTCTTGTCCGGTGGCGGTCTTGCGGTGCGATGCTCACGAACGCGCCGGGGCGTGGCTTCCGCAGGTACCTGATCAGCTGCCACGCCCCACCAATGGTGCCCAACGCGAGCGCTGTGGCCTAACCAAGCTCGCCGTCGGATGCGCGTGCACCGCGGGCTTCAATTCGATCCACATGGCACTGAGCACCCACCAACCCACCAGGAGTGCCGTCACCGCAGCGCCGATCAGCAAGCCGGACGCGAGGCGGTCCACGCCGCGCGTGACGCGGTAACTTGAGCAACTCGCACAGAAGCGCGCCCACGCTATCGAGAAGCATGCGATGGACCTGAATGGTGCGGGAATGCGTTAGGCGATGCGACTACCGCTTCGCGCGATCCAGCTGCGCGATCCGCGTCCGCGCCTCGGCCACACGCGGCTGCAGATCCGGATCCGCGTGCGCCCACAGGTCGACGAAGCGGCCGTAGTACTCCGCGGCATGCGCGGTGTCGTTCGCTTTCTCGTACATCTCGCCTAACCGGAACAGCGACGGCGCCAGGTACGCGCGATCGACCGCCCAGCGGCCATCGGCGTCCATCTCCACGTACTGCGTCAAATACACCCGCGCCGAATCCGCTTGGCCGGCGCGGTCGAACGCCATGCTGATGAGGAGCGGCGTGCACGGCGTGCAATTGCGCGTCGGCAATCCATCGGCCTCGTTGTCGCCGCGGCGGGCATCGAGAAGCGCGCTGTCCGCCTTGCCCTCGGCCAACGCAACCAATGCTTGGAGCCGCGCAATATCCACCGCCCGTTGCCGGAGCGTCAGCGTGTCCGCTCGCGCGAGATACCGATTCAGGAACTCGCGCGCCTGCCCCGCGGCGCCGAGTCTCGCATAGCCGAGTGCCAGCGCATAGCTCGGATCGCGCGAGAATGGCATGTTCGGGGTAATCGGCTCCGCGCGTCGCGCTGCGTCCAGAACGGCAAGCCCGCGCCGTGCGTCGCCGCGGACCTCTGCATCGATCGTGGCCTCACGCAGCGCGAGGTCGGACGCGCTCGCCGTGTCGCCGCTCGCGCGCGCCCGCTCTGCACTCACGTGCGCGAAGCTCCGCGCGGCCTCATCGAGGCGGCCGTGAATCAAGTCGAGATCGACGAGTCCGCCCTGCGCGTCGAGTGAGGTATCGGCGACAATGCGCGCGACGTGCTCGGCAGAGTCGTAGTCGTGCCGGTCCCAAAACTCGTTGAACCAGGTTCCATTGGTGGGATATGCCGGGGCGATTTTCGGGACCACGGCCATCAGCGAATCGAAGGACTTGTGCGCGCCCGTTTCCGTGAAGTGATGCGCCAAATTGGTGAGAATCGTCCCGTTAGTCGGCGCGCCCGCAAGCGAAAGCCTGAACATCCGCTCGGCTTCCGGATAGTCGCGGATGTCGTCGAGGTCGAGCGCCAGCGAGTTGGCGGCATCGTAATTCGAGGAGTCGAGCGCCACGGCGTGTCGAAACGCCGCGATGGCTCGCCCCCGATCGGGTTCCACTATCGTGAAGTACGCACCCTCCACGTTGTACTGCTCACGCTCGGGCAGCCGGTCGCGCAGCCGATACCCGGTGGTGAGGGCCGTGATGACACCGACGCGCGCGCGGGCACCGCTGATCGACAGGAGCGAGTACGCGAGCTGCACGTAGGCCATCGCGAACGTGCTGTCCTGCGCGATGGCATCGTGGAAATACTGAACCGCCGCCGGATAATTCCCTTGGATGTCGTTCGCGACGAGCCCCGCGGCGTAGCTCTTGAGCGCGCCTAACGACGCGGTGGTCACCTGCTCGAGCGGCGGCGCATCGCGCACCGTCTTGAGCGACTCGCCGATCTTCCCGCGGAGCGATTTCGTAAGGCGGTCGACGGCCGGGATGAGCCCGCCCGCGTCCTTCGCCGACTCGCTGTACGAGGCGAGCTCGTCACCCGACTCCGCGCCGACCAAGCGCAACGTCACGATGAAGCCGGCGCCGGCCGGCACGACGCTGCCCGAGACGACCGCCTTGGCGCCGGTGCGCTGCGCGATCTCGCGCGCCGTCGCGAGGTCCACGCGCGTGGTGTCGGGACGCTGCATCTGCTCGAGCGCCGCGACGATCGCGCTCGTCTGCATCACGTGCAGGGTCGGGCTCTGCGACAGGTTCGTCCGCACCGCCTCGGCGATGGTCGAGCCTAACGACGAGTCCGGACCCGGCGCGTCGAACCGGCGACACCAGCACCTTGTCGCTCGCCGACGAGTTTGCCGGAGGCGAGCAGCGACCCCGCCGGCCCGATGCCGAGCATGCGCATCACCATGTAGCCGGCCACGAGCGCCACGAACACGCCCACCGCGATGATGCCGCCCCGCATCGTGCGCTTCCACGACACGTGCGGGCTCGCGCGGATGGCGAACGTCGCCATCGTGCCGTGCACGTTGCCTAACGAAGGGGTGCCGCCCGGCGTGTACGTGGGCGTCGCCGTGGCCATGCGGTGCGACACGTATTGCGTGTACGCCGTGAACAGAATCACCGGCAGACCGAGCGCCATCACGGCGAGCGCGCCGGGGAAGACCCAGTCCGGTAGACCGATCGCAATGATCGCCGCGCGCGCGAGAATCGCGACGGCAATGAACGCGCCGGCGTACACCGCCAGCGCCCGCATCAGCATCGCGCGTCCGCCTAACAGAATGGCCGGCATCGCCGCGTGCGGCGCCGATGGCGATGCGACCGCGTCGAGCCGGTGCAGCAGCTCGGTCGCGCTCGCCGGACGCGACGCGGGATCCTTGGCCAGGCACTGCATCACCAGCGCAGCGAGCGCCGGCGGACAATCGGGTCGCAGCTCGGCCACCGGCTTGGGCGTCTCGCCCATGTGGGCCACGAGCAGTTTGTGCGGCGGCAATCCGGGGAAGGGCGGCTGTCCGGCGAGCAGCTCGTACGCCACGCAACCGAACGCGTAGATGTCGGCACGGTGATCGGTGTCGGGATCGCCGGCCGCCTGCTCGGGCGCCATGTACGCCGGCGTCCCGACCGCGGTGCCGAGCTGCGTGAGCGTCGCGCCCGATGCGCCGTCGGCCGCGGCCGCGATGGCCTTGGCGATGCCGAAGTCGGTGACGACCGCGGTGTGCCCGGAGAGCAGCACGTTGTCCGGCTTGATGTCGCGGTGCACGACGCCGTGGTCGTGCGCGTATGCCAGCGCGCGCGAGACGTCGCGCAAAATGCTCACTGCCTCGGCGATCGACAGCGGGCCGCGGCCGAGTCGAGCGCGCAGGCTTTCGCCCTCGACGAAGGGCATGGTGTAGTACGGCAGCCCTTCGACGGTGCCGGTAGTTAGCACCGGGACAATGTTCGCTTGCTGGAGCGACGCGGCGACGCGAATCTCGCGCTCGAAGCGGGTCGCGGACATTGCCGCGGCGAGCTCAGGCGAGAGCAGCTTGACGACCACCGTGCGGCCCAAGCTGTGCTCGTGGGCGACGAACACCTTGGACATGCCTCCGCCGCCGAGCTCGCGCTCGAGCGTGTAGTTCCCGGCCAGCGATTGCTGGACGCGCGACTGGAGGTCTGTCATGCAGCCTGTGACGGGGTGGGGTGTCGGAGTAGACGCTAAAATGTACGGTCGAGTGGACTGGATCGCCATGATTGCTTAAGCTCTGACTTGTCACGCGGGTCCGCGAATTATCCCGAGAGTCGCCGGTCTATTTCCCTTGGATTGGAGCGCGACTCGGCCGTTAGGCAGACACGCGAGTCGGGTACTCATGAATAGCCTTGGCCGATCGGAAGACAGGCGCCTGATGCTCGCGGAATGCGTCGAACGGATATGAGGCGGTGGCGGCCGAGTTTCTCGCTGGCCGGGGGAGCGGCACCGGTTCGGCGATAGGGCTGCGCACCGTTCGCCAATGGGTCGCCACGCTCAAACCCTGTAGCTCGGTTCTGGACCTCGGATGCGGGCCCGGTTATCCAATCACGACGGTTCTCGTGGACGCCGGGCTCACGGTTTGCGGCGTCAATGCGTCGCCCACATTGGTCGCGGCGTTTCGCGAACGGTTCCCCGGTGTGCCGGTCGAGTGCAACAGTGTCGAGCGATCTGACTTTTTCGGGCGCCAATTCGACGCCGTGATCGCGTGGGGCCTCGTCTTCCTTCTGCCACCGGTCGCCCAAGAGCAGCTCATCGACAAAGTCGCGCGAGTGCTCACACGGGGTGGCCGATTCGTATTCACCGCGCCACCCTTGCCCATAGAGTGGTCGGACGCGATGACCGGCCAGCGATCGGAGTCGCTGGGAGCCGACGCCTATCGGCGCATCATAAAGGTTGCGGGCTTGGAGCTTGCCGGCGAAACGGAAGACGAGGGAGAGAACCACTACTACATGACGGTCAAGCCGTAGTCGTCGCCGGCGGCGGCTTGGGACTGTCTAACGGTACTCGATCGACGGGCGAGCGAAACAACAATGAAGAAAGCCACTCCCGCACCGAAGAAGCGACAGACTGCTTCGAAACAAGAAGCAGACAGCGCTGCTTCTCATCTGATCGAATGCGAAGATCAATGAGCTGGATGATTGGCGGGGCGAGATGCTCGCGCGCGTCCGCCATCTGATCAAGCAAGCCGACCCCGGCGTGGTCGAAGAATGGAAATGGGGCGACGTGCCGGTGTGGTCGCACGCCGGGATCATCTGTACGGGTGAGACATACAAGCGTATCGTGAAGCTGACGTTCGCCAAGGGCGCATCGCTCGCCGATCTGGCGGGTCTCTTCAACTCCAGTCTCGAGGGCAACGTCCGGCGCGCCATCGATCTGCACGAGGGCGACAAGGTGGATGGAAATGCACTGAAGGCGCTGATTCGCGCCGCGGTGATGCTGAACGAAACGTCAGCCGCCAAACGGCGCCGGCCAGGATAATCGACCGTGCTCTCCGTTAGGCGCAGAGCGGCGAACGAACAAATGGAGACAGCCATGACCAGCCAGACGACTCATCGGTGGTACTCGCGCCCGGTCCTCTTCGTCTCCGACATCCAGCGCGCGCTGCACTTCTACGTCGACCTGCTCGGCTTCGAGAAACAATGGCACGAGGGCGACGGCGCGGGCGGGGTCTGCCAGGTGACTCGCAGCGACTGTGAGATCATCCTCTGCGAGCATGACACGCGCAAAGACAAAGCGCGGCTGTTCGTCGAGTTGACGGCGGACGGGCTCACGGATTTTCGGCGCGAGGTCGCCGAGCGCTCGATCCCCAGCAAGAATGACCCGGTGGGGGTACGATTCCTTGCAGATCGAGGACCCCGACGGGAACGAGCTGCTCTTTCCGTTGCCGGGATGAACTGCCGCTCAGCGCCGTGAAGCGGGAGCGCCCGTGATTGGAGAGACGCGACCGGCTCTCGGTCTCGCCGATGACACGGTGCAGGTGGTGCCGTACGATCCGGCGTGGCCGCAGCTCTTCCCTGCCGAAGCCACGCGTCTCGGGCCGTACCTGTCTGCGTTAGCCGGGCCATGCCGTCTCGCCGTAACAAAATCTTCGCTGCGTCCGTAGGGAACCGGGGGCGAACCTCATCCGCCCTGACGCTGGCGTTAGGCTAACCACGCACGAGCACCTGGAGACCGATCGACATGGACATCCGCGACGCGCAGTTGGAGGTACGCACCCGGTACGTCGGTGGCTTTTTCGGGCAACTCGTGTCCGGTGTCCTGTGGCTGACGTCCGCGATCCTGGGAACGTGGAGCACGCCACGCGTGGCCATCACGACACTGGTGTTGGGCGGATTCCTCATCTTTCCATCTACGGTGCTGCTCATCCGCGTTGCCGGAGGCAGCGCTCGTTTGAGCGAGCAGAACTCCCTTCGCTTCCTCGGCATGCAAGTGGCGTTGGTACTGCCGTTTTCGATGCCGCTGCTCCTGCCGGTTGGGCGGTACCACTTGAACTGGTTCTATCCGGCGACGATGATCCTGCTGGGCGCGCACTACCTTCCGTTTGTCTTTCTCTACGGGATGCGCATGTTCGGGGTGCTGGCGGCCGCTCTCCTGAGTGGCGGGATCCTCATCGCGATGTTCTGGTCGGCCAGCTTCACGCCTGGGGCGTGGTACGCGGCCGCCGTGCTCCTGGTGTTCGCCGTGCTTGGCAGAACGATCATCCGGCGTGAAGGGCGAGAGGGGATCGCTCGACAACCCTCAGTGGCGCACGCGGCGTAGCGCCGGTGAGGTGGCCTAACGCCTAACTCCTCACGCGCCGCGCAACGCGATGCTCGGGTCGACGCGCAATGCGCGATGCGCCGGCAGGTATCCGGCCGCCAGCGCCACGCCGCCGAGGATCACGAGCGCGACGCCTAACGTCGCCGGATCGGACGCCCCGACACCGAACAACACCGTGCGCAGCACCCTCCCCAGCGCGAGCGCGGCGGCGAGCCCCAGCACGATGCCGCTCGCCGCGAGCACGAGCGTGTACCTGAGCACGCCTGCCCGCACCCGGCTCGCCGGCGCGCCGAGGGCGATGCGAATGCCGATCTCCCGCCGGCGCTGGTTTCACGCCGTATGACACCAGGGCGTATATGCCTAACGCAGCGAGCAGCACCGCAAACCCGGCGAAGCCGCCCACGAGCACCATCACGAAGCGCCGCGGCGACGCCACGGCGTCCACGAGCTCCTGGAGCGTTCGTCGCTCACGATGCGAATGAACACCTCGGGCTTCTGTCCGCGCTCGTACACCTGGCCTTCCGCGCCCACGGACCAGCTCCGGTCGCCGGCGAACGGCAGGATGTCGGATATCGCCGCGTTAGTCACCCCGGGAATCGCACGCACGCGGCGCGTGCCGGCAACGCCCAGGCCGAGTCCGAGCGCCGCGCCCGCGCCGGCAATGAGGAGGCTCTCGGTGAATGCCTGCAGGGCGAGCCGGCTGCCCGCCGCGCCTAACGCAAGGCGCACGGCGAGCTCGCGCCGCCGCGTCACGCTGCGCGCGTATTGCAAGCTCGCCAGGTTCGCGCACACGATGAGCATCACGACGAGCACCGCGCCGGCGAGCGTCCACAACGCGGGGCGGAACGCGCCGTTGATCCGGGCATCGAGCGCCACGACGTTGGGCCGCAGCGAATTCCGCCGCGGAAACTCGGCCGTGAGCTCCTTGCCTAACGCAACGAGCTCGGTGCGCGCCCGCTCGGCCGGCACTCCGGGCGCGAGGCGTCCGATCACCGCCAGCGTGTTCCCGTAGCCGTTCGTCCGTTCGCTCAACGGGAACGCGCGGAAGAGATCGGCCGGCGTGCCCGGGGCGAACATGGATGGGAAGTCGAACGACGCCGGCAGCACCCCGATCACGGTCGCCGGCGCGCCGTCGAGGATGATCGACCGCCCCACGACGTGCGGATCCGCGGCGAACCGGTGCCGCCAACCGTCCTCCGTTAGGAGCACGGCGGGACGGGCGCCGTCGACGCACTCGTCGGCCGTGAACGACCGGCCGAGCATCGGCGCGACGCCGAGGAAGGCCAGGAGATTGCAGGTGAGGGGAATTGCCGTTAGGCGTTGCACGCCGGTGCCGGTCGACAGGGCCGCACCGCCGACGCTGTAGTATGCGTCGTAGCCGGCGAGGCCCGACAGGGTGCGACTGCGCGCACGCAGATCGAGAAAGTGGTCGACCTGCATGCGCCACTCCGACACGCCGTCGTCCGCGATGTTGGAAATCCACACGAGGCGCGACGCATCGCGAAACGGCAGCGGGCGCAGCAACAGTCCGTTCACGAGACTGAACACCGCGACGCAGGCGCCCACGCCCAGGGCAATGGTGGACACTGCGAACGCGGTGAAGGCGAGATCGCGCCGCAGCGTCCGGCATGCGTACCGCGCGTCCAAGCGCACATCGTCCAGCCAACCGCGGACGCGATCGCCCAGATCGCGGCGCGCGTTCGACTCGCGGAGCCATGCCCGTTCGTCAGTCACCACCCCAAATCGTTGCTCGGCCTCGGCGCGTGCCTCGTGCGGCGGCATCCCCTCGGCGATCAGTTGTTGCGTGCGCAGTGCGAGGTGGAGGCGGATCTCATCATCGGCATCGCGCTGCGGGTCGCGGCGCCCCGGCAATCGCAGCAGGCGGCGGACGCCCGGTCGGATCTCACGAATGCTCATCGCGCAGTGCTCAGCTCTTGGCGTGCGCGGACGTGAGGATGTCCGTCACCGCGCCCGCGTATCTCACCCACTGGGCCGTTTCGGCGGCGAGCCACTTGCGTCCGGCTTTGGTGACCTTGTAGTAGCGGGCGCGCTGGCCGTTAGGCGTGACGCCCCAGTCGCTCGCGACGAGCCCGCGCTCTTCCATGCGGTGCAGCGCCTGATACAGGGCGCTGTCGCGCACGCCGACCGCGCCGCGCGACCGCGCTTCGAGCCACTGCGTGACCTCGAAGCCGTGCATCGGCGTCCACGTGAGCGCTTTGAGGAGCAGGACGTCCAGCGTCCCTTTGACGATCGGCGACGGCGTGCGGCATGGGTGCGGGTGCGAGGATACAGGCTCCGATTACAGACTGAGGGTACAGAGTCTGAGGTACAATGGCGTATCGTGGGTCCGGCGTCAAGACCGCGCCGGGTCACGCGGCACAACGCTGACTGCAATGAGCGTCTGTGATCATCCCCATCCCTTGCATCCCTTTAGGTCATCTTTTTCGACAACGGCATGGCGTCCGCGGCCGATGCGGTGCATCGTGGCACCGATGCCGGCCCTCAACGATACCAGCACAAGCCCCGATCGGCTGCCGCGGCAACTCGGCGTCGTTAGCACGGCCGGTGTGCTCATCGGTATCACGATCGGCAGCGGGATCTTTCGGGTGCCGAGCACCGTCGCGGCGGAGATTGGCTCGGTAGGCGGCATCGCGGTCGTCTGGATCGCCGGAGCCGCCGTCACACTTGCCGGCGCGCTGACGCTGGCCGCGGTCACCACCGCGCTTCCATACGCCGGCGGCAGCTACGTATACATCCGTGAAGGCTATGGCCGCCTCGTCGCGTTCTTGTACGGCTGGATCAAGCTGATCGTGACGGGGCCGGCCGCACTCGCCGCGGTCGCGCTCATCTTCGCGGAGTACGCGCGCGCCTTCACGCCGTTGAGCGACCGCCAGGTCCACCTCCTGGCTGCCGCGCTCCTTGTGGTCCTCACGGCGGCGAACATCCGCTCCGTGAAGTGGAGCGCCGCGCTGCAGAACATCTCCACGATCACCAAGGTCATCGCGCTCGCGGCATTGTCGCTGCTCATCCTGCACGCGGGCAAACCGGCGAGCGGGTCGCTCTCGTCGCCCATCGCTTGGAGCGGCGTATCTGCGCACGGCTTCTGGACCGCGTTGATCGTCGTGCTGTGGACGTATACCGGTTGGGTGGACCTCACGTTCATCGCGGGCGAGGTGCGGAATCCCACCCGCACGTTTCCGCGCGCCGTGGTGGTCGGTATGGCCGTCATTCTCCTGGTGTACGCTCTCGCCAACGCCGCCTACCTGTATGCCCTACCCGTGTCGGCAATGGCGAAGTCTCCGTTAGTCGCGGCCACGGCGGCTCAACAAACGATCGGCGCGCGCGGCGCCGCCGTGGTCGCGGCGTTGGTCATGCTCTCCACCTTCAGTTCGCTCAACGGTTCGATCCTCACGAGCCCGCGCGTGTTCTTCGCCATGGCCGAAGATGGCCTGTTCTTCCGATCGGTCGCGTCGGTGCATCCCCGGTACCACACGCCGTTCGTGGCGCTACTCCTCTATCTGGTGCTCGGCCTCATCGGCGTGACTACGAGCAGTTTCGAGCAGCTCGCTTCGACGTACGTGCTCGGCATCTGGCCGTTCTATGCCCTCGCCGTGGGCGCCGTGTTCCTCATACCGCGCCGCCGGCCGGAGCTCGGGCCGCTGTGTCGCCGATGGGGCTATCCACTGCTGCCCGCCGCATTCATTCTGGTGTCGATCGCGATGTTCGCCAGCGGCGCCGTCACCCGGCCGCTCGAGACCGGACTCGGCGTCGCGATCATCTTGCTGGGCATACCCGTCTACTACGGGTGGCGTGCGTTAGGCAAGCGCCGCGCCGCCGCGTAGGGCATGAGGGCGCACCCGGGAGCACAATGATTTACTTCGTGGTCGGTGCGGCGGGCAGCTTCTCGATCCGCTACTACCTGGAGAGCGAAGGCCGCGCGCTCCGCGACCGCATGCAGGTCATCCTGTACGATGAACTTGCGCAGCGCCGCGAGCTGCCGCTTGGCACATGGGTCTTTACGGAGATCGACCGGCTCGGTCCGCCGGAGCGCGCGCTCGTGGACATCGCCTGCGAGCAGCTCGCCGCCGCGAACGCCGGCGTCCGGCTGCTGAACCAGCCGCGGCACGTTCTGCTGCGCGCCGATCTCCTTCGCGCCGCGGCCGATGCGGGCATCAATCACTTTCGCGCGTGGCCCGCGGCCAGCGTTAGGCTTGCGGCGGCGGAGCGCGCGGACCGGGGCGCGGACGGCATCGCCGCCGCCCAACTGCGCTATCCGGTATTCGTGCGCTTCGCCAACCGGCACGTCGGCAGTTTGACGCCGCTGCTCGACTCGCCGCGCGCGCTCGGGCAGGCACTCGCGTCGCTCGTGGCCGAGCAGCGCCGGTTGGACGAGCTGCTCGTCGTCGAGTTCTGCGATACCAAGGACGAGCACGGCATTTACCGAAAGTATTCGGCGTTCAATGTGGGCGGCCGCATACTGCCGCGGTACCTGGAGTGCAGCCGCGACTGGATGGTAAAGTGGGACTATCGGATCTTCGATGCCGAGCGCGCCGCGCTCGAGGTGCAGTACCTCGAGACGAACCCGCACGCGGCGTGGATTCGCGACATGTTTCGTCTCGCGGGCATCGAGTACGGCCGCATCGACTACGGTGTGCTCGACGGCGAGCCGCAAATGTGGGAGATCAATCTGAACCCTACGATCGGTCGCGGGCCAGGCCCGCGCGTTCCGCAGCGAGCGGACATTGTTGCGTACAAGCAGCTGGTCGCGCCCTCGTTCGGCGCGTTCTACGCCGGGTTTCAGGACGCGTGGGAAGCCATCGATACGGCGGCCGATGGCGCCGCCGCCGTCGAGCTGCCGCTGCCGCGCGGTTTGCGCCGGGCCATCGAGCGCGGCGTTAGGCAGCGCCGGCGGGCGGCCCGCGCCGGCGCGTTCGTCGACGCCTTTGCGCGGCAGCGGTGGGTCCGGCCGATGACGCGGTCGGTGAAGCGCGCGCTGGCCCGCGTCGCCGCTGCGCGCTTGCGGTTCGGTCGTTAGGCATCGGGCCGGGGCGGCCGGCCAGTCCGGCCCTCGATCCACCGGGACCTTGGCGCAGGATCGGGGTATGAGGGAGCGCCCTTCACACGGAGGTCATTGATGCGCATTCTCTCCTGCGTCATATTGCTCGGCGCGATGATGGCATGCTCGGACGCGAGCACGTCGCCCAAGGCGCCATTGGTTGCCGGCGCGTGGTCGCTCGATTCGGCGTCGCCCGGAGTGCCTCCCCAGACCATGACCTTGTCGGAGCGCGGCAGCTCCATCACGGGAACGGGATCGGCCATGGGCGTCGACGTCCCGATACCGGTCGACATCACCGGGACGTTCAGCTCGCCAACGGCCGTGAGTCCGCCGCTCGTTTCCCTCATCTTCCAATTCGTGAACGGAGGCGGCTTGAGCGCCCAATTCACCGGCACGCTCAGCGCGACCAATCACATATCGGGAACGGTGGTCTACTACGGCATCACGCCGACGCCGCAGACCGGCACCGCATCCTACACGAGGCACTGACGCGTGGGCGCGGGCGGCGTCCAACCTTTTCGCGACGCCGGTTGTCGAACCGGGTGAACCCTCGCTAAGTGAGAGGTAGCGCGCCGGCGGCATCGTCGGCATATTACTCTCGCTTAGTGAGAGTAACGTGCCTGCGACACCGGAGCCTTGTCCGTGCCGACCAGTTCCGCCGACATCATCCGCGGCACCGCGGACATGCTGATCCTCAAGCTCCTCGATGTAGAGCCGATGCACGGATGGGGCTTGGGCCAGGAGCTGCAGCACCGATCGCGCGATGCCCTGCGCATCCAGCCGGGCGCACTCTACGGCGCGCTCCATCGCCTGGTGCGCGAAGGCTGGGTGCGCTCCTATTGGCAAACCACCGAGAACGGGCGCCGAGCGCGGTATTACGCGCTCACACGCTCGGGGAAAACGCGTCTCGGGCTCGAGACCGAAACCTGGCGTCGCCTCGCGGGCGGCGTCGCGCTCATCCTCGCCACCCGGTAGAGGCATCCATGCGCCGCGTCCTCGCCGATCTCCTCTTTCGCGTTCGCGCCCTCTTCGATGGTCACGCCCAACGCGATCTCGATGACGAGCTCAGCTTCCACCTCGAGATGGATGCGGCGGCGCTCCGCGCGCAGGGCTTCGCCTCGGCCGACGCCGAGCGCGAAGCGCGCCGCCGGTTCGGCAGCCTGCGCCGCGAAGCGGAGCGCGTCCGCGATGCCTGGGGCGTTGCGTTAGTCGACGAGTTCGCGGCCGACGTCCGCCACGCGCTGCGCCAGATGCGTCGTCGCGCGGGCTACACCGCGATCATCGTCCTCACGTTAGGACTCGGCATCGGCGCCACGGTGAGTTTGTTCAGCGTGGTCAGCGACCTGTTGCTCCGCCCGCTGCCGTACGCGCACGCCGACCGCATCCACGTGTTCTGGAGCGAGTACGATTGGCGCGGCGAAGAGTATGACTTCGTGCGGCAGCGGCCCGGCGTGTTCCAGAGCCTGGCCGCGTTCTCGACCAACGGCGCGCCGTACCGGCCTAACGCTACGAGCACGGACGGCGCGCGGCTGCTGCCGTTCGTCGTCGCCACGTCCACGCTGTTCGACGTGTTGGGCACGCGGCCCCTGTTGGGCCGCCCCTTTGACGCGAACGAAGACCGGCCCGGCGCCCCGCCCGTGATTGTGATCGGCTACGGCATGTGGCAGCAGGACCTGGGCGGCGACCCGCACGTCATCGGGCGCCAGATCATGCTGGACGACCAGCCGGTCACCGTGGTCGGCGTGATGCCCAAGGGGTTCTTCTTCCCGACGCCGGACATCCGCGCCTGGCGTCCGTTGGCCATCGATCCCACCGGCCCCATGTATCAGGTCGGCTACCTCGATCTGGTGGGCCGCACGGCCGCCGGCGTGTCGCCCGCGCTCGTCGACGGCGACATCCATCGGATCGCCCGTGCGTTAGGCACGCGCTTTACCTATCCCGCGGCGTGGGACAAGGCCAGGAACCCGTTTGCGCTGCCGGTGCGAGCCTACCTGTTGGGCGACGTGCGCGACCCGCTCGTTCTCCTGCTCGGCGCCGCCATGCTGCTGTTGGGCATCGCGTGCGCGAACGCGGCGGCGCTCATTTTGGCCCGCACCAGCGACCGCGCGGGTGAGATGGCCGTGCGCACCGCGTTAGGCGCCGGGCAGTGGCGGCTCGCCCGCCAGGTGCTGGCCGAATCCCTCGTGCTGGCTGTCGCCGCCGCCGTGCTCGGCGTCGCGATCGCGACGGTCGGATTCCACGCCCTCGTCGCGCGCCTGCCGCTGGCCAACGGGTTCGGCGACATGGTCGCGACCGGTTGGGCGACGTTCGCGGCCGCGTTCGCCCTGGCACTCGCGATCGCCGTCGCGGGCTCGGCGGCGCCGATTCGCCGTCTCGTGAGCGGCGGCGCGGCGGGCGTGAACCGCGAACGGAGTGAAGAAGGCCTGCGCCGCGGGACCGGCCGCGTGCACGCCGCGATCATCGTGTCGCAAGTAACGTTCGCGGTATTGCTCGTGGTGGGCGCGACCCTGCTCATTCGATCCGTCGATCGCTTGCGCGCCGTCGATCTGGGATTCGCTCCGCACGGCGTGTCGACGTACACGCTCGTCACCAGCGACAACATGCCGGCGGCATCGCAAGAGCAGTTCATGCACCAGGTGCTGGCGCGCGTATCGGCGCTGCCCGGCGTGGCCGCCGCCGGCCTAACGAACAGATTGCCGCTGCGCGACGGTGGGTACCAGGGCCCGATGGGCATCGAGGGCCGGCCCGACCTGGACGGCACCAACCGTCCCAACAGTCTTTATCGCACGGCGACGCCGGGCTTCTTCGCCGCGATGGGCATGCGGTTGCGCGACGGCCGAGGCATCGATTCGACCGATGTCATGGGAAGCCTGCCCGTGGTGGTGATCAGCGAATCGTTCGCGCGGCGCATGTGGCCGGGGCAGAGCGCGATCGGCAAGCACATCTACTCGGGGTGGTCGGGGACGATGTTGGCCCTCGCGGTGGTCGGCGTAGCGCGTGAGGCACGGATGACGAGCGTCACCGGCGAGGCGCCGTTCGCGATGTTCGTGCCGCGCGCGCAGCAGGCGACGACCTCGGGCGGGGTGCTGGTGGTGCGTTCAGCGACGCCGCCGGCGGCGCTCATGCCGGCCGTGCGTCGTGCGATCGCGGACATCGATCCGCAGGTCGCGGTGGCGCGCATCGAGACGATGGACGATGTCGTCGCCGCGGCGCTCGCCGAGCCGCTGCGGCTGCGGTTTTTCCTGTCGGTGTTCGCCGCCATCGCGCTGGTGTTAGGCACGATCGGCGTGTACGGCGTGGTGTCCTACGCGGTGGCGCGTCGCCGAGCGGAGTTCGCGATTCGGATGGCGCTGGGCGCGTCGCCGGAGCGGGTGTTGGGCGAAGTGGTGAAGCGCGGTGTCGCGCCGGTATGCGCGGGCGTGGCGATCGGGCTCGCCGCCGCGCTGGCGCTGAGCGGCCTGTTGCACCGCTTCCTCTACGGGTTAGGCGCAACGGATCCGGCGAGCCTCGGCGCCGCGGCGGGCGCGTTGCTCGCGGCCGGGGTCGCAGCCGCACTGCTCCCGGCCGTACGCGCGAGCCGCACGAGTCCGGCGGACGCGCTGCGGTCCGACTAGCGATCGACGCCCGGCGCCTGGAGCGACCGGGATTCCGAATTGCGTGCTGTTCTCGCCACCCGTATCTTTGGTGGCCGTTCGGCAGCGCCGCCGCGAGTCGACTCGGGCGCTCTTCCTTCGTCGCGCTTCGCGCGCATGACCTCCTTTCAAGATCAAATCCAGGAGTCGTTAGGCGCAGGCTACGCTATAAGCCGCGAGCTCGGCGGCGGCGGCATGTCGCGCGTGTTCGTGGCGCACGACAAAACGCTGCGGCGCAATGTGGTGGTGAAGGTGCTGCCGCCCGACCTCGTCGCGGGCGTCAACGTCGAGCGGTTCCGGCGCGAGATCCTGGTGGCCGCGGGACTCCAGCATCCGCACATCGTTCCCGTGCTCGCCTCGGGCGAGACCGACGGACTGCCCTGGTTCACGATGCCGTTCGTGCAGGGCGAATCGCTGCGCCAGCGACTGGCGCGCGGACCCGTGCCCGTCGCCGAGGCGGTGAATCTGCTGCGCGAGGTCGCCAAAGCGCTCGCGTACGCGCACGAGCGCGGCGTGGTGCACCGCGACATCAAACCCGACAACGTTCTCATCACGGGCGGCACCGCTGTCGTGACGGACTTCGGGATTGCGAAGGCGTTGTCGGCGTCGCGCACGTCGGAGAACGCATCGGCGACGCACGGCTCGCTGACGCAGGTCGGCATGTCGATTGGCACGCCGATGTACATGGCGCCCGAGCAAGCGGCGGCCGATCCAGAGACGGACGCGCGCGCGGACATCTACGCGTTCGGATGTGTGGCGTTCGAGCTGCTCACCGGCCGGCCGCCGTTCCACGGGATGTCGCCGCAGCGGTTGCTGGCCGCGCACATGGGCGAGCGTCCGCAGAGCGTGCTCGAGCTGCGCCGCGATACGCCGCCGCTGTTGGCCGAGCTGGTGATGCGGTGTCTGGAGAAGGAGCCCGACGCGCGTCCGGCGAGCGCCGCCGACGTGGTGCGGGCGCTCGACCTCGTGGCGACGACCAGCGGCGGCGCCGCGGCGGCCCCTTCGGTTCTGTTAGGCAACAGGGTGCGCCTCCCCGGTGCGTTAGGCCTCTGGGCGCTGGTGTTCGGCGCGGCGTGGATCCTGGCCAAGGCGGCGATCGTCGGGATCGGCTTGCCGAGCTGGGTGCTGCCCGGCGCGCTCATCGTGGCTGGGTTAGGACTCCCCGCCATCCTGCTCACCTACCTCGTGCAGCGCACCGCGCACTCGGCGCTCATCCGCACGCCCACGCTCACGCCGGGCGGGACCACCGCACCGCAGGGAACCATGGCGACGCTCGCGCTCAAGGCGAGCCCGCACGTGAGCTGGAAGCGCACCACCCGCGGCGGGGTGCTCGCGTTCGCGGCGTTCATCCTCGTGGTGGGCGCGGTAATGGTGATGCGCGCGTTCGGCGTCGGTCCCGCGGCGTCGCTGCTCGCCGCCGGCGGGATCACGGCCAAGGAGCCGCTGCTCATCACCGACTTTGCCGTGCGCGGCGCCGATTCCACGTTAGGCGGAATCGTCGTCGAGGCGTTGCGGGCGAGCCTCGGCCAATCGGACGCGGTGACGCTGGTGTCGCCGGCGGCCGTGTCCGCGGCGCTGGCGCGGATGCAGCGGCCGCCGTCCGCGCGCCTCGACCTGGCGTTGGGCCGCGACGTTGCCCAACGGTTAGGCGTCAACGCCGTCGTCGATGGCGACGTCGCCGGGCTCGGCGCCGGCTACGTCGTGACCGTGAGGCTGGTGACCGCGGATTCGGGCCGCGTGCTGGCGACGGTGCAGCAGTCGGTGGACGGGCCCAAGGATCTGATCGCCTCGCTCGATGCCATGGGACGCACGCTGCGCGGCCGGCTCGGCGAATCGCTCCGCTCGGTGCAGGCGGCACCTCGTCTGGCCGAAGTGACGACACCGTCGATCGATGCGCTGCGAGAGTATTCCGAGGGCGTCCGGGCGTTCAATGTCGAATGGCGATGTCTCTGACGCGGTCGCGCACCTGAGGCAAGCGATCACGTTCGATTCGGGCTTCGCCATGGCCTGGAGAAAGTTAGGCGTAGTGTTCACGGTCGCCGGCTACTCCGACGCCGCCGCGGACTCGGCGACCGCACGCGCCTACCACTTCCGCGAGCGATTGACGCCCGTCGAGCGCCTCATCACCGAGGGCACGTATTTCATGGATGGTCCGGACCGCGATCGCGCACGGTCCATCGCGGCGTGGGATCAGCTCCTCGCGCTCGGCGACTCGCTGCCGACCCTGAACGACGAGGCGAACATGCTGGTCGAGCGGCGAGAGTTCTCGCGCGCCGAATCGCTGCTTCGTGCGGCCGTTCGCATCAACCATGCTCCGGTCGCGTACAGCGGACTCGCGGGCGTGCAGATGTCCGAAGGCCACGAGGCCGAGGCGCTGGCCACACTCGACACGCTCGAGCGCGTGCACCCGGCAAGCTCGGCGATCGGTGTTGCCGGCACGGAGCGCTTCCTGGTGTACGCGAGCGGCGGCGAGTACGCGCGCGCCCAGGCGTTGGTCGACACGCTGCTCGCCTCGTCCGACGAGCCGACCCGAGCCAATGCGCATCACGATGCGATGCTGCTCGCGGCCGTCGAAGGCAGATTCGATCGCGTGCCGATCGAGATGTCGGCAACAATGGCTGCAACGCCGCTCGCGGCACGCACGTCTCCGATCATCGATTCGATGATGGTCGCGCAGCTGGACGCAACGAGTCGCGCGCGACCTGCTCGCGCCGTCGCGCGGCTCGATGCCGCACTCACTGCGATGCCATTCTCATCCTTGCCGCCCGAAGAGCGCTTCTACTATCGCGCAGCCACGATTTATGCGATGGCCGGGCGGCCCGACAAAGCCAGAGCGGTGATGGCGCAGCGGAACGCCGACATTCGCGACTCGGCACGCCTCCGAAACGACGACGCGCAGGTGCACCGCGTCGACGGCGAGATCGCACTCGTCGAGCACAGGCCTAACGATGCCGTCCGCGAGTTTTGGCGGGGCGATTCGGCGCGCGACGGGCCAGCCGATGACTGTGACGCGTGCACCGATTTCGCGCTCGCCCGCGCCTACGACAAGGCGAATCAGCCCGATTCCGCCACCGTGTACTTCGGGCGCTACTTCGCGTCGACCAGCGAGTTTCGCGCCGACTCCGTTGACCTGTTTGCACGCGCGCCGGCAGCCAGGCGGTTAGGCGAGCTGTACGAGCAGGCGGGCAATCGCGCCAAGGCGGCGCAGTACTACCGGATGTTCGTCGACCTCTGGAAGAATGCCGACGCCGACGTCCAGCCGGAGGTGGCCGATATGAGGCAGCGGCTGGCGCGCCTGGGCAAAGGGCGCCGACTGACCATCGCCCATGCCTTGCCGGCTGCCATTTGGCATAGTATATTACGCCATATGGCACGCCAGGAGGAGCCATGGCAAGCACCGTCGATCGCATGTCCGCCGACATCACCGAGCTGTGGAAACGCGCCCAAGGCGGCCATCCGGAAGGGCACTACTACGTCGCGCTGTTCGGACTGCGACGGTACGATTCGCTTCACGTCGTCGAGCAGATTCGCCGCGGATTGTCGTACTCGGCGTTCGAGCGGTTTCAGCGGAACACGGATCTACCATATCGCGTCCTGGCGCACGCAGTCGAGATTCCGGAGCGAACGCTGGCGCGCCGGAAGGAAAGCGGCCGCTTCCAACCGGAAGAGACGGACCGCCTGGTTCGCATCTCCCGCATCGTCGCTCGAGCCATTGAGCTGTTCGAAGGAAGCGCCGATGCGGCACGCAACTGGTTGACGCACCCCGTCCTTGCGTTAGGCGGCCGTACGCCGATCGAGTTCGCCTCCACGGACGTCGGCGCCATCGAAGTCGAGAGCCTCATTGGCCGACTGGCACACGGAATCCCGACCTGAGCGATGCACGTCTGGCGCCTGATCAAAACCCGCTACGCGTCAACGGCATTCGACGGCGAAGGCGCTCGCCGCAATGGTGCGAGGTGGAATAGCCGCGGCACCCGCGCGGCGTATGCGTCGAGCAACCCCGCCTTGGCAATTCTGGAAGTGCTGGTCCACATGACGAGCGGGGGAAGGTTTCTCGGCTATTCACTCATTGCGGCAACGTTGGACGACGCGTTCATTGAGACGCGTGCGACCTCGTCCCTGCCGAAGGACTGGCATGCGTGGCCGGTTCCGCCTCACGTGCAGGCGATCGGCAGATGCATGGATCCAGTCGCGAAGTGCGGTGGCGATACGCCTCCCCAGCGCTGTTGTCCCCGCCGATCACAACATTCTTGATCAACCCGGATCATCCCGAGTTCAAACGTCTCCACATCCACTCGGTCGAGCCGTTCGAGTTCGACCCTCGGCTTCTCGATTAGCGGCTCCCGGTCCGGCCTAACGGCGCGGATGACTTCGGAACGGGCGAAAGAAGTCGCGCATGTCCTGCGCCAGCGACTCCGGCTCCTCGAGTGCAGCGAAGTGTCCGCCGCTCTTCATCTCCGTCCAGCGCCTCACGTCGAAGAACCGCTCCGCCCACTCGCGCGGCGGCGACGAGAGGTCCTTGGGATACATCGCGAACGCGGCCGGAACCGGCGTCATCGACGCCCACTCCTTGAGCTTCTGCCCGATCCACGTCATTGCGCCCGCCTGCGTAACGTCGTAGTACGGCAGGAACGACGTCGCGATCGTCTGCGTCGCCCAATAGATCATCACGTTCGTTAGGAGCTCGTCCTTGGTGAAGCGGCGCTCGACGTCGCCGTCGCAATCGCTCCACCGGCGAAACTTCTCGACGATCCAGGTGGCCAGCCCCGCCGGCGAATCGTTGAGCCCCACCGCGGCAACCTGCGGCTGCGATCCCTGCACGAACGCGTACGCGCCCTCTTTCTGCTGGAACCCGGCGATCGAGTCCAGATACTTCTGCTCGGCGTGCGACGGATCATCGGGTTTGCGTAAGGCATGAAAGAACGGCACGTCGGTGAGATGCATGGCGAGAACGTGGCCGCCGTGGTCGCGCGCGAGCCACTCGGTGATGGTGCTCCCCCAGTCGCCGCCGTGCGCCACGTAACGATTGTAGCCGAGTTGCGTGGTCATGAGCTCGTTCCAGAGATTGCCGACGTCGAACACGCTGCCGCCCGATGCCGGCCGTTCGGAGAACGCGTACCCGGGCAGACTCGGCGCAACGACGTCGAACGAGTCGGCCGCATTGGCGCCGTGACTCGCCGGATCGGCGAGCAGGGGAATGAGCTTCGCGAAGCGGGCGACGGAGTCGGGGAATCCGTGCGTTAGGACGATCGGCAGCGGATGGGGCCCGCGTCCGCGCTCGTGAATGAAGTGCACGCCGATGCCGCCGGCGAGCGTGACGCGGAAATTCGCGAACGCGTTGAGCGCTCGCTCCTGGGCGCGCCAATCGAAGTGATCACGCCAGTATGCGACCAGCTCCTGCATGTACGGAATGCTCGCGCCATATTTCCAGCCGCGGTCGCCCAGGTCGCTTACCCAGCGCGTGCGACCGAGGCGTGCGTGCAGATCGTCGAGCACGCCTTGGTCGATATCGATGATGAAGGGCGACGGGGCCATGTGTGCTCCGGGCAAGAAGGCCGGCTATGGAAGCGCACATTGCGCACCTGACGACGTGCGCGGCGCCGGGACCAGCGGTGGGCGCCGCGGTCTCATATTGCGTATCGCATATACTATAGTAGCGATATACGGTTGCTCTTCGGGTTTTCAGGCGCCAACGAATGAGAGATCCCATGACTTCCACCGCGACGATGGTTCTTGGTGTGTTCGCCCTGATCGGCTCACTCGCGGCCTACACGCCGGCGTGTGCCGCCGACATCCGAGCCGCGGATCCGCCGGCTGCGGGCGCGGCGTCGTCCGTTACGTGCGACCGCCTAACCGCCCAACAGGCGTCCACGGTGCTCCACGCCCTCGTGACGCTCACCGTCGACACGAGCGGCGGCGCCGGGCGGTCCAACTGCACGTACACGGACGTGCGCGGGGGAACCGTACAGGTGTACGTGGTGGCGGGCGCCGACGCCAAGCAACAGTACGACGCGATCCGGGAGCGGGAGACCAGGCCGGGCCCCGTGTCGGGCATTGGCGACCAGGCATTCGACAGCGATCAGGGATTCGGCGCGATCCAGGGCGATCGTTTCGTGTACGTGGTGGGAAACACGCCGCGTGATCCCGAGGGGCCGGAGGCGGTTGGCCCAGGCGATGCTCGCCGCACTTCGTTAGGCCCATCATGGATTTGCGTCCCGCGACGATGGCCGACGTGCCGGCGTTGAACGCCATGATCGAGGCGTCGGCGCGTGTTCTGAGTGCGGGGTACTATACGCCGCCACAGATCGAGGCGATGGTCACGCACGTCTTTGGCGTGGATACACAGCTGGTCGCCGACGGCAGCTACTACGTGATCGACGCGCCCGATGGGACTCCGGCGGCGTGCGGCGGCTGGAGTGCCCGCCTAACGCTATACGGCGGCGACCAGATGAGCGGGCATGTGGAGCGAGACGGGCGTCTCGATCCGCGCACCGACCCGGCGCGCATCCGCGCGTTCTTCGTCCATCCCGCGTTCGCGAGGCGCGGGCTCGGTCGCCGACTTTACGCGGCGTGCGCCGCGGCCGCGTGGGCAGCGGGATTCCGCGCGCTGGAGCTCTTGGCGACGCTTCCCGGCGAGCCGCTCTATCGTGCGCTCGGCTTCGTCGAGGTCGAACGGATCGAGGTGCCGCTGCCGGGCGGCGTTAGTGTGCCCGTCGTGCGCATGGCGCGACACCTTGCCGAAGCACGCGATGCGTGACCAATTCAGCGTACGATGGCGGGCGGTGCGACAACGATCAGCCGGGCTCGCCCGGATTCCTAACGGAGGCTTCCTTGATTGAGCTGCGTGACAAAGACTCCAACCAACTCCTCGGTACGATCGGCGATGACGACCTGCGGTTCCTGGTCGACGAGCTCGAGGAAGAGTCCCCGACGGATCAGGACTACTACTTCGACGCGGCGACGGTCGACATGCTGGAGGAGGATGGCGCGCCGGCGAGTCTCGTCTCGCTTCTCCGGCAGGTACTTGGAACGAAGGATGGAATGGAGATTCGTTGGGAGCGCCAATGAGACCTCTGCTATCGTCGGCGGCACGTCAGCCGAAGCGAACGCGCCGCAGATTCGATCAGAGGACAGCGGTTCGAATGACTACCGCGCGCGTGGATTGTCTGCCGACGATCTGCGCGCGCGCCTCACGAGCGGCCGAGAGCCGTCATCAGGCCTCGGCGCCAGCGGCGGCATAGGCTGACGAGGTTGTACAGCCTAACTCCGCGAATCGCACCGGCGCGTCCTCGACTAACGCCGACGGAGCAAGGAGTTAGACGGCGCATTTCTGCCGTGGCGCAGCGGGTGTTAGACTGCAGAGGAATAGCACATTGCATTCTCCTGCAGCCTATCGACGCAGCCTAACACGCGTTAGCCAGACGAGGCTTCATGAGCTGGGACATTTCATTCACGACATTCCGCCGACGGCCCAGTGCATCGCTGACATTCCCGCGGACTTCGCGCCACAGCCGATTGGCTTACGTGCGGAAGTAGTTCGCCGCATACAGGAAGTGGTTCCTGGCGCGACGTTCTCCGATCCCTCGTGGGGCACTTTTGACGGCCCAGGGTTTTCGGTTGAATTCAACGTCGGGGACGACAGCGCCGTCGATTGTGTGGCACTGCACATCCGTGGAGCGGATGCTGCGGCCGGCTTCGTCGCGGATCTGCTCCTTCAATGCGGATGGCGCGCGTTTGATCCCGCGTCAGAATCGGGAATCTTCGATCCAGCAACGGCGCTTGAAAGTCTCCAGCGATGGCGGCGGTACCGAGATCACGCGGTTCGCTCCGACAACGCTGGCTAACGAACGTTGAAGCAGTCGGGCGATCTGAGGATCGCTCGCTGCGCTCGCTATTTTTAGGATTCGCCCGCGGCTTAACTCGGCGTTATACCGCTACGGAGACTCGATGAGTAAGAAGATCGTACCGGCAGCCCTCCTCGCGCTCAAGCAGGCACTGACGGATGTCTACTGGTACAAATCGGACCTCCGGAGTTTCCTCACATTGACGTTAAGTAAGTCCGAACTAGTCGCTCAATTGAACTGGGATGACTACAAGCGCAGCATTGTTGCTGCGTTGGTTGACCGGCTGTCACGGAATGAGGACCTATTTCAAGCGGACCTGCTTCGCCTGATGACCGAGGTAGCGCGAGTTGAGGACTTCGAGCATTTGCTGCGACTCGATGATGGGAAGGCGAAGGCGAAGAAGGCCGCGCAAGCCGTTCTTGCTCTTCGTAAGTACGTCGGCAATCCCACCGCCGTGGACGAGGAAGAGGAAGAGATCGAGGCGCGGCGTCAGGCAGCGTTTGCGGCGCTCTTGAAGACGACGGCGGTGCAGGATCAGCTCAAAGAATTGACCGCACGATACTTCACCCTTCTATCAAGCTCGAACGCGCAGAGTCGAGGATATCAGCTCGAATCCCTCCTGCGGGACCTGTTCACGCTGTTCGACCTCGACCCGAAGGCTTCGTTCAAGGTTACAGGTGAGCAGATCGATGGTGCTTTCACGTTCCAGATGACTGACTACCTGCTTGAGGCAAAGTGGCAACAGGCACCGGTGGACGCCGCCGATCTGGATTCGTTGGCCGGAAAGCTCACGCGCAAACTCGACAACACTCTGGGCCTCTACTTGTCGGTGAACGGCTATTCCGACGGCGGCGTTCGCCAGCACTCATCCGGTCGGCGATTGATGATTCTGATGGACGGAAGCGACCTGATGGCGGTGCTCGAGGCTCGCATTCGATCTGCTTCAGCTTCTCCTGCGGAAACGTCGTCACGCGGCGCAAACAGGTAACATTCTATCTGCGCCTTCATGAGATTCTCAAGCCCTGACGGCGTGCATACGCTCTCAACCAGCGGAATTACGAACGCTGCAGCTGACAAGGAGTCTGCGGAGTTGCACGCGCCTCCGCCGCGCGCTCGTATTGGACCTCCTTGCAGCTGAGCTCAGGCGTCAGGCAGATGACATGTCACCAACGGGAACATGCTGCACCGCAATCAAGTTCTCCTGCACCTCGCCGAGGCAAGTGAGGCGATCGCGACAACGATTCGCGACCTACAATCCCATCCCGAGTACGGCGACGCCGAGTACTGGGTTGAACTCCAGCATGTCGATCATCATCTGAATACGGCGTGGAACTCACGCGCTGTAACGCAGGCGCAGATTGGCGCTGCAACGGATGCGGACTTCAACCGATGGAGCGCCTTTCCTACTGACTTGCCGATGATGGAAGTGCACCGCGATAAGGGCCGCTAAGTCGTGCTTCCAGTGGCCATCGGCTGACGAACGCTGAACCTGACAGAGGAACTATTGAATTTGTTTGGCGCTGCGCGCCAAACTCCTATAAGAATCCTTTGCAGGTTAGCTGTGGCGTTAGGCAACAACGGAGTTTCTCTGATCGAATCGATTCGTGAGGCGCTGGCCCCACTACAAGGCCTTCCGCTGTGGGACGCCGGCCGCGCCGCCAATATGCTGTGGCTCCAACTGGGTCTGCGCGTTCACGCCCCGACACGGCGCGATCCCGAGCGCATCACAGGCGAATACGCTCTCCATTTGCAGTGTCCGTGGCGTATATCGTTCAATACTGGCGTGGTCGCGGGGTCCAGCGATCTTTGCGTGCCGGCGGACCCAGATGCCGACGTGGAATCGTTTCGCTGGGACCGTCCTGGGCGACGCCGTCGTCGACGCACATTCGCAAGCGGTGGATCAATGCGCACTCGAAGGCGCCGCTCGTTGTCACGAGGATCGATGTCGATCGCTGTGGCGGTTTCGTGCTCCGGCTATCGCAGGAGTTCGCAGTCGAAGTGTTCCCCATGCTTCGTCGGAGCCGCACGACATTCGCGAGCAGTGGCGGCTGATCCAGCCGGGAGTTGATGCGCCACATTTCGTGGTCCAGAATCAGGGATCGTCGTTAGAATAGCGTCGTGCCACCGCTGTTCATCCGCGACCTGCTGCCTAACGTACATTTGGGGCCGATGAGCGGCCTGTGGAAGCTCGCTTCGCTCGCCATTATTTGATCCGCTCCCAGCTCGCCTTCACGTGTTAGGCGGCAGACGACACACGACCGATGACCGAGCTCCTGACAGCGTGGCGTGACTGGGTACCAGAGGCGCCCCCGTACGTTCTGGCTGGGGATGAAGTCCTTCTCCGGCCTGATCGCGGTAGCCGTGTCGTCACGGTCCACGAGCCATGGACCGGCTACGTTGGTGGCTCCGAGTTCGGCGCCGCTCCCGACTCCCGTTTGCACCTCGGGCTCCTGCCGATCCCATTCGCCGGCGACCTTAAGGCGGCACGCGTCGTGATCTTGCTGCTCAACCCGGGGCTCGCGCCGATCGACTACTTCGCCGAGACCGAGGTGCCGGCCTTCCGCGAGCGATTGCTTGCCAACCTGCGGCAGGACTTCGCGGGTTTGGACCACCCGTTCGTCTACTTGGACCCGATTTTCTCCTGGCACACCGGGTACAGCTGGTGGCACGGCAAGCTCCGCGGCGTCATCGGCGAACTGGCCCAGCGCTGGGGGACTTCGTTCGCCCAGGCGCGCCGGGCGATCGCTCAACGAATTGCCGCCCTGGAGCTGGTGCCCTACCACTCGGCGAACTTCCGCGTGCCCCCAGCCGTCCTAACGCGGCTCCGATCGGCCGACCTGGCGCGCGCCTATGTCCGTGACGTCCTCGCTCCGCAAGCTGCGGCAGGTCAGATGCTACTGGTCGTCGCCCGGCAAGATCGCGTCTGGCAAATCGCCGCGGGCGAGAACGTCGTGGTATACTCAGGCGCCGAGGCTCGGGCAGCGCACTTGACGCCGAGCAGCCGTGGTGGCAGCCGCATTCTGGAGATGCTCGCCGCGGCTGGCCCGGCACGCGTCACCGTGGCGTCGCCTAACGAACATGACAGGCGCTGACGCGACCGACGATCTCGTCAAGGTGCACATTGATCTCACCGCCAATCCGGACAGCGGTGGCGAGGCCATGTGGGCGCTCCCCCTCGGTGATGATCTCCACGAGCCTGCGCAACGGGCCCTTCCATGCCGACGAGCTGACCTTCCTCAATGTTGTGCATGCGGTGCCGCTCGCGCCCGACCTCAAACCAAGGAAGGCGACCGGACGTCCGATGAGCGCACTCGGACCCACTTCATGGTGGACAGCATTGTGGAGTCAATGTGACGGACGGCGAGATCATCCTCTGGCAGCGGCTCGATGTCCCCGGCCATGACATCGCGACGATCACGCGTCAGCCGGATGGCTGGCTGGTGAGTGGGGTCGCGGTTTTTTTGCAGGCCGCCATGCCATGTCGCGTCGATTATGAAATCCGATGCGACGCGCGATGGGTCACGCGCCTGTGCCAGCTTCGCGCCTCGATTGGCGCGAAGCGCAAAGACCTCGTCATCCCGAACGGCAGGCGACGGGCGCGTGGACGGTCGACGGCAATGAAGTGGCGGCCCTCCGCAGTTGCGAATGACATCGATCTCGGCTTCAGCCCGGAAACAAACCTGTTGCCGATTCGGCGCCTGGCGTTGGCGATCGGCGCGCGCGCGACCGTCACGCAGCGTGGGTTCACTTTCCGGAACTTACCGTGGAAGTCCTGGAACAGACCTACGCCCGCGCGGACAGTACCCATTACCAATACGAAAGCGCCGGTGGAGCATTTCGTCGCGAGCTGTCGGTTGAAGACTTCGGCTGCGTCGTCGATTATCCGGGGCTTTGGCGCGCCGAAGCGACGGTGCCGCTCAGCGCGCCAGTAGCGCGTACCACCACGGAGTGAGTCAAGACAAAGTGTAACAGTTCATACTGCTGGTTGTTCCGTACGAGCTGCCTAACTGGGCGGCTGAAAGCGGTCAGGCTTATTATGGAATGCGCCGCGTCAGGTGGCCACCGAGTGCCGATGAACTCAGGCGTGCTGCACAACTGCTTGATGCGCCTGATCTCACACGTCGATGCCGCGCGAATTGCGTTAACCGGCGGTGTAGCGATCGGTATGCACATTGCCAGCATCTACGGCGACGTAACTCGCGCCGCCGCGGCCGAAGACGTCGACTTTGTCGCCGATAGTGTCACCGCCATCCGGCTAACGGTGACTAGCGAGTTTCTCGTGTCGCATTTCCACCTGCCGCAGTCCGGTTATCCGAAGTTTCTCGTACAACTCGTCGACCCAGTCACGCGCCTCCGATTGGACTTTTTCCCGGACACGTTGCAGGCGCTGGGGCGGGCGCTCGTTGTCGATGCAGCCGGTGTTCCGCTTCGGATGCTTGGGGTGGACGATATTCTCGAGCACAAGATCCGCTTGCTGTGTGTCGCCGCTGGCGAAGCGCCAGCGGAGAAAAAGCATTACGTCGATGCGGTGCGACTCGGAGCCATTCTTGCGGATGCGACGTGCTGTCGCTTGCGGCAGTGCAGCTAGTCAGCAGCGCCTATTCCCAGGATCTCGACGCAACATGTCCGCGATGCCAGGCCAGTCGGAGCGCCGCCTTCCCGCTTGCGCCAAAGCTGCGCCTTATCTTCGATATTCCTCGGTTATGTCTGATCGCGCCAGCCGCCTAACGGGAGCTGCCGCAGGCGGCCGGTCTGCCCGCTCGCAGGTCGACGTGCGGCGTTAGGCCCAGAACCAGGAGCATGAGGAGGCGGGATGAGTGCTGAAATCGCGATCTTTCGATCGGGGCACGCGAGACGCTTCGGCGAGCTCAATCGCGAGTGGCTCGAAGGCTATGGCTTGATGGAGGCGTCGGAGGAGGAACAGCTCACTGACCCGCAGAAGTACTTCATTGATCGCGGTGGCCAGATCTTCGTCGCGCTCGACAATGGCCTGGTGGTCGGTACGTGTGCCGTCGTTCCCCACGGTGCCGGCGAAATCGAGCTTGCCAAGCTCACCGTGGCGACGGAGTTTCGAGGCCAGGGCATTGCGCGCCGTCTGGTGCAACGCTGCATTCAATACGCGCGGGAGCGGGGCGCTCGGCGCATGACGCTGTTGTCGAACTCGCAGCTCCAGGGCGCGCTCACGTTGTACGAGTCGTTGGGCTTCAGACATTGTCCTGTCCCCGAAGACACAAAGTACGAGAGTGCCGACGTGTGTATGGCATTGGACTTGGACACGTGACACCCAGTGGCCTAACGAGGCACTGCGGCTCGCGGCGTCGGATAACGTGTCGATGCCTAACCCGTCCGCCGCGAGCCGCCCAGCACTACTTCATCGCGATCACGTGCTTCACGAACTGATCGACGGCGATCTCGGTGCGATCAATCATTTCGACCTTCGTTGCAATTCCGGCCGCCACGGCAGTGGTGTATCTCCGACGACATCGCCGCAATTCTTGATGATTTATGGAAGGTCGCTTCGCTCGGATTTCTGTGACTCGGTCCCAGGGTTGGCTAACCGTTAGCCTGAAGACGGAGTCCCACATGAGCGTTTGGTGGCCTCGGGTGATAGCGATCTACGACCTCCCTCACGTTCGTGACGACCGGGTGGGACATGGCGCTCAGCCTGGCACAGGCGCCGGCACGCGTCCCCGCCATTTACATCGTCGGCGTGCTCGCGCTCGCTGGTGCGGGCGCGAGCCTGGTCGCGGTCCTGTGGCTCTGGCGGGGTGATCGCCGAGGGCGCCCGCTGTCGCTACTCGTGCAAGCGGCGCAGATTCCGCACATCATGCTAACCGGCGTCCTCGGCGTCAGTCTCGCACTTGGGCTGTCGTTAGTGTCGGGTTCGGTCAGCAGCCCCCGATCATGGGCTCGGCCGTGCATCTCGTCCTTGTCGGCGGTCGCAGTATGAAGGGTGTCGTGAACGAGCGCTGACCCTGCTTGCGCTTCGACTCCGACTGACCAGCGTACTCCGCACCGCTTGCTCGGCGTTCAGGCGGCCACTACGCAGCACTGGAGATCATGGATCGCAACCAAGGACTTCTGCGCCATTTCCTCGCAGCGATCGCGTATCGAACCGCGAAGGCCTTACGCGACGCTCCCGCAGGCTACGAGTCTTTTCAGGCCGGCCGCCAGGCGCGCACGCCGCGTCAACTGGTGCGTCACATGAGTGGCGTCATCAACTACGCACTTGGCCTCGTGACTGCTCCTCGAGCCGTGTTGGTGGACGGCGCGACGTATGCCGCCGAGGTAGACCGCTTCTTTGCGTTGCTCGGCGAGCTCACAAACTCGATTCGTGCGAAGGCGGACTTCGATGATTCAACCGCCGAGCGACTGCTCCAAGGTCCGCTCGCGGACGCCATGGCGCACGCCGGGCAACTGGCGCTCTTGCGGCGATTGAGCGGTAGTCCGATTCCGCCCGAGGACTTCCTTGTCGCTGCGATCGATCCCGAGCGTGTGGGGTTGGACCAGGCGGACGCGCGCAGTCCCGATGCGGAATGGCCCGAAGCACCGGACGGATGGGTCGCGCCGGCCGACTAACGGACGCGGAGCTTTCGAGCGATTTTCAGAGGCTTGTCTCGCTCGCATCTTGCTTGACTTGCTTTGCAGGGCAGCTGGGACGCTGAGTGACTTCAGGTATTTCGTGGAGAAATGAATGCGTCGATACCGCGGTTTTGCCCAATATATGGAGTACGAGCGCGGGTTTCGTTCGCTAACTCGTTACGCTTCCACTTTGTTGCATTCGCTTGCCGGTGAGCTCGATCCGTTAGATGGCGACTGGCACTGGTTTACTATGCGACTATGACAGAGCAACGCGCGATCTACGTTGTCATCTTCGACGGCTTTGCCGATTGGGAGCCGGCGTACGCCCTCGCCGAACTCCGGCGCTGGGGCAAACGCACAGTTCACACCGCCGGCTTCACCGGCGCGCCCGTCGTCTCCATGGGTGGGCTCCGAGTCACGCCCGACCTCGAGCTGGCGGCCATTCGTCCAGAGAACGTCGAGCTCCTCATTCTGCCGGGCGGTGATCTCTGGCAGAGCGGTGACTATCCTCGCTCGACCTTGGAACTACTCATCACCGCCTTGCTCGTCGCCGAGACGCCCATCGCCGCGATCTGCGCGGGTACGTTGGCGCTCGCGCGCGCGCATGTCCTTGATGACCGGCGGCACACGAGCAACATGCGCAGCTACTTGCCCACGTACGCGAAAGAATACGCAGGCGGCACGCACTATGTCGAATCACCGGCGGTCAGTGATCGGCACGTGATCACGGCGAGCGGGCTGGCCGCCGTCGACTTCGCCCGAGCGATCTTCGCTGAGCTGGGCGTGTTTACCGCGCAGAATGAGGCAGTGTGGTTCGACATGTTCAAGCATGGCAAGCTTCCACAGGCCGCCACCTAACGGACGCTGCTGCAGGCGAGCAATCTTCGGATTGCGCGGGCTACGCCCGCGTTCGATTTATTGCTCGCAGCAGAGCTGAAGCGTTAGACTGGCATGGAGGTACCGACATGAAGAAAGCTCTCGCCGTTGCCGCCGCGCTGGTGCTGCCAATCCTCGTGCTCGGACAAGGCGCGAATCCGCACCCGTACGTGCCGCCCAACGGCTTCGTTCCTGATTCGCTGACCGCGGTACGCGTCGCAGTGGCGATCTGGACTCCGATTTACGGGGAGAAGCAAATTGCCTCCGAGGGGCCGTATCGCGCCATGCTGCGAGGCGATGTCTGGACTGTCACCGGTCACTTGCCGTTAGGCTATGTCGGCGCCGGCGCCGAGGCCGAGCTCTCAAGGCGCGACGCACGCATCCTCCGGGTCGGTCATGGAAAGTGAGATTCCATGTGTCGCGACCTAACGATCACCAAACCTGGCAGAGAAGCTGTTGAATTGGTTGCGGCGGCGCCCCAAACTCTATTTGATCCTCTTGGGGCTCAGCCAGAGTGTTAGGCAGAACTCGAGGCAAGGCGCGGGACGAGAGGGCGTGGAAGACAGGCTTGTGAGCGACAGCCAATGTGGTTACATTGTAGGCACACACGGGTGGCAGGTCATATGAAGGCGCGCATTGTTCCCATCGGGAACTCGCAAGGAATTCGGATCCCCAAGCTGCTGCTCGAAGAAGCTGGCCTCGCCGGCGATGTCGAGCTCGACGCGGAAGACGGGCGGATTGTCATTGCCGCAGCCCGGCGCGCGCGCGCTGGCTGGGCTGAGGCGGCGGCTGCCCTCCACGCGCGCGGCGAGGATGGCCTGATCGAGACTCCGCCGCCTGCATTTGATGCGGAGGAATGGGAGTGGCGGTAGCGCGCCTGGCCCGCGTGCCCAATCGGGGCGAGGTCTACTTGGTCGAACTCGATCCCACCCGCGGCAGCGAGATCCGGAAGACGCGGCCGTATGTAATCGTCTCCCCGGACGAGCTCAATCACCAGCTCCGGACGGCCATCGTCGCGCCCATGACAACCGCCGGTCATGCCTATCCATTCCGCCCCGCGTGTCGCTTCGCTGGGAAGCATGGACGCGTCGCGCTCGACCAACTTCGCACGGTCGATCGCGAACGGCTTCGGAAACGGCTCGGCACATTGAGCGCCGGCAGCCTGCAGACGGTGTTCGCGACCCTGGGCGAGATGTTCGAGCTCTAACGCCCACAGCCGATGACGCCTAACCCGGAGCCGCTGCCGACGAGCAATCTGTGGATTGCGCGCGCTTGATGATCCAATTAGACGGGAGGACGCCATGAAGCGGAACGACCTGCTGGCGCTGCTGTCTCTGATTTCGTTGCTCTTGGTCTCCATCCACCTACCGGACGACTACGTCCATGGCTTCGACAAGCACGTCGTCAACAACCCGTACGCCATTCTCATTTTTGTGGTGTGGGCGTGCGGCCTACTCCTATTCCGCGAGCGGCTGATCGGACGGATCATTCTCCTGCTCGGCGGCATCATCGCGCTAGCAATGCCGATCATCCACTTGAACGGACACTTCCCACCCGATTTCGCCACATCCGACGGTGCCTTTCGATTCGTTTGGACACTGTACGCGCTCGGCACGACAGGCTCTCTAACGGTCATACTCGCATTGCGCGAGTTATTCGGCCGGCATCCGTCACCACCTTCCGGGAGTGCAGGGACCGCGTAAGTTGCAGCCGCGTTGTCGCGCCGGGGAAGGTAAGACTGGTCGAGTTGGCGACCCTAGAGGAAACCGCAATGCGCCGCGCCTACATGTTCGCATCGCGACTGCTCGGAACCGGATTGATCGCGTCCTCCGCCTTCGCGCAGACTCCGCCGCCCGTCGCCCCGGTGCGGCCGGTGACGGACGACTACTTCGGGACCAAGGTCGTCGACAACTATCGCTATTTCGAAAACCTGAAGGATCCCGACGTACAGCAGTGGATGAAGGCGCAGGCCGAGTACACCGACACGGTGCTGGGCCGCATTCCAGGACGCGCGGCATTCCTGGCGCGACTGCGTCAACTCGACGCGGCGAAGCACGACCACGTGGGTGACGTGTGGCGTCGTCCGGGTGATCGCTATTTCTACATGAAGCGTCTGGCCAACCAGGGCGTCGACAAACTGTACGCTCGCGTGGGCCTCACTGGCGCCGAGCGACTCCTCGTCGATCCGGCAACGATATCCCTTGCGCCGGAGAATCAGGGCAAGGGTCCGAGTTCGATCCAGAACGTCGCGATCTCGGGAGACGGGCGCTACGTCGCGGTGGGCATCACGCCGGGCGGCGCGGAGAACGACGCCGAGCTCCACGTGATTGACGTCACGACCGGGCGCGAGACAGGGGATGTCATCCTGCACGACCCCTCAGGGTGGGCAGCCTGGCTGCCGGGCAACCGATCCTTCGTGCACGATCGCGAACAGGACCACGCCGCTGGGACGTCGGCCGCTGACGCCCACCAGAAGTCGCGCGCCTATTGCCGGCGGACCCGGCGTTCGGGACGTTTGATCGCGGTCTAACGGTGACTAACTGTATCTAACGGCCGAATGCAACCCACGGAGCTTCAGTGAATTTCCGCTATCTGTTTTTCGCGCTGTTCGCGGTCGCCGTCGGCTGGGTCCTCTACAAGATCCTGCGATATCGAGGCTGGCGCGGGGCGCTGTTTGGCGCACCGGTGCTGTCGACTGTCGGCGAGTTGGAACTGCCACGTCGCGGGATGCTAAAGACCCGGTTGAAAGTTCATCGCATCGACGGTCGGGCGAAGGGCGTCGATGTTGGGCTGGAGATCACCGTCAGCACTGTCGGGTCCTGGCAGGCCCTTCCCGTTTCGCTGTCGGTTGCCGACGCTCGCCGCCTCGCCGAGATGCTCGACCGTGCCGCGAGCCAAGCGGCGTCGCCCGTTGCGGCGAGCTGACGAACGCTGACCGGCCGAGTCCCAGGCAAAATTGGCGCTGGAGACGTCGGAACGTATTCTTCACACTCCCAGTCGCTGCTCCCCGCTCCTGACCGACGGGCCCATGGACGATCGCCAATACAATGAGGATGAGGTCGCGGCAATCTTTCGCGCGGCCGCCGACCAGCCGGAATCCAAAGCCCTCCCCGCCGGCGGCTCCAAAGGCCTAACGCTGAGCGAGCTCCAATCCATCGCGCGTGAAGTCGGTATTTCGCCGGACGCGGTCGCCCGCTCGGCCCAGGCGCTGGACCGGTCGCGGGAACCGTTGGCCGCGCAGACGTTTCTGCGCCTGCCCATCGCCGTCGAGCGCACGGTGGCGCTCGACCGTCGCCTAACGGACCAGGAATGGGAGCTCCTCGTCGTCGATCTCCGCACCGTGTTTCGGGCGCGCGGCGTCGTGCGCAGCACGGGCACGCTGCGCGAGTGGAGCAACGGCAATCTCCAGGCGCTGCTCGAGCCGACGCCAACCGGGTATCAGCTTCGGTTGCGCACGTTCAAGGGCAACGCGCGATCCTCCATCACGATGGGCGCGCTGATGTTGGGCATGGCCACCGTCGCCGGCGCGTTCGTCGCCGCGAACGGAACGCTCGCGCACTCGGCGTCGGGCCTCGGAGTGCTGGCGGCAATGGGCGCGGCGTTCCTGGCGAGCGGCACCCTCCGCCTTCCCGGTTGGGCGCGACTCCGCCGGCGTCAGATGGATGACATCATCGACCGGCTGACGGTGGCCACGAAGACCGAAGGTTCTGCGTCGCAGATCCGCTGACTTCACCGGAACCCGGTGTGTCTTTTGCGAGGCGATACAACTGTGGATTGCTCCGCAGGCCGTATCGACCCCATCAGGAGACCGTATGCAGCTCGCCCATCAGCGGTACACAGATCTCTCGCTCGTGCTGATCGCATGCGTCGCGCTGGGTGCATGTAAAGGAAAGGAAAGCGCGTCGACGACCGACACGACCTCAGCCGCGCCTGCGGCCGCGCCTGCCGACACCACAGCCAGCGCCGCGGCGCCTGCCGCGCCGAGCACCACGACGCTCTCCGATGGCAACATCGTTGCCCTGCTCAATGAGGCCAACATGGCGGACAGCACACTTGGCGCCGCGGCACTTGCGAAGGCGACCAGCAGTCACGTGAAGGGTTTCGCCAAGCTCATGATGGGCGAGCATCACGCGCTGCGTGTCAAAGGACAGCAGCTCGCCAAGGCGCAGAACATTTCCGCGCAAATGCCGACCGACGATCCGTTCAAGAGCGCGGTGGCTAACGAGCAGACGGCTCTTGGGTCGGCCGCCAAAGGCCATGCGTTCGACTCGACGTACATTGCTAACGAAGTGGGCATCCACCAGGCGGTGATCGGTTGGGCGGGCACCGCGGAGACATCGGCTCAGAATCAAGCGCTCAAGGATTTGATCAAGGCCGCCGGGCCGGTCTTACAGAAGCATCTCGACCGCGCGCAGGCGATTCAGAAGGCGCTGCACTAGACGGTCCGCGACGGCAGGGCGACGACGCACGCGCCTTCGGAGGCGTAGCGTCGTTGCCGATCGCCGGCCCCCGGCGCCACCGGCAGCTCCGGTTCCCTCAAGACCTGTCGCTGACGACACAATTCGATCTGCACGCGCGCCAGCGCGCCGCCGTCGAGCGCGGTCGTGACGGGCGCGCCGCCTCCGGATTGTCGCACTCCGTGATCAGTCGATCGACGCCGCCTAACAGGCTCGCATGACAGTCAGGCCACACGTCGCGCGAGCGCATTCCCGACGTCCTTCCGAGTCGCCCCCGCTGCAAGCAGAGCCCGAATGAGAAGCTCCAAGGATACGCTCGCGTCACCCGCTTCCAGTTTCGCCACCCGAGACTGGCTGGAGCCGAGTTGCTTCGCGAGGGCGGTCTGCGTAAGGCCGGCATCCAGGCGTCGCTCGCGAAGACTGCGACTGAGCGCCACTCGCATTTCCACCAGTGCGGCTTCCTGCGGAGAGAGCCGCAGAAAATCCGCCGCGTCGCCGACCGACCAGCCTGCTGCCTCGAGTCGCTTTCGTTTCTTGGCGTCCATGTTCAATCTCCCCGCGCGAGCTGATCATACAGGACGAGGCGCCGCGCGCAGTCGGCGACCGTGCGGACCGGCGTTTGCCGCGACGTCTTCGCAAACACGTCCGCAATCACAATCGCATCCGGATCAATGCGATAGATCACGCGCCAGTTCCTGCCCTCATCGACAATGCGCAATTCATGACACCGTCGCCCGATGGACGGCATCGGGCGCGAGGGGGGCATCTCGAGCCTCTCGCCGCCTTGCAATCGCCGCAGCACGCCGCCTGCTTCGACGCGAGCGGCTGCGGACAACGGCGGGGTCTTTACCTCGCCGCGCAGCCACACCAACGGTTTATCGCCGGCTGTCATTTAACCTATGTCGTCATTGACATAATGTCAATGCTGATATGAGGGGGTGGGCGGAATCCTGCTGCCGCCATCTAACGATTCACGCAGCGGACGCGCCATCGAAAAACTGCGCAAGTACCGTTTTTGTTTGCCTCCGGGCAACGGACGACATGTAATCGCGCCTTCATCCGTCTGTAATCCCGTCCTCAGTACCGCGTAACGTCGAGACTGCATCGTATGCCATCGCCTTCCCGATAGGTCGCAATGCGCTCCCCGGCACAAGCAACACCCAACGTGACGCCGTTGATCAATGTCATGCTCGTCCTTCTGATCATCTTCATGATCGTTGCGCCGGCACTCGTCGATGGCGCGCGCATCGAGCCGCCTCGCGCCAACCACGTGCGCGACAACCCCGGCGACACGCGAGACGTTACTTTGGGACTAGATGCGGCGGGAAACTATTACTTGAACAAGCGTCCCATTGATGCGCGATCCCTCGGAACGCGTCTTCGGGCGATCTATTCTGATCAGCGATCGGACCGCATCCTGTACGTCAGGGCAGACCGCGCGCTCGCGTATGGTAAAGTCCTCGCCGCCGTCGACTCGGCTCGCAACAACGGAGTGCGCGTCATCGGTATGGTGACGGAGCGGGGAAACCCCCAATGACTGCATCATTACGGTGCCGGCTGCGCCGAAACCGCGACGTTTGCCTAACGGACCGGTATCGCTGACACCCGCTTGACACGCTCGAGGAGTATCCACGCGGTGGCCATCCACGTCGTGCTCGTACACCCCGAAATCCACTGGAATACCGGCAACGCCGGCCGCACCTGCCTCGCCACCGGCAGCACACTGCATTTCATCGAGCCGCTCGGTTTTTCCCTCGACGACCGGCAGGTCAAGCGAGCCGGACTCGACTATTGGGAGTACGTCGACCTCCGCCGATGGCCGAGTTGGGACGCGTTCGAAAAGGAACTGCGGTCGCTCGGCGAACCGTATTTCTTTTCGACCAAGGCCACGCACCTCTACTGGGACGCGCCGCTCGGCGCGTCGCGCGACGTCGTCCTCGTTTTCGGTCGAGAGACGGCAGGATTGCCGAGCGAGCTGCACGAGCGGTATCGCGACCGGTTCGTCCGAATGCCAATGGAGTCGCCGCACGTGCGGTCGCTCAACTTGTCCACCAGTGTCGCGCTCGCGGTATACGAAGTGCAACGGCAGCGTCGTCTGGCCGGCCCGTGACGGCGACTCCCAGTCGCCGTATACTGGAGCCGCAGCCGGTTCGCGATCACTCGACGGAGGAGACGCGCTCGTGAAAAAAACGGCGAATGCCCAATTCAGCATCGCGAGCTGGGACGAGAAGCCCTATAGCGAAGGCCAGGGGCTGCCCAAGCTCACCAAAGCCAGCGTCTCCAAGACGTTCACGGGCGACCTGGAAGGGGAAGGGCACGTGGAGTACGTCATGATGTACCGGAGCGACCAGACGGCGGCGTTCGTCGGCATCGAGCGGTTCACCGGTCGGTTAGGCGGTAAGACCGGGCTCGTTCGTGCTGCAGCGCACGGGCGTGTTCGATGGCGGTAAGGCGAACGAGTCGTACACGATCATTCCCGGCTCGGGCACCGGCGATCTCGCGGGCGTGTCCGGCAGCGGAACCTCTTCCGTTGGGCACGGATCCGAGCTGCCGTTCGCATTGCAGTACGAGTTGGCCTGACGAGCGATGCCACGCTACGTCGCATTTCTGCGCGGTGTCATGCCCACGAATTGCAAGATGCCGGCGCTCAAACGCAGCTTCGAGGCCGCCGGCTTCACCGACGTTGCCACGGTGTTAGGCAGCGGTAACGTCGTGTTCAGCGCGCGGAGCGCGACCGAGTCGGCCCTCGAGAAAAAAGCCGAAGCGGCCATGGCCAAGGAGCTGGGCCGCACGTTCTACACGATCGTGCGCCCAATGGACACGCTGCGCGCGTTGCTCGACACCGACCCGTTCGCGGCATTCCGTCATTCGCCTAACGCCAAACGCGTGGTCACGTTCTCCCGTACGGCGCACCGCGGCCCCCCGGCGTTGCCGATCGAGCTCGACGGCGCGCGCATCCTTGCCGCGACCGGGCGAGAGGTCTTCACGACCTATGTGCCCGGCGCCGCGCGAAACCCGGTGTTCATGTCGATCATCGAAAAACACTTCGGACGCGACGTGACCACCCGCACCTGGGACACGGTAAAGAAATGCGCGAAGGACCCAAAATGATCGGACGCACGTGGCACGGCCGCGTACCCGCCGAGAAGGCGGACGAGTACTACGCATACCTGCTGCGTACCGGCCTCCCCGACTACAAAGCGACTCCCGGCAATCGCGGCGTCCACGTGCTGCGCCGTACCGAAGGCGCCGTGACCCACTTCCTGCTCCTCACCTTCTGGGACTCGCTCGACGCGATCAAAGCCTTTGCCGGCGCCGACTACGAGCGCGCGCGATATTACCCGGAGGACGACGCGTTCCTCCTGGAGCGCGAGCCGCTCGTGACGCATTACGAGGTGCTCGGACCGTGACCGATAACCGCGGGCTGCTCGGCGCAGGCATTCTCGCACTCGGGGTTGTACTCGGCGGCTTCTTCATCGGCCACGGATTCGTGAGCGCCAAAGCCGCCGATCGATACGTCACCGTGAAAGGCGTCGCCGAGCGCGAGGTGAAGGCGGATCTCGCCATCTGGCCGCTGCACGTGGTGGGCGCGGACAACGACCTCGCGGCGGCCAACGCCAAGGTGGCGTCGAGCGTCGCCGGCGTTAGGCAGTTCCTTGCCCGCCACGGGATCGACACGAGCCAGATCCAGCTCGCCGATTTCTCGGTCGCCGACGCCGAGGCGAACCAGTACGGTCCCGATCGCAAGGCGACCAACCGGTTCGTCGTCCAACAAATGGTCCTGGTCCGCTCGACGCATCCGGACGAGGTGTTGAAGGCGAGCCAGCAGATCAGCGAGCTCGCGGCAATCGGCGTCGTCGTGTCCGGCGGCGCGGCGTACGGCGGCGGCGACACCGGACCAACGTTCGTGTTCACGGGACTCAACGCGCTCAAGCCGGCGATGATCGCCGACGCCACGGCTCGGGCGCGCGAGGCCGCGAGCCAGTTCGCGCACGATTCGCGCAGCGAAGTGGGCGACATTCGCCAGGCGAGCCAGGGCGTGTTCGAGATTTTGCCGCGCGACGAAGCGCCCGGCATCTCCGAATCGAGCCAGATCGCCAAGCGCGTGCGGGTTGTGTCGACGATCGACTACTATCTCCAGTAGCGTAGCTGGTCGGCTAGGTCGCGCGGCAACGCTGGCAACTCCCGCTGCGGTATCGTACTTTTTGAAACCTCCGCGCGCGCCGCCATCCACGATGGACCTGCGGGACCAACTCCAGGACACACTCGGCACTACGTACACCCTCGAGCGCGAGCTCGGCGGCGGCGGTATGTCGCGCGTGTTCGTGGCCAACGAGCTGCGGCTCAACCGCAAAGTCGTCGTCAAGGTGCTCGCGCCCGAACTCATGCAGGGCTTGAGCGCCGAGCGATTCGAGCGCGAGATTTTGTTGGCGGCATCGCTCCAGCAGGCGAACATCGTGCCGGTGCTAACGGCCGGCGACAGCGCGGGCGCGCCGTACTTCACGATGCCCTACGTCGAGGGGCAGAGTCTGCGCGCGCGCTTGGCGCTCGGACCGCTCTCGATCGCCGAGGCGACGTCGATTCTGCGCGATGTGGCGCGGGCGCTCGCGTACGCGCACGAGCGCGGCGTGGTGCATCGCGACATCAAGCCCGACAACGTGCTGTTGAGCCGCGGCGCGGCGATGGTCACCGACTTCGGCATCGCCAAGGCCATCGCCGCATCGGCCACCGGCCCACGCGGCGCTACACTCACTCAGTTAGGCACGGCACTCGGCACCCCGGCCTATATGGCGCCCGAGCAGGCGGCGGGCGATCCGAACACGGATCGGCGCGCGGACTTCTATGCGTTCGGCTGCATGGCGTACGAGCTGCTCACCGGGCGTCCGCCGTTCGAGGCCAAGACGCCGCAGCGGTTGCTGGCCGCGCACATGAGCGAGACGCCCAAACCGGTCACGGAGCTGCGTCCCGACACGCCGCCTGAGCTGGCGCGTCTCATCGCGCAGTGTCTCGAGAAAGAACCGGACGCGCGTCCGCAATCGGCCGACGAGATGCTCGCGTCGCTCGACACCATCTCGACGGGCGACTCGTCGCGGCAGGCGGCGCTGCCGGGGATTCTCATCGGCGGGCGCGCGATGATCCGCCGTGCGCTGGCGTTCTACGCCGTTGCGTTCGTGATCGTCGCGGTGGTGGCCAAGGCCGCGATCGTCGGGATCGGGCTGCCCGATTGGGTGTTCCCGGGCTCGCTCGTCGTGATGGCGTTCGGGTTACCGGTGATTCTCTTCACTGGCTACGCGCAATTCGTGGCGCGCCGGGCCGCGACCACATCGCCCACGTTCACGCCGGGCGGGACGCCGAGCGTGTCGACGCACGGGACGATGGCGAACCTGGCGCTCAAAGCGAGCCCGCACCTGTCGTGGCGGCGGACGACGTTAGGCGGCGCGTACGCAGTGGGCGGATTCGTGCTGTTGGTGGGCGCGTTCATGCTGCTCCGTGCGTTAGGCGTCGGGCCAGCGGGGTCGCTGCTGGCGCGCGGGCGGTTCACGGCGCGCGAGCCGGTGATCATCACCGACTTCGCGGTGCAGCACACCGATACCGCGTTGGGCGCCGTGGTGAGCGACGCCGTGCGCGCGGCGCTGTCGCAATCACAAGTGATTTCGCTCGTGCCGCCGACGGCGATTGCCGCGGCCTTGAGGCGCATGGAACGCCCGGTCAATACGCACCTCGACCTGGCGACCGCGCGCGAGATGGCGCAGCGCGAAGGCGTCAAAGCGGTGGTGGACGGCCAGGTCACCGGCGTCGGCACCGGGTACATCCTCACCCTTCGGTTAGTCAGCGCCGATTCGGGCGTCGAGCTTGCCTCGTTCCGTGAGACCGGAGACGGGCCGCGCGGGTTGATCGACGCGGCCGACCAGTCGGCGCGCCAACTGCGGGCGAAGATCGGCGAGTCGCTGCGCAGCGTGCAGGCGAGTCCGCCGCTCGCCCAGGCGACGACGGCATCGCTCGAGGCGCTCCGACTGTTCAGCGAGGCCCAACGGGCGAACGGGATCGAGGAGGATCCCCAGGCCGCGGTGCAGTACGCACAACAGGCGGTCGCCGCGGACTCGGACTTTGCCTCGGCGTGGCGTCTCCTCGCGGCCACGCTCTCCAACGCCAATGGCTCGCGCGCCGAAGCCGATTCGGCCATCGAACGCGCCTACCGATTGCGCGACCGTCTGCCGGAGATGGAGCGGCTCGAGACCGAGGCGTTCTACTTTTTCCAGGGGCCGCACAAGGACCGCGCGCGCGCGCTTTCCGCGTACCAGGCGTTGATCGAGCGCGGCGATTCCACCGTCGCGGCGGTGAACGCGGGCGAGGTGCTGCGCAGCGAGCGTGCGTATGCGCAGGCGGAATCGATGAATCTCCTGTCGCTCCGCGCGAATCCGCAGGCTGGCATCACCGTCGGCAACGCGGTGGAGCTGGAGCTCGACCAGGGACACATCGACTCGGCGGCCAAGATGCTGCGAGCCTGGGAGCAGCGCTCGCCTAACGCGCACGGCGCGCGGTTGCACGACATCGTGGTGCGCTATGCGTTGGGCGATCAGGCCGGGCTCCAGCGGGAGCTCGACAGTCTGCAGCGGAGCGGCGACCAGACCTTTCGCGTGTGGGGGCTCGGCAGCCAGGCCGGACTGGCCCTGCTCCACGGCCGGCTCGCCGATGCCGATCGATTGTTGCGCGAGCAATCGGCCCTCGCGCCGCCGACCGCGGCGCGGCGGTTGCGCGACGCCATCTTCCGGGCGACGATGGATGCGTGGTTCCACGGGCCGTCGCCTAACGCCGTACGGGCGCTGGACACGGCGCTGGCCGACGTGCCGTTGCAGCGCATTCCCGTGGCCGACCGTCCGTACTCCCTTGCCGCCACCGCCTACGCGGTGGCCGGCGATCCGGACAAAGCGGCGTCGATCGTCGCGCAATACCGGCACGACGTGACCGACACGGCTCGGCTCCGGCTGGATGGGCCGGCGCTCGTCAATACACTCGGTGTGATAGCGTTGATGCGCGGCGATGCGAAGACGGCGGTCGACGACTTCCGCCGCGGCGATGTGGCCGCCGACGGATTGCCGGCCCGCGAGTGCGAGCCCTGCGTGCATTTCGCGTTGGGCCGCGCGTTCGACGCCGCGGGCCAGCCGGATTCGACCATCGCCGAATACGAGATGTACCTCGCCAAGCCGTATTGGGACAAACTCTTCGGCGGCGAGACCTCGGAGATCGGCTTCGGCGACGCGATGGTGCTGGCCGGCATCCACAAGCGGTTAGGCGAGCTGTACGAGGCCAAGGGCGACCGTCAGCGGGCCGCGCTGCATTACGCCGCCTTCGTCGCGCTGTGGAAGAATGCCGACCCGGAATTGCAGCCCCAGGTCGACGACGTTAGGCGCCGGCTGGCGCGGTTGGGCGACACCGAGGGCGCGAAGCGAAACTGATCGCGCGACCACGGGCGGCGGCGCGTGGACCGTGGAACTCCCGGCACGCCGCTGCCGTAGTATGTAATCCGAAGCGCGCGGAGACCCGATGGACAACGCACATCCGGTAGATGCCGAGTTTCTGGCTCTCCAGCAGGCGCTGGCGGGTGAGTACTCGCTCGAGCGGGAGCTCGGCCGCGGCGGCATGGGGATCGTGTATCTCGCGCGCGAGGTGCAGCTCGAGCGCCTGGTCGCGATCAAGGTGCTCCCGGCGGCGCTGGCGGAGCGGCCCGGATTCCGCGAGCGGTTCCTGCGCGAGGCGCGCACCGCGGCCCAACTATCGCACCCGAACATCGTGCCCATTCACCGGGTGGGTGAAGCCGGCGGGTTCGTCTTCTTCGTCATGGCGTACGTGGACGGCGAGACGCTCGGCAACCGCGTGCGCACGCGCGGGCCGCTCGGCCGCCGGCGACGTCGCGCGTGTGCTGCGCGAGGTGGCGTGGGCGCTGGGCTACGCACACGGACGCGGCGTCATCCATCGCGACGTGAAACCCGACAACATCCTGATCGAAGCCGGCAGCGGGCGCGCGTTAGTCACCGACTTCGGCATCGCGCGCGTGCGGCAGGCCGAACCGGAGGACGACACCGAGCGCGCGATGGGCACGGCGGCGTTCGCGAGTCCCGAGCAGATGGCGGGCGGCGACGTGGACGGCCGCTCGGATGTGTACGCGCTGGGCGTCGTCGGATACTACATTGTTTCGGGCCGTCTGCCGTACGAGGCCAAGTCGGTGCTGGCGCTGGCGGGCAAGCAGTTAGGCGAAGCGGCGCCTCCGGTGGAGCGCGCGGCGCCCGGCGTGCCGCCGGCGCTGGCACGCGCCATTGACCGGTGTCTGCACCGCGATCCCGACGGGCGGTTCGCGGGCGGCGAGGCACTCGCCGATGCGCTCGAGCCGGCGTCCATCGAACGGAGCGAGCTGCCGATTCCGCTGCGTGCGTGGCTCACGACGCAGAATCCGGCGCGCATCGTGCTCGTGGGGTGGGCGGGAATTGCCGGCATCACGACGCTGGCCGAACTGTACTCCATAGTGCGCTTCAGCGTGTCCGCGGGCATGTCGGCGGACATGGTCGCAAATATGACCGCCCATCGCTGGCAGCGCCTGGCGTCCGTCGCTGTCCTAACGGCAGTACCAGTGCTGACCCTCGCTGCCTTCCACCTCAGGCAAACCTGGCGTGCCCTTCACGCCGGCTACTCGGTGGCGGACCTGTGCACGGCGCTCGCGCGCTGGCGCGAGATCCGGCGCGAAGAGGTGGCCTTCGAATCGGCGGAGACGGCCATCGGACCACGTCTGCTGCGGTGGGCCACGTGGGGGTCGGTCGGTGCCGTCGCGGGGGTGTTTGTCGCCGCGCTCAGCATGGCCAATCGCGGCCACACGCCGCACGCGCTGGACGTACTCTTCGAGACACTGTTCAAACTGACTCTCTGGCCCGCCGGCGGTACGTTGCTGCTGAGCAATGCGTTAGGCGTACGGCTCCTGCCCAGGAAGCTGCGCTCGGCCATGATCGGATTCGGCCGCAGCACGTTCTGGAACTCGCGATTCGGCGCCTGGGTGGGCGCGGTGCTCGCGCGCGGCCGCACCGCTCCGCCGCAACTGCTCAACCGCCCAACGGAGGCGGCGCTCGGCCTCGCCGCGAGTGAATTGTTCGCGGCATTGCCCACGGCCTATCGCCGCGACCTGCGCGCCCTCCCCGATCTCGTGCGGCGGCTGGAAGCGCGCGCCGTGCGCATCCGCGAGCACGTCGATGATCTCACGCGCCTAACGGCGGAAGCCGAGCGAGATGTGGGTCCCACGGCGGACGGCCGCGCCCGCGACACGGTCGCGCAACTCACACATCAGCGAGACGCCGCGCGCCAGGATCTCGCTCGAGCCATCGCCGGGTTGGAGTCCATCCGGCTCGATCTGCTCCGCCTGCACGGTGGCGTGGATCGCGCCGACACGGTCACCAGTCTGCTCGAGCAAGCGCGGCGCGCCGAGCACGATTTGGGCACGCTCATCGAAGCACAGCGCCAGGTGCACGCCATCGCACCAGCACCGTCAGCGACACCGACTTCGTGACACGAGGTCGCGCGCGGTGAGCTTCGTCTACGACGCTTCGGCTGCGCTGAGCCGCGCGAGTCGTTCGCGTACCTCGCGCACCTGCGGCTGCAGCACGGCGTCCGCGTTCTTCCACAGCTCGACGAACTCCTCGTAGTAGTGCGCCGCGCCATCGCGGTCTCCTTCAGCTTCCAGCAGCTCGCCTAACCGCTTGAACGACGACGCGAGGAAGAACTGGTCGATCGCCGCGCGATTCGACACGGCCGGCGATTCAAGATAGCGCGTGTAGGTTGCGATGGCCGAGTCGCGCTGGCCAGCGAGATCGAACGCGTTGGCGACGACGGGAAGCGGACAGATCGTACACGAGCCGACATTGGCTGCGCGTGCCTCGCGCGCGGCGTCCGCGTACCGATGTTCGGCCAGCGCGATGAAGCTCGCGATCAGATGCCGGCTCGCCGCTCTGTTGTCGGCCGAAATGCCGGCCGTGTTCTGCTCGAAGTCGGCGAGCATTGCGCGCGCGAGCTCCGGCTGTCCGACCAAGGCGTAGAGTTGGGCGAGCCCGACGTACGGTCGATCGAGGGGCGCGATGCTGTCGAGCGGCGTGCGCTCGAGGCCCGCACGCACCAATGCAAAGGCGCGGTCGCGCTGGCCCAAGAAGAACGCTTCGACGACCGCCGAGTCGAACGACGCGCTGAGGGGCGCCGATTTCGAGCCTTGAGCCGCGGACATTTCCGCGTTCTGGCTCGCGAGGCGCAACCCTTCCTGGATCTTACCGTGCGTGAACGCCGCGGCTTGTGCGACTGAGAGGCGCGTTTGCTCGAGGTCGCCCGCTCCAGGGTTCGCGCGAACGACGGAATCCGCGAGTGCCACCGCGGAATCGTATCGCATTCGCGCGAGGAGGAGGTTCGCCCGTTGCATTGCCACGCGCGGATTGTTCCCGGACTGCTTCAACTCAGCCGCGAACGTCGAATCTACTGCGGTGCGATGCCCAAGCTCGCCCTCATACGCGATCAGGCTTCGATACGCGCCCAGCGTCGTCGGATTCGCGGCGATCGAGCGGCGCAGGAGATCCGTTGCTTTGGCGAAATCCCGCGCGTTCGCGTAGAGGAGCGCGAGGTTGTTGAGCGCGGCGAAGTTGTTCGGGTGAATCGTGAGGAGCGTGTCGTACGCCGCCATCGCCTTGGCTTGGTCCGGTCGCGGACCGTCGGTGTAGTACGTGGCGATCGCGAGGTAGTGCTCGACTTGCGGCAACCGGTCTGCGTGCGCGTACGCTTTTTCGACCGCGTGAATGCGCTCGGCGCGATCCTGATTGTGGTTGGCGAGGGCGACGCCGAGCGCGCGATACGCCAATGCGAATCCCGTGTCGAGCGTCACCGCCTTACGGAACAGTCCGATGGCCTTGGTCGGATTGGCCTCGATCAGCATCGCGCGCTGGCCTTCGGAGTATGCCTCGAGCGCGGGCAGCGACGACGTGGTCACCTGCGCGAGCGGCGGCGACGCCTGCAAGTGTTTGAGCGACTCGCCCATCTTGCCGCGCAGCCGTCGCGTCAGGTTTCCAATGGTGGGGATGAAGTCTTTCGCGCCGTCGGCGCTGGCGCTGAGCGACGCGAGCTCCTGGCTCGAGTCCGCGCTCACGAGGCGCATGGTGATGACGAAGCCGCCGCCGGGCAGCGGCTGGATGTTGCCGCTCACCACCGCTTTGGCACCTTCGCGCAGCGCCACCTGGCGCGCCAGGGCGGTGTCGAGGCGCGCGTTAGGCGGCTGTCGCATGAGCTGCAAGGTCGACGTCACGATCTGCGGTGTGACCACCGACACCACCGATGACTGGTCGAGGTCGGCGCGCACCGCCTCGCTCACCACGGCCCCGAGCGTCGTGTCGCCGCCGCCGGTCGTGAAGTCGGCCACGATCACGCGATCGCGGCGTGTGAGCTTGTGTGCGCCTAACAGAGACCCGAACGGCCCAATGCCCGCGTCCCGCATCGCCATGAAGCCGGCCACCACGGCGACGAACGCGATGAGCGCGATCGAGGCGAGCACCGCACGCGTGCGCCACAAATGGCTGCGCCGCCGCGTCGCGGCCACCATGATCGGAAACCCGAGGGCCACGATGCCGATCGCGGCAGACGGGACCCAATCGGGCAGTCCGATGCCGACGGTAGCCGCACGCGCGATAGCTGCCACGACGATGATCGACGCGACGTACACGACCGATAACATCGCGAACGACGCGCGCGCGGTGCGTGTGCCGCCGGGCGCCCCGCTGGTGACCGCGTCCAGCTCGCGTGAAACGTCGGCCGCCGTTTGCGGTCGAGCATCGGGATCCTTCTCGAGGCAACGCATCACGAGAGCCGCGAGCGCGCCGGGTACATTGGGTCGCAGCTCGGCCACCGGACGCGGGCGCTCGGTCATTTGCGCGGCGAGCAGTTTCTGCGGCGAGCTCTCGATGAACGGCGGCCGGCCGCTGAGTACCTCATAGGCAAGGCAGCCGAACGAATAGATATCGGCGCGGTGATCGGCAGAAGGATCGGCGGCGGCCTGCTCCGGCGCCATGTACATGGGCGTGCCGATCGCGGTGCCGATTTGCGTTAGGCGGCGATCCGCGCCGGCTGCGGCCGCGCTCGTGCCCGTACCCGCGGCGCTGAGCGCCTTGGCGATGCCGAAGTCCGCGACCGCGGCCGAGCCGCCGGACAACAGGACGTTTTCCGGTTTGATGTCGCGATGGACGACGCCGCGCTCGTGCGCGTACGCGAGCGCGCGGGCGATGTCTCGCAACAGGCTTACCGCCTCGGGGATCGGGATCGGCCCGCGCGCGATGCGCTCGCGCAGCGACTCACCATCCACGAACGGCATCGTGTAGTAGGGCACGCCGTCCACTTCGCCCGCGGTGAGCACGGGGACGATGTGGGGATGCTGAAGGTTCGCGGCGAGAAGAATCTCGCGCTTGAACCGGTCGACGTTCACCGACGCCGCGAGGCCGGCGGGAACGACCTTGATGACGACTCGACGTCCGAGGGCCGTGTCCGTGGCGGCGAACACGCGCGACATGCCGCCGCCCCCGAGCTCGCGCTCGATGGTGTACGAGAGGCCCAAGCCAGATTGGAGTTGCTCGCGTAGCTCCATAGGCGACCAAGAAGGTCGCGTGTTCGGGGCGCTTCGGCTAGCTGTTCGAGCGACAGCAGGGGCGAACCGTCACGCCGCCGTCGCGGCGTGCTGATCGCCGTCCTCGAGCTCATCGAGTATCGCTTCTTGGTCATCGAACACTCGCTTCAGATCTACGGAGGTCTGGTCGCGATTCTGTTCGCCGGCCTCGGTATCTGGCTCGGCCGCCGATTGGCGCACCGGCGTCTCGATCGGGTTGGCGCAGTGGCCGTTCGAACAGACGCCGGATTTGTCGTTGACCGAAAGCGACTGGAGTCGCTCGGCATCACTCCGCGAGAGCATCAGATCCTCGAATTGATCGCGGCTGGTCTCAGCAACCGCGAAATCGCGGAGAAGCTCTACGTGAGCGAAAACACCGTCAAGACGCACTCGCGACGCCTGTTCGACAAGCTGAACGCGAGACGTCGGACGCAGGCGGTGCAGCTGGCCAAGCAGGCGGGTTTGATCGCCTGAACGCGACCTAGGTGGCGCGCATGGTGATCGCCGGATCGATGCGCGCGGCGCGGCGGGCCGGCACCCAGCAGGCCACGACACCGATGACCGCCATGAGCGCCGCGACGGCGACGAAGGTCGCCGGGTCGTGCGGCGCCACGCCGAAGAGCAGTCCGCGCACGACCCCCGCCGCCGCGAACGCGCCGGCCACGCCTAACGCAAGCCCGGCGGCGACCAGCGTGCCGCCTTCGCGCAGGACCATCTGCTGCACGCGGGCGCTGTCGGCGCCGAGGCTCATGCGGATGCCGATCTCTTTGGTGCGGGCGCTCACCGAGAAGACCAGCACGCCCGCGATGCCGACCGCCGCAATGATCACCGCCATCACGCCGAACGATGTGATGAGGATGGCATTGAGGCGGTGGGGCGAGACGCTTTCATCCTTGATCTGCGCGACCGTCATGAGGCGCTCGATCGGCGTCGACGGTGCGACGCGACGCGCGATGCTCGTCGCCTGCGCCGTCAACGCGGCGACGTCGCTATCGGAGCGAATCACCAGCGTGTTGCCAATGGCCAGCTCCTGGGCAAACGGCATGAACATCACACTGCGCGGCTCGGCATCCAATCCGCCGTCCTTCGTGTTGCCCACTACGCCGACGATCGTGCGCCAGTCGCCGCTGAACGGCGTGAATCGCAAGACGTCGCCGGTCCACGCGATGCGCTTGCCGATCGGATCGGCGTTGGGGAAGAGCCGGCGGGCGAGCGTCTGATTGATGATCGCGACCCGGCCCATATTCGGGCCGGCGCGATCGGTGGCCGCGAATTCGCGGCCCGCGACTAACGGAATGCCCGCGGCGCGGAAGTAGTCCGGGTCCGCCGTGCGATAGTCCGCGCGCGGCACGGCCTCGCCCACGCCTAACGCTTGGCCTTCCGCTTTGACGTCGAGCTGGATTTGCGCTGACCTCGAGCGGCATCACCGAGCCGACGCCCACGGCAACCACGCCCGGAATCGCCAACGCCTCCTGCTTCATGCGCTCGTAGCCTTGCTTGGCCGCCGCATTGGCGGCGCTCGGATCCTGACCGCTCGAGAGCTTCGCGATCGGCAGTAGTTGCACGCGCATCGACAACACCTGCTCGGTCTTGAGTCCCGTCTGCACATCCGACAAGTGAATCAAGGTCCGCGTGAGCAGTCCGGCGCCCGCGAGCAGCACGACCGACACCGCGATCTGGGCCACGACGAGGGTCCGCTGCAGCCGCTGCTTGCTCAGGCCGCCGGTGCGACGCGTACCCGCCGAGATCCACGAGGCAATCGTCCCTTCGCCGGGGAGCGCGGCGACGAGCGACAGCAACAGCGCCACCGAGAGCGTCAACACGAGCGTGAACGCGAGCACCACGCGTATCGAGATGGATGTCGCTCGCGCGAGGCGACACGCGGCTGGCCAGCGAGGTCAAGAGCCTAACGCCGCCGACCGCGATGGCCACGCCGGCGGCGGCTCCCAGGAACGCGAGCACCAGATTCTCCGCCAGGAGCAGGCGCCGGAGCCTGAGCGATCCCGCGCCGAGCGCCGTGCGCACCACCAGCTCCTGCTCGCGGCGCACGCCGCGCATGAGCGTCAGGTTCACGACGTTGGCCGTCGAGATGATCATGACGAAGGCGGCCGCGGCCATGAGCAGCCACAGCGTTAGGCGGGCATCCTCGCCCATCGCGTCCTTGAACGGCATGGCGGCGACGCGGTAGTGCGACCCGGGATCGTAGGCATCCTTGTTGGCCTGCTGCATGCGCGCATAGGTCGTCCCGATCTGCGCGCGCGCCTGGTCGAGCGTGGCGCCCGGCGCCAGCCGGCCGACGATTTCCGTCATCCGGTGCGTGCGTCCCAGCACCATCGTCGCGCTCAAATGGTGCGGGCTCACCACCATGTTGAGGATCGCGTCGGCGCGGCTGGGGAAAAACGGCGCGGCCTGCACGACGCCGATGACCGTGACCGTTCCGGTTTCCAGCCGCACCTGCTTGCCGACGATGTTCGGGTCGCCGCGGAAGCGCTGCCGCCAGAACTCCTCGGTGAGCACCATCACCGGCGGCACGCCCGGTCCATCATCTCCGGCATTCGTCAGGCGGCCGAGGATCGGGGACAGGCCCATCACCTGGAAGAAGTTGCCGGTGACGAGCCCGACGTCGATGCGCGCGGAGGGCGCGTACTGGTCGCCCTGCAACGTGAGCGCCCAGGGCGATATTTCGGCGACGCCGCCTAACGCCGGGACGCCGGCCCGGAAGTCGCGGACCTCGGGCACCGAGAACGAGATGTCGTGTCCGCCGGGCCCATCCACGGATTGCCGCAGGTAGAGCAGGCGGTCGCCGTCTCGGTTGGGCAGCGGCTTGAGCAGCACGCCGCGCACGACGCTGAAGATCGCGGTATTGGCGCCGATGCCCAACGCCAGCGTGACGACGACGACGGCGGTGAACGACGGAGCGTGGCGCAGCGACCGGACCGCATAGCGGAGGTCGGCCACAGCGCTCTCGAACCACGGCAGCCCGCGCTGCGCGCGCACCGCCTCGGCGGCGCTGGTGAGACCGCCCGACGCCATCATCGCGCGCCGCCGCGCTTCCTCAGGCGGAAACCCGCGCCGCACCCACTCCGCGGTCTCCATCTCGAGGTGCGCCTCGAGCTCCTCGCGGAGATCGCCATCGGTACGATGTCCCGTGAAGACGCCGCCCAGGCGCGCGAGCCAGGCGCGAACGAACCTCATAGTGCCTCCCCTTCGCGCGCCGGCGCGAGAAACGCCGCGATCAGATCGGCCGTGCGATGCCAATCGCGTGCTTCACGCGCCAGTTGCTTGCGGCCAACGGCGGTGAGCGTGTAGTACTTGGCGCGCCGATTGTTCTCGGACTGGCGCCATTCCGCTTTGATGCATCCCTCTTGCTCGAGCTTGAGGAGGGCGGGGTAGAGCGTCCCGTAGTTGAGCGTTAGGCGGCCCTTGCTCGTCTCCTCAATGCGGCGGGCGATGCCGTACCCGTGCAGGGGCCCAAGCACCTCGACGGTTCTGAGAATCATGAGGGCGAGGGTGCCTTGCTGGACTTCGAGTTTATCCGCCACCGGGCCGTCCTATGGGATACCAACATGACGGTACGAGCGCGCAACGAATTTCGCAAGAGTGCCGGCCATCGTCGGGCGGTATGTTCAAGCGCATCTACTCGAAATCGGACGATCGACTATGCGGACTGATGTGATTCTGAAGCGGTTCGAGCAGCCCGACGAAGTGCGGGAGCTCGAAAGGGGCCGGTTCGAGATCGTGCGGATTGGCGGGATGACGATCGGGCGCGCGACCTACGAGCCCGGGTGGCGGTGGTCGGTGCACGTCGGCCCAGGCATTGGTCAGACGCAATGCTCGGTCGAGCACGTCGGGTTGGTGGTCTCGGGAACGGCCACGGCCGCGTTCGCCGATGGCCGCGTGATCGAGCTGCGCGCGGGGGAATTGTTCTACATCCCCCCCGAGCCGCACGATAGCTGGGTGGTCGGAGGCGTCCCGTATGTCTCGCTGCACTTCCTCGGCGCCGATCACTACGCTCGCTGACGCGCGCGAGTGACCGGCAGCGAGTATACTTGCCCGGCCTGGCACCAAAGAGGATCCCGTGAACACCCACACTCGCCTCCGGGCGGTGTGCAGGCGCGCAATGCGTGGCGTATGCTTTCTTGCTGCCGTTGCCGTGCTCAGCAGTTGTCGGGGAACAGGTCGAGGCTCGCCGTCGATCGCGGGCGATTGGGACGTCGAAACCGCTATCGGCGTTACTCCGCACGCCGGATACGAAGGCTGGCGGCGCACGGCGTTCGCGCATTTCGCGCCGAGCGACTCGCAGTACGCGGGTTTCATCGAGACGCGTGCCGGCGTGCCAATGCTCGACGTTAGGCACGCCGACCTGCGCGGCGATTCGGTCATCCTGGTCGGCGTGGATGGCCGCACTCCCGCCACGCTCGCCGCCTCCTGGCATGGCGACACACTGGTGGGTGTGCCGACCACCCAAGGCACTGTCGCGTCCACGCGACTCCGCTTCATCCGCCGTTCGACGCCCTTCGCGATCGAGAAACCGTATTCGCCGTGGCCCGGACCGGTGTCCGACTCGCAATACGCGGTGAGGGAGGACACGCTGGTGTACATGAAAACCCGCGACGGCGCGCGGCTGGCCAATTACATCGCCCGGCCCGTCGGCGCCGGGCCGTTCGGCGTGGTGCTCGAGCGGACGCCGTACGAGCGCGTGTTCCGCACCGAGGGTGCGTTCTGGGCGTCGCGCGGCTTCATCTACGTCGACCAGGTGGTGCGCAGCCGCGATCGGTCTGACGGCGACCTCAATGCGTTCGGCGACTACGACACCGACGTCCGCGACGGCTACAATGCCGTCGAATGGGCCGCCCGCCTAACGGGCGCCAACGGACGCGTCGGCTTGATCGGCCATTCCGATGACGGGCGGCTGGCGTGGTACGCCGCCGTGTCCGCGCCGCCGCACCTCGCGGCGATCGCGCCGTCAGCCGCGACCGGCGATCCGTGGCGCATCGCGCCGTACCAGGACATGGTCTTCGCGCCGACGAACGTGGCGTGGACATGCCTCATGCGCTCGCGTACGCTCGACGACATCGCCGACCTCGACGTGGGGCCGGCCCTCATGCACCTGCCGATCAGCGACCTGCCCCGGCAACTCGGCTGCGGACACGCACCAATGTGGGATCGATGGCTCGCCCACCCCACGCGCGATGCATACTGGCGCGCGCATTCGGTGACGACGAACATCGCGCGCGTGCGCGTGCCGGTGCTCCAGATCTCCGGGTGGTACGATGATTCGCGCGGCCCCGTCGACTATACCAATGCGTTAGGCAAAGTGCCTGGGCATCCGCCCATCCGGTTGGTCATGGGTCCCGGCGCCCACGGGGGAATCGACGACGTGGCCGGCGACTACGGTCCCGAGTCGCGGGTGGACATTCGCCGCCTCCAGCTCCGGTGGTTCGATCACTGGCTCGAGGGCAAGGACAACGGCGTGGATCGCGAGCCGCCGGTGGACATCTTCGTCATCGGGGACAACGCCTGGCGGCACGAGTCCGCGTGGCCGCTCGCGCGCCAGGTGCCCACCACGTGGTACCTGTCGTCGGGCGGTCATGCGAACACGAGCCGGGGCGACGGCGTCATCGACAGCCTGCCGCCTAACGGAGCGGCGGCCGACACGTTCACGTACGATCCGGCGAACCCGACGCCGTTTCTCATCGACTCGCGCGAGCTCGAGACGTCGCTCAACGAGGACTACACGGCGCTCAATGCCGCGCGCGCCGACGCATTGGTGTTCACGTCGCCGCCGCTCGCCAAGCCGCTCGAGGTGACCGGGGAGATGTCGGCCGCGATCTGGGCGTCCACCGACGCGAAGGACGCCGACTGGAACCTGATGCTCCTCGACGTGGCGCCCGACGGGCATGCACAGCGCGTTCAGGACGGCGTGGTTCGCGCGCGATTCCGCGCCGGCGTCGACCGCGCGGTGCCGGTGTTGCCTAACCATGTGGAGCGATACGATGTCGACCTGTGGTTCACGTCGCGCGTGTTCGAGCCCGGCCACCGGATTCGCGTGACGATCTCGTCCGCGCGCTTCCCCAAGTACGACCGGAACCTCGGCACCGGCGGCGACAACGAGCGCGACAGCACGTTCGTCGTCGCGCACCAGCGAATCATGCACGATGCGGCGCATCCGTCGCACGTAGTGCTGCCGGTGATTCCCCGTTAGGACGCGTTCGCGATATGGCGACCACCACGCTCTCCCGCCTCCTCGCGGCGCTGCGCCGGTTTTACGGCGCGCCGGCTGGCGCGGCGATCCGGGATCCCTTCCGGCTCATAGTGTGGGAACAGGTCGGGTACCTGGCCGCCGATGCCCAACGGAAGGCGGCGTTCGACGCGCTCCGGATCCAGGTGGGTCTCGAGCCGGCAGCCATCGCGGCGGCCCCTCACGCCACGCTCCGGGGCATCGCGCGGTTAGGCAGTTCGATCGCGGCCGACGTACGGGCGAACCGGCTGCGCCAGTCGGCCGAGCTGGTGCTGCGGAAATGGAACGGCGACCTCGGCGAGGCGCTGCGCCTGCCGTACCCGAAGGCTCGCAAAGCGATGGCGGAGTTCGCAATGATCGGCGAGCCGGGCGCGGACAAGATCCTCGTGTTCGCGGGGACGGCGCGCCTTCTCCCGCTCGACTCGAACGGCCTCCGCGTTCTGAGCCGCATCGGCCTCATCAGCGCCGACAAGAACTACAGCCGGATGTACCGGCGTGCGCAGGAGGTACTCGCGCCGTCGCTGCCGAAGCGACAGGATGCATTGATTGCCGCGCACCAGTTGCTGCGCCGCCACGGACAGGAGTTGTGCAAGACCAACGCGCCCGCCTGTCACCTCTGCCCCGTGCGTCCGTCGTGCGCGTACGTCACGTGAGAATGTCTAACGCTGAGATGTCCCGCCTTCCATCCCTCAATACCGGAGCCGTCATGTCGTCCCCACGCCGTATCTCCGCCGTGTGTGCGGCCGTGCTGCTCGCGGCCGTGACGCAAGCCAGCGTCCCGTTCCGGCCTAACGCGCGCCATGCGGCGACGCGCAGCCCCGCGCCCGATGCCTGCGCGCTGCTCAGCGACGCGCAGGTCAGCGCCGCACTCGAGGTGACGACCTTCCCCGGCAAACATGCCGGCTCCACGAGCACGACGACGTGCATCTGGTCGAGCGAGGCGACGCCGTCCGGCGACAGCCGCCGCGTCGCCCTTACCATCACGTCGATGGCGGCCTTCGATCGCGGGAAATCCAGCACTTCGACCATGATCCACAGCGAACCGGCACCGGGAGTCGGCGACGACGCGTACTACGAAGTCTTCAAGGGCGACAGCCCGATCCTGGTCGTACGCAAAGGCAATGTCGCGTTCACCGTCCGCGTCCTCAACGGGCTCAAACTCAAAGCGTTCACCAACGACGAGGAGCGGGCGAAAGAAAAGACGCTCGCCCAGGCGGCGCTCAAAGTGCTCTGAGGCAGGGCGGCGCCTCCCGCCGCTACGATGTCTTGCCGTCGGCGTGCTCCCGTACGCGGATGAACGGCAGCGCGTCCACGCCGCGCGTGGTGAAGGTCATGGCCGTCACCACGCCCATGGAATCGCGCTCGAACCGCACCGTGCCCGGGCCGTCGAACGCATCGCGGAACAGGGGCGCCAGCGGCGTGTCGTCGCCGCGCTCGTTGCGCAGGTGGAGGCTGTCAGCCGCGTACACCACGGTGTAGCCGACGCCTAACTCATCGCTCCAGAAGCGGCCCGCGTACTGGCCGAAGTCGCCCCGCGCCAGCGGAGGTCCAACACAATGGTAGGCGGTCGTCCGCCCGTCGTTGTGCGCGAGCATGGTATCCGCCGGGCCGTGGGACGGAACAAACTCGATCTCGGAGGTCGTGCCCGACACACGAAACCTGCGCGACGCGACGGGCAGCAGCGGCAGCCGACCCGGCAGCGCCAAGCGTCCGCTGTCGGTTACCACGTGCACCCGCTGGTTTGTCGCGCCGCTATAGTAATCGCCGGCGAATTGCTCGGCTCCATCCACACGCGCCCATGCCGGTGCTGTTGATTTGACCGGCGTGCGCGGCAACAGGATGTCCGCAACGGCGTCGCCTTGCTGCTCGCTCGGCGCGTCGGCCGCGTTGCACAGCGCGATGATCGTGAGGCGCGCATCGGGGAAGCGCATGAACACCGACCGGTATCCGGCCCAGATGCCGTTGTGCCAGACGCGGCGTCGGCCGCCGTACGTGTCGACGAACAGGCCGAGTCCATAGGGGACGGCCGCGCCGGTCGATAGATGCTCCGGCGCGACGAGCGAATCCACGAGCGCGCGCCCGCCGACCACGCCCGACTCGAATTCGTCGTCCCACTTGGCGAGATCGTCGATGGTGGAGTGCACGCCGCCGTCGCCCGCGAGCTCCCAGTCGGACATGGCTTCGCGCCACGTTCCGTTAGGCGCCTTCTCGTAGGCCACGGCGCGCCCCGGTACGACGTCGCGCGCATCGGTCACGTACCGCGTGTCGTGCATGCCGAGCGGCTCGAAGATGTGATCGTGGGCGAACTGGGCGAGCGGCTCGCCCGAGACGCGCGTGACGACGAGCCCGAGGAGGAAGTAGCCCGTATTACTGTACGCGAACGCCGTCCCGGGGGAGAAGTTGAGCGAGCGCTGGCGCTCGAGCACGTTCAAGGCATCGCGCGCCGTGACGTGGTCGCGCACCTCGTGCCCCTGCCAGACGAGCAGTTGGATGTAATCGCGCCACCCGCTCGTGTGCGTCAGCAATTGCCGGATCGTGACCGGACCAGCCAGGCTCGGCAGCTCGGGCACGTAGCGCCGGACATCGTCATCGAGCGACAGCTTGCCTTCGTTCGCGAGCAGCAGGACGCTCGCGGCCGTGAACTCCTTGGAGGCCGACGCGAGATTGAACACGGTGTGCGGCGTGATCGGCACGTCGGACTCGAGCGACGCGAGACCGTACGTGTGCACGTACGCGGGCTGGCCGTTCATACGCACCATGAGCGCGCAACCCGGCGTGGTCGCGCCGTAGCGGCCGAACACCGAATCAATTCGCGCCGCGACCGCGGGCGCTATGGTCTGCGCGCGTACGGCGCTCGGGCCGACGGCGACGCTCAGCGCGATGAGCGCGAAGGAACTCGAGCCACGATATCGCATGACCGTGACGCTAGCGCGAGCGCGGGTCGGGCGGCAAGACTAAGGTTGGCGTCGTAACGGAATTCTTGCATGCGGGAGAGCCGTGAACCCAGCACTGGCACGCACGATCCGGCTAACGATCGCCGTCATCGAAATTCTCGGGGGCGCCATGGGCGCGCTCCTGTTCCTCCGGTACGCGCTGAGGGTATCGGGCGCCCATCCGGAAGTGTGGGCCGCGGCGCCCCTGCCGCTCGCGGCGTTCGGCTTCTGCGCCGTGGCCGGCGTTCTCCTCTGGTTAGGCAAAGCGCCGAGTCGCGTCCTAACGCTGATCGCGTTGGGGCTGCAGGTGCCGGTCGTTCGGACTCCGGCGTTCGGATACTACTTCAACTGCGGCATTGGGCTGCGCCTCCTCGTCGGGGCGCACCGCGTGTCGTGGTTTCCGTTCTGGGGCAGCGAGCTGCACATCATGGTGCCCGACGCGGTTGCGCGCACGACGATCGGAGTGAACGTCGTCGCCCTGGCGTTAGCCGTGCTGTTGTGGTTGGCGCGACCGACGAACGCCGCTCGCGACGCCCTACGATAGCTGGCCGACCAAGCGCTCGATCTGTCGTGAATGCCGCGCGACGTGAACCGTATGAATCCGGAATCCGTCGCCCAAGTTCATCTTCGGCGCCCACGACGGGAGTGCGGCGGACGGAATGCGCACGGCGCGCCAATCGAGCTCGCCCGCGTCGTCCAAATCGTTCATGAAGCGCTGTTCGCCGGCCAGGAATGCATCGACCACATCGACGCGCGGCGTCGGGCCGGGTTGAAAGACCTTGGGACCCTTGAGTGGTTTGGGATTGCTCAGCGACGAGGCGATGAGTCCGCCAATGAACGAGGACTTCCACTCGCGCGACCGTGCCGCGGGATCCTTGCGTGCCGTGCGCAGCACGTCGGCGGCTGGCGCCTCCGTGAGATCGCCCGCTATGCACAGATGCTCGAGTACCTGCGCGACGCTCCAACCGTTCGGCTCCGGGTGCGCCTTCAGCTGCGCCGGCGTGAGCGGACGAACCAGCGACGCGATCCGGTCGCGCACCGCGACGATTTGAGCGCGGAGTTCCGTCTGCAGTTCGCGTTGGATCATGCGCATGGCCCGCCTCCCCAAGAAAGCGTCGAGGTGCAAGTTGCATAGAAAAGCTACGGCGCCGATCGTGGCGTCATCAATTCATGGCGGACTCGGCATTACGCAGCCGCGTTGTCCAAGCTTGACCCGTGCCTTCTGCGTGTGCTCGGACAATTCGTGCCTACAAAGTAGGCAACGATTCTCCGATGCGGCCGAGCGGCCTGGATAGTTGCGGGTCAATTTGGTGGCCTGGAGCCGTCGGACGTGTGGCGGCGGCGGCGCCATCAATGCATCTTGGAATCGGGGCACGCAAAGGATCGGAGCCGCCTCAGTTAGGCAGGCGCCCGACCCGCTCGACCCGAGGACACGACCATGACCCAGACCACCGCGCACCCGTTGACCGACGTCACGATCCGCTCCGCGGCACCGACGTTTCTCGTGTCCGACATCGCGACCACCATCGACTGGTACGTCGCCAACCTCGGATTCGAGAAGACGGGGAGCGTCCCGAAACTGCCGCCGTTCGTGTATGCCAGTATCGAGCGCGGCCCGGTCGAGATCATGCTGCTGTCGCTCGACGGCTACGAGAAGCCCGATCTCCGCGCGCTGCGGCCAGTGGGGCTCTGGGACGTCTACGTTCGCGTCGATGGCGTCACCGCGTTGTACGAGTCGCTCGCGGGCAAATCCTTCGTCCAGATGCCGCTCACACATCAGTCGTATGGCGACTGGGAGTTCGAGGTGCGCGATCCGAACGGCTACGTGCTCGTATTCGGCGGTACGGCGTGATCGCATCACGACACGCAGGCCGGCGCGCGCCATGACCGACCCCACGCCCAACTTCGATTCCGTCAGCGTCGCCGCCATCCTCGCGCAGCGCAGCCGCGAAGACAAGGGCGCGCTGCTCGACGATCTCGTGATGATGCTGTCCGAAGTCGTGCCGGGCGTGCAAGTCGACCGCGGCCTGCTTCGGCGCCGTGTCACAGGCATCCGCCTGCCGCTCGGCAACCACATCTACCAGCTCAAGCGGAGCGCGAACGAGACGTTCGAGGCGAGCCGCCAGCAGCAGGTGCGCGGCGTCGTCATTCGCACCGACCCGATGGAAATCGACGCCTTCCTCGCAGAGTTAGGCAACGCCCTCGACGCCGAATTGCGGCGGACCGAGCGCGGCCGCGACGCCATTCGCGCGTGGCTCGACGCCACGAACTCGTAAGTCACCGGAGACCAAACCACCATGCCCGACTACGTCCCAGGCTCCGCCGCCAGTCTCCCCAAGGGCGCCGAGCAGCGCCTCCGCGCCATGCGCGGCACGGGCGACCAGCCGGCCTTCTTCACCAGCGACCTCTCGGTCGACGAATTCCTGCTCGTCGAGCACGCCGGGTTCCAGGCGTTAGGCCTGGTCCTGGGCTCGTGCATCTACCACGTGGGCTTCCAGTGGCAGAAATGGAGCGTCAGCCAGGAGCTGCCCATCCTCACCCGCGCCATGTACGACGCGCGCGAGCTGGCCATGACCCGCATGGAGGAAGAAGCCGATCTGTTAGGCGCCGATGGCATCGTCGGCGTGCGGCTCGTGTTCAAGCAGTACGCGATGGACGAAGGCGTGCTCGAGTTTCAAGCGGTCGGCACCGCGATCCGGCATCGCGAGCACGCCGGCAGCATGCGCACCAAAGACAACCGGCCATTCACGTCCGACCTGAGCGGTCAGGATTTGTGGAAGCTCGTGCGCGGCGGCTATCGCCCCGTGAGTCTCGCTATGGGCGCGTGCGTCTACCACATCGCACACCTGAGCTTCATGCAGGCGCTCAAGCAGGTGGGCCGCAATCAGGAGATGACCATCTACACGGAAGCGACCTACGCGGCGCGCGAGATGGCGCTCGAGCGCATGCAGGCGGAAGCGGTGCAGCGCGGCGGCGCCGGCGTCGTCGGCGCGCGCGTCGAGGAATCGAATTGGGGATGGGGCTCGAACGCGATCGAGTTCTTCGCGGTGGGCACCGCCGTCGCGCCGATCCCCGGCGCCCCGCAGAGCGATGAGCTCCAAGCGGTCCAGCGCGTCGTCACCTTCGACAGCACGTCGTGATGCGCATGCACCAGCACGCCGGTCGCCGCGCGGCGGCGCTCGCCGCCGCCGTGTGCCTCGCCGCGGCTCCATGCCTAACGGCACAGGATTCGACGGCGGCGAAACCGACGTTCGTCGACGGCATGGCGCAGGTCGTGCCCGCGTTCGCCGATTCCACCGCGTGGATCCGCCAGGAGCTCTGGGTCGAGACCGGCTTCGACAGCGATCACGATGGAAAGCCCGATCGCGTCCACGTCGACGTCACACGACCGCGTCAGACGGACACCGAGGGCCTCAAGGTGTCCGTGGTCTACGGGTCGAGTCCATACTACGCCGGCGTGTCGCGCGATCAGGTCGATTGGGACGTGCGCCAGGAGCTCAATGCCCAACCGAAACCGCGCGGCCACATGGAGCCGGCGCCGTACAATGGAACCCGCACGCGCATTTCCAACGCAATGGTGAACGAGTGGGTGCCGCGCGGCTTCGCCGTCGTCCACTCCGAGGCGCCGGGCACCGGACGCTCGCAGGGATGCCCAACGGTGGGCGACACGCCCGAGCGCACGGCCATGGAATACGTCGTCGACTGGCTCAACGGACGCGCCAAGGGCTACACCACCGAGACCGGTTCCGAGGAAGTGCACGCGACGTGGTCCACCGGAAAAGTGGGGATGATGGGCACGTCGTACGAGGGCACGCTGCCCCTCGCCGCGGCGACCACCGGCGTCCAAGGCCTCGAGGTGGTGATCCCCGTTTCGCCTAACACATCGTACTACCACTACTACCGGTCCAACGGATTGGTGCGGTCGCCGGGCGGATACCTGGGCGAAGACGTCGACGTCCTGTACGACTTCATCGCCAGCGGCGACACCGCCGAGCGCGCCACCTGCGAGCGGCTGTACGAGCACGGCAGCTTCGCCGCGCCTAACGGACAGGACCGCGTCACCGGCGACTACAACGCCTTCTGGGCCAAGCGCGACCTGCTGCCGTTCGTGAAGAACATCAAGGCGGCGGTGCTGCTCGCCCACGGGCTCAACGACTACAACGTCGTGCCCGAGCACAGCGTCCGCATCTACGACGAAATGAAAAAGAATGGGCTGCCCGTCTCGCTGTACCTGCACCAGGGCGGACACGGCGGCAATCCGCCGGCCGACATGGTGAATCGATGGTTCAGCCACTACTTGTACGGCGTCGACAACGGTGTCGAGAAAGATCCGCCCGTCTGGATCGTCGAGGACTCGGCGGCCCAGGCGCCGGACGCGATCATCGCCGCGGCGAAGGCCGCCGAAGATTCCGCGCATCGTGCCGCCGGGAGCGGCGACATGACCGCCGCGCCCGCCGCGCCCGCCGGCCGCCGCCGGCGTCGCCCCGCGGGACCGCCGACGCCGTTCGCGTCGTTCCCGGTGCCGGGATCGATGCCCGTCGTGTTCCATCCCACGCCGGGCGGCCGCGGCGTGGCGTCGCTCGCGTTTTCGGCTGTCGCCTAACGGGAAGGACATGCTGGTCGACGACGTCGCGATTAGCGGCAGCGCCGATGCCAGCGCCGCCGAAGTCCGAGCATCGATTGCTCTACGCGACGCCGACGTTCACCGACACGGTGCACATCTCGGGCACGCCGCGCGTCACGCTGCGCGTGGCGTCGAGCAAGAGGGCGGCGAACTTGAGCGTATGGCTCGTGATGCTGCCTTACGATTCCACCGACATTGGATCGCAGAGCCACGTCGGTCTCATCTCGCGCGGATGGGCGGACCCCCAGAACTACAGGTCGCTCACCGCCGGCGGCAACTACGACTCCGAGCGCCCGGGCGAGAAGCTGGTGCCCGGAAAGTTCTACGATCTCACGTTCGATCTCGAGCCCGACGATGAGTTCGTGCCGCCCGGCAAGCGGCTCGCGGTGATGATCATGTCGAGCGACCGCGAGTTCACGCTGTGGCCGCACGCGGGCACGCAGCTCACGGTCGACCTCGCGCACTCCTCGTTCTCGATCCCGATCGTCGGCGGCCGCGCGGCGCTCGGCGCGGCGGGGATGAAGTAGGGCGCGGTCAGGCGCTGCCTAACAAGGCAACCGTACTGCGCGCGTCGGCCGCCGCGCCTAACCGCTCGAAGCTCGTGGCCGCCGCGTGCAGCTCGAGCTCCGCGTCATCGCTGTTGCCGCACGCGCGGTAGGCGCGGCCCAGGAGCACGCGCGACCGCGCCGCTTCGTACGGCAGGTCGCACTCCTTGGCCAGTCGCCACGCCCGGCGCAGGCTGGCCGCCGCCTTGGCCGGCGCGCCTTCGCCTAACTCCACCAACCCGCGCGCGAACGCGGCGTGCGCGGTCATCACCGGCGACCCGTACGACTCGGCGATCAATGCCAGCTCGTCCGCCGCGGCGCGCGTCGCCTCGGTCGCCCCGGCCGCGAACGCGGCCTCCGCCTGCGCCGGCAGCAGTTTCGCGCGGTCGAGCGGCGCCGACAACGGATCCGACAGCGCCCGATCGAGCAGTGCCCGTGCGCTCTCCACGCGGCCCTGCGCGAGACGCAGCAACGCGAGCCCCGGCAACGGATCGCGGCCCAACTCGTGGGCTTGCCGGAACAGGTTGTCCGCCGTGTCGAAGTCGCCCATGTGCAGGCGGATCTGGCCTAACTCGTAGTACGCTTCGCCGGCCACATCGCTCAGAAAATCCTGCAGCTCCGACGCCCGCCGCGCCTCCACCTCCGCCTCGTTCCACGAGCCGTGCAGGCGCAAGAGCTCGGCGCGATGCACGCGGCAGATCCCCGGGAAGCCCGATTGCGCATGTGGCTCGCACCAGTGACGCGCCGCCTCGGTCCATTCGGCGGCGCGCCGGTAGTCGGCCAGCTTCTGACACGTGCTCATCATGTTGCAGAAATGCGTCCCGTGGTCCGGGGGCCGAGTTGTCCGCTCGTCGCCGCAGCCATGGCTTCGTCGATCGCCGCCATCCCTTCGGCCACGCTGCCCCGCGAGACGAGAATGCGTCCGCAGTCCTGCAGCGCCAGCGTTTGCAGGTCGCGCGCGTGCAAGCGCCGCGCGATGTCGAGCGCGCGTTGGGCGAGCGTCCACGCTTTGTCGGTGTCGCGGTCGTCCTCGAGGGCGAGCATCGCTTTCGTCCGCGCCATCCATCCGTGCTCGATCGATTCGGGCACCGCCGCGAGGTGTCGCTCGGCGCGCTGCAGCCACCCGTGCGCCACCGACCGCGCCAGCTTGTGGAAGTGGTCCTCCGCCACCGCGATCGCGATGCCCGCCGCGCGGCGATGGTCATCGCGTTCGAGATACCGCGCGTATGCCCGTTCGCGCGCGCGGATGCATTCTTCGCTCTTGCCGACCCACCACGCCGCTTCGGCCAGGCGCTCGAGATGCTCGGGCGCGAGCGGCTGCGCGGCATCGGCCGCGCCCAACGCATCGAAGGCCTCGTGCCACTGGCAGCGGTCGACCGCGTCGAGCCCGAATGCGCAGTGCTTCGCGCGCGGCGGCGTCGCGCGGTGATGGTGGCTCGCCTAACGGAGCAGCAATGGCGCCCAGGTGCGTCGGGCGCGTCGCCGGCGGCGCGCCCAGCTCGTCGAGCAGCGGCACGAAATCGTCCACGGTCTGCCAGCGGTCGGATGGGTCTTTCTCCAGGCACCGCATCACCGCGTGCGCCAACCGCGGCGGCGCATCGCTGCGCCGCGCCGAGACCGGCTCGGGCAGCTCGGTCATGTGCGCGATCATGATCTTGGGCGCGGGACGTCCAGCGAACGGCGGGTGGCCCGCCAACATCTCGTAGGCCACCACGCCCATCGCGTAGATGTCCGCGCGCCCATCCACGTCCGGTTCGCCGGCCAACTGCTCGGGCGCCATGTATCCGGGCGTCCCCAGCCCCATTCCTGTTCCCGTTAGGCGCTCGGCCGGCGTCGCCAGGGTCGCCTGCTCCACGGCGCGGGCGATGCCGAAATCGGCCAGGATCGCGTGTCCGTGCTGCAGGAAGATGTTGTCGGGCTTGAGGTCGCGGTGCACCACGCCTAACGCGTGGGCGAACGCGAGCGCGTCGGCCACCGTGCGGAGCAGCCGGACCGTCTCCTCGATCGGCAGCGCGCCGCGAATCGTGATGCGATGGCGAAGCGATTCATCGCCCACATACGGCGTAATGTAGTAGAGCAGCCCGTCGCGCGCGCCCGCCGAGAGCACCGGCAGAATGTGCGGGTGCTGCAGCTTTGCCGTGACCAGGATCTCGCGCTGGAATCGTTGCGCCCCGGCCTCGCTCGCCAGCTCGGGCGGGAGCAGCTTGACGACCACTCGGCGATCGAGCGAGCGCTCAGTGGCCAGAAAAAGCCGGCTCATCCCTCCTGGCGCCAGCTCGCGCTCAATGTCGTACGACTCACCGAGTGCGTTCTGCAGCCGGTCGTGGAGTTCAGTTGACAGAGGATGGCCCGTGCGAGGGATGCTCTAGTTATCCCGTTCCGGATACGAGGTCAAGGATGCGAGTTTTGCCGCGTCCGGCTGTGTCCGGTCGTGTCCGCGTTGGATGATCCGCGTGGCAGGTGGTCACCACGTCTTGCATGTCGGGACCACCTCGCTGGCTACGACGTTTATGATGAAAGGATCACAGCGGAAACGAGGGATGAGAGCGGATCGTTCCGTTAGGCAAAAAGGCGCGACGCACGCCGGATGGAGCCGTTTTTTGTTGTTTTAGCAAAGGCTTTGCTTTTGTTGCTCTATCCGCCGTTATCCCTGGTTTCCGCTCTTGTCCTTTCAACCCGAGCAGAGTAGCCAGCCCTGCTCACGCCAATCGATCGGCTTCTCGGCCTCGAAAGCTTGTGATATTGAATCGCACCCGGGTGCTATCCGGCGACAATCGCGAGCTTGATCGATACCGCGGCGAGCTCGGCCGCACAAGATCCTGCTCCGGGCGCACGCCTCGATTATCGTTGAGCCATGAAATCGATGAACCGCCGCGAGGCACTCAAGCTCGCGGCCGCCCTGGGCGCATCGCTGGCGTGGAAGCCGCGCCTTCCGAGCTTCGCTTCTCCCTCGTGGGCCGAGCGCCGCGATCTCTTTCCGCAGGGCGTCGCATCGGGCGACCCGTATCCCGACAGCGTCCTGATTTGGACGCGGCGCCCGCCCGTGGACGGCGACACCGCCTTGCGCCTAACGGCACAGGTCGCTGCCAATGTGGCATTTCACACGGTGGTAGCGGAGACGACCGCGACCCTGTCCGCGGATTCCGACTGGACCTGCCGCGTGCTGGCCGCCGGACTCAAGCCGCGCCGCGAGTACTGGTATCGCTTCATCGACGATCGCGGGAACGCGAGCCGCGTCGGACGCACGATCACCGCGCCCGCCGAGCACGACACGAAGCCGCTCAACTTCGTATTCGTGTCGTGCCAGAACGTGCAGCAGGGCGCGTGCAACGCCTACCGCAGGATGATCTTCGAGGACGAGCGCAAACCGGTCGACGAGCGGTTGAGCTTCGTGCTGCATCTGGGCGACTTCGTGTACGAGATCGTGTGGTATCCGGAAGACCGGCCGCAGGGGATGTACGATCGTCGCATTCGCGACATCGTCCGTTACCCCGAGGGCGAAAAACACGCCGACTTTCACGTGCCCACCACGGTGGATGGATACCGCGCACTCTATCGCGCGTATCTCGCCGATCCCGACTTGCAGGACGCGCGCGCCCGATGGCCGTTCATCTGCATGTGGGACAACCACGAATTCTCGTGGAAGGGATGGCAGAGCCAGGAGAACTTCGGGCAGGGCGTGGTGCCGGCGCAGACGCGCAAGGTGGCGGCCGCGCAGGCGTGGTGGGACTACCAGCCCGCGCGCGTGATCAAGTCGGGTCCGGGCGGCCTCAACGAATTCCGCCCGCCGGACGTGCGCGACGCCCCGTTAGGCACAATCGACGCCAATGGGTTAGGCGAAGATCCCGGCAACCTGGCCGCCATCGGCGCGCTCACGCTCTATCGCACGTTCCGCTGCGGCGCCCACGTCGAGTTGATGCTCACCGACAATCGCTCGTATCGCTCCGAGCCCCTCACCGACCGGGCCGAGTGGGCGCCGTTCAGGCAGCATGGCATGCCGTTCTTCGAGTCACAGGACGCCCTCACCGTTCTCGACGCGGGGCGCGCAGCAGATCAGGGATCGCCGCCGTCGGCGGTCCCGGTCGACGGCGCCCTCCTGCCTAACCCACGACGGTCGGCCGCGCCCGGCACCGTGCTCGGCGCCCGGCAGAAGGCGTGGTTCTTCGAGCGGTTGCGCACGTCGGACGCGCCGTGGAAGGTGTGGGGCAATACGATCGGATCCGTCGACTGGCGCGCCGATCTCCAACACTTGCCGCCGGCCAAGGGCGCGCGATGGACCGCGCCCGGCTACGGCGTGATCACCGAAGACGATTGGTCGGCGTACCGCACCGAGCGCAATGCGATCCTCGAGGCCGTCCGCATGCACGGGATAACAGGGTTCGTGTCGATCGCCGGCGACCGACACGCCTTCACGGCCGGACGCATGTCGGCCGGATTGCCTCCGGAGAAATTCGAACCCGTGGGCGTCGAGTTCATCACCGGCTCCATCTCGGCGCCGGGACTCGAGGAGGCGGCGAAGTACGCCATCCCGAAAGATTTTCCGTATCGAGCGCTCTATTTCCACAATGCGCCCACCGGATCGCAGGCCACGATCAACGCGTTGCTGCGCCATGGCGTGAAGACGTGTCTCGTGCTGCAGGAGGGCGGCGACCTCGCGCACGCGTTGGCGGCGCGCGACCCCAATGTGGCGCCGCACCTCTCGTTCGTCGATCTGGGCGGGCACGGCTACGCGTCGGTTCGCGCGACCGCCAATGCGATGGACGTGGAGTTCGTGTGCGTGCCGCGCCCCATCGAGCGTGCGACCACGGAAGACGGCGGCCCGATTCTGTATCGCATCTCGCACCACGTGGCGCGCTGGAGCGCCGGCGACACGCCGGAGCTCGAGCGCCACGACATCGAGGGAACGCCGCCGCTGCTTGCCTAACGACGGTGGGTAATGCGGTCCCATGCATCGCGCACCGCGTCCGTCACGTGGTCGGTGATCGAGATCCGGTGCCGGACACAATGGCTGAGATCGGCTGATCCCGACGTTCCGATTGTGTGAAAGCCGAAAGGATGGCTGGCGTTCGCTCGCCAAAACGCTATGTTCGGCACACTCCCACTCTACCCAGCGGAAGCGCAGGCGCTTCTGCCTCTTCGTCCGAGGACCCTCTATGAGATTCGTGCGTCAAGCGCGCCGATTAATGTCGCCATCGACGAGCCTCGCCGCGACGATCGCGGTGCTGTCCGCCGTGGCGTGCGCGCCTTCCACGTCGCAACTGGCGTCGTCTGCGCCGGTGTCGGCGAGCCGGTTGTCCGGAGGCCCGCCAAGTCCCGACCCGCGCGTCGGACTCAAAGCCGGCCTGTATGACGCCGGCACGGCCTTCTGGAACATGAAGCTCGTCTCCACGACGCCGCCCGAGGGCAAGTTCCTGCACAGCACGAATAGCGACCTGGCCTTCACGGGCCACTACGCCATTCAAGGCAATTACAACGGCTTCCAGGTGTGGGACCTGAGCGACCCGGCGCATCCCACGCTCACCAAGGGCTACTACTGTCCCGCGTCGCAGAGCGACGTGTCGGTGTATCGCAATCTGCTCTTCGTGTCGGCCGAAGGATTGAGCGGACGCCTCGACTGCGGCGGCGAAGGCGTGCACGACACGGTGAGCACGGAGCGCGTCCGCGGTCTGCGCATCTTCGACATCAGCGACATCCAGAATCCCAAGTACGTCACCAACGTCCAGACGTGCCGCGGCTCGCACACGCACACCGTGCTCGTGGATCCAAAGGATTCGGCGGACGTCTACGTCTACATCTCGGGATCGGCCGGCGTGCGTTCGCCTAACGAACTCACGGGCTGCTCCAAGGCCAAACCGTCCGACGATCCCAACTCGGCGCTGTTCCGGATCGAAGTGATCAAGGTGCCGTTGGCGAACCCGGAGCAGGCGTCGATCGTGAGCTCGCCGCGCATCTTCAATGATCTCGTCGCCCCCACGCATCATGGCGAGGCGCAGGCGGACAAGGAAGCCATGGCGGCGGCGCGCGCCAAGGGCGCGTTCGTCGTGAACATCGCGGTGCTGGGCGAGGAGATGGCCCTGCCGCCGCGGTTCACCACTCCAATGTTGGACAGCGTTGTGAAGGCGCGCGGCGGCACAGGCGCCCCGACGGCGGCGGACAGCGCGGCGCTGCGCGCAGCGCTCCCCGACATGATTGCCAAGATGTTCGGCTCGACACCGGGCAGCGGTCCGCGTCCCGGCCCAACGCAGTGCCACGACATCACGGTGTATCCGGCGGTCGGATTCGCCGGCGGCGCGTGCGAAGGCTACGGCATGCTGCTCGACATTCACGATCCCGAGCATCCGACGCGTCTCTACGCCGCGAGCGATTCCAATTTCTCGTACTGGCACTCGGCGACGTTCAACAACGACGGCACCAAGCTGCTCTTCTCCGACGAGTGGGGCGGCGGCGGACAGCCCAAGTGCCGCGCGACGGATCCCAAGCAGTGGGGCGGCGACGCGATCTTCACGATCGAGGGCAATGCGCTGCACTTCCAGAGCTACTACAAGATGTTGGCGCCGCAAACGTCGTTCGAGAACTGCGTGGCGCACAACGGCTCACTCGTTCCGATTCCCGGCCGCGACGTCATGGTGCAGTCGTGGTATCAGGGCGGCATCTCGGTATTCGATTTCACCGACGCGGCGCATCCCAAGGAAATTGCGTTCTTCGACCGCGGCCCGATCGACTCGACGCGCATGGAAGATGGCGGCACGTGGTCGGCGTACTGGTACAACGGCGTGATCGTGAGCTCGGAGATCGCACGCGGTCTCGACGTGCTCGAGTTGACGCCGAACGCCATGCTCACGCAGAACGAGATCGAATGCGGCGAAGTCCGTGCACCTGACATATCTCAACGTGCAGGGACAGCCCAAGTACGTGTGGCCGGCCACGTTCGCGCTGGCGCGCGCGTACGTCGATCAGCTCGAGCGGTCCAGCGGCCTGTCGTCGGACAACATTGCTTCCGTTAGGAAAGCCTTGGTCGGCGCCGAGCAGGCGTCGGGCGACGCGCGGAAGACGGCGTTGACGCAGCTGGCGTCGCAGATCGAGGGCAATGCCAACGGGTCGTCGGACGCGCCCAAGGTGCAGAAGTTGGCCACCGCGGTGCGGGACCTGGCCGGGGCAGGGATGTCAGTCTCCATTGCCTAACGAAACACCCCGGCGCGCACGGAGCGCGCCGGGGTGTTTTGCATCCGTCCCGTACGTAGTGGGCTTCTATGGGTCCGTTCGTATCCTCGCGCCCCGGCTGACATGGCGCAGCTTGTCCGGGTTGAGCACGCGGTAGAAATCGGTAATGCGGTCGCCGTCGGTCGCCACCAATGTCACGTAGAACACACCGGCTGCCGATCGCGTCACGATCGCCGGCTGCCCGTTGATCCACTCGACCGCGTGGTGGAGCACGCCGCGCCCTTTGCGCTCGAACCCCAGCACGAGACGCGCCACCCGCGACGCGCCGCGGACCACGTTGCGCGTCGCCGACACCGTGCCGCCGCCATCGCCGGAATACGTCGCGTCGTCCGACACCAGCGCCAGCACCGCCGGTTGGTCGTCGTTGGCCAGCGCCGTCAGAAACCGGTCGAGCACCCGCGACGTCGCGCCTAACGGAACGGCGAACCGCGGCCGACCGCTCTTCACGCGTTCGCGCGCGCGGTGCACGATCTGGCGCATGCAGCCATTGGCCCGCGTACGCATGGCGCGCTCCGCGGCCAGGTGGCGCAGACGGTCGAATGCACAACCGCGTGACCACCGAAACGAGCCAACCCGCCGGCGCGCGAATGTCCGACGCGTCGGCCTGATGCCAGCGCAGATACGCGTCCTGCACCACATCTTCGGCGTCGTCCACCGTGCCTAACATACGGTAGGCGATCCCGAACAGCCGGCGGCAATGGTGCTCGAATGTGCGTGTATCGCTCGTACGCCCTCGGCGAGGCATTCCCCGTGCAATGTAGACGGACGTCGTCCGAGCGTGTGACCGCTCGTACGTGAAAACCCGCTCACGATGAGCGGCGCCGCCGCCTGTCACAACCCGTCCGCCGCCACGTCTCCGATGATGCAGCCACGCGCAACGCCGCGGATCGGCGTCGCGCTCGATCCCAAGTTCATCAGGAGTAATGCATATGCGCATTTTCATTGCCGGTGCCACGGGAGTCGTTGGGCGACGCGTCGTCCCGGCGCTGCTCGATAAAGGACATCGTGTGACCGCGCTCGCGCGCAGCCCGAGCCGCCGCGCGCCGCTCGAAGCGCGCGGCGCACACGCAGTGACCGTGAGCCTGTTCGACCGGGACGCGCTTACGCGCGCGGTCCGCGCCCACGACGTCGTGATCAATCTCGCCACGCACATCCCTCCAATGTCGCGTCTGTTCTTGCCCGGCGCGTGGCGCGAGAACGATCGCCTTCGTCGCGATGGCGCGGCGAATCTGGTTGCCGCTGCCATTGCTGCGCGCGCCGGGCGATTCATCCAGGAATCGTTCGCGCCGATCTATCCCGATCGCGGCACACAATGGGTCGACGAATCCACGCCGCTCAGTCCGGTTCGTTACAACCGCTCGGTCCTGGACGCCGAAGCGTCGGCCCTGCGATTCACGAGCGGCGGTCGCGCCGGCGTCGTGTTGCGCTTCGCGGGATTCTACGGCTCCGACGCCGATCAGCTGGTGGACATGATGAGGTTCGTGCGCAAAGGACGGTCGCCGCTTCCGGGCTCCGAAGACGCGTACATCTCGTCGGTGTCGCACGACAATGCCGCCGCCGCGGTGGTGGCCGCGCTCGACGCGCCGGCCGGCGTCTACAACGTGACCGACGATGAGCCGGTGACACACCGCGAGTACGTCGGCGCCATCGCCTGCGCACTCGGCGTTCCCGCCCCGGCGCCATTGCCCCGGTGGATGGCGCTCTTGATGGGTTCGTTAGGCGAGAATGGCGTCGCGATCGGAGCGGATCGCGAACCGGCGTCTGCGCGACGCAACCGGGTGGGCGCCGGCAGTGCCGAGCGTGCGCGACGGCATGCCGCCGTGCGTCGACGCGATCGAGGAGGGTCGTGCGCACGCCGCCGCCTAGTGCGCCGGCCGTGCCTGGCTGGCTACGACGTTCACGATGAACGGATCACGGCGGGAACGAGGGATCCGAGCGGATCGTGCCGTTAGGCGAGAAGCCGCGACTCGGGCCGGCTGGAGCGTTGTTGTTGTTTCAACAAAGGCTTTCTTTTGTTGCTCTATCCGCGGTTATCCCTCGTTTCCGCTTTTATCCTTTCAACATGAGCAGAGCAGCCAGCCCCTGGTCGCCCACCCACCGTGCGGCGCGTGTTGACATATCAGTGAGTATTGATATATTACCGGCATGGCTCCCGTCGTCCGGCGCGATGTCGCGCGGCTCACCAAACAATTCCGTGCGCTCGCCGAGCCCACGCGGCTCGAGATCATCGACGCGCTGCGGCGCGGCGAGCGCTGCGTGTGCGAGCTCACCGACTCGTTAGGCATCGCGCAGCCGTTGCTGTCGTTCCATCTCAAAACGCTGCGCGACGCCGGGTTGCTCCGCGACCGCCGCGACGGCCGGTGGGCCTACTATTCGCTCGACGCCGAGTCGTTCGCCCAACTGGAGGCATTCGTGGGCGGGCTGCCATCGACCAAATTGTCGGTGCTCGCGTCGCGGTGTTGCGGGTAGCCCTATCGGGCCTCCGGCGCGCGCCGCGATCAGGCGCACGGCCAATATATCAACCCTTCTTGATTTGGTGATGCCATGGCGACAGAGGAACGGCCGGCCACTGGGGCGGCAACGGAGCAAGACACATCGGACCGCCTGACCAATGTCGTGCGTGCGCGGTACGCCGAGGCGGCGCGTCGCGCGTCCGCGGGCGAGCGCTCGTCCTGCTGCGACGACTCGTGCGCCGACATGACCATGTCGTGCTGCAGCGCCGCCGCGCCTAACGGAGTCGACCCGATCACCGCCAACCTCTACGGCGCCGCCGAGACGGACACCCTGCCTCCGGCCGCGACGCGCGCATCCCTCGGCTGCGGCAATCCCACCGCGTTGGCCCATCTCGAGCCCGGCAATGTCGTGCTCGACCTCGGCTCCGGCGGCGGCATCGATGTCTTATTGTCCGCGCGACGGGTCGGACCCTCCGGCAAGGCGTACGGGCTCGACATGACCGGCGAGATGCTCGAGCTCGCGCGCCGCAACGCGCGCAATGCCGGGGTCGCGAATGCCGAATTCCTCGAGGGCCGGATCGAAGCCATCCCGCTGCCCGATTCTTCGGTGGACGTGATCATCTCGAACTGCGTCATCAATCTCTCCGGCGACAAACGCCGCGTGTTCGCCGAGGCGTATCGGGTCCTCAAGCCCGGCGGACGGTTCGCCGTGAGCGACGTCGTCGTGCGCGGCGCCATGCCGGAGGAAGCGCGGCGCAGCATGGAGCTCTGGGTGGGATGCGTGGCCGGTGCGCTCGACGAGGAGGAGTATGGCCGCTTGTTAGGCGAAGCCGGGTTCGCCGACGTCGCGATCGAGCCGACGCGCGTCTACGACATCGAGGATGCGCGCGCGTTCCTGACCGGCGCCGGCCTTGACGTCGACCGCTTGGCGCCCGAGATCGAAGGGCGCGTGCGGAGCGCGTTCATCCGCGCACGGAGGCCGGCGCCGTAGCCCGGGAGGTGTGCCGACGCGGCCGCCTGGCGACGGCCGGTCCATTGCACGAGGTTTACATGACTGGACGGAGCGCGCCGCGCCACCCACTTTGGTGGCGGCGGGCGGATTCCACGTCCCAGGCGCAAACAGACACAAGGAGATCGTGCAATGCGACGGCTCTGGCGGACGGGCGTGGTAGCGGTCGGCGCGTTGACGGGCGCGGCAGTGATCGTGGCGGCGGTGCGGCCCGCGCCGTGGCAGGCGACGATCGCTGCGTTAGGCAGCGATTGGCCGCGGTTCGGATGGGACGTGGCGGGGTCGGGGTCGTCACCCGTGCCGACCGGCATCGACGCCGGCAACGTGGCGTCGCTCACCAAGACGCGCGTGCCCATCGATGGCACCGTCGACGCCGCGGCCATCTATCTGCACGGCGTTCAGATCGGCGGCGCGACGCACAATGCGTTCTTCGTCACCACCACGTACGGCAAGACGATCGCCATCAATGCCGCGGCGGGCACCGTGCTGTGGACCTTCACGCCGCCTAACTACACGTCGTGGGCCGGATCGCGGCAGATCACCAACGCGACGCCGGTTGCCGATCCGGACCGCCAGTCGATCTACGCGGCGTCGCCGGACGGCAACCTCGAAAAGTTGTCGCTGGCGCGACGGCCATGCCCTGTGGAGCACGGCCATCACCAAGCTGCCGCACCGCGAAAAGATCACATCGTCACTCAACTACTATCACGGCCGCATTATCGCGACGACCGGCGGATACATCGGCGACACGCCGCCGTACCAAGGCCACGTCTCGATACTCGACGCCGCGAGCGGCAAACTGCTGCACACGTGGAATTCGCTGTGCAGCGATTCCACATCGATGATCGACCCGAGCACGTGCGCGGAGAGTGGTTCGGCGATCTGGGGCCGAACGGGCGCCGTGATCGACTCGACCACGGGCGACATCTACGTCGCCACCGGGAACGGGCATTGGGATGGCAAGACGAACTGGGGCGACGCCACGCTCCGCCTCGATTCGACCGCGTCGACAATGTTAGGCAACTTCACGCCCGAGAACACGCAGTCGCTCGACGAGACGGACACCAATGTCGGCTCCACGTCGCCCGCTCTGTTAGGCGGTGGCTACATCGCCCAGGGCGGCAAGGATGGGTCGATCAAGCTGCTCGACACGACGGAAATGCACGGGACGTCGCCGCATCGCGGCGGCGAGCTGCAGAGCGTGTCGACGCCTTCCGGTGCGCGCCTCTTCACCGCGCTCACCGTGATGCACTCCACCGACGGCACCTGGCTCTTCGCCGCCGACAACGGCGCCACTGCCGCGTGGACGTTCAAGGACAACAAACTCGCGCCCTTGTGGCAGAACAAGAACGGCGGCACGACACCGGTTGTCGCCGGCGGTTTGCTCTACGTGTACGACCCCCGTGGTGGCCTACGCGTCTACGATCCACCCACGGGTCGCCTGATCACGACACTCGAGTGCGGGCCGGGCCACTGGAACAGCCCGATCGCCGTCGATGGCCGAATCGCGTTGCCGGAGGGCAATGCGAATGATCATGCGGCGACGGGAGTGTTGGACATTTGGCACAAGTAGAGGGAAGCGGCGGCTTGCGCCGGCTGGGGGAAGCACGGCGTTGAGGGCCGCGGCGACTATCGTCGCCTGGGGGAAGAGGGCGGCGATCGCGCCCCCTTCCCGCTTTCCTCAACGCAGTGCTTCCCCCAGCCGGCGCGCTCAGTACTCCCACCCGGCGGTAGACTCCCCAGCCGGCGCTTCCCGTTTTACAGCGTCCGCCATCTTCCTCACCATCTCCGCCCACGTATACGAATGCCACCCATGCCCCTTCATCGGGCGGCCGTAGGTGAAGTCGGCGTCCGAGTGCGGGTTCGCCGAGCTGTCGACCAAATCCTGGAAATCGTAGACGGCGAGGTCCAGATAGTAGTTGTCCATGTCGCCGGCGAAGAAGTGCAGCTTGCCGGCGAGCTTCGGGCCTAACGTCGACCAGTTCTGTTGGGCATACGCGCGGAGATCGTAGCCGTGGTCGCGCATGTACGCGGCAACCTGGTGGTCGATCGCGCCGGTCTTCTTGTCCCACACGCCCATCGGATAGCCGTCGGCGCCCACGGGGCCATACACCGCTTCCCACGCCTCGAGCTGGTAGCCCGAGCGGCCGTGGCTGCCTAACACATCCTCGAAGCGGCTCAGCTCGCGCGTCGTCAACACCACCTGGCCCTCGGTCGTGCGCTGGAACTGGCGTTCGGTTGTCTCGAACTGTCCGCTCGGAATCGCGAACGCGTTGCTGTCGGAATAAATGTTGGTGAGCTGGTAGTGGCGGAAATCGATCGGGTCGGGCTGCAACACCCAGCCGCCGCCGAAATAGTCGGGATGCTGCAGCACGAGCGCCAGGGTCTGCCAGCCGCTCGTCGACGCGCCTTCCACTTGCCGCGCGTACGGTTTCCCGATGATGCGGAAGTGCTGCTCGAGATACGGGATCACTTCCTGGACAACCGCGTCTCCGTACGGCCCATCGTTCGCCGAGTTGGTCGAGTAGGAGTCGGCGAAGTATGGGGTCGCCTGCTCGAGCGTGATCGCGATGACGCGCGGGAAACTGTCCGACACCCACGACTTGTAGAAATCGTACCCGCTCTCGAGACCCGAGACGCGGTTGATGCGCGCCCCACGCCTGAGCTCGAGCGGATTCTGCTCGCCGCCGCGGCGCTCCGACATCGAATCGGGATTGAACCCGAACGGGTCCGGCGCGTGGCCTAACGGATAGATGCTCGGGTAGTACGTGTTCGGATGCTCGGCGTAGCCCTTGGGCAGGAGCACGTCCGCGTAGACGTACACCGGGTGGCCCCAGAACTTCGTGAGCAACTGGCTCTGGATCTTCACGTGCTTGAGCCACTCCGTGTCGGCGGGCCTCGGCTCCTCGGCGATCACGTGGGAGACGGTGATGTGCACGGTGCTGTGTCCGTCGATGTGCACCTTCTGCACGTCGCTGTAGAGATTGCCGCCGGCGAAGTTGAAGAACTCCACGCGGCCGTCGCCCATGTGGACCCAGATATTGTGTCCGTCGGTGCGATGAAATTGCTGGTACACGTTCACCACCGCCTCGACGTAGTAGTCGCCTGGCGGCAGGTCCGAGAGGTTCATCGGATAGCTCGCCGCCGAATTGTCCACGACGGCCGTGTGGCCGGGTGCCAACTGGTCGAGATCCATGGCAAACAACGCCGGACCGCGCGGCGAGATGAGGAGCCGCGGTTCCGGCTTCTCCTGCTTGCTCACCGCGACCACCAGCCGGCCCGTGAGCGGTTGGGCGTCGGCGGATGACGCGACGGTCACTTCGAAGCGCGCCGACTGCGCGCGGGCGGCTGAGCCCGAGACGGCGAGCGCAACGGCTGCCGTTAGGCAGAAGGACGAGCGATACGGGAGGCGCGGGGTCATCGATTGGCTCCGGGCGAGTCGAGTGCGGTGATCGTTTTGGTCACGTGACCGTCGGTATCGAGGAACTGGATGCTGGCGGCGCCCGTCGAGTCGACCATGAGGCGCAACCGCGGATGGCCCTGCACATCGGACAGGCTCACGACCGAGCTCTGGTCGGGCTCGCGACCGGCGAACAACCGGCGTGCGGCTAACGGATGTCCGCCGTTGTCGACGAACGCTTTCATCGCCGAGTCGCGCGCGGCGCCGGCGGGCATCGCGCGCAGCGAGTCCTGCTTGGCGAGCATCGCCAAAATTGGAACGTCCGCGCGATCGGTGATCATGAGGCCCGATTGCTTGCGCCCCGCGTTCTCGGAGTAGCGTAGCGTGACGGTTTCGTCCGACTCGTAGCGGTCGAACGCGATACCGCCGTCGGCGTGCACCTTGCCATCCACGGTACGGCCGCCGAATCCAATGCCGCCGTCCTCTTCGCCTTCGTCGTTGAAGAAGATCATCCCTGCTCCTTTGGGGCGGCCCGGAACGACCTTGCCATGAAATACCCAGCCCGGGGAGCGGTCGGCGTCGGAGATGGTCATGCGCAATTTCCCGTCGGGCTCGACAATGTTCATGCGCTCGACGTCGATTTCCTGAAAGTGCGGACGCGCGGTGGCCTTGGTGAACGCCGCCAGCGCGAGGACGCCGATGAAGCTCGTCGACGCCACGACGTACGTCCGGAAACTCAACAACCGCCGTAACGCGGTGAACGATTCGCGTGTCATGTGCGCTCTGTAGAAGGAGTGGGGACGCGCCCTAGCGCGCGTCATGGTCATCCAGGCGGACTAACGGGCGGACGATGAGCACGCCGGCGCGACTCGTGGAGTCGGACGCGCCGGATTTCACCGCGGCGAGCGTTTCCTCGTCCGACGGGCTCTTGCCGTCCACGCGCCACAGCCAGATGTAGCGCCCTTCCGGAATCGGCAGCTCGACCGTCCAGTCGTCGCCCGTGCGCGTGGCCGCGATGGGCTTGGCGATGAAGTTACCGCTGAGCTCGACCGATTTCGCGTTGGGCGCGTGCAGCGTGAACGTCTTCGTCTCGCCCCAGTGCCGGCGGAGCAGGAAGTGATGATCGGGGTCGACGAGTATCCGGGTCACCGCCGCCGCGTTCTGCACGGCAATCGTGTCGGCGCGCGACGTGAGATGCACGCGATGGCGCACCGTGTCGGTGCCCGACACGATCGCAATGTCCAACGGCAGGTCGAACACGACGTCCGGCTGCGACTGCGTCACGATCACCGACGATCCCTGCACTCGCGCTTCGGCGTCGGGGATGTACTTGCCGCTGAGCCACGGCATGATGAACAATGTCAGGTCCCGGCCCGCGGCCCGCGACATGTCGGCAATGAACTCCGGATATCCGTTAGGCCCGCGGCCGTTGTTGGCAATGAAGTACCGAATGCCGCGATCGTAGGTGGAATCGCCGAGCACGTAGTCGAGCTGGTGGAGGATCCAGGAGCCCTTGGAGTAGTGGATGCGGCCGTTGTCCGGGTTGTCGATGATGCTCTGCTTGCCCTCGAAGCCGCCCAGGAATCCGGCGCGGTCGAGACCCGTGACGTAGGACGTCCGCATCCGCTCCCAGAAATTCCGCTCGGCCGTTGGGCCGTATTCGGCGCGGAGAATCAGCGACTCGCAGAAGGTCGCCCAGCCTTCCTGCAGGAAGTTTGCGGCGAGCCCCGAGGAGTTCATGGTCCAGCCGTGCGAGACTTCGTGCGCGAACGGAAACGAGGGACCCAAGTCCGGCTCGTCGAGCATCGTGGCGTTGTCGCCCGAGATCACGGCGTTGTTCATGCGCACGGCCCAACCGCTGTGGCCTAACGACCGGTCTTCGACGACCGCCAGATACTTGGATGGCGCCTGCGGTTCTCCGAAGCGCGGCACCAGCGTGCGGTACACGAGGGCCGCCGTCTTGGCGATCGTATCGGGCGCGAAGTGGAAGTGCGGCGTGAAGAACGTCTCGAGCGTGAACTCGCCGCCGTTGACCTGCGTCGTGACCGGCGTCCAGTCGCGATCGTAGAGCAGCGCCAGCAAGAACTGCGGATGGACGCTCGTGCCGTGTACCGTGCGCACGCCGCCGCTCACGGTCTCGGTCTGCGGCACCGACGTCGTGAGCCGGTATTGCGACGGGATCGTCACCGTGACCGTCAGTTGGGCGAAATCGTTGCCGCTGTCGTAATTGAAGAACGGGTGCCATGCGTCGGTGTTGTTCATCGCGCCGTACGCCGGCATCGTGTCCGTCGACATCTTCGGCGCCACGTTGGCCGAGTCGCCGGTGGCCGGCTTGGCATCGTGTTGGGCCGGGATCGAATAGGCGAGCGCCAGCGTGGACCGGCGCGATCGGGCGGCCGCCGGGATGTCGATCCACAACACGCCGCCGCCTAACGCGTAGTGGACGCGGCGGCCGTCCAACGTCACCGAACGCAGCGTGGTCGCGGCGTTGAGGCGGGCGCCGAAGCCCCACGGACTGCCGGACTGGATGGTCGCCGTGTCGACGATGTCGCTCAGCCGGCCCGGCTGGATGTCGACGTGCAGCACCTGCGCGCGGATGTAGTTGAGCGTGTCGAACGGGATCTGCCGCGTGAGGGTCCAGGTGTCGCCGGTCCGCTGCGCGTCGTAGAGGCCGGACAGCCGCCGCACGCGGTTGGTTTCGTCGGAGCCGGTCTCGATGCCGGTGGCGTCGCCCTCGTGCACCGTGCCGGTGATGAGCAGCACCGCGTGCGAGGCGTCGGCCCACAGCACGCGCCCCAATCCCGGTGTCCGCAGCAGCTTGCGTTGCGCTGCGCCATCGACTACCGCGCGGCCTAACGGATCGGGGTAGACGCTGTCGAAGGCCGCCGCGGTGCCGGTGGCGAATCGCGCCAGCACGAGATGCACGAGCGAGTCCGGCGTCGGCGCGCCGGTCTCGACGGCGAGCGGCATCTCGACCGTGGTCGGGACGCGCGCCGATTGCGACGGGCCTTGCGCGGCGAGCGTGCCGCCGGCCAGAGTTGCCAGGGTGGCGATCCGCCACGCGGTCAGTACGTTAGGCATCGACGATGCGCAGGGTGTGGGATGGAGGATGGACGTGCAGCGCGAGCGTGGCGCTCAATGCGTGCCCGGGGCGCCGGCCGACGGAATGCGGTAGGTCACGCGTCCGGCCGAATCGAGCAGTTGGATGGACGGGTCGCCCAGCGAGTCCACGCTCAACAGGATGCGCGTGCGGCCGGCCGGATCGTTGAGCCGCACCGTGGCCGCTTTCTCGGCGCCCTTGCCGATGAGGATGCGCGACGCCGGCGTGAGGCCGCTGTCCTGCGCGAATTGCCTAACGGCGCGCATGGCGCTGTCGCGGGCGGCGCCGGCCGGCAGCTTGAGCGCCTGCATCGCCTGGTCGAGCATCGGCGTCATCGGCTTGTCGGGCCGGTCGATCACCCGGAGCCCCGCCCACTGCGTGTGATTGGGACCGCCCTCGTAGGAGATCTGGACGGTCTGATCCTGCCGCCACTGATCCATCGTGAGCGACGCGCCCGCATCGTATCCGTCGCCCACCTTCTTGCCGCTCCAGATGAGGCCGCCGTCCTCGTCACCCTGATCGTTGAAGAAGATCATCCCCGCCGGCTTGGCGCCGCCTCGCAGCGGGTACGTCTTCCCGTCGATGACGGGATCGGGGAAGTGCGCCTTGTTGGAAATCGCCAGCCGGATGGTCCCGTCCGGCTCACGGATATTGATCCGGCCGACGTCAATGACGTCGAACTTGGTGGGGGCCGGAGCCGGCCGGACGAGCCCGGTGAACGCGGCGCCTGCTAATACAATGAGTGCGGCGAGGGTGACCGCGTTGGTGCGGCGGAGGCGGCGGATTTCACGTTCGAGCTGCTGGTCCATGGTAAGTGACTCCGCCGGCGGCAGTTGAAAGAGGATTGGGGCGGGGCTGGGGAGGTTGGAACGTCAGTCTGGCGCGTGGGAGGGGTGGACGTTATCATTTGTCCGGACCAATAGTAATTTGTCCGTATCAATAGCGAAAGACTGCTCGTTGTTTGGCTGCACCCACGCCGTTCGCCTTACCACACGCCTACCGCAGTCCGGTCGCACCCGTCCGTCCGCGCTTCCAGGTCCGGTTCACCCGTCCACGAGGTTCCACCCTTGCCCAACTCCAAGTGAGGATCGGTACCATGGGTCTCCGCATAGCGCTCGCATTCTCGCTGCTCGCGGGCGGCACGATGGTCGCCGAGTCGTTGCCGGCGCAGCAGCCCGCGGCGGCCGCGGTGTCATCGCCCGCATTCGTTGCGACTGCTGTCCCGCCCGCGGCGCGCCTAACGGACCACCGGCGCGCGCCCGGCACCATCTCCGGGAAAGTCACAGACGCCAAGACCGGCGAGCCATTGGCCGCGGCGGGCGTCAGCGTCGAGGGCACCGAGTTAGGCGGCGTGACCGGCGAGGACGGCACATACCGCGTCGCCCGCGTGCCCGCGGGCACGTTCAAGGTCACCGTGCGCCGCATTGGCTACGCCCCCGCCACAACGACGGTGACCGTCCCCGATGGCGGCGACGTCTCCGCCGATTTTGCGCTCCGCATCAGTGCAACGGAGCTCCAGGCGATCGTGGTCACCGGCACGGCCGGCAACCAGACGCGCGAGGCGCAGGGCGCTCCCCCCGCGTCGATCGACGCCTCGGATGTCACGAACAAGGCGCCGATCGTCAATGTCACCAATGTGCTGCAGGGCCGAGTCCCCGGCGTCAACGTGACGTCGGCGTCTGGTACGATCGGCGCAGCGCCGCGAATCCAGATCCGCGGCCCCGCGTCGATCTCGCTATCGAACGCGCCCCTCGTGTTCATCGACGGCGTCCGCATGGAGAGCGGCGCGCGCGAGGACGTGGGCAGCGGTTTCCACGGCCTCGAAGGATTGGGCGGCCAGACGGTGACCGCGCTCAACGACATCAATCCCAATGACATCGCGAGCATCGAGATCGTGAAGGGTCCAGCCGCGGCGACGCTCTACGGCGCCGACGCGTCCGCGGGCGTCATCCAGATCATCACGAAGAAAGGCCAGTTAGGCTCGCACAAGTTCACGCAGAGCATCGGCGTCGAGTACGACCAGGTGAAGCCGAACTTCACGCCGCTGTCGGTGTTCGGTACGTGCAGCGCGGCGGATACCGCGCCCGGCGGCGCAGACTTGTGCCTCAACAAACCTGCCGGCACCGTCATCTCCGCCAATCCGCTCGTCGATGCCGGCGTGTTCCGCAACGGCAACCTCAAGTCGGTCGACTATAGTGCACATGGCGGCGGCGACTCGTTCGGCTACTTCGTGTCCGGCAGCGCGAGCAACGAAGTGGGCTCGGAAGCCAGCAACTACTACTATCGCCGCACCGGCCGGACGAGCTTCAACTGGGTGGTGAACCCGCAGCTCAGCTTCGACGCCTCGATCGGGTTGGGCTACAACGCGTATCAGATTCCCCAAGGCGACGATGGCACCTACGGCTATCTGACGCAGGGCTACTTCCTCACGAGTCCCTTCGCGGTCACCGTCAATCCCGACGGCACGCGCACCGGCGGGACGAGCACGCCGATCCAGGGACTGGAGGCGATCCAGGACAAGCTCACCACGCTGCGGTTCACGCCCACGGCCACGGCCCACTACAACCCGTTCCCCTGGCTCACCAACCGCCTAACGATCGGCGGCGACCTCTCGTCCACGGAAGGATTCACCTTCTTCCCGAAAAACAACGGGAACTGGTACACGGGCGATCAGGCCAACGGCTATGTCGAGGATGTGCAGAACCCGATCCATATTTATACGATCGATTATCTGGGCGACATCAAGCTGACATTCGGCAGCAACGATCACATCGCGTCCGACCTGTCCTTCGGCAGCCAGTACATTAACACCACCAACGACAATCTGCTTGGCATCGGCATCGGGCTCGCCGACAACTCGTCCAACCTGGTGTCGTCGGCTGCGTCGAGCGAGTCGCACCAGACGTTCGCGCAGTCCAAGTCGTTAGGCTTCCTCGCGCAGGAAGGCCTGGCCTTCGGCCAGACGCTGTTCCTTCAGTTAGGCGCGCGCGTCGACAAGAACTCGTCGTTCGGCCAGGACTACGGCGCGTTTTTCCTGCCCAAGGTCGGTGCGTCCTACGTGATGTCGCAGGAGCCCTTCTGGCAGGCGCTGTCGCCGATCGTTTCGACGTTCCGGCTGCGCGCGGCGTACGGCACGACCGGTCGCGCGCCCGATCCCGGCGCGTCGCTCCGCACCTATGAGCCCTTCCCGTTCGTCACGTCGTCGGGCGGCGTTGGGCCTGGCCTCATCCAACTGAGCCCGGGCAATCCGCACCTCAAGCCGGAGCGCGGGACCGAATTCGAGGCCGGATTCGACGCGGGCTTCTTCCAAGACCGCGGCGGGATCGAGCTCACGTACTTCGACAAGAAGACCAAAGATCTGTTGCTTCAGGAACCGCTCGCGCCGTCGCTCGCGTTCCTCGCGGATCCGTTCGTCAACGCGGGCAGCGTCGACAACCGCGGCCTCGAGCTGCTCCTCCGCGCGACGCCGGTCAGCAGCAAGACGGCCACCTGGGACGTGACCTTCACCGCCAACACGCTGCGCAACCGCTTGCTCAGCCTCGGCAACATCACGATCCCGAACGTGAGCGAGATCAGCCCCGACCTCACGCTGCGCTACATGGTCGGGAAGCCGCTCTCCGCGTGGTACTCGAGCAAGATCATCAAGGTCGATACCGCCGCTGGGTTCGCAACGGTGACCAGCACACCGGTGTACGCCGGTCCCCAATTCCCGACCTTCCAGGCCAACTTCGCCAACACGGTCACGCTGTTCCATAACCTGCGCCTCTACGCGTCGTTCAGCGGACAGAGCGGCGGCAAGATCCTGAATCTCACGCCGCTGCTGCAGGACCTGACCTTCACGTCGGCGGGCACCAATCTGCCGGCCGGAAAGGGCGGCTACACCAAGGCGCAATTCATCGAGCGCTTCGGTCCGTTCCAGACGGCCGATGGCACTCCCGTGTCGCTCGTGCTCGACCACTACCTCCAACCGACGGATTTCATTCGCCTCCAGGAGCTGTCGGCCACGCTCTCCTTGCCTAACGATCTCGCCGCGCGCCTGCACTCGACGTCGGCGTCGATCACGTTCGCCGGCCGCAACCTCGCGCTGTGGAAGAGCAGCAAGTTCACGGGCTTCGATCCGGAGATGCTGTCCAACACCGAACGAAGCGAAGGCAGCTTGCAATTCGCGACGACGGAGGAATTCACGGTACCCCAATCCCGCCGTTTCGTCGTGCGGCTCAACCTCGAGTTCTGAGAGACACCACCATGACCACACTTTCCAGATGGATGCGTGCAACGGTCCTGATCGGCGTGGCGGTGACCGCACTCGCCTCGTGCAGCGTGAACGTCGACAACCCGTCGGTCATCGACGCGGGCAAGTTCAATCCGAACTCCGACGGCGCCACGTTAGCCCTGTCGGCGCAGACGAATTTCTACATCGCCTTCCAGAGCGTGGCGATGTTCGGTGGTTTGATCTCGGAAGAGGTGTGGACGGGTGCCGCGCGCCTGCAGACCAACCGCGTGGCCGCACGCAACTTTGCCAGCAGCGACGACATCAACGCCGACTTCTTCGCGCCCCTGAGCCTGGCGGTAGCGTCGAACCAGAACGCCGTCTCGGTGCTCGCGAAAGGGCCTAACGAATCGACGGACCTGAACCTCGCCACGGCGGCGATGAACCTCGGCTTCTCGCTGGACTTGACGGCGGAGACAATGTGCTCCTCCGTCATCCAGGGCGGTCCCGAGCTCACCGACGCGCAGTTGCTCGACACCGCCGTCACGGCCTTCACGCAAGCCATCACGATTGCGTCGGCCGCAGGACCGGGTGGCGCTACGATCGTGACTGCGTCTAACGTCGGCCTCGCACGCGCGTATTTGCAGGCGGGCGATTGGGCGAACGCCGAAGCCACCGCGGCACTCGTGCCGCCTGACTTCGTCATCAACGTCGTCACCTCGGCGAACGTGAGTACGCAGGGCACACTCGGCAATATCTTTTTCTCCAACGCATTGCAGGGACAGATCGTCGCACCCCAACTCTATCGCGTCGGCGATCCACGGATGCCGATCGACAGCACGGCGCCCGGTGTTACGCTGAATCACCTGCCGTATGTCATCCAGTCCAAGTACACGAGCTACGGCGATCCCATTCGCCTGGGCTCCGGCCTCGAAGCGCAGTACATCCAGGCGGAGGCGGAGATCCACGGCAGCGCCTCGACCTCGGACGCCTTGGCGCTCATCGGCGCGCGCCGCGCGGCCGGAGGCCAGGGCGCGTATGCGGGCGGTACGGACACGCTGTCCGTTCTCTCGGAGCTGCTCAACCAGCGGGCGCGTGACTTCTGGATGGAAGGCAAGAAGTTAGGCGACCTCCGGCGCAACCCGTCGGTGCCCCTGACGGCCGTGCTCACCGATCCCGTTGGCGCGCCATTCTACACGAACTCGGGCGGAGGCCCCTTCGGCAGCAACTTCTGCACGCCGATCCCGCCGGAGGAAACGAACGCCAACCCGAATTTCTGAGCGGAGACGCATGCTCGGAGCCATTCGGCCAGGATATCGATGTGGTGTCGTAACCGCGCTGTCGGTGCTGGCCCTGGGCGTCACAGGGGCTGCACCGGCGCGCGCGCAGCACGATGCGCCTAACGCGCGCGAAGGACCGGCGACGTACGACTCGTCGGCCTTCGCCGCGCTCCACTGGCGCGAGATCGGCCCATTCCGCGGCGGTCGCTCGGCGACGGTTGCCGGGTCCGCGGCCAGGCCTAACGAGTACTATATGGGTACCACCGGCGGCGGCGTGTTCAAGACCACCGACGGCGGCGAAACCTGGAGCCCCGTCACCGACAAGTATTTCGGCGGCACTGTAGGCGCCGTGGCGGTGAGCCCGTCCAACCCCGACATCGTGTACGTCGGGACGGGCGAATACGACATCCGCGGCGACGTCTCGCACGGCGATGGGATGTTCAAGTCGACGGATGCCGGCAAGACGTGGCAGTTCGCCGGCCTGCCCGACTCGCGCCAGATCGCGCGCGTCCGCATCGATCCGCGCGATCCCAACGTCGCCTACGCCGCCGCGCTCGGACACATCTGGGCAGCCGATACCGCGCGCGGCATTTACAAAACGACCGACGGCGGCGCGCACTGGCGGCGCGTGCTGTATCGCAATGACTCGACCGGCGCGATCGAGCTCGTGCTCGATCCGTCCAATCCAGACGTCCTGTACGCCGCGCTCTGGCAAGCGGGCCGCACACCATGGCTCCTGTCATCGGGCGGCGCCGGCAGCGGCATCTTCAAGTCCACCGACGGCGGCGAGCACTGGACCGAGCTCACACACGCGCCGGGCTTGCCTAACGGAGTGATCGGCAACATCGGGCTCGCCGTCTCGGGCGCGGCGCCCAACCGCGTGTGGGCGCTCGTCGAGGCCGATTCGGGCGGCGTGTTCCGATCCGACGATGCCGGCGCCACCTGGCACCGCACCAACGACGAACGCAAGCTGCGCCAACGCGCCTGGTACTTCTCGCGCGTTTTCGCCGACCCGCGCGACAGCAACCGCGTGTACGTGCTCAACGTCCACGTGTTCCGCTCCGACGACGGCGGCACGCATTTCGACACCGCGATCGCCACGCCGTCCACCGACAATCACGACCTGTGGATCGCGCCTAACGATCCGCAGCGGATGGCCGAAGCCAACGACGGCGGCGCGACGGTCTCGATCAACGGCGGCCGCTCGTGGCTGGCGGAAACCCAGCCCACGGCGCAGTTCTATCACGTCGAAACGACCAACGACTTCCCGTACGAGGTGTGCGGCGCCCAACAGGACGCCGGCACGCTCTGCGGACCGTCGAGATGGGACGGCGGCATCGACATTGGGGAATGGCACGAGGTGGGCGGCGGCGAGAGCGGCTTCATCGCCGTGCGCGCCGACTCGCCACAAGTCGTGTTCGCCGGCTCGTACGATGGCCGCCTCACCCGTCTCGATCGCACGACCAAGCAGATGACCGTCGTCAGCCCGTGGCCCGACAACCCCATGGGCTACAGCGCCGGCGACATCAAGTACCGCTTCCAATGGACGTACCCGCTCGCGCTGTCGCCGCGCGACCCCAATACGCTCTACGCGGGCGCGCAGGTGCTCTTCCGCTCGCGCAACGACGGCGCCAGCTGGCAGGTGATCAGCCCCGACCTCACCAAACACGACCCGCGCACGTTAGGCCCGTCCGGCGGCCCGATCACCAAGGATCAAACGTCCGTCGAGTACTACGGGACCATCTTCGCGATCGCCCCGTCGCCGCTCGTGACCAACGAAATCTGGACGGGATCCGATGATGGCCTCGTCCACCTGACGCGCGACGGCGGCGCGACGTGGACCGACGTCACGCCGCCCGACATGCCGCAATGGATGCGCATCTCGACCATCGAGCCGTCGCACTTCGATCCGGGCTCGGCGTACGTGGCGGCGAATCACTACCAGATGGATGACCTCCGCCCCTACCTGTACAAGACCACCGACTACGGCAAGCACTGGACGTCGATCGCTAACGGAATCCCGGCGACCGAGTTCACGCGCGTCATCCGGGAAGATCCGGAGCGGCGCGGCCTGTTGTACGTCGGAACCGAGCGCAGCGTCTGGGTGTCATTCGACGACGGCGCGCACTGGCAGTCCTTGCGGCGGAATTTGCCGCTGGTGCCGGTGCACGATCTGGCGATCAAGAACGGCGATCTCGTTGCCGCGACGCACGGCCGCGGCTTCTGGGTGCTGGATGACATCGCGCCGCTGAGGCAGCTCTCGCCCGACGTCGTTGGGCGCGACGCGTTTCTCTTCACCCCGCGTCCGGTCTATCGCGCTACGTTCTCGGGCGGCCCGACCAACGGCGCCCAACACGACGCGGGCCCGCCCAAGGCCGGCAATCCGCGGTCGGGCGCCGTGGTCTACTACTGGCTCAAGTCGCCTAACGACTCGGTATCGCTCGATTTCTTGGACGCCTCCGGTCACGTGATCCGCTCGTTCACGAGCCGCGTGAAGAACGCCGCCGATACGGCAAGCGGCGTCGAAGATGTCGAGGTGCCGGTGCGGCGCGAGCCGCTCGCGCCCAACAAAGCCGGGCTCAACACGTTTGCGTGGGACCTGCGCACGCCCGACCCGGCCTCCTTCCGCGGCATGGTGTTGTGGGCGGGCAATCCTGTCGGCCCGCGCGTCGTGCCCGGCACGTACGGTGTGCGCCTAACGGTAAATGGGCGCGCGCAGACGCAGCCGTTCGCCCTGCGCGCCGATCCGCGTTCCACGGCCACGCACGCCGACCTGGTGGCGCAGTTCACGCTCCTCAGCCACATCGCCGACACGATCAGCGCCGCCAACAATGCAATCCGCGTCATCCGCGACGTTCGCGCCCAACTGACGGCTCGCGCATCGCAACTCGGCGACGCCCACGACGAGGCGGCAGCGCTCCAGGATTCGCTCACGCGCATCGAGCACGCCATCTACCAGGTGCAGACGCGGGCCAGCGAAGATCCGCTCAACTACCCCATCGGACTCAACGACAAGCTCGCCGAACTGGCCGCGTACACCGGCGACGGCAACGGCCGCCCCACGGCGCAGGACGACGCCGTGTTCGCCGAGCTCGCCTCGCGTCTCGCCGCCCGGCTCCGCGCCCTCCATGCAGCGTTAGGCGCGCTGGGCCCCATCAATACCGCGTTGGGCAAGGCAGGTGCGTCGCCGATCGTACTGGACGCCGCGCAACGGCCGTGACCGGCCGCTCTCTCTCGTGATGACATCGTGATTACTACCCTTGGCCGTGTTCGGCGTAGCGCTGTGAGCGCCGCGTGCCTCGCGCTCGTGGCAACAGCGCCGCTCAATGCCCAACACGGGCCGGTGTTCGAGGTGTCGTTCCCGGCGTCGGCGCACCAGGGGCCGATCACCGGACGCGTGCTGCTCTTTTTGGCCAGCGACAGCACACCGGCGCCGCGCTTCCAGGGCGGCGGGTTAGGCTCCAACGGCCCCGTGTTCGGCGTCGACGTGTCGCAGCTCGCGCCTAACGCGAACGCGCGCGTCGATGGCGCCACCGCCGGCTTCCCCGTGGCCAGGTTGGGCGACATGCCGGCCGGCGACTACTACGCACAGGCGGTGATGAACGTCTACTCCCAGGTGCACCGCGCCGACGGACACACCATTTGGGTTCACCTCGATCAGTGGGAAGGGCAGCAGTACGGCAGCTCGGCCGGCAACCTCGTGAGCGGCGTCGTGCGCGTACACATTGGCGAGCACGCGGCGAGCGTCACGCATCTCTCGCTCAACAGCGTCATCCCGCCGGTGGAAGTGCCCGCGGACACGAAATGGGTCAAGCACGTCAAGATCCAGAGCGCCCTCCTCACCAAGTTCTGGGGACACCCGATGTACCTCGGCGCCGTGGTGCTCTTGCCCAAGGGATACGACGAGCACCCCGACGTGCAGTATCCCGTCGACTACGAGCAGGACCACTTCAGTCTCGCGCCGCCGTATCACTTCCAGGAAGAAGCCGTCGAGCCCGCCGATTCCAACGTCGTTGGGCATCGGGCGTGGGTCGTGAATCTCCGGCGCGTCGAAGGCTACCGCCTCTATCAGGATTGGACGTCCGACAGCTTCCCGCGGATGTTGATGGTGACGTTCCTCCATCCCACGCCGTACTTCGATGACTCGTACGCCGTCAACTCGGCGAACGACGGCCCGTACGGCGACGCGATCATGACGGAGCTGATTCCGTACATCGAATCGCACTACCGGATCATTCGGCAGCCGTATGCACGCGTGTTGTCCGGCGGATCCACCGGCGGATGGGAGTCGCTCGCGCTCCAGGTCTATCATCCCGAGTTCTTCGGCGGCGCGTGGGTCTACTATCCCGATCCGATCGATTTCCGCCAATGGGCGCTGATCGACATCTACAAGGATGCGAACGCGTTCACGCTGCCCGGCGCACAATGGGTGGTGCCCGAGCGGCCGATGTTCCGCAGCACCGACGGACAAGTGCTCCTAACGGAACGCCAGTTGAGCCAGCTCGAGGCGGTACTCGGCTCGCACGGCAGGTCCGCCGAGCAGCAGGAAGCGTGGGAAGCGGTGTATGGTCCGGTGGGCGATGACGGCTATCCCAAGCCGTTGTGGGACAAGGCCAGCGGCGCGATCGATCACAGCGTCGCGACGTACATGCGCGACCACGGCTACGATCTCACTGCGTACATGCGCGAGCACTGGCCCACCATCGGATCGCAGCTCGTCGGCAAGTTGCACTTCTACGCCGGTGACATGGACAACTTCTACCTCAACATGGCCGTCTATCGCGCGCAGGATTTCCTGTCGCAAACGAAAGATCCGTACTTCGGCGGCACCTTCGACTATGGGCGTCCCATGAAAGGGCACGGCATCCGGCCGACGACGACCGGCGACATGCTGCGCGTGATGGCCGCACAGATCGCCAAAGATGCGCCCGCCGGGAGCGACACGACGGCCTGGAAGTACCGATAACATGCGCCTGAACCGACTGGCGTTTGCAGTCTGCGGCGCCGCGATCGCAGTGAGTGGGTGCACGGCATCGGCGCGGCCCGTGGTTCCCGTCGACACCAATCTGGTTGGTGCATCCACACCGGACTCGCTGGCGGCGTTGTTCGTGAGCCGCTTCGCCGGCGCATCCGCGGCGGCGTTCGACAGCATCGATCCCGACTCCGTTGGGCGCGCAGTGATGCACACCGCCGTGCAGCGAAAGCTGCCGCACGAAGGCAACATCGGCCGCGTGGTGTGGCGCGATGGCCAACGAGCGGTGTTGCTGCTCACGGGTACGGTGAAGGCCGGCAGCGGCAGCGATGAGACCAACGTCGTGCGTCATTTCTCCGGTCTCTACGAAGCCACGGCGCGCGCCGGCACCTGGCGCATCGTGCGGCAACTGCCGATCGATACGCTCAATTTTATTCACGGGCACCTGCTGCACGTGGAGCTGGTACCGGGCCGCGACATCCACGTGGTCGACACGCTGACCGTCGTGGTGGGCAGCAACTATGGTCTGGCGATGCGGCTCAACAACCATGCGCACATCACCGGACTGCGCTACGCGGGCGATTCGGTGGCCTGGTCGTTAGGCGGCGGCGTGCTCTGGGTCAAGGCGCCGCGGAGCGATCGCGCCCAACTCGTGCTGACGTACTGGATCCCCGACGAGAGCCGACCGGCGCGCGACAGCTCGTCGCGCGACTCCATGCCGGCCTACGGCGCGTTTCACAACACCGATGACTGGCATCCGTTCTTCGATTTCAACAGCGCCAACGACCTCGGCCCCGCCACGGTCACCGTGCGCGTGCCGGCCGAATATTATTTGACCACCACGCTGCCGCAGCGAGACACGGTGGTCGCGGGGTGGCGCACGGTGGTCGGCCAGAGCTCGTTTCCGGTTTGGCTCTTGAGCATGATCTACGATCGCGATTGGCGACCGATCGCCACAAACGTCGACGGCGTGCGCTTCGAAACCTTCACGACGCCGGCGTTTCATTTCTCGCACGACTCACTCGCCATCGCGCTGCGCCCGATCGACAGCGTCCTGCACACGCGATTCGGCGGCCCGACGCCTCCCTACATCGCGGCCGTCGAAGATCGGGCCGTCGGCCCCCGCGGATTCTCCGTCCGCATGGCCGACGCCGTCATTTCCGGCAGCAAAGCCGATGCGCTGGTCGAGTTAGGCATTCGCGGGCCGTCGTTCGTGCTGGCCCATGAGGTGTCGCACGCGTGGACCATGAACGCCACCGGACCCGCGGCCAACATGCTCCGCGAAGGGTGGGCCACGTACGCCGAAGCGTCGTTGTTGGGCGCGGAGTACGGACCAGCCGAGGAGCGCGATTTTTGGAATCGACTCCGCAACGGCTACATGCTTGGCTCCGAGAGCCGCATCAGCATCCTCGGCAACCCCGATAACGGAAGCGTGCACTACTCGAAGGGCTCGTGGATTCTGCACATGTTCGATCTGATGCTCGGGCACGCGGCGTTCGACCAGGCCATCCGTGCCTATGTGCAGCGTCAGGCCGACGGGAAGGCCGCTGGGTATCAGGAGCTCATCGATGACATGTCGCACGCCGCGAACCGCAACCTGAACTCGTTCGCGATGCCGTGGTTCACGGAAAAGTTGATCCCCGACGTCCGTGCGGACGTGAACGGCCGCCGGCTCATCGTGTCACAGGTGCAGGCGACGCCGCCGTACGACCTGCCGCTCGACATCGCGCTCACCACCGCGACGGGCACGACACTGCACTCCACCGTCCGCCTAACCAAACGCGCCGACACTGTTGCGCTCGGCACCGCGGACTCGGTGGTGGCGGTGCACGTCGATCCGGACGATCATCTGTTGCTGCAACGCCACTGGGGTGAGCACGTGCATCTCGAGCTGCCGGTGTCGCAAGCCGGGGGCGACACGGCCGTCGCCATCGTCGGCGATTTCACACTCGACTCGGTGCCGGCGACGCGCCAAGGCGACAAGTGGGTGGTCGATCTGCCGCTCACCGAGGGGCGGTACGTGTACAGTTGGCAAATCAACGGGAAGCCGCGCTCGGTGCTCAAGGGCGGGAACGCGGGCACCGATGGCGACCCGGCCACGACCGGCGCGATCGAGGTTAGGCCGCTCGAGCTGCTCGGGGATGGATTACCGAAGGGAGGGATGCCGCTCAAATGATGGACTCACGCGCGCGGACGCCGGCGATGGCAGCCGGGATGGCCGCCGTTCTGTTAGGCATATGGCCGGCCGCGCCGGCCGCGCAGACGCCTGCGTGGCCCGACACCGCGTGGCGCGCCATTGGACCCGCCGCGTTCGGCGGCCGCGTCGATGACATCGAAGCCGTGGCCGACGACCCGCGCATCATCTTCGTCGGCACCGCGAGCGGCGGCGTCTTTCGCAGCCGCGACAACGGCGTCACCTGGGACCCGGTGTTCGACAAATCGGGCGGCGACCTCTCCATCGGCGACATCGCGATCGCGCCGAGCGATCCGAACATCGTGTGGGTGGGCACAGGGGAGGCGAACAATCGACAGACGTCCACGTGGGGCGACGGCGTGTACCGGTCGCTCGACGGCGGCACCACCTGGCAGTCGATGGGCCTGCGCGAAACGCAGAGCATCGGCCGCGTGGTCATCGATCCGCACGATCCGAATACCGTGTTCGTGGCGGCGGCCGGTCACTTGTTCGGGCCTAACGATGAGCGCGGCCTGTATCGCACCAAGGATGGCGGCGCCACCTGGAAGAAAGTGCTGGGCGTGGACGCGAACACCGGCGTGATCGACGTGGCGATGGCGGCGGATGGACACACGCTGTTCGCCGCGACGTACGAGCGTCGTCGCCGCGCGTTCGGGTTCGTGGGCGGCGGGCCGGGCAGCGGATTGTGGCGCTCGCTCGACGGCGGCGACACGTGGACGCGTGTGACCAACGGACTGCCCAGCGGCAACGTCGGCCGCATTGGGGTCGCGATCGCACCGAGCAACCCGCACATCGTGTACGCGGTGATCGACCATCGCGCCGGCGGCGTGTTCCGATCCACCGATGACGGCGTCACGTGGACTCGGCAAAATCGGTTAGTCGAGCGCGGCAACTACTACGGCCAGATCCGCGTCGACCCCAAGAACGCCGATCACGTGTGGGAGCTCCTCACCAGCGTGCACGTGTCCATCGACGGCGGCAAGACGTTCACGAGCGATTCCGTGAACGTGCGCGTGCACCCGGACAATCACGCGCTGTGGATCGATCCGCGACAGCCCGACCACATGATGTTGGGCAACGACGGCGGCGTGTACTTCACATACGATGGCGCCCGGCATTGGGACTACATCAACAACATTCCTATCGGCCAGCTGTACGACATCGCGGTCGACCGTCGCGATCCATACTGGATTTACGGCGGCCTGCAGGACCTGGGCACGTTCACCTTTCCGAGCGGCACCCATTCACGCGGGGCGCTCACCGATGTCGGCGTCACGTTCCTCGAGTACGGCGACGGATTCCAGGTGGCGGTGGACCCCACGGACCCTCGCTTCGTCTACACGAATTCGCAGAACGGACGCGGCTACGTGGTGGACCTCGTCACGCGCGAGGAGCGCCGCATCACGCCGGTGTCCACCGACACCGCGGATCAGTACCGGTTCAATTGGAACACGGCCATTCTTGTTTCGCCTAACGATCCACACACGTACTACTATGGGGCGAACAAACTGCTCGCCACCACCGACCGCGGCACGACGTGGAAAGTGTTGAGCCCCGATCTGACGCGCAATGACAAGACCGTGAGGAAGGCCAGCCTGGGCGACGGCATCCCGCTGCGCGACAGCACCACACCGTCGCGCGATGATGGCACAGGCGCCTTTGGCAACATCACCACGATCAGCGAATCACCGCGCGCCGCGGGAACGATCTACGTCGGCACCGATGACGGGAACGTGCAGATGACGACCGATGGTGGCGCGCACTGGACGAATCTCACGTCGCGTTTTCATCTCCATGCGCCGCGTTGGGTGAGCGCCGTGCGCGCGTCGCGATTCGATGCGCGTGCGGCGTACGTCACGTTCGATGGGCACTATGATGACGACCTCGCGCCTTACGTCTTCAAGACCACCGATGGCGGCGCCACGTGGACGTCGATCGCGGGCGACCTGCCTGCCGCCACGCCGGTCAAGACGCTCACGGAAGATCCGCGCAATCCCGCCGTGCTGTTCGCGGGTACGGAGTTCGGTCTCTACTGGTCCTTCGACGGCGGCCGTCATTGGAAATTTCCCGGCGGTGCGCTTCCACGCGTGATGGTCGATCGCATTCTCGTCGACGACAGCACCAACGATCTGATACTGGGCACCTATGGCCGGAGCGTCATCATCCTCGATGACATCCGCGCGCTCGAGGATTCCGCCTCCGCGACGCAACACGCGCGCTTCTTCCCGATGCGCACGGCAACCGAGTTCTATCAGTGGCGCGATCAACCCCTGTCGGGCTTGCGGCAATTTCTCGCGCCTAACACGCCGGTGGGGGCGCTCATCACCTATCGACTGCCCGATTCAGCGGCCGCCGGCGCGGCGCGCGATACGGCGGTGCGCATTCGGATCGGCGATGCTGCCGGCGACACGGTGCGCGACTTGACCGGTCCCGGAGGTCCGGGGCTCCATCGCGTGCTCTGGGACTTACGCGCGCAGTACGCGTTCGCGCCGACGCCCGACGACTCGGGCTTCTACGGTGCGCCGCGCGCGCCGTATGTGCCGCCCGGCGACTACACGGTGACGCTCGTGGCCGATGGCGCCACGCTGTCGCAGGTGGTTCACGTCCAGCGCGATACCGCTGCCGCGGGCTCGCCCGACGCGGTGACGGCGCGCCGGGACCTGAGTGCGGCGATCGACTCGCTCACGCGGGCGTTCCGCGACGGCAAGCGCGCGTTAGCCGAGGTCGACACCGAAGTCGCACGAGCCCGTGCGCTCGTTGGGCACCGCGAGGGCGTGGCCGCGGTCGACAGCGTGGTGCGGCACGTGTCGACGCTGCTCGCTGCCGTACACCGCGGTTTCGGCGAGTCCTACGGCACGGCCATCGGCAACGCCTACGATCTGTTAGGCGGCCTCGAGGCCTCCTCCGCCATGCCGACCGACGCCGAGCGACTAACGCTGGAGCAATCGCGGAACGAGGTGGCCGCGACCACGACCAAGTTGAACGAGATCATCACGACCGAATTGCCGAAGCTGCGCGCCGCGATGGCGCAGCTGCCGCCGCCTGCCGTCACTCCGGTGGTGCCGCCACGGTGAGCGAGAGTGGCCGCGGCGCGCGCATCCCGGGATCGGCGCGCGCCATGCGCCGCTCGAGCCACAGTCCGTAGCGCGACAGCGCGGCGCTGCCGCAGAAGTAGATGGCGCCCGCGAAGACGAAGGCTTCGGTGAAGAACCCCAGCCAAGTGGGGTCCTGTGCCGCCGATCGCGCCGTGTTGAGCAGGTCGAAGAGCCCGATGATGACGATCAGGCTCGTGTCCTGAAAGAATCCGACGGCGATCGAGATGAACGACGGCAGCACGGTGCGCAACGCTTCGGGCAGCACGATGCGCTGCATCGTTTGCCACCATCCCAGGCCTAACGCAAGACCCGCGTCGAGGCGCCGCGGTGGAACGAGCTGCAGCCCCGATCGGACGGCCTCGGCCAGGTACGCGGATGCGAACACGATCACCGCCGCCTGCGCCAGGAACAGTTTGTCGATGCTCAGGCCGGCGGGCAGTGCGAGGGGAAACACGAGCACGGCCATGTAGAGCACCGCAATGAGCGGCACACCGCGCACGACCTCGACGATGGCCGTCGCCACGGCGCGCGGGATGGGTCGTCGCGAGCGCCGGCCGAGCGCCAGGGCAATGCCCAACGGGAAGCCACCCGCCAGGCCGATCGCCGTGAGCATGATGGTGACCGGGAGTCCGCCCCATTGCTGTGTGGGCACCACCATGAGCCCAATGCCGCCGCGCATGACGCACAACGCGACCGTCAGGCCCAAGGCCCACGCGGCCAGGAGCCAGCGAGTCCAGCATCGCGGCATCGCCGTACACACGACGAGCACGACCAGCATCGCCGCCGCGACGCCGGGTCGCCAGCGTTGGGCGGCCGGATACAAGCCGAACAGGATGAACCCGGCTTTGTGCCGGACGAACGCCCAACACGCGCCGGCCGCCGCGCGGCGACACTCGGTGGCGGTGCCCGACCACGTCGCACTCACGAAGGCCCAGCGCACGATCGGAATGACGATGACGGCCGCCAACGCGATGGCGAGGACCGTGACAATGGCAGCGCTTGGCGTCGCGAAGCACGTGCGCAGGGTCTCTCGCGCCGATGACCAACGCGCGCGTCGCACCGGGCCGTCGCTCATGAGATCGCCGTGCCCGTGTGCAGCAAGTGGGCGTTGTAGCGGCCGAGTCCCGCCGCCACGACGAGGCTCAGGGAGAGGTAGACCGCGATCATGATCAGCATCGTCTCAATGCTGTGGCCGGTCTGGTTGCCGGCGGTGTTCAGCACGCTCACGACGTCGGGAAATCCAATGGCGACCGCGAGGCTCGAGTTCTTGATGAGGCTCACGCAGTTGGTGGCGAGGAGCGGCACCATGGCCCGCAGCGCCACCGGCATCACCACGAGCCGCAGTGACTGAAAGCGCGACATGCCCAACGCCATGGCCGCATCGCGCTGGCCGCGCGGCACCGCGAGCACGGCGCCGCGAACCACTTCCGAGATGTGTGCGGCCTGGTGCAGCACGAGCGCGGTCAGCAAGGCGGCCAGCTCGGGCGACAGCGTCACGCCGCCCACGAAATTGAAACCCGTGAGGTGTGCCGCCTGCACCGTGGGCGGGCGCACCGTGGCGGCCACCACCGCCGCGACCGCGAGCGCGGCGGCCGCGACCCACCCGTTTTGGCCTAACGGTCGTCGGACGAGGAACGCGACCACCGCGGCCGCGGCGAGGCCGACGGTCCATCCGCTCATGGCGACCGCGGGCAACACCAGTCCGCGATCGGAGAGAAACACACCGTGGACGGGCGCGAGCGCCTGTTGCGGCGGCGGCAAGGCGTGCAGGCTCGCCGCGAGGAACAGCAGCAGGAGGAGCAGCGGCGTGTTCCGTACAATCTCGACACCGGCACGCACCACGCCGCGCAGCGCCGGGTTAGGCGAGAGCCGCAGGATGCCGGCGACGAAGCCAACGGCGGTGGCGAGCACGCATCCGAGGGCCGAGACGAGCGCCGTGTTGAGGAGGCCGACGAGGATCGCGCGCCCAACGCTGTCGGCGGGGGAGAACGGGATCCACCACGTGTCGCCGATCTCGAAGTTGGCCGGGTGCCGCAGGAACCCGAAGCCAATGGTGAGGCCGCGTTGGGCGAGGCTCGAGCCGGTATTCCGCGCCAACCACCACAACACCGCCGCCGTTAGGCCAAAGCCCAAGCCCTGGAGGAGGAGCGCGCGTCGGTCGGCGGACGATCGCATTACCGGAACGGCGGCGAGTAGAGCAGTCCTCCGTCCGTCCACAATTTGTTGAGGCCACGATCGATCGCGAGCGGCGTCGCCGGTCCGAGATTGCGGTCGAAGATGTCCTTGTAGTTCCCGACTTGCTCGATCACGTGGAGCGTCCACTGCGGATCGAGACCCAATCCGTCCGTGGCGCCCGGCTCGAGCCCGAGGAAGCGGCGAATGGATGGATCGGTCGTCTGTTGGAATTGGGCGGCGTTCTTCTCATCGATCCCGAATTCTTCGGCTTGCACCGGCGCGCGAAAGACCCAATTCACGATCTCGAGCCACGCGTCATCGCCGGTGCGAACAACCGCCGCGATCGGCTCCTTGGAGATGCGATCCGGCAGGACGACGTAGTCTTCCGGATGCTGCAGCATCGTGCGCGTGGTGGCGAGTCCCGCGCCGTCCTGGCTGATGGCGTCGCAGCGTCCGCCCGCGAGGGCGCTCACCGCGGCGCGCAGGTCTTCCATCACGACCGGATGAAACGTGATCTTGTTGCGGCGCGCGAAGTCGGTGAGGTTGAGCTCCGTGGTCGTGCCTTGTTGGACGCAGATGGTCGCGCCGTCGAGCATGCTCGCCGTGCTCACCTTGGACGACTTGGCGACGAGGAATCCTTGCCCGTCGTAGAAATAAATGGGCCCGAAGTGGAACGACTGCCGTAAGGCGCGGCTGCTGGTGATCGTGGTTCCGTTGGCGAGGAGGTCGACTTCGCCGGACTGCAGTCCCGAGAATCGTTGTTCTTGCGTGTACGGGATGAACTGCACCTTCTCGGGGTCGTTGAACAGCGCGACGGCCAGCGCGCGACAGAAGTCGACGTCGAATCCGCGCCATCGGCCGGCGTCATCGGGGGTCGCGAATCCCGCACCCTCGGTGATGCCGCATTTCACGGCGCCGCGGGCTCGGATGGCGGTGAGCGTGGGCGTCGCGCCGCTTCCCGCTCCGTTAGGCGAACCGGCCGGCAGGGGCTCGGACGTGCACGCGGCGAGCGCCGCGCAGCACAGGGCTAACGCAACCCGCCGCACGCTAGGGCGCATGTGACGGCGCACGCTATGGCGCATGCGACGGCGCCCCGGCGGCGCGCATCCGCTCGAACCCGTGCTCGAGGTCGGCCACCAGGTCGTCCGGATCCTCGAGGCCAATGTGCAGGCGAATGTACGGACCGCCGCTCGGCGCCTGCCACTGCGTTGCCGTGCGGTGCGGCGCCGGATTCATCGGAATCGCGAGACTCTCGAATCCGCCGAAGCTCACGCCTTTGCCGAACAACTCCAGGCCATCCAACAATGCCGCGACGGCGGCCTTGGGTACCGGCGCGAGGGTCACGCCGAATAATCCGCTGGCGCCGGTGAAGTCGCGCGACCACAACGCGTATCCCGGATCCGTTGGCAGCGCCGGGAAGTGCACGCGCGCGACCTCGGGTCGCGTACGCAACCACTCGGCCACGTGCATCGCGTTGCGCTGGTGCCGCTCGAGGCGCACGCCTAACGTGCGGAGGCCGCGGAGCGCCAGGTAGGCGTCGTCCCCCGACACGCAGTGGCCGAGCTCGGCTACGGCGGAGCGAATGCGCTCGTACAACGGCTCGGTGGTCGTGATCGTCCCCATCATCACATCGCTGTGGCCGCCAATGTACTTCGTGGCCGCCTGGATCGACACGTCTACGCCGCGCTCGAACGCCGGAAAGAAGTACGGACTCGCCCACGTGTTGTCCATCACCACCACGATGCCCTTCTCGTGCGCCGCGGCCGCGATCGCCGGCACGTCCTGCACCTCGAACGTGATCGACCCCGGCGATTCCACGAACACGACGCGCGTCTCGGCTTGGAACATCGCGCGGATGCCGGCGCCGATGAGCGGATCATAGTACGTCGTCCGCACACCGCGGCGCGGCAACACCGCACCGCAGAACTTGCGCGTCGATGCGTACGCCGTGTCCACCATGAGTACGTGATCGCCGGTTCGCGTGAGCGCGTCAATGGCCGTCGTCACCGCGGCGAGACCGGACGGCAACAACATCGACCGGTATCCGCCTTCGACCGCGGCGATCGCTTGCTCGAGCGCGAACGTCGTCGGTGTGCCCAACTGGCCGTACCGCACGACATCGAAGCGCGTCGCCGGATCGCGCGAGCGCTCGTAGGCCGCCATCGTGGGGAACAGAATCGTGGAGGCGTGATACACGGGCGGATTCACCGCGCCGTGCCGGTCCTCCGGCTCACCGCCCGAGTGCGCGAGCACTGTGTCGATCGACCGCCGCGTCGTCATGCCTCACAAGGTACGGACGCACCGCGCGCGCGGAAGAGCCTTGGCTCCGCGATCACGGTGCGTGCGTCGCCGGCGCCTCAGCTCGCACGCAGCGCATCGGCGCGGTGTGATGCTGCCGCCGCGCCCGATGCGCCCAACGCGTCGAGCACGTGCGCGTACTGAGTCCAGCCCCAGATGTTGCGCGGCCGCTTGGACGTCCGCTCGGCGAGCAGTTCTTCGGCGATCGGAAACCGGCGCGCCCGAACCGCCGCGTCGATGAACAGTTGCTCAAACAGATCGCGTTGGGCATTGCTGCCGCCAATGCGCTTGATGCGATCGCGAACCGGCAGCAATGCATCGACCACCTCGCCGTAGTCGCCGCGACGATGCGCCACCACGGCGCGCGCGAGCGGCAGGCCGACCTCCGCCATCACCGCGGCTTCGGTGTCGCCGCCCAACCGGGCGAACCGCTCGCACGACTCGATGAATTCGTCGGCGCCGCGCGCATCGTCCACGGCCGCGAGCGCCATGAGGTAGTGCAGGTCGACGAAGACCAACGCGTGATCGTGCTGGTGGCCGCGCGAGCAATCGGCGAGCTCGCGCCACCGCTCGCCCACCTCGACCCCGGCCTGCTCGAGACGCCAGAGGAGCGATACCGCGTTGGCCACGTCCAGGTATTCGTCGGTGGACACGCGGCGCACGACCGCGTCGTACAGGTCGAGCACCGTCGCGGTGCGGTCCAGGTCCAGGTGATAGAGCGCTTCGTGCCAGCGCAGGTGGAGCGTGAAGTTGTTGCAGAGCGTCCAGTGCGGCGCGACGTCGCGGATCCACGTGAGGCCGTCGCCTAACCGTCCCTGCATCTCGGCGACGTGGGCGACGGCGTGCGCGGCCCAGATGTCGCTGGGATTGATCTCCACCGCGCGACGACCCGTCGACTCCGCCTGCGCGTAGTCGCCCGATTCCTCGAGCGCGTACGCGTGGCACCCCAGCACGTAGCCGTACCCGGGCACGTGCGGTCCCCATGCCGGCAGCGCGCGCTCGATGGTCACGCGCATGCGTGCGCTCTCGCCCAGATAGGAGAGCACGAATTGCGACACGCGGAGCGCAATGATGTCGAGCGGCGCATGGTCGAGGACCGCATCCCAATGCCTAACCGCACCGCGGAGATCGCCGTGGCACCACGCGTCGAGCGCCGCGACGTGCGATCGTTCCCGCGGCGCGAGCGACGAGAGGCGGCCGGCGGCGTGTGTGGCGTTGTCCAACGCCGCCTCGGCGCGCGTGAAACCGGCGCGCTTGCTCGACAGCAGGTTGAGGTAGCCGTCCATGCAGTGGGCGAGGACGCACGACGGATCGTCCGCGAGCACCGCATCGAGCCGGTCGCGCGCGTCGTTCCGGGCGCCAAGGTAGGCGTCGACGGCGGCGTCGAGTCCGCGCACGGTGTCGGGATTGGCCGCGACAACCGGTTGGCCCCGCGCGTCGGCGAGGTTGGCTTTCAGCATGTGGCCTCGCCGCAATGCATCATGGCGACCGGCGTGCGCATCGGCGCGCCGAGCGTTAGGCCGGCTCGGTGATCCAGTAGCGGACCACCGGATCGCCGGTGTTCACAACCTTGTGCGCCCAGACCAGACCCGCCAGGCCCGTGCCCGGCGCGCGCACGCGCTCCACGACCTCGCCGAACACGTTGCAAATCTCCGCTAACTCCTGTCCGGCCGTGATCTGGTCGCCAATGCGTACGCCTAACCGTAACAAGCCCGACCGCGACGCGCGGACCACCACGCGATCACGGGCCGCAATGCGCGGTCCGTTCGTGGGCGCGCCACCGTCGAGCATGCCGAGGTGCCGGAGCACCTTGTACGCGCCTTCCATGTGCGTGCGGACATCGGCTTCGTCCAGCGTGCCGTTGCCGCCGCACTCGGCGAGGATCGAGACGACGCCGTTGCGCGATGCGGAGTGATTGAGCGAGCCCGCAAAGGGCGGGATCGTGCTGCCGTCGGTGGCCAATGAAATTAAGCGAGGCGTGAAGGCTCGCGCCAACGCCTCGCCCTGTTCGTCCTGCTCGCGTTTGCCGGTGAGCGCGTAACCCGCGAACGGGAACAGGATTTCACCCAGGTCACCGCCGTGAAAGTCAATGTGGTACTGCGCCGCGCCGATGACTTCGCGCAGGAGTACGTCGGCGAGGATTTCCGATATCGAGCCGTCGCGGCGGCCTGGGGCGATGCGGTTCAGGTTGAGCCCATCCAGGGGCGAGACGAAGCCGGCGCGATGCTCGAACATCCGCATGTTGGACACCGGCACGCCGATCACGGCGCCGCGCAGCGCGTCGGGCTGGAGGCCCTCGAGGAGGCGCATCACCGCGTCGATGGGTGCGTACTCCGCCGCGTGGACGCCGGCGGTGAAGCAGATCACCGGACCATCGGCGCGGCCGTTGATGAGCACGAGCGGCACCCGGATCGGGCCGCCCGGTGTTTCGCCGATGGTGAGCCACCCGCGCGTCTTCTCGCCCGGCGCGGCGACAATGTCGCGGATGCAGAACGGTACGCGCATCGCGCCGGTCAGCTCGCGGCGGCGCGGGCCGCGGCGCCCATGCCTAACGAGTGGTACGCGGCGGCCAGGCGGCGGACGCCCTCGTCGATCTCGTCGAGTCCGGCGTGGCTGAACGCGGCGCGGATGAACCGGCCGCGGAGGTCGTTGCCGCCGACAGCGAAGAACTTGCTGCCGGCGATCACGATCACGCCGGCCTCGGCGGCGCGCCGCGTCAGCTCGTCGCCGTCGATGCCGGGCGGGAGGGCGAGCCACAGGTAGTACCCGCCGTTAGGCACCTGGAACGCCACGTCGGGCAGGTCGCGCGCCACGGCCTTGGCCATCCGGTCGCGGTGGCCGCGATACGTCTCCTGGACGCGCCCGATGTGGTCGTCGAGGCGGCCGGCGGCGCAGAACTCGAGGATCACGCGCTGCGTGAGCGGACACGAGCCGGCGTCGGTCTTGAGCTGCGCCATGCGCGCCAGGAGCTCCGGCGCGCCCGCCGCCCAGCCCACGCGCAGGCCCGGCGCCAGCAGCTTGGAGAACGTGCCTAACTGAATGACCGCCGTGCCGTCGGCGTCCAACGACTTGAGCGACGGCACCGTCTGCCCCTCGAAGCGCACCTTCCGGTACGGACTGTCTTCCACCAACAGCACGCGATGGCGCGTCGCGAGCTCGACCAACGCGCGGCGCCGCTCGAGCGGCATCGTCACGCCGGTCGGATTGTGAAAATCGGGGACGTTGTAAATGAACTTGGGGCTGCGTCCGCCGGCGGCGGCGCGGTCCAGGACGCGCGCGAGCACGTCGACGTCCATGCCGTCCGTGTCCTGCGGCACCTCGACGAACGTGGCGCCGTAACTGCGAATGATCGGGATGGCGCTGAAATACGTGGGCGACGTCACGATGACGGCGTCGCCTTCATCGATCGTTAGGCGACAGACCAGCTCGAGCGCGTGCTTGGCGCCGTTGGTGACCAGGATGTTGTCCGCGGCCACCGCGGCGCCGTCGGCGATCATGTGCCCGGCGATCCATTCGCGCAGCTCGGGCAGACCGGGCCGAGGCGCGTACTGCAGCGTCTCGGGCCGGAAGCGAGACAGCGCATCGTCGGCTTCGGCGGTCAGGTCGGGCAGAACGCCGGGGAAAGCGTGTCCGGAATCGAAGGAGATCTTGTCGTCCGGCGCGGACGTGGGCATGACGGGCGACAACTGCGTGGCGCGACGCGCCAGCAAGACCGGTGGCATCCCCCGAAGCTCCGTGGTCAGAGGAGGAGTTCTATTTGTACGGACAAAAGGTCGGTCTAATATGTATGGACATAAGAGCGTGCACAAGAGACGGGGAAGCGGCGGCCAGGCGGCCGCCTGGGGGAATGGGGAAAAGGGAAGAGGGCGGAATTGATAGGTTAGGTGGCCGAGCGAGGGGGGCGTGAGTCGGGCCTACTATAGTATGGCGAGCGCGGCTGTGCGGGAGGGGAAAATAGGTGGGCGTAGAACGTCGTGAGTGGGGTCAGGACAAATCGATTCGCACGCGGAGCGGCTCGCCCTCCACATCCAGCAGATTGGCGAGTGTCCTGGTACCGCGGCGGGTGAACTGGAGCGACACGCGGGAACCGCCGATCTGCATGCCGTCGATCACCAGGCGGCGAAGGAACGGTGGGAGTAGGGGTTCTCGAATGTGCAGTTCGTGGCTGGGGGCGTCGGGCAGGATTCCGGTGGCGGCTTGGAGCAGCATGAAAAAGGCGCCGGATGCCCACGCTTGCGGGGAGCAGCTCACCGGATACAGCACCGGGCGGCGGCCTTCGGCGCGCGACATCCCGCAGAACAGCTCCGGCAACCGATGGTACCGGATGCCCAACGCGGCGTCGTAGAGCGCGGTGAAGATGGGCAGCATCGCCGCCTTCTGGCCGGTGAGCGACAGGCCTAACGCAACGATCCCGTTGTCGTGCGGCCAGACCGAGCCGTCATGGTAGCTCATCGGGTTGTACACCGGGTGCTCGGCGCTCAACGTGCGAACGCCCCAGCCCGAGAACATGTCGGGCGCCAGCAGTCGCGCGCCGGTGCGCTTGGCCCGGGCGGCGTCGGGGACGCGGCACCACAGCAAGTGGCCGGCGTTGGTCGTCACCGTGGCCAGCGGGCGCTTGGCGCCGTCCAGCGCCAGCGCGAACGTCCCCAGCTCCTCGAGCCAGAACGCCTCCATGATGCGCTCGCGCAGCCGCGTCGCCTCGGCGCGCAGTCGTTTGGCGCGCGCGGGGTCTCCGAACACCTGATAGAGCGCCGCCATGCGGCGCTTCGCATCGCACGCGTAGCCCTGTACCTCGACCAACGCAATCGGAGGTTTGGGCAGCGTGCCGTCGGGGAAGGGGATGCCGTCCCACGAGTCCTTCCACCCCTGGTTGACCAGTCCGTTAGGCGACGTCTTGGCGTACTCGATGAACCCGTCGCCGTCGATGTCGCCGTAGCGGTCCATCCACTCGAGCGCGCGATCGGCGTTCGGCAACAACTCGCGCACCAGCGCCTCGTCGCCCGTCCACCGCCACGTCTCGTGCAGGAGGATGAGCCAGAGCGGTGTCGCGTCGATGGTGCCGTAGTAGGGCACGTGCGGGATCTCACCGGCGCGCGCCAGCTCGCCGCGCCGAAGCTCGTGCATGATCTTGCCCGGCTGCTCTTCCGTCTGCGGGTTCTCGCTCCGGCCCTGCATGCGGGCGAGGTAGCGCAGCGTGTCGCACGCGATGCGCGGATTCATGCCTAACGTTTGCAGCGACGTGATGATCGAATCGCGACCGAACGGCGTCGAGTACCACGGAATGCCGGCCGAGATGATCGGCATCCCGTCGGCTTCCGTATAGAGGGCGCGCAGGTCGATCGTCGCCTGGTCCAGCGCTGAATTGAACTCGGGGTCGTTGGTCGTGAACCGCGTACACGATGTGCGCCACTCGTCGTACGTGGCATCCATCGAGGCGTGGCGGCTGCGAAAATCCCGGTGGTTGTCGCGGCGCGCACCGGCGTCGTACACGTGGATCTCGGGCGGCGGATCGGGAATCACGTGCCACTCGAGGCGATGCGGGCGGTTCGGCTCGAGGCGAAACCGCCACCGCGCGCCGTCGGGGCCCAAGTCGTCCGGCTTCACGTCGAAGGTCACGATCGTCCGGATGAGCTGTCCGTCCCGGCCGCGATACGCGAGCCCGATCGATCGCCCGTCGACCTCGGGTTCGTAGAACGTTCCCCGCTCGGTGCGCTTCCAGCCGCGGACCTCGAAGATGTCGGCGAAGTCGTTGGCCACCGAGAGCGCGGCCCAAAAATCGATGGGCGCCGAGAGAAAGTTGGTGAACGTCGCCCGCTCGGTGAGCTGATCGTCGAGCAAGAGCTCGCGCCTAACGTGCACCGCGTTGGCAACGTTCCAGGCGTCGCCCCCGAACGCCTGGTCGTCGATCGCCAGATCGATCTGCGCCGAGAACGTGCGGATCACCTGCGACGACAACTGTGTGGGCGTGCCGCCGGCCATGTTGAGCACGTAGTGGCTCAGCATGCGCGTGTCGTGATGGAACAAGCCGAGGCCGCAATGTCCGGGCGGATCGATGTTGCCGTGGCCGTCGAGCATCAGAAAAAGCGTGTCGTGCTTGAGCACCATGCTGTCGTGCAGGGTCGTGCCGTGCCGGCAGTCGATGGCCGTGTAACCCACGGCGTCTTGCATGGAGATCGGCGTCAACTGCGTCTTTGCGTCAACCGTCATGATGATTTGGAAGGAGACGTGACCTGGTGGATCGTGCGGCCCGTACCGGGTGACCGCCCGTCCGTCCCTTTGCCGCGGCGCGCGCATAAAGGTGCTCGTAGTCACGCACCATCCGATCGCGTCCGAAACGCTCGACGGCGCGCGCGCGACATCGCTGCGCGATCGAACTGATCGAGCACGCTGCCCGGTTGCACGAGCTCGCGCATCTCGATTGCGTCGCGCACCACGAATCCGGTGACGCCGTTCTCGACCAGCTCCGGCACACTGCCGCGCGGAAACGCGATCACAGGACATCCGCTCAACATGGCTTCGATCAACGCCAATCCGAACGGCTCATCCCACGTGATCGGCGCGAGCACGGCTCGCGCATCGCGTAGTAACGGTACCTTCTCGTCCATTCCGATGCTGCCGAGCATCGTGACGTGGCGTGCGGCCAACCGGTGGGACATTTCGCGGCTCCCGAAGTCCGCATCGACTGAATGCACTTCGCCCGCGACGCGGATCGGCACGCCTGCTTGCGCCGCCACGTCGATGGCGACGTGTGGTCCTTTCACGGCAGTGAATCGGCCGACGAAGCACACATACTCGCATGGCGATTCCGTCCACTGATACTTGTCACCGTCGAGGCCGTGATGAATGACGTCGAGGTGCGGCAACGGGATTTCACGGCGTGCCTGGTCGCGCGAGATGGCAACGTACCACGCGTCGGGGAAGAATCGATAGAAGCCGGAGAATCTTCGTCGCGCACGTGATGGAGCGTGTACACGAGAGGCGGCGTTTGCGTCGCGCGCCAGCAGGCGAGCGCGCTGGCCGAGTTGGCGTGCACGATATCGAACGCGCCCGCGGCCGACTTCGTGCAGCGCCCAGGAGACGTGGTTGATGTCGGCGAGCATTTCAGGCGGCCACTGCGCGTGCGCGTACAGCGAACGGCGCGGGACAGCAGGCACTCGAGTCGCCCGTCGCGAAGAGCGTGACGTCGTGTCCGCGCGCGACGAGTCCCTCGGCCAACTCGGCGACCACGAGCTCGGTGCCGCCGTATCGAGGCGGTGGGACGGGGATGAACGGCGTGGACAGAAGGCGATGCGCATACGGTGCGGGTACCTCTCCGCAACATAGGGTAGGTACCGTACCATAGCGCAGAAGGCGTGCCGACCCTGCACGGCGCGGCCGAGCATCGTGCTCGGCAGCAGGGATCAGTAGTGGTTTTGCGTATTTAGATGTTGGCCGTATCGCAACTGCACGGGATGGGCGCAGGTTCGCACGCATCATGAACCTCACCCCGGTCGCGACTGATCGCGCCGACGTGGACGCGATAACCCGCGCCAGGTTGGCGCCGGCCGGGCTCGTCCGCCGCGCGCGCAGGCAGTCACGATTTGCATGCCGGTCTGCGCCGCCACGCCGGCCACGGGCGTCGGCATCACCACCGTCGCGTTCCCGTCGGGCATCGACGCTCGGCCTAACAACTGAATCGGCTTGCCGTTGAGCGCGTCACGCGCGCTACCCCGCGCCCCGGCGCCTCCTCCAGACACTTGGGAATCACCCGCTCGACCCCGCGGTCCCGGTGCCAGTTCTTGGGGGCCAGCCATCCGTTAGCCAATTTCACACTTTTCACGGTTTTCACATTCAATTTGACGTTCGAGTGTGAAAACCGTGAAATTCGCGGCCCTCGATTTTTTGCAAGTGTGAGGCTGGCACTGAGTTAGGCATTTGGGCCCGCAGGCACGGTGTATGTATAGACCTCCGCCGATGCGTTCCGAAGCCGGAACGTCGTTGCAACCTTCGGCGGAGGCGGTTCATGTCGACCATTGGTCGTGTGCTTCATGCGTGTCGTCCGACGCACGTGTTCGCAGTGTCGTGCATTGTGGCTCTGATCAGCGCGGCAGCAACACCGCCGGCGCGAGCACAAAGTTCCGACACGACGGCGAAACGGGATACGACGGCGGCGGCGGATAGTGCGGCGCCGGCAGTTGCCAATCCGCAGGGGATCTGTCTCACGTGCGGCCCGGGCGACAACCCGCCGGTCGTGACGATTACGCCGGCCACCGGCACCTTCGGCACGGCCGCGCAGACCGTGACCATCGACTGGTGCGACGACCATGCGCTGGCGTCCACGACGCGCGACATTACGTTCAATGGCGCCGACGTAACGTCCCACTTCACCTACGTCACGGTGACACCGACGTCGTGCGGCGATGAAGCAAAGTCCGTCGGCACGGTGACGCTGCAGACGGGCGCGAACACGCTCGCGGCCCGGATCCAGGATGGTGCGGCCCAGCTCGGCAGCAGTACGGTCACGTACACCTTCACTCCGTTAGTCGTCGTGACGCCGGACTCGGCGCCGCTCACGGGCTACGCGAAGGTTGCCGACACGGCGGTGTTCACGGTCAAGAATCCGACCGCTACGTCCGGGACGTACACGCTGTCGACGACGTGCCCAACCGGCTGGGCGTGCGCCGCCCCTAGTTCCGTTAGCCTGGCAGGGGGCGCGTCGGCGCCTGAAAAGGTCGTGTACACGCCGACCACGAGCGGCACGAGCGGGACCGTGGTCCTCACGGCGACTCCAACGACCTCGCCATCGAGCCCCGATCAAGGGTCGTACAAGGTCACCATGCCGGTGACGGTGTCTGTCGCCTCGCTCGTTTCGACCATGCTGACCATGTACGACGTCCCGGGGTTGGCTGGATTCACGGTGGGGAACACCGGACCGACGACCAGCAGCTTCACGTTAGGCACGCAGTGTACCGGGACCGGCGTGTCGTGGTGCTCCGCGCCTGCAAGCGTCCAAGTGGCCGCAGGCACGAACCAGTTGGTCTGGGTGACCTTTGCGGCGGGCGACTCCAACACGCTGGGAACGGTCAAGCTCACGGCCACGGGCGGCGATCCAGGCAACGTCTTTTCGTCCACCATGAACGTGACCGCGAAATCACCCGGCGTTCCGTGTGACACCGGCAAGGCCGTCCAGTGCGGCCCGGGCGGCGATCGTACGCCGCCGGTCATCGCCATCCGGCCCGACACACTTTCACAGACGTCGCGCGTGGCGACCGCGATCATGGATTGGTGCGACGACGTCAAGCTCAGCGCCGCGCCAACCGTGGTCGCGCTCAACGGCAATGCGGTGACTCCATCCTGGCCCGATTCACTCGGGAATACCTCGTACACGTGCAACGGCGCCGGAACCGCACACTCCGTCGGCACGCTGACCTTGCTGCCGGGTGGAAACACGGTGCTCGGTTGGGCGTGCGATGCAGTCGGCAACTGCAATAGCAATTCGACCACGTACACCTATACGGTGCTCGATATCGCGACGGCCGATTCGGCGCTGGTCCGCCGCGGCGCGGGGAGCACGTTCACCCAGGCATTTCGCATCACCAACATCGGGAAAGAGACGTACGTCTTTAGCCTCACGGGGTCGTGTACGGGCACCGGGGTGACGGCGTGCAGCATCGTGGGCCAAACAGCCGACACCCTGACGCCGGGCGGCAGTCGCATTCGATACGGTGAGTTATCAGACGCCGAGCTCGGCCGCTGGCACGACGGGCACCGTCTCGCTCGTCGCGTCACCGGTGCTCAATCCCACCTGGTCGCATGGGGGCAGCATCAGCGTGCACACCGTGACCGCGGTGGTCGCTCGGTGGCGGCTACGCCGGACAGCGTTGCGCGTGCCGATCGCCGCGATCTTTGTGACACATACGATTTCTGGGTGCGGGACGCGGGCAACGTGCGCGAGACGCTCACGCTCACACTGACGTGCAGCGGTGTCACGATCTGCGGCGCGTCGCCGACGAGACGACCTCGCGCCAACGATAGCGCGCGCATCCACGCGACGTTCACGGCGGGCGGACCGTGGGGAGCGCTGGGCAGCGTGCAGTTGGCGGCGACGAGCGGCAGTGTGACGGATCACGGGACGATTCTAGTCCATGCGCAACCAAAGAATCCTCCCGGTCGCGTCGCTCGACTCCGTGTGGGCGCCGGGCCGTATTGAACGCGCACTCTGCGTGACCGTAGCCATCGGGACCGGTGGCACGGCAGACGAGTGCGGGGACCTCGGCGTGGCGGTAGCGACGTCGGCGGTCAGAACGTTAGGCGAGGCGCGCGCGCCGACCCTGCTCTATGGCAGCAGCGACGCCACTGCAGCGGTGGTCGTGCCGATTTGGGTGAGCTTCCTGCCCCAGGCAACGCTGCCGGACTCGATCACCGCCACGGTCTTCGTCGGCGGCAGTGCAGCACGACCACGGGAAATGGGTCAAGGCGCAGTGGGCCGCGGGGGCGGGCCGTCAGGTCGCGCTCGCACTTGATGGCCGAACACTCAGCGGCGGACCCGGCGGCGCAACCGATCATTCAGGCGTCATACGCGGCGACGCTGCAGGTCACGGCATACGACGGAGCGACCACCATTCGTCGACACGTTGGCGACGACGATCCCGGTCGTCGATCGGTCGCAGAGTGCGTTCGGTGCCGGGTGGTGGTTGGCGGGCCTCGAGCGCCTCTACTTCCCGACCGATGGCACGCTGACGTGGGTGGGCGGGGACGGCAGTCTGCGCACGTACACGAAAGATCCCGCCCACACGTCGGTGTACCGCGCGCCGAGTCTTACGCGGCTTGATTCGTTAGTCAAGGATGCCAGCGGGCAATTCATTCGGTATCTGCCGAACAAGCTGCACGTGCGCTTTAACGCGGCCGGGCAGCACATCGCCACGATCACGCGGTTAGGCGACAGCACCGTCTTCGCCTACAACGGGTCGGGCCAATTGTCGTCGATCACCGTCGCCCCGGTGAGCGCCGCCAAGACCTACACCTTCTTCTACGACGCCAGCGGGCGGCTCGACAGCGTCGCCGCGCCGTTAGGCGGCGCCACCGGCACGACACGCCGAACGACCACGCTCGTGCCCGTCGGCACGACGCGCCAGGTGCAGAGCGTGACGCTCGCCGACGGCAGTCGCATCCAACTCACGTACGATGCCGCGCACGTTGGACGCATCCTGACCAGCACCGATCCGCGCAACACGAAGACGACGTTCGTCTACGACAGTGCAGGGAAGATCGTCTCGGCGACGATCGGGATGCAGGGGCAGGGATCCGACTTGGTCACCACGATTACGCCGAGCGTGAGCCAAGGGATCCGGCCGACCTCGGCCGTCGACACGGCGGTGGTCGCCACGCGCATCGATGGGCCGCGCACCGATGTCGGGGACACGACCGTGATTCGCGTGACGCCCTTCGGCGCACCGCGGCGTATCACGGACGCGCTCGGGCACATCACGCGGCTCGATCACAGCAATGTGACGTTCCCCGCGCTCGTCACGCACGAGCACCGGCTCGACGCAGCCGCCAGCATTGCCGCGTACGATGCCAAAGGGCATCTCATGTCGGAGACCGACTCCACGACGTATGTGGATGACGCCGTGGGCACACGGACGTACGCGACGACCACGTACCTGTGGGATGCCATCTGGGACGAAGTCACGATGATCGCCCCACCGCTACACGACAGCACGGTGATGACGTACGACGCGACCACCGGCAATCGCCTCACGCAGCGGGATGCGGTCGGCGATACCGTGCACTACGGCTACAACGGTAGCGGTCGGTTGGTCAGCGTGCGGGATCTCAGCCACATCGCGCCGGACAGTCTCACCTACGATGCCCTGGGCAACGTTGCGTCGACCATCACGCCGTTAGGCTACGTGTCGAAGGACTTTCGCGACGCGACCGGGCGCGACACGCTGGTCACCGCGCCCATCGATACGCTGCAGACGCTCGTGACGAGCTCGCGCACCGTGTACGATCTCGCCGACCGGCCGACGCTCACCCAGTCCTTCGGACCGGCCGTCACGTTCACCCTGCCAACTGGTACCGGGACCGCGCCCGCGGAGACGCTAACGGTCGCGACCGTCTACGACTCCGGCGGTCTCGTTCGCCGCGTGACGCGCACGGCAACGCCCGATTCCACCGTCGGGTCGCTCGTCACGCGCATGGGCTATGATCCCGCCGGGCGAAAGGTGGTCGATACCGCGACCGACAACGCCACGGAGACGTACGCGTACGACGCTGCCGGCCACGTCATCGTGCACAACACCCGGAACGGCGGCATTGTGGCCTGGGACTACGACGCGTTAGGCCAGCTCATGAATCGGCAGATCGGGGCGACCATCACCCCGGCGATTACGTTCGACCCACGGTTTCTCCAGTGGGCGCCAACCGACTTTGCCAGTCAGAAGTCGGACGTGTCGGTCTTCACGTACGACTCGGCCGGCCGGGTGCTCTCGGCCGACAACCCCACGGCCGAGATTCGGCGGAGGTACCTGCCCAACGGCGCGCTGCTCACTGACACGCTCCGGATCGACACCTGGGCGCAGGACAGCGACTACGCGCGGCACGTCTACGTGCTCACGCACACGTACGACCTGGACGGCCGGCGGGTGACGACGCGCGGCGTGGGCGGCGACTCGGTCGCGTACGATCTCGCCGGCCGCGTCACCGGCATCCAGGATGCCGCCGGCGTGTGGTTCCACTACCACTACGATGCGTTAGGACGACCGGATACCGTGACGTACCCGAACGGCGCGGAGCTGAGCAATACGTACGACGTGCAGAATCAGTTGCGCCGCCGGCAGGAGATCGGCAAGGCGCCCAGCGATTCGCTGATCCATGACGACACGCTCTACTACGACGCGCGGGGGAAGGTGCTCTACTCCTCGGGCCAGACGGAAATCGGCTACGAAGGCTATTCCGCGCTGGGCACGCTCTGGGCATTGATGCGGCACAACACGACACGAGGGCCGGCCTTGCGGAACGATGAGCGCTTTGTCGCGGATGCGATGGGCAACGTGGCGCAACGCGCGGTCGTACGCACCAATGGCGGCCAGGATTCGACCGTCTCGGTTTTCGCGGCGGGAACTGGTCGCCTGCTTGCCGAACACAGCATCAACTCCAACGACTCGACCATCTATACGACGGGCGGCGACCGCGCGGTCACGTGGAGTCAACCGAAGTTGGGCCATGGGGGGGACGAAAGCCGCTATTACTACCGGGATGACGGGCTCCTCGTGGCCGTGGATCACCGCTCGTGCGTCACCACCGAGACGAGTTGTATTCCGAACGGCTTCGGACAACCGACGTCCCTCACGGGCGCGTTTGAGGACTACCGCTACGATGCGTTAGGCCGGCGCGTGCAGGTGCGCACCCGGATGGACTCGGTGTGCGAAGGGCCCGGCTGCAATAGTTCACTTATGTGGGTGGTGTGGGACGGCAACGAGATCGCCGCAGAGATCCGCGGGGCCGGGCGGTGACGGCATTGCGGTTGACAGTTTGGAGCAGGGATCTGGGCACGGTCCGTTCTACGGCACGGTGGACTACCTGAACGGGCCGAACATGGACGAGCCGCTGGAGATCCAGGGGATTCTGGTCTACCGCACCTGGCGGGACTGATCGACGGCGGCCAGTGCCTAACTGGCGAGTGCGGCACCGGGACGATCGACTATCCGGGGCTGACGTACGAGGCGTATTTGAAGCCGATCCCGCCCACGCAATCGCGCCTACGAGCTGGCACGGAACGCTGTTCGCCGAAGGGCAGGACGACGGCGGGCTCATGTACCGGCGGAACCGGTACTACGATCCCAGCCACAGGACAATTCACGCAGGAAGATCCGCTAGGATTGGCGGGGGCATGAATGCCTACGGATTCGCGAACGGGGATCCGTTACTACAATGATCCTTTCGGACTCTGCGAACGGCCCCCGGAGAATCCGCTGCGCTGTCACGTATGCCGGCGAGGGGGCCGCCGCAGGCCTAGCGGCTGGCTGGTGTCGCGGGGGCGGTTAGGACCGTCGGACACTGCGGGCGTCAAGGCGCCCGGCATTTCCTGCGGAGTCGCGGAGGTGGTATCTTAGGCGGAATATTGGGAGCGGGAATCGGAAACACCGTCGATCATATTACCGAAGCGAAAGACGCTTGGAAGCGGATAAAACGGGCCGCCCGAACGACACTAACGGCCATTGCTATAGCCGTTGGAGCACGAACCGGCGACCAACCCCCGCCAAAGCCCGACCCAACAAGCATAAGCCGCCCCCGGCCGCGCCATCCTGGGCGATCAGTCTTGCCTGACGACCGGAAGGGTCCGGCATGGGGATCCACAGAATCAGCAATAAGGAGACGAGAGGCCTAACGCTTCCTTGGAGAAGGACAACGAGCGAGTCGCGTCCCGCGCAATCCGTATGTTGCGCAGTCTTCCATGGCTGTTGATTGTGAAGCTTTCACGCACTCTTCAACCATGGTGGCCTTGAGGTGCGCGTATTCGACGACTCGGACGAAGCGGCACGCGTCTTCATGAAGGCGCAGGCTGCAATCGACTTGATAGCCGGGGCTGACCCCGTTCGCTATCGACGTATCCAGCGAAACATTTCGCGGCTTCTGTTCATGTCTGGGTCAGGTGGATTCTATTTGTCTCGGTTGCGCACGTGTGTAGTCGCTATCGATTACGCCAAGCGCAGCACGCGGCTCGACCTTGCTATGATGATCGTTCACAAGGCAACCCACGCCCGACTATGGAGCCTCGGCTGGCGCTACCAGAGAGAAACCGGAATGGGAGGAGCGCATGTGCGTAAAGGCCGAGATTGCCTTCGCGTCGCGCATTCACGGCTCAGAGTCGTCAATCCGGCGGACACAGGATCTTCTGAGTAAGCCGTGGTGGACGGAAGACGGGAAGGCACAGCGATCAAGTGACGAGCTAATGCGAATGGGATGTCCGCCGTGGCTTGTAAGCTTGTTGTTAAGGTCGTCGACCACCCCAGGTTCTTTGATAGTGAATCGTGTACGTCCCCGATTTAGTGGACACCGCGGTTAGCTCATTTATTCTAACGTCGCTGAGTGTTCCACCGAGATGCGATAGCCGAGTGTTCAGTGCGACGTTGGTGATTGTACCAGATCTCGATGCGCTCGAACACGGCGCGACTCGCCTCGCCCCAGGTCGCGAAGACGCCATTGATGAGCTTCCGGACCGTGTACGACCTGGCGGACCGGCCAACGCTTGCGCAAGCGTTTGGGCTACGGCTGCCGTACCTCAAGGCGAAGGCCGTTCCCGACAGCGCGAGTCCCGAGACCCTGACGGTCACGATGGTTACAATCGGGGCGACTGGTTAGGCGGGTGACGCGGACGACGCGTCCGGACCACGCACCTCGATTCGCTGGTGACGCGGATGGGGTACGACCCTGCCGAGCGCAAGTTGGCCGACACGGCGACCGGCCGCGTCGACACCTATGGCTACGACGCAGCTGGACACGTGCTGAATCACGAAACCGGTGACTCACATCGCCGTGTTCTGGACGCACTACGCGTTAGCCGCGCTCGCGCATTGGCCGATCAAGGCGGGCGCGCCGCCCGGTGCGAGCGCTCAGTGCTGTATTTCTGGCGTGGGCACCGAGGGATTTTGCCCACCAGGTGACGGACGATGGCCCTTCCCCTGCGATGCCGTCGGCCGCATGCGCACGGCGCTGACGCCGCAGGTCCGCCGAGACGTACCTGACTGAATCGCGCTGCTCACGGACTTGTTGCGGATCAGTACCTAGCAGACTGGAGGACCCGAAGAACCTCCCATCGAGCTCCGAGAGTGGTTCATTCTCCACGCTCATGTACATGCCGTCGGCGAGAATCCTTACGCTGCTGCTGCCGACGGTGCAGGAACAACGCTCCACGCTCGCTCGCCACGGGGCAGCGGCTAAATTGAAAACCTAGCGTGTCGATCGCTGTCCGATGTCCAGCATGCCGGACGGGCCATGAGCGATATCCTATTAATCGTCGAGGAGCCGACCGAGGGCGGTTACGACGCGCGCGCGCGGTGGACGCGTCGATCTTCACCGAAGCGGACGACCTCGATCAGCTGCGCGCCGCGATTCGCGTTGCGGTGCGCTGCCACTTCGAGGACGCTGATCGCCCGCAGGCGATCCGGCTCCATCTGGCCCACGACGAAGTCATTGCCGCCTTAATTCGGTGTAAAACGGCTACCCCGCGATCTCTCCGGCCGCGATCTCGCCCGTGCCTTACGCCGATATGGGTACGACCGTGACGCGGGAACCCTGCGGGCCACCTCTCGGCTCACCACGCAGCACGGCGGCGAGCATCACATTACGATCCCCGATCACGCGAGTCTCCGCATTGGCGCACCCTCGCCGGCTTCCTCGCCGATGTGGCGGAGCACGTGTAAGATCTACGCGCAGCACGCTCGCGGCCGAGCTCTTCGAGCGCTGAGCCGCCACGCACGTCCTATGTGGCATAACTCGGCACGGTGCACATCACGCGTGAGCAGAATGAAAATTGACCGTGTACGTATAGCGTGTCCAGGTCCGAAAGTGCACCGCTGGGCCTTGAAATCCCAAAGTACGATGGAAAAGATCGGACTGCCGCAGCGCCTAACCGACGACGCGACGGCAACTTCCCAACCAGCTGATCATACGCAGGCGACGGAGGGATTCAGTTCACGCAGGAAGATCCCGTTAGGATTGGCGGCGGCATGAGCGCCTATGGATTCGCAAAGGGAGATCCCGTAAACTATTCTGACCCATTCGGTCTTTCGTGCAAAATCGTCGGCAATTGCACCCAGTCAGACGTGCCTGGTCCGACACCGGTGCCGAAATATCAATTTGCTCAATCATTTGACGCTACCATCATTGGTGCATTAGCCGGCGTCAAGTTTGGTCAGGATGGCATTCCTGATTTAGAGGAACCTCGGAGGCGACGGAGGAACAGCAGCCAGTATCAGTACTACGACTACCTTTACCTGGAACCATGGTGACTCAGGCGCTTGGGGGTTGATGGCCGGAGAATGGGCCATGATTGGCGCTCGCTTTGACGGAGCAACTCCTGTTGGTGCTACCTTTACCTTGAGCGCCGGCATTTCGACACCGTTGACGATACAAACTAACGCTGGAGAAAAAGTTATCACACCCAAGGGCCCTTGTGCTGAGGGCGGATTTGTGTGTGGCGAAGTCGGCGCGGCGATGCCATGAGCGCCTCGTGCGCTCTGCCAACTTGAGACCCTCGTGACACTACTTTCTGCGCCCGACACCGTGCTCTGGTTTCGGGTCGCCCCCAACCGTGGCGACCGCGCTCTTTGGTACTGTGCCTATTCGCGGCGGTGCCAAATGTGTGGCATGATCGCGCTTGGGGAGAACTGCTAATACTCGCGCTGTTTGCGGGGGCGAGTGTGATACTTTCTCTCTGGCGCGCTGCCGTATATGAGGTTTGGCTTTCCGACAACAAGCTGATCCTGAAGCGCGGGCGTCGCTCCCTTGTCGTGTCGGTGTCGGAAGTGGACAGGGTGGAAGTGCCGGCTCAGTCGTTTCGATTCAGCCCGATAGCGTTGAATGCACTGGACGGACCCAACGGGCGCGAACAGGTTAGCGAGGTTTCCTGTTACCAGGTCACCCGATTGGGAGAACTTCTGCAGGCTGGTCGCGGAGCGAGGCCTATGGGCGACGAGCCGCAAATCGGGGTGCCGACCCCGCCTCCCCACATTCTCGGATAAGGGGTCACTTCGCAATGCCAGAGGTCGACTTTGGGAGACAGCAATTCGGGACCCTTGGGCGGCCCTTCGCAACCCCTGATTCGGACAAGTGTGGCAACAATGGTCGCGTTGTTGGCTCTTCTGCTGATCCTTTCCCATTCTGGCCGGCATCAAGTACATCAGAGGGACGGACGGGCGGCAATTCGAGGTCATCCAAATTCTCCCGTCAATCGCGTGGACGACACCGCTGGGTTTTTCTTCGGTACGTGGCAGCGTCTTCAAATCAAGACTCTATTGCAGGAAGAGAGATCAGATGATCTGCTGCCGGTGCTTGGCCGGACGGTGGATAGCCTCGGAGAGCAAGAGGTGCAAATCACAGCGAGTCGACCGATAGTGCGACTGAGGAACATTTATTCACTCTATCATAGCTACACAGTCTGGCTTGAGCGAGACGGGCAACAATGGCGGCAAGAAGGAGATTAACCCGAATCGTCGCGCAGTCGCTGAGCGTATGATCGCTTGACCACCATGCCTTCGCGTTTGAGCAGCACGTGCAGGCGCTTGTGCCCAAAGCGTGGGCGCGCCTGGGCCAGTGCTTTCAACCGCTCGCGGATCGGCGCATCGCGCAGCGGCCGTACCGGTGCATAGTGCACCTGCGACTCGTGGCGTGCATGCAAGATGGAAGCCCGTCGCACATCCGATAGCTGATTCCGCGGACGTTGTCGATCTGACCGCGGCCTAGTGCGGCAACTCGAACGCAACCAGCGTCTGCGCCGCCGCGTCCGCAATGTACTGCCGCCCGTGCAGCGAATACGTGATCGCCGGTGCCCGCGGCGCCCCGCCTAACCCAACGGTCCATAACACCGCGCCAGTCTTAGCTTCGGCGGCGTGTAAAGAGCCCGTTCGACTCCCCATAAAACACTACGTTCCCCGCCGTTGACAGCGACGCCGTCCCCTGCATCGTCTCCGGCGTTGTGCAAGTACACCCAAATTCCCGCACTCTCCGAACAGGCAAGTTCCCGCGCGCACGTAGTGCAGGAGTCAGGCTGGTAGGCACTCCAGGAATGGCCACAGCTACGAGGCGTACTTGAGCTTGATCCCCTCTATGCAGAGTGCGCCGACGGGGTGGCATGGGTATCGAGGTCCCAAAGTGCACCGCTGGTCCTCGACACTCAAAGTACAATGGAACATCGAAGGGCCTAAGCGCCTAACCGCCGACGCGACGGCCACTTCCCAACCGCTGATCATGGCTATCTGCCCAACAAGTTGCATGTGCGCTTCAACGCGGACGGGCAGCACATCGCCACGATCACGCGGTTAGGCGACAGCACCGTCTTCGCCTACAACGGGTCTGGGCCAATTGTCGTCGATCACCGGTCGCGCCCGGTGAGCGCCGCCAAGACCTACACCTTCTTCTACGACGCCAGCGGGCGGCTCGACAGCGTCGCCGCGCCGTTAGGCGGCGCCGCCGGCACGACACGCCGAACGACCACGCTCGTGCCCGTCGGCACGACGCGCCAGGTGCAGAGCGTGACGCTCGCCGATGGCAGTCACATTCCAACTCACGTACAATGCCCGCGCACGTTGGACGCATCCTGACCAGCACCGATCCGCGCAACACGAAGACGACGTTCGTCTACGACAGTGCAGGGAAGATCGTCTCGGCGACTATCGGAATGAGGGGCAGGGATCCGACTTGGTCACCACGATTACGCCGAGCGTGAGCCAAGGGATCCGGCCGGCCTCGGCCGTCGACACGGCGGTGGTCGCCACGCGCATCGATGGGCCGCGCACCGATGTCGGGGACACGACGGTGATTCGCGTGACGCCCTTCGGCGCACCGCGGCGTATCACGGACACGCTCGGGCACGTACACGCGGCTCGATCACAGCAATGTGACGTTCCCCGCGCTCGTCACGCGCGAGCACCGGCTCAACGCAGCCGCCAGCATCGCCGCGTACGATGCCAAAGGGCATCTCATGTCGGAGACCGACTCCACGACGTATGTGGATAGCCGTGGGCACGCGGACGTACGCGACGACCACGTATCTGTGGGATGCCATCTCGGGATCAGGGGCACCGCAATGATCGCCCCACCCCTACACGACAGCACGGTCATAACGTACGACGCCGACCACCGGCAATCGCCTCACGCAGCGGGATGTCGTCGGCGATACCGTGCACTACGGCTACAACTCGGGCGGCCGGTTGGTCAGCGTGCGCGATACGACCCACGCCAAGCCCGACAGTCTCACCTATGACGGGTTGGGCAACGTCGCCTCGACCATCTCGCCGTTAGGCTTCGTGAGCACGAGCTTCCGCGATCCAACCGGCCGCGACACACTCGTGACGTCCCCATTCGACACCGGCGAAGTGGTGGTGAGCAGCCGCACGGTGTATGACCTCGCCGATCGCCCCACGCTCACCCAGTCCTTCGGTCTGGCCATCCACTACACGCTGCCCAGCGGCATCGCGGATTCGACGCGGGCTGAATCGCTCACCGTGGCCACGGTCTACGACTCGGGCGGCCTCGTGCGCCGGGTGACCCGGAAGGCGCGACCAGATCTCGCGACTCTGGACTCGCTCGTGACCCGGATGGGCTACGACCCCGCCGGGCCGCAAAGTGGCCGACACGGCCACCGACGGGGCCGTCGACACGTACCACTACGACGCCGCGGGTCACCCCATCGAGCACGATACCCGCAACGGGCAAGACGGTCACGTGGCAATACGACGCGTTAGGCCAACTGGTCGCACGCCAACATGGTCGGGTCGCACCCCCGACGCGATCATCGTCGACCCTGTCAGTTTAATGCAGTGGGTGCCGAGCGACTTCGCCACGGCTATGCGAGCGACTGTGTCGACGTTCACGTACAATGTCGCCGGCCGGGTGGCGCACGCCGACAACGCGGCGGCCGTGATTCGCCGCGTCGTATGCCCCGAACGGCGCGCTGCTCGATCGACTCCCTCCTCGATCGACACGTGGGCCGAGGACGGCGACTATTCGCGTGCACGACTACGTGCTGACGTCACACGGCTATGATCTGGACGGCCGGCGCGAGGCGACGCGCGGGATGGGCGGCGACTCGATTGCCTACGAAGCCGCGGGCCGCGTGAGCGGGCATCCAGGGACCGAGCGGGTCGCTGGTTCCACTACCAGTACGACAAGCATCGGCCGGCCCGACACGGTGATCGATCCCAACGGTGCGCGAGCTCGTCAGCACCTACGACGCACGAGGATCGCCTCATCCGGCGGCTCGAGATCGGCCGCCGGCGCAAGCGACAGCATCCTCCACGATGACGCGCTCGTCCTACGATGCACGCGGCAAAGTGATGCACTGCCGCTGGGGATGACCGAAGTGGACTATCGAAGGCTACTCCGCGCTCGGCACCCTCTGGGCGTCGGCGCGCGCGAGCACGGCCAGTCGGGGCGGCATTCAGAACGACGAACGCTTCGTGGCCGATGCCATGGGCAACGTCGTCCGGCGGACGGTCGTCCGCAACAACGGCGGCACGTCGGGCGGGATTCGACCACGAACACGTACGCGCTCCGCACCGGACGCTTACTGGCCCAAGACGGCGACACGCGTCGACACCATGACGTACATCAATCACACAGCGGGACGGACGACCGGAAGACGTGAGCGGGCTGTCGCCCGGGGCCGAACGGTGGCCCGCTACTACTACCGTGCCAACGGGCTGCTCATCGCCGTGGACAACCGGAATTGCGCCGGGCCAGTGCACGGCGGGTCAGTTCTTCACGCCGCAGTCGCTCACGGCGCGTTCGAAGACTACCGCTACGATGCGTTAGGCCGGCGGGTGCTGAAGTGCGCACGCGCAAGGACCGACTGTGCGAGGGCGCGAACTGCGAGAGCTCGCTCATGCGGGTGGTGTTCGACGGCAACGCGATCGCGGCCGAGATTCGGGGGCCCGGGCGGGACAGCCTGGCCGTCGACACGCTGGAGGCCGGCGTGAAGGGAACGGGCCAATCTACGGCACGGTCGACGTACCTCAACGGGCCGACCCTTGGATAGCGCCCTTAGAGATCCAGGGTATTCAAGTCTACGCGGACGTGGCGCGGGCCTCATCGACGGCGGGCGAATGCCTCTAACGGCGTGAGTGCTGGGACGGGGACGATCGACTATCCCGGGGTCACGTACGAAGCGTACCTGAGCGTTAGGTCCCGTCCACGCAGGCCGCGCCCACGAGTTGGCACGGCTCACTCTTCGCCGAAGGGCAGGACGACGGCGGGCTCATGTACCGGCGAAACCGGTACTACGATCCCAACACGGGACAGTTCACGCAGGAAGACCCGTTAGGACTCGGCAGGGGGCATGAATGCGTATGGATTCGGGAACGGCGACCCGGTATCAGTTACGTGGACCCGTTTGGTCTTGGCCCCGAGATATTCGAACAACTTGGGGAGGCGATGGAGGATGACGGGCCAGAAATACAGGGCGCTGTCGAGCAGGTCAGCGAAACGCTCCAGGAATCGTTCGAAGCGAACAAGGAAGGAGTGAAGGAAATCTACAATGACGTATTACAGGCCAATAGGAAGCTCGGTAATGCGGGCGAGAACGCCGTGAGCCGTATGTTGGGCGGACTTTCCAAGAACACGCAAAAGCTCAACGGGAGGATACCAGATTTTTGGGATAAAGCTCGAAATACCGTTGTCGAGGTGAAAAATACAGCCAAACTATCCTTCACACGACAGCTTCATGAAATGCAGGCTGGCGCAGAAGACCTCGAGCAGAAATTCGAGTTATTCGTACCGCCTGGCGGCGGCACCAAGCTGTCCGGGCCTCTTTAGGAAGGCGATAACACAAGGTGCAATTATACTTCGTCATATTGACCCCTGAGCGAAAAGGGGGCCGGTTAGGTCCGCTTTCTAAAACGAGGAAAGTGTGATGCCGCGCGAGGATGAACTAGATATCGATATTCGGACGACGTTAAGACCTAGGTCGGGCGCAACAGGCTCACGCATTTCTGACGTTGCTCGAACGCCATGGTTCGGACTGGATGCCGACGCGATTCGGCGCGTACGAACCTCTTAGGCACTCGTTCGCAACCGACGGGCCAAATGCGTTTCGAACAATGCTGGCTCGGCGGTCCCGGCTGTGACTCGCACGCAGGCGACGTGATCTTCAAGATCGCGCGACGACGCGGAGGATGGGGGTGGGTCAAGTGGCGACAATGGTGGAACGCGACTTTCAATCGGTTGTCATTCCATATCCCCGGCCCATCACTACAAGCGATCGGCGTCGAGCCCATATTCGCGCTGGCGGAGGACTTGTTTGTAACGTTTGCTGGTACGTATGGCTCGATCGCAATGGATGCGGAATATTGTCTCTCAACATTTGCTGGCAGAGACTGGACTCAACCCACATGGCATCGCCCTGCAGGAGCACATTCCGGGCGTGTACTATGCCAACTTTTTCGGTCAAGCACTCGTTGAGTTCCTTGGCTCAGACGTGATCGAGCGGTGCCCTGCAATTGTCAACAAACCACTATCCGGCGGCGGCAGGATGATTACAACTGCCAACTCTCCAAGACAGTGGAATGAGCCAGACGTGCAGGATCTCAAACGGCGCGTGCGTGAAACGCTCGGCAATCGCCACTTTTTCGATATCGCCCACGCTGATCGGACTACGAGCGCGCCAGCGTACGACTTTTCCGAGGTGCGGACTGGAGAGCGCCCGCGGTCGTGAACGAGTCGTCCGTTGCGGAAGAGTACTTTGATTCAGGCGCCGCGGTACGAGGATTCATAGAGGAGCGTGGTGTTTGGTGTCAACGACTTCGCGATCGCCTGCCACCGGCAGCGTTGGACCTCTCTGCCAACAGTCTCCGTATTCTCGACAATCACCTTTCAGCGATTGCATCGGCCGACAGTTGCACAACATCGCACGGACTGGCACTCCAGGTGGCGGCCTACTATGGTGAAGTGCTGCGGCATACTCTTGACGCGACCTGGGACCTCGACGCGAAAGACCCAAGAATGCCGGTATTGCTGCTGCAGAATGGAGATGTCGAATATCCGTTGGTGCGTGCGATCAAGCTCATCGAGGACGGTGATCATCTAAGCGACTGGTTCGCCTTCATCGAGAGGGGCGGGCCGCGTCTTCTGGCCTGACGCACGCCGCAGAGGCGAATGCCTCCGCTGCTTCATTGAATCATCATAATTGGCTTTCGCCTAGCCTCGGGGCTGTCCCGAGCGTAGTTGAAAATCAGGTGCTGCCGCGCAGGAAGCGGCTGGTTAGGCCGCGGTGGATGTGAGCACGAGTTTGGTCTGCAGCGCCTGTTTCAGCAAGGGGAGATGCCGGTAGTTCTTCACCCGGCGGAATTGCCGCTCCATTGCCCAGAGCGCGGCGCGCCGACGGGCTGCTGATCGCGGTCGACAACCGCAGCTGTACGTCGGGCCAGTGCATCGCGAATCAATTCTTCACGCCGACGCTTTCGGGCGCGTTCGAAGACTATCGCTACGACGCGTTAGGCCGGCGGGTCGAGGAGCGCACGCGGACGGACTCGATCTGTACCGGGGCGACGTGCGTGAGCTCCCTCATGCGGGTGGTGTTCGACGGCAATGCGATTGCCGCCGAGATCCGGGGGCCAGGGCGGGCGGTCCCGTTCACGCTGCCGACCGGCACCGGGACCGCGCCGGCAGAGACGCTAACGGTCGCGACCGTCTACGACTCCGGCGGTCTCGTTCGCCGCGTGACGCGCACGGCAACGCCCGATTCCACCGTCGGGTCGCTCGTCACGCGCATGGGCTATGATCCCGCCGGGCGAAAGGTGGTCGATACCGCGACCGACAACGCCACGGAGACGTACGCGTACGACGCTGCCGGCCACGTCATCGTGCACAACACCCGGAACGGCGGCATCGTGGCCTGGGACTACGACGCGTTAGGCCAACTCATGAATCGGCAGATCGGGGCGACCATCACCCCGGCGATTACATGTGGGTCGTGTGGGACGGCAACGAGATCGCCGCAGAGATCCGCGGGGCCGGCGGTGATGGCATCGCGGTCGACAGTTTGGAGCAGGGATCTGGGCACGGTCCGTTCTACGGCACGGTGGACTACCTGAACGGGCCGAACATGGATGAGCCGCTGGAGATCCAGGGGATCCTGGTCTACCGCACGTGGCGGGGACTGATCGACGGCGGCCAGTGCCTAACTGGCGAGTGCGGCACCGGGACGATCGACTATCCGGGGCTGACGTACGAGGCGTATTTGAGTCTGATCCCGTCCACGCAATCAGCGCCTACGAGCTGGCACGGGACGCTGTTCGCTGAAGGCCAAGACGATGGCGGGCTGATGTATCGGAGGAATCGGTACTACGATCCCAACACGGGGCAGTTCACACAGGAAGACCCAGCTGGCTTGGCGGGCGGGATGAACGCCTATGGCTTTGGCAACGGCGATCCGATAAGCTATTCAGACCCGTTTGGGTTGTGCCCGGATCCCAAGGATCCCGCGTGCAGTTGGGCGGTTCATGGAGCCTATGGGATCACACCTGGCGTGCCGTTGCTGGGGTTAGGGGGAATTGGCGCCAAAGTTCAGGCCTACTGGAACAAGCACAAAGTCGCGATACTTCAGTCAGCGGCAATGCTGCTAACTGACGGGATGAGCGGAGCTGGAGAGGGCGCTGGCGGTATGCCAAAATCGTCTCCAAACTTCGAAGCGCCAACGAATCCGGCTCAACCTGTCCCGACGGAACTTCCTCCAGGTCACACTGTTCGCGTTGGTGAACCCACGGAGCAGTATCCGAACGGCTATTGGAGGCAGTACAATGAGAATGGTCAACCAGTCAATCCGGCAACTGGCAAGCCACCGGCGAATGTGACTCGACCACAGGCACGTTCGCAGACGCACGTACCTCTTCCTCCGAAGCTCGAACCGCCGATATCATGAAGGGCCTACCTTCGACCATCGATCTCGCGCCACTCTCTGATGCCGAGCTGATACAGCTCTGTTTTGGTGTGGCTCAGGTTCAATTCCACTTCTCTAATCAGACGAGTGTTACCGCAGAAAGCGCGATCGTGGTTCGCGCCCCAAGCGGGGAGCAACGAGTTGAGGACTACGTGCAGGGGGCGTCACTGCTTGCGAGCCTGCTTGGCAATCGTCTGTTAGGCGCGGTCAGAAAAGAAGACGGCGGTGTGTTGCTCCGCTTCGAGGGAGGCCGAGACGTTCGAGTGTTGAACGACAGCGCGCAGTTCGAGTCGCTTCAAATCCGCATCGGCGGTCAGACCTACGTAGGCTAGTTCTGAGGTTGTTAGGTTAGCGGTTGTAGAGGCCCGGTCGAGTGCAGTCGCTCTTGACCGGGCTCTTCTTGGCGGCTGCTCTGTGTTTCCAACTTGCTTTGCGCTTCGCGCGCAGTGTTGGCAATGCGCGGCGGTGCGCGTTGCGGATTCCGAAAATTCTGTCACCGGGCCGACTCGGTGATTCACGACGACGCGGCTTGACAGGTCATTAGCCCACATCACGATCCCCGCTCACGCGAGTCTCCGCATCGGCACCCTCGCCGGCATCCTCCCCGACGTGGCAGAGCACATGCGGATCACGTGCAGGACGCCCGCGGCCGACCTCTTTGAGCGCTGAGCAGGCATGACGTGACCCCCGTTTTCGGTCCAGCTATTCGTACCGATCGTGGGGGGGTACAAGGGGAAGGTGTTCTCGCAGTGAACGTGTTGGCAACTCCGCTGGGGTGCGATGCGCGAGCGCGCTGTCGGACAGCGCCGTATTGTACGCGACGCGCCAGGCTTCGATCGCGCGTTGGGCATCGGCCATGTCGACAGGGTGCCGTGTCGGACGTTCTGACGCCCTCCACGGTGCGGATCCAGCCAGGCCGTGAGTGACTCTCGTCGCTTCGGATGTGGATCAGGGTTCTGGTAAACTCCGTGGGGGTTAGGCAACGCTTCTTTTTGTGAAGCTCGACGTCGTTGTATCCCCGCCGCCGGGGAGTAATCGTACGTTAGGCACCAACGAGGTGGCGAACCAACTGCGTTCAAGCACTCGTCGGCCAACTTTCCGCGGATCTAGCGGGCAAGTCAAGCTTCTGTCATTGCCCGCAACTAAGCCTAACGCGATTCTTGTGCGTCCCGTCCGACGGCACCGCAATCCGCGCCCGATAGTCCGCGCAGTAGCTCTTCGACACTCGCAACACATACGTCCCACTCGGCACCACGATTGGCGTCACCTGCGGAATCGCCCCGTTCGCCATTCTCGTCCCATCGACGGTCGAGAGGTCCCACCGCGCTCCGTCAGGCTCCGCGTCCACCGTCACGGTGCCGCACGGATGCGGCGCCAGCCGCACCTTCACCTCCCCCCGCTCCGGCACCTGCGCGATCGTGCCGTAAGTCGCACCCACACACCCCGCAATCGTTTTCACGACAGCGACCACCCGATGCTCGCCGGCCGCAAACGTGGTCCCGCTCCGATCGCCGTGCCCAACGACCTTGCCATCCACCCGCACCTGGGCGTCGTTAGGCGCCGCGGTGTGCAGGACTGGCGGCGGCGCCGCATGCGCCGCTTCGGCCTTGCCCCGGCTCAACGCAGCGCCGAGATGATTGCCGCCGCGCCTAACGAACCGCCCGCGACCACCCACCGCCACCGCTTCGCCCCCCGACGCCACCAGTCGGTCACGATGTCGACGCCGGTCTGTACCGTCACGCCCGCCACAGGCGTCGGCATCACCATCGTGGCATCCCCATCGGGCGTCGACGCTCGGCCTAACAATTAAATCAGCTCGCCGTTTGAGCGCGTGGACGGTCGCTGGAGTACCTCAACGGCCCCGAGATGGACAAGCCGCTAGAGAGATCTAGAACGTGGTCGTGTAACGCACGTGGCGCGCCGTCAGTTGCTTTGGGAAAACAAGGAAGGGGAACAACTGACATCCTGCCCACCGATCCGCTATTCGCGCACAAGACTGGTGACGTAGGTGAAGCGGTCGCCGGGGTGTATGGCGCTGGAGAGCTCGATGAGCGTCCCGTCCTCGCGATAGTAGCGGCGGACGGCGCGCAGGGCCGGTGCGCCGGCGTCGGCGCGGAGCAAGGTCGCCTGGCGCTTGCCGAGCCTGATTGCCTGAATGCTCTGCTCAATGCGCGCAATGCGAATGCCGTACGTGCGCTCGAGCATCGCCGAGATGGGGCCGGCCACCGTCTCGAGGTGCTTGTCGATGTCCGGCAGGCCCGCGTCGACGTAGGCGGTGGTCATGCAAATCGGGCGCGGGTCGTTAGGCACGGTGCGCAGGCTGTTGAGCCTGAGCCAGGCGTGCCCCTCGCGGCACTCGAGCATTCCCGCCAGTTGGGCATCGCAGATGACGCGCTTCTCGGACAGGATCTGGATGCGCGTCTCGTCGGCGTACTGCAGCAGATCGCCGATGGAGTTCGTGGGCTGCCGGTACAGTGCGGGCGGCTGTTGGGCGATCACCTTGGTGCCGGTGCGTCGCTGGCGCGAGATGAGGCCGGCATCGCGGAGCCGGCGCAACGCCTCGCGCACGGTGGATCGGCTGATGCCGTACTGCGCGCATAGCTCCATCTCGGTGGGCAGGAGTCCGCCGACCGGATAGGTGCCGGCGCCGATCTTGGCGATCAGCTCGTCGGCGATCTGTTGATAGCGCGGGGCGTCGGACGCTCCATCGGACGCGCGACCCAGCGGCAGGCGGACGGTCATGCCTGGAGGCTCACGTTAGGCTTGGGCCATGTCGTGCTGCAGAATCTTGGATAGAAAATCGCGCGCGCGCGCGGTGTGCGGCTGGGTGAAGAACGACGCGGTGTCGCGATCCTCGAGGATCCGGCCGCGCTCCATGAACAACACGCGATCGGCGACGCGTCGCGCGAACGCCATCTCATGCGTCACGATCATCATCGTCATCCCCTGTTCGGCCAAACTCCCCATCACGTCCAGCACTTCGCAAATCATCTCCGGATCGAGCGCGGATGTCGGCTCGTCGAACAACATCGCGACGGGGTCCATGGCGAGCGCGCGCGCGATCGCGACGCGCTGTTGTTGACCGCCGGAGAGTGTCGCCGGGAACTTGTGCGCATGGTCGGCCAGTCCGACGCGCTCGAGCAACGCCATCGATCGTTCGGCGGCGGCGACGGGAGTGCGTTTGAGGACGTAAATCTGTGCGAGGTTCAAGTTCTCCAAGGCGGTGCGGTGCGGGAAGAGCTCGAAGCTCTGAAACACCATGCCGATCCGTGCACGAAGCGCCGAGAGGTCGGTGCCTGGTGCGCGAATGGACTTGCCGTCGACGAGAATATCGCCATCGTCGATGGTCTCCAAGCTATTGATGCATCGGATGAGCGTGCTCTTGCCCGAGCCCGATGGACCGCAGAGCACGACGACGGATCCGGCCGCGACGGTCGCGGTGCACCCGTCGAGGACGCGAAAATCCCCGTACGATTTCGACACGTTGCGGATTTCGATCATGGCGCGCCTCGCCGTCATATGTCCGGACAAGTAGAATGATAACTTCGGCGGCGCCGGGGTGAGGTGTCAAGACGACCCGTGGGCCGGCCTTACTCGGGGAGCGAGCGAATCGACATGGGAGCGACAATCCGTTGGGCTTTGGCGGCGTGCGCGATCGCCGCGTGTCCCGTCGTCGGCGCGGCTGCGCAGGCGGCGCCGCACGACACGGGCGTGGTGCTGTTGGTTCCGGCGCGGGTGTTCGACGCGCCGGCGGGAGTCACGCACGAGGGGTGGGCGGTGCTCGTTCGCGGCGATCGCATCGCCTCTGTTGGGCCGCGCGGGTCGATCGGCGCGCCGTCCGGCGCGCGCGTGATCGATTTGCCCAACGCAACGCTGCTGCCCGGGCTGATCGAGGGACATTCGCATCTCTTTCTGCATCCCTACGCCGAGACGTCGTGGTCGGATCAGGTGCTCAAGGAACCCCTGGCCCTGCGCGTTGCTCGCGCCACTGTCGCCGCTCGGCGCACGCTCCAAGCGGGCTTCACGACTGAACGCGACCTGGGCACCGAGGGTGCCGGCTATGCGGACGCCGGGCTCAAGCAAGCGATCGACCAGGGCATCGTACCGGGACCGCGCTTGTTGGTCGTCACGCGCGCCATCGTTGCAACAGGATCATACGGGCCGAGTGGATTTGATCCGAGGTATGATGTGCCGCAGGGGGCTGAGGAGGCTGACGGGATCGAGGGGATCACGCACGCCGTGCGCAGCCAGATCAAACACGGCGCCGACTGGATCAAGCTGTACGCCGATCACGAGTGGGGTCCCAACGGCGAGACGGAGCCGACGTTCACGCTCGATGAGCTCAAGGCCGCGGTCGAGGTGGCGCGGAGCTCGGGACGCTACGTGTCCGCGCACGCGCGGGGCAACGAGGGTGTGCGCCGCGCGGTGCTCGCCGGCGTAACGACAATCGAACATGGCGATTCGGTGTCGCCGGAGGTGTTCAAGATGATGGCGGAGCGCGGGATTCCCTTGTGCCCGACGTTGTCCGGTACGGAGGTGGGCTTCATCCGGAATGGGTGGCGGAAGGGGATTGACCCGAATGCCGCCCGCGGTGGCACTCAAGCACAAGACCTTTCGCGATGCGTTGGCGGCCGGCGTGACGATCTGCAACGGCAGCGACGTGGGTGCGTATCCGCACGGCGACAACGCGCGCGAGATCGAGCTGCTCGTGGAGTACGGCATGACGCCGACGGCGGCGTTGCAGTCGGCCACGGTGGTGGACGCGCGCGTGTTGCATCTGCCCGACCGCGGGAGCATCGCGCCAGGACTGCTCGCCGATCTGGTGGCGGTGGAGGGTGATCCGACGCACGACATCCACGCGCTGCACCACGTGCGGTTCGTGATGAAGGGCGGCCAGGTCGTTCCGTTAGGCGAGTGAGCGGCGAGGAGCCGGGGTTCGCGCGGGCGCGGGCCTGGTACGCCACCGGGTGCGGCGAGACCGAGCGCGGCGAGTACGCGGCGGCGGCCGGGAGCTTTCAGAGTGCGCTGGAGGCGGCGCCCGACTGGCCCGAAGCCCAACACAATCTGGGGCGCGCGTTGTTCGAGCTGGGCCGAGTGGACGAGGCGGTACGGTGCTTCGAGCGTGCCGCGCTCGGTCCGCATCCGGGGTTGCCGCGCGCGATGCTGGCGGTGGTGATTCCGGGCAGCGCCTCATGCGATGATCAGGCCGTGCTCGCGGCGCGGCGCGCGTGGGCGCAGGAGTTTCTGCCGCCGCTCCGCCCTGGGCGGGTGCCGCGCGCGCTCGCGCCTAACGACGTGCTGCGGGTGGGGTACGTGTCGTCGTTCTTCCACCGCGCGAACTGGATGAAGCCGGTGTGGGCGCTCCTCAACCATCACGACCGGCGCGCCGTGGAGGTCCACTTGTTCGCCGACAGCCCGGGATGGGCGGGTGGCGACGGCTATCGCGCCCATCCCGGCGACCGCATTCACCCGATCGCCGAGATGCCTAACGATGAGGCCGCGGCGGCCATCGAGCGCTGCGGGATCAATGTGCTCGTGGACCTCAACGCGTACAGCAAGCCCGCTCGGCTCGGGCTCTACCAGTGGCGGCCGGCGCCGGTGGTGGCGTCGTGGTTCAACATGTACGCGACGAGCGGCATGGCGTGCTTCGACTACGTCGTGGGTGACGACGCCGTGGTTGCGCCTAACGAAGAAACGAATTACTGCGAGCGCGTGGTCCGGGTGGCTGGGAGCTATCTCACGTTCGAGCCGTCGGCGGCGGCGCCCAATGTGGCTCGAGCACCGTGCGCCGCATCGGGCGCGATCGCGTTCGGGTGCCTCGCCTCACAGTACAAAATCACGCCCGCCGTGATGGACGCGTGGGGCCGCATCCTGCTCGGCGCGCCAGCGAGCACGCTGGTGCTGCGCAACGCGGCGCTCGCGTCGGCTGGCGTTAGGCGCTACGTGCACGACGTCCTGGCCGCGAACGGCGTCGCGCGCGATCGGGTGCGGATGCTCGGCCCCGCGGAGCATCGCGAGTTTCTCGGAACGTACAATGCGATCGATGTCGCGCTCGACACGTTTCCGTACAGCGGCGGCACCACCACCATGGAAGCGATCTGGCAGGGCGTGCCCGTGGTCACGTTTCACGGCGACCGGTGGGCGTCGCGGACGAGCGAATCGATTCTCCGCGCCGCGGGACTGTCCGAATTCGTGGGCGACGATCTGGACGGCTACGTGGATTTGGCGGTGGCCCTCGCGGCGTCGCCGGATCGCGTGGCGCAGGCGCGCCATGCGATGCGCGAGCGCGTCCGCGCGTCGGATGCGTGCAACGGCGAGCGCTTCGCGCGAGAAATGGAAAGCCTGTACCGCCGCATGTACGACGACCGCGCGCGCCGGTATCCGGCGGCGGACATCGCCATACGTTAGGCGTCAGTCGTCGAGCGCCGGCATGGTCGCCAGCATGGCCCGCGCACGCGGCCGGTCCTGCACCGGCGTGTCCGTACGCATGCGGCCATCGCGAAACACGATCGTGCGCTTCGCGAATTGCGCGATGTCCGGCTCGTGTGTCACCATCACGATCGTGAGACCGCGGTCGTTCAGCTCCTGGAACACCTGCATGATCTCGACCGACGTCCGGCTGTCCAGATTGCCGGTGGGCTCGTCGGCCAGCAGGACCGCGGGTTGATTGACGAGCGCGCGCGCGATGGCTACGCGCTGCTGTTGACCGCCCGACATCTGCGACGGAAAATGGTCAGCGCGGTCCTCGAGTCCGACGAGTGACAGCGCCGCCGCGGCGCGCCGCGTGCGTTCCGGCGCATCGATTTTCGTGTACAGCGTGGGCAGTAGAATGTTCTCGAGCGCCGTGGTGCGCGCGAGCAGGTTGAAGCCCTGGAATACGAAGCCGAGCCGGCCGTTCCGGATCGCGGCCAAGGCGCGCTTGTCCAACTGCGAGACATCGGTGCCGTCCAACACGTACTGCCCGCTGCTGGGCCGGTCGAGGCAACCGAGGATGTTCATGAGCGTCGATTTGCCGCTGCCGCTCGCGCCCATGACGGCCACGAACCCGCCCGACTCGACGTCGAGGCTCACGCCGCGCAGCGCGTGGACGCGCGTCTCACCCAAGCTGTAGTACTTATGGACGTCGACCACGCGCAGGACGGCCGCCGCCGCGTCGGCGCGCGCGTTCGGAATGGCCACCGCGCTCAGCGCCTAACGGATGGCGCGCCCGGCGGCGGCGTCGTGGTCGCGGCGAGCGAGCCGGTGATGACGACGTCGCCCGGCGCCAGCGATCCCGCAACCACCGAGGTCACTTCAGTCACCGCGTGATCGGTAATGCCGAGCGCGACCTCGACCGGCGCGATCGATCCGTCGGCGAGCCGCTTCCACACCACCGCCGTCGCGGCCCGATCGCGCGCGGCGGGCCTGGCGTGTTGGTCGCCGGCGATCGGACGATCCTCGTCGCCGCCCGCGGGAGCGGCTCCGGGCGCACTGTCCGGCGCGATGCCGGATTTGGCGTACAACGACCGGATTTGCTCCGGCGGCAGCGCCGGCCGGTAGCGCAGCGCTCCGTTAGGCACGCGGATCACGTCGTGCGCGCTGGCAACCGGAATCGTCACGTACGCCGTCATGCCCGGGAACAACTTGCCGTCCGGATTGGCGCAGTCAATGATCGCATCGTACGTGACGACGTTCTGCACCGTGGTCGCGTTCATCCGCATCTGTTCCAGCGTGCCGGGGAACGTGTCCTTCGGGAACGCATCCACCTGAAACACGACGCGCTGCCCAACTTTGATGCGTCCCACATCCGACTCGTCCATCTTGGCGTAGACCTGCATCTGCGTCAGGTCCTGCGCGATCGTGAAGATCGTCGGCGCTTGGAGCGACGCCGCCACGGTCTGCCCCACGTCCACGTTCCGCGACACCACCACGCCGTTGATGGGCGAGCGAATCACCGTGTACGACAGGTTGGTCTTGGCGAGCGTGACCGTCGCCTCCTTCTGACTCACCGCGGCCTCCGCTTGCGCGACGTTGGCAATCGCCGCGTCGACCGAGGCTTTCGCGCCGTTGTAATTCGCGGTGGCCAGGTCGAGCTCCGACTGCGTCATCGCGCCACCCTGCGCCAGTTGCACCGCCCGATCGTAATCCGCTTTCGTCTGCACGAGCAATGCGCGCAACTTGTCGACGGTGGCCCGCGCCGCGATGACGCCTGCGCGCGCGTTGGCGAGATCGGCGTCGGCCTGCAACAGCGCGCCCTGCAACAGCCGCGGGTCGATCTCGGCTACCAGGTCGCCTTCGTGCACGCGCGAATTGAAGTCGACGTACAGCTTGGCGATGGTGCCGGACACCTGCGATCCCACCTGGACCGTGCGCACGGCGTTGAGCGTTCCCGTCACGTCCACGACGTCGCGGATGTCGCCGCGCGTCACCTCGGCGGTGAAATACTGGAGCTGGGAGCCGCCGCGCAGTCCGATCACGGCCGCAATGCACAGCGCGAGAATTATGCCTAACGCAATGGCGGAGCGCCGGCGCCACCATGGCGCCGCCGATGCAGTCGGCTCATTCATAGCGCAGCGCCTCGATCGGGTCGAGCCGCGATGCCTTGCGCGCCGGATAGTAGCCGAAGAACACGCCCACGGCGGCGGAAAAGAGCGCGGCCAGCACGATCCCCTCGGCCGACAGTTGCATGGCCCAGCCCAGCGCCCGCCCAACGGTGAACGATGCGATGATGCCCAGCAGCACGCCGGCGCCGCCGCCGACGAGACTCAGCATGACCGATTCGCCCAGAAACTGGAGTTGGATGGCATCGTCGGTGGCGCCGACCGCCACGCGAACGCCGATCTCGCGCGTCCGCTCCGTCACCGAGACGAGCATCACGTTCATGATGCCGATGCCGCCCACGAGCAGCGAGATCGACGCGATCGCGACCAGCAGCATGGTCATGGTGTGGCTCGCTTCCATTTGGGCCTGAATGACATCCTCGGGATGACGGATGTTGAAGTCATCCTCCTCGTCGCCGCGCAGGTGATGACGGTCGCGCAGCACCGCGGCCGCCTGGTCACCGGCGAGGCGCACCGCGGACTGCGACACGGCGGAGCACAGAATGTCATCGAGCCAATCGTTGCCGCTGATCTTTTTCATCACCGTCGTATACGGAAGGACAATGAGATCATCCTGGTCCTGGCCCGATGCCGACAGCCCTTTGGGCTCGAGCGTCGCGACGACTCGGCACGGGAGTCCGTTCACGCGGACTACTTTCGACAACGGGTCCTCGGAGCCGAAGAGTTGGTCGCGCACCGTGCGGCCGATGACACACACGTCTGCGGCGCGGTCGACGTCGTCGTTGGTGAAGATTGCGCCGGTCGCCGTCGGCCATCGCTTGATGTCGAAAAACGACGGGGCGACACCGCGAAAGTGGGTGTACCAGTTCTGATTGCCGTACACCACCTGGATCGAGCCGTCCACGTTAGGCGAGACGCGCGTGATGAGCGGAACCTGGTGGGCAATGGCCTGCGCGTCGGCCACGGTGAGGGATGGCACACCGTGCGTTCCGGTGCGGACGCCGTTCACGGCGCGGCCCCCCGCTTCGACCCACACGAGGTTGTCGCCCAGGTTGTTCATTTGCTCCTGGACGCGCGTCTGACCGGCCTTGCCGATGGCGACGACGCATATCACGGCGGCGATTCCGATCGTGATGCCGAGGATGGTGAGCAGGCTCCGCATCGGGTTGCGAAGCAGCGCTTGCAGCGCCGAGCCCAGGAGTGCCTTGTGATTCATGTCCGGAGTGCGTGCACGCGTATATGATATTCGGTCGACCTGTCATGGTCATTACACGCGGCGCGCTGCGCCGTGGAGCCCTCTATCCTCGAGAGACGCATCATGAGGTCGCACCTGTCCCGAATCCATCGCGCCATCGCGGCGAGCGTCGCGGCGCTGTTGGCCGCCGGTGCAGCCGGCGCCCAGTCCGCGAAGCCTGCCGCCCCGGCCGCGCTGCACGCCAAGGCGATCACGATCGTGATCTTCGAGAATCGCGACTTCTCGAACATCGTTGGCTCCAAAGACGCACCGTATCTCAACGCCTCTTTGGTGCCGCTGGCAGCCGTGATGACCAACAGCCACGCGACGGCGCACCCGAGCCAGCCCAACTACGTCGAGCTGTTTTCCGGCAGCGTGCAAAGCGTGACGGGCGACGAGTGTCCGGACACGTCGAGCGCGCCGAACATCGCCACGCAGCTGCTGGCGGCGCACCTGACCTTTCGCGGGTACGCCGAGTCGATGCCTAACGCAGGGTTCGCTGGGTGCGAGGGGAGCAAGGGGCTCTATCGGCGGAAGCACAATCCATGGGCGGATTTCACAAACGTGCCGGGAGCGCTCAGCCTGCCGTACCAGTGGGCCTCGGCGTCGCTGGCGATGGTCGTGCCGAACATGTGCAACGACATGCACGACTGCAGCACCACGGTGGGCGACACGTGGATGAAGCAGAACCTGCCGGCGATCATGAAATGGGATGCGGCGCACGACGGTCTGTTGATCATCACGTGGGATGAAGCGGCGCCCGATGCCGATGGGACGAACCACATCGCCACACTCTTGATCGGGCCAATGATCAAGCCAGGGCGCTACGACCAGCACATCGATCACGACGACGTGCTGCGGACGGTCGAGCAGAATTACGGGCTGCCGTGCATCGCGAATGCGTGCGGGAAGACGGGGATCGCGGGAGTTTGGCGCTGAAGCGCCACACTCCAGGGAAGCGCTGGCGCTGGGGGAAGCGGCGGCTGGCGCCGCCTTGGGGAACAGGGAAGAGGGCGGCGGCGGCGACGGCGAGAGTTCGGGGTTAGCCGGTGGCGAGATGCGCGGGGTTGGCGGGCGTGATCGTCGGCCGGGTCGCGGCGCCGGCGTCCAGGATCGGGACGTCGTCGTCGGCGATCAGCGTTAGGCCTTGCTGGCCGTTCTTGGCGGCGACCGACACGACCAATCCCATGAGCAGCGGGCCGACCACGAATATCAGCGGGAACCACGAGAGCTCGCGCGTCAGGTAGCCTTCACTCGGACTAACGGGATTGACGTACGCGGTCACGCTGTCGCCCACCCGATAGCGTTGCCGGATCTCGTCGGCCCAGCTGTAGCTGCTCGAGATGTTGATGATCGTGGTGCCGGTGGCGATCACCGTTTTGCGGTCGCGCTGGTACGCGTAGGACCGCGGCGCGCGGCGCGTCGGCGGAACCCGCGCATTACGACCCGCGCATTACGACCCGCGCATTACGACCCGCGCATTACGACCCGCGCATTACGACCCGCGCATTACGACCCGCGCAGCGCGATCATGGGATCCACGCGCGTCGCGCGCCGCGCCGGCACGAGACACGCCAATGCCGCGATCACGCAGAAGAGCGCGGCCATGGCCAGGAACGTCACAGGGTCCGTCGCGCGGACATGGAACAAGAACCCGGAGAGCAATCGTGTGAGCGCGAGCGCCGCCACCGTGCCGATCACGAGGCCAGCCGCGACGAGACGCATCCCTTGTCCGAGCACCATCGCCCGCACACCCGCCGGTTGGGCGCCGAGCGCCATGCGGATCCCGATCTCGCGCGTGCGCCGGCTCACCGTAAATGCAATGACACCAGCAAGACCCGCGGCCGTGATCACGAGGGCGACGATCGCGAACGCGCCAATGAGCAGGAGCGTGATGCGCGGCGTGGCGACGGCGTTGCCGCGCAACTGCTCTAGCGTTTGCACCTCGGTCACGGGCTGCGCCGGATCGAGGTCGTGCACGATGGCGCGCAGCTCGTTCGACACGAACGCCGGATCGCCGCGTGTGCGCACCACAACGCGCATGTCGCTGAACGTGGTGATGGCGAACGGCGCGTACACGGCCGGCGTCTCCTGCTGCGCGGGGCCGTACTGCGTCACGTCGCCGACGACGCCGGCCACGGTCGCCCAGCTCTTGCCATCGTCAAATGAGAGCCGCGCGCCGATCGGATTGGCTCCGGCCCAGTAGCGGCGCGCGGCGGTCTGATTGATGACGACCGGCTCGTTCAGGGTATCGCGGTCCGCCGCCGTGAACGTGCGTCCGCGCACGAGCGCGATGCCGAGCACGCGAAAGTAGTCCGGCGACGCGATGCGCACGTCCATCGTCGGCGCCGGCTGTCCTTGGCCGAGGGCGCGGCCGTCGATGCGGAACAATGCAGTGTTAGGCTGGCCATCGTTCATGGGTGACGCATTGGACACGGCGACGCCGATCACGCCGGGCCGTGCGCGGAGCCGGTCGACGAGCGCTTCCTCGACGTGCCGCACCGCCGGCCCGTTGGCGTACTTCGACCAATTGAGATCGACGCGCGCCGTTAGGACGTTGGCCGGATCGAATCCGGGGTCGACACGCTGCAGATTGAGAAAGCTTCGCAGCAACAGTCCGGCGCCGACCAGCAGCATGAAGGCGATCGAGACCTGGGCCGAGATCAGCGCGCCGCGCAGGCGCACACGCGTGCCGCCCAGGGTGGATCCGGTGCCATCTTCCTTGAGGCCGGACGCGAGATCCCGCCGCAATGTGAGCGCGGGGATGAGGCCGAGCATGACGCCGGTGAGTGCGGACACGGCGAAGGCGAATGCCAGGGCGCGTCCGTTGAGCGCGATCTCGGAGGCCCGGGGTGTGAACATCGCCGTGAACGAAACGAGCACCCCGAGCATGGCAGAGGCGACGCCCAGGCCTAACGCACCGCCCGCCACGGCGAGCACGGTGCTCTCGGTGACGAGCTGCCGCGCGATGCGGCGGCGTCCGGCACCCAAGACCGAGCGCAGCGCCATCTCGCGTTCGCGGCGCAGCTCGCGCGCCAGCGTCAAGTTGGCGACGTTGGCGCAGGCGATGAGCAGCACGAATCCCGCCGTCGCGAGGAGCACGATGAGCGTGGGACGCGCACCGCGCGTGATCTCATCGCGATACATTGCGCGTCTGGATGCCGATGCGGTCGGCCGCCTTGTAGGCGTCGGGATATTCGTGATGGAGACGCGCCGACACGTCGGCGACGTCCGTGCCGGCCTGGGTCAGGGAGACGCCGGGTCCGAGTCGTCCCAGGAGCGAGACCATCCGCGCCGTGCGCGAGTCGAGCATGTCCTTGGACATGCGGAACGGGCACGACGACAGGGGCATGTAGAGGTCGTTGTGGTCGGGGTCCTGCGGCAGGAACGGCAGGACGCCGATCACGGTGTGCACGCGGTCGTTCATGGTGAACGTGCGGCCGACAATGTTAGGATCGCCGCCTAACGCGCGCCGCCAGAATTCGTAGCTGAGGACGATCACCGGCGCGGCGCCGGGCTGGTCCTCGCCGGGCCGGAAGGTGCGGCCGAGCTTCGGTCGCACGCCTAACACATTGAAGAACCCGGCGGACACGACGCCGGTCTGGACGCGCCGCGGCTCGTCGCGCCCCAGGAGCGTGAAGGCCATCGAGTGATACTCGGCCATCGCGTCGAAGCTGTGCGTCTGCGACTCGTAGTCCGCCGCTTCCATCGGCGAGAAGCCAATGTCGGGGACGGCGCCGGCGCTGGCGGGTTGGTCAATGTGGACGAGGCGGTCGCCGTTGGCGTAGGGCAGGGGGCGGACGAGGACGCCGTCGATGACGCTGAAGATGGCCGTCGTGGCGCCGATGCCTAACGCAAGAGTGAGCAGCGAGGCGAGCGTGAACGCGGGCGCGCGGCGCAGCGTGCGCGCGGCGAAGCGGATGTCCTGCCAGAGCGTGTGCATGAATTCGGCCCTCGCGCGTTGGCGCGTGCGGTGTCCCTGTTCGGTGAGGCAGGCGGTGCGGACGGCCGCGAGGTCGCCGAAGGCGGCGATCGCGTCGCGCCGCGCGTCGGCTTCGCTGCGGCCTAACGCAATCAACTCGCGGGTGCGCATCTCGAGGTGGAAGGCCAGCTCGTGCTCGACGTCGCGCGAGATGCCGCGGCGGCCGGCCGACAAATGGAAGGCGCGTTTCATGGCGTGGTCCGGGCCACGGTTAGGCAGGCGCCGCGTTGAGCGCCGCCGACACCGCGAGCGTATACCGCGTCCAGCGGAGCACTTCGGCCTGCAGGTGCGTGCGCCCCAGGCTCGTGAGGCGTGTAGTACTTGGCCTCGCGGCCGGTCTCGGAAACCCCCCACTCGTCCTCGAGCATCCCCTTTCGCTCGAGACGGTGCAACGCGGGGTAGAGCGCGCCCTCCTGCACCTGGAGCGCTTCCCGCGTCGTGTCGCGAATCCATTTCCCCACGCCGTAGCCGTGCATGGGTCCCCAGCTGAGCGCCTTGAGGATCAGCACATCCAAGGTGCCCGTGTACAGGTCGCTCCCGGCCATTGGTCGATCCCCGCTATGCCCAGTTCATCGGTACTACGCGGCACCGGCGCTCGGAGTTACAGGATGACGCTCGATACCTAAGTGAACAAGGGGTCTGACGCGATTCGCACAGATGGCGGCTGGGCAACCCACCCGCGTAATCGCCCACCTCGTCGAAGTACGCCAAAGGGGATGGTGGGCAGCACCACGCTAAGCCTCGCCACAGGTCAGTGTGGTTACCACGTATTTCGTGTCCTGCCTAGCTGGCTACTACGTTCATGTTGAAAGGATCAAAGCGGGAACGAGGATCAGAGCTGATCGTGCCGTTAGGCGAGACGGCGCGAATCGCGCAGGCGGAAGCCGTTTTTTGTTGTTTGAACAAAGGCTTTTTTGTTGCCCTATCCGCAGTTATCCCTTGTTCCCGCTTTGATCCTTTCAACATGAGCGTCGTAGCCAGCCCTCGTGGTCGGCCACCCGAATGCCTGGACAACGGGGTTCACCCTCGCTGAAACGCGCGTCGGCATCGGAGGGGGCCACGGGCGATCGATCACCCACCGGTCGTCACGCCGTTCCGCGCCCTCCTTGCTCGGCGCTCCACGGGCTTGGACGCGGACAAATCCGGACACCGATGGACACGGCAGGACTTGGCGAACCACCACCCATAGGTCACCCCATCTTGACTCCAGGCCGTCACTTGCGCACGCTTGGGGCGACCCTCGCGGCTCACGTGCGGGCTGCCCAGGGACTGCGATGACGCATGGTGGAGGAGTATCGAGATGGACGAGATGACGCTTGCCCCGCGCACGACTGCGGGACCGCCGGACGGAGGCAAGTACGTCTATTGCATCGTCCGCACAGACGCGCCGTGCGAGTTCGGTGCAATCGGGATGGGCGGGGAAGGAAAACGCGTGTACACGGTGCACCACCAAGATCTCGCCGCGGTGGTGAGCGACACGCCCATCGTGATTTACGATCCGACGCGCGAGAACGTGCTGGCGCACGAGTTCGTGAACGAGACGGTGATGCGCGAGCACACCGTGATCCCGATGTCGTTCGGCACCGTGTTCCGCTCGGAAGACGACGTCACCGAGCTGCTGCGCTCGACGTACCAGGCGTTCAGCGACGTGCTCGACAAGATGCAGGACAAGATCGAGTTCGGCCTCAAGGTGCTGTGGGATCGCGAGCAGGTGGTGGCGACGATCGAGCGGACGAACGAAGAGATCGCCGCCTCAAGGAAGAGATCAGCGCAACGCGCAGAGCTCGACCTACTTCGCGCGCATGCAGCTAGGCCGGCTGGTCGAATCGGCGCTCGAGGAAGCTGGGGACGCGTACGTGTCCGACGTGCACGAGTCGCTGCGGCCGGTGGCGGTGGCGAGCCGCAGCAACAAACCGATCGGCGACCGCATGATCATGAACGCCGCGTTCCTCGTCGAGCGCTCGGCGAGCGAGCGGTTCGATGAGAAGGTGCGCGAATTGAGCCGTCGCCACGAAGGACTGCTCACGTTCAAGTACACCGGCCCGTGGCCGCCGTACAACTTCGTGAACATCAAGCTCAAGCTCGAGCGCGCGGACTAACGGACCATGGGCCTGCTGTCGAAGCTTCTCACGTTCCCCGTCTCCGGACCGGTGGCCGGCATCAAGTGGTCGCTGGAGATGGTGGAGCGCACGGCGCGCGATGAGCTCACCGACGACAGCCCGATCAAACAGGACGTGATGGAGCTGCAGCTCGCGCTCGAGAGCGGCGACATCGACGACGCAACGTATCTGGCGCGAGAAACGGCCCTCATGCAGCGGCTGCGCGACGTGCGCTACTGGCGCGAACAATTCGGCATGGGTGTCTCCGGTGGTCCCGTTCGCGTGCGGCGCGACGAGGACGAGCGCTGACCGCCGCCGTCCTGTACGCCTACGGGGCCGTGCGACCCGCCGCGCCGATCGCGCATGCGCCGCCCGGTCTGGATGACGCGACGGTGACGCTCGAGCCGCATCCCGGCCGCGCGGTCGCCGTGCTCGTGTCGTCGCTCGACGCGGCCGTGTATGCGTCGGACGCGATGGAGACGCACACCGCGGACGTGGACTGGGTGGGCCCGCGCGCCGTGGCGCACGACGCCGTGCTCAGTTGGGCGAGCGACGCCGGCGGCGTGGTGCCGTTCCCAATGTTCACGCTCTTCGCCTCGCCGGACTCGCTGCGCGCAATGCTGCGCGAGCGCGAGCCGGCGCTCGACGCGCTGCTCGACCGCGTGTCGCCGTCGCAGGAATGGACGGTGCGCCTCTTCCGCCTCGACGATCGCGCCACCGCGGCCTTGAGCCTGACGAGCCCCGCGCTCGCCGACCTCGCTCGACGCGCGCGAGACGCGGCGCCGGGCCAACGCTACCTGCTCGAGCGCAAAGCCGACGAGCTCACGGGCGCCGAGCTCCGCCGCGTGAGCGGCGAGGCGGCGCGTGAGGCGTTCGACGCGCTGTCTGCGTTAGGCGAACGGTCGGTGCGCGACGCGCTGCCGGCCACGCCGTCCGGCGCGCGACCGGCCGGCGTCGCCGTGCTCGACGCGTCGTTCCTCGTCCGCCGCGACCGCACCGACGCCTTCCGCGCGGCGGCCGCCCAACTCGCCGGCGCCATCGAGCCGCGCGGGTTCCGCGTCGAGCTGAGCGGACCGTGGCCGCCCTACCATTTCGTGCGCGACGACGCGTGAGCGACGCCGCGTGAGCGACGACGATCTCGAGCTCCTGGGCGACGACCGCCTCGTGCTGGGCGACCTGCTCAACCACGTGCTCGACAAGGGCATCGTCATCAGCGGCGACGTCACCATCTCCGTGGCCGACATTGACCTCATCCGCGTTGGGTTAGGCATATACATCACCGCGATCCAGTCCGAGCTCGATCACGCGGCCAACCGCGACCGCACCCCGCCCGATGCCGACGTACCTGTACTGCATCATCCCCGCGGGCTGTGACCCGCCGGCCGCATCGCGACGCGGCGTCGAGGCGGCGCCGGTGCGCGCGCTCGACGCCACGGGCATGACGGCGTGGGTGAGCGACGTCGCCGGCCCGTCAATGGCGCCGAGCGTCGCCCGCGCGCGCGCCCACGACGAGGTGGTGCGCGACGCGATGGCGCGCGCCACGCCGGTCCCGGCGCGCTTCGGTCAGGTGCTCGCCGACGACGCGGCCCTCGCGCAGTGGATCGCCGAACGACGCGACGCGCTCGTCGAATCGCTCGCACGCGTGCGCGGATGCGTGGAGATGACCGTGCGCATCCTGCTCGCGGGCCATGATGCAACTCCGGGCTCGGCGCCGCGCGAATCGGGCAGCGCCTACCTGCGCTGGGTGCGCGAGCGCCAGCAGGCTCGGCAATCCGTTACGGATCAGGCCGAATTCTTGCGGAGGGGCGTCGCCCGGGTCGTGGAAGAAGCCGGGGTGGTTCGCGAGGTAAAATGGGCAGCGGTGTCACCGGGAGCGCGATCGCTGGAGTCGGCGCATCTGGTGCCACGCGAGTTGATCGCACGACACCGCGAGGTGGTGCGTGCGGCGGTGGAGCGGGACACACCGAATGAAAGTGATGTTGTCGGGTCCGTGGGCACCGTATACGTTTTGCGCCGCGGGATCATGAGCACGCGATGCGAACGGCGCCGTACCGGCGCCACGAGTCGAGGTGAGCGAGGGAAGCATCGAGGCGTTCGAGGCCGAGTTGCGCGCGGTGGCGCGGGCGCTGCCGGACCGGATCGAGGCCGACCCCGAACACATCGAGAGCGGATTGGGACGCCTCGTCTTGACAGTCGTCGAACTGTTGCGGAATGTCCTTGAGCATCAGGCGATTCGGCGGATGGACGGCGGCTCGCTGTCCGACGAACAGGTCGAGCGCTTGGGCGTGTCGCTCATGCGGCTGAACGATCGGATGACCGAGTTGAAGGCGGCGTTTCACGTGACGGACGAGGACCTGAACATCGATCTCGGTCCGCTGGGCCGGCTCCGATGATGCAGCGCGGCAGGGCGGGCGACCACGGCACGTGCCTAACGGACACCGACACTGGAGCACATCGGAGTGCCCGAGCATATCGCACCGACGAAGAGTCACGGCCTGGTCGAGGTCCTGGACCGCGTTCTCGACAAGGGCCTCGTGATCGCCGGCGACATCAAGATCAACCTGGCGAACGTGGAGCTGTTGACCATCCAGATCCGGCTCCTGGTGTGTTCCATCGACAAGGCCGAGCAAATCGGCCTGAATTGGTGGCGATACGATCCGCGCCTAACGGGAGTCGTGACGGCGCCCTACGCGACCGGGGGCGATTCCATCGAGAGCCGGCTGGCGCGCATCGAGCGCCGGCTGGAGACGCTGGCTGCGCCGGTGCAGCCTCCCTCCGCCAACCCGCACCCGCCGCGCGCGGGCGCCGAACCTTCATCTACGGAGTGAGCTAGCCATGGCTGTCGAGCGTTCGCCCGGTGGCAGTTCCCTCATCGACGTTCTCGACCGCGTGCTCGACAAAGGCATCGTCATCAATGCCTGGGTCCGCGTCTCGCTGGTCGGCATTGATCTCGTGACCGTCGAAGCGCGCATCGTGGTCGCATCCATCGATACGTACCTCAAGTATTCGGAAGCGGTGGGTCTCACGTCTTCCGGCTCGCGCCCGCGCGAGTTGGCCGGGTCGCTCGTCGAAACGGAGCTCGAACGCGTCCAACGCGAAAACCACGAGCTCCGCTTGCGCCTCGAACAGCTCAACGCGCCGGACCGCATCGTGTAAGGCATGATTTCATCTGGCTCGTCGGACGGGCACGTCACGGACCCGCCCGACTATCTGCCGACGCTGGTAGAAGCGCCAGACTTTCCCGCAGCTGCCCTGTTCGCGCTGACGGAGCTGGCGCGCATGGCCTCGAGCCCGCGCGGGTACCTGCTGTTCATCGACCCGATCGCCGAGACGCTCCATTCCGTTAGTCAGGTGGGCGGCGATCCCGAGGCCGAATTCGGGCCGGTGCCGTTGGGCGACCTGGCGCAGCCGTGGGTGGTCGCCGCCCTCGCAATGCGGCCGGCGCGCTCGCGCCGCAAGGACGCTCCGCCTAACCGCCTGCCGCTGGCCGACTGGATCGCGCTGCCGCTGCCGCAGACCTACGTGCGCGGCGCGCCGGTGCCGCTCCAGCCGCGCCACGCCACCGAAGTCCTCCGCGCCAACGGCGCCGACATCATCCCGTTCACCACGCGGCCGGGCCAGTCTCCCGCCGGCGTGGTCGTGCTCGAGGCGTCGAACGTGCGCGACGAGTCGGTGAGCCAATTGGTGCGATTGGCGGCGCTCAGCGGACCGGTGTTGAGCCGCCTCGCGGCCATCGGCGCCACCCGCCGCGAGATCGACCACCTGCGTCAGGTGTCGGGCCGGCTCACGCTCATGCTCAACGCGCTCCCGGATCCCGTCGTGATCACGGACGCGGCCAACAACATCCTCGTGCAGAACGAGCGCGCCGAGCATCTGCTCGCGGCGCGCGACTCGGACTCGCCGGGCCGTCGCCGCGCACTCGAGTTGAACAACCTGCTCTTCACCTCGGGCCTGGCCCGCGCGGTGATGACCGGCGGCGTGCGCACGGCCCCGCGCGAGCTCACGCTCGTCGATCCGCTCGAGGGCGTCGAGCTGCTGTTCGAGCTGCTCTCTCACCCGTTAGGCGGCATGGGCGAGGGCAGTGCCGTGCTGTCCGTCCTGCGCGACGTGACCGACCTGCGCCGCGCCGCCGATGAGCTCGAGCACCAGGTGAAACGCGGCCGCCAAGCCGAGATGCAGGCCACCAAGGAGCGCGACCGGCTGAACCTGATCCTGGCCAACGTCGCCGATCCGATCCTCGTGACCGACGACCGCGCCAAGATCCTGCTCATGAACGAGAAGGCCGAACAGTTGTTCGACATCGGCGGCACCACCGACACGTACGACTACCGCGTCAAGCAGGCGGCGTTAGGCAACGACACGAAATTCTCCGCCTTCGTCGGAGAATTCGCGCTGTCGCCCGAACGCTCGCGCCACGAGCGCATGACGCTCGTGCGGCCGGAGGATGGCGCACTGCTGCCGGTGGAAGTCGTCTCGGGCAAGATCAGCAACGATCGTGGCGAAGCGGTGGCCATCGTGTCGGTGCTCCACGACCTCACCAAGCAGGTCGAGAACGAGCGCCTCTACCGCGAGCTCAAGACGTTCTCCGATGAGCTCGAGGCCCGTGTGCGCGCGGCCACCAAAGACCTCGAAGCGCAGAACGAGCGCCTCAAATGGCAGTCGCAGGAAGTCGAAAAGGCGAACAAGCTCAAGTCCGATTTTCTGGCCAGCATGTCGCACGAGCTGCGCACGCCGATCAACGCCATCATGGGGCACGCATCGCTCACCATCGATCAGATCCACGGCCCGCTCAACGACCGGCAGCGAGACGCGGTGCGCCGCATCCGCGCCGCGGCGCAGGACCTCCTGACGCTGATCAACGATCTGCTGGATTTGGCGCGCATCGAGGCCGGCAAGATGCCGGTCACGTACGAGCGCGTGGATCCGCGGCACGTGATCGCCGAGGTGCACCAGCAGGTGGAGCCGATGGTGCAGAAGCGCGGCCTGACGTGGGCGGCGAGCGTGGCCGAGGATTGCCGCGAGATCGAAACCGACCGCCAGAAGTTCAAGCAAATCCTGCTCAACCTGATCTCGAACGCGATCAAGTTCACGCCCCAGGGCGGCATCACCGTCACGGTGGGCATCGAGCGGGGCGACGAGCTGCGCGTCGACGTCATCGACACCGGTATCGGGATCAAGGGCACCGATCTCGAGATGATCTGGGAGGACTTCCGGCAGGTCGACCAGTCGATGACCCGCGAGGTGGGCGGCACCGGCCTCGGGCTGAGCATCGTCCGCAAGCTCCTCGACCGGTTAGGCGGACGGGCCTCCGTGACCAGCACCTACGGCGCCGGAACGACCTTCACCCTCGTCTTTCCCTTGAGCCGCGAGCGCCGGCGCGAAGAGGCCGCGGAGCCGGCCATGCCCGCGGCCAGCTGATCGCTCGTTCGAACCCGGCTCGAACCCGGGCGCCGGGGCCGATCGCACCGATCGGCGAGGCACGTTTTCAGAGTGAAAAGCGTGCGAGCGGGGTGCCATGAAACGTGTCGCCCGGCCCCGCGTCTTCTGCTCATGGAATCGCACCGTCTGTCGGGGGGCATCCCTGCCCGGCGGGCACCCGCGTGGTGGCAGGATTGGGGGACTGCGCTCCCCGTGCTGGCCATCGCGTACTGCCTGCTGTACGTCATCTGGCGCGCGTCCGGACCGCGCGACGACTTTGCCACCCACGTCATAGCTCGGCTGGTCTTCCTTCCGCTCAACGCCGGGACCGCGCTCCTCGCCTGGCGCGCTTCCAGGCGGAACGCCGGCAACCCGCGTGCGCAGCGCGCGCTGCGTTTCATCACGTACGCATTCGTCTGCGTCCTCGCCGGGAACATCGTCTCGTTCTACGTCGGGATGATCATGGACGGCGATCCTGGAGTCAGCTGGATCAACGTCTTTTACTACCCGTTTTACCTGTTGCTGCTGGTCGGGCTGCTCTCGTTTCCGCTCACGCGGCGGAGCGAGCACGAGAACCGCAAATTCCTGCTCAATGCGGCGGCGGTGCTGGTGGGCGGCGGCACGGCGATCTGGTTCTTCGTCGTCCGGCCGACGACCGACGCCAACCACCTGGGAGCGCTCGCGAGCGCGATTGCCCTCGCCTATCCGTTAGGCGACATCTTGTTGCTGACGGGTCTCACGACGTTCCTCATGCGCCGGCCGGCGGACAGCCGCGGCGGGGCGCGCGGGTGGTTCGTCGTCGGCGTCGCGGCGTATGCGGTGTCGGACCTGGCCAACGATCTCGAGTTCCTCAACGTCGGGTGGTTCGGGCTCACGTCGACCGACGTGGTGTATCTGGGCGCGTATTGCATTCTCATCTGGTCGCTGTCGCGGTTCTCGTGGCCGGCGACTGACGCGCTGATCGAGGAGCCGGTGCCGGCGGTGCAGCCGTTCAGCCCGCTGCCGTACATCGCCGGCGCGTTCCTGTTCGGTCTCATCCTGGTGGTGGCGGTGCGCGCCTGGCCGGCGCCGTTGAGCGTGTTGTCGATCGGCGCGATGCTCACCACGGCGTTCCTCGTCGTTCGGCAATTGGCTGCCGTGGGCGAGAACGCGCGGTTGGTGAACGAGCGGGCCGCCCGCGAGAACGAGGCGCGATTCCGCGCCCTGGTGCAGCACTCGACGGACGTCATCGCGATCGTCGACGTGGACGGCGTGATCCGGTTCCTGAGTCCATCGGTGACGCGCATCTTCGGCTACGCGCCCGAGGAGCTGTTAGGCCGGAAGGTGACGGAGTTTCTGCACCACGACAGCGTGCGCGAGGCGGTGAGTCTCATCGTGTCGGCGGCGGCGAATCCGGGCGTGACACCGCCGGCCGAATGGAAAGTGCGTCATCGCGACGGCCGCCTCCTGAGCGTGGAGACGGTGGGCACGAACCTGCTGTCCGAGCCGACGGTGGGCGGCATCGTGCTCAACACGCGCGACATCAGCGAGCGAAAGGCGCTCGAGAAGCAGCTCACGCACCAGGCCTTCCACGACCCGCTCACGAATCTCGCCAATCGCGTGCTCTTCCTGGATCGCGTGAGCCACGCCCTGGCGCTGGTGCGGCGGCACGATCAGATGCTGGCGGTGTTGTTCGTCGACCTCGACGGGTTCAAGACCATCAACGACAGCCTGGGCCACGCGGCCGGCGACCGCCTGCTGGCGGTGGTGGCGTCGCGGCTCCAGACGTGCGTGCGCACCTCGGACACCGTCTCCCGGTTAGGCGGCGACGAGTTCGCGCTGCTCATCGAGGATGCGACGGACGACCAGGCGGCCACCGAAGTGGCGGAGCGGGTGGCGGCGAGTGTGCGGCACCCGATCCTGATCGAGGGCAAGGAAGTGTTCATGACGGCGAGCATCGGGATCGCGACGGCGAAGGACGAGGGGAGCGCATCGGACCTGCTGCGGAACGCCGACATGGCGATGTACGTGGCGAAGAGCCGCGGCAAGGCGCGGTGGGAGCGATTCGAGCCGGGGATGCACATCCGCGCGCTCGAGCGGCTCGACCTCGAAGCCGAGCTGCGCCACGCGCTCGACCGCGCCGACCAGTTCGTGCTGTTGTACCAACCCATCGTCCAATTGCAGACGGGGGAAGTGAAGGGCATCGAGGCGCTGGTGCGATGGACGCATCCGGAGCGCGGCACGCTGACGCCGGCGCAGTTCATCCCGCTCGCCGAAGAGACGGGGCTCATCGTTCCGTTAGGCGAGATGGGTGCTGCGCGAGGCGTGCCGCCAGGCGCAGGTATGGCAGGCCAAGCGCACCGCCGGGCCGCCGCTCACGCTCACCGTGAACGTGTCCGGCTACCAGCTCCAGTACGACGGGGTCGTCGCCGATGTGCGCGGCGCGCTGGCCGACAGCGGGCTCGATCCGCACAATCTGGTGCTCGAGATCACCGAGAGCGTGTTGATGCAGCAGAACGAGACGATTCTCGAACGGCTGCGCGCGCTCAAGGCGGTTGGCGTGCGTCTGGCGATCGACGACTTCGGCACCGGCTATTCCTCACTCGGCTACCTGCAGCGGTTCCCGATCGACATCCTCAAGATCGACAAGGCATTCGTCGACGACATCGGCGCCACCGGCGCCGAGCCCGCGCTCGTCCGCGCGATCATTGCGTTAGGCGACACGCTGCAGTTGCAGACGATCGCCGAGGGGATCGAGCTCAAGCAGCAATGGCACGGACTGCGCGAGCTGGGCTGCGAAATGGGCCAGGGCTATCTGTTCGCCCGTCCGGTGAGCGTCGCCCAGATCAATGCGCTGTTCGACGGGCCGGGCGTGCGCTCGCCGGCGGCGCTCCTGCCCAGCGACTCGCCGGCGCCCCAAGGCTCCCGATAACCGGTCGCGTTTGCACTGGCTGTGGCCGGCATCTACTTTCCTGACGTTCGAGTTGGTCGGCGCGCCGCACGCGCGCCGCGTCACTCCACGGGAGAGCCCGGATGTCCCGCATCGGTCTATCGTTAGGCATCTGCTTCGCCGCGCTCGCCGGCGGCGGCCCCGCCGCGGCGCAGATGGCGTCCGAGCGCATCCAGTACCCGGCGACGCATCGCGACAGCGTGGTCGACGACTATTTCGGCACCAAGGTCCCGGCGCCCTACCGCTGGATGGAAGACGACAACAGCCCCGACGTCGCCAAGTGGGTGGAGGAGGAGAACGCGGTGACCGCCGCGTACATGGACCAGGTCCCCCTCCGCGACGAATTCAAGAAGCGCCTAACGGAGCTCTGGAACTACGAGAAGGTGGGCGTGCCCTATCGCCGGGCGGGCCACCTGTTTTATAGCAAGAACTCGGGGCTCCAGAATCAGAGCCCCTGGTACGAGCAGGACACGCCGACGAGCACGCCCCGCATCGTGCTCGACCCCAACACCCTCTCGCCCGATGGCTCGACGGCCTTGGCCGGCTCGGCGGTTTCGCCCAATGGCGAGTACATCGCTTACGGCTTGTCGCAGGGCGGCTCGGATTTCGAGGAGCTGCACGTCCGCGCATTGGCCGACGGACATGAGCTGGCCGACACGGTGCACTGGGTCAAGTTCTCCGGCATCGAGTGGACCAAGGACGGCAAAGGCTTCTTCTATTCGCGCTTCCCGGCGCCGACGGCCGGCCAGGCCCTGACGACCGCGGCGGTCAACCAGGCGGTCTACTATCACGCCGTCGGCACGGCGGACAGCCAGGACAAGGTGATCTACCGGCGGCCCGACCTGCCCGACTGGTACATCATGTCCTCGATCACCGAGGACGGCCGGTTCGTGTTCATCAACCTGGTCCACGGCACGGATACCAGGAACCAGCTGCTGTACATGGACCTCAAGGACGGGGCGCACCCCGACCTGTCGGCGCCCGTGGTGCCGATCGTGTCGGGCGGCGACGCCGAATACGCTGCGTTAGGCAACGACGGCGACACGGTGTTCCTGCAGACCACGAACGACGCGCCCAACCGGCGCATCATCGCCATCGTCGCCCCCGACACGGCGCGCGCACATTGGCGTACGGTGGTGCCCGAGCAGAAGAGCGTGCTCGAGGGCGCCCGCCTGGCCGGCGGCCACATCGTCGCCCAGTACCTCGAGGATGTGAAGAGCGTCCTCCAGATTTACGGGACTAACGGAACGCGCGAAGGCACGGTTCCGCTGCCGGGTATCGGCACGGTGGGCGGCATGTCGGCGCGCATGGACACGCCCGAGCTCTTCTACGGATTCACCTCGTTCCTCTATCCCGCCGCGGTGTTCCGCTACGACTTCGCGACCAAACGCAGCGAGCCGTTCCAACCGCCGCACGTCGCGTTCGATCCGAGCGGGTACGAAACCAAGCAGGTGTTCTATCGCTCGAAGGATGGCACGCGCGTGCCGATGTTCATCACCGCGAAGAAGGGCATCGCGCTCGATGGCTCGCATCCCACGGTGCTGTACGCGTACGGCGGCTTCAACATCAGCTCGACGGCGTCCTTCAGCCCCGTCACGGCAGTGTGGCTCGAGCACGGCGGCATCTATGCGGTGGCGAATCTGCGCGGTGGCGGCGAGTACGGCGAGGCGTGGCACCACGCGGGCATGCTCGACAACAAGCAAAATGTCTTCGACGATTTCATCGCCGCGGCCGAATATCTGATCAACGAGCACTACACATCGTCGGCGCACCTGGCGATTCACGGCTACTCGAACGGCGGCCTGCTGGTGGGCGCGGTGGAAGATCAGCGCCCCGATCTGTTCGCCGCCGCGTACCCGGGCGCGGGTGTGATGGACATGCTGCGCTATCACAAGTTCAGCGCAGGTATCGGCTGGGTGCCGGAGTACGGCTCGTCGGACAACGACGCACAGTTCCGTACGCTACTCAAGTATTCGCCGGTGCAGAACGTGAAGAAGGGCACGTGCTACCCGGCGACGATCGTGACGACCGCCGACCACGACGACCGCGTGGTGCCGAGCCATTCGTACAAGTTCATGGCGCGGCTGCAGGCGGATCAGTCGTGTGCGCGGCCCGTTCTCATTCGCGTGGAGACGAAGACCAGCCACGGCTACATGCCCACCGACAAGCGCATCGCGCAGCTGGCGGATGTGTGGGCATTCACGGCGTGGAACACGGGCATGAAGTAACGGCCACGTCGCGTGCGTGTCACCGCGCTCGGCGTCTCGCCATCGCCCGACAGCGCCGGCTCTGCACGCCTCGCGGCGCGCGTCGCGTACGACGATCCGGCATCGCCGGACGAGTCGTACTGGATCGACGTTCCCGATGCGTACGCGGATTCCTTTTCGCCTAACGGGAATCCGTGGCTGGCGTGCCTGGTGCCGCTGGCAATGCAGCGCCGCGAGCCGTTGCACGTCGACGCGCCCGTGGACGCGGCGCTGCTCGACGGGATGGGCGACCTCGCGCGCCTGTGGACGGCGTGGTTCCCGCCGATGCGTCCCGTGCCGATCACCGTCGCGTCCGTGGTTGGTCCGCCGCGAACGCAGGAGGCAACGGGCCGCTTGGGCGCGTTCTTCTCGGGCGGCGTCGACTCGTTCTTCACGCTGCTCCGGCGCGAAGGCGAGCGCGCGCGCAATCCATACGGCGTGGTCGACGACCTGATGTTCGTCCATGGGTTCGACGTGCCGCTCGCGGATGTCGCGGCGTTCGACCGTTTGCGCGCGAGTCTCCAATGTGTGGCGGACGAGCTGGGCAAGACGCTCATCGCCATCCGCACGAACATCCGCCTAACGAAGTTCCGCGATCTCGAGTGGGCGCGCCTGGGACACGGTCCGGCGCTGGCCGCCGTCGCGCTGGCGCTCGAGCCTCGTTTCCGTGCCGTCGCCTTGGCGTCGGCGCGCGAGTATCCGTACTCGAGCGCGGGATGGGGGTCGCATCCGGTGAGCGATCCGCTGTTCTCGACCCAGCGCCTTCGGGTCCTGCACGACGGCGGCACGTACAACCGTGTCGACAAGGTGTGCGCCATCGCCGACTCGGATCTGGCGATGCGCCACCTCCACGTGTGCTGGCGCTCGCTCTCGGATGTGAATTGCGGCGCGTGCGAGAAGTGCTACCGCACCATGACGACGCTCGCGATCGTCGGGGCGCTCGAGCGCTGCACGACGTTCCCCACGCCGACGCTCGACCTGGATCGCGTGGCGCGCATGTACTGCTACAACTGGGTGACAAAAGGCTTCAACCGGTCCAACCGTGCGTTAGCCGTGAGCCGCGGCCGGTCGGACATCGTGGCCGCGCTCGATGCCAGCTACCGGCTCACCAGGCGCCGCGATGTGCTCCTCACGGCGGCCCGCACGGTGGAGAAGGTGCCGGTGGTGTGGCGGTTCGCCAAGCCGCTGCACCGTGCCGCCATGCGAGGCGTCATCCACTGAGGGGCGCCGCACCGGCCTGGCCAAACTCGATTCCGCGGCGTTCGTGCCCGGCCGCCGCGGCAACCGCGCCTAACACACAGACGAGCAGGGCCGTGAGCGCCATGGATTGCGCATAGGTTGTATGCGCCGCGAACGCGGCCTCGATGTACGCCGCGCTGCTGGCCACCAGCACGCCGCACTGGTAGGCGAAGCCAGGCAGGAAGCCGCGCACCGAATCCGGAGCCAGCTCGGTGATGTGCGCCGGGATCACGCCCCATGCGCCCTGCACCATGAACTGCATGAGGAACGCGCCCGCCCAGAGCAGCGCGGCCGACGGCGCGAACGCCCACAGCGGAATCACGAAGACCGCGATCACGAGCGCGATCACGATCGCGCGCCGTCTGCCGATCCGGTCCGACCACATGCCGAACGCCAGGCCGCCGATGATTGCGCCGATCATCGAGAAGCCCGTGACCAACGCGCGCGCTTGCGGCGACATGTGCCAGTCCCGCTGCAGGAACGTCGGATACATGTCCTGCGTCCCGTGCGAGACGAAGTTCATCATCGACATCAGCACTACGAGATAGGCGAACAACTTCCAGTTAGACACAATGGCGCGGCCGAGTCCCGACCAGCTCTCGTGGCGCGTGCGCTGCCACACCTCGGATTCCTTCACGCGCACGCGAACGAAGAGGGCGAGCAGCGCCGGGAGTCCGCCAATGAAGAACATCGGGCGCCATCCCCAGCGCGGGAACACGAAGAAGAAGCACACGGCGGCCAACAGGTAGCCGACGGCGTACCCCTCCTGCAGGAACCCGGACAACACGCCGCGCAACCGCGTCGGCGCTTTCTCCATGGCCAACGAAGCGCCAACGCCCCATTCGCCGCCCATCCCGATGCCGAACAGCGCGCGCAAAATGAGGAACGTGGTAAAGTTAGGCGCGAGGCCGGTGAGCACCTCGACCACGGAGAAAAACACGAGGTCGATCATGAGCGGGATGCGCCGGCCGTACCGGTCGGCCATCAACCCGAAGATGAACGCGCCGACCGGACGGAAGGCCAGGGTGAGCGTGAGCGACAGCGCGATCGCTTTGTCGCTGCGCCCGAACTCGCCGGCGATCGCGGTGAGCGCGAACACGACGAGAAAGAAATCGAATGCGTCGAGAGTCCAACCGAGGAATGTCGCGACCACCGCGGCGCGATGATCGCCGGCGGCAGGTGGGGCGGGGCGCGCAGTCACGTGCTGGTGGGCTCCGGACGGCCTCGCAAGTCGCCGATCAACTGGTCGACGCGCGACGGCAGCAACAGGTTGTCGGCGATGGCGGCGATCTCTTCGGCCTCGCGCCATTCGCGCTCGAGGGCGGCCAACTCGCCTTGCAGCGCGCGCCGCTCGCGCTCTTCATGCGCCGCCATTTCCAACGCCAGGCGCACCGACGGCGGGAGCCGCATCACGAGCGCGTGGTCTTGTTGACGCACCGTGAGCGCGAACACGCCTAACGCAGCGCCGGCGTCCTCGAGCACCTGCACCGCCTCGGCGATCTGCGCACGCGTGCCGCCGAATCGATTGACCACCGGCAGCAGCATGGCCGCCGCCCGTTGCGCTTCCTCGCCCTCCAATTCGACGGGCGGCGTGCTGGACGGCGACGTGGAGTAGCGCACGCACAGCGCCCAATCGGTGGGCGACGTCCCTCCGCGCACCGCGAGCCGGTCGAGATCGCCACGGCGCACGGGCACCACCACGCCGCCTCCAATGGGAATGCGCGCGACGATCGCCTTTGGCGATCCGTACACGATCGCGCGTCCCCACTGCGATAGCAGCCACGCGAACCCGCCTACACTCACGCCGACCGCTGGTCCGCCGACCAACGTGGCGCCGACCGTGGTCATCCCGGCTCCGGCCTGCGCGATGCGGTGACGACGTCGCCGGCCGAACTGATCACCGTACCGCCACGCGGCCAGCTCGGGACGGAGCGGCTGTCCAATGCGCACGAGTGTCACGCCGTCGGCAATGCGTGCGAGGCCGACGTTGTCGGTGGAGAAGCGCATCTTGGTGCCGCGGAACTTGCGCTCGCAGTCCTCGATCGCTTCCCACCGCTCGTCGAGCGGTGACAAATTCCAGCGCTCGCATTGCTTGCACACCACCCACAGCCGTCCGCGCGCAGGATCGAACGCGAGCCGCCTTCCAACTGGGAAGGGCTCGATCACCGCGTTGTTGCCCAGCGACGCGTGGCAGAAGATGCACGTCGAGAACATCACACCAATATGCGTCGCCGGCGCACGCGTGGCGAGCGAGCGCCCACGAGGGAGGCACTGACACTTCCCAGACGGCCCTCGAATCAAACGCTGACGAATGGCGGACGGCGATCGGGGCGCGGGCAATGCCGCGCGGGCGCGCGGACGTTGCGTTAGGCTTTAAGCAGGGCCGCCTGAGAAGAGCGGCCTCGGAGCCCGGCCGGTCGCGATCACGCGCCGGGCTCCGGTCGCCCCAGTGGCGGGACTACTTGTCGTACTGCAGGCAGATCTTGAGCTGCTCGATCGCGACGTCGGTTGCTTCCATCGCCTTCACGCGATGTCCGCCGAAATCGTGCGCGGCGTGCTGCAGGTCGAAGCGCGCCTTCACCAGCGCATCCACCGCTGCGTTGATCGCGGGATGCCGCTCGGCGGCCGACGCGCTGCCGGCGTAGAAGGACAACAATGCGATGCCGGCCACGGCCAGCGTTCCGAGCGCGAGTCTGATCTTGTTCGTCATGAAGGTCCTCTCGGGCCATTTGAGGTTACCCGATGGACGAGTCAAACGTGCGCGTCGTTCGTGAAGAAAGCTTTACGGACGCGACTCAGTGATGCGCGTTCACGAACGGCAACAGCCTCGCGATGCCGTGATTGTTGCCCGCGTAGTTGAGCAGTCCGAGTTGCACGCCGTGTAGTTCGCGCGCGAAATTGAACACGCCCAACGTGAGCCCGTGCTGCGTGCCCTTCACGTGATTGAATGCGCTCACCGAGAATCCGGTGAACGACCCGTCGTGCGGAATGCGCAAATAGGCGGGCGCGAGTACCGCTCCTTTCACATTCTCGCCACCCGCCACGAGGCTGGCCACGAATCCGCGCACGCGTGGAGCGCCGACCGCGAAGCCGGCGATCGTGATGCCTTCCACCAACGAGCCGGCGCCGACGGCGATGCCCGCGACCGTGAGACCGCAGACCCGGTTCCCCGCGCCGACGCCGATTCCGCCGAACGTGATGCCCACCACGTTGTCTCCGGCGCCTACACCAATGCCCGCCACGTTCAGGCCGCGCACGCTTGTCCCCGCGCCCACTCCAAGCCCCGCTACGGACACACCCTCGAGGCTTTCGCCCGCACCGACGCCAAGCCCCGCCACGCTCAAACCTCGAACGCGATTGCCCGCGCCCGATCCCAGTCCGGCGATGCTGACGCCAGTCAGATTCTCTCCGGCTCCGACGCCAAGCCCTCCGACGAGAATCCCGCGCACGTTGTTGCCGGCACCCACGCCGAGGCCGCCTATGGCGATTCCCAGCACGTCGCCGCCGGATCCCGCGCCGAGTGCGCCGATCATGATCCCGCGAATCGATTTGCCAGCGCCCACACCGAGGCCGAGTGCGACGCCGGACACATTGTCATCCGCGCCAAGCCCAATGCCGAGTCCGAGTCCGTCGATTTCGCGCGCTTGAGTGACCGGAACGCCCAACGCAATGCCCTGCACCAGTCCGTCGGCGTGCGGATAGGTCGTCCACACAGTGGCGTTCAACCCATGGACGACGTAGTGGCCGCTATCGCGGTAGTTGAGGCGAATGCCATCCACGTGACGTGCGTTGCCGATAGCGAGGCCGACGTCGTGAATCGTGAGATGCAACGCGCCGTCGCTGGCCGTGTCCGGAGCCGCGCGGGTGGTGTCAGGCGCCGGTGTCTGGCCCGCGACGCTCGCGAGGGGGACAGCGAGCGCGACCACGAGTGCTGTCGCACGCGTGAAGCGACGGCACGCCGAGGGTGTGGCAAATCGCATGGGAGGGCAATGAGTCGAGGTCGCCCTGCCGTACGGCCGACCCACTGCGGAGTTTCAGAACTGCGTTACCGCTCGTGATGCGCGCCCGGTTAGAGCAGGAGCGCGGTGCGCAGCACCAAATCGAAATCGCGGTAGGTGATGGGCAGCGGGAAATACAGCGAGCCGGTGCGCAGCGCACGATCGCGTGCTTCGGCGTTGCGGTGCAGCGCGGCGCAGAGCAACAGGCGCGCGCCCACAGCGACCAACAGCTCCGGCAGGCGCGACGACATCGCGCACGGATGATCGAAGTCGACGATCGCCACGCGCGGACGCGTGCGCGCGATGGCTTGATCGACGGGCTCGTCGTCCAGCGCGTGGACGGGCGCGAGACCGGAGCGAATGACGAAGTCACCGAGGAGGGAAACCGTATCGGCATGGCCGGCCAGAATCAGTGCACGCACCGCAGGCAACGGCGGCGGCACGAGCGACAGCGGTCGGTTCTCCGATTGTGTGAGCTGCACGATGCGGCCTCGACGGATTTACGATCAACGACTCGCTCGCGGTCGACACGCGCGAGCTCAATGAAGGAAGATTTGCGAGACACCGCGTAACAGCGCGCGTGGACGTGTCGCTCGCGCGCGTCGGCGCGGGACAAATCCTGCCGCGCACGCGCGTCGCGTACTGCAACGCGGTGTTGCACGAGGTGTCGTGATGTGTGATGTGTGACTCGCGGCGATGCCGAATCGAGTGCGACGTCCGCGCGCGCCGAATCGTCCGGCGCGCGCGGAGCGCGTGACATCAAGCGGCGAGAAGCTTCGCACTTCCGCGGTAGCTGCCGATGATCGACGGCAAGTAGCGCGACATCGGCGTGTACTCGAGTCCGAGCGCGGCGCAGGCGTGCGAGCCATCCACGCGGAAGCCGGACGTCGCGAAGCGTGCTTCGTCGAGCGGGATGCGCGGCCGGCCGCCGAAGAGCGATGCGGCGGCGGTGGAAAATGTCGCCGTCGTCGTCGTGATCCAGTTGGGCGTGATGCCAGGCGCTGCCTTACCGGCGGCTTTCGTCACGCGCGTCATGAACTCGCGCGTCGACATCGTCTCACCGTTCAAGATGTATCGGGAGCCGCTGAGTCCTTTGTCGGCGGCGAGCGCAATGCCGGTGGCGGCGTCGCGCGCCCAGATCCAACCCATGGGCGCGTCGCCGGTGCGGCGACGTTTGCCGGTTACGAAATCCGCGACCATGCGGCCCAGCCATCCCGAATCACCTGACGCAACGATGAGGCTTGGATTGACGACGATGACGTCGACGCCCTTGGCGCGATAGCGGAGCACGGCGTGCTCCGCGGTGAGCTTGGAGCGCTCGTACGCCGTGTGCGTGTAGCCGCGATGCACGGTGCGCTCGGTGCCCCAGTAACCGGGCGCCTCACCAATAGTGAGTGATGACGAGACGTACACGACGCGCGGGACGCGCGCTTCGAGCGCGGCCGCGAGCGTGTTCTCGGCGCCGTACACGTTGACGGCATGGAAGGTCGAGGCTTGCGGCGCCCAGAAATCGAAGAATTGCGCGACGTGGACGACGAGATCGCATCCCTGCATCGCATCGGCGAGCAGCCGCGCGCGCATCAGATCGCTCATCACCGGCTCGGCGCCCAACTTCCGCAGCACACCGATGCCGCTGCGGCGGCGAACCTGTCCAACCACCGCGTCTCCGCGTTCGCGGAACACCTCGGTGAGCGCGCGTCCGAGTGGTCCGGCCGCTCCAGTCAAAAATACTCGCATTGGCCCGCCTCTCTTCTCATGTCCGACCGATGAATCCTCGTCAATTGACGATTCGGATACCCCAGGGGAACGGCGTCGACACCGCGGAAGGGGTTGATGGACCGTGCGTTTGGTGATACTCAGAACTACCTCCGAACCATCCCTCCAGCCCAGACACGTCTCGTGCTTTCGCTCACGCTCATTCTGACCGCTGCCTCGGTCATCCAGCAGCCGGTAGCCAGCTATCAACGTCCGGTTCGCGTGGCCCAACAGGCCGTGGCGCCCAAGCCAGCGGTGCCCCACGGCGCCGCGTTGGACACGGGTTACGCCCGGTTAGTCCGTCAGGCGACGACCGACCCGCGGTTCCTCCCGCAGGCGGTGGCCACGCTGCCGGCGAGCGAGACGGTGCCGAGTCCGCTCAAGTACTTCGGCAGCATCGCCGGCGCACCGGGCGTGATGCACCATTCGAAGGACATCTACGCCTACTTTCGCGCGCTCGCCAAGGCGACGCCGCGGGTGCGTGTGGACAGTGTGGCGACCACTGAGGAGGGCAGGGAAATCATTCTCGTCGTGATCGCGGACGAGCAGACGATGCGCAGTCTCGATCACTACAAATCGCTCATGCGGCGTCTCGCCGACCCGCGCGCGCTCCCGCCGGATTCGGCAATCGATGTGATCGGCCAGGCGAAGCCGATCTACTACTTGAACGGCGGCCTGCATTCGCCCGAGATGGGTTCGCCCGAAATGCTAACGGAGCTCGCGTATCGCCTCGCGGTGGGCGACGACTCGACGGACGCGATGATCCGCAACCGCGTGATCACGATCATCAATCCGGTGAGCGAGCCGGACGGCCGCGACAAGCAAGTCGATTGGTATCTGCACTACACCAAGGGGCGTCCGATCTTCGACGACGGGTTCCCGCGCTCGTCCCCGTATTGGGGCCGGTACGCGCTGCACGACAACAACCGCGACGGTCTGCAGATCTCGCTGGCGCTCACGAAAGCGATCTTCAACATCTATTACAACTGGCATCCGTTAGTCATGCACGACCTGCACGAATCGGTGCCGTTGCTGTACGTGTCCACCGGCACGGGCCCGTACAACGAGACCAACGACCCGATCATCATCGGCGAGTGGCAGGTGCTGGCGAACAACGACATCACCACGCTGAGCGCGGCCGGCATGCCGGGCGTGTGGACGTGGGCGTTCTTCGATGGGTGGTGGCCGGGCTACGGCATGTGGGTGGCCAACAATCACAACTCCGTTGGGCGGTTCTTCGAGACGTTCGGCAACGACGGCGGCGACACGTACCTGCGCGACCTCTCGGACGAGCGCTACGCGGGCGCGCCGGTGACCTCGCGCGAATGGTATCGCTCGTGGCCGCCCACCAAGCAGGTGTACTGGAGCTCGCGCGACAACATCAACTATCAAGAGACCGGCGTGCTGGCGTCGCTCACGTACGCGGCGACCAACGCGTCGAAGATGCTGCACGACTTCTATCAGGTCGGCGTGAACAGTCTGGCGCGGGGCCGCAGCGAAACGCCGCATGCGTACGTCATTCCGGGATTCGCGCGGCAGCGCGACCCGCGGCGCGTGGCGTACCTCATCAACCAGCTCGAGCGCCAGCACATCGAGATCGCCCAACGGACCACGGGCGACTCGGCGGGCGATTTCGTGATCCAGCTCGACCAGCCGTATCGCGATCTGGCGGTGAACCTGCTCAGCACGCAGAGCTATCCGAGCACGGCGCAGTACCCGCCGTACGACGACATCGCCTGGACGTTAGGCGCGCTGTACGGGGTGGACGTGCACGCGGTGACCGACACGTCCGTGTTCCACTGGACCGGACTCGAGGCGCTGCACGACACCGTGGCGTTCGCCGGGGCGGTGCGCGGGTCGGGGCCGGTGTACCTGCTCGCCTACCGCGCGCAGAGCGAAGTGCTGCCGGCGCTGTTCCACTTGCGCGCGCGCGATCGCGCGGCCTCGGCGTCGGTCGCCGACCGCGCGTTTGTCGTTGGGCAGGACAGCTTCCCCGCCGGATCGGTGGTGATCGAGCACGCGGGCGCGGACGTCGCGCGCGAGCTGGCCACGGCGTCCGGCCTGCCGCTGGTGAGCGCCGACCGCGCTCCCGATGTGCCGCACCACGCCGTGGACCTGCCGCGCATCGCGGTCTATCACTCGTGGTTCGATACGCAGGACGCCGGGTGGTCGCGATACACGTTCGACCAGCTAGGCATTCCCTACACGCCGATCGACAAGGACGATCTGCGCCGCGGCGACTTGCGCAAACGGTTCGATGTGATCCTCGTGCCCAACATGGGCGGGTCGCTCGACCGGATGATCAACGGCGTGAACCGGGACTTCGGGCCGCTGCCGTTCGAGAAGACCAGCGCTACGCCTAACTTGGGGACGCCGTTCTCGAGCCCCGACATTACCGGCGGACCCGGCTTCGCGGGCCTCGAGGCGTTGCGCGCGTTCGTCGATGATGGCGGAGAGCTGATCACGCTCGAGACGGCCACGCGACTGGCCGCCGAGTCCGGCATCGCGCCGGCGCTCTCTCCGCATGCGACCCACGCACTCTTTCATCCGGGGTCGGTGGTTCGCGTTCGCGCGCGCCGCGCATCGCCGATTCTCTACGGATTCCCCGATACGACAACGGTGTTCCGCGGCAACGGCCCCTTGTACGAGGTGCTGCCGCGCGACAGCGCGATGCTGATTCTGCAGTACGGCACGAAGCTGCCCGCGCCCAACGAGAGCGGCCCGATCATGGGCGAGCCCGACAAAACGCCCGCGCATCACGACTCGACGGCGTCGAAGTCCAAGGCGCACGAGACCGAGGAACCGTACGTGCTATCGGGGATGGTGCGCGGACAGGACGAGATCGTTGGGCAGGGCGCGATCTTCGACGTGCCGGTTCGGAAGGGGCACGTGGTGGCATTCACGTTCGATCCGCTCCACCGCTATCTCAACCACCACGAGTTCCCGCTCGTGTGGAACGCGATCATCAATTGGAACGTGGAGCCTGGGGCTCGCGCGACGCGCTGAGTGGACAATTCCGTCCCAGGCCGAGGACAACAGGAGAGGCGAGAGCGTCGACCTGTACCGTGCGCAAGTAACGCGGTATCAACACTGTAGCGCGTGCATGCCGGCGGCGGGCATGACGCGTGCCTTGAGTGCGCGATGTGGGCGCAAGACATTCCGCACTGGAGGAACCAATGCGTATTGGAACCGGCGCTGCCGTCGCCATCGTCGCGCTCGTGGCCGCTGCCGCGCCGCTGAGCGCGCAGCGCGGGCTGCGCGTGATCGACGAATCGAGCAATGACGTGGTGCAATTCACGCCGTACGTCGGCTATCTGACGTTTGGCAATTTTTTCAGCCGTCGCACGGGCTCATCGCTGTCGTCCGACGACGCCGCCGTGGTGGGGGCGCAGCTCGGGCTCAAGCTCGCGCCTAACGTGTCGTTCTACGGGAACGTCGGCTATGCGCGGTCGAACACGCAGGTCAATGTCCCGCTGGCCCAGACGGGTGCCGCGGCGAACACGAACGTGTGGTTGTACAATGGCGGCTTGCAGTTCGCCGTGCCGACCGGACCGTTTGGCCGCGGATCGGTGAAGCCGTTCTTCCAGATCGGCGCGGGGGCAATGCACTACGACTTCGACGACGGCAGTCCCAGTGTGCCGTCGACGAGCGCGACGAACTTCGCCTGGAACGCCGGCGTGGGCATCAATGCGCGCATCTCGCGCTCGATCGGCCTGCGGTTCATGGCCAAGGACTACATTGGCCGGTTCAACTTGCAGGATATTTCGGGCGAGGACATTCAGGCGCCGGTGACGCAGAACTGGGCGCTGTCGGCGGGACTGCGGTTCGGATTCTGACGCAAGATCCGTTGGACGTGTGGGGCGGGAGACGCGCAGTCGCGTCTCCCGCCCCACACGCCTAACGGGGCACTACATGGGGCGGATCATGCCGGGTTGGAAGCCAAAGCCCAGCGCGCGTGTGAGGTAAAACACGCAGAGGGCCAGGATGATGCCGACAATAATAACGACAACGGTATATCCCAGCGCCTTTTCGGGCGGCGATTTCATGAGCACCGGCAGGCCGGTGTAGAGCAGATAGAGCGAATACAAACCCAGCAGGCCGCCAATCCATCCGATAACCGGGATGATTTGCGAGGATGCCGAATACCCATACTGCTGTGCAGGAGTACGCGGCAACCTTGAACGCCTGGATCATGTTCTTGGTCCCGCCGAACGACGGCGCGAGGGCGTCGATCACTAACGCGAAAATGTAGAGGCCAATGAGGCCGGCCACGAAACTCGCCACTACGCTGCCTAACGCTGGACCGATTGGCACGCGAACGGTGCCGAGGAACGCCGGGACACCAAAGAGGATCAGCCCGAGGAAGTAGGCGATCGTCTGCACGAGTGACAGCGGAATCACGTATCCCGTGTACAGGCTGCCTACCGTTGATGCCTCGGCGTCGATCACCGGCCATTCCTGCTTCGGCTGCATGATGATGTTCTTCGCCCTGTCGATCAGGCCCATGTGAGTATCCTCGCCAGACATTTAGAGGGGGCTAGCGGACCTGGGCGTCTGTGCCGTCAGGCATCCGCCGAACTGAACTGCCGCAGGAACGCGTGATGATTCGGTATCCGCGAGTCGAGCGCAAGAGGCCCGTCAACCGGGAAGTGTGAAATTTGCGGAACTGTAGCGGATGCAACGTGTTGAGGACGGCCGGCAGAGCCCGGTTTGCGCGGTGTCCCAATTGGGCCACGGGCACTGTCCAGCAGGACGGACGAATTGGCAGCCGAGGTTGCCGAAAAAGTGTTGTGTAGCAATGACTTGCGTGGCGGCACGACAGTCGCCATAGTGCAGTAGCCGGGCAATGGTGTTGGCCCTGGCGTTCCGCCGGCTGGAGTCGGTTGGCGGCCTCGAGTTTTCGGGAGGGGGTATGCTCTCCGTATTGATGGTTCCTTTGATGCTTTCGGGCGTTGCGACGGCTGGTACAACCACGCCGACGCGCGCCGATTCCGCGGACCCCACTCCGGCGGTGCGCGTCTCTCTCGACCGCAACGTCTACGAGCGAGGAGACCAGGCGCACGTCAAGGTCGACATCCGCGATGATGGCTATCTCGTCGTAATGCGCGTGTCGCCCAATGGGTTGGTGCGGGTGCTATTCCCGCTCGATCCGTCCGACGACGATTTCGTGCGCGGCGGGAAGAGCTACGAGATCGTGGGCCGCGGTGGGAGCGAGTCGTTTACCGTCGAGTCCAACTCGGGGACCGGCGTCGTGTACGCCGCCTGGTCGGCGCAGCAATTCCAGTTCAACGATTTCTCGCGCGACGGCCACTGGGATTACACGGTGATGGGCGACAGCTCGCTCGCGCAGGATCCCGAGACCGGCCTCACGAATCTCGTTGGGCGCATGGCCTCGGCGCATTTCGATTACGACCTGCAGACATACAGCGCGCCGCAGACCGTGGCGTACGCGCAGCCTAACTATTACATGGATCCGTACGGCTACGACTCGTACGATCCGTATTACGATCCGTTCTTCTACGGCTACGGCCCGTATTTCGGTGGCGGTTTCATTTCGGTCGGATTTGGCGGCGGACCGTTCTTCTTCAGCCCGTTCCGTCGGTTCCCGTCGCCGTTTTTCTTCCGTCGTCCGTTCTTCGAGCGGCCGTTCATCGCGTGCTTCGATTGCGGCGCCTTTGCCCGGCCGCGTCCCTTCCTGGCGAACACGCCGTTCAGGTTCAACGGCCGTGTTGGCGGTGGGAGCACGATCGCGGGCGTGCAGTATCGTCCGCGCACGACATTCGGCGGCAACGGCTTGTCGGGCGCATCAGGCGGACGGTTTGCCGGTATGTCGCTTGGCGGAATGCACGCGTTGACGCGGAGTCCGGTATCGCGTCCGACGGACGTCGGCGTTCGCCGCAGCCCGGTCACGGTGCGTTCGCCTAACGAAGGGACGCGCATGGACGGTCCGACGGTGTTCGGTCCGGGCGGCCATCCATCGTTTAGAGGCACGCGCGCGGTGCCCGACCGGCCGCACTTCGAGCCGCCGGTTCGCGCACCGGAGACGTTCCGCGGAACGGAACGGCCGGGCTCGCGCGTGGCGCAGCCGCCGACGCGAGTGAACGAGCCGCGCGGAAGGTCGAACGTCCAGTCAATGCCGCGGTTCAGCGGACCGGCGCAGCGTGTGCCGGGCTTTAGGACGGAGTCGCCGCGCATGGATGGTCCGCGGATGGAGCCGCAGCGGGTAGAGTCGCCGCGTCCAGAGTCGCGCGTTGAAGCCCCGAGGTTCCAGGGCGCGCGCGCGGAGCCGCGGATGGCGCCGCGTGAGTCGGCGCCTCGGATGTCGTCGCCACGGATGTCCGCGCCCCGGATGTCGGCGCCGCGGAGCGGTGGTGGCGGCGGCGGCGGGGGCCACCATCATCGGTAAGCGGTAAGCCCGACGCGCGGGCGGCCTAACGATCCAGGGGCGACGGCGAAAGCCGCCGCCCCTGATCGTTAGGCCTTGGGTCCGACGGGTGTCAGGCGACGCGGCCCGTTTCGCGGGCCGCGAGCATGGCACCGGGCCGGTTGGTGATCACGCCGCACACGCCCTGTGCCCAGAGTGACAGCGACAACTCGGGGCTGTCGATCACCCACACGTGCGTCGGGCACCCGACGCGGCGTGCGGCGCCGGCGAGCATGCGCATGGGAATCGGAATGCCGTTGAATCGCGTCGGGATGGTGAGCGCGCGGTATCGCGCCGGGCGCGGCATGCGGCCGACGAGCGCGCGGCTCACGAGCGACAGGGTTTCGGCGCGCGTCGCGCTGCGGATGAAGGGCGGTGCGTCGAAGGGCGCCAGCGCGCGCTCGTCGAACGAGGCGAGAATGCATCGCGCCACGGCCCCCGACTCCTGAACCACGCGCCGCACCGCGGGCGCCGCGCCCGCGGTCTTGAGCTCCACAATGCACGGCGTGTCGGGGAACATGCCTAACACGTCGGCCAGCGTCGGCACGCGCACGCCGCGCCCCTTGAACGGGAACGTGGCGCCGCGATCGGAGGTGAATCGCGCGCCGGCATCCGCGTCGCGGAAGGCTTCGTACGGCATCGAGGCCACGGCGCCGCGGCGGTCGGTCGTGCGGTCGAGGGTCGGATCGTGAATCACCACGGGCACGTCATCGGCGGTGACGTGCACGTCGAGCTCGAACGCTTCGGCGCCGAACGCGGCCGCGCGCTCGAATCCGACCAGCGTGTTTTCGGGCGCGAAGGCGGACGCGCCGCGGTGGGCGATCACCGGGTGCGCCCCGAGGTCGAGCAGCAGACTCGTCGCGCCGCTCACAGCGGCAGCCTGAGGCGCGCCTCGCACCCCTGCGCGTCACGGCGATTCTCGAGCGTGAGCACGCCGCCGTGCGCCTCGGCGATCTGGCGGCTCAGGGCGAGCCCGATGCCCGATCCATCGGGCTTGGTGGTGAAGAACGGCACGAACAAGTTGGTCGTGTCGGACAGGCCGAGTCCATCATCGCGGACCCAAACGTCGAGCGCGCCGCCGTTGCGCGTCCATCCAACGGCCACGCCGCCGTGCGTCTCCAGCGAGGCGTCGGCGGCGTTGCGCACCAGATTGATGAGCACCTGATCGAGTTGGTCGCCGTCGGCGGAGATGGTGGTGGCCGGTCCGGACACGATGCGCACCGGAAGGCGGGTCTCGAGATGCGCGACGCGGGCGACCCACTGCTCGACGTCCATGGGGTGCGGCTGCGGGTTGGGCAGGCGCGCGAGCAGCGCGTACGCCGTCATGAACCGGCCGAGCGATTCGCTGCGCCCGGCGATTACCGTTAGGCCGCCGCCCACGTCGTCGCGCCAGTCGCTGGGCAAGGTCGGGCGCGCCAGCAAATCGCGCAGGCTCGCCGCGATCGACTTGATCGGCGCGAGCGAGTTGTTGATCTCGTGTCCGAGCACGCGGATGAGGCGCTGCCACGCCTGGCGCTCCTCCTCGCGCAGCACGCGGCTCAGGTCGGAGAGGACGACCAACTGATGCGGGCGTCCGTCCTGGCGAAAACTGCCGCGCCGCAGCTGCCACTTGCCGCGGCCGCCGGGGAAATCCAGATCCACCGTTCGGTCGTCGTCGCCGCGCAGGCACTCGGCCAGGCCTAACGCAGCCGACGTGCGGCCGAGCAGGCGCTCGGCGGGTTGATCGAGGAGGCGTTCGCCTCCGCCATTCACCAGTCGGAGCGCGCGGTGCTCGTCGAACGCGAAAATGGCGACGTCGATCTCGGCCATCACGGTGCGCAAGAGGGCGACGGCCTCGAGCGCGCCCAGGCGCTGGGATCGCAGCGTCTCGCCGAGGATGTTCACCTCGAGGAGCGCGAGGCCGAGTGCGTCGTCCTCGCGCGCGCCACGGGCGCGGATGGAAAAATCGCCTTCGCGCAGCGCCGCAAGCATGTTGGATATCGTCTGCAACGGTCGCACCACGCGCTCGCGCAGCGCGAGCGTCACGCCGAGCCACGCGCCGAGCACGAGGATGGTGAGGGTCCAGCGCAGTCGATCGGAGTAGTCGCCGGTCCAGAGCAGCGTGAGCGCGACCACGCCGCCAGGTGTTCCGGCGAGCACAGCGAGCAGGAGGATCCGGCGCTCGAAGGCCGAGGGCTGCGCCGGCTGGGAAGGCGTCGTTAGGCGAGTGGCGTGTGGCTTTCGCTCAGAGGCCATGCGTGGAGAGCCGGCGATAGAGCGCGCTCCGGCTCAGTCCCAAGGCTTTGGCTGCCTGGCTCACGTTCCCATCGTACCGAGTGAGCGCCTTCTGGATGAGCACGCGCTCGGCTTCCTCGAGCGTCAGCTCTTCGTACCGCGACGCCACTCCCTGGGTGCCGGGCCGCAAGGCCAGGTCGGCGGCGCGCACCATGTCGCCCTGGGCGAGCAGCACCGCGCGCTCGACGGCATGGTCGAGCTCGCGAATGTTGCCCGGCCACGAGTGGTCGAGCAGCGCCTGCATGGCGGCGGCGTCGAATGTGCCGAGCGCTTTCTGGTAGCGATCGGCGTGGCGCTTGAGGAAGTGCATGGCGAGCGCGGGAATGTCTTCGCGGCGCTCGCGTACGGGCGGCAAGTGGATCTCGATCGTGTTGAGCCGGAAGAGCAGGTCTTCGCGGAAATGTCCGCCGCTGACCTCGGCGTTGAGATCGACGTTGGTGGCCGAGACGATGCGCGCGTTCACGGCGCGCGGTCGCGAGGTTCCGACGCGTTCCACTTCGCCCGTTTGGAGGACGCGCAGCAGCTTGGCTTGCAGGCCTAACGAGATGTTGGCGATCTCGTCCAGGAACAGCGTGCCGCGATCGGCGAGCTCGAAGCGGCCGACGCGATCGGTTTTGGCGTCGGTGAACGCACCCTTCACGTGGCCGAACAGCTCGCTCTCGAACACGCCCTCGGACAATCCGCCCATGTTCACGGCGACGAACATGTGGCCGGTGCGCGCCGACACCGCGTGCAGCCAGCGCGCGACCATCTCTTTGCCGGTGCCGTGTTCGCCGGTGACGAGCACGTTGGCGTCGGACGGGCCGACGCGCTCCATGAGCTGGAGCACGGGCCGCATGCGCGGCGATGCGGCGATGAGGTGCGGCACGCCGTCCTTGCGGAGCAGCGCGTTCTCGCCCTCGAGCCGTTGGGCGCGCCGGATGGCTCTGCCTAACTCGAGCTGCGAGCGCAGCGTGGCCATGAGGCGCGCGTTGTCCCACGGTTTCTCGATGTAGTCCCACGCGCCCTGACGCATCGCTTCGACGGCGCCGTCGACGCTGCCCCACGCCGTCATCACGATGACGGGCAGCGTGCGGTCGATCTCGCGCAGGCGCGGCAAGAGGTCGAGCCCTTCGCGGCCGGACGTCGTGTCGCGGGTGTAGTTGAGGTCCATGATCACGGCGTCGAAGTCTCGTTCTTCGACGGCCGACGCGACGCCGGGCACCGAGCGCGCGGTCTCGATCTGGAACCCCTCGCCCTTGAGCATCAGGCGCAGGGCCTCGAGCACGTCGGGCTGATCGTCCGCGATGAGGATGCGGAGCGGAAGCTCGGGAACGGTCAGCGCGTTCACCATGCCTAACGCTGCCGGCGCGGACCGACTAGACGATCCATCCGTCCTTGAGATTGATGATGCGGTTCCCATAGCCGGCGTTCGTCTCCGAGTGCGTCACCTGGATGATCGTGGTGCCCTGTTGGTTGAGCCGCGTGAACAGCTCCATGATCTCGGCGCCCTGGCTCGAGTGGAGATTGCCCGTGGGCTCGTCGGCGAGAATGAGCCGCGGGCTCGCAATCACCGCGCGCGCGACGGCGACCAGTTGCTGCTGTCCGCCCGACAACTGCCGCGGGTAGAGATCTTTCTTGCCCACGATCTGAAACCGGTCGAGCGTGTCGGCGACCATCGCTTCGCGCTCGCCCTTTTTGATGTTCCGGTACGAGAGCGGGATGTCGAGGTTCTCGGCGACCGTGAGGTCATCGATCAGGTGGTACTGCTGGAACACGAAGCCGATGTACTGCTTGTTGAGCGCGACGCGCTCTTTGATCGAGTACGAGTGGACGGGGTGTCCGACGAACCAGAACTCGCCGGTCCACGCGCTGTCGAGCATGCCGACCACGCTCAGGAGCGTGGATTTGCCGGCGCCGGACGGACCCATGATCGAGACGAACTCGCCGGGTTTTACATCTATGCTCACACGACGGAGCACGAACACCTGCCCGTTCCCGACGGGATACGACTTGTCAATGTTGCGCGTGGAAATGAGCATTCTGATCGGCGGGCGGCGCATCCGGCTGCACGTCGGATGCAGCCGGTGCTTCGGGTCGAGCGCCGCCGAACAGTGATTTGAGAGAGGCCATGGAGTCCCAAGGGTCTGCGAGAAGGATGCCTAATGGTAACCTGTCATTCGGCTCGCAACGCCACCATGGGGTCGACGCGCGACGCACGGTGCGCGGGGATCCAGGCGGCGACGAGCGCGGTGAGGAGCAGCACGGCCACGACGCCGACGAGGCTCGCGGGATCGTCGGCGCCAACCTGGTAGAGCAGGTGCGTGATGAGCCGCGCCGACGCGAGGGCGCCGACGAGGCCGATGGCGAGCCCGCCTAACGTAAGGCCGAGCGCGCGGCGCAGCACCATGGCGAGCACGTCGCGCCGTTGGGCGCCCAGCGCCATGCGGAGGCCAAGCTCGCGCGTGCGCTGTCCGACCAGGTACGACATGAGGCCGTAGAGTCCGATCGCCGCCAGCACGAGCGCGAGCAGTCCGAACACGCTGAACATCGAGGCGCCGAGCAGCCGGACCCGGAGCTGCGGGCGAATGCTTTCTTGGAACGGCTTGACGTCAATGTACGGCAGGTTGGGCGCGAGCGCGGTGAGCGTTTGGCGGACGGTCGCGACTTCGGCAGCGGCATCGCCGGTAGTGCGCACGAAGATGGTCGTCGACCCCAGGCTCGGCGTGACCGGATTCCAGAAGTACTGGCGCTGCGTCTCGACAATGCTCGTATACTTCGCGTTCTTCGCCACGCCAACGACGCTGTAGCACACCCACTGGTTCTTCTCGTCTTGCAGGTCCACGCAGTGGCCGAACGCAGATTTGCCGGGCCACATGCGGGCGGCGAAGGCCTCGTTCACGATCACGACGCGCGCGTTGGACGACACGTCGGCGTCGGTGAATTCCCGGCCCTGGATGATCGGCGTGCCGACGGTCGCGAAGTAGCGCGCGCCGACGTTGGACGTGAGTGTCGCGTCGGGTCCCTGCATGGCGCTGGCGAGGTCGTTCGCGTCCGACAGCGAGTGCGACGGCGTCGCGGCGTCGGGCACACGGAAGTCGTTCACCGAGTAGCTCCCGGTGAGCGGCACGGTGGTGGCCAGCGAGGCGCTGCGCACGCCGGGCGCGGACTCGAGGCGCTCGCGCGCCAGGGCATCGAAGCGCGCGCTCGCACTGTCTGTGTAGCCGACGAGCGAGAGGTCGACGGTCGCCGTGAGCAGATGCTGGGTATCCATCCCGAGGTTGACCGACTCGGCATTGCGGAGGCTGTGCACGAACATGCCGGCGCCGGTGAGCAGCACGACGGCGAGCGCGATCTGCACGATCATGAGGGTGGTGCGGAGGCGCGATCGGTGGTCGACGCCTTCGCGCGCGCCCTGCTTGAGCGCGCCCGACAGGTCACCGCGCGTCGCGGCGAACGCGGGCACGAGACCGAACACGAGACCGCATGCGATCGCGGCCGCGGTGGTGAAGACGAGCACGCGTCCGTGCGCGAAGAAGCTGAGCGCCGGCAGCCCCACCGACGGGACGAGGTCCGAGCCCCAGAAGGCGATGACGAGTCCCGCGCCCGCGCCTAACAGCGCGAGCAGCACGCTCTCGGCCAGCAACTGGCGCATCAACCGCCGCCGGCTGGCGCCGAGCGACAGGCGCACCGCGATTTCCTTGCGCCTAACGGTAGCGCGCGCCAGCAGCAGGTTGGCGGTGTTGGCGCAGGCGATGGCGAGCACGAGCGCCGCGGCGAGCGCGAGCCAGCGCGCGATGCGTGCGCTGTCCGACGTCTGCGGCCCGCGGGCCGAGAGGACGGGGCCGAGCGTCAGGTGCGGATGGCGCGTCGCCTTGGCGTCGGACGCCTGGATGAGGTGCTGGTAGATCGCCTCCATCTCGCCGCGCGCCTGCTCGCGGCTCACGCCCGGTGCGAGGCGGGCGACGACGTCGAGCCAGAACGCATTGTTGGAGGTGAGGTAAATGTCCGGATAGCCGATGAGCGTCGTGTGCGAGATGGTGATCCACACATCGCCGGCTTCGGTGTCGACGCCGTGGAAGTCCGTGGGAGCGACGCCGATGATGGTGTACTCGTGTCCATCGAGCACGATCGGCTTGCCGAGCACGGCCGGGTCGCCGCCATAGGCGCGCTGCCAATATGCGTGGCTCAAGACGGCGGTGGGCGGGCTGCCCGGACCGGCATCATCTTCGGGGGCGAAGAAGCGTCCGAGCGCCGGGGTGACTTGGAGGACGCCGAAGTAGTTGCCGGACACGAGGAACCCATCGACGTGCCGGGCCGCGCTGCCGAGGCCGGCGCTCAGGCCTAACGATGAGAAGAGGGCCACGCCGGACAGCGTGCGTGCGCCGTCGCGCCATTGCCGGTACGCCGGATAGGAGATGGTCGAGGCGTTGTTCATCATGACGTACTTGGACTGCTCGGTCAGGTACGGGCGGACGATGTCGTCCGGGCGGCCGACGCCGGGCGGTGGCCGGAAGAACAGCGCATCGACGATGCCGAACACGGTGCTCGTGGCGCCGATGCCTAACGCAAGGCAGAGCACGGCGGCCGCCGTGAATCCCGGGGTCCGGCGGAGGGAGCGGACGGCGTAGGTGAGGTCGGACACGGAATCCTCGGGAAGCGGCGGCTCACGCCGCCTGAGGGAAGCGGTTCCCTGAGGGAAGGCGGTGGCCTAACGGCCAGCGGAGGGAAGGGGCGATGGCCAACAGCGAAGAGGCATGTCACGTCCAACAGGCCACCCTCTTCCCCACGGCGGCCGTGAGGCCGCCGGCTTCCCCCAGGGAACCGCTTCCCTCAGGCGGCGCCAGCCGCCGCTTCCCTACGTTTTTAGAATCCGCTTTCGCGAAGCTGCGACTCGTCAGCCTGTTCTTTGGCGCCCGTCTCGTCTTCCACCACGCGGCCGTCGAACAAATGGATCGACCGGTCGGCGTGCGCCGCATAGCGCGGATCGTGCGTCACCATGATGATCGTGGCACCCTGGCGGTGCAGGTCGCGCAGCAATTCCATTACCGCTTCGCCGTTGGTCGAGTCCAGGTTTCCCGTGGGCTCGTCGGCGAGGAGGATCAAGGGGTCGCCCGCCACCGCGCGCGCCACCGCGACGCGCTGCTGCTGACCGCCGGAGAGCTGCGACGGATAGTGCTTCACGCGGTGCGACATGCCGACCTTTTCCAATGCCTCGAGCACGCGCTTGCGGCGCTCGGTGGAATCCATGCCGCGATACGTGAGCGGCAGCTCCACGTTTTCGTAGACCGTGAGGTCGCCGATCAAATTGAACGCTTGGAAGATGAACCCGATCTGGCGGTTCCTAACGCGAGCGCGCTGGCTGGCCGTGAGGCCGGCCACCGGCTGTCCGTCGAGCAAATACTCGCCCTGCGTCGGCGTGTCGAGGAGGCCGAGGATCGAGAGCAGCGTGGTCTTGCCGCAACCGGACGGGCCGGCAATGGCCAGATACTCGCCCGGGGGCACTTCGAGGTGCACGCCGGCCAGCGCGTGCGTCTCGACTTCATCGGTGTAGAAAATCTTCGCGATTGCGTCGAGGCGAAGGAGCGCCTTCCCGTCCGACGCGGCCGACGTGAAGGAACCAGCCGCGGAAGAAGCGGAGCCGGGAGTTGGCGAAGCGGTGTCCATGGGGGCGGGGGTCGAGGTTGGGGAGCTTGAGACGGTACGCGGCTGAATCTCGAGTATGAAAGACGTTAGTGCAAACGGACGCGATCGTGCGAATCCCACTGCGACATGTCGGAGATGATCACCTTGTCGCCGACGTTGAGACCTTGCACCACTTCGATGGTCGTGACGGAGGCGCGGCCTAACTTCACGTTCACGCGCGCCGCTTCTTTTCCGTCGGGCGTCAGCTTGAACAGGCCGACCGTGCTCTCCGGCTGTCCATACGCGGGCCGCCCAACATACAACACGTTCTTGAGGCGCTCCACTTCGATCGTGCCGTCGACGCTCAGGTCAGGGCGTGCACCCGGCGGCAACGGTCCGTCGAGGGCAACGTCGACACCGACCGTGCCCGACTGCGCCGACGATTCGATACGCGTGACGTGTCCTTGAACGATTCCGTTGCGCAGGTCCACCGAGCACGGCTGATTGTTCTGCACGTCGGCCGCTTGATTCTCTGGAATGCGAAGTTCCGCTTTGAGCTTTCCGGGCTGTGCGACTTTGAGGAGCAACGTTCCGGGTTGGACCCATTGTCCCGGCTGCAAGTCCATGTCTTGAATGACACCATCGGAGCCGGCCCGAACCTGCATCGATTCCACCCGCTTCTTCTGGAAGTCCGAGATCGCCTTGAGCCGGTCGATCTGCTGCTGCTGCAGCTTCAACTGCTCGTCGATTGTCTTGGACATCACATCGAGCCGTTGGGTTTCCACCTTGAACGAAATTTCCGAGGCCGCTGCCTTGTCTTTGGCGTTGGCCGCGTCTTGTGGGGAGATGAGCCCCTTGGCGAGCAAGGCGCCTGAGACGTCGGCCTGGCGCTTGTCCGTCTGGTATGTGTTCTGTGCGGTGGCGACGACGCCTTCCTCGTTGAGGCGCTGCGTCTCGAGCGTCGTCTTGAGGCTGGCCATGGCCGCCTCGGCGGCACTCAACTGCTGGTCAGCGTTCAAGTCTTCGAGCGTGACGTCGGGGTTCGACATGGAGAGGATCAGCGTATTCGCCAGGACTTTGGCAGGAGGGCGCACGTAGATCTGATCGATGCGGCCGCCGGTGAGAGCGGAGATCCACAAGATCTGGTCGGGCACCAGCGTGCCGGGTCCTCGTACTTGGCGCACCATTTCGCCGCGGCGCACCGTGTCGATCATGAGCGTGGCTCGATCGACAGGGGGCGCGGCAGGGCCCAAGCGGCTGAGCGCAGCAGTGATCGCGACGACGGCAACAACGCCGGCCCCGATGAGAATGTTGCGCTTTCTCTTGCTAGGTGGTTCGCGCGGAATGTCCACGATTCGATGACTCGGATGGTTCACAGGCGCCGCTCGAATAGCGGCTCTCGCTCGATCCCCTACGGGAAGGAGCGTGCCCGAGTGACAGATTGGACAATCGCTTACCAGGCAATGGTTTGTCCAGCAGGCGCCATTGATTATCGCGAGTCAGGTGCCCGCGAATGGGAATGCACGTCCCACAACCGGACACGTTCGAATCGGCGACCTCATCATTGGTTGGCGCGCGCTGTCGATTGCTACTGGTTGTGGGCGTTCGCGTATGCGGCGGGGGACGCCGGCGGCGCGCTCGTCGTTGGGCACGGGCCGCACGTGGGGCGCGCCATCGAATGGCGCCATGGCGCGCCGATCGCTTCCTCGTTAGGCGACTTGGTCGCCTACGTCGTGCCGGTCAGTGGTACGGGTATGCGTCGAGCGTCGTCGCCGTGTCTGCGAACGCGAGGCGCCGAACTCCCTGCCAGGGCTTGATGCCGCGGGCCGGCGCGCGGAGGAGCGCGGCCTCGATCACGCGACCGGCTTTGGTGCTCGCGTGGATGAAGCGTCCGTTCCCGATGTAAATCCCAATGTGCGAGATGCTGGAGCCGCGTCCGAACGTGACGAGGTCGCCGGGCAGCAGTTGGGCGGTGTCTTTGGCGACAGGTTCGCCGGATCTGGCCTGCATGCGCGCGGTGCGCGGAATGTCGATGTGGAGAATGGTCGCGATGTACTTGACCAACCCGCTGCAATCGAACCCGCGGCGCGGGGACATGCCTCCGAACACGTAGCGCCTGCCCAACTGCTCGCGCGCCAGCGTGACGATCGAATCGCCGAGTGTGAGCGCGGAGTGGCGGAAGTTGGCGAAGGGCTTGGACTCCTCGACCGGAGGCGTGGTGCGCACACCGTCCTGTGCACGCAGCGTCGCGGGACCGGCAACGAGCGCGGCGGCGACGATCGTGACAGCAATGATGAAGCAGTGTGGGCGACGCGGCATCTCGATCGAGAGAGCGGTGTACAGGATTCGTGTGTGCTCGAAGACGAATGCACGCACGCTCGAGCAACCGAGCGGCGGAGGCATCGTAACCCGCACCGGTGGGTGCGTCAATGTTGGTGCCGGCGCTGCGCGGCAGCAGTCAATCGCGCGAGACGTTTGGCGGAGGCCTTTCGCTCCGTTGCTCGATGACCGAATTTGGCACTGGACGATTCCCGCACTTTTCGACTCGACGAGGCCTACGTGAACTTCGACCGCCTGCTCTGTCTGCTCCGTCGCGCCACTGTGGCAATCGCAGTTCTCACCGTTGGGCATCCATCGTCGTTGCCGGCACAGGCGACGACGCGCAAGCCGCCGGAACGCATTCGCAAGGAACCGCCGCGCGTTGCGGTGCCGCTCGGTCCGGCGAAGTATGTGAAAGAAGCGGGCACGATGTGGACGTTCGATGCGCCGCCCTACGAGTACTGGAAGCAGACGTACGGATTCACACCGGACTCGACGTGGCTCACGCACGTGCGCCTCGCGTCGGTGCGGTTGCCGGGATGCTCGGCGTCGTTCGTGTCGGCGCGCGGATTGGTGTTGACTAACCATCATTGTGCGCGGGCGTGCGTGGCATCGGCGTCGCCGGCGGACACGAACTACAACACGACCGGTTTTGTGGCGTCGTCGATCGCCGACGAGCGCAAGTGTTCGACGCTGTACGTCGACCAACTGCAGTCGATCGAGGACGTGACGCAGCGGATCCGCGGCGCCGTGACGGCGAAGACGCCGGACGCCCAGGTCGCGCAGCGGGACTCGGCGATCGCCGGCGTACAGACCGAATGTCAAACGGCGACGCATCTGCGCTGCGAAGTGGTGACGCTGTATCAGGGCGGCATGTACTCGCTCTATCGCTACCAGCGATTCACCGACGTTAGGCTGGTCATGGTGCCCGAGGAAGAAGCGGCGTTCTTCGGCGGCGATCCGGACAACTTCACGTATCCGCGATACGACCTCGACATGGCGCTGCTGCGCGTCTACCAGAACGACTCGCCCATGGTAGTGACCGACTATCTCAAGTGGAGCAAGTCGGGTGCGCGCGATGGCGATCTGGTGTTCGTGACCGGGAATCCGGGTTCGACGGGCCGGTTGCTGACGCTCGCGCAGATGCAGTACCTCCGCGACGTGGAGTATCCGTTCACGCTGGCCGCGTACGACCGCGCGATGGCGACGCTGAACACGTTGAGCGCGCAGAGCGCGGAGAATCAGCGCAAGTACGAGAACCTCATCTTCGGCATCGCGAACTCGAAGAAGGCGATTACAGGGTATCGGGCGGGCCTGCTCGATTCGACGATCATCGCGCGTAAGGCGGCGTTCGAGCGTGATCTTCGCGCCCGCGTGGACGCCGATCCGGCGCTCCGGCCCAAATACAGCAGTGCGTGGACGGAGATCGCCACCGCGGAGCGACAGCTCACCGCGATGGCCGCGCAGGCCAACTACTACGGCTTCAGCTTCACTCCGCCGTTCGGATCGCAGCTCCTGAATTGGGCGGGCGGATTGGTGCGTGTGCCGGCCGAGAGTGCGTTAGTCGACGCGAAGCGGCTGCCGCAGTACCGGGGCGCCGGTTTGGCGCGGATTCGCCAGGGCATCCTGGCCGACCAGCCCGTGGATTCGGCCACCGAGCGCCTCGAGCTCACGTCCTTCCTCACGGCGGTGCAGCAGGTGCTTCCGCCTAACGACCCCTATCGCGCCGTGGTGTTGGGCGTACGCGCGCCGGAAGACGTGGCGGCATCGCTCGATGACGGGCACCAAGCTGGCGTCGATGGCCGCGCGCCAGGCGCTGCTGGATGGCGGCAGCGCGGCGATCGACACGTCGACCGATCCCATGATCGTGCTGGCGCGCAAGATCCTTCCGTTAGCGGATCAGGCGCAGATGGCGCAGGGCCGCCTCAACGACATCATTTCGGCAAATGCCGACAAAGTCGGGCAGGCCCTGTTCGCCGTCTACAACACGAAGCTGCCGCCCGATGCGACGTTCACGCTGCGCATCAGCGACGGCGTGGTGAAGGGCTATCCGTACAACGGAACGATCGCGCCGTACAAGACGACCTTCTACGGCATGTTCGCCCACGCGGCCGCATTCGACGACAAGGCGCCGTTCCATCTGCCGGACCGGTGGATGCAGCAACGCCCCAAGATGGACCTCACGACGCCGCTCGACTTCGTGACGACCAACGACATCATCGGCGGCAATTCGGGCAGCCCCGTGATCAACCGCGACGGCGAGCTGGTGGGTCTGATCTTCGACGGCAACATCGAGTCCCTGCCTAACCGGTTCATCTTCACCGATGACGCCGCGCGCTCGGTGAGCGTGTCGTCGCGGGCGATCATCGAGGCGCTCCGGAACGTGTACGAATCGGCGCGGTTGGCGGACGAGCTGGAAGCGAAATAAGACCATCTCGTGACGGGGCGGGGCGCCGATTTCTGCCCCGGCCCCTTCCGCCTGTGGGCTGCGCCGTTTTTCTTCCTCGTCTCTCCAACTCGTTTCCGCATGGCGCAGCCGATGGCTCCCGTCGTTACTGAGGGCCGCGCGCCGGCGGCGCCGGTGGTCACGACGCCCGCGCCCCGGTGGGTAGAGCTCATGCTGTTGTGCGCGGTGGCCGCCGTGACATTCGGCGTCGCGCGCGCGGCCGCGGAATGGCGCGCGCCATTGTCGCCGGGCTTCCGCATCTCGCTCGCGCCGGCACGGCTGCCGTACTACGCGGCGCTTTCCACCCTGCGCATGGTGCTCGCGTACATCGTGTCGCTCGTGTTCTCGCTGGCGTATGCGCGGTTCGCGGCGTCCAGCAAGGCGGCCGAGCGAGTGATGCTGCCGCTGCTGGACATTCTGCAGAGCATCCCGATCCTGTCGTTCATGCCGGGCGTCGTGCTCGGACTCGTCGCGTTGTTCCCGGGTCGCACGCTGGGCCTCGAGCTCGCGGCGGTGATTTTGATTTTCACCAGCCAGGCGTGGAATCTCGCGTTCAGCTTCCATCAATCGCTCATCACCATTCCGAGCGAGCTTACGGAAGCCGCGCGCATCTACCGGCTCGGCGTCTGGCGCAAATTCACGCGACTCGAAGTCCCGTTCGGCGTGATCTCGCTCATCGCGAACAGCATGATGAGCTGGGCGGGCGGCTGGTTCTTTCTCATGGCGAGCGAGCAGTTTGCCGTGGGCGACGGCAGCCTGCGACTGGCGGGGCTGGGTTCGTACCTCGCCGCTGCCGCGGACGCCGGCAATACGCGGGCGCTCGTGTTCGGTTTGCTGACACTGGTGGTCGTGATCGTACTGCTCGACCAAATATTGTGGCGGCCGCTGCTGGCGTGGTCGGATCGATTCAAGTTCGAGAATGCGGGAAGCGACGCGCCGACATCGCGCGTGCTGGATCTGCTGCGCGGGTCACGGCTGGTGGACGCGCTGCGCTCGCGCGTGCTGCGCCCCGCGGCGCGCCGCATCGATCTCGCGTTCAGCGCATCGCCCAACGGCGACGCGCCGGCGGCAGAATCGGCGACGGCGCCGCCGGGGCGCCGCCGTGCTCGGCGCGCCGTGGGGATCGTCGCACTCGGGCTGGCGGCCGCGGCGGTGGCATGGGGGGTCGCGCTGGCGGCGCACACGCTCGCCGGCCTAACGCGAGGCGATTGGACGCGCGTGGGCGTGAGCGCGGCGGCGACGCTCGGGCGCACGACCATCGCGCTCGTGATCGCCGCGGCGTGGACGGTGCCGGCGGGCGTCGCCATCGGCACCAATCCCCGTTGGGCGAGGCGTCTGCAACCGCTCGTTCAGATCACCGCCTCCATTCCGGCCACGGCCGTATTCCCGGTGCTATTGCTGGCGTTGCTCACGATTCCGGGCGGCCTCAACGTGGCGGCAGTGGCGCTGATGCTGCTGGGCACCCAATGGTACGTGCTCTTCAACGTGATCGCGGGCGCGATGGCGATCCCGTCCGATCTCAAGGAAGCGGCGACGGTGTACCACGTGGTGGGCTGGCGCCGCTGGAAGACGCTCATCCTTCCTGCCATCTTCCCGTATCTCGTGACGGGGATGATCACCGCCACCGGCGGCGCATGGAACGCGAGTATCGTGGCCGAGTACGTCACGTTCGCGGGACACACCACGAGCACCACCGGATTGGGGGCGCTGATCGCGGGGGCGGCGGAGCGCAGCAACTTTCCGCTCCTGCTTGCCGGCACACTCGTGATGGCGGGCATCGTGATCATCATCAACCGTCTGCTCTGGCGCCGCCTGTACGGCTACGCGGAAACACGATTCCGACTCGGCTGATCGGAACGAGGATCATCGATGGCAACCAGCACGCGCGCCCTTGCACCGAAACCGCCCGGCACGGTTTTGCTCGCGGCCGAAGGCGTGCGCAAGTTCTTCAGCAACGACACGGCGCCGGTGCTCGAGCGCATCGATCTCGAGCTGCGCGAGAACGAATTCGTGGCATTGCTCGGGCCTTCGGGGTCGGGGAAGTCGACGCTGCTGCGCATTCTGGCGGGGCTGCTGCAGCCATCGGAGGGGCGCGTCCTCGCGCACGGCGCGCCGCTCCACGGGCCTAACCGACAAGTCGCCATCGTCTTCCAGCAGTTCGCGCTCTTTCCGTGGCTCACGGTCTTCCAGAACGTGGAGTTAGGCTTGTTGGCCACCGACGTGGCGGAAGCCGAGCGCCGCGACCGCGCGCTCAAGGCCATCGACTTGATCGGACTGGACGGATTCGAGGAAGCGTTCCCCAAAGAGCTCTCGGGCGGGATGAAGCAACGCGTCGGCTTTGCGCGCGCCCTGGTGGTGCAGCCGGAAATCCTGTTCATGGACGAGCCGTTCTCGGCGCTCGACGTGCTCACGGCCGAAACGCTGCGCGGCGAGCTGCGGGATCTGTGGAACGACAGTGCGATGCCGACCAAGTCGGTGCTCATGGTGACGCACAACATCGACGAGGCGGTGTCGATGGCGGACCGCATCCTCGTGTTCGGCGCCAACCCGGGTCGCGTGCGCGTGGAGCTCAAGGGGCTGCGTGCGGCGGAGCGGCGCGACAAGAGTCCGGCGCGGACGCGACTGGTGGACGCGATCTATCAGGTGATCACGAATCCCGAGGAGGATGCGGAGCAGTTGGTGGAGCAGTACACCGCCCGGACGCCGGCACGGCAGCGCCGGAGGGCGGAGCCGGCGCGGCCGCGGCGGTATCAGGCGCTGCCCGACGTGAGCATCGACGACCTGACGGGCTTCGTGCAATATCTGTCGGGCATCGGGAACTCCGGCACGTTGACCGACCTGGCGCGCGACCTCCAAATGCGCGGCGAAGTGCTCATCCGCATCGCGGAAGCCACGGACCTGCTCGGGTTCGCCGACATCCAGGAGCGGAGCGTGTACCTGACTCCGTTAGGCCAGCGCTTCGCGCCCCTGGAGCTGGACGCGCAGAAGACATTGTTCCGGCACGCGGTGCTCGATCATCTGTCGCTCATGCGCGAGATCGTCCACCGCCTGGAAGCGAGCCCGACGCGGGTGCTGCTGGCCGAGGAGGTTTTGGCGGAGCTCGAAACGTCGTTCACGCGCGCCGAAGCGCGGCGGCAGTTCGAGACGCTGATCGATTGGGGACGATACGCCGAGTTGTTCAGCTACGACGACGTCGAGGGCGAGCTGCGATTGGACGAAGAGCATTTCAATGCGTGAGACGGGCCGCGCGCGGTGACCGACACCCCGGAATCGACCAATGCCTAACGAGACGGCGGGCTGGCCGGCGTCGCGCCGGCTGTTGCTGTTGAGCAACTCGCGTGATGTGGACGGCCGTGTGTTGGTGTACGCACGCCCGGCGCTCGAGGACGCGCTGGCCGGCGTGTCGCAGGCGGTGTTCGTGCCGTTCGCCGCGGTCTCGTTCTCCCTCGACGTGTACGCCGAGCGCGTCCACGAGATCTTCACGCCGTTAGGCGTGGAGGTGGAGGCGGTGCACCATGCGGCCGACCCGGCGGCGGCGGTGCGCGGCGCCGGCGCGATCATCGTCGGCGGCGGGAACACGTTCCAGCTGCTGCGCCGGCTCGCTGCCACCGGCCTGCTCCCCGTGATTCGCGAGCGTGTCCACGCGGGCGTGCCGTACATCGGCTGGAGCGCGGGCTCGGTGGTGGCGTGCCCGACCATCGCCACGACCAACGACATGCCCATCGCCGAACCTCCGGGACTCGGCGCGCTGGGCCTGGTGCCGTTCCAGATCAACGCGCACTACACCGACTTCCATCCGGCTGGACACCAGGGCGAAACGCGCGCCGAACGCATCGCGGAGTTTCTGGTGCTCCATCCGCGGATGCCCGTGGTGGGACTCCGCGAGGGGAGCGCCCTGCGCGTCTCCGGCAGCACCGTGGAGTTGACGGGTCGCACGGAAGGCGGCGCGGGCGCGCGAGTCTTCGCCGGCGGACGCGAGCCGTTAGACTTTCCGCCCGGCTCGGATCTCTCGTTCCTGCTCGCCGCGCCCGACGTCGCGGTGGCAGCGATGACCACGTGGCAATGAACAGTCGGCTTACCTCGGGAGAGCACGGATGATCGCTCGCGTGATCGGGATGTACATTGCTGCCGCCTGCGTCGTTGCCGGTGCGCGCGGCGCCTCCGCGCAGAGCGACAGCTCGAGGGCTCAGTTAGGCCTGGACCGGGTGGGCTCGTACCTGAGCTACACCACCGTCGAGCACGCCCGGAATGGATGGGAACTGGGCGGCGATGTCGATGTCGGATCGGTTTTCACACCCAAGCTCCACCTGCTGGCCGAAGCCAACTATTTGCACGCCGACCTCCATCGTTTCCAGCCCGGAGACGTGGCCATCCCGGGCTCGTTCCACGATTTCAGCCTCGGGGTGGCCGCACGGTATTCGGTGGCGCATGTGAACCGGTTCGAGCCGTACGTCGGCGCCGGTATCGGCGTGCACTTTCTCGGCACCGACATTGCACGGTCGCAGCCGATACATGATGACTACACCGGCGCGAAACTGGGCGGCGAGTACTTTCTGGGCGTGTCGTTCGACCTCACGCGGCGTTGGGCACTCTATGGCGAAGTGCGTCGCATGGAGGTGCCGCCGGCGTCGCGCGTCACGTACCGCCTGGGGTTCTTCGTGCGCCTCTAGCGTCGCGCCCTGATGGGCAGGGGACACGCCATGGATCGCAGCGCCGCAATGCGCACCGACGTGGTGGTGGAGCTCGGCGACGCACGACTCGACGCGCTGCTGAGCGTGCCGGCCGATGCGCGCGGCGTGGTGCTGTTCGCGCACGGCAGCGGCAGTGGCCGCGCCAGCCCGCGCAACGCGCAGGTCGCGCACGCGCTCGAGGATGCCCGGCTGGCCACGTTGCTCGTCGACCTGCTCACGGCCGACGAGCAAGCGCAGGATGCGCGCACCGGCCTCCTGCGGTTCGACATCGATCTGCTCGCCGCCCGCGTGTTAGGCGCGTCGCGGTGGTTGCGCGAGCGACCGGTGTCGTCGGCGCTGGCGCTCGGATACTTCGGCGCGAGCACCGGCGCGGCCGCCGCGCTGCACGCCGCATCGGAGAATCACGACGTGTTCGCGGTCGTGTCGCGCGGCGGCCGGCCGGACCTGGCCCGCGATTGCCTCAAGGCCGTGCGCGCGCCGTCGCTCTTGATCGTGGGCGGCGATGACGTGCCGATCATTCCGCTCAACGAGGAGGCGTGCCGCATGCTCGGCGCGTCGGCGCGGCTCGTGGTGGTTCCCGGCGCGACGCATCTGTTCGAGGAGCCGGGCGCGCTCGAGCAGGTCGCCCGTCTTTCGTGCGACTGGTTCGTGAACCACCTGCCGACCGCGCGCGGGGCGTGACGTGTTGTTCGTCGACCGCGCCGACGCGGGGCGCCAACTTGCCGACACGCTGGTGGCGCGGTTGCCGCACCTCAAGGCCAACCGACCGATCGTCCTGGGAATTCCGCGCGGCGGCGTGATCATTGGCCGCGAGGTCGCGCGCGCGCTCGCCGCACCGCTGGATGTGATCGTGGCCCGAAAGTTAGGCGCGCCGGGCCACGAAGAGTTGGGCATTGGCGCGGTGGCGCCGGATGGCACGCGCGTGCTCGATGCCGACATCGTGACGGCTCTCGCGGTGCCCGACGCCTACATCGAAATGATCACGCGCCTCGAGCGCGCGGAGCTCGATCGCCGGATGCAGCGCTTCCGCGGCGATCGCCCGCTGCCGAGTCTCGCCGGCCGCGCCGTGATTCTCGCCGATGATGGACTGGCCACCGGCGTCACCGCGCGGGCCGCGTTGGCGGCCGTCCGCCGTGCGGGGCCCGACACGCTGGTGTTCGCCGCGCCCGTCTGCTCGCGCGACGGCTGCGACGCACTGACCGCCGACGGCTACCTCGTGGTGTGTGTGGAGACTCCGGCCGACTTTCGCGGTGTGGGCGAGTGGTACGCGGACTTCGAGCAGGTGAGCGACGAGACCGTGGTCGAGGTGCTGCGCCAGGCCGCCGCCCGCCTCGACTAACGCACCACCCTCACCGGCCCGCGGGCTCCTGTTGCGTTAGGCAATGCAGGGTGCCGAGTCCCCAGACCAGGTCCAGGGCATGGACGCCGACGATCGACCGCGTGGGGAAGAGCGGCGCCAGAATCTCGAGTGCCTCGCGATCGCGACGGTCGTTGAACGTCGGCACCAGCACCGTCTCGTTCGCCACGTAAAAGTTGGCGTAGCTCGCCGGCAGGCGCTCGCCATCCATCATGACGGGCCGCGGAAACGGCAGCGTGACCACGCGCAGTCCGCCCGGCACCTGCCCTGACGCGAGCTCGAGGCGCCGCCGGTTGTCGGCCGACGCCTCGTGATTCGCGTCCGCCGGATCCGCCTCGTAGGCCAGCACCACGGTGTGCTCGTCGGTGAACCGCGCCACGTCATCAATGTGCCCGTGCGTGTCGTCGCCCACGCAGCTCCCGCCTAACCAAATCGTGCGGTCGATGCCCAGGTATTGGGCGAACGCGCGCTCGTAGCCCGCGCGGTCGAGTCCCGGATTCCGCACCTGGACCGGCGACAACAGCCATTCTTCGGTGACGAGCAGCACCCCGGCGCCGTTGGTCTCGAGGCCGCCGCCCTCGAGCACGAGCGGGGCCCCGGTGTCGGGCCGCACCGCGTGCCGGATCGGCAGCCCGCCTAACTGCGCGATGCGGTCGGCCACGCGCGCGTCGCGCGCATAGTTGTCGTACTTGGCCCAGGCGTTGAACGACCAGCCCACCCACTCAATGCGCCCGTCCTCGAGGCGCACCGCCGTTGGACCCGAGTCGCGCGTCCACACCCGATCCGTCGGCACGAGATGCAGCCGCACCCGGTTCATGTCGACCCCGTGCGCGCCCAGGACGTGCCGCGCATCGTCGCGCACGCCTTCGTCCGAGCACAAAATTTCGACGACCTCGCTCCCGTGCAGCACCCGCACGATCTCCGCGTACACCCAAGGAATGGTCTCGAATTTTCCGGGCCAGTCTGGAGCGTGGTGCGGCCAGGCGAGCCAGGTGGCGCGGTGCCGGCACCATTCGGCAGGGAAGCGGCCGCCGGAGGCGGCCTGAGGGAAGCGGGCTTCGCCCTGGGGGAAGAGGGAAGGGGGCGGAGGTGCGCTCATCGCTCGTCGCAATGATTTGATTGCGCGCTCAACATTCCGACTATAATCGCTGCGGTCATGATCGTTACGCTGAAGCAATACCACGCGGATTGGCGATGCATATCTACGACTATCGCGACCGCATCGTCTGGCAAAGATCTGTCGACCTCACTGTGCGGGTGTACGACATCGTGAATCATTTCCCGCCTGCGGAGCGATACGGGCTCGCATCTCAAATGTCGAGAGCAGCCGTCTCGGTCGCCTCGAACATTGCCGAAGGCAACGCGTTTTCTCATCGGGCCCAATACATCAGATTCCTTGGCTTCGCGCGAGGGTCGCTGTTCGAGCTCGGGACGCAGGTCGAAATTGCTACTCGCCTAACGTACATCTGTCCCTCGGACGCAGTGCGTGTGTTCGCCGACATTGACTCGATCAGCCGCATGCTGCGCCGTCTCCAACAGCGGCTCCGTGAAACGGCGAAGTGTACCAACCCCCGCGCTCTTCCCCCTTCCCCCAGGCGGCCTGCGGCCGCCGCTTCCCTCAGGCCGCCTCCGGCGGCCGTTTCCCTCACCCCAAGTATCGCTCCATGATCGCCCCATACGCATCAATCCTTCTATCCCGCAAGAACGGCCAATTCCTCCTCGTGTACTCGATCCGCTTCGGATCACACTCGGCGATCAGAATGTCCGGTGACGTGCCGGATTCGACCAGCAGTTGGCCGAACGGATCGCACACAAACGAATGACCAAAGAACTCGAGACCATCGGTCCCAGGCTCGGCTTCGAAGCCCACGCGGTTCACGGCGGCAACGTACACACCGTTCGCGATCGCGTGCGCACGCTGCGCCGTGCGCCACGCGTCCGCCTGCGCGACGCCCCACTCCTGTTTTTCCTTTGGGTGCCAGCCAATCGCCGTCGGGTAGAGCAGAATCTGCGCACCCATGAGGCTCGTGATCCGCGCAGCCTCCGGATACCACTGGTCCCAGCAAATCAACACACCGATCGTGGCGAATCGCGTGCGAAACACACGAAAGCCCGATGCCGGACGCGCTTCGTCGTGCTGATAGATCTCGCCCGGCGTGAAATAGTACTTCTCGTGATACAACGGGTCGTCCGGGATGTGCATCTTGCGATATACGCCCAACAGCGTGCCGTCGGCATCGATCACCGCCGCCGAATTGTGGTACAGCCCTGGACCACGCTTCTCGAAAATCGGGACCACGATCACAATGCCTAACTCTCGGGCCACCCGCTGCATCCGCTCCACCGTCGGCCCCGGGATCGCCTCGGCGAGGTCGAAACGCTCGGCGTCGGTCACTTTGCAGAAGTACGGCGCGTTGAACAGCTCTTGCAGACAAATGATCTGCGCGCCGCGGCCAGCCGCCTCACGTATCCCTCGCTCGGCTGCATCAACTGTTTCGGCGACGCTCGCAGATACGGCCTGCTGGATCAGCCCAACCGTGAACACAGGGTTTGTCATGGCAGAAATGTAAGAGCGAGAGAAGCGCTACTCCGTGAGCCGCCGCAACGAACCGGCGATCGCCTCGAACGCCACCGCAGGCGTAAGACGCGCGCGCCGCTCGGGAGCGGGTGCGCCGCATACCGCCACCACCACGTCCATCACGTTCGTCGACGTTAGGTCCGTGCGCAAAAGCGCGTCGGCCGCGTCGAGCGATGTGTACGAGTCGTGTCGCTCGAGATCGCGGGCAGGATCGCGACCCGCACGCTCGATCGTGCGCCACGTGTCACGCGTCACGATCGCGCCCGCAGCATCCGTGTCGCCGTCACGACCATCGGTGCCGGCCGCGAGTAGCGCGGCCTGCGACATGCCCGCGGTCGCCCCTAGCTCGCGCGCCGCCGAAAGCGCCAACTCCTGACACCGTCCACCACGACCGTGCTCGTGGCCAAGCGTCACGGTTGTCTCTCCCCCCCATATGAGACAGGTGCGTCCCGTTCTTCCGGACAGGGACGTCGCATCAGCCCCGCAATAGCTTCCCAACGTCGCGATGAGCCGGCGGCCGACGACGGCCGCTTCTCCGGCCAGCGCAGCGCCCAGCACACGCGGCTCATAGCCGAACGCGCGGGCGCGTGCCTCGATGGCTTCGAGCGCGACACGATTGCTGGCGACAATGCGCCTCTCGACGTGCGCAAAGGCTGCGTCGCCGGCTTTCGGTGTCTCCAACGATGGATCACGCTCGGCGCCGCTCACAGAGCGCTTCATGGAGAGTGGAAGCTCGTCCCACAATCCACCGGCGTCGAGCATCTGATGGATTTGCGCGGCGGTGCTCGGATCGGGCACACACGGTCCCGATCCGATCGCCGCCAGATCGTCTCCGATCACATCGGACACGATGTAGTTACGGACACGCGCGGGCGCGAGGGCCACGGCCATCCGTCCCGCGCCCCATCGGGAGAATCGCTTGCGAATGAGATTCATCTGCGCAATGTCGAGCCCGGCGCCCAACAGCCGCTCGTACAACTGGAACAACTCGTCGGGCCGGATGTGTCCTTCCGGCGCCGCCGCGAGACTCGTCGCGCCGCCCGACAGCAGCACCCAGACATCGTCGCCTTCGCGCGCGCGGCTCGCCACGGCGGCGATGCGCGCGGCGGCCTCGAGCGACCGCGCGCCAGGTACCGGATGGTCGCCCACGTACACGTCCACCAAGGGATGGGGCGACGCTTCGTCGTTAGGCGCGACGATCACGCCGCCCGCCGGCGCGCGATTCCATTCCGCGAGCACGGTCGCCGCGGTCGCGGCCATCGGATGCGCGGCCTTGCCGATCGCAATGATCCACACGCGCCGCCCGCGCTCCGATACCGGAATGCGCTCGAGACTCGAGCGCAACGCCGCGCCCGGCGCGACAGCTTGCACGGCCGCCCAGTACAACGCCGTGAGCGCGCCCCGCGCGTCCGGCGGCACGTCCGCCGTAGCCGATCGATCCATCGGTGATTTCACGCTTCCAATGATCGCGCATCGACCCTCGCCGCGCGAGTGCGCGCACACGCGACACGACGATCACGCGACGCTCCCCACTCAGCACGAGGATTGACCATGCCCGGACGCAACGCCTTGTTCGTTCCCGGTCCGACGAACACGCCCGACCGGATCCTGCGCGCAATGCACCGGGCGATGGAAGACCATCGCTCGTCGTCGTTCCCCGCGCTCACCCGACCCATCCTCGCCGACCTCCGTCGCGTCTTCAAAACGGAACACGGCCAATGCTTCGTGTTCCCGGCGACCGGCACCGGCATGTGGGAGACGGCGCTCGTCAATACACTCTCGCCCGGCGATCGCGTCCTCGCGCCTCGCTACGGACAGTTCAGCCACCTGTTCATCGATTGCGCCCAACGACTCGGCCTGCGTCGTCGACGTGCAGGACGAGGAGTGGGGCAGGGGCGCCGACCCGGAGCAGATCGAGGAGGCGTTGCGTGCCGACACCGCACACGAAATCAAAGGCGTGCTCGTCGTTCACAACGAGACAGCCACGGGCGTCACGAGCGACATCGCGGCCGTACGCAGCGCGATCGATGCCGCCCGGCACCCGGCGCTCCTCTACGTCGACAGCGTCAGCGGCGTCGTGAGCCTGCCGTTCGCGATGGATGCCTGGGGAGTGGACGCCGCGATCACCGGCTCGCAAAAAGGCTTCATGCTGCCCGCCGGACTCGGATCTGTTAGGCATGAGCCGCGCGGGCGCTCGAGCGCCGCGAGTCGGCGCGAGTGTGCCCGCGTGTTCTTCGACCTGGGCGACATGATCGCGGCCAACGCGAGCGGCTACTTCCCGTACACGCCGTCGGTGCCGCTCCTGTACGGATTGCGCGAATCGCTCGACATGCATCTTCGAGGACGGACTGGACGCACATCTATGCCCGCCATCACCGCTTGGCCGAGGGCTGCCGGGCGGCCGTGAAGGCGTGGGGGCTGGCGTTGTGCGCGAGGCAGCCGAAGTTGGCACTCGGATACGGTGAGAGCGGTCATGGTTCCAGCCGGCATCAACGGCGCCGATGTGATCGACATCGCGTTCCGCCGCTACGATCTCGCGTTAGGCGCCGGCCTCGGCAAGATGGCGGGCAAAGTGTTCCGCATCGGCCATCTCGGCGACCTCAATGAGCTGATGCTCCTCGGCGCGCTCGCCGGCGTCGAGATGGCGATGCGCGACGCCGGCATACCGGTCGCGTTCGGCGCGGCGTCGCCGCGGCGCAGGAATACTACCGCGCCACCGCGGCGCCGCTGCCGCCGCGCGGCACATCCGGCTCGAGCGATGCGCAGCCGCTGCCGGCCAAGGCCGCGCGCCGAGCGCGTGGCGGTGGCGCGATGAGCCACACCCGGCACGACGCCGCCCGCCAACGTCTCCAGCGCAGCGAGCTCGCGGTCCCGGGCTCGCGACCCGAACTGTTCGGCAAGGCGCTGCACGGGCGAGGCCGACTACATCTTTCTCGACCTCGAGGACTCCGTCGCGCCGCCGGAGAAGGAGCGGCGCGCGGGCCACGTGGTCGAAGGCGCTGCGCGAGCATCGATTGGCGCGGACGCTGGGCAAGACGGTGTCGGTGCGCATCAACGGCCTCGACACCCACTACATGTATCGCGACCTCATGGACGTCGTCGAGCGCGCCGGCCATCGTATCGACACCATCCTCCTCCCCAAGGCGGGCGTCCCATCCGATGTGTACATGGTCGATGCGCTGCTGACGCAGATCGAGCACGCCGTGCGCATTCCCCGCCGCATCGGCATCGAGGTGCTGATCGAGACCGCGTTAGGCATGTCCAACGTCGAGGCGATCGCGGCCAGCGAGCCGCCGCGTCGAGGCGATGCATTTCGGCGTCGCCGACTACGCCGCCAGCGTCCGCGCGCGGACGACGAGCATCGGCGGCCTCAACCCCGACTATCCCGGCGACCAGTGGCACTACGGGATCTCGCGCATGGTCGTCGCATGCCGCGCGTACGGGCTCCGCGCCATCGACGGCCCTTTCGGCGACTTCAAGGACCCGGAGGGGTACGTCGCCGCGGCCCGGCGCGCCGCTGCGTTAGGCTGCGAAGGCAAATGGGCGATCCATCCGACGCAGATCGAGGCGGCAAACGCCGTGTTCACGCCACGGCCGTCGAAGTGGGGCGCGCGCGGCGCATTCTCGACGCGATCGTGGAGGCCGAAGCGCAGGGGCGCGGCGCGGCACAACTGGACGGCAGGATGATCGATGCCGCGTCGGCCCGCATGGCCCAGAACATCGTCGCCCTCGCCGAATCGATGCGCGCCACGGATGCGCCGGAAGCCGTGCCGGGCTAACGCCGCCCCTGCCCTTGGAGACAGGTGTTCCATTCATCTTTCATTGCGACGGCCCATGGACATACACGAGTATCAGGCCAAGGAGTTGCTCGCCGACTTCGGCGTCCCCGTGCCCGAGGGCGGCGTGGCCTACACGGCGGAGCAGGCGATGTATTGCGCCGAGAGATCGGCGGGTACGCGGTGGGTGGTGAAGGCGCAGATTCACTCCGGCGGACGCGGGCAGGCCGGCGGCGTCAAGGTATGCGCGAGCGAGCACGAGGTGCGCGTGGCCGCCGGCGAACTGTCAGGCAGGCGCCTCGTGACGAAACAGACGGGCCCGTAAGGCAAAGTCGTGCATCGTCTCTACATCGAGGCGGCCGTGCCGATCGCCAGCGAGATGTATTTGGGCTTCGTGCTCGATCGCCGCGCGGAGCGGATCTGCGTGGTCGCCGCACCGGAGGGCGGCGTGGAGATCGAGGAGATCGCCCGCGCAACCCCGACGCGATCATGCGCGAGGTCATCGAGCCGGCCGTCGGGATGCAAGGCTTCCAGGCGCGCGAGCTGTGCTTCGGACTCGGTCTCGGGGCGCGGCAGATAACCAGGCCGTCGAAGGCGATCATCGGCGCGTACAGCGCCTTCCGCGACCTGGATGCGACGATGGTCGAGATCAATCCGCTCGCCGTCACCGCGGACGGCCGCGTGCTCGCCCTCGACGCGAAGATGACATTCGATGACAACGCGCTCTTCCGCCGGCCTAACGTCCGCGAGCTGCGCGACTACACGGAGGAGGATCCGCGCGAGGCCGAGGCACCAAGCTCGGGCTCAACTACATCGCACTCGAGGGCGGGATCGGCTGTATCGTCAACGGCGCCGGACTCGCAATGGCCACAATGGACATGATCAAGCTCGCCGGCGGCGAGCCGGCGAACTTTCTCGACATCGGCGGCGGCGCATCGCCCGAGCGCGTCGCCGCGGCCTTTCGCCTCGTCCTGTCGGATCCGCGCGTCGAGGCGTAGTGTCGTGAACATTTTCGCCGGCATCAACCGCTGCGACTGGGTCGCCCAGGGTGTCGTGCAGGCCGCCGGCTCGTTGGGCGTACCGTCCCGATCGTCGCGCGCCTGGCGGGCACGAACGTCGAGGAAGGACGGCGCCTCCTGCGCGAGAGCGGCCTGCACATCGT
>CAVPDN010000010.1:0-284348 GCA_963702675.1 uncultured Gemmatimonadaceae bacterium
TCATATTGCTCATGGACGCACGTGTGATGCGCCAAAGGCAAGAAGACGCGAAATCGGCAATGGTGGCGCTCGATCGATTCCCGGCCTTGGCATTCCTATGTCACCCCCTGCATCGCGGCGGTGTCACGCGGTCGATGGTCACGCAGCGCTAGCGTGGAGTCGCTATGGAGGACAGTGTTGGTTCGTAGCGCCTCATCTCAATGGACACCTTGCTCAGTCGGCGCAACGCGAGGGAGTTGTCGACCTAAGCAGGTCTGAGCCGGGTTCGCGAGCGTGAAGGTGGTGACACGTACCGTGGGCGAGAGGTTCTTGTTCGGAACGCGGTCAAACCGAATTTATGAGTATGCGGGAATGTTGCGTTCAGGTGTTCCTCCCTCAGTTCCGGTCGTTCTCTCCGACAATGAGGCCGTGTGGTCTGCCGGCGTAATGTTAGGCGAGCGGAACCCCGCTATAGGCGTGCTGCATTCCGACGAAACGAAGTACTACAAGCTCGCCCGTAGAAGCATAGCGCAAAGCTGTGCGCCCTCGTTGCCGTATCCCGTCGCATAGCGGCAAACGCCCAGGCATCCGCAGGCAGGTCACCAGATCGCGGCAATAGCGTGTGGCATTCCGCTGGCTACACCTCCGATGGCTCGTCTGGCGTCTAACACGACAGCGCGACTCGTGTGGGTTGGCAGGATTGACGAGCGCCAGAAGCGTGTCAGCGACCTAGCGCGGATCGTGGCTGCCCTACACGAGTGCGGAGCGCCCGTAGAACTACACGTCATTGGCGACGGCCCGGATCGCCGATTGCTGGAGCAGCACGCGCGTGATCGCAACGTTAGGCACGCGATAACAATGCATGGGTGGCAGAGTCGGCGCCGTGTTCGAGAACTTATAGAAGAATGCGACCTCCTCATTCTGCCATCCAACTTCGAGGGCATGCCGTTAGTGGTAATGGAGGCACTCGCGGCCGGCGTCGGGGTGATTGCGAGTCGAACAAGCGGCATCGAAGAGGTGGCAGATTCGCCGCTGAGATCCTGGGTGCTTCTGGACGTACCGAACGGGTGACGTCCCTTCCGCTGTCGAGCGGGTGAAGACCGCACTGGGTGTGCCATCGGAGGAGCGCCGGCAGCGTGCAGTGAAGTTCGCCCACGCGGAAATCGATATCGATCGCTGCGTAGAACGATATCGCGACCTTCTAATCGGCTTGCCGAAACTCACTTCACGTGATTTCGCGCCGCCTCGATGGCGCGCGCATCTCGCTGCCTGCGCTTCGTATCCATTGTCCCAATGGCGCCTGCGATCTCTGAGGTCCAGTGCGAACAATGGTAAATGGGAACAGAAATGTCTAACGGAGCACCCAATTATTCATCGTCCGGTCGCGCGAATCTGATGGGCCGGGCGCTAATCGTGTCACTGGTCCATCCCACTTTTTGCCGTCCCTGTATGCTGTAGCCCAGGTGATGCGAGACGCTGATTATCACGTGGATCTTTTTTCGTTCTCATCTCCAGTGCCTGCACCGCACGACGTCGGACCAGGAATTGTTCTCCATGACCTTGGACCCCGATCCAAGGTAGTGGAGCACACGATTCCGCGCTCGACGCAAGTTTCGGGGGACCGTAGAGGCGTGGTCGGCTCAGCATTCGACGTCCGCAATTGTAGCCACGTGCCCATTCAGCTACTCTTGGCTCTCGATGTCGCTCGTGGTGGCGTACCGGTAGTCTATCTAGCGTACGAGACATATGAGGCAACCTGGCCGGACTTCGTGCGCTCGCCAATAAACACGGTTCGAAACTGGCACGTGCTGCGATGCCTTACTGGCGTGGACGTTGTGTGTGCGCCATCCGCAGAACGCGCGGACTGGCTGCAGCGCCTAGCCGGATTGAAGGCTCGTCCACACGTAGTCCTCACAACGCCCCGTATGTCGCCGGCGAAAACACTCGCCAGGGCAAGGGACGACGCATCCCTCACTGAGCTGTTGGGACGCCTTGGAACACGCCGTGTCGTGATACACACCGGTAACGTAAGTGGCACTCAAGCTCTGGTGGAGTTGATCGACAGCGCACCAATGTGGCCCGAGGATACCGTGTTGGTGGTCACAAATGTCCGTGATACCGACTACGGCCGAGAAGTGCGTGCACGCTCCGCCGCGTCGCCACGGTCGCGAGACATTGTGCTCCTCCCGACCGTTAAGCGCAATACGATGCTCGCACTGCAAGCACGTGCGGTCGTTGGCGTGTGTTTGTTGCGGGCAGCCGATAATCTTGGGAGCTCCATCCCTGCGCCGAACAAAGTCGGTGAGTACTTGCACGCTGGGCTCATCACTGTCGCCAATGAATCATCTTACATGCGAGTGTTGGAACGTGAGGGAGTCGCCGTCCTCTCACGATCGCTTGAACCATTGGCGATTGCTGACGCGGTAACCGCAGCCTTACGCACCAGTGAACACGAGGGGGCCAGACAACTTGCGCTGAATGTCGCAGGCTCCTGGTATCATATGGGCAGACAATTTGCGCCAATCCTTGCGATCGTTCAGGCGCGCCGCGAATGCCGTTCGGGACTTGGTGGGCCGGAGTCATAACGTGACCAACTGGTGCACGGTTAGGCTACGTGGGTCTGTGCGCGCTTCTTTCAGCTCGCGAGACAAGCATCCCGGGTCATTTGGGCCGGCCAGCAATGCGGCGAGCAGACCGGTCGGCTCTTCGCCTTACTCGCATCGCGTGAGTCCGCTGGCGTGATCTCGCAGCGACACGTGTTCGCGCACCGAGTGTTGCTATGGCTAGCGCTCATCGCTGCCGTGCTTGGCGTATTTGAGCCGTCTGCGACCCAGCTCGCGATAGCGGCCGCCTGCCTCGGCTTCGCGGTGGTCGCGCGAGACAGCTCACGCTTAAAACGGGGCAGCCTGACACCAATGACATTCTTCGCTCTCGCATTCGCGATGACCAGCGTCGCTAACGCGTCGGGCGTACGGTCCCTCGCCGAACGTGGCAACCTATCGCCCTTCAACCTGTACATCGCGCCAGACTACGTCTATTTCGCGTGCGAGGTAATGCTCGCTGGTGGAACCGCGATCATTGCCGGCTTCTACACGGCCCAGCGCTGGCGAGCTGGCGCATGGTCGGAAGCTGCCAAGAATCAGTTCCCACGTCAATGACCGAGACCTGATCTACGGTGGCACCGCCGTCGCCGTGTTGAGCATGCCCGTGTCCAACGTGTTGGCTCCAACCGATTGGGTACCCTGAGCGCATTCGTCGCGCTGTTGCCCGATCTGACGATTTTACGCTCGGCCGCTCGGCGCAACCCGGCGCTCTCGGCGCGTAACAATCGTCGCGTTAGCCTGACGCTGATCGTGGCGGTGCACGCTGCCCTGTTCGCGTACCTGCGGTCCGAGATTCTGCTTCCCATCTTTGCCTTACTAATCGGCCTCATCGTCGGCAGCCGCTCGCATCGCCATCTTGCGCCGCCGGGTCTTGATCCCCGTCTATTTCGTTATAGCGCTGTTCGCGGTCAATTTCGCGACGTTAGGCCGCATCCGATCGAGAGCGGGAGGGCGGTGGTCGCGTGTCGAGGCGTTCCGCCGCGCGTCAACGACGAAGGCCGGATTCCGTCGAAGCGTCTGGTGGACTCGTGGTCCGTCTATCAACCCTGAATCAATTGTCCCAAGTCGGACTTCTCGTCGAACGGAGCGGATTTCTCCACGGCTCGACACTCGAGTACTCTGGGTTTCGCGTTCGTTCCTCGATTTCTGTGGGCCGGCCAAGCCCAAGATCGCCAAAGGCTCGTGGTTCGCCTACCGGATTGGTCAAGCAATCGTGCGGCCCGAATGGCAGCTACGGAAATTCGATTAACATGACGGTGCCGGGCGAGCTCTTATCTGAATTTCGGTTGGGGCGGCGTCGTAGTCGGATCGTACCTTTTCGGCGCGCTGCTCTCGCTCTTCTGGTCAACAGCAATGTTCTGGGCCGGACGGCAACAACCCCTCGGCACGGCATTCGGATTTTATCTGCTGTGGATCGGCATCGGACTTGTCGCCGATTTACAAATCGTCGTCACCCTCTTTGCGATGTACTTGCTGTTTCTCGGCGGTTCGCTGGTCCTCTCCTGTCGTGCGGCGTGGCCGCCGCCATGTTGATCCACGGCGCTCGAGCCTCGCGTCGCGCATTCCGGCCCAACTGGCTTACGAACCTGAGCAACGTCGTCATCGCTCGGCAGGTACTCGCACGTCACGGCGGCGGCCGACGATACCCAGTTCCCTCGCAATGAGCGGCGGCGCGGGCAATCGTAGTCTGCGATCAGTGGCTCGGCAGCAACGGCTACGCCGGCATGAAAGCGCTGCGTCGAACCGGTTGGAGCGTCGACGTCTGCCGCGGAGTGGGAATTCATGCCCGTCCGTTGGCGCACGACTCGGGCATGCGCGCCGTTGGGCGCATGGTCCGCGCCGCAGCGGTACGTGAATTCAACGCTCACCTCGGCGCTGTCGCTCGCGATCTGCGACCCGAAATGCTCTTGGTGTTCAAGGGCATGTTCGTGCAGGCGCTGAAACGCTCGAAGCTGCTGCGTCGGCTCGGCATTCGGTCGTACTGCTTTTACCCCGACGTCTCCTTCCGCACACATGGCCCATATCCTCCCGTCGCGCTTCCCCGCTACGACTGGGTGTTCACCACCAAGTCGTTCGGTCTGAACGACCTGCGCGAACAACTCGGCATGACGCGCGCGAGCAAGATCGATCACGCATTCGATCCAGATCTACATCGGCCTGTCCGCCTAACGCAGGACGATATCGCCCGATATCAGTGCGACGTCTCATTCATCGGCACATGGTCGCCGAAAAAAGAGAGGGTCCTGACATCGCTCGTGTCCGCGCGGCCGAACTTGCGGTCCGAGTGTGGGGCGACCAATGGGATCGGGCGGAACGCGGCTGGCCCACTGGCGAAGCACATTGAGCGTCGAGCCGTCGTCGGCGCAGAATACGTCCGCGCGATCGCCGCGTCCGCGATCAATCTCGGCATTTTGAGCGAGCAGCGCACAGGATCGTCGGCCGGCGATCAGATCACCAGTCGCACATTTCACACGCCGGCATGCGGTGGATTCTTGCTGCACGAACGAACAGACGAAGTGCTGCCAGTTTTTCGCGACGGATCGAGCATCGTCTGTTACGGCACGACGCCGAATGATCGAGCGCATCGATGAGTATCCTGGATGCGCCTGACCGCCGCCACGAGATCGCGGAGCGCGGGCGCCGCGTCGTCGAATCGAAGCACAGCTGGGATGCGCGAATCCAGAGAAATCCTCGCGCTGCACGACGCGCAACAATGAACGGCGCCGTGCAACTGGTATAGTGCGATGACTGACGGCGTCCGCAAGCCGTGGAGTTACTCCCGGCATTGGACTGCAGTGACGGCCACCACTCCTGAAACGATCCAGCGTGACGCTTCGCTTTCTGGTCTGCGGCGCTGCGCCGGAGACGCCGCTGGTAACGCGACCAGTACGCAAGTGCTGTGCGATGCGTTGGACGCGTTCGGCAGCGTAGACGTACTGACGCACGAGATCCGGCCTGTCCCCACTTGGCACGAAGACCGGAACGGCGTCGCGTCGAATGATCACATTGGCGTGCAACCGGCACTCGTGCACGGCGAGGCATTGCTTCCGGGCGATTGTTTCGTGACGCGACTTCGCTGCGGCGCAATACGACCTCATATGGGCCGTTAATTCCCGCTATGCTGGAGTGGCTCGTACGCCGGCATTCCGTACCTCGTGTGGGAGGCAACGCCCTTCCGCGATGAGTTGCGGGCGAGTTCGGTGCGGGAAGTCAGGCGTGCAGGCCGCGGCTCGGGCGTAGGCCTCATCGCACATCGCGCCAGCCTCGGCCTTGGCGAGCGCTTCGAGGCGGCGTGCCTGGTCGGGCGCAACAAAGGTGTACGCCATGAGCGAGTACACCCGTGCGCGCGTGCTCGCCATTCACCGCCTGCCCTCGTCGCACGTGGATGTCTTGCTGCATCCACCGTCCCGCGCCTTCCTCGACGCTTGCACAGGCATGGCGGCGTCTCCGCACGCGCGCAAGCGGGCCGATGGACGCGACGCCTCGCTTGTTATTCGTTGGGCGCGCGGATGATCCGCGAAAGAACCTCGCGCTGCTGTTCGATGCGTGCCGGCTGCTCGACGCCAGGGTTTCCCCATCCGGCTGTACCGTCGTTGGGCCACACACAGACCGTTGGGCGCAGGCAGCAGCACTTCCGCCGAACATCGAACTGGTCGGCCCTGTCGAGCTCGATCGCTTGTCGCGAATGTACCTTTCTCATGACGCGCTGGTCTTATCATCCAAGACAGGAAGGATTCGGCATCGTCGTCGCCGAGGCGCTGCATGCAGGACTGCCGGTCGTGACGACGCCATGTGGTGGTCCTGAAGACGTAGTGCGCCGGAGCGAAGGTGGTGTGATTGCCGGGATTTACGGCGAAAGAGCTGGCCGGCGCGATTCGCGGCGCTCTTCTCGAATCGCGATGCGTGCCATCGCGCATCGCGGAGCGGCGCTGCAATTCGCCGCGACCGAATTGTCGTTCGACAGGCTAACGGACAACGTGCGTCGAATCCTAACGCAAACGATTGGCGAGGAGGGTCTGCGCCTCGATCATCCGCCATTGCCACGACGGCTGGCATTGTGACGAAGTTGACTGCGGGCGGCATGTCCATGAGACCTGAGCTAAACAGCAGTCCGATACGGACGAGTTTCGCGCCCGTATCTACGCTGGTTACTCGAGTCAACGTCACGAGGAGTTGGTCCCCGCGACGCTCGCAGGCCTGGAATCGCGCGGCCCCCATCTCCGCGCGATGATCAGACATCACTTCCCGCCAGACCGGGATGCGGTCGTGCTGGACCTGGGATGTGGCCACGGCACGATCGTCGAGTTCGCCCGCCGCGCAGGATATCGTCGCGTGACAGGAGTCGATCGCTCCGCCGAGCAAGTGCGCGAAGCGCACCGGCTTGGCATTGGGGATCGAGGAAGGCGATCTGTTTGAGACCTTCGCGCGCACGCCATCGGGTTCTCTCGACGTGGTCATAACCTTCGACGTCATCGAACACTTGACGCGTGGCGAGCTCCTGCCGCTCGTCGACGAAATATTGCGCGCGTTGAAGCCGGGCGGCCGGTGGCTGATCCATCGCCTAACGCAGAGTCGCCGTTTTTCGGTAGAATCCGCTACGGCGACCTGACACACGAAATGGCGTTCACTCGCTCGTCGATCGGCCAACTGTTGTTCTCGTCGGGGTTCGCGTCCGTATGTGCTACGAGGATGCGCCCGTCGTGCACGGCGCGCTGAGCGCCGCCAAATGGGTCGTGTGGAAGTCGGTGCGCGGGATGCTGCGGCTATAGCTGGCGGCCGAGACCGGCCGCCTGCTCGAGCCCGCAATCTTTAGCCAAAACTTTCTGGTCGTCGCGTCCAAACCCCCTTGCGCATCCTGATCGACGCCCGATCGGTCCGTACGCCGTCAGGGCGATACATCTTCAGGGACTCGCCGCAGGCTGGCGCGACGACACACGCGTATCCGCCGTCATCGCCGCCGTACCGCGCGGGTTTCTCATGAGCGACCTGCCCGACGGCGTCGCCCCGATGCGTCTCGCATCCAGCAACTGGGCCACACACCTCACTCACTGAACTCCCACGCACAGCCGATCGCGCCCGCGCGGACGTGGTCTTCTGTCCTAACGGAATTGGACCGGCTGATCCGCGCGTCGTCGTCTTCCTGCAGGACATGTATCACTTCGCGTTCAAGGCGGCGTCGAGCAGCGCACCCCAGGTCGCGCTCCAGCGCGCCATTCGCATGGGCATCCGCGCCTTCTCCCACCGGCACTACAAAGTGGCGGTCGCCGTGTCGCCGACCATCGCGCGCGAAGCCGAGCGGCGCTTCGAGCTGCCCATCGAGATCGTGCCTAACGGAGTCGACGTCGACGGGTTGCGGTGGACGGGTGGCGATCCCACGGTCGTCGTCCTGGGCGGCATCGGCGCCCGCAAGGACGAACAGACCGCCGTCAGAGCGTGGAGCCTCCTGCGCGCGCGGCCCGAGGGCGTCACCCTGACCATCGTCGGTGTCGAGCCCAAGCAGCGCCGCAAGTCGATCCGCCTGCTCGCCAAACAGTTAGGCGTCGCGAGTTCGGTCTCGGTGCGTGGCACGGTTACACGGTCACGCTACCTGGGACATCTGTCCAAGTGCCGCGTGGCGATTTCCTGCAGCCGCCTCGAATCCTTCGGACTGCCAGTCGCCGAGGCGCTGGTGATGGGCGCTCCGTTAGCATGCTCGAACATCAATGCGCATGCCGATCTCGCCGCGAACGCCGGCGGCGGTACGCTCTTCGCCCCCGGAAACGCCGACGAGCTGTCTGCAATCATTGAGACAGCGCTCGGAGGTAACCCTCCGCCGCGAATGTCAGGATCGCTCGAAGGATGGGATTGGGCGAGCCGTGCGGGCCAGCACGTAGACGTCTTTCAGCGCTACCTCGGACGCGACATGCGGGCTCACTTCACCGCTTCGATCAGCAACATCAATCCGTAGTTGGTGAACAGGCGACGGATCAGCCACCGCGGCCACAGCCGCCTCGCCAATCCGAGCAATGCGCTCCGATGCCGCTGCCCAACTTCGCCCATGAGCAAGTCGCCGAACGACAACTGCGTGGTCACGCGAGTCGTGTCGAACATCGCCACTAACTTTCGCGCGTCGCGCACGCTGTAGGCCTTCGTTCCCGGACTCTCCGAATGCTCCGCATAGATTTTCTCGAGTCCGACGCCTGGGTGGCCGGCCAGCAGTCCGTACCGCATCCAGAGCAACGCACCGACGATCGACCTGGCATGATAGATCATGATGCGCGCCTGGCCGCCGGGACGCAGCACGCGATGCACTTCGCGGATGGCGCTCACGGTGTCCGGCGAATAATGCAAGACACCCCACGAGTACACGAGATCGAAACTCTCGTCGGGGAAGGGCAGATTCTCGGCATCGCCAACGAGCAATCGCGACGTGCGATCGAGAATGGCGAGACGTGTTTGCGTGTGATCAATGGCGCGCGGTGTCAGGTCGACGCCGGTGAGCGTGCGCGGACCATTGCGCGCCCATTCCGCATGGTCGGCGCCCATGCCGACGCCAACTTCGAGCACGTCGCGCCCGTGGGCAGTTGCGAACTGCGCAAAGTCCGCAATGTACGGTTCGAGCGAATACCGTGCGCGTGCGTGTGACTCGTATCGCTCGCGATCGGTCGTGCCGCTCGCATACACCTCGCCGCACGACGCCGCATCCCAAAACTCCTGGACGCTCGCCTTCAACTCGTCGCGTGGTTGGATGTCTCGTTCCTGCTTTGCGACCATGGTGATTCCGATGTCGTGTTCCCGATGGGCGGCCGAATGCGCGCCGCTGTTCACTCAATGATACGCGTGCGCTCGCAGAAGGTCATTTCCTAAAGCCATGTGCGGCATCGCAGGCTATCAGGGTAAGTTCGCATCCGATCTCCTCGATCGGATGAGCCGCGCTGTTGCCCATCGCGGACCGGACGGTGAAGGCGCAGTCTTGCTCGCCACGCCTTACGCGGGGGTCACCACCGGGTTGGCACACCGACGCCTGGCGATCATCGACCTCTCACCTAACGGAAAGCAGCCGATGACGGTGCGGTGCCCCCGGTGCCGTGCTACGTCGATGCAGGACTTGGCCCTCACGTACAACGGGGAGCTCTACAATTATCGCGAGCTCCGCGCCCAACTGCAGTCGCAAGGACACGTCTTCCACAGCCAGACCGATTCCGAGGTATTGATCCATCTCTACGGAGAGCACGGCACGGACATGCTCCCGAAGCTGAACGGGATCTTCGCCTTTGCGCTCCACGATGGCCGCGAACACGGCAGACCGCCAACCATCGAGCGCGGCGATCTCCTCCTCGTCCGCGATCCACTCGGCGTCAAGCCGCTGTATGTGACGACCACACCGCGCGGCGTGTTGTTCGCGTCGGAGCTCAAGTCGATCGTGCAGTGCGCGGAGGTGAGCCGCTCCGTCGATCCGGTGGCGTTGCACTATCACCTCGCCTACCTCTGGACGCCGGCGCCGCGCACGATGCTCGCGGGCGTCGAAAAGCTCGAGCCCGGCTGTGCTATCGTCGCGCGGCACGGTGCGGTCGAGCGGCGCTGGCGCTGGTACGAGCTCCCGTACGACGGCCAGCGCCTAACCGGATCCGCCGATTCCATCGCCGCCGAGTTGCGCGAACGGCTCGCCGCCGCCGTCCAGCGGCAGCTCGTGTCCAATGTCCCGGTCGGCGCGTTTCTCTCAGGCGGACTGGACTCGAGCGCGATCGTTGCGATGGCCCGCCGCAACGGCGCGCCCGACCAGTGCTACACGATCGCCTACCACGACGACGACATGCTGGAAGGCACGCCTAACGACTTGCCGTACGCGAAGCGCGTCGCCTCGGCCCTCGGCGTCCCACTCCGCACGATCAATGCCGGCCCCGAGATCATCGAGCATCTCGACGAGATGCTCTACTATCTCGATGAGCCGCAGGCCGACCCCGCACCCATCAACGCGCTGCTCATCGCGCGGCAAGCGCGCGCTGATGGCATCCCGGTTCTCCTGTCGGGTGCCGGCGGCGACGACATCTTTTCCGGATACCGCCGCCATTTCGCGCTGCGGTTGGAGCAATTCTGGGGCTGGCTGCCGCACGCCGCGCGCGCCGGCATCGCGAAATCAGCCCGATCAATCGCCGACGGTCGTAGCCCCATCGCGCAATCGCGGCACGCGATTCGTCGCGCCGTGAAGTCGTTCGCACATGCCGACCACGACGGCGACGAGCGACTGGTCTCATACTTTTGGTGGAGCACGGATGCCGTGCGCCGGTCGCTCTACTCGAGCGATCTCGCCGCGGCGACGGCCACCGCGCGAACCGCGGCACCGTTGCTCGCCGGCCTCGAGCGCATCCCGAACGAGCACGATGCCTTACAGCGCATGCTCTTTCTCGAGACCAAGTATTTTCTCGCTGACCACAATCTCAACTACACCGATAAGATGGGCATGGCGGCCGGAATCGAAGTGCGCGTGCCGCTCCTGGACCTCGAGCTGGTTCAATTCGCCGCGCGCATTCCTCCTTCGCTCAAGCAGCAAGGCCGCAGTGGGAAGGCGATCTTCAAACAGGCAATGGAAGGACTTCTTCCTAACGACGTGATTCATCGCGGCAAGACCGGCTTCGGTGCGCCGCTTCGCCGCTGGCTTCGCGGCGAGCTGCGCGAACGCGTCGATGAGACCTTGTCCGCCGAATCGCTGCGCGCGCGCGGGTTGTTCGATCCGCGCGCCGTGCAGCGCCTGATCGACCTCGACCGATCGGGTCATATCGACGGCGGATATACCATATTCGCGTCTCATGTGTGTGGAGCTCTGGTGTCGCCAATTCGTCGACGCGGTGCCTGCGCCATCTCGCGTCCGCCATCGTCGCCACGCCCGCCGCATGACCGTTAGGCATAGCGTGAACTTCTCGAGTATTTCCAATCGTTCGCTCGCCGGGAGGGCGCTGCGCATCCCATTGCGGCTCATCCCCGCGAATGCACCGGTGCCAATCCTTCAGGGTCCACTGCGCGGCAAGCTGTGGGTCAAAGGCTCGAGCGACAACGGCTGCTGGCTCGGCTCCTTCGAGCACGACAAGCAGCGGCTGATGTCATCAATGCTGCAGCCGGGCGACACGATGTTCGATGTCGGCGCCAACGTCGGGTACTACACGCTGCTCGCCTCGCACAGAGTCGGCCCCGACGGCCGTGTGATCGCGTTCGAGCCGTTGCCCGCGAATGTGCGCGACGTTTCAGCGGGCATTTGCGATTGAATCGAGTGCGCAACGTGTCCGTGCAGGAAGTCGCGGTGTCCGATCACGAGGGTCGGCGTGATTCGCGCCGCACGCGAGTAACGCCATGGGCAAGCTTTCGGATGCGGGAACGGTCGAAGTCGCGATGGTGTCGCTGGACACGGCAGCAAGAGCGGGCCAGTTCCCCGATCCCAACCTGATCAAGATCGACGTCGAAGGCGCCGAGTTAGGCGTGCTTCGCGGGGCCACTCAGCTCCTCGATCGCGCGCGGCCGTCGATTCTTCTTGCCACGCACGGCGCGGAGGTCCACCGGCAGTGCTGCGACTTCCTCCGCGACGCCGGCTACTCGCTTCGCCCGATCAATGAATCGATCGCGTCGAATCGATGCCACCGATGAAATCGTCGCCACCCCTCGCGACTCTCAAGTAATCGCGTGACCGTCGTTCGCTCCGATCCCGCAACCGATGTGGCGTTAGTCACGCCGCCGTGACCGTGCCGCTGCATTTGCTCTGGATCAACCACTTCGCCGTCGCACCCACGGACGGCGGCGGCACCCGCCACTTCGACCTCGCCCACGCCCTCGTACCCCACGGCTGGCACGTCACCATCGCCGCATCCGACTTCCACCTCCACTCGCGCGGCTATACCCGACGCCCCACGCCCCACGCCCGCAGCGCGATCGCCGAGCGCGTCGACGACGTCGACTTCCTCTGGCTCTGGGCCGCCCCGTACACCGTCAACGACTGGCGCCGCGCCCGCAACTGGCTCTCGTTCTCGCGATCCCTCGCCCGCTCCATGCCTAACGGAACGCCACGCCCCGACGTCATCATCGGCTCCTCGCCCCACCTCTTCGCCGCCCTCGCGGGCCTCCGCCTGGCCCGCCGCCTCCGGGTCCCGTTCGTCCTCGAGGTGCGCGACCTGTGGCCCGAAAGCATCGTCGCCGCCGGCGGTCGCCGCGGCCCGGCCTACCACGCCCTGGGCTCGCTCGCCAAATACCTCTACGCCCGCGCCGATCGCATCATCGTCCTCGCCCGCGGCGCCCGCGACCACCTCGTGGGCCTGGGCGTCGACCCGCGCCGGATCGTGTACGTGCCTAACGGAGCCGACCCGATGCCGGCCGCGCGACACCCGGGCCGGCCGGCGGCGCCGTTCACGCTGGTGTACGCGGGCGCCCACGGCCCGGCCAACGGACTCGACACGGTCCTCGATGCGGCCGCGCTCCTCCGCGACCACCCGGTCCGGTTCCTTCTCGTGGGCGATGGTCCATCCAAGACGACGCTCCAGCCCGCGCGGCGCACGAACAGTTGCCTAACGTAGAGTTCCGCGACCCGGTGCCCAAGACGGCGATGCCGGCGCTCCTCGCGTCCGTCCACGCGGGCCTCATGGTCCTCCGCGATGCGCCGCTGTTCGCGTTCGGCGTGAGCCCCAACAAACTCTTCGACTACCTGGCCGCCGGACTGCCGGTGGTCTGCAACGTCCCCGGCGATGTGGCCGCCATGCTGCGCGATGCATCGGCCGGCGAACAGAGCATCCGACGCGTCGCCGCGCGCCCTGGCCAACGCGGTCCTCCGGCTCGCCCAACGCACGCCCGATGCGCTCCGCGCCATGGGCGACGCGGGACGCGCCTGGGTGGGCCGCGAGCACGGCCGCCCGGTGCTCGCCCAACGACTCAATGCGGCGCTCCGCACGCTCGTCGCGCCGCACACGCCTAACGGGAGCCGCCCGGCGTGACGCTCCCCGCGCGCGACTGGCCGGCCATCCTCGCCACCCTCGCCCGCACCTACGGCGCCCGCGGACTGGCCCAACGCGCCACGCACGAAACCCGGCGCGCACTCGGCGCCTTCCGCGCCAAACCGCGGCGCGTCATCGACTTCGCGCCCGCACCCATGCGCCACCCGTTCGCGGTCGATTTCGCGGCGCTCACGCACGCCACCAACCCGGCCCAGGCCCTCGCCCGCGCCGACCGCGTCCTCGCCGGCGACTACCAAGCCTATCGCACCGTGTGGCGCCCCCTCCCCATCGGCCCCGCGGCCTGGCACCGCTCGCCTAACGAAATGGAGATCGAAGCCGACCTCCCATGGTGGCGCGCCCTCCCGCGCCAGGATGCCGACCTCGACGTCAAAGACATCTGGGAACCGGCCCGCTTCGCGTGGACCTACGACCTCGTCCGCGCCTGGATCATCACCCGCGACGACCGCTACGCGGCGGCCTTCCACCGCACCCTCGCCGATTGGCTCGAGAGCAGCCCGCCCTTCCGCGGCGTCCACTGGGCCTGCGGACAGGAATCCACCATCCGCGCCATCGCACTGCTCTACGCCGAGGCGAACCTGGTCGGCGCGCCGTCGAGCGATGAACACGCCATGGCCCGCATCACCTCCGTCCTCGCGGCCACCGGCGAACGCGTGGCCGACGCGATCGGCCACGCCCTCTCCCAGCGCAACAACCACGGCATCTCCGAAGCGGTGGGACTGCTTGCGTTAGGCGCACGCTTCCGCGGCACCCACCCGGCAGCGGTCCACTGGGCGAGCCGCGGCCGCCGCCTCCTCGAACGCCTCATCCGCGAACAGTTCGCCCCCGACGGCTGGTACATCCAACATTCGTTCAATTACCTGCGCGTGGCGCTCGACATGTGCATCGTCGCGCGCCGCCTTCTCCTCGCGTCGAGCATCGACTTCTCGCTCGACGCCACCGAACGCCTCCGCGCGGCCACCGAGCTCCTCCTCGCGGTCATCGACCCCGACACGGGCTCCGTGCCCAACCACGGCCACAACGACGGCGCGTTCGTCCACCCCATCACGCTCCGCGCCTATCGCGACTACCGCCCCGTGGTCACGGCGGCCTGCGCGTCGTTCGACGTCCCCCTCCCGGCCAACCTCGCCCCGGACGCCGAAGCGCTCGCCTGGCTCGGCCTGCCTAACGCAAGGCAGGGCGAGCCGATCGGCGACGGCGTCCGCTCCGGCGCGTCCGGGTGGGCAACGGCCCGCGCCGGCAGCACGGCCGTGTTCCTCCGCGCCGGATCGTACACCTCACGCCCCGGACACCTCGATGCGCTCCACGTCGATGTCCGGCTCGCCGGCCGCGATACCGTCGTCGACGCGGGAACCTTCGCCTACTTGGGCCCGCTCCCGTGGCGCAACGCGCTCGCCGCCGCCCGCGTCCACAACGGCCCCCTGGTCGATGACCAGGAGCCCGGCGTCCGCGGCCCGCGCTTCCTCTGGCTGCGCTGGCCTAACGCCAAGCTCATCCGCGCCGCCCGCGACGGCGACACTATGGTCCTGGCGGCCGAAATCCCCGACCGCGTCCGCCGCACCGTGCGCGTCGAACGCAACGTCGTTCGCGTCGACGACCTCGTCCTCACCTCCGCCGCGTCGACCGTCACCGTCCGCTGGCTCTTGCACCCGTCGGCGGATGCCACGATCATGCACATCGACGGCGCATCCACCACGAACGCCGCGCGCGAATCCGAGGTGGTGGGCTGGTATTCTCCCGCCTATGGCGTCAGACTTCCGGCCAGTTGGATCGAAGTCAAACGCCCCGCCGTACTCGGACTCCACATCACCTGCGACATCGGCACCCCGCGCTCGGCCGCGCCTAAACGGGGTCTCGCCTTCGGCGTCATGGATTCGGCGCTGCCCACCGTGGAATGACTGCAGCACTTCTCTCCCCAGGAGACACCATGTTCGTCCGCGCAAGCTTGGCCGTGGCTGCGGCACTCGCCCTCACCGGCGCCGCACGACCAACGTCGCCCCCGGTCCTAACGATCATCGCGACGGACTTCGCCTTCACGATTCCCGGCGGCGCGAACGCCACCGTTCCCGCCGGACCGGTCACGATGCGCATGGTGAATCACGGCAAAGAGATCCACATGATGGGCGTCGTGTCACTCGGCACCACGACCGTGTCTCAATTCTTTGACAAGTTGAGCCACGGCGGCTTCGTCGGAACGGAAGTGGGCGGCGTGAACGGCGTCGCACCCGGCGACACCGGCACATCCACCATGATCCTCGAGCCGGGCAACGCCGCCGTCGTGTGTTACATCGTGAGTGCCAATGGCAAACTGCACGCGCTCAAGGGCATGTTCGCGCCATTCCATGTCCAAGCCGCCGCCGGCCCGCTCGCCGCCGAGCCGCTTACGGCGTTCGACGTCGCACTGAACGACTACCGCATCACGATGCCCAACAACATGCACGCCGGCCCGCACGTCTTCCGCGTGGAGAACGATGGCGCCGTGGTGCACGACCTGATGCTGTTCCGCATGTCCCCCGGCGCCGACACCACCGACGCCATGGCGTGGCACGACAAGCCCGCCGTCGGCAGCACGCGCGCCCATCCGTTAGGCGGCATCGTGGGCGAAGAACATGGACTCTATAGCTTCTTCGACGCCGACCTCACGCCCGGCGACTACATGGCCCTCTGCTGGATGCCCGACGTGAAAACCGGAGTCCCGCACTTCTACGGCCACCACATGTGGATGAAATTCCACGTCGCGGCATGAGATGATCGCCCCGGTCGCATGAAGTCGCTAACGCATTCTCTCTCGTCCGGCGCCCTCACGCTGCTCGATGCGCCCCTGCCCGGCGCATCGCCGCGCACGATCGTCGTCGAGTCGCGAGCGAGTGTGATCTCCGCCGGCACCGAGCGCATGCTGGTGGAATTCGGACGCGCCGGGCTGCTCGAGAAAGCGCGCCGTCAGCCGGACAAGGTGAAGCAGGTGCTGGACAAGGTGCGCACGGACGGTCTCTCCACCACGCTCTCCGCCGTCCGCGCCAAGCTCGATCAACCGATCCCACTCGGCTACTGCAACGCCGGCGTCGTGGTGGACGCCGGCGCCGCATCGGGCTTCGCGTCGGGCGACCGCGTCGTGACTAACGGACCGCACGCCGAATACGTGCGCGTGGCGCGCACGCTCGCCGCGCGCATCCCCAATGGTGTGTCGTTCGAGTGCGCGGCCTTCACCCCCGTGGCCGCCATCGGCCTCCAGGGCATCCGCCTCGCGGCCCCAACGTTAGGCGAAACGGTGGTCGTCTACGGACTCGGCCTCATCGGACTACTCACGGTACAGCTCCTCCGCGCCAACGGCTGCCGAGTGTTAGGCATCGACCGCGACGCCGGCCGGTTGGCGCTCGCCGAGCGCTTCGGCGCCCTCGCCATCGACGTCGCGGCCGGCGACACCGTGGCGCGGGTGCTCGCCCACACCAGCGATGCCGGCGCCGATGCCGTGCTGCTCACGCTCGCCTCGGACTCGAACGAGCCGGTGCACGAGGCCGCGCAGTTCGCGCGGCACAAGGGCCGCCTCGTCCTCGTCGGCGTCACGGGCCTCGATCTCCGCCGCGACGATTTCTACAAGAAGGAGCTCTCGTTCGCCGTGTCGTGCAGCTACGGCCCCGGCCGATACGACCCGACCTACGAGGAACAGGGCGTCGACTATCCGTTAGGCCACGTCCGCTGGACGGAGCGGCGCAACTTCGACGCCGTGCTCGCCCTGATGGCCGATGGCCGGCTCGACCCATCGCTCCTCGTCTCGCACCACTTCGCGTTCGACCGCGCGAGCAATGCCTACGATGTCATCGCCGGTGGGGAGCCGAGCTTGGGCGTCGTGCTCACGTATCCCGAGCATCGCGCCGACGCGCCGCCGCCGATGCTCCGCACCGTGATCCGTGCGTCGCCCAAGCCAACACCGGGCGCGACGTCGGTCGCCATCATCGGCGCCGGGAACTTTGCCACGCGCACGCTGCTCCCCGCGTTGCGCGGCGACGGCGTTCGCCTGCACACCATCGCCTCCGGCAACGGCACGTCGGCCGCCATCGCCGCCGACAAGTTCGGATTCGAGCGCGCCACCACCGATCTCGATGCGATTTTTTCCGCCGATGACATCGATGCGGTGTTCGTGCTCACCCGGCACGACACACACGCCGATCTCGCCCTGCGCGCCCTCCGCGCCGGCAAGCACGTGTTCGTCGAGAAACCCTTGGGCCTAACGGAAGACGAGATCGAGCGCGTGGCCGACGCGGCGCAGGAAAGCGGCCGCATGCTCATGGTCGGCTTCAATCGCCGCTTCGCCCCCCTCACCGTCGAGCTCGAGCGAAAGCTCGCCGGCCGCGGCGGCCCGCTCGCCACCGTGATCACCGTCAACGCCGGCGCCATCCCGCGCGATCACTGGACCCAGGATGCGGAGCAGGGCGGTGGCCGCATCGTCGGCGAAGCCTGTCATTTCATCGATCTCGCGCGCGCACTCACCAAATCCCCGATCACGTCGCTGCACGCAACCGCGGCGCGGACCAAGGACGGCAGCCCGGTGGGGGATGTTGCCACGATCACTCTGGGCTTCGGGGAAGGTTCGGTCGCCTCCATTCATTATATAGCATCCGGAGCCCGCTCCTATCCCAAGGAGCGGATCGAATGCTTCTTCGACGGCCGCACGGTCTCGATCGACAATTGGCGGCGTATCCGGGACTGGGGGACCGCCATGTCCTGGAAGCGCCGGAGCGCGGGCGCCCAGGACAAGGGTCACGCCGCCGAGCTCCAGGCCTGGGTGCGCGCACTGCGCGACGGCGGCCCGGCGCCCATCCCGCTCGATGAAATCGTCGACGTGTCGCGGTGGGCGGTGAAAGCCGCCGCGCCCGATGAAGAAGACCGTGGCGGCCACAGTTAGGCACGAGGCCGCGGCCGCGCGGAGCGTCTGGTGGAAGCGCGCGTTCAATGTCGCGCTCACGCTGCCCGCGCTCATCGTCCTCTCGCCGGTGTACGCCGTGGTCGCGATCGCGGTGGGCATCAATCTCGGCCGCCCCGTCATCTTTCATCAACAGCGTCCCGGGAAGGACGGCCGCCCGTTCACGCTCTACAAGTTCCGCACGATGCGCGATGCGCGCGATGCGAGTGGCGCGCTCTTGCCGGACGCGCGACGCCTTACGCGGCTGGGCGCATTCCTGCGCGCGACCAGTCTCGACGAGCTGCCCGAGTTGGTCAACGTGTTGCGCGGAGAAATGAGTCTCGTTGGGCCGCGCCCCTTACTCATGGAGTATTTGCCGTTATACTCCGCCGAGCAGAGACGCCGCCACGATGTTCGTCCGGGCGTCACCGGCTGGGCGCAGGTGAACGGGCGCAACGCGCTCACGTGGCGCGAGAAGTTCGCGCTCAATGTCGAGTACGTCGATCGCGTGAGTTTCGCGCTCGACCTCCGCATCCTGATGCTCACCGTCGTGAGCGTCGTCCGCAGCGAAGGAATCAGCCATCGCGGACACGTCACCATGCAGCCGTTCCGCGGAGGACAGGGACGAGATGATGCGTGAGTTGGTCCTGATCTGGGGCGCCGGTGGCCACGGAAAGGTGGTCGCCGACCTCGTCCGTAGTACGGGTCACTCGGTGGCTGGGTACGCCGACCTCGATCAGGGCAAACACGGCGTCGCGGTGGAACCCGGCGGCGCTACGGTCGTCATCTCCCAGGCAGATCTCGTACAACTGATCGAACAGGGTGGAACGCTCCCCTGCCGCGCGACGGCGATCGCACTCGGCTTGGGGGATAACGACGCACGATTGCGCATAGCACAGCGCATAGCACAGCGCGCGGGTCGCGCGTTGATGCGCGCGCTCGTGCATCCGGCGGCGACCGTGAGCGAGTCCGCCCAACTCGGGCCCGGCACGGTCGTGTTCGCCGGCGCGGTGGTGAATGCCGCGGCGACAATCGGCACGGCAGTGGTCATCAACAGCGCGGCGGTTGTCGAGCACGACTGTAGTATCGGCGATGGCGCGCACATTGCCCCTGGCGCCGTGCTAACTGGCGGCGTCAGCGTTGGGCAGGGGACGCTCGTCGGTGCACGAGCAGTCGTGCTGCCGGGAATTGCAATCGGAGCAAATGCTGTGGTCGGAGCAGGTGCGGTCGTGGCCGCCGACGTTCCAGCCGGCGTGGTAGTGGCGGGGATGCCCGCCCGTGTCTTGAGACAACGAGCGACATGAAATCCGGGAAAAAGCACGGACGCATCTTCCTTTCGCCTCCGCACATCGGCGAGCTCGAGCAGAAATACGTTGCCGAGGCGTTCGCATCCAATTGGATCGCGCCGCTCGGGCCCCACGTCGAAGCATTTCAGCGGGAGTTTGCCGCGACGATCGGCGTGTCACATTCGCTCGCTACCGTATCCGGCACGTCCGCACTGCACCTCGCGCTGCAGCTCGTCGGCGTTGGGCAGGGCGACGATGTATTCGTGAGCTCGCTGACATTCGCGGCCAGCGTCAACCCGATTCGCTACCTGGGCGCCACGCCGGTCCTGGTCGACAGCGAGCGCGAATCGTGGAACATCGATCCTGACCTCGTGTCGCAGGCGTTCCGGGAGCGCGCGAAAATCGGCAAGCTGCCCAAAGCGCTTGTCGTCGTGCACCTGTACGGACAGAGCGCGAATCTCGATCCGATCATCGAGTGCTGTCGCGAGTACGAAGTGCCGATGATCGAGGACGCCGCCGAAGCGCTCGGCGCCACCTACAAGGGACGTCCGGTGGGGACGTTCGGACGCGCCGGCGTGTTCTCGTTCAACGGGAACAAGATCATCACGACGTCCGGCGGCGGCATGTTGGTGAGTGAAGACCGGCGGTTGGTATCGCACGCGTTCAAGCTCGCCACGCAGGCGCGCGACCCGGCCCCGTACTACGAGCATTCGCAGGTCGGATACAACTATCGGATGAGCAACGTGCTCGCCGGCATCGGTCGCGGGCAGTTGCGCGTGCTGAGCGAGCGCGTCGCCGCGCGCCGCCGCAACTTCGAGCTCTACTCCGCCGCGCTCAAGGACTTGCCGGGCATCGAGTTCATGCCGGAAGCCACCTGGGGCACCCACACGCGCTGGCTCACCACCATGACGATTACGCCGGCCGAGTTCGGAATCGACCGCGATGAGTTGCGCCAACGGCTCAATGCAGCGAATATCGAAGCACGGCCCGTGTGGAAGCCCATGCACTTGCAGCCGGTTTACCGGGGATGCACCGCCCTGGGCGGCTCGGTGTCGGAAGACCTGTTCCGTCGCGGGCTGTGCTTACCGTCCGGCTCGAGCCTGAGCTCGGCCAATGTGGAGCGAGTCGTAACCACGGTGCGCGACGCAGCCCGTCAGCCTGTACTAACCCGGGCGGTGTCCTGAGCGCACCTGAGCGTGCGCGTCGGCGACTGATCGACTCACCGAGAAGACATGTCCGATCTACTCCCTAGCGGCACGAACCACGCTTCTGCGCTCACGCCGGGCACAGCAGCGGGCCCACCCGCGACTCGTCCGCCGGACGATGTCGAGGGCGGGGCGGAGTCCATCGACATCAAGGAATCGCTGGCGACGCTGCGCCGGCATCTGTGGCTGATCATCGGCATCACCGCGGCCGCGATTGCGTTCACCGCGTATCGGGTGAGCAAGCAGGCATTGGAGTATCAGGCCACCGCGGTCATTCGGTTGGTCGACGCGCGCCGCGAGCTGGCGGGCAATCTCGACGACAATGCCGGGCAAGGCATGATGGGCGGCTACTGGACCGATCCCATCACATCGCAATTGCAGGTGTTGCGGAGCCGCGCGGTCGCGGCGGCGGTGGTCGATTCGCAGGCGTTAGGCCTCCGCGTGCAGAGCAAAGGCTTCCCGGCATCGGTGTTGCGCAACGTCTCGCTGGCGTCGGAGACCAACGGCGACACGGTCCGCCTGCAGTTCCTGCCTAACGGAGTGAGCGTCACCTCCGCCGGCTCGTCGATGCTGGCGCCGTACGACAGCACCGTGCGCGCCGGCGGCATCGTGTTCGCGATCCATGCGCGCCCCGCCAACGCGCAGCGCGGCGCCCTGTTCACGATTTCGCGCACCGCCGCGATCGACATGGTGCTCGCGGGCCTGAGCGCGCGGCAGCGCGACCGGACCGACGTCGTCGACGTGTCGTTCACGGCGCAGGATCCGTCCGTCGCGCGCGAGGTCGTGAACACGGTGGTCGACGTGTTCCAATCGCAGAACGCCGCCAGCGCGCAGCAGCAGTCGCGCCGCCGGCGCATCTTCGTCGAAGCGCAGTTGCACCAGACGGACTCGCTCCTCCAGGTGGCGCAGGGCCGGTTGAGCGACTATCGCACGAACAAACAGGTCTACGGCTCGTCCGATGCCGTCGTCGCCGCCGAGCAGACGGGCCTGCTCAACCTGGATGTGCAGCGCGCGCAGTTGGTCGCGGACCGCAGCACGTACCAGTCGCTGCTCAACGAGAATGGCCCATGACGACTCGGGGCCGCCGCGCCAGAAAACGCTGAGCGCGCTCGTCGCGTCGCCGGGCATCGCCGACAATCCGGTGGTGCAGGCGATCTACACGCAGCTCGTGACCTACCAGGCGACGCTCGACTCGATCTCGGTGGGCAAGTGGGGCAGCTCGCCCAACAATCCGGACGTGCAGCGCCTGCACGCCCTCGTCGCCGGCGGACAGTCCCAGTTAGGCGACGCCGTGGGCAGCCAGATCACGTCGCTCGACGCGCGCGTCGCCGCGTTGGACGAGCTCCGCCAGCGCAGCACCGACGCACTCAAGACGCTGCCGGCCACGCAGGCCGGCGAGGCGCGTCTCATGGAGCAGGTCGAGTCCGCGCGCAACATGGCCGACGAGCTGCGGGACGAATATCAGAAGGCGCGCATCGCCGAAGCCGTCGAGGCGGGACAGGTCGAGGTCGTCGATCTCGCCACGTCGCCGTACGCGCCCATCGGCACCAGCCGCCGCACCAAGCTCCTCACCGGCATCATCGTCGGCCTTCTGTTAGGCACGGGCGCGGCGTTCCTCGTGGAGCGGCTCAACACCGCCATCCGCCGCCGCGAAGAAATCGAGAGCATGCTGCAGATCCCCGGCCTCGCGATCATTCCGCAGATCGCAAGTCAGAACGGCGTCCGCCGGCTCAAGATGGGCAACATGTCGCTCCGGCTGCCCACGCCGCGCGGCAATTGGGGCGTCGGCAACGGGACGTCCAACGAAGAGTCGCTCGTCACCGTGTCCGACTTCCGGTCGAGCTCCGCCGAAGCGTTCCGGACACTGCGCACCAACCTGATTTTCTCGCAGGCGGTCCAGTCGCTGCGGACCATCGTCATCACGAGTCCGTCGCCGCAGGATGGCAAGACGACCACCGCCGCCAATCTCGCCGTCACGTTCGCGCAGCAAGGCATGCGCGTGCTCATCGTCGATTGCGACCTGCGCCGCGCCCGCCTGCACAAGCTCTTCCGCGCGCCGCGCGAGCCGGGTCTCACGCAGTTCATGATGGGCCAAGCCACGCAGGAGCAGGTCATCCAGTCGACCATGGTCGACAACCTGTGGTTCCTGCCGGCGGGCGCGCATCCGCCTAACCCGTCCGAGTTGCTGGGCGGCACGCAGAATGCGCGCGACGCTCGAGAAGCTGGGCCGCGAGTTCGACATCCTCATTCTCGATACGCCCCCGGTCCACGCGGCGGCCGACGCGCTCATCCTCGGTTCCCAATCGGACGGCGTGATTCTCGTGCTCCGGGCCGGACACACCGACCGGCAGGTGGCCCTCAATGCGGTGCAACGACTGGCGGCCGTAGGCGTCCGTGTGGTAGGCGCGGTGCTCAACGATCCGGACCACAAGGTGCCGCAGTACGGCGGCTACTACTACTACGATTACTACGACAGCGTGGAAGCGTGAACGCGCGACGCGCGTCCGCGGTCCAGCTCCATCACGTTCCTCCTCCCCTTTCCCCTCCCATGCGCGCTTTCTTCCTGGCTCTCCTGTTCTGCGCGACCGCTGCGCTGCCCGCCGTGGCGCAGACGGCGCCGCCGCCGGCCGACACGAACACGGTGCTGCACCCAGGCGACGAAGTCCGCCTAACGGTGTGGCGGAACCCCGAGTTGAGCGGCGACTTCGTCATCGGCATCAACGGGGCGTTGATCCATCCCCTGTACCAGGCGGTGCCGATCATCGGCGTGCCAATGCAGGAAGTGGTCAACCGTATTCGGAATTTCCTCAAGACCTATCAGTCGGATCCGCAGATCGTCGTCATGCCGCTCCTCCACGTCACGGTGGCGGGTGAAGTCGGGAAGCCGAGTCTGTACAACCTCCCGCGCGGGACGAGCATCGGCGAGGCGATCGCGCTGGCCGGCGGCCCGAGCGCGGAGGGCAATATCAAGAAGGTCTCGCTCTTCCGCGACAATCGCGAGACCAAGATCGACTTGCAAAGTCCGCTCAATGCATGGGCGTCGGCGCCGGTCCAATCGGGCGACGCGATCATCGTGAGCCACCGCGGCTCGTTCTTCCGTGATGTCTTCGTTCCGCTGCTGACCCTCACCGGAACCGTGGCGTCGATCGTCAACCTCGTTCGACGGTAGCGTTAGGCATGCCGCGCGCCGTCGGGCGCGGCTCGGATCGCGCCGTGCATCCCGGGCACGGCGCGCTGCTCGCGGCGTGCCGGTTCGCGCTCGGCGCCGCCGCCGGCGACGAGGTGGCGCTGGCCGCCTCGCGCGTCGGGGACTGGAATGATGTGGTGGCCGCGGCCGGCCGCCACGCGGTGCTCCCGCTCCTCCACACCGCAGTCGCCGCGGCCACGCCCCGCATCGAACCGCCGTTGCCCGCGGCGGCGATGCGCGAGCTCCAGCGGCAGTTCGACGCGAACGCCCTGCACAACATGGCCCTCGCCCGCCACCTCGCAGAGTTAGGCGAACAGCTCGCGGCGAACGGCATCGCCTTCATGCCCATCAAAGGTCCGGCGCTCGCGGTCGCGGCCTACGGCGATTTGTCGATGCGCCAGTTCGGCGACCTCGACCTCGTCATCCACCGCCGCGACCTCGCGCGCACGCGGGCCTTACTGCGCGACGACGGCTACCTCCCGCTGAGCGCGGTGCCCGATACGCTCGACGACATCATGCTCGGCGCCGACTACCACCTGGCGCTGCAGCACCAGACGTCGACCGTCGCCCTCGAGCTCCACTGGGCACTGGGCCGACGAGGATTGGGCGGACTCCGCCGCGAAAATTGGGCGTGGACCAACACCACGACCGTGTCAATGTTGGGCCGATCGCTGCCGGCGCTCAATGCGGGAGCGCTGATCGTGTACCTGTGCGCGCACGGCGCCAAACACAATTGGTCCCAGCTCCTGCGCGTGTGCGATGTCTACGCCGCCGTCCGCTCGGCGCACGATCTCGATTGGGCAGCAGTGCGCACCCTCGCGGCCCGCGCCGGCGTGTCCCGCATGCTTCACGTCGGCCTCGGCCTCTGCGAAGAGTTGTTAGGCGCCGACCTGCAAGGATTTGGTTGGACGGCCGGCAATGACCCGGTCGCGCGCGCACTCGTCGAGGAAGCCGCCGACCGGTGCCTCACCGAACGGCCGCTTTCGACCGGCGAAGAGCTGCGCCTGCAAATCAGGACGCGCGAGCGGCTGACCGACCGGGTGTTGTTGTCGCTCAATGTGCTCGCCTCGCCGCACGCGGCAGACCTCAATGCGGTCCGTCTGCCGCCCGGCTTTCGGGCGCTCTATCACCTCGTCAGGCCGCTCAGGTTGGCGGCGAAGCACACTCGGCGATGGGTCGCTCCGTAACGGCCTTGTCACTTGCCTCGACGCGCTTGATGCAGAGCCAAAAGCATGTGTTGTGAGCGCGCCACACATGATCGCTCTCGATTGGATTCTCACGGCGCAACTCGGCTCTTCTCGATAGCGTAACAAGTTGGTGCTTAGCTGTTTAGTTCACTGTGTGTGTGCCTTGGAAGTCGTTAATGTCCCGTGCCCAAAACTTGCCGACCCCTGCGTTCGACACAGCGAAGCCCTATCAGTGCTCACGGAATGAAATGTCTGGCAATCATCCCCGCCCGCGGTGGTTCGAAGGGGGTCGTGGGGAAGAACATTCGGCTCGTCGGCGGCCGGCCGCTGCTCGCGTACAGCATCGAGCACGCGCGTTCGACTCCTGAGATCAACCGGGTCGTCGTTTCGACGGATGACCAGGCCATAGCCAGCGTCGCGCGCGAATACGGCGCCGAAGTGATTGCGCGTCCCGCGGAGTTGAGCGGTGATACGGCAACCAGCGAGTCGGCTCTGACGCACGCGTTGCAGCATTTGCGATCGACTGAAGGCTACGTGCCCGATCTGGTGGTGTTTCTGCAGGCGACGTCGCCGCTGCGCCGGCCGGATGACATCTCGCGGGCGATCCAGCTGTTGCTAGCGGAGGGGGCGGATTCGTTGTTCTCGGCGTGCATGGTCCACGGGTTCGTGTGGCGCCGCGCGCGTGGCGGCGACGACTGGCGGTCGTTCTCGTACGACTTTCGGAATCGCCAGCGGCGTCAGGATGCGCCGGAGGATGTCGTCGAGAACGGTTCGATCTACGTGTTTCGTCCGGCCATTCTGGAACAGACCGGTAATCGGTTAGGCGGACGGGTCGTGGCGTACTTGATGGAGCCGGCGGACTCGTTCCAGGTGGACGTACCGGCGGACCTGGATCTGATGGAGCAGTTGCTCGCCGCGCGTCGCGTCACCGCTGGCCCGGACGTGCTGGCGTCGGTGCGGTTGCTGGTGCTCGACTTCGACGGCGTGTTGACCGACGACGCCGTGATCGTGACCGACGACGGTCGCGAGGCGGTGCGGTGCAGCAGGAGCGACGGGTGGGGTATCGCGCGGCTGCGCGATGCGGGTGTCGAGGTGGTGGTTCTGTCGACCGAGACGAATGCAGTGGTCGCGGCGCGGTGCGCCAAGCTGCGCATCAACTGCATCCAGGCGTGCGACGACAAGCGGTCGCGCATCGAGCAGTTGGTTGCGGAGCGCGGACTCTCGGCGAACGACGTCGCGTACGTGGGCAACGACGTGAACGACCTGGCGTGTATGCGCTGGGTGGGTGTTCCGATAGCAGTGGCCGATGCGCGGCCGGAAGTGCGGGCAGTGGCTCGGTTGGTGACCACGCGTAATGGCGGAAACGGTGCCGTGCGCGAAGTAGCAGACTGGATTCTGACGACGCGGGTGGCGCGTGATGCAGTCGTTCACGACAGCACGTCATCCGCATCAGGAGGAGTGACATGAGTGCCAAGGTGCGGATTGGGAATCGGACGGTGGGCGATGGGGAGCCGTGTTACATCGTTGCCGAGATCGGTATCAATCACAACGGCGACATCGACATCGCGCGGCAGCTGATCGCGACCGCCAAGCGGTACGGGTGCGACGCGGCCAAGTTCCAGAAGCGCACGCCCGAGCTGTGCGTGCCCCCGGAGCAGCGCAACCTGATGCGCGAGACGCCGTGGGGCATCATGACGTACATGGAGTACCGCTATCGGGTGGAGTTCGGCCACGGCGATTATCAGGAGATCGACGCCTACTGCAAGCGCCAGGAGATCGCCTGGTTCGCGTCCTGCTGGGACGAGGCGTCGGTGGATTTCATCGAGCAGTTTGCGCCGCCGTGCTACAAGCTCGCCTCGGCTTGCCTAACTGACGACGCGTTGCTCAAGCATCATCGGGCCACGGGCCGTCCGCTCATTCTCTCCACCGGCATGAGCACCATCGAGCAGATCGACCACGCGGTCGACGTGTTGGGCACGAACGACCTCGTGCTGATGCACAGCACCAGCTCGTATCCGGCCAAGCTCGAGGAGCTCAACCTGCGGTGCATTCCGATGTTCATCGAGCGGTACGGCGTGCCCGTTGGATACTCGGGCCACGAAGTGGGGCTCGTGCCCACCGTCGCCGCCGCGGTACTGGGCGCGTGCATGGTCGAGCGCCACATCACGCTCGATCGCGCGATGTGGGGGAGCGATCAAGCGGCCTCGGTGGAGCCGGTGGGCCTCCAGCGCCTGGTCCGCGACATTCGCGCCGCCGAGTCGACGTTAGGCGACGGCGCCAAGCGCGTGTACGAGAGCGAGCTGCCGCTCATCAAGCGGTTGCGCCGCGTGAATGGCAATGGCGCATCGGCCCCGACGGCGGCCGAGGCGAGCGCATAGTGGCGGTGCAGCCGGTGGACGGCGGTCGTCGCATTGCCGCGCTCCTGCCCATGGTGTGGAGCGTGCGCAATGTGGTGTACGGCGGCGTCCTCGATCAGTTGGCCGCGGCCGGCGTGGATGTGCATCTCATCCTGCCGCACGGCTCGCCCGAGTCGGTGCGCGCGCATTCGCCCGCGTTCCGCGCGGCGGCGGGCATCCACGAGCTCGAGGCGCAGCCGGCGCGCGCGGTGCGCGGCAAGGCGCTGTTGGACGGCGTCGTGCGGAGCGCGTTCAACCGTCGCTACGGCGTCGGCAGCTATCCGCTCTATCGCCAATGGTACGAGCGCCGCTGGACGCGCACCCAGCGCGCCCGCGCCGCGTGCATCGAAGCGTTAGGCATGGTGGCGCAGGTGCCGGCGGTGTTCGACGCCGCGCGCGGCTTGAGCGAACGGCAGTATCGTCGCGCGCGCGACCTGCGTCACGCGCGCGGGCAGCTCGAGCGCATCCAGCCCGACGTGCTGTGGTCGACCTTCTGCGTGGCGCCGCACGAGTATCCGTACTATCTGGCGGCGCGCGATTTGGGCATTCCGGTCGTCACATCCATTTTGAGCTTCGACAACCTCACCAGCCGCGGGGTGCTTCCCGAGTACGACCACTACCTGGTGTGGCACGAGAAGATGCGGGAGCAGTTGATCCGTCTCTATCCCCGCACGCGCCCGGACCAGGTGACCATCACCGGCACGCCGCAGTTCGATTTCCACCGCACGCCCGCGTACACGTGGACGCGCGAGGAGACGTTGCGCCGGTTAGGCGTACCCGCCGGCGCGCGCTACGTGCTCTATGCGGGCAGCCACGTGGGGCTCGCGCCCGCGGAACCGGAGCTCGTGCGCGGCATCGCCCAGCACCTGCACGACACGCCGGAGATGCGCGACCTGTGGATGGTCGTCCGCATCCATCCGCTCGAGACGCGCGACCGGTGGCGGCCCGTCACCGACGTGTTCCCGAACGTCGTCGTGTGCACGGCGTGGCAAACGGCGCCCGACGCCGATGGGTGGACGCTCAGCCATCCCGATGACCAAGCGATGCTGGTGAGCTCCCTCACCCATGCCGCGGCGTGCGTCAACGTCGCGTCGACGATTTCGCTCGACGCCGCGATCCTCGACCGCCCGGTCCTCGGCATCGATTTCACCAACGAGCCGACCGCGGCGCAGGACATCATGTATCGAGAGTACGAAGCCGAGCACTATCGTCCGCTGGTTCAGTTAGGCGGCCTCCGGCTCGCCCATTCGTGGGCCGAGCTCATGACGTTGATCCAGACGGCCATCGACTGTCCGCGCATGGATGCCGATCGCCGCGCCGCCGTCGTGCGCCAGGAGTGTGGAGTCGTGGACGGCCAGGCCGCCTCGCGCGTCGCCGCCGCGTTGCTCGCCCAACTGGGCCTGAGCGCCGGGCAGCATCAGCATCGGAAGTCCGCATGACCAGCGACGCCGAACGCCTCGTTGCCGGAACCAAGACCGGGAACACCGCCTGGGACGCCTTCCGCTTGGGGATCAGGTCCAGCCTCGCGCACCCGCTCATGGCCTCGGAGTTCTTCGCGGCCACGGTGCTGCAGGGCCTCTTGCAGGGCGTGCTGGTCTACGTGCTGCGCGATGTGCTGCGCAAATTCGGGAACCATCACAACGTATCGACGAGCGCGCTGACCGTCGCCGCGCTGGTCATCCTCGGCATCTGGGTCCTCCGTTCCGTTAGCACGTTCGTCGGCGAAGTCGTGTCGGCGCGGCTCGCGCACACGGTCGAAGTGGGAGCGATGCAGCAGGTGATCGCCAAGTTGTTGTCGCTCTCGGTGCGGTTCTTCGACAAGAACAGCCAGGGCGATCTGGTGATGGCCTCGTATTTCGATCTCAAGGGCGTGCGGATGGTGACGCTCGACGTGGGGAACGTCGTGCTGTTCACCTCGCGTCTCCTCGGGCTGGCCATCGTCGCGTGGCTGATGAGTCCCAAGCTCGCGATCATCGGATTGCTCGCGGTGCCGATCGGCGCGCTGCCGGCGCACTGGTTCGGGCGGCAGATCACCGAGGCGGCCAAGCTCGAGCGCGACGCGGTGCGCTCGCTCTACGAGAGCTTCCTCGAGGTGTCGTCGGGAATTCGCGTGATCAAAGTTGGGCACGCCGAGGCGCGCGTGCTCGAGAAGGCGAAGCACATCGCGCACGAGCTGTTCGTGCAGGTCCTCCGGCAAGCGATGAGCAAGGGCTTCGCGCGATTCCTCATGGAGGCGGTGTCGGGTGTCGGGCTCATTCTCGTGCTCACCATCGGCAGCCGCGACGTCGGCCGCGGAACGCTCGATTGGCAATCGCTCCTCAGCTTGCTCGTCGCCGTGATGGCGGTGTACACGCCGGTGCTGGGCCTGCTCCAGGTGTACAGCACGATGCGCAGCGTGCTGCCTAACCTCGATCGCGTCGACCGGATCGTCCACGCCACGCCCGACATCGCCGACCGGCCCAACGCCAAGTCGCTCACCGGCGCGCCGCACGTGATCGAGTTCGACCACGTGTCGTTCGCCTACGAAGGCCAGACGGTCTTGCACGATGTGACGGCCACGTTCCATCGCGGCGAAACCGTCGGCATCGTCGGTCCGTCGGGCGCCGGCAAATCGACGCTGCTCGCGCTCCTGCTCCGCTTTTACGATCCCACCGGCGGGCGCGTGCTGTTCGACGGTGTCGATCTGCGGGACATCAAGCACGCCGACCTGATGCGGCAGTGCGCGATCGTCCTCCAGGAGCCGTTCCTGTTCATCGACAGCGTCGCGAACAACCTCAGGTGGGGCAATCCCGACGCGACGATGGATGAGGTGATCGCGGCGGCGAAGGCGGCCAACATCCACGACGACGTCATGGCGCTCGAAGAGGGCTACGACACCGTGCTCGGCCGCCGCAAGGATGCGCGCGGCGTATCCGTTGGGCAGAAGCAGCGCATCTGCATCGCGGCGTCATTGCTCAAGAACGCGCCGATTCTCTTCCTCGACGAAGCGACGAGCAATCTGGACTCGGTGTCGGAGCGCTCGGTGCAGGGCGCGATCGAGCGCTTGATGGAAGGCCGGACGACGTTCGTCGTGGCGCACCGGCTCTCCACGCTGCGCAACGTCGATCGCATCATGGTCATCGACCAGGGACGCCTGGTTGCGCTGGCGCCGCACGAGGAGCTGCTCGTGACGTCGCCGACGTACCAGCGCTTGTGGCAGTACCAGAACTCCAGCGACGCCGTCCTCGCCGAGCAGATCGCGGAGCGGGTGGGGGCGTGATGCAGGAGCGGCGCCTGGCTGTGATCCCCGCCCGCGGCGGTTCGAAGCGCGTCCCCGGGAAGAACATCCGCTCGCTGTTAGGCGAGCCGGCCATCGCGTACACGATCCGCGCGGCCGTCGACAGCGGGCTGTTCGAGCGCGTCGTCGTGAGCACCGACAGCGCGGCGATCGCCGCCGTGGCGCTGGAGCACGGCGCCGAAGTGCCGTTCGTGCGGCCGGCGTCGCTGGCCGACGATCACACGCCGGTCTCGGATGTGACGGTCGACGCGCTCGAGCGCCTCGACCCTGACGGCACGGCGTATCGCCACGTGGCGCAGCTCATGCCTAACTGCCCGCTGCGTACGGCGGCCGATGTCCGCGACAGTTGCGCGCAGTTCGAGGATGCCGCCGCGCCGTCGCAGTTGTCGGTCACGCGTTTCGGCTGGCAGAACCCGTGGTGGGCCATGCGGCGCGCGCCGACCATGGCGCTCGAGCCGCTGTTTGCCCACGAGGTGACGCGCCGGTCGCAGGACCTGCCCGACCTGTTCTGCCCAACGGGCGTCATCTGGTGGGCCACGGCCGGCACGCTGCGCACCGCGCGCACGTTTCACGTCCCCGGACGCACCGGGTGGGAGATCCCGTGGCAGCGCGCCGTCGACATCGATACCGAAGAGGATTGGGCCATGGCCGAGGCGCTGCTGCGTTTGAGCCGCGAGGTCGGAGTCGCCCATGACTAACGGACTCGCGCTCTATACCACCGTGTATCCGGGCGTCGAACGCTACCTCGCGCCGTGGTGGAGCTCGGTGCGCGCGCAGACCGATCGGGCCTTCGACCTCTGGGTCGGCCTCGATGGCGTGAGCCCCAATGCGTTTTACGCCGCGATCGGCGACACGCCGGCAGCCACGTGGACCATTGCCCAACGCGGCGATTCGCCGGCCGCCATCCGGCAGCGCGCCATGGAGGGACTGGTCGATCGCTACGACGCCGTGGTGTTTACCGACAGCGACGACATACTCGAGCCGACCCGGGTGGCTGCCGCGCGCGCGGCGCTCTCGTCGTACGACGTCTCGGCGTGCGCGCTCGAGATCATCGATGAAGCGGGACGCGACGTCGGTTGCGTCTTCGCGCCGCCCGAAGGCGTGGACGCGGCGGAGATTCTTCCGCGCTACAACGTCTGGGGTTTGTCCAACTCCGCGTTCCGCTCGACCATGCTGCGCCGCTGTCTCCCCGTGCCGCGCGAGTGCGTGTTGTTCGATTGGGCGCTCGCGGCGCGCGCGTGGGGACTGGGCGCCCGCATGTGCTTCGAGCGTACGCCGCGCATGCGATACCGTCAGCATGGCGCCAACACCGCGCGCGTCCTGCCGCCGTTTACGGCGGAGCAGGTGATGCGCGCCACCGAGCACGTGCTCGTGTTCTATCGCTGCATGAACGAGTGGGAGGCGACCGTGCCCGGATGGTTTCGCGAGCGCTTCGCGGCCGCCGCGGCTCGCGCCGCCATGTTTCACACCGCGATGACACGCGATGCCGGCGTGCGCACGCGGTACATCGAACGACTCAACCGGCTCACCCCGCAGTACGTGTGGTGGTGGTGCGTCGCGCATCCAGACCTGGAGGACGTGTGGAGTCATTGAGCATCGCCGGCCGTCGCGTCGGCCCCGGCGAACCGCCGTATATCATCGCCGAGATCGGCGCCAACCATAACGGAGACATGGCGCTCTGCCGCCGCATGATCGACGCGGCCAAAGCGTGCGGCGCCGATGCGGTGAAGTTCCAGTCGTGGTCCAAGCGCTCGCTGATCTCGACGGCCGAGTATCAGCGCAATACGCGCTACGTGACCGGGAACGCGCCGACGCTCGAGCAGGCCGTCGAACGCTACCAGGTGACGCGCGAGCAGCACGTGGAGATCAATGCGTACTGCCGCAAGCAGGGCATCACGTTCTTCTCGAGCGCGTTCTCCGCCGACGAGGTGGCGATGCTCGAGGAGCTGCGCGTGCCCGCGTACAAGATCGCGTCGATGGATGTGAACCACCATCCGCTGCTCGAGATCGTGGCGCGCACCGGCAAGCCGGTGCTGCTGTCCACCGGCATGGCGACGTTAGGCGAAGTGGAGCGGGCGCTCGGCGTGCTCCGCCGCCACAACGCGGGTCCGGTGGCGCTGCTCCATTGTCTCTCGATCTACCCGTCGCCGCCGGAGATGGTGAACCTGCGCCAGATGGCCACGTGGCAGTCCGCGTTCGATGTGCCCGTGGGCTACAGCGACCACACGCTCGGCGTCGCGGTGCCGCTGGCGGCCATTGCGTTAGGCGCGTGCATCATCGAAAAGCACTTCACCACCGACAAGCAGCTCGAGGGCTGGGACCACGCGATCAGCGCCGATCCCGCCGAGCTGCGCGCCATCGTCGAGGGCGGCCGCGAAGTGTTTGCCGCGCTCGGCACGGCGCAGCGCGTCGTGAGCCAGGCCGAGGTCGACAAGCGCAAGGTGTTCCGGCGCCGCATGGTCGCGCGGCGGGCGATGCAGAAGGGCGAGCGCCTAACGGCATCCGACGTGGAGTTCAAGCGCCCCGGGACCGGCATCCAACCCGACGAGCTGGACTATGTGGTTGGGCGCCCTTTGGCGCGCGACGTCGGGTTCGACGAGGAATTGGAATGGACGGATCTGGCGTGACCGAGGGTCGCTCGCTGCGGTTGGCGCTGTTCGGTGACGGCGCCTGGGCCGCCGACACGCTGGCCCGGCTGCACGATGCCGGGCACCGCGTGGCGGTGGCCGTGCTGCGCGAACGCCCGTCGGATGCCGCGTTGGGCGAAGCGTGTGCGCGCTGCGGCGTGCCGGTGCTCGCACCGGCCGACGCGAGCGCGCCGGCGTTCCTCGCCGCGCTGCGCGGCTACGCCCCGGATCTGCTGCTTTCCGTATCGTACAACCAGATCCTCAAGCGCGCCGCGCTCGACTGCGCGCCGTTAGGCGCGGTCAATCTGCATGCCGGCAAGCTGCCGTTCTATCGGGGCCGCAACGTCATCAACTGGGCGATCATCAACGGCGAGACCGAGATCGGCCTCACGGCGCACCACGTGGACTTGGGGGTCGACACCGGCGACATCATCCTGCAGCGTGCCTTGCCCATCGGGTGGACGGACACGTACGGCGAGGTGCTGGCGCGCGTCGTCGCGGCGCTGCCTGGCCTGGCCGTCGATACCGTGAACGCGATCGCCGACGGCAGTGCAATGCGTTGCCCGCAAGCGCACGTGCCCGGCACGTACTTCGGCGGCCGCGAGAACGGCGACGAGTGGCTCGATTGGTCGGACACGAGCGAGCACCTGCACAACAAGATCCGCGCGATCACGCATCCGGGGCCCGGCGCACGCACGATGCTCGGGGACCGCGAGCTCACGATCTGGCGCGCGTACTTCGATCGGAATTGGCCGCGGTACATCGCGACGCCCGGCCAGGTGGTGGGACGCGAGCGCGGCCGCGGCGTCCTCGTGAAAACCGCGGACTCGACGCTCCTCGTGGAGGAGGTGCAGTTCGCGGGCGAGGCGCCGTCGGTACCGGGGTGGCGCATCGGTACACGGTTAGGCGTGAACGTGGCCGCCGCCCTGCGCGCCGCGCAGGACCGGCTGGCCGCGCTCGAACACCCGCGGACTTGAGGAGGCGTCATGTGGCATGAAGATGTAGCCAAGCGACTCGAGCACGCGATCGTTTCGCCGGCCACGCCGATCTCCGACGCGTTGGCGCGGTTGGATCGCGCGGGTACGGGCGTCCTGCTCTTGGCCGAAGCCGACCGCCGCTTGTTCGGCGTCGTCACCGACGGCGACGTCCGCCGCGCGATCCTGTCCGGCGAGTCGCTCGACCGGCCCTGCACCGCGATCGCGAGCCGTCATCCGTTAGTCGCGACGCCGCAGATGACGGAAGTCGAGACGCTGCACATGATGGATCACGCGCGCGAGTACGTGATCAACCATCTGCCGGTGATCGACGCCGAAGGCATCATCGCCGGGCTCGTGCTGCGGAGCGATCTCACGACCATCGATCACCACGCGATGTCGGCGGTGATCATGGCGGGCGGATTCGGCACGCGGCTCCGTCCCTTCACCGAGACGGTGCCCAAGCCGATGCTGCCGGTGGGCGACAAGCCGCTGCTCGAGCTCACGGTCGAGAAGCTGCGCCGCTCCGGCATCAAGCGCGTGAACGTGACCACGCACTATCTCGCCGAGCGCATCTCGGACCACTTCGGCGACGGCCGCGCGTTCGGCGTCGAGATGCAATACGTCCCCGAGGATCGTCCGTTAGGCACGGCGGGCGCGCTCCGCCTGATGGAGCCGCCGGACGGACCGCTGCTCGTGCTCAACGGCGACATCCTCACCTCGGTCGACTATCAGGCGATGCTCGCGTTTCACCGCGAACATCGCGCGTCGGTCACGGTTGGCGTGCGCAAGTACGAGCTCCAGGTGCCCTACGGCGTGATCGAAACCGACGACGCCCTCGTGCGCACGCTGCGCGAGAAGCCGGTGCAGACGTTCCTGGTCAACGCCGGGATCTACCTGCTCGAACCGCCGGTCATGCAGTACATCCCCGAAGGGCGCCGGTTCGACATGACCGATCTGATTCACGTGCTGATCAAGGAAGGGTGTCGCGTCGCGAGCTTCCCGATCGTCGAATACTGGCTCGACATCGGACAGGTCGCCGACTACCAGCAAGCCCAGGATGACGTCAAACATGCGAGAGTCTAACCGATGAACGTACTCGTGACCGGCGGTGCCGGATACGTTGGCTCGACGTTGGTGCCCCTGCTCCTCGATGCGGGACACCGCGTGCGGGTGTTGGACAACCTGACCCACGGCGGCACGTCGTTGTTAGGCGTGTGGTCGAACCCGAACTTCGAGCTGGTGACGGGCGACGTGCGCGATGGCGCCGCGGTGCGTACCGCGCTCGAGGGGATGAACGCGGTGGTGCACCTCGCCGCCATCGTCGGCGACCCCGCATGTGCGCGTCAGCCGGATGTGGCGCGCGCGATCAACCTCGATGCGTCGCTGGCGCTGATGGATGCGTGCGAGCGTGCGCGCGTGGCGCGGTTCATCTTCGCGTCCACGTGCAGCAACTACGGCAAGATGACCGACCCCACGTCGTACGTCGACGAGACGTCGGAGCTCAAACCCGTATCGCTCTACGCCGAGACCAAGGTGGGCGTCGAGACATCGATGCTCGAGCGCGCCGCGACGCGCGGGCTCTGTGCCACGCCGCTCCGGTTCGCGACGGTGTTCGGCGTCTCGCCCCGCATGCGCTTCGACCTCACCGTGAACGAATTCACGCGCGACATGATGCTCAAGGACAAGCTCGTCGTGTTCGGCGAACAGTTCTGGCGCCCGTACGTACACGCCCGCGATGCGGCGCGCGCCGTCGCGGCGGTGCTCGAGGCGCCCGTGGATCGCGTGCGCGGCGAAGTGTTCAACGTCGGCGACACCACGCAGAACTATCAGAAGCAGCAGTTGGTGGAGCTCATCAAGCCGCACGCTCCCAAGGCGACGGTCGAGTATGTGAAGAAACACGAAGACCCGCGCGACTATCGCGTGTCGTTCACGCGGATCGCCGACCGCTTGGGCTACAAGATCACGACGACGGTTCCGGCTGGAATCGCGGAAGTCGCACGGTTAGTCGCGAGCGGCGTGATCGCCGACCCCGACGATGCGAGGTACCGCAATTGAGCGCGCCGACGTCCGAACGCCTCGCGCCTGGCGCGCCGCCGCCGGCGGGGTTCACGCCGTTGTGCGTGCCCGAGCTGCGCGGCAACGAATGGGAGTACGTGAAGGAGTGCCTCGACACCAACTGGGTGTCATCGGTGGGTTCGTACGTCGATCGCTTCGAGCGCTCGCTCGCCCAAGCGGCAGGCACGCGCCACGCCATCGCCACGACGAGCGGCACCGCGGCGCTGCACGTCGCGCTCCTGCTCGCCGGTGTCGAGCGCGACGATGAAGTGCTGGTGTCGACGCTCACGTTCATCGCGCCGGCTAACGCAATCCGCTATGTGGGCGCGTGGCCGGTGTTCGTGGACGCCGAGCCTGACTATTGGCAGATGGACCCCGCCAAGGCGATCGATTTCCTCGAGCGCGGGTGCGAGTGGCGGAACGGCGAGCTTCGCAATCGCGTCACCGGTCGTCGCGTCCGCGCGGTGATGCCGGTCCACATCTTGGGCCACCCGGTCGACATGCGGCCGCTCGTCGAGACGGCGCACAAGTTCGGGCTGCGCATCATCGAAGATGCCACGGAAAGCCTGGGCGCCACGTATCACGACACGCCCGTCGGCCACCTGGGCGACATGGCGTGCTTCAGCTTCAACGGCAACAAGATCATCACCACCGGCGGCGGCGGGATGCTGGTGACCGACGACGAGGCGCTGGCCAAGCGCGCGCGCTACCTCACCACGCAGGCCAAGGACGATCCGATCGAGTACGTGCACCACGAGGTTGGATACAACTACCGGCTGACCAACGTGCTGGCGGCAATGGGCGTGGCGCAGATGGAGCAGTTGCCGTCGTACGTCGACGCTAAGCGCCGCATCGCCGCCACCTACTCGGCTGCGTTAGGCAAGGTGCCGGGCTTCACGCCGATGCGCGAGGCGTCGTGGGCGCGGTCGACGTTCTGGATGTACACCGTCCTCATCGACCCGCAGACCGTGGGCGCCGATGCGCGGGCCCTGCTCCGTGCGTTAGGCGCGGCCCAGATCCAGAGCCGGCCGCTGTGGCAGCCCCTGCACCAGTCGGAGGCCCACAAGGGCGCCTTCGCCACCGACTGCTCGACGGCGGAGTTTCTGCACGCGCGGGCGCTGAGCCTGCCGTGTTCCGTTGGGCTGGCGCCGGATGCGCAGTCGTTGGTCATCGAACACCTCTTGCACGCCGCGTCGCGCGCGGCCGCCTGAACGAACGAAAGATGAGTCGCTCAACGACGCCGACGTCCAGCTGGACGAAGCAGGACCTGGTCACCGCCCTCCGCGGCGTCGGCATTACGGCCGGCGACACGGTGTTTGCCCACGCGAGTCTCGAGACGCTGGGCACGCTGCGCGACGACGCGCCGCGAGGCCAAGTCGTGTACGACGCGCTCCGCGACGTGGTCGGCGACGCCGGCACCGTGCTCGTGCCCACCTACACGTTCTCGTTCTGCCGCAACGAGCCGTTCGACGTGCGCCGCACGCCCACGCCCGGCGGCCCGTGGAGCACGTCGCACGACGTCCTGGAGTACGTACGCGTTAGGCCGGGCGCCGTGCGATCGCGCGATCCCATCCACTCGGTGGCCGGCGTCGGCCCGCGCGCCGGCGAGCTGCTCGACAACGTCCCGCCGACGTGCTTCGGCGAGGGCAGCGTCTTTCAGCGCCTCCGCGCCGCCAACGCCAAGATCGTGATGCTCGGCGCCCCGCTCGAGGAGGCGACGTTCAGACACCACGCCGAAGAGATGGCCGGCGTCCCGTTCCGTTATCGGAAGCTCTTCACGGGCGAGATCCGCGATGGCGCGCACGTGCGGCGTACCGGTTGGCTCTATTTCGTGCGCATCATGGCCGACAACGGCTACCCGGACGGCTCGCGGCTCGACGCGTGCGCGCGCCAGACGGGCGTGTGCCGCGCCGCGCCGCTTGGGTTAGGCGAGGTCCTGGCCGTCGAGGCGGACCCGTACTTCGAGCTCACCACGCGCGCGCTGGCGCAGGATCCATGGTTCACCGCCCGCGGCCCGGCGGCCGACCCGGTGGCGCTCGAGGAGGCGCGCGTCGGCGCGCCGCGCGTGGACGTGTCGCTCCCGCCCAACGCGTCGATGCGCGACATGATCGACGCGCTGTGGCGCCTGCCGCGCAACATCGTGTCCGACGCGTACGACGCCGCGCTCCGTGCGTTAGGCACGCAGATGTCGATGACGACGCATGAGTTCCCGACGGGCAGCGAGTGCTGGACCTGGATCATCCCCGAGAAGTGGGTATGCCGCGAAGCCTACCTCGAGACGCTCGACGGCCGCCGGCTCTTCTCGTATGCGGACCATCCGCTGCACGTCGTCTCGTATTCGCTCCCGTTCGAGGGCGAGGTGACGCGCGATGAGCTCCTGCGCCATCTGTATGTGCACGAGCGCCTGCCGGACGCCATCCCGTTCATCTTCAAGTACTACGAGCGCGACTGGGGCTTGTGCTGCTCGCGCAACCAGCGTGACGCGCTGCTCGACGATCGCTATCGCGTCGTGATCAAGACGTCGTTCAGCTACGGCACCCTCAAGGTGGGCGATGTGGTGGTGAAGGGCGCGCGCGAAGATGAAATCGTGCTCTGCGCGCACCTCTGCCATCCGCACATGGTGAACGACGACCTCACCGGTGTCGTCGTCGGCATGGACGTGATGCGCGCGCTCGCGCGCCGGCGCGACCTCCGATACACGTATCGGTTCATCATCGTGCCCGAGACCATTGGTTCCGTCGCGTATCTGAGTCGGGCGAAGAAGCAGCTGCCGCACATGCGCGGCGGATTGTTCCTCGAGATGTTGGGCCGCGACCATCCGCACGCCTTACAATTGTCGTTCGACGGGACGAGCGAGGTCGACCGCTGCTTCACGATGGCGATGAAGGAAGGCGACCCGTTCGCATGGACCGGCGCGTTCCGTACGCTCGTCGGAAACGATGAGCGGCAGTTCAACGCCCCCGGCGTGCGCGTGCCAATGTTGTCGTTGTCGCGCATTCTGCCGGCCGAAGCGCCGGATCTCTACTATCGCGAGTATCACTCGAGCGATGACACGCCGGAGCGCGTGCCGCCGGGCTGTCTCGAAGAGTCGCGCGACATCGTCTTACGGATGATCGATACGCTCGAGGCGAATCGCCTCATCGAGAACAAGTTCCAGGGCGAGCCCTTCTGCTCGCGATACGGCATCCACATCGATGCGTACGCGAATCCGGAAGGACATCGCGCGCTCTTCGATATCATGTTCCTCATCGACGGCACGCGCACCGTGGCCGACGTCGCCGATGCCTGCGGTATTTCATTCACCGCCGCGCGCGATACGCTCGCCGAATTGCGGCGCCACGGTCTCATCGAGCTCGGATCATGACACAGACCAGCGCGGCGCGCGCACTGCAGCACGTCCGCGAACCACTCAAGCTGTTCGATTTCGACCCGCACGCCATGCGCGGGCTGAAATTCTTCGAGGGCATCCTCAAGTACCGCGAAGGAATTCTCGACAAGAATCGCTCGCGCATCCTGGATCGCGGGCAGTACACCTGCGCGCTGTGCAAGGGACACGATGGCACCGACCTGCTGGAGTGGGTCGAGGGCTATCAGGTGATCCGCTGCAACAACTGCGACTACTCCACTGCGAATTTCGCCGTCGAGGATGCGCACGAGCACGTCGAGGATGTCTACGCGTCGGATCTCTATTACGAGAAGTTCGCGCGCGAGACGCTCGCGCACTACGAGTATCGCAAGAACCGGATGGGCGCCGAGCGTTACACATACATCGTCGAGCGGCTCGGCCTCGACCCGAAGAACATCCGCGTGCTCGACGTCGGCTGCGGCGCCGGGTTGTTCTTGTCGTACCTCAAGGATCGCGGCGTGTCCGCGCGCGGGCTCGAGGTGTTCCCGCGTGCCGTGCGCTTCTGCCGCGAACACGGCCTCGACGTCGCCGACAACAGCCTGGCCGCCGAACCCAATGCATCCTACGACGTGATCGTGATGTTCGACGTGCTGGAGCACCTCGACGATCCGATCGGCCTCGTGTCGTGCGCACGCCAGAAGCTCAAGCCGGGCGGATACCTGGTGGGCTACACGCCCAACATCCATTCCGTGGGCTACGAGCTCATGGGCAGCAAGCAGAACACGCTGCTGCCGTTCGAGCACATCGGCTTCTTCAGCGACAAGTCGTTCGCGCATCTCGCGCAGAAGAGCGGCCTAACGGTGACCAGCATCGACGTGTTCGGCTTCGACGTCATGGACTATCTGCTGATGAAGGAGTACGAGGACAACATCCCGTACACGGTCCAGTTGCGGGACATGATGCTCCTGCTCCAGGCGTGCGTCGATCGCCTGCGCGTCGGGAATCACTTCCGGGTGACGCTGAGGCGTCCGCTCAGCTGATGCGACTGCTGGTGGATCCGAGCAGCTTCGACTGTCGCAACATGGGCGACGTGGCCATGCTCCAGGTGGCCGTGTCGCGCCTGCGTGCGCTGTGGCCCAACGTCGAGCTCGACGTGCTGACGAGCGATCCGGCGGCGCTGGCCACATACGTCCCCGGCGCGAATCCGGTGCCGCACGACGGTCGGGTGCTCTGGTTCACCGAGCGCTACCTGTTAGGCGGACTCCACGACCGCATGCCCGGCGCGGTATCGCGCCGGCTGGTGCATTGGAAACGCTCGCTGCGCCGCCGCCGCCCGACGCTCGTGTCGCGCGCCGTCCGCTGGAAGCTGCGCGTGCGCGGCGTGCCGTCGGATGCGCCGGCCCGGTTTCTGGCCGCCGTCGATCGCGCCAATGCGGTGATCGTGAGCGGCGCCGCGACCTTCGCCGACGAAGCGCGCAAGCACGCGCTCCTCGTGCTCAACACGCTCGAATTGGCCGCCGATCGCGGGAAGCCGGTCGCATTGTTAGGCCAGGGCATCGGGCCGTTGACGCGGGGCAATGTGTGTGTGCGCGCGACGGCCGTGCTCCCCGCGGCGCGGATGATCGCGGTGCGCGAGGCGCGCCAAGGCGGCGCGTTGCTGGCGTCGTTCGGCGTCGCCGCCGATCGCATCACCTTCACCGGCGACGACGCGATCGAGCTGGCGTACGACGCGCGGCCGGCCACGTTGGGCGATGCCGTCGGCATCAACGTCCGGGTGGCCGCGCATTCCGGGCTCAATGCCGCGTTCGCCGCTGCGTTAGGCGACGTGCTGCGGACGTTCGCGCGCACGAGGCAGGCGGCGCTCGTGCCGCTGCCCATCGCCTTTCACCGCTTCGCCGAGGACCCGGCCGCCATTCGCGCGTTGCTCGGCGTCGATGGCGCGTCCGACGGCGCGTCCGATGGCGGTCCGATGGCGTCGTCCGATGGCGTGTCCGATGGCGTGTCCGATGGCGTGTCCGATGGCGGCGCGACGCTCACCGAGCCGCGGGCGGTGATTCGCGAAGCGGGCCGCTGCCGCATCGTCGTCACCGGCGCCTATCACGCCGCCGTGTTCGCGCTCGCGCAGGGCGTGCCGGCGGTCTGCCTCGCCCGATCGCCGTACTACGTGTTCAAGTTCAACGGCCTCGCCGAGCAGTTCGGCAATGCGTGCGCCGTCGTGCGCCTCGATCAGGGCGCCCCGTTAGGCGACGTGTCCGCGGCGATGGACCGCCTGTGGGACACCGCGCCCGCGCGACGCGACGCGATCCTCTCGGTTGCCGCCGCCCAACGCGCGGCGGGCCGCGCCGCGTACGCGCGGTTGCCCGAGCTGCTCGCCCCTCGTACGGCTGGTGTGTCGTGAGTGCCGCCGCGCCGCGCATCGCGCTGCTCGTCGATCAGCCGCAACGCGACCTGGGCGGCCTCGTGCTGGTCGCCGACGCGCTCGCACGAGCGGGCGCCGTCCCGTATCTCGTGCCGGCCAACCTGCGCCACCGCGAATTGTTCGCGTTGGCACCCGATTTCGTGGTGTTCTACAATCTGCGCCGCGGTTACGAGACGCTCGTCGCCCAATTGATCGACGCCGGCATCGGGTTCGGATTGAGCGATGCAGAAGGCGGTGTGTGGCAGGACTTGGATGCCTACACCGAGCTGCTGATCGAAGATCGTTCGCTCCTTCACGCGGCCGCATGCGTCTGCATGTGGGGGCCCCGGATGACCGAGCACGTCGTGCGTGAAGGGTACTTCACGAAAGATCAGATCACGATCACCGGCTGCCCGCGCTTCGACTTTTATCACGAGTCGTGGCGTTCGGTCGTCAGCGCAGCCGCGGGGCGCCGCGATCGGATTCTCGTCAACACCAACTTCGCCGACGCCAACCCGCGCTTCACGACGCTGGACGGCATTCGCGCCCTGTACCTCGACAAATTTGGTTGGCCATCGGAGCGTCTCGACGCGTGGCTGGACCTGCAGGCGCGCGGCATCGACGGGATGATCGGCCTCACGCGCCAGATCGCGCTCGACCATCCCAACCATACGGTGGTGGTGCGCCCCCATCCGTTCGAGGGCGCGGACTGGTATCGCCGCGCGCTCGAGCACCTGCCTAACGTCGTGTTCAGCACGAGCGGGCCGGTGCAACCGGAGATCAACGCAGCGGCGGCCGTCCTGCAGCGCAGCTGCACCACGGCCATCGAAGCCGTGCTGGCCGGCGTGCCCACGTTCTCGCCGCAGTGGGTCGACACGCCCGCCGTGATGCCGATGAGCGAAGTGGTGAGCGTGCCGTGCGCGTCGCTCGACGACATGCGACGCCACGTGGATGCCGTACTCGCGGGGACGTTCCGCACACCCGAATCCACGCGCATCGCGATCGACAATGTGATTCGCGACTGGTTCCTGAGCGGCGACGGCCAGGCGCACCAGCGCGTGGCCGACGTCGTGCTGCGTTGCGCGCGGCAGGCCGCCGGCGCCGATCGCCGCGCGGCGCGCCGCCATCTTCATGGCGTCGACGCACGCTTCCCGTCGGGCGGCCGATCGCTCGGCCGCCGCGCGCGCTATTGGTTAGGCATGTCGCCCGAGTGGTCGTTTCGCGACCGGCGCGCCGTGCCGACCAAAGGCTTTCTGGGAACCGATCAATACTTCGGCGCCGAGCAGGTGCAAGGCATCATGGGCCAGATTGGCCGCCGCGCGAATGGCGGCGGCCATGTGCCGGCATTTCGCGCGACGCTCGCGCGCGATGGCGGCCACTACGTACATCGCTACGGCGGTCAAGCCGTGGTTCTCGAATCCGAAAGCGGCCGGTCGACGGCCGCACCCGCTGACGTTCAACAATAGGACGTGACTGTGAAGAACATGCTCATTACCGGCGGCGCCGGTTTCATCGGTTGCCATGCTGCCACGCACTTCGCCGAGCGCGGATGGCGAGTCACGGCATTCGATGATTTGTCGCGTCGTGGCAGCGAGATCAATTTCGAGTTTCTACGGACGCGCGGCGACATCGACTGCGTCAAGGGCGACGTGCGCGTGCCGGCCGATCTCGATCGCTGCTTCGACCGCGTGGGCAACGTGGATGCGTTGCTGCACATGGCGGCGCAGGTCGCGGTGACGACGTCCGTCGTCGATCCTCGACACGACTTCGAGGTGAATGCGTTCGGCACGTTCAATACGCTCGAGGCCGTGCGCAAGCACGCGCCCAATGCGGCGTTCATCTATGCGTCCACCAATAAGGTGTACGGCGGGCTCGAACATCACCACGTGATCAAGCGTGATGGCCGCTACGACTTCGACAACGTGCCGCGCGGCGTTTCCGAGCAGGAACCGCTCGACTTCCACTCGCCTTACGGATGTTCGAAAGGCGCCGCCGATCAATACGTGCGCGATTACGCGCGCATCTACGGCCTCCGCTCGTTCATCATTCGCCAGTCGTGCATCTATGGCACCCGTCAGTTCGGCGTCGAGGACCAGGGCTGGGTGGCCTGGTTCACTATTGCGGCGGTGCTCGGCTTGCCCACCACCATTTATGGTGACGGCAAGCAAGTGCGCGACTTGCTCTGGGTGGATGACTTGCTCCGGCTCTACGAGCGCTGCATCGAGCGCGGCAAGCCCGGCTCGATCTACAATGCCGGCGGCGGCCCCGCGCATCGCGCGAGCATCCTCGAAGTGCTGGCCGTTCTCGAGCATCAGTTAGGCAGGAGGATCCCGCGCACCATCTCCGATTGGCGGCCGGGCGATCAGAAGGTGTTCTACAGCGACAACGGCAAAGCGAAGTCGGAGCTCGAGTGGTGCCCGGAAACCGGCGTGGAGCAGGGCATTACGGCGCTCCTGGGCTGGGTGCGCGACAACGCATCCGCGATCGCCACGGCGCGCGCGTCCTGACGGCAAAGCTGTTCGAGCAATGCGCATCGTTGCGGTGCAAACCGGCCTCTCGCCCAAGTCCACCTTGGGCGGCACGATCACCGATCGCGAGTTCCTCACGCGAATCGCCGATCGTGGCGTCGAGGTGCACTTGCTCGTGGAGGACGGCGAGCCGGTGGTGGAGCATCCGAACTTCACACCGCACACGTGGCGTCGCCGCCTGCGCAAAAAGCTGCCGTACGTTGGGAACATGGATGTCGCGCTCGATCTGCGTCAGTTGCTCAAGCAGTTGCCGCCCGTCGACTGGATCCGGTTCAACAGTCCGTATTCGGTTGGCGTTGGTGCGGTGACCGCGAGCGCGGGTCACCGCGTCTGGGGATCGTATCTTCATCTCGAGGATCGGACGTTCTGGCGTGTCGTCGACCGGTGGCTGCCCACCCGGTGCGACTTGATCACCTGCCTGTCGCCGGACACGCGGAATGATCTCGCGCGCGTGTGCCCGCGCATCGATCGCGACCGCACGATCATCGTGCCAATGGGCATCAATGGCACGCGCTTCGACCGCGCGCGGCCCTGTCGCGACGCGATTCGGGCGCGGTTAGGCATCGGCCCCGACGAGGTGCTCGTGCTCTACGTCGGCGTTCTCTCGCGCCGCAAAGGCATGAGCGATCTCGTCGCCGCGTGGCGCAAGATTGCCGATACGCCCCGGGCGCGGTTGCTCATCATCGGGAAACCCGTCGAGGAGCAGCCGGCGGCGTTGGTCGCCGAGCTTGCCGCGTCAGACAGTCGCGTGACGCATCTTCCCGGCGTGCCGTACGAGGAGATGCCGAATTATTTCGTGGCCGGGGACGTGTTCTTCTTCCCCAGTCACCTCGAGGGATACGGCATCGTGGTCGGCGAAGCCATGGCGGCCGGCATGCCGGTCGTCACGACGCGTGCGAAGGGCATTCGCGGTGTCGTCGCCGCCGATGGCCAGGGTGAGGCGGAGACTGCGTTAGTCGGCGACGTCGGCGACGTGTCTGCGCACGCCGAGAACCTGCGCCGCCTCATCGGTGACGCGGGATTGCGGCGACGCCTGGGCGACGCCGGACGCGCACGCATCGCGTCGCAGTTTGCGTGGGACGGCATCATCGATCGCTTGATGGGTGCGTTGCACAAGCCACTCGCCGGCAACGGCGCGTGCTGAATCCAATGACGACGCTCAGCGGATGGCGCAAGCCGGCGTCCATCGCCGGCGGACTCGCCGACTGCACGCTCATCGTGGCCACCTTTCGGCGGCCGGATGATCTCTTCGCTCTCCTCTCGAGTCTCTGCGCGCTGCCCAATGCGCCGTCGGAGGTCGCGGTAGTGGACGGTTCGCCCGACGACCGTTCGGAGCACGCCATCGCCCCATGGGCGCGCGATACGGATCTGCCGTTCGACTTGCTGTACATCCGGAGCCCGGCCGGCCTAACGCGCCAACGCAACGCCGGTATCGACGCGACGTCGGGCGGATTCGTCTTTTTCCTGGACAATGATTGCGTGCCCGAGCCGGGCTACTTCGAGACGATCCGGGCGTGCTACCTGTCGGGTGCCGACGGCGGCCCCGGCGCCGTGTGCGGATTCGTGGACAACGAGGTCGGGCGGCCGCTGTCCAGGCGGTGGCGCCTGCGCCTTGCGTTAGGAATCGTGCCGCGCCTCGGTCCCGGCGCGTATTTTCCGACGGCGACGTCGTACCCCTACGCGTTAGGCGGGAAATTTGCCGGCGCCCGCCGCGTCGAATGTGATGCCGGGGTGCGCCATGTCGTTCAGGCGTCGCATACTCGACCAACACCGGTTCTCATCGTTCTTCCATGGCTACTCCCAGGGCGAAGACCTGGAGATGTCGCTGCGGGTTGGACGTGAATCGGCGATTCTCTGGTGCGGCGATGCGCACGCCGTGCACCACCAGGTGCCATCGGGTCGGCCGTCCACCGCGGAAAAGGGGAAGATGGAGGTCCGAAACCGCTATTTCATCTGGCGCCGCTACACGCCGCGCCGGAGTTTCGGACTCCACATCCGCTTCTGGGGCGATCTGGCGCTTGGCATCGCCTACGACGTGGGCGCGGTCATCGCGCGCCCCACGAGTCTGGCGCCTCTGCGCCACGCCGCCGGATGCATCCGGGGGATGGTGTCGTGCCTCGTCGCCCCGCCGGTGCAGGAGGAACCTGCCGCGACGCGCGAGTACCGGTTCGAGCTGGCGGACGTGCGTACGACGGCCGGCAGCGGCACGTGGAGCGCCGGCACCGCGGAGATCCATCCATGACCGGGGATCCCGTGCCTAACGTCGTCGTCTTCTGGGACTATGACACGCAGTGGGGCGCCGATCGTTCGCGCAACCCCGCCGGTAAGCCTAACTGGGGCGCCCTCGAGTTTCCCAACACCAATGCCCTCCTCGAGCTGCACGCCCGGTACGACATTCCGGGGTGTTTTGCCGTCGTTGGTTCGGCCGCGCTCCCCGGGACTCGACCGTATCACGACCCCGATCAGATCCGCCGCATTCACGAAGCCGGCAACGAGGTCGCCAGCCACTCGTTCCGCCACGAGTGGCTGCCCGCTCTGGATTCCCAGGCGCTCGATGAGACGCTGCAATGCAGCAAGGATGCGCTCGAGCAGTGCATCGGCGCCGAAGTCGTGAGCTTCGTCCCGCCGTTCAATCAACCGTTCGACTACGTGCGGAAGCTGTCCGTGAGCCTGTCCGAGCGTTGGAGCGTGCGACACGCGCGCACCAATGTCGGTCGCCTCTGCGCATCGCTCGGCCAAGCCGGCTACAAGTTCTGTCGCCTGGCGTATCGGCCGTTGTACGAGCGCGTGGTCGAAGTCGTACGCAGACGCTCGCCGCGCCGACCCGGCTCCCTCGAGGAGATCAGTGGAGTGGCGTGTCTGCGGCTCAACCTGCCCGTCGGTTTCACGCCGGAGGTGCATCAGATTCTCGAGCGCCATCTCGATCGCGGCGGACTCTGGACGCTGAATGGCCATCCGCATTCCGTTAGCGATGATGCCAATCCGCAGTCGCTACGCCTGCTCGAGCCGTTGTTCTCGCTCATTCAACAATGGCGTGAGCAAGGGCGCATTCGCACGGTGCTGCCGCGCGACCTCGTAGGTCAGGAGGCCCTGCAATGGTCGTTGTGACCTCCGAAAGCGTCCAGGCACACTTCGATCAGGAAGCGTTGCATGGGCGGCGTCTCTTCCCCGATCGCAATACCGTGAGCGGCCTCGGCACGTGGCGCAAGTACGAGCGCGCCGCGGACCTCATGGCCGACGCGTCGGTACGCGACGTGATCGACATCGGCTGCAACCGCGGTTCGGTCGAGGTGTTGTTCAAAGCCAGGCACCCCGATCGCACGGAGAATATTCACGTGGCCGGTGTCGACGTATCGCGCGAAGCCATCGGCCAGGCCACGGCGCTCGAGTTCGATTGGTGCACGTTCAATGCGTACGATGGGCGAACATTGCCGTTCCCCGAATGCGTCGTTCGATCTCGCGATTCTGGTCGAGGTGCTCGAGCACGTGATGGACAAGCAGTCGCTGTTGCGCGAGATCAGGCGCGTGCTCCGGCCAGCCGGTGTCCTGTATCTCACCACGCCTAACCCAGAGTGTCTGGCGCTGCGCACCGAGTCCGTCATGTGGCGCGTGCTGCGATGGTTGGCTCGCCGTCCGATGCCGGCGAAGGACCAATTCATTACCTCGCGCGATTTGTCGGCAGCGCTCGACGCCGTAGGCTTGGAGCGGGTCGGTACGCAGGCATTTGCATGGCCGCATGCATTCATCAAGATCTGGAATTGGGGCATCGTGCCGCCGTTGCCCCCGTCATGGCTCTATCGATATCAAGAGTTTTGCCTACGCCGCTTCGAGCGGCCGGGAGTTTCCGAATGGGTGGCGCGACGACTGTACTGGTCACTGGTGACGCTCCGCCGTCCTCGGTGACGAGGACCGTGGGGCCAACTCGCCGGTTGCACGTGTGCGCCGTCTCGTTCAAGCCGTGTTGGCAAGACGAGTCGGGGCGCTGGATGTCGTTCGGTGGCTTCCCGTTTCAAATGGCCGGCATCGCGTCGTTGTTCGATGGAATGACGCTCGTGATCGTGCGTGTGCCGCCGCGCGAAGGAGGAATTCCGCTTCCGGCGCGCGCGCGCGTCGTCCCGCTGCGGTCGCCGCGCGGCACCGACTTGCGACGCAAGTTGTCGGTCGCCGCGCGCGTGCCGTACTATCTCTGGAAGATCGCCGCGAGTGCGTGGAACGCGGATGTGGTGCACGTTCCCCTCCCGGGCGACGTTCCATTGTTAGGCATGTGGGTCGCGTTGGCAATGCGGAAGCGCGTGTTGGCGCGCTATGGCGGTTCGTGGGTCGCGAATTCGCAATCCACGTTCATGAATCGCGTGACGAAAGCCTTCATGCGCCGCTTTGCCGGCGGCCGTAACGTGATGCTCGCGACCGGCGACGGGGTCGCCGCGCCCGCGGAACGCATGGAATGGGTATTTTCGACCGCGATCGCGCGAAGCGAGTTGGATCAAATCGGGGGAGATTTCGATCGTGGATTGTCGAATCCGCCGCGCTTGGTGTACGCCGGCCGCTTGTCGCGTGAAAAGGGGGTCGCCGTGTTGATCGACGCCCTTGGACTCCTGGCTCGGGAGGGCGATGTTCCGCAACCGCACCTCACCATCCTCGGCGACGGCGATGAACGCGCTAGTCTCGAGGCTCGCGCCGTCGGCGCGGGCTGTCGCGATCGCGTGACGTTCGCTGGCCAGGTCGATCGTGAGACGCTTTCGCGCGAGCTCGGTGTGGCGGATGTGTGTGTCCAACCGTCCTTGACTGAAGGCTTTAGCAAAGCATGGCTGGACGCGATGGCGCACGGGCTGCCCGTGCTCGCGTCGAACGTCGGCGCCGCGTCAGCCGTGATCGGCACGCGCGGCGAGCGAGGATGGCTCGTGCCGCCGGGCGACACTGAGGCGCTTGCGCGTGCGATCCGACAGGTGCTCGTCCGGCCTCAGGACTGGTCCGCGCTGCGTCGGCGGTGTCGCGCGTACGTCGAGAGCAGGACGCTCGAAGCGTGGGCGGAACGCATCGGCGCGGCGTGCGCCGCACAGTGGAGATGGACGATGATGGACGGGCGACTCCGCGCATGAATACACCACCAACGCTGCCTGTCGTCGACGCGCCGTTGCCGCCGGCCGCTCCTGCTCATGAGCAGGGGCGGCCGCGCCGTACGTTAGGCCGGCCCAAGCCGCAGACCGGCAAATGGTGGGGCCCGCTGTTCTGCTTGTTCATCATCCTCGTCTGGGCGGCGTCGTTCGTCGTGGGCTTTCAGGCGGCCCTTACCGTCATCGAAGTTGCGGGCTTGCTCACGCTGATCATCGGCGTGGCAAGCCCGCGCCTCGGCATGGTCGGCATCACCATACTCTGTGTGATCGATGGACCTGCCCGCGTGTATTTGCTCACCGGCGGCGCTCTGCAATGGAACACGCTGAACTACTGGCTGCTCTTCGTGATCCTTTTGTACGTGCCGTTCCTCATCCGTATGCGAGACCGCCACAGCGTGTTGCTCGCGGCACTGGTGGGTCTTCTCGTCGTCGACCTGTCCATCAGCAACAATCTCACCGACGGTCTGCAACACATCCTCGAGATCTTCATCACGTTCGCGTTGTTGATTTACTTCGTCCGGGCCGGTACGGACCGGCGCATGTGGTTCTGGATCGCCGCGATCGCCGGGCTGACCGGTGCGTTAGGCGGCCTCTCGTGGTTCTTCCAGCGCCTGCATTTGCCGCAGATCAACGAGAATGCGTGGGCAATGTTTCCCTGTACCGCGTTGTTTGCGATCTGCCTGGGCTTTCCGTACGCGGTATCAATGAAGCGCGGCCAAGCGACGCTCCTGTCGTTGGCTGCCGTGAACCTAATGTGGATTTTCTTGAGCGGGAGCCGCGGGACGCTGCTCATCGGTGCGTGCTGCGTGATCGTGCTACTCCTGACCATGCGCGGCCTGCGGCAGCGGACCGTCGCCATCACATCCGGTGCGCTGATTTTCATTGTAGCTGCGGCGCACTTCAGTCAAATGCAGGAACGCGCGACCTTTCGGCTGTTCAAGCTGTTCACGACCGATCAGCCGCTGAGCGGCAACTACTCGCTGTCGAGCCGCACCAGCGGCCGGTCGGACCTCGCCATCGGTGGGTTTTACATCTTCGAGGAGCATCCCATGGGCGTCGGTACGGGAAGCTTCCAGCTCGCTTGGAAGGAACTCGATCGGCATGACAACATGGGCGACTACGCGCGTGGTGAGTTGCGTGCCGCGCACTCCGGCTGGGTGAAGACGCTCGCCGAAAACGGCGTCCTCGGCATTCTGCTGTTGGCGGCGTGGGTCGGATCGTTCGCCTATGGCGCGCTGAGAACGCGAAAACGCGTGCTGCGACGTCTGGGTCTGCTCACCTCGCTGGCGTTGGGCGCCGCTCTTCTCTCGACGGAGTTCCAATCCAAAGGATTGTGGTATCTGGCCGCCGGCGCGACAGTTTTTCTCGAGCGTGATAGTCTCGAGACGGCAATGTTCATCCGCCGCCGCGTGCCGAATTCGCGTCTCACGCCGCGTGTGGCGCGCCGCGGTGCAGCGGTGTGACGATCGGGCACTCGCCTGACGGATCACCAATGCGGATCGCGTTGGTCGCCGGAACCCTCGGACAGGGCGGCGCCGAGAAACAACTCGTGTACATGGCGCGCGCCCTTCGTGATTCGGGCGCCGAAGTGCGCGTGTACTGTTTGACGCGCGGCGAGTATTACGAACGTGAACTAAGGGAGAGCGGCCTCGCGCCGCGGTGGATTGGACGCTTCACCTCGGCGCCGATGCGTACGCTCGCGCTGGCGGCGGCTCTGCGACCCTTCCGCCCGGACATCGTCCAGTCGGCTCACTTCTATACCAACTTGTACGTCGTCATGGCGGCGCCGCTCGTCGGCGCTACCGGCATCGGCGCGGCGCGGAACAATGTCGTGCACGAGGTCCAGTACAATGGCCGCTGGGGGCGCTGGCTGCTGCGGGCGCCGTCGGCGCTCATCGTGAACTCGAACGCCGCCCGCGACAACGCCAAGGCACTCGGCCGGCGCCGCCCGCTGTACGTCCTGCCTAACGTGATCGACCTGGCCGCGTTCAATGCGAAAACGAGCGCGACGCCGCGTCCGGCGAGCGACTCGCTGATCGTGCTCGGAGTGGGAACCTTCGCCCCCCAGAAGCGCTTCGACATCTTCCTCCGCGTGATCGCCGCAGGGCGCGCGCAGGGCGCGCGCGTGCGGGGCGTGCTGGTCGGAGATGGTCCCGAGCGCGCGTCACTCGAGGCCCTCGCCGCCACCCTCGGATTGGGAAGCGATGCCATTGCGTTCACCGGCCGCCGCAACGACGTTCCCGAGCTCCTGGGCAGCGCCGACGTCTTCATGCTCACGTCGGACCACGAAGGGTTTCCGAACGTCGTGCTGGAAGCAATGGCCGCCTCGCTGCCTGTCCTGTGCACGGCCACCGGCGACGCCCGTACGATTGTCGACCACGGCGTTACGGGCTACGTGACGGCGCTCGGCGATGCGGCCGGCCTAACGGAACACATCGTCGCGCTGTCGCGCTCGGCCGACGAGCGTCGGAGATTGGGCTCAGCCGGCCGCCGCCGCGTGGAAGCCCAGTACGGGTATGGAAATCTCGCCGCCAGACTGGCCGCGATACATGGCGCCGTCGCGCATGCCGGTCGACGGAAGAGCCGCGCGCCAATGCCCGTATAATCCCGCTGCTCTCCGACTCACGCCGCATGCCCCTACGGGTTCTCCTCGTTGGCAACTTCCTGCCCGCTTCCGGCTGGAGTCGAACGGTTGGTGAAGAGCTTGCCTCGCGGCTATCGGCGGTTGGCTGGCAGACGCTAACGACGTCTGGCGAGCCGCGGCGGTTGCGTCGTTTGCGGGACATGGTGCGCACCGCCTGGCGACGCCGTCGGGACTTCGACGTGGCGCACGTCGAATGTCTATAGCGGCGCCGCGTTTGTGTGGGCCGAGGCCGTCTGCGCTACGTTGCGCGCCGCGAACAAGCCCTATGTGCTGACTTTGCACGGCGGCAATCTGCCGGAGTTTGCCGCGCGATGGCCAGGACGCGTCAGTCGCCTCCTTCGTGGAGCGCGCTCTGTCACGACGCCGTCGGGCTACCTGGGCGAGGCACTGCGCCGGCATCGAAGTGATTTACTCCTCGTGCCTAACGCTATCGACACGTCCATCTATCCGTTCCGCGAACGAAGCCGGTTGTCTCCCAACATTGTGTGGTTGCGAGCGTTCCACTCGATATACAATCCGGTGCTGGCGGTCGACGTGCTCGCCGCGCTCGCAGAAGGCGAGGGCGATGCTCGCCTCACCATGATCGGCCCCGACAAGGGTGACGGCACCGCGGAACAGACGCGGGCGCGAGCGGTTCAGTTGGGAGTCGAAGGGCGCCTCACGATTGCGGGGCCGGTCGCCAAGTTGGCCGTGCCGCAACGCCTTGCAGAGCACGACGTCTTCATCAACACGACTAACGTCGACAACGCGCCCGTGAGCGTCATCGAAGCCATGGCGTGCGGACTGTGTATCGTCAGCACGAGAGTCGGCGGGATTCCCTACCTGGCCCGCGACGGACGCGAAGCACTTCTGGTCCCCGCGCGCGATTCCGCGGCCATGGCGGCCGCTGTCCGCCGCTTGCTAACGGACACGACTCTGGCGGGGTCACTCTCCAGAAACGCGCGCGCGGCGACCGAAGCCGCGGACTGGGCTACCGTTCTTCCGTTGTGGGAGGATCTGCTCGCCCAGGCCGCGTCTTCCTCCTCGACGACGCCGCGCGCCGCGAGTCAGCGATGAGTTTGACCGCGCGCGTCTACGAGCACCTGCCAATCGCGTTGAGAGGCGCGGCCGCGACGGCGCGTGGCGGCTACTTGCGAATGTGGCGCTACAGCGCGCGCACAGAGCGAGTCGTCGCCGAGGCGCTCGAGCGGGAACGTTGGACATCCGAGCAGTGGGCTACGTGGCGGGATGCGCGTCTCGGCGCACTCCTCGAGCGCGCGGCCACGCGTGTTCCGTACTACCGATCGCAGTGGGAGCAACGGCGCAGGAGCGGCGATCGCGCGACGTGGGAGCTGCTCGAGAACTGGCCCCTGCTCCAGAAGGAACCGCTGCGTCAATCGGCGAAGGCGTTTGTGGCCGACGATCGTCGACCCGGCTCGATGTTCCACGAGCACACGAGTGGGACAACGGGCACGCCGATCGACCTGTGGTTCGATCGTGAAACGATCGTCGACTGGTACGCACTCTTCGAGGCGCGCGGACGGCAATGGTACGGAGTAAGCCGACACGATCGGTGGGCAATGTTTGGCGGCCAGCTGGTCGTGCCAGTTAGGCAACGAAAGGCGCCGTTCTGGGTGTGGAATGCGGCGCTGCACCAGCTGTACTGCTCCGTATACCATCTCGCCCCCGACCTGATATCGTACTATGTCGCCGCGCTGCGGCAATATCGCGTCCGGTATCTCTGGGGATATTCGTCTGCTCTCTATACGCTGGCCCAACACATGTTGCGGTTAGGCGAGCCGCCTTTCGACGACGTCGTGGTGGCCATCACCAACGCCGAGCCGTTGTATCCGTACCAGCGTGCGGCGATGCAGCAGGCATTCGGTTGTCCGGTGCGCGAAACGTATGGCATGTCGGAGATCGCCGCGGCAGGGTCGGAGTGCGAGCACGAAACGCTTCACACATGGCCTGAAGCGGGAATCATCGAGGTGCGGCCCGACGCCGGGCAGGGCAGCGGGAACACGGGCAGCGGAGAGCTCGTCGCCACGGGACTACTCAATCCGCATATGCCGCTGATCCGGTATTGTACCGGCGATCGCGGAGCACTGTCGTCGTCGCTCACACACTGCAGGTGCGGGCGGACGCTGCCCGGGCTCGCCAATGTCGAGGGCCGGATGGATGACGCCTTGATCACACTCGATGGGCGACGCATCGGACGACTCGATCCCGTGTTCAAGTCGGATCTCCCCATTCGTGAAGCGCAGATCATACAAGAGGAGCGTGGTGTGATCCGGCTGCGGTACGTTCCGGCCGCCGGCTTTACCGATCGCACGCAAGCGGAGATCGCCGAGCGGATTCGCGAGCGGATGGGCGAGATACGTGTGGTATTTGAGCCCGTCGATTCGATTCCTCGCGGGGCGAATGGGAAATTCAAGGCCGTCGTACAGGCCATGCGCAAGTCGCCTGGTGATGAAGCACAGGTGCCAAAGTGATGGACGTGCCTAACGGGGACAAGCTGCCGTTCGTTTCGATCATTATTCCGTGCCGAAACGAGAAGGCATTCATTGCCGGTTGCCTCGACTCGCTATTGGCCACGACGTATCCGATCGAGCGCCTCGAGATCATTGTGGCAGACGGCGTGAGCGACGACGGAACAGTCGAGATATTGGACCGGTATGCGGCGTCGCACGCCAACATTCGCGTATTGAACAATCCACGGCGCATAACGCCGGCTGGCCTGAACGTCGCGATCCTGGCCGCCCGCGGCGACGTCATTGTGCGCATCGACGCGCACAGCGTGTACCCGACTAGCTATGTCTTGCAACTCGTCGGTTGGCTACAGCGCTCCGGAGCGGATAACGTCGGAGGTGTCGGGATAACGGAACCAGGTGGTACAGGCGCGATCGCGCGCGCCATCGCGATTGCGTTGTCGCTACCGGCAGGAGTCGGCAATTCGCATTTTCGCATTGGCACGACCGAGCCCCGATGGGTCGACACAGTGCCGTTCGGCTGCTTTCGCCGGGACGTGTTCGATCGAGTCGGACTGTTCGATGAAGACCTCATTCGCAATCAAGATGATCAGTTCAACGTCCGGATTCTTCGTGCGGGCGGGCGCATCCTCCTCGTGCCGGACGTGGTGTGTCACTACACAGCACGAGACAGCTTGGGCAAGCTGTGGGTGATGTATGAGCAGTACGGCTACTTCAAGCCGCTCGTCATGCGGAAGACCTCCACCATAGTCACCTGGCGGCAACTCATCCCGCCGCTGTTCGTGCTGGCGTTAGTCGGTTCGCTCGCCCTGCCGCTGTTTTCTGAGCGCCTGTGGGTCGCGCCAGCTGTCATCCTGTTCGGCTACGCCGCCCTGCTCCTCGTGGTTGCGGCGACCCAGGTGCGACGCCACGGGGCGAAAGTAGCGCTCGCATGCACCGTCGCCTTGCCGACGCTGCACGTGAGCTACGGACTGGGATATTTGCGCGGCTTGGTGGATTTCGTCCTTCTGCGTCGTGACTCGGCGCGTGGAGCCGCATCGGCGGTGCGGCTGTCTCGTTGAGGGACCGCGCCCGGTAATCCTCACTGATCACATAACCGTTCCCGCGCCGCGCGGGTGAGAGACCGATGCGTCGAGCGGGAGGGGAATAGTGAGCACTGTCACTATTCCCCTCCCGCTCGACCATTGTTAGGCGTACAGGCCGCACTCCCGGCTATTGCGTTGGAAGCGTCCTGTGCCGAAGAGCGATTGACGCCGCTACTGCTTGAGCACGACGTACGTCTGGAACTGCGAGCTCGTCGACGGCATGGAGCGGCCGGTGATGCTCGACGGTGCCGACACGGGCGACAGCGGGATCGAGACCGAACCGGTGTACGTGCCCGAGACCACCGGCGCGCCGAAGAAGTTCTGCGCGTTGACAACCTCGAAGTGGTCGCCCGCATTCAGTACGCCGGACAGGTCTACGGTTACCGAGCCTGACCCGTTCCAGTTGTACACCACGATGTTGGCGCGACCTTTCTCGTATGTGTTGGGTTCGACCACGACGTGGTTTTGCGGCAATGACGTCGTTAGCGTCGAGTGCGTGTCCCAACCGAACTTCGATTGTAACTGGGAGAGCGAGAAGCCGTCGCCGAGGACCAATAGGGCCGACGCGGCGCTGCTGAAGTAGGTGTTGTGGTCGACGGTGCTGCCAGTCGGGACGTCCTGGTCGATCAAGAGCGCGGTGCCCGACGGATTGATCACCGTGTTGCCGGTGAACGTGAGGTTCGACGTCCACTGGCTGACGAACGCGGTCCCCACGATGTAGTTGTTCGTCACCACGCCACCCTGGTTGGTGGTGCCGAAGTTGTACCCCACCCGCATGCTGTTCCCGATCAAATTCGGATTGTAGTACGCCATGTTGTTGGTGGCGACGAAATTGATGAGCGGGGAACTGCCGCCGAACGTGTAGTTCATGCCGCTGCCGACGCCCGAGTTGAACGACACGTTGCCATCGACGGTGAAGTTGTTGAGGAACGCGAGCTCGGAACCGTAGATGTGGATGCCGTACCCGAACTGATTGAAGATGATGTTGTCCTGCAGCAGCTTCGTCCCCGTGTTGTTCTGGGCGTAGATGCCGTGGCCGAACTGGGTGCTCGACGTGCCGCGGAAGCCGTTGTTGTAGATGATGTTGCCGTAGGCCACCTGGTTAGGCCCTTCGGCCCACAGGCCGATGCCGTCGCCGGAATGGTCGTGGACGACGAGGTTGATGAAGCGGCAGCCCGGGCAGTGCGAGTTGATGGCCTGGACATTCGTCGTCGACGCGTTGGTGTTCGTCAGCTCGAAGTCCCAGTACCACGTGTCGCTCCCGTCTACGGCGATATCGCCGTTGATGGTGGCGCGCTCGCCCGGATACTGCCGCACAATGATCGGCGCGGTTGACGTACCGGTAAGCGTGGCGTGATAGTCCGATCGACCTTCGCCGCTGCCGTACGTGCCGGCGCGCAGCCAAACGGTGTCGCCCGGGTGCACGCGACCACCGGCGCCCGCCAGCGCCGTGGTCAGATCCCACGGCAATGTCGCAGTCCCGCTTCCACCACTGTTGCCCGTGGGCGTCACGTACCAGCCGGCGTGATTACCGGTTGGCGGCACCGCACCGCCACCGCCGTTCGTCGCCGTGGTGTTTTTCACGCTCACCTGCTCGGACGACGTGCCCGACCGGCCCGCCGCGTCCGTGACGATTGCCGTGATCATGTGCGTTCCGTTAGCCATGGTCGACGTCGGCCACGCCGTGCTGTACGGCGACGTCGCGTCCTTGGCGCCGACCGACTTTCCATCGACCTGGAACTGCACACCGGTCACGCGAACCTTGTCGCTCGCGGTTGCCGTGATCGTGATGGCGCCGTTCACCGATGCGCCCGCCGCCGGCGCCGTGATCTTCACCGTTGGGCCGGCGGTGTCGACCGTCGGCGCAGTCGCGTTGGAGCCGACGACCATCACCATGTACATGTTGCCGTTGGCCGCCCGATCCACGTTGCTGCCCAACGTCACGCGCCCCGCCGGGAACGAGCGCTGGAAGACTGAAAGACTCTGCTTCACATAGAAGTCGGTGTTGACGACCGTCGATGACGTCTTGGTGAAGCTCGAGCTGATCCACTGCGGAACCGCGAGGCGGTTGTCGTGCGCGACGTAGACCGTCGCCGCGCGGTCGATCGTGAAACTCAGAAATGACGTGCTCTTCGGCTTCGACACCTTGTCGTTGTTCGCGGTCTGGATGTACGTCGCTCCCTGCACCATCGACGGAAGCGGCGACATGGTCTTGTAGGTACGGTCCGTGTAGACCTTCGCGCCCGTCGCCATGGCGCCTTTCATCGCCACGTACGTCTTGCCGCTCGCAACGGAGACGTTGGATATGACGACCGGTCCGCTCAGCGCCGCCGCGGCATCGGTCACGGCGTCCGTGGGGGATGACGGTGGAGAGTTAGGCGCGACGGTGTCGGAGCATGCGGCTACCGCCGCCAGCGTGGCGCAGGCAAGAGCGAGGGCAAGGTGGGATCGTGCTATGCGCATCGGCCAGGTCCCGGTGTACAGCGTCCGTTCGGCGGCCCGACGAGCGTAGCTCCCCGTTGAGGGAAACCGTAGCCTCGTAGCTTTGCGTCACCGGCTTTCACCGGTTTTGCCCTTGTCGCGGTGGCCCCAGGAGGGCCGAGCGATCGTGCCTAGTAGTCCACTAGTGAAATCGCCGCGGGTCGTCGCTCCAAGATCGTATGGGCGGTCCCGCAACTTCTGACGCGCACAATTATCGTAACCTTGCCTCACGACTCAATAACGACTGCGTGTATGATTTGCCCCTTGACTGTTCGGTCAGACAGGGATTTGCACCGCGCGCACATTATCGCGTTCCAACCGAAGTGACGTCGCGCAATTGTATGGGAGCAGCGAGATAATCGACTTCGACGCGCACGAAAAACGGGAGGGCGCCGGTCGCGGTGCCCTCCCGTTCTTTGAATTCGCTAATTCGCCGAGTCAATTATCCTGATCGCAGTCGGTCAGTCGACTACGGCTGCTTCATCACGACGTACGTTTGGAACTGCGTCGACGTCGCGGGCATCGTGGTGCCACCGATGGCCGCCGGCGGCGCTACCGTGGAGATCGGTAGCGAGATTGGTCCGTTGTAGACGCCCGTCATCACCGCTGCTCCGTAAAAATTCTGTGCATTGAGCACCTCGAAGTGGTCGCCGGTGTTCAGAGCACCGGAGAGGTCCACCGTGACCGAGCCCGCGCCGGTCCAGTTGTACACGATGATGTTCGCTCGGCCCTGCTCGTAGGCGTTAGGCTCGACCACGACGTGATTGGGCGGTGTCCCCGAGCTCAGGGTCGAGTGCACGTCGAAGCCATATTTGGATTGCAGCTGCGACAGTGTGTAGCCGTCGCCGAGGACCAATAGGGCCGACGCGGCGCTGCTGAAGTAGGTGTTGTGGTCGACGGTGCTGCCAGTCGGGACGTCCTGGTCGATCAAGAGCGCGGTGCCCGACGGATTGATCACCGTGTTGCCGGTGAACGTGAGGTTCGACGTCCACTGGCTGACGAACGCGGTCCCCACGATGTAGTTGTTCGTCACCACGCCACCCTGGTTGGTGGTGCCGAAGTTGTACCCCACCCGCATGCTGTTCCCGATCAAATTCGGATTGTAGTACGCCATGTTGTTGGTGGCGACGAAATTGATGAGCGGGGAACTGCCGCCGAACGTGTAGTTCATGCCGCTGCCGACGCCCGAGTTGAACGACACGTTGCCATCGACGGTGAAGTTGTTGAGGAACGCGAGCTCGGAACCGTAGATGTGGATGCCGTACCCGAACTGATTGAAGATGATGTTGTCCTGCAGCAGCTTCGTCCCCGTGTTGTTCTGGGCGTAAATGCCGTGGCCGAACTGGGTGCTCGACGTGCCGCGGAAGCCGTTGTTGTAGATGATGTTGCCGTAGGCCACCTGGTTAGGCCCTTCGGCCCACAGGCCGATGCCGTCGCCGGAATGGTCGTGGACGACGAGGTTGATGAAGCGGCAGCCCGGGCAGTGCGAGTTGATGGCCTGGACATTCGTCGTCGACGCGTTGGTGTTCGTCAAGCTCGAAGTCCCAGTACCACGTGTCGCTCCCGTCTACGGCGATATCGCCGTTGATGGTGGCGCGCTCGCCCGGATACTGCCGCACGATGATCGGCGCGGTTGACGTACCGGTAAGCGTGGCGTGATAGTCCGATCGACCTTCGCCGCTGCCGTACGTGCCGGCGCGCAGCCAAACGGTGTCGCCCGGCTGGATGCGGCCGCCCGCGCCCGCGAAGGCGGTCACGAGATCCCACGGCGAGCTGGCGCTGCCGTTGCCGCCGCTGCTCCCGTTAGGCGCAACGTACCAGCCGGCGTGGTTGGTCGGCGGGGGCGGCGGCGGTGGTGCGGTGGGCGCACTCACGACGACCGTCGACGTGCCGGCCTTGCCCTCGCTCGTCGCCGTGATCGTGGCGGTGCCGCCCGCGACACCGGTCACCATCCCGGCCGTGGTCACGGTGGCGACGCTCGAGCTGGAGGTGGTCCAAGTAATGGTCCGGCCGGTGACCACCTGGCCCGCCGAGTCCTTGAGCGTGGCGCTCAACTGCGCCTTCGCCCCAATGGCGAGCGTGTCGTTCTTGGGAGCGAGCGTTACCGAGGACACCGGTACGAGTGTCACGGTGATCGTCGACGTTCCACTCTTCCCCTCGCTCGTCGCGGTGACCGTCGCCGAACCAGGTGCGACTGCCGTCACGAGTCCAGAGGCCGAAACAGTGGCCGCCGCCGTAGCGCTCGACGACCATGTCACGGTGCGGTCCGTGAGCACGTTGCCGCCGGCGTCGCGCACGGTCGCGGTGAGCTGCGAAGTGTTCGTCACGCGAAGCGTCGCGGAGCTCGGCGAAACCGAGACCGTCGCAACCGCCGGCGCCGTGACCGTGACCGCCGACGAATCGGTGTGTCCCTCGCTCTGGGCGTAGATCTCTGCTGTGCCGGGTGCGACGCCGGTTACGAGCCCGCTGCCGTTCACCGTAACGGTGCTGGCGTCGGCTGAGGACCACGCGACGGTGCGACCGCTGAGGACATTGCCTTTCGAGTCGCGCAGCGTGACCGACAATTGGACGGTCCCGCGAGTCACGACGCTCGCCGAGTGCGGACTCACACTCACCGACGCCACCGGCGGCGCGCTGACCGTGACGCTCGCCGTTCCGCTCTTGCCTTCGCTCGTTGCCTGGATCGTGGCGGAGCCCACCGCGACCGCCGTCACGAGACCGCTGGCCGAGACTGTTGCAACCGACGTGTTCGATGACGACCACGTCACGGTTCTGCCGCCTAACGCAGTGCCGGTGGAGTCGCGCGGCGTCGCGGTGAAGCCAGCTGTGTCGCCGGGCACGAGCGAGGCGGTGGTCGGACTCATGGTCACGCTCGCCACGGGGGCCGCTACGGCCTGCACGGCGACGCGGGATGTCCCGCTCACGCCGCCGGTCGCCGCCGTGATCGTCGCGTTGCCTGCGTTGCGCGCCGTCACCAAGCCGCTGCTCGAGACGGTGGCCACGTTCGTGTTGTCGCTTGTCCAGCTGATGATCGAGCCGGTCAGCACGTCGCCGCCCGCATCCTTCACCGTCGCGGAAAGCTGCGACGTGGCACCTTGGGTGAGCGACACGGACGAGGGGGACACTGACACGCTCGCCGCCGGCGCCTGCGTGATCGTGATCTTGACCTTCGTTTTCTTCGTGCCCGCAGCCGCGGTGACCGTCGTGGTTCCGGTCGAGACACCGGTGACCGCGCCCGAGCCGCTCACGGTCGCCAACGACGGATCGGCCGTCGTCCACGATACCGTGGTCGACATCGCCTGTCCGTGCGAGTCACGCACGCTCGCTGTCAGCTGTGCGGTCTGACGCGGCTGGATCGACACCGACGTCGGTGACACGACGACGGTATCGGGAGTGAGCGGCGAGACGGTAATCGCTGCAGTCGCGCTGGCGTTCTCCGACGTCGCGGTAATGGTGACGCTGCCCTGCGCGATACCCGACACCGAGCCGGAGGACGACACTGCTGCCACGGCTGAATTGCTGCTCGACCAGGTAATGGTACGGTCGGTGAGCGCATTGCCATCCGCGTCCCGCGGTGTCGCGCTGAGTTGGAGGACGTCGCCAACCAGGATGTCCGCGCTCGACGGCGTGAGCTGCACCGTCGCAACGGCAGGCGGCATTACGTTCATGGTGGCAGTGCCGACCTTCGATGCACTGGCCGCGATGATTTGTGTGGAACCGACCTTCTTAGTGGAGACGTTGCCGTTAGCGTCAACGACGGCGACAGTCGTGTCTTGACTCGACCACGCGACCGATTCACCCGAGACGGGGTCGCCGGAGTTGTCGACTGCGACGGCGTGGAAGGTGACATGGCCGCCCAGCGGTACGCTCGCCGAGTTGGGCTGCATTCTGATTGCAGCGACGTCCTGCGGCAGATCCAGCTGCGGCGAGGACGTATCGAGACAGGCAACAGCGGCGACCGCGAGGATGAACACGACCGCTGATCTTACGCCAATGTGGGGACGCATGCCAAACCCCTCCGTGAAGGATCCGTTCGGCGGCCCGACTGGCGTGACGCGTCACAGGACGCGTTGTAGCCTCGTAGCTTTGCGTCGCCGGCTTTCGCCGGGTATGCCCTTGTCGCGTTCCCCCCGGTGAGGGGACGTGCGATCGTGCCTCGTTTCGATTTGTGCGCTCTGCTCCTTGGCTGCTTCCGGGAGACGTCCCATGTACGAGAGCGCAACCATAAGTGATTTCAAACATTTACGCGTGCTGCGGGACGAGCGAAAACGTTACTCCAGGGCAAGAATCTTTGCACGCACCGGCAACGATGATCGATGCGCGGCAACAAGATGGTCCGCTCGAGATAGTCCGCATCTGCGTCGTCGTGCGACGGCTATCGATCACGCGTGCCGACGCCATCAGTGCAATTGTCACGAGTGAATGTGAAGCGTCACGGGGATTTCATCCCCATGCCTAACGGGAGCGATGCCAGCTTCGAGGCGAACGGAGTTGCGCTCCTGCGCCAGTTGGGTGGGTGGGCCTCGTTGGTGAACGAGGGGCGCGCAAGCCGGGTCTCGATTTCCTCGACCGAGCCGCCATCGTGCCCAGTTCAGGTGCATTCTCCAGAGCGCGCTGGGCGGCGGCGGCTTTCTTGTCGCCCCAGGGTGGGCTGGTACGATTTCTTCGTATGCAGCCCACGCGATCGTGACGCGTACGGCCTATTTCAAGGCGAAGGCGAAGTCGTGGCGCTTTGAGCTACAACATCTCGATGAGGCGGCTGAGGGCGGCGACCCGCTGTCGCGGCCCTGAGGGCCCACCAACTCGGCGATTCTCGGTGAAGTACCCCGGCCGATTTCGCAGCGTGGCTTTCACCACCTGGAGACGGTCAGCCGGCCGAAGTGAATCATTCGCTCATCTAGTCGATGCGGCAGCGCCACAACACCTTTTTCCTCTGGGCCCCCCGCCGAATGCGTTGAGTGCGCAGAACGCGGATACAACGCCTTAACTCCACTCCCGCGGCAGTTTTTGCTCTATTGACCCTCATTAAGGGAAATCTTATGGTACTCGCCCGGAGTGGTTAGAAAATACTAAGTAAACGGCGAATACCGGGACGGGAACGCAGCAACCCGCCTCTTCTCATAGATCTGGAGTTTCGTTGATGTTGCCACCGGAAACCGCGAAGGTTCACGCCTCTTCCGATCACGTGATGGGCGAGGCACGGCCTCGCCCGACGTCGCCTGCGATCGCGCCAGCGCGCCGCTTGTCTGGCGAGCGCATGCGTTCGATCGCGACGTATCGCGAGACGACGGTGATCAGCGGCGTGCGGTCTTCGACTCTCTACGTCCCGCGCGGCGAGTTCCTCGCGTTCTCGCCGCCGGTGATCGGAGAAGAAGAAATCGAAGCGGTGGTCGACACGTTGCGTTCCGATTGGTTGACCACGGGTCCCAAGACGCGTCGCTTCGAGCAGGAGTTCGCGAAGTACGTCGGCGCGTCGGGCGCCCTGGCCCTCAACTCATGCACGGCGGGCTTGCACACGGCGCTCGCGGCGTTAGGCATTGGACCTGGTGATGAAGTGATCACCACGCCCATGACCTTCGCGGCGACGGCCAATGTCATCGAGCACGTCGGCGCGCGGCCGGTGTTCGTGGACGTGGAGCCCGATACGCTGAACATTGATCCGGCGAAGATCGAGCAGGCCATCACGGCGCGCACGAAGGCGATCATCGCGGTCCACTACTCCGGACATCCGGCCGACCTCGATGCGATCGAAGCGGTCGCGCGGGAGAACGACCTGTTCGTAATCGAGGATGCGGCGCACTGCACTGCCGGCGTCGTACAAGGGTCGCATGATAGGCGAGGGACGCAACCCGACATCGTTCAGCTTTTACGCGACGAAGAACCTCACCACGGCCGAGGGCGGAATGCTCACGGGCAGTGAGGAGTTCCTCGAGCGCGCGCGTCCGTTCAGTCTGCACGGCATGACGCGCGACGCGTTGTCGCGCTATGAGAAGGGCGGCAGCTGGCGCTACGAGATTCTCGAGCCCGGCTTCAAGTACAACATGACGGACATCCAGGCCGCAATCGGCCTCGTGCAACTCGAGAAGCTGCGTTGCTTCGATCAGCGTCGCCGCGAGATTGTAGCGCGGTACAACGCCGCGTTCGCCGGTGAAGATGCGCTCGAGACGCCGGTCGAGCGGGACGACGTGCGTCATGCGTGGCACCTGTACGTGCTCCGCCTGCACACCGACGCGCTGCGCATCGGACGCGATCGCGTGATCGACGAAATGGCGACCCGGAACATTGGGACGTCGGTGCACTTCATTCCGGTGCACACGCATCCGTTCTACCGGGATCGGTACGGCTATGAAGCCAACGACTTCCCGGTGGCCAATTCGAACTTCGAGCGCATGCTCAGTCTTCCGCTGAACGCGCGCATGTCCAACCTGGATGTGGACGATGTGATCGACGCCGTGCTCGACGTCGTTCAGACGTATTCGCGGTGAGGCACATGAAGCGGGCGTTGGATGTCGTTGCGGCAGCGCTTGGCCTGCTACTGCTCGGGCCGCTATTCCTCGTGGTCGCGGTGGCGATCGCGCTGGATGATGGCGGCCCGGTGTTTTTCCGGCAGGAGCGCGTAGGGCGCGGCGGCGAGCTCTTTCGCGTGTGGAAGTTCCGGACGATGCGCGTGGATGCCGAGCGCATGGGCGGACAACTTACCGTTGGGCACGATCCGCGGATCACGCGCGTTGGGCGCTGGATTCGCGGTGCGAAGCTCGACGAGCTTCCGCAGCTGCTCAACGTCCTGCGGGGCGAGATGAGTCTCGTTGGGCCGCGACCGGAAGTGCCGCGCTATGTCGCGCTGTATTCGCCGGAGCAGCGTGCGGTGCTCGACGAGCTGCCCGGGATCACGGACCCGGCGTCGCTGCGCTACTACGACGAGAGCGTCGTGTTAGCCGATGCCGTCGATCCAGAAGGGCTCTACGTCAGCCACGTCATGCCCGAGAAAATCCGGCTCAATCTGGAATACGCGGCGCGAGCCACACTGCTCACGGACCTCGTCATCGTGCTGTCGACACTTCGTCGGATCGTGGTGCGCTCGCGGGACGAGCAGCACAGATCGCTCATCGCCACCACGCTTCGTTCGTAACGGTCGCAAGGCTCGCCGGCCGATGTTGGCCGGCTGTCGCACGCGCGACGAGGACCGATCGCACCATGTTGCCACCCTCTCTGCTTCGATTTCGCCGGCCGCTGATTCTGGGCGTGCACGCCGTTCTGGTCGTGATGTCGCTGGCAGCGGCCATGGCTATCCGGTACGAGGGTGTGTTTCCGAGCGGCACGTTCGTGGTGTTCGTGGAGGCCGCTTGTGCACTGGTGGCCATCCGTCTCGTGTCGTTCACGGTGTTCGGATTGCACCGCGGCTTCTGGAAGCACTTCGGGTTGCCCGATCTGATCGCGCTACTGAAAGCAGTGGTGACGGGCTCGGTGGCATTCTGGGGCGTCCTGCTGCTCTTCGATGCGCTCGGCGCGGTGCCGCGATTCGTGGTGTTGATCGAAGGGATGATCACCTTCCTGTTCGTGGGCGGCGCGCGGTTGGCGGTGCGGTCGATGCTGGAAGGCCGCCTAACGGCGCGCGCGACGCCGCGCAAGCGTGCGTTAGTCGTGGGCGCGGGTGAAGCCGCCGAGCGACTGCTGCGCCAGCTCAGCCACGAGAATGGAGGCGGCGTGCAGGTGGTGGCGCTGCTCGACGACGATCCAGGCAAGCGCGGGCGATCACTCCACGGCGTTCCGATTGTCGGCTCGGTGGACCGCCTGGAGGAGATGGTTGTCGAGGAGCGCGCCGACCTCGTCGTCATTGCGATCTCGCGCGCCACGCCCGAAGAAAACCGGTGCATCGTCGAGCGCTGCTTGCGCGTGAAAGTCGACTTCAAGCGCCTGCCGTCGATGCGCGAGATGCTCGAGGGGAGCGCGACACCCGGCGTCCTCAAGAACGTCGAGCTCGAGCATCTGCTGGTGCGCGAACCGGTGCGGTTAGACGAAGAGCGCGTCGCGGCCAACTTCGGCGGCGGCGTGGTGTTGGTGACGGGCGGAGCCGGCTCGGTTGGATCGGAGCTCGCGCGGCAAATCGCGCGCGCTCGTCCGGAGCGGCTGGTGCTGGTCGACCAGGCGGAGAGCCCGCTCTACTTCGTGCACCTCGAGCTGCAGCGGACGTATCCCGCGCTGGAGGTCGTGCCGCTGATCGCCGATATCACCGATCGGCGCGCGATGGAAAGCATCTTCGAACGCTATCGCCCGGACTTCGTCTTCCACGCGGCGGCGTACAAGCACGTGCCGCTCATGGAAGCGAATGTCCGACAGGCAGTGGTAAACAACGTGATGGGCACATTGCTCGTGAGCGAGTGCGCCGTGCGATGGGGTGTCCAGAAGATGGTTCTGATCTCGACCGACAAGGCCGTGCGTCCGTCGAGTGTCATGGGAGCAACGAAGCGCGTCGCCGAGCGGATCGTGCTGGGCTGGCCGGCGCTCAGGGCGTCAGAAACCGAATTCTATGCCGTTCGGTTTGGGAACGTGCTCGGGAGCGACGGCAGCGTCGTGCCACTCTTCCGGCGCCAATTGGCCGCCGGCGGCCCACTCACGGTGACCCACCGTGATGCGCGGCGATATTTCATGACGATCACCGAGGCCGCTCAACTGGTGCTTCACGCGGCGACGCTCGACGACGCAGCCGGCCGCATCACGATGCTCGATATGGGAGAGCCCATTCGGATTCTCGATCTGGCCGAGAATCTGGTTCGGTTGTCAGGGCTCGAGCCGTATCGCGATGTCGAGATCGTGTTCACGGGCCTGCGCCCTGGCGAGAAGCTCGATGAAGAGCTCATGTCGGACGTGGAGCGTTCGGTGCCGACCGGCATGGAAAAGGTGAGTGTCGTCCAGACCGACGAAGTCGATGGGGCGACCGTGCAACAGGCTGTTGGGCGGTTGCTCGCCGGCGTGAATTCCGATGACGTGAACGCGGCTCTACGCACTTTACAGGAGCTTGTACCCGAATGCGTGGCACCGCTCCGGGGCATGGCGGTTGCCCAGACTGCTAGTGCGCCTACGCGGCGAGACAGGACTCTGCGCGTGCAGAATCGCACGGCGGCAGCACCAGCGTAGGGCCGGGAAGGCGAGTCTTCCGTGATCGCGGAAGTTTGCCGGCGAGGCCAATCAGTTGTAAGCTGAGAGGCCGCTGGTCCGCCGCACGACACATTGGACGGCCGCCCAACACGATGCCGAATTACTTGCCCCCTGGAAACCGCCGTGGCCTTCCGGCCGCCTACACCGCGCCGCCGGCGCGGCGTGAGCCGGATCGAAGCCTGGACGACGAGGCGACACTGGCGCCGATGGACCTGCGCCAGGTGCTGGTCATGCTACGCCAGCGAGTCTGGTTGATCCTCGGCATCACGTTGGCCTGCGGCGGACTGGCAACCTGGTTCGCGCTCACCTCGGCCCCGACGTTCGAAGCAATGGCCACGGTGCGCCTGACCGACTCGCGGCGCGAGCTGACCGGGGGCCTCGCCGATGCGGCGCCGAGCCAGGCCCTTCGGCCGACCTCGGACCCAGTGTTGTCCGAGATCGCGGTGCTCACGAGCCATGAGGTCGTGGGGAAGGTCGTCGATTCAATCGCGAGTCTCCGCATGCGGACCGACGGATTCAACCGTGCGGTCGTGGAGAATTTCGCGCTGCCGGACTCCGCCAGCGTTGCGCGCCAGCCCGCGATCGCCCTCGCGTTCCAAGCGCACGACGTGACGGCGAGTATTCCCGGCACGCCGTCCGTCCGGGCGAAATACGGGGAGCCGCTGCAGATCGGGAGCGCGCGGTTCGTGATCGACGCCAAGCCCGAAGCAACGAAGCATGGTCAGATCATCGTGCTCGGGCGTGACGACGCGGTTGACCGCCTCGTGAAGAGCGTTCACGCGAAGCCGCGCGAGGGGACCGACGTGATCGACGTGTCGTTCGCGTCCACGGATCGCGTGCTCGCGCAGCATGTCGTGAATACGCTCGTGACCATGTTCCAGCGGAACAGCATCGAGGATGCCGCACAGGCCGCACGACTGCGCCGCCAGTTCATCGAGGGACAGCTGCGGCAAAACGATTCGTTGTTGACGACGGCACGGCTGGCCCTGAGTGCGTTCCGCTCGCGCGAGAAGGCATACAGCGCGCGTGAGAAATTCCAGGCACAGGCCAGCGATGTGGAGCGGGTGCAGGACCAAATTCGCGAAGTACAACTCGAGCAGCGCATGTACGCCGCGGTGCTGCAGCAGCTGAAGGCCGGGAAGGGTCGTGAAAGCCTCCAGCAGTTAGGCGCAGCGCTGTCGGCGCAGGGCGCGGCAGCGAGCCCCATCATCACGGATCAGTATCAGGCGCTCGTGAAGTTGCAAACGGCGCGTGACTCGCTGCTCACGATGGGCAGCGCGCCGAGCAATCCGGACGTCAAGCGCATCGACGTGCTGGAGACGACGGCGATCGGGCGGCTGGGCTCCGTGCTCGAGGGGATTCAGGGCTCGCTGGCCTCGCGCCTGACCACGCTGCAAGGGCTCAGGTCGGCGAGCGCGGACGTGCTGGCGACGATTCCGGCATCGGACGCCGACGAGGCGCGCCTAACGGAGCGCGAGGAAGCCCTACAAAAGATCGCCGACCAGCTGCGCGACGAATTCCAGCGCGCGCGGCTGTCGGAGGCGGCCGAAGTCGGGTCGATCGAGATCGTCGACGTCGCCTCACTTCCGCGCGCGCCGATCGGAACGCCGACCAGTGCCAAGATCGTGTTCGGCGTGTTGCTGGGCTTGTTCTTCGGTTCGGGTTGCGCGCTCGTGATCGAGCACCTCGACCAATCGATCCGCGGCCGCGACGACGTCGAGTCGTCGCTGCAGCTGCCGGGCTTGGCGGTCATCCCGCGTCTCGAAACCGGCGTGCTGGCGACGCGGGTGAAGAAGGTGCTGACCAACGGCGCGACCGCGACGACGAATGGCGTGACGAAGCCCGTGTCGAACAGGCTGGTGACGGTCAACGACTCCCGCTCGGTGGGCGCCGAGGCGTATCGAACTTTGCGCACGAAGCTGCTCTTCTCGCGCGCATTGAGCTCGCTCAAGACCATCGTGGTGACCAGCCCGTTCGCGCAGGACGGCAAGTCGACCGTGGCGGCGAATCTCGCGACGACGTTCGCCCAACACGGCATGAAAACGCTGCTCATCGACTGCGACCTGCGGCGGCCCACGCAACACGAAGTGTTCGGTGTGTCGAGTCGTCCCGGTCTCACCGAGCTGCTGACGTCGGACGAGTTGATTCCGGGAGCGGGCCGTCGGACGAGCATTGAGAATCTCTCGTTGATTACGGCCGGCGCGCTGCCGCCCGATCCTCCGGAGCTCGTGGGCAGCGTGCGCATGCGCGCCCTGCTCGAGAAGTTAGGCGAGACGTTCGATGTCATCGTGCTCGACACGCCGCCGGTACTGCCGGTGGCCGACTCGGCGATCCTGGCGTCGCTGGCGGATGGCGTGTTGCTGGTGGTGCGCGCCGGACAGACGGACCGCCGCGCGGCGCAGCTGGCGGTGCAGCAACTGCAGGACGTGGATGCGCGGATCCTGGGCGCGGTGCTCAACGACCCGAACGAACAGGTCCCGCTGTACGACCAGTACGGGTACGCGACGTACTACGGATACGCGGCCAGGGAGTGAGGGGCCGCGGGTCCCGCGGGCGACGACGGCCCGGCGCCTAACGGCGCCGGGCCGTGTCGCATCGGCTCATGGCGCGGCGGGTTTCCAGGCGGGGAACAGATTGGTGCCGGCGTCGCTGGTGAGGACCGTGATGCGCGCGCCGTTGGCGCCGATCGTGTAGACCTGCCACGCGCTGTCGTGCTGCGCCATGAACGCGAGCTTGCGGCCGTCGGGCGACCACGCCGGGAACGTGGAGAAGTCGGCGCCATCGGTGACGACGGCGTCGCCGGAGCCGTCGGCCGCCATCACGTGAATGCGCGCGGCGCCGGTCGTGGGCACGACGACGTATGCGATGCGCGATCCGTCGGGCGAGTACGATGGCGCGGTGGCCGCGCCGTCCAACTGTGTGAGCGCCCGCGCGTCCGAGCCATCGGGCGCCATGGTGTAGATCTGTGCGGTGCCGGCGCGGGCGCTGGCGAACGCGATGCGCGTGCCGTCGGCGGACCACGTCGGATGCTCGTCGCCGGCGGCGTCATCGGTTAGGCGCGTTAGGCCTGTGCCATCGGCGTTGACGGTGTACACGGCCAGGAATCCGTCGCGCGCCGACTCGAACGCGATGCGGGTGCCATCGGGCGACCACGACGGAAACCAATTGAAGCCGCCCGCGCTCGTGACGGCGTGCACGCCTGTGCCGTCGCGATTCATCGCATAGATCTCGTAGTTGCCGCCCGATCCCCGATTGCTCGCGAACGCCACGTGCGACCCATCGGACGACCACGCCGGCGTGATGTCGCTCGTGGTGCCGTCGCCCAACCGCGACACGCCGCTGCCGTCGCTCTCAATCGCGTAGAGGTGATCGGGGCCACTGCGCTCGGAGACGAACGTGAGCGGTCTCGCGGTGCACGCGACGTGAAACGTGACGGTATCGAGACCAATCGGTACGATTGCCGCGGACACCGGACTCGCGCCGTCGAGGGTGCAATTGCCGGCGAGAATCCCGATGCCGACCGAGTGACGTCCAATGTCGAGCGACGTGAAGGAATGTACGGACGAATCGCCGAGCATCACGGACGCGCCGCCATCGATGGAGATGGCGTACGGGTCGGCGCTGAGATCAGCGCCTGTCGTGCGCGTCATCACGCGCAACACGCCGTCGGAGAGCGTGGCATCGTGACACGCGGTTGCGGCGAACAGCAGCGGGGCCGTCGCGAGCGTTCGCAGCATGCGATGCACGCGGGGCAGCGAGTGACGCGACGGGTTGGCGCGGAGCGACATGGGTCCTCCCTCGGAGCGGGGACGCGCGATACGTCCGAGGTAGTGACCGTTGGGGTTGCGTTCGGGTCACCGCGATGAGAATGCGCGGAGGCTGACGTGATCATGACACGCAGCGTTGGGCATTCGCGGTGTAATAAAACACATACATCGACCGGTCGCTTTGACAAAGAAAATTGTATGGCCGAGGTCGTATACCTTATTGGCTCCCATAGAGTAAGTTGGCCTCTGCATTGCACGCGTCGTCAGTCCCGAAAAATGCACGACACGGGAGCGTCGACATGGAGCGAAACGTCGACGACGTCGGCGCGCGATTCGCAGCGAAGGCGTTCAGGGGACAGCCTATTTCGAGGAGCGATCAACAATGGCAAGCACCAGTCACATGACCAAGAGCAACCGAGGCTTCGCGGCAATGGACACGTCGAAGCAGCGCGAGATCGCGAGCAAGGGTGGTCGTGCGGCGCACGCACAGGGCACCGCGCACGAGTTCTCGCCGGACGAAGCGCGCGAGGCGGGACGCAAGGGCGGTGTGGCGGTGAGCCGCGACCGTGACCACATGTCCCTGATCGGGCGGAAGGGTGGTGAGGCCCGCGGTGCAGCGCGTCGCAACGGCTCGTCCGGCAACGGCGCGAACGCGCGCTTCTAACTCAGCACAGCCACTGCGGGACGAGGGACGCTGGGAGCGCGCACTCCCAGCGTCCCTCGATGTCATGGAAAGCGATACGGAGTGAAGTCCTTCCAGAGCTGCTCGATCAACGCGGGCTGGATAGGAATCAGGACAGGCTTGTCGGATTGCGCCGCATCCACGATGCGCACCGCATAGTTGGCCGTCGTTCCCACCGCGCGCGGCGCAAAATCACGAATCCGGTACACGTAAATCCCCTGCATGGGAATCTGGCGTCCGCTCGCCCGCATTTCATCCACGTTGAGCACCGCGGGAATCCGCACCTTTTCGATCGGTACGATGGGCACGCCGTCGCGCGTGATGACCATCGACTTGAAGTTGCCGGCATCGAACGATTGGAGCTTGTCGGCGTCGTAGAACGGAAAGGCGGCGCCGTCAGGCATCACGTTCACGATGACGACCGCGCGACGGTCATCCAGAAAGTCGCGCCAATCGCGCCAGCCTTCGATGGGATCAATGCGGCGCCACTGCGCTGCCTTACGCGGATCGTGCTGCTTGCGATCGGCGAGGGCTTTGTCGGCCTGCACTTGTCGCCACGCCATGATCTGCGGCGTCATGACTAACACACGGAACGGACCACCGCCGGTGCGATAGACCTGGAGATTGAGGTCGGCCACCGCGCTCACGGCATCGATCGGCGCCTTCGGGAACGGATCCAATGGCAGCACCGGCAACAACGAATCACTCGGCGCGCCGAGCGATGCCAGCGTGGTGCGCGCGCGCTGCACGGCGTCGGCGATGGACGCGATTGCGACCGATGAGGCGACGCGCGGACCGGCGCTGACGTCGGAGAGCGCGAGCTGGCTCTCTTTGATGCTGTTCAACGCGATGACGTAACCATCGAGATTCATCAGTGGGCCGCCGGTATTGAGCCAGTTCACGCCGGCGTCGCTCACCACGGCGTGATCGTCGGCCGAGCTCACGATTCCGATCGAGAGCACGGACAGACGGTTGAGCGGCGAGCCGAGGGCGAGCACGCGGTCGCCGGCACTCGGCGCCGTGCTCTTGCTGCTGTCGAACAGCGGCAGCACGGCGCACGCGCTGCAGTGGCTCATGTTGATAGCGAGAACGGCGATGTCTTTGTCGTCGTCGGTCACGACAGCCTTCGCATACACTTTGGTGGCCGAGTCGATCTGTACGCGCACTTCGTCGGCGCCTTTGACGAGATGGGCGTTGGTGACGACGAGCCCCGAGGAATCGACGAGGAATCCGGTGCCGCGCGCGGCGCCGAACACCGTGAACACACCGCTCTTGTACTTGGCGAAGATCTCGCGTTCGACGTTCTCGTGCCTAACGGGCTTGGGCGGCATCTTCGGAGCGGCCGCGCTGTCGGTGGGTCCGGCGCTGGCGGCGGGCTGCGCGCTGTCCCCGGCCGGCGTGCCGGTCGCTGTACCCGTCGCGTTGGTGGGTGCAGGCGCGGTGGCCGGCGCGCCCGCGGCGGCGATCGTATCGATCATCGCGTTCCGCTGCGTGAGCTCGATCTGCCGCATGTCCTTGGCGAACGTCTGGTAGAACGCCCAACGATAGCGCTCGTTGCCGATGGTGACGCTGCGCGCGCTTTCGATCCGGTACACGCCTTCCTTGAACGTGCCGTCGGCGGAGCCATCGAGATCGGTGGACGTGCGCGTGGTATCGCCGTGCGGACCGATGATGTACAGGTCCATTTGCGGCACCGGGCGGATCGTGAGATCGGTGCCAACGACGGCAGCGCGGATCTTGACCGGGAAGGTCGTGTCGGGCGGCGGCACCAATGCGACGGGAGCGGGCGGGACGACTTTGGCGCTATCCGTGGCGACGGGCTTGGGGTTATCGGGTCCGCAGACCAATGAGAGATCTGCGACGAGCGACGCCGTCGCGCCGGCTCGACGCAGCTTGGCCTTGGCGTCGTCGTCAAAGCTGAACGAGACGCAGTTCTCCTTCGCCAAGGCGAGCACGCGCTTGGCGGGGACCTTGTTCTTGACCAGGTCGACGATGTCGGACAGCGAATACGCGCTGGCGGCTTGCGCTCGTGCGCGGCCCGGAAGCAGGGACAGCGCGAACAGGAGTGCGCCGGCGGCGATTGCGGCGCGGCGCGTGTGACGGAGAACGATTGGGAGGCGCATAGGCATCAGGGGCAATCCGGTCCGGTCTGGCCGCGGCGCTCGTCGAGTTGTTTCTCGGCGCGGCAGGCGGCGCGGTTGGCGTCGATGGCGTGGGAGACGTCGCGGCGGAGTGCGACGACCTGTGAAAGTGTGGCGTAGGGCGCGCTGAGTTGACTGAGCTGGTCTTCTGCCTGGCCGAATCGCACTCGTGCTCCCTCGTACTCGCCGTCGGCCATGCGAGAGCGGCCGACCTGGATGTTGTCCCGAATGGGAGAGAGGATGGAATCGAGATCGGCGGGCGGCGGCACGGCGGACTGCGTGGCGCTGGACTCCGCCGGTGCGGGCGGCGCTGCTGCGTTAGGCGGTTGGGTGGCGGTCGAATTGGGCGCGGCCGTGGTCGCGGCGACGCGCTTGGCGGCGGCGCTGTCGGTCGGAGCGGCCGCCGCGTCGTGACGCGTGCTGTCGGTCGCGGCCGTCGACGCCGGTGTCGAACCCGGCGGCTTGGCGGTTGCGTTAGGCGACGGCGCCGCCGGCGGTGCGGCCGGATTGCTCGCGACCGCCGGGGGGGCCGATTTGGCGCGCGCGTTCATCACGTACCATGCTCCGGCGCCGCCGAGCACCAGCACGGCGAGCGCGATGAAGGCGGTGAGCACGACGCGGCCGGGGCCGGAGTCGTCGACTTGCGTCGGCGCGCCGGCGATGAGCGGCGTGGGCCGGCGTCCGGGCTGTCGCGTCGCCGGTGGTGTGGGTGTCGCCGCGGGGCCGGTGGTCGCGGGCGGCGCGACGGGCCGTTTCACCGTTGGCGCATGGGGGTGCGCGGAGGCGATGGCGAGCGTGCCCGTGCTCGAGAGCGCGCTCTGCGGCATTGTGGCGACCGCTCTGACGAGGTCGCGGCCGAATTCTCCGGCGCGCGGGTATCGATCCTGGGGATGGCTCGCGAGCGCGCGGTCCATGACCGTCTGGAGCGCGCTCGGCCAGGCCACGTCATCCTTGATCTCGGCGAGCGTGCGCGGGCGTTCCGTTAGGCGGGCGATCATCGCCTCGCGCGACGACACGGCCGGGAAGGGCAGCTGGCCGGTGAGCATGTTGAACGCCACCAGGCCTAACGAATAGATGTCGGTGCGGTTGTCGAGCGTGTCGCCGGAGAGCTGCTCGGGCGACATGTACTCGGGCGTGCCGATGGCGAGGCCCGTCCGCGTGACTTTCTGATCGTCGCCCGTGGTGGCCTTGGCGATGCCGAAGTCGACGACCTTGGCCACGTCCTCGCCGCTGCGGCCGCGCGCGATCATGATGTTGTCGGGCTTCAAGTCGCGGTGGACGATGCCCATTCCGTGTGCCGCGTCGAGCGCGTCGGCGACCTGACGCGTAATGTCGGCGGCCTGGGCGGCGGTGAGGGCGCCCTGCCGCTCGATGACTTTGCGCAGCGGCTCGCCGTCGATGAACTCCATGGCGAGATAGATGAGGCCGTCCTCGGTCTCACCGAAGTCGTAAATTGCCGCGACGTTGGGGTGCTGAATCTGACTCGCGTTGGACGCTTCGCGATTGAAACGGGCGATCGCATCGGGGTCGTTGACCATCCCTTGGTGCAGGACTTTGACCGCGCTGCGTCGCCGCATTTTGACGTGCTCGGCCAGGTAGACCTGGCCCATGCCGCCCTCGCCTATCCGGCGCACGATGTGATAGCGGTCCGCGAGAACGGAGCCCACGAGGTTGCTGCCGGCCGGTGCACGCAACGTCGAGCCGTCGCGCGGACAGAAGCGCTGCTCGAAGTCGTAGGTCTGACCGCACTGCGGACAGGTCTTGGCGGGGGCGTTCACGCGCGCTACGGGACTCTCGTGGGCGTCATCGGACCGCGACGCGAATGGACTCTGCGTCCGGGAGGCGATGAATCGGCAACTCGCGACTGCGGAATGAGACGAAGTGTTACAACGGTCTGCAACTGGGGGACGGGCGGCACGCGCCCGACGGCAAACGACTCTCCCCGAACGGCCACAACCAAGATACGTAGGACGGTCGATCTTGGACATGCCCGTGACACAACGGGAATTGAAACGGCGTCCGTCCGGGCTCGGGCGTGCGAGGCCTTCCCCGCCCTCTACGGTCCGGGCATCTTAAGAGGCTTTCGCCCGCCATTTGGAACCCTCGGCGCGGCGGCTTCGCTCACCCGAGGTTTCATGTCGCGCCTCCTACGTCTTGCTGGTCTCGCCGCGTGTGTGGCGTTGGCCTGGCCAACCACCGCGCAGGGGCAGGATTCCAGTGATTCGGCGGCGTATCGCGCGCTCACACAGACGCCAGCCGGCGCGCTGGGTCCGCTGTTCGACGTGAGCGTGACGGGCGAGCGGGCGCGTTCGCTCACGGTGCATGCGCGCTACGGCATCATGAGCTTCGACTCGCACGAGTACACCCACGATTTCGGTGTGAGCGTGGTGCTGCCGGTGGGAAGCGCCGAGCTGTCGGCGACGGGCGGATACTACTGGCCTAACTGTACGGACAACGCGTGCAACTCGCACGTGATGGCGTCGGTGGGCGTGGCGCAGAATCTGGTGGCGATCCCGACTGGTCGGGGCGGCGAGCGGGCGACCTTCGACGTCGGGCTCACGGCGCAGCTCGGCTTCGCGAATCCGAGTGACACGACGTTGCTATCGGGCGCGGTGTCGCTGCCGGTGTCGCTGGTGCCGGCGCCGCGGGGCCTGCGATTGGTGCCGTACGTCGCGCCAGGCGTCGGCGTGGGGCTCGTCCGTCCGGACAACGGCACGGAGGCGGGGCTGCAATTCATGCTCGCCGCCGGCGTCGGGATGCTGGCGCGCGGGTTCACGGCGAATGTCGCTCTCTCGCGCGTCTTCCTGAACGGCGGAAACTGGTTGGTGGGCGTCGGACTCTCGGTGGGCGGACACTGAGCGCTCGGGCGGTCCGCGGGCGCCTCGTGCTTTACGTTAGGCATTTGCCCGCCGCCGGCCGGGCGGCCGTCGTCTCGCGCGGCGCGTCGTGACATTCGATCCGACGAGGTCGCGGTGGGTGCGCCTGCTGGCGCGCGGCGGATACGTCGTCGTGGTGTTGCTGGCCACGCTGACGCATTTCAATTTCGATCCGACGCCGGCGATGGTCGCATGGCGGTGGCGGCACGCGCTGGTATTCGGGACAGCGGGATCCGACGTGATCGATGCCGCGCGCAACGTGCTGCTCTTCACGGGATTCGGCGCGGTCTGGCTCGTGACGTCGCCGCGATCACATCCGTGGCGGCGGGTCGCACGGATCACGCTCGTGGGGTGCGCGCTCAGCGTGTGCGTGGAGACGGCGCAGCTCTTTTCGGCCAGCCGGACGTCGAGCGTGAACGACGTGACGACGAACACGTTAGGCGCGCTGTTAGGCGCGGCCGGCATTGTGGTCATGGCGCGGATACTGGCGCGGTGCCAGGTTCGCGCGCGGGCGCTCGGCGTTCCGCTGCTGACGATCGCGGCGTCGTACGTGGCGGCGGTGATGGCGGAGATGTTTTCGCCGTTCTACCGGAACCAGCGGACGCCGTGGGCGGGCGGGTCGGTCGCCAACCGGCTGGCGAACGCGCTGCACTATCTCCGGCCCTTCAGTCTTGCGCGGGTGTCGATCACCGACATGGTGCTGTTCGCGCCGGGCGGCGCCCTGATGCAACTCGCGCTGGTGGAACTCGGCGTCGACAACGGCGTGGCGGCGGTGGTGACGGTGGTCGTATGCGCGATGCTCGCGATCGGCGTCGAACTGGCCCATGGGATCGCCGGGCAGCCGATCGAACTGAGCGCGATCGTCGGCCATGCGGTCGCGATGGCCGCGGGCGCCGGTGTCGCGTGGTGGTGGGGACCGCGGATGGTGACGGCGGGCACCCCGAGATGGCGAGCGCGTTGGGCGATCGGACTGCTGGCGGTGTTGCTCGTGGCGTGGGCGTGGCGCCCGTTTCTGCCGCGTGTCTCGTGGCAAGCGGTACGCGCCCAGGTGACGGCGGAGCACTTGACACCGTTAGGCGTGTTGGGATCGTCGTCCGACTTGTTGGGCGTGACGGATGTCGCGGAGCAGTTCTTCCTGTACGTGTCGCTCGGTGTATTACTGGCGACATGGCCGCTCCGCTATCGGGGACGCTTAGCGCACGTGTGGCCGGCAATCTACGCGGCGGTGGTGTTGGAGGTGGGCCAGATTCTGGTGTTGAATCGCGTGTTCGACGTGACGGACCTGTTCACACAGTGCGCGGCGATCTGTGTGGGCTTCGTGGTCGTCCGGCGCGCCGGCGCCGAGGCGAGAGGCGAGTTGTTAGGCGCCGAGCGAGAGCCGCCGGCTGCCTAACCGCGCGGCCTCCGCCGGCTACTTGCCGGCGACGAGCAGATAGCCGAGCGGGAAGGCCGTGGTCGCGCGCAGGCTCGGGCGCCGCATGAGCGCGAGGCGCGGCACGAGCGATCGCACCAGCGGGACATGCTGCAGTTTCTTCGCCAGCATGACGCCCAACACGTGGCGATAGCTCCCATAGGGCCTCAGCTCGACCACCTCGAGCCGCGCGTCGCGGGCCATCATTTCGAGCGCCGACGCGCTGCAGCGAAAGTAGTCGTGCGGCAGCTCGTGCAACGGGTAGAGGTACGGCGTCCCGAGGATCAGGTGGCCGCCCGATCTGAGCATACGCGCCGCGTCCATGAACAGCCGCTCTGGATGCTTGAGGTGTTCGATCACGTCAGTGCAGACAATCGTGTCGAACGTGTCGTCGGGGAGCGGACACGCGTCATTCAGGTCGGCGAGCAGGTCGGCATGGCGGATCGCGTGCCGGCTGCCGTCCCAGTCGACGCACGTGATGTTCGTGACGAGCGCGCGATAGATGCCGTACAACGGCGCCTCGCCGCAGCCGAGGTCGAGCAGGTCGCCGCGCGCATACGTGCCAAGGGCCTGCGCGTACACGTCGGCCACAATGTCGCCGACGAGGCGCGACCCGTGAGCCAGCTTCGTGGTATCGCGGCTGCCGCGCCAGCTCGAGCCGTGGCGGACGAACTTCGTCGGCACCCAGAACTCGACGTTACGCATGACGGCGCTTGTCGCATAGAAGGCGCGAAGCTACGCGACGTGACGATGGATGGCCGGAGCGGCACATAATGACGATGCGGTACGCACGTCACGCGCCCGAAAGTTATTTTGACGAGGACGCGTAACGGATCGCCGCGAGTGTCGAAATGAACATCGGACGCCTAGCGAGCGGAGCGCGTGAAGCGGGACGTCGGCGACGGTCATGACACGTTGTACTTGAGGAAGTCGTAGTCAGGGAATAGCTTAGCATCTCTTTCGGCGCGGTAGCCAAGTGGTAAGGCAGCGGTCTGCAAAACCGCTATTCGCCGGTTCGATTCCGGCCCGCGCCTCTTCGCACAGCAGGTCATCTCCTCCACGAAATTCCGCACGGGAGCCGTGTGTGAGCGCCGACGCGACAGCGGGCTTCGCCCGCACGCGCAGCCAGTACACGGTCGACCAGACGGTTGACCGGCTCGAGTCTCTGCTCGCAGCCAAGGGAGTCACGCTCTTCGCGCTCGTCGACCATAGCGGCGAAGCGGCGAAGGTCGGTCTACGCCTCCCGCCGACGAAGCTCTTGATCTTCGGGAGTCCGCGCGCGGGCACGCCGCTCATGGTTGCCGCGCCGACGATCGCGATCGATCTGCCGCTCAAGGTGCTGGTATGGCAGGCGGACGGTGGCGGCGTGTGGATCGGCTACAACCAGGCGGAGTACATCGCGGCGCGCCACGGGTTGCCGCAGCACCTCGTGCCGGCGCTGGCCGCCGTCGATGCGTTAGTCACGGCCGCCGCGCGCTAACGGTCAGCGACCTCGTGCGGGACGGTCAGCGGACGACCCCATCCCGGCCATGGAGTCGGACGGCAGTCGCCGAGGGCGGAAACGGAGGTAAACGGCAAACCCGGTTGGGGTTCGCGAGCCGTACTCCGATGCAATCGCAGCCGGCACGAAGTCGACCGCAACGCGGCCGCCCAGGCCTAACGACCCACCGGGATAGCGGATGATCTCGCGCACGTATCCGACGGCTGCCGACCCGATTTTGAAGCGAGCGTCAGCGGGTTGATCGAGGATGTCGAGGTCGTTCGCGGACTTCTCGACGAATTCCAGCCGCGCGAACACCGAGTTCCAGCGATCGAACGCGAGGTTCGACTCGGCGAGCAAGCTATTGGACCATGTGTCAGTGTGCTCGAGCTTGTTGCCGCCGTAGATGATGGCGCTCGCCCATTCGCCATTCGTCCGGACTGACCGCGTATTCAACACGGATGCGGTGATTCGCTGCTCGGAGATGGCGGGCTCGAGCGCATCGGGACTCTTGAAGAACGCGTACGACGTGCTGATGCTCCACGGCGCAGATGGGTTGACTGTGAAGCGCGCGGAGTAGGAGTCGAGGCTTCGACCCTTGTAATCGAAGTTGGTTCGATCCGCGTCCGGTTCGCGGCCGTTGAAGAGCGACGTCTCGAGCTTCCAGGATCTCGAGAAGATGCCCGCCGTGAGGACGCCATAAGAAATGTGCGTGGCGTCCTGCCAATGGTGGCCCAGGGGAGCGAATGGGTCACCGGCTGCGGACGGGCGATGCGGGAAGGCCACGGGCCCGCTGGCGGGCTCACCGACCGGCGCGACGTATGCCTGCATCGCCAGGTTCTGGCCTAACGTACGGGTGTAGATGGCCGCCATCTCCATGAACAGGTCGTGCGGGTGCTGGCGGTCGTGGAGAGATTGCCCGTGGTACGATTCGCCGGATTGGAGCAGCAGCGGATAGCCGGCGGCGCCGACCGTCCAGGGCTCGGCGCTCATCATTCCACGCAACTGCAGTTGACCGCCGCCCAGTCGGTGCGCGGCCATCAGCATCGCCCAATTGACGGCGCCGATTTGATCGTCGCCGCGCCGCGTGTGATCGGCGTCGTTCTGCCGATCGTAGTAGACGAAGGCGCGGTAGTGAAACATGAAGCTCCACGCCCCGGCCGAAAAATGATTCGCCACCATAGCCGAGGCATCCGGAAGCCACGAGGTGCCGGATCCGTCGCGGTTCATTGGGATCGCAAGGACGCCGACCATGTGCGTGGTCGAGTCGCTCATTCCCGGCATTGTCATGCCCTGCGCGTGTACGTTGGGCGCTCGGCCAGCCAGAGCCGCAATCAGTGATGCTGTAGCTAGTAGGCGTGTGCGAAACATCATACGTCTGATGATATGCTGCCCATTGGCCGCTTCAGCGGTCGTCTAACTGGCTGCCGCCACGCTTCGCATGACTGGCTCGCGGTCCACGCCTGGATTCCGAGTTGGCATATTCAGTCGGTGGTCTGGACGGTTGCAGCAACGCTGCCTGGGCGGCGAGCCAGAGCCGAGCGAATCGGTCAGCCGACTCGGCGTCGCGGTCGACGATTCCTCGCGCGCTTTGGGCCAGGTGGCCAAATGCAATCGACCACGAGTCGACTGCGGCGTAGTCCGGCTTCACGGCGCTTTCGACGGCACGCGAAGCCTGCTCTGCAAGCTCCGCGACCAATGCGCTATGCGATACCGCACCTATCGCGGATTCGAGGCTGGCTGCGGCAGTCCGGATTGTCTCACTCCCATGACTCTCGATCGCAGCCGCCAGCTTTGATACGTGCCCGCGCAGCTGACTGGCCTCCTGTTCAGTGCGACGCGTCGATGCGAGGCGCGTGAGCTCCAGCTGCAGCGGGCGTCGCAAGTCCAGAAGTTCGGCAACGGATCGTTTGGTCAAAGGCTCGGCGGTCGCGCGGCCGTTCGTCACGTAGGTACCGTCGCCTTGGCGGACATTGACCAGCCCGCCATGCGATAGCACGACGATGGCCTCGCGCAATGTCGTGCGGCTCACACCGAGCTGTTCCGTTAGCTTCGCTTCGGCGGGGAGTCTCGACCCGGCCGAGAGCCGGCCGCTCGAGATCTCTGTTCGAAGGTGGTCGATGACCTCATCGACCAAGCGGCGTCGGGCGAAAGGAGTTGGGTTAGTCATACGGTGATACTATGTCTGATGAATTAGGTGCGCAACGCGCGACGTTCACGCGCTCCAGCCGAGCTACGGGCAACACGCAATGCGCCGGCCAAGCGCTCGGCTGCTTTCGCCAGCGTTTGCGGAGTGAATGCGGCGTAGCCGAGCAGGAGTGCGGCGCGCGGTGCGGGAGCGAGCGACATCGCGGAGAGTGAGGGTGTTTCGATCCCGGCTTCGATCGCGCACGCCGCCGCGTGTCTGTCGTCGCGGACGTGTCGCAGCCAACCCACAAGGTGCATCCCGGCGTCTGTTGCCGCCGTTTCAATGTGCTCGGCGAGCGGTCCGTCGCGCGCGGCGCGGAGCAATGCCTCCTGTCGTTCCGCGTACAGAGCGCGCATTCGTCGCACGTGACGGACGAAGTGCCCGTCGGTGATGAACTCCGCGAGCACGGCCTGCTCGATCGTCGGCGACTGACGGTCCAACACCGCGCGCGCCGCGCCGAACGAGTCGACCAACGCCGATGGGACCACGAGAAAGCCAATGCGCAGGGACGGGAAGAGTGTTTTGCTGAACGAGCCAATGTAGATCACGCGTGCATTGCGTGCACCCTCCTCGGCGTCCAGGCCCTGGAGCGAGGGCAGTGGACGACTCGAGTACCGGAACTCGCTGTCGTAATCATCCTCGAGGATCCAGGCGCCGGACTGTCGTGCCCACTCGAGCGCAGCCAGCCGGCGGCCGATGGTCATCGTGACGCCGAGTGGGTACTGATGCGATGGCGTGATGTAGGCCAGCCGCGCGTGCGGAGCGAGGCGGCGTCCTTGGGCGACATCGAGTCCCTCGGCGTCGAGGGGTACGCCGACGACGCGCGCGCCGGCGGCGACCAGCGCGTTGCGCGCGCCGGGGTAGCCCGGGTCTTCGATCCACGCCGGATCGCCCGGCTCGATGAGCAGCTGGGCTGCGAGATACAGCGCTTCCTGCGAGCCGCCGACGATGATGACCTGCTCGGTCGCGCATCGGACGCCGCGCGATATTTGCAGATAGTGGGCGATGGCGCGGCGGAGCGGCTCGTATCCGTTAGGCACGCCGTAGGCGAGGAGCGTCCGCGGCGCGCGGCGCCAGAGACGGGCGGAGATCTGGCCCCACACCGCGTGGGGGAATGCGTCGAGCGCCGGCACGCCGGTGCGGAACGCGCGCACCGGGTGCGCGGACAGGGCCATGGACGGGGTCGTGAGCCGGGCGAGGGCCGCGCCGCGTTTCGACGTGCCTAACGCTGGCGCACTCGACGCGGGCCGCGCGGCCGGGCGCACCACGGGCCGCCGAGCGGCGGACAAGAGACGATCCGGGATCGTGGCGGCGACGAACGTGCCGCCGCGCTCGTGCGCCTCGAGATACCCCTCCGCGCGCAACTGATCGAAGGCCAGCGACACCGTGGTCCGGGAGATCCGGAGCTCGCTCGCGAGGAGACGCGTGGACGGAAGCTGCGCGCGCGCGGCGATGCGCCCCGACAGAATCGCGTCGCGAAGATCCGCGTACACCTGCTGGTGGAGCGGCCTGTTGCGCGCGGCGTCGAGTGTCACGAGGATGCTGGGTGCGCTCGCGACGCGCCGGCGAACGGGATGCCGGCCTCGTGATGCGGGGGGGTCGTCTGGCATTATAAAGTTCAGGTTTTCTGGCGCTTCTGGCAAGTCCAGCTTCGCCATACGATACGGTTCAGCGCTGCCGCGCGCCAGCGCCACGCCTCCCATCGCCCGGGGAATCGCCATGACCGCATCGTCTTCCGTCGACAGCCAGATCTCGCCCTCTTTCTCGGCGGACGAGCGCACCACCGCGCGCGCGACGCTCCGCGTGCACGCCGACCGCGGCGTTCCCGACGAAGCCGCCGCGGTTCTCGCCGAGGGACTCGTCGCGCACGTCGCGTTCGCGATCGATGGGCAGCCGTTCGTGATACCAATGTCCTATCACTTCGATGCGACGAGTCCGGCGAGACTGTACCTCCATGGCGGGCATCACAGTCGATTCATGGCGCACGTGGCGACTGGCGCACCGGTGTGCATTGAGGTGACCCTCGTGGATGGTCTCGTGTATTCACGCACGGCGCTCTATCACTCGGTGAACTACCGGTCGGTCGTCGTGTTTGGGCGCGCGCTCGAGACACCGCCCGAGGATGCGCAGCGCGCGTTGCTCCACGCGATGGTCGACCGGTATTATCCGGGCCGCACCGCTGGACGCGACTACGAGCCCGTGACCGATGCGCATCTCACCGCGACGGCGTTCGTCGCGATCGCGATCGAAGAGTGGAGCGCAAAGGCGCGTCGCGGAGGCCCAACGGGTCCGCGGGACAACGATCCGTCGGCCCCGGGTTCTGCCGGAGTGATCGAGGTGCGGGAGACCGGGGTCTCTTCGGTCACGGCGCGAACCCGGCCGTAATTGTGTACCTTTCCGACTTACTCCAGCGCGCCTGGCGCGCTGGTCGCTCCTCCGCCGATCTCCATCGTCTGAGGCGCGCGAGCGCTGTATTACGCAGCGGGTGTGGAGATTCCGCGAGGATCCATGCAGCGAAAGCCGACCGCGAGCGAGGGCGCGAGTACTGAGCCCGTGGAAGCTGGCGATGGAGAGGAAGGGCGGGTCGACGAGCTGACCAGCCTGGGCATTGGCGAGCCGGGATCGCGCCTCACGCCGCAGCAGCGTGCGGCGGCTCGTCGCGAGCTCGAGCGGCTCCTCGACAAGCTGGTCGCCGACATCAAACACCGCATGCCGATGCCGGGCGCCTTGGCGACGAACGAGATGGCGGAGTCGGCGCTCGTGCCGTACCGATCGCCGGACCGGTGCGTGGTGCAGGGCGCATCGAGAGCGGTGAGCGTGTCGTGGTTCCCGGCACAGTTCACCGACGCCTCGTTAGGCGAGCTGCAGGTGATCGAGTGGCAGGGCGTCGTGGCGGTGCGCGGCGCGGTACGGCGGCGCGAGTCGGCGGCGGCGAGCATCGTCCGCGCCGACGTGTATCGGCAGGTGCAGACGTCCGACGGGTGGCGGTGGCAGCCGTCGACGTCCGACGACGCGCCCGTGTTGAGCACGGAAGACCTGACGGCATTGTGTCTGGGGCCGCTGCTCGTTCCGCCAGCCGCAGGCTGACGGAACGGAGCAGCGGCGCCGGCCGGGGATGCGGCGTCCCGCGCCGGCGCCTAACGTAAGGCGACCGCCTTACGGATCGAAATCCAGTGCATTGTCGGACACGGCCGTGCCGTCGCCGCCGCTCACGCGGTTGACGCGCAGCACCTGCTTCATCGTCTGGCCGTTCGCGCTGATCGAGACCAGATAGTCGCCGGTCTCGACCAAGGGCGCCTGATTGCGCCGGCCGAACCCGCCGCCGGGCAACGCGCCGCTCGAGCGCAGCGCGGTGAAGATCTCGCCTAACACCGCCTGGTCGATGGGCGCTTCGGCGCCGGGCTCGCCCGGGCCTCCGGGTGCGCCGCCGGCGCGCCGGCCCTGGCGGCCCGCGGCCGTGGTGTCCCGACGCTCGGCGGCCGTGGTGTCCCTGCGTTCCGCGCCACCGGCTCCTGCACCGCGGCGCCGCGGCAGCGGGCTCTCACCCGGCCGCTCGGCGAACACGCCGGGTTGCCCGGCCCCGCCGCCGCCTCCGCGACGGAACAGTTCGCCTAACCCTTCGCCGCTGGCGATCGCCTTCTTGATGCGGTCGATGGTCGCCTGCGGCGCCGTCTTGGCGGTGGCCAGCGAATCCAACACGTGGTCCATTTTGCGCGCGGCCAGGATGCTGTCGCGCTTCGCCGCGGGCGAGAGCGGTTTGCCCTTGGGTGCTTTGCCGCGCATGTCCCAGATCGCGTGCTGCAACCCGTCGCCGCCCGGGCCGCGCATCGACGCGACCGTGTCACCCTTGGCGTCGGTGACGACGATGTGCACGGTGTCGCCGCGCTTGCCGCTCGTTAGGCGGTAGGCGAAGTCGGCGCCGTACGGCGCATCGCGTCCCTCGAAGAGCTGCTGGCCGGGATTGAGATCCGGTCCCGGCGCCTCGCCGAACTGATAGGCGGTGCCGGGCTTGAAGAAGTGCTGCGACTCCGCGAGCACGCTGTCGGTCATCTGCTCGAGGGGCCCGATGCTCACGATCCAGATGCTCCGCCCGTGCGTGGCGGCGATGAGATCGTGGTCGCGCGGCTGAATCTTGAGGTCGTTCACCGGGACGGTGGGTAGCCCCGTCATGAAACGCTGCCAGTGCGCGCCGCGGTCGGTCGACACATAGGCCGCGACGTCGGTGCCCACGAACAACAGGTTCTGGTTTTCCGGATCCTCGCGAATCACGTGCAGGAATGCCGGACCATCCTTCGGGAGATCGCTGACTAACGAACGGAACGTCTTGCCGCCATCTTTGGTCACGTACAGGTACGGCGTGAAATCGTTCGTGCGGTGGCCGTCGAAGGCAACGTAGAACGTGAGCGTGTCGAAGTGCGAGGGCTCGATGCGCACGACGTACGTGTGGGGCGGCACGCCGGGGAACCGGGTGGTGATGTTGTCCCAGGTCCCGCCGTCGTTAGGCGAAAGCCACACGTTGCCGTCGTCGGTGCCGGCGTAGAGCAGGCCAGGCTTGACGTACGACTCGGCCAACGTCGTGATCGTGCCGTAGGTCTCGGCGCCGGTCGCATCGTTGGTGATGCCGCCGGTGGTCTTGGTGCTGATCCGGATCTTGACCGAATCCTTCGTGGAGAGATCGGGCGAGATCGGGTAGAGGTGATCGCCGCGATCCGTCGACTTGAGGACGCGGTTGCCCCCGATGTAGAGCGTGCTCGCCGAGTGCGGCGAGATGAAGAAGGGCGTGTCCCAGTTGTAGCGCAGGTCGAGGTCGATCGAGTCGGCCTTCTCTTTCGTGCGCAACTCGGCGATGTGTTTCTTCATCGCCGACGTCTCGGGCTGCGCCGTGTCGCCGCGCAGGGCGAGAATGGAATCTTCCCAGGCGAGGTGCGAGTCGCGCCACGTCGGTTTGTCGAGGAAGGTGCGATCGCCGGTGCTGTAGTCGACGCGGCCAATGGCGCCGCCCTGCGACTCGGCGTAGATGATGTTCGGATTGGTGGGATCCTGCGCCGTATAGAATCCGTCGCCGCCGCCTACCGTGAACCAGTCGCGATTCATGATCGCGAGCTCTTTCTTGGTGCTCGGTCCGCACCAGCTGCCGTTGTCCTGCAGACCGCCGCACACGCGATACGGCACGGCGAAGTCGTAGCTCACTTCGTAGAACTGGCCGATCGGGAACGTGTTCAGGAAGTCGAAGTTGCCGCCGCGATCCCACGTCTGCGATACGCCGCCGTCATCACCGACCACGAAGTGCTGTCCATCATTCGGGTCGATCCACATTGCGTGGTGGTCGACATGAATGCCGACGGTCGCGTTGCGCACCGTCTTGCCGCCGTCATCCGAGAAATTGACGGGCGTCGACGACCAGTACACGCGATCGGGGTTCTCCGGATCGACGCGAACCTGGGAGTAGTAGAACGGTCGCGTGTCCTTGTCGTTCATCCATTTCCACGTGCCGCCGCCATCGTCGGAGCGATAGAGACCGCTCAGGAGCCGCGTGTGTTGAGGGGCGGTGGCGCCAGTGTCGCTCGCGGGGACGGGGAACGGCGCCTTGCCGCCGCGAATGGAATCGGCCTCGACCAGCGCGTACACGATCTTCGAATTCGAGCGCGCGATGGCGATGTTGATGCGGCCTAACGAAGTGGTCGGCCACCCATGGCCGTCGATCTTCGTCCAGGTGGCGCCGGCGTCGGTGGTTTTCCAGAGTGCGCTGCCGGGGCCGCCGCTGGTGAGGAACCACGGTCCGCGGACGCGCTCATAGCTGGACGCGTAGAGGGTGTTGGGATCCTTGGGGTCCATGGCGACGTCGATGAATCCCGCTTTGTCGCTCACGAACTTGATGAGCTGCCACGTTTGTCCGCCGTCGGTGGTCTTGTAGAGTCCGCGGTCCTTGTTGGGGCCCCAGGCGTGGCCTAACGCAGCGACGTAGACGATGTTCGGGTTGGTGGGGTTGACGACGATGCGCCCGATCTGCTGCGTGTTCTCGAGGCCCATCAACTTCCACGTCATGCCGCCGTCGATGCTCTTGTAGATGCCGCCGCCGGGCGAGATGGAATTTCGCGTGTTCTGCTCGCCGGTGCCGGCCCACACGATGTTGGTATCCGACGGTGCGATCGCGAGCGACCCCATGGCCACGACCTTCTCGTGCTCGAAGATCGGGCGGAACGTGATGCCGGCATTGGTGGTCTTCCAGATGCCGCCGCCGGCGGCTGCCACGTAGAACGTCTTGGACGGACTCGGAATGCCCGCGATGTCGGCAACACGGCCGCCCATGTTGGCGGGGCCGATGGAACGCCAGCGGAATCCGGCGATCGTGGCGGAATCGAGCTGCGCACTGTGGGCCGCTTGCGCGCCGGCCGCGGGCGCAAGCAGCAGCGTGCAAGCTGCGAGGTGAATGAAAGAGCGCATACGGCGAGGGAAGAGGGAATGAGGAAATGGGATCGGTTTCACGGCGATCGTGGAGCGTCGAGTCATTGGCGTCGGTTCAGTGTTTGGCGAACCACACAGCAGCAATGGCGAGCGCGATCGCGCAGGCCGCCAGCGCGACGCGAATCGCCCGCGGGCCAAAAGAGAACAGCGGGAACTGGCGTCGTCGAGGGGTATGAGCCGCCGTGCTGTTGCCGGGCTCTACCGACGGGGCGTCGAAGATCCGTTCAATGCCGTGGAACTGTGGAGCTTGCTGCTGCGGTTCCGTCGAAGGCGCCGGCGGCGCGTACACAATGGACTCGGGCCGTACGACATCCGCGGTGGTGCGATAGGTTGGCCAGTCGATCACGCTGCGCACTGCGTCGCCTTCGCCAATGTACTGGGCAGGCAGTAGCTCGTAGAACGGAATAGAGTACGGGCGGAGCCGTGTGGTGAGGCGAACGAGTGCGGCCTGCGATCGAGGAGTCGACGCCTCGTGGAGGAGCGCGACGGCCCACGGCTCCGGAAAAAGCGTCGCGTGCATTGCCGAGTCCGTCGGCGACAGCTGCAGGCCGGCGTTCACTCCCGCACGGTACCATCCGAGCGCGTGCAAGCCGTCGGCGTGAAGCCGTGCGATGAGTTTCTCGAGTGTCAGGCGCAGGTCGGCATTGGCATCCGCTTCATCCATCGAGCCGCGCTCGACGCCTTGCACGAGCGCGTAGTCCATCCGGAGACGTGGGCATCGAAAAATGGCGCCGTACAGAATGCCGACCGCCAGTTCCGGAGAGGTCGATACATGCGCTTCGATTCCGGCGAGGGCCTGCTGATCAATGACCAGCGGCTCGACTGCGGACACGGTACCGAGCGGAGCAGACAGCGCTGGGATGGCGTCGTGAACCGGGACCCAACGAACGGCGCGTTCGAGCGTGAGCGTCCGCAGCTCGGGTTGTCCCGGTGGCGGCCCCGGTTTGGGCGGCTGAAGGTCGTCGCGCGGAGACTGTGGAAAGACAGGTGGCACGTGCTCGAAGACGTCCGATCAGAATGGTGCGCGCGGCGCGGAGCGTGCAGCCTGCTCTCGTCTGCGCCCAACTTTACCTACGTCGGTGCTGGACGGTGCGCAAGCTCCTTCATATGATGCGCGTCCTTCCCCTCTCGTGTTGGCGAATGATCATCATGAATTGGGCCGCGTGTCGTGTGTCGAGGGCGTACCGGGTGACGATGCTGGCCGGCGCTGCGTGTGCGCTCGGGCTCATCGCGCCCCCAAACAGCTCTGCGCAACTGTTGCAGCAGTTGGCAGGCAGGAAGACCGCGCCGGATTCCGGCAAGCAGGTCGCAGTCACGGAGCCCGATTCGCCGCGCGCGTCGCTGTCGGCGTTTTTGGAGTACACGGATGGGAACGACTTCGGTCGCGCGTCGCAGTATCTCGATGTGCCCGACGCGGAGCGCGGTCAGGCCAAACAGCTCGCGCACGAGTTGGCGGTGGTGCTGGACCGCTACGTCTACATCGATCTGGATGCGATTTCCGGCGCATCGCTCGGCGACACGACTAACGGACTCGCGGCGGGCGTGCAGCAGATCGGCAGCATCCCCGGTCCGCGGGACCGGAGCGACCCGGTGCGCATGGTGCGCGCGCCGCGTGCGGGCGGCGTTGGAGCGCGGTGGGTATTCTCGCGGAGCACGGTGGCCAACATTCCGAAGTGGTATCAGCAGCTGCCGGACCGGTGGACGCTCGAGCACCTGCCGCCCTGGCTGCTCGGCACCGGCCCGTTAGGCATACTCTGGTGGCAATGGGTCGGGCTGCTGATCCTGCTCGCGGTATCGTGGGCGGCCGGCATGGCGTTGGGCAGACTCGCGCGCGGTGCGTTGGGCATTCTCGCCAAGCGGACCCGGACGCACTGGGACGAGAGCGTGAGCTCGGAGCTCCGCGGTCCATTCCGGTTGGGGGCGCTGTTGGTGGTGGCGCTGCTGCTGTTGCCCTGGCTGTCGCTCAATGCGAACGCATCGCGTCGCATCGACACCGTCGTCGCCGCGGCCTTCACGATCGCGCTCTTCTGGGCGTTGTGGCGGCTGGTGGACATCTGGCGCCAGATCATGTCGGTGTCGGGTTGGGCCATGCATGGGACGTCACGCGGCCTGCTGACGCTGGTGTCGCGCTTGGCGAAAATGGCGGTGGCGCTGTTCGGGATCATCTCCTTGTTGGCGACGCTCGGGTATCCGGTGGCGGCGATCGTCGGCGGATTGGGCATTGGGGGATTGGCGGTGGCACTCGCGGCGCAGAAGACGTTGGAGAACTTGTTCGGCGCGTTCGCGATCGGCGCCGATCGGCTGTTCCGCGAGGGCGATACGGTGACGATCGACACCGTGTCCGGCACCGTCGAGAGCATCGGCCTGCGCTCCATCCGGCTGCGCACCGCCGAGCGCAGCGTGGTTTCTATGCCTAACGGAAAGGTGGCCGACTCGCGCATCGAGACGTTCGCGCCGCGCGACCGGATCCGCTTTGCGTGCGTGCTCGCCCTCGTGTACGACACGACGGCCGAGCAGATGCGCGCCGTGCTGTCGGGGACGGACGGTGTGTTGCGCGCCGAAACGCGCGTGGCGCCGGAGTCGATCGCGGTGTTCTTCCTCCAGCTCAACACATCGTCGCTCGACATCCAGGTTGCGGCGCAGGTCCTCACCACCGACATGAGTGAGTTCCAACGCATCCGACAAGAATTGTTGCTGCGGATCATGGACGTCGTGGAGCGCTCAGGCACGTCCTTCGCGTTTCCCACGCACACCGTGCAACTGGAATCGCCACTCACCGCGCCGGCCGCGACCGAGACAGCGTCCGGAGCGGCCGTGCCGCCCAAGCCCGCCTCGTGAGCGGGCGGTTGCTCATCGTGTCGAACCGCTTGCCGGTGACGGTGAGCGCTTCGGAGAAGGGCGGGCGCCCGCAGGTGCGGGCCAGCGTTGGCGGATTGGCGACCGGACTGCGGACGCCGCACGAGCAGTCGAACGGGCTCTGGTTAGGCTGGCCGGGCGACATGAGCGCGTTGGACGACGCGGGGCGTCACGAGGTAGCCTGTCAGCTCGAGTCACGGCGACTGGTGAGCGTGGAGCTCTCGCCCGATGAGGTGACCGTCTACTACGACCGGATCGCGAACAGCGTGCTGTGGCCGGTGTGTCACGACCGGCTCGATCAATTGCCGCTGCGCGTCGATGGCTGGGATGTCTACGAGCAGGTGAACGCGCGGTTTGCGGATGCGGTGGCGGCCGTGTGGCGTCCGGGCGATCGCGTCTGGGTGCACGACTATCACTTGTTGCGCGTGCCGGCGCTGATTCGCGAGCGCATTCCGAACGCTCGCATCGGGTTCTTTCTGCACATCCCGTTTCCAACGCCGGAAATCTTTTTCGCGCTCGCGCGGCGGCGGTGGCTGGTGACGGGCATGCTGGGCGCGGATCTAATCGGGTTCCATACGCGGCGCCATCGTGGACACTTCGCGGCGGCGGTTCATCGTCTGTTAGGCGCAGACGCGCACGGCAACGAGTTCGAGTATCGCGGGCGCCGCGTCCGTGTGGGCGTTTTCCCGATGGGCGTTGACGCGCTGGACTTCGCTCGTCGGGCGGAGTCGCAGGCCGTGCAGACCGAAGCGGCGCGGCTCCGGCGAAACGACACGGGGCCATTGTTGGTGGGCATCGACCGGCTCGACTACAGCAAAGGGATTCCGCGGCGCTTGTTGGCCGTGGAGCAGTTGTTAGTCAAGCATCCCGAATGGCGCGAGCGCATTCGATTCATGCAGATCGCCGTTCCGTCGCGGGAAGGCGTGCGCGCGTACCGGCAAGTGCGGGACGAGGTGGAGTCGCTCGTTGGGCGAATCAACGGGATGTACGCGATCCCGACCTGGGCGCCCATTCACTATGTGCACCGCGGCGTGCCGCGGGCGTTGTTGATCGGACTCTATCGCGCCGCGGATGTGATGGTGGTCACACCGGTGCGTGATGGCATGAATCTCGTGGCGAAGGAGTTCGTGGCCACGCGAACGGACGACGACGGCGTCCTCGTGCTGAGCGAGTTTGCCGGCGCGGCGGAAGAGTTGAGTGAAGCGTTGATCGTGAATCCGTACAATGTCGACGAAACTGCCGAAGCCATGCACACGGCGCTGGTGATGCCACCGAACGAACGGGCGCAACGGATGCGGGCGCTTCGTGACCGTGTAACGACGCACGATGTGGCGCGCTGGGCCAACGAGTTTCTGGATGCGCTGGGGGCATGACGCCTGCGACGACGTGGGCACGACGCGTGCAAAGTCAGTAATACAAGTCCGGAGCGACAATCCCGGAACGACTATGGGCGGCCGATCGTTTATGGGATGTGGGGGTAGAGCACGCAGGGGGAGAGGGAAGAAGGGCGAATGGGTCTCGACCAACGTGCACCGGGAACAGGGTCCCGGTATGCGGGTCCTGACGGAACCTTGCTTCCAGGAGGGCGCATGCCACGCTTTGAGTTTTCGCTCAGCGGTGCCGACGAAACGCTGCGCCTCGCCGGCGCAGTCACGAGCCCGACGTTTGCGCAAGCAATGGAAGCCATTGCCGAGCAGGCGCGCGTGGGCCGTGGTGATGTGCTGGAGATCGGCGTGACTGGTTTCCCGCCCGCGCATTTCGAGGCGTATATGGAAGGGTTGAATGACCAGGTGAGCTGGCAGCAGTCGGGGAAGAAGGCAGCGTAACCGCAGGGAAGCGGCGGCTGGCGCGGCCGCCGGGAAGCGGTCGCACAGCGTGCGACCTTGGGGAACGGGGACAATGGCGAAGGGAAGGTGACGGCGCGCGAGCGCTGGTGCCTTCCCTTTTTCGTTTACACCGCCGCCTCGGCCGGTTAGGCGGCGAGGCGCTGGTGGAGCGCGTCAGATTTGCTGGCAGCATCTCACGAGGGGAAGTGGGAAGCGCTCGCTCACGCCCGCTTCCCCCAGCACAGCGCTTCCCGCAGCGAGCGTGAGCGAGCGCTTCCCTCTTCCCCCTTCTCTGCGATCGCAAATTCAGACGCGGCTCACTAGGTGGGATGTTTTGGCTCGGCGACGCGCATCTGCGGCTCTTCGCGCGCGACCAGCTCGCGCATGATCAGGCCATAGATCCAATTGCTAACGGTGCGATTCTCGGCGGCGGACACGCGCTCGATGCGCAACTTTTCCGCGGGAGTCACGCGGACTTGAACCACCTTCTTCTTCGGGTTTCGTGTCCTGGCCACCGGTCGCTCGCCTGCCGCCTGAGGGGGGGTCGTGGCGAGCGAACATACCGGCGCGTCGCGCGTGATGCAGTATTACACTGTCATCGGTCGTCATACGAAGGGGCGGAGCGGGCGCGGCGGGTGCGGGACGCCGAGCGATGCGACGGTTGCGCCGCGCGGCGACAGAGCGCGTGCGTGCACGCACCGAGCAACCGATCCTCGCTCCATGGGGCGAGATCGAGCGTCGATCCAACGCCGAGCAGCGTCCGGATCTGGCGGCCGAGCACGCGCGGGTGGGCATCGAGGCGCGCCGCGATCTGGCCTAACGATCGGTGTTCGTGCTGCAGCAGCCGGAAGGCCGCGAGCGTGCGCGCGATGATGAGCACGTCGCGGCACGACGTGAATCCGGCGCGCCGCGTGACGCGTTCCAAATGCCGGCGGGTGACGGCCGATGCGAGCGCGATGTCCTCGACCGACCGAAATCGCCGCGGCAATGCAAACAGCGCGTGGAAGCCGCGAACGACCGACGCGGGCAGTTGCTCGAGCTGCGATTCTACCGATGCCAGGAAGCGTTGGGCGAGCGCGTCCATCGTCATGCGCACCGCGAGCGCGCGTGTCGCTCCGGGCTGATCTTCGACGCCGGCAATGAGCAGTTGCCGCGTCCCGTCGCGAAGGAGCTCGGCGGCGCGCGCGACGCCGGCGGTGGTGAGCGAGGTGTACAGCACGACGGGGATCGCGATGTACTGCGCGAGGAGTGCGGCGAGCGTTCGCGCGCGGTGCTCGAGCCGGCGATCGCTCGGGTCGAGGACGATGAGGTCGACGTCGCCGCGTTGGAGGAGGGCGGCAATGCCTGCTGATTCGTCGACGCTGTCGGCGGTGATGATGGTGCTATCGGCTCCGAGCGCGGTGCGGAGTCGGCCGTGGAGGAGGTCGGGGAGGAGCGCGACGACGATCACGCGCCGCGGGTGGTGCGCGTGGAGCGCGGGCGACGATGTCTCATCCGTGCACTTTCAGGTCGCGGCCGTGCGCAAGTGACGACGCGTGTGAGCGCGAACGTGGCGGCGTCGCTTCACGACACTGCGCCGCGATACGAGACCGGCCGGTGGAGCGACGCAGCTCACACCGGGAGGTCGCATGCTTCGTCGTCACGCACTCATCCTCTTGCTAACGGCGGCACTGGTTGCCGCGTGCACGTCACCCACGGCGCCGCGGTCTACGTCGCAGGACGAGCAGATCACGATTGGTCCGCATCCGGACGTCGTCGTTGGGGGCGGCGCATTGGGCGGGCGTTGAGGCGCATTGGCGTGTGTGCGTCGCATCGTTAGTCGTCGCTCGTGGGATCGGAGTTGCGGAGCACGCTTTCGCGCATGCGTGCGAGCGCACCGGCGATGCCTGCCGTCGCGGGAGTGGGATCTCGCGCCGGCGGGGCATCGGGCGGCGCCGCTTCGACTTCGAGGGCGCGCAGCGCCGCCGCGGCGTCGCGGGCGAGTGGTCCCAGCCCGGCGCGTGTGGCGATGCCCAACGCACGGCGATACTCGTCGCGCGCCGAGGTGGCGTCGCCGAACACGTGCGCGCCGCCGGCGGAATAGTAGTGGAAGTATCCGGCGAGTCTGGGCGGCAGGCGCTCGGCGACCAGCGCGCGACGGTACTGCTCGAACGCGGGGCGCACGCGGTCGCCGGCCGCGAGCTCCATGAGATTGATGAGCGATGTCCAACGGACGTACGAGTCCTGCGTCGTCGCGGAGATGATCAGTTGGGCATCGCGCGCCGCGCTACGGACGCCGAGCTCCGCGAACGCCGCCGCGACATCGGCGAGCGCACGATCGCGCTCGCGCGGATCCGGCAGATGCTCCAATGCTTCGAACGCCAGGCGTGCGGCGACCTCCACGTTGCCTCGCAGAAACGCAACGTGCGCGCGGCCGTGCCGGCCCAACGCAAGCAGGTCGAGACGCCTCACTTCCGCGGCCTCGCGCTCGACCGCCGCCAATTGCGCATCGGCGTCATCCAGGTCGCCGCGCTCCGCGGTCACCGACGCGCCATAACACCGAGCGCGCAACGCGGCGGCGCGGTCGCCGGCGTTCATCGCCACTCGCGCGGCAGTCGCGAATGCAGCTTCCGCGAGCTCCCACTCCGCGCGATGCCAATGACATTCGGCGATCCTGATGTACGCTTCGATCTCGGTATGCATCGCGGTCGCGCCAATGCGGCCGCCGCGATGCAGCGCGAGGAGCAACGTGTAAATGTCCAGCGCCAGCTCCCATCGCGCGCGCGCCTCGAGCGTCCGGCCGAATACCACCAGTCGTGTCTCGACCGTCTCGAGTGCGTCGCGAGTTCCAATCGCGCCGAGGAGCGTGCGGAGCGCGCTGCGCGTTTCGTCGTCGTCGACCGCGTCGACCACCGGTAGGATGGTCGCTACGCGCAGCGCCAGCTCTTCGTCGGTCACGGCGCCGGGCTGTGCCCATGCGTCGACGACGCGCAGCGTAAGCAACGCGGCGGACATCGTCGTCCAGTCCGGATCGGCGTCCGATGAGAGCGAGGACAAAGCCTCGACGAACGGCAAATGCGTTGACGTCGAGGAGGAGAGCGCGCTCGTGGAATCCGAGATGTGCACGTGAGCACTCCTGCCGCTGGTCAAAGCCCTGTTGCGTATTGTGCCGAACGCGGCAGGACTCTCCGTGCAATCACGTCGCATGAGTCCGGTTCGTCAAGGCGGACTTTCGGACCCGTTGCGGCAGTCGCTCGAGACGGACCATTCGGCCAGCGATGTCCACCAGGCATCGGGGCGCACTCCGGCGGTGTGAACACAGCCACGAACGGCGCCCACACGGTCGAGATCGTAGAGCCAGATCGCGGGTGCATCGCGGATGAGCGCACGCCAGGCTCGCGAGGTCGCGAGATTGGCGTCGATCGAATCGGACGCCGACGCGGCGGCATCCATTGCGGCATCGAAGGCGTCGCTGCGATAGCCGCTGAAATTGGAGTTTTCCTCGGGCCCGGTGTTGGACGAGCCCCAGAGCTGACGTGCGCTGAGGGGATTCGGGTCCCAGTCCAACGCAATGAGCGCGGCGTCGAACTGGTGTTCGGTCAGGCGCGCAGCGAGCGCGGCATCGTCGGCGAGCTCGATCTGCATCGCGACGCCGGCTCGGCGCAACTCGTCCTGCATCAGCACGGCAACGCGTTGGGCGGCGATGCCGGTCGAGGGCACGAGGAGCGTGAATCGCAGTGTCGTCGATCCGCGGTGACGCGCGCCGCCCGTGTTGTCGGCGCGCCAGCCGGCGGAGTCGAGCAGGGCCGCGGCCGCGGCGGTGTCGTACGGCAAGAGCGTCGCGGGCGTGGCGCGCATCAACGCCCGCGGCAATGGTCCAATGGCCGGCTCGGCGCCCATGCCCAACGCTGCCGCCGTGACGCGCCGCCGGTCGACGGCCATCGTCACCGCTTGCCTAACGGAGCGGTCGCCGAACACGGGGTGCGGCCGGTCGCGGCGCGCGGGGTCCTTGAGGTCGAGCAACACGAGTCCGCTGGACAACGATGCCCAACGCACGACCGCGAGCCTTCCGGACCGCGCCACCCGCGGCAGATCGGCCGGATGCAGGTCGGGGACGACGTCCACATCGCCCGTGATCGCCCGCACGAGCGCGACGGATGGATCCGGCGCGATCGTGAACACCACACGATCAAAGCGCGCGCGTCCACGGTGAAACGCGTCGTTCGCGGTGAGCTCCACCAATTGTCCCGGCACCCATCGCGCGAAACGGAACGGACCGCTGCCCGTGGGCGCACGCGCGTACGCACTGGCGCGGAGCGATGCGGGAGACACCAGGCCAAGCACGTGCTCGGGCAAGATGCGCATGTGGTAGGTGGCATCGAAGAATTGTCGGGCGTGGCGCCGATGGAACCAGAACACCGCCACGCGATCATCGCGCACCTGCACCGAGTCGATGTTGGCCAGCAGCGGGGCCGCGGGCGATGCAACGGCAGCGTCGGTGTAGAGGGCGAACGTGAATCGCACGTCGCGCGCGGTGACGGGGCGGCCGTCGTGCCATCGCGCGTTGGCGGCGATGCGAAACGCGATCGACAACGAGTCGGGCGCCCATGCCCAGCCATCGGCAAGACGCGGGTGGAACGCGCGGTCGCCGATCACATCGAGCGTCGAGTCCGGCTCGGCCAGGCGCTCGAGGATCTGATCGGCCACCACGAAGCCCGGCGTTTCGGCGATGAGCGGCGGCACGAGCAATGTCGGCTCGGCAGCCAGGGCGATGACGAGCGTGTGATCGCGCGACGGGTCGTGCGAGTTTCCGCATGCGGCGCCCAACGCGATGAGCACGCAGCCCGTGCGGCGAGAGTGGATGCGGAGTCGTTGGGCGAACAACATGGGCAGCCTCGTTCGGAATGGCCTCGGCACTGGTGCCGGGTCCGTTGGGCGCCAAGGTATCAGGTCCTGGCGGGCTGTTCCATGCTTCGTTGTACGACTTTGTAGTGCGCGCCGAAGTGCAGCGATGGTGGGCGCGTTGATTCTCGACACCGGCGACCGCGCCGCGATCCACCGCGCGCTCGGCCGGCGTCTGACTGTTCGAATGTGCGACCGCGCCGACGTATTCCGATCGCTGCTCGCGGCGGCCGACGTGCGCCTGGTTGTCAGCGAGTTGCGCGACCGCGTCGGCGCGTCGGTCATTCCGGTGTTGGTCGAGCAGGCGAGTCGTCCCGACGCACCGGCGATCATTGCACGCGCGTCGCTCGCGGATGCGGCAGCGGACGACGTGATTCAGCTCGCCTCGGCGCGCATCCCGGTACGCGTCAGCCTGCGCGGGGTGTCGCTCATCGGCGAGGCGGTGCTCGGTGCGTTAGGCGCAAACAGTGAGCCGCGGGCGGGCCTCGTCATCTTGGAACGCGTTGGACCGTTGCTGCCGCGGTCGCTGCGGGCGTTCATGGTTTTGTGCGCTGTCGCGCCGTCGCCGCGACTGCAGGTGGAGCGGGCGGCGACGCTGCTCGGTGTGTCGCGTCGCACGCTCGAGAATCGGGTGGCGCTGGCCGCGTTGCCGCCGGCACACAGCGTGATCGCGTGGTGCGTGGCATTGCACGCGGCGTGGCAGTTGGATGTGCTCGGGCACCGGCCCAAGGAAGTCGCGGCTACCCTGGGTTTCGCGTCGGGCGCAGCCGTGGCGAATTTGCTGAGGCGATACTGCGGATGCTCGGCGACGTCGCTGCGGAATCACGGCGGTTTCCAGACGCAGCTCGCGAGATTTGCCACGCTCGTCCAACCAAATCTGCGCGCTGAGTGACATTTCCTCGCGTGCCGTGACGATTTCACGCATCTGACTGCTGTTGCCGGTACAGGGTTGGGCGCACGTTGCTCACGGGCCAACCAGGCAGGCCGGGATGTGGTTTCACCGCAAAAACCGAGAGAGCAGCGCGATGGTTCGCAGGTCGCGGCTCATCCGAACGCCGCACGTGCGGGCAACGACGCGAGGCGACGAGACGGTACTGCTCGACGTGGAGCGCGGTCGCTACTACGCGCTGAACGACGTTGGAAGCCGCATCTGGGCGCTTGTCTGCGAAGGCGTGCCGTTCGGCGAAATCGTGGATCGCGTGTGTGCCGAGTACGACGTGTCGCGGGAGCGCGGTGAGCGCGACGCGAACGTGCTCATCCGGCAACTCCTCGCCGCCTCGTTGGTCCGATGCGAGTGATAGCGCGCAGGCGGCCTCGCATCGGCGCCGACAACGGCGCTCGAGACCTCTGGCGCGACCTTGGCACGCTGCTGTGGGGCGAGCGCGCGCTGGTCGTCCGAGCCATCGGATTGGTGATGCTCAATCGCGCGGCGGCGCTGGCGATGCCCGTCGCGGCGAAGGTCGCGATCGATGACGTGATCGTCGCGCATCGCTCGAGCCTCATCGCTCCGTTAGGCGCAGGCGCGCTACTGGCCCTGGTGGTCGAAGCGACCACGGCCGCGCACACGACGAAGCTCGTCGGCGAAGGCACGCAGCGAACGGTGACCGCGTTGCGCGATGACCTGTACGCGCACGTGATCCGGCTTCCAGTACGCTTCTTCGACGCCGCGCGGTCCGGTGAGCTGTCCTCGCGGATCATGGACGATACCGAACAAGTCCGCGGCTTGATCGGGCCGGTGGTGGTGTCGATGAGCGGCGCCGTCATCATGGCTGTTTCCGCGTTTGCGATCATGGCCTGGGTCGCCTGGCCGGTGGCGGTCGGGGCGGGCGCTCTGTGCGTGGCGGCGACGGTGCTCATCGCGCGTGCGTATTCGCGCGTCTCAACCACGCTGGGTTTAGCCTGCGCGCGCCACGCGGCCCTCGGCGCGCGCCTAACGGAAGCGATGGTCGGCATCCGCACCATCAAGAGTCGCGGCGCCGAGCGATGGGAATGCGGCGAGTTCCGCCGCGCCGGGGGTGAGCTGAGTGAGGCGGTGATCGACGGCGTGCGGGAGACAGCGCATCTCACGGCCGTCATGACGGCGGCGACCGGAGCCGCCGGCGTATTGGTGCTCGTGCTCGGCGCGCGGTCGATCGCGTCGGGCGCGATGACGTTAGGCGACATCGCGATGGTCGCCTATCTCACGAGCCTGCTGGCGACGCCGCTCGTCCAGGCCGCGACGATGAGCAGCGACGTAGGCAAGGCGGGAGCGGGACTCGCGCGCATCCGGGCACTTCGCGCCGCGCCGGATGAGGAGGCAGACGATCGACAGGCGTCCCTCGTGCATCACGTGGCCGGGGCGGTCGAGATGGAAGGCGTGAGCTACGCGTACGCGACCGGTGCATACGTGCTGCGCGACGTGGCCTTTTTCGCGGCGGCGCAGTCGACGGTCGCCATCGTCGGTGCGAGCGGCGCCGGCAAGAGCACCTTGTGCGGCCTCCTGCTGGCGTTCGATCGCCCTACCGAGGGTCGGATTTTGATCGATGGGCGCGACCTGGCAGGCCTCGAGCGCAAGAGCTACCGCGCATGCGTTGCGGCCGTCCTGCAGCACGACACGCTTTTCTCGGGCACGATTGCAGACGCCATTCGGTTTGGCCGCGATGGCGTTGCGATGGCCGACGTCGAAGCCGCGGCCGCGCTGGCGGGCTGCGATGAGTTTGTCGCCGAGATGCCTAACGGATACGCGACGGTGGTCGGAGAACGCGGTGTGCGGCTGTCGGGCGGGCAGCAGCAGCGACTGACCATCGCTCGAGCGCTCGTCGGTGCGCCGGCGATTCTCATTCTGGACGAAGCGATGTCGAGCCTGGATGCCGAGAGCGAGGCCGCGGTGCAGGATGGACTGGATCTGCTGCGACGAGGCCGCACGACATTCATCATCGCGCACCGCCTGTCGACGGTTCGCTCGGCAGATCAGGTCATCGTGCTCGAACACGGTCGCGTGGTGGAGCTCGGTGTGCACGACGAGTTGATCGCCAAGCGCGGAGTGTATCGGCGGCTGTACGAGCAGCAGTGGCGTGGCGAGCGGACGCGGCACGGCGCGCGCGATCTCCAACGATCCGCGCCGCGCCCCGCCCGCGTGCTGGAGGACGGGCTATGATCGGCGCGCGGAGCCTGCGTCTCGCACACGATGGCCCACCAGCCCACCTGCCTGGACTGTGGCGGAGCATGATGACGCTGTCCCTGGTGCGTCTCTCGCTCGTGCTGTTCGGCCTTGGGCGCACGGTGCGCTTCATCCGGCGCATGGACCGCGGGTGCGCATCCAGCGCGGATCACGGCGCGACGATGGCACGCGCGATCGAAGAGTCGGTGGCCAAGGCCGCGGCGCTCTTCCCCGGTCGAGCGCTGTGCCTCGAGCAGTCGCTCACGCTCTACACATTGCTGCGCCGGTCGGCTGTGGCGGCGCGTCTCCGGTTAGGCGTGCAGCCGTACCCGTTCGGCGCCCACGCGTGGGTCGAGTCCAACGGCGAGCCGCTCAACGACATTGCGGAGCACGTCGCGTTCTACGCGCCGCTCGAGGACCTGCTGCCGTGAAGTTCTTCGCATGCTTCGTGCATTCGCGGGGCGAGAGCGTGCCGCCGGCGGTTCTCGCGGACATCGAGCGATTTTGCGTCGTGCGCGGGATTCGGGTGGCCCAAATCGAGTGTGGCGCAGTGAGCGTCCTCTGGTCGCGCGACGACGCCGGCGACGTGGACGTTGCCACGTCGGGCTCGCTGCTCGCAGTGGGGTCGATGCGTCTCGAGAATCGCGATGCGTTGGCGAACCGGTACGGTGTCGCGGGCGAGCGTGTGAGCAATGTGGCGCTTGCGCTGCGCCACTACCGTCGCTTCAGCGAGCGCGCCATCCGTGATCTCCTGGGCGACTTCGCACTCGTGATCGCGGACACCCGATCGGGCACGGTGCTGGCCGCACGGGATGTGTTCGGCATCCGCACGCTGTACACGGCACGGCGCGATGACGTACTGATCGTTGCGACTCGCGCCGAGGCGCTCGCTCGCGGCGATGCGTACGACACGGACTATCTGATTGAGTTCGCGGCGGGCGTGGAATCTGGCGCGGGTCGCACGCCGTACGCGGGTGTGCAATGTGTGCCGCCTGCGTGCATGGCGGTGATGCGCGACGGGTCGATCAATGTCCGCACGTACTGGTCCGCGGCCGAGTTCCTGGCGCGACCGGTCGGTGACGAGCGGGCGGCGGTCGACGAGTTCCGGTCGCTGTTGGTAGAGGCCGTTCGCCGGTGCCTAACGGGCGACGCGGGTACCTGGTCGGAATTGTCCGGCGGTCTCGACTCCTCGTCCATCGTCTCGATTGCGCAAACACTGGAGCGCTGTGGCGATGTCGCGACCGGCCTGGGCGGGACGCTCACATACGTCGATTCAGTCGGCGCCGGCTCGGACGAGCGGATTTACTCGGACTCAGTCGTCAAGACCTACGGCGTCCGCAACGAGCTGTTGGTCGACTACGTGCCACTGCAGCCAACGGATCGACACGCACCGACATCCGATCTGCCCACGGCGCGCTGTCTGCTGGCGGCGCGCGATGCTGCCACGTGTTCGCTGCTCAATGCGGCCGGTGCGCGCGTGCTGCTCTCGGGTGTTGGATCGGACCACTATCTGGTCGGCAGCATGTTTTTCTTCGCCGACTGGATCGCACGAGGCCAGTGGCGGCGCGCGTTAGGCGAAATGCTGCGGTGGGCAGCGTTGGGGCGTGTGTCGTTCTGGAAGCTCGCGTACTTGAACGCCGTGCTGCCGCTCGCGCCGAAGGCGTTTCGTCTGAGAACGGCGCGCGGCGTGGAGGTGCCGCTGTGGATCCCGGTGGCCGCGCGGAAGCGCCTACGCCTAACGGAGCGATCCGTTGTTGCGCAGAGCTACGCCGGGAGGCGGGGCGCACAGTACGCGCACGAGCTCGCCTTTTCGACGTCGGCCATTGCGGACGCGATCGACCATGGGATCGTAGCCGATACGGTGGATGTGCGATACCCGTTTTGCCACCGGCCGCTCGTGGAATTCGCGCTCGCGCTGCCGGCGGAGGTGAGCCGGCGGCCTAACGCTCGCAAATGGATCTTGCGCGAGGCCATGCGCGGGTGTCTTCCCGAAATCATTCGCGAGCGGCGGTGGAAGGGCGCGTTCGACGGGCGGATCGCGTGGTCGCTCGTGCACGAGCGCGATCGGTTCGACGCGCTGCTCGAGCATTCGGTGCTCGCCGAGCTGGGGTGTGTCGAGATCGCGCCGCTCCGGGCGGCGATCGAGAAGGCGACGACAGTGGATGGAGAAATCGAGCGCAGCCAGGTGCTCAACGTGCTGGCGCTCGAGTTGTGGCTTCGGATGCGGACCGGTGGGTTGGGTCGAACAGAGTAGTTGCAGGGCCGGCTGTCGAGCGCTCGTCGGCCGGGTGCAGGAGAATCACATGTCTCGACACAAGGAGGGACCAATGCAACGCAAGTCCAAATCGTACCAGGCGCCTTCACTCGAGGAGAAGGGCGACGCGGTGTCTGCAACGCGCATGAAGGTGTTCGGCACGCTCGAGCCGAACGGCGTCAAACCCAAGGACACGGCAGGCGAGACCAGCTTCGGTCTCTAGCAGCCAGGTAGTTCAGGCCGCTCGACGCCCATCATTGCGGCCTGCATCCGGAGTGGAACGGTGTGGCGCGGTTCATCTCATCACTTTCACTGGAGGGTCATATGCGGAACGAAGAGCGAATTTACGAGGCGCCGCGGTTGATCGAGCGTGGCGATGCCGTGGTTGCAACGCGCGCCAGGAACACACTCCCGCACGAGCCTTCGGGCGCGCCCCTGCAGGGCATTGCAGGAGACGTGGGGTTCGGCCTCTAGCAGCCCGAGCGCGCGGCCGGTCCGATGTCCGGTGTGCGCGGTCGGTGTTGTGATGCACGACGGGCGTGTGCCGGCCGGCACACGCCCACACGCCTAACGCAGCGAGTCGGGTGTAGCGTGACTCGACGAGTCGCTCAGATAGGTCCCGAACCATCGCACGAGGCGATTCAGGTAGTCGGCGACGTTGGCACGGCTATATAACATTGGGCCATGCCCCTCGCCGACATAGCGCACGTATTCGACGCGCTTGCCTAACTGGCGGAGCGCTTCGTAGGTCGCGTCCGCAAGGAACGGTGGCACGCCACGGTCCGCGGTCCCGTTGATCATCAGAATCGGCGTCGTTACGCGATCGAGATAGAAGTAGGCCGAGTTCTCAATGTATCGGTCTCGCCGCTGCCATACGGTCGCGCCCATCTTGCCTTGTCCGGAATCCGCCCAAATCCAGCCTCCCTCGGTTCCTGCCATTCCGATGATGCTCGAGGCTCCCGACGCGCACTCGGCCGCTTTGAAGCGCGTCGTTTGCACGATGATCATAAGTGTCGAGACGCAGCCATAGCTGAGTCCCATGATCCCGAGTCGCGCCGGGTCGGCGACGCCGAGCTCTATCGCGCGATTGACGCCCGGCAGTACCGTCTTGGCGAGATCCAGCATGGGCGTGCCTATGTGCTGCGGCGCATCGGGAACCAGCACTGCATAGCCGCGGGTCGCCAGGATCTGGACGTAGTCGCCAAATATCGGAATCACGCCGAAGTTGTTCGCGAACATCGACCAGTTTTCGCCCCCATATTGCCACGAGATCAGCGGATAGCGCTTGCCGGCTTCGTAACCCGCGGGCAGAAGCAGCGCGCCACGCAAGGAGTCACCATCATCGCTGCGCCAGTAGATGAGACGCCGCTCGCCGAACACGTAGTCGTCGAGCTGCGGATTGATATGCGTGAGGCGCCGCCGCGCGTGGAACGTCGGCTCCGAGACCCACAGGTCGCCCGGATGCGCTGCGCTCTCGCGCTGGTAGACGAACACGTCGCCCGCGGCCGACATGCCGAATGCTGTGCTGCTTGCACTGGGCAACCATTCGTCGTCCTCGTACGCGAGCTCGCTGACACCGGTGCGTACATCAATGCGCGCGACTCCCACTTTCAGGGTGCGTTCATCGAGCGTTCGCAACAGCAGTGTGTTGCCGGCGTTAGACGGCCACGGTCGTGCAAACGGGCCGCTCGTGAGGATGGCGACTGCTGCGCGTCCTGATACACGACCGACGGGTTGAAGTCCACCTCGTTGGGCGTCGACGCGCCAGAGCGCGCCTCCGCCCACCAGGAACAGCGTTGAACCGTCGGCGCTCCACACGGGCGAGTGGAAGCTGGCGCCAAGATCGACGTGCGCGCCCGGTGTCAGATCGCGAACCGAGTCGTTCAGCACTCCTGCGACGTAGCAGTCACCTGCTGGCAACGGTCGATCCGGAAGGTCCTGCAGGCCGTAGCTGTGGCGCTTGGTGGTGAACGCGATACGCAGACCATCCGGCGACCAACTGATTGTGGGCCCCCAGAAATTCGGAACGCGGTGCGCAATGATCCGTGTCGCGCCGGTCCTCAGATCGGCGACGCCAATGTCGTACGCGAAGGTGATCTCGGGCGTGACCACCATGCCACTGAGCACCGTATAGGCGACCCGCTCGCCCGTCGGTGAAACCCAGTATTCCATGATTTGCGATCGCCGGACGATGCGCCGCACAGTGCCATTCGAGATTCGCACGACCGCAAGGTCCGCGATCAGGTCCGGGTTCGAGCCGCCATCGACGCGCGCCGTGTCGGAGCGACCGATGTTGGCTGTCCGGACCTCCGCCGTCGGCGTGCTATCGTTAGGCAGCGCGAGCGTGGCCTTGGCAATGCTGTCGCCGGACTGCCCGATCGTGTCGCCTTCGGGAAGGACTTTCACGATCACTGCCGCCCCATCGGGCGTCCACTCGGGCAACTCAAACAGCAAATATGCCCGCGGAATCACCGAAGAGACGCGCCGCACCGTTGCCGTTGCGCGGTCCCACACCCAGAGCCGCGCCGCCCCGTCACGGTCACTGTAGAATGCGAGCTGAGATCCATCCGGCGACCACGCGCCATCCCCAACTATTCCCCGCGTGCCCGGTGAGATCTCGCGTAGCTCCCGTCTTTGTGTCGGCGATCCACAGCTCGGCGCCTTCGGCGTCGCGCGGCGTGCCAGTCGATAGAAAGTTGAGCGCATTCTCACTGTGACTTCGCCGCTTTCGCGGATCCACGATGGTGTATGCGACCCAGCGTCCATCAGGCGACACCGAGATCGGCGCATAGATCCCGAACGTGCGGGTAGCCAGCGCGTCCTGGATGGACAAGGGCTTGACCTGCTGGGCGAAACCTGCGGAACCCACAGTGGTTAGGCAAAATGCTGCGACAAGATCGAATCGTTTCATGCGCATTCCAGCGTTACTCCAATGTTGTGAGATGGCGATCAGCCAGCACGTTCTTCGAGTCGATGATCAACGACGGGCTGTCGCCGGCACGCCGAGGTACGTGTCGAACCAGCGCACCACACGATTCAAGTAGTCGATCACGTTCGCCCGTGAATACATCATGGGCCCGTGTCCTTCGCCGCCGTACCGGACGTACTCGACCCGTTTGCCTAACTGTCGGAGCGCCTCGTACGTCGCGTCGCTCATGTACGGCGGCACGGCCCGGTCCGACGTACCGCTGGTGATGAGAACCGGCGTCGCCACACGGTCGAGATAGAAGTACGGCGAGTTCTCGATGTATCGATCGCGCCGCTCCCAGACTGTCGCTCCCATCTTGCCCTGTCCCGAGTCGGCCCACACGGCGCCTTCTCCGCCCAACGTTGCCGACATCGCAATGATGCTCGACGGCCCCGACGAGCACTGCGCTGCTTTGAACCGCGTGGTTTGCACGATGATCATGAGCGTCGACGCGCAGCCGTAGCTGTTCCCCATGATGCCGAGGCGCTCCGGATCCGCGACGCCGATCTCGATGGCGCGGTTAATGCCGGGCAATACGGTCTTCGCGAGATCCAGCATCGGCGTGCCAATGTGTTGCGGCGCGTCCGGCACAAGGACGGCGTATCCGCGCGTCGCGAGGAGCTGCATGTAGTCGGCAATCGCCGGGAGAGCGCCAAAGTCGTTAGCGAACATCGACCATCGCTCGCCGCCATACTGCCAGGAGATGAGCGGGTAGCGCGTGCCAGGCCGATACCCAGCCGGCAGCAGCAGCGTGCCGCGCAAGCTGTCGCCATCGTCGCTCAGCCAGTAGATGAGACGGCGCTCGCCGAACACGTAGGCGTCGAGTTGCGGATTGATATGCGTGAGGCGGTGCCGATCGCGGAATGTCGGTCCTGCGACCCAGATGTCGGCCGGATGCGACGCACTTTCGCGCGTGTAGACGAACACGCCGCGGGACGCGTCGATGCCGAACGCGACGTGCGAGGCCTTCGGCAAGGATTCATCGTCCTCGTACGCGACCTCGCTCGCTCCCGTTCGGAGATCGAGGCGGGCAATGCCGACTTTCAGCGTGCGATCGTCCAGCGTGCGCACGAGCAGCTTGTCACTTCCGTTAGGCATCCACGGCCGCGGCAACGGCCCGGTCGCGATGATCGACACCACCTTGCGGCCCGGCACTCGTCCCACGGGTTCGAGACCTCCGCGTTGGGCATCGATCCGCCAGATCGTGTCGCCGCCCACCGCAAACACGGTCGAGCCATCCGCGCTCCACACTGGCGGATTGAATTCGTCGCTCAAGTCGGCGTGCGTTCCCGGCGTCACGTTGCGCGCGGTATCGCTCGCGACATTGATGATGTAGCAGTCACCCGCAGGGAGCGGCCGATCCGGTCTATCCTCCAACTCGAAGTCGTGCAACTTGGTCGTGAACGCGAGATGCTTTCCGTCGGGCGACCACGTGACGGGTGGCCCCCAGAAGTGGGGAACGTTGCGCGCAACCGTCCGCGCGGTACCCGTCGAAAGGTCGACGATGTCGATGTCGTACAGGTTGGTTATTTCGCTGCTGTGGCCCGGGCCGATCATCGCCGTGAACGCCACCTGACGCCCGGTCGGCGACATCCAGTAGCGCATGATCGCGCGCCGGCGCACGAGTCGTTGGACGCGACCAGTCGACAGTGAGACCAGCGCCAGGTCGGCGGTGTTGCGCTCGGTAACGAACACACGAGCCCGCGATGTGTCCGCAGGTCCCAGGTTGGCGGTGTACGCTTCGGCCGTCGCGACCGTATCGTTAGGCAGCGCATTGGGCGAGCGCTCGATGATGTCCGGCGTGCCCTCGATGGTGTCGCCTTCCGGCAGCACCTTGAGCAACAGCGCTGTGCCGTCGGGCGTCCATTGCGGAGCCTGATAGCCCAGAAAGGCATGTGCAAGCACCGGGGATACGCGGCGCACCGTGCCCGTCTCCTTGTCCCACACCCAGAGCCGCTCGAGGCCATCGCGGTCGCTGTAGAATGCGAGGTGCGACCCATCGGGCGACCACACGCCGTCCCAACTTGTACCGATCGGCCCCGTCAGATCGCGTGCCTCGCCCGTCCTCGTATTCGCGATCCACAACTCCGTGCCTTCCAACAGCCGCGGCGTGCCGGTGCGCATGTACTCGATCGCATCATCCGTGTGTGTGCGCCGCTTCAACGGATTGACGATCGTATACGCCACCCATGCGCCGTCGGACGACAGCGAAATGGGCGCGAAGTACGCGAAGGTGCGCGTGGCCACTGCGTCCGCGACCGACAACGGCGTGACCTGCTGCGCGGCGGCGCCGCGTGCATTTACCGTTAGGCAGCAGAGCGCCAGATCGACCCACGGTATGATGTGCATTGGCCGCTCCTCAGTAGTGCAGCCGAAGGCCGACCATCGAGATGCGGCCCTGGATCGGTGTCAGGTTGGACTGCTCGCTCGGATTGACGTTGGCCACATTCTCGATGTTCAGGAACGCCGTCGCGCTGCGCGACAACACCTGCGATACGCCGAGATTGACCTTGGTGAAAGCCGGGAACTGCGTCCAATAGTCCCGCAGCGTTTCGCGCGTCGGGTCGGTGAACATCGCCCGGTCGTCGTAGTTGGTGCGTGCCCCGACATAGACCATGCCTAACGTCAGGGTCGTGTTCGCGAGCGCCGACACGGCGACACTCGCCCCGGCCGTGTTGCGCGGGATGCCGAGGACCTGGTCGCCGGGTTGGAGGTCGCCGGTGTACGCCGGTCCGAGCGCCTTGACGACGCTCGTCGCGTGGCCGAACTGCGCGGTGAGGTTCACGCGTCCCATGTGCAGACCACCCTCCAACTCGATGCCGCGGTTCGCCACCCGACCGACGTTCTCGAATCGACGAATTTGCGGCAGTTGGCTTCCGTCGAGGAGAACGAACTGGATCAGGTCGGTGGCGGTTTGATCGTAGTAGGTGGCGCTCACGGTCGCCCGGCCGAACGCCAGGTCCACGCCGCCATCGAAGCCGCGTTGGCGTTCCGGGCCTAACGACTCGTTCGCCAGTGTCTCGATGAACGAATTCTCGGAGAAGTCCTTCATTGAAGGGATGGGCGCGCGGATGGCCTGTCCGTAGGACGCGCGCAGCTTGAGCGTCGCGCCGCCTAGCGTTCTGGCCCACGACGCGCCGAGGCGCGGCGACACGGGCGAGCCGAACCGATCCCCGAAGTCGTTGTTATACTCGGCGCGTACGCCGAGCGTTAGGAACAGGGTCTCATGCACGTCGAGTTGGAGCTGACCGAAGATGCCCGTGTTGCCGGTCACGCTGCGCGTCGCATTGATGGGCGCGCTCGGGTCGGTCGCGATGTCGTTCGAGTTGGTGAGCGCGCCGCCCGTGCTGAACTCGTTGTTCGTGTATTGGTAGTAGTCGACGCCGGCCGTCACCGTGCCGGTGACGGATGCGGCGAGAGGCACGCGCAGGGAGGTGTTGTAGCCCGCGGACATCTTCCGCAGCTCGCCGACGAAGATGAACATCAGGCTGTCATCGGGCGTCCTGAACCGCGGCCTCGAATTATGGTCGTCGAACGACAATCCGTCGACGCCCAACGTCAGCGAGTGCCGCCAGCGCGGCGTGGCGTCGAACGTTAGGCGGGCGCCGAGCGTGGACTGGCGGTACACCTGGGGCTCGTCGGTCGGCAGCGGGCTCGAGATACCTTGGCTCACCAGGAACGGCGACGCCGCCGTCGCTTCCTGTGTGCTCATGAATCGCCCGGACAGGTCCAACGACAACTTGTCCTGCGCGATGTGCACGGCGCCGAACGCGCTCGGCGTCGACAGATAGTAGTACGGCAGCCAGTCGCCGGTATGCGTGTACGAGCCGCCGATGGTGTAGCTCGCCGATGGCGTTCCGCCGTTGATCGTCGCCGAATACGACTGGCGCAGCGTGCCGCCACTCTTGTACGGGCTTTCTATGTCGCCGAGCGAGACGTCGAGGTTCAACTCCGGCCGATCGAGCGCGGCGTTGCCGTGCTTGGTGAAGATCTGCATCACGCCGCCGATCGCGTCGGATCCATAGAGCGTGGCCGCTTGTGGGCCGCGAATGATCTCGATCCGGTCGACGCTCGCCGGATCGATCATTGCGAAATTGTCGGACGCCACTTCGATGCCGTCGACGTACACTTTGATGGGCGAGCCCAGTGCCAGCGAGCTCGCACCGCGCACGCTGATCTGGTCCTGCTCCGCGTTCGGACCGTTGTCGAACGCGAGTGCGGTGGGCACGTACATGCGGATCGCCTGATCGAGATGGCGGAATCCCTGCTGCTCCAGCTGATCACTGCCAATGACCGTCACCGGCGTCGGAATCGCTTTCACTTCGGTGGGGAGGATCGTGCCGGTCACGATCACTTTGTCGAGCGTGCTCGTGGACGGCTGCAGGCGAATCGAGAGCGTGGTGTCCTGGCCGTCGGCCAGCGCGAGCGGCTGGACGAACGGAACGTAGCCGATCCGGCGTACGGCGAGCGCATACGTGCCGCCCTCGACGTCTGCGAGCACGAATCGCCCGTCCTCCGCCGTGAGCACCGCGTGCCGAGTGTCGCGCAGGGCGACGGTGGCCTGGGCGATGCCGTGTCCATCCGCCGCGTCCACCACCCGTCCAGTTAGGCGTGCGGCGACGGCCGGGTGCGTCGCGGGGCGCGCTCGATCGAGCACGATGCGATGGTGGTCCGCCAGGCGCGCGACGATGCGCGTGCCGCGAAGCGCCGCGTCGAGCGCCTGCGTGACGTCCACATCGTGGATGTCGATCGACGTTACCCGGTCGACGTCGACGACGTAGCTGCTGTACATGAGGGTGCGCCCCGTCTGCCGCGCAATCGCTTCGAGGACGTCGCCTAACCTGGCCTGCCGCATGGTGAGCGTCACCTTGGCGTCGTCTCGGGCCGAATCCTGCCATGCGGCGACGGGCCGGGTGATTTCGTGGGTGAAGTCGGCGGCGGCCGGCGTCGGGGCGCTGCTTTGGGCGGGCAGTTGGGTGTGTGCGCCGAGCATCGGAACGGCGCAGGCCACGCGCAGGACAATGGCGCGCACGGCGAAGACGTGCATGGATGTGCCTCCGGCCCTGGGTGGGCCCGTTGAACGTGGATCGCGAATGGTGGGACCGGCGTCGCCGCGTCTATTGCCTAACGATCGCGCGGCATTCTGGAGAAGATGATCGTACGACCTCGTCGCTCGATTCGAACGTGCATCGGCCGGGCAAGCGCGCGCACGACCGAGTCGAGCGGCTCGTCGTGGAAGGTGCCCGTAAAGCGGCGGCTCGCGAGGGCGGTGTCGGCGAGCCGAACGTCCGCATCATACCAGCGCGACAACTGGTCCAGCACGTCGCGGAACGGCGTGTCATCAAACACCAGTGAACCGTGCATCCACGCGAGATAGCGCTGTGGATCCACCCGATTCACGTTTGTGCGCCCAAGGCTGTCGATGCTGAGCCGTTGGCCCGCGTCCACCGTGCGTCCGGCGGCGCTGTCGCGGGCAGGCTCGCGTACGGCGACGCGTCCTTCCGCGACGACGACGTCGAGCGCGTCCTCGCCGTATTGGCGGACGAGGAATGCGGTACCGACATCGCGAATCACGCCGTTCCGGGTGCGCACCTCGAACGGATGCGCATCGTCGTGGCGGACGTCGAAGTATGCTTCGCCCTCGAGCGTCACGCCGCGCACCGAACCGGTGAACGCCACCGGATACGTGAGACGGCTCCCGGGCGCGATCGCCACGCGTGTGCCGTCCGACAGTGTGAGTGCCGCGCGTTGCCCGCGCGGGGCGCTGACGCTTCGCATGGCCGCGGCTCGCGGCGGTTCCGACCAGGCCCGCGACAGCGGCCGCCACGCCATGTCCACGCCTAACGCAAACAGCACGGCCGCCGCGAGCGACCACGCCGCTACGCGACGCCCGTCGGCTCCCCCGGCGCCGATCGTGAACGCGGGCGCGCGCGCGGCGCCGTCACGCACGCGCACGACCCGCTGCCGCCGAACCAGCAGTCGCAGCGTGCGACCCACGCGCGTCCGGGTGGAAATCGACTCGAAGCGCTGCGTCCACGCCGCCGGCTCGCGCGTCAGATCCCGCACCGCCTCGATCACGCGCCGCCGTGCCGGAACCTCCGCCACCCAGCGTGCGACCCGGTCACGCTCGACCGCATCGCACTCGCCTAACACGAACCGCCGCAGCAGCTCAAGATCCATGGCGTCGGACGGCAAGGGGCGCGAACGCAACGACGGCTCGTGACGGCACAGGTTCATGCCCCATGTGACGGATGACGAGCCGGCGCACCCTGTACCCCGCAGCGACGCGTCAGTCGCCCAGCAGCTCGGGGGCCAGGGACCCGCGCAATGCCTCCAAGGCGCGCGTCATGTGCATCTCCACCGTCTTCACGGCAATGCCTAACGCAGACGCGATCTCGACGTTGGTCAGAATGCCGCTGCCACCGCAGGAGAAAAACCTGGCGCGGCCTCGGCGGGAGCTCGTCCACCGCGCGCTGCATCGCGGCCGCCACCTCCGCTGCCGCCAACTGGGCCTCGGCGTCGCTCGACGATGTGCCGCCCGAGGCGCGGAGCTCGCGGCTCGTGCGGTCCAGCGACCGGCGCTCCGCCTGCTCACGGCGCAGATGGTCGATGGCCAGGTTGCGCGTGGCGCTGAAGAGATACGCCCGCACGTTCCCGTGAACATCCCATCGCGCACGTTGCGTCCAGATGCGGAGAAACACATCGCTCACCAGCTCCTCGGCGATGGCCCTCGAGCGCACGAAGCGGTACGCATAGCGACAGAGTACTTCATAGTTCGCGCAAAACAGCGCGCGGAACGCGAGCGCGCTGCCCTGGCGAACGGCGGCGACGATCTCGCGATCGTCGTCGCCGGTGGACCGGTCACCACCGATCGGCTCGAGGGACGGCGTCATCACGGATCTCCTCGTGTGGCGGTGCTGACGACGGGGAAGGCCAGCGCCTCGGCGTCTCGATCACGGCGAAACCCGCACGCTGCCGTATTCGGCCAAGATCGACAGTGTATGATAACGTATGACACCACGCAAGGCGGTTCGTGCTGCACGTGCAAGCTGCATCCGCGACATGCCGCGCCGATCCTTGCACAAAGGCGAGTCTGGCTGCTCCATTCAATGAGTCGGAAACCGCTCGGCCGGTGTTCGGCCCTTGCGAGGCCCGGCTATTTCACGAGGAGGATGTCATGCCCTCGCCATCGCAATGCTCGCACCTGGGACAGATCCGCGACGTCGAGCCGAAGACGCCCCAGGGCTGCGAGGAATGTCTCGCCACGAACGGATGGTGGATACACCTCCGCCTGTGTCTCGAATGCGGGCACGTCGGCTGTTGCGACCAGTCGCCTAACAAGCATGCGACGAAGCACTTTCACACGACGCACCACCCGATCATGCGGAGCTTCGAGCCGGGCGAAGAGTGGGGTTGGTGCTACGTCGACGAGCTCGAGCTGACGCCCGAGGAGCTGCAACGCTGAACGCGCCCCGCGGCGCCCCGGGCCGCGCCTAACGGAACGAGCGGCACCGGTCCTGCCGGACGGCCGCCGGCAACCGTCGCCGGAGCCGCCGAACGCTCCGGGGTGTCGGGTGCTCATGGCCCGTCCGTTCGACGTGGAGGGCGCGTGCTCCGCGCCCAATCCTTGCGGGTCGCCCGCCATTGGCTCCATTCTCATCTGGAACACCATCCTGCCACGAGGTGATGCCATGGGCGACGCGACACAGCCGGAATCCTACGAGGAGCACGAGGAAGCTCTCGATCCGCATCGGCGCGAGGAGCGACTTCGCGTGCGGCAGGAAACCATCGCCCACCTGGCGACGCGCGGTGTGCACGTCACCGGCGCCGAGAGCGACGGCGAGATCGGCGATCTCGAGGACGCGGTCGAGCGCTTCGAGCAGGTGGTGGACGCGCACGGCGGCGATCTCTTCGTGGACAGCGGATCGCCACGCGAGCCGGATGACCCCATGTTCGTGCTGCCGAAGCGGATCGGGCGCGAGCCGGTCGCGGAATATCTGGGCCGCATCGACGAGGCCACGATGCGCGTGCAGCGTCGCGGACGCGAGGGCGGCGGGAGGGCGGACACGCATCGTTAGGCACGCGTGACGCACCTGCTCACGATCACGCGCCGCCCGCCGCCGCCTAACGCGCCGGATGTGGAGCGGTTTCCGTTCAGCGTGCCGGCGATCCGATCGCTGCCGGTGCTCGACATGTCGGCGCCGGTCACCTTTTTCGTGGGCGAGAACGGCTCGGGCAAGTCGACCCTGCTCGAGGGGATCGCCGCCGGTGCGGCGCTGCCGTCGGTGGCCAGCGACGATGTGGACCGGGACACGACGCTCGATGCCCAACGCCGGCTGGCGCGCGCGCTGCGGCTGTCGTGGGCGCAGCGCACGTCGCGCGGATTCTTTCTGCGCGCCGAGGATTTCTTCGGCTACACCAAGCGCCTGTCGCGCGAACGCGCCGAGCTGCTCGCGCGGCTGCAGGAGATCGACGTCGAGTACGAGGGTCGCTCGTCGTACGCCAAGGGTCTGGCGGCCGGCCCGGTGCGCGCGTCGCTCGCCGACATGGAGCGGCGCTACGGCGTCAATCTCGACGCGAACTCGCACGGTCAGAGTTTTCTCAAACTCTTTCAAGCGCGCTTCGTGCCGGCGGGGTTGTACCTGCTCGACGAGCCCGAGGCGCCGCTCTCGCCCCAGAGTCAGCTGGCCCTGCTCGCGATGATGCTCGACATGGTGCGACAGGACGCGCAGTTCATCGTGGCCACACACTCACCGATCCTGCTCGCCTGTCCCGGCGCGCGCATCTACAGCTTCAATGAGAGTCCGGTGGCCGCCGTCCCGTACGAGCGCTTGGAGCACGTCTCGCTCACGCGCGAGTTTCTCGCCAGCCCGGAGCGATTTCTCCGGCATCTCGAGTGAGCGACGGATTCACCAGCACGTTAGGCGCACTCGGCGCGGCAATGCCATCGATCCGTTGGGCGTTGAGCAGGTCGCTGCGCCCGTTCCACGTTTCCGCGCCGTGCGGCTCGTGTCGCGTATCCCAGTAGATCTCGAGGCCATTGCCGTCCGGGTCGGCAAAGTACATGGCCCAACTGATGCCATGGTCGACCGCCGCGACCGGAATACCTCCATCATCGAGCGCGTGATACGCGGCGGCGAACCTCGGCCGGTCGGGCACCTCGAACGCGAGATGGAACAATCCGACTGCGTGTCGCGGCGTGCCCGGCGCCGCGGAGCCCAACGCTTGCAGCGCGAGATCGTGATGGAGCGTGCCCCCGGACAGAAAGGCGAACTGACCTCCGACGCGTTCCGTAAGGCGAAGTCCGAGGAACTGCGTGTAGAACGCGATGGCCCGTTCGAGATCCCGCACCTTGAGGTGCGCGTGGCCGAGCGTCACGTGGAGATCGTTCATTGGTGCACCACCGCGCGAGGGTCACCGGTGCGTGCGGGGAATATAATGAAGACTGGTTGGCCTTTCGCCAGTGCCGTGCCTCAACCCTTCGGCAACGCATCATGACCGGCGTCGCGCGACCCGGCCTCAGTCGCGCCGGCATGCTCGCCATCTCGTTCGCCGGTTTCTGCACGTTTCTCGATCTCTACGCGACGCAGCCGGTGCTGCCGCTGTTCGAAACGCTGTTTCACGCGACCAAGGCAGAGGCCGGTCTGACGGTGAGCGCGTCGACGATCGCGGTGGCAATGGTGGCGCCATTTGTCGGCGCGCTGGGCGATCGTGCGCGGCGCAAGAGCGTGATCGTGCTGGCCATTGTCGCGCTCGCGATTCCGACGCTGCTCGCGGCGACGTCGCCCGGACTCGGCGCGCTCATTTTCTGGCGATTCCTGCAAGGCGCCACGACGCCGGGTGTGTACGTGATCGCGCTCGCGTACGTGACCGAGGAAGCCGGCCCGGGCCGCGTGGGCACCGTGATGGCCGCGTTCGTGACGGGGACGGTGTTGGGCGGGTTGAGCGGACGGATCCTCACCGGGTTGGTCGCGGCCCACGCCGGCTGGCGCGACGCGTTCGTTGTGTTAGGCGTGATCAATCTGGCCGGCGCCGCGGCCGTGTGGCGGTGGCTGCCGGCGTCGCGCCACCACACGCCGCGCCCCGGCGCCGGACCCGCGGCGCCGCTCGCGGGACTCCGCGACCGCCGGCTCGTGGCCACGTACGCGATCGGGTTCAACGTGCTGTTCACGCTGGTGGCGCTGTTCACGTACGTCACGTTCTACGTGAGCGCGCCGCCGTTCTCGTTAGGCACGGCGGCCGTGAGCGGAGTGTTCGTGGTGTATCTCGTGGGTGCCGTCGCCACCCCGATCGCCGGGCGGGTCATCGATCGCGTTGGGCCGCGCGTCGTGCTCGTGGGCGCCCTCACCGTCGGTGCCGTCGGCACGCTGCTCACGCTCGGCCGCGACTTGCCCGTCGTGATCGCCGGACTCGCGATCGTGTGCTCCACCATCTTCATTTGTCAGGCCGCGGCCACGAGCTATCTGCGCGTCGCATCGTCGCCGGCGCTCCGCGCGCTCGCATCGGGCGCGTACGTCACGGTGTACTACCTGGGTGGCAGCGTCGGCGGTGTGGTACCCGGACTCGTGTGGGAGCGGGCAGGCTGGCCCGGTTGTGTCGCGCTCGTGGTTGCGTCGCAGGTCGTCGCGGCCATTCTCGCGCTCTGGTTCTGGGACCCGCCATCCGCGCCGGTCGACGTCGTGCAGTCGGCCGCCTGATGGCCCGAGCAGGACTGGCATTGGCGTGGGACGACGGTCACATTCGCCTCATGACGTTCGACGGTCCAGAGGAGACATCCATGACATCGACGCTTCCTGTGTCCAACCTGTCGCCCGCGCAGCACGCGGCGCGGTTGCGCGACACCGTGGTCGGTTGGCGGCGCCATCTGCACATGCATCCCGAGCTCTCGTATCACGAAGAGCAGACGGCGCAGTTCGTGTACGACACCGTTCGCGCGATGGGCGGCTTCGAGGTGTCGCGTCCCACCAAGACGAGCGTCGTGGCGCGGCTGCGCGGCCTGCACGACGGGCCGGTGCTGGCGGTGCGGGCCGACATGGACGCGCTGCCGATTCTGGAGAAAAGCGACGCGGACTACGCGTCGCGCACGCCTGGTGTGATGCACGCGTGCGGACACGACGGACACACCGCCATGTTGTTAGGCGCCGCCACTGCGTTAGGCCAACGGCGCGACCGGTTGCACGGCGAGGTCCGCTTCCTGTTCCAGCACGCCGAGGAGCTGTATCCCGGCGGCGCGCGAAGAGTTGGTTGCCGCCGGCGTCATGGATGGCGTGGACATGGTGATCGGCTCGCACCTCTGGCTGCCGATGGAATTCGGCAAGGTCGGCGTGGCGTCCGGTCCGCTGATGGCGTCGCCCGACGTGTTCGATCTCGTGATCCACGGGCAGGGCGGACACGCCGCGGCGCCGCACGAGACGGTAGATGCGATCGCGGTGGCGGCGCAAGTGGTGACCAACTTCCAGCACATCGTGTCGCGCAACGTCGATCCGATCGAGCGGGCCGTGGTGTCGGTGACGCGCATCGCGGGCGGCACGACGTACAACGTGCTGCCGGGATCGGTGGAGCTCGCCGGCACGATCCGGACGTTCGACCGCGGCCTGCGCGAGCAGATTCCGGCGCTGCTCGAGCGGATCGTGAAGGGCGTGACGACGGCGCACGGCGCCACGTACAGCCTCAAATTCGACCGCGGGTACCGGCCGGTCGTGAACGAGGCGCGGGCGACGGCGTTCATGCAGCGCGTGGTCGAACATACGTTAGGCGCGGCCGCGTTGGCCGAGGCGCGGCCGACGATGGGCGGCGAAGACTTTTCGGCCTATCTGCAGCAGACGCCCGGTTGCTTCTTTTTCATCGGCGCGCGGAACAAGGCGCGCGGCATCGTGCACCCGCACCATCACGAGCGATTCGACATCGATGAGCGTGCGCTCGAGTCGGGCGTCGCAATTTTCATCGGCGCCGCGCTCGAGTATCTGGGTCGCGCCGCGTGAGATGGTACCGATGGCTGGCTGTCGCGCCGGCCATCGGCATGTTGGGCGGCGTGCCGTTCGCCAACCGCGTCAGGCCGTACGTTTTCGGACTGCCCTTTCTGCTCTTCTGGGTCACCGCGTGGGTGGTGCTCACGTCGCTCATCATGGGCATCATTTACGTGCTCGACCGGGCGCGTGAGCGGGACGCGGGCCGCCGCGGGTCGTGAACCCGGCGCTGGTCCTCATCGCCGCCTCCTTCGCGGTCGCGCTTGCGTTAGGCATCCGCGCCCGGCGCGGCCACCCGATGACGCTCGAGCAGTGGAGCGTCGGCGGCCGCGGCTTCGGCACGATCTTCGTGTTCGTGCTGATGGCCGGCGAGATCTACACCACGTTCACGTTCCTGGGCGGCAGCGGCTGGGCCTACGGCAAGGGCGCGCCGGCATTCTATATCCTGTGCTACGGGACGCTCGCGTACGGGATGTCGTATTTCCTCCTGCCCGTGGTGTGGCGCTACGCCAACGCGCACGCGCTGGTGTCCCAGGCCGATTTCTTCGTCCGCAAGTACGGGAGCGAATCGTTAGGCATCGTCGTGTCGCTGGTGAGCGTGGCGGCGATGATTCCGTACCTCGTGCTGCAACTCAAGGGACTCGGCATCATCGTGTCCGAGGCGTCGGCCGGCGCGATCTCGGCGACGCAGGCGGTCTGGGCAGGGAGCCTGGTGCTGGTGATGTACGTGGTGGTGTCCGGCGTACGCGGATCGGCATGGACCGCGGTGCTCAAGGACATCATGATCCTGGGCGTGGCGCTCGTGTTGGGTACGTACCTCCCGGCGCACCTGCACGGCGGCTTCAGCGCGATGTTCGCCCAGATCGACCGCGTGCATCCCGGATTGCTCACGCTGCCGCGCACGGGCATGAGCCCGGCCTGGTTCATCTCGACCGTGCTGCTCACCACCTTGGGCTTCTACATGTGGCCCCACACGTTCGGATCGTGCTACACCGCGCGCAACGAGAACGTGTTCCGCCGCAACGCGGTGCTGATGCCGCTCTATCAGCTCGTGCTGCTGTTCGTGTTCTTCACCGGATTCGCGGCGCTGCTCGAGGTCCCAGGCCTCACGGGTGACGTCGGTCGACTTGTCGTTGCTGCGGGTGACCGACCACGCGTTCGGGCCGTGGATGCTGGGTGTGGTCGGTGCGGCGGGACTCCTCACGGCGCTCGTGCCGGGATCGATGCTGCTCATGTCGGCGTGCACGATTCTGTCGAAGAACGTGTACGCCAAGCTGGCGCGTCGCGACGTCCCCGAGGCGCAGGTTGCGTGGCTGGCCCGCGCGCTGGTTCCCGTGGTGGCGCTCGTGTCGGCGGTGCTCACACTCCGCGGCGGCTCGACGCTCGTGCTGCTGCTGCTCGCCGCGTACAACGTGGTGACGCAGCTCTTCCCGGCGTTCGTCTTGAGTCTGCCTAACCGGCCGATCGCGACGCGTCAGGGCGCGATGGCGGGCATCCTGGCGGGCGAAGCGACGGTGGTGGCGCTCACGCTCACCGGGGCGACGATGGGCTCGCTCTTTCCGTCGTGGCCGGCGGTGATCACCGACCTCAACGTCGGGATCGTGGCGATGGTCGTGAACGTGGCAGTGCTGCTCGCGGTCAGCTGGGCGACGGCCCCTCGTGCCACAACTCCGCAAACAGCGCGCTGAGGTCGACCTCGAGCGATTCGGCGCCAGCTACGGGCTCCCAGGTGAGTCGGCCCTCGAGAATTTCCGGGCGCTCGTCGTCCGGGCGCCAGCGTTCGATGAGACGCGCGTCCAGATCGACGATCCAGTACTCGGGAACCCGCGCGCGTTGATAGCGACGGCGCTTGAGCTGCCGGTCGTATCGCGCCGAGGACGGCGAGAGCACTTCGACCACGAGCATGAGCGACGAGATGTCGCTCCATTCGCGGAGGTGCTTCCCCGTTTGGGTTCGATACACGAAGAGGTCGGGCTGCAACACTTCGTCTTCGCCTAACGACACGTCAGCCGGGGCGCCAAGGACCTCGCCGGCGTGCGACACTTCCAGCCAAGCGCCGATGCGCCGGCCCAGCTTCCACACCGCGACTTGATGCAATCCACGCGGCGCCGGCGTCACGACGAGCTCGCCCGAAATGAGCTCGTAGCGGTTTCCGTCGTTGGGCAAGGCCCGGACGTCGTTGGCGGTCCACCGATGCGCAGCGGATGGCATACCCATAAGGCTCGGCTCGGCTGAAGGTGAATGCAAGGGTTCACGCGCGCAGGATTGTAGCAGGCCCGCGCAAGATCGTGATCGAATCCTTCCCGACATCACCGCGGCCACGCACATTGGCGGACCATGACTGATTTCGGCGGACTGTTCGACGTGACGGCGCACGGCGCCGCTGCGGCGTCGTCGGGCGACGCGTCGGGCGCGCTCCGCGCGCTCGCGAAAACGATCCCGGCGTCGGGCGGTACGATGTATTTTCCGCCCGGCGATTTCGCGCTCGCCGCCGACCTCGAGATCCCGCGGCACATCACGATGTGGTTTGCGCACGGTGCGCGGCTCGTCGCCCGCGCCGGCACGGCGCCAACCATGATGCTGCGCGGCGGCCTGCAGGCCGGCGCGCATCAGATGTTCGGCGACGGCCTAACGGTGCGGTTCATCGCGCCGAACGTCACCGGCGTCAATACCCGTGCCGCGCTCGTGCCCGACGTGCTCCCCGAATGGTGGGGCGCGCGCGGCGACGGGGCACGGCCGACGACACGCTGGCTTGCAAGCGTGCATCGACGCGTGCTGCGGCTCGCCCTACGAAGCATTCACGTCGCTCCCGCCGCGCGGCGCCGCGCTCCCGACCACCAAGGGACCGCCGCGGTGGGCCACCGCGCGCATTCGGTTAGGCGCGGGCGCCGTGTACCGCGTCACGCAACCGCTCCGCATCGTGAGCGTCGAAGGATTCTCGATCACCGGTGCGGGCATGGAGAATTCCGTGATTCGCTCGCACGGGAGGACCACCATGCACGCCACGGGCGGCACGACGCTCACGATCGCGCGATCGGGTCCGCCGTGGAAAGATGGCGAACTTCGCGACATGTGGGTGTGTATGACAGCCGGCACCGGTGCCGGCCAGACTGCCAAGATCGCCCGAAACACCGGCGATACGATCACCTTCACGCGCGCGCTGCACATTGCGCCCGATGCGACGACGACGTTCGTCGTGCTGCCGGAATCCATTCTCGATCTGGACGGCTGCTTCGAGGGCTCGTTCGACCGATTCGGCGTCGAAGGCGCATCGGACGGCGGTGCGTATACCGGCATCTATTATCACCGCAACCCCGAGCTCACCGCCCGCGGCTCCTCGTCCACCAGCTTCGCGTTCGTGAAAGTCGGCGGCCTAACGTGGGAGTCGGCCTGGCAGATCGGCGGCCTCGATGACCGCTACGACAATTTCCAGGAAGACATCACCGAGTTTCTGAACTGCCGAGCGCGCGGCGCCGGCGGCCCGGGCTACGCGGGCCCGTGGTATCGCAACGGCTGGGTGTTCGGCACCGGCACGTTCGCCAACAATCTCAATCACACCGTCCACGGCATCGACGCCGTGCGGTACGGCTACAACGTCTCGGTGCGCGCCACTAACGTCGCGATCTACGGGGGCACACTCCAGACGGCGGGGCACGCCGACATCCAGATCGTGAACGGACTGCAGGGCTATTTCACCGTGTCCGGCATCCGCTCCGAGAACAGCCGCGCGTTCCTGGAATACGCGTACAATCCGTACAGCGTATTCTGGTCGATTCGCGTGGCCGACATCGAGATCGATTCGCCGGCCCTCTTGCCTAACGCGAGCCAGGTCGAGTCCGGTGGTGACGTCATCACCACGGCGGCGCATTACACCGACCTGTCCGGCATCCGCGTGCTGAATCCGCCCATGCTGCTCAAGCAATCCACGACGTCGGCCACGCGCACGTCGATCACGCGCGCCGGTGCCGGTTGGGCACCGCACCGGTTCGCCGGATGGACGTGGGTGGCGACCGGCGGCACGGGGCAGGGACAGACGGCTGATGTGAGCGACAACACCGCCGACATGCTCACGTTTCGCGAGCCGCTGGCCACCGCGCCCGACGCGACGACCCAGTGGGACGTGTTCCTGCGACCGCTCATCCGCGTGGCCAAAGATGGCGCGGTGTTGCGCGTGAGCGGCATGGCGCTGGCCGGCGGCACGATCGACCGCTCGTTGGTCGTGGCGCCGCACGCGTCGAACGTGCGGGCCACCGTGGAGGGCTTCTATGAGCTCACGTACGCGGGCGCGACGGTGTCGGCCATGTGGCCGGGGCCGATCGTCCTCGCGCCGCCGGGCGCGGCCGCCGGGCGCGTCCCTTTCGTTAGGCGAGTTCGGCGCGCGCCCCGATCCCGCGCTCGCGCGGGCGGCCGACGGCACCATCCAGTTGCCGGGCTCGGTGGGCGTCGGCGCCGGAGCCGGCGCGCGGCTGGGTTTCTTCGGTGCGCCGCCGGTGGCGAAGCCACGCGTCACCGGCGGCGCCACGGCCGACGCGCTTCGGAGCCTCATCGATGCGCTGGCGGCGCTCGGCTTGATCAGCGACGCCACGCGTTAGGCGGCGCCCCGTCGCCGACGCTATACCCTCCAGAACGCCACCACCAGACCGCCGGCCACGATCAGCGTCCCGCCGACGAGAATCGGCAGCGTCGGCGCCGTCCGAAAAAACACGAAGTTGATCGCCTGCCATACGACGAACAGCGTCGCGATGTACAGGCCGACTACGTGGCGGAACTCGAGCGCCGTCAGGTTGACGAAGCTCCCGTAGCCGAACAGCAACGCCGCGCCTAACGCAAACAGCGCCACCCGAACAGACGTCACGCCGGGACGATCGTACAGCGCGATCCGCACGATCGCGTCGCCGGTGACTTCCAGCGTTGTCGCGATGAGCAGCACGACGATGGGCGGCAGTGCCCGTAGCGTTGCCAACATGATCAGCATCACCTCGCGATGTCGGGGGGCCGGCCAGTCGCGGCCGGCTGCCGTTCGTTGCCTCCAGCCCCACTGTTCGTTCCCCGCGCTCGACCGTTCATGCACCGGCGCTGCCGCGACGCCGTGCGCCGGGCTACCCTTCCATAAATACAGCCCAACGACACGCCGCGCGATGATCCCGACCGACGCCACTCGCTCATCCGTCTCGTCGGCTTCATGACCGGCATCGTGTCTGCGCGATGGCGCTCAGCAGCGTGAAGAGTTAGGCAAGTGTGGCGGCGGTGCCGCGCCTGCCCAACGGGGCGTCCGACCTCGCCATTGATCTTGCGTCGCTATGCCGCGTAGATTGGCCGGTGATGTCACGCCATGTACGAGGAGCGCGAGTACCGGCGGCAACACGAGGGAGCGCGTGGATCCCGCGTCGCGCCAGACACAGCCGTGAATGCACCGTCGGCAAACTTGCGCGCTGCCGTGTGGCGGCACTTGCGTGTCTGTCCATACTCTTCGTTCCCCACCTGTCCGCAGCGCAGCAGCCTGACACCACGACGCACACCGCCGGCGTGTACGGCACCGTTCGCGACAGCGTTGGTCGCGTGCTGTCCGGGACGACGGTGGATGCCACCGTTCTGGTAGCAGACACTGTCAAGGAAGGTCTCTCCCTGATTCGAACGCGCACCACGACGGACGACCAGGGACGCTATCGCTTCGGTGCCCTGCCGTCCGGCGTCCTCATCCTCGTCGTTCCGACGTATCGGATTTGGTGCACGTCTCGACACGTTGATCCTGAACCCGGACGTCAATTGGGAGTTCGACCCGACGTTAGGCGTGGCCGCTGCCAAGCTCGCGCCGGTCACCGTCGTTGGAGAGGCGGACAGGTATCATTGGCGCCTCTCGGGAATCGTGCGGCGATTCGCCTCCGGTGTGGGCACCTTCATCACGCGGACGCAAATCGACTCCATGAACCCATTGGTCACGAGCGACCTCCTGCGACGCCGGAAGGGAATCATCGTGAACCCTGGCGTCGCCGGGAGCGGCAAAATCGACTTCCCGCAGCAAGTGCCGAAGAATTTCCTGCAGCCACCGTGTCCAGGCATTCGCTACTTCGTCGACGGCGTCGAGATGGCAGTCGACTCCGAGCCGCGCGGCCTCGATTCGTTCGCGCCCGACGAAATCGAAACGATCGAGATCTATCGCTATGACTACGAGACGCCGCCGGAGTTCCTCGATCCTGGACGCAATTGCGGCGCGATCGCGATTTGGACGCGAGAACGCGGATCGCACAAGTCAGGCAAGCGTCCGCCGTCGTCTACGAATGCTCAACGTGACCGCGATTCAACCGGTGTGCCCCATGATTGAACAGCGTCACCCTGCGCTGATTGCGCCGGTCGATCAGCTACGCGAGATAGTCGAGCCCGAGATCGAGCGCCGGCGTCGAGTGCGTTAGGCCGCCGACGGAGATCCGGTCGACCCCCGTCTCGGCGATCGCCCGCACGCGCTCGAGCGTCACGCCGCCCGACGCCTCGAGCGGCACCCGCCCGGCGACCCGCGCGACGCACGCGCGCATCGCGTCCAATGACATGTTGTCGAGGAGAATGACATCCGCGCCCGCCGCCAGCGCCGCGTCCACCTGCGTGATGTCATCGCATTCCACTTCGACACAGATTCCCGGCCGCCCCGCCTCGCGTGCGCGGCTCACCGCCAGCGCCACGTCTCCGCCTAACGCAGCCAGGTGGTTGTCCTTGATGAGCACGCCGTCGGCCAGGTCGGCGCGGTGGTTCACGCCCCCGCCGCACCGCACGGCATACTTCTCCAGCGCACGGAACATCGGCGTCGTCTTCCGCGTGTCATAGATGCGCGCCGTCGTGCCGCGTACCGCGTCCACGTACCGCGCCGTGAGCGTCGCCACCCCCGACAATCGCTGCGCGAAATTGAGCGCCACGCGCTCGGCGCTCAACAACGCGCGCCACGGGCCCGCGACCTCGGCTACCACGCCGCCCGCGTTCACGTGCTCGCCGTCCCGCGACACTACGCGCACCCGCACGCGCTCGCTCATCGTCTCGAACGCGGCCACGCCTAACGGCAAGCCGGCGATCACGCCCGGCGACCGCGCGACGATCGCCGCGCGCCCCTGCGCGTCGGCCGGCACCGTGGCCAGCGTGGTGATATCCTCGAACGCGCGATCCTCATCGAGCGCGGCGTGGACGAGCGCCCGGGTCTCGGGCGCGGACAACGGGAAGCCTAACGCAGCGTCGGTCCCCGGCAGCGGCGCGACGCTCACTCGCCCACCATTGACGCCGGCGCCGACAGCGACGGCGCCGCGCCGCCGATTGCCACCATTCGGTCGATCGCGCCGCGCGCACGATCGGCGATCTCGCGCGGCACCGTGATGTGGTATTCCATGGCCTCGAGCGAATGCTTCACCTTGGGCAGTGTCGTCACCTTCATGTACTGGCACGATGCGCGATCGTCGGCCGCTATGAACGTGCGATCCGGATACGCCCGCTCCAGTCTGTGCAGAATCCCGACCTCCGTCGCCACGATGAACATCTCGGCGCTCGACTGCGACGGACGCCGGATCATCCCTTCCGTGGACAATACCTGCACGCCCGCCGGATCGATGTCGCCCGCCGACATCGCTTCGATCAAGCTCGTCGAGCATCCACATTCGGGGTGCACGAGAAACTCGGCGTCAGGATGCGCCGCGCGCTGCTCGGCCACGCGCGCCGGCGTGATCCCCGCGTGCACGTGGCACTCGCCCATCCACACGTGCATGTTGGCCCGGCCCGTCACGCGCCTAACGTGCGCGCCGAGGAACATGTCGGGGAGGAAAAGGATCTCGCGGTCGGCGGGAATCGACTGCACTACGTCCACGGCGTTGCCCGACGTGCAGCAATAGTCGCTCTCGGCCTTCACCTCCGCCGTCGTGTTCACGTAGCTCACCACCACGGCGCCCGGATGCTCCGCCTTCCACGCGCGCAGCTGCGTCGCGTCGATCGTGGCCGACAGCGAGCAGCCCGCGCCCAGATCGGGGAGCAACACGGTTTTCGACGGCGACAGGATGGCCGCCGTCTCGGCCATGAAATGGACGCCGCAGAAGACGATGACTTGGGCATCCGTGCGCGCCGCTTCGCGCGACAGGCCTAACGAATCGCCGACCACGTCGGCCACGTCCTGGACTTCGGGCCGCTGGTAGTTGTGCGCCAGGATGATCGCGTTGCGCTGGCGCGCCAGCGTGCGAATCTCGTCCTGCAGTGCGGAATATTGATCGCGAGTTGTCATAGTGACTCCGGATCACGTCGTCACGAGCGCACCGCTCTCGCGCCACAGCACGTGCCGGTGTTCCCAGCTCCGTCGCGCGCGCGGAAAGTCGGTGCGGTAATGGCCGCCGCGCGATTCCTCGCGCAGCAGCGCGGCCCGTGCGATGAGCCGCGCGGTGTCGATCAAGTTCGCTTCCTCAGTGGCGCCTTCGGGCAGGCGACGCTCGATGTCGTCGAGCGTCGCGAGGCACGTGCGCAATCCGTCTGCGGATCGAACGATGCCCGCATGGCGCCACATCGTCTCGCGCACCGTGGTCGCCGCCACCTGTGCCGCGCCGCGGTCCGTGAGCGGAGGCACCGTCCAATTGCGCACCGGCGGCGTCCCTTCGAGCGGCGGTACCGTTTCGAGATCGCGCGCCACGCGCTCGGCGAACACGAGGCCCTCGAGCAGCGAGTTGGACGCGAGCCGGTTGGCGCCATGGACGCCCGTTCGCGCGACCTCGCCGCACGCATAGAGACGGCGCAGCGTCGAGCGTCCCGCGAGGTCGGTGACGATGCCGCCCATGGCGTAGTGTGCCGCCGGCGTCACCGGAATCGGCTGCGCGCGCGGGTCCACGCCGCGCGCCATGCAGAGCGCGAAGATGCCCGGAAACCGTTGGGCGAACCCGGCGCCTAACGCAGTGGCGTCGAGCGTCACGCCGCCCGTGGCTTGCTGCTCGCGGAACACCTCGCGGGCCACCACGTCGCGCGGGGCGAGCTCGGCGTCCGGATGGCGTCCCGGCATGAACCGTTCGCCTAACGCATTGACGAGAATCGCCCCCTCGCCGCGCACCGCCTCCGAGATGAGCGCCAGCGGCGTCTCGGGCGTGTCCAACGCCGTCGGATGGAACTGCACGAACTCCATGTCCTCGAGCTCGGCGCCCGCGCGGTGCGCCAGTGCGAGTCCGTCGCCGGTGGCCACGGCCGGATTGGTGGTGTAGCGATAGACCTGGCCGCATCCGCCCGTCGCGAGCACCGTCGCGTCGGCGTGGATCTCGAGCGGGGCGCCGGCCTGACTCGCGCGGACGCCGAAGCAGATGCCGCCTTCGACGATCAACTCGAGCGCCCGCGTGCGCTCGAGCACGCGCACGCCGGCGGTGGCACGCACCCGCTCGACCAGCGCCCGCACCACTTCGGCACCCGTCTGGTCGCCGTGCGCGTGCACAATGCGGCGCTCGGAGTGCGCGGCCTCTTTGCCTAACAGAAACTCGCCGCGCGGGTCGAGGTCGAAGTGCACGCCCGCCGACCGCAGCTCGCGCACGCGCGCCGGCCCCTCGTGCACCAGCACGTCCACCGCCGCGCGATCGCACATCGCCGCCCCGGCCGCCAGCGTGTCCCGCTGATGCAGCTCCGGTGAATCGCCGGCGCCGATGGCCGCCGCGATCCCGCCCTGTGCGTAGGCCGTCGCGCTGTCGAAGAGCGATCGCTTGGTGAGCAGCACGACATCGCCCGAGAGCGACGCGCGCCACGCCGTGTGCAAGCCGGCGACGCCGCTCCCGATGACCAGATAGCGGCACCGCAGTGCACGCCGTTCCGTCGTGTGACCGAGCGCCATAGTGCGGCCGACCGGGACTGAGCGTCCCGTCGGTGCTATGCGTTCGGGTTAGTCGAGCGGAAATTTGCGGCGGGTATGTTCATTTGATCTCCCATTGGTAATGAGTGAAACCGAGCTGGGGGGCCGGTTGGGAAACGCCTTGGCTCCGCGAGGCTGCGGAACCCTCCCAGCATCTAGGGAAAATATAGCTACTTGCTAGGGAAGCGGCGCAAGGCGCCGATTCCCTCTATAAGTTTCCGTCATGGTCTCCGACCTAAGCACCACCGCCGATCTCGAAACGCTCAACGCGCGCGTGCGAAGCGAAAGTTCCTTCGTCGATCGCATGAGGGCCGAGCTCGCCGGCGTGGTGATCGGGCAGCGCGCGATGCTCGACCGGCTGCTCGTTGGGCTGTTGGCCGACGGACACGTGTTGCTCGAGGGAGTGCCCGGGCTCGCGAAAACGTTGGCCGTCCGCGCGCTCGCGGCGTCGATCGATGCGTCGTTCCGTCGCGTGCAGTTCACGCCCGACCTCCTGCCCGCGGATCTCGTCGGCACGATGGTGTACGACCAACGGAGCGGCGGGTTCACGGTCCAGAAAGGTCCCATCTTCGCCAACATCATTCTCGCCGACGAGATCAATCGCGCGCCGGCGAAAGTGCAGAGCGCACTGCTCGAGGCGATGCAGGAGAAGCAGGTCACGATCGGCGGTGTCACGTATCCGCTCGAGGAGCCGTTCCTCGTCTTGGCCACGCAGAATCCGATCGAGCAGGAAGGCACGTATCCGCTGCCCGAAGCGCAGATCGATCGCTTCATGATGAAGCTCGTCGTCACGTATCCGGCGCGCGACGAAGAAGGCGCCATGCTCGATCGCATGACCGTCGGCGCGCCACCGGTGGCGCGGCCCGTCGTCGACGCGGCGCGCATCCTCGCCGCGCGCCGAATGGTGGACGAGATCTATCTCGATCCGCGCGCGCGCGAGTACGCGCTCGATCTGGTGCGGGCCACGCGCGACCCCGCGGCCGCCGGCCTCGCTCCGTTAGCACCGTTGATCGCGTACGGTGCCAGCCCGCGCGCCGCCATCGCGTTGGTGCGCGCCGCCAAGGCCCACGCGTTTCTCGACGGACGCGGCTACGTCTCGCCGTCGGACTTGAAGACGCTCGCGCACGACGTCTTACGCCATCGCGTGATGCTCACCTACGAGGCGGACGCCGAGAACGTGACGGCCGATCAGGTCCTCGACCGCATCCTCGACGCGCTGCGCGTGCCGTGAACCTCCCCGACGTCCTGCGCCAGGTTCGCCAGCTCGAAATCCGGAGCCGGCGGCTGGTGCAGGACGTGCTGGCCGGAGAATACTCGAGCGTCTTCAAGGGTCGCGGCGTGGAGTTCGCCGACGTGCGTCCCTATCTGCCCGGCGACGACGTCCGCACCATCGACTGGCGCGTCACCGCACGCGCCGGCGCGCCTTACGTTAGGCGGTACACGGAAGAGCGCGAGCTCACGGTGCTCTTCCTCATCGACCACAGCGCGTCCAATGCGTTCGGCACGCGGCGCCGCACCAAAGCCGAGCTCGCGACCGAGGTGAGTGCCGTGCTGGCGCTGGCCGCGGTGCGCAACAACGATCGCGTCGGCGCGATGCTGTTCTCCGATTCCGTCGAACAGTTTGTTGCGCCGGCCAAGGGCAAGCGCCACGCGCTGCGCGTGATTCGCGAGATGGTGTCGTTCGAGCCGCGCGGTACCGGCACCGATCTCCCCTCGGCGTTCGAGTTTGCGATGCGCGTGCTCAGGCGCCGCGCCGTGGTATTCGTCTTCTCCGACTGGATGGCCGGCGATTACGACCGCGCGCTCGAGATCGTCGCTCGGCGGCACGATACCATTGGCGTCCATCTGATCGACGAGCGTGACGCGCAACTGCCCGACGTCGGCCTCGTGGCGCTGCGCGACCCCGAGCGCGACGCCTGGCGGTGGGTGGACAGCGCGCGCGCCGACGTCCGCGACACGTTCGGTCGCGCGGCGTTCGCGCGCGACGCGGCCATCGCGCGCCGCTTGCGCACCGCCGGCGCCGATCTCATCCGCCTGCGCACCGCCGAGGGCTACGTCTCGCCGTTGTTAGGCTTTTTCCGGCGCCGCGAGCGCCGCATGCGCCACTGAGCATGCGCGCGCGACTCGCCTGCATGCTGATGGCGGCATCGATGCTCGCGCCCCGGGTCGCGAGCGCGCAGCGTCTCGAGGCATCCGGTGGCGGCACCGTGACCGTAGGCGACACGGTCACCATCGTGCTGCGGGCCACGCTGCCCGCGGGCGCGATCGTCGCCGGCGATCCGCACCTTCGTGATTCCGTGCCCAACAGCGTGCGCTTCCTCGCCGTGGACACGATGCCCCCCGCCGCCAATGGCGCCCGGCGCTATCGCGCACGCATCGCATTCTTCCAAACGGGAAGCCTCACCAGCCCGGCCTTCGCGCTCAGCTATCGCCGCGGCGGCGAGGAGATATCGGATTCAGTGGTGAGCGGCGCCGTGCTGGTCACCGTCGCGCCGACCCTGCCCGACACGGCAGTCGCAATGCGAGACATTCGCCCGATCGCCTCGTTAGGCGGCAGCGACGGCGCCGGGTCGCGGTGGTGGATCGTCGCGGTCGCGGCGCTCATCGCGGCCGCGGTCGCCGCGGTCGTGCTGCGCGCCCGCCGGCGCCGGCGCCCCGCGACCCCGGCCGCCCCGGTCGCCGCGCCGTTAGGCGCGTACAATGGCGCGCGCCGGCGCCTGGCCGCGCTCGCCTCGTCATCGCTCGCCGTGTCCGATGTTGCCCGCTTCTACGACGACGTCACCGATATCCTGCGGCGCTACCTCGAAGCCGAGTGCGGTGTCCCGGCCGTGCACCGCACCACGCCGGAGCTGCTCCACGCGCTGCCGCCCGCGCTCGCCCACGCGGCCCCGGCCACGACCGCTGTGTTAGGCGAAGCCGATTTCGTGAAGTTCGCGCGCCTCAGGCCCCGTCCCGACGCCGCGCGCGCGTTTCTCGCGGCCGCATCGGCCCTGCTCGACCGCTGGCACGATGCGACGCCCCCGCCCCCGCCTAACGTCGCCGAGGAAGTCGATGCGCTTCGCTGACCCCTGGGCGTTCGCGCTCCTCGCGCTCGTGCCGGCCTACCTCTGGTTCGCCTGGCCCCGGCGCCGCCGCCCGCCGGCGGCCGCACTCGGCTTGCCCGCGCTCGCGCTGCTCGATCACATCCCCCGATCGCGCCGCGAACGCGCACTCTGGTGGCCGGTCGTCCTGCGCGCCGCCGCGCTCGGCGCGCTCGTGATCGCCCTCGCACGCCCGCGCTCGCCCGGCGACGTTCGCGACACGTCGAGCAAAGGACGCAACATCGTCATCGCGCTCGACATCTCGAGCTCGATGAAGGCGCTCGACTTCGCGCCCGACAATCGCATCACCGCCGCCAAGCGCGTGCTGACGCGCTTCATCGACGAGCGTCGCGGCGACTTCATGGGCCTCGTCATCTTCGCCAGCCGGCCGTTCACGCAAGCGCCGCTCACCGACGACCGCGGCGTCCTAACGGAACTGCTGGGCCGCGTCGACATCGGATTGCTGCCCGACGGCACCGCCATCGGCACCGCCCTGGCAATGGCCGAGAACCATCTCAAGGATCTGCCGCCCAAAAGCGGCGTGATCGTGCTCATCACCAATGGCGGCAACAACACCGGTGCGCCGGATCCGCTCGTCGCCGCGCGCATCGCGCGCGCAATCGGTGTCCGCATCTACGTGATCGGAATGAGCGCGCGCCCCGGCGCGCGGCTGCCCAGCGACGCATGGGTCCGCGGCATGGGACAGCAGTATCAACGGCGCGAGCTGGCGTACGGTGAAGAACCGGCCGTGCTGAGCGCGCGCGACGAACAATTGCTCCGCTCCGTGGCCGCGACGTCGGGCGGCACCTACTATCGCGCCACCGACGAGCACGCACTCGCCGACATCGTGCAGCAGATCGACCACGTCGAGAAAAGCACACTCGATGAGCGCGAAGTGCTCACCTGGAACGAGCACGCGGCGTGGCTGCTCGTGCCGGCGTTGGTGCTCCTCGCACTCGAGCTCGCGCTGCGTACCACCTGGCTCAGGACGGTGCCGTAGCGATGCGACTCGACGCCCCGCTCTGGCTCGCCGCGCTCGTCGCCTTGCTCCCGTTAGGCGTGTTCGCGCTCGCCCGCCGCGAGCGCCGCCGCCGCGCCGATCGCGCGCGCTACGGCGATGCGTCGCTCGTCGCGCGCGCGTCGGTCCTCCCGGCACGCGGCTCGCGCGTTGCGGCCGATGCGTTCGCCGTAATCGCGCTCACGCTCGTCGTCGTCGCCCTCGCGCGCCCACAATGGGGCGAGTCGCGCGCCCAAGTGGAGCGTTCGTCGCGCGACGTCTTGTTCATGCTCGACCTCTCGCGCTCCATGGACGCGGCCGACGCCTATCCCTCGCGCCTCGCTGCCGCCAAAGCCGCCGCGCGCGCGATCGCCGATTCGCTGCCGCAGGATCGCGTCGGACTCGAGGTCTTCGGCGGCAACGCGTTCCTGCAACTCCCGCTCACCACCGATCACGGCATCTTCTCGCGCTTCGTCGATGCGGTCGGCACGGAAGACATCCCCGATCCGGCCACCGATATCGAAGGTGCGCTCGATCTCGCGGCCGCAACGATGGCGCGCGATGGCGGTGCAGGCTCGCACACGGTGGTGATGCTCACCGACGGCGAAGCTACCCAAGGCTCGATGCGCGACGGCGCGCGGCTCCTCGCTCGTGCGCACGTCCGAGTGTACGCCGTCGGCGTAGGGTCCACGGCCGGCGCCACCGTACCCGAGACCCCGGCGGACCCGAGACCGCACCACGATTGGCGCGGCCAGGTCGTCATGTCCCGGCTCGCCGAGTCCGACCTCACGGAGACCGCGGCGCTCGCCGGCGGTCGCTCCGTCCGGTGGACGAGCCCCGCCAGCGTCGCGCCCGTGGTCGCCGCCATCCGCCAGTTAGGCGCGGCCCGCACGAGGTCGAGCGAGCGCGCCGCGTTCACCGACCGCTTCGAGTGGCCGGTCGCGCTCGCGCTCCTGGCGCTCATCCTGGAGTCGCTGCTCCTCGCGCCGAGCTGGGGCGCCGCCCGCGGCGACCGCGCACGCACGGTGAACATGGTCCGCGCCGCGGCGGCGGTGGTCCTCCTGGCCGGGCTCTCCGGATCGTTAGGCGCAAAGCCGCGCCTCGATGGGCGCCGCGCCGCGCGCGCCGTCTCGCTGTATCAGGCCGGCCGCTATCGCGATGCCCTCGGCGAGTTGCGCACCCTGGTGGTCGACGCGCGCCACTCCGGCGATGCCGACGCCGAAGCCTACCTATCGTACGATATCGGCAACGCGCTCTACCGTCTGGCCCAGTTCGACGAGTCAGTCACCAACTATCGACTCGCCTTGGGCGGGCCCCCAATGCTCAAACGTCAGGCACTCTTCAACCTCGGCAATGCCTACATGCACGTCGCCAATGAAGAGCCCGACAAGCGCCCGATGCTCCATGCGGCCATCAATTCGTACACCGAATCCCTCGTTTTGGCGCCAAGCGATGTCGACGCCAAGTGGAACCTCGAGCTCGCCTTGAGGCGTCTCAGCGATGAGGAAACCCGATTCGGCGGCGGCCCGCACCGCAAAGCCGATTGGGGAGGGGGCAACCTCACCAAGTCGGGCTATGCCGGCGCCCCGCGTACCGGAGCGGGTGCCTCGCAGGGCTCAGGCTTCGGAAATTCCGAGGGCGGCCAATCGGCCCCACAGATCTCTGAATCGCAAGCGCGGAAGATGCTGGATGCCTTGCAGCGAGCGATGGTTACGGGCCAGACTGGCGGCGGATCGCGTGGCGCGCAGGCGACATCCACCCGGGCCGATTGGTGATGTGCTCGCGCAACGGCACTTCGCGAGACATGGTAACTGGTTGATTCCAAAGTGGTTCGATGTTCCCCGGCACGCACCGATGCAGGCGCGTCCCTTGCACCAGAGGCAGCCGCGGCTTTGCTTCGGCCGTTCGGGAATGTCGGGTTATGATTCCCGGGGCCGCGATAGGTTCGGAAGGCTCATGCGCGATGTCGCGCAGCGGCCGGTGTAGGCCGCATCCGCTTCGATGCCGAGGTTCGATCTCGTGGGTTTGCCAACCCCGTGGGTGATTGTGTGGCTGGTCGTCGGCGCCGTCGTGGGCGCGCTGACAGCCGCCCTGTTCGTTAGGCGACAACGGCGCGTGACGCGGCGCGAGCACATCGTGCAGCTCCGCCGCCGCGAAGCGTCCATTGATCGCCTCAAGAACACGCTCAAGGAACACGCCGACCGGCTCCGCCGCCAGGACGACGAGCTGCGCGAGCTGGGCCTCGTCCGCCGCGAGCGCGTCACGTTAGGCGGAGATCTGGACCAGGCCCGCCGCACGATCGCCGAGCTCCAGCATTCGGTCGACTCGACCCGCGCCGCGGCCCGCGAAACGGAGCTCCGGTTGGGCATGGCGCTGGAGACCGAGCGCCAGGACGCGGCCTCGCGCCGCGCCGTCGCGGCGGCCGACCTCACCGCGGCGCAGGAAAGCGCCTTGAGCCTGCGCGCCGAGTTGGCCGCGGCCCGCGAAAGCGCCGCACGCATCACCTCGCGCCTCGAGGCCGACCTCGCGGCAACGCGCGCACTCCTCGAGCGCACCGCCGACGATCTCCACACCGATCGCGCCGCGTCGGCGGAAGCCCGCGCCGATCTCGCGCGTCGCGTCACGCTCCTCGAGGACGAACGCATCCGTCTCGAATCCGAGCTGTCCAGGGAGCGCCGGGAGAGCGCGGAGAAGCAGCAGTCCCTGCGCTCGTTCGTCAGCACGCTGCGCGAGCAGTACGCGCTCGCGTGCACGGAACGCGATGCCGCGAGTCGCGAGGCCGAATTGCGGCGGTCGCAAGCCGACGACATCGCGCGCGCGCTCGACGCCGCGTACGCCGAGTTCGGCCGGCGCCTGGATGAAGAACACTCCGAAGCCGTGACGGTGCTCTCGAAGGTCTGGGACTACGTCCACAACTATCCGCGGCTCCGCGAGCGACCGGTGTCGTTAGGCGACATACCATTGGCCGACTCGCCACCCGTCGACGAGCCGGCCGACGAGCCGCCGTTCCCGCCGCCGCCGCCGGCCTCGGCCGCGCCCGCGCCGGCCGCTCCACCCGCGGCGGACTACGGCGCCGCGTCTCCGTTAGGCGACGCCACCGAGGTTGAGCGCGACGTCTCCGCGCCGCCGGCCCGCGGGCTCGCCGATGCGCCGCGCACCTCAGGCGGACGCGAGTACGACATTGAGGAAGCGCTGGCCGACAGCACGCCGCATCCGGAGCGCCAGCCTGGCCTCCCGCCCAATAGTACGCGCGTCCGCCGCCCCGTCTCCGCCATGCGTCGCGAGAACGACGTCCTTGTCATTTGCGACGACGGCTCGGTTTGGTCCAAGCGTCCCACCGGCTGGGTACAAGAAACGGCAGTGCCGGGTAGCGAGGTGGAGCACGGCTCGACGTCCGATCCAAGCGCCTCCGGCGGGGAACCGGCGCGCGACGAGCTCACCTGAGTAATTTTCGTCGCACGGTGAGCAATCCAATCGGTGAGCACCAAAGGGACGGCACGAGTGTAGCGGGCAGCAGACCGCTGCCGTCTCGCTTCACGATGATCGGCCGCGCGCTCCTCCTCCGCTGCCCGCGATGCGGCGGGCGCGGCATTTGGCGCTCGTGGTTCAAGATCAAGCACGTCTGCCCCACCTGTGATCTCGTGCTGGAGCGCGGCGAGTCAGAGGACTACTGGCTCGGCGCGTACATGTTCAACCTTGTCGCGGCCGAGCTCGTGTCGATAGCGACCGCGGTGGTGGTCATCATCGCCCTCTGGCCCCACGTGCCGTGGAACTTCGTGTGGGTGCTCTCCGCGGTGCTCGCGATCGTGATGCCGGTGTTGTTCTTCCCGTTCGCTCGCGATTTGTGGTTGGCGTTCGACCTCATGTTCCGGCCGCCCGAGCCGGGCAACGTGTAGCAACGCCAGGCTCCGCCGGACGCTCGCTAGAATCTTGTGTAGCTTCATGGTGTACCACTAATGTCCAAACCGTGGGCGCCCACGTTTCGCGCGCCTGGACTGGACCATTTCCCATAGCGTAGAGAGTTCCATGGCACGCACGAATCCCGCGTTGCGAGAGTCTGTTTTCCGGAACGCCGTCGCCGGCGCCAGCGCCGAGCGTATGACGGTGTCGGGCGCCGCGTTCAAGGCGCTCCTGTTGGTCGCCCTCACGGCATTCTCCGCCGGCTGGGTATGGACGGCGGCGATTGCCAAGCCCGAGGTCGTCGGGCCGTCAATGATGATCGGCGTGTTCGGCGGTCTCATTGTCGCCTGCATCGCGTTGTTCAAGCCGCAGACGTCGCCGTTCACGGCCCCGTTGTACGCCGTGCTCGAGGGTCTGGCGCTCGGCGCCATATCGGCCACGTATTCGGCCGTCTATCACGGTGTCGCGCTGCAAGCCGTGGGGCTCACGATCGCCATTGCGTTAGGCATGTTGCTCGCGTACCAGTCCGGGCTCATCCGCGCCACGCCGATGTTCCGGCGCATCGTGATCTCGGCGACGATCGGCATCGCGCTGTTCTACGCGTTCACGCTGGTTCTGGGCCTGTTCCACGTGTCCATGCCCATTTTGTGGAACCATAGTGCGTTAGGCATTGGACTCAGTGTGGTGTTCGCCGGCGTTGCGGCCCTCAACCTGATTCTCGACTTCGACCTCATCGAGCGCGGGGCGCAACAGGGCGCCCCCAAGTACATGGAGTGGTACGGCGGATTTGCCCTGCTCATGACGCTCGTGTGGCTCTACCTCGAGATCCTGCGACTGCTCACCAACTCGCGGCGCTAGCGCGTCGGCGGGTCCTCCCGTGCATCCCGGTCGCCGCGAATTCCTGCGGAGCGCCGGCGGCGTGTGTGCCGCCGGCGCGTTGCTTGGGCCCTCTGCGCTCGCCCGCGCCGCCGCGCCGCGTGCTGACCGGTTAGGCCAGCTCGGCCTCCAGCTCTACGGCGTGCGCGCCCTCATGGACCGGGATGTCGAGGGCACCATCGCCGCCGTCGCCGCGATCGGATATCGCGAAGTCGAGCTGGCTGGTCTCCACAAGACGACCGCCAAGGCGATGCGCGCCATGCTCGACCGCCACGGACTGCGCGCACGGTCATCGCACAGCAGCATGCAGGACATCCGCCGCAACTGGGCGCGCACGCTCGACGAGGCCGCGACGCTCGGCCAGACGTACATCGTGAATCCGTGGATCGATGGGCCCGAGCGCACGATCGCCGGCTACACCAAAGCGGCACACGAGATGAACGCCGCCGCCGAGGCAGCGCGCGCGCACGGATTGGGCTTCGCCTACCACAATCACGAATTCGAGTTTGCGCGCATCGACGGCACGCTGCCCTACGACATCTTGCTCGCCGAATGCGATCCGCATCTCGTGAAGATGGAGCTCGACATCTTCTGGATCGTGAAGGGCGGCCAGGACCCGCTCGTGTATTTCGCGCGCTTTCCGGGGCGCTTCCCGATGGTGCACGCGAAGGACATGGCAACGGACGGGAAGATGGTGGACGTTGGGCAGGGCGCCATCGACTGGCGCGAGATCTTCCGACATGCGCGGAAGGCCGGCCTGGAGTACACCTTCGTCGAGCACGACGAACCGCCATCGCCGATCGCCGACGCCAAAGTCAGCTACGAGTACCTCCGCGCGCTGACGTTCTGAGCCCTCAGGTGCGCGGCACGGCGCACGATACCAGGCCGCCGTGCCGCCATCGCTTTCCGTTAGGCGCGGAATTCCTTCGGCCGCTCCCGCTTCGCGTCGGCCAACGCGCGCTGCACGCCGGACGCGTCGAGCTCGGCGCCGTACACCGGAGTGCCCGGCTGCTGCCGCCACGAATCGTCCAAGCCGCCGGCATCCACGCTGTCGAACCCGATCTCGTCGATCACCTGCATCACGACTTTCTTCGCGTTCGCATCATCGCCTGCTACCGGCAAGGCCAACCGTTTGTCGTCGCCTTTCGGCAGCGGGCGATCCATGATGTTGTGTGCGTAGATGTTGTTGAACGCCTTCACGACGGGCCGGCCCAGTTGCTCCGACACCCATCGGCTCTCTGTCTCCCCGCCCTCGATCGCGTCGATCTTGCCATCGCGCTTCGGATAATAGTTGCCCGTGTCCACGACCACTGTGTGCTTGTCGGTCGACGCGAAAAGATTCTTGGGCAGCTCGGCCACGCCCTTCTCCGGAATTGTCACGATCACGAGATCCTTGTCGCGCGCGGCGTCCGCCGCTTGCACCGGTTTCGCGCCGGTCGCCGAGGCGACGTCGCCCAGCGTGTCAGGCCCGCGCGAATTCGCGATCGACACGTCGTGGCCGACCGCCGTCAGACGCCGCGCCAAGTTGCCCCCAATGTGCCCCGCGCCAATGATACCGATTTTCATAGCCGCCTCCTGCTGAAGATGAACGCGAGCCACGAGCATCCTTCACAGGACGTGCCAACCTGTCGCACGCCCCATGCCTAACGAGCTGCTTCCATCGCCGCCAGCGCGCGGTCGAGCGCTTCTCGCGAAGGAAGCGTCCCCTGCGCACTGCGCGCTGACCCGCCTCCGCGACCGCCGGCCTCGGCGAGCGCGGCCTTGAGCACGCGTCCCGCATCGAAGCCGGAATCTTCCGACGCCGCGACCAATATTGACGCGGCGGGCGAGTCCACCGCCCCGACGAACACGACGCGGGCCAGCGACGCCGTGGCGAGCGCGACCTGGCGAAGATCATCGAGCGTGCCCGCCGCGCGTCGCTCGACCACGCGTCGAACGCCGGCATCATCGGGGGCGGCGGCATCGTAGCGCTCGCGTGCAATCCGCGACGCGAGCTCGGCATCGAGCGCTCGCACCCGCGACTCGGCTGCTTTCAATCGCGCACTTTGTCGCACCACGAGATCCGCCACTTCGTGCGGCGCCGCCGAGAGCGAGTGCGCCAACCGTGACAAGGCATCGTGGTCGGCGCGCGCTCGTTGCACCGCGCGCATGCCGCACACGAACTCGAGCCGCGCCGATTGCCGCACTTTATCGGTCTTTCCTATGAGAATCGCGCCGATCTCGCCCGTCGCGCGCACGTGAGTGCCGCCGCACGCGCTGCGATCCACCTCGGCGATGCTCACGATGCGCAGAGTGCCATCGCGCTCAGACGGTTTGCGCAACCCGGTGACCGTCGCCGCATCTTCGTACGACACCGTCACAGCGCGATTCTCGAACACGAGTTCATTCGCGCGCTGTTCGGCGCGTGCGGCTTGTTCGGGCGTGATCGACGCCGCATCGACGTCGAGGGTCGACACGTCGGCGCCAAAGTGCACGCTCACTGTTGCCCAACCGAAGAGATCCGCCACCACGGCAGACAAGAGATGCTGTCCGGTGTGCTGCTGCATGTGATCGAATCTGCGCGGCCAATCGATGCGACCCGAGGTCGGCCCTTCGGGCATTGGCGTATCGAGCACGTGGGCGATGCGGTCGCCGTCGTCGATTACGTCGCGGACCATTGCGCCGCCGAGTAAGCCGGTGTCGTGCGGCTGTCCGCCGGATGTCGGATAGAAGGCCGTGCGATCGAGGTACACGCGGCGGCCCTCATCGGCGCGCGCGACCACGCGCGCATCGAATTCGGTGAGGTACGAATCGGAGTAGTAGAGGCGTGTGGTCATACCTGGAACCATGTGCGCATGCCACGGCGTCCGGTAGACCGGCTCACCTTGCTGCGTCCGGCGCGCGCGGTATCTTCTCGCGCGCCGTCCATCCCTTGGAGACCGGATATGACCGCGGTTCGCGCCAAGCTCTCGACGATGATGTTCCTCGAGTACTTCGTCTGGGGCGCGTGGTTCGTCACCATGGGCACGTACCTGGGGACGTCGCTCAAGTTCGACGGCACGCAGATCGGCCTCGCGTACGGTGCGACGGCCATCGCGGCGATGATCTCGCCGTTCTTCGTCGGCATGGTGGCGGACCGGTTCTTTGCCACCGAGCGCATCTTGGCGCTGCTGCACATCGTCGGCGGCGTCGTGCTTTGGGTTGCGTCGACGATGCACGGGTTCGGCGCGTTCTACGCCGTGCTGATCGTGTACGCGTTGTGCTACATGCCGACGCTCGCGCTGACCAACTCGATTTCGTTCGACCACATGACCGATCCGACGCGCGAGTTTCCGCTCGTGCGCGTGTTGGGAACCATCGGCTGGATCGTGGCGGGCCTCATCGTCGGCATGCTCAAGCTCGAGGCGACCGCGGTGCCGCTGCAGTTGGCGGCCGGCGCCTCGATCGTGTTAGGCATTTTCTCGTTCGTGCTGCCGCACACGCCGCCCCACGCCGCGGGCAAGAAAATCACGGCGCGCGATGTGCTGGGCCTCGACGCGCTGTCGCTGCTCAAGGACAACGCGTTCGCGATTTTCATCCTGGGTTCGTTCCTGCTCTGCATCCCGCTGCAGTTCTACTACGCGTTCACCAACCCGTTCCTGAACGAGATCGGCCTCCAGGACGCCGCCGCCAAGATGACGTTGGGCCAGTTCTTCGAGATCGGCTTCATGCTGCTGTTGCCGTGGGCGCTCTCCCGGTTCGGAGTGAAGAAGATCCTGTTGTTGGGTATGGCGGCCTGGGCCGTGCGCTATCTGCTGTTCGCCTTCGGCAACGTGACCGCGAACGTGTGGATGCTGTACGGCGGCATCCTCCTCCACGGCGTGTGCTACGACTTCTTCTTCGTCACCGGGCAGATCTATGTCGACCAGCGGGCGAGCGTGTCGATCCGCGCGGCGGCGCAGGGATTCCTCGCGTTCATCACGCAGGGTGTCGGGCTGTTCATCGGTTCGTTGTTGTCGGGGCCGGTGGTGGATGCGTATCGACTGCCCGGAGGCGCGCACGATTGGCGGTCGGTGTGGCTCGTGCCGGCGGTGGGCGCGGCGGTGATCTTCGTGCTGTTCGCGGTGCTCTTCCGTCCGCGCGCCCAGGCGGGGGAGCCGAAGCCGGCCGCCGCGATGGCCGCCTAGAGCGTGGCATCTCGCAGGCGCCATGGTAGCCTAACGTGGGCGGACCGTGGCCAGCCGGCCGGGTAGTATGAGGCCGCCACGAGAATCGGAGGTGCAATGGCGGGTACGACGATCGATTGGCGCTATGCCGCACGATCCCTGAGGCGCCAACCCGCATTCACGTGCTTTGCCGGGTTGGTCCTGGCCATTGGCATCGCATCGGTCGCGACAATGGTAGCCATCGTCGACGCGATCGAATTCCCGGCCTTGCCGTTCGAGAGTCCCCACCGCATCGTGCTCGCCGAGCCGCTCGTGACGTCGCCTAACGAACCCACCGGCCGCCTTCGCTTGGCGACGATGGCCTTGTTCCGGCGCTTCCAGGCAGCGCGCGCGCTTTCGGATGTCGCCGCGGAACAATACGCCGGTACCGACACCTTCGCCGGCGATGATGGCAACGTGATGGTGGCCCTCAACGTTGCAACCCCGAACTACTTCGCCATGCTGGGGTTGAGGCCACTGTTGGGCCGTTTCTTTGCGCCGAGCGACACGGCAGCGGGCGCGACGCCCGTGATCATCCTCACCTTCGATTTCTGGAGACGGCAATTCGGCGCCCGCGCCGACGCGTTAGGCAAAACGCTCCGCCTTACGAGGAGCGACTCGCCCGCTGTCCCGGTGGCGTATACCGTTATCGGCGTGCTGCCATCCGGTGTACCGGAATTCGCCGGCCTCAAAGGGATCGGCCAGTTTGCGCCCTTGAGGCTTGGTGCGACCAATGGCATTGGGGATACGACGCACGTTGCCGTGGTCGGTCGCCTGCGTCGCGGGGTGACGATCGCGGCCGCTCAGCAGGAGTTGACGCGCCTCGCCCACGATGTACGCGATGCTCCGGGAGAGCACACCGTGAGCGTTGCCGTTAGGCGGCTCGACGGGATATTCGGGTATCTTGCCCCCGCACGATTCTCGCTGCTCGCCATCGCGACACTTGTGCTCGCGATGGCCGCGTTGAATGTCGCGAACCTGATTCTGGCGCGCGGCGCATCGCACGCGCAGGAGACCGCTCTTCGAATTGCGCTTGGCGCGTCACGCTTCCGCATCCTGCGCCAGTTCATCGCCGAAAGCGTGATCATTACCGCCCTCGGAAGCATCGCGGCGGTGCCACTCGCGATGTGGGGAACTCGTGCCACCTCGACCGCGCTCGGACTCGCGGAGGGTGGATGGCGCGTCGCTCCAGATGCGCGCGTACTTGGCGCGGTCGTCGCCGTCATTGCCGTGGTGAGCCTCGCGTGTGGCTTGCTGCCGGCCCTCGCCGCGGCCAGGCAAGGCCCGGGCGGCATCATTCGCGGTGTTGGGCATGTGGTGGATACCCACGCCACCTGGCGACGCCTAACGGACGTGTTGCTCATCGCGCAGCTAGCCGGCGCGCTCATGCTGATGTGCGGCGCCGGACTCCTCACGCGCGATTTCCGTCGAGCGGCGTATTCCGCGCCGGGCATTGTCGCGTCGCACGTATTGGAGGTCTCGTTTCCGGTGGGCCTCTCGCATGCATCCGGTACCGACGCACTGCCTCGAATGGTGGCGGCGCTACGGGACCTGCCGGGCGCGAGGTCTGCCGGGCTCGTCACCGTGACTGGCGGTGACACGGTCCAGGCGACCCGCGCGGCCGGCGTTGTCGGTCGCGTGGCGATCGAGGACGATGCGGTCAGCGCGGGCAGCATGCACAGCCTGTCGGTCACGCCCATGGCGGGTCGGCTCTTGGACAGCGCCGATTTCGAATCCGGTGCGCCCGTCGTCGTGGTGAACGACGTGCTGGCCGGCGCCATCTGGCCTAACGAGAGCCCGGTCGGGAAGTCGATGGTGGTGATTCGCCCGCCATCGAATGCGCCGCCGGCCAGCGGAATCGCCCGCCGACAGGTTGTCACGATCGTCGGCGTCGTGCACTCGTTGGCGCTCAACTACGCGCCGGGCAGCAAGCCGCCTGCCCAGCTCTTCCGGCAATTCATACCGTCCGCGCCCGCTGACGCGCAGCGGCTTTACCTGCTGACGTCACAGCAACCCGTTGCCGCGGCAGCTGACGTTCGCCGCGCGATCGAATCGATTGACGCTGCCGATTTCTTCCGTGACGCCGTGCAGCCACTGCAGGTCCGACTGGACAGCGATATAGCGAGACTGCGGTTCACGGCGCGTAGTCTGGTCCTCGGCGCCTTGCTCGGCGTCATCGTCGCGAGCCTCGGCATCTACGGCCTCGTTGCGTACACGGTATCACGACAATCACGCGATATTGCCATACGCGTAGCGCTTGGTGCATCCGACTGGCGGGCCGTGCAGTTCGTCGTCTGGCGCGCGGCGTGGATTGCTGCAGGTGGCATTGCGAGCGGCGGTCTTGGCTGCTTTGCGATGGTAGGAATCCTGACGCATTCTGAATCCTGACGCGTCGAGCGTGTCGCTCGATGCCGGCTCCCTCGTGGTGAGCATTCTCGCCGTAGTGATTGTCGTCGCGGTCGCCAGTTTCGTGCCGGCCTACCGGGCGACGACCACCGGCACGGCGGCGCTCCGATCCGCCTAACGAATCGCTCGGCGCCGGCTACCGGCGCATCACCTCGGCGTAGTCAAGAAGACATACGTGTATCGCCAGCGCATTCTTGATGGGGCATGAGCCGATCATGGCCGGCTGAAAGCGAAACCTGCTCACACCCCGAGCCAGCGCTTGCATGAAGTTCAGATAGTGGCCGCGGAGGATACGCGTCGTGCCCGGCAGCACGCGACCTGTCTCATCTACCACCAAATCCACCTCCACGCTGTCGCCGACCTTTGCCTCGGCCGGCAGGATCGGGTAAGTGATCGGCGGGTTGTTCGGCAGCTCCGCCACGTCGTGCGCCAGCGGAAAGATCTGGACGTGCTCGCGATAGAGCGGCCGCGCGAGCGGCGAGTATCCGCGCACCGATCGGATGCCGACGAGCACGAACGCCTTTCCGGTCCCCGGCACGGCCGGCGGTGGCGGCACCATGCCCGACGCGGCCAACCGCGACACCGCCTGCGTTAGGCTGTCGTCGAGCGCGGGTTCGAGCGTGCTCGCCGTCGTCGTGACGTGCGTGATCCGACCCTTGGCGTCAACATCGAATGCCACCTCGCCCTCGACTTCCGATCCCGCCTCACTCAGCGCCACGCCGCCCATCGACCGCTGCCAGTGATTGAACACCGGAACCTGCGTCACGCTCGGCGCGTGAAACTCCTCGGCCACACCCTCCAGCAGCAGACTCTCGTAGTCAGTGGTCAGCGTGGAATCAGGCAGCGTACGGATGTCGAGCATGACCGTGTCCTGCGCCGTCTCGACCGGCAGTTGCCGCGCCAAACAGGATGTGCTGTCGCTGCCCTGAGCCGCCGTTAGGCGTGGCACCGCGAGCAGCGCGGTCAGAGCAACGGCGGCCACCGTACGCCGCGATGGCCCGATCACGGTTTCCACTCGCCCTTCGCGACCTGCGGGATGAACGTGTCCACTCCGCGCGGTGGAAAGTCCACGGTTTTCCCGCGCTCAGCGCTCATGTACGCGGCCATGAGGATGCGCACTACGTCCACGCCATCATCGAACGTGAGCAGCGGTGTCTCCTTGCCGAGGAACGCGCGCACGAAGTGGCGATCTTCCGCCTCGTAGCCATACACGGCAGCCTCGCCGGCGACCACGGGCATGAGGCCCATTTCGGCGTTCTGTTTCTCCACCAGGTCCTCGCCGGCCCGTCCGTGCACTTCGCGGCTGAAAAACACCGTGAGCCCGCTATCCAACGAATTCCACGCCATCGAGTACTCCGGTCCCAGCAGCTCGGCCGAGAGGCGCAGTCCCGGGCCCACGAAGCTCCACGACGTGGTCGCCTCGCCTAACATCGTGCGTCCCTCGGCATCTTCGAACTCGAGTGTGATGCTGGCGAAGTCCTCCGACGGATGTTTGGTGTAGTCGACGTCCTTGCCCATCGTGCGCGACAGGCGCTTGGCATACTCGGGCCGCGACCACTTGAGGCTCGCGATGTGCCCCGTCACCCGCCTAACGGCCAGCGACGACAGCGGCGCGCCCGGCTCCGTGAGCAGATGCCGCACCACGAGCGCCGAGTGGCACATCATGTCGTTGAGCACACCGCCGCCCTGGAGCCGGCCCTGCCAGAACCACGGCGCGTGCGGACCACTGTGCTCTTCCGCCGCGCGCGCCAGATACGGCCGCCCGGTGAGGCGCGCGCCCCTCGTCCAGATGAGGTTGCGTCCCTGGGCTACCGGCGGCGCGAAGGCCTGGTTCTCGAGATACCCCGTCGTTAGTCCAACGCGCCCAGCCAGCGCCGCCACCCGCTTCGCCTCGGATACCGAGCGCGCCAGCGGCTTCTCGCACGCCAGTCCGCGCAGCGTGCCCCGCCCGCGCTCGATGGCATCGACGATTTCTTCGACGTTCTCGACGCGCGCCTGATTCGCCCCGCACAACCAGATCGCGTCGATCGCCGGGTCGGCCACCATGTCGCCGATCGATCCGAACGCGCGCGCCTGCCCGACGTCGAGCGTGCGCGCCAGCTCGGCCATCGAGGCCGCGTGCTTCGCCGTCGGGCTGAACACGCCCAGGACATCGGCGTCGCGCACGCCCACGAACGCCTGCAAGTGAAACCGCGCGTTGAAGCCGCTCCCGATGAACCCGATGCCCAGCCGATCGGCGCCCACGCCTAACCGACGCCCAGTTTGTGCAGCGCCTCGGGCGGGCATCCCGTCCACTGTGGAACATAGGCATTGCCCTGATACTGCACGTCGGCCACGCCCATCTTGCTCGAGAAGAATCCGCTCGCCGTGAAATCGCGAAACCGGTTGAAGAACGCGACGCCCTGGCTGAACGCCGGTTTGGCGCGACTCGGCCACGCGATGTCGTCGAGCACCGCCGCGCGCTCGTTGTTCGTGCACTGCACGAACGGCCTGCCGAAACGATCTGCGCACTCGTGATCCAGCCACGCCAGGCCGCCGCGAATCGGCACGCTGTCCTCGGGATAGAGGACGAGGATCCGGTCCATGAATTCTGGCACGCCGGCGTCGGTCGCGCTCCCCGACCGCTCGTCGCGCGGGATGATGATGTCGACCAGCACGTTCACCGTGTCCCACTCGTGAGGCGTGAAGACGGTGGGTTGGTAGGGCCCGGCCGCGGCTCGCGCCGTGTCGGTGCCCGCGCGGCTGCTCACCGCCGTCGCCGTCCGCTCGGCGCCGGTGCACGCGGTGGCCAGGGTGCCCAGCACCACCAGCTCCAGCATCGACCGGCGGGAGATGCCGCTTCCGTTAGGCGCGGCCGGGTCCGCGGCGCCACGCGTCTCGTCGTGATCGGTCATATCGCGCCTGCCTTCCGCTGCTCGGTGATGTAGTCGGCGGTTCGCCACGCCAACGCGAGAATCGTCCACGTGGGGTTCTTGTCGGCTTGCGACACGAACGGACCGCCGTCGGCCACGAACAGGTTGGGGACGTCGTGCGCCTGACAGTGGCCGTTGACCACCGAGTTGCCCGCGTCGTGTCCCATCCGCGTCGTGCCTAACTCGTGGATGATCTGGCCGCCGTGCGCGATGCCGTAGCCGTGCTCCTGGGTGGGCATGGGCGAGAACACCTCGCCTCCCATCTCGTGCACGATCGCCCGGAACGTCTGCTGCATGTGGCGCACCTGGTTGTACTCGTGGTCGGAAAACTTCCAGTGGAATCGCAGCACCGGGATCCCCCACCGGTCCACGGTCGTCCGGTCGAGCTCGCAGTACGAATCTGCGTTAGGAATCATCTCGCCGCGCCCGGAGAACCCGACGGTCGCACCGTAGTAGTGCCGATATTCATCCTTGAGCGCCGTGCCGTAGCCGCCCGCGTTCGGATACGTGTGGATGCCGCCCATGAACCCGTACGACGGCGTCTGCAGACCGCCCCACAGCTCAATGTGATAGCCGCGTGGAAAATCCAACCTGCGGTTGTCGAGCCACCACGGCATGTAGAGATGGTTCCCGCCCACGCCATCTTCGTTGTGCGGCACGTGATCGACCATCTTCGGGATGTACCCGGCGACGTCCGTGCCCGTCGTGTCGGTGAGATACCGCCCAACGACGCCGCTCGAATTCGCCAGCCCCTGCGGAAACCGCGATGACTTCGAGTTGAGCAGGAGGCGGGCGGACTCGCACGCGCTCGCCGAGAGGACCACCACGCGCGCCTGCACGTGGCTAACGGCGCCGGTTTTTTTGTCGACGTACGACACGCCCGTCGCCAGGCCGCGCCCGTCCGTCGTCACCTCGTACGCCATCGCGCTCGTGACTAACGTCAACTTGCCCGTCGCCTTGGCCGGCGGGATCAACACACCCGAGCTCGAGAAGTTCGAGTTGGTCTTGCAGCCGCGGTTGCACTGGCCGCAGTGATGACACGCCGGGCGCCCGTTGAGGGGCTGCGTGATGATCGACAGGCGCGCCGGGATGCACGTGATGCGCAGCTTGTCCGCTGCTTGCTTGATCAGCAGCTCGTAGCACCGCGGCGCGGGCGGCGGCTGGAAAATCCCGTCGGGATGGTTGTGCAGTCCCTCGACGCTCCCGAACAGCCCGATCAGCCGGTCCACGCGGTCGTAGTACGGTTTGAGATCGTCGTACCCGATCGGCCAGTTGTCGCCTAACCCATCGAGATCCCGCCGGTGAAAGTCGTCGGGGCCGAAGCGCAGCGAGATGCGGCCCCAATGGTTCGTGCGGCCGCCTACCATGCGGGCACGCCACCAGTCGAACTTGGTCCCGGGCGCCTTGGTATAGGGCTCGCCATCCAGGTCCCAACCGCCAATGCACCCATCGAACTCGCCGAACGGCCGCTCCTTGGATTCGCGTCCACGGCGCGGTGACTGGTACGGCCATTCCATCATTTTCGAGTCGGTGGCGTTGTCCCACGGGCCGCCCGCTTCGAGCATCACCACGTCGGCGCCGGCCTGCGTGAGTGCGTACGCCGACATCCCGCCGCCCGCGCCCGAGCCCACAATGCACACGTCGTATGTCTTGCGCGTTCCTGCAGCCTGCATGGTGCTCCTTGGGGTCAGTCGATCGCGCGGATCCGAATGTCGCGGTACCGGACGCGATTGTTGTGGTCCTGCAGCTCGAGCGGCAAGCCGTCGGGCGTGACGTGATACGGCGGTCGCTGCTTGTTGGCTGTCGGCCCGCTCAACGCTACGTCGTCCTGCACCAGCACGCCGTTGTGGTACACCGTTAGGCGGGCGGGCGACGTCACCGCGCCGGTCGCATCGAATCGCGGCCGGTGAAAGATGATGTCGTACGATTGCCACTGTCCCGGCGGGCGACTCACGTTGACTAACGGAGGGAACTGTCCGAATACCGCCGCGGTCTGCCCGTCGGGATACGTGTCGTTGTGGTACGAGTCGAGCACCTGGACCTCGTACAAGCCTTCCAGGAACACGCCGCTGTTTCCGCGCTCTTGCGATTCGCCGACCGGCGGCGTCGGCGCCGACCACTCGACGTGCAGCTGGCAATCGCCGAACGCCCGCGCGGTGACAATGTTGCCGGTGCCCGGTTCCACCGCGAAGTAGTCGCCGTGCACCGCCCAACGCGCCGGACTCCCGTCGTGCTGCCGCCACGCCGACAGAGAGCCGTGATCGAACAACACAATGGCGTCAGCGGGCGGCGGCACTGGTGGCCGTTCGGGACCCGGATCAACGACCGGCGGTCTGGGCCGGTCCATCGAGTGCTGCGGCCAACGCGTGTCCACTTGGCTATGCGCGCTCGACACGCCGACCACGGTCAGCAACACCGCGAGCGCGACGCATGGAGCGAATCGCATCCTGTCGAGTGGGCAAGGGGTGAACGACGTCCACGAGGCCACCTGTTTATACGGCGCTGTCATTCAGGTGACAAGTAGCGTCGCACCCGCACTCACCTGTTGGCGATTCGGACGCGTCCACATAAAATCCACGTCCGGAACCCATGCTCATTTCTCTCCTCTCGTTCGCACTGCTCGCGCAGGCGCCGAACCTCGCCCCCGCCGTGCTGCCCGACAGCACCGTCTACGACGGGCGGTCGCGTCAGCTCGACGTCGCGCCGCCGCGCATCGACACCACCATCGTCGTCGATGGCAACCTCGACGAGGCCGTGTGGCGCCGCGCTGCGATTCTCAAAGGATTCTCCGAATATCGGCCAGTCGACGGATCCGCCGCCACTGACTCCACTGAAGTGCTCGTCTGGTACTCGAGCGACGCGATCTACTTCGGCATCCGCGCCTTCGAGCCCCACGGCAATGTCGTCCGCGCGACGCTCCCCGATCGGGACAACATCGACTCCGACGACAACATCCAGATCCTGCTCGACACGTACTCCGATCACCGCCGCGCCTTCATGTTCGCGGTCAATCCGTTGGGCGTGCAGGAAGATGGGGTCCGCAGCGAAGGGCAAGACGCGGGCGCTGCCGGTGGCGGCTCGGGTCCGAATGCGCGGTTCGATGGCACCATCGATCTCAACCCGGACTTCGTGTGGGAGTCGCGCGGCCACGTCACCCCGTGGGGATACGTGATCGAAATGCGCATTCCCTTCCGGAGCATCCGCTTTCAGGATCTCGACACGCAAACCTGGGGCATCCAGATCGTCCGCGAGGTCCAACACTCGGGATACGAAGACACGTGGACGCCCACCGTGCGCGCCAACGCGAGCTTCCTCATCCAGGCGGGCCGGCTCGTCGGGCTCACGCATCTCCACCGCGGGCTCGTGATGGACATCATTCCCGAGGCCACCACCAAAGTGGATGGCGATTCGGTGAACGGGGGCTATCGCTATTCCACGACGCCGGCGTTGGGCGGCACCATGTTCTGGGGCGTGACTAACGGACTGGGCTTGAGCGCCACCGCGCATCCCGACTTCTCGCAGGTCGAGGCCGACGTCGCGCAGGTCACGCTCAATCAGCGATTCGCGTTGTTCTTTCCCGAAAAGCGTCCGTTCTTTCTCGAGGGCCTCGAGCAATACGACACGCCCAACCGGCTCATCTACACGCGTGACATCGTGCAGCCCGACGCAGGCGCCAAGCTCACCGGCAAGATCGGCGACTTGAACGTCGCGTACCTGGGTGCCGTTGACCAACGCGATTCGGCCACGGGCAGCGAGCCTGTCTACAATATTCTGCGCTTGCGCCGCGACTTGGGCGCGAGCTCCAATCTCGGGCTCGTGTACACCGATCGCATCGACGGCGGCGACTACAATCGCATGGGCGGCGTCAATGCACGGTTCCTGTGGCACAAGATCTGGTTCTCGCAGTTCCAGTTCGTCGGCTCCGCCACCCGCGACAGTTTAGGCGGACGCAACGGTGCGCTCTGGGATGTCACGTTCGGCGACCGCACCGGCCGCGCGTACGGCAACCACGTCGAGCTGTTGGGCGTGAGCCCGGATTTCGTGGCCGCCAGCGGATTCGTGAACCGCACCAACTTCGTCCGCGCCATGATCTTCAACCGGTACACGGTCTACGGCAGTCCGGGCGCATTCGTCGAACAGGTGTCGTTCTTTCTCAATGCCCAACCGCTCTGGAATTACGCCGACTTCGGCAAGTTGGCGGGAACCTTCGAGGGCGGGTACACCACCTCTGCGTCGGCCACCCTGCGCGGCGGATGGAATGTGGGCGTCAATCTCAACGACAACTTTCAGCGCTTCGACAGCACGTCCTACCGCGGCTACGGCATCGTGGCTGGCGCCGACACCAACGCCTTCGCGCTGCCGCACGGCCTGTACTCGCTCTACGGCGAGAGTGTCAGCCTCACGTCGCCTAACCGGAAGGTGATCGTGAACGCCAGCGCCGGCTATGACGATGCCGTGTTGTTCGCCGAAGCGGGGGAGGGCAGGGAGCTCACCGGCAGCCTGGACGTCGCGTGGCGGCCGACGCCGCTCCTCCGGTTGGACGCGTCGTGGGTCTACGATCGCCTGAACCGTGAGCGCGACGGGAGCGAGTTCGCGATTACCAACATTCCGCGGCTGCAGGTCGAGTATCAACTCACGCGCTCGATCTTCCTGCGATACATCGGTCAGTACGTGGCGCAGCGCCAAGCGGCGCTCGAGGATCCGCGAACCGGCGCGCCGTTGGTCCAGCGCGATTCGACCACTGGTGTGTACGCGGCGCTGGGTTCGTTTTCGTCCAACGCATTCACGAACGACGTGCTCATCTCGTACAAGCCGATCCCCGGCACCGTGTTCTTTGCCGGCTACAGCACGGCACTGAGCGAGCCCAACGCGTTCCAGTTCTCGCGCGCGACGTTCCGCACCACGGACGGCGTGTTCGTGAAGGTCAGCTACCTGTTCCGACTGTAGCCGGATCGTCCCGGCGCGGCGCCGCCGCGCGGCGATCCGTTAGGCGGTGGCGTATCCAGTACGCCGCCCCCACCGTAAGGTGGTAATAGTGCCGGACGACGCGGCTCGGGAACCGCGGCGCCCGCAGGTCCTGCATCAACACTCGCCAGTGCCAGCGCGCGTCCTGCTGGATGCGCGGCAGAATGCCGCGGTCGCGCTGCATGAGATACTTGCAGAAGAGCGCGCCGCGGGCCACGGTGTACGCCCGCTTGAGCGCGCGCGCCTGCGCCTCCGTCCGTCGCCCATGGTTGTGATAGACCAACGCGTCCGGCGAATACTCAATGCGCAGTCCGGCCCGCAGCGCGCGGTACACGAAGTCCACGTCTTCACCCGCGCCGGCCCCCGTGCCACCGCCTAACGCAATGTCGAAGGGACCGGCGGCTGCGAGCGCGGACCGCCGGAACGCCATGTTGCAACCGATGATGCCGTCCAGGTTGAACGGCGTCGTGATCTGCCCGCGCTCGCGCGACGTGCGCGTCGTCGTCGGCTGATCGCGTGGATCGAATAGCTCCACGCGTCCGCCTAACACGCCGAGCAATGGCGCGCGGGCGAACTCGTCGCGGACGGCGGCCAGCCATTGCGGATCCGGGAGACAGTCGTCGTCGGTAAAGAGCAGTAGATCGCCGGTCGCGGCCGCGAGCCCGGCGTTGCGCGCGCGCGAGAGACCGGCCGTGCGCTCGTTCACCACCCGCGCCGGCAGGGTCCCCGGCAGCGAGGCCAACAACGCGGCGGTGCCGTCGGTCGACCCGTTGTCGACCATGATCAACTCCCACCGGACGCCGGCCGGCACGACTAACTGCTCCAACCGCTCGAGCAAACGCGCCAGTGCGCCGCAGCGATTGCGCGTGCACACGATCACGCTGACGTCGACCGCCGCCCTTGCGGGTGCGGTCACGACGTCCATTGTTCCACCGCCCGCACCGCCTCGGCGGCGGTGTCGGCCCACCGCACGATCGGCGCGTCGCGCGTCCACGTCTCGTAAAACGACCGCACTTTCCCGTAGCTGTTGTCGAGCACCACGTGCGGGATGCCGAGCATCAAACTGAGGATGTGGCCGTGCAACCGGTCGGTGATCACTGTGCGGCCGGCCGCGAGCATGGTGCACCCGGCGCGCACGCGCCGGCGCGAGGCGATCACGCCCAACCGCATCAGCAGGCCGTGCGTGTACGGCTCGAGCCGCGGGTGTGCCAATGTCACCGCGTGGCCCAGGCGCTCCACGCGCGACAGCGGCGATGGCGGTTCGAGCGCCCAGTCGAACGTCCGACGGCCGTCCGCGCTAGCGTTGGGCGCCGCCTCGCGATCGCGCCGCGCCAGCCACACCACGGAGCCGCTGGGCGGAACGGGCCGCTCGAGCGGGCCTAACGCAAACGCGAGGTCGGGACAGAGCATGGTCGGCGCATCGAAGGCGATGCGCGCCGCCGCCAGACTGCGAGAGTCGCGCAGGAGGATCGTCAATCGCCGGTGCGCACCGAAGGCGGCACGGGCGCGTGCGAGCGCCGTCGGATCGCCGAAGTACAGCGATTGCGGCAACTGGAGCACCTGCCGCTCCGGGAAATCGGCGAGCACCCGCTCGCGCAGCCGCTGGTGGGGCGGCCACAGGTCGCCCAGGTTGCCGCCGCCCGCGAGCAGAATGGCGCCGTCGCCTAACTGACGAGCCAGCGTGTCGCGCGCGTACGTTTCAATGCTGCACGCGTAACAGACCGTGACCCCGGCGCGGCGCAGCATCGCCAGCGTCCCCAGGTGGATCGCGCTGTCGCCGACGTTCTGGTGCGTCGGGACATCGAGCAGCGCCACGCGCGACACGCCCGCGAGCAGCGGCTGCAGCGTCCGGTCCAGGCTCTCGCCCAACGACCGCACCAGCGCATCGGCATGCCCCCCCGCCGCATCGGCCGAGTCCGCCGTCTGGGTGCGCTGGTGCGTGCGGGTGGCGGGCATGTCGGCGGCGTGCCTAACGAGACGCGCCGGCGGCGGCGGAGGGGAGGGCCGCCACGCGCACCCGGGGCAGCAAGTGCGCCGTGCCGGTGAACGTCAGTGCGCCCGCTTCGACCTGCAGCGTCGCCCCCGGCCCGGTCACCACATCGCGCTGCGACTCGGCGTCCCACACCGCGAGCTCCAGACTGTAGACGCCGGGCGCCACGTTGAACTGCAGCTCCACCTCCATCTCGAACGGGCCGCGTGCGGGTAACAGGGCGCCGCAGTCGCTCGCCGTTGCGCTGAAGATCAATCGTCCGGTCGACAACGCCCGCACGCGAATCGTGCAGGCACGCGAGGCCGCGTCCGGCGCGTCGTCGCCCACGACCCCCGTCAACCGGAACTGCGCCCGCTCGCCCGACCGCACGGGCAACGGCGACTCGAGCGTCAACGAATCGAACGTCAGCGCCGACGTGTGGGTCGCCGTGCCGTCGCTGTTCCGCGAGCTTTCGAGATACGCCTCGATGCACTCGGTCGGCGTCCCGCGCCGCGCCACCCGTCCGCGCTCGAGCAACACCGCATGCGTGCACAACGACGCGATGCGCTCCAGCTGATGCGACACCAGCACGACCGGGATGCCGCTCGTGCACATTTCCTGAATCCGGTCGAACGCCTTCTGCTGGAATCGCATATCGCCAACCGACAACACTTCGTCGATCACCAGCACGTCCGGACTCGATGTGCGCCGCGATCGCGAAGCCCAGGCGCGCGTTCATGCCGTTCGAGTATCGTTTGACCGGCGTGTCGATGAACGCATCGATTTCGGCGAACGACACGATCTCATCGAAGCGGCGCGTGATCTCGCGCCGCTTCATGCCGAGGATCGCGCCCTGGAGGAACACGTTCTCGCGTCCCGTGAGATCCGGATGAAACCCGGCCGAGACCTCGATCAGCGCGCCCGCGCGACCCGTGATGGCGCAATGCCCCCGCGTCGGAACCAGAATGCGCGTGAGCAGCTTGAGGATCGTGGACTTGCCCGCTCCGTTAGGCCCGAGGATTCCGAGCGCTTCGCCCGGCCGCACCTCGAACGACACCTCGCGCACGGCCCAGAACTCTTCGCCCGACAGCTCGTCGCGTGCCGGGCCGCGGCCGGCCAGCCGCCGCACCGCCGCCGGCACCAGATCGCGCAGGCTGTCGTGCAGCTCGCCGCGCGCGAACTTCTTCCAGACCTGGTTGAACTCGATGCGCGGGGTTCCGGACATGGCGTTAGACATATTCCGCGAATTTGCCTTCGGTCCGGTGGAACACCAGCACGCTCACGAGCAGCCCCAGGATGGCCCACGCCGCGCCGTACGCGAGATACCACGGGCTCCACACGATCACGTTGCCTTTGGGCGTCGCCAGCACGAGCGGCACCAGCAGGTTGTGTCCCTCCACGACGCTCAAGCGCAGCCCCTCGAGCAGCGGCGCGAGCGGATTCAGCATCATCACGCGCGCGCCTAACGGACCGAACATCCGCGGTTCGAAGAAGACCGGCGTGAAGAAAATGCCGAACGTGAGCAGCACCTGGACGATGTATTTCACGTCCCGGAAAAAGAGATTGGCGCATCCCAGGAACAGCGCCGCGCCTGCCGTCGTGCAGAAGATGAGCACCGCCAGCAGCGGCGCCCACAATGCGGTGAGCCCATAGTGCACGCCCAGCAACGGCAGCGCGATGCCGACCGTGACCGCGCCGATCGTCGAGTCGAACGACTGCGCGAGCGTCGCCGACAGCGGCAGCACTTCGCGCGGGAAATAGATCTTCGACACCAATGGAAGGTTGCCGGTCAAACTCGTCGTCGCAAATCCGATTGCGCCCACGAAGAACGCCCACGGCAGCGCTTTCACCGCCATTCCAGCAATCGCATCGCGCGCCACGTGCCCGCCACCAACGTACGCCATCGCGAACCGCACGAGCGTACCCGCCGCCACAATCAACGCCGGCATGAGGATGGCCCATGCGAAGCCCATCACCGCTTGCTTGTACCGGATCCGCACATCGCGCAGCATGAGCTGGTAGAGCAACTCACGGTATTTCCACAACTCGTCCACCGCGATCTCGCGCAGATCGCGGAAGAGCGAGCGCCGCGGTTCGACTGGAAGCCTGCTGGTCAAGACAAGATCGGGCATACCGGATGGGTGGCCATTGAGCGGGGAACCGTGCCGCGTGGATGTGGAGCGTCGCGGCGAGACACACTGCGCTGCGCCACCCTGGCCGGCGTCCATCGCGCGCTCCGGTGTGGGCAGCTATCATGCCACGCCTCCACACAATGATACGCGTGGTCTAGCCACGGCGACAAGCCACGCGGCTGTTGCTTCCGACTCACAGGTGATCGCCCCGGTGCTCAAGCGCTCGCTCACCGTCCTCTCCCTCGTCTTCGTCCTGTACTTCACGACATCGGGCGGACCCTTCACCACCGAGGGGCTGGTCGCTGAAGTTGGGCCAGGCCTGGCCCTGCTCATCATGCTGCTCGTGCCGATCTTCTGGTCCGTGCCCGAGGCGCTCATTATCGGCGAGCTCGCGAGCATGCTGCCCGAAGAAGGCGGCTACTATCGGTGGGTGCGGCGCGCGTTCGGTCCGTTCTGGGCGGTCCAGAACGGGTGGTGGACGTGGATGTACTCGCTCGTCGATATGGCGATCTACCCCGTGCTGTTCACGCAGTACTTGGGGTACTTCGTCCCATCGTTGGGCGCCGAGGCGAAGTGGCTGGTCGCGTTGGTCGTCATCTGGGCCGCTGCCGCGATCAACCTGCGCGGTGCGCTTCCCGTTGGGCGCGTGTCCGTCATGGCGGGCGGGTTCATCATTCTCGCGTTTCTGGCCATGTCGTTCGCCGCGCTGCCGCACGCCACGCATGTCCCCTGGCTCCCCGCGGTCAAGCCGGGTCGCACCCCCGCCGGTGCGTTGGGCATCGGACTCTCGATCGCGCTCTGGAACTACATCGGCTGGGACAACGCGTCCACCGTGCAGGGCGAAGTGGTGGACGCCTCGCGCAGCTATCCGCGGGCGCTCGCCGTGGCTCTTCCGTTAGTCACACTGGGATACCTGACCGCGTTGGCGGCGGCCCTCGCCGCCACGGACTGGACCACGTGGACCGATGGCGGCTGGCCCGACATCGCGCGCGCCGCCGCCGGATCGTTAGGCGGATCGGCGATCGCCATCTGGATCGCGGTCGCCGGCATGGTGAGCGCGCTGGCGCTGTTCAACGCCCTCCTGCTCTCGTACTCGCGCATTCCGCTCGCCATGGCCGTCAATGGCTACCTCCCCGCGATGCTCGCCCGCACCGACGCACGCGGCACGCCGCGCAACGCCGTCATCGTGTCGGCCCTCTGCTACTCGGTGTTCGTGCTCCTCTCCATCCAGGGCCTCGTCGTCGCCGACGTGCTGCTCTATGCGATGGCGCTGTTTCTCGAGTTCGGCGCGCTCATTCAGCTCCGCCGCACCGAGCCCGCGCTCCGCGGCGCGTTCCGTATTCCCGTCGGCCGCGCCGGCGTCACTGTTCTGGCTCTGCTCCCGCTCGTCATCCTCCTCGCGGTGGTCGGACTCGAGATGCGCGATGGCGAATACGGCCGGCCGGCCGTCGTGGGCGCGCTGGCAGCGGCGCTCCTTGGGCCCCTCGTCTACGCCGTGATGAAACGCCGCCGCCCCACTCCGTAAGGCACAACCACCGGACGCCCTCTCGCGCCCGCTCGCGCCGGCGCTATTTTCGGGTCCAGGACCCAAGCCTGCGGCTTCTACGGTACTCCCTCGCCTCGAGCACTTCCCACGCACCTTCCCACCGGCCTGCCCGGCGAAACGCTTCCGTTGGACGCAGCGTGGACGGCCGTTCGCGACGCGCTCCTTCGCGGCCTCACGCATGCGCTCAGCAATCGCGTCATGGCGATCACGACGCTCGCCGAGCTCACGGCGGAATCGCCGGCGAGCGGCACCATGAACAATGTGCTCGCATCCGAGGCGCGGCGCCTCAATGCCTTACTGCATCAATTTCGACTGTTGTCGCAGGCGCCCCCCGCGCCGGCCGAGCCGCTCAGCATTGCGGATACGTTGCCGGCGCTCGTGGAGCTGGCCGGCCGGCATCCCGACGTCGCCGGGATGCCGTGCGACATCAGCGTCGCCGCGCACGCGCAGCCCGCGTTTATCGACGCTGGAATGTTGGGGCGCGTGGTGCCGGTGTTGGTGGTCGCCGCGACGCGCGCGGCCCGCCGCGTGGGCGCATCGCGCGTGCAGATCCATGTGGCGGGAGATGCGCACTGGGTGGTCGTTCGCTTTGCGGTCGGCAATGCGGGGGCCGCGAACGGGCCGGCCGACGATGCGCCGCAGGGGTTGCCCGCCATGCGGATCACGGATACCGGCCAGGGCGCGCGATACGAGCTCCTGCTTCCCACGCTGGCCGCGGCGCGCCGGCGCGACCGGTCGTCCAGTTAGGCGTTAGGCCACGGACCGCATCGGCGCCAGCGCCGTGCGCAGCCGGCTCATTCCCTTCTGCTTGATCTGCGACACGCGCGACTCGCTCACCTCGAGCACCCGCGCGATGTCCTGCAGCTTGAGCTCCTCGAGGAAGTAGAGCGTCAGCACCCGGCGTTCCACGGCCGGCAGCTCCAGCAACGCGGCGCGCAACCGCTCGAGCTCCTGCTCGCGCGTGATCCGCGTTTCCGCCTCCGAGCCGTCGCTCGCGGCGACCGACTCGCCCCACGTCCGGATCTCGCCGTCCTCGCCGCTCCCGGGGATCGGATCGTCGAGACGCAGCAACGTCGTGCTCGCCGCATCGGACTGCCACCGCGTCACCGTCTCCACGTCCACACCCATGCGGACCGCCGTCTCCTGGGCCTTGGGCGACCGGCCCAGGTTGTGTCCCAGCTGTTCTTGCGTCGCGCCTAACGCGCGGGCCCGGCGGCGGATCGACGACGGCACGTGGTCCAGGCGGCGCAGCTCGTCCACGATCGCGCCGTGGATCCGCGGAACGGCGTACGTGCTGAACGCCAGCCCGCGCGTTGCGTCGAACCGGTCGATGGCTTCGGCCAAGCCCAGCGTGCCGGCGCCCACCAGCTCGTCCAGCTCGACGGCTCCGCCCAACCGCCGGTGCACGCCGCGCGCGACGTGATAGACGAGACTGGGATGGGCCGCCATGAGCTCCTCACGACCCGTTTCGTCGCCTGCCGCCAACCGCTGCCACATGTCCGCGTCCGACATCGTGCCTCTCTGAGAAAGTCTTGGCCGAAGCGGATTCGCCCGCCCGGCGGCCCCTCTCAAAGCAACCGACGTTCCACACGGGATTGGTAGATATTCATGTGGCCGCTTGGGCGCCGGCACGGCGCCTAACGAGTTGTTGCGATTGCAGTTAGGCGGTTGGGCTCGAAGCCCAAACGGCCTGTGGAAGGCCGCCCAACAGACCGCCTGATGCCAGGGCAAGAGTGCCCCGCGGAAGGAATTGCCGGGCCGGTGCGGGCAAGCGTTGCCGCACCGGAACTCGATCAGTCGTCGGCGGCTTCCGAGGTCGGCGTCGACGACGGCCCGTTCAGCTTGTAGCGGAGGGTCCGTACGCTGATGCCGAGCAGGGCGGCCGCACGCGTCCGGTTCTTTCCGGTCACCTCGAGGGCCTTCGCGATCAACACCTCCTCGGCGTGATCGATGCTCAGCGACGTCAGCACCACCCCATTGTGTGGGGCGCCGGAACCGTTGGTCGAGCCGTTCGTCGCGGCAGGCGTAGGCGGCTGCTTGCCATTTTGAGCCCGGCCGCTCTTGAACGTCTCCGGGTCTAACGCACGCGCCTGCAACACTGGGTCCGAGCTCATGATGACGGCTCGCTCGATGACGTGCTGCAGTTCGCGCACGTTGCCAGGCCACTCGTGCCGCTGCAACAGCGCCAACGCCTCGGGAGAGATGCCGGCGATGTCCTTGCCCGAGTCCGCGGCCGCGCGCAGCGCGAATCGATGCGCCAGCACCGGGATGTCATCCAGGCGCTCGCGGAGCGGCGGAATGCGCACCGGAATCACGCTCAATCGGAAGAACAGGTCCTGACGGAACCGGCCCGCGGTCGCTTCGGCCGCGAGATCACGGTTCGTCGTGGCGATCACTCGCACATCGACGCGAATCGGCGACGTGCCGCCCACGCGTTCGAATTCCTGTTCCTGCAAGCACGCGCAGCAACTTCGCCTGAAGATCGAGACGCATCTCCGAGATTTCATCGAGGAGCAACGTCCCGCCGTGCGCACGCTCGAACGCGCCTTCCACGCGTTTGAGCGCGCCGGTGAATGCGCCGCGCTCGTGACCGAACAGCGCGCTCTCCACCAATCCCTCGGGAAGCGCCGCGCAATTCAACTTGATGAACGGCTTGTCGCGCCGTTCGCTCAACTCGTGAATCGCGCGAGCGAAGAGTTCCTTGCCCGTTCCGGATTCACCTTGCAGCAGCACTGTCGCGCGCGTCGGCGCCGCCGACGCGGCCGATTGCAGCGCGCGTCGTATCGCTTGGCTTTCGCCAATGATCTGTCGCTCGCTGCGTGCTTCCATGATCTCCCGCTTGAGCGCCGCGTTCTCGCGACGCAGCTGCACCAGTTCCAGCGCCTGATCCACCGCCAGCTCGAGTTGCGCAGCACGCACCGGCTTGGTGATGTAGTCGACCGCGCCCGCTTTGATCGACGCGACCGCGTGCTCGATGCTCGCGTATCCCGTCATCATGATTACCGGCGTATCGATTCCTTCGCGCTCCAGGTGCGCGAGTAAATCGAGCCCGGTGTTGCCGGGCATGCGGTAGTCCGAGATGATGAGATCGACGTTCCCGCGCGCGAGCGTCGCGAGCGCCTCGGGCACGTCTGCCGCGTTCAGCGGTTCGTGTCCGGCTTGCCGCAGCGTCTCGGCGAGCAACAAGGAGATCGTCTGGTCATCATCGACGCAGAGGATGGTAGCCATGCGCGTGAATGACGCACCGGCGCGCCGTGCGGCAACAATTTCCGAGACAGGGCTGCCGGGCGGCAGCGGCACCCTCGGCCAGCCGCGAGTAAGGGCTCTCTAGAGGTCGCTAAAGTTCCGCGGTGCGTGACCGATCATCATGGCATGATGACGACACCGCGTTGGAACGACGCCGGCGACCCGAATGACGATCGCGCCCAGGACCGCGCGTCGGCCTACAGTCGCTCGCATTGGTCGACCAGCAGGGCGGTCTCGCACCGCCAGATCGACGAGATCAAGCGCCGCCTCACGAATGGCGCCTACGACACCCCGCAGGTCATTGACGCGCTGGCCCGGCGGTTGATCGACAGCGGCGACCTCTGACCCGGCCCAGCGCTACATACCGTGTAGCGCGTCAGCGGTCTGCTCCACCCGCGCGCCGAAAAACAGCGCGTCCAAGCTGTATGCACCTCCGCCGAATGCGGCGAACAGTAGGAACGTGAAGCACAACGTCACGGCCAGCTCGCCGTGATTGTGGATCGGCCAGAATCCCTGCGGCGCCGCGCGGACCCATTCCGCCCAACAATCCGAGAAGCTTTTGCGCGCCATGCTGCATGATGATGAACGGCGCAATGATGCGGAGTGCGGTATAAACGACGCGCTGATAGAGCGGCATGGACGGCATGAAGAAAGACCGCGAAATCGGAATACGGAGTTACGCGCGAGTCTGCACCAAGCGCTGAGACAGCCAGGTGCGAGCGTCTTCGAGGTCGCCGGGCACGAGCCCGTGCCCGGCCCGCTGCCAGTGCAGCGCCACATCGGCTCCAGCAGCGCCCAACGCATCGGCGAGACGCTGAGTTCGGTCAGCGGGCGAGAACGGATCGGCCTGTCCCGCCGAGATGAGTACCGCCGTTCCCTCGAGGTTGGGCGGCGTGTCCGGCTCGAGCGGCATGACGGCGCGCAGCAGGACGCCGCCGCGCAGCAACCCTGGCTCGAGCAGCATCATACTCGCCGCCATGTTCGCGCCGTTGGAGTAGCCTAACGCAAACAACGAGTCGAGCCCGAAGCCGTACGCGGCCGACGCCGACCGCACGAACGCGGCCAGCTGAGGGGCGCGCGCCCGGATGTCGGCCTCATCGAACACGCCCTCGGCGTGACGGCGGAAGAACCGCGGCATGCCGCGCTCGCTCACCGGGCCGCGCGGACTGAGCAGCGCCGCGCCCGGCGCCAAGTCGGCGCCTAACGGAAGGAGGTCCGACTCATCGCCGCCGGTGCCGTGCAGCAGCAGCAGCGTGGGCGACGTCGCACCCGACGCTCCGGGCGCCCACTCGTGCGGCCAATCGCGCACCGAGGTCATGCCAGTCCGTGCATCGCCAACGTACGTGCCTCGAATCGAAGTCGACTCGAATGATGCCCTCGTGCGCACGGCCGCGGCAATCGTGCCGCGACCGCGCGCGCACCTCGATCACACACGCACGCTGTTGATGCGACGCACGGTCGCCCGGCCCAACCGGCCCAAGTTTGCCGCGAAGGCGAGTCCCAACGCGCTGGTCGCCTCGCCGATCCATACCTCCACCGCCTGTCGCGCGCACCTCGCTTCGGGCCGCGTCATTGGCATCGACGCGCCGGACGCGTGCACTTCGTCTGCATAGAGCGGCTCGGTGTCGAACAGCAGGCTCGTCAACAGCGCGGCCATCGACTCTTCGCCGCCGCGGTGACGGCGAAGGTCGAGCACGATGCGGTGCGCACCCGAGAGCCGCGCCATCGCCGCGATCGCGCTGGCGCGCGCCGCCGGCGTTCCGACGAAGCGCCGCAGTTCCATCACACCGCACCCATCCAGGCACACGTCCGCCGACTCGATGCCATGACGGCTCAACCAGCCCTCGCGCTCTACGTCACGGCTACGCTCGACGGGTCGCCTCGCGGCAATGGTGCGCCGGTGCGAGAGTCCAGTGTCGAGCGTGTACAGATTCATGGCCATCGTACTCATCGGCAAACTCCGAACGGGTCGCATCGTGGTGTCAGTGATTCGACACCGCGACCGCGCGAAGGGTTTGCCCACCTCTGGTCGTGCTGCCTCGGCGTCGGCTACTATCATCCATCCGCATCGCCCGGCAGTCGGCCCCGCGCCTCCGCTCTCCTCCCCAGCCGCGTTCCCCTCATGCATGCCATCTGGACGGACATCCTAACGCCCGGCGTTCCGCTGCTCGACAAGGTCATTCGCACCGTCGTCGTCTACGCGTTTCTGCTGCTCGGTCTCCGCCTCTGCGGCAAACGCGAGCTCGGTCAGTTGAATCCGTTCGACCTCGTCGTGTTGCTGGTGCTGTCGAACACGGTGCAGAACGCGATCATCGGCAACGACAACTCGCTGCTCGGCGGATTGTTCGGCGCGACCGTGCTGCTCGCGCTCAACTATGGCGTGGTCCGCTTCCTGTTTCTGCACCCGCGGCTCGACCGGATCGCCGAAGGCCGCGAGGTCGTGCTGATCAGGGACGGCAAGCTGCTCGAGAAGCGGCTGCGCCGCGAGCTCATCACGCGGTCGGAGCTCGCGTCGGCGGCGCGCAAGCAGGGCATCGACGACCTGGGCACCGTGGATTGCGCGCGACTCGAGGTGGGCGGAACGCTCACGTTCGCGGTGAAGCATCCCACCGGCGAAGAGGGATGGCACGACATGATCACGAAGCGCATGGACCGGCTCGAAGGGAAGGTCGAGCGCGTGCTGGACGAGCTGCGGGCGCAGCGCGACGGCGCCTAACGCCCGTCAGTCCTTCATCAGCCAGTCGGGATGCTTGAGATGGAATCCGGTGTGGGTCTGGTAGGCGTTGGCCAGCGCGAGCGCCGGCGCTTCGCCGTACAGGCGGCCGAGGAAGGTCAACGACACCGGCGTCCCATTGTCGCGGAATCCGTTAGGCACGATCACCGCCGGCTGCCCGGTGAGGTTGGTCGCGACCAGCTGCGGGCCGAACGTCGGCGTGACGACGACGTCGACGTTGGCCATCGCCAGGTCCAGCGCCCGCATCGCCAGCGTTCGCGCGCGATTCGCGTTCACGTATTCCACCGCCGGGATGAAGCGCGCGACGCGGAACGTGTTGGGCCACGCGTTGGCGTCCTGTTGCGCCATCTCCTTGTCGCGGCCCGAGCGCGTGAGATCGTCGAACGCCGCCGCGCCCTCGGCGCGCAGCACGATGGTCATCGCGCCCCACGGGTGATCCGGCAGCTCGATCGGCACCGGCTTCACGCCCATCGCGCCTAACGCTTCGAGCGCCGCGTCGTCGAATTGCTTCGTCGGGTGATCCTGGTCGAACGTGCTCTTGATGTAACCCACCCGGAGCGACGACGGCACGGTGCGGGCGTCGAACGGGAACGCGGCGTCGACCGCCGTCGGATCGTGTCCGTCGCTGCCGTGGATCGCATCGAGCACCAGCGCGCAGTCCTCGGCGCTCCGGCAGATCGGGCCGAGCTTGTCCATGGTCCACGAGAGGGCCATGGCGCCCGTGCGCGGCACGCGGCCGAACGTCGGACGCAGTCCCGTGGCGCCGCAGCGCGTCGACGGTGACGAGATCGAGCCCAGCGTCTCGCTGCCGATCGCGAAGCCCACCAACCCCGCGGCCGTGGCGCACGCCGGCCCGGCCGACGAGCCGCTCGATCCCTGGTCCGGTTTCCACGGGTTCCGCGTCATCCCGCCGAACCACACGTCGCCCATGGCCAACTCGCCTAACGAGAGCTTGGCCACGAGCACCGCGCCGGCGGCATCGAGGCGCTGCACCACCGTGGCATCCGTGTCGAGCATCTGCGTCTTGTACGGCGTGCTGCCCCACGTCGTGGGATAGCCCTTCACCGCCAGGAGATCTTTCGCCCCCCACGGCACGCCGTGCAGCGGGCCGCGCCAATGTCCGCGGCGCAACTCCTCGTCCGCCGCGCGGGCGCGGTCTAACGCGCGGTCGGCCGTGAGTGTGATCACGCAGTGGAGGGTCGCGTCGAACTCCTGCAGCCGGTCGAGCGACAAGCGCGTGAGCTGCTCGCTCGTCACCTTGCGGCGGCGCAGCAACTCCGAGAGCTCCGTCACCGGCAGAAACGCGAGCTCGGCGTGCGACGCCGGCGCCGCTTTCGATGACGGCGTCGACCGCACGATTTTCCTGGCGCCCTTCTCGACGGTCATGCCGGGCAGCACGGGATTGAAGTGCACCGCCGGGACGACGTCGTTAGGCAGCGTGAGGCCGTGCAGCGTCGCGAGCTGCTTCTCTTGCTGCGTGAGCCCCGCCACCATCATGGCGCGCTCGTCATCGTCGAATTGCAGACCGGCGAGCTCGGCCGCGTCGGCCACCGTGGCGGCCGTGATTTCCTCGCCGCGCGACGTTTGCGCCCAGAGGATACCCGGCAACAGCGTCGTGCTCAAACCGACCGACGCGAAATATTCAATGAATGCGCGGCGCGAGCGGGTAGGGGTCGTCGTGGAGTCGGACATGCGTTCGCTCGAGGTATGGTGCGAGGTCGGAGGTATGGTGCGAGGTCCAAGGATCGGCGTGAAGCTACGGGGCGACACAGCGCGGCGCGAGGGCGCTCGAGTCGCTAGCGCAGCCACTCGTCCAGATGCTCGCACACCAGGTCATCGTCGAGCAACTCGGGGTACGCGGTACAGACCCGCGTTATCGCCTCGGCCTGTCCGCGCGACAACACGTCGCGTGCATCGAGGCAGCGCGTGCTGCGCAGCAGACCCTGCCGGAACAGCACCTCCTGAATGCCGGCAATGCATCCGGCGAATCCGTTGGCCGCATCGAAGATCGCCGCGTTGGCATCGGTGAGGGCCGCGGCGCGCGCCAACCATTGCAATGCTGTGCCGCCGCCGTCACCCATCTTCGTTGCGCGCAGCAGATCGACGGCGCGCCCCGTCCACACGGCCCACTGGCCGAGCAGGCCACCGGCCATGCGCAGTCCGTTAGGGAACTCCGTGAGGAGATCGGCGACAATGCTGTCATCGTTGCCGGTGTAGAGCGCCACGTCGCTTCGCCCCGCATCGCCGACGGCACGAACGACGTCCCACGTCGCATAGCGATTGAACGGCGCGATCTTGATCGCGGCCACGCAATCCAGCTCGGCGAACCGGCGCCAGAACTCGTAGCCCAACGGACGACCGCCGACCGCAGGTTGGAGATAGAACCCGAATACCGGAATGATCTCGCCGACTGCGCGGGCGTGTGCGAGCAACGCGTCAGTGCCGGCGTCGCCCCAGCCGGCGTAACTCACGAGCCCGGCGTGGTACCCGCGATCGCGCGCCAGCGCCGCCTCGGCCACCGCCTGTCCCGTTAGGCCGCACACGCCGGCCACGCGTGCCATCCGCGCTCGGCCGTCCGACTCGAGCGCGTCCAGCGTGTCCGCGGCCAACGAAAGCACGGGTTCGAGCAGGCCGTGGTCGCGGATGGCGAACTGCGTGGTGTGCACGCCGACCGCGATGCCGCCGGCGCCGGCAAACGCGTAGTATCGCGTGAGCGCGCGCTGATGCTGTTCGTCCAGCCGGCCGGCCGTGTCCAACGCCAGTGGATGCGCGGGAATCACCTGCCCCGCGAGCAAGTGAGCGCGCAAACTGAACGCTGCGGTCAAAACGCGCCTCGCCGTTCCTGGAAATGCGTCGGCTTGTCGAACACGCGGCCGCCGCGCTGCAGCCAATCGGCGATCCACGCCAGCATCTGCCCAACGGAAACGGCCGGCGGCCCAAACAACGCGATCGAGCGGCTGGCATCGCTCAGCAACGCATCCGGCGCTTCGTCGCCCACGACCTGCGCGGTGCGGCCAAGCAACCGTCCCGCGTACATCGCGAGCTCGCGCACCGACAGCGTCTCGCCACCCGTTACGTTGATCACGAACGGCGGTGACTCGACGTGCGCGAAGCACTGCAGCACGCGCGCATTGGCATCGCCCTGCCAGATCACGTTCACATAGCCCATCCGCGCATCCACGGGATCGCCGCGCAAAACCGCGCGCACGATGTCCACCAGCACGCCGTATCGCAGCTCGACGGCGTAGTTGAGCCGAACGATCGCCATGGGCGTTCCATCGCGCCGCAATGCGAAGTCGAGCACGCGCTCACGACCCAGACACGACGCCGCGTACTCGCCCACCGGCGCGGGCGCACAGTCTTCATTGGCGCCGCCGCTCGCGATGGGTGTGAGCGGATACACGTTGCCGGTCGAGAACGCCACCATGCGCGCGCCGGCGAAGTGCTCCGCGGCGTACGCCGGGACCACAGTGTTCATCATCCAGGTCGTGCCCGGCGCATCGGTCGTTCCGAATTTTTGGCCGGCCATGAACACGACCAACGGTGCGCGGGGCAGGGACTCGACCGCCCGGCGATCCGCCAGATCACACGGAATGGTCTCCACGTGCGCCAAGCGGAGTGCGCTCTCTGCGGTGGGCGACGAGAAGCGCGAGACCGCGATCACGCGATCGCGCCGGCCTAACAGATCGAAGGCGCGCCGCGCCATGCGCGCGAGCGTCGGACCCATCTTGCCGCCCGCACCCAGAACGATCAGGTCGCCGCCGAACGGCCGGAGCGCGTCCAGCACGCCCGGCGTCGGCTCGGCGAGACGCCGGTCGAGGTCGTCCTCGGTGTTGGGCGCCGGCGCGCCGCCGGGCCCGGTCTCGGGCGACGTGGGCATCGAGCGGCGCAGCATGCGGACGCGCCTAACGGACAGCGGCGCGCCGCGTCACGCGGCCGCGCGCGCGTAGCGCTTCAGGCGATCCACCATTGCGTTGAGCCCCACCTCGCGTGCGCCAAGCCCGATGTCGTGCATCATCGTCGGCACGATGTCGGACGGAATCGCCAGCGTCGTCGACGGCGGCTGATCGTTCACCGCCGAAAACAGAATCGACAAGAACGCTGCCACCGTCGGCGATTGCCGCACGTTCACATCCGCGAAAAAATGCAGACGCCCGTCACGCGCTTCAGGAAAGATGTCCACACGCGTTTGGCACTCCGGCACGGTGAAGTTCGAGCGATCAATGGCCGTGTACCGCACGGGCAAGGGCTCGAGCTTCTTCGCGTAGGAGACCAGCGCCTGCATCTTCTCCTCGCGGCTGAGCGAGCGGAAATACGTGAGCACGCGCTCGATCGACGGCGGCACGGCGGCCGCGTGCTCTGCGTTAGGCGTAGACTCGTCGATCATCGGTCGCGATCCCGTGTATGGCGCACGCGCGAAACATATATGACTGCCGCGCCCGGCGGCCACGCGCCCGGTCGACCCACCGGCACGGTTGCCGCGGCCGCGCGCGCGGGAGATCTTGGATCGGATGCTGCAGCACCGACTCGAATCGACAACATAGCAAGGAGCGTACGATGCCGACACGTGTGGCGACGGCCGTGTGGGAAGGCGGCTTGCAAACTGGGGCGGGATCATTTTCGGGACAGAGCGGCAAGATCAGTGGTGCCTATTCGTTCGGAACGAGATTCGGCACCACGCCCGGCACCAATCCGGAAGAGCTCCTCGCTGCCGCCGAGGCCGCCTGCTATAGCATGGCGCTGTCGGTCGGCTTGGAGAAGAACGGCACGCCGCCGGATAAGATCGAAACCAAGGCAGCATGCACCATCGACAAGGTGGGTGACGGCTTCAAGATCACGACCATGGTCCTCACCGTACGCGCCAAGGTTCCGAAAATCGACGCGCCGACCTTCCGCAAGATCGCGGATGCCACCAAAGAAGGGTGTCCCGTGTCGGGCTCGTTCAAGGGCAACGTCAAGATCGAGCTGAACGCGACACTGGAGAGCTGACCCGCCCTCCGCCTAACGATCGACGGTCATCCCTCCCGCGGTGACCCCTCGTCGTCGGGCGCCACGGGAGTGACGGGTTGGGGCGGCGCTTCAACGGTGGTGATCGTCGCGGTCGCGTCACCCACTTGCACTTGAGACCGGCGGACACGCCACGGGAGCGCGCCGAGTTGCAGGTGAATCGTCCGGCTGGCCAGGTTCGCCGAGTCCAATCGCGTCGCATGCGCCGCCAGCAGATCGCTCCGCGTCACGATGCCGACCACGCGATTCGGATCGGCTTTCGTCACCACGGGGAGCCGGCCCACGCCTTGGCGCACCATGTGATCGGCCGCCTCTCGCACCGTGTTGTCCGAAAAAATCACGACCGGCGGACGCTTGATCACGTCGCGCACTTTGGCGTCGATTGGCAGCTCGAGGTCCAGCAGGTCGCCCCGTCCGACGACGCCGACCAGTTGGCCCGCCTTGTCCACCACCGGGAAGCCCTGGTGCCGCGACTCATCTTCGCGGGACACCATCCAGTCGCGCACCTCCTCTACGGCGTCGTCGCCTTCGAGCACGATGACGTTAGGCGACGCGATATCCTTGACGAGAACCTGCGCCAGGAAGTCCACGGCGTAGTCCGCGTCCACGTCCGTGCCGCGGCGCGCCATCTTCTCGGTCATGATCGTGCTGCGCATGAGGAGGAGCGACACCAGGTAGGCCGCGCTGCACCCGCCCAGCAACGGCAACAAGCCTAACGGCTGCCGCGTCGTCTCGAACGCGAACACCACCGAGGCCAACATCGCCCGCGACGCGCCCGCGAAGATCGCCGCCATGCCCACCAGCGCCGCCACGCGCACGTCCAACCCCAAGCCCGGCGCGATCGCGATCACCACGGCGCCGAGCAACGAGCCCAGGCCGCCGCCGATCGTGAACAACGGCGCCAGCGTTCCGCCCGACGTGCCGCTGCCTAACGCAATCGCCCACGACACGAATTTGGCCACCACCAAGCCCAGCAACGCGATGCCCACCACGTTGCCCGAGACGATGTTCTCGATGTTGTCGTAGCCGACGCCCATCGTGTGCGGCGAGAAATAGCCGATCACGCCGACCGCAACACCCCCGATCGCCGGCCACCACATCCAGTGGATGGGCAGCTTGTCGAACCCGTCTTCGATCAAGTAAACCGCCCGCGTGACGTACACCGACGCCAAGCCCACGATGGCGCCGAGGACGATGTATGTGGCTAACGCAGCGCCCCCGGGCTGGACGATGTTCGGTCATCGGGAAGATCGGGCCCGACCCGATGAACGCGAGACGCACGGCCGTCGCCGTCGCGCTCGCCAGCGCCACCGGAATCAGCGAGCGCGCGCGAAACTCGAATAACAGCAACTCGATCGCGAGCAGCACGGCCGAAACCGGGCTGCCGAACGTCGCCGCCATACCCGCCGCCGCGCCCGCGGCCAGCAGCGTCTTTCGCTCGTCCGCCGTCGTGCGCAACAACTGCCCAACGAGCGAACCCAACGCGCCGCCCGTCGCGATGATCGGCCCCTCGGCGCCGAACGGGCCGCCGGTGCCGATCGCGAATGCCGCCGACACGGGCTTGAGGAAGGTCACCCGCGGCGGCATACGGCTCTCGTTGTACAGCACCTGCTCCATCGCTTCCGGAATGCCGTGCCCGCGGATCGCCGCCGATCCGTAGCGCGCCATGATGCCGACGATCACCCCGCCGACCACGGGCACGAGGATCACCCATAATCCGAGATGATTGTCGGCCGGCGACGAGAACTCAGTCGAAAACCGTCCGTAGAACGACAGGTTCGTGATGAGACCGATGAGCCGCATCAGGACCACGGCGACAAAACCAGCGCCGAAGGCGACCAGAATGGCGAGGCCGCTGATGAACACGATGCGGCGATTGTTTTCGGCGCGTTCGTGCGGGACGTGCGCGGCGTCGAGCGCGGGCCCCATCGACGGCGCAACAGGCAATCCGCCCGTGGTGCTCGCGCGCGAGGCCAGGTGGTCTTTCATTCGAATACTCGTCGGGTGTACGTCACGCGCCGCGCTCCAGCGAATCCGGGGCGCGGCGCCGGCACAAATCTATAGTGCATCCAATATAATCAGGACGGAGGCCTGCCCGCACGACCTCATCCGTGGCGCCCTAACGCTTGAGTGCGCCCGAGACCCCGCCAGACACGATGAACGCCAAAACGTCCGCGCTGTCGGCCGTCAACGGGCGCACGCGCTCCGATGGCACCACCACGAGGTTGCCCGAGAAGCCATATGACTGGGGCAGGTACACGGCGACGTACCCGGTGAGGCCCAGTACCTCCACGGATTCCGCGGTCACGAACCCCAACATGTGCGTCTGGTCGCCGGGCGCGACCGCGAGCAGCACCGGCTTGTCGAAGCGACGCTTCTCACCCACGAACGCGTTGAGAAAATCGCGCGTCGACCCGTACACGAGGCGCACGAATGGCAACCGCTGCAGCGCGCGATCTACCGCCGCCACCACGCCGCGCGCCACGATGCCTGAGGCGAGCACGCCGATCAGCGTGATGAGCACCACGGTGATCGCGAACCCAACCCCCGGGATCGACAGGCCCAACCATCGGTCGACCCAATGGAACACGTCCCAACAGATGTACAGCGTCAGCGCCAGCGGCGCCGTGACGACCAACCCGCGAATGAAGTAGTTGATCAGTCGTCGCATTGCACCGTCGAGCCGGTCACCATCCTGTCGCTACGGGCGGTCTCACCGCAGTCGGACGATGTAGAGGCGCGCCCCCGCGTAGGCCACGGGCCCCCCGTTAGTCGAAAGCTCGCCGAGCAATACGGTGCCGGACGCCGGCACGCCCACTACGTAGTAGTTCGCGCCGGCCGACGACACACTGCCGGCCGCGGTGTTGCCCGCCGATAACGTTGATGCCACCAACGGGAACGTGCCGTTGTTCACCGCTGCCTCGATACTCCGTATGTCCCAGCTCAGGTACGTGTAGCGGCTCGGCAACCCCGAAATGCTGTCGTCGCTGGAGTAGAGGGATGGCAACCAACCGGCCGCCACCGAGTCGAACAATGTCCCCGTCCGCGCCGCCAGATTCGCCACGCCGGTATCCGGGCCCGCGACCAGCGCCCGCGTGAAGGCCGCGACGTTGCCGCCCGCGTAGTGGTCCGCCGAGTAGCGCAGCAACGACCAAGCGGCCCCGCGCACGGCGAGCGACGTATCGGCATGGATGCTCGTCGCGCCTAACGCACCGGGGTTCAGCATGAACTCCCGCAGCCGCCCCATGTTCTGCCCGAAAAATGCGTTGAAATTGTCCAGGCTCGGGAAGTCGGCGACGTCGCCGATCACCAATTTCTGCGTGTCCGAGAAATTGTCCTCCGCCCGCCCGACGATTTCTTCCGCAAAGTGCGACAGTCCTTCATTCATCCACACCGCTTCGTCCGGCGCGTTCTCGCTGAGGAGACGCACGCCCGCGTTGATCATGTGCTGGAACTCGTGCGCGATCGTCCCGCGGATGCTTTGCCGGACGCTCAATGTCGACCGCACGTCGCTGAACTGGCCATTCGGATCGGGCGTGAGCAAGTAGAAGATCTCGCTCTCGTTGCTCTCCGCGCAGCTGTTGGTGCCGGTGGATGGAAAGAGATCGCCATCAAAGAAGAATCCGGCGAGAATGCCGCGCGACCCGCGTGGCGTGGCGGCGTTCACTTGCGGCGTGAACAACAAAAAGACATGGCCGTTGCCGTCGATGTCCGACGGACTGCCGAAGTGCACGGTGTCGGTGGGATAGATGATTTGATCGAACTCGGCCTCGATCGAATCGAACGCCGCCGTCGTGAACCCGCCCGACGGTGCCGTCACATCCTGCACAATGATCCCGTGTTCACCCACGGTCTTCACCACGGCGCGCTGCGACGTGAAGGTCACACACGAGTTCTGCGCGTTCGCGTTGGGTACCTTGAACGTCAGGGTATCGCCCACGTTAGGCACGCTTTCCGTCCGCACGCCGACGCTCGCCTTTCGCATGAACGCCGAGGCGGTGCTTCGCGCGCTCTGCTGGTCGAGATGCAACACGCGTCGCTCCATGGCGCGGAACCGTCCCTCGGCGATCGAGCCCATCGCGCCGCTCAGATTCAGCGCGACCGACGCCGACCGCGCACGAGCGGCCGCCATCATGTTTCCGGCCGGCGTCGTGGGCTGCGCCACCGCGAGGTCGTAAGTGCCGGTGACATCGGGCTTCGTATCGGCGTTCGCCGCGACGATCAGGAAGGAGCCGGCGGTGCCGTCCGACGTCGCTAACGAAACGCAGTCGAGATCCGCCGGCGTCGTGACGGCCTGTACGCCGCCCACGGCGAGCGAGACGATCGTGTTGTGTGCGTTGGCCGGACACGGCGCGCCCTTGTTGTTCATCGGCTGCGTCGTGGACGAGCCGCATGCAGCGGCGGCGGCAAGCGCGGCCAATGCCGCGTAGTCTCTCACTCGCATGATGCGAACACCCGGTTCGTGTGAGTGGTTGCGCCGGACGCCGGGAAAGCGGGCGCATGCGTGTTCACGAATCTAGCGTACGAGTACCGCCCGCGCCGCCAAGTTCCCTTCGTATGACCTCCGTTCGCCCGGAATCGCCAAAACTGACATATTCCAGCCCATGCACCGCCGCGCCATTACCCATCTTCGCCGCGACCCCGTGCTCGCTCGCGTCATGGCGGACGTCGGCCCTTGTCGATTTGCTGCTCGCGCCGAGGGCTCACACTTCGACCACATCCTCCGCGCTATCGTCTATCAGCAATTGTCGGGGCGTGCGGCCGCAACCATCCACGGCCGCGTCGTGGCCCTCTTCGACGGCACGCCATCCGCCGAGCGCCTGCTGGTCGCCACGGACGAACAGCTGCGTGCCGCCGGATTGTCCCGGCAAAAGATAGGATACCTCCGGGACCTGGCTCGTCGCGTCGACTCCGGCGAGCTCCCGGTCGACCAGCTCCACGAGTTGGACGACGAGCGCGTGATCGCCGCGCTCACCAGCGTGAAGGGCATCGGTCGGTGGACCGCGCACATGTTCCTGATGTTTCGCCTCGGACGCCCGGACGTGCTCCCGGAGCTCGACCTCGGCATCCGGAAGGCGATCCAGCTCGCGTACCGGCTGCGGCAGATGCCTAACGCTGAGCGCGTCCACGCCATCGGCGCGGCCTGGGCGCCCCACCGCACCGTTGCGTCGTGGTATCTCTGGCGGAGCCTCGAGCAACCAGCCGCCCTGGCCGCACGCCAGAAGCGCCGGCCCGCCAAGGCCGCACAGAAAAAACGCCCGAGCCGCACTCGATCGACTCGCAAGGCGGTCCGTGGCCGCGGCTAGCACACGATCGTCCACGCTCGATCTCTTCGCCATCTGCGCGCCCGGCCTCGAGCAGATCGTGGCCCGGGAGCTCGCATCGCTCGACCTCGCGCCCGAGGCGGCCACGCCGGGCGGCGTCTCCTTTCGAGGCGGCGATGACTCGGTCTGGCGCGCCAATCTCTGGCTCCGAGCCGCGAGCCGCGTGGTGGCGCGCGTCGGCTCGTTCCGCGCCCGCGCGTTAGGCGAGCTCGAGCGCCGGGCGCGGGCGCTGCCGTGGGAACGGTTCCTCGCGCCCGGCTCCTCCGTCAAGATCCGTGTCACCGCGCACAAGTCGCGGTTGTATCACACGGCCGCCATTGCCGATCGCATCGCCTCTGCCATCGCGGGCCGGATCGCAGGCGCCTCGACGCCGGCGTCGGCGCCCACGAGCGATGCCGACGAGACGCCCGACGACTCGCATTCGTTAGTCATCGTACGCGTGGCGCACGACACGTGCCTCGTGAGCGCCGACAGCTCGGGCGCGCTGCTGCACCGGCGCGGCTATCGCCTGCGCACCGCCAAAGCCCCAATGCGCGAAACGCTGGCGGCCGCGATGCTGCTCGCCGGCCAATGGGACGCGCGGTCGCCGTTGCTCGACCCCTTCTGCGGATCCGGTACGATCCCCATCGAAGCCGCGCTCATCGCGCGTCGCCTTCCACCGGGCGCGCGACGCCGTTTCGCATTCGAGGCATGGCCCGGATTCTCGCCGGTTCGCTGGCGTCGCCTGGCCGACACGGCCCTCGATGCCGCGCTCCCCGCGTCTCCGGCCTCGATCTTCGGTTCCGATCGTGATGCCGGCGCCATCGCGGCGTCGCGCGACAACGCCGAGCGCGCGGGTGTCACCGGTGATATCGCGTTCGCCCAACAACCCATCGCATCGGTTACCGTGCCGGACGCACCGGGCTGGATCGTCACCAACCCGCCGTACGGCGTCCGGGTGAGCGATCGCGCCGGCGCCCACGACGCGTACAGGCAGTTGGGCCGCCTGGTGCGCGCCCACGGCGGCGGGTGGCACACCGTGGTCATGCTCGCCGACCGCTCGTTAGGCGGTGCGATCGGCCCCGAGCTGCGTCGCCTGTTTCGGACGTCGAACGGCGGTATCCCCGTCGACGTGGCGGCCGGACCCTAACCGGCGTGCGACTCCTCGCGGTCCGGGACCAGCATCGACAACAGGAAGCTCACGATGCTCACCGCGAGCGCGCCCCAGAATGCGGCGCTGAACCCGGCCACGTGAAAGCGCAACCCGAACGACGCCGCGACGTGACTCGCCAACCAGAGCATGAACGCGTTGAGCACGAACGTGAACAAGCCTAACGTGATCAAGAACAACGGGAACGTGAAGAACTTGAGCACCGGCCGCACGATGGCGTTCAGGATGCCGAATACGAGCGCCACGCCGAGAAAGCCGGCCACGCTGCCACTGTACGTGATCCCGGTGACGAAGCGGGTCGCGACCCAGAGCGCAGCGGCCGTTATGACCAGTCGAATCAGAAAGCGCATGGCACGTCCTCGTTAGTCGTTACCTGCCTCGAGCTCCGGTCCCCAATCCTCGGCGGCGAGATTGCCCATCTCCCGCAGCTCGGGCCAGCACCGCGCCACCGTCGCCACGACCAGAATCGTGATGATGCCGCCGGCCACCACCGATATCACCGGTCCGAGCCACGCCGCCGTCACGCCGGACTCGAAGCCGCCTAACTCGTTGGACGTATCAATGAACACGCCGTTCACCGCCGACACGCGGCCGCGCATCGCATCCGGAGTGCGCAATTGAACCAGCGTGTGGCGCACCACCACGCTGATGTTGTCCAAACCGCCCGCGATCAGCAAGAGCACCATCGACAGCGCGAACGATCGCGACAATCCGAATCCGATGGTCGCCGCACCAAACCCTGCCACCGCCAACAACAGACTGCGCCCCGCGCGTCGCATTGGCGGTCGATGTGTGATCGCAATCGCCATCGCGCATGCGCCGATCGACGGCGCCGCACGCAACCAGCCGAAGCCCGCCGGTCCCACGTGCAGAATGTCCTTGGCAAAAATCGGCAGCAGCGTGGTGGCGCCGCCGAACAGCACCGCGAACAAGTCCAACGTGATCGCCGCGAGGATTACCTTCGTCCGCCACACGTAGACCACGCCCGCGACCAGGCTCGCGACCGTCGTCGCTTTGCCTTCGCCCATTCGCTCCACGCGACGGGCGCGGATCGCCCACACGCAGACGAAAAACGCGAGCGCCAGCACGGCATCCAGGATGTAGACCGGTCCAGCCTGCCGCCGGATGCCGATGATCGCGCCGCCTAACGCAGGGCCCACCACCGACGCGATCTGGAAACCGCTGCTGCTCCACGTCACCGCATTCGCGAAGTCGTCCGCCGACACGAGCTGCGGCAGCATCGCGGCCGTCGCCGGCCGGTTGAACGCGAGCGCGATCCCGATCACGAACAATGTCACGTACACCAGCGGGATCGGCCCGCGCTGGAACGACAACGCTGCCAACCCGAGCGAGCATACCGCCAGGATGAGTTGCGTTGTGAGCACGATGCCACGCCGCTCGTGACGGTCCGCGAGGTGTCCCGAAGGAAGGGCAAGCGCCACGATCGGAACCACCAGCACCAGCCCAACGAGTCCCAGGGCCAGCGCGGAGTGCGTCCGCTCGTACAACTCCCAACCGATACCGACGTCCAGCATCTGCTGGCCGGTCGTCGACAGCATACGGCCGGCCAGAAACAGGCGGAAGTCACGTACGCGCAACGCCGCGTACGGATCGTGAGAGTCGGACGCCGTGTTGATCAAAGGAGCGAGGAAATTACCGTGTTCTGCGCATAGTGAGAAGCAGACTGCGACGCACAGCGGATGCGTTGAACCCAACTCACGGTATATTCTTCATAGAATGTCGTACTTCGCTTCCTACGCCGTTCGTGAGCGACCCGTGGCAGCGCGCGGCAATGGAAAGGGGTGATCCGATAGTCATGGACGAGTACATCGACGATCCCGTCCAGCTTCTCGCGATCGCCCGGCGCGCCGCCGTTCAGGCTGCGACCCTGCAACACCTCACGGCGGCGCTCTCGAGCACCTTGAGCGAAGAGCAGGTCGGCGCCGTCGTGTTGCGTGAGGCGCTTCCCGCGTTCGGCGCCGCCGCCGGCGACGTCGTCCTCCTCGACGACGACGACCGCACGTTCCGCGTTCTCTGTTGGATGGGGTACCCCGAGCATCTCGTCCGCTCGTGGATGCGTTATCCGGTAGACACCGGGACGCCAGGCGGCGACGTCGTCCGCACCGCCGCGCCGGTCTTCCTCGATTCGTTCGCCGAGTGGGAGCAGCACTATCCGCGCGTCGCACCGATCATTCGTGAAGTGCAGCTCGCGGCCTACGCTGGACTCCCGCTCATGTTCGGCGGCAGACTGCGCGGCGTTGTCAGCTTCAACTTTCCAGAGAATCGCTCGTTCTCGCCTGAAGAGCGCGCCATGCTTCTCGCGTTCGCTGCGCAATGCGCGCAAGCGCTGGATCGGGCAAGACTCTTTTCGGCGGAGCAACGCGCCCGGCTCGAAGCCGAGTCTGCCATGCGCGCCAAGGGCGATTTTCTCGCGGTGATGAGTCACGAGCTGCGCACGCCGCTCACCTCCATTTTGGGCTACCAAGAATTGTTGGCTGACGGAATCAGCGGTCCCGTCACGGAGCTGCAGCGACAGCACCTCTCGCGAATCGAAGCCAGTGCGCTCCACCTGCTCGGCCTCATCGACGAGTTGCTCACGTTTTCTCGCCTCGAGGCTGGGCGCGAACGCATCAAGCTCGAACCCGTGCGTGTTGCCACCGTCCTCGATGCAGCCGCGGCACTCGTCGCCCCACTCGCCGCTGCGAAATCGCTCCCCGTCATCATCGATCCGGTGCCCCCGTCCGACGACGGCGAGCTCTCGACCACGACCGATTGCGTCAAGCTGCAACAGGTGCTCGTAAACCTGTTGTCCAACGCCATCAAATTCACGGAGCACGGGAGCGTCACCGTGTCCGCGCGCGCGGAACACAACCGTCTCGTGATCGACGTGTGCGATACGGGAATCGGAATCGCGGCCGAGCATCTCGAGCACATCTTCGAACCGTTTCGCCAGGTCGAGCAGCATTCGACGCGTCGCGTTGGAGGCACCGGACTTGGCCTCAGCGTGTCGCGGCAGCTGTTGACGTTGCTTGGCGGCTCGCTCGCTGTTGAGAGCACGCTCGGCGAGGGAAGCGTGTTCAGCGTGCATTTACCGCTGGCACGTTGACACTGCCCAGGCGCCTGGCGAAGTTACGAGCACAAGTTCCGCGGCGATTTGAAGCGATTGCGGCCGCGTAAGAAATTCCGCTAAACCGCTCACCTGATCTGTGCGAACAGCCCGGGGGCGGTATCCGCCCATCGGGCTGTTTTCGTTTTTCGGCGCGGTGGCCGGCGTTGCACACATTCAGGAGCCGATCATGACATCCGCCCGTCCCGATTCGTTCGTTTTCTCCAGCGAGTCCGTGTCCGAAGGCCATCCGGACAAGCTTGCTGATCGTATCAGCGACGCTGTTCTCGACCTGCACCTGTCGCGCGATCCGCGCTCGCGCGTCGCGTGCGAGGTGCTGGTCACACACAATTTCGTCTGCATCGCCGGCGAGACCCGGTGCTCCGCCAAGGTGGATCGCGACGAAGTGGAGCGCCTGGCACGTCAGGTCATATTGGACACCGGCTACAATGGTTTCGACGAGCGGTTCGGACACGAAAGTGCCCGCATTGATGTTCGCCTTCAACCCCAGTCGACAGAGATCGGGTCTGCTGTCGACAAGAAGACCGCCGCGGACCAGCAAGGTGCGGGTGACCAGGGCCTGATGTTCGGCTACGCGACGCGCGAGACGCCGTCACTCATGCCGGCGGCCATCACGTACGCGCACGGGTTGGTGGAAGAACTCGCACGCTTGCGTAAGGCGGGCGATGCGCACTGGATTCGCCCCAATGCCAAGTCGCAGGTATCCGTGCGCTATCGCGACGGCCGCCCAACGGAGGTGACGCGCGTCGTCATCTCGACTCAACACGCGCCGACGGTAACGCAGTCGGCGATTCGGGAGTACGTGATCGAGACCGTGATCCCGGCCGTGATTCCCGATTCGATGCTGCCCGCGGGATGGCGCGACACCGCACTGGTGAACCCGAGCGGCGCATTCTCGGAAGGCGGTCCGGCGACGGACACCGGCCTAACGGGCCGCAAGATCATCGTCGACACGTATGGCGGCTCGGCACGGCACGGCGGGGGCGCGTTCAGCGGCAAGGATCCGTCCAAGGTCGATCGGTCGGCTGCATACGCGGCGCGCTGGGTGGCCAAGAACGTCGTGGCCGCCGGTCTCGCCGATCGGTGCGAAGTGCAGGTCGCGTATGCGATCGGCGTGGCACGACCGGTCTCCATCATGGTCGAGACGTTTGGCACGTCGGAACTGTCGCGCGGTGATCTCGAAGCGCGCATCGGGTCGGCCTTCGACCTCACTCCGTACGGCATCATTCGCGACCTGGAGCTTCTCCGACCGATTTACTATCCGACGGCCGCGTACGGCCACTTCGGCCGTGAGCCCGGTGCGCCCGGCACGTTCAGTTGGGAAGTCCCATCGCGCGCGGCCGCGCTGCAACAGGAGTCGCGCGTGGTCTCTGCCGTTAGTTGACGGCGCGTTCGCGCTCTGGCGCTTTGCAGCCAGTCGCACTAGGATCGGCAGCACTCCGATACAGGCTCCCCCTGTCTCTCCGGCGCGGGGCCCCGGTCACGTTCACACGGCAACGTGCGCATGCGAGCTGCCCTGGTCCGACGAATCTTGCGACACGCCGCATCGCTCGGCGTGGTCGCTGTGTCGCTCGTTGGTTGTCGTGGCGCGGACAACTCGTCGGCTGCCAGCCCTCCGGCCGCCCCGCTGACAAAGGCCGCGACGCCGGCCAAGACCGTCGGGCTGGTGGTCCCGTTGCGAGCGCCCAACGACAGCGAGATTCCGTCCGGCGCGTTAGGCACGTCCGTTCGGCGCGGGCGCGCCCTGCTCGCTGCGACGCACGACAGTCTGCCCGCCTTCGCGCCGGGCAAACTGCGCTGCGTGAGCTGCCACCTCGATGAGGGACGCCGCGCCAATGCGTCGCCGTTTGTGGGCGTGTACGCGCGCTATCCGAACTACAATGCACGGAGCGGGCATCCGTACACGATTCAGGATCGCATCAACGACTGCTTCCGCCGGAGCCTCAACGGACGAGCACTGCCGGCAGCCGGCAGCGACATGCGTGACATGGTGGTCTACTTCGCATGGCTGTCCCACGGCGTTCCGGTTGGTGCCGCCGTCGAGGGCCAGGGTCTCCCGAAGCTGACGCCTCTCCCGGGAGATACGGTGCGCGGCCGTGCATTGTTTGGCGAGCAGTGCGCGCGGTGTCACGGCGTCGACGGCGTCGGCACGTCCGTGGCGCCGCCGCTGTGGGGGCGCGCGTCGTTCAACATCGGAGCAGGCATGAGCCGCCTTCGCACGGCCGCTGCGTTCATTCGCTACAACATGCCGTTCGACCGTCCTGGCTCCCTCACCGATCAACAGGCGTTCGACGTTGCCGCATACGTGACGTCGCGTCCGCGCCCCGATTTCGCGGGCAAGGAAAACGATTGGCCTAACGGCAATGCGCCGCCCGACGTCGCGTATCCAACGCGCGCCGCGGCCCGCAAGCGCGCCACCACGCAATGAAGCACCGGCCCGACGGTGATCCCAAATTCCGTCGGATTCCGCTTCTCCTGTTGTAACCCCGCTCTCGGACCCATCCCGATTCAGGAGGCAGCAGATGATCGATGACTCTTCCTCGACGACCCACCGCCGCGAATTTCTGGGCAAGGTGGCCGCCGCGTCCATTGCGTTAGGCATTGGCGGCATGCTGCCCGACCGGCTCGAGGCGGCCGTCGACGCCGGGAGCCCGGACATAGAGAAGTGGCCGGATGTCCATGGCAAGCATCGCCAGATGTACGACGCCGTGAGCTGGAACAACGGGTTCTCGCTCGTCTGGTCGATGATCTTCCTCGACACCAACAAGCAGTCGAGCAATTTGTCGGACGGCGATCTGAGCGCTGTCGTGGTCATGCGTCACGAGGCGATTCCGCTCGCGTTTACTGACCCGATCTGGAAGAAGTACAAGCTTGGCGAGGCCTTCAAGATCAATGATCCGGCCACGAAGGCGCCGGCCGAGCGCAATCCGTTCTACAACGCGAAAGAAGGTGAGTTGATGTTCCCAGGCATGGCGATCGAGAAGTTGATGCAGCGTGGCGTCACGTTCGGTTGCTGCAACGTCGCCCTCACGCTGATTAGCGGCATGCGCGCCAATGCGCTCGGTATCGACAAAGCGACGGCAAAACAGGAATGGGTGTCGGGTCTCATTCCCGGCTTCACGTTACTGCCGAGTGGTGTGTGGGGCGTGAATCGCGCGCAGGAACACGGCTGCACCTATTGCTACGCGTCGTGAGCAAGTCGCCATCATAGTGCTTCGAGGGCGGGCGTTGGTCTGCCCGCCCTGTTTGTTTCGCCGCTGCATTTGACATCCTTCACAATTCGGACGCTTGGCTGCGGCAAGCGTTGTTTATATTGCCGCATCATGCGCGCTGTGTGCATCTCGCGGCACGTGTTCCTTGGGGAGCACATCTGTTCGATCATGCGAAGCGCCGGCATCGAGTGTGAATCGGTGATTGGCCTGCGTGAGGGGATGGATGTGTCGCGCGCCGCGCGCCCCGATGTCGTGATCTGCGACTACGATCTGCTGGCGACTGCGTCGCATCACGAATGGCAGCGCCCATCCGGGCGCGTTGACGTGCCGATCGTCGCAGTGAGTCTCACGCGCCGGCCCGAAGAAGCCCATCTCGTAGACGGTCGCACTATCGCCGGGTTTCTCTATCTTCCTGCGGTCGACAGCGCCGACGTCGAACGAACCGTATTGGATGCCACGACCAGGTCGGCGCGACAGCGTGTCAGTGACATGGAGATTCCACTTCGGGTGGTGCGCGACGACTGAGCGGGCGCGCGCGGCGCGGCGCTGGTGGTCGTGCGCGCTGGTGGCGGCGATCATCGCATGTGGGCGCGACGGTGCTACGCCTAACGCAAACGGCGGCCCGGCGAGCGGATCCATGGGCGCGGTTGTGAGCGCGGCGCCTGTGGATAGCGCGGCTGAGGCGCGCGACGCGTGGTCGGTGCCGGAGGTATTGCGCCGGCTGCGCGAGGCCGGGCTCAACGTCACCGATTCGGGCCGGACCGTGCATCGCCCGGAGCTCCACACGGACGGCCATCTGCTGCACATCGGTCGCGGCACGCTCGACGTGTTCATCTATCCCGGTCGTGGTGCACGCGCGCGCGATGCGGCCGGCCTCGATACGACGGTGCATGGCCTGCCGACGCTCGACACGCCGCACTACATCCTGTCCGGCAATCTCATCGCGATCCTCGTGACGCCAACCGACGCGACCGTGGAGCGGGTGTCTAACGCGCTCACGGCGAGGCACACGCAGGGGCCGCCGTAGCGCGTTCGAGTTCGGCTGAAAGAAAACGGGCCAGGCTTTCGCCTGGCCCGTCCTCACACTCCAGAGAAGCAAAGTTACTGGCAGATCACCACGCCGTCGACGCCGATACCAGTGGTGTCCGAGCCCGAGCCGATCTTGCAGCTCGTGATGCTGGTCACGCGCGGGTTCGGTCATGCGCGCCTTCCAACCCGTCGCGTCTCGCAGCGTCGATCGACAGCACGTTGCCCGTCGACGTGTTGAAGTTCAACGCGGTCGTGTCGGTCGAGTAGGTGTTCTTATCCGAGTAATACGCTTCCTCGGACGTCGCCAGGTTCTTGAGGTCCGACTTCATCGAGGCGATATACGCCTTCTCTTTCGTGCTCGCGAACTTCGGAATCGCGATCGCCGCGAGGATGCCGATGATGACCACAACGATCAGCAGCTCGATCAGCGTGAAGCCCTTCTTTCCGTTGAAACGCATGAGAGTGATCCTCCGGGATCAGTTGTTCGCGAGCTACCTCGCGATTCGGTGACAGCGTGGGTTCGGCCGGGAGTAGAGCAGGGTAGGTGCCAACTTCGAGCATTCCACTAAGCTGTTGGAGTGCAACGACTTACGATGTATAGTCGAAGCTTTGTGGGTGAGTTTGCGGTAGCGAATTGCAACCTGCATTGTGAATTGCAACGGCTAACTCACCCCGTGCACCACCGCCCCCGATCTCCACGCCTTCGTAACTCGGCAAACGCCGCTATGCCGCGCTGCCAGTCCGTACCGCTAACAGCCCTACGTCGCCTTGACGATCAGATTGTGGCCAAGGTAAAGGCCGCTAGACTGCCCGAGAGACCACAACGTTGCGCGCCGGATCGAAGTACTCTGCGAGGCGATGGACCCTGCACATTTCGCATCGGCATCCGGTTATCCCGCCCGACGTTTCCCTCCTATACATTTCGGCTCCATGAGTTCTCTCCCGATTACGAGCGCATTCAACGACGGCTACATCGCCGGGCTGTACGACTCGTTTCTTCGCGATCCGGCCTCGGTTGATTCGTCGTGGCGCCAATTCTTCACGGTCGCCCAGAGCATCGCGGGCGCGGCGCCTGCCGCCTCCAGCACCGCCGACCCCGCATACCTCCGCAAGGTGGCCGGAGCCGCCGGTCTCGTTCAGGCAGTCCGTCAGTACGGACATCTCGGATGTCCAACTCGATCCGCTCGGCAGCCCGCCACTGAGCGCGGCGGAGCTCAAGCCCGAGTTTCACGGCATCTCGAACGCGGATCTCGAGACGATTCCCGGCGCGGCGCTTGGCTTCGCGGATGACGCGACCGCAGCCGACGCCGTGGCGCGACTTCGGCGCACCTACTCGGCGACGATCGGGTTCGAGGTCGAGCACATCGAGGAAGAGGCGGAGCGCGAATGGTTCAGGCGCGTGATCGAGGGCGGCGAGATGCGCCGCGCGCTCAGCACCGATGAGAAGAAGGCGGTGTTGCGACGTCTAACGGAAGTGGACGGCCTCGAGCGCTTCCTCGGATTCGCGTACCAAGGCTACAAGCGCTTCTCGATCGAAGGCACGGACACGCTGGTGCCCATGCTCGATGCCGCGATCGATGGGGCCGCGCGTGCCGGTGCGCGGGAAGTCGTGATCGGCATGGCGCACCGCGGCCGCATCAATGTGCTCACGCACGTATTGGACAAACCCGTTGCGGCGATCTTCGAAGATTTCGAGGGGAAGCACGCGAGCGCGTCCACGCCGAACGACACGGGCGACGTGAAGTACCATCTTGGCGCGCGCACCGTACGCAAGCTGCCGGCGGGCGAGTCGGTGCACGTGGTGTTGTTGCCTAACCCGAGCCACCTCGAGATGGTGAACCCGGTGGTCGAGGGCGTGGCGCGCGCGCTCCAGCAGTCGCGCTCGGCGGAAACCGATCCTAATGCGTCGCGCGACGAGGCGAGCGTGCTGCCGGTGCTCGTCCATGGAGACGCGGCGTTTCCCGGCGAGGGAATCGTCGCCGAGACGTTCAACCTCTCGGCTTTGCGCGGATATCGGACCGGCGGCACGCTGCACATCATCTCGAACAACCAGGTCGGCTTCACGACGGATCCGCGCGACGGTCGATCCACCTACTACGCCAGCGATTTGGCGAAGGGCTTCGAGGTGCCGATCGTGCACGTGAACGGCGACGACGCCGAAGCGTGCGTGGCGGCCGTGTGGTTGGGCCTCGCGTATCGGGCTCGGTTCGGGAAGGATTTTCTGATCGACCTCGTTGGCTACCGTCGCCACGGGCACAACGAGACGGACGAGCCGGCATTCACGCAGCCGTTGCTCTATGCGGCCATCCGATCGCATCCGACACCGCGCGAGGTCTGGGGCGCGCGCTTGGTTCGCGAGGGGTTGCTGTCCGACGACGAGGTGAAGGCCCTCGACGCACAGGTGCACGCGGCCTTCGATCGTGTCCTCACGCAGGTGAAGGCGGCGCCGGCGCCGACCGAGAACGGGAACGGCCACCACGCCGCGGCGCCGGATCTGGCGTCTATCCAGACGAGCGTGCGCGCCGACCTGCTCCGCGGCGTGAACGACCGGCTGCTGGCGTGGCCATCGGACTTCAAGCCGCTGCCCAAGCTCGCCAAGCTGCTCGAACGCCGCCGTGCTGCGTTAGGCGATGCCGGCGGCATCGACTGGGGGCACGCGGAGGCGCTCGCGTTAGGCTCGCTGCTCATGCAAGGCGTGTCGGTTCGCCTGACCGGCCAGGACAGCGAGCGCGGGACGTTCTCGCACCGCCAGGCCGTGCTGCACGATTACGAACGCGGGACACCGTACGCGCCGCTGCAGCACATTCCCGGCGCTGAGGGTCGTTTCGAGGTCTACAATTCACCGCTGTCCGAGATGGCGGTGCTGGCATTCGAATACGGCTACAGCGTGGCGTCGCCGCAAACGCTGGTGATGTGGGAAGCGCAGTACGGCGACTTTGCGAACGTCGCGCAGCCGATCATCGATCAGTTCATCGCCTCGGATCGTGCGAAGTGGGGGCAGGACTCCGGCGTCGTGCTCTTGCTTCCGCACGGGTACGAGGGTGGCGGCCCCGAACATTCGAGCGCGCGCCTCGAGCGGTTCCTGCAGCTGTCAGCCGAGAACAACCTTCGGGTGGCGTATCCGTCGACGCCGGCACAGTACTTCCACATCCTGCGTCGTCAGGCGCTCGCCAGCGATCGACGGCCGCTCGTTCTCATGCAGCCGAAGAGTTTGTTGCGGCTCCCGCAAGCGGCGTCGCACCTCTCTGATTTGTCGTCGGGCGCCTTCAAGCCAGTGATTGACGATGCGGTCGCTGCACAAGCGAGCGAGCGCGTTCGGCGGATGGTGCTGTGCACGGGCAAGCTCTACTATGAACTGGCTGCTTCGACGGAAAAGAGCCAAAGTATTGCTTTGGTCCGCGTCGAGGAGCTCTATCCGTGGCCACACGAGGCAATCGCCCGCGCCATCGACCGATATACGGCACTCGAGGAAGTGGTGTGGGCGCAAGAGGAACCCAAGAACATGGGCGCGTGGTCGTTCGTTGCGCCGCGGTTGCGGGCTGCGGTCGGGAACACGCTGCCGATTCGCTACATTGGTCGTCCGGAGCGCGCGAGCCCCGCAGAGGGATACGCGACTTCGCACACGGAACAACAGACGAAGATCGTCGCCGACGCACTCGCCGTGTCCGACGCTGTCCGCGCAGCCGGAGCGGCGCGGGGCTGAGACCGGTGCGCGTCAGATAGACGGCGGCGCGGAGTCGCCGCGCCGTGGCGGCGTGCTCGATTCATCACACAGTGCCTCGGACCTATGCACTTTCGCCACGCCATCGTCGCTCTATCGCTGACCGCCGCGGGTGCGCTGCATCCGCTCCCTGCGCAAGATCGCGGCGCCGCCGCGTTGGGCCAACTCGTCGAGGGGTTGCCGGTCACGGTGCGCGTCCTCGTGATCGGCGCGCATCCGGATGACGAAGACACCCGTCTCATCACCTGGCTCACGCGTGGCCACCACGTCGACGTCGCCTACCTCTCGCTCACGCGCGGTGACGGAGGCCAGAATCTCATTGGCGACGAGCTCGGCAATGCGTTAGGCGTCATCCGCACCGAGGAGCTGTTGGCGGCGCGACGCATCGACGGGGCGCATCAGTATTTCACACGGGCATACGACTTCGGCTTCTCGAAAACGAGCGCCGAGTCGTTCCAGCATTGGCCCCACGACTCCGTGCTGAAGGACGTGGTGACGGTCGTGCGCGCGTTCCGGCCGCACGTGATCGTGTCGGTGTTCTCAGGCACGCCGCGCGACGGACATGGACAGCACCAGGTGGCGGGCATCGTGGCCCGCGAGGCATACGACGCGGCGCTCGACACCGTGCGATTCCCGCGTGCGGCCACCGCGGGTTACGGCGCCTGGGCGCCGGCCAAGTTCTATCGGGCGCGATCGTACTTCAACGGCGAAGGCGCCACGTTCACGTACAACGCGGGCGGACTCGATCCGGTGTTAGGCAGGTCGTATGCCGAGATCGCTGCGGAAAGCCGCTCGCAGCACAAGTCGCAGGGATTCGGCGTCATCGCCCGTCTCGGCTCGCAGACGGGCTCGCTCGCGCGGGAGGCATCGCGCGCCCAGGGAGCACCGGGCAATGCCAAGCGCGAACACTCGATCTTCGACGGCATCGATACGACGTGGCGGCGTCTGCTTCCGTTAGTCACGCGTCCGGCGGACAAAGCGGCGGTCGAGCGGCTCATTGCCGCGACGGCCGAGGCACGGCGGTCGCTCAGCTTATACGATCCGTCCACGGGCGTCCCGGCGCTGGAGAAGGCCCATGCGGCGCTCGCCCAACTCTCGGCCGATGCGCGTGCCGCGCCGCAGTCAATGAACGGAGACGCGCAGGTGTCCGTGGCCGACGGACTGGAACGCGTCACGCGCGCACTCCTCACCGCGCGCGGCATCGCCATCGAGGCGACGGTCCAGCGCGATGCCGTGGCGCTCGGGGACTCGATTCCCGTCGAGGTCACGGTGTACAATCGTGGGACCGGGGGCGTGACGATCCAATCGGCGTCCGCGACCGGCGCGGTACGCGGCGGCGCGGGCTCGACACCCGCCGGCGGCGACGTCTCGGTCGCACCGGACAGTGCGCGGACAGACACCGTGTACGTCCGTGGTGATTCGCTCTCGCAGCCATGGTGGCTGGCAACGCCGCGCCGCGGGGACATGTTCAGCGTGCCGATCAATGGGCGCTCTGACGATGTGCGCGACGCCGGCATTCACTTACGCGTAGCGTTAGACGGCGGCCGCGTCGTCACCGACGTGCCGGTGGTCCGGCGATACGCCGACCCTGTGCGGGGCGAAATCGCGCGGCCCTTGATGGTGGTGCCGGCCGTCGCGGTGACGCTCGATCGCACCGTGGAGCTGGCGCGTGCAAATACGCCGATCGATCGGTCGGTGCAGGTGCACCTCGTGTCGGGCGTCACGATACCACGCGATGTTCGAGTCTCGCTCACGCTGCCGAGTGGGCTGCACGCCGACTCGAGCTCGCGCACCGCGCACCTGAGCGGATTCGAGGCCTCGGCCACGGTGTCGTTCCAGATTACGGGAGAGCTGGCGCCGGGAGCCCATGAGATCGCAGCGGTGGCACGCGGCGATACGGCGACATACACGATTGGCTACGTCCCGATCGAGTATTCGCACATTCGCCCGCAGAAGCTCTATCGACCGGCGGCGCTCACCGTCAACGCGGTCGACGCCGCGTTGCCACCGCACCTCGATGTCGCGTACGTGCGTGGTGTGGGCGATAACGTCGCGCCCATGTTGCAGGAGTTAGGCGTTCCGCTCACGGTGCTCGATCCGGCGCGATTGGCCGGCATCGATCTGTCCCAGTTCACGACAGTGGTGATCGGGACGCGGGCGTACGAGGCACATCCGGAGCTCGCGGCCGCGAATGGGCGCCTGCTCGACTGGGTGCAGCATGGAGGCACGCTCGTCGTGCAATACGGGCAGTACGAAATGACCGGGCCGGGCCGGTTGCCGTATCCGATTTCGCTCGCGCGACCGGCGGCGCGCGTGACCGATGAGAACGCACCGGTGCGCATTCTGCTGCCTAACGATCCGGTGCTCACCTGGCCCAACAAGATCTCGGACGACGACTGGTCCGGATGGGTGCAGGAGCGGTCGCTGTACATGCCATCGATGCCCATCGACTCGCACTACACCACGCCGATCTCGATGAACGATCCCGACGAGCCGCCGAACTCGGGCGCGATTCTCGAGACCCGGCTCGGCAGCGGCACGTTTGTGTACACCACGCTGTCGTTGTTTCGCCAACTGCCAGCCGGCAACGCAGGGGCGTCGCGTCTCTTTCTCAATTTGTTAGGCGTAGGGGAAGCGCCGCGCGGGATCGGCGGCGCCGACGGCGCGCAGCACCCGCGGTAATGCGCGCGGCGCGGCGGCGCGTTGCGCGGCTCGGCGGCGCGCTGCTGGCGTCGGCCCTGTTCGGCGTGACCGCATGTCAACGCGGACCACATCGCACGGTCTTGACCGTGTACTCCCCGCACGGCAACGACCTCCTGGCCTTCTACGAGAAGGAGTTCGAGGCCGCGCATCCGAGATGTCGACGTCCAGTCCGTGGACATGGGATCGCAGGACATCATCGACCGGCTACGCAGCGAGAAGGCGAATCCCCAAGCGGACATCTGGTTCGGCGCGCCGGAGGAAACCTTCGAGCGTGCGGCGCGAGAAGGATTGCTCACACCGTATCGGCCCTCGTGGGCGGCCGCGGTGCCGGCCGACAGTCACGATCCCAATGACTATTGGTACGGCACGTATCTCACGCCGGAAGTCATCGGGTACAACAGCCAGGCGGTAACCGATTCGGCGGCGCCCAAAGATTGGGACGACGTGCTCGATCCCAAGTGGAAGGGCAAGGTGCTGATCCGCGACCCGATCGCATCGGGCAGCATGCGCGCCATATTCGGCGGGATCATCCTGCGCAGCATCCGCGAGACCGGCTCGCCTAACCAGGGCTTCGATTGGCTCAAACGCCTCGACGCCCAAACGAAGGAGTACACGCTCAATCCGACCATCCTGTACCAGAAGCTCGGGCGCCAGGAGGGTCTGATCACGCTGTTCGACATGCCCGATCTCGCGATGCTGCGCGATCGTTATCACATCCCGGTCAAGTACACCATCCCGGCGAGCGGAACGCCGTTGTTAGTCGACGCCATCGCCGTGGTGAAAGGCACCAAGCACGAGGCGCTCGCGCGCGAATACTACGAGTTCGTCACATCCGAGCGTTCGCTGGTGGATGCGGCGGCTCGCTTCTATCGCATCCCGGTGCGCACGGACATTCCGAATGATTCGCTGCCGGGCTGGATCCGCGATGCGCGGGCGCAGATCAAGCCCATGCCACTCGATCGCGCGATGCTCGAGCAGCATCTCAATGCGTGGATGCAGTACTGGGATTCGCACATCCGGAACAGCTCGCGGTGAGCGGCACGTCGCCGCATCTCGGCCTCGATCGGCTCACGCGCCGATTCGGGGGCTCGCGCGCGGCCGTCGACGCCGTCTCGCTCGAGATCGCAGCCGGCGAGTTGGTCGCGCTGATCGGCGCGAGCGGATCGGGCAAGACGACCACGCTGCGCATGGTCGCAGGGTACGAAGCGCCGGACTCGGGTACGGTGGTCCTCGACGGACGTGACATCACAGCCTTGCCGCCGCAGCGTCGCAACTTCGGGATGGTGTTTCAGCACTACGCGTTGTTCCCGCATCTCACGGTGGGGCAGAACGTCGCGTTCGGCCTCGAGGCGCGCGGCGTGGCGCGTCGCGAGCGGGTGACACGCGCCGCGCAGGCACTCGCCGGCGTGGGTCTCGGCGGCGCCGACGGTCGGGCAGTCCAGTCGTTGTCGGGCGGCGAACAACAGCGGGTGGCCCTGGCCCGCGCGTTAGTCATCGAGCCGCCGGTGCTGTTGCTCGACGAGCCGCTATCCAATCTCGATCCGACGCTGCGCCGGAGCACGCGCGAGGAATTGCGCGCGACGCTGCGCCGCCTTGGCGTGACGGCGCTCTTCGTGACGCACGACCAGGAGGACGCGTTCGCCGTCGCGGATCGCGTCGCGCTCTTGTCCTCCGGCCGGCTGCTGCAGGTGGGCACGGCCGAGATGTTGTACGATCGGCCGGCGAACCGCGACGTGGCCGCGTTCATCGGTCGTGCGACGCTGGTAGCGGGCGACCTCGATGGCGACCGCGTGACGATTCAGTTAGGCGGCGTGTCGCGCACGCTGCGGGCGGCCCCGGCGCCCGGCGTCCCGCCGCGGGGGCCGGTGCTGGCGGTGCTGCGCCCGGATGCGCTCGGCTTTTCACCGTCGAGCGAGTCGGACGCATGGGCCGGAGTGGTGCAGGAGCGGCGCTTCGCGGGCGCGCTGCTCGCGTATCGCGTCCGGGTCGCGGAATCGGTCGACCTCGAGGTGCACAGCACGGTGCGCGACGTGCACGTCGGGGATGCCGTGCGCGTGCGCATCGCGCGCGAGCCGGTGGCGGTGGTGACATGAGCGACGAGCGCGCAACCATCGAGAAGGGGACATGGCTGTTCGCGCTTCCCGTGCTGCTCGTGCTGTTGTGGTCTGTCGTGTACCCGAATGCGTCCATCATTGTTGGAAGCTTCGAGCACGGCTTGCGGTCGTGGCGCGAATTCGCGAACAGTCCCACCGATCGCGAGGCGCTGCGCACGACGCTCGTGATCGCCATCGGGTCGGTCGTGGCGGCGACGGCGATCGGCGTGCCGCTGGCCTTTCTGCTCACGCGGGTCGAATTTCGCGGCCGCCGCGTGTTGAGCGCGGTCGCGACGCTGCCGGCGGCGCTGCCTCCGTTAGTCGGCGTGGTCGCGTTTCTGTTTCTCTACGGCGAGAGCGGCGTGGTGACGCGCGGCGTCCAATCGTTGCTGCGCCTCGACCATGCGCCGTGGACCCTCAACGGCGCCGGTGCGATCATCTTCGTGCACGCGTACACGATGTACGTGTACGTGTTCTTGTTCGTGTCGGCGGGGCTCGAGCGGCTGGACGCGTCGCTGGATGAGGCGGCCGCCGGGTTAGGCGCGTCGCGCTGGCACCGGCTGCGCCGCGTGACGCTGCCGCTCCTCACGCCGGCCATCGCCGGCTCGATGCTGCTCGTGTTCATGAGTGCGCTCGGCAGCTTCTCGGCACCGTACATCTTCGGCGGCGGGTTGCGCGTGTTGTCGACGCAGATCGTGGCGTCCAAGCTGAACGGCGCCATGGACCTTGCGTATGTCGAGACGACCGTGCTCGCCGTGGGCGCGATTGCGGCACTGATTCTGTTGCGGTGGTTCGAGCGGCGCCGCACGTATGCGGTGTCGTCCAAGGGCGCGGTCGTGCGGAGCCGGTTGCAATCGCCGACGGCGCGCGCGCTCGCGCCGATCATCGGCGTGGTGCTGGTCATCATTCTGGTGCTGCCGCATGCGATGGTGATCCTCGTTTCGTTCGCCCGCGACGGGACGTGGACGACCCAGGTGCTGCCGCCGGAGTACACGCTCGACAACTTCCGCCGCCTCGCGACCGACAACGCGTTGTGGACGCCGATCTGGAACAGCGTCTCGATGACCGCGATCGCGACGGCGCTCGACATCGTGGTGTGTTTCCTCGCGGCATACCTGCTGGTCTTGCGCCGCTTCAAAGTGCGATGGCTGGTGGCGCTTCTGGTGGCGCTGCCGTGGGCGATTCCGGGCACGGCCATCGCCATCGGCCTCGCTTCGACCTTCGACCGGACGTCGCTCGCCAGCGCACGCGTTCTGTTAGTCGGAACGTTCTGGATTCTGCCGCTCGCCTATTTCGTGCGCGGCATCCCGCTCGTCTCCAGCGCAACCGAAGGCTCGTTGCGGCAGATGGACCCGTCGCTCGAGGACGCGGCCCGTGGGTTAGGCGCGAGCTGGTGGCTCACCATGCGCCGCGTGGTCATTCCGGCCGCACGACCCGGTCTCGTCGCCGGCGCCATGCTCGCCGCGATCACCGGGGTCGGCGAATTCGTCGCGAGCATCGTGTTGTTCACGCACGCCAACCGGCCGATCTCAATGGAGATCCTGTCGCAGCTGCGCAATTTTGCGTTCGGTACCGCGGCCGCATACAGCGTGGTGCTGATCGTGCTCGTGCTGGCGATTACGCTGGTGGCGCGATGGGCGGAAGGCCGGTGGTCGCACGCCGAGGCGGTGGTCATTCAGTAACGGAGAGGCGCCTCGTTAGGCAGCGGCGGCGCCCGTTAGTCGGCGATGACGGGCGTCTCTTTGGCCGCTTCGGCAGCGGCGGGCGACGAGACCCAATGCTCGCCGGTGTCGCTCGTGAATCGAGCCAGGTTGCCGCCCATGAGAATCGTGCTGGCAACCAACAGCGCGGACAACCAGAACGGCGCGCCGACGCCGAAGTGATCCGACGCGGCGCCGGCGGCCAATGGATACAGCACGCGCGCCAATCCGCCGTACGTTTGTTGCACGCCAAGGTACAAGCCCCGGTCGTCGTCGCGCACGACGCGTGACAGGGTCGCGGTGACGCACGGAAAGTTGAGCGCGGTGCCGAGCGGAATCAGCGCGAGCGCGAAACCAATCGTGATGTAAGTGAGATGCGGGATGTGCACCGGTCGCGTCAGCGGTATGACGGCTAACCCAACCGCCAGCGCGGTGGCGCCGAACCGCGCGGTCCGCATCTCGCCCAGTGTGTCCACGGCCTTGCCTAACACGAGAAGCCGGAACACGATATTGAGCGCGCCGATGTACGAATAGAACGGACCGATCGACTCGGCAGTCACGTTGAACGCCCGGCCGAGGTACAACGTGAGCAACGCACTCACGCCGTACCACGCGCCGATGCCGATCGAATACATCCAAATGAGCCGCGATGGCGCATCGCCAATGTGCCGCCAGTTGGCCACGCGGAACACGGCGGTCAGCGTCTTGCTGCTGGGCTTGTGGCGCGCGCGGTCGGCGGCCGACACGACGCGCGATTCCACGAGGAACTTGGCGGCGAATAAGACATTGAGCACGCAGAGCACGGCGGCCACGAGCCCCGGCGCATGGCTGTTGAAGCCCTGCGACCAGGAGCCGATCGCCGGGCCTAACACAACGCCCGCGTTCGTCGCGGCCGAGAGCCAGCCTAATCCCTTGGCGCGGTTGCGCGGCTCGACGCTGTCGGTGACATAAGCCTGGATCACCGCCGTCGTCCCGCCGCCGGCCCCTTGCACGGCGCGCGACAGCAACAACAACCAATACGAGTCGGCGTAGGCAAAGACAACGTACGCGATCGCCGAGGCGCCGAGCCCGATGAGAAGCGCCGGTTTCCGGCCGTAGCGATCGGACACGCGTCCCCATAGCGGCGCGCTCACGAGCTGCATCGCCGAGAACGCCGACACCAACACCATCACCATGAAGTCGCTCGCCCCGAACTTGACCGCGTAGAAGGGCAGCAACGGGATGATGATCAGCGCCCCCACCATATCGACGAAGGCGGTCGCCATCAGCACGCCCAGCTTCCCCGGTTCGCCGGAGCGGAACTTCTGGACGTGTGTGCTGATGCGGGACGTCACGCGTGGAATCTAGCGGGCAGGGCGGTCCGCCGATCCGCACTTTCGTTTCCGCCGCATGACCAATGTTTCTGCAACGAGACGCTCATTCAGCTCTGCCAAGCGCTGCCGGCGGTGTCGATTTCCCCACCACGCCGGCGAGCGCGATGATCGTAAGGACGTACGGGATCATTTGCACGAACTGCGACGGAATGCCCTGCGTTCCCTGCAGGTTGATCTGCGCCGCTTCCGCCGCGGCGAACAGCAAACACGCCAAGCCGCCCCGCACCGGGTCCCAGTTGCCGAAGATCATCGCGGCCAATGCGATGTACCCGCGTCCCGCGCTCATGTTGTCCGTGAACTGATGCTGATCCAGCGCGAGGTACGCACCGCCGAGGCCGGCAATGACGCCAGAGAGCGCTACCGCTATGTATCGCACGCGCGCGACGCGAACGCCAACGGTCTGGGCGGCCTCCGGATGTTCTCCAGCCGCACGCACGCGCAAGCCGAATGGCGTGCGATAGATGACCCACGCAACGGCGGGAACGGCGAAGAGCCCGACGATCATCAGGGGGTTGTTCAACAATCCGGCGACGAATCCCTCGCCTCGCACGACCGTCGTGAATCCAAGAATCCTCGGCGAATTGGATGAGCTTCCGAACGCGAGGTGGAGAAAATATCGCGTGACGCCGATCGCGAGAATGTTGATGGCGATTCCGGACACCACCTGGTCGGCCTGATAACGAATCGTCGCGATGCCGTGCACGAGGCCGAAGATGAGGCCGGCGGACATCCCGCAGGCGACGCCCACCCACGGATTGCCGCTGTAGTAGCTGCCGAGCGCAGCGCCGAAGGCCCCTGTTAGGAGGAATCCCTCCAGCGTTAGGCTGATGATGCCGGATCGCTCGGCGATGGTGCCGCCGGCTGCCGCGAACAGGTACGGGATCGCGATGCGGATGGTCTGCGACAGGAACGCGACGATCATGTCGACGCGCTCGGCGTGCGAAACCGCAGCACCCGTCGCACCTCGGGCACCGAGGCGGCCACCGCGATGATGACGGCGCCCTGGAGCACGTCGACCATCGTTTTCGGCACGAGGGCGTTGATCGCAAGGCCGCCTTGCGACAGCGTGGCGAAGAAGACCGACGCGAGGACGATGCCCGCCGGGGTGTTGCGTCCGACGAGTGCCACGGCAATCCCGAGAAATCCCGCGCCGGTCGCGAAGCCGTCCTCGTAGTAGCGCTTGTACCCGAGGACAAAGTTGATGCCGCCTAACCCGGCGAGCGCGCCCGAGAGCGTCATGGCGCGAACCCATACACGCCCGACGTTGACGCCGCCGTACTCCGCGGCATCGGGTTGCAGGCCCACCGCACGCAAGTCGTAACCGCCGCGTGAACGAAACAGGTACCACCACATGACCGCAGCGGCGATCAGCGCGACGACGAGCGAGAGGTTGGCGGCCGAGCCGTGAAACGCCGGCGCGAAATCGCCGAGGGATGCGAGGGCCCCGGCACGAATCTCGTGCGTGTGGAGTGTTTCGGGCACGCGCAGATTCGTCGAGATCGCCCAATTGAGCAAGGCGAGAACGACGAAGTTGAGCATGATCGTCGTGATCACTTCGTGTGCGCCGAATCGTGCCCGCAGGATTCCAGGCACCCATCCGGTCACCGCGCCGGCCGCCAGGGCGGCGGCGATGCAGAGCAACACTGCGAGGGCGGCCGGAGTGCCCGGCGGGAGCGCAAGGCCTGCGAGCGCGGCCGCAAACCCGCCCGCCGCGAGTTGCCCTTCGCCGCCAATGTTGAACAAGCCCGCGCGCAAGCCGATGGCGACGCAGAGTCCGGTGCACGTGAGCGTCGTCGTCTTGTATAACACCTGCCCGAACCCGTATGCATTGCCCCACGTGCCGCGCAGCAAGAGCGACCAGACGCCCGCCGGCGACTGCCCAACGCTCAGAATGAGGAGGTCGCCCACGACGAGCGCAACGAGCAATGCGACGATCGGCGGCAGCAATGCTTCCGCGGCGCGCGCACGGAGGGTCGCCGGTATCGTAATCACGCGGCGCCGCTGCTCCGGACTCGTTCGCCGGCGCCGGTCATCAAAGGGCCTAACGCATCGATGGACGCCTGTGCGCGCGGCATCACCGCGACGAGCTGGCCGCCGTACATCACACCGACTCGATCGGCCAGCGCCAGAATCTCGGTGAGCTCGGCGGACACGAGCAGGATCGCCTTGCCGGCGTCACGCGCCGCGCGCAGTTGGGCGTGAATGAACTCGATCGCGCCGACGTCGACGCCGCGCGTCGGCTGCGCGGCGAGCAGCACGCTGAAATCGTCGCCCATCTCGCGTGCCACGACGATCTTTTGTTGGTTGCCGCCCGACAGCGCACGAGCGGGCAGGTCGGGATCGTTAGGACGGATGTCGAAGCGCTCGATCTGCGCCGCCGCGTTGCGCGCGATACGCGCCCGATCGAGTCCGAATCGCGACGCGTACCGCCGCTGGCGGCCGAGGATCAGGTTGTCGGCCACGGAGTATTCGAGCACGAGTCCACGGCGGTGCCGGTCTTCCGGGACGTGGGCCAGGCCTAACGTTGCGCGTGCGTGGACGGGCAGTCGCGTGACGTCGCGCGCGCCGAGGAGCACCGCGCCCGAGCGCGCCGGCCTGAGCCCGGCAATCGCCTCCACGAGCTCCGTCTGTCCATTGCCCTCGACACCGGCGATGCCGAATATCTCGCCGCCGGCGATGGAAAACCCGACGCCGTTGACCCGTCGCTCGTGGCGGGAACCTTCGACGACCAGGTCGCGCACGACAAGGCGGGGCTTCTCGTCGGCGCTCGACAGCGCGATGCGAACGGGGAGTGCGTCCTGCGCGAGTAACACGTCGCGCCCAACCATGGCGCGGGCAAGGTCACCCGGTGTTGCCGCTGCGGTCTCCATACGAGCAATGGTTTGCCCATGGCGCATCACGGTGATGCGCGTGGAAACCTCCATGACTTCGTCGAGCTTGTGCGTGATGAGGATGACCCCGCCGTCCGGTCGCGCGTCGCGCAACGCTCGCAGCACGCGCCACAAGTCGCGCACTTCCGGCGGCGACAACACGGCCGTCGGCTCATCGAGAATCAAAACGCGCGCGCCGCGAAACAACGTCTTCAGGATTTCGACGCGTTGGGCCTCCCCCACGCTCAACTCCGAGACGCGACGTTGGACGTCCATCGGGAACCCATAGCGCTCCGCCACCCCCCGCACGTCACGTTCGGCCCCCGCCACGTCGAGCGACCATCCGCGCCGCGGCTCGCGGCCTAACACAACGTTCTCGGCGATCGTGAGGGTGGGTACGAGCATGAAGTGCTGATGCACCATGCCGACGCCGGCGCGGATGGCGTCTGCCGTCGACCAACCGGTCACGACCCGTCCGCCTACCGCCACGCTGCCCGCATCGGGGGTGAGCAAGCCGCTCAGAATATGCATCAACGTCGATTTGCCGGCGCCGTTCTCGCCGACCAGCGCGTGGATCTCGCCCGGCGCCACCTCGAGTGTCGCGCCGCGATTGGCCACCACCGCGCCGAATCGCTTCTCGATGTTCACCATCGACACCAGCGACGAGCCGGCGGCGCGATCGTGGCCGCCGTTCATCGACTAACGGGAACGACGATCTGCCCCGACTCGATGCGTGCGGCGATCGAATCGAGCGTCGCGTGCACGCTGTCCGGGATGAGCGCACGATTCTCGGCGTCGTACACGTAGCCGACGCCGCCCTTCGCGAGCCCGTATTCATAGATGCCGCCACGGAACGTGCTGTCGCGGACGCGCGCGATCTGATCGTACACCACCTCATCGACACGCTTGACCATGGACGTCAGCACGTGACCCGGCGCTTCCGCGTATTGATCGGCGTCGACGCCTATTGCCAGCTTGCCCGTCTGGCGCGCCGCCTCGAATACGCCTAACCCGGTGGACCCCGACGCGTGGAAGATGACGTTCACGCCGGATTGATATTGGCTCAACGCCAGCTCTTTGCCGCGACCGGGATTGCGAAAGGCGTCGGGGGTGACGCCCGCGTATTGGCCGATGACGGTGCAGTCCGGGCACACGTACTTCACACCAGCCCGATAACCGGCCTCGAACTTGTGAATCAGCGGGATATCCATGCCGCCGACGAAACCAAGTTTCTTGGATCCGCCGACCATGGCCGCGAGCGCACCCACCAGAAACGAGCCCTGCTCCTCGCGAAACTTGAGTGCGGCAAGGTTGGGCGGAGGCGCGACGACATTGCCATGCTCGTCTGTGGTCACCGAATAGTCGACGCCGGCGAACCGAATCTTCGGATACTCGCGGGCGGCCTGGGTGAGGTCGTCCGAGAAGATGAAGCCCACCCCGATCACGAGGTCCATTTTCTCGGCGGCCAAAAGGCGCAGCCCCGCTTCCCGGTCCGAGCCGTCGCCAGGCTCGATGTAGTGGACGCGCGCGCCGAAGGCTTGCGCCGCTCGTTGGGCGCCGCGATATGCCCCATCGTTGAACGACTTGTCGCCTCGCCCGCCGACGTCGAACACCACCCCAATGTTGAGTCCCGGGCCGACGGCTGACGCGCCGCCTCCGGCAGGATGGACCAACAGCAGTCCGAGATGCGCCGCCAAGAGGAGCGCGATTGCGATCATGAGCGTGCGCATTCGCGCATAAGTTGGGATCGGTGGCAGGGCGCGGCAAGCCGCGCGCTGGGCGCCGTCTTGCATCTGAAACCGGCAGTGGGCAGGTTGCAGATCCAGTTCAAACAAGCGGGAGGTCCGGTCTCATGAGTACACCTGAGATGTTTGGGCCGGAGGAAGGACGGTCATATGGCGAGCGCCGCCGGTCGATCGAACCGCGTCGCGAAACTGACCGCGGGGATGGCCCCGTGGTGCCGCATTGATCGCGAGACCGTCGCACCTCGCGCGCGGTGACGCCGCAGGCAGGCGCACCAGTCGCGGAGAACGACCTGCTTGGATTTCCGTTCTCGGACAAACAGCTCGAGGCTTGCCTGCGGGCTGCGCTGGTCGAGGACGGGGCGTATCAGGACATCGCCACCGCGGCCAGCGTCTTGTCGGCGCGCCGCGCGCACGCGACGATCCTCGCGCGCCAGTCCGGTATTTTGGCGGGCATCCCTCTCGCCGTCGCTGCGTTCCGGATCTTCGATTCCAATGCTGCGCTTCGCGTGGACATTGAGGACGGCGACCGCGTGACCGCGGGCGCGCCCGTGGTGCGCATCACCGCCCTGTCGCACGCCATTCTGTCGGCGGAGCGGGTGGCACTCAACTTCCTGCGGCACCTGTCCGGGATCGCGACGTTGACGTCGCAATACGTCGAAGCCGTGCGCGGAACGTCGGCCCGCATCGTCGACACGTGGAAGACGACGCCGGGCATGCGCGATCTCGAGCACTACGCGGCGCGCGCCGGCGGTGCGTTAGGCGTCAGGCGTAACGGCCTGGACACGGTGCAGATTCGCGACAGCCATCTGACCGCCGTCAATCGCGACGTGGCGATGGTGGTGCGTCGGACGCGCGAGCTCGCATCCGAGCACACCCGCATCGAAATCGCGTGCCGCTCCCCCGCCGAAGTGCGGAGTGCCGTCGTCGCCGGCGTGGATGCGGTGCTGCTCGACGGCATGACGCCCGCGCACGTCCGCGAGTGCGTCGAGATCGCATCATCGCGGGTGTCCACGCAGGTTTCCGGCAACGTGAAGCTGGATACCGTGCGAGCGTTCGCTCAAGCGGGTGTGGACCGCATCGCCGTCGACGCGCTCACGCAGCGCGCGCCGGCGCTCGAGCTCGAGTTGGAGTTCGAGGCCGGTTGATGGGCGACGTGCTCGCCGCCAGATCGCAAATGGCGGTGTCGCTCGGCATTTCACATCCTGTTCGCTGTCGTCGGCATCGCGATGCCGGTGCTCATGGTCATCGCCGAGGCGCGATGGCGACGCACCGGCGATGCGATGTATCTCGAGCTGGCCAAGCGTTGGGCGAAGGGCACGGCCATTCTGTTTGCGGTAGGCGCGGTGTCCGGTACTGTCTTGAGCTTCGAGCTCGGACTCCTGTGGCCCGGCTTCATGCGATTCGCCGGCGCCATCGTCGGGATGCCGTTCTCGCTCGAGGGTTTCGCGTTTTTTGCCGAAGCGATCTTCCTCGGCGTGTACCTCTACGGGTGGTCTCGCATCTCGCCGCGCGCGCACATCACGGCCGGAACGCTGGTGGCGCTGAGCGGTGCCGCGTCGGCGCTGTTCGTCGTTATCGCCAACGCGTGGATGAATTCGCCGACGGGTTTTCAGCTGCAGCACGGTGCGCCGATCGATGTGGATCCGATCGCCGCGATGTTGACCCCGGCTGCGCTTCCCGAGGTGCTGCACATGCTGTTGGCCGCGTACGCGGCCACCGGTTTCGCGGTGGCCGGCATTCACGGTTTCATGCTGCTCCGCGATCCGCGAACGCATTTCATCGTCGCGCGCTCGTGGTGGCGCTCATCGTGGGGACACCGGCCGCGATTCTCCAGCCACTCTCCGGCGACATCAGCGCGCGATATGTGGCCCGCTGGCAGCCGATAAAACTCGCCGCCATGGAAGGACAGTTCCGGACGGAGGCCGGCGCGCCGTTGCGCTCGGCGGCATCCCGGATATGGCTGCCCAACGGACGCGGTGGGCGATCGAAATCCCGAACGGACTGTCGCTCATGGCGTTCCACGACCCGCATGCCGTGGTGCGCGGCCTCGACGCGGTACCGCGGCGCGACTGGCCGCCGGTGCCGGTGGTCCACGTCGCGTTCCAGATCATGGTTGCGTTAGGCACGTGCCTCGCGCTGGTCGGCATCTGGGTGGCCGTAGCGGCGTGGCGCCGGGAGGATCTCGCCGCGAACCGGTGGCTCATGCGCGCGGTGGTCCTGGCGTCGCCGATGGGGTTCGTTGCATCGAGGCCGGGTGGACCGTCACCGAAGTCGGCCGGCAGCCATGGGTGATCTACGGCGTAATGCGCACGGCCGACGCCGTCACGCCAATGCCGGGGCTCGTCGTCCCGTTCGTGCTCATCAGCGCGCTCTATTGCTTCTTGGGCGTGGTCGTCGCGTGGCTCTTGTACGACCTCGTCGTGCGGAGTCCCATCGCACGTGAAGGCGAGGCGGCCGTCGCGCCCGCCGCTGCCTAACGGAAGGCGACCGTGGCTACCGCCATCGCCCTGATCGCGCTCGTCGCCTTGAATGCGTATGTCCTGTTGGCCGGCGCGGATTTCGGCGGCGGCGTCTGGGACTTCTTCGCCACCGGACCGCGTCGAGCCGAGCAACGCGACCTCATCGCCGAGGCCATCGGCCCGATCTGGGAAGCCAATCACGTCTGGCTCATCCTGGTCGTGGTCCTGCTCTTCACGTGCTTCCCGGCCGCGTTTGCCGGGTTGGCGATCGCCCTGCACATTCCGCTCACGCTCATGCTCGTCGGCATCGTGTTGCGTGGATCCGCGTTCGCGTTCCGGAGCTACGGCAGCAGCGGTGACGCGCCGCAGCGGCGCTGGGGACGCGTCTTTGCCATCGCCAGCGTGCTCACTCCGTTAGTCCTGGGCGTATGCGTCGGCGCGATCGCATCGGGACGCGTCGGCGACATGCTCGAGCGGCTCGACCACGGTGCCGCGGGCGCATCGTTTGCGTCGCTGTACGTGGCGCCATGGTGCTCGCCGTTCACGATCGCGGTCGGCGCAATGGCGCTGGCGTTGTTCGCGTTTCTTGCCGCCACCTATCTAACGGTCGAAGCCGGCAACCCCGCGCTGCGCGAGGACTTTCGGAGACGCGCCCTGTGCGCAGCGGCTGCCGTGTTCGTCACCGCTTTTCTTGCCCTCATTCTCGCGCGATCACATGCGCCGCGCGTCAGCGCGGGACTCATCGTATCGACATGGGCGCTGCCGCTCCACGGCTTGACCGGAATCGCCGCAGTCGCCGCGATTGCGGCGCTGTGGTCGCGACGCTGGCGCGTGGCGCGGGTTGCCGCCGCGGCGCAGGTGTCGCTCATTCTGTGGGGATGGGCTGCAGCGCAAGCGCCGTATCTCGTGCCTCCCGCCTTCACCATCGAGAACACCGCTGCGCCCCCGCGCACCCTCGAGCTCTTTCTCGCCGCACTCGGCGTCGGCGCGCTCGTGCTGTTCCCGTCGATCACCTATCTCTTTCGCCTCTTCAAATCGGCGCGCCCCCATGATTCCGCCACATAAGAGGCCGATTGACAGGCCAACGTGACTGTTCCGTCTGCCACTAACATCGGCTGACATCGGTCGTCCAACCAAGTGAACGCCCGCGCAGCGGGCCGAACTTTGCATTTACGACCGACAAATCAATGCGCGTTCAGCGCAAGGACGGACGACATGATCGCACGAATGAAGCACATGATGACGACGGCTGCGCTTGCTACGACGCTCGTCTGCGTCGCTGCCTGCGCTTCCGGTCCACGCGGCGAGCGCGTGTACGTTCGCGAAGCGCCGCCTGTTGAGCGTGTCGAGGTGATTGGCACGGCGCCCGGCGCAGGTTACGTGTGGGTAGCCGGACACTGGAATTGGGATGCACGGCAGTACGTGTGGATCCCGGGCCGGTGGGTCGTGCCCGACCGCGGCTATCGCAACTGGCGGGCGGGACATTGGGCCCACGACCGCAACGGCTGGTACTGGGTCGAAGGCCGCTGGCGGTAAGAACCCGCCTGCGGATTGGATGCATGACTGATCCACATCACCCGCTGCCGTCGTCGGCCGACGGCGACCCCGTCCCCGACGCCGAGCGGCGCGGCAATGCGCCGGCGAGCGACATCGTGACTTGCAATGTCTGCGGCAGCGCCGGCGTAATGTGGCTACGCTGCAAATTGATCTGCAGCCATTGCCACACCATTCTCATGGCATGCGGCGACCTCTGACGTCACGCCGCGTGCCTAACGGCGCGGCGGAGACGGCGCGGCGTCGCCAACGGGCGGCGCGTCCACGGCGAGCTCCAACTGCGCGCTCAGGGTATCCGGCAGCGTCGTCGGCGCATCGCACGTGTACCGGCGGCACACGAACGCCGTCGGGGCGCCGTTGATCGGCTCCCGGTGGCGCAACAGCGCCACATCGTCGGTCGGTCGGCCACCGGCCAAGACGAGGCCCGGTACATACTGCGTTGCGACCACACGGTTGAGGGCTGCGAATCCGACGCTCGATTGCTCGCCTAACAATGCAACTTCGATCGGCCCGTACACCGCCATATCCGCGGCGCCGAGCAAGTGGCCGAAGGCAAGTGGATAGCGCTCCACCGCGTCGCCGGTCTTCGACAACACGTCCACCGCGCGCTGCCTCCACGCGTCGCGGTCCAACAGATCGCCCAATCGCAGCAGCAGCTCGACGGCCAACAATGTGCCGGCCGGCGTCGCGTTGTCGGTGATGTCGCGCGGACGCGTGATCAGCACCTCGTGGTCGTGCGCCGTGTCGAAGAAGGCGGCCGCACCATCGTCCCAGAACCATCGCAGCATGGCTTCGGTCAACCGTTGGGCATGCGCGACCCAGGACGCATCGAACGTGAGCTCGTACATCGCGAGCGCCGCCAGTGCGACCGCGGCCTGGTCATCGAGAAATCCCGGCGTCCGTTGGGCGTCGCGCGACGGGTTCCAGACGCGCATCACGCGACCGTCGTCCACCATCTCGCGCATTACGAAGGCGCCGGCGCGGAGGGCGAGCGATCGGGCGGCGTCGTGCTCCAGTGCGCGCGCAGCTTCGGCCAGCGCGCGCACCATGAGTCCGTTCCACGACGCCAGGATCTTTTCGTCCCGCGCCGGCCTCGTGCGCCGCCCCCGCGCCGCGCCCAGCGCGGCGCGGGCCCGGCGCACGAGGGCCTGGAGCTCCTCGCGCGACAGCGCGCCGCCGAGCCGCGCCACCGAGACGTCCGCGTCGGCCGCCACGTGCAGGATGTTGCTCCCCTCGAAATTGCCGCCGCGCGTCACGCCCCAGTACGCCGCGGCGACGCGCGCGCCATCGCCTAACGTGGCGCCGAACTCGTCGGCCGTCCACACGTAGAAGCGACCCTCCTCCCCCTCGCTGTCCGCATCCAGGGACGAGTAGAACCCGCCTTCGGGCGCCGTCATCTCGGCCGACAGCCAGCCGATGAGATCCTCGACCACCTGACGGATCTCCGGATCGCGCGTCACCTGGTGCAGGTGTACGCCCAACCGGCACAGCAGCGCATTGTCGTACAACATCTTCTCGAAGTGCGGGACGAGCCAGCGGTCATCCACGCTGTAGCGATGAAACCCGCCGCCCACCTGGTCGTGCATGCCGCCGCGACTCATGGCGAGGAAGGAATCGCGCGCCACGATCATGCCGTTAGGCAAAAGGCCGCGCCGCCACGCCGCCAGCGCGAAGTCCAAGGCCATCGCGTGCGGAAACTTGGGCGCGCGCTCGACGCCGCCGTGCCGTTCGTCGTACCGGCGCGCAATGCCGCGCGCCGCGGTCGCGAGGACCGCCGCCGTCGGAGCGCCGCCCGCCGCGCTCGACGTTTCGATCCGCCCGTACATCGCGCGCACCTGTGCCGCCGCGGCCTCGACGTCGCCGCGCCGCTCGCGAAACGCCGTCGACACCGACGTCAACACGCGGCGAAACGAGGGCATCCCCTGTCTGTCGTTAGGCGGGAAGTACGTGCCGCCGTAGAAGGGCACGCCGTCCGGCGTCAAGAACACGGTCATGGGCCAGCCGCCGTGTCCCGTCATCGCCTGTACGGCGCTCATGTAGATCGCGTCCAGGTCGGGCCGCTCTTCACGATCCACCTTGATGTTCACGAACCATTCGTTCATGACGCGCGCCGTCTCCGCATCCTCGAACGACTCGTGTGCCATGACATGACACCAGTGACACGCCGCATAACCAATGCTGAGCAGGATCGGCCGGCCTTCGCTCCGAGCGCGCTCCAGCGCCTCCGCTCCCCAGGCATACCAGTCGACGGGATTCTCGGCGTGTTGCCGGAGGTACGGACTCGTCTCTCGCGCCAGGCGGTTCATGCCCGCTATGCCTCGTCGCACGCGTGAGGCCCCACGCGACTCACTGTCATTCGGCATCGTGTGCCATATAATCCGACCATGCCCTCCAATGTAGTCGGCGCGAAGCAGCACGGACCGAGCCGCCTCCCCGCGATCATCATCACGCTCATCATCGTCGCCAGTTGGCCGTTCGCCGTTTCGCCGCTCATCGATCTCGATACATTGGCGCCCGCACCTGCTGCGCACCTCACGCTCGGCGCCGCCTTTGTCGCCCTTGCACCGATTTGCGATCTGATGGATTCTCTCACGCTGTTGAGCGTGAGTCAGACCATCGCTCTTCTCGTGTCGCTCGCGGCGCTCTATGTCGTGTGGCGCGAGCTGCGTTGGCGACGCGTTGGGAGCACGCTCTTTCGCGAGGTGCGGCTGGCGGTCGTCGCACTCGCCACCGTGCTTGCGTTCTATGCAATGTGCATTGTCGCGCCGCGACCCATGGCGCGCTTGACACTCGACGACGCCGACGCAGTGGCAGTCGATGTCCACAGCCACACGCGATTCTCGCACGACGGCCGCTCGTCGTTTACGCCCGATGCGAATCGCGCTTGGCACCGCGACGCGGGTTTCAATGTCGCGTTCATCACCGACCACAGCCGCTTCGAAGGTGCGCGCGAGGCGGCGCGACGCAATCCCGCGCGCGCCGGTGATGGACTCACCACGCTGTCGGGCGTCGAGTTCGTCGCCAAGCACAATCACCTTGTCGCCATGCTCGCGAGCGACAGCGCGACGGCACGACTCGGCATCGAGTCGGGCGCCGCGAGTGCGGTTGGGCCTCGCAGTGCCGCGCGGTATCCGGTTCTGGTGCAAACGATCCCCGACAACCTCGACCGCCTGGTGCCGCCGGACTCGAATGGCGGCGGTGTGAATGCCATCGAGCTGTCCGATGGTTCGCCGCGAGGCATCGAGCAGAGCCAGCGCGACCGGCCGCGCATCGTACACCTGGCCGACAGTCTCCATCTCGCGCTCGTTGCCGGCTCGGACAATCACGGGTGGGGTCGGACCGCCGTCGCGTGGAGTGTGCTGCGCATCCCGGGTTGGCGCGCGCTGTCTCCCGATTCGTTAGGCAACGCCATCGTGGACCGGATCCGCACGTCGCGTCGGCAGGCGGTCGAGGTGATTGCGCGCCGGACGCCGGATGCTGCCGGCTCGCGCGTCCTCGTCGTGGCGACGTTGCCGGCGGTCGCGTGGAATATGCTGCGGACAATGTCGGCGCTCGAACGCCTCACGTGGATTACGTGGGCGTGGGTCGCGACCGCCGTGGCAGTCTATGCGGCCGAGCGTCGCGCCCGGACTGTGCAGTGACGACACAGCGGTTCGGGCGCACGAGCGGCACGACCGTCGCCGTCCTCATCGTCACGATCGCCGCCGTGATCCGCGGCGTCTTCGCCACGATCATCACGCTGCCGCCGGACGAGACGTACTACTGGGAGTGGTCGCGCCACTTGGCCGGCGGCTACTTCGATCACCCTCCGGCGATCGCCGTGCTGATCCGCGCCGGTACGGCGCTGTTCGGTGCGACGCCGTTCGGCATTCGTGTCGGCAGCGTGTGCGTGGGTTGGGCGGCATCGCTGCTCCTCGTGATGCTGGCGCGGCGGCTCGCCGACGATCGCGCGGCCATCGTCGCTGCCGTCGCGCTGTGCTGCATGCCGCTGGCTGCGGCGGGACTCGTCCTCGCCACTCCCGATGCACCGTTGCTCTTCGCGATCACGCTCACGCTGTTCGCACTCGACCACGCGGTGTCCGCCGAGCCGGGGAGCTCGCTCTCGACGCAATGGTGGCTCGCCGCCGGTGTTGCGTTAGGCATCGCCTTCGTGTCCAAGTACAATGCGGTGCTGCTTCCGGTGGGCGTCCTCATCGCGTGCCTGGCCGTCCCGCCGCTTCGCCGCCACCTGCGCACTCCCGGCCCGTACGCCGCCACGGTCGTCGCGTTAGTCATATTCCTGCCCGTCATCCTCTGGAATGCCCGTCACCAATGGGTGTCGTTCCACTTCCAGCTCGACCACGGATTCTCGTCGGGGCGCGGGACGCCGTTGTCGCGCGAGTCGTCGCTGATCGGCGGACAGGTCGCGCTCGTGTCTCCGATTCTCTTCGCGCTGTTCGCGGTCGTGCTCGTTCAGGGTGTTCGGAGCCGCGAGCCGCGCCACGTCGTGTTGGCAGCCGTGTCGGCGACCGTGTTTCTGTTCTTTTGCATTGGCGCCTGGCGCCACCCGGCCGAAGCGAATTGGCAGGCTCCGGCATACATCCCGGCCATCGCGCTCCTCGCCGCGCGCACGTCGGCCGTGCCGTCCCGCGCGTGGTCCCGGTGGGTCATCGCCGCCTGTGCGTTAGGCGGCATCATGGCGCTGGCGATCTACGTCCAGGCCGTCGCCCCGGTGCTCCCGATCACCGCGCGCGATGATCCGACCGCGCGCGGCACCGGCTGGGATACGCTTGCTGCGCGCATGCAGGACCTGGCCGACCGCGAGACCGCACGAACAAATGCCCGCGTGTGGCTCGGCGGCGACCGGTATCAGGAGGCGTCGGAGATCGCGTTTCACCTTTCCGCCCATCCGCAAACGTTCTCGCTCAACATCGAAGGCCGGCCTAACCAGTACGACCTCTGGCCCGGCTTCGCGGATGTCGCCCACAGGGGTGACGACCTCATGCTCGCGTTCGAGGTTCAATCCGCGGACTCCGTGGGTCCGGTCGTCCGCCGATTGCGCCCGTACTTCGACGACGCGCGCCTCCTCGCCGTCGTGGATCTCCGTCGAGGGGGCGAGTTGCGCACACGCCGGCGCGTGTGGCTCCTCGAGCACTGGCACGCGTCGTGGCCACCCAAAGGGTTCACGCCCTGATCGCGGCCGCGGGCGCACTTGCCTTGGGCCGCAACGCGCAGGAATGTTTGCTCATGTCCGGCGACCCGCCTTGTTGGCTTCACGAGTTCAACGACTTTTCCATGACCACGGCCATCGCTTCCGAGCTCTCCGAGTTTCTCGCCACGAACGACCGCCGCATTCACGACGAGTTGTTCGCCTTTCTCCGCATCCCGAGCGTGAGTGCGCGCTCCGAGCATCGCGGCGACATGACGCGCGCGGCCGATTGGTTGGCGGGGTCCATGCGCGCCGCCGGCCTCAAAGCCGAGATCCTTCCGACCGGCGGTCACCCCGTTGTGTTGGGCGAGTGGCGCGGCGCCCCTGCCGGCGCCAAGACCGTGCTCATCTACGGCCACTATGATGTCCAGCCGGTCGAGCCGCTCGATCTCTGGACCACGCCGCCATTCGAGCCTTCCCTTCGCGACGGGCGCATCTACGCTCGCGGATCGGTCGATGACAAAGGGCAGCTCTTTCTGCACGTCAAAGCGCTCGAGGCGCACCTGGCCACGCGCGGCTCGCTGCCGGTCAACGTCGTCGTTCTCGCGGAAGGCGAGGAAGAAGTCGGCAGTGACAATCTCGCGCCGTTTATCGAGCGCCACCGCGAGCGCCTGCGTTGCGACTACTGCGTCATCTCGGACTCGTCAATGTTTGCGCCAGGGCTGCCGTCTATCCTGTCGTCGCTCCGCGGTCTCGCGTATTTCGAGATCGAGGTCGTGGGACCTTCCTCGGATTTGCACTCCGGCATCGTACGGCGGCGCGGTCGTGAATCCCGCGACGGCGCTGGCTCGCATCATCGCGTCGTTCCACGATGAGCGCTGGCACGTCGCAATACCCGGATTCTACGATGCCGTGCGCGACTGGGAGCCACGCATTCTGAAGGACATGCGAGCACTTCCGTTCAATGAAGAGCGCTTTCGCAAGGAGGTCGGGGCATCGGCGCTGGATGGCGAAGCCGGTCGGACGACGCTCGAGCGCATCTGGACCCGCCCGACGTGCGAGGTGAACGGACTCCTCAGCGGGTACACCGGCGAAGGCGCGAAGACAGTCTTACCCGGTAAGGCAATGGCGAAGGTGAGCTGCCGTCTCGTACCGGACCAGACTCCCGATGCGATCAAGAAAGTGCTCACGGCGCACGTCGAACGTGTGGCACCGCGCGGCGTGTCCGTCACGGTGCGTGCGCTCCACGGCGGTCTCCCATGGCGCGCCGAAATGAGGGGCCCGTTAGTCGACGCCGCTCGCCGCGCGCTCGCCGGCGCGTTCGGCCGTGAGCCGGTCATCACCGGGGAGGGCGGCTCGATTCCCGTGGTGGGCGATTTCGAGCGAATCCTCGGCGTCCCGGTGCTGTTGATCGGATTCGGGTTGCCGGGCGAGAACGCCCATGCGCCTAACGAATGGATGAGCGACGAGAACTTCGTGAAAGGGGCGCGCGCCATCGCGATGCTCTGGGACGAGCTCGCGAAACCGGCGACGTGAATCCGGGCGCGCGCGCGCCCGGCACGCGAGGGGGCTCCCAGGTCGTTACAGGCCCGACAACAGCGCGTCGTTGTTAGGCGTCGCCGCGATCCGCTTGATGAGCCATTCCATGCCCGACTGCGGCGGCATCTGCTGCAGCCCGCGTCGGAGCGTGAACACCGCGTCCAATTGATCAGGGCGGAAGAGCTTGTCCTCTCGACGTGTGCCGCTGGTCGCGATGTCGATGGCGGGATAGATACGCTTCTCGGCGAGTGACCGGTCGAGTTTGATCTCGCAGTTGCCGGTTCCCTTGAACTCCTCGAAGATCACGTCGTCCATGCGGGACCCCGTCTCGACGAGCGCCGTCGCAATGATCGTGAGTGATCCGCCACCATGTTGCGGAGCCACCGATCGCGCCGATCCGAAGAACGCCTTGGGCTTCGCCATCGCCGTCGCGTCGAGACCGCCGCTCAGCGTTCGGCCCGTTCCGCGCTCCACGGTGTTGTGCGCGCGTGCCAACCGCGTCAGCGAGTCGAGTACGATCACGACGTCCTTCCCGCTCTCGACCAAACGCCGCGACCGCTCCAACACGATGTCTGCCACGTCGACGTGACGCTCGGCCGGTTGGTCGAAGCTGGAGGCGACCACCTCACCACGCCCCCACGAAATCATCTCACTCACTTCTTCCGGTCGCTCGTCGACTAACAGGACCAGCAGCACGGCTTCCGGGTGATTGATCGCGATGCCTTCGGTGATCGCTTGCAAGAGCATCGTCTTGCCGGCTCGTGCCGGTGCAACGATCAATGCGCGCTGCCCATAGCCAATCGGTGCAATGAGGTCGATGGAACGGCGCGTGAGCTCCGGACCACCCTTGGCGGCACGGCTCGTTTCGAGAATCAGTTTCCGTTCCGGGTACGAGGCGATGAGCGAGCTGAAATCTGGGCGACGCTGGACACTCGTCGGATCATCGCCATTGACGTGCTGCAATTCGACTAGCGTGATCCGGCCACGATGATCTCGACCCGTAGTCGCTTCGATCAAATCACCGCGTCGTAGCGCGAACTGGCGCACCATGGTCGGCGCGACGAACGGATCGCCGGGCATCGGCAAATAACTGTCGTCGGCGCGTCGTACGAAGCCTCCTTCACGCGATGAATCGAACCAGCCCGTCACAGTCCCGTCCGCAACAATGGGTTGTGCTGGGGCACCGTTGTTGGCGTGCTCCGGACGCGGACCGGTACGCCCGCGACCTCGTCGGCCTCGCCTACCGTTGTTGGGGAATCGACCATCGCGCTGTCCTTGATGCTGCTGTTGGCCGCCGCCGCCCTGATTGCTCGTCTGTCCCGACACAGCCGGCGTGGTGCCCATATTCGCACCACCGGAGGGCGTCGTCGGCGGATTCGCTGGCAATGTGTTGGACGTTGACTCGGCGACCGGCTCCGGGTTCGCACCGGGTGTCGGGCCACTCGTACCCTCTCCGTTGGGCATCGGGAAGGATTCCGCGGCTTCGCCGTTCATAGGCTGTCCAACGTCATCACGATATGGACTGGGTTCAGATTGCGTATCGCGGGGTCCAGCGCCGCGGTTCTGCGGGCGCGGACCGCGACCGCGCCTTGTGGGGCGTCGACGATCGTTCATGCACCAATGCGTGTCATGGGGTAATTGAATCGCGCTCATGGCGCCCACCGATGTGGGTGCCCACTGCGCATGCTACGTCTCTCGCGAGATGCGCGATTCGCAACAATACCGCTGCGACGCACTCTCGACGTTTGTATGGATCTCGGTCTATCGGCGAGTCCGAACCCGGTATCACAGTCGGCGCGCGCCAGCGCGACACACGACTCGTGATTCTACCTTTGCCGCGATCTCCCCAACGCGTTACTTCACGCGCGTTCGGCCATCGCGGATGCGGTTGCGTCCAACGGCGAGGCCGGATAGAACGCGGTACCGCACGGACCCTGCCATGCGCTGTGGCCGCCTGGGCTGCGCCCACGACCACCTCGATTATCACCTACTCCGGGCCAACGCGCAACCTTTGAGCCGCGCCGCCCGCCCCGGCCTGTTCTACGCCGGGCTCGCACCTAGTCTAAGCGGCGGCTCACCGAACGAGGCGCTCTTCGACCACTTCGTCGAGCGAGCGCACGGTTCCAATGATACGTCGGACGAGCTCGATGATCCGCTCTACAGCGACGCGATGCTGAGCGTCGAGCGTGGACTCCATCGCCAGAAGCTGCGTTTCCGCAAGCAACGCGGCGAGTGGGTTGTTGAGCTGATGCTGAACGAGCGCGGTTAGTTTCTGGAGGTCGGTCTGCGGTGGGATCTCTGGCACCTCTGACGCCGTAGACGACTTCGGAGCGGGTTCAGTCACTGGCTGACACGGCCTCTCGCCATTCGGTATGTTAATCTAATCATGTTTGCGCCTTCAATCGACCCCGCCACCGCCATTGCGTCCGCCGTCAAAGACTACCAAGAAACCAGCGACGTCGCGAGTCTCCTCGAGCAGCTCGAATCGATTTGCTCGGCATGTACCGATGCTGATGCGTTGATAAAGGCGGTAGAGCCATTCCAAGAGATTCCCGAAGTAGCGGGACCGGTCTACGAGCACGTGGTGGCGGCTAGACCCGACGACGCCCGCGCTCTCGTTCGGTTAGCCAATACGTATTGGTTGTCGGGTCGCGGCCCAGACGCGGTGCAGGCGTTGGCTGATCGTGCGATAGCAGCGGACCCGTCCAATCGGGGCGCATGGCATCTCTGGGCGCTGAGCGAGGCAACGTTGCGCGATCGAGTCGATCGTTGGCGTCATGTGGTCGAGCGCTTTCCGGAGGACGAACTCGCGCAGGCGAACCTGGCCGACAATGCCGCCAGTTTGGCTTCTACAGAAGGAGATCGGGGAGCGCTTCAGATCGCACTGCGAACCTATAAAGGACTGCTCAAAACCGCAGCGCGCAGCGAACAGCGTGTAGCACTCGAGCGCGCAGTCGCGACACTAGAACAGTGGCGTTTATAGGGTGAGAAACGACGTGGGGCTGCTGCCGATTGGCAGCAGCCCCACGAAGTTTGGCGATTGCTCGCCGCCGCTATTAGGAGCCGAGCTTGGTGACATTCTGAGCTGCCGGTCCCTTGGCGCCCTGAACAATGTCGAACTCCACGCGCTCTCCCTCGCTCAGCGTCTTGAAGCCACTGCCTTGGATGGCCGAGTGGTGAACGAAGCAATCCTTCTGTCCGTTCTCCGGGGTGATGAAACCGAAGCCCTTGCTGTCGTTGAACCACTTGACCGTGCCGGTGGTACGCATACGAATCTCCTGACGTGTCGGTCGAGTCCGGATGCGTCCGTACCTACCGACAATGTGACCCGCGAACTTTCGCCGTCGCGGTAGGCGCGCTCGAGCACTCGCCCGGGCACAGACAACTTCGAGATGTGAAAAAGGACCTCGGCTCTAAGCCAGGTCCGTTGGTTTTCGCTGGTGTTCAGCTGGCGGTAATGTAGGCCTACCTCGCGGACAAGTCAATGCTGGCCGTGGGGCGACCGCCTACCGGACCAGCTACGGTTGGTTTCGCGCCCCGTTTAGGCGCTCGCCTCAGTCAAGCGACGCGTGAAGCGACGTACCACGCCGAGCAATTCGTCGAGGTCGAAGGGCTTTTGCAGCACTGTGCAGCTGCATGCTTGGAGCAGATCCTGGGCGCGTTCGCTTGCGTCGCCAGTCGTGAAGATCGTTCGATTTCGTAGGTGCGGCTGGAGCGACGACGCCAGCTCGAAGAGCACATCTCCACGCATATCGGGAATACGAAGGTCGGTGATGAGACAATCGAAGTGTTCCGACCGGACGAGGGTCGCGCCGACCTCGCCCGACTCGACGGCCCGGACTTCATAGCCGGCTCGCGATAGGGCGATGGACAAGGCGCGACAGATGGACGGTTCATCATCCACCACAAGCACGCGCGCGCGTTCATCGTAGATCTTCATGCTTCGCTTGCTCCCGGACGGCTCAATTGCGCCGTCAACTCTCGTATGAGCTTCTCCGGTTCGCCGCGTTGTCGCAGCATCGACGGAGTGAGGCCTGTTGCCGCGCGCACTTGGCGCGCGAACAAACGTCCGCTTCCATAACCGAGCTTCTTCGTAATGTCGTCCAGCAAGTAGCCAGGGTCCCGCATGTAGTGCACGGCGCGCGTGAGGCGCGCCGCAAGAATCAGCATTCGAGCCGAGGCAAGCCCAAGCCGGTCCAGCCATCGGTCCAGATTGCGGCGCGTCATGCCTGCTGCGCCGGCCAGATCTTCTACGCCGCGAAACGTGTGCGGCATGTCGAACAACTTCGTGATCGCTCGTCGCAGCATGAGCGGCGCCGCTTCCAATCGTGGCGCCAGTCCTTGCAAGACGATATCGCTCAACTGCTGCGCCGGCACACGTTCGAGCAACTCTCTCAAGCGTCGCGGTTCATCATCGAAGCCGCGCAGAATCGAATGTCTGACGCCGAGGTTTGCTAACTCGACCGTCGCTCGAAGCAATTCCGGCGACAACGTGGTGTACACCACGACCGGAAGCGTCGGGTGACGCCCGATGAGTTGCTTGAGTGCTTCGACTTCGATCGATCCGTCGGCCCGAGGGTCAATGACGACGACGTCGATAGGTCGAAATCGGACCGCGTTCGAGAGCGTGTCCCAGTCGTTGACGACCGTTAGGACATGCTCATGCTCGAGCGCGGCTCGAAGGTGCGACGAGAGGGAGTTAGGAAGGCGGGCGAGTACTTCCACAGTTGGCGCCACTTTGTCCTAAAAGTGCACATCGCTGTCCTAAAATGTGCATTTACCCCAGGACGCGCCAACATACCTTGCGGGACGTTTGTGACGCCACATCACTCTGTCCGCGAGGTTTCTATGGTCCGCCGTCGCCTCACCGTACTCGCTCTTGTCATCGCCTCCGCAGCACTTGCTGCTTGCGCCTCCCCCACGGCGCCCAGTCAGGTTTGCGCAGTTGGCTCGGGCAGTGGAATCTGCCTGTAGCAAGTAACTGCAGACTGAGACTCATAGTTTGACGGGGGCCGCGAGCTGCAACTCGCGGCCCCCTTACATCATCCGGCCACGCCCGCGAGAGTCCGCATCTCGTGGATCGCGTCGGCGACCGCCGCCACACGTCGGATGAAGTCTCCGAATCCACCTTCTCGCTTCGACTCGACGTCTACCCGACGCAGCTCCGCGAGGCTCTGCTCGGCTTTGATCACCACTTCATTGATCTGGTGCCGCGACGCGCGCTGCAATGGCCGCTCGAGAGCCTGCCTTGGCCTGTTCAGTGCGGCCGAACGACATCGATAGCCCTGCCCAGCGTAGTACTGAAGTAGTACGCCAGCCAGCGTCGCCGGGAGAGTGGCTCCCAGCAACTCACGGCGATACTGCTCGAACACAGGCTGTCGGTGATCGAGGCCGCAATTTCCAGCAGGTTGATCGTCGCGACCCAGCGCGTGTGCTGTTCCTGCGCCGTCGCCGCGAGCATCAAGTTCGCGTCGCGCGCCGCGTCACAGCAGGCCCATGTCGAAGAAGTCGCCGCCAAGTCGGACTAGCGCACGATCCTTGCGCGACTGGCTCTCGAAAGATGCTCAGCGCTTCGTACGCGTAGCCGACGCGCCGCTCGAAGTCGCCACGTTGACGCGCGACGAGCGCCGCGGTCTTGCAGGGCGAACGCGCGAATCTCCGTTAGGCCGCTGTCCTGCGCGCCCTCGATCACCGAATCGAGAATCTTCTCAGCCGACGGTAGATTGCCGCGCGCCATCATCACGTTTGCTTCCGCGATCCGCGCCTTGAGGACGTTTGCGACGTCGCCAGTGAACGCTGCCACCTCGGCCGCGGCCGCATAGGCGCCGCGGGCCTCGCTCCACTGCGCAAGCACGCGCATGCACGCGCCCAGCTGCATGTTCGCCGCGATCACGACGTCCGTGTCGGCCGCCGGTTGTGCATTCTGGAGTACCGTGCGGTACACGTCAGCTGCCAACGCCCACTTGGCATCGAACTGCAACGCGCGTGCGTACGCCAGGAGCCGCGGCGCAACGACAGCCACACGCGCGTGACGAGCCAGCTGCATCGAGTCCACGAGACTCGTCAGCAATGCCCGCACACTGCTCCCAGAGTCGATCGCCGCGATCGACTCGCGTACGCAACGGAGACCCCACGAGTCCAACGACACCGCACTCCCGCCTTCCATCACCCAGTCGTCGAACAAACGCAGTGTCAAAAGCCCGGCGCTCGCCGTGCGCCATTCCGCGCACGTCTCGTTATCGCAGCGCGCCAGCGCTTCGAAGAATGCGTAATGAGGGAGCTTCACCTGTGAGCTACCCATTCAACCTCCTCCACAGTCGTCGGTCGTTCTGCCAAGTCCACGCCCAACTTGCTTCCGAGTATCGGTCGAGGCAAGCACAGTTTTAGGACAAGCAGGGGTCATTTTAGGACAAATTTCTGAATGCCAGCGTCGAGCAACTCGGAATCGCGCAGCTTTTGTGACACTGTATAAAAAAACGACAGCGCACCATTCCTCGAAACGGTGCGCTCTCAGCTCTCCTATAGAGACGACCCAGTCATCTATTGGTGCCGTCCAAATCCAGATACCGTCGCACTCCCAGCCGTCGCTGGAGTTGCGCCGCTCGATAGGCCGGCGGCGACGTATCGGTCGCCGCTTCGATCGAGCTGGTCGAGCAATCGCTCCAGCGCATCGCCGAAGACCTCAATGCGCGGCAAGCGAAGCGGATCGAACTTCGGATCGAATGGGCTGCGAGCCGGGCCGCCGGTGACCTCTAGGATGGCATCGAACCGGTACGCAATGACGCGCCCTGTACGTGGGTCGCGCCACGACCCCGCGTGCGCGAGCTCGCGGTTCTTCGGCCAAATGCCGAGGGGCAGCGCAAACGTACGGACGTTGTAGCCTGGGACTGCGGAGTCGATCGCGAGCGCCCCGCGCGCGATTTGTTCCTGCACGACCTCGTCCGAGTATTTCGACAGGTTGGCGTGCCAGAGCGTGTGGTCGCACAACTCGAAACCCTGATCCGCAAGAAAGCGCACTTTGCGGTGGCGCCACGCGGTTTCCTGGCCTTGGATACCGCGCTCGCCGAAAAACGCGTGTCCGGCGGCAGCGCCGGGCAACATGCAGAACGTCGCTTTGTTCGCCCAATCAGGGTGCGTGCAATGAAACTCGAGCCAGATACCAATAGCGCTATTCGGATCCACCTCGAGCGTTCCGCTGTGGTCGAGATAGCGGAACTGCGAGGGTGAGGCATCGTCGAACGTAAAGACAACCGGCGACATACCTGCCGGTAAGGCAATCTTCCGATCGACCAACTCGGCAACCGTTATGGGGCGATAGCCCCTCTCATAGAGGAGCTCGAGCTGCCGCTTGAAGTGTCCGCGCTCCACCGTCCATCGGGCGTCGGAATCCCCGATTACGTGGTATTCGAGGATGGGAATGCGACCGAGCTCATTGGCTGGGCGCGGCGGCTTAGCGTGCGCGTGCTTGGCGGGCGTCCCGCCGGTTGCTGCCGACAGGACGAGGAGCGCGAAGCGAAGTGCCGAAAGCATGAAGGCGCTGATTCCGTGGGGGCGCGAAGGATATTCGCAGCCGTCAAAGAAGTCTACGGTGAAGCGTGTTGCCCGGAAACCGCAACTTCGGATTGCCGTAGTGAAAAATGAACGCGGGCACGGCCCGCCTGTCGGTGCTGCTTGGTATGAAGATCGAGTCCCGTCTGAAGCAACGGTGGAACGCGCTGGTCTCGAGGGTGCGCGGCGGTGGGCAGTCGGGCGAGCCGCGATGGATGCGGCGGCACTGGCTCGCGTTTGCCGTGGCGAACCTGGCTGCTTTCGCCACAGTGTGCGGCGACACCTGGCTGTTCACGTGCGGCTTCGACGGCTGTCCGTCGTCGGCGGATATCCGCGCGTATCAGCCGCCGGAGGGCGGCCGCGTGTTGGACCGGAATGGGCATCTCATCGGACGGTTGGAAGACGTCCGCCGGATCGATGTTCCGCTGTCGCGGATCCCGCGCTTTGTGCGTGAGGCGTTCATCGCGACCGAAGACCGCCGCTTCTATCACCACAATGGTCTCGATTGGCACGCGGTTGTGCGCGCGACGGCGCGCGACGCGGCGGCGTTAGGCGTGCGCGAAGGGTTCAGCACGATCACGATGCAAGTCGCGCGCAACAGCTTCGCCTCGGTGGGCGCGGGCCGAACGCTCCGTCGGAAACTGCTCGAACTGCGTATGGCGCGTTTGCTCGAGACGAACCTGACGAAGGATCAGATCCTCGCGCTGTACTTGAACGTGATCTATTTGGGGAACGGCACGTACGGTGTCGAGGCGACGAGCCGCGATCTGTTCGGGAAGAGCGTCTCTCGGCTCACGCTGGCCGAGGGTGCGCTCCTGGCCGCACTTCCCAAAGGACCGTCGGTGTACACGCCGCGGCACGATCCGGATCGAGCGTTCGGCCGCCGCAATCTGGTGCTGTCGCTGATGGTGCGCGAGGGGTACGTGAGCGCGGCCCGCGCGGCGGCCGCGGCGCGCGAGCCGATCGAGATGGCGGCGAACGAGTGGCGGCCGCAGGATACCGGGTCGTGGGTGGTCGCCGCGGCGCGCGCAGTCCTCGACTCGGCGTTAGGCCGCGGCGCGGAGGCGCACGGCGACCTGACGATCTACACCACGATCGACGCCCGCGCCCAACGGGCGGCCGAGCGCGCGGTGCGGGACCACGCGGCGGCGATCGGCAACGAGACTGGCGACGACCGCTCCGACAACGACGGCGTGGAAGGCGCGTTGGTCGCCATGGACCCCCGCACGGGCGACATCCGGGCCTTGGTCGGCGGCCGGCATTATCAGAACGGCGCGTTCAACCGCGCGTTGTCGGCGCACCGGCAGCCTGGGTCGGCGTTCAAGCCGTTCGTCTATGCCGCAGCGTTAGGCGCAGGCTACACTCCGGCGACGATGGTGGATGACGTCCCCGTGGATGTGCAGCAAGACGGGCGCGACTGGACGCCGGCGAACTTCGGCGACGAATACGAAGGACGGATCACCATGCGCCGCGCCCTCGAGCACTCGTCCAATGCCGCCGCCGTACGCTTCGGTCATGCCGTCGGCGAAGCGCACATCGTATCGCTCGCGCGCGAGAGCGGCATCACGAGTCGGTTGGCGCCCGTGCCGTCGATCGCGCTTGGCGCCCTCGAGGTGACGCCACTCGAGCTAGTGACGGCGTACGCGCCGTTTGCCAATGGAGGGAACCGCGTGACTCCTCGGTTGGTGAGTCGCATCGAAGGCCCGGGACAAAAAGTGCTATGGTCCCGGGATCCTGTGGCGCCGGTGCCGGCCGTGGATCCACGCGATGTCTTTCAGTTGACGTCCATGCTTCAGTCCGTGGTGAACGATGGAACGGGCCGCGAGATCCGCCTGCTTGGCGCGCGGGGGCCGATCGCCGGGAAGACGGGCACGACCAACAATGGCACGGACGTTTGGTTCGTGGGGTACACGCCGTCGCTCGTGGCCGGCGTATGGTTCGGATTCGACACGCCGCGCTCGTTAGGCGAGGGTGCAACGGGCGGGCGTTTGGCCGCGCCGGCGTGGGCGGAGTTTTACGAGCGGGGATGGCCGCAGGGCTCGCGCGATGCGGCCTGGCTGCCGCCGCCGGGCCTCGTGTCGCGTGTCATCGATGCCGACAACGGCGACCTGGCGACGAGCTGGTGTCCGCACACGCAGCTCGAGTGGTTCCGGCTGGGCACCGAGCCGACGATGTATTGCCCGGACCACGGCGGGCCATCGTTAGGCGTACGGATCCTGGGCGCCATCAAAGAGATTCTCCACTACTGACGGCGTCAGAGCAGGCCGAGGCCGCCCGTCGGGGTGAAGCCGGGAAAAACCGCGGCACCGTTGACGGCGCCGAGGTGCGTCATCACGACTTCGGTGAAGACCGTGCGGAAGTCCGTCGTGAGCGCGAGGTCGCGCCCCTCGTACAATTGCTCCGGCGCGAGGCCGGGCCAGCGGCCGTGCACGCGACCACCCTGGACGCCGCCGCCGATCACGAACATGGCGCCGGCATGCCCGTGATCGGTGCCGCCATTACCGTTCTGTTTGGCCATGCGTCCGAACTCCGACATCGTGAGGATCACGACGTCGCCCATGCGGTCGTCGAGATCGGTGACTAACGCGGCGATCGCCTGTGCGAAATCCCGGAGCCGCGACGCCAGCTGGCCGGTCACGCTGCCTTCGTTCACGTGCGTGTCCCATCCGCCGACGTCGGCGAATGCAATCTCGACGCCGACATCGGCCTTGATGAGCTGCGCGATCTGACGGAGGCTCTGTCCGAATGGCGACGACGGGTATGCCGCGCCGTGTTGCGGCAGGTACTGCGCGGGATTCGCGGCGCGAAGCATCTTCACGGCGTCGAAGGTCTCAGTGCCGGCGCCGTGAACCAAATCGGCACTGCCGGTGCGGTACAGGGCCTCGAGACGTTCGGCCTCCGTGCCGGTCGCGCGGATGCTGAACTCTGCGAGATTCGTCATGGCGATGCTCGGCGCCGGCCCCTCGAGAATGCGCGGTGTTTGCGGTGAAAACGCGACCGCCTCGAATGGCGAACGGCGCGCGTCGCACTCGGCGCAGGTTCCTTTGGCGGCGAGATAGCGATTCAGCCAGCCGTCGCTCGTCGCTTTGACGTCGGGCGTTGCGGTCTCCATGAAGTCTTGCGCATCGAAGTGCGAGCGCGTCGCGCTCGGACTGCCGACAGCGACGATCGGCGCGAGCATGCGGCGATCCCAGAGGGGCTTGAGTGGCGCGAGCGCCGGGTGCAGGCCGAAGAATCCATCGAGATCGATCGCGGCCGGTGCGTCGCGGCCGACAAGTGCGGCGCCGGCGGCGAGGTTCGTTGGGCGGGGAACGGCGATCGTTGGTCGCAGGCTATAGTACTCGGCCTCGCCGTGGGGAACGACCACGTTGAGGGCGTCGGCCGCGCCGCGCTGGAAGAGGCAAATGAGGACTTTGCCGCGCGGCGCCTTGAGGAGTCGAGTCTGCGCAAAGATCGCACGCTTGAGAAAGGACGGGCTCAAGCCCATCGTGACGAGCGCCAGTGCGCCGGATTTGACGAACACGCGTCGATGCATGGCGTGCCTCCTGAGTGCCTAACGTCGCTGGAATTCGGGGGCGCCGAGGGCCAAGCCGACCGTTTGTTGCAGGCCGTGCAGGTCCAACGGGCCGCCTAACGGATCACGGCGCTGGCCGATGCCAGCGCGCGGTGCCGCCGTCATCTCGGCTGCGGTATCGGGTACCGAATCGCCGTCGCTGGTCATGGCCGTCGTGTCGGCGGCGTTAGGCCCGGGCGCGGCCGAGGCGAGCGGATTCGCGCCGGACTCGAGGACGCGCCGTGAATCCGGCGACGCTTCGCCGCCCAGAATGGCGAGGACGACACCATCGACGCGGGCGTCGGCGCGGAGCGTGTCGAGCCCTTGGCGGTGCGCCCACGCGTCGAGGTCCACGCCGGGTAACCGGCCGCCCGCGAGCGCCAACCCGAAGTTGATGCGATTGAGGATCGATCCGGTGTTGATCCACGCGTCGCCAGTTTCGGGATATCCATTCGGATCGCGATGCATGAAGAGCGGCTCGCCGAGCCGTGCGACGACGCGGGCGGTGCGCGGCGTGGTGTCAGGCTCGGCGTTCACGGACCGGAGCGCGCTGAGCACGAGCTCGAACGGTGACTTGACCTTGGCCTTGTACGCGGCGCGCGAGAAGAACTCGGGGGATGTGAGAATCGTGCGCAGCGTTTCGCGGATGTCGCCGTCGGTGCGGGTGAACGTGGCGGCGGCGCGATCGACCAGGGCCGGTGGTGGCGAGTCGCTGACGAAGCGTCGCGCGAGCTTGGTGGCGATGAAGTGGGCGGTTGCGGGGTTGCGGGCGAGGATGTCGAGTACGTCCTCGCCATCGTCGATGCCGCGGCCGGCATCGAGGGTGCGACCGAGGAAGCGCTTTTCGCCGGCGTCGTGCAGTGCCGGCCGGAAGACGAATCCGCCGCCTAACTGTGGGCGCTCGATGGTCCAACCGGTGAACGCGCGGGCGGCGGCGATGACGTCGGCCTGCGTGTATCCGCCGTCGACGCCGAGGGTGTGCAGCTCGAGCAGCTCGCGACCGTAGTTCTCGTTGAGGCCGCTGCGACGCTGCCGCGGCGACGGGCGGAATGCTTCGCCTCCTCGGCGGCGCGTCGAGCGCGCGGAGAACGTCGTGAGCGCGGGTCGATCGGCGTCGACGGTGCTCTCCCAATTGTCGAGATAGTAGAGCATTGCCGGGCTCTTGGCCACCGCGCCCACGAGGTCGCGGAACTTGCCTAACGCGTTAGGACGAATGGCGTCCCGCTCGAACGCTGCGAGCATGTATCGTTCGGGCGCGCCCTTTCCGGCGAAGATGCTGAAGTGATTCTCCCAGAAGTCGACCATCACTTCCTGCAATTGCCGCTGGCTAATGAGGGCGCGGCCCACCTTGGCGGCCTGGAGCTCGTCGAGCACGAGTTGGGCGCGTTGTCGCGCCTGACGCAGTGCCGCCGAATCGGCCGCGTCGAGGCTGGACAATGGACGGGCACTCGAATCGAAGCGCGCGGGGCTCGAGGCTTCCTGTCGCCTCCGTTGGGCGAGCACGGTTTGCGGCGGCGGATAGTCGCGCACCAGATCTTGCGGGCTCATGGCGAGCGTGTGGAAGTGCGCGAGCCATTGGTCAGTGGCGTGATCCTCAATGCGGGCCGGATCGAGCTGTTCTGCGATCCAGCGGTCGACCCCCATCGCGCGCACGCGCTCGAAATCTCCTGGCCGCGCGCCGAACGTTAGACGTGCGATCGCGTGCCGGATCTGTTGGTCGGCGGTTTGCTCGCGCACGGCAACGTCGGCCGTGGATGGCAATGCCGGGACGGGCGCGGCGGGCGCCGCCGTCGCGCCGCGCGAGGCGGACGAGCATGCCGCGAGCGTCGCGATGGCTGCGGCAAGAAGCGGTCGCCGAATGTTCATGATAGTGAATGGACGCATCATGTGGGACAGATGTTAACCCTCCCGGCCGGGTTAGCTTTCAGCCATGGCCCCTTCAGCTCGCCGTCTTCCTCCTGAGCGCAGCACCACCCCGACGTGGGGACAGCGGATCACGGCGCTCAGATATGTGCCGCCGTTGCTGCGCATGGTGTGGAAGACCCATCGCGGATTCACGGCCACGATGGCGGTGATGCGAGTGTTCCGGGCATTCATTCCCGTCGCGACATTGTGGATCGGCAAGCTCATCATTGATGCCGTCATCGCGTTGCGACGCGATCCGTCCCATCTGCATTCACTCTGGAAGCTGGTGGCGTTGGAGATTGCGATCGTCGTCACGGGCGAGGTGCTCGCCCGGGCATTGGCGCTGGTGGAGAGTTTGTTGGGCGACCTATTCTCCAACTACACCAGTGTGCGGCTGATGGCGCACGCGGCGACGCTCGACCTCCAGCAGTTCGAGGATCCGGCGTTCTATGACCAATTGGAGCGCGCGCGTCGACAGACCGTGGGGCGCATCGGGCTGCTGGCCGAGCTCTTGTCGATGTCGCAGGACACGCTGACGTTGGCATCGTTAGGCACGGCTTTGCTGGTGTTCAGTCCGTGGCTCTTACTGTTGCTCGTGGCGGCGGTGTTGCCGTCGTTCATTGGCGAGACGCACTACGCGTCGCTCGAGTATTCGCTGCTGTATCGCTGGACGCCGGAACGGCGGCAACTGGATTACTTGCGGTACCTGGCGGCGAGCGACGTGAACGCGAAAGAAGTGCAGATGTTCGGACTCGCGCCGTGGCTCACGGATCGCTACCGCGTGCTCTCCGACCGGTTTTACGAGGAAAACAAGCGCCTCTCGATTCGGAAAGGCATCGTGAGCACCGCACTCTCGGTGCTCGGGATGCTCGGCTACTACGGCGCGTACGTGATCATCCTGCTGCGCGCGGTGGGCGGCGCGATCTCGATCGGTACGCTGACGTTCCTAGCGGGGTCGTTCGGCCGGAGCCGCGACATCATTCAGCGGCTGCTCGATTTCGGCCAGCGACATCTACGAACAGAGTCTGTACCTCAAGGACATGTTCGATTTCTTCGAGATGCGCCCGACCATGGTGTCGCGGCCGGGCGCGCCGCTCGTGCCGGATCGTATCCGCGAGGGATTCGTGTTCGAGGATGTGGGCTTTCAGTATCCAGGCAGCGATCGGTGGGCGGTTAGGCACGTGACGTTCACGCTGCGGCCCGGCGAGCGCGTCGCGTTCGTGGGGGAGAACGGCGCGGGCAAGACGACGGTCACCAAGCTGCTGGCGCGCCTCTATGATCCAACCGAAGGGCGCATTCTGTTCGATGGTATCGATCTCCGGGAATACGATCTGACGTCGGTGCGTCGCGCGATCGGGGTCATCTTTCAGGACTTCGTCCGGTTCGACATGCGATTCGATGAGAACATTGGCGTTGGGCACATCGATCGCGTCCGCGACTACCTGGATCGCGTCGGGGCCGAGGACGTGCTCATCGAGTCGGTGCCTCCGGAGTGGGCATTCGACTCCAGTCCGGCGACGCTGCGCGCCCAACGTGGGAACGGTCATGCCACCGAGCCCGTTCCCGAAGCGCTGTCGACGGCAGCTGAGCAATCGCTGGCGTCGGTGCTGCTGCCTCGGTTCACCCAAGGATACCGGCAAATGCTCGGCCGCCGATTCGACGGCGGTGTCGATCTCTCGGGCGGCGAATGGCAGAAGGTGGCGCTGGCCCGCGCGTACATGCGTGACGCGAAGGTGCTCATTCTCGATGAGCCTACGGCGGCCCTCGACGCGCGCGCGGAGTATGAAGTGTTCGTCCGGTTTTCGGAGCTCGTCGCGGGGCGGATGGCGGTGCTGATCTCGCATCGCTTCTCGACCGTGCGCATGGCCGACCGGATCATCGTCTTCCAACACGGACAAATTGCGGAAGAGGGCTCGCACGCCGAGCTGGTGGCGCGCGGCGGTCCGTACGCCGAGCTGTTCCGGCTCCAGGCGGCTGGCTACCAATAGACGTCCGTCTGTGAACTGCGTGCTTGGCGCGGACAAGCCGGGCAGTGTTCTTGCGCAGTATGCGTGGCATGCATCGCCATGAGCACGATGAGAATAGCGCGCCGAATCAGGCCCGTACGGTCAAGCCGACAGATCCGGACGCGCATCTGGCGCAGGGCGCCGAGGGCGCCGAGCCTCCGTTAGAAGTCGAGGGCGCAGACGACGGCCGCCGAGACACGACCGCGGCCGGCATCCGCTCGATCTACGAGACCGTCCATTTCGGCGTCAAAGAGATGGGGCCGCGACGCGCGACGCGGACGCTGCTCAAGCTCAATCAGAAGGACGGGTTCGACTGTCCCGAGCTGCGCGTGGCCCGATCCCGACGGCGATCGCAAGACGCGCCGAATTCTGCGAGAACGGCGCCAAGGCGGTGGCGTCGGAAGCGACGACCAAGCGCCTAACGCCCGAGTTCTTCGCCCAGCACTCGATCTCCGACCTGCTCGAGCAGCGCGGACGTCTGGCTCGACGAGCTGGGCCGCATCACGCATCCCGATGGTCCGGCGGCGGGGGTCCGATCACTACGAGCCGATCGCGTGGGAGCGACGCGTTCGCGCTGATCGGCGAGACAGCTCCGCGGGCTCGCCTCGCCGGACGAGGCGGCGTTCTACACCTCGGGCCGGGCGAGCAACGAGGCCGCGTTCCTGTACGGGCTGTTCGCGCGGCAGTTCGGCACCAACAATCTGCCCGACTGCTCGAACATGTGCCACGAGTCGAGCGGCACCGGGCTGACCGAGGTCGATCGGCATCGGCAAGGCGACGGTGAAGATCGAGGACTTCGCGGCGGCCGATGCGATCTTCATCATCGGCCAGAATCCCGGCACCTGTCATCCGCGCATGCTCACCGAGCTGCAGAAGGCGGCGCGCAACGGCTGCAAGATCGTCAGCGTCAATCCGCTGACGGAGACGGGGATGATCCGGTTCAAGAATCCGCAGGAGCCGCTGCGACCTGCTCGGCCGCGGCAACGCCGATCTGCGTGCCTGTTCCTGCCGGTGCGGATCAACGGCGACGTCGCGCTGCTCAAGGGCATCATGAAGGAGATGCTCGAGGAGGATGCGCGCACCGGCGGCAAGCGTGCTGGCGCACGACTTCATCGCGCATCACACCGAGGGGTTCGACGCATTTGCCGCGGACATTCGACAGCGAATCGCTGGGACCGGATCGTCGAGGAGAGCGGCGTGTCCGCGCGAGCTGATCCGCGAGGCGGCCGAGATCGCGATCGCGTCGGAGCGGATGATCTGCTGCTGGGCGATGGGGATCACGCAGCACAAGAACGGCGTCGCCAACGTGCAGAGCATCGTGAACTTCGCGCTGCTGCGCGGGCAGATCGGCCGGCGCGGCGCCGGCGTCTGCCCGGTGCGCGGGCACAGCAACGTGCAGGGCGATCGCACGGTCGGCATCTGGGAGAAGATGAGCCCGGAGTTCATGCAGGCGCTGGGCGAAGGAGTTCGACTTCTCGCCGCCGGCGAAGCACGGCTTCGACACCGTGCAGCGCCATCGAGGCGATGCACGACGGGCACGGTGAAGGTCTTCGTCGGGCTGGGCGGCAATTTCCTCGCGCCACGCCCGACACGAACTACACCGTCCGAGGCGCTGCAGCGCTGCCGGCTGACCGTGCAGATCTCGACCAAGCTCAATCGCGGCCACCTCATCACCGGCGAGCAGGCGCTGATCCTGCCGTGCCTCGGGCCGGACCGAGACGCGATCTGCCAGGAGTCGGGCGAGCAGTTCGTCACCGTCGAGGACACGACGGGCGTCGTCCACCTGTCGCGCGGCGTGCTGGCGCCGGCGTCCGACCAGCTGCGCAGCGAGCCGGCGATCATCGCGGGCATGGCCAAGGCGACGCTGGTGGCACGCACCACCGTCGACTGGCAGGCGCTGATCGACAACTACGATCGGCATCCGCGAGCACATCGAGCACGTCGTGCCCGGCTTCACGCAGTACAACGTCCGCGTCCGCCAGCCGGGCGGCTTCTACCTGCCGAACGCGCCCGCGCGAGGGCAAGTTCACCACGCCATCACGGCGGGCGCAAGTTCACCGTGCACCCGATTCCGCACGCACGAGCTCGGCGCCGGCCAGCTGCTGCTGACGACGATCCGCAGCCACGACCAGTTCAACACCACGATCTACGGCGAGAACGATCGCTACCGCGGCATCTCGACGGGCGGCGGGTGGTCTTCCTCAACGCAGGACGACATCGACGCGCGCTAGGCCTGGCGCGCGACCAATGGGTCGACCTGGTGAGCCACTTCGAAGCGCGAGACGCCGGCGCGCCGAGCGGTTCAAGGTGGTGCCGTACGAGATCCCGCGCGGCTGCGCGGCGGCCTACTTCCCGGAGACGAACGTGCTGGTGCCGATTCGGCAGCGTCGCGGACAGGCAGCAACCAGCCCGCGTCGAAGTCGATCATCATCACTCTCGAGGCGTGCGCTTCACGAGGCGACTGACGTCGCCGAGCACTGCTCGATCAACGACACGAGCTCGTCCAACGTGGTGCGCGCGTGATCACGCGCGTACCACCCGCGAATGTGGCGATAGCGCTCGACCGAGGGCATTGCGAGACCGACGTCGATCACCCATCGCTGCAGCTCGCGCGGCCGCGGACCCCACCAGCCGCACTCGACGAACTGTTCGTCGAGCACCGTCACGACGGGAATGGACCGCGACACGTTGGTCAGGTGGGCGTTCATGATGTCCGGGTTGGCGTCGCGCCCCAGAAGCCGGACATCGAGGCGGGACGTGAGCTCGGCCAGTCGGACGATCGCAGGGACAATGTTCGCGGCATCTCCGCACCAATCCTCGACCAAGATCAATAGGTGCCGCGGGCACCGCAGGGCGTTGACTCGGTCGATGATTTGCGGCGGGATGGTGGCGAGGCGATACACGCCGTGCCACAGGTCCTGGTTCTTCTGAACCGTTGCCGAGAACTGCTCGAAGGTGAGCGCGGTCTCGAACCGCGTCTTCCAGTCAATCATCCGTGAGGAGCGCCGTTACTCCGTTCGCGCCGCGGGAGCGGCATCATCGCGCAGGACGTAGCCCGATCCGCGCACTGTATGGATGAGTGGATGCTCGCGGTCTTCCTCGAGCTTTTTGCGCAAATAGTTGATGTACACGTCGACCACGTTGGTGAGGGGATCGACCTGTTGGCGCCAGACGTGTTCGCTGATCATCTGCCGGGACACCGTCCGCCCCATGTTGCGCATGAGGTACTCGAGGAGCGCGTACTCTTTCTGCGTGAGCTCGATCTCCTTGCCCGCGCGCTCGACGCGTCTGGAAATCGGATCGACGGACAGGTCGCGCACGCGCATCACCGCGCTCTCTGCAGTGAGGGTCGAGCGACGCAGCAGCGCCTTTACTCGCGCGAGCAGTTCTGCAAACTCGAACGGTTTAGGCAGGTAGTCATCGGCACCGGCATCCAAACCGCTCACCTTGTCGGACACCGAGGTCCGGGCAGTGAGCATCAGCATGGGTGCACGGAATCCACGCGCTCGCAACTCGCGCGCGACTTCGACGCCGTTCTTTCGCGGCAGCCCGATATCGAGGATCACGAGGTCGGGCGCATGATCCAGCGCTTCGAGGAGCCCGGCCTCACCATCTTGGGCGCTGCGAACCTGGAAGCCCTCACCGGTGAGGATGCGCTGTAGAACCGATAGCAGGTCGCGATCGTCTTCGACGACGAGGACTGATGGAACACCATCCGAGTGCTCGGTCATAGTGCTTACATATAGCCACGTGGCAAGGCAAAGCCAAGCAGTTCGCTTGCCCGGCGATGCGCAACGACTATTCTTCCGGCCGCAGCGACGCGACGCACAGAGGGTGACGAGACGCCGCTGTCTTCCGGTGAGAACGACGTGGCGTTCCGCCGTATGCGTCGCGATCCGCAACACCCATGTCGCTCGATCGAAACAGGAATCGTGTGGTGCACGTTACGTCGGTGTGCGTCTGTTACTCGGAACTTTCGCGCGCGCACTGTGTTGGATCGTAAGACGAGGGTCGATTGAGGAACGGCCCCGCTCTTGCTTTACCGTGCTATTCGAGTGGTCGAGATTCGGGTGCATCGGTGCGTTGGCGCATCCACTTGGGGTCTCGTGTTGCTCACCGGAGGGACGATGGACTTCCTCGTGATGCTCGAGGAATGCTCCGACTCGACGTCAGTGTTGGCGCGAGTGGATTCAGTACCGGCGCAGATGACGCCCGAGCGCCGGCAGCGGGATGTGGTAACGTTGTACGGTACCCCGCGCACCGAATCACTTGCGCTCGCAATCGCTGCGGCGATGGAGAGTCGTCGGACAACGGACGATGACTCAGGAGCGTTCCGACACCTCGGGGTGTGGCCCGAGCGTGGGGCTGTGGGAGACACAGCCTGGCGCGACGAGACGACCGGCGAACTCGTCACGCGAGACCTGAACATTCCGCTCGACGTGCTGCGAGGCATTGCGCACCAGGTGTTGGGCCAATGCGAATCGGCGCTGCAGCGACTCGTCGCGGGACTGTCGATGCCGGACTGGCCGGAAGGCGCGTGGCGCGCGATCAGTATCACGCTGGAGCCGGTGACCGAACCGGCGAGGGGCGCGCTCAACAAGCTGGATGAACTCCTGGATGCGTTCCGCGAGTCGGATGGTCTAACCTACGAGTACGAGGGTGACTAACGCACTTTCTCTGTCAGACCGAAGCATCACGGGGTCGTCCGTCAGGACGACCCCGTTGTTATTCCAGGTTGGGGAGCGGCGGCCAAGTCGGCGCAGTTCTCTTGACGGGGCTCGTCGGACGGCGCAGGGTAGGGTTGGAGGTGGACCATGACGAGTTCATCGGGGCGCCGACCCGCCCGCCGTTCGTCCGGCGTCGAACGCCTCTTCGAGGATGACGCGGGGCGACTTTGGAGCGCCGGGCGCACCTTCACGCCCCAGGGCGGCGAAGCGGTGCTGTTCACGTGCATCGGGAATTCGCGCGAGGCGCCGCGGGCCATCGCGTGTCCGGCCGAGTTTCGCCTGGTCGACGCATCGGTCGAGGAGCTTCGCGCGCTCTTGGGACGCGCTCCGCGCATTGGGCTTCTCTAGGAAACCTCGGTCTCGGTGGTGGTTCAGTGTGAATGACCCGAGGCCAGCGCACCGACAAATGGTGACCGGTGGGTGATTGATCGCCCGTGACCGCTCCGACTGCCGACGCGAATCTCGGCGACAGTGCCCCCCGTCGTCCAGGCATGCAGGTGGCGACCAGAGGGGCTGGCTACGACGTTCATGTTGAAAGGATAAAAGCGGAAACCAGGGATAACTGCGGATAGAGCAAGAACAAAAAGGCCTTTGTTTGAAACAACAAAGACGGTTCCCTCCCCCGCGATTCGCGCTGTCTCGCCTAACTGAACGATCCGCTCGAATCCCTCGTTTCCGCTGTGATCCTTTCAACATGAACGTAGTAGCCTGCTAGGCAGGCCCGCAAACGAAAGAGACAGGGATCGATTCGCTCTGTTACCACGACACAAACAAGTCCGGCCGTGTCCGTCCGCGTCCGGGCTCGTCCGCGTCCACACGCGTGGAGCGCCGAGCACCGGGGGAGCTGAACGGAGCGATGACCTGTGGGTGATTGATCGCCCCTATGCCGCTCCGATGCAGACGCGAGCCTCAACGACGGTGAACGCAGACACGACGAGTGGTATTCCGCTCTCGTCTGTGTCGACAGAGCGGAGAACCTCACCAGGCGGAATGCTGCCTCCAGATTCATTCAAATTGACCCACCACACCTCGGCCTCCCTTGCTACCGCCCCGGACCGTGGGCTAGCATAGCGAAAGGGGAGCACGCGACCGGGACGAGCCCGGAGCGCCACGATGACGGGATGTCCCGGCGTCGAAGCGCGGTGAGGGACCGAGAGCAGCGGAGGCCTACCATGCGGGAGTACAGCAGCTCGGAGATCCGCAACGTGGCAGTCGTGGGACATGGAGCGAGCGGGAAGACCACTCTGGTCGACGCGCTCGCTTTTGTTTCAGGGTCCAGCAAGCGTCACGGGTCGGTGCGGGATGGTACGGCGCTCACCGATTTTGCGCCCGAGGAGATCGAGCGAAAGTACTCGATCAACCTGGGCTGTGCGTATGCCGAGTGGATGGACGCAAAGATCAACCTGATCGACGCCCCGGGTTATCTCGACTTTCACGGCGACGCAATCTCCGCGTTAGCCGCGGCCGACGGCGCGCTGGTCGTCGTGAGCGCGACGGCCGGCGTCGAGGTGGGCACGGAGAAGATGTTCCGCGAGGCCGTCGAGCGGAAAGACCCGGTGTTGTTCGTGGTGTCGCTGCTCGACAAGGAGAACGCCAGCTTCGACCGTGTGTACGAGTCGATCAAGAGCCGCCTAACGACAAAGGTCATTCCGGTCGAGATTCCGGTGGGCGAAGGCGCGGACTTCACCGGCATCATCAACCTGTTCTCGCGCAAGCTGCACAGCTACAAGGCGGGGACGAAGTCGGGCGAGTACGCCGAAGTGGATGTCCCCGAGGACCATCGGGCACAATTCGATCGCTACTACCAGGAATTGATCGAGACGATCGCGGCCACGGACGACTCGATGCTCGAGCGCTATCTCGAAGGACAAGAGATCACGCGCGACGAAGCGATCGCGGCGATGAAGGAAGGCATGAAACAAGGCGAGGTGTTCCCGCTCTTCTGCGTGTCGGCGGAGCTGACCTATGGCACGCGCGCGCTCCTAACGAAGATCGTCGAGCTCATGCCATCGGCCTACGAGATGGAAGAGCTGCACGCGTTCACCGGCGCCGTGGGCGATCGCACCATCGAGATTCACGCGCGCGACGACCAGCCGTTCACGGCGTCGGTGTTCAAGACCCTGACCGAACCGCACGTCGGCGACGTCTCGTTCTTCCGAATTTTTTCGGGGGCGGTGGCGAACGGACAGGAAGTGTTCAACGCGAGCCGCAACATCGCGGAAAAGCTCGGGCACTTGAGCGTGTCGCAAGGCAAGGATCGCACAGAGGTCCTTCGGCTGCACGCCGGCGACATCGGGTGCGTGGCCAAGCTCAAGAACACGCATACGAACGACACGCTGTCGACGCGCGAGCAACCGATCCGCCTGCCTGACATCCGCCTCCCCGACCCGTTAGTGACATTCGCGGTACACGCCAGCGCGCGCGGCGACGAAGAGAAGGTGCAACAAGGGCTGCATCGACTTCACGACGAGGATCCGACGTTCTCCACGCACTATGATCCGGAAACACACGAGACAATCGTGTCTGGTGTTGGCGAGCGTCACCTCGAGGTGTCGCTGGCAAAACTCAAGCGGAAGTTCGGCGTCACGGCCGAGCTCACGAAGCCGCGCATCGCGTACCGCGAGACGATCAGGGGGAAGGGCGAAGGGCAGGGGCGCCACAAGAAGCAGACGGGCGGCCGCGGTCAGTTCGGCGACTGCTGGGTGCGGCTCATGCCATTGCCGCGAGGCGAAGGCTACGTGTTCGATGATCAGATCGTAGGCGGCGCAATTCCGTCCAAGTTCATTCCGGCCGTCGACAGGGGAATTCAGGAAGCGGCGGTGCGCGGCGTGCTCGCAGGGTATCCGATGGTCGACTTCAAGGTCGAGTGCTTCGATGGCTCGTACCATTCCGTCGACTCGAACGAAATGTCGTTCAAGATGTCGGGCATCCTGGCGTTTCGCGTGGTGGCGCCCAAGTGCAAGCCCGTATTGCTCGAGCCGTTAGACGAAGTGGAGGTCCGCACGCCTGACGGGTATCTGGGCGACGTGATGGGCGACGTCTCGGCGCGGCGCGGACAGATACTCGGCTCCCTGCCGTCGCCCGATGGGTTAGGAACGACGGTGAAGGCGGTGGTGCCGCAGGCCGAGATGCATCTGTACGCGACGCATCTCAACTCGATGACCCACGGGTACGCGACGTTCACGCGTCGCTTCCGCGGCTATGAGGAGGTTCCGGCCGAGGCGGCGCACCGCATCATCGCCGACGCCGCCAAGCCGGAGGAACTGGTCGAGGCGTAAGGCTTGGGCTCTGGGCCCAAGCCTTACGGAACGTCATCCGTTGACGGACTTCCGTCGCCGCGCCGTGTGCTTCCGGCGCGGCGTTTTTCCGACCTCGATCGGCACGATATCGGGCGAGTCCGCATCGGCCGCACACCCGTCGACCGGAACCGGAATTCGCGGCTGCTTGTAGACGAAGCGCTTGCCCTCGTAGTTCCGGAACACGACTTCGTCGTCCGTTATCTCCTCGACGTATTCGGGGAGCAACGGAACCTTTCCGCCGCCTCCGGGCGAGTCGATCACGAAGTGCGGCACAGCGAGGCCGGAGGTCCAGCCGCGCAGCGCTTTCACGATCTCGAGGCCCTTTTGCACGGTGGTGCGGAAGTGTTCGCCGCCCGCCACCTGGTCGGCCATGTAGATGTAGTAGGGCCGTACGCGCGCCTTGAGCAGCCGCTGCATCAACTCCTTCATCACGTTCACGTCGTCGTTGACGCCGCGCAGGAGCACGGTCTGGCAGCCTAACGGAACGCCCGCGTCGGCCAGGCGGCCGAGGGCCTCCACCACCTTGGGCGTGAGCTCCCGCGGGTGGTTGAAGTGCGTGTTCATATACACGGGATGATACTTGCGCACCATCTCGCAAAACTCGGGCGTGATGCGCTCGGGCAGGTGCGACGTCACGCGGCTTCCGATGCGAATGATCTCCACGTGCGGAATGGCGCGGAGATTCTGCAGCAGGTACTCGATGCGCCGGTCGGACAGCATCATTGGATCGCCGCCGCTCATCACGATGTCGCGAATTTCAGGGTGCGCCCGAATGTACGCGAACGCCGACTCGTATTGATTGAGCGGAATCTTCTCGGGGTCGCCAACCTTGCGGCGTCGCGTGCAGAAGCGGCAGTACGACGCGCAAACCGGACTCACGAGGAAAAGCACGCGATCCGGGTACCGGTGCGTGATGTTCGGCACCGGGGAATCGGCATCTTCATCGAGCGAGTCGATGATGCCGTCGTGGATGTCGAGCTCCTGCACCGTCGGCACGTACTGATTCCACATCGGGTCGCCGACGGCGGTGATTTGCTCGAGCGCGGCCGGCGTGATGCGCATCTGAAAATTTTCGAACGCCGGTTTGAGCGCCTCTACATCAATGACGTCACGGCCGAAGCGATCGGCCAACTGCTCCAATGTGGCGATGCTGTCTTCCTTCAGGATACGTTGCCACTCACTCATAGTGATTGGGCTCCCCGCCGCGAGGGCGAGCGTGTAATGATCGTGGTGGTGCGTCAGGGTCGATGGACTGCGGGACGTGCAAGCACACAATGCGTGAAGCCTTCGATCGACCTCGGAGAGGAGGGACGCGTCGCGACCGGACGGTGGCTCGGGGCGTCGCACGGGCGACGGCAGCCGGTACGGCGACGGCGCAGGGGGAAGTGAGCCGACTCGGACTCCGGGGTGAAGGCGCCGAGGAGCGAGTCGTGGGGCGAGGGGACTCGCTGCGTTGGGCGCTGTCGGCGATTGACGCCCGCGCCCAACGCATCGAGTCCCGTCTACCTCGGGGAAGGTCCATGGGTCAGCGCTCGCCGACGGCGACGAGCTGCAGCGCTGCAGCGTCGCTGACTTCGGGCATGACACCGGACAACCGTTGGGCCAATGCCCAACGATCGTCGACACCCGGCTGGTAGCGTGCGACGGCGTCTTCGCACACCGAGCGAATGAGGGCGCCGTAGTCGAGGCCGGCGGCGAGCGCCATGCGTGCGAGTCCGGCATCGTGGGCAATGTCGGGATTCGCGTTGACCTCGAGAATCCACGGTTGTCCGTTCTGATCAATTCGCATGTCGACGCGACCGTATCCGGTGCCGCCCACGAGTCGCCACGCAGCGAGCGCGATTTCTTGGACCTTTGCGCTCATCGCCTCGGGGAGATCGGCCGGACACGTGGGGACGGCGCCGACATCTTCGTCGCTGCCGGCCACCCACTTGGACCGATACGACACAATGCGCCACATCCGCTTGGGAAGTCCATCGAACCGGATTTCGGCGACGGGCAACACGGAATTGCCGACGATGCCGACGTTCACTTCGCGTCCATCAATGTAGCGTTGAACGAGGACCTCGTCCCATCCCTCGTGCATCGCTTCGACGCGCGCGGCGAGCGCCCGGTTAGTCCGCACGACCGAGCGCTGTTCGACGCCGACTGATGCATCCTCCGCGGCAGGTTTGCAGATCGCCGGAAATCCGACGGTTGGAATCGGCGAATCGCGATGCACGACGGCAAACGTCGGCACGGGCAGTCCCGCTCGTTCGAGAAACGAGTTCACCACGTGCTTGCGCAGGCAGAGGCTCGCGGTCCAGGACGAACAACCAGTGAACGGAACGGCGAGCACCTCCAGCGCCGAGATGACCGCTGGCTCGAGAGCGGCGACGCCGTCGAGTCCTTCGCACATGTTGAACACGAGGTCGAACTTGCCGCGCCGCATGCGTTCGACCCAGCGTCCGTCCGGTTGGGCGGGGAAGCGAGTTACCTGGTGGCCGTCGGCGACGAGCACGGCCTCGATCGCCTCGAGCGTCTCGAGGATCGCGAGGTCTGCCGACTTGCCGAGCGCCGATGCTCCATCGAATAACAGGGCGATCTTCATGCGCTCCTCCAACTCGTGATGAGCTCGAGTCGCCGCAATGCGGCGGATCGAGCGCGTCGGAATGACGCGCGGGTTCCGCAATCAGCGCGGTCTCGCATGCGACTTCAGCTCGAGGCCACTGCGCGCGCGACGCTCATTCGGCGGTCGCGAGCAGCGTTGCTTGGCAGGGCCACGCCCTGCCGATCCGCAGCATGACGCACGCACGTCTGAAGGAGCTTGTCGTAGCTCATACCGGCGGCGCGCGCAGCTTTGGGAAAGCACGAGTTGTCTGCGGGATTGGGAAGGATCCCGGGAAGCGGGTTCACCTCGACCACGTTGGGCACGCCTGCCGCGTTTAGTCGCACATCGATCCGCGACCAATCGCGACAGCCGAGCGCGTGGTAGGCGGCGAGCACGACTCGTTCGATCGTGTCTCGCAGCGCTTCATTGATCCGCGCAGGGCATTCAAAAATCTCGAGCGGCTCATTCGGACGGTCCCACAGCCACTTCGCTTCGAATCCGTAGACCGGGAGCGATCCGCTAGGCAACACATCAAAGTTCATTCCGACAATGGGAAGTACGTGCGCCTGGGCGCCGTTGCCCAACACAGCGCAGGTGAATTCCGCGCCCGTCAGAAACTGTTCGACCAAGACCGGCTGCCGGTACCGATCCAGCAAGAAGGCGACCTGATCGCGCATCTCGCTCGGCGTCCGGCAATAGTTCCGTTCGGTGATTCCTTTCGACGAGCCCTCGTGCACCGGTTTGACAAAGACCGGAAACTCGAGTGATCCCGGATGCGTGCTCGCGTCGTGCAACACTCGGAAGGGCGCCGTGGGAATGCCGTGGTACGCGAGGCATTCTTTGGTGCGCGCCTTATCCAGACACAACGACAACGTGAACGGATCCGACCCCGAATACGGAATCCCGAAAAACTCACACATGGCCGGGACGTGCGACTCGCGGTTCACACCGCGAAGACCCTCCGCCATGTTGAAGACGATGTCCGGCTGCTCAGCCCGTAGCCGCTCGGGGAAGTCTGCGTTCGCCTCGAGTCGTACGACTTCGCCTAAGCCGGAAAGCGCGTGTGCGACCGCGCCGATCGTTTCCCTGCTGTCCCACTCGGCGAACTCGTCGTCGGTGTCCGTCTGACGCGACGTGTCCGGCGACGGTTGAATGGCGCCCGCAACACGAGAGGAAACATCGTGTCGCGATCGCAGATTCCGCGACGAACTGGGAGGCTCTTCATCGGCGCGGGGCTGATCATCGCCTGTCCGCGCGTCCTCGTCGTCTGGTTTCTGATTGTAGGCGAATCCGATCCGCGTCATTCGCTCCACTCACGTCGCCGGACATCGCATCACACGTGCGCGCAAAATAAGAACCGCGAAATCATCGCGCAATGCGTTTCTTGCGACGGCGCGTCATCCTGACGCGCGCGTTCAGACTTTGTGGTAGGCGACGCGCGCCGCCTCACGACGGTCGGCCGCTTCGTAGATCTCGAAGTCGGAAAAGAGTGCCGGCGCTTCGGCGGAGAGCACGCGCAGCACGGAGACTGCTGCGCGACGGATCTCGAGCTCGGCGCCCTCGCTCGAGCGCAGCTCGAGCATCGTGCGCCAGGCGCGTGCATTCGCCGTCGCGACAATCTTGGTTTCCGTCGAGTTGGGCAGAACGCCTCGTGCGCCCTCGCGCGCCATCTTCCGCCGGTGAACCTTGTCCGCGACCCAGGCGTAGCGCTTCATGAGATGCTCGACGAGCATCACGTAGCTCCGCTGCGCCTCCTCCATCTGCTCGCGCCACGCGGTCTCGAGATGCTCGTCGCCAATGATCGCCGGCGGCACCACGAAGTTCGCTTCGGACTCGTCCACGTATCGCTGTGAGAGCTGAGAGTACGCGAATCCCGCGCAATGGCGCACGAGCTCGTGGGTGAGCGAGCGACTCACACCCTCGAGCAGCAGCGAGTACGTCGCGTGCTCGAGAACGCTGCCGTGGCCTTGTCGCTTGATGTTCTCGAGGTACTCGTGCGTCGAGCGGCTCGCTGGGTTGCGCTGACTCATGTAGCAGAGCCGTCCGGCAAATTCCGAGAGTCGCTCGCCATCCGTCGATTCGCCGATCCAGTTCACTGGAAGGTGCGATGGCTCGACGAATGTGGGACGCGCCAGCAGCGAGATAGTCGGCTCGTGGATGTAGACGGGCATCGGGACGCGACGTGAGTTATTGCGAACGGGGTGAACGCGAGCGGTGGTAACTTAGTCGCCCCGGTGATTCGCGGAAACCATCGCCGGACGTGTCAGCATCCGCGCGCCGCGTCGTGCGCGGCATCGGCTGCCGCGTGCGACACGAGATCCAGACGCGACGTGGCGTATGCCCGGTCACGTTCCACGACATCGAGCGCCGCGCGTGCGGGCGCGGGCAACGCGGCGAGCGACGGATCGTACTTGATGTCGCCGATCGCGCGTTGGCCGGCGAGCGGAACTTTGACGCCGGGATTGAGAATTCGGTCTGGATCGAACGCGTGCTTGATCCGGGCGAACAGCTCGAGGATGTTCGCCGGCCATACGCGAGAGAGCAGCGGTGTGCGGAGTCGTCCGTCGCCATGCTCGCCGCTGAGTGTGCCGCCGAGTGCCGCCGTGAGGTCCACGACGTCAACGAGAAGTTGTTCGACGCACTCGCGCCAATCGGGCCGACGCACGTCGACGAGCGGATTCACGTGTACGTGCGCATCGCTGGCGTGTCCGAAGATCACGCCGCGAACTCCGGCCGCATCGAGCGCACGACGCACGCCGCGAACGTACTCGGGCAATCGCTCGGGCGGCACGGCGCCGTCTTCGATGAACTGCATCGATTTGAGCGAGGGGTCGAGACGCGAGAGGATCGGGCTCGCCGCGTGGCGCAGCGACCAGAGCGTATGCTCGGTGGCGCGGTCGATCGCGACCTGTACGTTCGACGCACCCGATTCCTCGAACGCCATTCGTAGGGCGCGCGCGTTGGCCGCCGCAGCGGATGCGGTTTCGCCTTCGACTTCGGCGAGCAACACCGCTTCGACGTGAGACTCGAAGCGCATCGTGCCGCCCACGGCGACGACGTCGAGGAACGTGCGATCGAGCAGCTCGCAGGCGGACGCGCCCGCATCTCGCGCGCGGAGCGCGCCCGCCACCGCGCCTTCGAGTGACGAAAACGTGGCGAGGAGACTCGACGTCGCGCCCGGCATCGGCGCCAGTGCCACCTCGATGCCGACGAAGAGCGCCAGCGTGCCCTCGCTGCCGACGAGGAGATCGATCATCTCGCCGCTCTCGGCGAAGTCGCGGATGGCGTATCCCAATGAATCCTTGAGCACGCCACAATGCGCCTTTGCGTCGCGCATGGTTGCGATCGCGGGTCCGACGTCCTCGAGGAACCGCTGCACGGCTGGAACATCGCGCGGGGGCGGGCTCCCCCGCCGAACCACGGCGCGCCGGCCATCGGCGAACACGCAGTCGAGGGCGCGCACCCATCGGCGCATCGATCCGTAGCGCAGCGTGTGCGGACCGGCTGCGTTAGTCGCGACCATGCCGCCGATCGTGCAGAATGCACTACTCGACGGGTCCACCGGCAAGCGCAAGTCGTGCCGTTGGGCAGCGTCGTTCACGGTGTCGCGAATGGCGCCCGGCCCGACGGCAACGGCCCGGGCGGCGTCACGCACCGCCTGGATGTCGCGTTGGCGGCTCAGGTCGACGACAATGTCCTCTCCGACGGCGCCTCCCGCCATGCCGCTGCCCGAGCCGCGCGGGACCAACGGCGCATGCATCGCGGCTGCCCAACGGACGAGGGCAGCCACTTCGTCGGCGTTCTGCGGAACGACGACCGCCCGCGGCACCGCCCGCGCAATGCCCGCACCCTCGCTGTACGCGGCCCGGGACACGAGGTCCCGCAAGAGGCGCGGCATTGCGTCCGTTAGGATCGAGGCGGCTCCGGCTTAAAGACCGAGCTCGTTGACGCGCGGCGGATCGACCGTGTAGTCGTAAAAGCCCTTCCCGGACTTTCGGCCATACATGCCGGCGAGCACCATCCGCTTGAGCAAGGGAGGCGGCGCGTACCGCTTCTCCCGGTACTCGTCGAACATGATCTCGGCGATTTTGTAGGTGGTATCGAGCCCGACGAAGTCGAGCAGCGTGAACGGCCCCATGGGGTATCCCGTGCCGAGCATCATGCCCTTGTCAATGTCCTCGACACTGGCCACGCCGTGCTCGAGCGCGTTGATCGCATCCACCAGATATGGTACGAGCAGCAAGTTCACGACGAAGCCCGAATTGTCCTTGGCCGCGATGGGCTCCTTGCCTAACTGGCGGGCGAAGGCGTAGGCGGCGTCGAACGTGGCATCGCTCGTGGTCACGGTCCGCACCACTTCGACCAGCTTCATCACGGGCACCGGGTTGAAGAAGTGGAGACCCACCATTTGGCCCGGCCGCGTGGTGGCCGCGGCCATGGCCGCGATCGTCAGGCTCAATGTATTCGATGCGAAGATCGAATGCGGCGGGCACAGGCCATCCAGCTCCTTCCACATGCCGTTCTTCACTTCAATGTCTTCGACCACGGCTTCAATGACAATGTCGCAGTCCGCGAGATCACGAAGATTGGTGGTGAAGGAGAGCCGGGCCATCGCGGCATCGCGGTCCGCTTCGGTGACCTTGCCTTTGCTCTTCTCGATGGCGCGGGCGAAGCTTTTCTCGATGCTGGCCTTGCCGCGCTGGCAGAGCGCGTCGGACACCTCGCGTACCTTCGTGGTGAATCCGCTTTGCGCGCACACCTGCGCAATGCCGGAACCCATGAGTCCGGCGCCGAGGACGCCGACGGTCTTGATGTTTGTCATGAGGACGATCGATTGAGGTGAAATCGGGCCCGTTAGGACGGGCGTGGTGCGCGGGCGAGCACGGTCAGCGCCACACGTCGAGCGCCGACAAGACATTCGGACGCGGCGGACTGTCGCCGCGCTCCAGGCGATCGAGGAGCTGCTCCAACGCCAGTTGCGCGCGGGTGACCACGGGCGCGTGACTGCGCGCGACGAAGAAGCCGCCGACTGCCGCCACCGCCGCCGGAATCACAGCGACGGGCAAAAAGAAGCCGAGGGTGACGAGCGCGCCCGTGCCCAACACCCCGCCGCCGGCCACGATTCCGCCTGACAGCGCCCGCTCGAACCGGACGTTAGACAAGTCGGCCTCCAGGCGCACCAGCACGCGCTGCTCGTCCACCGGCACCACCGTCGCGCCCACTTCGCGCGTTGGGCGCAGATAGTAGCCGCGTCCGCTCACATTGAGCAGTCGCCGCATCTCGCTGAAAAGACCAGGGCGCGGCTCCCACAACATGCGATCGGGCAATCGGCGCTTGACTTGCATCGCATCTTCGCGCTGCAGCCACTGGTCCAGTCGCTCGAGCGTTGCGGCGGCCGTCCCCTTGATGGTGCGGGACGCGTGAACGTGCGCCGCGCCGAACAGTCGCGCGGCCACGCCGTGCTCTTCCGGGACCTGCGCGCGACTCCGCTCCTCGGCGAGCGCCTGTCGCAAATGCTCTGGCGACAATCCGACTTCGCGCGCGACTTCGATCAGCTGATCTTCGTTGAGACCCGCGTCGGCCGGGTCTGCATCAAACGCTTGCAACTCGGCAGCGCGCGCCAACACCCGCTCCATCGCCGTGCGATCGAGCGGCTGTTGGCGCGCCGGCAGCCCGCTCTCATCCGCCATGCGTCACTCAGCTGCCGCTCAGATCCGAATTCAGTTGGCTCGTGAGCTGATCCGAGATGGTCTGGCGCAGCGGGAACGCTTTTTCGATCGCCGGGACTTCGGCGCCCGGCGTGTACGAGATGTGCGCCAAATCCAGATAGTACCGTGCGTATCCGATGACCAACTCGGGCGCGACCTTCTGCAGCAGCTGGAGTCCGCCGCGCACCGCTGCGGGACTCGTGTAGCGGTCCGAGACTCCGTCCTTCTTCTCGGCCGGCGTGGTGTTGTCGTTCACCGCTCCGTTAGACACCGGCGAGACCACCTCGTGGGCCAGCACGTACATCGCCTCCACCGCCGAGCTGACGCTGTCCGGGAAGGTGACGGCGATGGTGGGTCCGCGACCGGGCTCGCCAAGCGTACGTCCTTCGCCCTTCAGCGGCAACGAGAGCAGAATCTCTCCACGCGACTGGCCCGACTTCGTTAGGAATTTCCGGAATTTTGTGAAGTAGGTTTGTGTCCACAATGAATCGACCGCCGCGAAAATCGCGGCACGATCCGTCTGCTGCGTTCTCCAGTAATTCGCGTAGTACTTCGTGTCTTCGTCCCGCATCGCCGCGGTGAAGGTGCGCAACCAAGCCCGTTCCGCAGGCGAAGAGTACGACGCCTGAATAATGCCGATGGTCGCGCGCGCGTCCGGGTCGAACATCTGCCGCGTGGTCACGCGGCGCTGTGTGTCGTCGGATGCCACGCTCTTGAGGTACTGGTCGACGGCCTTCTGCGTCGTCTCCCAATTTCGGAAATAGAGTCCGAGAAATTGGCCGCCGACCAGTCGCGAGTCCGAAGCGAGCTGGTTCCGCAGCGAATCGTTATCGGTATCGAGCAGCGTCGTGATGTTGCCGCGCTTCTTGAACGCTTCGATCGAGTCGCGATAGCCCGGCTTGAAGTACGGCACGAGCGTGGTGTCCTTCTGCAGCATCGCGTACCCGTGCAGCCACAGGTCGACTTGGTAGCGCGTGCTCACTCTCCACGTGAGGTCGGGACGCGGAGCCAGCGGCTCGGCGGTGGAGGCGGTACTACTGCCAGGGTTGGTGCAGGCAACGGCGACCGACGTCACCAACGACAGCGCGACGAAGCGGGCGGCGGACGAAACGGAATTTCGGCTCACGGGAGTGGATCCGGTGCTAGAGTGGCATGACGCGCCGTTGGAGCGCGCATCACACAAATGCCTCGATGATCACAGCGATTCCCTGTCCACCACCGATGCACGCGGAACCGAGTCCGTAGCGCTTGCCGGCCGCACGCAATGCATGAATCAGGTGCGCCGTGATTCGCGCTCCCGATGCGGCCAACGGATGGCTGAGCGCAATGGCTCCGCCGTGCACGTTGAACTTCTCGCGGGGGATCTTGAGCTCGCGCTCGACCGCACACACCTGGGGCGCAAACGCTTCGTTGACTTCGATCAAGTCCATGTCATCCAGCGACATGCCCGCCTTACGGAGCGCGATTCTGGTGGCAGGCACGGGGCCGATGCCCATGATGGTCGGATCGACGCCGGCCACACCCCATGCGACGAGCCGCGCCAGTGGTTTCTTCCCGTTCTGTGCTGCCCAATCCGCGCTGCTTACCACGAGTGCGCCGGCGCCATCGCCGATGCCCGACGCGTTTCCGGCGGTCACGACGCCATCCGCCTTGAACACGGGTTTGAGGCGGCCCAACCCCTCGAGAGTGGTGTCTGGACGCATGTGCTCGTCGCGGCGGAATTGCTCGATCTGGCGGGTCTTGGGATTTTTCACGGGAATCGCGATCACTTCCTCATCGAATACACCCGACGCCCACGCATCGCGAGCCGTTTGCTGCGAGCGGAGCGCGTACTCATCTACACATCCACGGTCGAGATGATACTGATCCGCGAGCTTTTCGGCGGTCTCGGCCATGGCCAAACCGGCGACGGGATCCTTGAGTCCCTCCCACAGCGAGTCCTCGAGGGGCGGCATCTTGCCCAACGGCAGTCCCCAGCGCAGCCCGCGCGCGATGTGGGGCGCCTGCGACATCGACTCGCCGCCGCCCACGAGACAGACCTCTGCTTCGCCTAACAGAATTTCTTCGGCGCCGTTGACGATCGCCTGGAACCCCGAGCCGCACAGCCGGTTTACCGTGAGGCCCGGCGTCTCGTTGGGGCAGCCGGCCCGCAGCGCGACGTGACGGGCGAAGTAGATCGTGTCCGACGTCGTCTGCATCACGTTGCCGAAAATCGAATGCTGGATCGCGCTGGGTTCGACACCGGCGCGCTGCATGGCCGCCGTCGCGGCGTGTACCGTCAGTTCGATCGCGCTCAAGTCCTTGAATGCACCGCCGAACGTGCCGAAAGGCGTGCGGACGGCGGACAAGAAAACGACATCACGGGCTTGGCCCTGGGTTTTCACGGGGTCTCCAATGCGAGTGCTAGGGCTGAAAGATGACCCGTCGCCGATACGGGGGGAACTGCTAGGAACTGCTAAGCGTGGCGTCTCGACGGCGGTGCTATCGGGCTCGCGCACGCGGGTCGCGCACGCGGGTCGCGCACGCGGGTCGCGATCCAGTCGCCCACTTCGCGGGTGCCCATCGTGCCTCCGACGTCAGCCGTGCCGACGCCCTGGCCGATCGCGGCGTGGACGGCGTCCTCGACCGTTCGACCTGCATCAGCCGCGCCGAGGTCGGCGAGCATCATGGCGAGGGTGAGGATGGCGGCCATCGGATTGGCGACGTTCTTTCCCGCGAGCGGCGGAGCGCTGCCGTGGACCGGCTCGTACATCGTCACGCCGCCCGGGTGGCGATTCGCGCTCGGCGCGAGACCGAGTCCACCCACCAGCATCGAGGCGAGATCCGACAGGATGTCGCCGAACAAGTTGCCGGTGACGATGACCTGGAACGCCTCGGGCGTGCGCACGAGGTCCATGGCCATGGCGTCGATGTAGCGTGTGTCGCGCTGAATGCCCGTGTATTCGCGACCGACTTCCTCGAACACACGCCGCCACAGATGATGGGCTTGAATCGCGTTGGCCTTGTCGGCCATGGTCACGCGCGTCTTGCCGTGCTCCTTGGCCCACGAGAACGCGTGGCGGATGATGCGTTCCACGCCTTTGCGGGTGTTGAGCTCTTCGGCGATCGCGATCTCATCCGGCGTTCCCTGCTTGAACGTTCCGCCGACCGACACGTAGAGGCCTTCGGTGTTCTCACGGAACACGACGAGGTCGAAGTCGCGCGGCGTCTTGCCCTTGAGGGGCGTTAGGCGTTCGTGGATCAGACGCGCCGGACGTTCGTTCACGTACAGGTCGAGCTGGAAGCGCATCCCGAGGAGGATGTCGCGTGCGTGCTCGTTGCCGGGGACGCGCGGGTCGCCCAACGCGCCTAACAGAATGGCGTCGAAATCGGTGCCGAGGCGCGTCATGTCCGCGGGCGCGATGGTGACGCCGGTGCGCAGATAGTGATCGGCGCCGTGCGGGAGGCGCTCCACCTCGAGTCCCACGCCGAACACGTCTTCGACCGCCGACAGCGTCTTGAGCGCCTCGGCGACGACCTCGGGGCCGATGCCGTCGCCCGCGATGACTGCCACGCGGCGCGTCACGGCCGCGCGGGGCGTGCGGTGTCGCCGGCGGCCTTGCCTAACCGGGAGCCGGTGTCGGGGCGCGGCGCCGTCGTGTCGGGCGGCGCCGGGCTATGGATCACCGCCGCCGGGTGCGACAGCGTGTAGACGTACGCGGCCAGGCGCGTCAGGTCCGAATCGTCCATCATTCCGGCGTAGGCAGGCATGGCGACCGAGAATTGTCGTGGCGTGGCGACGCCGGTGGCGATCACCCCGCGGATGCCGGCAACCGAGCTGTCGCCGTTGAGCCACGTGGTGTCGGTGAGATCGGGGCCTAACTTTGCGGTGCCGCGGCCTAACCCGCCGTGACACGTGAAACAGCGGCCCTTCCCGTGGTAAAGCGCGAACCCCGCGGCCGAATCCCCGGGCTGGATCACGATCGGCGCGGCCGCGGCCACGGTCGCGCTCTCGAGTGGCACCGTCGTCGGACGTGCGGCCGCGCTCTCGGCGACGGAGCCGGCGAGCGGCATCGCCGCCGCCGTGTCCACTGGAACGCGACCGCCCTTCGACTCCCCATGACACGCGGCGACCACCACGCACGTCGAAATAACGAAAACGGCCGCGCGCCGCATTACGAGGTGGCGATACCGCGGCCGCACGTGATGCAGAATTTCCAGCTCATTTCGAGCTCGGTCCCGCACGCGGGGCACCGCTGTATGGTCAGGTTTTGACCGCAATGCGGACAGAAGCTCACGCGCCGGCCGTCGGGCAAGTTGCCGCCGCAGTACCGGCAACTCGTGTCATCCCGTGCCAATGCAGACGAGGACGCGGCGGCACTCGCCGCCGGTTGGATGGTCGTGGCGACGTTCGTGCTCGACCCGCGTGCCGCCCAAGACGCGCGCGGTGCCGGCGGCCCGGACATCGATCCACTCGGTGCGGCGTCGACGGGAACACTGGCCGCTTCGACCGCCATTTCGTCGGCGCGTCGCTCCGCTCCAGCGAGCAGCACTACGCGCGAGGCTGCGAACTCGCGAAAGATCGCCGTATTCGGATTGGGCGTCGCGAGCTCGGCGCGTATCGCGCCAGCCATCGCGTCGTCAACTGCGAGGTATCCGCGCTCGCCCGACAGCAAACGGCAGAGAGCGACTTCGTAGTCCGGATTGGTCTCGATACCCATCTCTCGGCGATTGTGCCGGTACGGAATCAGGTTCTGGTAGAGCTCCGCCACCTCGAAATGGTGTGAGAGGTACGCCGGAAACCCGTTACGTATGTTCTCCACGAGACGTCGAAAGAGCCGGTCGAGATCATCCATATCCGTTTCCACGAAGAGGTGGGACGCGCCGTCCTGCCAATTATAGGCGCCACGGCCCGCGCTCGCGCAAGGGCGCGATTGCCGACGCCGGAGTCAACCCCACTGCAGCCCACATCGTCAATCCCGCGCCTGGTTGCACGCGCCACCGCGCTGCTACTCATCGTGCTCGGCCTGTGTCCCATGGCGAACCTGCTCGCCCCGGGCGCGCTGCCGTGGTGGTCCGACGTCGTGTCGTGGTGGCTCTTCGGCGGCGGCTGCGTTCTCGTCGTCGCGTACTTGGCTGCGCGCGCGCTCGGCGACCGCGCGCCAGCAATCGGGGCGCGGGCGTGCGAACTGGTCATGACGCCGTCGTCGCGCATGTTCCTGTGTTTCGCAGCGAGCGCCGCCTTCCTGCTCGCCGCCGGCGCCGCGTGGTACTGCTTCAATCGACAACCGCAGTCGATCGACGAGATGGCGCAGCTGTGGCACGCGCGACTGCTGTTGGCGGGACATTTCTCGATTCCGACCGAGCCCGACCCGGCGTTCTTCTCGGCGATGAACGTGATCGACGCCGGCGGCCGCTGGTACTCGCAGTTCCCGCTTGGCGGCCCCCTGGTGCTGGCCGCGGGCCTTGCGTTAGGCGCGGTATGGCTGGTGAATCCGCTGCTCATTGCGGTCACGGTGCGCAACGTGTATCGGTTCGCCCAACGCGCGTACGGCGAGCCGTTCGCCCGCGGCGCCACGCTGCTGCTGCTCGTGGCGCCCTTCTTCATCTTCATGGGCGCGAGCGAGCAGAACCACGTCCCGGCGTTGGCGCTCGCCACGCTGGCGATTGCCGCGCTCCCCGCGTGGGCCGATGCCGGCTCGCGGCGGACGGGATTCGTCCAGGCGGCCGTCATCGGTCTTTCGTTAGGCGGGATGGCCACGGTGCGGCCGCTGGACGCGCTCGCGGTGGCCGTCGCGTGCGGGCTGTATCAACTCGGCGTCCTCGCGCGCGACAAACGGCGCTGGATCGAGATCGCCGTGCAGTGCGGTGCGGGCACGGTACCCGTCGCGCTCCTGATGTGGGCCAACGTGCACACCACCGGCGCCCCATTGCGCTTCGGCTACGAAGTCATGTGGGGCGCGAATCATGGTCTCGGATTTCACCCGAGCCCGTTCGGCGACGCGCACACGCCGCGCCGTGCGCTGGTATTGGCGTCGCTCTACCTGATGAAGCTCGACTTGTATTTATTCGAGTGGCCGATCCCAGCGCTCGTGGCGCCGATCCTCGCGCTCGCGCTCCTGCGCCGGCCGTCGACGTGGGATGCGCTCTTGTGCACGATCATCGTGTCGACCGTGGTCGCGTATGCGCTTTACTGGCACAACGGCCATTTCCTCGGCCCGCGCTTCCTCTATTCGGCGGTCCCAGCGTTCGTGCTCATCGCGGCGCGCGCACCGGCCGCGATCGCCGAGCGCGTCGGTTCCGTTGGGCGAACAATGGCGTACGCGGTCATACCGCTCGCGGTTGCTGGCGCTCTGACCGGGGTTGCCGGGCCCATTGGCGTTCCGGCGCGTCTGGCCGAGTATCGCGGCGGCCAGTGGGAGCTCAAACAGGACATTGCCGCGCAGGCGCGCGACGCGCATCTCCGACGCGCGCTGGTGTTCGTGCACGAAGGGTGGGGCGCGCGGCTCATGGCGCGGATGTGGGCGATCGGTGTCTCGCGCGCTGACGCCGAACACCTGCTGGCCACGTCCGATGCGTGCGCGTTGGAGCTGGCGACGGACGCCGAAGCGCGTCATCTCCCGGCGGACACGGTGGGCCTGGCCGCGCGGCTGGCCGCCGCCACGCCTAACGCAGCGCGGCGCGAGCTCCACCTCCGGAGCGACGTCACACCCGACGTGACGCTTCGCTTCGCCTCCGGCTCCGCGCTGCCGGCACGGTGCGTGGACGAAGCACAGGCGGACACGGTCGGGATGAGTCTCTATCCGCCGTTCCTCACGTTGAACCGCGTCGGCCCGGATGGCCGCGTGGGCGGCGACGTCGTGTTCGTGCGTGATCTGGGCGCGCGCAACGACGAGCTCCGTGCGCGCTTCGGCGACCGCACCTGGTACCGCTACCGCCCGCGCCGGTCGCCCGCCGATACCAGCAGCCCGTTTACGCCGTACTGAGCGTTAGGCGGCTGTGTGTGAGGCGGCGCACCATCACGCGTGCGCGGCGGGCAGCCGCCCTTGCGCGCGCCCGGAGAGGTGGGCCCGCGTGATGTGGTGCAGGGCCGCCACGCCGTCCCGCCACGTGATCTTCTTGCCCTCGGCGTACGTGCGCCCGTGGTAACTGATCGGCACCTCGTAGACCCGCGCGCCCATCTGTGACAGGCGGGCCACGATCTCCGGCTCGATCCCGAATCGAGCGTTAGTCAGGTGCATGCGGCGGAACGCGTCCATGGTGAACGCTTTGTACCCGACTTCCATGTCCGTCAGGTTCAGGTTGGTGAACATGTTGGACAGCAGCGTGAGGCCCTGGTTGCCCACGCGATGCCAGAAATACAGCACGCGATGCGCGCCGCCGCCGCTGAATCGCGTGCCGACCACCGCATCCGCCTGGCCATCGAGCATCGGCTTGATCATCGCGGGAATGTCGGCGGGATCGTACTCCAGGTCGGCGTCCTGAATGATCGCGATGTCGCCGGTCGCATGCGTGCGCGCCGTGCGAATGGCCGCGCCCTTGCCGCGATTCTCCGGGTGCCGGGCGACGATCAGGCCCGATCCGCCCGCTTCGGCCCGCTTCGCCAGCCGCTCGTACGTCGCATCGGTAGACGCATCGTCCACTGCGACGACCTGGAGTCCGAGTCCCAAGGACTCGAGGCGGCTCCGTTGGGCGAACACCGCCTCCAGCGTGCGCTCAATGGTGGCTTCTTCGTTGTAGCAAGGAATCAAAATACTGAGTAGCGAGAAGCGTGCGGGCATCGGGCGCCGAAAGCGGTGTGTGAAACGTCAATGTTTTTCGATACTATCCATCGTTTGGTCCGCGTTCGCTTTGAGGGATGAGCGCGTCTTACCGCCCGCTTGGTTCACCAGACGCGTCACCACGTCGTCCTGGTTCACCTGGGCGTCAGTCCACCCCCACCAATAGCCCAACGCAACGCCAACCACCAACAACAACAGGACCTTCCGCATCGGAGTCTCACATAGGACGGGACGTTACAAGAGACTCTCCGTCGGAACGGCCGGTAACTCGCGTGCCGGCTTGAACGTGGCGCGATCCGGCATCGGATCCGGCGCGATCGTCACCCGCCCTCGCACCCGCTCGGCGGCCAACCACGCGTCGAACTCTGAATCAAGCATGCCGTTGGACCCAACCTGCCGCGCGGCCGCCCGCGTCGCCAGCACGTTCGCGTACTCGTTCTGCGGATGGCCCGCGTGACCCCGGACCCACCGCCATGCGACGCAATGGCGACGCGCCGTCTCGACCAGCTCGCGCCACAGCGCGACGTTCTCGATGGCGCCGGTCTTTCTCCGCCAGCCGCGCCGGGCCCAATCGTAGATCCACGACGTCATACCATCCACCAGATACCGCGAATCGCTCGTGAACACGACGTGATGCGACGCGCCGTCGAGCCCGACCAAACGCAGACCCTCGATCGCCGAGCGAAGCGCCATCCGGTTGTTCGTCGTCGAGGGCTCGGCCAGCCAGTAATCGCGACGGATGGGCTCGCGGTCTTCGTCGCGCGGCAACTCGATGAGGCCGCCTGCGCCGCCCGGGTTGTCCCCCTCGCGGCCATTGCCGAGGCAGGATTCGTCGGCGTAGATCGCAATGAGATGGGCAAGGGCGTCGGTGCCGGGCATGAGCTCGTGTCCTAACGGACAATGTGCAGGGTGTCAATGTCATCGAGCGAAAACGAGAGCGCATCGCCCGTCGTCGGATTCGTCGCCTCGATGATCTCGTGCCGGCCGTCCGTGCGAAGGCGGCGCGGCACGATGACGTATTCGGTCCCGCGTCGCATGACCACGATCCGCGACGCGCGCGCGATCGCGCGCTCCAACGCATCGTACTGCGCCGGGGTCAGGTGCGCCACGCCGGTTCCTCGTCTCTGGCCCACGACCCGGCGAGCGCCGTGAGCACGCGCGTCGCGCGCTCGATCTCGTCCACTTCGATCCACTCGGCGGCCGCGTGCGCGCGCGAATGTCGCCCGGTCCGTAGCAGATCGCGGGGATGCCTGCCTCGTTGAGCAGCGCCGCGTCGGTCCAGGCGCTCAAGCCTTCGACGCGCACCGACTCACCGCATCCCGCGAGCGCCCGCTCCAGACGTCGCACGACGGGCGCGTCCGTCGCCACGTCGCTCGGGTTCTGCGCCAGGTCTAACGTCGCCTCGGCGTCGAAGGTCGGATGGCGCGCGCGCACCCGCGCGCATGCATCGCGCACTTCTTCGAACGCCTGCGCCGGCGTTTCACCGGGCAGCGTCCGCCGCTCAATGCGCAGCGTGCAGCGATCCGGGTACGTAGACATGCCTAACCCACCGTCGATGGTCGACGCGTGCCATGACGCCCGCCCGAGCAGCGGATGCGTGCGCCTGATGAGCTCGCGCGACTCGAACGCATCGAGCTCGGCCAACAGCAGCCCCGCGTGCCGGATCGCATCAATGCCCACATCGTAGCGGCTGCCGTGTGCCGCACGTCCACGAACCGTGACCGTGCTCCAGACGAAACCGCGGTGGGCCGGTGCGATGGCCAGACGCGTCGGCTCGGTGACGATGGCCGCGTCCGCGCGCACGCCGCGCGCGATCAGCGCGCGCGTCCCGGCGCTGTCGTACTCTTCGTCGGCGACCGCCGCGATGATGAGCTCGCAATCGAGCCCGACGTCGGCTGCGCGCGCGGCCGCCGCGCACATCGCGGCGACGCCGCCCTTCATGTCGGACGAGCCGCGTCCCCAGAGCGAGCCGTCACGCTCGTCGGCCGCGAATGGCGCGTGCGTCATGCCGTCGGTGCCCACCACGTCGAGGTGTCCGTTGAACATGAGCGCCCGCCCGCCCGCGGGGCCGATGCGCGCGATCACGTTAGGCCGGTGTGGCGCAGCGTCGCGGACGTCCACTGCGAACCCCCATGCGCGCAGCACGTCGGCCAGCGCGCGGGCAACGGGGCCTTCGCCTGGCGCGCCCGGCACCAGCGATGGATTGCGCGAGTCGATGCGCACCAGCGCGCGGGTCAGCGCGACGGCGTCGCCGCGGTCCACGGTCACGCCGGCACCGCCTCGTCGACCAGCCGCGCGCCGTCGATGTCGACGGCGAATGGAAGCGGCATGGCGGCCGACGCGACCGCCGCACGCACCTGGTCGACGGCATTCTCCGGTGCAATGACCAGCACGCTGCCCCCGCCCGATGCGCCTAACGCCTTGCCGCCGGTCGCGCCGGCGCGCCGCGAGACCTGGAGCACGCGCTCGATGCCCGGCGTCGAGATGCGCTCGTGCAGGCCGCGCTGCAAGTGCCAGTGTTCGTCGACCAACACCGCCAGTTCGTCGATCGAGCCGTGCTCCAACACCTGCGCCATGCGGACCGCGAGCGCCTTCATGCCACGCAGCGCCGTCGTCACGCGCGGCGCGCGGGCGCGGTACGCATCGATCACCGCCGTAATCGTGTGCCCCGAGATCCGCGACTCACCCGTAAACCCGATGATGCATCGCCGCTCGAGCTCGGCGCGCCGCGCCGCCGACAACGGGATGCGTCGCGCGTCGATCGCCGTGCCGAAGCGCAAGTCGAGTGCGCCGCCTAACGCAGCGGCGTAGTGGTCCTGACTGCCGCCGGGCACGCGCAGTCCCTCCGTTTCCACCGAGCGACTCCGCTCGGCGAGCGACGTCGCGTCGGTCGGCTCGCCGCGCCAGGCCGCGAGCGCCGCCTGAATCGCCACGCCCGCCGCCGACGATCCGCCAAGGCCGGCCCCGCGCGGAAAGTCGTTCCGAAGCGTGAGCGATACGTGCGCGACGCCGGCGCGTTCGAGCGCCGCGCGCGGCAGGGCCTGATCCGCGTCGTCGGCATCGACGTGCAGCCCAACGGCACGCTCGGCGAGGCGCGCCGTCGCATAGCGCGCGATGGCCACGTTGCACACGCATCCGCCCTCTTCGTGCGGATACGGCGGCACATCCGTCCACCCGCCGCCAAAATCAATGCGCACCGGCGCGCGCGCCGTTACCTCACGCACGGTTCAGCTCGAATGACGACGTGGCACCAGCCATGCGATGCGCCGACGAGCGCCAAACCGTTGGAGCGAGTGCATATTCCATCGTAGGGAGCGGGGTCGCGGCGGAGAGAAATCGAAAGCTAGTCCGTGCTCGCTCGATTGCCAGACTGTTGTGTGCGGGCCATGATAGAGCTTCCAGCCCCTTCGTGCGTGCGCCAGGTACCAGATGCCAGACCTCTCGCGATACCTCGTTGACCGGACGCTGATCATGCTGTCGAACCGGGAGCCGTACGAGCACCGGTTCGTCGAAGGCACCGGAGGCGAGCGCGCCATCGAGGTCAGACAACCGCCGGGCGGTTTGGTCTCCGCGCTCGATCCGACAATGCAGGCGACACACGGCGTCTGGGTCGCGTGGGGCTCGGGCAGCGCAGACGATAGCACCGCCGATGCGAACGGCCGCCTGCGCGTGCCGCCGCAGACTAACGCATACACGCTGCGTCGCGTCTTCCTCGATGCCGCTGAAGTCGACGGCTTCTACCTCGGCTTTGCCAACAGCTCGCTCTGGCCGCTCTGTCATCTGCTCGTCCAACATTTCTCGTATCGCAACGAGTTCTGGGAACGCTATCAAAGCGTGAACGCGAAGTTCGCGCGCGCCGTCGCCGACGAGATTCAGCGCGCCGACAAGAAGCCCGTCGTGTGGATCCAGGATTATCACTTCGGCCTGGCCGCCGCGATGATCCGCGACATCGTCGAGCCCCAGCTCCTGCATCAATTCTGGCACATCCCGTTCCCGCCCGCCGACATTCTCCGTCTGCTGCCGGTCGACGTGGATGAAGCGCTGCTGCGCGGACTCCTGGGCAACGACCTGATCGAGTTTCACACCGAGCGGTACGCGCTCAACTTCTTCGGGATGCGTGGCCGAATTCATTCCGGAAGCCGAGATCGACGCGGAGACCTTCACCATCCAGTTCGAGGGACGCGTCGTCGAGGTCGGCGTCTATCCGATCAGCATCGACGTCGACCGCTACGAGCGTCTCGCGGCCACGCCGGTCAATACCGCGCTTGCCGAGCGCCTGCGGTCGCGCTACGCGAAGAACGATTGCCGGTTAGGCGTGGGTGTGGATCGGGTCGACTACACCAAGGGCATCCCGGAACGGCTGCGCGCGTTGCGACTCCTCTGGGAACAGCACCCGGAAATGCGCGAGCGCTTCACCTTCCTGCTCGTCGCCACGCCGTCGCGATCGGAGATCTCCGCGTACCGCGCGCTCGAGGAGGAGATGGTGCGCGGCGTGCTCGAAATCAACGCGCGATTCCGCACGCGCACATGGACCCCGATCGTGCTCGTGCACGAGAACGTGAGCGCCGAGTTGCTGGCGGGCGTCTACCGTGCTGCCGACCTGTGTCTCGTGTCATCGCTGCAGGACGGAATGAATCTCGTCGCCAAAGAGTTCGTCGCCTGCCAGATCGAGGAACGCGGCGTGCTGGTGCTGAGCCGCTTCACCGGCGCCGCCGAAGAGATCGACGGCGCAGTGCTCATCAACCCGTTCAACATCGACGGCTTCGTCGAAGGCATTCGTCGCGCGGTGAGCATGGGAGACGGCGAGCGTCGCGTGCGGATGCACCGCATGCGCACGCAGCTGCGGAGCCGCACGATTTTCGATTGGTTGGCCGCCATCCTTAGTCGCACCGAAGCCATCATCGCGGAGCGCTCGCAGGAGACCGGCGCGGCGTGACGCGTCCGCTGCTTCCGGTCACTGCCGACGTCGCCACTCGGCTTGCCGGGACGCCGCTGCTGTTGCTGCTCGACGTCGACGGGACGCTGGCGCCGATCGCACCGCGCCCCGAAGATGCCGCGGTACCGCCGGAGACCACGCGCGTCGTCGAAACCCTCGCCGCGCATCCCGACGTCAGGCTGGCGTTCGTGTCCGGTCGGGCCGCCTCGGACGTCCAGCGCATCGCCGGCGTGTCAGGCGCTTGGGTCGTGGGCAATCACGGATTCGAGATCGTCCGTCCGGATGGCAGTACGCTCGATGCTGGCTCGTTAGGCAGCGCGCGCGATGCGGTTGCCGGCGCGCTGCGTGAGATCGCCGCTGTCGCCGCGTCCATGCCCGGCGTGTTGATCGAGGACAAGCGCTGGACGGCGAGCGTGCATTTCCGCCTCGCCGACGCGTCGGCGGCGCCGGTGCTTCGCGCCGCCGTCGACCGGGCCGCCGCGCACCACGGGCTCCGAGTGATGGAGGGGAAGAAGGTGTTCGAGATCCGGCCTAACGAAGATGTGAACAAGGGCACCGTCGCGCTGCGCCTGGTGCGCGAGCTCGCGCCCGGCGATCGCGGCGCCGTGGTCTACGCGGGCGACGACGCCACGGACGAGGACGCGTTCATGAGCCTGCGTGCATCGGCGCCGGCCGCGGTCACCGTGCGCGTGACCAACGACGACGGCACGCGCACGGCGGCCGAGTTCGCGCTCGAGGACACGAGCGCAGTAACGCGATTTCTTCGGTGGCTGGCCGCCGACCGCGGAATTCGCGCGCCCAACGGCCCGTGAATCAGCGCTTTTTCTTCGCGGGCTTCTTCGCCCCGGTCTTGGGGCGAGACGGCGCGGCCGGATGCTTCTTGGCGGCGGGGCGACTCGCAGCGTGTGCTGGACGCGCGGTCTTTGCTGCTTTGGCCGGCGGTTTGGCCGGCGGTTTGGCCGGCGGTTTGGCCGGCGCCGCATGTGACTCCGGCTTTTCCTCCGGCATGAAAGCCGGAACCGCCTTCTTCACCGGGGTGGTGGGCATCGGCGCCGGCGTCGGAAGAGGCGGTGCCTGTTTGCCCGCCGGCTTCCGCTTGCTATGTGCTTCTTCGGCCTCTCGAATGATGCGGTCGGCCTCTTCCTGGGCCATTTGTCCGCGACGCACCATGTACTGCACGATGTCGCGTGCGCTTTCTATGGTAAAGCCGGCGAGTCCAGCGGCAGCGTTGATGACGTCCTTGATCGCTTGCGCGATCTTACTCCCGGCTTCTTGACTGATTTCCTGCGCCCTCAGCGCCATCTCCGCGACCGTGTCGCGGGCGTCGGTGCTTCGGTGACCAGGGCCGCGTCGCGGCGCGGGCGGCTGGACTGGCGGCGTGGCCGGTGGCAGGTCGGAGACCTTGGCGTCTGCGGCTTGCGGCTTGTCCACCATATGAGGAGCGCGCTCCCTATCGGGCAGTGAGGTGACGCAGCGTGTGTGAAGTCGCGGGCAACGAAGGTCGGACCGCAGGCGCAGAAGGGCGCAACGCCATCCTGTCCGAGCCGTTGGGTTAGGCGCCGGTAAGTATATGATTTCACGTCAACTACGCAAGTCGTTCGCGCGGCGAACTCTACGTCGCCTTCCGTCGCGATCTATGCAGGATCGTCGGATTTGGCTCTGCGTTTTAGCGACAAAATAGCGCCTCTATGACGACACAAGAGCCGCAGCTACTGGAAGGAGTAAGAGTCCTCGACCTCAGTCGAGTACTCGCCGGACCGCTCTGCACCATGATGCTCGGCGATCTCGGAGCCGACGTCATCAAGGTCGAGCGGACCGGAGCCGGCGATGACACCCGCACGTGGGGTCCCCCGTTCGATAGCCGCGGCGAGAGCGCCTACTACCTCAGCATCAACCGCAACAAGAAGAGCCTCGCGGCCGACCTGACGCTCGATCGCGACCGCGCGGTCATCGAATCGCTGCTCGACCAGGCCAATGTCGTGGTCGACAACTTTCGGCGGGGCACGCTCGAGCGATTGGGACTCGATCCCCGCCGCGTTCTCGCGCGCCGGCCGCGCCTCGTGTGGTGCACCATCACCGGCTTCGGCGCCGACAGCGACCGGCCTGGTTACGACTACGTGGTGCAGGCGGAGCGCGGCTGGATGGCGATCACCGGTGAGGCTAACGGACAACCGATGAAGGTCGGCGTGGCGCTGGCGGACGTGATCGCCGGCAAGGACGCCGCCATCGCCACCCTGGCAGCGTTAGTCTCGAGCGTCCGCACCGGCCACGGACGACACGTCGTGACGTCACTCGCCCACAGCGCGACCGCGGCTCTGGTCAACGTCGCGCAGAACGTGCTCGTCACCGGTCGTGACGCTGCGCGATGGGGCAACGCGCACCCGAACCTGGTGCCCTACGAGCTGTTCGAGGCGAGCGACCGCCCGCTCGTGATCGCCGTCGGGAACGACACCCAGTGGCGCGCGTGCGCCCGTGCGTTAGGCATGGATGCCCTGGCCGACGACCCGGCCGTCGCTACGAATGCCGGCCGTGTGGCGCATCGTGAACGCGTGGTGGGCGCGGTCGCCGACCGCGTCCGCGCGCGCACGGCCGGCGACGTGGCCGCGGCGCTCGACGCCGTCGGCGTCCCATGCGGCATGGTGCGCACGGTGCTCGAGGCGCTTCGGGACGCCGGCGCATCGGCGCTCACCGGCGTGGCGCCGTCCGTGCCCGGCGTCGTGCGCTTCCCGCCGCCGCGCCTGAACGAACACGGCGCCGACATCCGTGCCCGCGGCTGGGCGGTGTTTCGTGACTAACGGATCTGGTGCTCCGGCGCGTGCGCTACATCGGTAACAAGACGCGGCTGCTGCCGTTCATCCTCGAGACGGTCACGTCGTTGGGCGTGGGGACCGGCGCGGCGCACAATGCGTGCGCGGGCACCGCCGTCGTGGGCCGCGAGCTCAAGGCGGCTGGTTGGCGCGTCGCGTCGAGCGACATCATGTCGTACTCGTATGTGTTTCAGCGCGCGTACGTGGTCGCGCAGCGGGTGCCGAGCTTCGCCGAGCTGCGCGCTGGAGATTCCGACGTACGGCGGGCGATGCGCTCGGAACAGTTTCGCGCGGCGGTCTCGCGGCGCGGGCCGGGCGCCCTCTCGGCGGTGTGCGAGTATCTGTCGCACTGGCTCGAGCCGGAACGCGGATTCATCGCGGCACACTACGGGCCGGGCGGCGGCCGGATGTATTTCACCGATGACAACGCGATGCGAATCGACGCCATTCGCGCGCGCTTGCACGAATGGCACGCCGAGGGGCTGATCGGAGACGACGGCTTCTACATACTGTTAGCCGCGCTGCTCGAAGCCGCCGATCGCGTCGCGAACACCGCCGGTATTTACGCCGCGTACATCAAGTCGTGGCAACCAAACGCCACGCGCGCCGTGGAACTCGAGGCACGGCCTCCCATACGCGGTGCGCGCGGATCGACTGCGCATCTCGCCGACGCGCAGAAGGTGGCCGCGCAGATTGGCCCGGTCGAGCTCCTCTACATTGATCCGCCCTACAACAGCCGCCAATACGCCGGGTACTACCATATCCCCGAGGTCATTGCACGCGGATGGTTCAATGAAGTCCCGGTCGTACGCGGAAAAACGGGACTGATCCGCGACGCTGGCGGTGCGACGCGCAGCGCGTGGTGTTCATCGAAGGGAGCGGAGCATGCGCTGCGCGATCTGATCGCTGCCACGCGGGCCCGGCACGTGCTGGTGAGCTACAACTCGGAGGGCGTGCTAAACGAAGCGGTGTTGCGCCGTGTACTGGATGATGCCGCAGTCGACGGCCGGAGTCGCCGCTTCGTTCGCGAATACCGCCGCTATCGCGCCGATCGTGATCACGCGAAACGGCGCTACCGCGCGGATGCCTTACGGGAGCTTCTCTATCATGCACAACTTCGGTAGTCCTTCGGGACGTTACGTTCGGCCATTCTGCTCGTCCCAGCAACATGGCCACCCTCGTGCGACCGCTCCCGAGCCTGTCAGGGCTGTCCAGGGGGCGCATGAAGCGTTACACTAGCGGCGTGAAAACGACCTCAGTGATGGATGCGCCTCGCGCCGCGGATTCGCAGGAAGCGGATCATGAAGTGATCGGGCGTGTGCTCGCGGGTGATCGCAATGCGTTCGGAATGCTGATCAGACGCTACAGCGATCCGTTGTATCGACACGCGCTTGGGATGACCGGAAGTCCGGATGTCGCCGAAGACATCCTTCAAGCGTCTTTCATAAAAGCGTACCAGCATCTGGCCGAGGTGCATGGGCGTTTCGATGCTTGGATCTTCCGGATCGTGGCGAACGGGTGCAAGGACTGGCTCAAGAACATTCGCCGCACGCATTTGAGTTACGAGGAGGACGATCAGCCCTCCGCGTTTGCGACGCCGGAAGAAGAGCTTGACCGGACCGAGCTGCGGTCGGATCTGGATCGCGCGTTGGCCCAGCTGGCGCCGTCGCTTCGAGAGGCCTTCGTGATGAAGCACGTCGAAGGCCGGTCGTACGAGGAGATGGCGGATCTGTTAGGCACCACTGTCGGGGCACTGAAGATGCGTGTGCACAGGGCACGCGAAGCGCTCCAGGTCCTTCTAGAGGAAAAATACGCCTGATGCTCGATAACCTTGATCCCCGAGAGCGCCGGAGCGAAGCCGACACGCCCAAGTCGCGTGAGTCTTCCGTGGCGCGTCCGCTGTCCGACCGTGAGGTTCCGTTAGCAGGTGACCCCGGGACGGCGACCCTGAATGCATGGCTCGACGGCGAGGCGCCGGAGAGCGAGGCCCGCACCCGCGCGACCGCGCGCGACGTCGAGTTCTGGTTGCGCATCGAGAAAGAAGTCGAAGTGCGCCGCGAGATGAAGACGCCCGTGCACGTGTTCCGCCAGATCATGGAAGCGCTGCCCGAGGATGCGCCGCCGGCGCTGCCGTGGTACAAGCGCCAAGTGACGGTGACGCCAATGGCGGCAATGGCCGCGACGGCCGGCGCCGTGGCAGTCGGCATGGCGATCGGCGCCGCCTTGACCAAGGGCCGCTGAGCACGATCGTGCAGAACGAAAAAGGCGCACGCCAATGGCGTGCGCCTTTTTTTGTGTCCGGCACGCGCCGCTAGATGTGAATCGCGTGGCCGGCCACGCCTAACGCGGCTTCCTTCGTCGCCTCGCTCAGCGTGGGATGGGCGTGAATGGTTGTCGCCACGTCCTCGGCCGACGCATCGTAGGCGAACGCGAGCACGAGCTCGGCCGCCAGCTCGGACACCGTCGGCCCGATCATGTGCGCGCCGAGAAGCAGGTCGGACTTCGCGTCGGCGATGAGCTTCACGAAGCCCGTTGTTTCGCCGGCCGTCCGCGCGCGAGCGTTGGCGGAATACGGGAACCGTCCGACGCGGTATTCGCGTCCGCTGTCCTTCACCTGCTGCTCCGTAAGGCCGATCGCGGCAATCTCCGGCCACGTGTACACGATGGACGGCACGGGACGGTAATTCATGTGCGTGCGCCGTCCGGCGATGGTCTCCACTGCCACGACGCCTTCCTCTTCCGCTTTGTGCGCCAGGAGCATGCCGCCGACGACGTCGCCGATCGCGTAGACGTGCGGCACGTTGGTCCGCATTTGCGGGTCGACAATAATTTCCCCGCGCTTGCCGGTGGCCAGCCCGAGCGCGGCGGCATCGATGCCGGTGAGCGACGGCCTCCGCCCAACGGACACCAACACGCGATCGGCGGTGAGTGCGTCCGTTGCGCCGCCGGCCTCGAGATCGATACGCATGCGATTGCCGTCGGGCGCGGCACCGGTGACGCGCGTGCCCGCACGAATCGAGAGCCCCTGCGCGCGGAATACCTTGTCGGCCTCCTTCACGACCTCGGCATCGTTGCCCGCGAGAATCGTCGGCAGCAGCTCGACCACGGTCACCTTCGCGCCTAACCGCCGCCACACCGAGCCCAACTCGAGCCCGATCACGCCCCCGCCGATCACCACGAGATGCTCCGGCACCTCGGGGATCGCGAGAGCGCCGACGTTGGACAACACGCGGTCCTCGTCGAACGGGAGGAACGGTAGCGCGATCGGCACCGAGCCCGTGGCGATGACGACGTCGCGGGCGCGGTATGTGGTGATGGATCCGTCCGCCGCGCGAACCTCGACCACATTCCCGGGCCGCAGCGTGCCGCGTCCCTTGGCCCAGGTGACTTTGTTCTTGCGGAACAGATACTCAATGCCGCGCGTGTTGGCCGCGACGACGCGTTCTTTTCGCGTGAGCATGGTCGGCAGATCGAGCGTGACGTCCCCGACGCGCACGCCATGCTCGGCCATGTGCATGCGTGCGAACTCGAAATGCTCCGACGACTGCAGGAGCGCCTTGGACGGGATGCATCCCACGTTCACGCACGTGCCGCCCAACGTGGCGTCCATCTCGACGCACACGGTGGAGAGGCCGAGCTGCGCGGCGCGAATCGCGGCCACGTAGCCGCCGGGACCGCCGCCGATGATGACGACGTCGGGAGAGAGCGAATCAGCCATTGCCTAACCAGGAAACGGGGAGTGCGCGGGCCGCGACCGGGCGCCCGCGCACGGCGCGCGATCAATCGATGAGCATGGCGGCCGGGTCCTCCATCAACTCTTTCAGGCGTACGAGAAAGAGCACGGCCTGCTGGCCATCCACGAGGCGATGATCGTACGACAGCGCGATGTACATCATGGGACGGATCACCACGGCGCCGCCTACCGCGATCGGCCGGTCCTGAATCTTGTGCAAGCCCAGGATGCCCACCTGCGGATAGTTGAGGATGGGCGTCGAGACTAACGAGCCGAACACACCGCCGTTCGTGATCGTGAACGTGCCGCCGGTGAGATCATCCATCGTCAGCTTGCCGTCGCGCGCACGCGCCGCGACCGCCGAGAGTGCGCGGCTGAACTCGACCATGCCCATGCGACCCGCATCCTTGATCACCGGGACGACGAGCCCCTGATCCGACGCGACCGCGATGCCGAGGTTGACGTAGTGCTTGTAGATGATGCTGTCGCCGTCGATCTGCGCGTTGACCACCGGATAGGCGTCGAGGGCCATCGCCGTCGCGCGCGCGAAGAACGGCATGAACGTGAGTTTGACGCTGTGCTGTTTCTCGACGCGCTCCTTGAGCCGGTCGCGTACGCCGATGACGGCGGACATGTCGACTTCATTGAACGTCGTGAGATGCGCCGTGGCCTGCTGCGCCTGTACGAGGTTCTCCGCGATCCGCTTGCGACGCGTGGTCATCCGCTCGCGCGTTTCGCGGCCCTGCGGCTGTGCGCTCGGCGTCGTTGGGCGCGGTGACGGAGGGGGCGGCGCAACCGGCGCGCTCGGTGCGGCGGGCGCCGCGCGTGTTGCCTGAGCCGTCGCACCATCGCCGTGCGTTTCGACCAGATCGCTCTTGGTAACCATGCCGCCGCGGCCACTGCCGCTGACGGATGCGAGATCGATGCCCGAATCTTCGGCGACGCGACGCGCGGCAGGCGACGCGCGAGTCGGCGCTGGTGCGGCGGAAGGGGCAGGCGACGCGGCGGCTGCAGGCACGGTGGCCGGAGCAACGGTCGCCGGTGGCGCAGGCGCTTTCGGTGTCGGCGCCGTTGCCGTCTCGTCGATCTGGCCGAGCTCGTCATCGACCTTCACGACGTCGCCTTCTTGGTGCAGGCGCTTCACGAGCGTGCCGGCTTTGAGCGCCGGAACTTCGACCGTGATCTTGTCGGTCTCGAGCTCGACGATGGTGTCGCCCTGCGCAACTGTGTCACCCTCGCGCTTCACCCAGCGCGCGATCGTCGCTTCGACGATCGACTCACCGAGCGGCGGCACTTTGATCGAAATCATCGCGTTGACACGTGTGGTGGTACGGCGTTAACCGGCGCGTTGCTCGACGCATGAGCGCTCGGTAGCATTCACTCTCCAAATATAACCCGACGACAACATCGTGCGAGCACTCACCATCTCGGCGCATGGAGGACTCGACCGTCTCGAGGTGCGCGAGAACTTGCCCGTTCCGGAGTTGCGCTCGAGCACGGACGTTCGCGTGCGCGTGCGTGCCGCGGCGCTCAACCGGCTCGATCTGTTCGTGCTGGAAGGTCTGCCGGGAATAACCATCACGCCGGATTGGGTGGTGGGTTCCGATGGCGCGGGAATCGTGGATGCGGTTGGTCCAGACGTGCGCGACGTTGTGGTCGGCGATCGTGTACTCATCCAACCGGGTATCAGCGATCGGACGTGCGAGTACTGCCGTGCCGGCGAGCAATCGCTTTGCGTGTCGTACAAGATTCTGGGCGAGCACCTGTCGGGAACGTGCGCCGAGTTCGTGGTGGTACCCGCGCCCAACGTGCGGCGCATTGCGGCGTCGGTGCCCTGGGAGGCGGCGGCGGCCTTACCGTTGGCGGCGCTCACGGCATGGCGCATGACGGTGACGCGGGCGGCGGTGCGAGAAGGCGATCTGGTGTTGATCTGGGGCATCGGCGGCGGCGTGGCGTTGGCGGCACTGCAGATCGCGAAGCTGCACGGCGCGCGCGTGTGGGTGACGTCGGGGAGCGACGCCAAGCTCGAGCGCGCGCTCGGGTTAGGCGCCGACGCGGCCTTCAACCATTGCACGCAGGACGTGGCGCGCGAGGTGCGCGCGCGGACGGCCAAACGCGGGGCCGACGTGGTGGTGGACACAGTGGGCCAGGCCACGTGGGCGCAGTCGCTGCTTGCGTTAGGCAAGCGCGGCAGGCTCGTGACGTGCGGCGCGACGAGCGGCCCCCTGGTCGAGACTGACGTGCGCCGCCTCTTCTGGAATCAGTGGTCGATCTTGGGGTCGACCATGGGGAACGATCGCGAGCTCGACGCAATGTTGGGCGCATTCGAGCGCGGCCATCTCGCGCCGGTGGTCGACTCGGTGCATTCGCTCGAGCAAGGCCGCGCAGCGTACGAGCGTCTCGCGTCGTCGGACCACTTCGGCAAGATCGTGCTGCGCGTGGGCGGAGACGACTGACATGCGCATGCCGGTGGAGACGCGCTACGCCGACTACGATTCCAAAGGGCATGCGAACAACGCCGTGTACCTCACGTACTTCGGAGATGGCGCGGCATCGCGCGTGGGTCGATCGTATGCACGGCGACGCGGACTTCCCGTTCATCGTCGCCGAAGCGACGGTGCGGTACGTGAGCGAGGCAATGATTGGGCAGGCGCTCGAGATCGAGATCGTGACGAGCGAGGTACGCACCAAGGCGTGGGTGTGGTCGTACGTAATTCGAGCAACGGAGGGAGATCGCGTGGTGGCGGAAGGTCGCACGGTGCAGGTGATGTACGACTACGCCGGGCGTTGCACGATTCCGATTCCGGACTCGGTGCGCGCGAACCTGGCCGCGATATGACGCGCGTCGAGGAGCTGATCGTCGTGCCGGCGGCGCCGGCTCAGGCCATGCGCGCGCTGCTCACGGTAGAGCGTGCGCGCGAGTGGATGGCGCCCGACGTCCACCTGGTGACGCGCACGTCGGCTCCTTCGTTAGGCGCAGGCGATCGGTTCGCGCTGGAATTGTTCGGCGGCCTGCGCTTCGAGTACGTGGTGGAAGCGACCAGCGATCGCGAGGTGGCGCTGTCGTACGACGGGCCCTGGCGCGGCCAGGAGCGATGGAGCTTCGTGGCCGATGGCGCCGAGACGCTCGTCCGGCGGTCGTACGAGGTGGAGGGCGGGTCAGCGCTGGCGGCGTTGGCATGGGGCACGGTTGGGCACGCGATCGTCGCAATGCACATGCGCTTCGAGTTGTCGCGATTTCGCTCGGCCATCCAGAACGATCCGGGGCCGCGCGGCGAGATAGAGGCGACGTCGGGGCCGATCCGGTCCACGCCCCTGGCGCAGCCCGACGCCACGCGCGCCGGACCGGCCTTTCCAGTGGATGATGGCTGATCGCGCGCAGTACGACGCGGCGGAACAGGCCGGCATTCGCGACGCGGTCGTTCGGGGAGAGGCGCCGCTGTGTCCGCGGTGCCATGTGGCGATGACCACGCGGCCGATCGGCGGCGGGTCCTTCGGACTCGGCTATGCACGGCGCAGGGACTGGCTGATTTGTCCGCAGTGCAGGCGCAGCGCGATTTTCGACCTGCGTCGAGGGACGCGCAACTGACCGTCCGACGCCCTGGCTGCGCGACGATGATTTGGTAAGTTGGTGTCATGGACACGGGGACACCGGTCGCGTTTATCGGGCTCGGCGCCATGGGGAAGCCAATGGCGAGCCGTTTGGTGGACGCCGGCTATCTGGTGACGGCGTGGAATCGGACGCCGGGTCGCGCCAATGCGCTGATCAAGCGGGGCGCGCGGGTGGCGGACAGTCCGCGTGACGCGGCGGCGGGCGCGCGCGTGGTGGTGCTCATGGTCGCGGACCCGCCGGCTGTGTCGGCTGTGTTAGGCGGGGACCGCGGCGTATTGGCGGCTGCGCGCGCGGGGACGATCGTCGTGAACACATCCACGATCGGGCCCGCCGACTCGGAGCGATTCGCCGCGCAGTGCCGCGAGCGGAACGTGCCGTACATCGAATCGCCGGTCATGGGCAGCATCGGACAGGCGACGTCGGGTACGTTAGTCGCGATCGTGAGCGGCGACACGGCGGCGATCGCCGAAGTGTCGGGGATGCTGGTGGTGCTGGCGAAGCAGATCATCCGTGCCGGCGACATCGGGCAGGCGAGCACCCTCAAGCTCGTGATCGAATCTGCTCGTGGGCGGGACGATCGAATTGTTGGGCGAGTCGATTGCGGCGGCGCATCGCGCCGGCCTGCCGCTCGACCTGTTCAGGGAGACGCTCTTGAGCTCCGTGCTCGCGTCGCCGTTCGTGGGCTACAAATCGCCGCTGTTGTTCGAGCGGCGCTACGACGCGCAATTCAGCACGCGGCTCATGCTCAAGGATCTGGACCTGGTGTTGGCGAGCGCCGAGCAGCACGGGCTCGCGTTGCCGGCCACGGCGGTGATCCGGGACCAGTTCGCGCGCGCCGTTGCGGCCGGGTTAGGCGACAGCGATGCCGCCTCCGTGCGCGAGGTGATGGACGGCGACGGCGCCGGCTCGGCGGCGAGCCGATAGGCGTCTTCGGCGAGCGGCTGAGACTGCTTCGTAAGCCGCGCGCCTACAACGGCTTAGATTGTCCATTCCCGGTTGTCCGGGTGGCCGTCGCGGATTAGATTTCCAGCCTATGACCTTCCTGCGTTCTTTCTCCTCCGCCGTACCCGCATGACCGCCCCAAATAATCGCGAACGGATCGTCTCCCGGCTCATCGACGAAGAGATCAAAGAGTCGTTCATCAACTATTCGATGAGCGTGATCGTGTCGCGCGCGCTGCCGGACGTGCGCGACGGACTCAAGCCCGTGCATCGCCGCGTGCTGTACGCGATGAACGAGCTGGGCCTGGTGCCGGGCCGGCCGTACAAGAAGTCGGCGACGGTGGTCGGCAATGTGTTAGGCAAGTACCATCCGCACGGCGACGTCAGCGTGTACGACGCGCTCGTGCGCATGGTGCAGGATTTCTCGCTGCGGTATCCGCTGGTGGACGGCCAGGGCAACTTCGGGTCGGTGGACGGCGACGGCGCGGCGGCGTACCGGTACACGGAAGCGCGGCTCATGGCGCTGGCGACCGAGCTCCTGTCGGATATCGACAAGAACACGGTGGATTTCGCGCCTAACTTCGACGACCGGCTGCAGGAGCCGAAGGTGCTGCCGGCGGGATTCCCGAACCTGTTGGTGAACGGGTCGTCGGGTATCGCGGTGGGCATGGCGACGAACATCCCGCCGCACAATCTGCGCGAGGTGGTGAGCGCCGTCGTGCATCTCATCGAGAATCCGGATGCGACCGCGGGCGACGTGCGAAAGCTCATCAAGGGACCGGACTTCCCGACGGGCGGCTACATCTACGGGCGTCAGGGGATCAAGGACTATCAGGACACGGGCCGCGGCCGGATCGTGATGCGGGCGCGCGCGGTGATCGAAGAGAAGGAGTCGTCGAACAAATCGCAGATCGTGATCACCGAGATTCCGTATCAGGTCAACAAGGCAAAGCTGGTCGAGCAGATCGCGGTGCTGCACAGCGAGAAGAAGGTGGAAGGCATCTCGGACCTGCGCGACGAGTCCGACCGCGACGGCATGCGCGTGGTGATCGAGCTCAAGCGCGATGCGATTCCGCGCGTGGTGCTCAATCAGTTGTACAAGCACTCGCAGATGCAGGCGACGTTCGGCGTGATCAACCTGGCGCTGGTGCCCGACTCGCACACCGCCCAGCTGGTGCCGAAGGTGATGCCGCTCAAGGAGCTGCTCGAGCACTACATCACGCACCGCCACGTCGTCATCGTTAGGCGGACGCAGTACGATCTCGACAAGGCGCTCGAGCGCGAGCACATCCTGGAAGGGCTCAAGATCGCCGTCGACAACATCGACGAGGTGATCAAGCTCATTCGCAAGGCGGAGGACACGCCGCAGGCGAGCGACCAGCTGCAGCGGCGGTTCAAGCTCACGGAGCGGCAGGCGGACGCGATCCTCAACATGCGGCTCGCCAAGCTCACCGGTCTCGAGCGCGAGAAGCTGGACGAGGAGCTCACCGAAGTGCGCGGGCAAATCAAGGAATTCCGCGCGATTCTGGCGTCGCGAGACCGGCGCATGAAGATCCTCAAGGACGAGCTGCACGAAATCGCCAGCAAGTTCGGCGACGACCGCCGCACGGAGATCACGAGCGACGAGGGCGAGTTCACGATCGAAGACTTGATCGCCGAAGAAGACATGGTGGTGACCGTGTCGCACACCGGCTACATCAAGCGGACGTCGGTGACGACGTACAAGAAGCAGCGGCGCGGCGGACGCGGGAACAACGGCCAGGCGCTCAAGGATGAAGACTTCATCGAGCATCTCTTCATCGCGTCGACGCACGATTACATCCTGTTCTTCACCGACGACGGGCGCTGTTACTGGCTCAAGGTGCACGAGATCCCGCAGGCGGGCCGCGCGGCGAAGGGCAAAGCGGTGGTCAACCTGATCAACGTGTCGGCGGACACGACGATCTCGGCGATGGTGCCGGTGCGCGAGTTCAGCGACTCGCAGTATCTGCTGTTCGCGACGCGGCAGGGCACGGTGAAGAAGACGGCGCTCTCGCAGTACGCGAACCCGCGGACGACGGGCATCAAGGCGATCAAAATCGAGCCCGACGATCAACTGATCGACGTGCAGGTGACGAGCGGCAACAACGACATTGTGCTCGCCACGCAGCATGGGCTGTCGATCCGGTTCCACGAGCAGGACGTGCGCGAGATGGGGCGTGACACGACGGGTGTGAAGGGCGTCGAATTGCGTGAGGGCGACGTGGTGAAGGGGATGGTGGTGATCAAGCGCGAGGCGACGCTGCTCGTGGTGACGGAGAAGGGGATGGGCAAGTGCTCGCCGATCGACGAGTACCGGGTGCAGAAGCGTGGCGGCAAGGGGATCATCACGCTCAATCGCACGGACAAGACGGGCGATGTGGTGGCGCTCAAGGAAGTGCTGCCGGACGATGAGCTGATGTTGATCACGAAGCACGGCGTCGTGATCCGGATGCCGGTGAAGGGCATTCGCGTGAGCGGGCGCAACACGCAGGGCGTGAAGCTCGTGAACCTGGACGATGGCGATCGGGTGTGCGACGTGGCGCGGGTGGTGATCGAAGACGACGAGCCGGGCGGCGATGAAAGCGACGAGCCGGTCGTGCTGGCGCCGGAGGAAGAGGAGTAGCAGCGACCGCACCGGAGGAGCGCACAGGCGGATCGTTTCGTGCCTCTGGCGGGACGAGGTCTCCCTTAGCAGAGTGCAATCATGACGTCGGTCGCGCCGTCCACCGGCACGCGTCTCGTTAGCCTTGCCGATATTCGCGCCGCCGCGGCGGCGCTGCGCGGCGTGGCGGTGCGTACGCCGCTCTTGCCGGCGGACGAGCTCGCCGCGTCGATCGGTCTCGAGCCGGGCGCGCTGTTCGTGAAGCCCGAAATGCTGCAGCGTGGCGGCGCGTTCAAGTTTCGCGGCGCCTACACGTTTCTGGCGCGTCTGAGCCCTGAGGCGCGTGCGCGCGGCGTGGTGGCGCCGTCGTCGGGCAATCACGCGCAAGCGGTGGCGCTGGCGGCGCGTCTCTTCGGCGTGCCGGCCACGGTGGTGATGCCGACCACGGTGACGGCGGCCAAGCGCGCCGGCGCCCAACGGTTAGGCGCGCGGATCGTGTTGGCGGGGACGACGACGGCCGACCGCATGGCGCGCGCGGCCGAGCTCGTGGTGGCCGAGGGGTTGACGCTGGTGCCGCCGTACGACAACCACACGATCATCGCCGGCCAGGGCACCACGGGTCTCGAGATCGCCGAGGATCTGCCTAACGTCGAGACCGTGCTGGTGCCGGTGGGCGGCGGCGGGTTGAGCGCGGGCGTGGCGACGGCGATCAAGGCGCTGGCGCCGCGCGCGCGCGTGATCGGCGTCGAGCCCACGGGCGCGCCCAAGCTGACGCGCGCGCGCGCACACGGCGCGCCCGTTAGACTGGCCCGCACCTCCGGTCTGGCGGATGGCTTGCTCGCCGTGGAGATCGGCACGATCCCGTTCGCGCATCACCAGGCGTACGTGGACGAGGTGGTGCTGGTGGAGGACGACGCGATGCGCGACGCCGTGCGCTATCTGCTGGACCGGCTCAAGATCGTGGCCGAGCCGAGCGGCGCGATCACGGTGGCGGCGCTCAGGTCGCGCGCGGCAACGCCGCGCGGCGTGACGGTCGCGATCTTGAGCGGCGGGAACATGGAGTGGTCGGGGCTCCGCGAGCTGCTGCCGGATGGATAGGGCGCGGATTCTCATCGCCGACGAGGACGACGTCCTCGCGCGCACCATCTCGTGGCTCCTCAAGGAGCAGGGGTTCGACGTCACGGTGACGTTAGGCGGAGAGCGCGTGCTGGATGCGCTCACCGAGCACGAGCCCGATCTCCTGATGTTCGACGTGATGATGCGCGGCGTGGACGGCTACGACCTTCTGCACCGCATCAACGCCGATCCGCGCTGGCGCGACATGCCGGTGCTGGTCGTTTCGGCGCTGCCGACCGACGAAGCGACGGCCCGGCTTCTGAGCCTGGGCGCCACCGATTTCGTCAGCAAGCCGTTCCACGTGCGCGAGCTGCTGGCGCGGATCCGCATGCAACTGCGCGTTCGGCAGGAGCTGTTGCACGCGCGGTCGGCGCTCCGGTCCACGGAAGTGGAGCTGGACCGCGTGCGCCTGGAGGCGGAGAACCGCCGGAAGATCGTCGACATCCTGCACGAGGTGACGGGCGACTTCTCATCGGAAGAGCTCTACCACATTCTCGTTCGGCGGGTGGCGCGTGCGTTGGACATCTCGCACTGCTCGCTCGTGTTGGCGCGGCCGGGGGACCAGGTCGGTGTCGTCGCGGCGGCGTACGAGGCGCCGGGCCTGGCGCACCTCGAGATTCGCCTGGAGCGGTATCCGGAGATTCGCGCGGCGCTCGAGACCGGAGAGCCGGTGTTGATCGAGGACGTGGACGCGAGCGCGCTCTACAACGACGTGCGTCTCGACTGGGCGGCGGCGGGCACGCTGGTGCCGTACCGGTCGGTGGTGGCGCTGCCCTTCCGTCTGGACGGCGAGCAGGCGGGCGTCATCTTCCTGCGCACCCTGCTGGATGAGGCGTCGTTAGGCAGGGCCGACGTGGAGTTTGCGGACACGGTGGTGCGGGCGGCCGTGGCGGCCATTCGCCGCGCGCAGATGATCGAGTCGACGCGCGCGGACAAGGCGCGGTTCGAGGTGCTGGCGCTCACGGATCCGCTCACGCAGACGCACAACCGGCGGGCGCTCATGGAGCGCCTAACGTCGGAGCTGGAGCGTGCGCGCCGGTACGCGCTGCACCTCTCGCTGTTGATGGTGGACCTCGACCTCTTCAAGGCGATCAACGACTCGTACGGGCACGTGGTGGGCGACGAGGTCCTGCGGGGGGTGTCGCGCGTGTTGCAGCGCGAAGCGCGTGCGGTCGACGTGGTGGCGCGATTCGGCGGCGAGGAATTCGTGGTCGTGTTGCCGGAAACCGGCGAGGAAGGCGCGGTTGCGTTAGCCGAGCGTATTCGGGCGCGGGTCGAGGACACGCCGCCGGTGACGGGCGGCGAGTATGGCTGGCTGCGCGTGACGGTGAGCATCGGCGTCGCCACCGTGCCCTCGCCACGCGTCAACTCGCCCGAAGAATTGATCGCCGTGGCGGACGAGGCGCTGTATCGCGCCAAAGCGCAGGGCCGGAACCGGGTGTGCTCGTGACGCGCGGGACTTACTGTCCGACGTGCGGGGCGATGTATCCCGAGGAGGCGCGATTCTGTACGCGCGACGGGACCAAGCTGGAGCGCGTGTCGGTTCCACCACCGCCGACGCCTGTGCCGAACGAAACAGCGGAAGTGCCGGCGCGATCGCCCTCGCATGCGCGCGTGTTCGAGACGGTGCATCCCGAAGAGGCGCGCGCCGGGCGTACCAGCCGGCGGTCGCGCGCCTCGGCGGCGGTGCCGGCGACCGACGTGCGAGAGCCGGCGGCGGAGCTGGCCCAGCTCGTTGGGCAGACGCTGGACGGCCGGTATCGCATCGAGGAGAAGGTGGGCGAGGGCGGGATGTCGTTCGTGTACCGTGCGATCGACACGAAAACGAGCGACCGGCTGGCGATCAAGATGTTGTCGCCGGCGTTGAGCCGCGACGCGAACGCGATGGCGCGGCTGAGGCGCGAGGCCGAGCTGGCGGGCCGGCTCGAGCACCCCAACGTGTGCCACATCATTCGGTTAGGCGAGGCGGCAGGTGGGATGGTATACGTGGTGATGCCGTTCATGGATGGCGAGCTGTTGTGCGACCGCGCGATCCGTGAAGGGCAGCTGGCGTTGGGCGTGGTGTCGCAGTTCGTGTCCGAGATCGCGGCCGGGTTGCACGTGGCGCACGAGCTGGGGATCGTGCACCGCGACCTCAAACCGGAGAACGTGATGTTGTGTCCCAAGCCCGACGGCACGACGCGGGCGGTGGTGATGGACTTCGGGCTGGCGAAGGAGCGCCGGGTGGGCGCCGAGGTGCGCAAGCTGACGGCCACCGGCATTGTGTTAGGCACGCCCGAGTTCATGAGCCCCGAGCAGCTGCGGGGGAAGACGCTCGATCCGCGCAGCGACATTTACTCGCTCGGGCTCATGACGTACGAGCTGCTCACCGGCCAGCTGCCGTTCTCCGGAAAGACGCAGCAAGACATGATGATCGCGCGCCTCAAGGGCGACCCGACGCCCATCCGCGCCATGCGTCCCGATCTCGGCTTCTCGGCCCCGGTCGAAAAGGTGCTGCTGCGCAGCCTGTCTCGCGATCCGGACGACCGGTACGCTACCGCGCCGTTGTTCGCGTCGGCGTTCGCCGGCGCGGTGCGCGACCGGTAGCCTTGGCACTGGGTGGACCCAGTGCCGGTAGCCTTGGGGCCGCTACCCGGGCCGGGGATTCGCCTCTAACTTCAGCGGTATGCAGCGCTTTGCCGCCTTCGATCCGCCGGAGTACACGGCGTGGACGCGCGTCGACGCGGACGTGGATGCGTTTCGCGAGACGATCGCACGCGACCCGGCCCGGGCCGCGGTGGTGGACGCGCTCGATGACGAGAGCCGGCTGGCGCTCTATCGCGGCCTCGTGCGCAACCGGCTGCACGGACGTGGCGCTCAAGCGCATGGTCCGCCAAGGGGTGATCTCCAAGGCGTGGCTCGGCACGGGCGAAGAGGCGGCGACGGTCGGTCCGGTGCACGCGCTCCGCCGGGGCGCGTCGGCCGGTGCAGTGCGCGACGTGGCGGCGCCGATGATCCGGAACGGCGGTGCGTGCCTCGAGATGGGGATGCCGGTAGCGGACACGTTGCGCGCGTACATGGGGACGGCCGATGGTCCGTCGCACGGACGTGACGTCCACTACGGCGATCTGGCGCAGGGCGTGCTTGCACCGATCAGTCACGTGGGCGATATCGTGCCCGTGGTGACGGGGGTCGCGCTGGCGTTCCGGCTGCGCCGGCAGGACGCGGTGGCGATGACGTGGATCGGCGACGGCGCACGAAGGCCGGCGTGGCGCACGAGGGCCTGAACTTCGCGGCCGTGCAGCGGGTGCCGGTGGTGTTCATCATCCAGAACAACCAGGTTGCGTTAGGCACGAAGCTCGAGCAGCACCACGTGGCCGCGGGGCACGGGAACTTTGCCGACTGGCCCAAAGCGTACGGGATGTGGGGCGGCGTGTTCGACGGCAACAACGTGCTCGACGCGTACGCTGCGGCGTCGCTGGCGGTGGCGCGGTGCCGGCGCGGCGAGGGGCCGGCAATGCTGGTGGCCGAGACGTTCCGGATGGGCGGCCACGCGACGCACGACGAAGCGGAAGCACGGAACACGTTCTCGGCCCAGCTGTTCTCGTCGTGGGGTCGGCGCGATCCGGTCGCGTTGTACGAGGAATACCTGTGCGACGCCGGCATCGCGCGCTTGCGGCTCGAGGAGATCGCGGCGGAGTGCGGCGGCGGAAGTGGAGCACGGCGAGCAGGAGGCGCTGGCGAGCCGCGCGCAGCGCATGCCGGCCGGTGCGAGCGCCATCGACGGCGTCTACGCGAAGTCGGATTCCTAACGAAGGGCACACCACGGAGGGGACCATGCGGCGCTGGACGTGCGTGATGGGACTCCTGTCGTCGGTCGCGGCGGCGGCGGCGTGCTCGAGCCAGGACCGGAGCGCCTCGCCGACCTCGCCGATCGACAGCACGTCGACGGCGCTGGCGGGGCAGCTCACGGTCGCCGACGGATTCAGGGTAGCGTACTTCGCGCGCAACCTGCCCGGTGTGCGGTTCATGGCGTTAGGCGCCGACGGCGCGGTCTACGCCAGCGAGCCGGCGGCAGGGAAGGTGGTGCGCGTGTGGGATGTCGACGGCGATGGCATCGCCGACAGCGTGGCGACGGCGGTGAGCGGTCTCGATCGCCCGCACGGCCTCGCGTTCCACGGCGGATATCTCTACATCGCGAACACGAGCGGCGTCGTGCGTGTCCGGTTAGGCAGCGACGGCCGCGCGACGGGGTCGCCGGAACCCCTCAACCGGTACAATGGCGGCGGCGGGCACTGGACGCGAACCATCGTGTTCGGCGCCGACGGCATGATGTACGTGTCGATCGGCTCGACCTGCAACGTGTGCATCGAGACGTCGCCCGAGCGCGCGTCGGTGATGCGGTACGACGCGAACGGGCAGAACGGCGTGCGATTCGCGTGGGGGTTGCGCAACGCGGTGGGGATGGCGGTGGAACCGGCCACCCGCGCGCTCTGGGTCGCGCAGAACGAGCGCGACAACCTGACGCCGGACCACCAGAACCTGCCGCCGGACGAGATCAACATTTTGCACGAGGGCGGCGACTACGGGTGGCCGTATTGCTACACGGATCACGGGAAGGCGGTGCCCAATCCGGAGTACCGCGACGAGGCGCGCTGCGACTCGACCCTCCCCGCGGCCCTCGAGATTCAGGCCCACTCGGCTCCGTTAGGCATGGCGTTCCTGGCGACCGCGGTCGCGTTCCCGGAGGCGTATCGAGCCGATCTCTTGGTGGCGTTTCACGGATCGTGGGACCGGGAGGTCCCGACCGGCGCCAAGGTGGTGCGCGTCCACGTGGCGAACGGGGTCCCGGTGTCGTATGAAGATTTCGTGACGGGCTGGCAGCGCGGCAATGGGAGCCGGTGGGGACGTCCGGTGGACGTCCTGGTGTACCGGGACGGGTCCGTGTTGGTGAGCGACGATCAGGCCGGCGCCATCTACCGGGTGTCGCGCTGATCGAGGCGTTACGACCGCCGGAATCGTCGCGTCCCTAGGTACGTGAGACATCCCATCCTTCTCGGGTCCATGGCCTTGGGCGTCCTGTGGGGCGCGGCCCTCGCGGCGCCGCTTCGCGCCCAGGAGGACGTGGTCATCGCGCACGCGGACACGCTGCTCATTGCGGGGCGCGTGTTTTCCGCCGAATCGTTGTATTATCGCGCCGTGCGGATGGACTCGCACGATCCGGCGGCGCGTCTTGCGTTAGGCAAGTACCTCGCGTCGCGCGGTGCGCTGCGGGTGGGCGCGGTGCTGATGGAGGAAGCGCGCTACTTCGGCGCCGACCAGGCGGATGTGGCGCGGGCCCTGGCGCCGGTGTACGAGGCGCTGGGCGATTACGCGGCGCTCGCCTCGCTGCCCGCGTCCCCGCTGCCGTACGCCGAGCGCGCGCGAGCCGAGTGGTTAGGCGCGCATCCGCCGGCGACGGCCGGCCCCGACTCGGCGGCCGCCGACTATCGGGTGAGCGACAGCCATCTGCTCGGGCAGGTGGTCCTCCGGTTAGGCGCGGACAGCGTCGTGGCGGCCATCGACGCGCGGGTGCACGGCCTGGTGCTCGACCCGTCGTGGATGGACCGGCGCGAAATCCGGCGCTTCGCATCGCGCGGCGCTCGCGGCCCGGCCGACGTGGCGGGCGTCGCGCTCGCCGTTCGGTTGGGCGCGTTCACCCTCACCAACGTGCCGGTGCGTTTCGAGCCGCAGCACGCGCGCGACGGCGCGGTGTTGGGCCTCGACGTGCTGGCGGCGCTGGCGCCGACGTTCGATCCCGTGAACGGGCACATGCTGCTCCGGCGGTCCGGGGTCGTCGCGGCGAACATGCCCGGATTCCGCATTCCGACCGTGGTCACGGAGCGGGGCGTGTTCGTGGTCAAGACGGAAACGACCTTTCCAATCGGCCATCCCGATGTCCAGCAGTATCTGCGGCGGACGCCGTGGACGCTCAATGCGCAGAACGGCGAGGTCATCGTCTCGGTTCGTTAGGGCTACGAGACTGGCGGACACCCGTTGCCTCACGGATTAGGCGTGCGGGGCGGTCCGGCCGGCGATCGCGTCTCGTCAGCGGTGCGCGACGCCGTATTTCGCGAGAATGGCCCGCACCTTGTCCAACGGAATCGCCTCCACGGTATGGCCGTTGCTCGTGACCGTGGTCGCCATGAACATCGAATCGTAGATCGCCTCTTCGGTGGCCTCGATCACGCCTTCGAAGAGCGGCGACATGTCGTCGTTGGACAGGTCGGCCGTTGCGCGAGGCGCGGGCGGCTGCGGCGCGTCCCCCGGCGGCGCGAGCACGACGCGGCGGCGTACCTGATCCGCGGTCGAAAACGCGATCACGTAGTCGCCCGATGCCATTCGAGCCGTCGGACCCGGTGCGCGCGAGCCCGGACATGGCGCGCGCAGCGAGGCGCTCGAGGTTGCGATCGAGAGCGGCGCGTCGGTCGCCACGACGATCATGCATCGATCCGTCGCCGCGCTCGGCGCGCGACCTCGTGTCTGGAACGAGTAGCTGCCTAACTCTCGGCCGACCGGGGCGCCGAGTACCTGGCAGCACGCCGCCGAAGTTGGACTGGACGAGCACGCCCACCGTCCAGCCGCCGAGCGATCGCGGCAGAACGCGCGAGCGCGTGCCGATGCCGCCCTTCCAGCCGAAGGCGCGCGTGCCGGCGCCGGCGCCGACGCTGCCTTCGGCGACCGGTCCGCTCGACGCCGACGCGAGCGCCTGCATGCACGTCGTCGGCCGTGATCGGGTCGCGAGCGGATCGCGTTGAGCGATCCGTCGTTGGTCTCGCCGACCACCGGATTAATCGAGACGCACGCTCTGCCATCCCCGGCTGCGCGAGCATTACGCCGACCAGCGCGTCGGCGGCGCGCCAGACGCACAACGTGCAGGTGAGGAGGATCGGCGTCTCGAGCTCGCCTAACTCTTTGACTTGCGTGACGCCGACGAGTTTGCCGAACCGTTGCCCACGTAGACGGCGGCGGGGACGCGGTCGGTGAAGATGTTGCCGGCGTGCGGCAGGATCGCGGTGATGCCGGTGTGCACGGAGTCGCCGCGCGCGATGGTGACCTGCCAACCCGGACGCCGTCGACGTCGGTAATCGCGTCCAGCGGCCCGGGCCGAAAGATCCCGGGCGCGACGCCGAGCGCGCGTGCGCGGACGCGAGCCTCCTGGGCGTTGGCCGTGTGCGGCGTGACGAGCGCGAATGTCAGCGCAATGATGCACGCGGCAGATCGGAGGATGCTGGCGCGGGGAACGAGACGAACGAAAGAGCGGACTTGCATCGTTGGCGCGGGTGAACGTGGAAGTTCTCGTTTGTCCTTTCGCAAAAAATGTTTTGCCGTGTCCCGTCTGTGTCCGGTCGTGTCCGCTCGTGTCCGCGTTCACGCGCCTTCCGGCCTGCGTCTGCATTGAAGGTGCTACGCGCGATCAATCAACGAGCGGTCATGGCGCGCGTTCCGCCCTAGCTGGCTACGACGTTCATGTTGAAAGGATCACAGCGGAAACAGGAGATAAGAGCGGATCGTTCCGTTAGGCGATAGGGCGCGACGCGCGCAGGCGGGAGCGTTTTTTTGTTTGTCACAAAGGTTTTGCTGTTGTTGCCCTATCCGCAGGTATCCCTGGTTTCCGCTGTGATCCTTTCAACATGAGCGTCGTAGCCAGCCCCCCTGGTCGGCCATCCGAATGCTTGGACGACGGGGGTCACCCTCGCCGAGACTCGCTTCGCTCTCTGGATGCTCTTGACAACGAAACAGGTTCAGTATAAACTCGGCGGCCCTGGGAGTCGCGTCCCGATGTACGAGTCGTTGCTCGCGCTGTAGGCGCGGGTTTTACGGCAGCATTCGATGCGCAAAGCGCGTCGGGTGTCATTGGGGACGCGACTTTCTGTTTGTGGGACAACGAGTTCGACTTTTTGCATGGTTGGGAATGGCCATTTCGTTTAGCGCTGACACCGAATCGAGGACGACTGTATCCGACGCGCGCTGGTTGCGCACGCCGGGGCGTGTCGGCGGCGTCGCGCGCAGCGACACAGGTGGCGGTGCTTCCTAGGCGGCTCGGTGCCGTCCTGAAGGAGCGCGAGGTCACACCCCGCCTGTGCCACGAGCCAGGCGGGGCGTTTTGCGTTGGGCAGTAGACGTTAGGCGGAAGGCAGGCAGTGGTCCGTCACCGGTTGAGCGGAGCGTGACGCCAAGGGCCAAGGATACGCGACTCCCAAGCCCGAGGCGCCGTCGCATACGTTGGGCGGTGGCGGATCGCACAATTGACGGAGCGCGGGTCGTCGGGTGACGCCGCAGCGCGAGCCGTTGCCCGGGACGGCGCAGGTGTCCGACGATGCCGGCGGGTACGTCGGGAGTAGACGCCTGGGCGCGATTGGACAGGTTCCTCGTGCTGGGGTCGACCGGTGGGACGTATTATGTGGGCGAGCGGCAGCTGACGCGGGACAACGCGGCGGCGGTGTCCGCCTGCCTAACGGAGTTGCCGTCCGGTTAGGCGACCGCGATGCGGTCCGCCGGGCGCGCGTGCACCCGGTCGCCGTGCTGTCGGCGCTGGCGGCGTACGCGGCCGCCCACGGTGTGAAGGGGCATCGTGCGTGGACGCCGGTCCGCGAGGTGGTGGATGCGCTCGATGCCGCGTTCTACCTGGCGTTCGAGAACGTTCGCCCGAGTGGGAAGCGGATGGTGTTGGCGCTCGACGTGTCGAGCTCGATGGTAGTCCGGTGCTCGGGTTGCCTCACGTGTCGTGCCGCGAGGCGGCGGCGGCGATGGCGCTGGTAACGGCGGCGTCGGAGCCGGCGTATCGGTTGGTGGCGTTCACGATGGGGACGTACCCGTCGCGGTGGCGCGCCACGCACGGCACATTGTTCGACATCGGCCTAACGGAGCTCGCGATGTCGCCGCGCCAGCGGTTGGACGATGTGCTGCGCGCGACGGGCGGGTTGCCATTCGGCGGGACGGACTGCGCGGTGCCGATACTGGAGGCGTTGGCGCATCGGTGGGCGGTAGACGCGTTCGTGGTCTATACCGACAGCGAGACGTGGGCGGGGGATGTCCACCCGACTGTGGCGCTGCGCCGGTATCGGGAACGGTTGGGCATTGCGGCGAAGCTGGTCGTCGTGGCGATGACGTCGACCGGGTTCAGCATCGCGGACCGGACAATGCCGGAATGTTGGACGTGGTCGGGTTCGATGCGGCCACGCCGCAGGTCGTGAGCGACTTCGTCGGTCAGGCATAGGCGCCCCAACGGGGAGAACGACTGCTGGTCGCGGTGCCGGGTTCGCCTTCGTTGCGAGGGGCGGGCCCGGCGCTATCTCTTTCCGCCACCCACCCATGCGTGCTCACCCACTCCGCGTTCTCCAATCAATGACGACAAAGCGTTTCGCTTGTGTGTTCGCCGCGGTTCTGCTCGGCGCATCGGCAGCTCCTGCGCAGCAGCCTCGCCCAAAGCCGCGCGCAGCGGTGCCGGACACAGCGGCGACGACGACACCGCTGCAGCATTTTCTGCGCGGGTTCAATCTGCGCGCACTGGGTCCGGCGGCGTATAGCGGGCGCGTGACCGCGTTCGCGGTTCCGACGCCGTATCACAACACCATCTACGTCGGCGCGGCCGGGGGCGGCGTCTGGAAGACGACGAACGACGGCATCACGTGGCGCGAGATCGGCGACTCACTCGGCGTCACCACGATCGGCGACATCGCCGTCGCACCATCGGACACGAACGTGGTGTGGGTGGGCACGGGCGAGAAGAACAGCTTGCGATCGCAGTCGTGGGGCAACGGCGTGCACAAGTCCACCGACGGCGGACGGACGTGGCACCACATGGGCCTCGCCGACTCGCGATCGATCGGCAAGATCCTCATCGACCCCCGCGATCCGAACACCGTGTACGTGGCGGCGCTCGGCCACTTGTGGGGGCCTAACGCAGAACGCGGCGTATTCAAGACCACCGACGGCGGCACCACGTGGACCAAGGTGCTGTTCGTGGATGACAGCACCGGCTTCGTGGATCTCGCGATGAGCCCGACCAATCCGGATGTGCTGTACGCGGCGGCATGGCATTGGGTGCGCTGGGGCGGATCGCACATGGAAGGGGTGGGTCTGGGGAGCGGCATTTACCGCACGGCCGATGGCGGACACACGTGGCAGCGCCTAACGGACCCGGCGCGCCACAACGGGCTGCCGAGCGGGCACATGGGCCGGATCGGCTTGGCCGTCACGCCCGCCGATCCGCACACGGTGTATGCGATGATTCAGGTGGACGAAGGCGTGACGGACGCGCAGCAGCAGCGGTACGGCGGCGTCTTCCGGTCGACCGACGATGGCGCGACGTGGACGCAGGTGAACGACCTGCAAGCGGTGCCCCACTATTACTACGACGCCATCGTGGCCGACCCGACCAAGGCGGACCACGTGTACGTGCTGTTCTCACCGATGCTCGAGTCCAAGGATGGCGGCAAGACGTTCGAGCGCGACTCGCTGCACCTGGTGCACGTGGACAATCACGCGCTGTGGATCGACCCCGCCGACGCGCACCACATGTTGTTAGGCAACGACGGCGGCGTGTACGCGACGCGCGACGGCGGCAAGGCGTGGGCGCACATGATCCTGTCGATCGGTCAATTCTATACCGTGATCGTGGACAGTTCCGTGACGCCGTATCGCATTCTGCGGCGGCCTGCAGGACAACGGCGTGTGGTGCGGGCCGAGTGCCACGCGCGATACGTTAGGCATCACGGATGCGGATTGGTACCCGGTGAACGGCGGCGACGGGATGTGGGTCCAGATTCCGTGGAACGATCCGTACACGGTGTATTCGGAGGCGCAGTTCGGCAGCATGTCGCGTGTGGATCTGCGCACGTCGAAGCGCGACGAGATCAAGCCGTTGGCATTGGATTCGGGCGAGGGCAGCGGCTACGAGTACACGTGGGGATGGACGGCGCCAATGTTGTTGTCGCAGCACGACCCGACAGTGCTCTACGTGGGCGCGAATCATCTCTTCCGCCTGACGAATCGCGGCGACAATTGGAAGGAGTTGGGCCCGGACATGACGCGGGCGACGCGCGACCATCCGGCGCCCGAAGAGGGCAACACATCCTATCATGCGTTGTTCTCGATCGCCGAGAGTCAGCGGAGCGCCGCGATTCTGTGGACGGGGAGCGACAATGGACTGGTGTGGGTATCGCGCGATACCGGCGCCACGTGGGCCAACGTGACGGCGAACTTCCCCAAGGGCGCGCCCACGGAGTGCTTCGTGTCGACGATCGTCGCATCGCGCTTTGCCGACGGCACCGCGTACCTCACGTACGATTGTCATAGCCGCGACGAGTACCGGCCGCACGCGTACGCGACGACCGACTTCGGCAAGACGTGGACGGCGTTGTCGACGGCCGGATTGCCGGCGGACGGCGGCAGCTACACGATCGTCGAGGATGCTGTGAATCCGCGCCTCCTCTGGTTAGGCACCGAAGTGGGCGCGTACGTGAGCGTCGACCGGGGCGAGCACTGGGAGCGGTTCGGGCACAACCTGCCGCCGGTGCCGGTGGAGAAGATGGCCAAGTCGTTCCGGCAGAAGGAGCTGGTGGTGAGCACGCACGGGCGCGGGATGTGGGTGGCGGACATCGCGCCGCTCCAGGAGATGACGGACTCGCTGCTCGCCCAACCGGCGCATCTGTTCGCGATCGCGCCGGCGCTGCAGTACCGGTACGCCGACACGTATCCGAGCTTCGCGAGCCGGCCGTTCGTTGCGCCTAACCCGCCGCGCGGTGCGCGCATCACGTATTGGTTGAAGGACGCGCAGTCCGGTCCGGTGGACGTGCACATCACATCGGCGGCCGGCGACACGGTCAAGTCGCTCAAGCTGCCGGGCTATGCGGGTCTCGAGAGCGCGACGTGGGATCTGTCGCGCGACAAACCGCGGCCGCGCGAGAAGGGCGGCCCAACGTCGACGGCGGAGTTACGGCGCGTGGAGCCCGGCGACTACGTGGTGCACCTCACGGTGGGGAAGCTCAAAATGCAGCAGACCGTGAAGGTGGAAGCGTGGCCGGCGGACACCGTGGGGTGGATCCGCTGACCATCCGTTCAATGCGTCGCACGGGATAATGACGAGATGATGAAAAGGGCACGGCAGGCTCTGGCGTGACTGAGCGGTTGACGGCAGACTGTACCTCAACGCACTCGAGTTTCCTTAAGTCGTGTCTACATGGCGTCGTGTCGGAAGGCGGTCATTCTCGCAGCTGGTCGCGGGTCCAGGTTGGGCGCCTTGTCTGACGAGACGCCCAAGTGTCTGCTGCCGATCGCCGGGAAGCCGCTGCTCGAGCACCATCTCGACGCGCTGGCGTCGGCGGGCATCGACAATGTGACGGTCGTCGTGGGTTTCGAGGCGCAACGCGTCGCGGCACTCGCCGCGAATCGGTGCCGCATCGTGGTGAATGAGCGCTACGCCAGCACGAACAGCATCGTCTCGCTGTACCTGGCCGGGCCGCACGTGTGCGGCGATGCGTTCGTCTTTCAGAATGCCGACGTGTTGTACGCGCCGGCGCTGGTGCGACGGTTCGTCGCGGCGCCGCACGCGAATGCGTGTTTGGTGGATCCGCTGCGAGCGCACGCGGATCACGAGTATCACGTCGCGCTCGACCGCGGCCGGATCGCGGCGTACAGCCGCGACGTGGGAGTCGGCGAGTCGGTGGGTGAGAGCGCGCAGCTGGTGAAGATCGGCGCGCCGGACAGCGCGCGCTTCATCGATCGGTTAGGCGAGGTGATCGAGGCCGGCGGCCACAATGGATTCCCGCTGCAGGCGTACGACGTGCTCAAGTCGGGCGACGGATTGTGGCCGGTGTACACGGCGGGTCTGCCGTGGTGGGAGATCGACACGCGCGACGACTATGCGCGGTGTGAAGCGGACCATCGTGCGCCGGCTCGGAATGGCGCGGGGGCGTTGACGCTCGGCAAGCTCGCGTCGTTCGTGGCGCATCCGCGCGTGCCGTCGCGGTATGCGTGGATGCCGCCGGCCGCCCGCGCTGGATTGCGGCATCCGGTGCGAGCGGCCGGGCTGGCGGGCGCGGTACACGCGGGGCGGTTGTCGGTTGCGGGGCTGGATCTCCAGGTGAACGGAGATCGCATGTTGGGCATCGCGCTCCACGAAGCCGAGCGCGCCGGCTTCGAGCCGTTCCTGCTCTGGGGCTCGTTGTTGGGCTGCGTGCGCGATGGCGGGTTCATCTATAACGATCGCGACATCGACTTCGGCGTGTTGGAGGATGATGCGCCCAAGGTGAGCGGATGGCGTGAGGCGATGGTCGCGCGCGGGTTCGTTTCGCGCATCGCGAATGCGCACAAGGTGTCGGTGGTGCATCGGCGTCACCCGCGGCTCTTCATCGACGTCAATGTCGTGCATCGGCGCGGCGACGAGTGGGCGATCGTGAACACGACCTCGGACCCGGGGCGGATCTGCCGGTACGTGTTCGCGCGATCCGTGTTCGGCGAGACGCGGGCCAGTACGTTAGGCAGACGGCGCGTGCGGCTGCCGGCCGATCCGGAAGGGTTTCTCGAGGCGACGTACGGCGAGTGGCGCATCCCGCAGGCGAAGATGCACTATCTATACGGGCCGCTCAATCTCGAGATCGAGAATGCGCGAGCGCGCGGCGTCTCCTCCCTAACGCTACGCGTCACACACTTCCGCAAAGAAGTCCTCGAGGTCGATCGCCAGTGGGGACTGGTCCGTGTCCGGCCGCCAAATGAGACGCGTCGAAAGAATTTCCGGCCGATCGTCCGCCGGGCGCCATCGCTCGACGATTCGGGCGTCGAGGTCCACGATCCAGTACTCGGGCACCCGCTCGTGCTGGTAGAGGCGCCGCTTCACGTCGCGATCGGCGCGAGCCGTGGAGGGTGACAGCACTTCAATCGCAAGCAGCAGTTGTTTGGCATCTGCCCACGTGCGCGGCTTCCGTCCGTTGATGAGTGGCACGACAAACAGGTCCGGCTCGACCATCCGGTCGGCGGCGAACTCCACATCGGCTGGTGCGACAATGGCGTGTCCAATGTGGCGAGGGCGCAGATACGCCTGGAGGTGGTACCACAGCGTCATGACTGCGTCCTGGTGCTTCCACGAAGGCGCCGGGGTCACCAACAGAGATCCGTCGATGACCTCGTAACGCCGGCCGTCGTCGGGAAGCTCGCGGATCCGCGCCGCAGTCCATGGTGTGGACGCACTCGCCATGCGCATAACTTTATCCCCCTCGCGAAGTCCGGACAATAATGCATGCGCCAACAATGGCTCGTGGCCGTGGTACGTGTTCATCATTTGGTTTCGGCCCCATGCAAATGGTCGCATTGGAAGGTGACCGGGTCGGTTGGCGGACCGGCACGGCTCGCGTGTCGGGCGGGCGTTGTATTGTCAGCGACCGGTAAACGCTGGCCTCACGGGGCTCGCCGGACGGGGCCGGAGGAGGTACACTGGTGTTCGTCCACGTCCAGCCAAACTCGGGAGAATCCATGAACAAGACATCGTGTGTCGCGCTGATCGCGCTCGCGCTGCCGACGGGCCTCTTCGCCCAACAGGCGGCCAACACGGCGAATCCGGTCACCTCGGCGTTCACGCGGCGCATTACGGGGGAGAGCCGGAACATCCAGCAGGCGTTCGACTCGATTCCGGAATCGAAGTTCAGCTACAAGCCGACGCCGGCGCAGTTGTCGTTCGGGTACATCGCGCAGCACGTGGCGGACGACAACTACGTGTTCTGCGACAATTTCGGCGAGATGAAGTCGAAGGTGTCGGACAAGGAGAAGAGCACGCCCGACTCGGTGAAGGCCGCGTGGCCCAAGGACACGTTGGTGGCGCAGCTCAAGGCGTCGTTCGACTTCTGCGAGAAGGCGATGGCGCAGCTGCAGGATTCGAAGTTAGGCGACCAGGTGTCGCTGACCTACGAGGGCAAGACGATCAAGCAGAGCCGGGTCTCCATGGTCCTCGGTCACGCGCTGGACCTGGCGGACCACTACAGCCAGTTGGCCAACTACATGCGGTTGAACAACATGTTGCCGCCGACGGCGCTGCACCACGCTGACTAGTCGCCTAACGTTGGGCAGCACAGCGGAGTGACGGGTGCGCGGGTGCGCGTCCGTCACTCCTGTCGCATCAGTAATCGTCCGTCGATCTCAGGAGAACTGGTCATGTCCTTGTCGCGCAGTTTGCCCAACGCCATCCTCGTCACCTTCGCCTTTACTATTGCATCCATCAGCTCGGCTGCGGCGCAGAACTTTTCACTCACCAGTTCCAATGTGCACGCGGGTCAGAAGATCGCCGCGGCGCAGGTGTTCTGCGGCATGGGGTGCACGGGGAGCAACGTGTCGCCCGCGCTCGAGTGGCACGGTGCGCCGGCCTGGACCAAGGGCTATGCGGTGACGGTGTACGATCCGGACGCACCGACGGGCAGCGGGTGGTGGCACTGGGTGGTGACAACATTCCGAGGAACGTGACCAAGTTGTCCGCGGGCGCGGGCGACGAGATTGAGGGCGCCTCTGCTCCCGGCGGGCGCATCGCAGGGGAATACGGACTTTGGCACAGCTGCGTACGGCGGCCCGTGTCCGCCGGCGGGGGACAAGCCGCATCACTATCACATCACGGTGTACGCGCTCGACACGGACAACCTCGACATTCCGGCGAGTGCGACGGCGGCCTACGTGGGGTTCAACCTGCACGGGCATACGTTGGCGAAGGCGGAGCTGGTCGCACTGTACGGACGTTGATGGCATTCTTCGTTAGGCACTGGCGAACGTTAGCCTGATCGTCGAACGCTGCATAGTGGTCGGTCGCCTTGTGACGAGCACAGCCCGAACCCAAGAAGGACGCCGCGATTCGATTCGTCGAACACCGTTCCCGGGAGCAGCAGCGCCCGTCAGCTCCAAGTCTAGGTCGCCGTCATGCTTCTCAATGTCCGTCACGCGCGCCGTCTCGACCAGGGCGGACTGGGCCGACCGCGCGGCGGCACCACGCTAGTCGCGCTCTGCGTCCGTCAGGAAGCCGCGAAGGTCCGCGAGGCTGTGGTGGCCAAGGCCGACGACCAGCCTAATGTCGCGGCCAAACGCACACGGAATATCGGCGACTGGTACGCTGGAAATGGAATGACATGGCCGGCCGTCGGGAGCACGACGTTCATGAACGTGAGCACAAGGTCCTGCGCGCCGGTATGGACGATAGTTCATTGGGGTGCAGGCTGCACTTGACCGA
>CAVPDN010000011.1:0-74411 GCA_963702675.1 uncultured Gemmatimonadaceae bacterium
GCAGCGCGCTGCGCACGCGGCGCGTGGCTCGCTCGCTCTCGAGGCGTCCGGCATGGGCAAGCATGCTGGCTAACGCGCCGGTCTCTTCGCCGGCTCGCGTCAGCCGCGCCACCACGCTGGTGAGCGCATCGTGTTCAGCGAACGCCACCGACGGGCGCTGGCCGGCTATGACGTCCCGACGCGCGGCGCCGAGGCGCTCCGTGATCGCAGCGTCGCCGCTGGCATGTGCGGCGTGGTCCAGCGCGTTTGATAGCGGCCACCACTCTCGAGCAGCGCCGAGAGTGCGGCACAAACGCGCGCGCTTGCGGCAGACCGACGTACGGCGCCGATGATGGGTGCGCGCAGGAGCATGCCATGCCAGCGCACGGCGCCGAGCGGCGTGGCGACCCAAGAACGCCAGACGCCAGCGATAATGAGCGCGCCGACAACGGCCGGCAGCGCCGCAGCGCGCGAGAACACGGATACCTCCAGCACAAAGCGCGTTGTCGCGGGAAGGGCCTGACCGAGATCGCCGAGAATCGCCGCGAAGCGCGGAATAACGACGCCGACCAACACGGCAATCGATATCGAACCGGCGACCGCGAGAATCGCCGGATAGATGAGGGCCGCGCGAATTGCGGCGTGTGTAGACGCGGACTCTTCCATCAGCTCGGACGCGCGCCGCACCGCGCGTGCGAGACCGCTGCCCGCCTCCCCAGCCTGGACCATCCCGATGACGACCGGTGGAAGCGCGAGGTCGCTTTGCTGGAGGGCCGCGCCTAACGGCGACCCTTCGTGCACGGCGCGAGCGACGGACGGAAGCGCGTTGTTCCACGATGCCGGCGCCAGGTCCTGCATCGACGTCAGTGCCTTGCCTACGGGCAAGCCGCTGTCGAGCAGCGTGGCGAGCACGCGCAGTCCCAGTGCGCCATCCGCCAGCGACAATCGCGAACGTGAGATTGCGTACAATGGCGAGGCGTTGAGCGCTACCGTCCACAGGCCTTGGGCCGTTAGTGCGCGGGCGGCATCGTCGCGCGTATCCGCAGTCAACACGCCTCGTTCTATGGTGCCGTCGGCGCGAGCGGCACGGTATGCGAATCGTGTCGCGGTATTCATTGATGCCCGGGCCGCCCCACAAGGTGATGTCCGCGTCCTCGTCGCTGCCGCCGGGCTTGCCATCGCGGCCGAGCGTATACAGGTCATACGACGTTGAATTCTCGACACCGGGCGCCACGTACACGTAGGGTCGTCCCCACGGATCGAGCGGCACATTTTTCTCAGGTACGGGCCGCGCCAATTGTGGGGCGCTGCTCCGGCGGTGGGCCTAACGCCGGAGGGCGGCCAGACCTTGGTCGCTCGTCGGATAGCTGTCGTTGTCGATCCGGTACGCGTCGAGCGCGAGCGTGAAGATCTCGATCTGGCTCTTCGCCGCGTCCGCCTTCGCATCGCCGACGTTGCGAAAAATTTGATGGGGCGACGACAGCGACGAGCGTCGCAATGATTGCGAGCACCACCAGGAGCCGAGCAGCGTAAAGCCGTGGCTCCGCCGCTTCGTTTCAGGCCGACGCCACACGCAACACCTCCTCGACAGTTGTGAGTCCGAGTTCGACCGTTTTCCATCCATCGTCGAGCAACCGGCGCCAGCCGCCGGCCTCGGCGAGAGATTGCAATTCGGCGCGTGTTGCGCCGCGAGCAATGGCGTCGCGCATCGCGTCCGTGAGCACGATGGCTCGAAAACGCCGAGCCTTCCGGCGTAGCCAGTGTGCCGGCACGCATCACATCCGATTGCTCGCATGATCGCCGCGTGCTGGAGTCGCGCCGGGACTAACCGGTTGACCGATTCGGCCGCGCCGTCGATCGGACGCGCGCACGACTCGCAGAGGCGTCGCACCAGTCGCTGCGCCATTACCGCCTCGAGCGTCGCGGCGACGAGATACGCCGGCACCCCGAGGTCGATCAGTCGCGGGATGGCGCCCAACGCATCGTTCGTGTGTAGCGTCGAGAACACGGAATGGCCGGTCATTGCGGCCTGAATGGCGAGCGCGGCCGTTTCACCGTCGCGCATCTCGCCGACCATCAGGACGTCGGGATCCTGGCGTAGAATTGATCGGAGCACCGTCGCGAACGTGACGCCGGCCTGCACGTGTACCGGGACCTGCGTGATCCCAGGCAGTTGGTATTCGACCGGGTCTTCCACCGTGATGATCTTCTCGGCGTCCGCGTCGCGAAGTCGCAGCGCCGAATAGAGTGTGGTCGTCTTGCCGGAGCCGGTGGGGCCGGTGACTAACACCATGCCGTGCGGTTTTCGCGCGAGCGCCGAGACTTGGTCGAGCATCTCGGCCGGCATGCCCAGGGCCTCGAGCGCCACGGGCCGGCCGCCCCGATCGAGGACACGCAGCACGACGCTCTCGCCGTGCAGCGTCGGTACCGTGGAGACGCGGACGTCCAACTCTCGATCCGAGAGTCGAACGCGAATGCGGCCATCCTGTGGGCGCCGCCGCTCCGCAATGTCCAACTCGGCCATGAGCTTGAGGCGCGACAGAATCGCCGCCTCGAGACCGCCGGGCGCTTCGGGAGCGGCGACTAACGCTCCATCAATGCGAAACCGCACGAGCATGCGCGACCGCGCCGCCTCGAGATGGATGTCGCTCGCCCTCGCGCGAACGGCTTCGCCCACGAGAAAGTTGACGTACGCCGCAACCGGCGCCGAGTTCGCCACATCGCGCACGTCGGCAACGAGGGCGTCGTCGTCGGCAGCGCGTGTGAGCGTCAGCGTCGCATCCCCGCCGCTCGTCAGGCGCGCGATGAGCCGCTCGACTTCATGGCGCGAAGCGTCTTCGGCGATGACCGGTAGGCGATAGGCGATCGCGAGGTCATCGAGTGCTTCCGGCACCATCGCGTCGGGCGCGGTGGCGACGACTAACGTGCCGTCAGCGGCAATCGCGCGAGGGCAGACGCGGTGATAGAGGAGGTAATCGCGAGACACGCCGTTGGCGACTCGACAACATTCTCGGTGTGCGGCACGGACATGGGGGACATCGCTCCGGCGCTCGCGCGCGCGCCGCAGACGGATTCGCGGAACGGCGTGATGTGAGAAAGGAGCGGCCAAGCTAATGACTCGATGCCGGCGAGGCAATGCGCTTCCGTTAGGCAAATGTTGCCGGTCGCGCCGCAATGTTAGGCGGAGCGGATGGTCGCGCGGCGGGCACGACTGGCGTGGTGTCCACGCGTTTGGCGCGCCGCGCATTTCACTTTTGCCACTTTTCACACGGATTTCACGCACGCGAGAGGCAAGCGACGAACGCTACTCTGGCGAAATGATTCCGCCTCGTCGGTTCTTCATTAGACCTAGTGAGGAGCGCGCACGAGCCACGAGCACTTTTTGGCAATGCGGTGCGCACTGCGAGCATCACGGTGGCCTGGCGCGGCAGTCACAGTACGTACCGCGATGCTGCGCGGGTCCGACTTGGTGGTGAGAACGACGCGGCGTGCTTATCCAGTGTTGAATGCCCGGGCGTTCGCATTCGTCGCCGCCTGGCGGGCGCGGCTATACTATAGTAGTTCGGGCTTTCCTCGGGCGCCGGGCAAACATCTGGTATCACCAGCATGGCGCAGGTCCCGGAGAGAGGCGAGGCGAGGGTGAGGCAGGCGCCACATCTGCTGTACGGGAGTACCCTCGGGTATCGCGCCTAACGGAGCGTGGTGGGATCCTTCACGGCTCGACGCGGTGCTGCGCCCGACCGACGGTTCCCTCAGGCAATCGTACACCGGCGACGCTACAGGGCTACGCTGGCGGCTCACCACGGTGTTGCAGGAAGAGCGTGGGAGCATTCCAGCCACGGCGAAGCGCTTTGCGGTGGCGCAGGGCACCATCTACAGGTGGCTGCGGGACCTGGGACTTCCGACGCCGCACTACACACGATCGAAGAGCCGTCACAATCGGCCGCGCGCCGCGGCGCGGAATCGCGAGGTTGTCGTTTCGCCGGAGGCCGGAGCCTGACTGCACCGATAAGACTCGGCCCGGTGCCTGTCCTTTTTGCGACCGAGCATCCGTTAGCAATTTCGCTTTTGACGCTTTTCACACTCAATTTCTCATTGAGTGTGAAATGTGTGAAATTCGCGGCCCCTCGTGTTTTCTAAATGCCGCGCTGTCAGTGAGTTAGGCATTTAGGCCCGCGGGCACGGGATGTTTACGTGACCCCCGCCACCTGATCCAGTTATTCTTGCCGATCCTCACTTTCGGAGGATCGATGCGCAAGAGCCGCTTTACGGACGAACAGATCATCGCGATTCTGCAGGAGAGCGCGGCCGGCGGAAAGACCGGCGAGTTGATTCGGCGACACGGGATCTCACGCGAGACGTTTTACAAGTGGCGGCGCAAGTACGGGGGCCTGCAGCTCGACGAGGCCAAGCGACTGCGCGCGCTCGAGGATGAGAATCGTCGGCTCAAGCGCGTCGTGGCCGATCAAGCGCTGAACATCCAGGTCCTCAAATGTTGGGCAAACCATGAGGACTGCGTCTCTGCGGCGCGACGCGGTCCACCGGGCAATAACCGCCGCTACGCCTACATCCCAAGCTCACCGGCCGGCTCCAGACCACGGTAGGTCTGTTAGCAGTGCCGGCATCACGTACACGCCATCCGGCGCGCGCGCGACCAGCCAGGGCGCCCGGTTTTCCCCCACGTCGACCCCGGCCACGGGCGATCGGTACTACTATCGGGCGGACGGGCTCCTGATCGCGGTCGATCACCGTGCGTGCACCCTGGCGCATCAGAACGCCTGTACGTTAGACGGCCAAGTGGACTTCGAGAAGCCGACGGGGGCGTTCGACGAGTCCCGCTACGACGCGTTGAGGCCGGCGGGTATTGACGCGCACGCTGACGGACTCGGTGTGTGGGGTGGCGCCCTGCGCGAACGCGATCATGGAAGTGGTGTTCGACGGCACCCAGATCGCGGCTGAGATGCGCGCGCCGGCGACGGTCGCCGACTCGGTGGCGGCGGGCGTGGGGATCGGCATCCCGGTCCCCGCCTAACGGGGCGGGCGCGGCGTTCTACGGAACGGTCACGTACTTGAACGGCCCGACCTGGATGAGCCGCTCGAGATCCAGAACGTCGTGGTGTACCGCACGTGGCGGGCGGTGATCGATAGCGGGCAATGCCTGAGTGTGTGTGGGATCGGGACATCACGTATCCCGGGAAGAGTTACGAGGCCTATCTGAGTCTCATCCCAGCGACGCAAACCGCGCCGACGGGGTGGCACGGGTCGCTGTTTGACGAAGGCATGGGCGACGGCCGGCTAATGTACCGGCGGAACCGCTACTATGATCCAAACACAGGGCAGTTCACGCAAGAAGATCCGTTAGGGCTCGCAGGTGGGATGAATGCTTACGGGTTCGGGAGTGGCGACCCGGTAAACTTCGGTGATCCATTTGGACTTTGGCCCGGTGGCTCCGCGCACTTGGCGAAGAGCTCAGGGGCATTCCTGGGCGACCATAGGACGCAATCGGGACCAACACTCGCCGGGAGGACGGAATCGATTCCATCCAATGCCTCTGGAGGCGGACGACATCGACATGACGCGGCCACCCGCCGAGGAACGCCCCGCGAAGGAGCCGGGACAAGCGGGCGGCGCACATGAAGGAGGCCCGACCGATGGGCCCAAGATTGAGACCGACAAAGACGGTAACGTTCGCATCACCATACCAAGGCCTACCGAGCCTAGCGCGAAGATCGCTGTGCAAAACCTAAAGGCGATATGGAGTGCCCTTCGAGGCGCAGTAGATGATGCTGCTCGCATGAATGATCGGTCGTCGCACGGCGTGACTCCCGGCTCTGCGATACTCCTCCTCCTTGCCGGTCGCAGCCGCAGCGGGCGTTCCGTGATCGAACTATTTCCGCATCGAGAAGCACGAGGCAAATACTTCTGGCGTCGCTGCGGCCGCGCTTTACTATTGCCGAGTGATTAAGCCGTCTCTAGTGTTTTTTGCGCTGTTGCACCCGGTATACGTCCTTGGTGAATGCTGTCCAACCGTCTACGCCTCCGTCTTTCGCGTACGGCACGGATGGAAGGCTTCAACATACACGTGGCGAATTACCTGGATAAGCCTAACGACCTCATTGAACGAGTTGCCGCTTCGCTCCAGCTCATTAGAACAATTGAGCCGAGACGATACCAACGAATTGTACGAGACCTCAGCACCATAATTGTTAGCGACCTCGGAGTTTCTAGCTACCGTTCGTAACAAATTTGTGCACGCTAGAGCAGCGACTCGTCCGAACAAAGTCAGCGGCCAGCGTCGCTCTCACAATTGTTCACGAGGCTACGCACGCGAGGTTATTTCACGCTGGCATAGTGACTCGGCGGCGCATTCAAGGCAGAGTCGAACGTGCGTGCATTGGCGAGGAGATTGGGTTTACAAGGCGCTTAGAAGCCGCGGGATGGGGTGGCGCCGACGAGATGACGCGGCCCTCGAGCGAGCCCCTACTGATCCGCGCTTAATTGCGCAGCGCGGTTTCGAGGCGCGAGCCGCCGTCATGAGGGCGTCCTCTCTGCCGCGGTGGGTCGTTCGTGCCTGGATTGCCTGGAACCAGCCTCGCGAATCGCGTGAGGCACACCGAGAGCGTCGAAAAGAGTAAGCGCCAACGGGTCACCAGTGATGCCGGAAAGCTACATGACGTGATCCCGGCGTCTCCCCGATTCAGAGCGACTAACAAGACAGTCGACAGGTCCCACCGCGCCCCGTTAGGCACTATTCAGCACGGATGCGGCGCCAGCTTCACCCGCACGTCGCCGTGATCCGGCACCTGCGCGATCGCACTGTCCGCCGCCCCCGCGCACCCCGCAATCGTGTGCACGAGGGCCACCACCCATGCTCCGGCCGCGAACCGGGTCCCGCTCCAGCTGCCGGGTCCAACGAGCTTCCCATTCCACCCGCACGTCGGCGCCGTTAGGCGCTAAAATGCGGAGCATTGGCGGCGGCACGAGCGCCGTAGGAGCGGGCGCGGGGGGCACGGTGGCGGCGGCCGATTCCACCTGCGTCGACTCCTGCTTCACGGGCGCCGCAGCCACGGTCGAATCGGCGCGAGGCCGACGCCCCAACCCGGCCGCCCGCACATTGCAAGAGTCGCGCGGTTAGGCAAGAACACACCGTGCAGCGCCATTTCACGCTCGTCGGCGTGCAGCCGCATTGGACGAAGAGCTTCAAACTCTCGCCGGATCCGTTCTTCGTCGAGAAAGTGCGCGACATTGTCGGCCTCTATCTCAATCCGCCCGATCACGCGTTATCCTCTGTGTCGATGAAAAGAGTAGATCCAAGCGCTCGAACGCTCGCAGCCCAATCTCCCGCTCGGGTTAGGCTACGTCGAGGGCATCACGCACGACTACACCCGGCACGGCACCACGACGTTGTTCGCGGCGCTCGACATCAAGACCGGCGAGATCTTCGCGCAATGCAAGCGGCGGCATTGGCATCAGGAATTCCTCGGTTTCCTCCGCGAGCTGGACGCGAATGTCCCGCCGGCCCTCGCGGTGCATCTCATCCTCGACAACTACGGCACGCACAAACACCAGGCCGTGCGCGCCTGGCTTGCTCGCCATCCCCGCGTTCACCGCCACTTCACGCCCACGTATGCGTCGTGGCTCAATCAAGTGGAGCGCTGGTTTGCCCTCATCACGCAACGCGCAATTCGGCGCGCACATTCCGCAAAGTGCGCGAACTGATCGACCGCATCGACCGCTTCGTGAAAAATCGTACAACGAGACCGCTCGGCCCTTCCGATGGACCGCGACCGCCGACAGCAACCTCGACAAGATCCAACGACTTACGCAACGAATCTCCGGGACAACACACTAGGTCTGCGGATAGAATTCGACCCCGGGCCTACAAGTGCGAGGAGCGTAGCTCGTGCCATGCGCGCGCAGCATTACGCAGCGGGCGCGGCGCGCAATACCAGCCGGCGTCGACGTCCCGCGCACCACGCGCTCAAGATCGGCGCGCTCGGTATTCGTTAGGCGGAGATCCATCGTCGACGTACACATGCCGCCGCGCACTGCAGACGGATGCTATCAACGTTTCAAATGAAGTCCACCAGCATACTCACCGCGTGACGTGATTGATCGAGAATCAAACCGCGCCATCAGGGCCACCACCGGCGACACCGTCGGGCGGCTTGGCGCATCGCTCGAGCACGCTGCTGCTGTTAGGACGGCGGCAACAGCGGCAATGGCGGCCGTGCTAAACGCCGGCCGGCCAGCTGACAGAAAACCAGGGGCGCCAATCCACCAGCGCCGACCGGGCGAAAGCGAGCGTGTCCTGCGGATCGAACGAATGACGGTCATGGAGGACCTCGATGGTCGCACGGTTTACGATGCATTCCGGACGAGACGCGCATATTTCAGCTGCTGCCGATGGAGCATCGCCCTCAGCGTTAGCGCGTCTGTGATTTGAAATCGACGTCGAGGAAAATACGAATATCGTTTCCGGCCGACAAGCGACGCAAAGCCGGCGCTGACTAACGCCGGCGCCGGCTGGGTCTTCCACGAATGTAGGCGGCTAGGCCGCTGGCCTGGCGACTACGAGGCGAATTCCCGTCACCCCTTGTAGAGGTACGTTCACCCTAACACTCGGCGCGGCGGCGAAGGCGCTCGCGAACGTCATTTCGCGAGTGCTGCAGCCCGGGTGGCCGCATGCGACATGATCTGCACCCAAGATTTGCATTGGCTGACCGTGCTACTGGCCGCAAATGAGCCTCACAGCCTAACGCGCTCCTTGTGCGTCCCGTCCGCCGGCACCACAATCCGCGCCCGATAATCCGCGCAGTAGCTCTTCGACACCCGCAACACATACGCCCCGCTCGGCACCACGATCGGCGTCGCCTGCGGAATCGCCCCACTCGCCACACTCGTCCCATCGACTGTCGAGAGATCCCACCGCGCCCCGTTAGGCTCGGCGTCCACCGTCACGGTGCCACACGGATGCGGCGCCAGCTTCACCCTCACCTCGCCGTGGTCCGGCACCTGCGCGATCGCGCTGTCCGCCGCCCCCGCACACCCCGCAATCGTTTTCACGGCAGCCACCACCCGATGCTCGCCGGCCGCGAACTTGGTCCCGCTCCAATTGCCGTGCCCAACGACCTTCCCATCCACCCGCACCTGGGCTTCGTTAGGCGCGGCGATGCGCAGGACCGGCGGCGGCGCCGGCGCGGCGGCGGCAGGAGGCGGCGCCTGGGGCACGGTCGCCGAGGCCGACTCCACATGGGTCGCGGCTGCGTCACCGGCACCGACGCGAGGGTCGAATCGGCGCTTGCGCACACCGGGCGGCGCCGCATGCGCCGCCTCGGCCTTGGCCCGGCTCAGCGCCAGCGCGGAGATGATCGCCACCGCGCCTAACGCACCGCCCGCGGCCACCCACCGCGGCCGGCGCGGCGAAGCGCCGCCACCAGTCGGTCACGATCTCCACGCCCGTCTGCACGGCCACGCCCGCGATCGGCGTCGGCATCACCACAGTGGCCTCGCCATCGGGACTCGATGCCCGGCCTAACAACTGAATCAACTCGGCGTGGAGGGCGTCGCCGGTTGGGTATCGGGCGCCGGGCTCCTTCTCCAGACACTTGAGCACCACCCGCTCCACCCCGCGCGACAGGGCGGGGTTGAACGCCCGGGGCCGAGGCGGCAAATCTTCGACGTGCTGCCGCGCGATCTCGTACCAGTCCTCGCCCTGAAACGGCAGCACACCGGTCCCGGCCCGGAACAACGTCACGCCTAACGAATAAATGTCGCCCCGACCATCAAGCGGAGCCCGCGCGCCTGCTCGGGCGAGAAATAGTGCGGCGTCCCCACCACCATGTTCGTCCCGGTCTGCTCCACATACCCGGTCACCGCCCGCGCTATCCCGAAGTCGGCCACGATCGCGTTCCCATGCTCGTCGAACAGAATGTTGTCCGTCTTGATGTCGCGATGGATCACACCCTCCCGATGCGCGAAGCCCAGTGCGGCGGACACATCCATGCCCAATCTGATGAGCAAGGTCTCGGGCAGCGTGCCCATGATCTTGAGCCGCTGGTCGAGACTGGTAGGCAAAAAGTCCATCACGAAATAGACGGCCTCGCCTTCGCGACCCACCGCCAGAATCCGGATGATGTTCGGATGCCGAAGCTTGGCGGCGGTCGACGCCTCGCGCCGAAACCGACTCTCGAAGGTCTCGTCGCCGGCAAACTGCGGCTTGAGTACCTTGATCGCCACCGGGATGTCGAGCTCAGGGTCGTATCCGCGGTACACCCACGCGAATCCACCCGATGCCGACGATCTCGTCGATGCGGAACCGACCCAGTTGCTTGCCGACGTATCGCTCAGGCACGGCGCTCAAGCCTTTACAGGGGAGCTGACCGCAACTAAATTACTGTGCTTCAACGAATTCGGCCAACGAGAGAGAAAGGCGTCGGGGGAATATACATAATGGCGTTCGTCAAAGCTCCGCTCATTGAAAAGTACCGGGCACACGACACCGATAGCGGATCGTCCAAGCTCCAGGTATCGCTCCTCACCGAGCGCATCAACTACCTCACCGATCACTTCCGCCTGCATCCCAAAGACAACCACAGTCGGCGTGGTCTGCTCAAGATGGTCGGGCGTCGTCGCCGTATCCTCGACTACATGAAGCGGACGGACCTCCAGGGGTATCGGCCAGCTCATCACCGAGCTTGGTCTGCGTCACTAAGATCACCAGCCTTCTGCTTCCGGGCGGGCACCGCAATACCGGTCCCCGCGCGTTTTGTGTTCCCGTCACGAGTACAATCATGATGCAACGTCTAGAAAAAGAATTCGCCGGCCGCAAGCTGGTGATCGAGACCGGCCGGCTGGCCAAGCAGGCCGCCGGATCGGCCTTCGTCCAGTTCGGCGAAACCGTGGTGCTCGCCGCCGTCACCGTCTCCGACAACCTGAGCCCCCTCCCGTTCTTCCCGCTCACCGTCGAATACCGAGAGAAGACCTACGCCGCCGGCAAGATCCCCGGCGGATTCCTCAAGCGCGAAGGACGCCCGCACGACGAAGAGATCCTCTCGGCGCGCATGATCGACCGGTCGATCCGGCCGCTCTTCCCCGAGGGATTCAAGAACGAAGTCCAGGTCTTCGTCTACGTGATCTCGGCCGACCAGGAGAACGACGCCGATGTCCTCGCGCTGCTCGCGGCCTCGGTCGCGCTCAACGCCTCGCGCGATTCCGTGGAACGGGCCGATCGCCGCCGTGCGCGTCGGCCGCGTCGAGGACAACTGGGTCCTCAATCCCACCTTCCAGCAGCTCGAATTCATCGACATCGACATGATCGTCGCCGGCTCGCGCGACTCGATCGTGATGGTCGAGGGCGGCGCGCTCGAGGTGTCCGAGGCAGACGTGATCGAGGCGCTAAGGTGGCCCACAGGGCGATCCAGGAGCTGATCGGCTACCAGGAAGAGCTGATCGGCAAGGCCGCCAGTCCCGAAGATGGCAGTGGACCAAGCGCCGAGCACTCGGCCGACCTCACCACGCGCGTCAAGACGATGGCCGAAGGCCGCGATCGGCGAAGCGATCAACGCCAAGGACAAGCCCGACGCGCATCGAGGCGGTCGAAGCGGTGAAACGTGAAGTGATCGCCGCCATCACGCGCCGACTTCCCCGACAACGGCCGCGACATCGCCCGATCTCGTCGGCGATGTCGAGTACCGCGCGATGCGCGCGCAGGTGCTCGACAAGGGCGAGCGGGTGGACGGCCGGAAGCGCGAACGAAGTCCGGCCGATCACCATCGAGACGGGCCTGCTGCCGCGCGCCCACGGCTCGGCGCTGTTCACGCGCGGCCAGACGCAGGCGCTGGTCGTCGTCACGCTTAGGCACGGCCGACGACGAGCAGCGCATCGACTGGATCGACGTTGCGGGCGAGACGACCAAGTCGTTCATGCTGCACTACAACTTCCCGCCGTTCTCGACCGGCGAAGTGAAGCCGATGCGCGGCACCAGCCGCCGCGAGATCGGCCACGGCAACCTGGCCGAGCGGGCGCTGCAGCCGCTGCTGCCCGACTTCGAGAAGTTCCCCTACACCATGCGCATCGTCTCCGAGGTCCTCGAGTCCAACGGCTCGTCGTCGATGGCGACCGTCTGCGGCGGATCGCTGGCGCTGATGGACGCCGGCGTGCCGTACCAGTCGCCGTGCGCCGGCGTCGCGATGGGCCTGATCAAGGAAGGCGAGCGCTACGCGATCCTGACCGACATCCTCGGCACCGAAGATCATCTGGGCGACATGGACTTCAAGGTGGCCGGCACGGAAACGGGCATCACCTCGATCCAGATGGACATCAAGATCGAAGGGCTCGACCTCAAGATCATGGGCGAAGCGCTGGCCCGCGCACGCGAAGGCCGGCTGCACATCCTCGGCGAGATGAACAAGGCGCTCGCCCAACCGCGCGCCGAGCTGTCGCCGTACGCGCCGCGCATCATCACGATGATGATCAATCCAGACAAGATCGGCGATCTCATCGGCCCCAAGGGCAAGACGATCCGCGGCATTCAGGACGAAACCGGCGCCGAGATCACCGTCGACGACACGGGCACGGTCACGATCGCCGCGGTGGGCGGCGAGGCGATGGAGAAGGCGCGCGCAATGGTGCAAGCGCTCACCAAGGAAGCAGAGATCGGCGCGACGTACGAGGCAGTGGTCAAGAGCACCACGCCGTTCGGCGCGTTCGTCGAGATCCTGCCGGGCACGGAAGGTCTCGCTGCACATCTCCGAGCTCCAGCACGGCCGCACCGAGAAGACCGAAGACGTGGTCAAGAAGGGCGACAAGGTGCGCGTCAAGCTGATCGACAAGGACGAGCGCGGACGTCTGCGCCTCTCCATGAAGGCGCTCCTGCCCAAGCCCGAAGGCGCGTCCGGGGGGGAGTCTAACGAAGGCCGCGCGGCGGGCGAACACCGCGGACCCCGCACCCAGGACGCGGGCGATCGCGAGCCCGCGGCTGCCGGCGCCTCCGGCGAGCCGGAGCCGCACAACGGCGGAGACGGGTCGGAGCAGCGTTCCCGGTCTCGGCGCGGCGGTCGCTCGCGGCGGTGAGCCCCGTTAGGCGGAAGCCCGACACCGGACTGCGCCGTACCACGCTGGCCAATGGACTGACCGTGCTCTCGGAGTACATGCCGGGAGTGCGGTCGGTCAGTTTCGGGGCCTGGGTGCGCGCCGCGTCGGTTCATGAGCCGCGCGAGCGGATGGGCGTGTCGCACCTCCTCGAGCACATGGTGTTCAAGGGCACGCGGTCGCGCTCGGCGCGCGACATCGCGCTGTCGCTCGAAGTGTTAGGCGGCTCGCTGGACGCCTACACGGCGCGCGAGCACACGTCGTTCCAGGCGCGCGTCCTCGACGAACATCTGCCGCAGGCGGCCGATGTCATCGGCGACCTCGTGTTCCGCCCGCTCCTGCGCGCCGAGGACCTGCGTCTCGAGCGGAAAGTTGTGCTCGAGGAAATCGGCATGGTCGAAGACACGCCCGACGACCTCGTGTTCGAGATGCACAACGAGGCCATGTGGGGCGCGCATCCCTATGGCTACTCCATCCTCGGCACGCGCGAGACGGTCACTGCGTTGGGCGTGCGCGAGCTGCGGGAGCTGCACGCGCGGGCGTATCACCCGCCGCAGGTCGTGCTGGCCGCGGCCGGCAACGTGGACCACGATCATTTGCTGCAGGTGTTGACCGACACCGGTTGGGCGGACATTGACCGCGGCGACGCCACTCCGTTGGCCACGCCCGCGCTCACGCCGGCGCCGCCCACGGAGCGACACGTCCCGCGCGACGGTGCGCAGACGCACATCGTGTTCGGCTCGCCCACCGTGGCGCACAGCGACCCGCGCCGCTACGCCGTGGTGCTCGTGGACACAGTGTTGGGCGGCGGCATGAGCTCGCGGCTCTTCCAGCGTGTGCGCGAAGAGCTGGGGCTCGCGTATTCGGTGTATTCGTTCCAGAACTTCCACCCCGAAACCGGATCGCACGGCGTCTATGTGGGCACCGCGCCCGAGACGGCGGCGCAAGCACGTGCGGCGATCCGGGACGAGTTGGCGCGCCTCACCGCCGAGAGTCTCACGGCGAAGGAAATCTCGGAGGGCAAGAGCCAGCTCAAGGGGCAGGTGACGCTGTCGCTGGAAAGCCCCTCGTCGCGGATGTATCGTGCGGCCGGCGTGGCGTTGTACGACGAGCCGTTCCGTACGCTCGACCAAGTGCTCGCCCTGATCGACGACATCACCCCCGAGGTCGTGGCCGAAGTGTCGGCCGCGTTCTTCGATCCCGATCGGCAAACCGTGCTGGCGTTGGGCGGCGGCGACTGGTAGCATCCGCCGTCGGCCAACGCGCCGCAGAACATTCAGACAACCCGCACACCACTCTCATCAAGCCATGCTCATCGGCGTTCCGAAAGAGATCAAGACAAACGAGAATCGCGTCGCGCTAGTGCCGGCCGGCGCGGAGTCGCTGGTCGCCAACGGTCACAAGGTGCTCGTCGAGAAATCGGCGGGCGAAGGCAGCGGGTTCGCGGACGACTTGTACGTCAAGGCGGGCGCGGCGATCGCGCCGGACGCCGATTCGGTCTGGAAGCAGGCCGACATGATCATGAAGGTGAAGGAGCCGATCGAGGTGGAGTGGAAGCGGATGCGGAAGGGGCAGACGATCTTCACGTACTTCCACTTCGCGGCCGACGAGAAGCTGACGCGCGCGCACATGACGAGCGGCGCCACGTGCATCGCCTACGAAACGGTGCAGCTGCCTAACGGAGAGCTGCCGCTGCTCACACCGATGTCCGAAGTGGCGGGCCGCATGGCGGTGCAGGAGGGCGCGCGGTATCTGGAGAAGCTGCACGGCGGCCGCGGCGTTCTGTTAGGCGGCGTGCCCGGCGTGCCGCCGGGGAAGGTGGTGATTCTGGGCGGCGGCGTGGTGGGCACGCACGCGGCCAAGATGGCCGCCGGGTTGGGCGCCAAGGTCACGATTCTCGACATTTCCCTCGAGCGGTTGCGCTACCTGTCCGATGTGATGCCGGCCAACGTGACGCTCGTCTACTCCAACCGGCACACGATTCTCGAGCAGATCGCGACGGCCGATCTGGTGGTGGGCGCGGTGCTCGTGACAGGCGCCAAGGCGCCGCGGCTCGTGCGTCGCGACGATCTCAAGATCATGCAGCCCGGCTCGGTGATCGTGGACGTGGCCATCGACCAGGGCGGTTCCGTCGAAACGATTCACGCGACGACGCACGAGGATCCGGTGTATGTCGTGGACGGCGTGATCCACTACGGCGTGGCGAACATGCCCGGCGGCGTGCCGCGGACATCGACGCTGGCGCTGACTAACGCAACCTTCCCCTACGCGCTGCAGTTGGCGAACAAGGGATGGAAGCAGGCGCTGCGCGAGAACGCGCCCTTGGCCAAGGGCCTCAACGTGGTGGACGGCAAGGTGGTCTATCCCGCGGTCGCGGAAGCGTTCGGTCTGGACTTCACGCCGGTGGCCAGCGCGCTGGCGTGACGCCGCCGCGCATCCTCTGCTACCACAAGGTCGACAGGCGTGTCGAGTTAGGCGTGACGCGCCTGTCCCCCCGCCGGTTCGCGCAGCAGATCGAACGGCTTGCGCGCCGCGGCTGCACGACGCTCTCGCTGGACCAGCTGCGCGCCTGCCTAACGGGCGCGCGCCGCGCCGCTGCCCACGAGATCGCGATCACCTTCGACGACGGCTACCGCGCGCTGCGCGACCACGCCTTCCCGGTGCTCGCGGCGCACGGCTTCGGCGCGATCTGCTTCGTCGTCACCGACTATGCGGGCCGGCTCAATCGCTGGGACGTGGCGTACGGCGGCCGTCGGTTCGCGCACCTCGCCTGGCGTGACATGCGGTGCTGGCAATCGCGCGGCATCGAGTTCGCGTCGCATACGGCGAGTCACCCGCGCCTCACGTGGCTCGCCAATGACGACGTGGCGCGCGAGCTCTCACGCTCGCGCGCGGCGATCCGTGACGCGCTCAATGTAGACCCGGCCGCGGTGAGTTGGCCGTTCGGTGCGCACGGCGAGCGCGAGCACCGCATCGCGGAGCGGGAAGGGTACACCCTTGGCCTAACAATCGGTGGCGCGCGCAGGTGGGCCGCCGATCTGTTCGCCGTACCGCGTCATCCCGTCTACATATGGTCGCCGGCGACGCCCGGATTTGGCGCGCTTGCGACTCTCAATGTGTTGGCGGGTACCGTCGCCAATCGGTGCGCGATCGGTACGTCGATCATTCAACGACGCCAGCCGAGCACTCGGGTGGCCGAGCACGGGCTGGCTACTACGTTCCTGTTGAAAGGATAAAAGCGGAAACAAGGGATAACTGCGGATAGGGCAACAACAGCAAGCCTTTGCTAAAACAACAAAAACGGCTCCATCCTACGCGATTCGTCCCTTCTCGCCTAACGGAACGAGCTGCTCTGATCCCGTGTTTCCGCTGTGATCCTTTCAACATGAACGTTGTAGCCAGTCCTGCCCGCCCCGAGCGAAGGACCCAGCCCGGCCCTCCAGGCAGGCCTCACACGAAATACTTGGCCACGACGGGAAAGAGCGCCGGATGCCTCACGAGCGCGCGGGCAAAGATTCTGCCTAACGTGCGCCGACGCTCCGGAATCCCGTTCGCCGAGCGGGCGAGATGGTTGAAGAACGCGTCGTCGAACTTGCCCAACGCTTCCTTGATGCGGTAAAACCGAACGTGGTCGTCGCCCAACATGCGCATCCATTCGGCGTGATAGCGCTCCAGGCGGGCGGCGCTCACGTCGTCGGAGCGTAAAGCCTCGATCGCGACCTGGGCGGCGAGGTGGCCCGACTTCATCGCGTTGACGATCCCGCCGCCCGAGAGCGGATTGATCATGTGCGCGGCGTCGCCGCACAGAATCATTCCGTCGGTCACCGTGCGGGCCAACGTCGTCGACACGATCACGCCGCCTACGGTGTAGCCGGTTCGGACGCCGGTCGGGAAGTACGACTCGAGGTATCGGTCCAGGTACGCCCGCGCGCTGCGCCCCTGCTCGGCCCTGAGCGCCACGATGCCCAGCCCGACGTTCGCCACGCCGACGGCCTTCGGGAACACCCAGGCGTAACCGCCGGGGGCGATGTCGCTGCCGAAGTGGAGGTAGATGGCGTCGGGATCGAACGCGATGCCGCCCACCACGTATTGGGCGCAGCTCTCCATGTCGCGGGACGCGACGCGCGTGTCGAGCCCGGCCCAACGACCCACCATGCTCTCCACCCCGTCGGCAGCAATGATGAGTCGGGCATCAATGCTGCCGGCGCCTGCCGGTCCGCGCGTCGTCACGCGCCAGCCCTGATCGACCCGCGTGAGCGACGTCGCCTCGGTGCCGATCACGATCTCGGCGCCGTTCCGGCCGGCCTCCTCGGCGATTGCAGGCTCGAAGCGGGTCCGGTCGAGCACGTAGCCCACGTCGCCCTCGGCGACGCGCACCTGGGTACCGTCGGGCGCCACAAACATCACGTGCGTGATCCGTCGCGACACCCACGGCGCGTTCACCGGGTCCATGAACGCGGCAATTCCGGCGTGACCGACGCCCTCGCCGCAGCGCACCGGCGCGCCAATGGCCCGGTCGCGCTCGAGGAGCATCACATCGAGGTCGGGTGCGGAAGCGGCGACATCGCGAGCGGCGATCAGTCCCGCCGGTCCGCCTCCCACCACGAGCACATCGCAGCGCAATGTAGTCATTGGCGAGGGGTCGTCGTCATCGCGCTGCCATCACGCGGTATCATTGAGAGTGCGCCCACCGGACACGGTGCAATGCACTTGCGACACCCGGTGCAAATTGGATCGTCAATAAGGAGCCCGTCTCTGTGCAGCGCGATGGCGGCGGGCGGGCAAAGCGGAAGGCAGAGTCCGCAGGTATCGCACACGGATGGGTCGACGATCGCGATGTCGGCGGCGCGGCGCTTCACTGACGACGACGATGATGGGGCACGATCCGGGGGAACGCCGTTCATGCGCGCGAGCATATCGACACACGCTAGGTACTGTCAAGCCAACACCTTGCTGCAATTTGTCTGCGCGACTAGCTTAACCGCGACCGTGCTATTCCCCACCTGCCGCTCACCGCGTTCCGCCAGGAACGCTAGCCTGGTTTTCTAATGCGCTGGCCCCTCTTCAAGGCGGGATCGCTATTTCCCGCGAACGAAATCGCCGTTGACCTCGGTACGGCGAACACTCTCATCTACGTCAAGGGTGAGGGGATCGTGCTCAACGAGCCGTCGGTGGTCGCCATCGACAAGGCGACGGGCAAGATCAAGGGTATCGGCCTCGAGGCCAAGCGGATGCTGGGCCGGACGCCCGAGGGGATGATCGCGGTGCGGCCGATGAAGGACGGCGTGATCGCCGACTTCGACGTGACGGAGAAGATGCTCCGCTATTTCCTCAAGATCATCATCGACAATCACGTGTTCCGGGTGAAGCCGAACGTCATCGTCTGCGTGCCGAGCGGCATCACCGAAGTGGAAAAGCGCGCCGTGCGCGACTCTGCGTTAGGCGCGGGCGCCAAGGAAGTGTTCATGGTGGCCGAGCCGATGGCGGCGGCGATCGGCGTCGGGCTGCCGGTGGAAACGCCCACCGGCAACATGGTGATCGACATCGGCGGCGGCACCACCGAGATCGCCGTGATCGCGCTTTCCGGCATCGTGTCCGACACGTCCATCCGCACCGGCGGCGACGAGCTGGACATGGCGATCGTGCAGTTCATGCGCAAGAACTACAACCTCCTCATCGGCGAGCCGACGGCCGAGCAGATCAAGATTCAGATCGGCTCCGCGGCGCCCGTGGGCGAGGAGCGCGAGATGGAAGTGAAGGGACGCGATCTCGTGTCCGGCATCCCGAAAACGGTGCGCGTGCACTCGAGCGAGATTCGCGAGGCGATCCAGGAACCCATCCAGCAAATCGTCGACGCGGTGCGTCGCGCCCTCGAGATCACGCCGCCGGAATTGGCGAGCGACATCGTCGATCGCGGCATCGTGATGACGGGCGGCGGCGCGCTCATCCGCGGGCTCGATCTCCTGCTCAGCCAGGAGACGAACCTGCCGATTCACGTGGACGAGGATCCGCTCACCTGCGTGGTGCGCGGCACCGGCCGGATCCTCGACGACGAGGACAAGTACTGGTCGGTGCTCCAGTCTTGATGGCGCCGTGAGCAACGTCTCCCGCACCTATGGTCGCCGGGACAGCATCCTGTTCGTAGTCTGTGTCGTGCTTGCGTTCGTCGCACAGTTTCTCCCCGAACATCTTCGCGATCCATTCACGGCGGCGCTTCGGCACACGGTGCTGGCGCCGCTGGTCTCGCTGCAGCACGACGCGGAGATGACGCACCAGGCGTGGCTGACGCGCGAGGCGCGGATCACGGCGCGCGACAGCGTGGAGCTGCAGGCGATGACCTTGGGCGCGCTCAACGCCGAGAACGACCGGCTGCGCAAGACGCTCCAGTTAGGCGCGCGGCTCAAGTGGGGCTTCGTGCCCGCCGAGGCGCTGCAAGGCCGCGACATCGGCGAGGAATACACCGTCACGCTCTCGGCCGGGTCTAACGCCGGCGTCCGGGTGTTCAGTCCCGTCGTGGCGCCCGAGGGGTTGGCCGGCATGGTGAAAACGGTCGATCCGACGATGAGCATCGCGATCGTCTGGGCGCACCCCGACTTTCGCGTGAGCGCGATGGCCGAAGACGGCAGCGCGTTCGGCATCGTGGCGGCGCACGAAGGGAGCGACCCCGAGCGGTACCTGCTCGAGATGCGCGGCGTGCCGGTGCGCAGCACGCTCAAGCCCGGCACGCTCATCGTGAGCTCGGGACTCGGCAGCACCTTTCCGCGCGGCATTCCGGTGGGCACCGTGTTAGGCGAGCTCAAGACGTCGGAGCTGTGGGCGCGGACGTACCTGCTGCGCCCGGCGGTAATGCCGCAGGACATGTCGACGGTGATGGTCTTGTTGCCGCAGCGGACGGTGGCCGGCGTGGACGGCGTGTGGCAGAGCGGGCGGGGGACCAATGCGGCGGCCAAGGCCATCGTCGCCGCCGGCGATTCGCTCGAGCGCGCGGCGCGTCTCGCACGCGGCGATACGACGCGCGCGGACACGTCAGTGCGTTCCTTCGTCTCCACGACCGTGCGCCGCGATTCGCTGCACCGCGTGCGGCGCGACACGCTGCCGCACACGCTGCCGCACACGCTGCGCAATGCGGCGCGGGCCCGTCCGGATTCCTCGCGCGCGCCGTCCGACACCACCCGTCGTGCCGTTCCGTCGCCTGCGCCGGCGCCGCCCGACAGCGGCGAGCGCCCGACGCCATGAGACCGACCGATCTCGCACGGACCGCGTTGGCGTTCGTGGTGCTCGTGCTGTTGCACTACACGCTGCGCCCGATGCTCGGCTGGCACGCCAGCCCTGACTTTCTGCTCATTGCGCTGCTGCTGGTCGCGATCCGCATCCGGCCCGGCAACGCCGCCCTGTTAGGCCTGGTGATGGGGCTGGTGGCCGATTCGCTGGAGCCGCACGCGTTCGGCGCCGGTGCGTTAGGCATGTGCCTGGTGGGCTTCGGCGCGTCGTGGCTCAAGGCGGTGTTCTTCGCCGACGACGTGGTGCTCAACGCGCTGTTTTTCTTCTGCGGCAAGTGGGCGTTCGACGTGATCGTGCTGCTGGCGGCGCACCGAATGGCCGGTAGCGCGCTGGTGATCGAGCTGTTGGTGTGGTCGCCGCTCAAGGGCGTGGTCACCGCGCTCTTCGGCTTGCTCACGTTGCTGATTCTGCGCCCGATCCTGAGGGCGTCCACGTCGTGAGTTTCCATCCCAACGAAGTCGCGCGCCGCGGCCGGGTTGTCTCGAGCGGGCTCGCCGTGTTGTTCGTGCTCTTGTTGGGCGCGTTCTTCCGCACGCAAATCGTCGAGAATTCGCGATATTCGCTCCAATCGGAAGAGAATCGACTCCGCGAGGTGCCGCTCCCGGCGCCGCGCGGCATCATCTACGACCGGCACAACGAAGTGCTCGCCGAGAACGTGCCGGGGTATTCGGTCTCGCTGTTGAGTCCGAGCGCCGACTCGCTGCGCGCGTCGCTGCAACGGCTGGCCGCGATCGTTCCGCTGAGCGCTGACGAGATCGACCTGTCCGTCAAGCGGTACCAGCGCGCGCCGTACCGGCCGACGGTCGTGCTGTCCGATGCGTCGTTCAATGTGGTCTCGGTGCTCGAGGAACGGCGCATCGAGTTCCCGGGACTCATCATCCAGTCCGCGCCCAAGCGCTACTATCCCGACGGGGCGTCTGTCGCGTCGTTCATGGGGTACGTGGGCGAAATCACCGAGTCCGAGCTCGGGTCGCCCGACTATCGCGGATACAAGAGCGGCCAACAGGTCGGGAAGGGCGGACTCGAAAAGGAATACGAAGATTCGTTGCGCGGCCGCGAAGGTGTGCGCTTCGTGGAGGTGGACGCGCGCGGACGTGTGGTGCGCGAAGCCGGCGCACGACAGGATCTGTTGCCGCAGTCGGGGCCGCCGCTCTACACCAACATCGACCTCGAGCTGCAGAAGTACACGGCGTCGCTGTTCGCCGACTCGCTGCAAGGCGGCGCGATTGCGCTCGATCCCAGAACCGGCGGCGTGCTCGCGCTCTACAGCGCGCCGTCATTCGATCCGAACCGATTCATCGGCGGTATTCCGCAGGATCTGTGGAAGTCGCTCAACGACGATCCGCGACGCCCGCTGTACAACAAGGTGATTCAGGGACGCTATCCGCCCGGTTCCACGTGGAAGCTCGCGACAGCCGCCATCGCGTTGGAGAGCGGGATAGCCACGCTGGACGACAAGATGCCGGAGCCGTGCACCGGCGGCTTCCAGTTCGGCAACCGGTACTTCAAGTGCTGGAACCACAAAGGCCACGGCGACCTGACGCTCGCGCAGGCGATCGAGCAGTCGTGCGACGTCTACTTCTATCAGTTAGGCCTGAAGGTTGGCCTAACGCGGCTCGTGGCCGGCGGCATTCGCTTCGGCGGCCGCGACCGCTCGGGCATCGACCTCCCCGACGAATCCCGTCCGCTGTTCCCGTACGCCGACGCCGAAGAGTACTACGACCGGAAGTACGGGAAGCGCGGGTGGAGCCAGGCCGTGCTGCTCAATCTGGCGATCGGCCAGGGCGAGAACGCGCAGACGGTGGCCAACATGGCGCGGTTCTACACGGCGCTGGCCACCGACGGCACCGAGTCGCGACCGGAGATCGCGCGCCACAAGCCCGATCGCACGCGCGTGTTCACGCTCAGTGAAGACCAGTTCGCCGGGTTGCGCGCGGCACTGGCCGGCGTCGTATCGTCGGGCACGGCGCGCAGCGCCCAGATTCAGGGAACCGTGTTGGCGGGGAAAACGGGGAGCGCGCAGAACTCGCAGGACCGTACGCGCGACCACGCGTGGTTCGTCGGTTTCGCGCCGGCGGACGACCCCAAGATCGTGGTGGCCGTGCTGATCGAGTTCGGCGGACACGGTGCACGCGCGGCGCGCATCGCCTCGGAGATCATCCAGTCGTACCTCAAGGTCGCCCCGGCGCAACACATCAACACCGAGGGATAATGCCGTCGCGTCGCGTGGTCGTGGATGTGCCGCTCGTCCTAACGGCGTTGCTCTTGTCGGCGTACGGCATCTCCATGGTGTATTCGGCCGGCCAGACGGACGTGCCCACGTCGGCGACCCACGCGTGGGCGTCGCAGCTCCGCTGGCTCATCCTCGGCTTGGTGGCGGCGTACGCCATCAGCCGGGCGTCGGTGCGGTTTTTCGAGTGGGCCGCGCTGCCTGCGTATTTGCTCTCGCTCTTGCTCCTGGCGCTCCTTCTGGTGCCGGGGCTCGGAACCGGCGCCGGCACCGCCGCGAGCCACAAGAGCTGGATCGGCATCGGCGGCGTTCGGTTAGGCCAGCCATCCGAGCTGGCGAAGGTGGCCGTGGTGCTCATGCTGGCCCGCGTTCTCGCCGCTCGGCGCGAGCCGCCCAAATCGCTGCTCGATTTGTGGCAGCCCGCGCTCGTGGCGTTCCTGCCGTGGGCGCTGATCATGATGCAGCCGGACCTGGGCACGGGGCTGGTGTTCATCGGCATCTTCTTCGCGATGCTGTACTGGTCGGGCGTGCCGTTGCCGCTGCTCGTGCTGGTCGCGTCGCCCGCGGTGAGCCTCATCCTCGCGTTCAACACCAGCCTGTGGGGCGCGTGGTTCCTGCTGCTCCTCGCGCTGGTGCTGTGGTACAAGCCCTTCATGCTCGAGGGCGTCGGCCTCATGACGGCCAACGTCGTGATGGGCGTGGTCGCGCCCATCCTCTGGGAGCGGATGGCGCCCTACCAGCGACACCGCCTGCTGGTGTTCCTCGACCCGTCGATCGATCCGCGCCGCTCCGGCTAGCACGTGATCCAGTCGCAGGTGGCGATCGGCTCCGGCGGCTGGTTAGGCAAGGGATTCCTGATGGGCACCCAGAAGCGCCTCGCGTTTCTGCCCGAGCAGCACACCGACTTCATCTTCGCCGTGTTAGGCGAAGAGCTGGGCTTCATCGGCGTGACGGTCGCGCTGATGCTGTTCCTGTTCCTGTTCCTTCGCTCCGTGCGCATCGCCGAACGCGCCAACGATTCGTTCAGCAGCCTGGTGGCGTTGGGCCTGTTGTCGAGCTGGTTCGTTCACGTCATCGTGAACGTCGGCATGACGCTGAACCTGATGCCGATCACGGGTATCCCGCTGCCGTTCTTTTCGTATGGCGGTTCGTTCATGCTGGCGTGCTGGCTGGCGATCGGGCTGTTGTCGCGCGTTTCGAGTGAAGGGCGGGGGGCGAGGGTCGGAGAGCTGGCGATATAGCAGGGAAGCGCGCGACTTGCGCGCGCTGAGGGAAGCGGCTGGCGCCTGGGGGAAAGGGGAAGCGGCGGCTTTCCGGTTCCCCGTTCCCCAAGCGAGCGCTCAGCGAGAGCTTCCCGGCTTCCAGAACTGTTGCCCGTCGCTCCGCGCACATTACCTCCATGGCATGGTTCAGAAAGGAAAAGAAACCCCGCCATCCGCGCGGCGAAAAGCTCGAAATCCCGGCGGACGCGTGGGAAAAGTGCGAGGCATGCGGCCACACCGACTTCCGCGAGAAGTTCATCCGGAATCTCAACGTGTGCCCGAGTTGCGGCTATCACCGGCGCATCCGCGCGAGCGACTACGTCAACATCCTGCTCGACGACGGGTCCGTCGAGGAACTGGAGGTCGAACTCCGGTCGGTCGATCCGCTTGGGTTTCCCGATTATCCCTCGCGCCTCAAGAAGGCAATCGCCAAGGCCGGCGACAGGACGCGATCGTCACCGCTGGCGGGACGCTCGGCGAAATGCCGATCAATTTCGGCGTCATGGATTTCGCTTTCATGGGCGGGTCCATGGGCTCGGTTGTCGGCGAAAAAATCGCGCGGCTTGGACAGCGGTCGCTGGAGAGCAAATATCCGCTCGATCATCGTGTCTGCGTCGGGCGGCGCGCGCATGCAGGAAGGCATGCTGTCGCTCATGCAGATGGCCAAGACGTCGGCGGTCTTGTCGCAGCTCGCCGAGCGGCGGATTCCGTACGTTTCGATTCTCACGAATCCAACGATGGGCGGCGTGAGCGCGAGCTTCGCGATGTTCGGCGACGCGATCATCGCGGAGCCTGGCGCCGTCATCGGTTTTGCCGGGCCGCGCGTCATCAAGCAGACGCTCGGGCAGGATTTACCGGAGGGATTTCAGACGGCGGAATTTTTCCTCGACCACGGCATGGTTGACTCGTGGTGCATCGGCGCGAACTGAAGAGACGGTCGGCCAATTGCTGCGGCACATGAGCGGAAAGCCGGCGGCGTCAGGGTGGACATCGGCCTGACCCAGCGCGTATCGCGAGGCGCTCGAATACTCTCTTCGCTCGCATCAGCGGCGGGTGGAGACTCGGCCTCGACGCGCACGCGCGCGCTGCTCGCTGCCCTCGGCGATCCGCACTAGGGCTTGCGCTATTCACGTCGGCGGGACCAACGGCAAAGGCAGCGTCGTGGCCACGCTGGACGCGGTGTTGCGCGCGCAGGGATTTCGCGTTGGCCGATACACCTCGCCGCATCTCGTCGATTTTCGCGAGCGCATCATGGTCGACGGCGTGCCTATCGGCGAAGAGCGGTGGTCGAGTTCATCGCGCGGTGGACGCCGACAGTGGAACGCTTGGGCGCGACATTCTTCGAGGCGACGACGTGCATGGCGTTCGAGCATTTCGCGCGAGCGAATGTCGACGTCGTGGTGGTCGAGGTTGGGCTCGGCGGACGGCTCGACTCGACCAATGTCGTGACGCCCGATGCTGCGCGGTCACGACGATCGGTCTCGATCATCAGCAGTACCTGGGCGACACCACGGAGGCGATCGCGTTCGAAAAGGCCGGTATCTTCAAGCGCGGCGTGCCGGCGGTCATCGGCGAACCCGATCCGCGTGATTCGCGCTCTCCTCGCGGCGCTCGCCGCGCAGCCGGGTCGCACGCCTGTGTTGGTCATCCACGACGAGTGGATGCTGCGCGACATTGAGGTCGGCGCGGGCGGAACATCGTTCACGCTCGGCGCGCCGGGCGTGAGCGCGGTGCACACGCCGCTCGTGGGCCGGTACCAGGCGTCCAACACCGCGAGTGGCGATCGCGATGCTCGAGTTGGCCGGCGGCCGGTACGCGCAAGCGGCCGCCGACGGCCGGCGACGCGTTGCGGGGCGTCGCGATCCCGGGGCGCTTTCAATGGTGCGGCAGCGTGATCTTCGACGTGGCGCACAATCCTGCCGGCACCGCCGTGCTGTGCGACGCGCTGTCGACGCTCAGTCCGCCGCGGCCCGTGGTGTGTCTGCTCACCGTGCTGCGCGACAAGGACTGGCGCGCGATGATGACGACGCTCGCGTCGCACGTCGATCGATTCGTGCTCACGGCGCCGCCGAGCGTTCCCGCGGATCGCGCGTGGGTCCTGTCGGAGGCCGTGGAGTTCGCGCGCGCGCACAACTGGCGCGCGGAGGCAGACACCGATTTCGATCGTGCGCTCGACGCGTCGCGCTCGGGCGCCGCGACGACGCTCATCACGGGCTCGTTCCACACCGTGGGCGATGCGATGTCGCGCTTGCAGGTGTCTCCGTTCGCCGGATAAATTGCATGCGATGTCCCAGGGAGCCCTACCCGGATTTCGCGATTTCTATCCCGCCGAGCTCGCGGAACGCGCGCACATCTTCGCCACATGGCGTGACGTGGCGCGGCGGTTCGGGTTCGTCGAGTACGATGGTCCGCCGCTCGAACCGCTCGAGCTGTACACGAAGAAGAGCGGCGACGAGATCGTCGGCCAGCTGTACAACTTTGTCGACAAAGGTGAGCGCGAAGTCGCGCTGCGTCCGGAGATGACGCCGACCTTCGCGCGCATGGTGGCGGCGCGGGCGAACGCGCTCCGGAAGCCGGTGCGGTGGTTCTCGATTCCGCAGTTGTTTCGCTATGAGCGGCAGCAGCGCGGGCGGTTGCGCGAGCACTTCCAGCTCAACATGGACATCGTGGGCGAGCCGATGTCACCGCCGACGCCGAGTTGCTCGCCGCGGCGATCGACATCATGCGGCAGTTGGGCCTGGGTCCCGACGACGTGCGCGCGCGTGTGAGTGACCGCCGCATTCTGCACGGCTACCTGCAGTCGGGCGGCGTCCCCGACGCGGCGATCCACGGCGTCCTCGCGGTGATCGACAAGATCGATCGGCAGCCGCGCACCGTGTCGGAGGAGAAGCTCGTGGCGCTCGGTCTCGATGCCAAGGCGGTGCGCGCGGTGCTGGACATCCCCGAGCACGCGGAGCCTGGACGCGATCAGAGCGCTCGATCGAGACACGATCCGAGCGCGTGGTGGACGAGTTTGTTCGCTTTGCGCACGTACGTCGAGGCGTTAGGCGGCGGCGAGTACCTGCAGCCGGACCTCTCGATCGTGCGCGGCCTGGCGTACTACACCGGCATCGTCTTCGAGCTGTTCGATGCCCAGGGCGAGCTCCGCGCGATCTGCGGCGGCGGCCGGTACGACACGCTGCTGGCGCAGAGCGGCGGCCCCGACCTGCCTGCGTTAGGCTTTGGCATGGGCGACGTCGTGTTGGGCGAGCTGTTGCGCGCGCGGGGGCGGATGCCGGCCGCGGCCGCCGGCCTCGACGTGTGGGTCGCGTTCGGCGACGCCGCCGACGTGTCGCGCGCAATGCGCGTCGCCGCGCGGCTGCGCGAGCGGGGCGTGAGCGTCGAGTACGCGTTGGGCGGCCAGCAGCTCTCGCGGCAGCTCAAGGCGGCCGGCGCGGCCGGCGCGCGCGATGCGGTCATCGTCGGCGCGCCGAACGTCGGCGACGGGCGAGGCGACCGTCCGCCGGTTAGGCGACGGCGAGGAGCGCCGCGTCCGCCTCGATGACTGGATCGACGAACTCGGGTCGCGCGCCGCGGCCCGATCACCAACACCCTCCTAAATGGCCGACGAGAAAAAGCTCACGACCCGCGCCGAAGACTTCAGCGCCTGGTACAACGACGTCGTCCTGCGGGCCGAGCTCGCCGATTACTCGCCGGTGCGCGGCTGCATGGTCATCCGGCCCGACGGCTACGGCATCTGGGAGCGCATGCAGCGCGCGCTCGATGACATGTTCAAGGCGACCGGACATCGCAACGCGTACTTCCCGCTCTTCATTCCCCAGAGCTATCTCCAGCGCGAAGCGCAGCACGTCGAAGGGTTCGCGCCCGAGACGGCCGTGGTCACCCACGGCGGCGGCAAGCTGCTCGAGGAACCGTTGGTCGTTCGCCCAACGTCCGAGACGATCATCTACGCCATGTTCGCGAAGTGGGTGCAGAGCTATCGCGATCTGCCCGTTGCTCATCAATCAGTGGGCGAACGTGGTCCGTTGGGAGATGCGCACGCGGCTGTTCCTGCGCACGCTCGGAGTTTCTCTGGCAGGAAGGCCACACGGCGCACGCCACGCACGACGAAGCCGAAGCGGAAGCGCGACAAATGCTCGGCGTCTATCGGCAGTTCATGGAATCGTGGATGGCGATGCCCGTCGTCACGGGCCGCAAGACCGACGCCGAGCGATTCGCCGGCGCGCTGCGCACGTACTCGTGCGAGGCGATGATGCAGGACAACAAGGCGCTGCAGGCGGGCACGTCGCACAACCTCGGCCAGAATTTCGCCAAGGTGTTCGACCTCAAGTTCCAGACGGAGAGCGGCGGCACCGAGTACGCGTGGAACACCAGCTGGGGCGCTTCGACGCGCCTCATCGGCGGGCTCGTCATGACGCACGGCGACGACAACGGCTTGCGTGTGCCGCCCAAGCTCGCGCCAACCGAAGCCGTGGTCGTCCCCATCTGGAGAACGGACGAGGAGAAATCTCGCGTGCTCGGCGCCGCGCACGCCTTACGCACCGAGCTCGCCGGCCGGCGTGCGCGTGCACATCGACGCGCGCGACACCATGAAGCCCGGCGCCAAGTACTACGAGTGGGAGCTGCGCGGCGTGCCCGTGCGGATCGAGCTCGGCCCCCGCGACCTGGACAAGTCCCAGGCCGTGCTCGTTAGGCGCGACACGCGCGCCAAGCAGCCCATCGCGCTCGACCACCTGGCCGCCGAGCTCGAGTCGCTGTTGGTCACGATCCAGGACGACATGCTTGGCTCGGCGCGCAAGCGGCGCGAGGACCATAGCGTGCGCGGCGCCATCACGTACGACGCATTCCGACAGATAATGGAAGGCGAGGGCGCGTTCGTGTACGCCGGCTGGTGTGGCGACGGCGCGTGCGAGGCGGCGATCAAGGAAGACACCAAGGCAACCATTCGCGTGTTGCCCGACGAGGAGTTTCGCTCGCCCGAAGCGCCGCGGACGTGCCTCAAGTGCGGCCGTCCGTCCACCAGCGAGGCCGTGTGGGCGAAAGCGTATTGACCGCGGGTTTCGCTCCGGCCGATGGCGCGCTGGCCTGCGAAGGCGTGCCGCTCGAGGCGATCGCGCGCGAGGTGGGGACGCCGGTGTTCATCTACAGCGCCGGCGCGATCCGCGACGCGTACGCGCGGCTCGACCGCGCGCTCGCCCCGGTGCCGCACCGGCTGCACTACAGCGTCAAGGCCAACGCGAACGTCGCCGTCCTGGCGCTCCTCCATTCGTTAGGCGCGGGCGTCGACATCGTATCGGGCGGCGAGCTCTACCGGGCGAAATTGGCCGGCCTAACGGGGCCGGACATCGTGTTCAGCGGCGTCGGCAAGACCGAACGCGAGCTGCGCGAGGCGCTGGCGGCCGGCATCCTGCTGTTCAACGTCGAATCGGAAGGCGAGCTGCGGCTGCTCGACCGCGTCGCGGGCGACATGCGCGTTACCGCGCCGGTCGCGCTGCGCGTGAACCCCGAGGTGTCGGTGGACACGCCGCACCACTACACGCGCACGGGCGAACGCGGCGACAAGTTCGGCGTACCGTTCCCGGACGCCCTGGCCGTTGGGCGGTTGGCATGCACGCTGCCGCACACGCGTCTGTTAGGACTCGACATGCACATTGGCTCGCAGGTGTCGAGCGTCGAGCCGTATCGCGACGGCATTCTGCGCCTGCTCGAGCTGGTGGACGACCTGCGCGCGGCCGGCGCCCAGGACCTGCGATACCTCGACATCGGCGGCGGACTCGGCGTCACCTACGACACCGAGAATCCGATGGACCTCGACGAGTACGCGGCCACGGTGCTGCCGCACGCCGCCGCGTCCGGACTCAAATTGATCGTCGAGCCGGGCCGGTATCTGGTCGGCAACGCCGGCGTCCTGCTGACGCGCGTGCTGTACCGCAAAGAGGGCGGGGGGCGCGAGTTCGTGATCACCGACGCGGGCATGAACGACCTGCTGCGTCCGTCGCATTACAACGCGTATCACCGCATCGACGCCGTTAGGCCGCGCGGCGGACGGACGCAGGCCGACATCGTCGGTCCGGTGTGCGAGAGCGGCGACTTCTTCGCGCTGGCCCGCGAGATCGACGACGTGCGCCCGGGCGATCTCCTGGCCATTCGCTCGGCGGGCGCGTACGGGTTCGCAATGTCATCGAACTACAATGCGCGCCCGCGGGCCGCCGAAGTGTTGGTGGACGGCGAGCGCTTTGCGGAGATCACGGCGCGCGAGCAGTATGAGGACCTCGTTCGGCACGAAACCGCCCACCCTTCGTGGAGGAATGCCTGATGCTCGTCGGCGTGCTGGCGGACACCCACGATCGCCTGCCGGCGATCGCCGAATTCACGAAGCGCTTCCGCGAGGCGGGCGTCGGTCTCGTGCTGCACGCCGGCGACTTCTGTGCGTCGTGGTCGCTGCGTCCGATCATCGCGGCCAACCTGGCGTTGGCCGGCGTGTACGGCCGCAACGATGGCGACCGCGAAGGCCTGCGCGCCGAAGCGGCGAAGGGCATGGGGACCGAGATCTACGAAGGCCCGCACAGTGTCGAGGTGAACGGCACGCGGATTCTGCTCGTGCACGACATCGGCGACGTGAACGAACGCTCCGTGAGCGGACACGGCGTGGTGATCCACGGATACACGCACAAGTGCCGCCGCGAAGTGACGGGCGACACGCTGCTCCTGAATCCCGGCGAAGCCTGTGGGTGGCTCTACGGCACGCCGGGCGCGGCGCTGCTCGACCTGGACACGAAAGAGGCTACGTTCATCACGCTCGAGGGCGACCAGTGGCGATGCTGATCCGTTCCGTTAGGCAATGACCCAGCCCGCCGCCTCCCGCATCCTGATCCTCGACTACGGCTCGCAGTTCACGCAGCTCATCGCGCGGCGGGTCCGCGAGGCGCGCGTCTACTGCGAGATCCATCCGCCCACGCGCTCCATCGAGTGGATTCGCGATTGGAATCCCACCGGCATCATCCTGTCCGGCGGCCCGGCTCGGTGTACGGCGACGGCGTCGCCGACCGCCGATCCGGCGCTCCTCGACCTCGCGCCGGTGTTGGGCATCTGCTACGGGATGCATGCTGATCGCCCAACTGGCGGGCGGCGGCGTGACGCGCGCCGGCCGGCGCGAGTACGGCCGGGCCGAGCTCGAGATCGTGAAACCGCAGGGCGTGTTCGCCGGGTTCACGCCGGGCGAGACGATCACCGTGTGGGCGAGCCACGGCGATCACGTCGAGACGCCTCCGCCTGACTTCGAGGTGATCGCGCGGAGCGCCAACGCGCCCATCGCCGGGATCCGCCACACGTCGCGGCCGATCTCCGGCGTGCTGTTTCATCCCGAGGTGCCGCACACGCCGCGGGGCGGCGAGATCATCTCGAACTTCCTCTTCGAGGTCTGCAAGGCCGAGCCCGACTGGACGCCGGGCGCGTTCATCGAGGACGAGGTGATCGCGGATCCGCGAGCGTGTCGGCTCCGGCGCGCGCGATCTGCGGGCTGTCGGGCGGCGTGGATTCGTCGGTGGCCGCGGCGCTCGTGCACCGCGCGATCGGCGACCGGCTCACCTGCATCTTCGTCGATCACGGCCTGCTGCGGCTCCACGAGCGCGAGCAGGTGGAACGCACCTTCCGCGCGCAACCTGGGGATCGACCTGCGTGACGGTCGACGCCGCCGACCGGTTCCTAACGGCAGCTGGCCGGCGTCGAGGACCCCGAGGAGAAGCGGCGCCGCATCGGCCACACGTTCATCGATGTGTTCGAGGACGCCGCCGCGCCACGTGGGCGAGGGCGTCGGAGTTCCTGGTGCAGGGGACGCTGTACCCCGACGTGATCGAGTCGATCTCGCCGCGCGGCGGCCCGTCGGTGACGATCAAGACGCATCACAACGTCGGCGGCCTCAAGCCGGGCATGCCGTTCAAGCTGATCGAGCCGCTGCGCGAGCTGTTCAAGGACGAAGTGCGCCAGGTGGGCCGCGAGCTCGGCCTGCCCGAGGAGATGGTCGGCCGCCATCCGTTCCCGGGCCCGGGCCTCGCGATCCGCATTCTGGGCGACGTCACGCGCGAGAAGCTCGACGTGCTCCGTAAGGCGGATGCGATTTATCTCGAGGAGATTCGCGCGGCCGGCTTGTACGATGACATCTGGCAGGCGTTCGCGGTGCTGCTCCCGGTGCGCAGCGTGGGCGTGATGGGCGACGGGCGCACGTACGACAACGTGGTCGCGCTCCGCGCGGTGACGAGCTCCGACGGCATGACCGCGGACTGGTTCCCGTTTCCGCCCGAGGTGCTGGCCAGCATCTCGAGCCGGATCATCAACGAGGTGGATGGCGTGAACCGCGTGGTGTACGACGTGAGCTCGAAGCCGCCGGCCACGATCGAATGGGAATAGGGAAGCGCGCGCGAGCGCGCGTGGGGAAAAGGGAACGGGGCGGCGCACAAGGGCCAGGACACAACGCTGATAGTTCCAGCTGTGGCCTAACCGGAGAGGCGGAATGAGGAAGATCAGGATCATCCAACACATCTCGCTCGACGGCGTGATCCAGGCGCCGGGTGGACGGGGCGAAGGCGGCGACGATTACCCGCATGGCGGATGGACGGCACCGTATCGCGGCGCGGATGGGGCAGCGGCGGTCGTCGAGGCCCAAGGCAGTCGTTTCGATCTGCTCCTTGGCCGCCGCACCTACGATGTTTTCGCCGGCCACTGGCCCAAGGCAAGCGGTCCGCTCGCCAACGGTCTCAACGCCGCAACGAAATATGTCGCGACACACAGGCCAGACAGCCTGGAATGGGGTCCGGTCGGGAACCTGGGCGCGGACGCTATCGCGGGTGTTCGCAGCGTCAAGTCAAAGGACGGTCCAGACCTGATCGTCTGGGGAAGCTCGACGCTGACGCGCGTGCTGCTGGAGCAGGGGCTGGTCGACGAAATTGTGCTGCTCGTCTACCCGGTGTTTTTAGGCACGGGGAAACGCTTCTTTGAGAACAGTGCTGCCCCGCGCGAGCTCGCTCTCGTCAGCACCAAGCTGGTGTCCTCGACCGTGCTCGTGAACACATATCGATACGTCGGAGCGCTGCGAACCGAATAGATCATCGAACTTCTTCGTCCACGACATTGCCGAGGATGCACGGCGAAGATTCCGGAGGACTTCCGAGAATGAAGCGCCGGTATGTCACTGCGGACGTGTTCACGGACGCCATGTTTGGCGGAAACCCCGTCGCCGTCGTACTTGATGCGGAGGGGCTCTCGACGGCCCAGATGCAGTCTCTCGCGATGGAGTTCAACTATTCCGAGACGACGTTCGTGCTGCCGCCGCAAAACGCCGCTCACACTGCCAGAGTCCGGATCTTCACGCCTCGCACGGAAGTTCCGTTCGCTGGACATCCGAATATTGGGACCGCTTTTCTGTTGGCTCGAGAGCGCCGCTCGCGCGGGGAACCGATCGACAAACAGTTTGTGTTCGAAGAGGCTGCCGGCGCGGTATGCATCACGCTGCTGATCCAGGATGGCGACATCGTTGGCGCGGAGTTGCGCGCGCCGGAAGCGCTCACCCGGCGATCCGTCGTGACTCGAGAGTCGGCCGCATACTGTTTGTCACTCGAGCCTGATGACATCGCGATAGCGGTCCATCCACCACAGGTCGTGTCGGTCGGACTCCCGTTCCTCGTCGTCGAGCTTCGTTCACGCGAAACGCTGCGGTGCGCGAAGCCTAACTTGCAGGCCTACGAAGCCCTATTGCCCCTCGACGGCGCGGACGCGGTGTTCGCCTATGTCCGTGAGGCAGGCCCCGGCCATCGGACAAATGAGACCGTCATTCATGCGCGAATGTTTTCGCCCCTGGACGGCATCGTGGAGGACCCCGCGACCGGAAGTGCCGCAGCGGCAATGATCGCGCTGCTCACGACGTTGGACCAGCATCCCGCTACAGATCGTCGTTGGCGGATCCATCAAGGTGTCGATATGGGCCGCCCGAGCCTGTTGCTCGGCCGCTCGACAACCGACGCCGAGGGCCAGGTCGCGGTGGATATCGGGGGACGCTGCGTCGCGGTGCTCGAGGGTGTCGTCGAGCTTGTCGATCGCCGATCGGCCGCCCTCGCGTAGATCGATCGTTAGTGCGCGCCGATTGTTCTGTTCTCCGCGCCGGCAAAACGCGTCGCCTCGCCGAGCGGGCGATACCGCGCGATGTCCGCCATGCGCGCAGCCATGGGGCGATTACGCATGACTCGGTCTCCTGCAAATTGACTGCGATGGTGCCCGTAGGCTGGCGCGAAAGTTCTTCACGCGTCTGCCTAACGACGTGAACCGGGCGAACCTGATTGCGTCCGCACTGCGGCCAGGTAGCGGGCGAGCATCTCGGGATCGTCGATCGACCCGTGGTGGTGAATTTGGCGCCACCGCCCGTCGGCGCGGCGGAACAGCCGCGTCGTTCGAATGGCAAGCTCGAGGAGCTCGCTGCCGCTCTCGAGCCGTCCACGCTCGCGCCCGACGACCCAAAACACATCGCCGCTTCGATGCAGCGTATAATCCCAGAATTCGAATGAGTATGCACCTGGTGTGTCGAACAGACGCTCGTACGTTTGCCTGATTTGCGTCCAGCCGCGCTTGATACCGCCGAGCGGATTGTCCATTGCTGCTTCAGCCGATCCGTCCCAGTTCTGCTCCATGAGCGCCAGGTCGCGCGCGTTGATCGCCTTGTAGAATTGTGCCAAGGCCTCAAGAGGCTCAGTGAGTTGGCCCAAGTCTTCCCGACCGGTCACAGGTGCTTGGATCGTAGGGAAAGCGACTGACATGGTTTCCTCCTCTTGGCCTGGGTTCGAGGGCGGTCGAGTGCTCTGACGAGTAGCCTGAAATGCGTCCCGCGATTTCGCTTGTGCAGACGCAAGTTGCATGCGGTCCAAGCGAACGGTTGTGCATGCGGCCGGACCGAGACGTCAACACGGAGCAGGTCGTTATGGCCATCGAACATGTGCAGCACGCCACGTTCGTTTTTGAACGTACGAGCAAAGCGCCGGTCGAGCGCGTCTTCGCGGCGCTGGCCAATCCGGTCGAGCGCGCGCAGTGGGGCGTGCCATCCGAAAAGGCCGCGCTCGTGTACGACCGCGCCGACTTTCGAGAGGGCGGCGAGGACGTGTTTCGCTGCGGACCAAAGGAGAATCCGCAGTATCGCGGCGTGACGACCTATCTCGACATCGTGCCGAACGAGCGCGTCGTTGGACAATCTGGTGAAGGCATTGGGCTAACGGGGAGCGGGGAGTATTGTGAGGCCCGCGCCGTTCTCGCCCGCTTCGACACGCACTCCGATCACGTCGACGTGGTGGACCGACGGACGCAGCCGTAGGGGAATCGGCGCTGTTGTGTTGCATGCAGGGCAGGGACTCAGCGCCGGCCGGTGACCGCGTCAGAGCTCCGGCCACGACTCCATGTTGGCGTGCATCGGACACTCGTCGCCCGGGCAGACGTTGAAATCGCACAGACGGCAGAAGTGACTCACCCCGTACGCGTCCTTGCCTAACGGACGCATGAGTTTTTCGAGGAGCCGCGCGAACTGCTTTTCCTCGGCGGCCGAGAGCGCATTGAGATAGCCCTTCACGGCCGCGCACCGCGCCACCAGCACGGGCTGCACGGCTTTGCGCCCCGCCGACGTGAGGTGGAGATGCGTCGCCCGCTTGTCCTCACCCGCGCGTGCCTCGACATAGCCCTGCGCCTCGAGCTTGTCGACCAAGCGCACCGTGGCCGTGTGTGAGAGATCGAGGGCGCGCGCGAGCTGCGCGTTGGTGATGCCCTCCCAGTAGCTCATGATGTTGAGCGCGGCGAAGGCCGAGTCGGTCTGATTGGGATGGTCCTTGAGCGCCGCGGTCGCGCGTTCCGTGATTTCGCCGGCGAAGGCGGCCAGCATGTTGGCGGTTCGTAAGCGGGTCATGGGGCCAAGTTAATCAAGAGGGGGTTGACAGCGGCAGAGTGCCTTCCTAAATATGTGCGTGTAGCACGCACATATCAAGTCACCTTCACGGGAGGGACCGCGAGATGACCCCGTTACAGAAATGGACCGTGCCGGCAGGGCAGGTGGTTGCCCGCTACAGTGTCGCGATGTTCTTCGTGGCGTTCGGCCTGACCAAGTTCACGGCGGCCGAGGCCGCGACGATTCATCCGCTGCTCGTCCACAGCCCGTTCCTGTTTTGGCTCCCGGGACTGTTCGGGCAGCAGGTGTCGTCCGAGATTATCGGCGTCATCGAGATCGTGATGGGTCTGCTGATGGCGTCGCGCCGGTTTTCACCGCGACTCTCGGCCATCGGCAGTTTAGGTATCACGGGCTCCCTGGTGATGACGCTGAGCTTCCTCTTCACCACACCGCATCTCGATCCGGCGCTCGCCAGCTTCATCGTCAAGGATGTGACCTTGCTCGGCGTCTCGCTCTGGTCGTTCGGCGACGCATTGCAGGCGGCATCGCAATCGACTCGACGCGACCGTGTGGCACCCCGCGCTGCCGTGCGTGGTGCACGTGCCATGGTGAACGCGCAATGACCGCGTCCGTTGGTGCAGGGCAGGCGACGCGCCGCGAGTGGATCGGTCTCGCCATCATCGCGCTGCCCTGCATCGTCTACGGGATGGACCTCACGGTCCTGAATCTCGCGGTGCCGTCCATCAGCGCCGCGCTCAAGCCCACGGCAGCGCAGCTCCTGTGGATCGTCGACGTGTACGGGTTCCTGGCCGCCGGATCGCTGCTGATCATGGGCACGCTCGGCGACCGGATCGGCAGGCGAAAGCTGTTGCTCATTGGCTCGGCGTGCTTCGGAGTGCTGTCTGTCGTTGCCGCTTTTTCGCGCAGTGCGCCGATGCTCATTGCCGCCCGCGCGGCGCTCGGAGTTGCCGCGGCGACGATGGCGCCGTCCACGCTCTCGCTCATCAGCAACATGTTCCGTGACGACCGCGAGAAGACGTTCGCGGTGAGCGTGTGGATCGCCAGCTACTCGTTCGGCGGCGCGATCGGTCCGGCTATCGGCGGCCTCATTCTCGCCCATTTCTGGTGGGGCGCGGCGTTTCTCGCGCCCGTTCCGGTGATGGCACTCTTGATGATCGTTGGGCCGACGCTGCTGCCCGAGTACAAAGCTCCGACCGCCGGGCGCCTCGACCTTGTGAGCGCGGGCTTGTCGCTGGCCTCTGTGCTGCCGGTGATTTACGGGGTCAAGCTGGCCGCCCAGGGCGGCAGCGGCAGCGAGTCCGTCGGCGGCATAGTGTTAGGCGTGGTGTTAGGCGTGCTCTTCGTGCGGCGGCAATCGCGTCTCGCGCTCCCGCTCCTCGATCTGCGCCTGTTCAGGCGCCCCGCCGTGACGGCCGCGCTCGCCATTTACCTCGCCGACTTTTTCGTCGGATTCGGCGTCCTCGTGCTGTTCGCGCAATATCTCCAACTGGTGTTGGGACTGTCGCCGCTCGCAGCCGGGCTCTGGAGCACGCCGGGCGGGTTCGGGTTCGCGGTCGGGTCGATGGCCACGTCCCGTGCCCTTCGTCTCATGCGCCCGGCCCACGTCCTCGGCGCCGGCCTAACGTTAGGCGCGGTGGGGATGGCGGCGATGGCGCTGGGCGCCGGCGCGCAGAGCCTGACGCTGGTCATCGGCGGCGACGTCCTGTTCGCGCTCGGGGTTGCGCCGTGCACCGCCATCATCGCCGATCTCGTGGTCAGCGCCGCCCCGGTGGAGCAGTCCGGTGCCGCCGCCGCGCTGAGCGAGGTGGCGTCCGAATTCGGCGGCGCCATGGGCATCGCGCTCCTCGGCAGCCTGGCAACCCTCGCCTACCGGTCGGCCTTGAGCGCGTCTCTGCCTAACGGACTGCCCGCCGGCGTCGTGGAAACGGCGATGCGCGGCATTGGCGACGCGGCCAGCCTGCCGCGCAATTTCCCCGGCGCCGCCCAGCTGTTTTCGGCGATACGAGACGCCTACATCGGCGCGACGCAGATTGCGTTTTGGACGGCCGCAGGACTGATGCTCGCGGCGGCGATCGGAGCAACGATTGTGTTCGGGAAGCGCCCACCGACGACGGGGAACCAACGCCTGGAGGCGTCTTAGGGAAACGCTGCGCTTGGGGAATTGGGAACGGGTCAGGAGACAAAGCGCGCGCAGCTCGCCTAAAGATCAGCGAGCCACTTGCGATTCGGTCGCATCGCAGATGAATACCCGAACCTCGACCAGCTTCGTGCCGGTGAAGCGGAAACGCTCGGCGATGTGCATCGTGATGTCGCGCCCGGCCACCCGGACCGCGGAGGTCGAGAAGACGATGTCGCCGTCGGCGACGACATCGATGAGCGTCCAGGTCTCGAAGTCATAGTAGGTGCGGACTTTGGCGTAGAAGCGCTTGAAGTCTTCGAGGCCCTTGTACGTTCCGCCGAACGGCAGCGATGCCGGCTCGTGCATCACCAGATCGGGGTCGACGCGGTCGGGATAGTCCTCGAGTCGTTTCTTCTCGCCTAACATCTCGGCGATGAAGGCCCGATTGCGATCGGTTGTCGTTTCGGTATGCGTTTCGGTCATGTGCTCACCACGCGCTGCGCGCCGTTGGGCACGCAGCCACGGGGAAGCCGAATGCGTGCCGGAACGCGGTGGAGCAGGGCAAACGCCGGGCCGCTCAGGCGCAGAAGCGCAGGAACACCGGAACAGGGAACGGGGAAGGGCGTCGCCGCCGCTTCCCCGTTCCCGTGTCCCCAAGCGCGCGCGAGCGCGCGCTTCCCTAGTCCGTGTAGTAGATGAACCGCCCGCAGCTCTCGCAATTCCGGAGCTCGCTGTTGCGGTCCTGGTCGTGCCCCTTGCTCGTGGGCACGTGCACGAAGCACCCGTAGCAGACGCCGTTCAACACCGGCGCCACCACCCGCTCGTGACGCTTGAGGATCCGGCGATACGAGGTTTGGGTCCGCGGCGACAGCTGGTCCTCACGCTCCGTGATGCGCTCGCCTAACCGAGCGCTGAATTCGTCCACGTCCACCGGAATGCCCGCGGCCGCATACTCCGCCACCGTAATGTCCCGCTTCAACGTTTGTAAGTCTTGTATCTCGAGCAAAATCTCGAGCTCGGCGTGCAACATCAGACACCCTTCTCCTCCAGCAAGGTCAGGAACTGCCCTGGCTGCGACAACGACAACAAGCGCTGCGGCACGTCCGGCTCCTTGCTGAACTGCGCGATCTTCCCCAACACGGGGAGATACTGGTTAGACACCTCGAGGGGCGGTGCCACAATGAGAAAGAAAAAGAAAACCGGCTTCTCGTCGATCGCCTTGAAATCGACGCCAGCCGGTTTGCGCCCAAACGCGACGCGAAGCTTGTTGACGACCAGTGAACGGCAGTGCGGAATCGCGATCCCGCGGCCAATCCCGGTCGATCCAAGGTTCTCACGCCGCTTGAGCATCTTGTACAGCATGCCCTCTGCCTTCTCGTCCAACTTGAGAAGCGAGATCAGTTCCTTCAGGATGTCATCCTTGGCGCTCCCCTCGAGCCCCAACTTGATCCCGTCTTCGGTAAAGAATTGGCGTAATTCCATCTATCTCCCCAAGAGCGAATATCGAGATCGGATTTGGCCGCGTCGTCGCGGGAAACCTTGCAACTTACCCCGCGCGCAAAACAGTGTCAAATAACGACGTTGCATGGAGTTGCCGGTCACAGTAACTTCAATCAATGGCATTCCCATATTCCACCGCGTTCCCGGTGCCGCTGTACCTCGCACCAATGGCCGGCGTGTCGGAGTCGCCCTTCCGGCAACTCTGCCGCCGCTTCGGCGCGGACGTGGTGGTCACCGAGTTCCTCTCGGCTGAAGGGATCCGGCGAGAAATCCCGGCCACGCTCGACAAACTTCGATTCGGCCCCGCCGAACGCCCCATCGGCGTGCAGATCTTCGGCGCCGACCCCGACGCCATGCGCGAGGCCGCATCGCTCGTGACCGACGTGTTCGCGCCGGAATTCATCGACATCAACTTCGGATGCCCGGTGAAGAAAGTCGTGAAGCGCAATGGCGGCTCCGGCTGCCTCAAGGATCTGGCGTTGGTCACCGACGTCATCCGTGCCGTCATCGCCGGCACGCACTTGCCGGTCACGGTCAAGATTCGAAGCGGTTGGAACGAGGAGATGCGCGACCCCGTGTCCATCGCGCTCCGTTGTCAGGACGCCGGCGCCCGTGTCCTAACGCTGCATCCGCGCACACGCGCGCAGATGTACTCGGGCGACGCGCGCTGGGAGGAGATCGCGGCCGTTGCGGCGGCGCTCGAGATTCCCGTCCTCGGCAACGGCGACATCAAGACGGCCGAGGACGCCGTGCGCATGCATCGCGAGACCGGCTGCGAGGGCGTGATGATCGCGCGCGGCTCATTTGGCCAACCATGGGTGTTCAATCAGGCGCGCGCGCTCTTGCAAGGACTGCCGATGCCGCCGGCGCCGCCGGTCGAAGAGCGGTTCGCGATCGCGTCCGAGCACGCACGGATGGCCGCGTCGTACGAAAACGACCCGCGCGGCGCAGCGATCGAATTCCGCAAGCACCTCGGTTGGTACGTGAAGGGGCTGCCGGGCTCTGCCGATCTCAGGCGCAAGCTGCACCTGGTGGAGTCGCTGTCGGCCGTCGACGAGATCTTTGGCGAATATCTGGCAGCACGCGCACGCGGCGACGTCGCCCCCTCCGACGGTGAGGCCGAGGAGGCCCGGGCGGCGTGAGACGCGAGCGCGTTCTGGCGCTCTTGCGCCAGGTCGCGTCCGGCGAGGTCGACGCCCAGGCGGCACTCGGTGCGTTAGGCGCGCTCGCGCTGCCGCCCACCGAATCGCTCGGCTTCGCCACGGTCGACCATCACCGCGCGCTTCGGCAGGGTTATCCCGAAGTCATCTTCGCGGCCGGCAAGACGACCGAGCAGGTGGTGGCCATCGCCGAGCGCATCGCCGAGCGCGGGGACGGCGTGCTGGCGACGCGTCTCGCGCCCGACATGCACGCTCCCCTCGCCGAGCGCTTCCCGGCGGTCGAGATCAACGCGCTCGGCCGCACGGCGTTTGTGGCGCCTAACACACCGCCGCCCGTGGGCCGCGGCACCGTGCTCATCATTACCGCCGGCACGAGCGATCTGCCCGTGGCCGAAGAAGCATCGGTCACCGCGCACGCGTTGGGGAATACGGTGGAGCGGCTCACCGATGTCGGCGTGGCAGGGCTCCACCGACTCCTCTCGCAGAGCCGCGTCCTCGAAGACGCCGCCGTGATCATCGTGGTGGCCGGGATGGACGGCGCGCTGCCGTCGGTGGTGGGCGGACTGGTGCCGGTCCCGGTGATCGCGGTGCCGACGAGCGTCGGGTACGGAGCGAGCTTCGGCGGCGTGGCCGCGCTCCTCTCCATGCTCAATAGTTGCGCCTCGGGCGTGACGGTCGTCAACATCGACAATGGGTTCGGAGCGGCGTTCGCGGCATCGCGAATCACGCACGCCTAACCCACAATCCGCACCACATCCGCCGACTCAGTCCCCCGAGAGACACGTGCCTTCTCGCATCGGCGCGCTCGCACTCTCGGTCGCGCTGACCATCCTTGCCACGAGCGCGGCGCGATCCCCGATCGCGGCGCTCCTGGCATGTCTCATCGCCGTGCTGGCCTGGCGGGCCGGCGGTCTCTACGCGATCGCCGTCGCGGTCGCATCGCTCCCCATCCTGGTGCACTTCGACCCGTTCCTCGCCGCGCTCTCGTCGGGTGCACGGTGGGAGCGGCTGGTGATGCTGTTCGCCGCCGGTACCGCGACGGGTCTCATCGCCCACCAGGCGACGCATGCCGGCGATGCGGATCCGTGGGGCGGCAACAATCCCGGACTGCCGTTGGCGTCGCGCACGCCATCCGTCGAACGCCTCATGCGCGACCATGCCCTGGGTCGCGCCGTCGAGCGCGACGTGATCGAGCGGTTGCTCACCGATGCCCAGCAATCGTTGGGCGCGGACGAGGTGACGCTGTGGCTGCGCGTCGACGAAGGGGCCGCGCGTCCGCTGCTCACGATGCCGCCCGCCGCCCAACGGGAGCGCCGTACCGATCCGCCGGCGCACGCGCTCGTGGAATGGTGCGTCGAGCAGGGGATCGTGACGGCCAATCAAGACACCGACACGGCGGGACTCATCGTCGCGCCCGTGGGCGCGGCGTACGACGACCGTCCCGGCGGCGCGCTCACGCTCTACGCCGCCGACCGGAGCCGGCTCTCGCCTACCGTTAGGCATGACCTGGCGGCGCACGCGGCGCGGTTGGGCGCGCTGCTGGGCCTGCTCCGCGATGGACGGGAAACGCGGCAGTACCGTGGGAAAGCGGAGCTGCTGGCGCGAGCGGCCGAGCGCGTCCAGAGCAGCCACGACATCGCGGGCCTGGGCCACGCGATCTGCGACGCGGCGCTCGAGGTGACGGGCGCGACGCGCGCGGCCTTCGTGGTGTGGGACCAGCGCGAGAGCACCGGGACCGTGACCAGCGTCTCCATGGGACATGCGGTACCGGAAGGATTCGAGGTGGCGCCGTCTTCTTTCGTCGGCACGTCATGCCGCGAGCGGCAGCGCTTCACGTTGAGCGAGGTGGACGCGTCATCGGGCTACAGCGTGTTCGGCGAGGGCGAGCCATCGCGACGGCTGGGGTCGCTGGCGGTCGTCCCGCTGCACCGCGACAGCCGGTCGTTAGGCGCGATCGCCGTGGAAGGCGACGAGGCGGGACAGCTGACGGCGGTCGAGTCGTCGCTCCTGCTCCTCTTGTCGTCCGTGTCGTCGGCGGCGTTCGTGAACGTGCGCAGCTTGGAGCGGGCGACGGTCGAATCGCGCACCGACCCGCTCACGCATTCTCGCCAACCGGCGCGTGTTCGACGAGCGGCTCAGGCAGCACCTGGCCGAGTGCGATCGTACGGGACAGGCGCTGTCGCTCATTCTCGCCGACCTCGATCACTTCAAGCAGATCAACGACACGTACGGGCACACGGCAGGCGATCGAGTGCTGGCGGCAGTCGCGGCGGGTGCCAAGCGTGCGATTCGGAACATCGATCTCTGCACGCGCTATGGCGGCGAGGAGCTGGCGATTCTGTTGCCACAGACGTCTATGGAGCGGGCCCGGGAAGTGGCCGAACGTCTGCGCCGCTCGTTCGAGGCGGCTCGCGTGGAAGTGGACGGGCGTGTGATCGCGGTGACGGCGTCGTTCGGTGTCGCGAGCTTCCCGACGAGCACGGGTCGGCACGACTCGCTCTTCTCGTCGGCGGACAAAGCGCTGTACGAGGCCAAGCGCGCTGGTAGAAATTGCGTGAAGTGTGCCGCCGAAAATACCATGGCGGCAAGGCCTTAGCAAAGCATGAAATCGGCGCACAGTCTGCCGATGTGCATTGACCGCGCGCACCGACTGTTCTACATTTTGTGGTGAAGGGGGGCGACTGGTTTCGACGGGGTAGGTGAAGGGGTGGCCGCGTGCCCAGGTCCTCGAGCCCTGGTAAATCACTCGGGAAATTTTTAACTGCCAACAACAACTTGGCTCTGGCTGCGTAACTTCGGTTACAGCACCTGCCCGACGGGAAGCTCGCCTGAGGCGGCCTGACGGGTAACGAAAATTCGGGCTAGCGTACCGTTGTGTCTTCTGACGGCGCGCGAAGTCAAAGAAGACTTGTCCAGCAGTGGGCCGCCCATTGGCCAGCGGCTGGAGACCTCAACCGATGGGCTACGCACGTAGACGTTGCTTCGGATCTTGTCTCGGACCGGGGTTCGAATCCCCGCGCCTCCACTGCCTCGAAGGCCGGCTCGCACCATGAGCCGGCCTTCGGCGTTTTCATTACGTTGACGCATGGCTCGCTCACGCACGTCCGGCGAGGACGCCCCGCCATTCACGCCCACCGCGCACGACCCCGGACCGGAATCGGCGGGCGAACGCGCCTCGCGCCTCGAGGCGCCGGGACCGGCGCCCATCCGCGCGCCTAACGGAACGCTCATCCGCTTCGGCACGGCGTCGTGGACCGATCCGACCCTCGTCCGCGCCGGCGTCTTCTATCCGCGCGACGCGTCGTCGGCCGAAGCGCGGCTCCGGTACTATGCGTCGCAGTTCTCGATGGTCGAGGCGGACTCGCCCTACTACGCGCTGCCCGCTCGCGAGACAGTCGAAGCGTGGGCCGATCGCACGCCGGAGACCTTTCGCTTCGACATCAAGGCGCATGCGCTGATGACCGGTCAGCCGTCGGAGGTGGCCCGCCTTCCGGCCGACATTCGCGACGCGCTGCCGCCGGCGCTGGCCGCCAAATCACGCCTGTACGCCAAGGATCTGCCGCCCGAGTTGAGCGACGCGGTGTGGGCGACGTTCCTCGACGCGCTCCTGCCGCTCCGCGAGAGCGACAAGTTAGGCGCGGTGCTGATGCAGTACCCGCGATGGTTCCTGCCGGGCCACGCGAGCCGGGATCAGATCCTGGACGCGCACCATCGGTTCGGCGACGTGCCCTTCAGCGTCGAGCTGCGCAACGCGCTCTGGTTCAACGCGCGCAACGCCGAGCACACGTTGCGGTTCTTCGAGGACCATGGCATTCCGTTCGTGATGGTCGACGAGCCGCAGGGGCTCAAGAGCAGCGTGCCGCCGGTGGCGGCGGTGACGGCGCCGCGCCTGGCCGTGATTCGTTTTCACGGCCGTCGCACGGACATGTGGGAGCGGCCGGGCGTCACGACGGCGGAGAAGTTCCGATACCTGTACGACAGCGCGGAGCTCGAGACCTGGGCGCCGCGCGTGCGCGAGATCGCCGGACGCGCGAGCGAAGTGCACGTCGTGATGAACAACTGCTATGCGAACTACGGGACGACCAACGCCATCGAGATCGCGGCGATGGTGCGCCGCATCTACACGGCGGAGTAAGGCGGTCTTCCGTTAGGCCTGGGCGAGCGCGGCCTGCGCCGCGGCCAGCCGGGCGATCGGCACGCGGAACGGCGAACACGACACATAGTCGAGACCCGTCTCCTGGCAGAACCGGATCGAGCGCGGCTCGCCGCCGTGCTCGCCGCAGATGCCGGTCTTGAGTCCGGGGTGGGCGCGCCGTCCTTCGGTGACGGCAAATCGGATGAGCTTGCCCACGCCCACCGTGTCGAGCACCTGGAACGGATCCTCGGGCAGGATGCCGCGGTCCACGTAGAACGGCAAGAAGCGGCCGGCATCGTCGCGGCTCAGGCCGAACGTGGTTTGCGTGAGATCGTTCGTGCCGAACGAGAAGAAGTCGGCTTTGGCGGCGATCTCGTCGGCGGTGAGCGCAGCGCGCGGCAGCTCGATCATCGTGCCGACGGAGTAGGGGAGCTCCTCGCCCATCGCGCCCAACACCTGGCGCGCCGATTCTTCGAGGATGGCGCGCTGATTCTCGAACTCCTTCACCGTCGACACGAGCGGGATCATGATCTCCGGGTGGACGTCGATGCCGCGCCGTTTGGCCCGGACGGCGGCCTCGAAGATCGCGCGGCCCTGCATTTCGGTGATCTCGGGATAGGTGATGCCTAACCGGCAGCCGCGGTGGCCCAGCATCGGGTTGGTCTCGCGCAGCGACTCGACGATGCGGCCCAGCTCTTCGCGCGGCATGCCTAACGTGCGGGCGAGGCGTTTGGCGTCCTCGCCGCCGTGGGGCAGGAATTCGTGGAGCGGCGGGTCGAGCAGGCGGATGGTGACCGGGAAGCCGTCCATCGCCTCGAAGATCCCGTCGAAATCCTGGCGCTGCATCGGGAGCAGCTTGGCCAGCGCGCGGCGCCGTCCGCCTTCGTCGCGGGCCACGATCATCTCGCGCATGGCGATGATCCGGTCGCCCTCGAAGAACATGTGCTCGGTGCGGCAGAGGCCGATCCCCTCGGCGCCGAAGTCGCGCGCGATGCGCGCATCCTGGGGCGTGTCGGCGTTGGCGCGCACGCGCAGCGTGCGCATCTCGTCGGCCCAGCCTAACAGGCGGGCAAACGACGTGTAGGTGGCCGAATCGGCGCCGCGCATCGAGCCCGACAGCACGCGCACCACGTCGCTCGGAATCGTGGGCAGATCGCCGGCGAACACGCGGCCGCTCGCGCCGTCGAGCGTGATCCAATCGCCTTCGTCCACTGATCTGCCATCCACGGTGAAGCGCCGGTGCTCCACGTCCACGTGGATGTCCTTGCAGCCGACGATCGCGCACTTGCCCATGCCGCGCGCCACGACGGCGGCGTGGCTCGTCATGCCGCCGCGTGCGGTGAGCACCGCGCGTGCGGCGACCATGCCGTGAAAATCTTCGGGCGTCGTTTCCTCGCGCACCAGAATCACCCGCTCGCCGTCGGCCGCGCGCCGCTCGGCGACGTCCGGGTCGAAGACCGCGCGTCCGCTCGCCGCGCCGGGGCTCGCCGGCAACCCCGTCGCGATCGGCTTCGCCTGCGCCGACGGATCGATGATCGGGTGCAAGAGCTGGTCTAACTGTGCGGGATCGACGCGCTGCACGGCCTCGCGTCGCTCGATGAGACCTTCGGTCACCATCTCGTCGGCGATGCGCACGGCGGCGCCGGCGGTGCGCTTGCCGGTGCGCGTCTGCAGCAGGTAGAGCTTGCCGCGCTCGACGGTGAACTCGATGTCCTGCATGTCGTGATAGTGCTGCTCGAGCCGCTGCTGCGTGGCCATGAGGTCGCGGTACGCGCCGGGCAAGCGCTCCGCCATCTGGTCGATGTGGAGCGGCGTGCGGATGCCGGCCACGACGTCCTCGCCCTGCGCGTTCACGAGAAACTCGCCGAAGAACCGCTTCTCTCCCGTGGAGGGATCGCGCGTGAACGCGACGCCGGTGCCCGAGTCGTCGCCCATGTTGCCGAACACCATCGCGACGATGTTGACGGCCGTGCCTAACGTTTCGGCGATGCCGTGCACCTTGCGATAGTCGACGGCCTTCTTGAGCGTCCACGAGTTCCACACGGCCTCGATCGCGCCCCACAGCTGGACCTGCGGATCCATGGGGAAATCGTGGCCCAAGGTGCGCTGGACGAGCGACTTGTACTCTTCGACGAGATTGCGCAGCGCATCCTCGGTGAGCTCGGCGTCCGTCTCCACGCCCTGCTCGGACCGCTTGGCCGTGAGCAGCCGTTCGAACTCGTGGATGGACACGCCCAACACGACATCGCCGTACATCTGAATGAAGCGGCGATACGAGTCGTACGCGAAGCGCGCGTTGCCGCTCTCGCGCGCCAGGCCGACCACGGTGCGATCGTTGAGGCCGAGGTTGAGAATGGTTTCCATCATGCCCGGCATCGACACGGGCGCGCCGGAGCGGACCGAGACGAGCAGCGGAGCGCCGGGGTCGCCGAACCGGCGACCGGCCGCTTCCTCGAGATGGTGCAGTTGCGCCGCGACTTCGTCCCTGAGCGCGGGCGGCACCTGCCTGCTGGCCAGATAGGCGACGCACGCTTCACACGCAATCGTGAACCCGGCCGGAACGGGAACGCCGAGGTTGGTCATCTCGGCGAGGTTCGCGCCCTTGCCGCCGAGCACCGCCTTCATGTCGCGGGTGCCGTCGGCTGTGCCGTTGCCGAAGAAGTAGACGAGCCTGGACACGACGATCGGGTCTCCGCGAATGAAGGGGGCTTGGGCGGCGTGGGCCGCCGCCTAACAGCCGCAGCCGAAGCGCAGCTTGTCCGGGTCGGCGGGCGGTGGCGTGGGGTAGTCGCCCGAGAAGCACGCGTGGCAGAACCCGCCCGGGCCGTCCGGCACCGAGGCCAGCATGCCGTCGAGCGACAGGTAGCCCAGTGAGTCGACACCGATGTGGCGCGCGATGTCCTCCACCGACAGGTTGGCGGCGATCAGCTCTTCGCGGGACGGCGTGTCGATACCGTAGTAGCACGGTCCGGTGACGGGCGGCGAGGCGATGCGCATGTGGACCTCGCGCGCACCGGCCGCGCGCACGAGCGACACGAGGCCGCGGGTGGTGGTGCCGCGGACGATCGAGTCATCCACCATCACCACCTTCTTGCCCTCGAGCACTTCGCGCACCGGGTTGTACTTGACCTTCACCTTGTGGCTGCGGCCCGCCTGCGACGGCTGGATGAACGTGCGGCCCACGTAGTGATTGCGGATGAGCGCCAGCTCGAGCGGGAGTCCGGTTTCCTCGGCGTAGCCCAACGCCGCGGCGTTGGCGGAGTCGGGCACGCCGAACACGAGGTCGGCGCCCGGGGCCGGGGACTCTCGGCCCAGCTGTCTGCCTAACGCGCGGCGCGCGCGGTCCACCGAGCCGCCGCCGAAGATGCGGCTGTCGGGGCGCGCGAAATAGACGTACTCGAACACGCAGCGCCTGGACTCGAGCGGCGGGATGGCCTGGCGGCAGCGCAAGCCGTCGGCGTCGACGATCACGATCTCGCCCGGTTGGACGTCGCGCACGTGCGCGGCGCCGACGATGTCGAGCGCGCACGTCTCGGACGCGAACACCACCGCGCCGCCTAACCGGCCGATGACCAACGGACGCCAGCCGCGCGGGTCGCGGGCCGCCATGAGCGTGGAGCCGCTCGCGACGACGAGCGAGAACGCGCCCTCGACGCCCTGCAGCGCGTCGGCCAATTGATCCTCGGGACGCTCGGCCTTCGACCGCGCGATGCGGTGCACCAGCACTTCGGAGTCCATCGTCGAGCTGAAGATCGAGCCGTCATCCTCCAGCTCGCGCCGCAGCTCGCTCGCGTTCACGATGTTGCCGTTGTGCGCAAGCGCGATGTATCCGCCGCGAAAGCGCACCAGCACCGGCTGCGCGTTGTCGAGGGATGACGAGCCGGCCGTGCTGTAGCGCGTGTGACCGATGGCGATCGTCCCCTTGAGCTCGTCGAGCGGTCCGGTCATGAGCCCTTCGGAGACCAGGCCCATGCGCCGCTGCGAACGGGCGACGCCGTCTGCATCCACGGCGACGATCCCGGCCGATTCCTGTCCGCGATGCTGCAGCGAATACAGTCCCAAGTGCACGAGCCCCGCTGCGTCCGGGGCGCCGTGCACGCCGAATATTCCGCACATGGATTACGATGCCGATGGTTGAGGGTGTTGCTCCAACACGGCTGTCTCGCCGGTCGCCCGCGACATGATGTTGGGAAGCGCGTCGTGATAGGCCGCTGCCAGACGCGCGAGCGGGGCCGTGAGCGTCCGCGATCCCACGCGCATCTCGAGCACCTGCGACGTTGCACGCACCGTGCCGATGCGCCGCACCGGGACGCCATGCCGGGCCGCGATCGCGAGCACGCGGTCCGGATCGGGCGAGCTGACGATGATGCGTCCCTGGGCCTCGCCGAAGAGCAGCGCGCGCAGCGGCAGCGCGCTCCACGCCGACAGGTCGACCTCCGCGCCTAACGGATGCTCCGCGTCCCCCACGGCGCACTCGGCGAGCGCGACGGCCAGGCCGCCGTCGCTGCAGTCGTGCGCCGACCGGACGACGCCGCCGGCGATGCCTCGAGCAGCGCGTCGATCAGCGCGCGCTCGCGCTCGAGATCGCACGCCGGCGGGGCGCCGGCCACCACGCCGTGGATGCGGGCCAGATACTCGCTGCCGCCGAGCTCGGCGGTGGGGTCGCCTAACAGGACGATCGCGTCGCCGTCGGCCCCGAACGCGGCGCGCGTGACGTGCGCCAGCGAGGCCACGAGCCCGACCATGCCGATCACCGGCGTCGGGTAGACCGCGCCCGACGGGCTCTCGTTGTACAACGACACGTTGCCGCCCGTCACCGGTGTGCCTAACGCTCGGCACGCCTCGCCCATGCCGGCCACGGCTTCGCGGAATTGGAAGAACACCTCGGGCCGGCGCGGGTTCCCGAAGTTGAGGCAGTTGGTGATCGCCATCGGCCGCGCGCCGACGCACGCCACGTTGCGCGCCGCCTCGGCGACCGCGATCCGTCCGCCGACGCGCGGATCGAGATAGACGTAGCGCCCGTTGCAATCGGTCTTCATCGCGATCGCCTTGTCCGTCCCGCGCACGCGCAGCACGGCGGCATCGCCGCCGCCCGGGCCGATGACCGTGTTCGTGCGGACCGTCGAGTCGTACTGTCTGTAGACCCACCGCTTGCTGGCGATCGTCGGCGACGACAGCAGACGCTCGAGCGTCCACACGGGATCGCGCTCTTCAGGGCGCTCCGGAATCGCCGACACGTCGCGCGCACGCAGCGCGCGCACGACGTGGCTCTCGGCGGCGGGCGGCGCGTACACCGGACAATCAGTGACTAACCGGGAGCCGGGGAACTCGGCCACCACGCGCTTGCCCTCGGTGACGCGATACACCGGCTCGGCGATCACCTCGCCGATCACTTCGGCGGACAGGTCCCACTTGCCGAGAATGTCGCGCACGGCGCGCTCGTGTCCCTGCTTGGCCACCACGAGCATGCGCTCCTGCGACTCGCTGAGCAGGATCTCGTACGGCGTCATGCCTTCTTCGCGCACCGGCATGCGGGTCACGTCGATCGTCACGCCGACGTCGCCGCGCGCGGCCATCTCGGCGGACGACGACGTTAGGCCGGCGGCGCCCATGTCCTGGATGGCCACGATGTGACCGCTGCGAATCAGCTCCAAGCTCGCCTCGAGCAGCAGCTTCTCGGTGAACGGGTCGCCCACCTGCACGCGCGGCCGCTTGGCATCGCTGGCCGCCGACAAATCCTCGGACGCGAACGACGCGCCGTGAATGCCGTCGCGTCCGGTCCGCGCGCCCACCGCCATGATGGGATTCCCCACGCCCTCGGCGGCCGCGCGGATGAGATCGCGCTCGTGCATGAGCCCGACGCACATCGCGTTGACTAGCGGATTGCCGTCGTACGATGGATCGAACACCACTTCGCCGGCGACGGTCGGAATGCCGACGCAGTTGCCGTAGTCGCCGATGCCCTTGACGACGCCGGCAAAGAGATAGCGCTGGCGCGGCGAGTCGAGCGATCCGAAGCGCAGCGAGTTGAGCATCGCCACCGGACGCGCGCCCATCGTGAACACGTCGCGCAGAATGCCGCCGACGCCGGTGGCGGCGCCCTGATACGGTTCCACCGCCGATGGATGGTTGTGCGACTCGATCTTGAACGCGACCGCGAGCCCGTCGCCGATCGAGATCACGCCCGCATTTTCGCCCGGACCCTGCAAGACGTAGGGCGCCTCCGTGGGCAGCGTCTTGAGCACGGGACGCGAATGCTTGTACGAGCAGTGCTCGCTCCACAGCGCGCTCACCACGCCTAACTCGGTGAACGTCGGTGCGCGGCCGAGCATCGCGACGAGGCGGGCGTACTCGTCGGGGGTGAGGCCGTGTTCCGCCACGAGCGCGGGCGTGATGGCGGGATCACCGGGACGCGGCTCGACGGCGCGCGCGGTCCCGGTGGTGGTCGCGGGCGAAACGCGCCGTTCGACGTCGGTCACGCGGACACTCGAGCCAGCATTGATTGAAATATACCCAATCCGTCGTGCGATCCGACCAGCGACTCGACCGCCCGCTCGGGGTGCGGCATGAGGCCCAGGACGTTGCCCTCGGGGCTCACGATCCCGGCAATGGCGCGCATGGATCCGTTGGGATTGGACTCGGCGTCGCGGTTGCCGGCGGCGTTCACGTATCGGAATGCGACGTGCCCGTCGCCCTCGAGCCGGTTCAGCGTTTCATCATCGGCCGTGAAGCGGCCATCACCGTGCGCGATCGGGATGCGCAGAATCTGTCCCGGCGCGTAGCGATTGGTGAACATCGTGTCGCCATTCTCGACACGCACGCGAACGATCTGCGAGAGAAACGAGAGGCTCGCGTTGCGGAGCAGGGCCCCGGGCAGCAGACCGGCTTCGCACGCGATTTGAAATCCGTTGCACACCGCGAGCACGGGTCCACCGCGCCGCGCGTGCGCCGCGACTTCCTGCATGATCGGACTGAAGCGCGCGATGGCGCCCGCGCGCAGGTAGTCGCCGTAGCTGAAGCCGCCTGGCAGAATCACCACGTCCGCGCCCTCGAGATCGTGCGACTTGTGCCACAGATACACGGCTTGTTCACCCAGCACGTCGGCCACGGCGCGAAACGCATCGTAGTCGCAGTTGGACCCGGGGAACGTGACGACGCCGAATTTCATGGCAGTCCCTCGACGCGTGCGATCTCGTAGTCTTCCGTGACCGGGTTGGCCAACAGCTTGTCGCACATTTTGCGGACGGCGTCGCCGGCGGCGTCCGGTGTCGACGCAGAGACGTCGAGCACGACGTGGCGGCCAATGCGTGCCTCCTGCACGTCGCCGAATCCCAGGGTGTGGAGCGCATCGGCCACGGCCTTCCCCTGCGGGTCGAGAATACCTTTGCGCGGCACGATGTGCACGGACACGCGATACCGACTCATTCACGGCCCTCTTCGGTCCCTGGGTTGAACGGGTGCTCGCCTAACGGAGGATTGCGGTCGCGGCGCCGGCGGCGGCGCGGCCAATGCGGGTGCTCGGCCAGCTCGATCGACCGCGCCATGGCCTCGTCGTCTTCGTCGTCCTCCATCAGCGGATCGGAGCTCGGCAGCCGATCGACGAGTCCCAGGACGAACGTCCGGAGCAAGCCGTAGGCGACGTACGCGACCATCACCGGAAACGCATATCGCTGGTGATCAATGGCGACCAGCACGATCGCCGCGATGAACGCGGCGCCGAGGACGATCGTACCCGGCTTCCGCAGGCTGATGTTAGGCGGAGCCGGATAGAGCACGTGGCTGATCATGAGGAAGCTCAGCACGAGCATCACGGCCGGGAGTGCGGTGTGCCACGGCCATCCGCTCACCATGTTGAACAAGCTCGTCTGGCTGAACCACCAGTATGTGGCGAGCGTCATACCGGCGGCGGGGCTGGGCAGGCCGTGGAACTGTGTTTTCGCGCGGCCGCCCTGCTCGATGTTGAAACGCGCCAGGCGCATCACCGCGCAGGCGATGTAGATGAAGCAGAACAGCGCGCCCCAGGTGTCATGGTTCAACACGGCGAAGTACATGATGAACGCCGGCGCCACGCCGAACGTGATCGCGTCGACCAGGGAGTCGAGCTCGACGCCGAAGCGGCTCGCGGTGCGCGTCATGCGCGCCACCTTGCCGTCGAGCGTGTCCATGACGCCGCCCAACACGACGAATCTGCCTGCCCACTCGAAGTCGCCGCGCGAGGCATACACGATCGCGAGCACGCCGAACAACAGATTGCCCAACGTGAATCCGTTAGGCAACAGCACCACGGCGCGGCGCATGTCGGGGCGGGGCAGCGGCGGTCTCACGACGCGAGCTCCGCGAGCACGGTGACGCCGGCCACCGGGCGCTCGCCGACGCGCGTGCGGATCGTCGCGTCGGGGGGCACGAAGACATCGACGCGCGAGCCGAACCGAATGATGCCCATGCGTTCGCCCTGTACGGCCGTGGCGCCCGTCTTCGCGTACGTCACGATGCGACGCGCAACCAGCCCGGCGATCTGGCGCACCAAAACTTTGTGCTGACGATCCCGCGATGCCGACGGACATCTGCTCGTTCTCCAAGCTCGCCTTCTCGGCAGCCGCGTTCAGAAACTTGCCGGGATTGTAGTGCTCGTATTCCACCGTGCCGTGCACCGGATACCGGTTCACGTGCACGTTGAAGATGTTCATGAAAATCGAAATGCGGATGGCCCGTCCGTGCACGAAATCGGGTTCCTCGACTGGCGTGATCATCACCACGCGGCCGTCTGCGGGGGCGATCACCAGGCGATCGCCGCGCGGCCCCATGCGCTCGGGGTCGCGAAAGAAGTACGCGATCCAGATCGCGACCACGAGCACCACGATCCCGGCCACCCACACCGGCCACGAGCGGAACGCCAGGGCCAGCGCGAACATCACCACGACGGCCGCGGCGCCGGCGACGATGAACACCATGCCTTCGCGCGCGAAGCTCATTGCAGGTCGGTCACGTCGAGGGATTCTCCCGTTAGGCGGCGATAGGCTTCGAGGTAGCGGGCACTGGTCGCACGCACGACCTCGTCGGGCAGCGGTGGAGCGGGGGACTCGCCGTTCCATCGCCGCGCCCGGCGCTCGGCATCCAGGTAGTCGCGCAGCGGCTGTTTGTCGAAGCTGGGCTGCGTGCCGCCCGGTTTGTACGCATCGGCGGGCCAGAAGCGCGAGCTGTCCGGCGTGAGCAGTTCGTCGAGGAGTGTGATCGCACCGTCGGCGCCGCGGCCGAATTCCAGTTTGGTGTCGGCGACGATGATTCCGCGATCTTCGGCAATCGCGCTGCCTCGCGCGAAAATCGCGCGCGTGAGCCGCTCGAGCTCCGCGCCGTCCTTCTCGCCAACCACCTGCCGCATCCGAGTCACGGTGATGTTTTCGTCGTGCCCTGTTTCGGCCTTCGTGGCGGGACTGAAGATCGGCTCGGCCAATCGATCGCTCTCGCGCAGTCCCGTGGGCATCGGCTCACCGGCCAGCGTGCCCGACTTCGCGTACTCCTTCCACGCCGAGCCGGAAATATAGCCGCGAATGACGCACTCGATCGGAAAGACCGTGGCGCGCCGGCAGAGCATCGCGCGGCCCGCCAGCGCCTTCTGCAGGCGGCGCGAGGCTCGGCACGACGCGAACGATGTCAGGCGCGCGCGCGGTGATGATGTGGGTCGGTACAATGTCGGCGACCTGCGCGAACCACCAGGCGCTCAATTGCGTGAGCACCGCGCCCTTGAATGGAATCGCCTCGCGCATCACGACATCGAACGCGCTCACGCGATCGGTGGCGACGAGCAAGAGGTGCGTCGCGTCGACCTCGTACAAATCGCGAACCTTGCCGCGGCCCAACCGGCGGAGCGGGAGGTCGCTCGAGACCATCGGCGTCATACGCGCGGCTCCTCGGCGTCGGGTGCAGCCGCGGGCGCGGCGGCGAGAATCGGGTTGACCACATCGCGCAGGAATTCATCCACCTGGCGCGGCGCGCGTCCCAGATAGCGCGCCGGATTGCCGGCCTCGCGCAGGTCGTTAGGCGAAAGACCAGCCTCGGCGTCGGCAGCCAGCCGCTCGAACAGATCGTTGTGCGATGCGCCGTCTTTGACTGCCTGGGCCGCCGCCAGACTGTGCTTGCGGATGCGCTCGTGCGCCGCCTGCCGATCGCCGCCCGCGCGCACGCTCTGCACGATGAGCGCTTCGGTCGCCATGAACGGCAGCTCGTCGGCCACGCGGCGCCGGATGCGCGCCGGGTGCACCTCGAGTCCCGCGGCGATGTTCGCCATGAGCAATAAGATCGCATCCACGGCCAGGAAGGACTCGGGAATGACTAACCGGCGGTTGGCGCTGTCGTCCAGCGTGCGCTCGAAGCATTGCGCGCCGTGCGTGAGGTTGGCGTTCTCCTCGAGCGAGATGACGAATCGCGCCAGCGACGAGATGCGCTCGGCGCGCATCGGGTTGCGCTTGTAGGCCATCGCCGACGAGCCGACCTGCTCGGTCTCGAACGGCTCCTCGATTTCGCCGAACGACTGCAGCAGGCGCACGTCGCCGGCAAACTTGGCCGCGCTCGCCGCGATCCCGGCGACGACGCTCGAGCACCTGCGCGTCGAGCTTGCGGCGTGTACGTCTGGCCGGTCACCGGGAGCGACGTGCTCGAAGCCTAACCGGCGGACCACGAGCCGCTCGAGCTCGCCGCACCTTGTCGTGGTCGCCGTCGAAGAGCTCGAGAAAGCTGGCCTGCGTGCCGGTGGTGCCCTTCACGCCGCGGAGCGGCAGCGATGCGACGCGATGATCGAGGTCGGCCAGGTCGAGGACGAGATCCTGCATCCACAGCGTGGCGCGCTTGCCCACCGTGGTGAGCTGCGCCGGCTGCAGGTGCGTGTAGGCGAGCGTGGGTCATCGCGCCATGCGCTCGGCGAACTGCGGCGAGCGCGCGCACCACGGCGACGATCTCGACGCGCAGCAACGCGAGGCCGCCGCGCATGAGCATCAGATCGGCGTTGTCGGTGACGAACGCGCTCGTGGCGCCGAGATGGATGAACGGCGCGCGCCTCGGGCGCGACGGCGCCGAACGTGTGCACGTGCGCCATCACGTCGTGGCGGAAGCGGCGCTCGAATGCGGCCGCCGCCTCGAAGTCGATGTCGTCGAGGTGCGCGCGCATCTGCGGCGAGCGCCTCGTCGGTCACGGCGGCCACGCCTAACTCGCGCTGCGCTTCGGCCAGGGCGAGCCAGAGCCGGCGCCAGAGCGCGTGCCGCTCCTGCGGCGACCACAGCGCGAGCATCGCCCGCGACGCGTAGCGTTGGGCGAGCGGAGACGTGTAGGACGTCGCGTCGCTCATCGGACCATGAAGTCGGTGGTGTAGATCTGACCCCCGCGCTCGAAGTACATGTGGATCACGCTGCGGCCGGCGAGTGCGTTCAGCGCCTTCTGCACGTCCTGCGCGTTCTCGATCGGCACCTGGTTGACCTGCACGATCACGTCGCCCTTGGCGATGCCCAAATCGTCGGATACGCGCGAGCTCAACGCGTAGATGAGCGCGCCGTGCGGACTCCGAATGCCGCGCTCGGCGCGAATGGCCGGCGTGACGGTCACCAACTCGAGCTCCTTCAGCACCTGCACCTTGGGTGCGCTCTCGTCGGGGAGCGCCGCCACGGTGACGGTGACCGGGACCTGGCGTTCGCCGCGCTTCACGACCAACTGCACGTGCTCGCCGACGCGCAGGTCGAGCTTCTCCGCCTCCCAATCGAATGGATTGCGGAGCGGGCGGTTGCCGGCACGGACCAGCGTGTCACCCGCCTTGAGTCCGGCTACATCGGCCGGCGACCCCGGCACCACCGCGCGCACGTTGACGCCGAACCGGAGCGCCTCGAGCGGGCTGTTGGCCTGCGGCAGCTCGAGCTTGATGCCTAACCATGGCTGGCGCACCACGCCGTGGAGCAACAGGTCTTCCATCACGCGCTTGACGCGGTTGATGGGAATCGCGAAGCCCAGACCCACCGACCCGCCGGAGGGCGAATAGATGGAGCTGTTCATCCCGATCACCTCGCCCACCGCGTCGACCAACGGGCCGCCCGAGTTGCCATGATTGATCGCGGCGTCGGTCTGGATCATGTCGACGTACGTCGCGCTGCCTTCGTTAGGCGCGACCAGGTTGCGTCCCGTGCCGCTGATCACGCCCGTGGTGACGCTGGGCTCGGAGTTGCCGAGCAGGAACCCGTATGGATTGCCGATGGCGATGGCCCATTCGCCGATCAACAGGCTGTCGGAGTTGCCGAGCTCGGCGACGGGCAGACTCTTCGCCTCGATCTTGAGCACGGCGATGTCGTTCGTCTCGTCCTTGCCGATGAGCCGGGCGCGGTAGGACGTGCCGTCGCGCAGCGCAACGGAAATCGTTTTGGCATCGTTGACCACGTGTGCGTTGGTCACGATCACGCCGTCGTTGCGCACGATGAACCCGGAGCCGAGTCCTTGCAACACGCGCTGACCCGATCCGGCGCCGCCGAAGAACGCGTCGAACGGATCGGCCGGCGCGTTCTGCACGACTTCCGTCTGCACCGTGACGACGGCCGGCGACACTTTGGCCACGGCGTCGGTCAGGATCGTGCGGCGGCGCGGATCGATGGAGTCCGAGCGAACGGCCGCGTTCGCACTCTCGACGTGCAGCGAGGGCGGGGCAGCCGGCGGTGCAGCTGCCGCCGACGTGTCCGGCGGTTGATCGCCGCGGCACGCCATCGCCGCCGCCAGCGCCCCGAGCATCACGGCGCGCCTCACGCGTCGCTCCGCGCCACGCCTAACCGTGAACCCCAATCGCGGAGGAAGCCCGCGAGGCCCAGATCGGTGAGCGGGTGGACGAGCATGGCGCGGAGCACGGCCGGCGGGACGGCCACCGCGTCTGCGCCTAACTTGACGGCGTCCACGAGGCGCCGCGGGCTCCGCACCGACGAGGCGAGGATCTCGCACTCGGGCGCGAAGCGATCGAACATCGCGCGGATGTCGGCCACCAGCGCGCCGCCGTCGCCGCCCGCGTCGTCGAGCCGGCCGATGAACGGACTCACGTAGGCCGCGCCGGCCTTCGCCGCGAGGAGCGCCTGCGCGGGCGTGAACACGAGCGTCACGTTGACCACCGCGCCGTCCGGCACCAGCCGCTTGAGCGCGACGATGCCGTCTTCGATCATCGGGATCTCGACCACCACGTTGTCGCCGATGCGCGCCAGATCGCGCGCCTCGCGGTATATCCCGTCGGCATCCGACGAGATCACTTGCACCGTCACCGGCCCCGGCACGGCCCGCGCGATCGCGGTCACGTGCTCGGTCGGATCGTCGCCCGCCAGCTCGCGGGCGATCAACGTCGGATTGGTCGTCACGCCATCGATGAGTCCGGTGGAGAGCCCCCACTGGATGTCATCGAGGTTGGCGGTATCGAGAAACAGTCTCATGCCGTGGTCGAGTAGAGGTCGCGCGGATAGATGACCGCGTCGAGAAAGAGCGCGTGCGGCGGCGCCGGCGCCGACGTGCCGCTGTTGTCGGACTCGCCTAACAGAACGGCAATGGCGTTTGCATCGCGGCGCCCGCTCGCGGCGTCGGCCATCGTGCCGACGAGGAATCGCACCATGTGATGGAGAAACCGGTTGGCTTCGATCTCGAACACCAAGCCGCCGGGCCGTTCACGCCACTCGGCGCGCGCAATGGTGCAGCGATGGCTGTCGCGCTCGGAGGCCGTGCCTTTCACGGCGAACGCGCGAAAGCAGTGCTCGCCGCACACCGCCGCGGCGCTCATGGCGAGGATGCGCGGATCGAGCTCGCGGTCGAGCGCCCACTCGACGCGTCGCCTAAACGGCGAGCGCGCGGCGTCGTCAGTGCCAATGTGATAGCTATAGCGTCGCGATATGGCATCGAAGCGTGCGTGAAAGGCCGGCGCCATCTCGTGCGCCGCGGCCACCCACACGTCCCGCGGCAGCACGCCGTTCAGCGCACGTCGCAGCGCCGACGCGGTCCACCGCTCTGGAACTCGGACTCCGACCGCCTGGCCGCGTGCGTGCACACCCGCGTCGGTTCGGCCGGCGCCAAGCGCGGCCACGGGTCGCGAGCAAATGTGGCCCAACGCGTCCTCGAGCTCCCCCTGCACGGTGCGCTCCCGCGGCTGTCGCTGCCATCCGGCGAACCCGGCGCCATCGTAGTGCAGCACCAGTTGCACGGTGCGCTCCGGCATGTGTCGGAAACTATCCGCGTGCCCTCTGGTGTCAAGCGAGATCGCGTGAGCGAAACGATTGACAGCTCGATACCTACGCCTCTAGTTTGACGAACCCGCTCAAGGCTCCGCAGTCCGTCACACGGCGGCCAACCAACACACATGCCTCCTCGCACACTCGCGTCCCTGGCGCACGCCCTCGGTGCCGCCTCGGATTTGGACGCTGCCTTCGTGGCGTTGGGCGAGGCGTTGGCCGAAGTCGACCGCTCGACGCACATCGTGCTGCTGTCGTTCGATGTGCGCCGCCAGCTCTTCACCGACAAACGCACGCCCGAGAACGGACGCGTCGCGCGCGCCCGCGTCGACACCACATTCGACCATTTGCCGGCGCGGCTGCGCACGGTGATCGGCGCCGGCGGACAATTTGCCGACGCGGGCGACGAGTCGGATGAGTTCGGGCGCTTCTTCGGACTCGAGAACGCGCTCAACGAAGAGGGACTGCTCGCGCTGCGCGGCATTCTGGTGGACGGGCACCTGAGCTCAGTGGTGGGGCTGTACGAGCCGCGCCGCTTCTTCGGCACGCGCGTGATGGAGCGGTTCGCGCCGTACGTCGCGCTGTTCGAGCTCGCCTATGCGCGATTCGCCGAGCAAGAGGCGCGCAACGAAGCCGTGCGAACGCTCGAGGATGTCACGCAGCGCGTGCACGGCGAGTACGTGAAGCACCTCGCGCATCTGGAGCGCGAGCTCGCCGCGGCGCGGAACACGCCGACCAGCGCGAGCGTCGTCGAGCCGGCGCGACTGCTGGCGTTGGAAGCCGAAGCGGCGCGCGCGCGCGAGGACGCTCGTCGCGCCACGCGGCGCGCGGAAGCGGTGGAAGGGCAGGTCGCAGCGGCCGTTGGGCAGCTCGAGCAGGCGCACGTCGAGCTGCACCGGCGCAGCGAAACGCTGCGCCAGAAGACGCGCACGCTCTATCTCATCGATCGCGTGTTGTCGCTCGACGCGTCGACCGCCGACCCGCGCCAGTTGGCCGACGGGTTGCTCGCGCTGGTGGGCGACGACATGCAAGCCCAACGCTGCTCGCTCGTGTTGCGCGTGCCCGATGCGCAGGAGCTCTACATCGCGGCCGCCAAGGGGTTGTCGCCCGATGTCATGGAAGGCCGGCGCATCAAGATGGGATTCGGCGTCTCGGGCAAGGTGGCGGCGAGCCGGCAGCCGGTGTTGGTCACCGACGTCGCGCAGGCGCGCGCGCATCCCCTCATCGGCGACGAGTATTTCACGACGGGATCGTTCATCAGCTTTCCGTTAGTCTATCACGACGATCTCGTGGGCGTGGTGAATCTGACGAACCGCGTGCAGCGCGGCGTGTTCATGGAAGAAGACGTGGAGCGCGTGCGTCTGCTGGCGCTGGTCATCTCGCTCATCGCGTCGCACGCGGCGCTGCGCGAGCGGCTGTTCGAGACGATCGGTGTCCACTGACGCGCTGGCGCACGCGCTGCGGCAGCTCGCGGACCATCGAGTCGCTGACCGAAGACGAAACCGCCGCCGCGTTCGATGTGATCATGCGCGGCAATGCGAGGCCGTCGCAGGTGGGCGCTCTGCTCATGGCGCTGCGCGTCAAGGGCGAGACGCCGGACGAAATCGCGGGCGCGGCGCGCGCGCTGCGCACCGTGATGGTCCAATTGCCCACCGATGATCCCGATGGACTCGTGGACACGTGCGGGACCGGCGGCGGCAAAGTCGCGACGTTCAACATCTCGACCGCGGCGGCCTTGGTGGCCGCGGGCGCCGGCGTGCGCATCGCCAAGCACGGCAACCGCTCCTTCACCACGCGATCGGGCAGCGCCGACGTGCTCGAAGCGTTAGGCGTGAACATCGAGCAATCGGTCGACGCGATGCGGCGCACGCTGGACTCGGCCGGCATCGTGTTCATGTTCGCCCCGCGCATGCACCCGGCCATGAAGCACGTGGGACAGGTGCGCAGCGAGCTGGCGATCGGCACGCTCATGAACATGGTCGGGCCGCTGGCGAATCCGGCGTCGGCGGGGCGACAGGTGGTCGGCGTATCCGAGCCGGCGCGCCTCCCGCTGCTGGCGGGCGCGCTGGCTGCGTTAGGCAGCCGCCACGCGCTGGTGGTGTACGGCGAGCCGGGCATGGACGAGATCTCGCCGCTCGGCTGCACGGATGTCCGGGAGGTGCGCGATGGCCGGCTCGCCACGGCGTGGCAGCTGGACCCGGACGAGCACGGGGCAGCCACGTCGCCTAACGCTCCAGGGCTGGCGGGCGGCTCGCCGCAGGAGAACGCGCACAGCATCGTCGAGATCGTCAGCGGACGCCGCCAGGGCGTCCAGCGCTCGGCGGTCCAACTCAACGCGGCCGCGGCGATCTACGTATCGGGCCGGGTCGCGACGTTCGGCGACGCGATGCGCGTCGCCGACTTGGCGCTGCGGGACGGCGTGGGGTTGGCGGCGCTCGAGCGGCTGCGCGAGTCGAGCCGCCGCGCCTAACGTCAGTAGCGGCGCAACACGCCGACCACGACCCCCTGAATCGTCACGTCGTTCTCGTGCACGTACATCGGCGACATCGTCTCGTTGGCCGGCTGCAGCCGAATGCGTCCGTCCCGCTCCCGATAGAACTTCTTGACCGTGGCCGCCGTGTTGTCGATGAGCGCGATGACCGTGTCGCCGTTGTCCACCGAGCGCCGCTCGTTGATCACGACGAAGTCGCCGTCGCGAATCTGCTCGTCGATCATCGAGTTGCCGCGCACGCGCAAGACGAAGTGATTCCCGGCGCGCCCAACGAACGATTCGGGAACGCTCACCGTTTCGTTCACTTCGATGGCTTCGATGGGCATACCGGCCGCGACGCTTCCCAAGAGCGGCAACTCGACCGCGCGCGGATAGGCATCGGATGGCAGAATTTCGATCGCTCGACTTTCGTTGTACGCGCGCTTGATGTAGCCCTTGCGTTCGAGATTCGTGAGGTGCTCGTGGACCGTGGCCAGCGAGTTATAGTTGAACTGACGCGCAATCTCCTCGAAGCTCGGCGCGTATCCGTTCTGTTCCGCGTACGTGCCGAGATAGGTGAGGATCTCGCGTTGCCGCTTCGTGAGCGCCATGCTGTCCCCGCGTGAGAGACCAGTAAAATGGAGGCATCGGTCTGCCCGGCTTCGAGCGGACCCGACGCTGCCTTCCGTTCCCGAATGGACTCCGAATTGCACGATAGCCGAAGATCGACCGAAGCGCAAGCCTCCCCATCTATTACATGGGTCCCGCCTACCGGTGTGTTGGGCGGGATCGTCGCCGAAGCGTATGAGCGCGTGGATCGGCTGCGATCCGATCGCGCACTGCTTGCCGCGCTCGAGCGTGAGGCTCAGGATGCGCCGCGTCCGCCGTCGTTCCGAGCGGCGCTTCGGCAGCCAATGGTGTCGGTGATCGCCGAGGTGAAGCGGCGCTCGCCGTCCATGGGGTCGATCAACGCGTCGCTCACGGCCGCGGCGCAGGCGTCTGCGTACGCGGCCGGCGGCGCGGCGGCGGTGTCCGTCCTAACGGAACCGGTCCACTTCGGCGGGTCGCTGGACGACCTGCGCGACGCGCGCGCGGCGGCCGGCGTGCCGCTCCTGCGGAAGGACTTTCACGTCGACGAGCTCCAGTTGCTCGAGGCGCGCGCTGCCGGCGCGTCGGCGGCGCTGCTCATCGCGCGCGCCGTGCCGCCGGACACACTGCACCGGTTGGTCGCGTTCGCGTTGTCGATGGACCTGGAACCGTTGGTGGAAGTACGGAGCACGGTCGAGCTCGAGCGCGCGGTGGCCGCGGGCGCGCGCGTCATCGGCGTGAACAATCGCGATCTCGAGACGTTGCAGATCGAACCGGACGTGGGCGACACGATCGTCAGGCTCGTGCCCACGGAGTGCGTGGCGATCGCCGAGAGCGGCGTGCGCGGCGTGGAGGACGTCGAACGCGCCGCGCGCGCCGGAGCGGATGCGGTGCTCGTCGGCTCGAGCGTGTCGGCGTCGGCCGATCCCGCGGCGGCAGTGAAAGGCCTAACGGGCGTGCCGCGGAGCGGACGTGGCGGTTGACATCAAGTTCTGCGGTCTGACGCGTCCCGCGGACGCGGCGCAGGTGGGATCGCACGGCGCCGCATACGCGGGCGTCGTGATGGCGAGCGGCCCCAGGCGATTGGATCCGGCCCGCGCGGCGTTGGTGCTCGACGCGTTGTCGGCGGGCGTCAAACGGGCCGCGGTGTTCGGCACGCAGTCCGTGGAGGAAATCGCGGACATTGCGCGCCGACTGCGGCTGGACGTCGCGCAATTGCACGGCGATCCATCGGTGGCCGCCGTACGCGACATGCGCGCCGCGCTCGAGTCGCCAACGGCCGTATGGGCCGTGGTGCGCGTGACCGACGGAGACCAAGCGGCCCGACGCATTGCCGAGCTGGACGGTGTGGCCGACGGGATTCTGCTGGATGCCGCCGTCGCCGGCGCCCTGGGCGGGTCGGGCGCCGCATTCGATTGGAGCGCGTTCCCCGCTGACGCCCGTCCACGACGCAGCACCTTCATCGTGGCCGGCGGGCTAACGCCGGACAACGTGGCCCAAGCCATCCGCGCGTTCCACCCCAATGTCGTCGACGTATCGTCCGGCATCGAGCGGGCGCGCGGCGTCAAAGACCCCGAACGGATGCGCGAATTCGCGCAGGCCGTGCTTCACGAGAACCAACGCGTATGACAATCGTCGAGAGGCAGGACCGCTTCGGCGCGTTCGGCGGCCGCTACGTGCCCGAGACCCTGGTCCCGGCGCTCGATCAGTTGGAAGAGGAGTATGAGCGGGCCATGGCGGACGCCGCGTTTCGCTCGGAGCTGGACAGTTTGCTCCGTACCTACGTCGGTCGTCCATCCCCGTTGAGTGATGCGCCGCGCTTTTCCGAGCTGGTCGGAGCGCCCGTGTACCTGAAACGGGAAGACCTCAACCACACTGGCGCGCACAAGATCAACAACACCGTCGGACAGGCGTTGCTCGCCCGGCGGATGGGCAAGCGACGGATCATTGCCGAGACCGGCGCCGGACAGCACGGCGTTGCCACGGCCACAGTGTGCGCGCGGTTCGGTCTCGAGTGCGTGGTGTACATGGGCGAGGAGGACATGCGGCGTCAGGCGCTCAATGTCTTCCGGATGCGGCTCATGGGCGCGGACGTGCGTCCGGTGACGTCAGGAACCAAGACGTTGAAGGATGCCACGAGCGAAGCAATTCGCGACTGGGTAACGAACGTGACTGATAGCCACTACATCATCGGCTCGGTCGTGGGACCGGCACCGTATCCGCGCATCGTGCGCGATCTGCAGTCGATCATCGGCACCGAAGCACGCGCGCAGATGGTGGAGCGAGCGGGCCGGCTGCCGGCGACGGTGGTGGCGTGCGTCGGTGGCGGCTCCAACGCCATGGGCATTTTTCACGCGTTCGTGGGCGATCGCGACGTGGAATTGGTCGGCGTCGAAGCGGCCGGCGATGGGCTCGACACCGAGCGCCATTCGGCGTCGCTCTCCAGGGGCCGCCCCGGTGTGCTGCACGGATCGCTCAGCTACCTGCTGCAGGATGCGCACGGCCAGGTGCATCCGGCGCACTCGATCTCGGCGGGTCTCGACTATCCCGGCGTTGGTCCCGAGCATTCGTACCTCAAGCAATCGGGTCGCGCGCGGTACGTGTCGGTCACCGACGCGCAGGCGTTGGACGGCTTTCAGATGTTGAGCCGTCTCGAGGGCATCATTCCCGCGCTCGAGACCGCGCACGCGGTATCGTGGGTGGCGAACGAGCGCGGGCGTTGGGCATCCGACGCGCCGGTGCTCATCTGCGTGAGCGGTCGCGGCGACAAGGATGTGATGCAAGTGAGCGAGATCTTGACCTCCGACGCGGACGCGTGACAGCCACCACGGCCACCGCCGCGGCAGCCCCGCTGACCGCCGAGCACGCGCTTCCCGAGCCGCCATTCCCGCCGCAGCTCGTGGAGGAATTCGTGCGCCATTTCGTGCGCGCGGTCAAGACGCACCAGCTGTACCTGCCTAACAATCCGATTTACCAGCGGTCCATCGACGGATTGCGCGCGTCGTTCGTGCCGATCTGGGAGGTCACCACCGAGCTCGTGCTGCAGATCTCGGAATCGGAGTTCCGGTGGATGGGGCGCAGCGTGCACCACGAGGGCTCGCGCTCGGAGAGCCTGCCGTGGGTGTTCTACAAGGACGGCCTGCGCGAGCTGACGATCATGCAGGGCTTCGATCAGGACGAGGTCGCGACGCTGCTCGACATCATGCAGCGGGTGCGCAAGGCCTCGCCCGACGAAGACGATCTGCTGACGCTGCTCTGGGAGCAGGAGTTCGCGTACCTCCGCTACCGGTTCATCGACATCGGCGAAGCGTTAGGCGGCGACATCATGGACGCCGCGGAAGCGGCGGCGGCGGCGGCGAACGATCCCGATCATCCGGCGCCCGTGATCTCGGTATCCGACATCCGCGACAATGTCGCGGAGACGGAGCACAAGGGCATCGTGAAGCTCGAGGAGCTGGACGGATCGCTCTACTTCCTGGACGAGCACGAGATCGACTATCTGCGCGAGGCCGTGCAGAAAGAGCAGACGCTCAACCTGCGCCGCAACGTGCTGGCGATCCTGTTCGACATCGCGGAGACGCAACCGGCGCCCGAGGCGCGCGACGAAGTCTGCACGACCCTCGAGCAGATCATGCCGCACCTGCTCGCGGCGGGCGACTACGGCGCGGTCGCGCTGCTGTTGCGCGAGGCCGCCGTGGTGCTCAAACGGGCGACCGATCTCGCGCCCGCGCATCGCGCGCGGTTCTCGGCCTTACCGGGACTCATCAGCAATCCGGCGGTGCTCCAGCAACTGCTCACGGCGCTCAACGACGCGACCACCGTGCCGCCGCAGGAGGATCTGGACGCCCTGTTCGAGCAGCTGCAAGGCGAGACGTTAGGCACGATTCTCTCCGGTCTCAAGCAGACCCAGCGCGCCGAGCTGCGCACGATGCTCGAGCGGACGGCGGCGCGGCTCGCGTCCTCGAACACGGCCGAGCTCCTCAAGCTGATCGCGGCCGAGGACGAGCAGGTGGCGCTCGAGGCAATGCGCCGCGCGGCCGATCTCAAGACGCCGGCGGCAGTGGGGCACTTGCTCAAGTGCCTGTCGCATCACGACGTGCCGCGCCGGTTAGGCGCGGTGCAGGCGCTGTCGGAGATCGGATCGCCGGGCGCGTTGCGGGCGCTCGAGTCGTCGCTCGACGACGCCGACCGCGACGTGCGGCTCACCGCCGTCCGGACGCTGAGCACCCGCGGCCACCGCGCGGCGCTGGCCAAGGTCGAGGCGGTGGTGAAGGGGGCGTCGGTGAAAGACGCGGACCTCACGGAGAAGATGGCCTACTTCGAGGCGTACGGACTGTTGGCCGGCAATGCCGGCATCCCGCAGCTCGATGGGCTGCTCAACGGACGCAGCGCGCTGCTGCGATTGCGCGTGGACGCGGATCTGCGCGCGTGCGCCGCCATGGCGTTAGGCCGGATCGGAACCGACAAGGCCTTCGAGGTGCTGCGCAAGGCGGCGGACGACAAGGACGTGCGCGTGCGCAGCGCGATCAACAAGGCCCTGAAGGGAGGCACGCAGTGACGTCCGCCCAACCCATCCACGCCGCGACCGGCACGTACGGCCCGCCGGCAACGCCGCAGGAAATCGGCGAGCGCGGGAGCGACGGGTTCATCCGGAAGGTCGGACGCGAGATGCTCATGGCGGTGTACGGCGCGCTGCGCACGGTCAAGATGTATCCGCCCGACAACCCGGTGGTGCAGAAGTCGCTCGACGATCTCGTCCGCCTCACGAACGACCTGTGGCGCCGCGAGCAGGAAGTCGACATCCGCTGCACGGGCGAATTCATCTTCATCAACGGCACGCGGCTCCGACTCGACCTCGACAACTACGCGACGTTCAGCCGCATCATCTCGGCGTTCCGCGAAGCGGGTGCGGGGGTGTGCCGCGTCCGCGGCGATACCACGCCCCGCGACTGGGTGGTGTTCCTGACCGTGCTCCAGGCGCCGGAACAGGGCGAGCCGGACGAACGCCTTCAAGCGTTAGGCGACAAGCTCACCGCCGCCAGCGTGACGGTGTTCGAGCTGGGGCCGTTCTCGGCGGCCGACGCGGCCGACGCGGCGAGCCAGCTGCAGGCCAAGGAAGCCGCCAAGCGCACCTACGCGCAATCGGTGTCGGTGACCAAGGAGGTCATCAACTCGGTGCGCATGGGCAAGAGCCCGAACATCAAGAAGATCAAGCGCGTGGTGCAGGGGATCGTCGACCAGATTCTGAACGAGGAGACGTCGCTCATCGGCCTCACCACGTTGCGCGACTACGACGAGTACACGTTCACGCACAGCGTCAACGTGTGCATCTTCTCCGTTGCGTTAGGCAGGAAGGTGGGCCTCACCCGGCTCCAGTTGTACGATCTGGGCGTGGGCGCGCTGATGCACGACGTGGGCAAGGCGCGGGTGCCGCTCGAGATCCTCAACAAGCCGGGATCGCTCAACGAAGATGAGTGGCGGGCGGTGTGCGCGCACCCCTGGATGGGCGTGCTGCAGCTCTTCCAGATGCGGGGGCAGAACGACATCCCGTATCGCGCGATGGTCGTGGCCTTCGAGCACCACAAGAAGACCGACCTCACCGGCTACCCGCGTCACGTTAGGCCGAGGGAGCTGAGCATCTACAGCAAGGTGGTGGCGGTGTCGGACGCGTTCGACGCGGCCACGTCGCGCCGCGCCTATCAAACGGTGCCGCTGTCGCCGGCCGACGTGCTGCAGGAAATGCGCATCAACCCGCGCCGCGGCATGGATCAGGTGCTGGTGAAGGCGTTCATGAGCCTGGTGGGTCACTACCCGGTGGGCACCCTGGTGGTGCTCGATACCTTCGAGCTCGCGCTGGTGCACGCCGCCAACCCCTCCCCTGATGCGATCTCGCGGCCTATCGTAAAGATCGTCAGCGATGAGCGCGGCAACGTGCTCTTCCCGGGCGCGCTCGCGGATCTCACCGATCGGGACGCGGCTGGCGTGTACAAGCGCACGATCATCAAGGTGGCAGACCCCGACCGCTATGGCATCCGCGTCAGCGACTACTACATCTGATCAGTGCTGCCCAACGATTTGCTGCGCTCGCCGAGCGGCGGCGTAAGGCGCTCGTCGCGTACATCACTGCCGGACATCCCGATCGCGCCCGCTCGCTCGCGTTGATGCGCGCGGTAGCGCGCGCCGGCGCCGACATCATCGAACTCGGCGTTCCGTTTTCGGATCCGTTGGCCGACGGCCCCGTGATACAGGCCAGCTCGCAGGAAGCGCTCGAGCACGGGATGACGTTCGACGGTGCGCTCGATCTCATCGCCGACGCGGCGGTCGACGTTCCCGTCGTCGTATTCACGTACCTGAATCCGTTATTGGCGGCGGGCGATGACGCGCTCGACCGCGCCGCGCAGGCCGGCGCGAGCGGACTCCTGCTCACCGATCTGCCGGTTGGCGCGGACCCGCCGCTCGAGGCGCGGATCGCCGCCGGCCCGCTCGCGTTCGTGCGGCTCGTGGCGCCCACGACGCCGTCGGCGCGGATGGCCGAGATCGCGCAGCGCGGCAGCGGGTTCGTGTATCTCATCAGCCGGTTAGGCGTGACCGGCGTCCGCGACGACGTGCCGGCCGACCTGCCGGCCACGGTCGAGCGCCTGCGCGCGGCGGCGTCGCTGCCGATCTGCGTCGGGTTCGGGATCGCGCGTCCCGAGCAGGCGGTGGCGGTGGCGCGGCTCGCCGACGGCGTCGTGGTGGGCAGCGCGCTAGTCCGGCACGCTGGACAGAGCGTGGAGGCGGCGGCATCGTTCGTGGCGTCGCTCCGCGCCGCGCTCGATGCGGATGCGCCCGCCTAACGCAAAGTCCCGCATCATTCACCAACCCTTTTCAACCTCCCATGACTGTACATCCGCGGCTGCTCCTGGTGCTCGCCGCCTCGCTGCCAATCTGCGCCTCGCGGGCCCTGGCGCAGTATGCCACGCCGCGCGGCCAGTCGATTGCCGGCATTGCCTGCGATGCGCAGGAAGGCCAGCGCATCCACATCCATCAGCATTGGCGATCTACGATCACGGCAAGCCGGTCCCGGTGCCGTATGACGTGGGACGCCCGAGCGGGGCGCCGTGTTTGTACTGGCTGCACACGCACACGCCCGACGGCATCATCCACATCGAAGCACCGGTGAACCGGTCGTTCACGCTCGGCGATTTCTTCGACGTGTGGATCCAGCCGCTGAGCCGCACGGACGCGTCGAGCGCGGAGCTGCAGAAAGGCGAGCACCTGCAAAATGTGGGTGGACGGCGCTCCGTACACGGGCGATCCGCGCGCGATCAAACTCGGCGACCATACCGACATCGTGATCGAAGTCGGGCCGCCGTACCGCACACCGGCCAAGTTCACCGCCTGGAACGGCGCGCAGTAACGGCGCGCCGAACCGTCGCGCCAAGAACGGCGCGCCGTCGAGCGGCGCCTGCCTAACGCAGATCGCGGAGCGCGCGTTCCCGGTCGGCGCTCGGGCGCACCATGAGCGTGCGCTCCTCGCGAATCACAACCGAGCCCGGCCTGGCGCCGCGCGGCTTCCGGACGTGCTTGCGGCGTGTCCAATCGACCGGCACGAGCGACGAGCCGCGCGATTTGCTGTGCCACGCCGCGAGCATTGCGGCATTGCGGAGGTCGCGCGCCGGCGGCGCGTCGGCGGCGGTCCAGCGGAGCACCACGTGCGCGCCGGCGGCATTGCGCGCGTGCAGCCACACGTCGTTGGGCGCGGCCGCATTGAACGTCAGCGCGTCGTTGGATGCGGCGCCGCGGCCCACCCAGATCTCGAGTCCGCCCGACGACCGGTACGTGCGGTACGGCACCCTGGGCGCGGGCGTGGGCGCGGCACGGGCGGCGCGCCCGCCTAACTGAGTTGGGCGAGGGGCCGGCGGCGAGTCGCGGGGCGCCGCGAGCCGCGCCGGCAACGCGGACAGCGCCCGTTCCTTGGACCGCGCCTCGTCGTAGAGCCGGGCGGCGAGCTGGGCCGCACTGTCGCCCGGACGCGCGGGCACCGGCCACTCGGCGCCATCCGGCAGCCGAATCGTCGCCGGCGCCGCCGCCTCGCCCAACGCAACCAGCGCGTCCGCGGCCGCGCGAACCTGCGGCGCGTCGTGCGCGCGATCGAGCTCCCCGCGCATCCGCTCCATCGCGCGTTTGTGTCGCGCATCGCCGTCGGGTTCGGCGGCCCCTTCGCCGTGAGTCGCACTCCTGGTGTCGATCAGCGACTCGGCCGGCACCGGATTCGCGCAAAACGGAAACGGCAGCAGGTGCGCGCCACATTGAACCGGCGTGGCAGGCGCATCCGAACACATCACGCGGTAGCGTTCGACCGCGTCGTCCGAGTTGGCGATCATCCATTGGGCGATCAATGGGCTCATCCACCGCCCAGCCAGAAGCGCAGAAGCGTCTCCGGCACGAACGGCCGTGGCGAGCGCGTCGTCGCTCAACTCGGGACGCGGCTCGACCAGCGGCGGGAGCTCGGCGCCCACCGATGCGAGCTTGGCGCCGCCGGCGTCGCGCAAGAGCGCTCCCCGCGCGCGCGGCACCGCGCTCACGACGAGCTCGGCGCGTTTCTCCGCCGACCCCTTGAATCGACCCGGCCGGAACAATTCCATGATGAGCCGACGGTCATCGATGGGTGCGCGAACGCCTCGGATGGTCCAGCCTTGGAGCGGGCCGCCCGCACGCCCGAGGGGATCGCCGTCGACCACGCGAACCTCGGCGTGCTCGAGCTCGAACCGGACCGTGCGTCCGTCGACCATGAGGGATGCGGCGCGCGCATCGCGGTCGAGCCGGCAAGCGTCCAGACGCCGGCCGCGCCAGCGCTCGTCCAGCTCGCGCGAGAGATGCCGAGCCGTCAGGCTGTCCACGAGGCGAGGTTTGACACGCGCGGACGATGCCCGTACGTTCCCGCGCTGTCAACAGATGCGTGACATTGCGTACATCGCGCTCGGCTCCAATCTGGGCGATCGGGCCGAATACCTGGCCTTCGCCCGCGCGCGGCTTGCAGCGCTTCCGGGAAGCCGCCTCCTCGACGCATCTTCCATAGAAGAAACCGACCCCCTCGGCAACGTTCCGAACGGGGGCGGTCCGTACCTCAACCAAATGGTCGCGCTCGAAACGACGCTCGCGCCGCACGCGCTGCTCGATGCTTTGCACGTCATCGAGCACGATGCCAAACGCGAGCGTACGATCCGGTGGGGACCGCGGACACTGGACTTGGATATCGTCATGTTCGACGCGCAGACCATTTCGGATCCGGATCTCACCATTCCGCACCCGGGTCTCGGGGCGAGGGATTTCTGGGATCGCGAGCTGGCCGAGCTCAAGGCGAAGGGCCGATGAGCAGCGAGGGCGGCTCACCGCAGTCGAGCGTCAAGCGGGTCGGGATTCGCGACGTGCGGGCGCGAAAGAACAGCGCTGAAAAACTCATCGTGCTCACGGCGTACGACGCGTTGTTCGCGCGGCTCGTCGACGAGAGCGGCGTCGATATCGTGTTGGTGGGCGATTCGGCGGGTACGGTGTTGTTAGGCTACGACACGACGATTCCGGTGACGCTCGACCAGATGATCCACCACGCGGCGGCGGCGAGGCGCGGCGTGAAGCGTGCGTTGGTCACCGTCGACATGCCGTTCCTCACGTATCAGGTGAGCGGCGAGCAAGCGGTCACCAACTGCGGGCGCGTGATGCAGGAGTCGGGCGCCGACAGCGTGAAATTGGAGGGCGGGAGCGCGGAGGTGCTGCGCGCGGTGCAGGCCGTGACCGGCGTGGGCATTCCGGTGATGGGACACCTGGGCTACACGCCGCAGTCGGAGCATGCGTTAGGCAGGAGCCGCGTGCAGGCGCGCGACGAGCGCGACGCGTCGGCGCTGGTGGAGCACGCCAGGCGCCTCGAGGACGCGGGCGTGTTCTCGATCGTGCTCGAACTGATTCCGAAAGCGGTGGCGCGCGCGGTGACGCAGGCGGTGTCGGTCCCGACGATCGGCATTGGCGCGGGCGCCGAGTGCGACGGACAAGTGCTCGTATTGCACGACATGTTGGGTCTCAACGACAAGTTTTCTCCCAAATTCCTCAAGCGCTACGCGAATCTCGCCGACGACGTGCGGTCTGCCGTGCGTCGGTTCGGCGATGATGTCCGCGCCGGCCGCTACCCCGATGACGACCATAGCTTCTAGCATGCGGATCATAGATCGGATTGCTGCATTGCGCAGCGCGCTCGTCGAGGCGCGGCGGCGCGGACAAGGTGTTGCGCTCATTCCCACGATGGGCTACCTGCACGACGGCCATCTGCAGCTGGTCGATGACGCGCGGCGTCACGCCGCGGTCGTCGTGATGAGCGTGTTCGTGAATCCCATGCAGTTCGGGCCGCACGAGGACTACACGCGGTATCCGCGCGATCTGGAAGGCGACGCGCTCAAGGCCGAGCGCCGCGGCGTCGACCTGCTGTTCGCGCCGCCGGTCGAGGAGATGTACGCCGGCGATCGCACGGTGGTGGTGACGCCGCTCAGTCTTGCCGATCGGTGGGAAGGCGCGGCGCGGCCCGGTCACTTCACGGGTGTGCTCACGATCGTGACCAAACTGTTCAACATCGTGCAGCCAACGATCGCCGTGTTTGGACAGAAGGACATTCAGCAGGCAACGCTCATTCGATCGTTGACGCGCGAGTTGGACTTTGCGGTCAAGATCCTGGTCGCTCGGACGGTGCGCGAACCCGATGGGCTGGCGATGTCGAGCCGCAACGCCTATCTGTCGCCGGACGAGCGGCGGCGGGCGTTGGTGTTGTGGCGGACGCTGCACGGGATCGCCCAAGCCTTTGACGGCGGGCAGTACGATGCGGTGGAGCTCGAACAGTTAGGCTGGGAGATTCTGGCGACCGAGCCGGAGGTGCAAGTGGACTACCTGGCCATTGTGGATCCGATCCGCCTCGAGCCGGTGGCGGTTGCGGAGCAGGACACGATCGTCGCGATTGCGGCGCGTGTGGGCGCGACACGTCTCATTGACAACGTCATCCTCGGTACCTCGTGACGTGGAGTGCCGTCGTCGCGGCGCTTGATGACGGCGACACGTTCCGGTCGCGGGTCAGCGTCTATCTGCATCCGTTAGCCGGGCGGCCGATCGTCTGGCACGTGGTGCGCGCGCTGGAGTCGGTGACGCCGGCGCCGGGCGTGGTGCGCATTCTCCATCGGGCGAACACGGTACTGGCGATGCCGGACGCGTCGGTGCCGGTGTTGATCGAGCCGGTGGCGGAGGGACAGGCGCTCACGTCGCTGCGGGCGGCGGTCACGGCGCCCGGCATGTGCGTGTTGGTCGACGGCGCGTCTCCGTTAGTCGCGGCGGCGACGATCGCGCGGTTGTTGCGGGCCGGAGAAGGCGGCATTGCCGGGCTGCCGGATGCCAACGCCAATGGGCGGTACATCGCGGTGGGCGGCGAGGGACCGGCGTTGGCGTCGGCGGAGGATCCGCGGCAGCCAGCGGGCGCGGTGCGGATCGCGGCGACGTCGCCCGACGAGCTCATCCGTGTGCTCGACCGTCACACGCTGGCCGACGCATCGGTTGCCTTACGGAACCGGTTGGTGCGGCGGCACGAAGCGGCAGGGGTGAGCTTCGTGCTCCCCGAGACGACGTGGATCGACGCCGACGTGCGCATCGGCGCCGACAGCGTGATCTATCCCGGCGCGGTGCTCGAGGGGCAGACGGAAATCGGCAGCGAGTGCGTGATCGGCCCGTACACGCGCATCGTGGACGCCTCGATCGGCCGCGGGGCCGAGCTCAAAGGATGGAATTACGTGGCGCGCACCAGCATCCGAAACCACGCGGTGCTCGAGCCGTATGTGCGACGCGGCTTCGATTGAGCTGCCGCCGTGGGCGCAGGTGTCGCCCACCCGGCGCGAGCACATCGCGCGCGTCACGTCGCTGCTCGTGACGTGGGCGGCTGCGTTAGGCATGCCCGCAGCCGAGGGCGCGGCGTGGCGCGACGCGGGCCGCTGGCACGATGCGCTGCGCGACGCGGGCGAGGCCGACTTGCGGGCCTGGTCCGGCGAACCCGCGCTGCCGGCCGGGTTGCTGCACGGACCGGCGGCGGCGAACCGTCTCGAGCAGTTGGGCGAGACGCGCACTGATGTCCTCGACGCGATTCGCTGGCACACGATCGGCTCCCAGGCCTGGGGCCGCACGGGGCGCGCGTTGTACATGGCCGACTACCTCGAGCCGGGCCGCAAGTTCTCGCGTGCCGATCGCGCGTATCTGGCGTCGCAGGTGCCGCGCGATTTCAATGGCATCTTTGGCTCTTCGGGGGTAAAAACCATGCCTTGATTTCCTCAACGACCTCTGGAAATACCATATCGCCACAAACACTTGGACGTATATCGGTGGCGGGGCAAATCTAAAGGGCGCCTATGGAACCAAAGGCACTCCTTCCACCAGCAACT